>NZ_FRCF01000020.1 GCF_900142805.1 Lacicoccus alkaliphilus DSM 16010 | reverse complement strand
AAGAATTTCACTAATACAGCGTACATCGTCACCCAAATCATGATACTGTTCACCAACGCCAATTGACGCTTCCTGAGCCGGAAGAACAGGAAGGACCAGGTGTAGTTGATCATAAGATGAACCTTGAACAATCTGCTTGCCCCACGGTCCCCTTTTCTGTTGACGCGGGCATGGGCCAGCCCCATCGTCAGGTAAAGGAAGGTCCACATGGGCGCGAAAATTTTACGCGGCGGGGCAAACGGCGGCTGTTTAAGTTTCCTGTACTGCCCTGGTGCGGATCTGGTGGATAATTTCCCGATTGCTTTACCTAATATGAGCGGAGTGACAAGATGAAATATAAACTGGATGATTGGTTTCATATAATATCCTCGTTTCGGAATTTGATACAAGTATATACTAAATTCAGGTGAAGGTAACAGCAATAATAATGTCGCAGACTCAGGTAATATTGAAAGACCTCTGGAGAGTGTAGAATATTTTGTGTAGATGAATAAATGGAATAAGCCAGTCCGTAAAAATACCAGCACTGGTTGCCCATCAGGTCATTTGATCATACCAGCTTTGATTTCTCAACCTGCCCAGGCGGTGAATATGTACGCCTGCTTTTAGAGAACAATAAATTATTCAGTATCATCTGCTGTGCTTCACCTTCTTCAGTAATCTAGTAAATCATACCTTCATCAGCACTTTCTTCTGTTGCTTCATTACATTCCTCAGATGATTCTTCTTTCGAAGTATCACCATGTTAAAATTGACACACTGGCCTCACAGGACTTGGATACAGTACAAAAACTCAATAAATTTTTAAAATATTATACAGTGATAATTATATGGGTTTTTGTACTTTCAAACTATAGTGAAATCAGCTCTATTTTTTCTTCCTACAATATTCCAATAAACGGTCGTTATTTGAACGGTTTTACCATCTCAAATAAACCCATACTCTAGGTTTGTAACCGTCAAGTAGAACTCAACACTTTAACACAAATAAGATTCAACAGTTTGCCCCGATTAAAACTCAACAGCCGGGGGTTCGAATAATGTCTGTCTGTATTTCATCCTGATGCTCTCCTGCTGTTCATCAAAGGTGATGATTTCACTCCGATGGAGGAGGCGATCCAGGATCGCCGTGGTCAGTGTCGTGTCGCCTAAAAATTTGCCCCACTCATTGGGGCCTTTGTTCGATGTCAATATGAATGCCGTTTTATCATACATATCATAAATGAACTGAAAGAACAGCTGGGCATCCTGAGGCGCGTAGGCCATATACATGATGTCATCAATGATGATCAAGTCGGATGCTGCCATGCGTTTATATCGGGTGTTCGACTTGCTGATATATTCCCGGGTCTTCAGTATGTAGATCAGATGATCCATCGGGATGAATGATACCTGGTACCCCTGATTCACGGCGTGGATGCCCAGCCCCGTTGAAAGATGGGTCTTACCCACGCCGGGCGGCCCCATCATGATGAGCGTGAATTGTGCGTCCACCCAGGAGAGTGCCTTCAACACATTGAATTGTTTCTCCCCAATCGCAGATTGTTCCGCCAGTTTGAACTGGTCCAGCGTCAACTGCTGCGGGAACGCCGCCCATTTCATCAGTTTGGCACGATGCTTCTCTTCCCGGCTTCCCACTTCATGGCCCAGTATTTGATCCAACAACTCATAATACGTCCAATTTTTCGCTTCTGCCATCCGAAGCATGTCCGGCAGTGCCTTTGCGGTTTCCGCCAATCGGAGAGTGCGGCATTTTTGTTGTAAGTCATGATAAGCATCTGTCATGTCACTGGCCCCCCTGCAGGACTTTTAAGTAGATGTCCGGCTGACGCTCGGGCGCCGTCATGTCTCTGTACTTCTCATTAATGACCGTTTGCTGGGACCGTTGTCTGCCCGCCTGGATGTCCAACGACACCGTAATATCCCTTAAGTCATTGGCACTGGCCAACCCCAGGCGTTTGAATTCATTGACCGCCGCGTGAATGTGCGCCGGGTATTTTTCGGCAGTGCTCAGCACGATCCTCAATTGGTCGACCAGATGTCGCGGGTATTGATTCTGTAGTGTGTCCACCAGCCAGGCCGACAGCTCGGTATCCGCCAATGCTTCACACACTGCTGCGGTCAGCTGGGCGCGTTTCGTTTGAGACCGCTGGCGGTGACTGGCATCTGTAATGATCTGCCCTTTGGACTCGGACAATCGATGGCGGGCGATCGGCTGGCCTTCAGGCTGTAACGCAATCTTCAAATGGGTATCTGTGACCGATACATAGGCAACATTGGCGCTGCCACTTTGAAATGTGCCCAGGGGCACGCTGTACCGGTTCCCTTCAAAGCGGATGACATTGTCTTTATGAATTTTTCTTGTTATATTAGTAGGTGAAATGTGTGTCAACACATAATTTCCAGAGACTGTTTGAAGATGCGGCTTTTCGAGGGCGTGCACTTCAAATGGTCTTTTTTTGATATTGTGATGCACTTTATGGTTGCCGGTGCGTTTCAACCACTTTAAAGCGGACTGTTGCCAAGCGTCCAAATTGTCGAAGATGCGATGCTTCGCAAAATTATTTTTTACATATTTGATGACCTGTTCGACTTTCCCTTTGGACTCCGGATCGCTTTTTCTGCACAGTTCGACTTTAAAGCGTCTGAACCGTTGATACTGGGTAAATGCTTCGGTCAGGTTCAGATCGCCGGCATTTTCACTGACGGTCAGTAAACGGTCCTGGTCATAGACAATCTCTTCCGTCATGCCGCCAAAGTAGTGGAATGCATTGTCCTGCATCCGGATCAGGTCATCCGTCCGTAACGGTCGATCCAGCCATTCCACATACTTAAAACGGGAGTGCGACAATATGAACCCGGCCACATAGAGTTTCTGCCTGCCACCTGAGGATGTGTCCACTGTCAATTCTCCAAAATCAACCTGCATCTGCTTGCCTGGCGGCAGTTCATCCACTGCACCATAGACGCGTGACACCGTCTCTTTCGGTATGTGATGGTGTTCCCGTAAATGATTGACATAGTTCCGGACGGTGTTTTCAGCCACGGATTGAATATCAAACTTGTCTTGGAGCCAATCATAAATTTGTGCGCTGGTGGCATCAGGATGATCTTTCAGCCAGGTGAGTATGACACCGTGATAAGGGTCCAGCTTCTTGGTCCGGTTTTGTAGGGATGCGATAAAGTCTGCGAATGCATCCGGGCTCATATTCAAATAATCAATCACCCTGTTTCTGGAAATCTGTAACTTCTTTGCGATCTTACTGTTTGAAAATCCCATCTTCTTTAATCGGTGCACTTCTTGATAGATCATCCATCTTTCCACTCCTTGTTCTCTCCTTTTAAATATACTCTGATTCAGTATACCTAAAAGTGAATGTTGATTCTTAGACTGTTGATGCCTAGTTGTAGAGAACTGTTGAGTCTTGATTGTGGAAAACTGTTGAGTCTAGTTTAGCAGTTACAAGGTTTTAAATTTAGCATTTTAAACTACGTCATATGCTACTATGAGAGTAATAAGTATATTTTATTAAAGGTTAGAACGATATTATAAAAAACCTGGAGGAGTTCTATGTTCCAATTTGGTACGGAGTGGATAAGAGCAGATTTTCATCTACACACTAACGCAGATAAGGAATTTATTTATAAGGGAGAGCAGGATCGTTTTGTGAGCGATTACATAAAGAAACTCAAAGAAGAAAATATTAAATTGGGAGTTATTACAAATCACAACAAGTTTCATCTAAATGAATTCAAGGGTCTGAAGAAAAAAGCGAGGACAGAAAACATTACTTTACTACCCGGAGTAGAGCTCTCTGTTAAAGAAGGTGCTAATGGTATCCATTGCTTAATAGTTTTTAAAGAAGAAGACTGGATTAAGGGCAATAGTGAATCTATAAATCAATTCCTCGACGAAGTATTCAAAGGAATCGAAAATAGAGAAAATGAAAATACACGTTGTAACAAAGATTTGGCTGGAACGGTTGAAGCCTTAAACTCTTATAACAAAGACTATGTTATCTTGATGGCCCACATCGAACAAAAAAGTGGATTTTTAGAAGAATGCAATGGAGGTCTAATAGAATCTCTTAGTAAAAATAGTTGGTTTAAAGACAAAGTTATTGCATTTCAAAAAGGTCAAACTAGGGATAAGATGCATCAACTTGAAAGGTGGATGGGCTATAGATTACCCTACATTGAAGGTTCAGATTGTAAGTCCATCGAGGAGATAGGTAAAGGGAAAAAATCATATATAAAGATTGGCGATGGAAGTTTCGATTCTGTCATACTTGCATTGAGGGATTATCAAAATCGAATTTCTCAATTGGAAAACAATCATAGCCATGGACATATAAAGTCCGTTGAAATGATCGGTGGCAAAATGAACAACCAAAAAATTTACTTATCGCCGGAATTAAATAGTTTAATTGGAATTCGAGGTAGTGGTAAATCAAGTATAATTGAAGCTATTAGGTATTGTTTAGATATGATGCCATCTATAGCTGATGAAAATTATAAAACTGAAGTAGTGAAGAACCTTCTTGAATCAGGTGGGCAAGTGATTGTTGAAATTCAAGATAATCACAAAAAGAATTACAAAGTAAAAAGGATACTAGGAGAGTCCTCTCACGTACTTAATGAAGATGGGGAGGAAATTGGAGTAACAGTAAATTCTATTCTTCAAACTCCACTATATTTCGGTCAGAAAGATTTATCTTATATGGAGAATGGATTCGAACTAGATCTATTAAGCAAATTAGTTGGGAAGAAAATAAAGTTCTTTGAAAGAGATTTAACTAACATAAACGATCAATTGGGAAACCACGTTAATCAGCTATTTCAGTTGAATGATAAACTTGAGACTTTGCCAGATCTTAAAAGAAGTTTAACGGATATAGAACATAAGATAAGAATATTTGAAGAAAATGGTTTAAACACTAAGCTTTCTAAACAAGTGAATTTTCAAAAGGATGAAAGAAATATTGAAAATGCCTATGATCGGATCAATGAATTCAAGAAGGATTTGAAACTTTTACTGAATTCTCCTAACCTCAGAGAGCTCGATGAATTATGTAAACAAGAATCTTTAGAAGTGCCAGAGTTGTTCTCAAATTTATCAAAAGAAGTAACTTCTGTAATTGCTGTAAAAAAAGAAATTCAAGAGATTATAGGAAAGGTCGATTCAAGTTCTGAGCAAGTAAAAAAGTATCTAGGAGAGATTCAAGCAATCATAGGTTCACTTGAGGAAGAATTCGCTGGAATTAAGAGGGATATCGATATACCCAACTTAAATCCTGATGATTTTGCGAAGCTTAAGACTAACGAAGATAAGATAAGAAAGGATATTCATCAAGTCAACACACAAGAAGAAATAAAGGATCAAATTGAATCCAAGATTCGGTCTGATTTGGAGGAAAGGAATCAGCTGTTGCTGCAGGAATTCAGAGTCTACAATGATGAAATTGAAAAGATCAATTTGAACCAGGGCTCGTTGGAATTAAGCATTGAATTTAAAGGAAACAAGGAATTCTTTCTGGAAAACTTGAAGCAATCATTTAAAGGTTCTAATATAAACCAAAGTACTTATCGAGCCATAAGCGAAAATCACTCGGATTTTTCAGCACTAATAGTTGATATTTTATTAGATGATTCTAAAGTAACTTCCTCTTTAGTAACTGAAGCTCAATTATCTAGGGTAAAAGAGATAATTAAAACCAATTACAATGAACAATTAAAAATTAGAACTCCAAATAAAATTGAAATAAAGTACCATGGAAAACCTATAACTAAACATTCTATCGGTCAAAGAGCGTCAGCTTTAGTTCTTTTCATTTTATCTCAAAAAGACAATAATTTAATAATGATTGATCAACCAGAGGACGATCTAGACAATCAAATAATTTACAATGAAATAATTACAAAAGTAAAAGAAAGAAAGCCAGAGGTTCAGTTTATATTTGCGACACACAATGCAAATATCCCAGTCCTTGGCGACTCAGAACAGGTAATTGCTGTTTCTTACAATGAAAAACAACTAAGCGCAAAAACTGGTAGTGTCGATAACAAAGATATTCAGCAAAAAATTGTTGATATAATGGAAGGTGGACAAGAAGCCTTTAATAAAAGAACTCAAATATATAACTCATGGAAAAACGTCTGATTACTGTAGAATAAATAAGAAGTACAGGTGACAGTCTGTACTTCTTTGCATTTACGAATGTCGGGCTTAAAATATCGTCAAATGGAGCCACTTTGTCCTATCTTTTTACATAGTTTCAATTAAAAAGTCGCTAGTTTCAGATTAACTTACGGATATATCCCTTACTTCAGTTAAACCCTAATTTATAAGATAATAGTGATATAAACAGTTGTTTTCAGAATTGCTTTTAAACCGTTCCTAAACATATACTTTTCTGTATTAAAAGGGATAGATGATGTAACTAAGTTGGCATCTTCTACCCTTTTTATTTTTGTTGACTGCTTATAAGTTGAATTATGTTAATAATTAAACTATCTTCAAAAAAGTTAAACATTTACAGTAAATAGAAAAGTTATAATAATTATGTCTCTTATAAAAGATGTATTTTATACTATTGTTTATGTATATACTATGAGAATGGAGTGTTTATAGAAATGGAATATGGATTTATAGCCAGAGCTTTGCAAGTTATGATAGCTTCTCCAGGAGATGTTGATCAAAAAAGACAATCGGTACGGGAAGAGATTGTTAATTTTAATGGAATGCATTCTGAAAAAGAAAAAATAGTTTTATTACCAGTGGGTTGGGAGACTCATTCATACCCTGAAACTGGTGCTGACGCTCAAACGATTTTAAATAAACAAATAGTGAGTAAATGTGATTTATTAGTAGGTATATTTGGAACAAAAGTAGGTACAAGAACTGAGAACGCTTTGAGTGGAACTATTGAAGAAATCAACAAACATATTAATGCTGGTAAGCCCGCTATGATATATTTTTCAACTGAGCTAGTTCCGAGAAATACTGATCAAGATCAATTAAAAAAATTGGAGAATTTCAAAAAAGAAATGCAATTAAATAAGGGAGAGTTTAAAGCTCTATACAAAGACTTTAATTCCACCGATGATTTTAGAAATAAATTTAGAAATGATTTATATCGAATGGTAGTCCTAAGTGAATATTTTAACGAATCTAAGATTTCCAATCTATCTGAGAAGGAGCTTATCGAAGAGTTAAAATCTAATAAAGGAGAGAAAGAAGAGAAGAAAATTTCGGAGGAGGCAAAAGAGTTAATAGCAGAGGCCTATAGGACTGATTCTGAAATTCATAATTTTAAGACAATGGAGGGCCAAATTATTCAAGCAGGTGATAAAGGTTTTACACCTGTTAACCCTAGGAATGATGCTTATTATGTCGAAGCAATAAATGAGCTAGAGAGTAAGGGATATATAAGATCATTAAATTCTAAAAGACAGGTATTCAAATTAACTAGAGAAGGCTATAAATATGGCGATGAAAACTTTGTGAATTAAACAATTTCTCACTATAGATATTTATGAATAGCCGATTTTGAAAACTCATAAATAGTGAATAAGATTAACTTTAAATGCCGTTCGGTAAAGTACAATATTATATATTGAAGAGTGGAATCATGGGCGCATTTATGCTACCATATTAATATGAAGCAGATAGAATTCAAAACAATGTCAGATGGTAAAGACAATGACCTATTCGATGAATTTTTGAAAACTCTCGATGAAAAACAAGCAGACAAAATCGTAGAGCGTATCATACAGATTGAAAACCATGGATTGCAAACCGCCATCAAAATGAAATGGGTCAAAAAAATTGATAAGAACCTTTATGAAATCAGGGTGAAATTCAGCAGTAACATTCAGAGGGTTTTCTACTTTCAAAAAGAGAATAATCAGTACGTAATCACTCATGGATTTACGAAGAAAACTCAAAAGACACCACCGAAAGAGATTGCAAGAGCTAAGTGGTTACGAGATCAATATTTAAGGAGGCGTTAAGATGACACGTATGGAAGAAATCAAAGCAAGAGTAATTGCTGAAAACCCAGAACGTAAAAAAACATTTGATGATGAAACCAAACGGCTCAAGACTGCTGTCCTTGTTGTAGAACTAAGAGAGCATCATAAGCTATCCCAACGTGAACTTGCTCAAATAGTGGGTGTACCGAAATCTACGATTGCGCGTATAGAAAATGCACAAGTCAATACATCAGTACAAATGCTTGAACGCATTGCTGAGGCTTTAGATAAAGAATTGAAGATGAGCATCGTATAAGAATGACAAATCGCCGTCACAGGCCTGCTGTGGCGGCGTTATTTTATATTATAATCTATTGATGTGACTGCTAAACTAAACTGAACAGTTCTTGCTTGATGGAACTGAACACTTTTCCCAAATACATTCTTCCGTCAGTTACACTAGGAAAGTACAGAACAACTGGTGTATTGGAGGATTAGAAAGGTGTCGAAGTTAGAAGTGATTGTAGACGTGCATCAATTGAATGTAAAATCAACCTGCGTGTTTTCCTGGGTTTCATAACCTTTCATATAGTCAATGCGACGCTGTGCTGATGCTTGATTGACTTGCTCATCTGCATGATAAGAAGAACGGACAAGGGGCCCAGACTCACAATGACGGAAACCTTTTGATAGTGCAATCTGCTTCAACTCCGCAAATTCATCTGGATGATAATAACGCTCGACCCGCAAATGTTTTTTCGTTGGTTGTAAGTACTGACCGATTGTCATAATATTCACATCATGCGCTAATAAATCATCCATCGCCTCAATGATTTCTTCTTTCTCTTCTCCCAAGCCCACCATGAGACTTGATTTCGTTGGTACGTCAGGCGCAATTTCTTTCACACGCTGAAGCAGGGTTAGTGACCTATCATACATTGCTCTAGCCCGCACTTTTTTTGTCAATCTTCTCACAGTCTCAATGTTGTGGTTAAAAATATCTGGTTCACTGCTCATCAAAGTGTGCAAGCTCTCGTAATCACCTTTCATATCAGAAGGTAGAATTTCGATGGTGCAACCAGGTTTTTTTCTGCGGATCGCGCGGACCGTCTCAGCAAAAACCGCTGCACCGCCGTCTTTTAAATCATCTCGAGCGACGGCTGTAACAACCACGTGCTTCAGCCCCATTATTTCCACAGAATCTGCGACACGTTCCGGTTCATCCCAATCTAATTCATTCGGCATTCCTGTTTTAACCGCACAGAACCGGCACCCGCGTGTGCATGTATCACCAAGTATCATAAATGTAGCAGTTTTACGCTCGCTCCAACATTCATAAATATTTGGACATCGTGCTTCTTCACATACCGTATTTAATTTTTTATCTCGCATCAATTTCTTTAATCCTGAATATGATCCATTAGTATTGATTTTGGTTTCTAACCATTTAGGTTTACGCAGGTGTTCTTCTTTTTTAGACATTGATACTACACTCCTTCAATGACTGATATAATGAAAGCATCTGTATTAACTCATCATTTCAGCCGTGTATTTGTTTTTTGCCAATTGATTGATTTCATCACACTGCGCATCGGTCAATGTCATCGGTTTAAACTTGACATCCAAGCCGCTTTGAAAGCCATGATAAAACGCCTCCACCAACATGTCGTATGTATGCTTTTGATTTGTAATCTGATTAATAGCGACAGCCTTTTCACAGAAAGAAGTACGTTTTTTCTCTCTCATTCTTTCAGATGGGAAAAGGAAAAGATCAAACAACATTTTTTCATTAATACTCATTGGAATTGAACCATGTTGCAGTAAGACATCATCTTTGCGTACTTGAGCATTGCCCGAAAGTTTTTTATCGTCAATAATGAGTTCATAGTAAGCAGCCTGTTCAAAACAGACCGATGATCTTCCTTTAATCGTCTCCTCTCTCGAGGGATAGGCATAATCGGCTTGTATGCCCAAATTACGATACCCTTCTAAAATCCCTCTGGTTAAAATATGGTACGCTTCACGAACGGATATGGGTATGGAGGGATGAGACTCCGTCACGACAATACTATAGGTTAGCTCATCATCATGAAGTACGGCGCTGCCGCCCGTCAGACGCCGAACAAAATCGCAGTTATATCGCTCAAGGGCGGAAAAATCAATCCGTTTATCTACTTTTTGAAGTCTTCCTACGGACAGGCTTGGTGCTGACCAACCGTAAAATCTTAATGTAGGGGGGATAGCTCCTCTACTGTGCCAATTTAATAAAGCCTCATCAATCGCCATATTCGTAGCAGCATTGTGGTGTCCTGTATTCAAAAATCCCCATTCTTCGGGCATAAAAACTCTCCTTCTTATTAAATTCCCTCTAATTTTTTCAAAAGACAGAACATACATGAATCATTGACTATAATTAAATGCTATAAGTGAAAATTAAGAAACGAATCTCAATTTACTATAAAAAAATGGTTTTAAATATTAAAAAAATAGTTTACTTATAAAATTTAAAGCAGCTGGAAAGTTAAAGGTTTTTCGATACTTCAAAAAAGCAGGGTTAATATAGTGCCAGCATCTCTCTAAACGTTTCGCCGTTATAATCCTTTCTAAAAAGACCTCGATTTTGCATTTCTGGAATAATTAAGTCGACAAAATCTTCTAAGCCACCTGGAAGTGTTGGCGGCATCAAATTGAAACCATCTGCCACACCTTCGTTCATCCATTTCTCCATTTCATCCACAATTTCTCGAGGCGTACCTATAAGTGTCAAATGACCTCCCCCAGCACTTAAATAACCTATCAATTCTCTGACCGTCGGGTTTTTATCTTCTATAATTTCCAAGACAGTTTGGTAACGACCGATGGGTCCCGTGAATTCTTCGACTGAGGGTAATGGGGGCACTTTTTCATCAAGGTCCCATGAAGTTGTATCTCGTTGAATAAAGAACTCGAGCTGATCAAGGGTTGAGTCGATTGGTAACAAACCATCTAATTTTAATTTCTTTTTCCAGGCTTCTTCTTTTGTCCGCCCGACATAAGTCACCAATCCAGGAAATACTTTGATGTTGGCTTCCGGACGATGACTTGCTTTTATTGCTTCATTTAACTTATTACGATAAGCTTTTGCCTGCTTTAAGTTCCAAGAGACAGAGTAGACCGCATCAGCATATTTCGCTGCAAGTGCAACACCTTCCATTGAAGTTCCGGCTTGCATCGCAACCGGTTTCCCCGCCTTTCCTAAAGGTAGTGTTAATGGACCTTTAATTTGGAAATTATGACCTTTATAATTAAATGGCTGAATACTTTCATTTTTAATGATTTCCTTATTTATTCTATCTGGTTTGTAGTGCTCAAGAGACCATGATTCAAATAATTGATCCATGACTGCCGCAAATTCATCTGCTTTCTTATAACGTACTGTTCTCCCCGGTAATTCTGACATGCTGTGATTTTGCGCCTCACGGTGGGTCATTGATGTGACCAGGTTCCAACCCGCACGCCCTTTTGTTATGTGATGTAATGACAGTAACTGCCTTGCTGAAGTAAACGGGTTGTTAAACGTTCCTGAGATAGTTGAAACAAGCCCGACATTATCTGTGACTTTACTCATAGCAGTTAAAGCAATTAAGGGATCAAAATAACTGGTTGGTAATTCTGTGGCACTATATGCGGGGAAAGCTTGTGAATCCGCAAAGAATACTGCGTCCAATTTGCCTCTTTCAGCAATTCTTGCCAGGTTTTCATAGTATTCAATCGTTATAAATTCATTGATGCTTGAATCTTCTTCTAACCAGGCAGCCTGATGGTGCCCCACTCCATATAGTAAAACCCCTATATTTAATTCTTTAGAATGGTTCATGATTATATTCCACCTAATTCATAGTCAGTCCGCCATCTACTGTAATATTCTGTCCTGTAATGCCATCTGCTGCATCGGAACAAAGGTAGGCCACCATATTGGCAACATCTTGTGGTGATGTGACTTTCCTCAGTGGTGTAGAATCAGCGATTAATTCAAAGACTTCCGGTGTCGTCACAGCACTTGCATCTGTTGTTTTCAGTAATCCGCCAGAAACAATATTTGCCCGGATGCCATACTGCCCAAGTTCTGCTGCAATATTTCTCGTGAACCCAATTAAAGCAGCTTTTGCTGTCGTGTACTCGTGATACGGGACCACAGGATTTTGATATAAATTCGTTCCGATATTGATGATTGCCCCATCTTTACGTTCTATGAATTGAGGTATTACACTTTGCGATACATTAAATGCAGCCTTTAAGGTGCCATCTAATTGTTGCTCATAATCCTCATAGGTCAGGTTTTTAAATGCTTTTTGAGTAGTTGGATTAAACTTAAAGTTAACAAGTGCATTATTAACAACGACATCAATCTGCCCAAAGTGCCCAGTACCTTTTTCGACCATTTTTTCCACTGCTTGACGATCTGTAACATCAGCTTGAATCGCAATTGCTTGTGATCCGATCTTTTTTTGCAAAGCTTCTGCTTTCTCTTTACTCTTATTGTAGTTAATGATGACGTTAAAACCATTTTCACTGAGTGTTTCTACTATACAACTGCCGAGACCTCTTCCACTCCCCGTCACTAAAACTGTTTTGGCCAAATGAATCACTCCTTTTTTTAGAATAAAAAATGCGTAACCTTCATACATAGGAAGGTTACGCATCGAAAGTGATTGATTTATATCTTTTCAAGTATAAATAATTCTATCGAAGTAACACTTTCCTACGCTAGTTTTAACTAGATCAGGTTCAAAGGGTCTGAGGTTATCCTCATCTCAGTTTTTTTAAAAAAACGCCCCTAGTGCAAATCTATTCTATTTATTATCAATTGTAATACTTATTCGAAAGGTGTCAAGTAAATGATGGATGTACTAAGAGTTGTAAACAAAAAAATGTGTCATTTATTTTCTTAACTTTTAAAATTGAAAGTGATTCTATAAATGTTTAATATTTAACTAACTATAGCATGAGAGCATAAAATCTGATTATAATTCACTGTCTCTAATTATACTCTTAATCAGTCTATCTAAATCAACTCATAATTGGTCATCTATTGAGTCTAATTTAGCAGTGACACGATTATAATTCTGTTATAATGACGGTCATTTATTGAATCGTGGCGAGGAAATGATCACCTGTGATGGGACATAAGTCCCTCCCCCGCTTATCAGTCCAACTTCTCCATCAGACGTTTCAATTTCTCAACTTCATCATCCGTGAGCCCGAGCCTCGGTTTCCTCGACGGGCCGCCGTTCAGGCCCTTCAAGTCCATCGCCTTTTTGACGATTTGGACGTACTTTCCGGAATCCTCCAGGAACTCGCATAATGGCAGCAGATCCTTATTCAGGGCTCTCGCTTCCTCATACTTGTCTGCCTTCATCAGCTCGTAAAGTTTGGATGCACTGTTCGGTGCGATGTTCGCTGCGACCGACACCCAGCCTGTGGCACCGACGGCGAATGATTCATAGGCGAGGTCATCCGATCCGCAGAACATCACAAGGTCCGTGTTTTCCACAAGGGTGCGCACTTTGCGGATATCACCGGTCGATTCCTTGATGTACTGGACGTTGTCCAGCTCCTGATCGATTTTGTAGATCGTCTCATTTTCAAGGTCCACGTTTGCCGTGAAGGGATTGTTGTACATCATGATGGGCTTCGTCACGACATCATTGACATCCTTGAACTGGTGGAACGCTTCCTCTTCCGTCGGCGTCATGTAGAATGAGTTGATCAGCAGGTGACCGTCCGCGTTCGTCTGCTCAACGAATTTCGCATACTCGATCACTTTATCCGTCCGCTCATCCGCGATGCCGACCAGCAGTTTCGTATCACTGTCCTT
>NZ_FRCF01000019.1 GCF_900142805.1 Lacicoccus alkaliphilus DSM 16010 | reverse complement strand
AGACGCATCAACAAGCGCATCCAAAAGAATATGAACCTGGAGTATTTCAAAGCCCAGGCCCGACGCACGCTTTCAATGAAAGAGAACCGGATGATCTATCAGCAGAGGAAGATCGATATCGAAACGGTTTTCGGCAATTTGAAGGCGAATTTGGCGTTCAAACGATTCTCGGTCCGGGGCGCACGCAAGGTCAAAATTGAAACCGGCCTTGCGTTACTCGCCTTGAATCTGCGAAAGTTCCGGCAGATTCAGGGCGACCCGTCTGCAGGCATCTAGAAAAAGCGGCGATCCATCTGTAAACCCAGATGGATCGCCGCTTTTCTTAGCTGTCGAAGGGCTTTATGTCCCAGCCCCATTTCCACTATCAAATGCTAGAACATTTCTGAAACAACTTTCTGATTCACGAAGTTCAGAAGGTAATCTGGGCTGCCTGTCTTCTGGTCGGTCCCTGACAGCTTGAATCCGCCGAACGGGTGGTATCCAACGACAGCTGCTGTACAGCCGCGGTTCAGGTAAAGGTTTCCGACATCGAACTTGCGGCATGCAAGGTGCCAGTGTTCACGTGTATTCGTGATGACTGCACCGGTCAGGCCGTACTCGGTGTTGTTTGCCACTTTAAGGCCTTCATCGAAGTCTTTGACCTTGGTGAAGCCGACGACGGGTCCGAAGATCTCTTCCTGCATGATCGTCGCTTCAGGGTCAAGATCCGAGATGATCGTTGGATGGACGAAGAATCCTGTGGAATCATCCGTCTCTCCGCCAAACTCGAGCTTGCCTTCTTTTTTACCGATTTCGATATATTCCTTGATGCTGTCGAACTGCTTCTGGCTCACGACAGGTCCCATGTAAGTGTTGTCCACCGTGTTGCCGACAGTCAGTTCTTTCGTAAGTTCGATAGATCTTGCAAGCACTTCATCGTAGACGTCTTTATGGACGACTGCACGTGAACATGCTGAACATTTCTGGCCTGAGAAGCCGAAAGCGGAATGGACGATGGACTCGGCTGCAACTTCGATGTCTGCATCCTTATCGACGATGATCGTATCCTTACCGCCCATTTCAGTGATCGTGCGTTTGAGGAAGTGCTGTCCCTCATGTACGACGGCTGCTCTTTCAGTGATGCGCAGGCCGACTGATTTTGAACCGGTGAAAGTGATGAAATGCGTCTTGTGGTGGTCGACCATGTAGTCACCGATATCCCTTGAAGAACCTGGAACGAAGTTGACCACTCCGCCCGGAAGTCCGGCTTCCTGCAGCACTTCCATCAATTTATAGGCGATCAGCGGCGTATCACCGGACGGTTTCAACAATACCGTGTTGCCAGCAACAACCGGTGCGAGTGTCGTACCCGCCATGATTGCGAACGGGAAGTTCCAGGGTGAAATCGTCACACCGACACCCATCGGCTGATAGAAATATTTATTTGATTCGCCTTCACGGTCAAGCGTCGGCTTGCCGTCGGCGAGGTCCACCATTGAGCGTGCATAGTATTCGATGAAGTCGATGGCTTCGTTCGTATCACCGTCGGCTTCATTCCAAGGTTTACCTGCTTCATACACCATCAGCGCTGAAAACTCATGCTTGCGCCTGCGGATGATGGCTGAAACTCTTAAAAGCAGATCGGCACGTTCTTTTGCAGCCCACGTGCTCCATGCTTCGAATGCTTCTTCAGCAGCTTCGAATGCCTGCTCGATGTGTTCAGGTTTTGCTTTTGAAACATAACCAAGTTCCTGCTTTTTATCCGCAGGGTTGATGACGGTCGTCTTGTCGTCCGTCAACACTTCTTTACCACCGATGACCAGTGGACGTTCTGCACCGAAGTCTTCCTTGACCTGTTCCAATGCCTTCTGAAATTCCTGCTTATTTGCTTCTACAGTGAAATCAGTTGCGGGCTCTGCTTTGTAAGGCGTTACCATTGAAAATTCCTCCTATTAACTGAAAATATTGCGTTGTAAGCACATACATTCATTTTACCCTATATAAAGTAAAATATGCAAAGCATAAAGTTTAACCGCTTTCATTTTTTGATGGATGTCCAATTATCAGCTTTGTACACCCAATATTTTTGATATATAGTGGAATTATTAAAACCAGGGACAGGGGAAGGCGGGGAGGGACTGGGCGGATGAACAACGGCCTGTTCCCGCTATATGATGAAGGAAAATAAAAAGCCGAACACGATCAAAGTCGTTGCACTGGTGACCGCCCTCAGCCTGCTCGGTGATTCCATGCTTTATATCGCCCTGCCGATCTATTGGGAGCAGGCGGGCCTCGAATCGCTGTGGCAGGTGGGGGTGCTTTTATCGGTCAACCGCTTCGTCAGGCTGCCTGCCGCCCCGTTTGTGGGCTGGCTGTATAAACGGATCTCACTGAAGACGGGCCTTGTCATCGCCACACTGCTCGGGGCACTGACCACTTTGGGCTACGGTCTTTTCACCGGATTCATTGCATGGGTCATCCTGCGGAGCCTGTGGGGCGTGGCCTGGTCGTTTTTCAGGATCGGCGGTCTGGCGAGTGTTTCCGTATATGCCAAAAAAGATGAAGTGGGAAAATCAATGGGTACGTACAACGGGCTGTATCGGCTGGGCAGTTTATTCGGCATGCTGCTGGGCGGGATCTTCGTGCCCCTCGTCGGCCTGCAGGCGGTCGCGGTCGCTTTCGGAATATTGACTTTATCCGGCCTCTTCTTCATCCTCACTTTTATGGAGCAGGGCAGCGGGAGGTCCGCTGTGTTCCCGCATGCACCTAAAATACCGTTCACTTCAGCTGAAACGGTGCAGTTCAGGAATAAACTGCTCCTGGTCTCGATCAGCGGCTTCTTCATCACGATGCTGATGCAGGGGATACTCGCCTCCACATTGAGCTCGGTGATCGAAAACAATCAGGGCGAGTTCGTCACGCTGTTCCAGGTGATGGTGAGTGCGGCATTCCTGTCCGGTTTCCTTCAATCGTGCAGATGGATATGGGAGCCCTTTTTGGCAAGGCGGGTCGGCATATGGTCGGATGGCAGGGCCGGCAGGGTGCCCTTACTCATCATTTCACTCATCCTCACCGGAGTGCTGTACGGTTTCATCTCCTTCGATATGCCGGTCATATTCTGGATGATCATCACGCTGCTGGTCCTGGCGGGGGCGACCGTCATGACGACACTGAATGACGCGGTTGCCATCGATGATGAGAAGACATCGATGAACTTTTTGACGGGCTATACGATCATTCAGGATATCGGTGCAGCCATAGGACCATCCATCGCCTTCATGATAATAAGTATGGCATCCGGATTTTCATACTTGTATATCGGCGGTGCCGTCATACTGTTGGTGCTGGCACTCTCCTGGACGCTTTTCCTTATGAAACAGGATGCGCACCGGGGGCGCCGTCGTGATGCATAGCAGGGATGACGATCTTTTCCGCCGTCCCCCTTCAATTTATATATGAACATATGTTAATATAACAATATATAATGAAACCGGGGTGGACATATGGAGAAGAAGGCACTGGACAAAGATACATTGGAGCGGATCACACAGACATTCAAGGCACTGGGGGATCCGACGCGCGTGCGCATACTGACCTACCTCTTCGATGAGGAGCATTCGGTCGGTGATATTTCAGAGACGCTCGGCTTGAAGCAGTCGACGGTGTCGCATCAGTTGAAGACGCTGAAACAGCTGAGGCTGGTCAAGTCCCGGAGGGACGGGACGACAATCCATTATTCCCATGATGATGCGCACGTCATGCGGATGCTGGAGCAGATGATCAGCCATGTCGAACATGATTAGGGAGGTGTGGGGATGAGCCACAATCATACGCACGATGCGAATAAAAAGACATTGACAGCCGCATTCATCATCATCACTTTCTTCATGATCGTTGAAGCCGTCGGCGGGTTCCTGACCAACAGCCTGGCACTCCTGGCGGATGCGGGGCACATGCTGAGTGATGCGATTTCCCTCGGGGTCGCTGTCGTTGCACTGACGCTCGGGGAACGGGCGGCCAACTACAGTAAGACTTACGGCTACAAGCGGTTTGAAATACTTGCAGCCGTCTTCAACGGGGTGACGCTGATATTGATTTCGGGCTTCATCTTTCATGAAGCGGCAGGCCGCTTCTTGAATCCGCCCGAAGTGGCGTCCTACGGCATGCTTGCCATCGCAACCGTCGGTCTCCTGGTCAACATCCTTGTCGCATGGATGCTGATGCGGAGCGGCAGCACGAAGGACAACCTGAACATGCGGGCGGCGTTCCTGCATGTGATCGGCGACCTGCTCGGCTCGGTCGGCGCGATCACCGCAGCCCTCGTGATGATCATCTTCGGCTGGGGCATCGCAGACCCCCTTGCCAGCGTCATCGTCGCGGTCCTCATCCTGATCAGCGGCTGGCGGGTCACGAAGGATGCGTTGCACGTCCTGATGGAAGGCACACCCGTCAGTGTCGACCTGGATGAAATAGTTGCGAGGATCAAAAACATCGGGGAAGTGAAGGGCATCCACGATCTCCACGTCTGGACGATCACAAGCGGGATGAACGCCTTGTCGGCCCATGTCGTCGTGGACGGGGAGATGACGGTCTCTGAGTGCCAGGCACTGCTTCAAAGAATAGAACATGAACTCGAACAGGATAACATCGGGCATGTGACGATCCAGATTGAAAGTGGGACACACAGCCACGATGAAGGTGTCATATGTGATATGGCATTCCAAAACGGGTCACATCATCACGGACACGTGCATTAATATATTTCATCCATCACCACGAAATCCGCGATGAGAGCGGCGGCATGACGTCTTGCCTCATCCGGCCAGGGCAGGCCGGCGGTGGAGTCCGTGAGGAAACGGATCAGTGCATGCACGCTGATGCCTGACTCTTCCATATATGTCCTGTACCTCCCGGTCGTGTACCTGTCGACGTAGAAATGCGGGGAATCGGGAATGCCGCTCCCGCCATCCATGGCGGCAAGGACGATGAGCATGGCGAAATGATTCAGGTAATGCATCGACAAATGCTTATCCTGCATTTCATTCAGCGCATAATTGGATAAGAGGAAATACGATTTCACCGCCGTATATTTGTTGGCGGCATGCATATGCGCCCGGGCTTTTCCTTCCAGGAACGCCACAGCGGTCCGATGGGCGCCCCAGCTGTCATGCGCAAGGTGGAAACCATAAATTTCATGCAGGTCAAAATTGCCGTGGAAATGGAAGTAGTTCAAAAAACGGGTACGGGAATGAAACTCCGAATGCCGCTCTGAAAGCTTATAGACGTTTTTCAGCGGCACGGGGGCAAAGTCGATCTCCGTCGCATGCTGAAGGATCCGTTTGATCAGTGCCTGTTTATTGCCGGAAACTTTCAGGCGTGCAGATCTCAAAATATGCTTCAGCTCGTAGACCCTCAGTTTCTGAAGGACCGCCGGCAGGCTGTCATCTTCATAAATCACGCCTGCCTCCATGAGGCGGCGCAAAAGGTCTGCCGGCCGCCTGCCGTACTGAAGCTGCCAGAAATCATATTTATCCGCTTCATCCGTCGTCCTGTCCGTGATGTAATGCATGAAAAGGACGTCTATCGCATCGAGTTTCAAATTCTCCACATCCCCATGCCCGCATATCGATATGTACAGAAAGACACCGGGACGTCCCCGGTGCCTCTCTCCATCATTTATAGCCGTATGTCTCATCGGGCCTTTTAGTATAACCGTATTCACTGTCATCCAGGTGATGACGGTCCGACGGTCTCTTCTTCTGTTCATCCGCCCGGGCGCCGTACCCGTATTCCCGGTCATCTGCGGTGTCTTTAAGGGTGACATCATCATCCTGTTCAACGGCGCGTCCACGGGACGAAGGGTAATCGTATGACGGGTCCCGCTGACGGCGCGGGATGTCGCTTTGGGCATCCATCCGCTCATCCCGGGCCGCTTTGGATTCCAGACCCTGCGCATCCTGCTGCTGGGTTTCATGGAAGTCCCTTGTTTCATTTCCCGCATGACCTTCTTCCTGTACACCGTAAGGTTCTTTCAAAAGAAGGATTTCATCCCTGTCCAGTGCGTCTTTGAAGTGTTCCTTTTCACTCTCGGTGATATCGAAGTCGGCGAGCACCTTGTCTTTCGGGTCGGCGTCTGAAAACATCGAAGTGAATTTATCCCATGTCGTGCCTTCGGCATCCTTGAAATTGACGTCCCTGAACTTCAAATAGGCGAATTCAAGCTTCTGCCCGGATATCACTGTAATTTCATCGTCCCTGACACCTTCTTCCTGCAGCTGTTCCAGCCGCTCGACGACATCCTTTTCAGAAGCAAGCTTTTCAAAACGGCTCATCATCGACCCTCCCTTTAGATCAATATTTTATATACTCCAGTACCCTTTCCGGGGATGAATAAACTGCAGAAGAGAGGTTAGCCCTCCCGTTCCCCGAGCTGCTTTTCACGTGTCTCCTGGATCAGCCATTTGCTGTCCTTCTCCGTCGCGAGGCGTTTATTGTCCGCTTTGATGCGGTCCAATACGGTGCGCATCTCTTCATTTTCAAGCAGGTAGTTTTCCTGCTTCAGCCGCTCCAGCTCAATTTCCTTATCGACATGATCGAGCTTCAATTTCTCCATCTTCCTCTGGTGCTTCAAATAATCGCTGATGACGCCGGCCAGTATGGCGGTGACGATGATGACGAGCAGCCACATATTATCAGATCCATTCCATTCAGTTTTAATTTCCATTGCACCAGGCGACGTGCCGACCAGCCGCCACCCTATATGACAGAATATTCACTTAAATTATAACAGAAATCTCTCTGTAAAAATATAAAAAAGGAGCCGGGAAAAAGCCTTGAAGCAACAAAGGTCCCTGTGCGGGCAGATTGAAAACGGCTCACCAACTTTCCCTCAACGCTCCAGTGACCGGTTTCCTTCTTTGGATAATATATAATCTTTGTAATCTTCAATGTCGATGCGTTTTTTGATTTCCCGCTCCAACCTGCTGATATGATTCGACTTCGCTATGCTGCTCATCATGCTGGCCGGCTTGTATGCTTTCCAATCGTCCAATTCTGAAAATAGTTCGTGTACGTTTTTCATTTGATTCCCACCTTTTTATTTTTTCAAATAAAATAGCTCTTCCTGAATTAAGAAGAGCTTCAACACGACTTCTTATCATCCAGTTTAAAGAAACTGTTGGATTTGGCACATCGCTTTTACAAGCTGTTGCCGGAGTTTCACAGGGCCAAGTCCCTTCACTCACTCTTAATAAGAGAACTATTTTATTTAATTGTATTATACTGCAGGGCTTTGTATATTTCATCTTATTTGTTTGCCTGATGATCAGTCGTACTGGAATTGATCGACGTACTGCCTGTACTCCTCGATCCATCCGAATTGCGGCCAGTCGTTGCCGTCCTCATTCTCCTGCGGTTCACCCGGCGTCGAGCGGCCGAGGCGGACGTACTCCGCAAGCGAAGCGACCATATCTTCAATGAGATCCGGATGTTCATCGATCAGGTTGTGCTGCTCCCGGATGTCCGCTTCCAGGTCGTACAGCTCGGTCGGTTTGAAGGACGGCTGTTCGCCGCGCTCCATCTGCTTCTGCGTCACCATCATCCCGCCGCCTGCTTCAACGAGGTCGAGCTTCCATTTCCCGCGGCGTATGGCGAGCCCGCCGTTGGCCGAAGAGTGGACGACATCTTCCCGGACCTCCTCCGTCCAGCCTTCGAATATCGGCGAGAGGGAATAGGAGTCCTCCGCCGCATCATCCGGCACATCCGCATCGATCAGTTCGGCGATCGTGCGGTACAGGTCGGATAAGCTGATCAGGTGGTTCGAAATCCCTCCGGCCTCGATGGCGGGCGGGTAAGAAACGATCGTCGGCTCCCTGTGGCCGCCTTCCCATATATCACCCTTCGCGCCCTTGAAAATATGGTTCGGGTAGTGGCCCTTGGCATGCAGCGCCTCAAAGCCGGCTACACCCGAAGCCCCGTTGTCGCTTGTGAAGATGAAGATCGTGTCGTCGAATATATCCTTTTCTTTCAGCTTATCGATGATCTCCCCGACATAATGGTCGAGCTGCAGGATGAAGTCACCGTACAGGCCGATGCCGGATTTGCCTTTGAACGCTTTATTCGGCAATAAAGGCCCGTGGACGAGGTGGTTCGGATAGTAGAGGAAGAATGGATCATCACCCTCCGTGAACTTATCGATCGTCTCGAGCGCCTTTTCCTGCATGACGTCCGGTACTTCCTCGTGGACGAAGTCCGGTGCGATGACGCCGTTCTGCCATTTCGTCTGATGATCCGGTCCGAGGCGGTCGAGGTTCGACACGCCGGTCGTGCCGTCCGGTTCCGCCGTTACACGGTCGTTTTCAATATAGACGAACGGCGGCTGGTCGAGGGATGCCGGTGTGCCGAAGAAATAGTCGAACCCGAGCTCGTTCGGGCCGAAGGTGATCGGTTTGGAGTAGTCGATGTCCAGCCCTTCGAAATCCGCAAGCCCCGCCCGGACATCGAATACACCGTCACGGCCGTGGCGCTTTTCCATGCGCGGGAAATCCTCAGGGTCGAGGCCGTATTTCTCAAAATCCGGCGCATCCGTCAGCTGCCA
Organism: Lacicoccus alkaliphilus DSM 16010; assembly: GCF_900142805.1. Taxonomy (GTDB): domain Bacteria; phylum Bacillota; class Bacilli; order Staphylococcales; family Salinicoccaceae; genus Lacicoccus; species Lacicoccus alkaliphilus. The sequence goes on along the minus strand of NZ_FRCF01000019.1, from coordinate 10,224 downwards.
GCCGAGTCCCAAGTGCCATTTCCCGATGGCTGCGGTCTGATAGCCCGCGTCTTTCAACATATGCGCAAGCGTCCGGCGGTCCTCTTCGATCAAAGGCATTGAGTCGCCCGGCAGCACGTAGCTCTTCAGTTTCGAGCGCCAGTTGTAGCGCCCGGTGAGGAGTCCGTAGCGGGACGGCGTGCACAGGGCGGAAGTTGCATGTGTATTCGTGAAGATCATCCCGGCTTTGGCCAGACCTTCCAGGTGCTTCGTCTTCACTTTTGAATTTTCATTGAAACAGGAGACGTCCCCATACCCGAGATCATCCGCGAAAATCAATACAATGTTCGGTTTCTTATCAGACATGTCCACACTCCTTAAATTTTTGATATTTTCTGTTATCATCGATTATAAAGGAACCCCGAAATCTTATGAAGCGGAACCCCTTATAAAGGGTGAGGAGGAGAAGCATGAAGGAAAATAAAAGCTGTTGCGCCCCGTCGAGGGGTACGGGTGAAATCAGGCAGACACAGGAAATCAAAGATAAAGAAAACCAGGATACTGAAGACATGGCGTTTATCCCGGACGGCACTTTCCTGATGGGCTCAGAGGACGCGGATGCGAACCAGAAGGACAATGAAGGCCCTGTAAGGAAAGTCACAGTCGACGGTTTTTACATCGACAAGTACCAGGTGAGCAACCGGAAATTCAAGGCGTTCATCGATGAGACGGGTTACAAGACTGATGCCGAGCGGTTCGGATGGTCGTTCGTGTTCCATATGCTGCTTGCGGAAGTAGATGACCGACACGTGAAAGGGCAGCTGCCGAACACCCCGTGGTGGCTTGCGGTGGAAGGCGCTTCATGGAAACACCCGCACGGACCGTCATCCAGTATTGAAAACATTATGGACCACCCGGTCGTCCATGTGTCGTGGAATGATGCGGAAGCTTATGCCAGATGGGCTGGCAAGCGGCTGCCGACAGAAGCGGAGTGGGAGTATGCCGCACGCGGCGGACTTGAACAGAAGCGGTTCCCCTGGGGTGATGAACTCGAACCGGGCAGGCATATGTGCAACATCTGGCAGGGTGAATTCCCTCTGAACAATACAAAAGCCGACGGCTACATCGGCACCGCCCCCATCGATGCTTACGAGCCGAACGGCTACGGCCTCTATAACATGTCGGGCAACGTATGGGAGTGGTGCGGCAACTGGTTTGACGAGACCCGGCAGGCGAAGGGTATACGCGGCGGCTCATATCTCTGCCACCACTCCTACTGTAACCGCTACAGGGTCGCAGCGAGATCATCCAACACGGTGGACAGTTCGACCGGGAACATGGGATTCAGGACGGTGAGGGATAAGCAGGGTTCATAATCCTGTTCTAAAACGAAAAAAAGTGCGGACCATTGCGAGGCCTGCACTTTTCGACGTGGAAGTCAGTTTTTACTGTTGTAGAGATAGCCGACTACAGTGCCGAGTCCGGAACCCGTCACCATGCCGAGTATCGTACTGTCGAACATGCCGCCGAGTGAGATGCCAAAAGCCGTGCCTGTAACAATGCAGATGCCTACATAGTTGATCCTGTGCTTTGCATTTCCTGTTTCCCTGGTGGCCATTCATATACCTCCCATGGATTTTTACTGCCCCGCTGTTTGTTCTTTGAAAGTAACAATAGACACTTTTAGGGTAACAGATAAATGGCAGGAAAGACAATGATATCCTGAAAAGCCCAGAGAGTTATGGTAAAATATAGAAAATATGTTTTATTTCAAAAAAGATTTATAGGTAATTATTATATCTCAAATTATTTTTAAGAAATGAGGAGAAATCTATGCCAAGCAATGGAGATAGTTACATTATTGAATTAAAGCAAGCTCACTTAGAATGGGGAGTGTATAGACATACAGATACACGAAGTAGAATTCCTGGTGAAGGATATTTACCAATACCAAGACAAAAAGCAGTAGATTATAGTATATATAACGGAAACCATTCATCTGTCAGCAACATTTATGAATGCACCTCACAAGATGGTTATCTTTTACAAGAATCCGTAAAAGCTTCAGGTTCAAGTAGAGCAGGAGATATATACGCTAAACAATTCCAAGGTAATGAAGATTTAAGCCTGTTCGGTAGATGGTTTTCTCATGTGAACGCTCAAATTGGAGATCATGTCAGAGTCACTTTCACAGGTCCTAGTAGTTTTGAAATAGAAAAAATTTAAAGTTCTTAATTCTTATTTGATTTCGAAGAAGTTTATCATAGAGTAACAAGCAGTGGCGGAGAAGCAAAACGAAAATTTGGTCAAATATTTGCAGATACTTTTATTGAAAAATTAACTGAATTGCCTTTTACAGTGAAATGAAGAATTATATTATAATTTTTGTCTAAGCCTGATTTAGGGTATATGAGCAAAACATATGAGTACTTCATTTTTATTAGAGTAAAAGGAAGAGTAATCGACATATTGAAATCATATAAAATATTTTACTCTGTTAAGTTACCTATTAAGATAATCCGAGATAAATTAGAAAAGTAACTTAAGATGAAAAATATTCTTATGAGATTACAGGATATATGGCGATTAAAACTTTAAAATGTTTAATTGAGAAAAAATTCGTAATTAAACAAGGTCCTTATATTGTGATTGCCAGTCTAAAAGACAAGTAGCATCTTAATAAAAAAAATATATCCTTATAATACTTAAAATAAAAAAATAGTACCGAAAATATATTTTCGGTACTATTTTTTATTTTATAGTGGCTTTCTTTTTTGAATTAATAACTCCTAATACTTTTTCTGCTATTCTTCTTACTACTGGAACACTTACAGAGTTTCCTACTTGTTTATAGATATGTGAATTAGCCATGTTCTTTGGAATTATAAATGACGGTTCTTCGGGATAGCCTTGAAACTTTAAAGTCTCCCAAGGTGTCATTTTTCTAATACCCCATGGATCTTTTATTATAGGAACATTATGTCCACCTGTTCCCATATTAGCAGTTAAAGTAGGACAAACATTACTTTGGTTTTCTCTAACGTATACTCTTCTAAGTTGATAAACAGTGTCGGTTCTTTTGACGGCTTCTTTCAACATATTATAATACTGACTATTATCTTTATAATAATACTTATCATCTTGTTTTTCTTTAGTATCTAGTAAGTCATGTATTGTTCTGGTCAAAGGTATAGGCTCAGGAAACTCAAACTCATCAATCTCCTCTTGAGATTTAAACCCAACAATATAAATTCTTTCTCTGTTTTGAGGAATATTTCCATAATCCATTGTATTCATAATTTTACTTTTAAAATAATAACCGCTTGCCTTTAACATCTCTTCAATAACTTTAAATGTATGTCCTTTATCATGTCCTCTTAAGTTTTTAACGTTCTCTAAAAATATAGCTCTTGGTTGTTTTTCACGAATAAATCTAATGACATCATAAAAAAGAGTCCCTCGTGGGTCAATAGGTTCAGTAGAGGCGCCGCAGGAAGGACAAGTCGGACCAAGAATATAGTCTTCATATTCCACAAAGTGTGTAGTGGTACAAGAGAGGCATTTATATTTCATGCCATGTCTGTTTCCAGCCACACTAAAGGCTACACATGGCCAACCTGCAGTGATTATGTCTGCATTAGGCATTTCAAACTCAGAAAGCTTTGTAATATCTTCTACTATAAGAGGATGATCAAAGTTTTCTCGATAAGTGACCGCAGCATATTTATCAAATTCATTAGCCCAAATTATCTCAGCTCCTGCTTGTTTGAATCCTAATTCTATGCCGCCAATTCCTGCGAATAAACTTGCTACGGAAGTCATAAAAATCTCCTCCCCAAAATTTTCTTAAATGGTTGCAAGTTATTATAGCACATTTCTATATAATAAAGAAATATTATATAGAAAAAAATGGAATAAACACATGTAAGCTTGTCATTTATTTTAAGAATATAGTTTGTAAATATTTGAATTGATAAGATCAATTCAGGTGATGAAATGGAAAGTTTTTCAAATTCTAAATTAAAATCTAATTTAAGTATAATTTTGTATCATTTTAGAATCGAATATAATTTAACAAGAAAAGCAATGGCTTCAATTTTAAGCATATCTTTAAACGCTCTCACTTCTATAGAAAATGGGAAATCGACCCCCACTCTGGAAACTTTATATAAGTATGCTCTTAATTTTGATACTACTATAAGTAAAATTATTGAAAGAGCCGAAAATTATGAATAAAAGTTTAAAAATCCATTTTCAAATACTAAATAAATTTAGTGAGTTGAGAGGGAAGGAATTTACTAAATTTGTAGGTGTATTTACTAACGCAACACCAGATAAATATGTTTCTGCTACTCATCACTTATTAAGTAGGCAAAGAGGAGTATACGTACCTGCTAGTTATGATCTAGCATATTCCATAAAAATAGATAGTACGAGTGAAAATTATTATAATAAGGTTAGCTATAGTGAAAATGGCTTCATAATTAAATACTTTTTGCCTAATGATATTGCAGATGGTCAGAAAGAAAGAGATAGAAATGCTTTATATAAAAATTATATTGATGAAATTCCGATAGGTATTGTCCTGAAGGAAGCAGCAGGATATAGGATTTTAGGATTAGGCGAAATAACCTCATTCTTTAACGAATATATAATTGTAGAACCCTTTTTAAGTAATATAGGGAGTGGAGATATATTAAAAGAAGAAAAAGAAGTTGAAAAGTATAGAATCACAGAAGCTAAATATCTAACTAAAGTAAGACTGATGCAATCAATCTTTAGAAAAGAAGTTTTGAATCATTTCGGCAAAAAATGCCTTATATGTGATATTGATCAAGAAGAATTATTAGTCGCAAGTCATATTAAACCATGGAGAAAGTCATCAGATAAAGAGCGTCTTGATAAATATAATGGCTTACCATTATGTAATAATCATGACGCTCTGTTTGACAGAGGTCTGATAAGTTTTAATGAGAATAATGAATTATTAACATCTTCAAGACTTACCGAGGACCAAGTAGTAGCAGTTAATATTACTCCAGGTAAAAAATTTAGTTTTGATTCGGTAACTGAGTCATATTTAAAATATCACCTAAAGAATTTATTTATAAAATAAAGTTAAATAAAATATAATGTAAAGTGAGAAAATGTGAATGAAGAAAGTTATGAGTCTTCAACAAGCTATTTCTTTAAGGGACGAATTAGATGAATTCATTAAAATAACAGAGGATTATGAAGTGAAGGAAATCAAACAATGGATCGTTTTTCAATATGTTAAACATTACAGCATACCAAAAGTTATTAAAGAAGCTAGAGATAAAAATTGTCTTAATGAAGCTGGAGAGCTATTGGAGAGGAAAGACATTATAGCAGTATTGCAAAGCTCTCCAATGGATGATTTACATAAAATTGCAAAGAAAATGTACAATAAAAAAATTAATATTAGAAGATAATAGTTATTTAAATGTCCCTTCCTTTTAAATTTAGTTATTTAGTTATTTAAGAAAAGCTGGTGATCTTATTAAATCATTATGGAAAAAATTTGATGTAAATGATCGTGAAGTTTATATTGAATATTTAAAAATATTTGGTGCTATTTCAGGCCTCTTTAAAGATATCACAGAAGGAGCAAACGCTAATAAACCTTATTTATACTATAGAAACCATGAGCAATTGTTTGCCAAAATTTTTGATGTTGAAGATTTAACGCGCAGAGATTCAGCTTTCGACGCCGTTGCAAAATTTGAAGATGAACGGGTAGGCATTGGTTTAAAAACATGGATTCATACTAGAGATTTAACATATCAAAAAGTTGCTGAGTTTAATAAAGTTGCTCCAATAGAATTTTCACCACTTATAGAAGAGAAAGAATATGATGAACTGATATATAAAATATCTGAATTAAGAAATGAAAGAATTAAACTTGATAAACGCCAATATAATACAAATCATGAAATTTATCATAATATTACAAGAGATAATAATCAGATGAATGTAGTTGAAACAAATTATGATTTAATCCAACTAGATTCTTTGAAACTATTAAGTCAAACTAGTAAAACGTATGTCTTTTCCGATGGTTTGAATACTTATAAGTATTATGCAAGTAAGAGTGTATTACTTAAAGAATTCGAAGCTTCTCCCGATAAAGTTTTAGAAAAAATTCCTATTATACAATTCGATGATCCTTTTGAGCTATTAAAAATGATTGAACTACCAGTCCAAGCCCAGGAAGAAGTCCAAGATACAATTTACTTACCCCTCTATTCAGATGTTCAAATGAAAGTAGAAGAAAAATCAGGTTTTAATGCATGGAACGCAGCGCCAAAAAATAAAGGGAGTAATATTTTGCGTCCAGAGTATGAGGCTTACATTCCAATACCTAAGTGGATCCATCATACTTTCCCGAAATTTTTTGGCTTCGATGCATTAGATAGAAGAGAAAGAAATATTGCATCATCATTTACTTTACATTTACCAGATGACAGAAAATTCAAAGCTATTGTCACTCAAGATAGTGGTAAAAGTTTGCAAACCAATCCTCAGAAGATATTGGGAAAATGGATTTTGCATGATGTACTAGGTTTACAACCAAGAGAGTTATTGACTATGGAACACTTAATGAAGCTTGGTGTAGATTCTTTGAAATTAACAAAGTTAGATAACACAAATTTTAAAATTGAGTTAGCTGATACTTATGCATTCGAAAATTGGAAGATAGAAATTGAAGATAAGATAAGAGAGAGTGGAAGCAGGATGCCTACTCTAAGACCGCATTTATTAGAGGAGGAGTAGTACTACTAAATGATCCAATATATATGATTTAATAATTTTATTTTAAAAAAGATTCTAAGTCATAACATTCATTGATAATATAGAAAGCGCACTTTATGTGTTTTTTTTCGCGCTTTCTATAAATAAGCTTAAATCATCAATCACTTTGTCTATATCTTCTTTAACTTCATGTTCCCATATTCTCCTTATATTCCAGCCTTTTTCAGTAAAATACTTATTTACTTCATAATCTCTCTTTTTATTCCGGTAAAGTTTAGGTTCCCAGTATTCTTTATTGGTTTTCGGAATATTCCCATGAAGGGGACAGAGATGCCAGAAACACGAATCAATGAATATAACTACCTTGTATTTTTTAATAGATATATCTGGTTTACCATATAAACTTTTGGAATTTCTTCTAAATCTGTAACCTTCTTTCCATAATTTACTAGCTACTATATTCTCAATCTTTGATATAGATTTAATTGCTTTCATATTCTTTTGTCTTTGTTCTTTGGTTAAATTATCCAATCTCTTCAGCCCCTCAAGGTTATCCATTTTTTAGATATGTAGGACAAATGAAGTTAAATATAGCAATAATTTAGGAGAAGCGTCTCTATAATTTTGTTATTATGTGCACAAAATTTCAAAATTAACTAGTCAATAAAATTTTTAAAAAAATCAGATTCGAGGCTCTCTGGTATTTAGGGTTCTATTAAAGTATAAAGGTCTTATTATTAAATGAACATCTGTAAGCAGATTTACTTCTACTAATAAATGGATTTTTGTAGAAATGTCATCACTATTTTCCTCTCAATAAAGAATCTATCTCTGAAATTATAGGATCTAGAAAATCTTTAGATGACTTAGATAAGAAAGTATCTTCATCTAAGGTTTTGATATCATTTATAAGATACCATTTAAACGCATTCTCATCTTTATTCTTTAAGTTTTTCCCATAAGTATCTAAAATTTTGCTAAGCTTATTTGTAAATTTCATTTTAACTCCAACATTACTTCTGTGAATACTTCCCTTTAAATTAAAAAACTTGTCTACAATTGAAAATATATATGTATCTTCATACAAATCTTCTAATTCAGCTTCATCTTTCTCTAATTTAGGTATAGTATAAATTGAGTTACTAGATATATTTTTTTCTTGAACTTCATCAACCACTCTCTCAGTGGCAACATCATTATCTAAGATGCAGATTATTTTACATAAGCCTGAATTATAGAATGATAATTTGTTGATTAAATTAGGGGTACCTTGTAGAGAATCGATAATAACTCGATTTTCATCTAGTAGTTTTATATACTTTTTATTTTTTAATTCGAGAATTTTGGTGAAGAATTGTTTATCGGTTTCACCTTCCACTAAAATAACTAATTCGGCATTTAATAAATTTTCACTAAGCTTAATACCTAATTCTTCGCGGATCATTCTAATATCTTTTGCTTTATGCATTCTTCCGGAAGATAAGATCGCATTATGGTCAAAATGATTTCTATCCACAAAAATTTGATGGTGTGAAGATATAAGGATTTGCCTGTCTTCAATATCGCTAATAATTCTATTCCTTATTTCATTAATAGCACCAGAATGTAAATGAGCTTCAGGCTCATCTATCATTAATAAACCACTTTTTTCATTTTTCCTTTGAAATAGTGATAAAGCCACCAAACTTTTTATTCCGTCCCCTTTGTCTACTAAGCTAGTGTTTTTTCCATCATTTATTCGTATATCAATATTTCTCCTCATTACTCTAAAAAGGTTCTGGGTCGAGGATACAATGTCTACACTTCTTATGTTGGGTAAATAACTCTTCAAATCGGGTTCTATTTGATCAGCAAGCTCATTTAAGAGACTTGATTGTAAATCGTTGATTTTTTCTAAAGCTTCGTGGAATTCTTCGTTATCTTTTAAGTCTTTAAGTCTATCGTCAATAATATTCTCAATTATTCTCATGGCATCTTCTTCAGTTCTTACAGAAGGAATATAATTGATTGTAAAATTTTCTCTGATAAAATTCAGCGTTATAAAAACATTTTTTAAAACTGATAAAGATCTGCCGTTTTCTTTTAATTTTACTGCTATTTTACAATCTAAATCTCTTGAATAAGAAACTGCTACTTCTATTTTTTTTGTTGCTTTTGAAGTAGAGGTTAACAAACCATTTAAAGTATTTACTTCTGAATCATTAAGTAAAAAACCCACGATAATATTTGTAGTCTTTTTAGTAGTGTGAAGTTGCATAATCTCTACAGGAATATCGTTCTCAATATTATTTACCTTATCATAACGAGGATAAAGGAAATTCAATCTTACACCCTTTGTTTTACTATAACGATTTTCTCTATCGATTGAGTATTCAAGAATTTCATCAAATCTTTTTATAGCTCTTAATACGTTTGATTTTCCTTCGTTGTTCTTTCCAAAAATAACTAAAAAATTATCTAGTAAAAAATCTATAGAGTTTAGGCTTCTGAAATTTTCTATTTTTATTTTTTCTATTTTCATATTTTAATCTACTCTCTTTCTACCCACTGCATTTGATGTATCTTCTTACGTATCTTCTAATAACTCAAATCTTTTACGGAAACTAGGCTTCTTGTAGACGATAATTGGGTCACCACTCAATAACCATAGCTAAAATTAATGAGGAAATCGTCTTCATTTATTATACGTTAAATGCCCTCCTATAAATTCAAGAGGGCAATTAACTACATTTTTACTCATTATTTTACTTTACATATACTTACTCAAATCCGGATATCCGGTGATTTCCCAGTCACCATCAACAACGAGACTTGTACCATTAATATACGAAGCATCATCTGAAATGAGAAACAGTGAAGGACTCGCAATCTCTGCTGGGGTCGCGGCTCTTTTCTCGGGTATGCGTTCCATAAATGCTTTATTCAACTCTTCATTCTCGAAGAATCCACCAGTCAGCGGTGTTTCCACAAGACCAGGCAGTATGGCATTCACCCTAATTTTATGATCTGCAAATTCGAGAGCTGCGTTTTTGGTAAACATTTCGACCCCAGCTTTAGCTGAGGCGTATGCTGCTCCATAGAACATCGGAACATGTGCGTTCAGAGAAGAGATATTGACGATGGCACCGCCATGCTGTGACTGCTAAACTAAACTGAACAGTTCTTGCTTGATGGAACTGAACACTTTTCCCAAATACATTCTTCCGTCAGTTACACTAGGAAAGTACAGACAACTGGTGTATTGGAGGATTAGAAAGGTGTCGAAGTTAGAAGTGATTGTAGACGTGCATCAATTGAAAAAGCAGGGCTTTAATGTATCCGCCATCGCAAGAAAATGTAACCTGTCGAGAACGACGGTCTATGAATATCTGGAAATGGATTATGAAGAGGCGTGCAGGTGGGTGGACGTATTGAAAACAAGAAAACGCAAACTGGATCCTTATCAGGATAAGATTCTGAATTGGCTGAAGG
>NZ_FRCF01000012.1:14560-76549 GCF_900142805.1 Lacicoccus alkaliphilus DSM 16010 | reverse complement strand
ATATCATCACGAATGAGCAGGGACAATGAAATTCTGCTCATTCAGGACGGAATATCATCACGAATGAGCAGGGACAACGAAAAACAGGCGGCTGGTCCCATATTAGGGTGCAGCCGCCTGTCTTTATTCCATAATTACATCGTAAACGCAATCTTACCCATCATGCCGGCTTTGTCCAATCTCTCGAACGCCGCTTCAAACTCCTCCAGCGGATAACTTTTATCCATCACGGGATTGATGTCATGCTTCTCGATGAATTCCAGCATTTCTTCAAGCTCTTCGGTGCTCGCCATCGTCGAGCCGAGCAGATTGTACTGCCCGTAGAAGAATTTGCGGAGGTTGAAGTCGACGGTGTCTCCTGCGGAGGCGCCGAATGCAACGAGTGTGCCGCCTTTCTTCAGCTGGTCGACGGATTTGTTGAACGTCACCGCGCCGACACTCTCGATCACGACATCGACCTTCTCACCATCCAGCGCTTCATCCCAATCAGTCTCGCTGTCGATCGCCTGATCCGCGCCGAGTTCGAGCGCCGCTTCACGCTTCTCTTCAGAACGTGACGTTACATAGACTGTCGCCCCGGCCGCTTTCGCGAACTGCAGCAGGAATGTCCCGGCGCCGCCCGTGGCACCCGGAATCAGTACCGTCATGCCGCTTTCCACTTTCGCCCTTGTGAATAAAGCCCTGTAGGCCGTCATCGCCGACAGTGCCAATACGCCTGCTTCCTCCCAGTTCAAATGACCGGGCTTCGGCATAACGTTTTCCCCCGGCAGCACGATGTATTCTGAGAAAGTGCCGTTGAAGGGGAAGCCTACGATTTCAAAACCTTCCGGCGGAGCCGCATCATTTTCCTTCCATCCAAGGGCCGGGTTGATGATCACTTCATCCCCCACTTTGACGTTTTCGACGCCGCTGCCGACTGCCTCGATGATGCCCGCACCATCCGAGCCGAGCACAAGTGCCGGATCATTCTCATCATGACGGCCCGGGATGAAGAGATCGCGGTGGTTGAGGCCCGCCGCCTTCAGCTTCACTTTAACGTCCTTATCCCCCAGCCCGTCAATTTCAACTTCACCATATTTCACGCCTTTTAAACTCTGTTCACCTTGATGATAGACTGCCTTCATGAAATAAACCTCCTGAAATCCATTATTTTACCGGCTGTATTTTAAAGCCGTCGTCCTCTTCGGTCATCTGCCAGTTCGGCGACAATGCATTGCCGAGTTCAGCTGCCTGGTCTTCGTCCAGCCCGAGGCCCGATAAAGTGAACCCTTCGACCCGGTAATCTTCTTCGGCAATATGCCCGAACTTCAATTTAATCAGATTTTTCAGTCCATTGAAAGTCAAAAACTTGACCTGGTAGCCGTCTTCGAGCAATGTGTCCAGGCCCACGGATTCCTCCATATCGATCAGCAGAGTGAAATCCAGGTTTTCCTTCACTTTCTTAAATTCATCAATATCCTTCGCGCGCACTTTCGACAGAATCTCTTCATTGGTGTAGCCGTAGCTCCGAAGATTTTCAATCGCATATGCATCCATCAACGTAATCGAATTCATCCTGTTCCTCCCTAAAGCCATGTTGACCCCATTATAACTGATTCAGGATTTGATGGCTCTAACGGCGCTCTTTATTTTTGCCCATCAGGTTTCAAGTCTCTGGAAGCCTTTCGCTTTCCATAAAATCACCATCGTGATGACGAGCCCGATCAAACCGAAACCGAGGAGCACCAGCTGGATGGAGATGCCGGCTGCCGTCATGATGCCGACGATTGCATAGGCAAGGGGATCGAAGCCATTCATCGCGAGGAAAATCAGGCTCATCACCCGTCCCATCATCCTGTTTTCGGTGATCTGCTGGGTCGCTGTGAAAAACGGGATGAAGACGAACGACATCGCAAGGCCGATGAAGAACAGCAGGATCGGCAGTATGCTCAGGCTTTCGATGAAGCTGAAGACGATATAGATGATGAGCGTCACAAGCAGCCCGTAGACCGCCGTCCGCCCCTTCCTTTTGATGTACTGGTTGCCGAGCACGATCATGCCGATGAGCATGCCGAAAGAGAGGCTCATTTCCATGATGCTCAAGTTGATCGGCGTGCCGCCGTACAGGTCAGTAAGGAACGGCACCGCGATGTGCAGTGTGCCGAAGACGAAGAAGTTCAAAGTCACAAGCACGATGATGCCCACCATGAGGAAATTGGAGCCTTTGACATAATTGAAGCCTTCGATGAAGTTCTGAAGCGGGGACTGCTTGACCGTGTTCTCCACCGGACCTTCCCTGATCAGCGGCGGAAATACGAAGACTGCCGACAGAGTGACGAGTATGGCTGCGACCATGAAGCTCATCGTCACCGAACCGAATTCCATGATGAGACCTGCAAGCACCGGACCGAGCAGGAACGAAATCTGATCCACGCCCTGGAAATAGGCATTGGCCTTCTGGAGCTGCGCCCGTTCCACGACCTTCGGGATCATCGATGTACTCGCCGGCCCGAAAAAGGCATCGACCGTTCCAAACAACCCCGCAAGCACAAGGAACCAGCCGAGTGTCATGAAATCCAGGCCTATGAAGATGGTGATGAGGACGAGCAGCGCCGCCTGGAAAATATTCGTGCCGAACATGATCGTCGATTTCTTGTAGTTATCGGCAAGCACCCCGCCGTAAATCATCATCACCAGTCTCGGCACGGTCACGGCAATCAGTACGAGACCGAGCATCTCGGGCATGCCGAGTGTCCTGATGACATACCAGGATGTGGTGGTCAGGAACATGCTGAAGCCGGTCACTGAAAATATGCCTGCAATGAGCAGCAGCATGAATGTCCTGTTTTTTAAAATTGATGTGTATTGTCGTGTCATGTTTTTTCCTCTCTGTTTCAGCTGTTGAGTGTAGAACAGTGTAGCACGCCGTTTTATTTTCAGCCATAAAAAAACCCTTCCGGGAAGGAAGGGCTTTGCCATTTTACTCGACCGCGCGGTCGGGTATGACGAATTTCGCACACAGGAAAGCGACGACGATTGCAAGGACGTTCAGACCGAATGCAAGCAGTGCTGCCGTGGACATGGCCATCACGCTGCCAAGTGCCGTGTAGAGCGAGATGATTATCGCTAGACCGAATGCTGCACCCAGTGTGGACGCCATCTTGAATATCGCGGATGCCACACCGACTTTTTCAGGCGGTGTCGTGGACACTGCCGTATCGAGCGCCGGCGTCGCAAAGAATCCGATGCCGATGCCGAACAATGCAAATCCGGCCAAAGCGCTGATGAGGTACGCGGTATCGCCGAGGAATGTCAGTGCCAACAGGAGCACACCGACGCCCAGTATGAGCGGCGAGACGACGATGGCGCGTTTCGCACCGTATTTTTTGATACTTTTCTCACCGACGCGGATCGTGAAGAGTATCAGCACGACATAAGGCAGTGTCATGAGGCCGGACATGAACGGTGTCAGGCCAAGTTCCTGCTGCGTGTAGATGTTGAATAAGGCAATCGACCCCACTGTCGTGTTCATCAGGAAGTTCGCGGTCACCGTTCCGATATACGCCTTATTCGAAAATATGGAGAAATCGATGAACGGCTGGTTGATGCGCCGCTCCACAAGATAGAAAGTGATGGAACCGATGATCGTCACGAGGACCAGTGTGATTGAAATACCACTCGTCCAGCCGAGCTCCTCACCCTGTGTGATGAAGATGCTGAGCGCACTCATGACGATGATGAAGATGAGCAGGCCCACATAGTCGAAACGCGACGTATCCTTGACTGAAGTGCGCACTTCCTTCAGATCTTTAAGTAAATACAGTGCAATCACCGACAGTATGATGGAAATGATGAAAATCCACTGCCAGTTGATGAAAGTGGCCACCGTCCCGGCAAACAGCGACGCAAACCCGGTACCACCGAATGCACCGATCGACCAGTAGCTGAGTGCGCTTCTCCTCTTATCACCGGTGAATAAAGTGTTGATGATGGAAATTGTTGCGGGCATCAGCATCGCAGCCGAGAAGCCCTGCACGATACGGCCGATGATCAACAGCGACGGCATCGATGTGATGATGATCAGCAATGAGCCGATGATACTGAGTATGATACCGATATAGGTGATCTTCACTTTTCCAAGCTTATCGGAAAAACTGCCTGCCGCCACCATGAATATGCCGGTGATCAGCGATGTCAGGCTGATCGACAGGTTGATGACCCCTGCACTCGCACCTGCATACGTCTCCTGCACCTGCGGCCCGATGTTCAGGAATGCCTGGGCAAACAGCCAGTATGTGATGATGGATAAAACAATGCCGAGAATGATCAGATTCCCTGAACGGTATGTCTGCTTCTCCTCCATTAAATAACCTCCAGTTGAGTCCTAGTTCTTTTTTATTGATTTCATGTTCATTCTATCACGTTTTGTTTTTCACAAACACCATAAATCAGTGTCCATTTAGAGAACCTTTACAATTTTTCAGTTCATCCCCGATGATGGCCGTTCCGATCCCGGGCCCCTCACGGGGATGGTGATGAACCCTTTGTCGATGGTCCCGAATGTCTGTGCCGTGGCAACCTCTTTGTGGAGGGCAAACATGGCGTATGCGCAGAGTAATGCATCCACCTTATCTTCCAAGTGCTTCAGTTCCCTTTTTGTCACACCCTCAGTACCCGGTGAAGATTCAAGTTTCGATACCAGCTCTTCCCCCGTTTCCAGCTTTTCAAACCCGGCCAGTAAACGCCCCATTTCAGACACCGTTTCTTCATGCGTCATTTTCGGCTTACGTTTATACTTCACCGGGGCGATTTCCGGAAACAGGCCGGCAACGATGCCGGTGGGAAAAGTTTCGACGATGCTGGATGCGGTCCGGCTGAAGCCGGTCTGCATGTCGGGAAACTCCTCCTGAATCATGTGCATCAGCGCCTCTCCGCGGATGCCGCCGAACACCTTGTTGAAGTAATTTCTATTGGCATTGAATGCACGGAGCCTGTGCCCGTTGATCTTCGCACGCATCATTTCGCCCTCGGCGCCCCGCGAACCGCCGGCATTGTTAACGATCAGCGGCGCATCGATGGCGATGGTGAGGTGTTCATTGCGATGTACCTTTATCAACTCGATGATTTCTTCATTTGTATAGATTTGGGCATCCATATACTCCACATGTCCGTCACTGTCGAGTATGCAGATGCCCGTTTCATTTTTATACGTCCATGCAAGGTCGATTCCGATGAATTTCATTTGAATACCAGCCTTCTCATTAAAAATAAGGGGGCAGGCCCCCTCATCTCCAGTCTAACTTATTTTTCTGTACTGCTGCTGGTTGGAAGACGTTTTCTCCATCACTTCAACCGACTTTTTGCCGGCCGCTTTTTCCATGAATGCCCTGCCGAGCGCAGTTCTTGTCTCCGTAGGCAGTCTGTTCCATTTGTAGCCTTTGAACAGGTCTTTCAAAAGGAAAGTCTCCCCGTCCTGCAGCTGCTTCGTTTCCTTCCATGCTTTATTCAGCAATTTCTTCTCACTTTTAGCCATTATTTCCGACCCCCCATTATTATGATCATAATTATATACCCGGTTCAAGTAAGGTATTAATCCTCCCGTCGCTCAGACAGATAAAATCTTCGATTTTCGTCATTTCATGATTCCTGCAGCTTCTCCGGGGGTAAAGAGTTATGATCATATTATCAAATTTTAGTGGAGTGATGTGATGGACACGTTCCTGATGCTGATTTTAATCGGCACAATTTCCGGAGTCATTTTAGCTGCAGTGATGAAACTGGTCCGTATAGTCACAGGCAACAAAGCAGACATCCTGCTTTATAATATGGACTACATACCCGGCCTCAAGCAATGGGCGGATAAAAAGATCACCGGCCTGATTTTTCATTATGTGACATGCATATCGAGTGCGGTCATCTTGTTTTACCTTCTGATTCCTTTTGACCTTGAACATGCCATATGGCCGTACATCTTCGTATTTTCACTCGGCGGCGGCATCCTGTATTTCCTGAGTGCCCTGACCCCGGCACCGCCTGATCACGAGGACTGGATATCATGGTTCAATTGGACAGCGGGCCATTCCATTTTCGGCTTTTCGGTCGGTGTACTCATATCCTGGTTGATATAGGAAAGAAACAGGCATCCGATCGGATGCCTGTTTTCACTTCTTATATCAATTCGTCGTATACTTCTTCAACGATTTCATGTGCCGGCTTCATGCCGATGTTCTTGTTCAGTACGCCCTTCACATATGAGGATGCCATGTGCGGTTCCAGATCACCGACCGTGTCGCTGCTGCCGACAAGGTATGCGCCTTCCATCCCGCCCTCTTTGATCATCTTGTTGAGGCGCGGTGCAAGATTTTTATACCAACGGCTTTTATTTTCCTCGAAGCGCTGCTGGAAATGGTCCTGACCGGACCGTCTTGAGCCGGGCGGTGAATCACTGCCGTGATCCAGCCAGTCTTCACGTTCCAGGTCCCAGCTGAAAGTGGATTCGTCTTTGATCGATCCCAGTTCGGTTTCGATGAACCGGACGTCCTGCTGCTGAAGCGCGATGATGGCTGTGGCCGGATACCTCTGAATCAGTTCCTGAAGCTGCTGGACCGCCGGCGCATCACCCCAGCGCATCGTCGTCGTCACGGGCACCTGGAGGATCATCTCTTCCCACAGGTCCTCATCCGCCGATGCGAAGATGACGAGACCTTTCTGCAGATCCCTCTGCAGTTCACCGACGCGGTCTTCCACCTTTTTGAGCAGTTTCTTCAAAGCCTTCTTCTCCGCTTCCTGTGCTGTATTATCCGCATAATTCTTCAATTCCTTGATTTCGTTCTTAAGATGGATTTTCCACTCACCGTTGTTCAGATCATGATTGCTTGCGTCCGTGTGCAGGTACAATGTCAGTACCCCGATGTCATCTTCCCTGCCGTCAATGCGATTGATATCTTTTCTTACAGACATATATTTGCCTCCTCTAAAAGATGTTCATGTGTACGCTTTCTACCTATACATAATTCCCTTCAGGCGGAGGTTTGAAACATTTGTCATTTCTCAGAAAGCCATGTCTCGAACGTATAGGACATCTCCCAGAACGCGAGTTCATATTCCTTGGCGATGACGAACTGTTCGATGATTTTAGATTTCTCATCTTCACTCGCCTGCTCTGCCAGATCATCCATCAGATCGATCATCTCCGCCGTCGATTCCTGGAACCAGTCGCTTGCATACATTTGTATCCAGTTCCGGTAAATTTCACTTTCAGGTTCTGCATCTGCATACTTCCTCCCGATATCCGCATACAGCCAGTAGCACGGCAGGATCGCTGCCACAATTTGGGCGAGGCTGCCCGACAACGACGCCCTGTACAGATGTGAAGTATATGCATAAGCCGTCGGTGCCGGTTTGAAGTGCTTCATTTCTTCATCCGTGATGTTCAATATGCCGGCATGCTCCTTGTGGACCGTGAGTTCCGCCTGTGCCGTGTTCTTCGCTTTCTCAGAAAGGCTCGCCGAGACTCCGAAGTCATCCGCATGCGCAGCAGCGAAGGCGTGGACTTTGCCGTAGTGTTTCAAATAATAGATATCCTGCATGATATAGTTCTTGAACGTCTCAAGCGGCAGGTCGCCGTTCACGATCCCCTTTACGAATGGATGATTCAAACTCTTCTCCCAGCTGTCTTTCGTCTTCTCCCGCAACATTACTGAAAAACGCATAAAAAAATTCCTCCTGTTGATGATATTCACAACGGAGGAGAGGGACATGCCCTTATATTCGATCTTTCATAAATAATCGGCGATTTCCACTTCCCTCCGCTGGTATTAACCAGATCAGGTTCAAAGGGTACTTCTCAAGCCGTAAAGGCTGCCCCCAGCTGAAACATATTCGGTTATACTGCCAATATACATGAGTCAGGCGGATACTTCAATGAACCGCTCACTTCTTATCCCGATTCGTCGTCTTGTACTTTTGCCCTGACTGCCGTAAGGGGCACATTGGCCTCATTGAGTTGAAGTGCAGGTGTATCCATCGAACCTGCAAGTCATCGAGCAATTTTTCATCAATCATCAATACTTCCTCAACAGAATGTGAAGCGGAAGGACCGATACGATGATGATCAGTAATGCTGCAGGTGCAGCCAGATGATAAATCCCTTCGGTCGCCTCAAAGTACACCCTCACAGCAAGCGTATCGAAGCCCGGCGGCCGGAGCATCAGTGTGGCAGGCAACTCCTTGATCGAGCTGACAAACACCAGGGCACCCCCGGCAAGGACACCCGGCAGTATGGACGGAATGATGACTTTGATCAATACCTTCCAAGGCGGATAGCCAAGACTCCTTGCCGCTTCATCCACCCTGGGCGATACCAGGCTCAAAGAAGCGTTCGCCGACTGCATCGCCTGTGGAAGAAAGCGGACGATGAAAGCAAGAACCAATACAAAAAACGTATTATATAAAGCCGGCAAATGGTTATTGAAAATAAAAACAAACCCAAGGGCCACAATTACACCCGGGAGCGCATAACCGGCATAGCTGAGCCTGTCGATGAAACTGGATACGATGGAAGGATAACGTGTTTTCAAATAAACGACCGGAATCGCCAGCAGCATGCACATTAAAGCGGCTGTTCCCGACAGACGGAAGCTGTTCCATACGAAGCCGAAGAACCTGGAATCAAGCGCACCCATCTGAATGCCGATGAAGGACCAGTAAATGAGCACTGTAAACGGGACCAGCACCGAAAGTGTAAAGACACTCAGGACAAACAGGACAACAAGCGGCTTCCATTTACCTAGAGAAAGCTGGATCGGTGCTTTAAATGTGTTGGAGGTCTGGTGATAATCACTTTTCTTTTTAGAAAATCCTTCCACCCATAAGATGATGACGGTGATTAAGATAAGCACAAGGCTCAAAACCGAGGCCGCTTCCGTATCAAAGCCTGCAGTCTGGAAATAGATCGCAGCAGTGAAAGTCACATATCGCATCATTGCTATTGCGCCAAAGTCAGACAATACATATAAGGCGATCAGGATGGCGCCGGCGCCAATGGCAGGGCGCAGGAAAGGGAGGTTTATCGTCCAGAATATGCGGTTCGTTGACATGTTCTGTGACCTGGCCACTTCTTCAAAGTTTCTGTTCATCCTTTTTAGTGATGCACTTGCAATGAGATACACATACGGGTAGGTGAACATGACCAGTACGAATGACACGCCCCAAAAATTGTATATATCAAATTGATATTCCCCGAACACTCCAATCCGATCCCAAAGACTGCTGATCCAGCCACTCGGGCCGAGGACGATGATATAAGCAACCGCGCCTACATATGGGGGCACCACCAGGGGCAAAGCGAGCAGCCAGCGCCACACCTTCCCCCCTGGTAAATCGGTCCTCACTACAAACCAGGCTAAAGCGACACCAATGACCACTGCCAAAAAGGTGACGACCAGTGTAAGGGACAACGTATTCCACAGCAACCCCGGGATACGTTCATCCAGCAAGCGCATCCAGCGGTCGGTTCCTGCAAACAATGATTGCACCATGACGTATACTATCGGTATGGTCATGATCAATGCCACAATGAGACCGACAATCAGGAGAACCGGACCGGGGGAGTTCGCTCCACGGACACGCCGCGACACTTTTCTGAAAAGATTTGGAAGAGGCCGCATTCTTAAATTTCCATCCTTATGGCGGCCCTCATTCGTCTGTTTTTTTTCTTTCTTGTCCCTCATAAAGATGCTCCTATAATGATTGTGGGCCTATCTTAATTCCAAATCCAGCCCGGATTCTTCGATCAATTCCTTGGTACCTTCAAAATGTTCACCAAGATCGGTGATTGTCATATCCTGGATTTTCAAATCTTCAAAATCAACGATATGCTCCTGCACTTCTTCCGGATAATCCGCTTCTATATCGGAATTGATCAACAACTCCAATGACTCGCCGACAAATTGCTTTTGGTTCTCCGGTTCAAGCAGCCATTCAATAAAAACGATGGCATTCTGATCATTCGGTCCGCCGCTGACATTACCAATGCCCGCCGCATTCGCAATGGCACCCATTTCGTCTTCTTCCTGATCCGGGTAGATGAATCCGACATCATTATCGGAAGGCTCGAGCAGTTGCTGATGGTAATAATAATTATTCACCAGTCCAAAAGAATGCTCCCCGGCACCGACGGCCCGCCTGATATCACCGTGACCTTCATAAATGCCCGCTGCATTATCCTGGATGGCATTGATCCACTCAGATGCACGCTCATCCCCCCACTCGTGTCTTAGGGCAGAGACATTCCCAATCATTCCGCCGTTTCCACCCCTGGTGATGGCATATCCATTCGGCAAGTCGGCCCATTCGTCATCGAACAGATCCTCCATGCTATGAGGCAGATCTTCTTCGGATATCATTTCCTTATTGTAAATGAATCCCCGTGCCCTGGCTGAAACGGCAAAGTATGCATTATCCCCGGAACGGAACTGCTCCGGAATCGCATCGATGCCCTCCGGTTCGGAACCTTCCAGATATCCTTCCCCATGCAGATAGCCAAGAGCGCCAAGGTCATTGGATATGAAAATGTCCGCTTGTACATTATTCGCTTCCGCTTCCACCTGCAATGGATCCACTCCGTGTAATGCTGAGACCTGAATACCGGTGTCCTCTGTGAATTTATCGATCAATTCCTCTACAAACCGTTCATTTCTGGCGGAATAAATGACCAATTCATCTGATTCCTCCGATGCTTCATCTTCCGCTGAGCCATCCGCTGGTCCTTCAGCTTCCTCAGGACTGCAGGCAGCTAAAACAAATAATGCACTGAACAAGATCATGAACAATAATCCTTGGAAATACCTTTTCATTTTTAAGTCCTCCTGTAAGTTATTCTATGTAAGCCGTACAGTTGATATCCATTCTCAATTACACTGCGCGTTGCATCCGTTTCTTTTTATGGCAGTGGTCACTGAAAGTGCAGCCGGCTCTTCTCGATAAATATCAACGCTCTACAAGTGCCACCAATTGCGGGATGATTTCAAACGATACAATGGAACCGATTTCAACATACCTTTCCACCGGGGCATAAATGGTCATCCGTTCATCCACCAATAAATTCTCAGACAAGCTGATTTCCAGCTCCTGATAATCACCGCTGTACGTCACCCTTTCGACTCTCCCGCTGTATTTTCCCTGCTCCGTTAAGCGGCAGCCTTCCGGACGGATGGAAATCTGGACTTCCTCCAGCAACCGCTCACTTCTTTCAGGCAGGGAAACCCGGCCGATATGGGTATCCACATGCATCAAATTCGGACAAAGCCTGCCTTGCAACAAATTCGTTTTACCTACAAATTGCGCTACGAAACAGTTTGCTGGACATTGATATAACCTTCTCGGGGCATCGATCTGCTGAATGACACCCTCGTTCATCACCACTACACGATCGGAGATGGAAAAAGCATCCTTTTGGTCATGGGTGACGATAATCGCGGTTGTATTTGCCTGCCTCAATATATTTTCTACATCGAACCGCATTTTTTCGCGCAGACCTGCATCGAGGTTACTGAAAGGCTCATCCATCAAAATCACATGGGGCTTTGGGGCCAGCGCACGTGCCAGAGCCACGCGCTGCTGCTGACCTCCTGACAATTCACTCGGAAGCCGGTCAGCGTAATCACCAAGACCCACCAGCTCCAAAACTTCTTTCGTTCTATGTTTCCTGTCGTGCCGGCTCCACTTGGACAGACCAAAGGCTACGTTCTTTCCAATCGTCATATGTGGGAATAATGTATAATCCTGAAAAACCATTCCGATCCCACGCTTTTCCGGGGGCACGGATTTATGATCATCAAAAACAGTTGAACCATCTATTTCAAGTGAACCGGAATCAGGTTCTTCAAATCCGGCAACCATCCGCAGGGTCGTCGTCTTACCACACCCGCTTGGCCCAAGCAGTGTGATGATTTCACCCCGTTCTATGGTCAAATGCAGATCATCAACAGCCGGAGCACCTTTACTATTGAAATCCTTAGTGATATTTTTCAGTTGAATGAAGCTCATTTCCACTACCTCCTGAAAGGTTCCATAATACTTTACAATCCATCGCCTGACTAATTGAGAATGGTTTTCACTTACCTCAATATTATAACGCGGGACTGCTCAAGTCAATGCATATCCCTTTACAAAAATATGAAGTTGATGGAACAAAGTCTCTTAAAGATATAAATGCACACTCGGACCCGTCCGAAATTTTTCCTATAACCTCTTACCGAAGAATATATCCGGCCTGCCGCGTCCATTCGCATCCGGCAGTACGCCGATGATTTTATAACCCAATTTGAAGTAAAACCCCGACTGATGCGTGCCGGGATCAAACTCTGCAAGTTTTGCCGGCAGGTCATCATACAGATCGACACCCGCCAGCGAGGTTTCCCCCGCTTCACTCTCATCATCCGCTCCGAGCCAGATGGTGAGACCCCCCTGTTCCCTTGCGGCACCTTCCAGAGCTTCCACAAGCGCGCCTCCGATGCCTTCGCCCTGCCGGTCCTCCCTTACAACAAGAGGATGCAGCTCGAAGACATTGCCGTCATATTCCGGTGCAAGGATGCCGCCCCAGCCCATGACTGCGGCCCCTTCCACAACCGCAAGCAGCGTGTTATCAGGGACGAGGTGTTCCCTGACCTCTTCCATCGCATCCTTGAAAGTGGGATAACCGATGTTCAAAGTGTCCGTCAAAATCTCTGCAGCCTGGTGCAGCTGTGCTTCATCAAGCTCCGACATATTGATGATTTTCATCATTCTTCACCTAATTCCTTTTATAAACTCACATCCATATTAATGTCGGTGTACTGGAATTCAGGTGTCCACTATTCGTGTTTCGTCAGCACAGTCACCGCTTCAACATGGTTCGTCTGCGGGAAGAGGTCGACGGGTGTGACGGGACTGACTTCGTATCCGCCCTCTCCGCTCAATATCTTCAAGTCCCGCTGCAGCGTACTCGGGTTGCATGATATATAGACGATTTTTTCAGGGGATACGTCGATCAGGCTTTGAAGGAAGTCTTCGTGGCAGCCTTTCCTCGGCGGATCGACGAACACGATATCCGGCTGCACGCCGTCTGCGACGAGCCGCCTCATCACTTCTTCCGATTTGCCGAGATGATATTCGGCATTTTCTATGCCGTTCAGCTGCGCATTCTCCCTCGCATCCTCGATCGCCGAATCGACGACTTCGATGCCGATGAGTTTCTTCACATGGTCCGCTGCGACCTGGCCGATCGTGCCGATGCCGCAGTACGTGTCGATGATCGTCTCGTCGCCTTTCAAGTCCGCAAGTTTCAATGCTTCCGTATACAGCTTCTCCGTCTGTTCATGGTTCACCTGATAGAACGAGCGTGTTCGGATCTTGAACTTCTTGCCGAGCAGCGCGTCGGTGACGTACTCATTGCCGTAGAGCACTTTCGTCTCCGAGCCGTAAATCACATTCGTCTGATCCTTATTGATGTTCTGCACGACGCTTGTGATCATCGGGAACTTTTCAGTGAGGATCTGGATGATGCCCGCGAACGGGTTCTTATGCCCATTGGTGATGAAGCCCACCTGCACTTCGGAATCATCATGGTTCGAACGGATGATCAGATGGCGCAGCAGACCCTTATGCTTATGTTCATCGTAAATGGAGATCTCGAACGTCTTAAGGAGTTCCCGCACTTCATTCATGATGTCGTTATGGATATCCTTCTGGATGTAACAGTGTTTGATGTCGATCACGTCATGGCTCCTCGGCCTGTAGAGACCGAGCCTGATTTCGCCGTCCACCTTCTGGACGGGCATCTGGGATTTGTTACGGTAATAAAGCGGATCACCCATGCCGATCGTGTCGTGGATCTCCACCCCCAGGCCGGCCTGCCGGTTGATGTTCGCTTCGACGGTGCTTTTTTTGAAGGCTCGCTGTTCGGTGTAGCTGAGCGGCTGGATCTGGCAGCCGCCGCACTGGTAATAGTACTCGCACGGCGGGATGATGCGTTCCTTTGACGGTGCGATGACTTTGATCATCCTGCCGTAGCCGAATTTCTTATTCGTCTTGATCACTTTGAATTCTATCTTTTCATCTTTCAGCACGTCCTGGATGAAGACCGGGTAGCCGTCGATTTTCACCACGCCGAGCCCCTGATGTGTATAATCCTCGACCGTACTTGTATAATACTCATTTTTAACGACACTTTGCATCATCTATATCCCTCTTACATTTCAATTTCGTACCAACTGAAACCGTCGCCCATTTCCCTGATGTGCCTGATCGGCTCATCCTTGATATATCCACGCGCTTTCGTCGCGGATATGAAATGGTATTTCCCTGAAGGTATGACGGTGATTGGATTTTTCAGCTCAAAGTCGGGTGCGCCCTTCATGTATTTGATCACCAGATCCCGTATCGATTTGTCGGATTCATGCAGGACTTCCTGTTCACGCAGAAACGGTGTATACGAAACTCGGTAGTTGTGGGCCGGTATGATGAATTCATCATCCGCCTGGATTTCTTTACCCCGATACGACATGGCGACGATCCTCCCGGAGTCGCTGATCTGCTTCGCCGCACTCGCATACCTCGGCGGCCTGCTGATATCGATCGTATATTCCAGGTCGGTGAACAGATCGAAGTTGTAGCCCGGGAAACCTCCCCGCGAACGGTTCGGATGGAGCAGGCTGTCATGCTCCGGTGAAGTGAACTGGGAGGCACTCCATTCCAGCCATTCCTTTAAAATTCGGCCATCCACTTTGATGATCATGAAGTTGTTGGCATGTTTATATAAATCGATCGCATCACTCAAGGTGGACGGCCCCGGCTCGATGACGGTATAGTCATCCGGGCCGTCCCGCCCCGATTTCACAGCTGAAGCGAAAGGGAGGACCGGCAGGTCAGGCAGTCCGATTTCATCCTTGATTTCATGAGTATATTGCTTCACCGCTTCAGCGACCGCCTGCACCGGATATGAAGGTGCGACCCGTGAAAAATATGAATGCCACGGGTTTTGTATTTTTCCAAGCCCCGTGCTCAAATACTCCAGCACTTTCTGGTGCTGGCCTTCATATTTCTGCAGCAGGTGCGCATCCGGTTCGATCCGTGACGCTTTGATCAACTGCGCCCGGGAATCGGTGATTTCAAAGCCATCCGTCATATCGATATCAAAGGACAGCTTACCGAGATGGCTTGCCGAAACATCAGGCTGGACCATCGGGACGCCGTTCACGGTGCCTTTGACGATGTCGAGCGTGCTGACATCGATCTCGTAGGCATCGTGGGGAAACATTTCATGCGTGTGGCCGAAGACGATGCCGTCGATATCTTTCAGGAACGTCATGAGCAGTGCCTGGTTTTCCCCGAACTTCTCAAGGTCCTGTTTGGCCCGGCTCATGCCGGAATGCGACAGCAATATCACCATGTCCGCACCCTGTGCCTTCAGCACCGCGACCTCACGGTCGATCGAGTCCTGCATCGGTGAAACTTCAACTTTGCCCTCCAGATTCTGTTTGTCCCATTTCATGATCTGTGTCGGCACCGCGCTGACGAAACCGACCTTGACCCTGCCGTCCGGTGCATCATATTCCAATACCACATTCTTCCTGATCTTTTCCTTCAGCGGCGAGCCGAGGAAATCGATGTTGGAGTTGATGACCGGCGTCTCCACTTTGCTGTAGAGGGTGTCCAGATAATCGAGGCCGAAATTGAATTCATGGTTGCCGAGGCCGATCACGTCATACATCCCGTTCAGGTGCGCCGTGATCAGCGGATCATCCGGGTGGTCGACGTCGTAGTCGCTCCAGACATCCCCCTGGAGCAGGTCCCCGTTGTCCACCGTCAGCACGATTTCATCCGGGCGTTCTTTTTTATACTGTTCAATATAGGTTCTTAAAACCAGCAGTCCATGCCGGAGGGGCTTACGGTCAAAGTAGTTATAGGGGTAAATCGTCCCATGGACATCCGACGTTGCAAAAATGGTCAGCTTCATGTCGACCTCCTGTAGATTAAAGACTAAACAACACAGCGGATTCCCACTGTGTTGTCATCACTCATTATACATGTGTTCTTCATAAAACTTATCCGGTACACGGATTGCGATGTGCTGCTGATAATTGACGAAACGCGCAGGCAAAAGCCCGCCGAATTCACCATCCAGATTCAGCTGCACTTCATCATACGAAGATATTCTGATGTCACCCGCTTTCGCGTAATGGACTTTCTCATGTTTCAGGTGTTCTCCCCGCGTGGCCATCGTCATGATGCGCGCCAGTTCGACGAGGCTCACATCTTCGACGATCAGCAGGGAGAACATGCCGTCATTGAACTTTGCATCCGGCACAAGCTTGTCGAAACCACCGATGGAATTGGTCAGTCCGATCAGAAACAGCATGACTTCCCCTTCGAACACATTTTCATCATACTCTATCCTGATATCCGTCGTCGTCATCTGAGGCAGTATTTCAATCCCTTTGATGTAGTAAGCCAAAGGGCCGATGATCGCCTTCAGTTTGCTCGGCGCCTCGTACGACACTTCAGTGATCTTGCCGCCGCCTGCAATATTCATGAAATACTTGTTGTTCATCTTGCCGAGGTCGACGAACATCGCCCGGCCGCCCACAATCGTATCGACCGCCTCTTTTGTATCAGTCGGTATATAGAGCGCAGAGGCGAAATCATTCACCGTCCCCATCGGTATGATGCCGATATGCGGACGTTCCTCGAAATCGGCGATGCCGTTCAGCACTTCGCTGACCGTGCCGTCCCCGCCGACCGCAATGATCAGGTCAAAGCCGAGTTCACATGCCGTCCGTGCCGCTTCCGTTGCATCACCTGCGCGCGTCGTCGCATGCGCACTCGCGATGTACCCCCCCTGCTCCAACCGTATCAGGACATCGGGCAGCTCGTTTTTAAAAGTTTCCCGACCTGATGTCGGATTGTAGATGATCCTCGCAGTTCTCATTTATTTCTCCTACTCTTCTGAAATTAATTGAGCCATCCATGGCGTTGAAGAAAATAGTGTATATGAATGACACTGGAAGGGAGGCCGGTGAAATCATACGCTCTTCAAATCTGCAGCACTGTCCAGCAGATCTGAAAAGAACCGTCTCTTCCTTTCTTCATATTGATCTTCATTCAATTCCCCGTCATCGTATTGTTTTTTTAAAGTCTGGAAAGTCGAGAGACGCGCCTGATCTTCTTTGAGTACCTTCTTGCAGAACAGTATTTGCGATTTTTTGTTGAGATTCCGCGGCGTGAAAATGAAATTCACATTGAACGCACCGAATTTGCCGCGTGCGATCGTCTCCTCACTGAAATAACGGTTGAAATCTTCTACAATTTCATAGCCTTCAGCCATCAGTATCTCTGCCAGATCGGATACGTCCGTGATTGTTTTCAGGATGACAAGGACGTCAATATCGTTGTAACCCTTCACTTCCTTGATACTTGTGGAGCCAATGTGGTGAACTTCAATGACATTTTCCCTGAAATGTTCCAGCATCTCCATCGACGCTTCCATGTAATGGTGTTTTGTTATATTATAATATTCATTCATAGTAAGCATATATATTCATCCTTATATATTATCAATCAAGATCATTTTGTGTATAATATAGTATGATATTTCTTTATTTTACATATTATATCACAGAAACATCAGAATAATATATACACATTCCAGGAGGACCTCATGAAGAAAATATTATTGGTTGTTGCTTTAATTTTATTTACCGGCGGCCTGTATGTCAATTTTGCCATGCAGCCAAGTGTCGAACAGGCAGGTTCAATGGAAGAAACGGAAACTTCAGCTGAATTTTCGGCAAATGATGAAAAAGGACCGGACGAAACTTCCGGAGATGAGGAAGAAACTGCTAATGACGGGGCGGCGGAAAGCGCACCTGAAGCTGAAATTGCCTTCAATCAGGAAACCCTGGACGACATCCATGATGAAGCGGTGCAAAATAATGAAGTGATGATCATCGATGTCCTTCTCCCTGAATATTACAGCGATGCATTCATTGGAAAGATGGAGGAAACATTCGAGACCGGGACGATCCAGTTCAACAGGCTGGAAATTGATGGGAACACAACGGATTTAAGTGCACTGGAGATCAACGGAAACAGTGATGCGGTGATCATCGATGCACTGCAGATCCGTGATTACAACGACGGCGTGCTCCCGGCGCGTGACCGGGAGGCACTCGGTGTCGCCTACGTGAACATCTACAATACCGACAGAACAGTCTTTTTACTGGGTAATCCCGGTCTGGACGAAGACGGGGACGGCATCTTATCAGAGGTGCTTGGAGCGGACGAAACATATTTCACGGCAAATGATTATTACTACATCGACAATCAGGAGATTGAAGCTGAGGGAGCGATGACCCCGGAAGCTGAAGATGAAATCATCGAAAACATATACGACTACTTGATCAGTGCGTCATGATCGAATCATCCCCTCCGGCTTGGAGGGGCTTTTTTTGGGATTCAATCGTTCATCAGCCCTGTCTCCATCGAAAATGAAACCCCGTATCCTCCAGGATGCGGGGTTTACAAAACGATATGCTTTTTACTTCAATGAACCATGCGGATCGATGACGAATTTCTTCGCTGCGCCCTTGTCGAAATCCTGGTATCCATCCGGTGCTTCATCGAGGCTGATGACCGTCGCATTGACCGCTTTCGCAATATCTGCACGGCCGGACAGGATGGCCTTCATCAAGTCACGGTTGTATTTCATTGCAGGCGTCTGTCCTGTAACGAATGTATGTGCTTTGGCCCAGCCGAGGCCGAGACGCACTTTCAGGGTGCCCAGCTGTGCATCCTTATCGGATGCCCCCGGATCCTCAGTGACATAGAGGCCCGGGATGCCGAGCTTACCGCCGGCTGTCGTCACGTCCATGATGCTGTTGAGCACAGCCGCAGGCTGCTCCCCTGCATCGGCACCATGTCCTGATGCCTCAAAGCCGACGGCATCGACGGCACAATCCACTTCGTCCACTCCGAGCAGATCTTCGATCTGTTCACTCAACCGGTCATGCTTCGAGACGTTGACCGTCTCACATCCGAAGCTTTCCGCCTGCTTGAGGCGCTCATCCTGCAGGTCTCCGACGATGACGCGGGACGCCCCGAGAAGCTGCGCTGAATGTGCTGCAGCGAGACCGACCGGGCCGGCCCCGGCGATATATACCGTAGAACCGGTCTTGACGCCTGCCGAATAAGCGCCATGATAGCCCGTCGGGAAGATGTCCGAGAGCATCGTCAAGTCCAGCACCTTATCCATCGCCACATCCCTGTCCGGGAATACCAGCAATTGGAAGTCGGCATATGGCACCATCACATATTCGGACTGGCCGCCGACCCAGCCGCCCATATCCACATAGCCATAGGCCGCACCGGCACGTTCCGGGTTGGTGTTCAGGCAAATATGTGTTTTCTGTTCCTGACACATGACACAGCGGCCGCATGCGATGTTGAAAGGCACTGAGGCGATGTCGCCTTTTTTGACGAATTCCACATCCCTGCCCACTTCAATGACTTCCCCCAGGATCTCATGGCCGAGGACAAGTCCTTCAGGCGCCGTCGTCCTTCCTCTGACCATATGCTGGTCACTGCCGCAGATGTTCGTCGTAATGACCTTCAAAATGACACCATGCTCACATTTCCGTCCAACGTTCTCTTTCGGTACCCCGGGACCTTCCCTGAGTACGAGATCCGGATAATCGATATCCCTTATTTCAACGCTACCTGCTCCAGTATAAACTACACCACGGTTTCCAGCCATGTTGAACCTCCTAGAAAATAATTGTGCGGATAAGCTTAAGGGTCATGCATCAAAGCCGGTGTATACGCTTCCATCAATACTAAATCCATTCTAATCGATTTTAAATTTTCTGTCAACTTGATGTCCATCTATCTTTGCGGTGCTGCCTCCACCAGATAGACGGCCCCGAATACACGCCGCTCAAGATTCATGATTTCAAGGTCCGAATCACCGACGATTTTGGATATATCCCGCTTCTGATGACAGCCGATCGTCCTCATGGTCAGGGGATCGACTGCCTTTTGGATCACCTGCAGCACTTTGCTGCGGCCGAGTCCGTGTTCAAGCAGCAAAATCCTGCCGCCCGGCCTGCACCACCTGTTGAATCGGTTCAGCACTTCCCCCGGATGCTCATATGAACAGAAGCTGAGCGATGAGACGATGGTATCAAAAGAATTGTCCGCGAACGTCAGGGCCTCGACATCTTCGTTGATGAACTGCACCGGGAACGGGTGGTTCACCGCCTCTTTTTCAGCCGATTCCAGCATCTTTTTGCTGAAGTCCACTGCGGTCAGGTGGTCCACCCCCTTATAATGGGGGAAATTCAGGCCGGTCCCCACGGCAACTTCAAGCACTTCACCGTATGCCCCGCCGAACAAGGCGCTGCGGTGCTTATGGAACCTGTCATTGTTACGCATCCTTTCGTAAATGCCCACCTGCTTGTCGAATTTTTTGATATGCTTCTCGGTATCCATCCGATCCCTCCCAATAAAAAAGACAAACCCACCATGTGAGTTTGTCCCAAATATATTACCTCTTATTCATTTCTTCAACTAAAATCTGGTTGACCATTTTAGGGTTGGCCTGTCCTTTTGACTTCTTCATCACCTGGCCGACCAGGAAACCGACTGCGCGGTCTTTGCCGTTCTTGAAGTCTTCGATCGACTGCGGATTCGCGTCCAGAACTTCAGTGATCATTTCTGTCAGGACGGCAGGATCGGAGATCTGTTCCATACCGAGTGACTTGACCACGGACTTCGCTTCCCCGCCTTTTTCAACGAGGACATTGAACACCTTTTTGGCCTGCTTGCTTGAGATCGTGCCGTCTTCGATCAGTCCGATCATCTCTGTCAGATTTTGAGGGGTGAGCGCGATTTCATCAAGTTCCACCTGGTTTTTATTGAGGTATTCACTCACGCCGCCCATCAGCCAGTTTGAAGCAAGTTTGGCATCCGCACCGTGGGATTCCACCATTTCATTGAAGAAATCGGAAGTCTCCTTCCTCAATGTCAGCACCTCTGCATCATATTCAGGCAGCTTGTATTCTTCAACATACTTTTTCTTCAAGGCATCCGGCAATACAGGTATCGTCTGCCTGATGCGCTCTTTCCATTCATCATCGATATGGATGTCCACGAGGTCCGGCTCAGGGAAATAACGGTAGTCATCCGATCCTTCCTTGACGCGCATGAGGATCGTCTTACCCGTCTTTTCATCATAACGGCGCGTTTCCTGTTCTATCTCGCCGCCTTTCAGCAGCGTCTTCTCCTGACGGATTTCCTCATGCTCAAGGCCTTTCCGAACGAAGTTGAAGGAGTTCAGGTTCTTAAGCTCGGCCTTCGTGCCGAATGCTTCCTGGCCGTACGGACGGAGGGAAATATTCGCATCACATCTGAGTGACCCTTCCTCCATCTTCACATCGGACACACCTGTGTACTGGATGATCGCCTTCAGCTTCTCCAAATATTTATACGCTTCTTCCGGCGAGCGGATATCCGGCTCCGAGACGATTTCGACAAGCGGTGTCCCCTGCCTGTTCAGGTCCACAAGGGAATAGCCGTCTTTATGTGTGGATTTGCCTGCATCCTCTTCGAGGTGAAGGCGCGTGATGCCGATCCTTCTTGTTTCGCCATCCACTTCTATATCGATATGGCCATTTTCACCGATCGGTTTATCGAACTGTGAAATCTGGTACGCTGTCGGATTGTCCGGGTAGAAATAGTTTTTACGGTCGAATTTCGTCACGTCCGCAATATCCATGTTCAGGGCCATGGCCGCCTTCATCGCATAATTGACCGCTTCTTTGTTCGGTACAGGCAGTGTGCCCGGGTACCCGAGGTCGACGACGCTCAGGCTTGAGTTCGGTTCCTGTCCGAAGTGAGCCGGTGCATCTGAAAACATCTTACTGTCAGTTTTCAATTCGACGTGGACTTCAAGTCCGATCACTGTCTCAAAATGCATTATCTCAGCTCCTTTTGAATTTCTTTCAGTTCGTTGTGCAGGTTGAACTGCTCTTCGAATTTATACGCCGCATTATAAATCTCGGCCTCTGCGAAATGCCTGCCGGTGATCTGCATGCCGATCGGCCTGTTTTTGGAACTGACGCCGCACGGGATGGAGATGGCCGGCATACCTGTCAGGTTTGCAGGGATCGTCAGGATGTCATCTTTGTACATCTGCAATTTATCATCTATCTTTTCACCCAGGTCATATGCCGGAGTCGTCGTCGTCGGCCCGATGATCATGTCATAATCTTCAAGGATCCGTTCCATGTCCGCCTCTATGACGCTGCGCAGTTTCTGTGCACGGATATAATACTGGTCGTAATGGCCTGCACTGAGGACGAAAGTGCCAAGCAGTATGCGGCGTTTCACTTCCTCGCCGAAACCTTCGGCACGTGTTTTCTTATACAATTCCTCCAGTGTTTCTGCACCTTCCGCCCTGTGGCCGAAACGGATGCCGTCGAAGCGCGCCAGGTTCGAGCTCGCCTCACTTGACGCGATCAGGTAATATGCTGAAACGACATATTTGATGTCGGAAAACGATACGCGCTCAACCGTTGCACCCAAATCTTCAAAAACCTTGACGGCATTTTTGACGGCTTCCGCAACTTCCTCATCGATGCCTTCTTCGACATACTCATCAGGCAGGGCGATCTTCTTGCCGGTGAGGTCCGCGTCGATGCTCTTTAAGAAATCTTCTTCGACGTCCGGCATGCTGGTCGCATCCTTATTATGTGTACCTGAAATCAGGTTCAGTATTTTTGCATTGTCACGGACGTTCCTCGTAAGCGGTCCGATCTGATCCAGACTGGATGCGAATGCCACCAGGCCATACCTTGATACACGGCCGTATGTAGGCTTCATGCCGACCACGCCGCAGAATGATGCGGGCTGTCTGACCGATCCCCCCGTGTCGGATCCGAGGGAAAACGGTACAAGTCCTGCGGCCACGGCAGCTGCAGACCCGCCTGATGATCCGCCCGGTACTGCATCCGTGTCCCACGGATTGCGCACATTCTTGAAGTAGGAGTTCTCATTGGACCCTCCCATCGCAAATTCGTCCATGTTGTTTTTGCCCATGAGGACCGGTGATTCGGCATTCAGCTTCTCCATCACCGTCGCATCGTATATCGGGTGGAAATCCTCGAGCATCCTGCTTGCGCAGGTGGTGAGCACACCTTTGGTGATGATGTTGTCTTTGATTCCCATCGGGATTCCGAACAGCTCACCGTCCATCTGATCCTGTGCCTGCAAGTCGTCCAGCCTCGCAGCTTCCTTCATTGCGTCTTCCTTGTTCACAAATAAGAAAGAGCCCAGTGTTTCGTCGATTTTATCGATATCTTCGAATAAAGCACCGACGACTTCCGAAGGCTTCAATTCTTTTTGCTGAATTTTGTCGTAGAGTTCTTCTACTGTCAGTTCATATATATTCACGGTCTGCCTCCTTACAGCATTTTAGGTACTTTGAATTGTC
Organism: Lacicoccus alkaliphilus DSM 16010; assembly: GCF_900142805.1. Lineage (GTDB taxonomy): Bacteria > Bacillota > Bacilli > Staphylococcales > Salinicoccaceae > Lacicoccus > Lacicoccus alkaliphilus. Next base: position 53,043 of record NZ_FRCF01000012.1, on the reverse strand, counting down.
CATCTTCTGTGGATTTTGAATTGCTCAGAGCTTCGTCCTGGGTGAGCGGCGTTTTCGCTTCGTCCTCACGCATCACGTTAGTCAGATCCAGCGCATGGAACATCGGTTCAGTATCGGATAACTGAACGTCTTCCAATTGTTTGGCGTAATTGAGGATTTCATCCAGTTCCTCAGTGAATTCCTGCGTCTTTTTTTCATCCTGAAGATCGATCCTTGCAAGGTTTGCAACGTGCCTTACGACGTCGCTGGTAATTTCAGACATAGTAACCCTCCCATTTTTTTAACAACATTTAGATTTTATCAAATATCAGGGTAAAAATCTAATCAATCTCACTATAAGGTGAAGTCGCCTCTGCATTTTCGGATTATTCGTTTAATTCCAAAAAAATAGATTGTTTATCGTAGTCAAATATTGTAAACTTATTTGTGTATCTTTACATGCTGCAAAGCCCCCATCTTATTAGGGTTTGGCACAATTTATCACGATTACGAAATAAAATCATATGTTGCAATGGGAAAACGGGTTATGTATCGTAATCAACAGGAGGCGAGAAAATGATTCTAAATTCAATGAATGGTTTCAGTTTCACTGCAGGATGGGTCGAAATAGTCATGATATTTCTCTATTTTGTATTGCTGATCGGTATAGGTGTTTATGCCTATAAGCAGTCCACATCCAATATGGATGAATACACATTGGGCGGCAGAAGTCTTGGTCCCTGGGTGACCGCGTTATCCGCCGGGGCATCGGACATGTCCGGCTGGATGCTGATGGGTCTGCCCGGAGATATGTATAGTGTTGGTTTATCCAGTGCATGGATCGGTATCGGCTTGACGATCGGTGCCTATGTCAACTACTGGGTGGTTGCACCAAGACTACGTGTATACTCTGAAGTTGCCAGCAACTCGATCACCATCCCTGACTTCCTGGAGAACCGCTTCAAGGATAACAATCATATTCTTAAAATCGTTGCGGGTCTTGTCATAGTCATTTTCTTTGCGGTCTACACCGCAAGTGGCATGGTATCAGGCGGTAAGCTTGCAGAGAATGCATTCAACATCCCATACCACTGGGGACTGATCATCACTGCGGGCATCGTCGTGGTCTACACTTTCCTTGGCGGTTATCTGGCCGTAAGCCTGACCGACCTTGTGCAGGGTGTCATCATGATCATTGCCATAGTGCTCATTCCCATCGTCACTTGGTTTTATTTGACCGGGAACGATGTCGAGCCGTTTGTCACGATAGACCAGCTCGGTGCAGTCGCTGATGTCGATTACTTATCACTGGTGACCGGGGTATCCATCGTCACCATACTGAGTAACCTCGCATGGGGGCTCGGTTACTTTGGACAGCCGCACATCATCGTGCGTTTCATGTCCATCAGGACTCATAAGCTGCTGCCGGCGGCACGGCGCATCGGTATCACATGGATGATCATCGGCCTGGTCGGTGTATCACTTACAGGTCTGCTCGGTCTTGCTTTCATCGAACAGACGCAGCATGCCATCGAAGATCCTGAAACAATTCTGATCTTGATGAGTCAGGTGCTCTTCCATCCGGTCATCGGCGGATTCTTCCTGGCAGCGATACTCGCAGCGATCATGAGTACAATCTCATCACAGCTGCTTGTCACATCAAGTTCACTTGTCCAGGACTTTTACAGGCTCGTCAGAAAGAAAGTCATCAACAAAGAAACGAAAACGGATAAACAGCTGGATGATATGTATGTTCTTGCCAGCCGACTTGCGGTCATTCTCGTGTCCCTCGTTGCAATCATCATTGCATGGGACGACGAATCCGTCATTCTGGATATCGTTGCGAATGCATGGGCAGGCTTCGGTGCCGCTTTCGGTCCGGTCATGATCCTCGCCTTGCATTGGAGAGGCATGAACAGGAACGGTGCAGTCGCAGCTATAATCACTGGTGCAGCAACCGTCATCATCTGGATTATGGCAGATGGATTTGGAACGGGATTATATGAAATCATCCCGGGCTTCATCCTGGCACTGATTGCAGGTATTGTCGTGAGTAAGATGGCAACACCTACAGATGAGAAAGAAGCTGCAATGAAAGCTGAATTCGATGAAACGGAACGCGTTCTTAAAAATTGAGATTGATTTTTTAAAAGGGTCGGGACTGAGGTCCCGGCCCTTTTTCGCATTATTGAAGCCGGGGGAAATAAAACGCCCGCCGGACACAACCGGCGGGCGTTTCAAATGAACATCATCATTCATAAATATGTGTACTGATTTCGTCGTTCTCATCTTTGGTGATGAGTGCATATGTCTCGCTCTTGTCCGCGATGGATACTTCGACGGCCGATCCGGCGAAATGGTCTCCGAGCAGCCCATGGACGTATTGGGAGAGCCCGATGATTTCACCGTAGCTGGTGTACTGGACCGGGATCTCTATCGTGAGTGTCTCAAGCGAGTCGTCTATGAACCTGCCGTGACCGATGGACGTCGTAAAATTATCGAAATAAGCGGAAAGGTTACGGTTGAAGACTTCGTAATCGCTGTTGATCTGTTCATTGAACTCAGCCCCCTCGGAAGAAGGGAAGAGCACGTAGTCCTCGTTGATGTCGTTGAAGGATGAGAGTGTATCATCCCCGCCTTCCGCAACGGCGTATGACACGAAATTCCCCGGGGTTATGGCGGTGTCGCCGGACTGGATGAATATCGCAAAAGCGATCGTCTGATCACTGTAACGTTCATTCGCCCTCAGCCGCTCGAGTATTTCATCCGCCATCCTCTGGCCCTGTTCACGGACTTCGCTTTCATCCAGGCTTCGGGAATAAGTCGTGCCGTATTGTTCGGTCTGGTAGAAATATGTGCTGTTCATCGCAAGTCCGATCGTGATGCCGTCAAGTGTCAGTTCACCTTCCTCATCCGCAAGCAGATAGTTCTGTTCCAATATATGCGACAGGTACAGCGGTGCTTCCTCCGCAATCACTTCCGGATCTTCTTCCCCGCCAGTCGACGGATTGAGCCCGAGGTTGCTGAAGGCATTGCTGTCGGCAAGCTCCTCCTCGGACATCTCCTCTATTTCTTCCCGTGTGTACTGGCGGCCCAAAAAGCCCCTGACCATCTCTTCTGTGAATATCTGGCCTTCACGGAAGATGTACTCATCGACCGGGAATACATTTTTGCTGATATCGAACAAGCCTTTTTCAAATGCTTCTATATTATAGCTCGAGACCATATTCGTGCTCGTAAGGCCTCTCGACGGGGAGATTTCATACGGAATGACGGTCTGATAGTAACCTGCCGTGCTGCTGCTCTGAGTGAGTGTCTCTTCCCGTTCGGCGGCCGGCGTGGTGGTCACATTGTCATCTTCCGCCGGCCCCTCTTCCGCTTCCGGCCCGGGTGCTGCGTTACAGGCGGCGAGCATGACGGCCATGAGTATCATCATTGCTTTAATTTTCATCATTATTGCTCCATCTTTTCAATAAATTCATTCTCATCCCATATTGTAACATCCAGCGCCCGTGCTTTTTCGAGTTTGCTTCCGGCATCAACACCGGCGACGACCACATCCGTGTTTTTTGAGACGCTGCCGGTCACTTTCCCGCCGGCTTTTTCAACCATTCCCTTGGCTTCATTGCGTGTCAGCTGACTGAGCTTTCCTGTCAGCACGAACGTCATGCCTTCAAACGCCGTACTCTGCGGCACGGTGACTGCTTCGGTGAGATTCAATCCGTATGCCTTCAACTTCCCGATCAATTCCTGGAAATCCTGGTTATGTGTATAGGTCACGATCGATTTGGCGATTTTTTCGCCGATTTCGGGAATCTGGATGAAATCCTCTTCCTCCTTTGAAATGATCGTATCAATATCTTTAAATTCTTCTGCAATCAGACGTGATGCTTTGGCGCCGAGGAAACGGATGCCGAGACCGAACAGCAACTTGCTCAAATCGTTGTCCTTGGATGCTTCAATCGCATTCAGCAGATTGGTCGCCTTCTTGTCCCCCATACGCTCAAGTTCGATCAGATCGTCGTATTTCAAGTTATACAGGTCGCTGACATCCTTGATCAGACCGGCCTCATACAGCTGGGCGACGACTTTTTCCCCAAGGCCGTCGATGTTCATGGCCCCTCTTGAGACGAAGTGTATGATGCCTTCGACGAGCTGCGCCGGACACGCCAGATTGATGCAGCGGATGGCGACTTCCTCTTCGAGTTTGACGGTTTCATGCCCGCAGCCTGGGCAGTTGGTCGGTGCTTTGTAGACTTCCTGGTCCGTCCGTTCCTCCATGATGACGCGGACGACTTCAGGGATGATGTCCCCCGCTTTCCTGATGACCACTTTGTCATTGATCCGGATATCACGTTCCTCTATCAGTTCATGGTTGTGGAGGGACGCCCTCGCCACGGTCGTGCCTGCGACTTTGACCGGCGTCAGTATCGCCGTCGGGGTGATGGCCCCGGTGCGGCCCACCGTGAGCTCAATGTCCTCGATTTCCGTCACGACTTCTTCGGCCGGGAATTTATATGCGATGGCCCAGCGCGGGGACTTGACCGTATAGCCGAGCTGTTCCTGCGTCTCCAGGTCATTCACCTTGATGACGATGCCGTCGATGTCATAGTCGAGATCCGCCCGGTGATTCGTCCAGTATTCGACATATTCGATGACTTCTTCGATGCTGCGGGCGAGCCGGCGCTCTTTATTCGTCTTGAAGCCGAGATCATCGAGTATGTCGAGCGCCTCACTTTGGGTCGATGCATCAATCTGGGCGAGGTCGTTCACGCTGTAGAGGAAGATCGACAGGTGCCGCTGTGCTGCAAGCTTCGGGTCGAGCTGCCTGAGGGAGCCGGCTGCAGCGTTCCTCGGGTTCTGGAACAGCGCCTCCCCCCGCTCCTCCCGCGCTGCGTTCAGGCGTTGGAAGGAATGCTTCGGCATATACGCTTCACCGCGTGCTTCAAATGACATCGGGACCCCGAGCGTCAGCGGCACGGCCTTGATCGTGCGCAGGTTCGAAGTGATGTCTTCCCCGATTGTCCCGTCGCCGCGCGTCGCACCCTGGACGAACACGCCGTCCACGTACTTCAGCGATACGGCGAGACCGTCGATCTTCAGCTCGCATACATACTCGACTTCGCCGACATTGTCGCGTACGCGCTTGTCGAATGCACGCAGTTCCTCTTCATTGAAGCCGTTGCCGAGGCTCAGCATCGGCGTATCATGAGCCACCTTTTCGAAGCGGTCCAAAACGGCGCCGCCGACCCGCACTGTGGGTGAAGTCCCCGTCCTGAATTCAGGGTGTTCTTCTTCCAATTCGATCAATTCATGAAGCAACCTGTCATATTCACTGTCAGGAATCGTCGGTGCATCCAGTACATGATATTCATAATTGTAGCGGTTCAGCCGCTCCTGCAATGATTTTATCTTCTCTTCCATGAATCATCTACTCCTTTTTTTCAAGCGGTGCGAAATTCGCGAGCAGGCGTTTCGGCCCTTCTTTTGTGAAAATGATGTCGAGCTCCTTGGAGTCACCCTCACCCTTGATGTTGGAAATGATGCCGTCGCCGAACTTCTTATGGGCGACCTTATCGCCGACTTTGAACGTCACGCCGCTGTTGTCCGTGAGCACCGTCGGTGTCCTGCGGTGGGCGCGTCCGGCCTTTTGGAACGGGCTCTTGGATTTCGCCGAATCGATTTCAACGACTTCCCCGTCGATCAGTCCGGCCGGGATTTCATTTAAGAACCGGCTCTGCACATTGCTCTCCCTCTTGCCGTAGATCATGCGCGAGTCCGCCCGGGAGAGGATCAGCTGGTCTTCGGCACGTGTCAGTGCAACATACATCAGACGCCTCTCCTCCTCCAGCTCATCGTCATCATACATCACCCGCTGTGACGGGAAGATGCCTTCTTCAAGGCCGACGACGAAGACCACTTTGAACTCGAGGCCCTTCGAGGCATGCATCGTCATCAGCGTCACACCGCTGTCGGCCTCCACACCGTCCTGATCGGAGACGAGTGCCATGTCACTCAGGAAGTCGAATAAAAGTTCATCGGAAATCTCGTTTTCATTATCGAACTCACGCGTCACCGTCTTGAACTCTTCAAGGTTCTCGATGCGGCTCCTCGATTCGAGCGTGTCCTCTTTTTCAAGTGCATCGATATATCCCGTATCCTCCAGCACTTCATCGACCAGTTCGGTGATCATCATGTACTTGGATTTCTCTTTCAGATTCTGCAGCATCTCATCCAGTTTGATCAGCGTCACCACCGCACTTTTCGGGATGCCGACGAAGTCCGCCTGCATGACCGCTTCGTACATGCTGATGCCGTTGCTGCTGCCGTAGGCGAGCAGCTTTTCGACCGTCTTCTGGCCGATGCCGCGCTTCGGTGTATTGATGATGCGTTCGAAACTGATGTCGTCATGCGGGTTCTGGATGACTTTAAGGTAGCTCATGAGATCTTTGATCTCCATTCGGCTGTAAAACTTCATGCCGCCGATCATCTTGTAGGGCACACTGCCTTTGACGAAAGCATCCTCGATTGCACGGGACTGCGAGTTGGCCCGGTAGAGCACCGCCATGTCGCTGTAGGAATACTCACGCGAGAGCGCCATGACGTGACGCAGCACCTCCTGGCCTTCCGCACGTTCCGAGTCTGCAAGGATCGTCTTGATCTTCTTGCCGCCCTTCCGTTCCGTGCGCAGCGCTTTCGGTTTCCTTGAAGTGTTGTTGCCGATGACGGCATTCGCTGCATCGAGGATCGTTTCAGTCGACCGGTAGTTCTGCTCGAGCAGTATGACTTTCGCATCCTGGTAATCATCTTCAAAGTTCAATATGTTTTCTATATTTGCGCCGCGGAATTTGTAGATCGACTGGTCCGAATCACCGACCACGCAGATGTTGCGGTATTTCCCGGCAAGCAGGTTCACGAGTTCATACTGGGCGTGGTTCGTATCCTGGTATTCATCCACGTGGATGTACTGGAAACGGTTCTGGTAATAATTCAGTACATCCGCTTCTTTTTTGAAGAGTTCGATCGTCAGCATGATCAGATCGTCGAAATCAAGCGAACTGTTGCGGTAAAGTATCTCCTGGTAATCCTTATAGATTTCACTGTACAGCCCTTCAAAGTGGCCGTCGGCTTCGGAAATCGCCGTCGTGGCATCGATCAGCTGGTTCTTCTGATCCGATATGTAGGACAAGATCTTCCTCGGATGGTGCTGTTTCACATCCAGGTTCCTGTTCTTCAAAATGCCTTTGACGACCGAGTTCTGGTCCGTCGGATCAAGGATGGAAAAACTGTTTTCATAGCCCAGGTAGTTGATGTTGCGCCTCAAGATTCTGACGCACATCGAGTGGAACGTCGAAATCCATATCCGCTCCGCATCTTCCGGGTCCGGAATCAGCTTATGGACCCTTTCCTTCATTTCACGTGCAGCCTTGTTCGTGAAGGTGATCGCCAATACGTTGTACGGCGGCACGCCCTTTTCGGCAAGCAGATAGGCGATGCGGTGGGTGAGGACGCGGGTCTTCCCGCTCCCCGCCCCTGCCATGATCAGAAGCGGCCCTTCCGTATGCCTGATCGCCTGTCTTTGTTCTTTATTCATCAAGGATAAATCCATTTTAAAAACCCCAATTTAATTAATGATAGTACGCAACGCTTTTTTCACATCATCATGTATGATATTGCCGACGACGATGGTGTCCGCAAACTGCGCCATCTCCTCGGCCTGTGCTTTTGAAGATATGCCACCGCCGTAGATGACATGCGTATTTTCAGCATGCGCCTTCACGGTCTCCATCACTGCCGGATCACCGTACATACCGCTGTATTCGATATAAAGATACTCAGTCTTATACAGCTTGTCGATCATATCGACGTAGTGCGGCAGCATCTCCATCGTCACCGGCTCCGCCTCCGACTTTTTGAATGCTTTGCAGTCCTCGTTCATGATCAGATAGGGCAGCAGCGACATCTCATCGTAATCGATCAGATGGCTGTACTCCTTCAGGGCATCCAGCATCAGACCGTGCTGCCATCTGATATCCGTCGTATTGAAGACGCTCGGGATGAAGTAATGGTCGAACCCGGGGATGACCGAATCCTTATCCGTCACTTCAAGGGCCACCGGCTTGGAAAAGCGCCGCACCCTGGCCAGGGCATTCAGGACGTTATCTTCGGTGATGCCGTCGGTGCCGCCGACGAGGATCAGGTCCGTGCCGGATTCTGCTATTTTCTCCAGGTCTTCATCCGTCATTTCTTTGGCGGGGTCCAGCTTGAATATATGTCTTGCATCCTTCAACATTTTAAAACCCCCAATAATTTCATAAAAATATTATATCATCTTAACGCATATCTTTTTATCAATTATGTATGAAATCGCCGATTGCCATAAAAACGTCATGATAAGCGATACTTATCATGACGTTGGTTTAATCTATGCCGAGATATTCTTCCAGCACCAGGTCTTCTTCGTACATCTCCGTTGCCGGCTCGACGCCGACATACCTGAGATGCCACGGTTCGTAACTCAGGCCGGTGATGTCTTCCTTCCCTTCCTGATAGCGGATGACGAAGCCATATTCATGCGCCACATCCTTCATCCACGCATATGCTTCGGTCTCACCGAATGAAACGGCAGCCGACGATGCACTCTCCACAGTCCCGATATCGACGGCAAGCCCGGACTGGTGTTCCGAGTGGCCGGGCGGAAGTGTATACTGCTCCGCCTCTTCCGGGCCGAGACGGTCGACGAAGTCCTCATGGACAGCTTCCTGATCCTGGTATGAACGGAAGCCGCTGACGATGACGAGGCTGAACCCTTCAGCCGCAGCATCCTCCATCAATTGCCCGGTGGCATCGATGACTTCCGGCTCGAGGCCGGGGTTGTAGTCCGGCGGGAGATCATACTCCCGGTTGACGATCAGGATGTCATTGATATATGTGACGCCGTCCACCTCCCTGAAGACCGGGACGGCGAAGCTGCCTACATCATATTCTTCGACCGTCTTTTCAAATGTGCCGGCAGGCTGGTCCGAAGGTTCCGCTGCAGCCTCGGTGCAGCCTGTCAGGACGACGCCCAGCACCATGATTAAAAACAAACGGGGGGTTGGTTTCACATTTACACCTCTTTTTATTTTACTCGAGGCCTGCACGTCTGAAGATGACATCGACCCGCTGCAGGTGATGGTTTTCATCGAATAAACCATCGATCTCATCACGGCTCAGCACATCCGTAATACGCCCGTCTGCTGAAATCAGTTCCTTGAACGGCTGCCGCGTTTCCCATGATTCCATCGCTTTCGGCTGGACGAGGTCATATGCTTCCTCGCGGGCGAGCCCCTTATCGATCAATGTCAGCATGACACGCTGGGAGTAAACGAGCCCGAACGTCTTATCGATGTTCGTTTTCATGTTATCTTCGAACACCGTGAGGTTTTTGACGAGGTTCGTGAACCTGTTCAGGATGTAATCGAGCGCGATCGTCACATCCGGCAGCATGACACGTTCGGCCGATGAATGGGAGATGTCCCGTTCATGCCAGAGCGGCACGTTTTCGTAAGCCGTGGAGACGTACCCGCGGATGACGCGCGCAAGCCCCGTGACGTTCTCACTGCCGACCGGGTTCCTCTTATGCGGCATGGCACTGGAACCTTTTTGTCCTTTGCCGAAAGCTTCCTCGACTTCCCGCGTTTCGGTCTTCTGCAGGCCGCGGATCTCGACTGCGAACTTTTCGATTGATGTCGCGATCAGTGCAAGCACGCTGATGTAATGGGCATGGCGATCACGCTGCAGCGTCTGGGTCGAAACTTCCGCAAAACCGAGGCCGAGGTGTCCGCATACATACTCTTCCACTTCCGGCGGGATGTTGGCGAATGTGCCGACGGCACCGCTCATCTTGCCCACTTCGATTTCTTCGCGTACCGCCTTGAAACGCTTCAGGTTGCGTTTCATTTCCATATACCAGAGTGCGAGCTTGATGCCGAATGTCGTCGGTTCCGCATGCACACCGTGCGTACGCCCCATCATCAGCGTCGTCTTATGCTCTTTCGCACGCTCACCGAGCACTTCGATGAAACGTTCCAGGTCCCGCTCGATGATTTCGTTCGCCTGTTTGATCATGTAGCTCTGCGCCGTATCCACAACATCCGTCGAAGTCAGCCCGTAATGCACCCACTTCTTCTCTTCACCGAGCGTTTCCGACACCTGTCTCGTGAATGCGACGACATCATGGCGTGTCTCCGCTTCTATTTCAAGTATGCGCTCCACATCGATCTTTGCATTCGGTCTGATGTTCTTCACTTCATCTTTCGGGATGGTGCCAAGCTCCGCCCATGCCTCAGCCGCGAGTATCTCGACTTCCAACCAGGCTTTGTACTTGTTCTCATCCGTCCAGATGGCACCCATTTCATCTCTCGTATAACGTGAAATCATAACTGCTCGCTCCTTTAATCATTATCTCTGTCATTATAACAGATAATGAATATCTTCCGCATGCCCGCGTGAAAAATTACGGAGGGACCTTCCGTATGTTCACCTGCCGCAGTTTTCAGCGACAAGAGCCCCGGATGTCAATTTTGACGACACATTGAATATATTTTAAGTATTCTTTTGCATGCCCACCTTTAATTTTTCAATCTGCCCAGGCATCAAAAAAGAAGCAGGCATTCACGAATGCCTGCTTCTTTAATATTGTCGCACCCCTCATCTCAATGGCCTTGACATAAGCATGGGTGCTTTTAGAGGGTAGCGAATTATTCGTCGTCTTCTTCTGTGCCTTCACCTTCTGCAGTGATCTGATAAATCAGACCGCCATCAGTGGCTGCAATCAGCGCGCCATCCTCGGTGACAAGAATATCACGGAAGCGTTCTCCTTCTTCGGTCAATAGACGTTCTTCCCCGACGATGGTGTCATCTTCAATGACGACACGTACAATATAGTTCGGCGCCAGCCCACCGATGAACAAGTCGTTCTCCCATTCAGGAATGGCATCGTTATCATAGAATGACATACCACTTGGTGCACTTGTCGGATCCCAATAATATCTTGGTTCCACAAAGCCCTGTTCCTCATGTTCTGAAATACCCTCATTGACCAATTCACCAGTGTACTCGATACCATAGGAAACAGTCGGCCATCCATAGTTATTGCCCGGCTCGATGATATTCAGTTCATCCCCGGCCTGGGGACCGAATTCAACAATCCATAAGTCCCCGGTTCCAGGGTGGAAGTCCACACCTTGAATATTACGGTGACCGTAGCTGTAGATACCGTCCAGTGCATCTTCATCTTCGATGAATGGATTTGAATCCACCGGTTCTCCATCTTGTGTAATGTGGATGACTTTACCCAGGTAAGCATCCAAGTCCTGTGCACGTTCGCGGATCGGGTCATCCGAACGCTCACCGGTTGTCAGGAACAGGTTGTCCTCTTCATCAAAGATGATACGTCCACCATAGTGCAATGTACCATCATATGCCGGTGTCGCCTGGAAGATCACTTCAAAATCTTCAAGTGAAGCTTCATCTTCTGATAAAGCACCCTTACCGACAGAAGTGACAGTACCACCCTCAATATCTTCAGAAAACGTCAGGAATACCAACCTTGATTCGTCAAAGTCAGGTGCAATGGTCACATCAAGCAGACCACCCTGATCTTCGTTGTTCACTTCCGGGGTGCCTTCGATTGGATCTGAAACTGAGCCATCTTCAAGGTCCACAATAAGGAGCTCTGCTGAATCCCTTTGCGTGACAAGTATGCGGTCTGTGTCAAACTCTTCCATACCCCAGGACACACCAAGACCTTCAACAACAACTTCCACATCCAATTCTGCTTCAGTCTCCACTTCAGGTGCCCTTGTCTGTTCCGGGAATGCCGGTTCAAAGTCGGTCACTCTTGGTTCAGATTCTGCCGATTCAGATTCTTCATCTGCATCTGTACTTTCCTCAGCGCCCTCGTCATCACTCTCTTCCGTTGCATCTTCCGATTCCTCGGTCGATTCCTCTTCCGTTGCATCTTCCGATTCCTCGGTCGATTCCTCGGTTGATTCCTCTTCCGTTGCATCTTCCGATTCATCGGTTGATTCCTCTTCCGTTGCAGTATCCGACTCCTCAGGTGATTCTTCTTCTGCAGTATCACCATCGCCGCATGCTGCCAAAGCCAATACAAAAATCAGCATCATAAAGAACATCCACCTTGACCACGAAACTTTACTCATTGTTTCCCCTCCTTACTGAATTATGAATCCTTTGAGGATAATTTTATCACAATTATCTAAAAATTCAATAATATTTTTACTTATTACATTATAAATGTTATTTATCCCTTTATGTGTCATGCGTCATTTATAATATCACTTTGCACTGATTTAAGTGTACACTTTCGGTGTTTTCAGAGCCAAGTGAACTGTGAGCACCCCCGATCAAAATAAAAAGCCGGGACGTCATGTCCCGACTCTCCTGAAATCATTCCATCTTCCTGCCTTCGAATTGTATCTCCTGATGACTGACGACGGGTTTGCCGCCCTCTTCCTTGAAGACCGGCACTTCGTGCCGTCTGACGGGCGTGTAGCCCTCACCCCTCATACGCTCGAGGCAGTCCTTTACTGTTTCATTCTTTTCGACTTTGAACTTCTTCTTTTTCATTGGTTTCGTCATTTGCTTCAGCAGCTTCCTCTTCATAGATTTCTTCCAATATCTCTTCGACATGTTCAGGTTCGTAGTTCGCAACTTTACGGCTGCTCACCTTCTTCGTCCAGAATCCGCCGTGGATCGTCTTCGGCTCGTAGGCGATGATGAACGCCCGTTCATCCAGCTCCTTGATCGTCTCGATCAGCTTGCGCTGGTAACGTCTCGGCGTCAGGATCTGCATCGTCGTACGTGCGCCGTCGCGACCGTACTGTGTGCCGTGTGTGACACCGTAACCGAGCGTCCTCAAATGGTCCGGCAGATCTTTATCATTCTGGCTGCTCGTGACGTTGACCACCATATAACCGAGTGCCAGTTTCTCCTCGATGTACAGGCCTGTCAGTATGCCGACCCCGAAACCGAGCGCATAAGCGATGACATTGACCGGCTGATCCAGGTTGTCAAGCACGAGGCCGAGGCCGATGACATAAACGAACGTTTCCAAAATACTTACAAACGCCGCTAAGTATCGGTAGCCCTTCGTGAGGGCCACCGTGCGCAAAGTCAGAAAACTGACATAAAATATATTGATGACGAAAATTACAATCACCATCAGAAGTGCACTTTCGGAAATCATCTCAAGCATCTTACATTTTCCTTCCGGTCTGAGTTAGTCTGTGGGTTTGTGGTAGCGGTTATAAGGGAGGACACGTTTGTGTTCCGTCTTCTCATACCAGGTGATGATCGTCTCGTAATCCTCATCGCTGACTTCCCGGCCTTCCAGAAAATCATCGATGGCATCATACGTGACACCGAGCGCTTCCTCGTCACTGAGCATCGGACGGTCGCTCTCGAGGTCCGCTGTCGGCACCTTTTCATAAAGATGGCGGGGTGCGCCCAGATACTTCAAAATAGCCTTGCCCTGACGTTTGTTCAGACCGACGAGCGGTGCAAGGTCACATGCCCCGTCGCCATGCTTCGTGTAGAATCCCGTGATCGCTTCGGCCCCGTGGTCCGTACCGAGTACGAGCCCGTCCATCGTCGCAGCGACCGCATACTGCGCCTTCATCCTTTCACGCGCTTTTTCATTGCCCTTGACGAAATCGTTGATTTCATAGCCTGCTTCGTGCAGTGCATCGATGCTCGCATCGACGGAGGCTTTGATGTTGATTTTCCTGACGGATGTCGGATTGATGAATTCCACCGCGTCCAGCGCATCCTGTGCATCCTGCTGTTCGCCATAAGGCAGGTTCAATGCGTGGAATGCATAATTGCCCGTGCCTTGTTCCTCGTTCAGCTCATCCACTGCCATCTGTGCGAGTTTTCCGAGCAGGGAGGAGTCCTGTCCGCCCGATATGCCGAGCACCAGGGACTTCAGGAAAAGGTGGTCTTTTAAGTATCCTTTCATGAAATCGATGATTTCCCTTGCTTCCTCCTCAGGTGAGATTTCATTTTTAACATGTAAGTTTTTGATGATTTCTTCCTGACGTGGTCTCATATATGATCACTCCAATTTTTTATTGCTTGCATCCTCGATCAGCTCCTGCTTGATGTCCCACAGCTCCCGGGACAGGTCCACAGGGTACTCTTCGGGGTTCAGGAATCGCTTATACTCTTCCCATAAAGTGCCAAGATTATAATCGAGGCGCTCCCTTATCTCTTCCACCGAATTGGATTTGTAAACCAGTTCACCATCGACGAAAACCTCTTTCAGCAGCTCCACCGCTTCGAACGAATGCACCAGTTTGCGTTTGAGCGTATGGATCGGATGGAACATGAGCAGCGGTGCACCGGTGTCCACTTCTTCTTCGTAATGGGTGATGTACTCCCCCTCACTCATGCCGGTATGACTGTTGATGATGCGGTAGACGTTCTTCTTCGCCGGAGTCGTCACCTTCTCGACATTGCCGGAAATCTTGATGCGGCTGTCAAGTTCCCCATCCTCATCTTCAACCGCAACCAGTTTGTAGACGGCACCGAGTGCCGGCTGGTCGTAAGCCGTGATCAGCTTCGTGCCGATGCCCCAGCTGTCGACTTTCGCCCCCTGCGACTGCAGCGACAGTATCGTGAGTTCATCGAGGTCATTGGAGACGATGATCTTCGTATCATGGAAACCTGCCTCGTCCAGCATTTCCCGCGATTTTTTGGACAGGTAGGCGATGTCGCCGGAATCCAGGCGGATGCCGATGAAGTTGATCTCATCCCCCATCTCACGCGCGACTTTGATTGCATTCGGCACACCCGAACGGAGGGTGTCGAACGTATCGACCAGGAAGACACAGTTTTTATGTGTCGTTGCATATGCCTTGAATGCTTCGTAGTCGTCACCGTATGCCTGCACCATTGCGTGGGCATGGGTGCCGCTCGGCGGCAGGCCGAAGAGCTTCGCGGCCCTGACATTGCTTGTGCCGTCGAAGCCGCCGATGACAGCCGCCCTCGCCCCCCATATCGCCGCATCGAATTCATGGGCGCGCCTCGAACCGAACTCCATCAGCGTGTCATCCGGTACAATCTGACGGATGCGGCTCGCTTTGGTCGCAATGAGCGTCTGGTAGTTGACGATGTTCAAAAGCGCCGTCTCGATGAGCTGGGCTTGCGCGAGCGGCGCTTCCACCTGCAGGAGCGGCATGTTGTTGAAGACGACCTGTCCTTCTTCCACCGAGCGGATGGTGCCCGTAAATCTGAGGGCTTTCAAATAACTTAAAAACGCTTCATCATAGTCGAGCGACCTCAGGTATTCTATGTCCGAATCGCTGAATCTTAAATTTGAAATGTAGTCGATGACCCTCTCAAGTCCTGCAAATACGGCGTAACCATTTTCAAATGGCATTTTCCTGAAATAAAGGTCGAAAATGGCTGTGCGCTCATGTACGCCTTCATTATAATAGACTTCAGTCATATTGATCTGGTACAAATCCGTATGGAGCATGAAACTGTCATCTTCATATTGATACATATCTTCCGTCCTTCCTGTATGTCCGTTCAATCGGTTATAATTCAGTTACAATCATTTTACCACAGGTCCGGCGGATTATAACATTCAAACATCGGAGGCTTTTATGGACACGAACGGCTTTAAACGCAAATTCATCATACTTTCCATCATCGTCTGCATCTCGGGGTTTTCACAGGGGCTGCTGCTCCCGCTGATCTCCTTCATATTCGAAGACCGCGGCATCTCTCCGGCGTTGAGCGGACTGCACGCTTCCGGCCTCTACATCGGCGTATTCGTATCCGCCTTATTCATCGAGGCGCCGCTCAGGAAATACGGCTACATGCCCATGATCATCATCGGCGGCGCCACCGTCGGGGTCGCCCTGTTTTTATTCCCGGCGTTTGAAGCCATCTGGTTCTGGTTCGTCCTCAGGCTGATCGTCGGGGTCGCGGATAATATGCTCCATTTCAGCACGCAGACATGGCTGATCCAATCGACACCGCCCCGTCAGATGGGGAAGATCATCGCATTTTACGGGCTCTTCTTCTCATTCGGCTTCATGATCGGGCCGAAAGTGAGTGAACTTGTCGTCATCAATGAAGCCCTGCCGTTCATCGTCTCAGGCGTACTCACGATGATCGCCTGGCCGCTGATTTTCCTGCTTCCGGATGCGCCGGGTGCAAAACCTGTCGATTCCGGGGCGCCGAGCAGTTTCTTCAACACTTTAAAGAACTTCAGGGCCGTCATCATCACAAGCTGGGCGTGTTTTCTCGCGCCGATGCTCTTCGGGATTTTTGAAGGGTCGTTGAATACGAACTTCCCGGTCTTCGCCCTCCGGAACGACTTTGAAATCTCCCAGGTGACGTGGATACTGCCGATGTTCTCCTTCGGTGCGATACTCCTGCAGGTCCCGATCGGCATCCTCGGGGACAAAGTCGGCCGGGCGCGCCTGATCAGCGCGCTGCTCCTCCTCGGCGCCGGCGCGTTTTTCCTGATGGAAGTCTACACGGATTCATTCTGGCTGCTGATGGTTTTATTTGCGCTCGCCGGGGTTTTCGTCGGTTCCATGTATTCGCTCGGCATCAGCTATATGGCGGATATGACACCGGCATATAACCTCCCTGCCGGAAACCTGATTGCGGGCATGGCCTTCTCCATCGGCAGCATAATCGGACCCGTGATCGGCGGGGCGATCATCACTGAAACCGGGGGTGAAGTGTATTTCATGTTCTTCGTGGTTGCGATTCTCATCGTCTTCATGTTGAATATAGTATATATGGCGATTAAAAGAAATGATGTAAAGGAATGATTAAATGAACAAAGCTTTACTGGTGATCGATTACTCTTATGATTTTGTGGCACCCGACGGAAAACTCACAGCCGGGGAACCCGCGATGGCCATTGAGGGGAATATTGCAGGTAAGATTGACGAAGCTGTACAGGATGATGCGTTTGTATTCTTCATGATGGACCAGCATTTCGAGGGTGACACGCACCATCCTGAATACAAGCTCTTCCCGCCCCACAACATCGACGGCACGCCGGGACGCGAACTGTACGGGGAAGTCTCGGCCAAATACGAGGAAATCAAGTCGCAGGAAAATGTGTTCTTCCTCGATAAGACACGCTACAGCGCGTTTTGCGGTACAAGGCTCCACCAGCTGCTGCAGGAACGCAGGGTCGATACGGTCGTCCTCACAGGCGTCGTGACGGACATATGCATCATGCATACCGCGATGGACGCCTACAATCTCGGCTATGATATCATCGTGCCGGAATCATGTGTCGCCTCATTCAATCCGGAAGCGCACGAAGTGGCACTCGCGCATTTCAAAAATACGCTCGGTGCCGTCGTCGACCCGTAGCAAGCACGCACATCAAATGTTAAAATGAATATATCTCAGATTGAAAAGGAGTTTCAAAATGGCTGTTAAAATTTTTGGACATCAGAATCCTGATACAGATACGATCACCTCTGCGATAGTACTCGCGGATATTGAAACCAAATTGGGCAATGACGTCGTTGCGGCGCGCCTCGGCGAACTCAACGGAGAGACGCAGTATGCGCTCGATCACTTCGGCGTTGAAGCACCCGGACTGATCGCGGGTGTCGGCGAAGGTGACGAGGTCATACTCGTGGATCACAATGAGTTCCAGCAGTCCGCTGAAAACATCGGTCAGGCGAACATCCTGAAAGTTGTGGACCACCACCGCATCGCGAACTTCCAGACGGAAGGCCCGCTCTACTACAGAGCCGAGCCCGTCGGATGTACAGCGACGATCCTTCATAAGATCTACAAGGAAAAAGACCTTGAAATCAGCCGTGAAATGGCCGGGTTGATGCTGTCGGCAATCATTTCCGATACACTTCTATTCAAATCGCCGACCACGACGGATGAGGATGTTGAAGCTGCCCGTGCACTTCAGGAAACCGCCGGTGTCGACCCGGACGAATACGGCGTTGAAATGCTGAAAGCGGGCGCTTCGACGAAGGATAAATCCGCCGAGGCACTTTTGACGGGCGATGCAAAGACATTCGAAATGGGTCCGAAGACGACACGCATCGCCCAAGTCAATGTCATCGATGTCGATGAAGTGCTCGAGCGCAAAACGGAACTCACCGAAGCGATCCAGAAAGAAATCGACGCAGAAGGTTACGACCTGTTCGTGCTCGTCATCACGAACATCCTGGAATCCAATTCGTCAGTGATCGCCCTCGGCACCGATGCAGGTGTCGTTGAACAGGCTTTCGACGTTTCCCTCGATGAAGATACGGCCTTCCTGGAAGGCG
Source organism: Lacicoccus alkaliphilus DSM 16010 (assembly GCF_900142805.1). Classification (GTDB taxonomy): domain Bacteria; phylum Bacillota; class Bacilli; order Staphylococcales; family Salinicoccaceae; genus Lacicoccus; species Lacicoccus alkaliphilus. The sequence goes on along the minus strand of NZ_FRCF01000012.1, from coordinate 34,723 downwards.
TCGTCTCCCGTAAAAAACAAGTGGTGCCGAATATCACAAAAGCGCTTGGATAAATAAAGGCCTTCGGATGCTGAAGACCGGCCGGAACTGCCGCAATGGCGGTTTCCGGCCGGTCTTCATTTTTGATGTTTCATGGTGGTGGCCGGTGTTGCGCGTGCGAGGTTCACAATCTTGCCATATTCCGGCCTGCCCTCACCCTCTGAAGACACAGAAAAGGAACCGTCTCCGGTTCCTTTTCTGCATTGGAAGGCTATTTCCAAATAATAGTTGAAAGAATGAAATAATGGTATGTGCATAGTGTATCATCAATTGTCAGAAAAAACAATATATTTTTATTAATCAAATATTTTGCTTAAGATGCTCGTTCTTCCTGTCTGCAGCCTCTCCTCGGAGCACTCCCCCAAAATTTCATATTCATAGTTTTCCATGGCATTGCTGTAGGATACTTCATCTATGTAATTCGTGAGGCCCGCCTCTTCAAAGCAGACCGGGTGCACCACCACGCCGAGGGTATGGTCGACGATCACCCTTTCGGTATCGCTCGTCTCCGGTGCAAGCGGCAGTGTAAGCACCAGGATCACTGCTGCGAATAATATGAGTATTACGATCAATTTCTTCATCATGTCACCTTTTTTCTCATTGTTGAATTCATTTTAACACGATTCTACACTCGGTGAATAAATTCCGCCCTTGCTTAACAGAACATATGTTCTTATAATGTGGGTAATGAAAGAATATAGGAAAGAGGGGGATTGTGATGGATTATCGTGAGATGCCGAGAGAATCATTGAATTCAAATATCCCGCAGGGCCGCGGCATGATTAAATGGGCACCATTCGCCACGATGCCGGAGCAGTTTGAAAATGTGCGGAAAATGCAGGAGAGCCAGGTGAAGATCAGCCGTCCGGAATTATCGGATGACCGTCTGGAGGAAATCGACCGCACATTAAAAAACGCACTTGCCTTAAAAAGGCAGGTGCGTATCGAGTATTATTATGACGGCTGCAGATTCTCCGTCGACATGAAGGTCATCTCCGTTGATGTCTGGAGCATGATGGTCATCGGACAAAAGAATGATGATGAAGAGATGGCCTTCATTTCATTCATCGATATTTTGAATATCTTTATGATCTGATCAGTGGTTTTCCAGGAATAGTACAGGTTCTTTCTGGTAATCTGTCGCAAGCATCAGGTGATAAGCGAGCACGGTCGTCGTGATTGCCCCGATGCCGCCCGGAACCGGTGTGATATAAGAAGTTTTGTCTTTCACAGCTTCATAATTCACGTCTCCGACAAGTTTACCTTCCTCATTGAAATTGATGCCCACATCTACGACGACTGCACCTTCTTTTACGTGCGGTTCGTCGATCAGGTTCACGGCGCCCGCCGCACTGATGATGACATCTGCATCTTTACATTTTGCCACCAGGTCGTCCGTATACAGGTTGCATGTCGTCACGGTCGCTTCCTGGTTCATGAGCAGAAGGGACAGCGGCTTGCCCACTACGGCACTTGCACCGACCACCGTCACATTTTTACCCTTCAGGTCAATGTCATAAAATTTGAGCATTTCCATGACGGCAGCAGGGGTGCAGGGCTCAAGGCGATTCTTTTCCTTGACGATGAGTTTCCCCATGTTATCGGGTGTCATGCCATCTATATCTTTGATCGGGTTCATGATTTCAACCACCCGTTTCATATCAATGTGTTTCGGGATCGGCTGGAGCAGCAGAATGCCATTGATGGAATAATCCTCATTGATTTCCCTGAAACGGCTTAAGAAAGCTCTTGCCGAAACGTCTTCAGGAAAAGAGAATCGTTCTGTTTCGATGCCCAATTTTTCGAAGCGTTTGACAGCCGCATTTTCATAAGAAATTGAATCCGACAAATCACCCACTCTGACAAGGGCGACTTTAGGTGTGATGCCGAGGCTGTGCGACTTCTCGACGACCTCTTTGATTTCTTCGGATAAATGAGCGGCCACTTTCTTACCATCCATTATTGTAGTCATTTTTTGTACTCCTTTTTCAATCTTAATTTTAAGTTGATTATATCATATACAGACACCATTAAAATCAAAAACGATACAGCCGGGACAAAATACGGCTCACCCGGCTTTATTCACAAAAAAAGTGTAAAGTCCAAATATTTAGACTTTACACTTTTTAAGATTATTATTTCGTTTCACGGTGTAACGTGTATTTGTTTAATCTTGGGCAATATTTGTTCATTTCAATACGCTCAGGATTATTTCTTTTGTTTTTAGTTGTAATGTAGTTGCGGTCACCGCATTCTGTACAAGCTAAAGTTACATTTACTCTCATCAATATTCCCTCCTAAATAATATTCTTGAACATGAGGTCTGTTTACTAATCAACTGGCCAGTTGATCATCCGGCGTGCTGGATGACTCGTATATATTCAAGACCTTCATTTATAGTTACCAACCTATTCTACACGTTTTCGCGTAATTTTTCAACCGCTATTAATAATGAATTTTTTAAATAAGTGTTGATTAATCGTAACCATTACGATATAATTTTAAAACGTAATGATTCTTATTTAAAGGAGCCCTTTCATGAAAGGAATAATAAAAACACTGATACCCGTCATGCTGCTCACACTCGCCGCCTGCGGCAATGAAAGCAGCAGCGCAGCAGAAGACGGACCGCTTGAAGTCTACACCACCGTCTTCCCGCTTAAAAGCTTTACAGAACAGATCGGCGGGGACACCGTGAATGTCCAGACGATCTATCCGAAGGGTGTGGATATCCACACTTACGAGCCGACGCAGAAAGATATGGTCGGTTTTGCCGAAGGCGACCTCTTCGTTTATACGACGGATGAATTCGATCCGGTCGCAAACACCATCAAAAATGCAGTCGACAGCCACACCGAATTTTTACCGGCTGCTGCAAGCATCTCGGATGATCAGTTACTTGAACATGACCACGATCACGGCCATGAAGAGCACGAAGAACACGGCCATGAAGCGCACGAAGAACACGGCCACGAAGCGCATGAAGAACACGGCCACGAAGAGCATGAAGAAAACGGCCATGAAGAGCATGAAGAACACGGCCATGAAGCGCATGAAGAACACGGCCATGAAGCGCATGAAGAACACGGCCATGAAGAGCATGAAGAACACGGCCATGAAGAGCATGAAGAACACGGCCATGAAGCGCACGAAGAACACGGCCACGAAGAGCATGAAGAACACGGCCATGATCACGGCTCCACCGATCCGCACGTATGGCTCGATCCCGTGTTTGCACAGTCCATGGCAGAAGAAATTAAAGATAAACTGGTCGACTTGAACCCGGAGCAAGCGTCGCTCTATGAAGAGAACTATGAATCGCTGATTACCGATCTGGATGAGATCGATGAAGATTTAAAAACGGTCACTGAAGATACAACGCGCGACATTGTCTATATTTCACATGAATCCATCGGTTACCTGGCTGACAGATACGGTTTTGAACAGGCGGCCATCAATGGCCTGAACAATGAAGAGCCCAGCCAGCAGGATCTCACGGCAATCGTTGATGATATCGAGGAAAATGATGTAGATTATATCCTGTATGAACAGAACGTCACTTCCCGTGTCACGGATACGATTCAGAGCTCCACCGGCACGGAGACACTGGAATTCCACAACCTGGAAGTGCTGACTGATGAAGATGCAGACGATGCGACGTACCAGTCGCTCATGCGTGATAACATTTCTGTGCTCGATAGAGTTTTAAATGAGTAAAGAGGCCCTGAGGCCTCTTTTTTTTTGGGTGTTGGTTGCAGGTCGATGCACTTTTGATTACGGAGTCGGGCGGAAGTACACCCACCTCCGTTTCTGTCCGGATCCCATTCCTATATCCAGACGGCGACACCCACGTCCCCCATTCTGTCCGGATTCCATTCCTATATCCAGACAGCGACACCCACGTCCCCCATTCTGTCCGGATTCCATTCCTATATCCAGACAGCGACACCCACGTCCCCGGTTCTGTCCGGATTCCATTCCTATATCCAGACGGACACACCCATGCCCCCGGTTCTATCCGGACCCTGCCCCCTCTCCTCCGGTCCCGTCCCATACAAAAAAGCCGGGATGCAAGTCCCGGCCCCATCTACATTAATTATTGCTGGTTCATCTTCAATCCTTCCAGACCTTCGCGCTTCAGCTGCTCCGTGAATTCTTTGAGTTCATCCACATCTTTCTTCAACAGGAATACGACGACAGCAACCACTATCGCTGTGGCTGCAAGGCCGACGATGAACAGTTTGAACAGGAACCCAAGCAGTCCTTTGATCAGACCAAACACCTTTAAAACCTCCCGATTGTAAATATTGTAAAACTCAGGAAATACTTATGGACAAATGTCAGAAATGCAGCTAGAATATAGACAGTTTGAATTGCATAAGTAATATTTCCTGATATTCACCCGCACTTTTTCCTAAAAGGTGCGGGCTTTTTTATACTCTACCCCTCAAGCACTTTAAAATAAACCTTTCGTGTCCTCGGTCCGTCAAACTCCGCAAAATAAAGGCTCTGCCATGTGCCGTAGATGATTTCGCCCCCGTGGACGATCAGCGTCTCACTCGCTCCTGTCAGCGAAGATTTCATATGGGAATCGGAGTTGCCTTCCGCATGCCGGTATTCTTTTTTATTTTCGAACGTCTCCCCCATACCGTAGACGAGATCCCTTGTCACATCCGGGTCCGCATTTTCATTGATGGTGACACCGGAGGTGGTGTGGGGTGTGAATGCGGTAATGATCCCATCGGTCATGCCGCTTCTTTGCAAGACTTCCTTGGCCAGATGGTCGATATTGATGAATTCATTCCGTTCGGTTGTCTCAACCTCAAAAGTGAAAATCATATCGCTCTCCCCCATTAAAAAATTTTGATTCGGGTATAATGATACTAGAATCTTGAAAAGGAGTGTACTATCTTGGCTTACACAATGAATGACTATCCGGATTCCCTGAAGAACCTCGACCGTCTTGAACGGAGAAAAGCGATCGACATCATCAATGCGATGCTTGAAGAAGGATATGATGAAGGCCGGGCGATTCCGATCGGCACGGAACAAGCCCAGGAATGGTACAAGGATGCTTCCGAAGAAGATCTTAAAAAACTTGAGAATAAAGATCTCAAGGACCATGATGACGACAACAGCCGCGGACCGGACCTGATCGACAATGACGTTGAGGTATACTTTGAAGATGACGAATGGAAAGTGAAGACGGTGGGCGCAAAACAGGCGAGTGACACATACGATAAAAAGGATGAAGCGGAAAAACGTGCGAAGGAAATTGCCGATAAGCGCAGTACGAAAGTGAAAATCCATAATAAAAACGATTGAAAAAGCAGCTCTCCTGAGCTGCTTTTTTCATTATCACGCTGAAGTTTTAATGGACTTGACCGGATAACCGAGCTTTTCGATGGTGTGCTTCAGCTCTTCACCTTTGACCGTCCCGTCATGTTCTACGGTCACTTTATTCAGGTTGAACTTCACATCCACACTGCTGACGCCAGCCGTTTTACCGATGCTGTTTTCAATCTTTTTGATGCAGCTCGGGCATGTCAGGTCATCTGTCTTCAAATTTGTCCTCATGGAATAACGCCTCCTCTGTATCTGATCTTAACTTCATTATAGAGGCTTTTCCGCTTATAAAAATTGACCCAGGTCAAGTTTTGAGGGTGTTTTCGGAAATGAAAAAGCCGGCCCCCGGCCGGCATCTTCCACACTATACTTGTGAGTTCAAGTCCCGTCCGGCATCAAGGCCGAGCCGTTCCAGTGTCAGCGGGTTTTGGAAATATCCCTCATCCAGCATCAACCGCGTCAGATGGATGATCGAGTCGATGGTCGGCGTCTTCACCTTCACCGCTTCGGCGATGCTCTTCCACAGCATCAGGCCGTTCGTCACATCTTCGACGATGTAACGGTTCTCAAGTGATGTCGGACCGACCAGGTCTTTCAGTATCGGGCTTGTATTGTACTGGCCCTGCAGGGATTCCCCCGGCTTGAAATACTTACTGCGCACGGAGCGTTCGGATTTGTCCACCGCTTCAAGTCCGAGTGCCCTGCATATGCCCTGCCGCTCGGAATCGATTGCCTCGATCACTTTTATCGTATGCTCTGTCACCCCGTCCTTATACAGGTAGAACTCATCACCATGATTATCGATGAACCCCGTATTTAAGATGGCCGGTGCCGGATGGCTTTCCGGATTACCGTTGTTCAGGGCCGGTTCCATCACGTTTTTCGCCGGCACGAAACAATCATACATCCGGTTCAGTTTTTCAAGCATGATGCCGGTATGTGCCGCCGGATATGCACTGAACAGATTGTGATGACTGTAAAGGATGACCTCCGCCTCGTTTGCCGTGTAGTCATACCTCGCCGCATATGTGAGCGACATGGATTCGCCGACATAAACTTCAAGCTCCGGTCTGGTCTCCTTCAGATAATTATGGATCAAAATGCTGAACATCGAACTTGCACCGTTGATATAGATCATCTGTCCGTCTTTCAGATGCGGACTGATCTCTTTGAAGATATCGAGCAGTGCGTTGGTCGGCAGGCAGGTCATGATGACTTCCGCCTCGGCCACAGCCAGTTTCGGATCCTGTGTATACTGCTGAAAGTGGACCAGTCTGCCCTTGAAGCCCACGTTCCCTTCTATGATATTCGGGTGTGGATCCTTCAAAGCATTCTTTGAATGGTATAAAGTCACTTCATGTCCCTTTTCAGTCAAATCCGCCGCTGCTACAATTCCACCGTTACCTGCCCCTATTATCGAGACTTTCATCTGCTTGATAGCTCCCTTTTGTTTTGGATTAATTCTATTGCCGGTATATCCGCCGGTGCCCAGTCAAGGTCACCGATGTTCTCCCGGCTCATCCATTTCATATCGACATGTTCCAAAAGTTTGATTTCCCCTGCAAGCACTTCCGCATAATAAGTGGTGAGTTCCACGATGCCGAAATCATATTCGTATACCGTCGTCGTGATTTTATCGGACACTTCAATCCGGCATTCCATTTCCTCATGAAGTTCGCGCGTCAGTGCCTCTGTTTCAGTTTCGCCTTGTTCCACCTTGCCACCGGGAAATTCCCATTTCAGTGCCAGATTCTTATCCGAAGGTCGCTGGGCGCATAATATTTCATCATCGGAATTCACGATGACCGCCCCGACGACCCTGATGTATTTTTTTCCTGCCATAGTTCAGTCCCTTTTCCATTTTGCAGTCATTATACCAGATTCACTTTTCACTTAAAAACTTAAGCACTTCCGCCTGATCTGGTTGTGCAATATTGTTCTTCATATCACGGTATTCGAATCCCCGCTCGACGATCGCCTTCATCTCCCCACGGTCGATGCCAAGATCGTCGATTGTCATGGCAAGTCCTGTCGCGAGCTTCAGTTCATCAAGACCGCGCTTCAAATCACGGGCATCCTCAAACCCGATCATCCTCGCGTGGTCATCGAGCTTCAGGTTCGCCCCCGCGTTGACGATATACCACTCACCCGCCGTCAGTGCGCAGGCCTCCCCGTGCGGTACATCGTAATGGGAAGTCAGATGATAACTCATCGCATGCGAGCCCGCAGTGCCGGTCTGTGAAACGGCAACGCCCGCCATCAGGCTTGCGCCCGACATGTTTTCCCGCACCCCGGTGTTCATCGGCTCATGATATGCACGTTCAAGGTTTTCAAATGCAAGTTTCGCAGCCGACACGGCAAGTGCATCCGATATCGTATTATGGCCGGCAGATCCCAGGCAGTCCAGTGCATGACAGATCACATCGATGCCGGAAACCGCTGTGACCGCGGCCGGCAGTGTCAGGGTCAGCTCCGGGTCCACCACCGCAGCCTCCGGATACAGCCCTTCCCCTATGAGCGGCACTTTCAGCCTGTGCGCTTCATCACTGATGACACTCGTCGGCGTCACTTCGGATCCCGAACCGCTCGTCGTCGGTATCGCAATCACCGGCAGGCTTTCGGAAAAATCCGTATGCTCCAGCAGATGATTGATATCGATGCTCTGCAAATAAACGGCCCCGGCCGCCTTCGCTGCATCCATCACCGAGCCGCCGCCGATCGCAATGAGGCAGTCCGCCTCATGTTCCTCCATCACGGTGACGATCCGGCGGACGTCCTCGAGCGTCGGATTCGGCGTGATGCCGGTCACCACGTCTTTGACGTCATCCCCAAACTGCGAAGCCACCAGACGGTCCAATCCGTTATCGATCTGGGAATTCGACATGACGATGATGAAAGACGAAAAATTATAAGGTTCGAGTACATGATACAGTTCCGAAAATATCCCCGGTCCAAAATGGATCTTGACGGGATGATGATATGAAAACATGCCGGATCCCCCCTGCGCTTTACATACATACTACCATCTTTACCCGTTCGGCAATAAAGAAAGCACCCCGGAAGAGGTGCCCCGTTTACATCAGTTTCTTCATTTCTTCCGCAACATGTTCGACTTCGGTGCCGACGACGACCTGGACATTGTTTTTGCCGGGTCTTGCGATGCCGTGCACGCCCGCAGCTTTTATCTGCCCCTCATCCACTTTCGATTCATCGTGGACATTGACGCGGAGGCGTGTCGTACAGTAATCGACCGTATCGATGTTCCCCTTGCCGCCGAGGCCGATCATGATCTGATCCGCCTTCCGTGTATACTTGTCGTCCGCACCGGATTTTTGGACCGCTTCTTCATCCGGGTCTGCAGTTTCACCATCAGTGCTCAGGACCGCATCGTCCCGGCCCGGCGTCTTCAAATCAAGTGCAGGGATGAGTGCCCTGAAGATGACATAGTAAAGGATGAAGAAGAAGACGCCCTGCACAAGCAGCATCCACGGCTGGTTCGCAACCGGATTGTTCAGGCTGAGCACCATATCGACGAGGCCCGCGCTGAAACCGAAGCCTGCCGTCCACTCGAATGAGGCCGCAATGAACATCGAGAGTCCCGTGAGCAGTGCATGGACCACATACAGGAGCGGTGCCAGGAACATGAATGAGAATTCCATAGGCTCCGTGACCCCCGTCAGGAAAGCGGTGAGCGAAGCCGTGATCAGGAGCGACCCTGCCGCCTTCTTATACTTCGATTTAGCGGTATGATACATCGCAAGTGCCGCACCGGGCAGTCCGAACATCATGATCGGGAAGAACCCTGCCTGATAACGGCCGGTGATCCCCTGTTCACCCGAGCCGGAAAGGAAATTCGGGATGTCGTTGATGCCGACTGTGTCCCACCAGAAGATCGAATTCAGGGCGTGGTGCAGACCCGTCGGAATCAGCAGCCGGTTGGCAAACCCGTAAATCCCCGCACCGACCGCCCCCATGTTCAGTATCCATCCACCGAATGTCACGAGCGCCCCGTAAAGGAACGGCCATAGGAAAAATAAAACCAGACTGACGACAATCATGACGAATGATGCGATGATCGGCACCGCACGGCGGCCGCTGAAGAAAGCCAGGTACTCCGGCAGCTTCACGTCACTGAACCTGTTGTAAAGTGCTGCGGCGATCAGACCCGTCACAATGCCGATCAAAACGTTGTTCTCGATGACCCCGAACGCCGCATTCACTTCATCCGGCGATGTACCCGTATACATTGCGACCGCATCGGCACTGAGCAGAGTGATCACTACAAGGAATGATACCAGGCCCGAAAGAGCTGCCGCTCCGCTCTTGTCCCTCGACATGCCGAATGCGAGACCCACAGCGAATATCAGCGCCAGATGATCCAGAATCCCGTTCCCTGCATTAATCAGCACCGCCGCAGCAAGGTTATTCTCCCCCCAGCCGTCCGGATCGATGGCATACCCGATACCGAGCAGGATTGCCGCTGCCGGCAGCACCGCCACCGGTAGCATGAACGCACGCCCCATGTTTTGAATATAACGAAACATATTTCTCCCCCTCATGAAAAAATGATAAAATATGTACAACGTGTGTCTTACACAAATGTACCACACATAAAATAATGTGGAAATAGTCAGTTTTTTTGTTAAATTACATTTAAGGGGGCATCCGTCATGTCTTTGTTGATCACGAATATCGCACTCGTCACCCATGAATCAGTGCTTGAAAACCACTGGCTGCTGATCGAGGGGGGAATTATTTCATCCGCCGGGCCGATGCCTGAAACCCCTTCTGCGGCCCGGACGATCGACGGCAGGGGACGGCACCTCATGCCCGGGGCCGTGGAAATTCATATTCACGGCGCGGCCGGTGTGGATGCCATGGATGCGGATGAAAATTATATCACTGCCATCAGCCGGCACCTGCCCCGGACGGGCACGACCGCATTCCTGGCGACGACCATGACGACTGCACTTTCGGACATCCAGGCCGCGCTCGAAAACCTTTCCGCCCATCGATATGCCGGCGGCGCCGAAATGCTTGGCATCCATCTGGAGGGACCTTTCATTTCCGGGAAGCACCCTGGTGCACAGGACCCTGGGTGCATACTGCCGCCGGATGCAGACACACTCCGCAAACTGCAGGCGTGGTCCGGAAACCGGATCCGCATCATGACATACGCGCCCGAGGAGGATGCGGGATATGAAATGCCTTCGGTGATGAAGGCGCTCGGCATCCTCCCCTCCGCCGGCCATACGGATGCGGCATACCGGCAGCTCGAAGATGCGCGCCGTCACGGCCTCCAGCACATCACGCACCTCTACAACGGGATGCGCGGGCTCCATCACCGGGAGCCGGGGGTCGTCGGCTACAGCTTCCTCGGCGATGCTTATGTGGAGCTCATTGCCGACGGCATCCACTCGGCCCCCGAAATGGTCAAGCTCGCCTATGACAACATCACTTCCGGCAGGATGATCATGATCACCGATGCCATGCGGGCGCAGGGGCTCGGCGACGGCGTATATGATCTCGGCGGCCAGGAGGTGTTCGTCGAGGGCGGCGCGGCGCGTCTTGCAGACGGCACGCTTGCCGGCAGCGTGCTCACGATGAAACAGGCGGTTAAAAACATGTTTGAGTTCACAGGCTGCGGCTGGACCGACATCGTGAGGATGACTTCATATAATGCGTTGCAATCGCTCGGCTTGACGGGCGAACGCGGACTGATCCGTGCAGGGCATCCTGCGGACCTCGTGATGTATGATGAGGATAAAGAGCTGGTAATGACAATTGTGCGCGGTGAAGTTTATTATGGAAATCATCCGGATTCGTAACCTTTGAGGCGGTTGCGGATTGATGTTGCGGTTCCACAGCTTCCACCCCAGCCCGCCTGCAGGCAAAATAAAAAACACCCTAGCCGGGTGTTTTAATATTATAATCATATTGTTTGAAGCGGACGGTCAACGGTATGATCACCAATATATAGATGAGTATGAGGGCACCCGTCAGCATGACCGAAGTCGTCACCGGCAGGTGCATGAGCGGGATGCCGGCAAAGACGAGCGCCGCCAGGGCGATGATCGCCATATAATCGAAGATGATCGATGCGGTGGACGGCTCGATGTATGCACGGCAGGCCGGGCACTTCGTCCGCGTCCTCGGCTTCAGTGCATACCCCAGCACTTTTTGTCTATAGGTCCACGCATGCCCGCATATCGGACATTTCGCCATAGTTCCACCCCGCCCCTGATGCTTCCTGCTTACTCTTCTTCGTCGAACTCATAGTAATCTTTCAGGATCTCTTTGATGGAGATTTTTTCAGACGACTGGACAAGTTTGATATTGTTGATCACCCTGTCTGCACCGTCTTCCCCCAGATGGCTGTTCAATTTTTTCACAAGGTTCAACAGTTCATCGATGCTGCCCTCGACCGTCGTTTCCATCGGGCCGACAAAATGCGTGAGACCGCTGTTTTCAATGATATCGATGGCACTGTCCACGTTTGAAAATACTTCATTCTTATCGGGATAATGCGGGAGTAACTGAATGCTCATAATATAATTCATGTTAATTCCTCCTATTTAGTAATGGTTCCCTTTAAATTTATGATAACATTATTAAAAATGGATGACTATCAATCACATCAATAATCTGGAGGTCTTATGGACACTGCTGCATATAAATGGCTCAACTTTCTGCTCACTTTCATCGCCGCCATCGCAATCTACTATTTCCTGCACGACAGCATCCCCGAACAATTCCGCATCCCGCTGATGTTCGGCCTCGTACTCATCGTCGTCGTCAGCCTCATCGTCGCATTCAGACGCGAGACGCCGCGGCGTGATGAAGATCAAAAATAAACCCGTCGGCTGATGGGTTTATTTTTGATCTTCAACGGGTTTTACAGCATTTCCCACATGTAAAGGGTGCCGTACATCCCAAAATCGCCCCATGCGCCGGTGACTTTGTCGATGTATGCCCTGGACGGGGCCGCATCCATGCCGTCGACGTGCCGGAGTGCATTTTTGATCCCGGCATCACCGACGGGCACGGCGTTCCTGCATTTCAAAGTGCGCATCAGCACCGTATTCGCGCTCCACGGACCGATGCCCCTGTAGCCGGTCATATATTTCAACATTCCGTCATATTCATCGAATGTCCGAAGGTGTGATTTTGAAAGTTCTCCGGCATCGACACTGTGCATCACACTGTGTATATATTCCGTTTTCCGCCCCGAAATCTGCATCCCCCGCAACACTTCACCGCGCATTGCGGCTATCTCCGCCGCACTGGGCAGCAGAGGGTATTTTCCGCCTTCATACTCGACATGATGGTCATGATGTTCGATGATACGACGCTTCAGGACGTACGCAAAAGCCATGTTGATCTGCTGGCCGAGTATCGCCCACAGGAAGGCATCGACGATATCGACTTTTCCGACCATCCTGTAGCCGTGACGCTTTTCAACCACCCGTCTTAAACGTGCATCTTTCCGGGCGAACGCATAAAAAGCCTCCAGATTATAATCCAGATCCAGCCATTCGATGCAGTACTCCCGTATCTCTTCGAGGGCCGCCCCTTCGTTCAATAAAACTTCGACGCGCACACCGTTCTTTTCTCCGGCAGTCAGCTTCATCAGCACTTTACGGCCGCCGAACCGCTCAGCCTTATAGACCGCATCATTCTTCACAGTGTAGAGGCAGTCATCCTGCCGCTTCATATACCGTAACGTCTCTTCGAAACTGTAAGGGCCGCGGGCCTTTATCTCCATCACTTTCGCCCCCTCACAGTATCCCCCTGCACAGGTTCGCGTCCGGAGGCGAACTGGATGCGTATGGCGTCCGCTTCATGGGGTTCGATGCCGTCCATCACGTGAAAATGGAGGTGCGGCGTGTCGGAAGCGCCGCTGTTGCCGCACTGCGCAATCATTTCGCCGGCAGACACCTCATCACCCGCTTCGACCAGGATCGAACGGTTCCTGAGATGGGCGAGCAGCGAATACTCTTTGTTCGCATGTTCGATGATGATCGCATTCCCTTCCGGGGCATCCGTATTCATCTCGAACGGTGCGTTATCGGCGATACCCTCCAGCACCCGCACCACTTTACCGGCAGCAGGCGCCGTCACGGGACTGCTGTAGGCGTAATATGCGTTCAGATCATCCGGGTCGCCGGAGTGTGCCATGCCCCCCTCTTTCCTGATGAAGTCATAGGCATAGCGCTGATGTTTATGCGGATAATGGTAGTTCACGAAGTTGTTCGCACCGCCCCACAGCACGAACCATTCACCGGTGAACGGCAGCTGGTAGCGGTTGATGGTGAGCACCCGGTCCGTTTTGAACTTTTCATATATATCGAACTGGACACCGACGATCTCACCGGCATCATTGAAAGCCGTGACGATCATCCGTTCAGTCCCGGCATCCACCCAGCAGAACCGTCTGATGCCGGGTTCCAGCTGCGACTGATGCTTCAGTTGGAACTTTTCGGTGCCGTCCCTGAACTCTTCCGCCGCTTCGGCAAAATCATCCATATTCATTCGGGCTTTGAACAGTGAGGCCGTCTGCCTGTAAATCCTATCGAAGTTCCCGCTTGAAAAATGGTATCCGAACTCTTCAGGGTGAATATTTTCCGTTGTCATATGACCACCGTCCTTAATGCTTTCATCATACATAAAAAAAGCGGATGCGTCACGGCATCCACTTCACTCGAACTTTTCAATGATGATGCGGGCCTGGCCTTCAAGCGAGATCAAATCGTTGGTGATGAAGTCCTCCGATTCGACGACAAGGACATGCGCCCCGGGAATGCCCAGCACCTCCGATAGTTCAGCGGCGAGTGCCTCCCCGTCGGTCCCGGGGCGTTTATTGACCAGTGCATAATCGGTGCCGAGCCCCTCGAGCTCCGCCGGGCGGAACTGCCTGAACGGTTCCTCATGCCTCAGCCCGCGCATGTCTTCGGCAACGTCGAAATTCAAAAGGTCGTACATGATCTCGGTGCCGTATGATGAATATTCATCATAGATGAAGAAGCCTTCCGCCCCTTCGACCAGCACTGCCGCCTCATATTGACCCGGGTCGAAATCGAGTGCACGCCTGTGTTCGGTCATCCGTTCCATCCAGTCGTTCGTGAGTGCCTCCGCCTCTTCCCGTGCGCCGAGGATCACGCCCATCTTGGCAAGCTGCATCAAATATACGCGGTCTCCATATGAATTGAAGAATTCATCACTGTAATTGAGTGAAAGCGTCGGAGCCAGTTCCTGATACTCACTGCGCCCCATATGCTGGCTGCTGATGATGACGAGGTCGGGATCGGCCTCATGCACTGCATCGAAATCTTCTTCCCCGACGAAGGCCACATCATCGAGATGTGCATTGACGAATTCATTATCACGCACGGTCTCCGTCACGGCTGCGATGTCGCCGCCCAAAAGGTGCGCATTGAGCACATCGACCGGCCGCATCAGCACCATGCGTTCAGGGTTTGCCGGGATTTCCACCTCTCCCTCGTTATCCGTCATCAGCATACGGATCTCCCCATCTTCCGATACACTTGTTTCCCTGAAGTTGCTGCAGCCGGTCAATATAAGGACGCCTGTCAGCAGCATTAAAATCTTAATCTTCATAAATGATTGCTCCTAAAAAATATCCCCTCCATTATACAATAAAAAGACCGGTTTTTGACCGGTCTTTTTAAAAATTCATATTCCACGCGCTTTTTCAAAGATGTAGTTGTCATATTTCAATGCGCGCGCCCTGTGCTTGCGGTAGAACTCCAAAAACTTCTTCAAGTTCTTCTCATGCGTCACATTCATCGATACTTCAACTTTCTTCCCGATCCAGAAATGGACGATCCTGCCTGATAAAGGCCGGTTTTCCACTGTGACCAATGAAATGTCCGTATAATCGAGCTGATGATACTGAAGCTCCCCATCAGTACTCTCTATATTGACGAATAACCGGTCCGTCGTCGGTACCAGGGAACCCTGGAAAATATAGCGTCCGTCGCTTTCGAATTCGATGGTCCCGATCAGCTCCGGTCCGATGGCTTCATTTTCTGAAAGTATATGCTCTTTCAAATCGTATAAATGCCTGTTCTTATCCATATGGCAAAACCCCCTTTGTTTGTTTTGCGTTACTTTCCCTTTCCCTTTGTGAGAATATTATAAACAATCTGTGTTTTTAAAGCAAGCATGCCGCACAGCATCCCGATGATGCCGCCTGCGGTGTTCAATATCACATCATCGATGTTCGATATCCTCCCGATCGGCAGCACATATTGAAGCACTTCGATGGTGAAGGAAACGGTGATGGCAAGGGAAATCGTGAACAGGGGCCGCCTTGTCAAAATGTATGTGAAAAAACCGAATGGTATGAACAATATGACATTCAGCACGATTGAATTGAAGATCGCCCGCGGTGTCGCATACTCCAACGTTTCGATGATGCTCAGGAAAGGTATCAGCTGCACCATCCTGTCCGGGTAATCCGTCGGCATCAGCGTGACCAGCAGCATGCCGGCGATATTTACGGTGAACCCTATATATAGGAGCAGGTGGATTTTCCGCTTGAGGCTATTCAGTTCATGACCGGTTGTTTTATTCAACACCAAAAAAACCGTCACGATGCCGATGAATAACAGGAAAAAGACAGGTATGAGGGGTGCGAATGCATGATAGAGTTCAATCACGTCCTCAACCCCTGATCCCGAGTGAACTGCTGGTCCGTAAACGTCTTATACATGGCGTGCATGCGCATCAATTCGGTATGCGTCCCGCTGCCTGTCAGATGTCCGTTTTCAATGAAGAAGATATTGTCTGAATTGATGATCGTGCTGAGGCGGTGCGCAATCACCAGTACCGTGCGCCCTTTCATCAGCTCATCCAGCGCTTCCTGCACGAACCGCTCGGAACGTGAATCGAGGCTCGCTGTCGCTTCATCCAGCATCAGTATTTCAGGGTCTTTCAGGAAAGCCCTTGCGATGCCGATCCGCTGGCGCTGGCCGCCGGAAAGTTTGATGCCCCTCTCCCCGACTTCCGTATCGATGCCGTCTTCAAGCTCCCCGATGAACTCGGAAGCATATGAGCTTTGGACCGCCCTTTCTATATCTTCTTCACTATATTCACCCTCCCGCAGTCCGTAAGTGATGTTCTCACGTATGGTGCCCGAGACGATCGCACTTTCCTGTGCCACATAGCCGATGTTTTTGCGCAGTTCGTACACGGGGATGTTCCTGATGTCCTCGCCGTCGATCAGAATCCGGCCCTCATCGATTTCATAATACCGTTCAATCAGCGAGAATATCGTCGATTTACCGCTGCCGCTCGGCCCGACGAATGCCACTTTCTGATCGGGTTCCGCCCGGAACGATATGTTTTCGAGGACCGGTGCCCCCTCAGTATAACCGAAACTGACATCATCGAATGCGATGCTGTTGAATGTGATCTCTTGCTTTTTGGCCGTACCGGCATCCGGCTCATCCGCCATCTTCAAGATGCCGATGATCCGCTCCGTCGCCCCGAGTGCTTTATTGAGCTCGGTGAAGAACATGGCAAACATGGTCATCGGCATGATGATCTGAAACAGATACAGCAGGAATGCGACCATCGTCCCTATGGTCATCGTGCCGTCGGCGACACGCAGACCGCCGTACGCGATGATCAGGATGATGACGAACATCATGACAGTCGACATGATGGGTGAAAGCAGTGCATTGATGAATGCCTCCTTCATACCGTACCTGTATAAGGTTTGGATGCCCCTGCGGCCGCTCTTCCGCTCATACGCTTCACCGTTGAATGATTTCATCAGACGGATCTCCCCCAGCGTCTCCTGGGAGGTCCCTGTGAAAGTTGCGGTCTCATCCTGCAGCTGCTTCGATATCCTGCCCATACGGCGCCCGAGCGGCAGTATGACGAAAAGTGACAGCGGCACCGATATGAACATGATCAAAGACATCCGCCAGTCCAGTATGAAAAGGATGATGACAGCCCCGACGATGGACAGTGTCCCGGTGATCACCTGGGGGAAATGCGAAGTGATCAAATTTTTGATGATGGCTGTATCGTTGACCAGCCTGCTCACGGATTCACCGCTCTTCGTCGCATCATAATATTTCACGGGCAGTTTCAGGAACTTATCCCACACCATCTCCCGGAGGCGCCGGATGATCGTCTGCCCGACTTTTGCGAGGACATAATACGAGATGCCGTCCAGCACCGCACTCACCAGAAACAGGCCGATGATCGCCGCGGCCAGGCCGGCCGTGAACATTTCGGTGTTGAAGCCGTCGATGAAAGACTGCGTCAGGAGCGGTACGATCAGCGAACCGGCCGTACCGAAGAAGGACAGGATGATGCCTGTGATGAACAGCCCTTTATTCACCCGCGTCCTCTCCAATAAAGACATGAAGTCCCTGAAAGTCGCTGCAGATGTTTTATTTTCCTTTATATTTCCCATGATTGATTCCTCATTTTGTTTTTACTGTTTGACGCGTATTCTAATATGATAAACTAATTTTATCCAAGGGGGAATAAATATGAGCCTCATACTTTCAGATCTGACGAAAAGATTCGGGGACTTTACAGCAGTGGACACCATCAATATTGAAGTGCCGGCCGGCAGCATGTACGGATTTTTAGGCGGCAACGGGGCCGGCAAAACGACGACTTTCCGGATGCTCCTCGGCCTGCTCGCACCGACCGCCGGAGAGATTACATATAAGGGTGAAAAAATCGGCTATGAAATGACGGACAGCATCGGCTATCTGCCGGAAGAACGCGGGCTCCATCCGAAACTCCGGGTCGATGAACAGATCCAGTATCTGGCCAGACTCAAAGGCATGAAGAAGCACGAGATCGATGAAAAGCTGGAGTTCTGGCTGGAAGAATTCGAGGTGCCGGAAAACAAGCACAAGAAGATAGAAAAACTGTCGAAAGGCAACCAGCAGAAGATCCAGCTGATCGCTTCGATCATCCATGAACCGGAACTGATCATCCTCGATGAACCGTTCAGCGGACTCGACCCCGTGAATGTGGAGATTTTGAAGAAAGCCGTGAAGAACCTGAATCATAATGGTGCCACCATATTATTCAGCACACACCGCATGGACCATGTGGAGGAACTGTGCGAAGAGCTGTGCATCTTGAATAAGGGGACCCAGGTCGTCAGCGGGAATATTGATGACATCAAAGCGGACTTCGGCCAGAAAGAACTGATCATCGAGGGGCGGCATGATATTTCATTTTTAAAGGATTTTCCGGGTGTGATTGAGATGAAGACCAACCGTAACAAGAATGTCATCAGGATTTCCGAAGAGAGATATGCTGAAGACATTTATAACGAGATCATCAAACTCGGTTATTTCAAACGGTTCCAGGTGAACGAACCTTCCCTGAATGATATCTTCATTGCGAAAGTGGGTCGTCAATATGAATAAATTCATGACCACTTTCAGGCACACCTACCTCTCCAAAGTCAAAGCGAAATCATTCATCATCACCACCATCATAGTGATGCTGCTGATCATCCTTGCCGGCAACTTCGATAAGATCATGAATCTATTCGACGGTTCGGAAGAAGTCGGCACAATCGAAGTCGAGGCTTCCGAAACATTCACCGCACAGTTTCAGGCAGTGATGTCGGAAATCAGTGACGATATCGACGTGGTGGACAGTGGCGGTGACATCACATTGACGGTTGAAGAGACCGTGCCGCTGTCCGCAACCGTGGAAAGCGACAATGAAGTCAACACCGCACAGCAGACGGAAATTGAAATGGCGTTGGACGCGGTCAATCGTCAGATGGTCATCGAGTCCCTTGATCTGTCGGAGGAGGAAGCAAACTTGATGGCAGCCGGCATCACGATCGATTACGACACCGGCGCTGCAGTGACGGACGCTGACACAGGAGAAATCATTGAAATCGAAGAGCCGAACTATTTGAACGTCGTCATCTTCTATATCACCGTATTCGTCATGTTCTTCATCGTCATCAACTACGCCAGCCAGATCGGCACCGAAATCGCGATGGAGAAATCATCGAGGGTCATTGAAATGATCGTCTCGAGCGTCTCGCCGGTCAACCATCTGTTTGCGAAAATACTCGCCATCATCTGCGTGAGCCTCACCCAGCTGTTTTTCTTCGTCGTGACGATCATTGCGGTGCTCTATCTTGTGGACATCGGTTCATTGATATCCGAATTCGGCCTGGAAGCGAATGATCGCACGGTGCCGATGGTCGTTTACAGCCTGATCTTCTTATTGCTCGGGCTGGTATTGTACCTGTCGGTCTCCGCTCTGCTCGGTTCATTCGTCAGCCGGATGGAAGACTTGCAGCAGGCACTGCTGCCGGTGACGATGATGTCACTCGGCGGAATGTACCTCGGCATGTTCAACCTGTTCGACCCGGGCAACCTGCTTGTCAGGATTACAAGCTACTTCCCGTTCTTCACACCATTTGTGATGCCGCTCAGGGTGCTGGATCCGGCCACCTCCCACCTGACGGTGTGGACTGGCATCCTCGTGATCCTGATCACCATCGCAGTGGCCGTCTACTTCGCCGCCCGGATTTATAAGGGCAGCATCCTGTCGACGGACCAGGGCATCATCAAAAATATAAAGAAATTCAATAAAGGCGAATAATGATGAAAACCCCCGGAGACTCCGGGGGTTTTCATTTTTGAATTGTGAGGTAATCATATGACAATAAAAACCGCCGTGAATGCGCAGCGGGAGATCAAAACTGCTCACTCAGCTCCAAAAACCGCCGTGAATGCGCAGCGGGAG
>NZ_FRCF01000012.1:0-14455 GCF_900142805.1 Lacicoccus alkaliphilus DSM 16010 | reverse complement strand
ATCAAAACTGCTCACTCAGCTCCAAAAACCGCCGTGAATGAGCAGCAGGGCTTAAATAGATTCTTAATAAATATACGTCCGCCCGTGCCCACAACAAAAAGAAGCCCGGACATCTGTCCCGGGCTTCTTCTCATCATGAAGGAATGTATTCCCCTGCCGCTGCCTTATCGACGATGACGGTCACATCTTCATGGTTCCGGAGTATCGTCACCGGAATCTCTTCCGTCACTTCACCATTCAGCAGTGCATCGACTGCATCACGTTTACCTTCCCCGGAAGCGAGGAACAGGATCGATTTCGTATCCATGATCGTCTTCAGCCCCATGGAGAGCGCTTCGGTCGGCACATCTTCAACTCTTTCAAAGAACCTTGAATTGTCTTGGATGGTCAGGTCCGTCAGCCCGACGACCTGCGTCGTGCTGTCGAACGGCGTACCGGGTTCATTGAAACCGATGTGCCCGTTGCGGCCGACGCCGAGCAGCTGCAGATCGATGCCGCCGAGGTCTTTGATCAGCTGTTCATAATTTTCTGTCTCGGTCTCAAGATCCCCCGCTTTCCCATTCGGCAGATGTGTATTCTCCAAAGGAATATCCACCTTATCAAAAAATTCCTCATGCATGAAATGATGGTAGCTTTGCGGGTCGCCCTCGCCGAGCCCCACATATTCATCCAGATTCACTGTATGGACTTTTGACAAGTCGATTTTATTTTCATTCAACTTGTCCGCCAGATAATCATACATCCTGTGCGGTGTCGATCCCGTGGCAAGCCCCAATGTGATATCCGGTTTATTTTTTATCGCCTCATAAATGAATTCCGCCGCCTTTTTACTCATGGCGTCATAATCATTCGCTTTAATGACCTTCATAGCCAACCTCCAACTCAATCTTTTCATATAATAGTACTATATCAGGAAGTTGTCTATTCAACCATAAAAACATTATCACCATAGTGGTTTTTATCATCTGGTCAGATCTTTCAAGTAAGGGAAACTACTTGGATATTGGTAATACCCGGATAAATCTTCATCGAGCCCCGCAAGGAGCACAGAATGGTAAACAGGCACGAGCGGTGCTTCGTCGACGATGATCTGCTGGGCTTCTTCATAGAGCTGCATACGCCTCTCCCCATCCGTCTCGGTCCTGGCTTCATCAAGCAGTTCATCGACTGCTTCATTTGCATAGCGTGTCCTGTTGCCCGGCGCACCCATGTTGTCCGAATGGAACATCGGGTAAAGTCCGTAATCTGCATCGAGTGTCACCGTCCCCCAGCTGCCCATGAAGACATCATGATTGCCGTTCGCCGTGTATTCCTGATAGGCGCCGGACTCCATCTGGTTGATTTCGAGATCGATGCCGAGCTCAGCAAGTTCACCTTGGATGTAAGTGGCGATATCTGCATTCGTCCGGTCGTTCACCACGATTTCTGCAGAGAATCCGTCACCGTGCCCGGCTTCCTCCAGCAGTTCCTGTGCCGCTTCAATATCATATTCCACCGGCTCGATATTTTCACTGTAGCCGTTCACCGTCGGGTTCAGCGGTGTTGTTGCCACTTCAGGTATGCCCTCAAGCATTTCATTGATGATGGCTTCCTTGTCGATCGCCATCGCGATGGCACGTCTCACGTCCAGCTCATCGAAAGGTTCGACTTCCGTATTGAACCCCATGTAAGTCATGTTGGCACTTTGGTTCTGCTCTACACGAGTCCCCTCCGTATCATCGATCTGTTCGACATCACCAGGATTGACAGGGTAGATGAGATCCGCATCCCCCGTGGACAGTTCTGCAATTCTTGTCGCGTCTTCAGGCACAGTCTTGAATGTCACGCCGGCAGGGCTTGCTGGTTCGCCCCAGTAATCATCATTGCGCACGAGCGTCACATGGTCGCCTTCAACGATTTCCTCAAACTCGAAAAATCCTGTACCGACCGGATTCCTGTGGACTTCCGTGAGCGGGTCTCCGCCCTCCTCCATCTGCGCGTAATCCTCATCGATGACTTCTTTACTGATCATATGCCCGCCCGGATGCGCCAGATGCGCAGGCAGTGCCGCAAACGGTTCATTTGTATGAATATGAACGGTATAGTCATCTATGATCTCCACTTCCGAAATCTCCGTGAATAAAAATTCCAGCGGCGCACCGACTTCCGCGTCACGCACCCGGTCAAGGTTCGCTTTCACCACTTCGGCATTGAAGTCGCTGCCGTCATGGAAAGTGATGCCTTCACGCAGGATGAATTCCCAGGTCGTATCTTCAATCTGTTCATATGACCCGGCGAGCCCCGGCTCAAGTTCCAGGTCCTGGTTGAGTTTCACAAGCGTTTCGTAAATATTCGTCATGACATAAAGCGAGTAACCATCGTTGGCCGCATGCGGATCCAGGGAACTTGGCAGCGACAACAGGCTAAAATTGATTGCCTCATCCGTCGTCTCTTCCGCTTCCCCTTCTTCTGCAGCCTCATCCACCTCACTGTCATCCGCACAGGCAGAAAGCACAAGCAAAGCACCGAATAATAGCATGTAAAGCTTTTTCATCTTATAAACCCCTCCTTATATTCAATATAATTATACATAGTATCTAACTAGGGATAAAGACAAACTTTCACTTTTGAATTCACAAATAAAAAAATAAGCCATGAATATGGCTTATTTCTCCAACTCTACAACTAATTTATCCATGTTCCGGTTCATGATCACTTTGATGACCGGTTTCATCGCCGTCGCCAGCACCTTTGCTGCAGTTTTCGCATTGCGCAGCTCCGAGCGTATGGAGACATCGACACCACCGTTGTTCGGCACGACAGTGAACTGGGTCATCACATCGCCCCGGCTGAATCTTGAACGCACGATGATCCGCCTGTCAACGGCATATTCGGTGAATTCACTGCGGAACCGGTACGTCCGTCCTTTGACGTCCAGGGTTGTAAGGAACTGTGCCCCTTCCGCCCTTTTTTCTGCAGTGATGTATTCAATCTTGTCGATGATGCCGAACACTTCCTTCAGATTAGCATCATCATTTATGAATGAAAACACTTCCTCCGGCGTTGCCGAAACATTTTCCTTCTGGTGATTATAGATTTCCATATATGCATCACTCTTTCCTGATTGTTGTCGGGTATTGTGTTCATCATATCACTTTCGTCCAAAGCGACAAACCACAGCCCCCTGTAACACCGTGGACAGCCTGAAATGAAGGTGGCCCCTTGATTATAAGAAACGCTTCATAAAATTACAATTATTCTTTCATTTTTCTGAACATTCCATTAAGATGAAGATACGAAGGAGGTGGGCAATGTTGCGCCTGTCCATGGGCAAGGATATACCGGAAGAAGCTTTAAGAAAGTTTTATGACAAAAAGAAAATCGGGAAATATGAAGGGCGGTTCGAAGCACTTCATCATGCAGTGACGCATTCGGATTACATCGTCACGGCATGGGATGGTGAAAAGCTCATCGGCATCATACGTTCCACAGGAGACTACGTATTTTCACAGTACATAAACAACTTCCTGATCGACGAGGAATACAACGGCAAAGGGATCGGATCCAAAATGCTCGATGCTTATCTGGAAGCGGTCGGGGATGTGATGGATATCTATATCATCTCAGGCCGGAAAATCACACAATCCTTCACCATCAACTGGTTCGAATACAAAGGCTTCGAACTGGTCGAACTCAAGGACGATCTGCAAGTGTTCAAACGCACCAATACACCCGAGGAATGAAAAACCCCGCTCATTCGCAGCCGAATGAACGGGGTTTCATGTCATATGAAGTAATTGCCGAGCACGCTGTTGACATCATGGACCACGACGAATGCATTTTCATCATACTTCTTGATCAGACGTTTCAGCCTGGTCAGCTGGGATTTATTGATGACGATGTAGAGGATGTCCTTATCCTTTTGCGAATAAAACCCTCGTCCATCCATTATCGTGATGCCGCGCCTGATTTCCGTGTTGATCATCTTACCGAGCACATCCGGTTTTTCGGTGATGATGGTGATGGCCTTTTTCGGATTCATGCCTTCTATGATGAAGTCCATCACTTTCGTCGCTATGTACAGTGCGATTACAGTGAGCAGGGCCTGTTCAAGGGTCATCACCGTGAGCCCGATTGCAACAACGATCAGATCGAAGAACAGCAAGGCATAAGAGACGTTGACATCCAGATACTTGTTGGCCATCCTCGCGAGGATCGTGGTGCCTGCAGTGGTGGAGCCGATGCGGATGATCAGGCCGATGCCGAGTCCGATGAACAATCCGCCGAAGACGGTGTTGACCAGAATTTCATTGGATTGGATCTGCCAGTCTTCAGTGATCCACAACATGAGGGATGTCATCGGGATCGTGATGATCGTATAATACATCGCCCGCTTGCCCAGGTATCTGAAGCCGACGATGAGTATCAGGAAGTTGAGGACTAAGTTACTGAGCGCCGTCGGAATTTCATAAGCATAGAAGAGGATGATCGAGATGCCGATGAAGCCCCCTTCACCAAGGTTGCCGGCAATCATGAACGAGTTGACGCCTATCGCGAAGAAAAAGGACCCCACGATGATCGTCAACAGGTTGATGAGCGTCTGCTGCGTTATTTTAGGGTTGAAAGAAATCTTCCGCTTTTCAAAATTGGTTTCTTTAAGCTTTTTTCTGATCTTCATCGGGTGGCCTCCTCCATAATTTATCATCACCGATATAGCATATAGCTTCCAGTATAAAATTTCAACATTTGCTGTATAAGTTTAACTATTCTTACTACTCCAAGGGTTTCATCAGAGAAACCGCACCACGCATCACAGAAATGTCCAGGTCCTCGTACTCATGCACATCCCCATCAATATTCATCAGCTTGAGTCCGGCGGCTTCGATCTCGGCACTTGCTGCAGCCATATATGTCACTTTCGGATGGTCGGTGATATTGCCCCTCACTGCGAGCCAGACAAGATGGAGGGCTTCAAATACATTCACCGGGCAGATATTGATGATATGGAGGAGGCCGTCATCCGGCCCCGCTTTCCTGATGAGCCGGCCAAGGCTTCCGACCGACCGCAATTTTGAGATGATCGTCAGCACCGATGCCCCCCGGACTTCCCTCTCCCCGGTTTTTATTGTGACATTATACCGTTTCAGGCGCAGCAGCATCCTTGTGCCGGCGAACAGATATGCGAGCCGGCCGAGTTTATTTTTAATGCCGGCGTCCACTTCAGCAAAAGCCGTCATGAAGGCACCCAGTGCCACCAGATAACTGGCATGCCTGTCATTCAATTTGATGATGTCGATCGGAGTCTCCACCCAGTGCCCGAACTGCCCGATCGCTTTTTCAGGGCTGAGCGGGATGTTGTGGACGCGTGCGAGGTCATTCACCGTGCCGGTCGGAATGATGGCGACCGGTATTTTGAGCTCCCGTTTCATCAGGGCGTCGATCACCTCGCTGATCGTCCCGTCCCCGCCGACGACCACAATGAGGTCTTTATCTTCAGCGTGTTTGGAAATGATGCCCTCCGCCCCGGCTTCCGGCGTCGGTTTGATCATCGCTTCATATTGCGTTTCCTTCAATTTATGGATCAGCTTCTCTTCCGTACGGTGGTTTTTAAACTGTCCGGATTTCTTATTGAGTACAACCAGGGCCTGCTTCATGACATCCCGCCTTTTTAAGGGTATTATACAAAAGTTTACCAAACTTTCAGGACATCGGGCTCTCAATGAAATAAAAAAACACAACCCGCGGGGGTTGTGTCAAAATTGTTGTTCTGCGATATTCAATGCCCTCAGCATCGATGTCTTTTTGTAGTGGTGATCTTCAAATTTCCTCAGGATGTCATCCACGGCCCGCACACCGTTCACGATATAATCGCCTTTGTTCAGCATGATGCATTCGGCCCTCGAACCGGCGACGACATCGGAGATTTCGGAACGTGTCGGTATGCCGCTTTTGACGAGTGACTCCAGCACCTGCGTCGCCCAGATCACCGGCGTATGGCCCGCTTCGCATATCCAGAGCAGCTCTTCCTGTATTTCACTGAGGCGTTCGTAGCCGATCTCGACTGCGAGATCACCGCGTGCGACCATTACGCCGAAAGGCCTTTTTGCGCTTCCGCTCGCGATGATGCCCGGCATGTTGTCGATCGCTTCGGCCGTCTCTATTTTTGCGACGACCGGCAGTTCCGCACGTTCTTCGCTCAATTCCTTTTCAAGCGCTGATTCTATCGTCTTGATGTCCTCTGCGGATTTGATGAATGAAAAGGCGATCACATCCGCATGTTTGGCGACGAACTTCAGGTCTTTGCAGTCCTTTTCCGTCAGTACCGAAAGATTGAGTTCCAGGTCCGGGAAATTGATGCCCTTTTCGGTTTTGACCCTGACACCATCTTCCTTGACCGTCTTCGTCGTCTCACAGATCAGCCCCTCATCCCTGATTTCCACCACTTCCGCTTCGATATGGCCGTCATCCAGTTTGACCAGCTGCCCCTTATCCACTTTCATCAGCACTTCGGGCACCGTCGTATTGATGGCGATTTCCACACCGTTCGACAATCTCATCGCTTCCTGGTTCGACAATAAAAACTTCTCGCCGACGGACAGTTTCGGGTTCCGCTTGGAAGTCAGCAGTGTCTTCACCCGGATCTTCGGCCCGCTGATATCCATCAGGATCCTGCAATTCCGGCCGCTTCTCTTTGAAGCTTCTTCTATATTCCTGATCATTCTGGTCCATGTATATTCATCATCATGCGCACAGTTGATGCGCGCCATATCCATGCCCGCATCAATCAGATCCCGGACAAGCGCTTCATTTTCAGACGCTTCCGTCGGCATCGTCACAAGTATGTGCGTCTTACGGTCATCATCCGCCTCGCCGAAAATTTCCAAAGTGTGTTGGTTCAGCAGATTATAACGGTTTTCAAATGTCTGCATCGAATGGTAGTCTATATCCCCGTCATCGAGTGCCTCACCTGTGATCAGGCTCATCGTCTTGCAGACAGCGTTCAACTTGCCCATCACGTCGGCTTCCAGCCGTCCGAGGGAGGACACGCCCCATGGGACCAGGGCCTCCTGCAGATCGCGCATGTCGTCCTGCCTGAACGCCATGTAATAGGCCAGATTCCGGGCACTCACCTGGTAGGACTCCCGGATGCCGTACTCTTTCCACGAACGGTAGAGCTTCTCGCCGTCCGAAGCGACCCCTTCCCTGACTTTGAGCATCTTCTCCAGTACATCAACAGCTTTCTCCCGCATGATCATCCTCCCCCTTGCTATCTTTTCATCATCCGTATATGACTCTAATATCCGCTTCTATACATGTAATAGATCAATTCGAAGTAACCGATATGGAAAATGCCCCATAATATGAGACCGATGCTGTTATCCGAAATGTACACACTGTCCCCGGCCCACTGTAGAATGAAGTACAGCAGCACACTGATCAGCAGCATCAAAATTGTCACGGGCAGATACCACCAGTGCCTGTGGACATGAACGACCTTCAGGATGAACGCAATGACTACAGAGATGCCAAGGTGCAGCATGATTTCAGTCATCATGCCCAGCCGTCCGCCGAATATGAAATCCGTATTCAACAGCAGGTCCATCAGGTTGATGCCGGAAAGCATCTGGATGTAAGCAAAAAACAACAGCAGCATCAATCCTGAGACTGTGCCGATAATGATACTTGAAATTAAGATTCTACTCATTTTCATATCCCGATTCTTTCAAAAGTTATAAAGGAAAATCAAAACTGATATTACATCATGTTTATTTGTAGTATACCATATATGCATGCGGCAAAATAATATGGAGGCGGTGGGAATATGAAGTCATTTTTACCTTTCATCACATTCAACGGCAATGCGATGGAAGCTTTGACTTTTTACAAGGGTATATTTCATGATATGGAAATCGAATTTCTGCAGGAATTCGGGAGCGGGACACCTGGACTCGAGGGACAGGTCATGCAGGCATTGGTCTCGATCGACGGGCAGCGCATCATGCTCGGTGACAGCCGGACACCGGAAGGTTTTGGTTTCACACCGGCCATGTCCTTTTATATCGAGTGCAGCGATATGAATGAAGCGGAGCTGTATTACAGGAAGCTGAAAAGGGACGGGGCGATTTTGGTGCCTCTGGATGAGTACGGCACCGGCAGGTTTTTCGCCTTCGTCCAGGACCGGTTCGGATTGTCATGGCAGCTGAATTTCAATAAATGAAAAAACCGTCCCTCTTCTTTTCAGGGACGGTGCTCTTATTAAAGGCTGATCATGCTGACCAGTCTGCCGGCCAATGTTTTTTTGGCCGCTTTCTTCTTCTCCAGCTTTGCATTGTTCATCGCGATATTCTTATACTCCTGAATTTTCAGGTCTGCTGAAATACGATCTGTTGTGAACATTCAATCCACACTCCTTAATTTGAAATTTATTTCATCCATACGGCTCTTGTCAGCTCTTATTCAATTACTATAATACCATTAATAGCAATGTTTTTCAATTACTATGTGATTTATTTCCTAAAGTACTTCTATTTAAAATAGTTAAAAAATTTATATATAAAATTTTATTTGAGTATTTTTATTTCATCCGGATACCGTTATATCGTATAATTCAGCTCATTCTGCATATATATGCGTGATGTTTCCGTTTTCATGAATGTTTTTCTTTTCCCACTCTTTTTACACTCTTGAAAGAATGTGAAAGGACAAAAAAAAAGAAGCATGGCATGCTTCGGGGAAATTGCTTAATTTTTATTCTGAAGGATGACGACATTCATCTCATGATTGATTCTGTAGACTTCCTCCTTGTATGTATCTTTCAGATGGTCGCTGACCTTCTTCAAAGTCTTTTTCCGGTGCTTCCGCTTGAACGCGACCAGGGCCGAAATCGAACCCAGATGATGCATCCATTCCTCATGGGTGAACGCCACTTTGCGATCCCTTTTATAGAGGTCACGGATATCGAACCGGAAATCCTGCCACTCCTCCATCCATTCAAACGGGAAGGCATTGATCATCTCATCACTTCCGTACCCATGCCTCCTTGACTTGACGTTATATTTTTTGGCGCACTTCCTGATCATTTTGATCGTATCTTTCGCCACGCCGGACGACTTCACAAACCTGTAATCCGCGATGATTAGATACCCGTCGGGCTTCAGGATCCGGCGTACTTCTTCCAGCGCCTGCCGCCGGTCGAACCAGTCCCAGGACCTGAGGGCGATGACGATATCGAATGTTTTGGGCGGCAGTCCCGAGTTTTCTGCATATGCCAAATTGAAATTGATCCTGTTATTCTCTTTGAAGACTTTTTCGGCATGGGCCTGAAAGTCCGTGGAAGGTTCAACGGCATCGATGATGCCGCCCTTCTCACCGAGCTGTTCACTTAAAAAACCCGGGCCCGCGCCGAAGTCGGCAATTTTGGCACCGTCAAAGTCGATGCCCCTCGCCTCCAGTCCCGAAAGAAACGACTCGGGAATGTCATTCCGGGTTTTTATATATTCTTCTGCAACGGCATCATAAGTACTGTCCATCTGTTCCACCTCTTACGATTATCATAGCATCACCAGGGCGGTGATTAAAATGCGAAGGCCATGTATCCATTGTAGATTTCAGCCTAGTACTGATTCTCGAGCAGGCGCTTCATTTCCTGGATCTTTCCGGCATGGAGACCTTCGTGTAACAGGGTGAAGCCGGCACGTTCGTAACTCATCGTCATGCCCATGAAAGGCTCTTCCAGTTTTTCCTGAAGCTTCTCTTCAGTGACAGCCTCATATTCAGCGGGCTGCTGTTCGAGGACCGCCTTGACCTCTTCCATTGAAGGCGTGCCGTCATCGAATTCATCCGGGCTTGTACCGTAGCCGAAATACTTTTGGAAAGCGTCGGCCGTCGTACTGTCCTTCCCGAGCAGTCTGACGAGTTCGGATTCGAACATCGCAGCCACATGGCCGTACTGCCAGTATAAGTTGTTATTGAAACCGGCCGGGACGATGTCCATCAGATCCTCGTCCGTGTCCTCCAGGTGATATTTCACCCATTCCCTGGCCGTCTTCAACTGGAATGTAAGTAACTCTTTTTGCATAATGATCCCTCTTTCTTTAAAATTGATTACAGTATTCATTTTATAGTATACCTTTTTTTAATTTTTTAGTCAGTAAGTCAGGAGGTTTATTATGACAAAGACATTATTGGTGCTGATCCTTATGGCGGTTCTGGTTCTTGTATTGGAATTCGTGTTCGGTCTGTTCCCGCTCACTGCCGGTTACAGCATCCCCCTCGCCCTTTTACTGGGTGTGACCCTCGGCTTCTTCATCTACATTCAAATCGATAACCGGATCGGTTAGGCAGTTTAAAATCCTTGCTTATTTCGATAATCGGAATATAATGATATGTATTCTAAATTAGGGGATTTGAATTATGCCACCACAACACGAGAAGAAACCGGATTATAAATTAATCATCATACTGCTCTCCGGTGCCTTTGTTTCTTTTTTATCCAATACATTCCTGAACGTTGCGCTGCCCTCGATCAAAGACGAGTTTGACGTTTCGACGGCCACGGTCCAATGGGTGACCACCGCGTATATGCTCGTCTCAGGTGTCGTCATACCGACGACAGCTTTTTTAATGCAGAAATTCAGCGCCCGGAAACTGTTCCTCACGGCACTCGGCCTGTTTCTTACCGGGACCATCATCGCCGGCTTTTCACCGACGTTCAGTGTTTTGATTGCCGGGCGCATGACACAGGCTGCAGGTTCTGCGATATTGATGCCGCTCCTCATGAACGTGATGATCACCAGCTTCCCGCCCGAGAAACGGGGGACGGCGATGGGCGTTTTCAGCCTGGTGATGTTCTTCGCCCCGGCAATCGGCCCGACATTATCAGGGATCGTGGTCCAGACGCTCTCATGGCACTGGCTCTTCTACATGATGATCCCCGTACTCCTGATCGTCCTGGCAGTCGGATATTTCCAGCTGCCCGAAGTCGGCAACAAGTACAAGGCCAAAATCGATATCCCGTCCGTCATCCTGTCCACCATAGGGTTCGGCGGCATACTGTACGGCTTCAGTTCGGCCGGGAACAGCGGCTGGATGTCGCTTGACGTCATGCTGAGCCTCCTGATCGGCATCATTGCAGTCTACTTCTATGTCATGAAGCAGGTGAAGATGGAGGCGCCGATGCTCGACTTCAAAGTATATACGTACCCGATGTACCGCTTGTCCGCGATCATCATCGGCGTGAACAACATGGCGTTGTTTTCCGGCATGATCCTGATGCCGATCTTCCTGCAGGAAATCCAGGGGGTCTCCCCGGTCGAGACCGGTCTTTTATTGCTGCCGGGTGCTCTGATCATGGGTTTCCTGAGCCCTTTGTCCGGTAAACTGTTCGACATGTTCGGACCGAGGGTGCTGGCCTTCACCGGCCTGGCCCTTGCGGCGTCCACCACGTTCTTCTTCAGCCAGCTTGAGGTCACAACCGGATTCGGCTTCCTGCTCACGATTTATGCGATACGTGCATTCGGAATGACGCTGGTGATGACCCCGGTGATGACGAACGGCATGAATGATCTGCCGCCTGCCCTGACACCGCACGGGTCATCGCTCAACAGCATGCTCCAGCAGGTCAGCGGCGCGGTGGGCACAGCCCTCCTCATCTCGATCATGCAGAGCTTCAGCAATTACAGGATGGCAGGTTTTACAAACCCGACGCCGGACCAGGTGAACCAGGCGATGCTCGACGGCATCAACCTGTCGTTCCTGATTGCATCGATACTGCTGCTGATATCCATGATCCTGTCCCTGTTCCTGAAACGCGTCGATGCACGCGCCACTTATGAAGAAGGTGCTGCACGGGGCAGGATGGTCGACCAGGATGAACTGCCGGGAGAGAAATGAAAATAAAAAAAGTGGAGACCTTCTGAGGTCTCCACTTTTTTACTGCTGATGTGCAAATTCCGCGATTTTAACGATGACTTCCGCCGACTTTTCCATGTCGTCCGCTGAAGCATACTCGTATTTTCCGTGGAAATTCTCCCCGCCGGTGAACAGGTTCGGCGCCGGCAGCCCTTTATAGGAAAGCTGGGACCCGTCCGTGCCGCCGCGCACGGGTGCAATCACGGGTGTGATATTCAGCGTCTCCATCGCACGCTTCGCATTCTCGACGATATGCATCTTCGGCTCTATCTTCTCCCTCATATTGTAGTACTGGTCATTCATATCGAGTATTATGCGGTCTTCACCGTATTTATCCTGGAGCCTTTTGACATTGGTCTCCATCAGTATTTTCCTCGCTTCGAAGTTCTCCTTGTCAAAGTCCCTGATGATGAAATGTGCCGTCGCACTTTCCACGTCACCATTCAGGTTCACAAGATGGATGAAGCCTTCATAGCCTGAAGTGTGCTCCGGTGTATCATATTCGTCGAACATCGTTGCCAGTTCAGCCGCCATCCTTGATGCGTTCACCATCTTGCCCCTGGCAGTGCCCGGGTGGACACTGTTGCCGGTGAACGTCACTTCGACGCCGGCCGCATTGAAGCTTTCGTACTGGAGTTCGCCGATCGGCCCGCCGTCCACGGTGTAGGCATACTCGGCCCCGAAGGCTTCGACGTCGAATTTGTGCGGCCCCTTCCCGATCTCTTCATCCGGCGTGAACGCAATGCGGATTTTACCGTGTTTGATTTCCGGGTTCTCCTTCAAATATTCCACGGCTGTGATGATTTCTGCAATGCCTGCCTTGTTGTCCGCACCGAGCAGCGTCGTCCCGTCCGTCGTGATGAGCGTATGGCCGATGTATCTTTTCAATTCAGGATATTCATCGGGCGAGAGCACGATGTGCTTCTCTTCGTTCAAGACGATGTCCCCACCGCCGTATTCGACACGCTGCGGTTTGACCCCGGCGCCGGTGAAATCCGTTGCCGTGTCCACATGAGCGAGGAAGCCGATGACCGGTGCCCCTTCGATATTACCCGGCAGGGATGCCATCAGGTAGCCGTTGTCGTCCAAATTGATTTCTTCGAGTCCGAGGACTTCAAGCTCCTCCTTCAATGCATGCAGCAAGTCCCATTGCTTTGAAGTTGAAGGGGTCGTCTCGCTTTTAGCGTCCGACTGAGTGTCATATTTAACATAGCGTGTCAGTCTTTCAATCAGTTTTTCCTTCATTGCTGTCCACTCCAATTATCTTTAAGATTTTCATTATAAGCACCATCCCCATCATTTTAACATGTGCATGATAAAATGATATAAAAACGACGGAGGTATTTCATGGAACTTGGCATCAACACTTTTGGCGATTCAATATTCGACCCTCAGACCGGCAGGACGATCGGCCACGGCGAAAGACTCCGGAATCTGGTCGAAGAGATCGAGATGGCCGACAAAGTCGGACTGGACATATTCACGGTGGGTGAACATCACCGCAAAGATTACGCAGTCACATCACCGGACGTTGTGCTCGCGGCAGGTGCTGCCAAAACGGAAAATATCCGCCTGTCGAGCGGTGTCACCGTGTTGTCATCGGATGATCCGGTGAGAGTATATGAAAGATTCGCCACCCTGGACGGCATCTCCAACGGACGTGCAGAAATCATGGCCGGGCGCGGATCATTCATCGAGTCCTTTCCATTGTTCGGTTATGACCTGAATGATTATAACCAGCTGTTCGATGAGAAGCTCGACCTTTTATTGAAACTGCAACAGGGCGGCAGAATCACCTGGGAAGGCGAAATGCGCGCGCCTTTGAAAGATGTGGAGATCTTCCCCGAACCCGTGCAGGACGGCATACCGATATGGATAGCAAGCGGCGGCACCCCCCAGTCTGCAGCACGTGCAGCCCAGCTCGGACTGCCGCTGGTGCTCGCGATCATCGGCGGCAGCCCTTACCAGTTCCAAAGGGTCGTCGACTTTTACAGGCAGATGGGCGCACAGGCGGGACATCCCCCGGAGCAGCTGCGCGTCGCGACCAACAGCCACGGATTTGTATGGGATACCGACGAAGAAGCGAAGGACATGTTCTTCCCCGCGATTTCCCAGGCGATGACGAACATCGGACGTGAGCGCGGCTGGGGTGCATACTCAAGGGAGAATTACGAACGGATGATCGAGCCCGACGGCGCACTCTATATCGGCAGCCCCGAGACGGTCGCAGCCAAAATCATCGAGCTTCGGAAGCGCATGGGCATCACCCGCTTCACCCTCCAGACACCGGTCGGCACGATGCCCCATGAGCAGGTGCTGCGGACGATCGAGCTCTTCGGTACGAAAGTCGCCCCGATTGTAAGGGACGCCGTGAAGGATATGGAATGAAAAAAGAGGCCTTGTGGCCTCTTTTTTATTATGAACTTGGCGGCAGAGTTGGTACCGGACGGAAGTGCCGATGCTCACGCCGCGGTCCGGATTTTGTCTCCGCATCCGGACGGAAGTGCCGATGCTCGCGCCGCGGTCCGGATTTTGTTCCCGGATCCGGACGGAAGTGCCGATGCTC
>NZ_FRCF01000018.1 GCF_900142805.1 Lacicoccus alkaliphilus DSM 16010 | reverse complement strand
CGTGGAAAAGGATTATCCGGTATTAGCCACGGTTTCCCGCGGTTATCCCCGTCTGATGGGCAGGTTGCCCACGTGTTACTCACCCGTCCGCCGCTCGTCGCCACGGGAGCAAGCTCCCATGAAGACGCGCTCGACTTGCATGTATTAGGCACGCCGCCAGCGTTCATCCTGAGCCAGGATCAAACTCTCCATAAATGGAAAGCTCATCTCGAGCTCGGTCGGTACCATAAGTACCACTGCGTTTTTCAAGTTGGCCGCCTCAACCGCTCCTGTAATAGAAGCTTTTATCGGAATTAAACGTTGACATATTGTCATTCAGTTTTCAATGTTCTTCGTTTGACTGCTTTACTATCATAACATGTCAGCTTAACAAAAGCAAGTATGTTATTCAAGTTTTTTTGACTCATCGGCGCGTTTCTTTTATTTCTTTTTCGCCCGACAAGATATAACTATACAGGACTCTGGAATGGAATGCAAGCATTAAATACAATTTCTTTTAAAGAGTTTTTAAGATGCATTACCTGTCTGCTTACCCTGTTTCGTCATGCAAATGTGTTTCCTTCTCACCACTAAATGTTCATGCATTTATTTAGTGAGTGAAATTAATACTATATCAGCCAATCGGGAATAACGCAATACCTTTCCATCATTTCTTTTGTGTTTTTCATAATGAACTGCAACCCAGGGGGTATCCACCACACCCACTTCTTTTCCTTATAATGAAGGAACCGGAAATCCAGCCGGGGCTCCTCCCCCCTGGAAAGATTCTCTCCGTCCCGCCATGACGACATTGACCGGCCATTTTTTATATGAAAGAATATATAATTATAGAGAGAAAGGGGGGCAGCGAATGGCGGAAGATAAAATACGGTCCAAAGGTGTGGTCGCAGTCGTCATGGCAGCCGCTTTTTTATTTACATTCAGCCAGTTCCTTCTGATTACGGCTTTCCCTTCCATAATGGAAGAGTTTGACGTCAACGCCACCCAGGTACAGTGGCTCACGACCTCATTCTTATTGACGAGCATCATTTTCATTCCTATGTCAGGTTACTTATCAACCACATTTTCTTCAAAGTCACTCCTTATATTTGCAATGTCGTGCATGCTTATAGGCACGATCATCGGCGGCTGGTCCCCAACGTTTGGCATCCTCATTCTTTCAAGGATCATCCAGGCCGTCGGTGCAGGCATCATCCTGCCTCTTGTCCAAACGATTTTATTGATCGTCTTCCCCTATCATCGCAGGGGGTTCGCCATGGGCATGCTCGGCGCCGTGACAAATGTGGCGCCCGCATCAGCTCCACCGATTTCCGGCATCATCATAGATGTGCTCGACTGGCGTTCCCTCCATTGGGTGCTGTTGCCACTCGTCGCCATCACATTGGTCCTGGGGATATTTTTCATGAAAAACGTGCTGAAGAAAAATGAGGTCTCCCTTGATATGACTTCCATTATATTATCGGCCACCGGCTTTTCACTTTTCGTATACGGTTTGAGCAATATCAGTGTATACGGCTTTTTCGATGGGATGGTCATCCTTCCTATATTGGTTGGAATACTGGCTGTCTGGTTCTTTGTCACCAGGCAGTTCAGCATGCCGACGCCTGTATTGAATCTGAACCTCTTCCGGAACAGGACATTCACGCTGTCACTGATACTCATCTTCATTAATATGATGCTGCTCTTATCGACTGAGACGATACTCCCGATGTTTTCTCAGACAGTACTCGGTACAAGCGCATTTCTTTCCGGTTTTCTGCTGGTGCCGGGCACGATCCTTTTATCCGTCATCACTTTCGTGTCAGGTTCATTATATGACCGCTATGGCGGCAGGACGATTGCCATTACAGGCTTCGCGATGACAACATTGTCACTGATCTTACTGAACACTGTCGGGATTGAGAGTTCCCCCTACTTCATCATGGGCTACTTCTGCATATTCATGTTCGGTTTCGGCCTCACGCTCATGCCCCTGGTCACCATCAGCATGTCTGAGTTGAGTGAGGATGAAATCCCCCACGGATCTGCCATCAACAACACCATCCGGCAGTTCGCCATGACTTTCGGGATCATCATCCTCACTTCGATCATCAGCATGACGGTCGCAAGGATGGATGCTCCGGAGCAGGTCAGCACATACTGGGGCACGACGTATGCTTTCGTTGTGATGGCAGTCCTTGCCTTCATCGGATTTATACTCACATTCCGTTTGAAAGAGAAACCGCGTTATAGATAGACGAAAATCTCGACCTCTTATTTAAGAGGTCGAGATTTTTTGCTTAGTCATCCGAGAAACCGGCGGCCAGGGTACTTCAAACAGTTTAATGTGGGGGGCCCCCGGGATTTTCTACCGCTTCACCGGTTTCGCCTCAAATTATTTTGATCCATATACTCCACTTCATGTCAGTTATATTACAGGAATGATATGATTCCGTGACAGCACGGGTTATCGATTGATTATTGGCACAAAACCCCTTACCTTTAAGCTTAATTGATAGCAGGAGAGTGATTGAAATGGATGACCAAAAATTTCCGCAAGGAACGACCATAAATGGTTTCTTCACCAAAATCGTGAGTCTAATGTTCATATGCTCAGCGTTTGCCAGCGGCGTCGATGCCGCTTCTGCCCAGGCTGGAAAAGCGGACGGCATGACCCACGAGAAGGTGGGAGCTGCAGATGTGTATCTGGACTCGAGCATTCTATCATCAAACGGCTCTGCCACCGTCTTCGGCAGTACGATCCCGGGGGCACACCTGGAAGTGAAGCACCCTTCCGGCACTACGTACCGGACCATTGCAGATGCCACCGGTCATTTCAAAATCAGCGGACTCCCATCAATGAATACAGGCGATACCATAGACATCATCGCATCGGCGCAGGACCTGAAAATCAGTGAGCACCTTCAATACGACAGATGAAGCCCTTGAATTAGACGCCGATCAGGTACAGACATACCGGAATCGTAATGATGCTGATCAACGTGGTGATGAGTGTCGAGAAGGACACCACATTCGGCTTCACATTGAACTGGACGGCAAGCATTGTCGAGTTCGCAGCCACAGGCATCGCATTCAACAGGATGAAGACCATCTTCATCGTGTCATCCACGGGCATCACAAGTACAAGCAGTGCTGCAACCACCGGGGAGATGATCATGCGGATGGATACGACCGCCGTCACATCTTTAATATCGAAGCTCTCCTTGGTGATACGGGCAAGCTGCATCCCGAGTATGAGCATCACCACCGGGATCGCTGCATTCCCAGTCATTTCGATGATGTCCATTATTCCTGCATCAAGACTGATATCGAGAAGCTGGAAAACCACTCCGGCGACGGCTCCGTGGATCACGGGTATTTTGAATATATTGATGAGCGCCTCTTTCACTGTGATTGTTGCACCGCTGCCGAACGAGGCGATGAATATACCCACCGTGCTGATGACGAAGCCGTGCAGCACCATGAGGACGATGGCATAATCGAACGCCACGGCCCCGAGCGCAAAAAGTGCAACCGGTGTACCATAGTTCCCACTGTTCGGAAATAAAGTACCGAGGAGGATTGCAGCGACATCCTCTTTTGAGGACCCCATGAAATACCCCCATATGACGGTGATCACGAGCAATATGCCAGTGAGCAGGAATGTGAATATGAAAATATATAAATAGTCGATGGTCAGTTCATTGCGGTAGAATGTGTTGAATGTCAGAAGAGGCAGCAATATGTACAGCGACATGGAAGAAATCGACTTGATATCGAAGTCAATCAGTTTATCTGCCACATACCCCGTCGCAAAAATCAGGAAAACCGGCAGTATGATCATTATTAAGTCCATTATGCCCACTACTTTCTATGAGTTTATGCTGCACTTTCACACTTACCATGATAGATGAAATATTCTGAGAAGTGTACCCATTTTAACACAAAGATATACTGCTATTATCAAAAAAGAGACCTTCCACTCGAAGGTCTCTTTCAGTCCCGCTATTGATTATTGCTTCCTGCCTTGAACATTTCAGCTATATTGACAGTCCGCGTTGCCTGATGCTTGACCGCATCCTCGACATCCTCAACCATTTTGCCGTCCTGGCCGACGGTCACACTTGTACCATACGGGTTGCCGCCTGCACCAAATAGTACAGGGTCGGTATAACCGGGCGAAGCGATGATCGCACCCCAGTGCATCATTGAAGTATATAATGAAAGGATCGTCGCTTCCTGCCCGCCGTGCGGATTCTGCGCTGAAGACATTGCGCTCACCACTTTATTGATTGTCTTGCCTTCTGCCCAGATGCCGCCCTGCGTATCGAGGAACTGCTTCATCTGTGAAGCCATTGTACCGAATCTCGTCGGAGTGCTGAAGATGATCGAATCTGCCCAGACGATATCGTCTGAAGTTGCGACAGGGATATCTTTCGTTGCCTCAACCGTAGCTTTCCATCCTTCGTTTTCTTCAATTGCGGACTGCGGTGCCAGTTCTTCCACCTTCAACAGCCTCACTTCTGCACCGGCCGATTCTCCTGCTTCTTTGGCCCACTTGGCCATTTCATGGTTGACCCCGCCCATGCTGTAGAATATGACTGCTAATTTAACGTTTGACATACTTTTTTCATTCTCCTTTGGTTTGTTGAATAATCTTTTGAAAAAGCTCATTATAATGCTCACTTTCCATTCATTTTTATATTACTCCGGCCGCTCCACTGTGAATATTTCACCAATTTCAGCATAGTCGTTCCCCGCCAGTCTGCTGACGGCTTTTAATTTTACAGGATCGATATAGCCACCGTGATAAATGTCTTCGTCGATATGATAATGCTTCACCTTCAGCAACAATAAATCCGTCGTCGGAAGATTCCTCTCATTATATATGACGACATTTTCATATAACTCCGTTTCATACCTGACTTTTGCCTCGTTCAGCCCCGGCACATTCAAAGTCCGGGACTCTATTGTAGTGAAACTTGAAACTTCCAACTCACTTTCATCTTCCGCCAGAGGCGCGGACGTGTTGTTTGCCTGTTCCACATTGGCAGCATCGACGACATGAATGACCGCTTCATTATTGTTCAATATATTCCTTGCCGTATCCTTGCTCTCACCGTTTGTACGCTGGACGGCGACGGACAGCATCGGCGGATCATAGGTCACGATATTGAAGTAACTGAACGGCGCCACATTGATGACACCTTCCGCAGACATGGTCGAGACGAGTGCAATCGGTCTTGGAATGACGGAGCCGATCAAAAATTTCTTCTTCTCTTTTTCCGTCAGCTGTTCAGGCGAAAAATCAACCATCATATCCGCTCCTCATATATCCAGTTTCGGCAGGGTCTTCTCATATTCGGGCCTCTTATGTTCATACTGCTCAGGCAGCTTCAATGAAGTGCCCAGCTCGGATGGATCTTCATCCACATCGAAGCCCGGACCGTTTGTAGCAAATTCAAAGACGATATCCCCTTTTTCGCCGGTATAGATGGATCTGAAGTAGGTCCTGTCCCTGACCTCCGTAACACCGAAACCGTCATCTCTCAAAGCCGCCTGCCATTCTTTCATCGTATCCATGTCCGGCACGGACCAGGCGATATGATGGACCGTCCCGATGCCGAAACGTCCATGCGGCTGCGGCGGCAGTGAAGTGATGATGTGGTGTTTTTCATCACCCGCTGTTTCAAAATGCTGATTTCCATCATCTATATCAAGTGCTTTCAGCCCCATTTTACCTGTCAGCAGATCTTTAGTGCCTTCAGGATTGCCGGAAAGCAGCTCTGCACCATGGAACCCGAGGATATCATTATTGTCTGCAGTTTCTGCACTTTCGACGATTGCGAGATCCAGGCCGTGCCCATCAGGGAATTCCAATGTCTTCGCTCCGAAAAATTCCGTCTCCGTACTCTCTACCCCATTATCGGCCAGACGCTTCTTCCAATAATCCATGCTGCCGGCGGGTACACGGTATGCAATCCTGCCAACCTGACCGCTGCCTTTTCTGCCCACATTATCATTCGTCCACGGGAAGAACGTGATCACGGTCCCCGGTGTTGCGTCCTTGTCTGCAAAGTACAGGTGATACACACCCGGGTCATCAAAGTTCACTGTCTGCTTGATCAG
Source organism: Lacicoccus alkaliphilus DSM 16010 (assembly GCF_900142805.1). Classification (GTDB taxonomy): domain Bacteria; phylum Bacillota; class Bacilli; order Staphylococcales; family Salinicoccaceae; genus Lacicoccus; species Lacicoccus alkaliphilus. The sequence continues at coordinate 13,253 of NZ_FRCF01000018.1, read as the reverse complement.
TCTCTGACCCAAGACATCCCTGTAAAATCTAAGGTTTTCGTTGGGGTCGCCGACAATTGCCGTAATATGGTGGATCCTTTTTATCGCTTCCATCATTTCATCTCCTGTTTCATCATATATTATTCATTATTTATCTGATCTTGTCGTATCAAAATGGCGGACCTGCGCTTCTATCTCAGCACGCTTCGGCTCGAGCATCGGCGGCAGGGCCAGGCTTTCACCCAGAGTTTCATACGGCTCATCGCCCATGAAGCCCGGCCCGTCGGTGGAGAGCTCGATTAAAATGTGACCCACCCTTGCATACAATGCTTCAAAATAAAATCTGTCGACATTGCCCGAGTGACCGACGCCCATTTCATTATACTTTTCTTCCCATGCTTTGATGGCATCATGGTCTGCCACACGGAATGAAACATGGTGCACTTCACCGTAGCCCTGCTGGCTCTGCTGACTCTCATCTTTTCTCAGGATCACCTGGCCGCCGTTGCCGCCTGCACCGACATCGTACAATGTGACATCCGGTTCCTCGAGCACCGGCTTCATATCATAAATGTCGGTCAAAACTTTTTTGAAGTCTTCATAATAGCTCACCGTGATTTCAATCGGTCCGAGTCCGTAAATTGCCTTATCTTCCGGTACAGGCCCGTTTTTCCACGGTGTGCCCGGGGCCACGCCTTCGTTGGCTTCATCGGAGAACAGCTGGTACCTCTGCCCGTCCGCCTCCTCAAACGGCAGGACCTTTTTGCCGAACAGTTCCTTGATGCCTTCATTTTTGACGTTGTATTCTTTGAAACGCTCGAGATAATACTCCAGAGCTGCATCGTCCGGCACTCTGAGACCTGTACGTGAAATGGAATTCGTACCGCGTACCCCTTTTGGATTGTTCGGGAAATCGAAGAAAGTCATATCCGTCCCCGGGGAGCCGACATCGTCTGCAAAAAATGTATGGTAAGTCTGAATGTCATCCTGGTTCACCGTTTTCTTGACAAGACGCATTCCGAGAACCTCGGTCATGAACGCATAGTTCCTCACTGCATCGTCCGTCATTGCCGTAACGTGATGGATACCTAACAGTTTTGTATTCATAAAAAAACTCCTTTTAATTATTATCTCTGTTTCGAGATATTAGTCGAAAATAACATTTCTATCTGCCGAAACAACTCGATAGAAAGGTCTTCGTTGTTTTGCCGTATATTTGTTCATTCAAACAGTGACCTATGTTTACCCGTATTGAAGTTTTGGAAAACATCATATCGAACCTTAGCAATTATATGAAATTTAATATATTCGATTTCGAGATTTATTGTATTATATACTTCCATGAAAATCAAGGAGGAAGTTTGGAGCGCTCTTTTATCCGCTCACCCGGCTCCAAAAAATCCTTCCCCACACTTTTGTGGAAAAGGATTTTCTTTATAGTTCCGTCCGGTATTCAATTGCCTTCGATAACGTCACTTCGTCTGCATATTCCAAATCGCCGCCGACAGGGAGGCCGTGGGCGAGCCTTGTCGTCTTCAGCCCTATGGGCTTGACGAGCCTCGAGATGTACATCGCTGTGGATTCACCTTCGATGTTCGGATTGGTCGCCAGGATCAGTTCCTTCACATTTTCATCTTTCAGTCGCTCAAGCAATGAAGGGATATTGATGTCTTCAGGTCCGATGCCGTCCATCGGGCTGATGGCACCGTGCAACACATGGTACATCCCCTGATATTCGCGCATCTTCTCCATTGCGATCACATCTTTGGTATCCTGCACAACGCATATGATGCTGCGGTCCCTCGATTTATCGGTACAGATATAACATGGATCCACATCGGTGATGTGGCCGCATACTGAACAGAACTGCAATTCCCGCTTCACTTTCATCAGACTGCGTGAAAAGTCGACGACGTCTTCTTCGTTCATGTTCAAAACATAAAATGCCAGACGCTGGGCCGTCTTCGGCCCAATGCCCGGCAATTTCATGAAGCTGTCAATGAGCTTTGAAATGGGTTCAGGATAATGCATATTACATCATTCCTGGAATGTTCAAACCTTGCGTGTGTTTACCCAGACGGTCACTCATCAATGCATCCGCTTTCGTCATCGCTTCATTCGTTGCAGCAAGGATCAGGTCCTGCAGCATTTCGATATCGTCAGGATCCACCACTTCTTCCTTGATTTCAACATCGACGATTTCCTTATGGCCGGACACCGTGACAGTCACCATGCCGCCGCCCGCTGTACCTTCCACTTTTTCTTCCTTCAGCTTCTCCTGCTCTTCTTCCATCTTCTTCTGCATCTTCTGCATCTGCTTCATCATGCCTTGCATGTTATTCATTCCACCGCGCATTTATAATTCCTCCAATAAATATCATTTTTCATTTATACATTATATATGATTCTCATTATACTATAAACCATTATTATTCCCTAGTTTCCACTATGCTGTTGCCAAACAGTTCCTTTGCGACATCCGAAGGTTTCTTTTCATCCGCCGGGGCCTGTGCTTTTTCTGATTTCTTCTCTTTGATATAGTCTGCCCGCACCTGCTGCCAGCTGGATTGCGGCACACCGACCACCTGCACTTCTTTGCCGGTGATTGTCGGGATGATCGCTTCCAGTTCCTTCTTCTTCTTATCATCGGTGTTGATCAGCTCCGAGTGGACGTCACTGTCAAATTTGATCAGTACATGTGTATCGCTCGCTGCCACCGGCTCAGAGTCTTTGATCAGCGACCTTAAGGCATGGAGATTCTTCTCTTCTATATACTGATACACCCGCGGCCAGCTGTCCTTCAGTTTTATGATGTCATCTTTGTTGGCTTTGTCCAGAACTTTTTCAATCTGACTGACGGAATAGCCTTTGCCGTTTGACCGCTTCGTTTCAGTGCGCCTTCCGCCGTTGTTCGGCTGGGGTGAGAACTGGGCATGTTCGAGGCGCCTTTCCAGCTCGCTCAGCTTCTCTTCTATGGGGGTCAGGTCCACTTCGGGCGCCTCGACGACATTGCTGTGTTTTGAGAGCACCTCTATCAATTTCACAATCACCACTTCAAGATGCACACTCGTATTCACGGAGAAGCGCATCATCACCATCGCATCATTCAGTACATCGATCATTTCATACAGCACTTTGTCTTCTACATTGAAAAAGGCGATGCTTTCATCGATTTCATCCGAATGCTTCATTAGTATGATGTCCCTGATGTAATAGACAAGCTCATGTATCAGACGGGTCGGGTCCTTACCTTCATCGATGAATTCATGGTATTTGATGAAAGCCGCCCTGGAATCCTGATGCTCAATCAGCTTCAGCCATTCATTCAGCGATTCCTGCTTGATGCCGCCCGTGATCATGACCGCATCATCCAGTGTGATGGTATCGTTGCTGTAGGCGATCACCTGGTCCATGATGCTGAGCGCATCCCTCATTCCGCCTTCTGCCGTCCTTGCGATATAATCGATTGCACTTTCGTCATACTGGAGGGATTCCGAATCTGCAACGAACTTCAGTCTTTCGATGATTTCTTTATTTTCAATCGCTTTGAAGTCGAACCTCTGGGTCCTTGAGATGATTGTTGCCGGAATTTTATGGGGTTCGGTGGTCGCGAGGACAAATATGGCGTGTTCAGGCGGTTCTTCCAATGTTTTGAGCAGTGCATTGAAAGCGCCTGTCGTCAGCATATGCACCTCGTCTATGATGTAGACTTTGTACCGGGCAAGGGAGGGGGCATATTTCACTTTCTCCCTCAGACTCCTGATTTCGTCCACACCATTGTTACTGGCGGCATCGATTTCGATGACATCATTCGCGCTGCCGTTTGTGATGCTTTGGCATATGTCACATTCATTACACGGTTCGCCATCAGCCCCGAACTGGCAGTTCAGTGCTTTTGCAAAAATTTTAGCTATGCTCGTTTTTCCGGTGCCCCTGGGACCACTGAACAAATAAGCATGTGATTCCTTATTTCTTATAATTGCGTTTTTCAATGTTTTCGTTACATGCCTCTGCCCTACGACATCCGCAAAACTCTGTGGACGAAAGGCACGGTATAACGCCTGATACTCCATCCAGCGGCACCTCCGTATGATCTGATATCGTTCTTCATTATAACATTATTCAGCAATACATTACGAATTAAAAAAGACTGCATCCATTGAATAGATACAGTCTCAAATATGTAGCCGTGCACCGCTTCCTCGAGAAATCAGCACAAACGTTACTTAAAATACCGACTCAATCCCGGCTGCCCTACGGCACATGGGATGGGTCACTTAATGCTGCTTCCTTCCGGACCTGACATGGTTCATGACGTCCCATTGCATAGGACCGGGATCTCAACACCGGTAAGATTAAGGCAGTCTTCACACTGACTCCCTCAGAAGCGGGATTCAGCCTTGCTGGAGCGGATTGCAAGTACAGGGCACCGCTAATTCCCCGCTTAGCACGGTAAGTTACATAATAACAAAATTAATTTGAGGTTGCAAGTTTTAATCATTCACCCGTGAATCTCCTGGAAAAATCGATGAACTTGAACTCGCTTGCCAGGTGCTTTGACACGTTATACTGGAAAGGCGTCGCATCACTCAGATGTACGACCGACTTCACATTTGCGGTGTATGGCGGTGTCACAGGGCCGAACAGTTCGATATCAAGTGCCGTCATCGGGTTGAACGTGATTTCTTTATGCGAATACGATATGCTGTGCCCCAGCCGTTCCTCGATGTACTCGTAGATGGAGCCCCGGGCAATGTCCTCGGTCAGCCCCGGCATCATATCATGGATGAGGTAATCCATATCCACAATATGGGTCTTTCCTTCATATTTCCTCTGCCGGATCAGTTGCCAGAGCAGCGTGCCCGCCTCCACATCCAAAGCGCTCTGCACATGCGGCACTTCACCGGCTGGAATTTCATCCAGGCTGTAGACCTGGGTGGTATAGTCCTTGGTCTGCTGCATCTGGACTTCTTTGAAACTGGTGAGATGGGAAACCGTCAGATTCGTTGAAGGGTTATAGATGACCACCGAACCCTTACCCTTCATCTTTTGGATATAGCCATTTTCCTGGAGCAGGCTGAGCGCCTTCCTGACGGTTTCACGGGAGACACCGAAAAGCCTGAGCAGTTTATGCTCGGATGGCAGGGTCTCCCCTGCTTTGTAGTGCCCCTCGACAATATCGCTGGATAAAGACTGGTATATTTGATTGTACTTGTTTAAATTCATAGCTTCACCTAAATCGATTCATTTTAAATGCACTTTGTAAACCTGTTCATCAATTCATATAAATCATCAACGTTTCGAAAGGCCTCAGCTCCCCCGCCCTGTCATCATAGTTGGATATCAGCACTTCGCCTTCGGGCGGGACACTTTCAGGGTAAGCCACATGTTCATCACTGTAGTTGGAAATGACAAGCAGCGTTTCATCATCCAGCGTCCTTTCATAGGCAAATAAATGCCTGTCCTTCATCAGCATGGGCCTGATGCCGCCTGCCGTAAAGATTTCCATTTCATGGCGCATTTCAATCAGTCTTTTATAAGTGTAGAATATGGAGTTCTCGTCCGCAACGGCTTTTTCAACATTGATTCCAGGGTAGTTCTCCGCGACTTCAATCCATGGCTCCCCGTCCGTGAAGCCTGCATGCCTGCTGTCATCCCACTGCATGGGCGTCCTCGCGTTATCACGTGATTTCTTTTTTAGAATATCCATCACCTGTTGATAAGTGTACCCTTTTTCCCTGAGGATGTCATAGGCGTTCAGACTTTCCACGTCCCTGTACTGGTCGATCCGGTTAAAGCCGGGATTGGTCATGCCGATTTCTTCGCCCTGATAAATATAAGGCGTGCCCTGCAGACCGTGGAGTGAGATTGCGAGCATCTTCGCGCTTCTCACACGATTTTCTTCAGTGTCATCTTTTCCGAACCGGGAGACCACCCTCGGCTGGTCATGATTGCACCAGAAAATTGCGTTCCAGCCATTGCCCTCATGAATGCCGAGCTGCCATTCCATCAATGTTTCCTTCAACAGCAGAAAGTCATAATCCGCATCCGTCCATTTCTCACCGCCCGGATAGTCCACCTTCAAATGATGGAAATTGAAGACGGAGTTCAGCTCCCCACGCTCCGGCGCCGTATATTTTATGCAGTGATCGATCGTGGTTGAAGACATTTCCCCGACGGTCATGATCTCTTTTCCGCCGAAAGTCTTCCGGTTCATTTCATGGATATATTCATGGATCCTCGGGCCGTCGGTATAGAATTCCTTCCCCGGACCGTCGGCATTTTTAAACTCACCTTTCGACAGCAGGTTCACGACGTCGAACCTGAACCCGTCGACACCGAAGTCGATCCAGTGATTGATCATGTCGTAGATTTCATTACGGACTTCTTCATTCTCCCAGTTCAAATCGGCCTGCGTCTCATCAAACAGCCTCAAATAGTACTGGTTCGTATCATCGTCATAGCTCCACGCACTGCCGCCGAACTTCGATTCCCAATTTGTCGGCGGTGCATCATAAGTGCCGTCCTGCCAGATGTAATAGTCACGGTAAGGGTTGTCTTTGGACTTCCTTGCTTCCAGAAACCACGGGTGCGCCGTGGATGTATGATTGAAGGCGAGGTCCAGCATGACTTTCAAACCCCTCTCATGCGCTGCGTCGATCAGGGCCTTCAAATCCTCTTTCGTGCCGAACCGGGCGTCGACTTCGTAATAATTGCTGATGTCATAACCGTTATCATTCATCGGCGATTCATAAACGGGGGTGAGCCAGATATAATCGACGCCCAAATACTTCAGGTAGTCCAGCTTCTCAATGACGCCCTGAATGTCCCCTGTCCCGTCGCCGGTCGTATCATTGAAGGAGGCGGGATAAATTTGATATACTACGGACTTTCTCCAGTCTGAAACTGCCACTTTAAAAACCCCTTTACATTTAGTCTACATCCACCATGTCTTTCGTCTGCGCTTTTGCGAATCTGGAGAAGATCAGCGTCAATGCGAAAGGCACCACGATGGCCACAATCATACCGATGAGGAACAGGCCCCAGAACTCCTGTGTAATCGAGATGATTCCCGGCACACCACCGACACCGATGCTGGTCGCCGTCAGGACATTCGCCCCGAATATCGCCCCGACGACCGAAGTGGTCAGGATTGCTGCGATGAACGGGTATTTCAAAGGCAGGTTGACACCGAACATCGCAGGCTCAGTCACCCCGAGCCATCCGGAAATGCCGGAAGTCAGGGCAAGACCTTCTTCTTTCTTCTTATTATGCCTGCGGTATATGAACCATGCACCGAAAGCTGCAGAGCCCTGTGCAATATTCGAGATTGCCAGAATCGGCCACAGGAACGTTGCACCCGTCGTCCCGATCAGCTGCAGATCCACCGCCAGGAACATATGGTGGAGGCCGGTGATGACAAGCGGTGCATAAAACAGCCCGTATACTGCCCCGCCGAGTATGCCGGCAGTGTCAAACAACAGGACGATGCTGTCGGAGATGATGCCGCTCAGCCATAATGTAATCGGGCCGACAATGATGAATGTCAAGATGCCGACCACCAGCAATGAAATCGGAGCGACGAGCAGGAGCTTGAACATATCGGGCACACGCTGATTCAGAAATGCTTCAACTTTTGCCAGAAACCATGTCGCAACGAGCACAGGCAGCACCTGGCCCTGGTAGTTCAACTGCTCCACTTCCAGCCCAAAAACATTCCAGGTGGGGATCTCTGCCAGTTCACCCGCTTCCTGATCGAACAGGCCGTACTGACTTGCAAGGTCCGGGTGGCACAATGCTAGACCAAGCGCGATCCCGAGCAGCGGATTGCCGCCGAACACCTTCATCGCCGACCAGCCGATCAGCACAGGCAGGAATATGAACGGCGCCACAGCGATGAAGTTGATCATGCTGGCAAGCCCTTCAATTCCCGGGAAAACGGTGATGAACGATTCCTCTTCCCAGAATAGACCTTCTGCGGTCAGCAGGTTGTTTATGCCGAGCAGCAGGCCGGCGGTCACAATCGCAGGTAAAATCGGTATGAAAATATCACCCAGCATTTTGATGAACCGCTGAATCGGATTCATCTTCACAGCAGCCGCTTTTTTCACTTCCTCTTTCGAGCCGCCGCCTTTCCCTGTTTCTTCTTCGAAAATTTTAAAGGCTTCATTCACCGTACCCTGGCCGATCACCACCTGGAACTGATTGTTGGCAGCAAAAGATCCTTTGACGAGATCGATCTGATCCAGTTTTTCCTTATCCACTTTGCTCTCATCTTCAAGCGCCAGACGTAATCGCGTCACACAGTGCGTCGCTGCATTGACATTTTCCTTACCCCCGATGGCTTCGATGATTTCCCTGACATCTTCACGGTTTACCGCCATTGCACTCACCCTCCATTCATAAAAAACTTTATCATGTATATACAATGGATACAAGCAGACCATTCCCGGATTTCTGTATTTTCCAAATATTCATAATAATTTTGTGAAATAAGAAAACACCGGACTCGGCAATGCCGAGTCCGGTGTTTTCTTAGGATAGGAAATTTTTTATTATCATCAGTTATTTAATATATACCACGTTTTCAACGGTCGAAACATATAAACCTAATTATTTCTCACTTTTTTTAAAATAAATACGAAAATGCTGATCAAAGCGAAGATGATCCCCGTCGCCATGAGGGTCCAGTCCATGGATGTGAAACCTCCCGTTTCCTCAGAAAGCACCACTTCCTCCGTCTCCATAGATTCCGCTTCTTCCGCCGCTTCTTCAGTTGATGTCACTACGATGTCCATCCCTCTTTTCGAGCGGTCCGCGACTTCCACATTTTCCGGCATTTCAACGACTTCGTATTCTTCTGCAGAGCCCACTTCAATTTCATATTGCCCTGTAGGCACTTCTTCGAATAAAAAGCTGCCGTCATTTCCAGATTCGATGCTCTGCGCCTCGATTTCATCTCCTGTGAGCTTCAACGCCACACCGCTGACACCCTGCCCTGCTTCATCCATCACAGTGCCTGAAACAGAAAATGCTTCAACCGGGAGGACAGACACATCCACAACCGGTGTCTCATCAATCTCTGCCGGCTCCTCTGTGACAGGCTCCCGGATCACCGGTTCTTCAATCACGGGTTCTTCCATGACAGGTTGCTCAATCACCGGCTCGGGCTCGGGTTCAGGCTGCGGCTCAGGTTCAGGTTCAACATATTCTTCTGCAGGTGACCAATCTGAGTTCTCATCCTCATAGTAATTATCATTAAAATCATTGTCATAATAACCATCATCGTTTGAATTGTCCGGATAAGTCCAATATGACTCTTCTTCACCGGAAGAACCTGTATCAATATCCTCTTCCCGATCATCAGTTCCCGGTCCTGTGTCCCCTTCCTCGTCATCACCGGTTTCATCTGCATTCAAACTGGGTTGAAGCGTATTCGCCAGCGCACCGACGGGGGACAGGGACAGAATGAGTGATGAGATTATAAACAGCAGCTTTATCTTGATGACTTCCACTCCTCTACTGATTTATTGAATATCCACGTTTAAATATACCATAAAACCGTAAATTATTTATCAGAAATTGAGAGCCACGGGCGTTTATTTTCCCAATGGATTTTCACGGGCACTTTATAGATGTCACTCAAATTCGATGAGGTCAGGACGTCCTCTTTTTTCCCGCATGTCACCACTTCACCGTCCTTCATCAAAAGTACATGTGTGATCACTTCGGTGATTTCCTCTATGTGATGCGTCACATAAATGAGGTGGCTGTGCCTCTTTTTAATGTTTTGCGTGATGCTGAGCACGTCTTCACGGGAAAGGATATCAAGACCCGAGCAGGGTTCATCCAGAATCAGCAGTTCCGGGTCGGCCATGAGCGCCCGGCCGATGATCGTCCGCCTCTTCTCCCCCTGGGACAAAGTCCGGAAAACCTTCCCTTTCAAATAATCCAGCCTCAAATCATACATGATGCTTTCTGCATTGGCCCGGTCCCCATCGGCCACTTCCTGATAGATGCCGAACGATGAGAACTTTCCGCTGAGCACGATATCTTCCACCAGCTGGTTGTTCAATGTCGCATCAAAACGTTCCAGTGCAGTTGAGACGACGCCGATCCGCTTCCTCATCTCCGGTATGCTCGCCTTGCCGAAAGTCGTATCCAGTACAGTGACATGGCCCATCGTCGGGTAGTTGTATCCTGTGACGATGTTCAACAGTGACGTTTTCCCCGAACCGTTCAATCCGAGCACCGCCCAGTGCTCGCCTTTATTTACAGACCAGCTGACGTCTTTCAGGATCTCCTGGCCGGACTTCACCCACTTCACATTTTGTATATCGATGATTTTATCCATATGTATCACTCCAATTTGATGATTACTTCCATCATAATCAATTTCATCCATAAAAAGAAGACAGGAGTGCCCTGCCTTCAAATCATTCTGAATTTTATGAGTTCGTCCGGCATCAAAATTCATGGCTGCCTGGCAGCAGCCGTTCTTCCGGGTTTTTCATGCTGGTGGAAGGGGCTGCCACTAATATCCCTCATCTTCCACTTCTTCCTCTTCAGTCACAGGTTCTTCCGGGGCATTGGCATCCTCCTCGACTTCACCTTCCTCTTCAATCGGCGCATCTTCCTCCATATCTTCTCCATTGCCGCATGCTGCAATCACCAGGGCCGCACCGCCGATGGTGAACCATCTAAGTGAATTTTTCATAATTGACCTCCTCTGAGAGAATCCCCATATTATTTGTCCGGTTTTCCCCCTTATAAATCATAATGGATAAAATGTTTTTATTTACACATCAAAGAGACTGTTGAACGATTCCGCCATCGTGGGATGCGTATAGACATTATTCTTCAAAGCGGTGGCGGTGATTCCATGGTCGATGGCGATCTTTACGATATTGATGAGTTCTTCTGAATTCCTGCCATACAGGCTCGCCCCGAGTATTTCATCCGTATCCTTATCCACCACGGCTTTGAAAACGCCCCGCGCATCGTCATCCACTTTATGGCGCGGTATTTCCCTGACAGGCAAATTGCCTTCTGCCACTTCATGCCCTTTCTTCTTCGCCTGTGAGGCGGTCATGCCGACTCTTGAAAACGGCGGATCGATGAATACGGTATAAGGCACCGCACCCCGGTTTTCCGTCGTCCGCTCACCCTCGCCTTTCAGCTGGTCGTATACGATCCTGAAATCATCATGTGATATATACGTAAATTGACTGCCGCCCTTCACATCACCGGCTGCATAAATATTACCTGCAGTGGTGAGGAGGTGGTCATCCACTTCGACCGCACCGTCCTCATCGAGCGCCACGCCGGCATTCTGAAGTGCGAGACCTTCCGTATTGGGCTTGCGTCCGGTCGCCACAAGCATCGCCTCAGCTTTGAATGTGCCCTGATCCGTCTCGATCACCACATGCCCTTCCTCATTATCAACCTTCAAAGCCTCTGTACCGCTCACAAATTTTATGCCCGCTTCGACCATATCGTCATACACAGCCGTCCCGATGTCCTTATCTTCCTTAATCAGCACATGCTGCGACCTGTCGATGACGGTCACATCCGTTCCGAGCATGCTGAATAATGAAATGAATTCCAGAGCCGTATAACCTGCACCCAGTACAATGATGGAATCCGGACGATCATCCAGTGTCATGATGCCTTCCGGGTCGAATATATTCTTCGTGCTGTCGATGCCATCAATCTCCGGCATCATGTTCTTCGCTCCGGTGTTGATCACGATCTTCCCGGCAGTGATCACCGCTTTGGTATCATCACCTTCAAGCAGTTCAACCGTCTGGTCATCCTTGAAACGTGCACTGTTCGTATAAATATCCACATTGTCATTCTCAGCCAGCTGTTTATGACTCTTCTCATTCAAGGCGTCGACGACATCAGCTTTGCGCGCCACCGCTTCTTTGAAACTGCGCCCGCGTCCGGCTTCTGCCATCAATGTCTTCGAAGGGATGCAGGCGGTATTGATGCATGCACCCCCGTACATTTCAGGGCTCTCCTCTATAATCGCAACCTTTTTCCCGTCCCCGCCGAGTGTACCGGCCAATGCTTTGCCTGCCGTACCGAAACCGATGATGATGATGTCATAATTCATTTCACACCCTCCAGTCCGATTCAATACTTTATATATTCCCGGTATGTATGAATTGAAACAGCCGGGAGCCCTCACAGGCTGTTATTGATCACGGCCACAGCAGATGCTTCTGCCATACGCCATCCACCTTTTCATATTTCAGGCGGACATGCGCGAGGTCTTTACGTGCCTGGAAGAATTCCATATGTGATGGAATGACTTTATATAGTGTCCACGTCTTGAAGGCATCCGGGTTTTCTTCAACCATCTTCTCTGCTTCCTGTATCCCCTCTTTCAGCTCCTCCATGCTTCCGAGCGACTCACTTTGTTTTGCAGTGAGGGACAATGCCCTGGACCCGGGATGCCGATGCAGGAAATCCTTCCTGTTCTCTTCTTCGGATGCCGCTTCCGCACGTCCCGTGATGCGTATCTGCCTGCCCGTCTCACGCCAGTAGAATGTCATTGCAACGCTTGCATCCCCCTCCAAATCCCGGCCTTTACGGCTTTCGGAGTTTGATCCGATGATGAAGCATTCCGGCGTCATATCCCTCAGGTTGACGATACGCGCACTCGGCTCGCCCTCCGTATCGGCCGTGCTGAACACAAATGCACTTGGCTCAAGCACCCCCGCTTTCACTGCATGTTCGAACCACTCATAAAATGTTTTGAATGGGTCCTCCGGCGCTTTCGTCGTGTCAAAATCAGGATAATCACCCGATAAAGCCGGGCTTTGATATATCAGTGCTTTGATGTTCATATGTCATCTCTCCCCCCTTCCTATTATAGTATTGAAAATGCTTACGAATAAAGGAATAACACCATTCGGACAATAACATACTCACTCATTAATACACTCTTGCTTAAAAGAAAAAACGGCCCCCAGTCTGACTGAGGGCCGTACGCTTTAAAATTCCACCTTGACCGAGCCGAGATTCTCAAAATGGGCTTCGAACACATCGCCGGCATCCACATCCATCGCTTTGGTCAGTGAACCGGCCAGGACGACTTCGCCCTTTTTCAGGTTGATACCGTACTCATCCAATGATCGGGCGAGCCAGACGACGGCTGCCAGCGGGTTGCCGAGCACGGCTTCCCCGTAACCTTCGTCAATCTTCATGCCGTTTTTGAAGATCTCCATCCGTTCGGCCGGCAGGTCGATGTCGGCAAGCTTCAGCTG
>NZ_FRCF01000011.1:50158-77156 GCF_900142805.1 Lacicoccus alkaliphilus DSM 16010 | reverse complement strand
ATCACTCTTCCATCCTGTTTTTGCTTGATATACCAGCCAGAAAATGCAAATCAACAGGTTCCGTCCGGATTTTGATGAGATTTTTCGTAATCTTATCTGATTTTGATAAAAGCTTGGGAATCCTTCTAATACTGAACGCAAATAAAACTAAATCGACCCAACTTTCAATATCCGGGTGGACCTAGTAGTATTAACTAATGAATGCTGATGGCGCCCATGGATGTTTTGAATTTCGCAGTATATTCCGGATTTTCCACCACATAATGCTCGAGCTGGTTGGCCACACCGCCCATTTTCGAATCGGCGATGATCCGGGTCTTCTTCGGGTTCTTCTTGTAGATGACTGCGATGGAGCCCATATCAGTATGCGCATTGATATTGGCGTCAGGATGAGCATTTTTTATATCTATGGATCCCATATCCGTCGATAACTCCTGATTGTTCGCACCGACATCCTCAAGTTTCACCTTGCCCATATCGGTTTTGAGCATAATGTCGTCAAAAGCACTATTTTTTACTGTAATGCTGCCCATCTCGCTCCTGAAGTCACCCCTCACGCCAACGATGTCTTTAGCATTGATATTCCCGAGTTCAGTGGTGATATCGTAATTTTTAGATGTCAACCCGGCCAGTTCAATGGCACCTTTCCCGGTCCTGACCTTCAATTCTATCAGATTCTCAGGCCAGGTGATCGTAAGCCTGTCGCTGCGGTAATTTCTATTGCGGAGGAATCCAAGTATATTAAAGTGGATTTTATTCACATTTTTGCTCTTGTGTTTGAAATGCATCCTGCTTCCATCGACCCCATGCGAGAAATCACTCTTGCCATCATGGCTTTCAAAGTTCATTTCGAATTTTGATCCCTGCTCAACCTCCACCGATAAGAAATCTCCGTCTATATCGATGATGTCAATTTCTTTAGGGTTGATCTCCCTGATGAAATTGGATTGCATGGGGATATACTTTTTCTCTTCAACCATGCCGTCTTCAATCGATAAAACCGCTTCGGCAATGGCTGCTGGATCACCCAGTGATTCAACGACCGCCCCTTCGCTCTTTCCGTCGTGCATACCTTCATTGATATGATTTTCATATTCGCTTAAGATTTCATTCCTCACCGCAGCAGGCAATGGCCTTAATCCACTTTCCAGTTTCCTTAAAAAATCTTTCTTTGTCATGATGACGTTCTCCCCCCAATGTTTAGTCCGTCTCTTCAAGCAACTGATTGACCGCTTTCGTGTAGGTCTTCCATTCCTCTTTTATGCTTTTGAAATGCTTTTCCCCCGATGCCGTCAACGTATAATACTTCCGTGCCGGCCCGCCCGTCGATTCCATGAAATAAGTGTCCACATGGCCGTCCTTGACCAGCCGCCTGAGCAGCGGATACAAGGTGCCGTCTGCGATATCGATGTACTTTCCGATATTTTGGGCAAGTTGATATCCATATTGCTCTTCCTGGTTGATGAAAGACAAGGCACATAGCTCGAGCGACCCTTTTTTAAACTGTGCATTCATTCGGTGACCCCCCTCGCAGGCTATATCAGCTTTAGTTCAGTACTGTTTAATATTCACTAATTGATTACAGTATATAACACACTAGTGAATAATACAAGGTAAGTAAATGAAAAAAGACCACCCCTATATCATCAGAGGTGGTCATTACAAAAATCCATGTTACTGGTTCAGCCAGTCTCTCGCTTCAAGCGCAACTTCCTGTGGCAGGCTGTGGCCGTTGACCCAGCTGTGTTTGACGGCCGCGCCGCGTGACTTGAAAATTTCAACCACTTTCTCGCTCTCCTCTTCAGGCACTATCGGATCGCCTTTACCGAGAGATAGGAAAACTTCGAATCCGCTCAGGTCTTTATTGTTGTCCGAAAGGTCCACCGGATATAATGGTGCGAATAAAAGTGCTTTTCTGAAGTCGCACTCTTCCCTCAGAATCATATTGATCGCGATGTTCGATCCGTTTGAAAAGCCGATCGGGATGACATCTTCAGTTTTGAAATCATATTTTTCCGCGGATTCCTCAATGAAATCAAGCAGTTCCTTTCCTCTGAATTCCAGATCTTCCAAATCGTACTGCCCTTCCCCGTGGCGTTTGAAGTAACGGTTCATGCCGCCTTCCTGAACATTTCCGCGGATGGAGAGGAGGCTGTACTCCTCATTCAGCATCTCCGCAAGCGGGATCAAATCGTGCTCGGTGCCTCCGGTCCCGTGCAGTACTGCGAAAACCGGCGCCCCTTTCTTACCTTCTTTAAAAATGTGTAACATATGATATTACCTCCTGAATTTGTTTTATTTGCTGCGTGTCGTGTCGAACGGTCTGATCTGTGCTTCTATATGCTCCCGCTGCGGCTCGAGAAACGGCGGCAGTGCAAGCGATTCACCCAGCGTCTCGTATGATTCATCTTCCATGAAGCCCGGTCCGTCCGTTGATAACTCGATCAATATATGACCGGCCCTGGCGTATAAGGCCTCAAAATAAAACCGGTCTACAAGGCCCGAATGCTGCAGGCCGAGATCATCGTATTTCGCTTCCCATGCCTTGAGCACTTCATGGTCCTCAACCCTGAAAGAGACATGATGCACTTCGCCGTAACCCTGCTTTGCAGACTGGCTGCCGTCTTTACGGACGATGGCCCGGGCACCGTTGCCGCCGGCACCGACTTCAAGAAGAACACAGTCGTCTTCTTCCCCTGCAAGCCTCATATCATAAATCTCCTTCAGACTGTGGACGAATTTATCCTGATAGGAAATCGTGATTTCAATCGGACCGAGCCCGTAGATCGCCTTGTCTTCCGGCACCGGACCGTTCTTCCATGGGGTTCCCGCAGGCACGCCTTCATCATGTGCATCGGAAAACAGCCTGTACCTCTGGCCATCCGGCTCTTCGAAAGGCAGCACCTTCATACCGAACATTTCCTGAATGCCTTCATGTGCCACACCGAAGTCGTTGAATCGTGATTCATAATATTCAAGTGCAGCATCATCCGGAACCCTCAGGCCGATGCGGGTGATGGCATTGGAACCATGTTCGCCTCTGGTTTTAGCCGGAAAATCAAAAAAAGTGAGGTCGGTTCCGGGGCTCCCGACGTCATCTGCAAAAAACGTATGGTAAGTGTGGATGTCATCCTGATTGACCGTCTTTTTTATAAGCCGCATCCCCAGGACATCTGTGATGAACTTATAATTCCTGGCCGCATCATCTGTAATTGCCGTTACATGATGGATGCCCAGCAATTCATTATTGGACATTCAAAACGCCTCCTATACTCATGATATCATTCTATCTCGAAATCGAGACAGAATTCAAAAACGATGCTCAAACTTATTTAGTCTGAGCCGTTTCCATTGTTATCTTTTTTAAGGTCTCCCTTAAGACGGACAGCTCCCCATCGCTCAAACCGCTGAATAATTCAGTGATCAGCTCGGCGTGCGGCGGGAATATTTCCTCCATCAGCTTCCTGCCCTCATCTGTCAGGGTGGCAAAGCTGATTCTTCTGTCGCGGGTGTCTGGACGTCTTTCGACGAATCCTTTTTCGACCAGTTTATCGACGACATATGTCGTGCTGCTGCTGGCGATCAGAATTCTGTTCCTGATATGCTGTATCGGCTGGTCGCCTTTGCTGTATAATAATTCCATGACGGCAAATTCCGTGATGTTCAGACCATGCCGTGCAGCATCCCTTTTCACGTGACGTTCAAGATATTCATTGGTACGCTTGATACCGACGAATGCTTTCAAAGATTCTTCCGTACGATTCATTGTTCCACCTTCTATCGTGAACTAAAATTATTTCGATTTCGAGATAATTTTAACCTTTTTATTTGTTCAAGTCAATTGATTTATTTATAACTAAAAGAGAAATGAGGTCTTTTGATGATATCCCTTAGTAGTATATACCAAGCCAGGGACCGTGTTAAACCTTATGTGGTGAACACCCCTTTGGTCCGCCTGCAGAACCTGGATGAATCGGCAGGCTGCAAAGTCTACGCAAAACTTGAAAACATGCAGAACACGAAAGCGTTCAAGCTCCGGGGCGCGATGAATAAAATCCTCAGTCTCACCGATGCTGAACGTGAAGCGGGCATCATCTGCTCCTCTTCCGGCAACCACGGCCAGGCTGTCAGTTTCGCTGCGAAGCTGCTCGGCATCAGGGCGACGGTCGTCATACCGGAAACCGCGCCGGCGTTTAAAGTCGAAGCCATCCGGAAGCACGGGGCCGGAACGGAGTTCTGTACGGTCGACGACCGTTTCATCGTGACCGAAAACCTCGCCCGGGAGCACGGCTACACGATCGTGCCACCTTTTGATGATGAACTGATCATGGCCGGTCAGGGCACCATCGGCCTTGAAATCATGGATGAGGACGTTCCTTTCGATCATGTACTCGTGCCGGTGAGCGGCGGCGGACTGATCGGCGGGGTTTCGACAGCCCTGAAGGCATCCGGATTCGAAGGCAGGGTTACAGGCGTTGAGCCGGAAAAGCTGCCGAGGTATACGAAAAGCCTTGAAGCCGGTGAACCTGTACAGGTGGAGTCTGCGAAGACGATTGCAGATGCCCTCGTCGTCAACCGGCCGGGCACCAGTAATTTTGAAGTGGTGCAAAAACACGTCGATGATGTTTTGAACGTTTCCGATGAAACGATGCTGAGAGCACAGAAGATGATGCTGATGGAAGGCAAAATCCTCGCGGAAGTATCTTCATGCATCGGCCTCGGCGCCCTGCTTGATAGGAAGCTGGATGTCAGTGAAGACGAGACAGTCTGCCTCATCATCTCAGGCGGCAATCTTGGCTTCGAACAACTCGAATTGTTGGAAGATATCGAGTATTAACCAATATGAATCCGGTCAACCACAGGCTGGAAGGCACCTCCACTTTCGGAGCGTGCTGCTGCCGCTGATTCTGATCATCGCCCCCGGCCCCGTCGTTTGAGGACTGCGGACACTCCGGAAAATAAAGTGGTTGCAGGTGATGGTTGTATGCCATGACTCTTGATCATCTTCTGTTTCATGGCATGATCGGCACTTTGATGCCATGAACAATGCATTTTCATCGTTTTCGTGGCATAAAACACCTTATGATGCCATGGAACTCCGGTTTGAAGCATACTCATGGCATACATCGTCTTCTCCTGCCATGAACCCTTCACTTCAGATCATTTCGTGGCATAAGCTGCTTCCTATGTAGTGAAACCGGACGCTCCATCCATTTCACAGCATCATATAATGAAACAAAAAAAAGCACAACCTTCAAAGGTTGTGCTTTCAAACATCATTATGCTCTTTCAACAACGATTGCGTCGTCCACGACATTGGCGATGACTTTGCCGACATCGTCCCCTTCCAGGATGAGGTCTGTCAGCTGGTCTTCGATTTTATCCTGGATGACACGTCGCAGCGGCCTTGCGCCGAAGCGTTTGTCATATCCCATCTTGACCAGTTTTTCCTTCGCTTCATCGGTCACGGTCATTTCAATCTCGTTCTCTTTGACCATTTCATTCAATTCATCAAGCATCAGATCGACGATGACAAGCAGGTGTTCTTCGGCAAGCTCGTTGAAGTTGATGATGGCATCGAATCTGTTCAGGAATTCAGGTTTGAAGAAGTCGCTCAGATTTTCAAGCGTCGCGACTGCATCACTTTCATTTTTACCGAATCCGACACTGTTTGTGCTGACGCCCGTGCCTGCGTTGCTGGTCATGATGATGACGGTCTCCTTGAAGCTCACAGTCCTGCCGTGTGAGTCGGTCAGATGGCCGTCTTCCATGATCTGGAGGAACATGTTCTGCACATCGGGATGTGCTTTCTCGATTTCATCCAGCAGGATGATGTTATACGGGTTGCGCCTCACCTGCTCGGTCAGCTGACCCGCTTCCTCATGACCGACATACCCCGGTGGTGAACCGATGATCTTTGATACACTGTGTTTCTCCATGTATTCACTCATATCGAGGCGGATCAGTGATTCACGTGTACCGAATAATTCTTCCGCCAGTGCTTTGGTCAGCTCCGTCTTACCGACACCGGTCGGTCCGACGAACAGGAACGATCCGATCGGGCGGTATTTGGACTTGAGTCCGGCTCTTGAGCGCCGTACCGCTTTCGCGACTTTGCCGACCGCTTCATCCTGACCGATGACTTTCGCAGCCAGGTTGCTTTCCAGTTCACGCATCTTGGACTGTTCATCAGTCTGCATTTTCGTGACAGGAATGCCCGTCTTCTCTTCGACGATCAGCTGGACGTCCGTGACATCCACATCGATGATCTGCTCGTTGTCCGGGGACTGTGATTTCTCAAGCTGCTTTTCGAGCTGCATTTCCTGATAGCGCAGGTTCGCCGCTCTTTCATAATCTTCTTCTTCCGCCGCCGCTTTTTTATCTGCGCGTACTTTCTCAAGGTGCATTTCAATGGACCCTGAGTCTTTCTCGGCATTCGAAAGGTTCAGCCTTGAACCGACTTCGTCCATCAAGTCGATCGCCTTATCCGGCAGGAATCTGTCCTGGATATAGCGGTGCGACAAGTTGACGAATGACTGCACCACTTCGTCGGAGTATTTCACTTCATGGAACTTTTCATACCTGTCCTTGATGCCGTTCAGGATCTGTGCGGCCTCTTCAAGCGTCGGTTCCTTCACCGTGATCGGCTGCAGGCGTCTTTCAAGTGCCGCGTCCTTTTCAATCTGACGGTACTCCTTCAGAGTCGTTGCACCGATCAGCTGCATTTCACCGCGTGCGAGCGCCGGCTTCAAAATGTTGCCTGCGTCCATCTGTGAACTTTCTGCGGTGCCCGCACCCACGATCAGGTGGATTTCATCGACGAACAATATGACGTCCTCGCGCTGCTTCAGTTCTTCGATCAGCTGCTTCATGCGTTCCTCGAACTGGCCGCGGATGCCCGTGTTCGCCACAAGTGAAGCGACATCGAGGATATAGAGTTCCTTATTCATCAATTTTGTCGGCACGTTGCCTTCGACGATCTTGACCGCAAGACCTTCGGCAATCGCCGTTTTACCGACGCCCGGTTCACCGATGAGTACCGGATTGTTCTTGTTGCGCCTGTTCAGCGTCTCGATGACACGCTTCACTTCCTGATGACGGCCGATGACCGGATCGATCCCGTTTTGCCGTGCCTTATCAGTGAGGTTCGTGCCAAGCTGGTCCAAGAGCCCGTCTTTTTCCGGTGCTTTCGTCTGTGTCTGAGCACCTGCCTTATATCCACCGTTACCATTTGCCTGGTTGAAATTGTTGAATTCCTGTCCGCTGAAACCATTTCCACCAAAGAAACTGTTCGGGTCCATCGTTTGGGACTTCATTTCCTGGAAACATGCATTACACAAATGCATCTGCATTTTCTGGTTATTTATATTCATCGCCAAGTTAACATTTGCATCATTGATACCACAATTTTGACATTTCATGATTAAATGCCCCCTTTTCAGATTCATTGACAGTCAACCTTATTTGACTTTGACTATCTTTGACTATAACTATATTATACATCCTTTTTTGAGAAAATCAACCCTGTTGCTCACACATTCTAATGTCTTCCAAACCCTTGGTGCATAAGGCTTCACTTCACTATTATACTCCCCCTCGAGATCATTTCATAAACATTTTGATGTTCAGTACGCGCGACACTCATTCATGATATAATCAGGGAAGAAAATGAGATTAAGGAGTTTGTTATGTCTTTTAAATTGACGAGGAAGACCAGCTGGTTCGGAAGTGCGACCGGTATGGAAGTATATATCAATGATGAGGAGGCCGGCAAAATCCGCAGGCTCGAGGAACAGCATTACAAGCTGCCGAAGAAACGCAGACGGGCAGTGTTGACGGTCAGCCAGCAGGGCATGAAGAGCAATGCTTTGGAGGTCGAAGACGGAGATGATGTCCTGGTGAAGACGAACAAGAAGTACAGCAGGATCTTCACCATCTTCTTCGTGGCTTTGATGGCCGTCATATTTTTCATAGATGACTTCCTGACTTCCACCGCCTTCATCGTATTCCTGGCCATGGCGGTGTTTTATTACCTGTCCAAAATCGATGGCTTCATCCTTGAAAAAGTGAGTGATGAACAAGCCGGTGAGCCATGAAAAAACCGTCCGGGGGAATCCTCCGGACGGTTTTTCAATATCCAACAAGCCTGATATATATGAATGCAATGATGGCCATGACCGTGAAGCACACCGTATAATACTTCCACGTATTCTTTTCACCTTCATCCGGCAGGCGCTGCAGGATGGTCCCTATCGCTCCGCCGCCGATCAAAGCCACGGCAACGGATCCGAGCATCCTCGGGAATGTATAGAAGGTGATGACCTCCATGATTATATATAGAAATCCGAATAAGCCGACGCCGAGCAATGCCGAGATTACATATTTCATCGTATTCTGATTCGTCATTTTTGCCTCTCCTGTTTCTTGTAGTCCTTATTGAAAAAATCGTATTTCAGTATCATGTCGAATAAAATCCTGATGATGACGACCCCGCCGATGATGGTGAGCGGTATCAGCCATACCGGACGGGCGTAGAACCAGTCCGAAAATACCTGTGTCACGAGCACGTATGAGACGACCACCCACACTATCCCCAGTATGAGCGATGTTTTATTGATCCTGTCCATCTGTCAATTCCTTTCAATCCGCTTCAGTGATTTCCAAAAACTGCTGTATGAGTTCATAAGTCAGCAATGGATTGTCCGCCTGGTTCGTAGTGCCCACCACATATGCATCGAGCGCCGTATTGTAGAAAGCGAAGCTGCCCGTGATGCCGGCGTGCCCTTGGAGCGCATAAATATTGAGGGCGGGGATTTCTCCACTCACATCGAACTGCATCACACCGGTGCCGTACTGGTGAAAGAGGAACTGGATGTCCCGCATCCCGCCCTCTATGAATGAGGTGCCGAACATTTCACCTTCGAAAAATGCTTTAGTGAATGTGAGCAGGTCGGATGCCGTACTCACCAGGCCGCCGCTTGCACGCATGTTGGCAAGAACCGGTGTGATGTCCCTCGGTTCCCCGTCCACCGTGACAGGCGGCACTTCATCCGAATCCTCCGCAAATCCGGTGTCCTCGAGCCCAAGCGGTGCGATGATATACTCTTCAAATTGCGACTCCAGCGACTCACCGGAAACCCGCCCGATGATTTCCCCCAATATATCATAATTGATGTCTGCATAATAGGCATCGGTGCCGTTCATGAACCTGGCCCCTTTCCCTTTTGCGTCATCCAGTTTTGATTCAAAAGTGAAGGCCTCCCCGTTGTCGAGGGACGCCTCGACAAGGGTGAGCCCTTCCGCCTCGCTCTCGGCATAGGCAGGGAGTCCCGTCGTATGATTGAGCAGCTGGCTGATCATGATGCTTTCACTGTATTCCACCCCTTCATATACATGAAGGCCTGAATATTCCCCGGGCGTCAGGTACATATCAATCGTATCACCCATGTCGATCAGACCGTCTTCGATCATCTGGAAGATGACGGCTGCCGTGAACATTTTGGTGACGCTGGCGATGCTGAACGGCGTGTCCGCCTCCAGGCTGCCGGCAGCAGCTTCGGTCACTTCCCCGTCGTTCTCGATCATGAAGACGGCCCCATGCAGGCCGGAGCCCTCAGTCCGTTCAAAAAGATGGTTTTCAATCTGTTCCTCTTCATCAAGTGAAGCCAGCGGTATGTAATCCGTCACTTCCTGATGCGGCAGAAATCCAATGACCAAAAGAGACAATGCTATATTCAATCCGCTCATCAAAAAGTTCAAATCCGACACCTCTTACTTTGAATTCTTGCCCGGGAGGATCCGCTCCACCGCATCGGCGATCCATCTGCCGATGAAATAAGCGACACCGAGCATGACGATCAGCAATATGCCCAGGATCACGATATTGGGACGCGTGTCGAAGACCGTATCGATCAGGACATTCCCCGCAAAATAAAAAATCACTGCCAATAAGCTGAACGTCCCGAGATGAATCAATTCCCTGTGGAATTCTTTCATAATGATCATCCTTCGATTATGTATCTTTCCTTCATTATATAGGATTACGCGGGATCCATCATTAATTTAAGGCTTTTTGTAAATAAAACCCTCCGCGCAAAGAAGGGGGTGATTGGTTACATCCCGCCATATGCATGGACCAGCTCCTGGAAGTGAAGGTAGGAATATGTCGGGAAATCCGTGCTGACGGTGAAAAAGAGGTCGCCATTACTGTAGACGATGGTGTCACCGAGCCCATAGATGTAGAGCCCCAGAGTGTTGTCACCGGCATCGACCGGGATCATCGTCTGTGTAATCGTCGCCCCGTTGATGACCATCTCAGCTATGGTGAACACCTGGGGTTCGTGGTTCTCCTGAAGATCCGTGAGGTATACCACCTCTTCCAGATCCTCAGCCACCGGCGTCCCGGACAGCTCCAATTCATAAAATCCCGGAGCAACGGAGGAATGGATGAGGTGATCCTCTTCATCGAAGACGAAGCTCACGTCAGCCATGATGAAAGGCTCCCCGTCCTCATGTGCGAGTGCTTCATCCGGAAAATGATAGATCATCAAAGTGCGGCCGTCGTCCAAATCGAATGATTCCGGCTCAACCTCCGCCTCAGCCATCATCTCTTCGACTTCATCCATGGAGGTCCCGCTGCCTTCAGGATCATATACATCCTTCAGCTCATATTCCTCCGTGACCTCCTGATACTTCCCCCACACCGCGTGTCCGGTATCGTTGGTGAAAGTATCCTCCTTAACCAGTTCAAAAGCCACTTTCTCTGAACTCTCAGCAGCGACGTCGATTTCCTCTTCCTCCACAGTTTCAATATCCGCTTCTGCCGATTCAGCTTCCGCCTCGCTGCCTTCCCAGCCGGGCCCTTCTTCAGCCGGACTTTCATTTTCTTAGGATGTCTCCTCCACGATGATGTCATCCTCTTCATCGTTGATCTCCTCGTCCACCTCATTACCGCCGCACGCCGCCAGCAATAAAATGCAGACGGGCAATATGAATTTTTTCAGCATCATTGTGTCCCCCATTCCTCATATGATTTATGACTCATCATCATTATACATACCTTTTATGCTTCATTACCTCATGATTCGTAACCTTTCATGATTTCCGGGGTAACCTTGCGAATCCACTTCCAACACAAAATAAAAACCGGAAAACCCCAAAAGATTTCCGGTCAGCCGTTTATTCCGCACCATCACTTTCATCCATGATGGTGATGACGACTTCATCGATCCTCTTTTCCCTGTGCTTCTTCACTTTGAAACACAGCTGATTATAGACGATCTCAGGATTTTCCCCGGGTTTTGGGAGATGACCGATCTGATCGATCAGGAAACCGTTCAAAGTATCATATTCACCCGTCGGCAGTGCCTTATCAATGAAATCTTCGACATCGATCAGATGAATGTTCCCTTTAACTTGATATTCATTACTTGAAATCTTCGTTATTCTCGCGGACTCCCCACCGTGTTCCGGCTGGATATCACCGACAAGCGTCTCCAAAATATCTTCAATCGTGATCAGCCCTTCGGTGCCGCCATATTCATCCAGGATGATGGCAAGGTGGATATTGTTCTGCTGCATCGTCTTGAGCGCGGCATCAATCTTCAGGTTTTCCATCACAAAGAAGGGCTTGCGGCAGTAGTTCCTGATATCAAAGTCTTCGGCACGATATGCCCGCTCTGCTTCGAGCAGTTCCACAAGGTCTTTGACATGCAGGATGCCGATGACGTTATCGATGTGCCCCTCATATACAGGAAACCTCGTATACTTTTCCCGGTTGACCCGGGATGCTGTTTCCTCAAGTGTCGCATCCACATCAATGACTGACATATCGGTCCGGTGGGTGCCGATATTCGTCACTTTGATATCATCAAATTTGAAGACATTTTCAATCATCATCTTCTCGGAAGGTCTGATATGGCCGCGTTCCCCGCCGAGGTCGACGAGCATCCTGATATCCTCCTCCGAGGCATCGTCACGCTCGGCTTCGGGATTCACACCGAAAAGCCGCACCACACCGTTCGTCGACATGGACAACAGTTTCACGAATGGGTAGGCGACTTTGAACATCAGAGTGAGCGGTGCAATGATGACGTTTGAGAAAGATTCCGACTTCGATAAGGCCAGCTGCTTAGGCACAAGCTCCCCGAAAACCAGCGTGAAATACGACAGGATGACGGTGATGATCACGAGTGAGATCGTCTGCAGCGTGGCCACCGGGAGCGGCACGCCGATGTCCGCCATCCATCCGGCCAGCGGTGCTGAAAAGAAATCAGCAGCGAATGCACTTGCGAGAAAACCCGACAAAGTGACGCCGATCTGAATCGTGGAAAGGAAGCGGGTCGGTCTCGAAGTCAGCTTGAAGATCATCTGCGCTTTTTTATCGCCCGCTTCTGCATCCCTTCTTATTTTGTTGTCATTCAGTGAAATCAGCGCAATTTCGGAGCCGGCAAAAAATCCATTCAACAGAATCATCATTATAAGGACGATTATTCCTATTTCCACATCATGACCCCCGTAGTATAAACACCTTAATGTCATTATAGGACAGTGGAATGAACCGCTCAAGACAATCCGGATTCACCACGCCATCCCGATTCTACTTCAACCACCCTTTTTCAATCGCTTTCGATATGGCTTCTATCCTGTTTTTGGCATCCAGCTTATCCAACACGACCGAAACATAATTCCGGACCGTGCCGTCCGATAAGCTGAGATTTTCCGCAATGACTTTCGTCGGTTCACCTTCCGCCAGATGTTTGATGATTTCCTGCTCCCTTTTCGTCAGCGGGTTGTCCAATTCGAATGCGACTTCCATCAATTCAGGGGAATATACCCTCTTGCCATCCATGACCTGCCTGATGGCATCGGCGAGCGTCTCACTCGGGGTATCTTTCAGAAGATAGCCCCGGACGTTCGCCTTTTTCGCCCTTTCAAAGTACCCCGGCCTTAAAAAAGTCGTGAGGATCATCACTTTATATCCGGTATCCTTTAATTCCTCAGCTGCCTCAAGTCCCGTCATCACCGGCATCTCTATATCCATCAGACATATATCCGGCTCCAGTTCTTCGACCATTTTCAACGCCTCCTCCCCATTCACCGTCTTTCCAACGACTTCCATGTCATCTTCCAGATCAAGGAGCGAGCCGAGGGCACCGAGCAGCAGTTTCTGGTCTTCAGCAAGGACAATGCGTATCATATCAATCTTCCTCCCTTTCCTTCAGCACTTTCGGCACCGCGATGTTCAGCTCGAAGCCCTCCATCGTCCGGATCGTGTCCAGTTCGCCGCTGACGAACGACAGACGCTCTTTCATGCCTTCCAAACCGTTGCCGTATACGAAACTCCCGCCACCCTTTCCGTCATCCGTCACCTTCAGCAGGATATCACCTTTGGTCTCCAGCAATTCTATGCTGCAGTGCGCCGCCCCGGAGTGCCGAATCACATTATTGACTGCTTCTTTCAGACACATGCTCAGTATATTTTCCGTCAGCTCGGGGACATGACTGTACTCTGCTTCTATGGTCGTATCATTATCGATATCCGCCATATCGAGCATACCGCCCACCCTTTTGATCTCTTCATCGAGACTGATGTATTTCATGTTGCTGATCAGTTCCCTCACTTCCTTCAAAGCCTGCCTGGATGTATCCTGGATGTCCTTCAGTTCGTTTTTAGCTTTATCATTATCTTTATCAATCAGCTTGGATGACAGTTCACTCTTCATCCCGATCATCGACAGTTTCTGTCCCAGTGTGTCATGAAGGTCACGGGCGATCCGGTGGCGTTCCTCGGCAATCGCAAGCTCGGCGATCCTCTGATTGGCATCTGCCAGCTGGAACTCCAGTTCTTCAGTCTGGATGCGGTTCCGTTTGCCGATGGGAATCAGGATGACCCCGAGTACCGTCATGATCAAAAACGGCAGGTGATTGAGGAATAAAGAGTAGTTGTCGATGAAGCCGATCACCATTGCAGCGATCGTCGTCACAAGGTGGATCACATACATGGATATGAACCCGGTCCTGTTGCGTATGATTCCCACATAGAATGCGATGAACAAGGCGAAATACACATACCCGAACAAATAAGTCATCAGGATGTTGATGGCGAATTCGATGCTGAGCCCGATATAAATCTTCGGGCCCCTCACATTGTATGTCAGCCAGAAGACGATGAAGAACAACATGGTGACTGCAACCCCGAAGAATATTTCGAGTGACGCGGTCGAACGGAATATGAAGTAGAACGGCAGCACACAAAAGACGATCCATATATATAAACTGAGCCCTGTGTTCTTTGCGAAAATATGATACCAATCCCTCATAGTGCCGCCTCCCATCGTTTTATTTGTTCAATTATACCAGTTTATGCCCGATTAAAATATTAAAAAAGACCCTTCCATATCCCGTATGGAAGGGCCTGAATATCGATTAATGCACCGTCGGCTTGCGTTTCATGCTGCTCTCCCCGACACGCTGCTTCAAGTCTTTGAATGTGATGAACTTCTTATGATCTTCATCGAACAGCCTGAATTTGATTGATTCGAGGCTCGTCTTGAGGGTGATCGTCGTCGCCTGATGAAGCGGCGGTGTATTCTCATGCGCTTCTTCAAGATGGTAGTTCGGGACTCTCGGCGCCAGATGGTGCACGTGGTGGTAGCCGATGCTCCCCGTCATCCACTCGAGCCATTTCGGCAGCTTATAGTAAGAACTGCCGTCGACTGCCGCTTTGACGAAATCCCACTCCGACTCATTTTCAAAATATGAGTCTTCGAACTGATGCTGGACATAGAACAACCAGATCCCTGCCATGCCGGCGATGTAGGCGATCGGCAGCTGGACCAGCAGGATCGCCTGCCATCCCAAGGTGAAGCCGATGGTAAGATAAGCGGCGACCAGTATCAATGTGATCAGATGCGTATTCAGCCTCTCCTTACGCTTCGCTTCCTTACGGTTGAAACGGTTGGCACTCAGGAACAGGTGCAGCGGCCCGAGCCCGAACATCACGACCGGGTGGCGGTACAATCTGTACTGAAGTCTTTTCCATCTGCCTGCTTCCTCATATTCATTCACAGTCATGACCCAGATATCACCGATGCCGCGTTTATCCAGGTTGCCGCTCGTCGCATGGTGCATCGCATGTTCGGTCTTCCATCTGTCGAAGGCGAAATGTGTGATGACGCCTGTGAACGTGCCGAAGAAGTGATTGAGCTTTTTATTTTTGAAGAATGAACCATGTGCACAATCATGGAAGATTATGAATGTACGTATCATGAAACCTGCCGCCAGAATACTGAATGGCAGGCTCAGCCAGAATGAGATGCTGAGTGCCTGGTATGCCAGGAACCATAATATGAAGAAGGGCACGATTGTGTTGAGCAATTGGATGATGCTTCTCTTGGTCTGGGACTTTGCGTAAGGCATGACCGACTTTTTCAGCTCCGCCTGCTTTTGTTTAGTCATTGGATTCATCTCCCTGTTTTCTATTCAACTATAATTATAGATTGCAGGAGGGACGCGGGATAGAGGATTTTGTCAGCAATAATATATGACATTTGTCATATTTGTACCGATATTCATGTAAATGGTTATAGGTGGTGAAAATATGGGTATGGGGAAATAACTTGATCAGGAGGTCTTCATTATGAAATATGGTATTTCAATCACATTAATCATCGTCATCGTCTTTGTACTCATCATTCTGTTGACGAATTAAAAAAGCGGCAGGCGGGAATCCCCGTCTGCCGTCGTCATTTATATGCGGTTTTTATTTTTTGGCTTTGCCGATGCCTTTGAAGACCATACCGATGATGACGGCGATGATCACCGTCGCCAGCCCGAATATCAACAGTGCATTCATATTTCCGCACTCCCTTTCGTGAGTCTCTTCTTATAATGATGTACCTTTTAATGAAGAAGATGAAACATGATGGCACGCCCCTTCAGCTTCCGGATTCCTGACCGCTGCCGATGACTTTGATCTGCAGCGGTTTAACACCGGTCAGGAAAATGATGAAGCCTATGACCAGAACACCCGCCATCCCGAAGTTGAACAGCCCGAAATAGGAAAATGCGAACAAGATGAGCAACATCAGCGGCAGAAGAGGAACTGCCCGGGTCACGGCCCGTGAGTTCGAGACTTCGACAGTATCGCCGGCCTTCACCTGCCTGGTGACTGCCCTGTTCATGATCTGTTTGACTTTCAGTTCAGCAGTTTCCCCTTCAAGTTCGACTTCAGTCGAACCATCACCGAAGACGGAAGTCTTCTTCTTCCCGTCCACATAGACTTCAAGCTCCGTCCACTCGGCGGTCAGCCGCTCATTTTTCCTGATGATCTTCACCGTCATGATCTGCTCCCCTTTTGATGTTTACTATTGCCGACAATTTCCATTTGATAGGTCTTCATGAAGAAATCGATGAGGAAAGTGGTGCCCACCGCCGGGAGAAAGAAGATGAGCGATGGCCAGTATTCAATATTGATGATCATCAGTATGCCCGGGGCGAGCGCAAAAAACAGCGCGATGAACTGCAGCACATAATGGAGTGTCCTGCGGCTGATCATGACGATGTCCCCGTCCTGCACCGGGAGAGGCTCCACCCTTTCAAATATCGGCTCGAGACTCATCTCGGCCGTGTCATCCGGCAGTTCGAGCGTCGCCTCTTCCCCGATCCGTATTTTATCTACTTCCACGCCATTGATTTTGATGATGAGCGGCGTAATCGAGTCGAGCCTGTTGTATTTCCTCATCACTTTGATATCCATTCATGACTCCCCCCTTTCCTGCGTAACCTGCTTGAGTGTCTTTAACCGGATGAAGCTCGTCGTGCAAGCCGCCCTGTCCGGATATTCACCCAAAATCCGGATGGAACCTCGCGACCGCACGCTTCTGTCAGGATACTCACCCGAAATCCGGATGGAACCTCGCGACCGCACGCTTCTGTCAGGATACTCACCCGAAATCCGGATGGAAACACGCATCCCTATGCAGCTGTCCGGAAATCCCTGATACCACTTAAGCCTTCCCACTTCCCCGCGGCGGTTTTGCGCCGGTACTCCTATAATTGATCACACCGCCATACTCCTCTTCTTCCTCTTCGCGTGCCACCGCCTGCCTGCTTCTCTCGGATGCATGGATGTTCTCAAGCACTTCCACTTTGAATGTGTTTGAATACTTTGCCGTGATCACGATTGAGACGACCATGGGGAATAAGGCCCATAATCCGAAATAGTCGTATAGCGGGAACATCACAGGCAGCAGCAATATCGACACCAGCAGTGCATAGAGCATATAGTTGAGCCAGGTATAACGGATCAGGACGACATCGCCGTTTTTGACTGTGACTTTATTGCTCAGGTCGAACACTTCATTATAGTTGATGCTGAAGCGCGCACCTTCCCGGTGCAGGTCGATGGTCAGTTCTTCCTCATTTCTGATCTCTGCAAATCTTTCCTCATCAAGCTTGAAATGCACGGGCTTCCAAAACCCGAAGACGCCCGTTTTTCTCACAACCCGTATACTCATCTTCTTATCCATCATATTCACTGCCTTTTAACAGGTTACTTTCATACTATCATTATACCCGATATACTTGAAAACGTTTTTATTATATGATTAATTTTGCGTGCCACAGCAACCGGTGTTTACTTTTGCATTTTACTGTATTATTATGAATACCATCTTATTTGAAGGAGAATTTTAAAATGGAAACCATTGCTTCCAAGGAAATGCTGGGACGGATGTTTGAAAGCCTTGAATCCGTCTACCCTGAAATGATAGAAGTCAGAAGGGATTTTCATATGCATCCCGAACTGTCTTTCAAAGAAGTCCGCACGCCGCGCATCATCGCGGACCACTTGAAATCCCTTGATCTCGAAACTTATGAAAACGTGGGCACAAGCGGTGTCATCGGCATCCTCAGAGGTGCACACCCCGGTCCGACCGTGGGGTTGCGCGCTGATTTTGATGCACTGCCGATGAATGATGAAAAAGATGCGCCATACAAATCGACGGTCGAGGGTGTCACGCATGCCTGCGGCCATGACATACATACCACGGCACTGATGATGCTTGAGCGTGTGCTTGTGCAGTACAAAGACCAGCTGCATGGGAATATCGTCTTCATACATCAGCATGCGGAGGAACAGCCGCCGGGGGGTGCATCGGAGCTCATCGCTTCCGGCCTGTTGAAGGACGTCGATTTCATCTACGGCGCCCACGTATGGGACGAAGGTCTGCTCGGCGAGGTGGGCTTCACTGAAGGTTACGCCATGGGCGCCGGTGACAATTTCGAAATTTATCTGCACGGGGACGGCGGCCACGGCGCCAGACCACACACTTCCGTCGATACCCTTGTCGCCGGCTGTCAGCTTGTCGGTAATCTCCAGAACATCGTCAGCCGCCGCCTCGACCCACAGAAATCGGGGGTCGTCACCGTCGGCACAATCAGATCCGGCGACTCATATAACGTCATTCCGTCGAAAGCATACATTGCCGGCACTTCAAGATGTTATGACAATGAAACGAAAATGGCCATGCGTGAGTCGATCGAGCATATTTCCAAAACGACTGCAGAGCAGTTCGGTGCGACGGCTGAAGTCAATTTCGCCGAAGGATACGATGCCGTCTACAACCATATACCCGAGACCCGAAATTTGAAATCGCTCGTGGATACCCACGTACCTGAACTGAAGACGCGTGAAAAGGCACCGGCACTCACAGCTGAAGATTTTGCAGATTATTTGAAGGTCATCCCGGGCACATTGTTGTTTGTCGGGGCCCGGACTGATGACTCAAAGCCGAAATACACACTACACCATCCGAAATTCGATCCCGACGAACGTTCGATGGTCAATATCGGAAAAGTGTTTTTGACTGCAGTGTCCCACCATCTTCTTGGACTGGAGGCCGCCCATGAACAATAAATACAACAACCAGCTGCCCGTCAGGAAGAAATGGGAGATGCCGGATACTTACGTCATCGTGTTCCTGGTCCTCCTCTTCGTCACTGCCGCTACATATTTCGTCCCTGCAGGCATGTTCGACCGTGAAGAGGTCGATGGTGTGGAACGCGTCGTTTCCGGTTCCTTCAGTGAAGCCGCCCGGAATCCGGCAGGCTTCATGGATGTCTTCATGGCCATCCAGACCGGGATGGTCGACTCCGCAGGACTGATATTCCTCGTGCTGTTTGCCGGCGGCATGTTCGAAGTGATTGAACGGTCTGGGGCGATCAGAGCCGGCATGCTGTCGACGATTTCAACGATGCGCGGTAAGGAATTCCTGCTGATCGCCGTCATCACCGTGCTGTTTGCGCTCGGCGGCGCGGTCGGTGCGCTCGCCAATTCCGTCATACCGTTCGTCGCGATCGGTGTGATGCTTGCCCGCGCACTGAAACTGGATGCGATCGTCGCGGTCGCAATCACCTTCAATGCAGCGTTCATCGGCTTCACTGCCGGATTCCTGAATCCGTACACCGTGGGGATCGCCCACAACATTGCCGATGTCCCGTTATTTTCGGGCATGCTTTTCAGGATCATCGCATTCGCCCTCTTCACCGGGATTTCAATATGGTATACGTGGCGCTACTGTAAACAAATCATGGCAGACCCTGAACGCAGCCTGATGGGCGTACTGGAACCGGAGGCGGATGACCCGGCACTCGATGACACTTTCACCATGAGGCATAAGCTCGTTCTCGGATGGACGGCCGCAGCACTGGGATTTTTCGTTTTTGCGGTGGTGCAGTTCCAATGGACCACCGATCATATGGCCGCCTTCTTCATCATCATCGGGCTTGTCGCCGGTGTGATCGCAGGCATGAACTACAACACTTTGACACTGACGTTTCTGGAAGGCTGTAAGAAGCTCGTCTACGGCGCCCTGATCATCGGACTGGCCCGCGCCGTGCTCGTCATCATGGAGAATGCGAACATCCTAGACACGATGGTGAACGCACTGGCCGCACCTTTGGAATCACTGTCGCCGGTGCTCACGGCAATCGGGATGTTCATCATCAACTCGATCTTCAACTTCTTCATCCCGTCCGGCAGCGGACAGGCAGCAATCATGATGCCGATACAGGTCCCGCTTGCAGATATGATCGGCATCAGCAGACAGGTGACGGTGCTTGCCTTCCAGTTCGGCGACGGACTGTCGAATGCGATCTATCCGACTTCCGGCCCGCTGATGGCCAGTCTCGCTGTAGCCGCTGTGCCATGGATCAAGTGGGCAAAATGGTTCCTGCCGCTGTTCCTGCTATTGTCACTCGCTTCATTCATACTTCTGACCATCGCCGTAATGATCAACCTCGGCCCGCTGTAAAGGATGGATTACGTGTATCATGTATTCAAAATTCATATAACGGGTATTGTAATGGAAGATAAAGATCATTAACTGGAGGTCTGCCATGAATGCCCAGGAAAAGAAGATTTATGCACTTGCCGGGGAAAAAGATGAAGTGATTGTACTGCAGCCGAGGAAAGACCAGTCTTTTGCGAAACTCGTGCTCAGCGACTTTGTGAACATGCCCTTCACTTCAAAAGCTGCCCTGAGGGCGAGAGTCAGGAAGAACGCCTACTTCCTGATCAGGAATGATGAAAAAGCCGTCCTATACTCCGTGGACGACAATTTATATTATGATTCCTATGATGTCACCGAAGAAGTCAAGGCATCAGAGGATCCGTATTCCTTCGTCTTCATGGGCTTCAAGTTCAAATATCACGAAATACTCGGATGATAAAACGCCGCTGCATCAGTTTGAGACCGTTCTCGACTGATACGGCGGTGTTTTTATTTTTTCAAAAACCTGAGCATATGCCTGTTGACGATTTCCGGCCGTTCGTGCATGACCCAGTGTGTGGCCGCCTCTATCCAGGCGATGTCACCGGATGCGAGCAGTTTGAAACTCTCTTCCGCCAGCTCCTTCGACAGGAACTGATCACCCGTGCCCCAGATGATCTGTGTCGGCACCGGGACATCCTTGCGGAGGGCAGAGATGCTTTTTGGGGCTGCACGGTACCAGTTCAACATACCTGTGAGCGCCCCTTCTTCGGACCAGGATGCTTTATAGCGATCGAGATCTTCCTCGCTGAATGTGTTCTTCCTGCCGGAAGCCGTGAGGGCCCGTGCCATATTCCGATAGTTGCCCGTACTGAGCACCTTTTCAGGCACTCCCGGTATTTGGAAGAAACCGATGTAAAGACTTTTGAAAATCTGTTTTGGATATTTTTTGACGGCTTCCGGCATCACCGCAGGATGCGGGATATTGACGGCGATGAATTTTTTGACCCGCCGGGGCCGGGTGCTCGCCAGATGCCAGCCGACCGCACCGCCCCAGTCATGCCCGGCGATATTGGCCTGGTCCATGCCGAAATGGTCCATGATGCCCAAGATGTCATCCCGGAGCTTGTCGATGTGGTATGCGCCCGTCCCGTCCGGCTTGCTGCTCTTGTTGTAGCCGCGCTGGTCAGGGACGATCACCCTGTACCCTTCACCTGCAAGCGCATCGATCTGATGCCGCCAGCCGTACCAGAATTCGGGGAAGCCGTGCAGCAGGATGACCGGTTCACCCGCTGCGTCCCCAGCCACCTTCATGTGCAGCGTCACGTCCTCCAAATCTATATACTTTGATTCGTACCCACTCATTGAAATCACCTCACTTGGAGTATACCCCCGGCAGGAACGGTTAAATCCAAGTGACCTCCTCAATGGAGAGGTACCTTTTAAATTGTGTTTCCCCTTTTTGGGTTCACCTCAATGCTGACAGGGGTCTTTTTTATACACATCCATGTATCATATGTATTTCACATGTTATCATTAAGGTGATATGAGAATTATAGGATGAGGTGATTTCATGAACGATAATAAAATTTCATTTCTTGTCTACGGCGTCTTTTTCCTGATACTGCCGGTCGTCCACCTCGGGGATATGCTCATCAACGGCACGCCCCTGCCACTCCTGACCTTTTACAGTCTGATCATCGTTGCGATCATGAGTTTCTGCTTCTCTTACCTCGCTCCGAATTTCGGTAAGAATGAATCAGCGGATAAGCACAGGATCATCAGGAGGAGCATCATGACCGGTTTCACCGCCCTCCTCGTATCGATGGCCGTCGCCCTGCCGCTTGTGATGCTGGGTGTGTTTGAAATCCACATCTTCCATCTCGTTTTGATTTTCATCACCATTCTGGTGGCCGCAGGATTCATTTCAGCAGTGATTTACTCAAAAAGAAATCTGGAAGCGCGATGAGCGGTCATTATTCAACCCCTTCAGGTACTTTTCCTGAAGGGGTTGATCGTTTCACGTATCTTTTTTACGATTGCGGTCATCGGAGCCTTTCCCACGTTTGAAACCGAGTGCCTCCGCTTTTTTGTACAGTGCTTTTGAACGTGCCCTGGAAGCCTTCAAAATTTCACGCTGGCGCTTTCCGATATCATCTCCGGATTTCTTGAATGAAGCACTCACCATACATTCACCCCGCATCGATCTTTTCATTCATATTATCATAATAATATGCGAGGCCACAAATGTCTGCGTAAAATTTCAATGTATCGACATCTTCCTCGATGAAACCGTCCGCGCCCTCGCTCTGAATGCATAAGACCCCGACGACTGTCCGGTTGATTTTGACCGGCAGGCCGATGATGGCGCCGTAGTTGTGGTTGGGTGAAAAATCCCCTTCAAAATAACTGCTCTCACTTATATCATTGACGAGCGCCACTTCACCACTCTTCCATATACAACCGGCAAACCCTTCACCATACTCAAAGGTCCTGGTGACTGTGGAAGTGAAGTTCACCCGGTGATAGGCCGCCATTTTGAGTTTGCCGTCATCCACCATGAACAGGGTTGATGATTTATCGGAGCGGTCCTGGTGAAGGACGGTGATGGATTCATCCAGCACATTATCATAGAATTCCGTGAGCCAGTCCGTTTTGTCTTCAGCGAGCAGACCGACGAGCGTACGTATGAGTCGGCTGCTGTTCTTATGATGGCGGATATACGTTTCACTGACATATTGGATTTCCTCAAGCTCCGCATCCTTCAACTCCAGTTCATATAATAACGCTTCTATGAGATCTTCCAAATCCGCACGCGCTTGACGGAGCTTCTCATTATCCGTTTTAATATTTTTGACTTCCGCCTGAGGGACCTCTTCGAACTCGGGATCGTATACCGGGTTATGGAAACTGAGCCCGAAGATCGATATTTTCTCAGCCGAAGATCTGAACCCCCTTGCAGCTTCAACGATCAAAGTATAGAAGCCGGCAGTGGTGCAGATCATAATGATGATGCCGATGTAGCTGACATTCACCTCTGTCTGCTCAAGCACCCTCGAAGCGCCCGCGCTGACGAGTATTAAAGCTGTGACGACGAAAATAAGACTGATCACATAACTGAACAATTGTTTTATCGACATGATAACCCCCCTGCCCATCCGAAAAGCAGAACATATGTTCGTATTAAATATAATATAAATGACATGAAATATCAATTGCCAATGTCCGGGGATATGTTTAATACCCCCACCCTTTTGGGGTATAGACCAATGATTCATCAAGGAGGGTATTTATTCATGAAAGTACTTGTAATCGGAGCAAACGGACAAATCGGCCGTCAGGCTGTGGAAAAATTGAAAGAGAAAGGCCACGATCCGGTGGCGATGGTGCGCAAGGAACAACAGACGGAGCAGTTCAAGGAAAAAGGCATCGGGACGGTGCTTGCAGATTTGGAGAAAGATTTTTCGCATGCATTTGAAGGGGTGGATACTGCCGTTTTCGCTGCAGGTTCCGGCGGCAGCACCGGCGCAGACATGACGATCATCATCGACCAGGAAGGCGCCATCGAGAGTATGGAAAATGCCAGGGCGGCAGGTGTGAAGCATTTCGTCATCGTGAGCTCCATGGGTGCAGATGCGCCGAAGCAATATGATGAGATGAAACATTATCTTTATGCGAAACACCGTGCCGATGAGCATCTTAAGGCTTCCGGACTGGATTATACGATCATCCGTCCGGGCATGCTCGAGAATGATGCAGGCACCGGTAAAGTCAGCCTTTCCGAAGAAAACCAGGAATTCGGCAGCGTCCAGCGTGAAGATGTTGCGTCCGTGATTGCACATGCAGTCGATGCCGATCAGGCTGAAAATAAAGTGTATACGCTTCTCGAAGGTGATACACCGATTGAAGATTTATTCAAATAAGACCGTTCATTTTCGCACGATATCTTTTGTAGCACAGATATCGTGCGGATTTTTATATGGCGCCACACCGGCACTGCCGGTTTCGAACCTGCAAACTCGGGTAAAAATGATTAAGAGCAATTTCAAAGGAGTGATAAAGTGAGCAGTATAGATATGCTGGCCTATGCCGGCCATTCGACGTTTTGGGGACTGCCACATTCGAGGGACGCGGAAAATCAGGATGTCACTGTCATGGGCGTGCCGTTTGAACTGGGTTTATTGCGCAGACCCGGGGCACGGTTCGGGCCGAGATCGGTGCGCGAAGCTTCCGTGCATGAGATGAGTATGCATTATCCGTGGGCTTACGATGTGAAACTTGAAAACGCGCTGATCGATTATGGGGATGT
Source organism: Lacicoccus alkaliphilus DSM 16010 (assembly GCF_900142805.1). Lineage (GTDB taxonomy): Bacteria > Bacillota > Bacilli > Staphylococcales > Salinicoccaceae > Lacicoccus > Lacicoccus alkaliphilus. The sequence continues at coordinate 52,574 of NZ_FRCF01000011.1, read as the reverse complement.
GGGTTACGACCTCGGTCAGGAACGTCTCGACTACATGCTTGATGAAACTTATACACATGCCCGCCGGATACTCGATCAAGGCTCGAAACTGCTGACGCTCGGCGGGGATCATACGGTGGCCTACGGTACGATACGGGCGGCGAAAGAGAAACATGGCACGTTGTCCCTGGTCCACATCGACAGTCATCAGGATTCAATCAAGACGGAGTACGGAAGGATTTCAAGGAATTCCTTTGCACACGACCTGGTTCAGGAAGGTGCAATCGATCCCCGGGCCTCGGTCCAGTCATATGTACGGACGAAAATGCCGAATAATTTCGATTACAACATCATTTATGCAAATGAAGCGATGGCCCAGGGGCCCGAAGCCCTCGCCGGGAAAGTGAAATCCATCGTCGGCAGCAATCCCGTATATCTCAGCATCGACATCGATGCCCTCGACCCCGCCTTCGCTCCAGGTACTGCCACACCGGTGCCCGGCGGCCCCTCCACCCGGGAGCTGCGCGCATTCCTCAGCCACCTTACCGGTCTGGACATCGTCGCGGCAGACCTGGTTGAAGTGACGCCGAATTATGACGCAGGAGAAATGACGGCCCTCGCTGCTGCATCCCTTGCGAAGGATCTGATCTACCTCATGACAGATACCATAGATGGGTGACTTTAAACTCCGGCCGGGTTTTCATAAAATCAAACGAAAGTCCCCGGTGCCGTCGATATGATGGCACCGGGGACTTTCATTTTATTAAGGGTGCCTTCCATCGCTGCCATGTGCCGGCTGCGGTCCATCCTTAAACAGATAAATATGGAAGAAATATTCACCGACTGCGATGATCACTGCAGAAATGATTGCAGCAAGCGCAATTGTGCCGCCGCTGATATCAGTCATCAAAAGACCGAGAAGCCATACAACCAGGAACGTCACGACCAGGTCGGAAATGGTCGCAATCATGTTGCCCGCAGTTGGCAGTATCCCCATATCACCGGCGAAATAGGAAATGACCCCGAGTACAATGGTGGTGATCAGAATCATTGGCCAAAATGACATATCATAACCGGCCCCAAGTACGAGCCATAAAACAACCAGCGTCATGATCCCTTTGATTCCGAGTGCTTTGGCATGTTCCACGGATTCCCCTCCAATACGTATAGTGATTCATTTAAAACTTTACCCTGAAATGCATGATGGAAACATGTATACCGGAATCATGAAATATTTTCATAACGCCGACATATGAGTATAATGGTGATTAAAATCCATGAAGGGGAATTTGTGTATTATGAAGGGTAATAAAAGAATCAAACCGGATGATTTTGCGGCCGCTTTTTTGACCAAGGCGCCAAAAGTCATCTACAGGCAGTTCATCGACGAATTGAAAGGGGGCATCACGCTCGATCAATTCGAAAAAATGATCATCACTTTCAACCAGGACATCCATCAGTTTTATTTGAAGCACATCTCCCACCTCGGCGCTCACAGGCATTATTTATGGGTGGATGATAAAAGGAAGAAGGCGCTCAGTGTCTACTTCGGTGAGGATGACATGATCCATATGCTCACCATGAAACCGTTCGTGGAGTTCCAGGACTACGGAAAAAGTGTTTCCGACGTCTCCTACACGATGCCGGTGAAAGAGGAATGGCTCGTGTTTTGGGGCGGCGATAATGAGTTCATCAACTACCATTATGTGTACGGATCACAGAGATACGCATATGACCTACTGATGATGAAAGACGGTGTGACGCATACAGGTGACCCGTCGGACAATAAAAACTATTACGCCTTCGATAAGGCAATCATCGCGCCCGCCGGCGGCAAAGTCGTGAAAGTCGTCAATAAGATCCGGGACAACACACCGGGCGAGATGAACGAAAAGAGACCAAGCGGCAATCATGTCATCATCCAGCACGGACCTCAGGAATACAGCTTCATCGCCCACTTCAAGAAAGAATCGATCACGGTCGAAGAAGGCGATATCGTCCAGCAGGGCGACGTCATCGGCAGATGCGGCAACTCCGGCAATTCCTCAGAGCCCCATATCCATTTTCAAGTGATGGATAAAGCGAGGGCCGTCCGTGCCAAGTCGTTCAGGATCAGATTCGCAGACGGCAGCACACCTGTGCAGGGCGACATCGCAAAACCGACTTTAGATCCCGACAGGAAAAGATTCACCCCGGAACTGCTGAAGTCTGAAAAGAAAGACGACGACCGGTCGATAATGGAGGCCGTCTCCGATTCCGTCGGCCGATGGTTCAGGCGGTGAATAAAGCCCCGTGGAATAAGCCACGGAGCTTTATTCGGTCTGTTTCCGGATATTTGTCGGGAATCTGGATGGAGAGCAGCCTCGTTCCTCTTCTGTCCGGATATTTGTTGAGAATCCGGATGGAATACCACGTCCTGCAAGATCCGTCCGGATAT
>NZ_FRCF01000011.1:17052-49894 GCF_900142805.1 Lacicoccus alkaliphilus DSM 16010 | reverse complement strand
CGGATGGAATACCACGTCCTGCAAGATCCGTCCGGATATCCGCCGAAAATCCGGATGGAATACCGCTCTTCATTCAGGCTGTCTCATTCCAACTAAAAATCCCGGATGGATTACTCGTTACAAGAGTATCCATCCGGGATTTTAAATAGGATTCAAGATTTTTATTCAAACGTCACGTCATCCAGCCTGACTGCACCGGAAGGATCGACTTCGACACCGTCGAGCGCACTGTTGTTCACGCCGATCATGAAGTTGTTATGGAAGAGGTAGCTCATCGGCACTTCATCGACCAGTATTTCCTGGGCTTCGGTATATGCATCATATCTCACATCTTCGTCCGGCTCGGTGCGTCCCTGATCCAGCAGGTCATCCAGTTCAGGGTTCGAATACCATGTCCTGTTGCCCGAGGCATCGATGCTGTCTGTATGGAACAGTGCATACAGTCCGTAGTCCGCATCACCCGTCACAGTCGTCCAGCCGTGGATGAACATGTCCTGATCACCCGTAGCGAGGATGTCCAGATATGCACCCCACTCGAACTGCTCGATTTCCACATCGATGTTCAGCTCGCCCAGCCTTTCCTGGACGAACAGTGCAATATCCCTGATCTCCTGATCTTCACTGATCCAGATGGTCGTGCTGAAGCCGTCGGCGACATCCGTTTCGGCAAGCAGTTCACGTGCCTGATCGAGGTCGAATGACCGGCCTTCAAGATTTTCATTATAACCCCATACATCAGGCGCCAGCGGTCCTTCCGCAGGTACGCCATTACCGTCATACACACCTTCAATGATTTCTTCCTTGTCGATCGCATGGGCGATTGCCTGACGGACCCTGACATCATCGAAAGGTTCTTTCTCGACATTCATGCCGAGGTAGTTCAGCCTCACCGATTCGTTTTCAACCAGCTCGGTATCCTCACCTTCGGAGACACGTGAGGCATTCGACGAGTCGACATCGGTCGCAATGTTGATGCCGCCCGTTTCAAGTTCTGCCATCCTTGCGCCCGATTCCGGCAGCACACGGAACGTCACCGTTTCGAAGTTCCTGTCCCCGCCCTGATAATCCTCGAATTTGGTCGTGACCACTTCATCCCCTGCAGATCTCGATTCGAGCATGAGGTGGTTCGTGCCATCCGTCTCTGCACTCAGCACTTGGCCGATATGTTCCGAAATCTCATCCATCACTTCCTCAAACTCGTCATCACCTGATTCACGCAGCTCATAATATTCATCAGGCGTCATGTCCACACCCGCTTCGTCCAGGGCAGCCTGATAATCCTCATCGATGAGTTCCTTTGAAATGATGCCCGCCGTGCTGTGGGCAAGGTGGCTCGGCAGCGGTGCAAACGGATATTCCGTATGCAAGTTGACTTCATGGTCATCCACCACTTCGACCTCTTCGATCATTTCAAATAAAAACGTCACAGCTGAGCCGACGGCAGGATCCCGGACCCGGTCAAGCGTCGCTTTCACATCTTCCGCCGTGAAATCGGAGCCGTTATGGAAAGTCGTGCCTTCACGCAATGTCAGCGTCCATACATCATCTTCCGTCGCCTCCCACGCCTCGGCAAGGCCCGGTTCCAGCTCCATCTCCACAGTCTGGAAAATCAAAGGCTCGTAAATGTTCCGCCTCACCTGTGAAGATGCGGAGTCATTCGAGCCGTGCGGATCCAGTGTGACCACATCGTCCGCACTGCCGATGACGATGTCACCAGTGGCCTCCCCGCCGTTTTCTCCGCCTGATTCCTCTGCACTTTCCTCCACCCCGCCATCATCCGTACAGGCCTGTAATACGAAAACCATCGCCAAAATGAATGGCAGGTACAATAATCTCTTCATATGTATCTCCCCCTTTTTTTACATTGTAGACATATGTGGAACGCATATCAATGAATTTCTTAATTTTCTGATTAATGACGTATGCCTGCAACTCAATTTCCCATGTGACTCCCCAGCCGTCTGTAGTATCATAGTAGATGAATGGACACGCAATACCGAATAATTCAAGCAAGGATGATCATTGTGCAAATAATCATGTCCCATGTGAACACTGATTTCGATGCCCTCGCCTCTTTGATTGCGGCGAAGAAGCTCCATCCAGGAGGGAAGGTCGTCATTCCGAATGAACAGACTGCGCCGGTCAGGCAGTTTTTGACGATTTACAGGGACACTTTCGACATGACGGAGGATCATATGGTCGATTGGGGGGAAGTGACGGAGTTGATCCTCGTGGATACCGCTTCACTTTCAAGGCTCGGCAACTATACAAAAAAACTTGATCCCGAACACCTGCAAATCACGGTATACGACCATCATCCGCCGGGAAGCAAAGATGTTTCAGCCGGCCGGAAAATCGTTGAACCAGTCGGCGCGACGGTCACTTTATTGATTGAGGAAATCATCCGGCAGAAGCTCCCCATCACCTCATTCGAAGCGACGCTCTTCGGCCTCGGCATATATACCGACACAGGTTCATTCACGTTTCCGAATACGACGGACAGGGATTTCCAGGCGGCGAGTTTCCTGATGAAAAATGGGATGAACCTTGAGATCATACAGCGGTTTGCAGATTATAAACTCACTCCGGACCAGCAGAATCTCCTAAACCAGCTGTTCCGCAATGCGGAGATCCACTACCGGGACGGCCTGAAGTTCCTTGTCAGCGCCTACCGGATCGACGTCTATCTGAGGGAGCTCTCGACGATAACGGATAAACTGCTCGATATCAGCGGCGCCGACATGGTCCTTACCGTCGTCAAGATGGAAAAGCATGTGCATATCGTCGGCCGGTGCAACTCGAACAGGGTGAACCTCCTGCCGCTCCTTCAAAAATTCGACGGCGGCGGACATCCTCAGGCGGGATCCGCCACGGTCAAAAGAAGTGAACTTGATGCGGTGCTCACACAGGTCAAAAATCATCTCGACCTGATCCTGAAACCCGCCATCACCGCCGAAGACATCATGGCAAGCCCCGTGAAGATGCTGCCGCCGGATACGAAAATAAAGGAAGCCGGCCACCTGATGTACCGTTACGGCCATTCCGGCTATCCCGTCGTGGACGATGATAAGCTGATCGGCATCATCACAAGACGCGACCTCGACAAGGCCAACCACCACGGTCTCGGCCATGCACCGATCAAAGCGTATATGAGCCACAACCCCATGACCGTCAGCCCGGATACGACGATTGAAGAGATGCAGCGGCTCATCATCGATCAGAACATCGGCCGACTGCCCGTCATGGAGGACGGCGAGCCGATTGGCATCGTCACGAGGACGGACATCATAGAAGTGCTGCACAGTCAAAAACTGAGTGAGGACCTCCGGCAGCCCGATATCAAAAACTTGAAGGACGAAATGGAGAAACAGCTTCCCGGGAGCACCTATGCCCTGCTCACGGATATCAGCAGGACGGCGGAGCGCACCGGTTCACGGGTCTACCTCATCGGCGGCATCGTCCGGGACCTCTTCCTGGAGCGTCCGAACGATGATATCGACATCGTCGTCGAAGGACAGGGCATCGACTTTGCCGGCCACCTCCAGGCGGATTACGGCGGCACAGTCAAAATGCATGAGACGTTCGGCACAGCAACATGGATACACCCCTCAGGCCTCTACATTGATGTGACATCCGCCAGGCTCGAATACTATGACCGGCCGGCGTCCCTCCCGGACGTTGAACTGTCCACCCTGAGCGAAGACCTGTACCGCCGGGACTTCACCATCAATTCGATGGCGCTGTGCCTGAACCCTGAAGTCTTCGGCGACCTCGTGGATCCTTTCAACGGCCAGGCCGACCTCAGGAGCAAGACGATCAAAGTGCTGCATAACTTGAGTTTCATCGACGACCCGACGCGGATTTTAAGGGCCGTCCGCTTTGAAACACGCTTCGACTTTCTGATGGACAAGCAGACGGAGAGCCTGGCGCTCAATTCGATGGCGAGGATGAAGGATCTCTCGGCACACCGCATCGTCGAAGAGATGAAGCGGCTGTTCAAGGATGAAAATCCGCCCGGGACGATCAAACGGCTGTTCAAACTCAGGTTCTGGCAGCAGTTCGGTGTGGATGACGGGAATGCGGAACAGAGTTATATACACGCCGGCCAGCTGAAGACGTTCTATGAAATCCACAAGCCGCCTGCCGGACGGAAAGCACGCTGGTTCAACTATTTCGCAATCCCCTTCTTCACCAGCAGGAAGATGCATCTGATGCACCAGTTTTCATTGACCAAAAGGAACCACAAATTCCTCCAGGACCTCCGGAGCCTCTCCGATATCCAGGGTGTCGAGCAGGTCAGGCAGCCCGGGGCGTTCCACCGTTTCCTGAAGCACTACGACGATGAAGCGATCATCTTCATGATCGCGAAGGAGAACATGGAAAATGAAGACGTCATCACCACCTATCTGAAAAGACGTGTGGATATGCCCGTCTTCCTGACCGGGGAGGATCTGATACAGGAAGGTATGAAACCCGGGCCCCACTTCAGGGGGATCCTGCTCGACCTTGAAGTCTCGGTATTGAACGGTGAAATCAACAGCACGGATGAAGCCCTGGACTGGCTTCATGAACATCATATCCAACAGGATTAAAAAAGCAGGGGATGAATGAAAATCATCCCTTGCTTTTTTCGTGATAAGACTTTAGTATACGGATTTGATTGTTTATAAATGACTCTATGGAAGTGGGGTATGCCCTATGGATTTTGCCATGCCGACGCTGCTTGTCGTCGCAATCTTCATCAGTCTCGGAATACTCAGCCAGTGGGTGGCACGGCTGATGAAGTTTCCGGCGATCGTCATCATGTCCATCGTCGGACTGTTGATCGGCCCGATATTCGGGTGGACCAACCCGGAAACACTGCTCGGCAGTGAATTATTCGGCACAGTGATCTCCCTCGCTGTCGCAATCATTTTATTCGAAGGCAGCAGCAACCTGAACGCCCGGGAGCTGAGGGGCATATCCATCGCGATGCGCCGCATCCTCACGCTGAATGCGCTCATCGGCTGGGCACTCGGTACACTCGCGATGTACTACATCATCGGTTTCCCGCTGTCCATCTCACTCGTCCTCGCCGGGCTCTTCATCGTCACGGGCCCGACGGTGATCCAGCCGCTGCTCAAGCAGGCCAAAGTGAAACGTTCGGTCGATTCGATACTCAGGTGGGAAAGCATCATACTCGACCCCGTCGGTCCGATGTTCGCCCTGCTTGCATTCTACATCTTCCAATTTGCGGCTGACGGTTTCCAGATGACACTCGTCATGGATTACATCATCGGCTTTTCAGCTGCAGCCGCACTCGGCTACGGCGGTGCCGTGCTGTTCAGGGTGCTGCTCATGACGGATATCCTGCCGCAGAACCTGATGACGCCGATGCAGTTCGTCTTCATCATTTTGATATTCAGCATCAGCGATGCCATACTGCATGAATCCGGACTGCTTGCGATCACGATATTCGGCTTCGTCATGGCCCAGCTCAAAAACCAGAACCTCCTCTTCAAGGAGTCGGATCATTTCATCGATGACCTGTCGCTCATCAGCGTATCGACGGTGTTCATACTGATCACGTCCTCACTGACGATGGAGATGCTGCAGATCGTCATCTCATGGGAGGTGCTTTTATTCTGCCTGGTCATGATACTCATCGTCCGCCCGGCTTCCGTACTGCTGTCGACGGTGAACACAGAGCTGTCGGTGCAGGAAAGGCTGTTCGTCAGCGGCGTCGCCCCGCGCGGCATCGTCGCCCTGACCGTAGCGGGATTCTTCGGCGGACTGTTCAGCGAAATGAATACGCCCATGGCGGAAATGATCGTGCCGGTGACATTTGCACTCGTCTTCATCACGGTCGTCGTGTACGGCTTCAGCTTCAAGCCGCTCGCCAAAGCACTGGACCTCTCCAGCCGTAAACCGCCGGGCGTAATCCTCCTCGGCGGGAACCTGCTGTCGATCAAGCTCGCCCGCAAGCTGCAGTCACATAACATCCCCGTCGCGATCTCCGACGTGCTGGCCAGCAGGAAATATGATGTGGAGGCATACGGCATCGAAAAGATATCCGGCAGCATACTTGCAGAATCCGAGCGCATGTTCCAGGACATGACCCGCTTCGACCAGTGCCTGCTTCTGACACGTTCATTCACTTTCAACAACCTCGCCTTCAATGTGCTGAGCGAGGAGTTCGGTGTCAAAAACGTGAATGTCGTTGCGCCGCCGAAAGACCTTCCGCATACGACGATCGAGGACTGGGAGCGCAACCACATTCTGTGCGATGAGGATCTGACTTATCGTGTGCTGAACAGGTATATCCAGGAGAATGACATCATTGAAGTCCCGTCCGCAGAACGCCAAAACCTGGATGACGATGATGTCATCCTCTACCACATCAGCAAAGAAAAGAAAGTCACCTTCAAATCACTGACATCAAAAATGAAAAACTCCAATGGCAGTGTCCTTGGCGTGCTGAAGGGCGCAAGGCAGTATATCAAATAAACACCTAATCAAAAACCGCCCGGAACAATTGTGTTCCGGGCGGTTTCCTCATTTATATATTCCCCTGTTCCTGCTCCCTCTTCAGTTTCTCCGGTGTCACGTCATTGCCGAGCGGGTCGATGACGGTGAGGCCCGAGAAGGAATCCAGCACCTGGCCTCTGATCTGTTTCAGGTAGTCTTCACGCAAAACCTTCTGCTCTTCTTTCTGTTCTTCGGTCAAGCCGACCGTCTTCTGTATCCTTGCCAGTTCGTTGATCCTGTCCAATCCTTGTATCATTTCATTTCCTCATTTCATTTAAAATTTAAAAAGCTGTATTTTGGTTCAATGTGTGCCGGGAATTTATGAACGACGTATTCGCCCAGTTCCTGGATGACCTCTTCAGCCGGACGGCTGTTCTGCTTCAGCGCGATCATCACATGGTTCACGCCCGCTTCCTGATACGCGTTCAGGTAATCGATCAGAAAATGGCGTCCCGCGCGGAAGCCGACCGGGAGCGGTTTTGCCGTCTCCCCCGGCCGCTCGGAGAGGTCGATGGCAAGCGGCATCGCAAACGGCTTGAACGTTTCCGCCGCCGCGCGCCACTGATTGATGAGTTTCTTCTGGCTGCCGAGATCCTGTGGGTAGAACAGCCAGCCGTCTGTGTTACCGGCGAGCCATTCCAGCGTCTGCCCCCCGTATCCCGTGCCGAAGACCGGGATATCCGACATTTCAGGCTTCGGGACGACATCACCTTCCGTGAGGTGCACGCGTTCCGTCTGAATCTTCGGGAACTCCTCACGCCATAACTGCTTCATCACTTCGATGGATTCCCGGAACAGCGCACCTTTGTCTTCAGGATCCGTCCTGAAGGCCGGGAATTCGATCGGCCGGTCACCGCTCGCTGCACCGAATAAAAGCCGCCCGCCCGACAATTTCTCCAGTGTCGCTGCGGACTTCGCCGTATGCAGCGGATTCCGGAGCGTCGTCACGATGCTGCCGGTGCCGAGCGCGATGTCCTCCGTGTGCGCGGCGACGTAGCTTAAGAACATCCACGGGTCATACAGTCCGCCAACATCACCGAAGTCCGGGTCATAAAGCGGTGCATCCCTCACAAACAGTGATGCGAAACCGTAATCCTCCGCCATCTTGGCAAGCCGCATCTGTTCCGCCGGCTCCATCTCCGGGAAACTCCCCGTATAGGATTCCAGCGGGAACATCAGGCCGAGCGACATTTTATTTTCTTTGAAAGTCCTTTTGAATCCTTTATGGTTTTCGAACCGGTTCATATTTCCACCTGATTTCATTTGAATTAAACGACCATCTTCTCATTGATCCAGCTCTGCAGTTCCGCCGTATTGCCGGCGAAGCGCTCCGACTGGATCTCTTCGGTGAGTGAGGCAATGGTTTCCCTCTTCAACACACTTTTCCATGATGCTTCCGCTTCCTCCATCAGTTCACCGAGGATGCAGCATCTATCCCTCTTCTCAAGCTCAAGCATACCGTCCAATATGCCGCTTGAACTGTAGAGCGACTGCTGCCCCTCGACCGCGACATATATATCGTAGACCCTGATGTCCTCCGGGTCTTTATTGAGCTTGAAACCGCCCTTCACTCCGGTGACGGATTTGATGATATCCGCGCTGACCAGTTTCCTGAGCAGTTTCTGCATATATGTCGGCGAAGCACCGAGCTGTTCGCTGATGACCTCGCTGTCGAGCACTGCACGCTCCGGCAGCATATTGAGCAGAAGCACCGCATATACCGACTGTTCGACACCCGTCTTCATCTGCATGACACTCACCGCATTCCCCAAAATTTTTATAATATGGATAACACTTATCCACAATAGTTATTATAATAACAGGATGTGGATTTCCCATCAATTTTTATGCCTGAAAAATAAAAACACCAAAGCCCGTAACGGCTTCAGTGTTCCTTATACTATGCCTCCTGCATTGCTTTCCCACGGACAAGCAGCATGAATATGACAAGTGCGGAGGTGCTGCAGATGGCAATGACTACTGCGAGCGGCCAAGCAGCCTCCTCCCCTGCAAGTCCGACCAGCGGGGAGACGACGGCCCCGCCGATGAACGGCAGCAGCCCGAGAAATGCCGACGCGCTGCCGGCGGACTTCTTCTGGTTCTTCAGCCCGAGTGAGAACGCCGTCGGCGAGACGAAGCCGACACTTGAGACCACCATGAATAGCGCGGTGACGATGAAAATGAGCGGCAGCCCAAGTGCGACGACGAAGGCAAGCAGTATGCTGCCGGCAAGCGACAGCAGCACACCGGCCATCATGATCTTCGTCTCCTCCACTTTTCCGGCGATCCTGCCAGACACTTGGGCCGCGATGATGATGCCGAGGCCGTTCAAGGCGAATATGAGTGAGAACTGCTGCGGCGAGACATCGTAAATGTTCTGCAGGACGAACGGCGAGCCAGCGATATATGCAAACATCGCCGACATGATGAGGCTCTGGGTGAACGAGATGCCGAGGAACACTTTATCCTTAACCAGATCCCCGAAAGTCTTCACGACCGCAAAAATCGTCCCTTCCGACCTCTGATCCACCGGGTGCGTCTCATTGAAGAAGAAGATCACGGATAAGATGAGCAGCACGCCGATCCCGGCGATGATCAGGAAGACGATCGGCCACGAGCCGAAGTTCAATACGAATCCTCCTGAAATCGGTGCGAGTATCGGCGCCGCCCCGCTGACGAGCGCAAGGAGTGCGAATGCCTTCGTCAAGTTTTTGCCCGAATAGATGTCCCGGGCCGCGGCGCGTGCAATGACGATGCCGGCAGCACCCGTGAACCCCTGGGCAAAGCGGAGTGCGATGAAGAGTCCGATGCTTGTGGTGAAAGCGAGCGCAGCTGATGCGGCGGCGTAGATCAACAGGCTCACCACAAGCGGTCTTTTGCGGCCTTTGATGTCGCTGAGCGGGCCGAACATCAGCTGACCCGCGGCAAGGCCGATAAGACATGTCGTCAGGCTCAGCTGTACGAGGGATGCGCGCGTTTCCAGATCCTCTGCGACGATCGGCAGCGCGGGCAGATACATATCCATCGATATCGGCCCGATCGCCGTGAGAGCGCCGAGCAGTATGACGATCCAATATTTATTTTCATTGTCCTTATTGATATGTGCAGTCATGACAACTTCCTCTTCAATGCGTATTTTATTTCCAGAATAAAGAAAAGTATAGCACTCCCCCGTCCCGCTTGCCATCTCCCTTTTCGGAATGATTACAAGCGGAGGAAAGAGGATAATGATAAGTAACTTAAGAAAAGGGTGATGCATGATGAAAGATGCCAAAGAAACCGAAATCATACAAATCGAGGTCGAAGATGACGGGCGCATCCCGAACCACTGGAAGCTGCCGCTGCTCATCTACAAAGCGGCCCTGGAGCCCAATGATGACGCCGTGGAAATACTGAATGCGAACGGCTGGTCCGGTGAATGGCTCGGATCCGTCCACCCGTTCCACCACTACCACAGCAACACGCATGAAGTGCTCGTCGTGGATGCCGGCACCGCGACCCTGCAGCTCGGCGGCGAGCTCGGGGAAAAGGTGGACGCGGAACCCGGGGACGTCATCATACTGCCGGCAGGATACGGCCATAAGATGATCGAGGCGAGCGACGACTACCGGAACTACGGCGCCTACCCCGGCGGCAAAACATTCGACATGTGCTACGGCGAGTCGGATGAGCGCCCTGAAGTCCTCGATAACATCAAGGACGTGCCCATGCCGGATGCCGATCCCGTATACGGCGAAGACGGCCCGCTCTTCAACTACTGGAATGATTGATACAGACTGTTTAAATATCCAATATGTTCAAATTAACAGAGGATTCATCATGCAGCCACGGTGAATCCTCTTCTTCCCTTGAAACGCACACCGCCCGATCATGATGGCAGCTGAGTGGCATAAGGATGCCGTCGCGCCCCCCGCCTGTCCGGCTTTCAAAAAGAAGTACATCCTCTTTAAATCTGGAAATGACTTGTTTTTTAAAATGCATTTACAATTTTTAGAATATTCGATATGATTGGCTTTAAATCATCAATGAGGGGGAAGTATATTGAACGCTATCTTAGTTGCCGTCATCGGCCTCGCGGTCTTCGCATTCGGATACCGCTATTACTCAAAATTCATCGCAGAAAAGATTTACAGGCTCGACCCCGATTTCATCACACCGGCCCACCGTTATAAGGATGGCGTCGATTTCGTCCCGACGAACAAGTTCGTCCTCTGGGGCCACCATTTCACTTCGGTCGCAGGCGCCGCACCGATACTCGGCCCGGCAATCGCCGTCTACTGGGGCTGGCTGCCGGCATTCCTGTGGGTCATCTTAGGGACCGTATTCGCCGCAGGCGTCCATGACTTCGGTACACTGGCGATGTCCGTGCGGAATAAAGGCCAGTCCATCGGGACCATCGCCGAGAAATTCATCGGCAGACGCGGGAAGATCCTTTTCCTGTTCATCATCCTGACGCTCGTGCTGATGGTCAACGCAGTGTTTGCATGGGTGATCGCCAATCTTTTCATTACATATCCTGCAAGCGTACTGCCGGTCTTCATCCAGATACCTCTGGCAATCTGGATCGGGTATGCGGCTTACAAACGCAACATCAAAATGCTCATCCCGTCCCTGATCGCCCTGGCGGTCATGTACGCGACCGCAGTGCTCACAGCCGAAGTCACCTGGCTGCAGATCGACCTGGTTTCATACATGGGCGGTGAAGGCGGAGAGGGTCTCTTCGGCCTCGGCGCGGTGTCCACCGCATTCATGATCTGGATCGGCATCCTGCTCGTCTATGTCTATATCGCTTCGACGCTGCCTGTATGGAAACTACTGCAGCCGAGGGATTTCATCAACTCCCATCAGCTGTCCGTCGGCCTGATCATCCTGTATGCAGGATTGCTGTTCACGAACCCGACGATCAACGCGCCGGCGACCAATGCCGATGCGGATGTTTCATGGCTGCCGCTTTTATTCATCACGATTGCGTGCGGTGCCATTTCCGGTTTCCACGGACTCGTTTCATCCGGCACCACCTCGAAGCAGCTGAACCTTGAGACGGATGCACGGTTCGTCGGTTATTTCGGCGCTGTCGGCGAAGGTGTGCTCGCACTGATTTCAATCATTGCGGTGGTGACGCTGTTCAGCAGTACCGCCGACTTCTCGGCCGTCTACTCAAGCTTTGATGCAGCGAACGCCGGCGGTCTCGGAAACTTCGTCGAAGGTGCGGCGATCCTCGCCGGCGGCCTTGGCATCCCGCCCCATGTGGCAACGACGATCATCTCCATCATCGTCGTGAGCTTCGCGGCGACCACACTCGATACTGCAGTGCGTCTGATGCGGTACATCATTGCAGAAATCGGTACGGAATATCAGGTGCCGTCTTTGACGAAGAAACATGTCGCGACATCCGTCGCCGTATTGTCCACTGCGGCACTGGTGCTCATACCGGAAGGGCCGAGCGGTTTCGGTTCCGGCGGTTACGTGATCTGGCCGCTGTTCGGCACATCCAACCAGCTGCTTGCAGGCATCAGTCTGCTGCTGATTTCAGTCTGGCTGAAACGTAAAGGCATCAACTATCTGGTCACATTGATCCCGATGATATTCCTGATGTTCATGACTTTGTATGCCATGTTCACCCAGGTGTTCTTCCAATGGGCATGGTACGGCAGCAACTCCAACATGCTGCTGTTCGTCCTCGGCGCCATCATATTCGTCTTTGCCATCTGGATCGTCATTACAGCCATCCAGGCGCTGAGCGGCAAGTTCGATGATGAACTGGAGAAGCACAGGGATTAAACTTTTGAAGGAAGGTGATGGAATGCTGGATAAAGTGAAAAAGCTCATCAAATATTATGAGGAAGTGCTGGAGATGCCCCACAGGACGGAAGTGGCACGCGAGCTCCGGGATGAGGACGACCTCTTCCTGCTCCTCCTCTACTCCGAAATGATCGGCATCCCGAATCCGGTCTACTATTATACACTCGAGCTGTATCCGCATATCATCGAAGATTTCCATGACTGGCATCTCAGGATGGGCATGGACAAATCACCACTGACGGGCATCCGTTGCTGTTGATCATAATGAAGGAGGATCCCGTATGAATGCAACTGCCAACAAAATAATATTCGTCGGAGGCAAAGGCGGTGTGGGCAAATCCACGTCCGCCGCCGCCATCGCATGGAAGCTTGCCAGGGAAAATAAAAAGACGCTGCTGATTTCAACCGACCCCGCGCACAATCTCGGAGACATCTTCTCGATGAAGATCGGCGGGGAAACGCAGAAGATCACAGATTACCTGCACGCACTTGAAATCGATCCCGAGCGTGAGACGACGAAGTACATCAATCAGGTGAAGGAGAACATCCGGGGGACGGTGCAGTCCAGCATGATCGAAGAAGTCGACCGCCAGCTCGACACCGCCAAGGCATCACCCGGCGCGGATGAGTCGGCACTGTTCGATAAGCTCATCTCCATCATCCTCGAAGAAGCGCAGGACTATGACCATCTCGTCTTCGATACGGCGCCGACCGGACATACGATCAGACTGCTGACACTGCCAGAACTGATGGGCGTCTGGATCGAGGGACTGCTGAAGAAACGCAGGAAGACGAACGAGAACTACACCCAGCTCCTGAACGACGGCGAACCGATCGAAGATCCAATCTACGAGGTCCTCCTCGAACGGCAGAACCGGTTTTCCGAGGCACGCAAAATCATGCTCGAATCGGATAAGACGGGATTCATCTTCGTCCTGAACCCCGAGAGGCTGCCGATCCTCGAGACGAAGAAGGCGATAGCCCTGCTCGATCAGTACCACCTCCATGTGAAGACCGTCATCGTCAATAAAGTCCTGCCGGAGGAAGCGGACGGAGCTTTCCTTGCACAGCGGCGGGAACATGAGAAGCGGTATATGCAGGAGATAGAGGACACTTTCCCAGAACAGAGGAAAATCTTCGTCCCCCTGCTGCCGCATGACATTACGACGCTGGATGAACTGGATGCATTCAGTGAAAACTATGTATTTGATTGAACCCCCGGGCTGGTCAATGACCAGCCCGGGATTTTTGTGTACTTACAGGATGGGAGTTGTCATCGTGTTGTGCATGTGCAGTGCTTTTTCAGCGCCAGGTGCACACTCACACCCGCACCATCCCCATCCAGCATCTCCACACACAAAAAAAAGACCGGGACTTCTGTCCCGGCCTCTGATCTCCACCCCCATCATGCGAGCGACTGCAGTATTTCCTTGATCTGCCGCCTCGCCCTCGCGCCTTCCCGTATCGGGTACTGCGGGAAGACGTGGTTCATCATCGGATATTCATAGTATTCATACGGCGCCCCGGCCGCTTCGAGCTTCGCCGCGAACTCCCTCGAGTCCGGCAGGCAGATTTCCCGCTCGCCGACGAAGAGGTATATCTTCGGCAGGCCGGTCAGGGGGCCGTTGATCGGAGACACTTTATAGTATGACCGATCGGCATTCCCCGCCCAGAGGCGTCCGATCTTCTTCAAGTGCTCCGGCCGCAGCATCGGATCGTATTTTGCATACTGCTCCATCTCATGGTGCTCAAGTGTGACATCGAGCCACGGTGAAATGATGATGAGCCCCCTCGGCAACGTCATGTTTTCCGTGGCAAGCCACTGGGTGAAGCCGATCGCAAGCCCGCCGCCTGCGGAATCACCCACCAGGATGATTTCTTCTTCCCCTTCATCCAGCAGGTTGCCGTACAGTTCCGAAATCGCATCATAAGCACTTTCATAAGAAAATTCCGGCGTCTTCGGATAGATCGGCACGATGAATTCGAGTCCCGTTTCCTGTACCATCTGATCGATGAAGAGCCAGTGGAACGGTGACGGTTGATGGATGTAGCCGCCGCCGTGGATGTAGAGGACCCGGCGCGTGCTCGTCTTCTTCCCGGGCAGGATCCTGAAAACCTTCATGCCTGCGTCCCAATAGGCTTCCGCCTTCGAGCGCAGCAGGTTCTCCCGGATTTTATGTTCCTTGCGGTTCTCCTTGAAATTCTTCGCGAGCATCTTGGCATCCACCTCTTCGAGGTCGAAGTTGAAGACCTTGATCAAGTCTTCAACGATCTTGCTTTCGATGCTCCTTTCCTCAAACAATGCGGCACGCCCTGCGCGTGCTGTATAAAATAAAGCCCCTGCCCCGGCGATGGCGGCAGCTGTCTTCAAAACACGTTTCATTCAATCATTCCTTTCGATTCCGCATCCCGGGGGATACGATGTTACAGATGAAACCTTCTGCCGAGTTGTGTCATGAGTGTCCGGTTCGCAAAAAGCAAAAGGATGGTGAATACCGTCACCGCGAACACTGCGGCGATGATGCTCGGCCAGAGCACGGTGGCGATGCCGGAGAGGTAGAGCACGAGCGGCAGGAAACCGAGCACGATCATGATCATCAGGAAGCTGAAATAACCGGTCCACTTCAGCCGGACCGTCAGTATGATGATCGAGATCACCAGGATGCCCGCCACTATGAGGAATGGCACCGCATAGTCCACCGACCACTGCATATCTCCCGAGAGGAAATCGATCACGAGCAGCACGAGGGTGAGGCTCACGACCTGTGCGGTGATCTTGCCGCCGATGTGCGAGGCGGAAAGTATCGTGTGGCTCAGCGAGACCAAGACATAAAATACACCGACCGCCACATAAAACACCCATAAAAACTGGGGTATGACGATCAGGTTGATGGCAAAGCAGATGATGACCGCAAGCGTTCCAAGCAGAATGGCAAGACGCGATATGCTGGTCCGCTTCTTCTGCTTTTCCGGATCATAATACGGATACCAGGCGGCTGCCCGCGCATCTTCCGCCACATCCAGCTGCGACCGGCATAAAGGACAGTGCTGATCGTCGGTCGATACATCGCAATTCGGACACCGGTTCATTGCAGCTCACCCCATTCATTCGAATACACCTGGACATCTAGTCCGGTGATCTTCGCAAGTGACCTGAAAAATGCCCGGATGATGTCGTTCTCTTCAATCGACCGGGCGAAAGAGATCGTGAGGTTGCCGTTCAAAGTACCGAAGGCGCAGTTGATCGGGCTTTTCCGGGTCGGGTACAGGATGACTTCCATCCTGTCCACATGGGGCTTGATGGCGTCCGGCATCTGTATGTTGCCGAGGTTCGAGAAGGTCATCGTCTTCGAGCGCTCCCCGTACTGGTTGAAGCCGATCCGCATGATCGGGTACTTCACGAGCACCGGCATGGCCCGGACGAGCCAGCTGCTCTGCAGGGAGACGAAGCGGTTGATGCTCTCCTGCAGTGCCCCTTTATCGGTGTGGCTGATGAGCTGGCCGGTCACTTCCCTGATGATATCGTCGAGATTCATATAACCGTCCACCGGCACCCTGATGTTGGCAACGGAAAAGAAGTTCCTGAGCGTCACCGAAGGGAACTGCCGGCGCAGGCTGATCGGCAGCGCGATGGAGACCGTGCCGTCCGTCATGTCCCGCCGCATCCTCTCCTCATGGATGGCCTCTATCAGCACACTCGTGAGGAACCCGGTCAGTGACGTCCCCTGCTGCTTCGCAAACGCATTCAAGTCTGCGCCGTCCACCACGCCGTGGATGACGTTGATGCCCGGCGGCTCGAAAGCCTCGCCCTTGATCTGATACGCCTTCTCCGCCCGTCGTGCCGGACGTTTCATCACACTGGACGTCGCATGCCTCTCGAAGCTGTCCTCCATCTCCTCGGGGTCCGGTGCATCCTCCGGGTCCAGAATGAGGCCGTCTGTCGCCACATCCTCACCCGACTCCCGCAGATATTGGTAGACCAGGGTTTTCAGGAACTCCATCGCCCCGCCGCCGTCAGTCAGCGAATGGAATATTTCCACCGAAATCCTCTTTTCAAAATAAAGGACCCGTATCAGATAGGCATTGTTCTCCTTCCTGTCTATCGGCGAGCACGGATGATCCGTCTCGGGTTTCACCAGCAGCTGTTCATCATTATGTTCCATGAAGTCCCAGAACAGCCCCTTCCTCACTCTCACGGTGAGCGTCGGGAAGCGCACCGCGACGACATCCAGCGCCGCCTGAAGATGGCCGGGGTCGACCGTCCCCTTCATGATCATGGAGACCCTGAACACCGACGAGTTCGTCGCACTCGATACTGCATGAAAAATCTTTCCGGTATTATCTATCCTGTACCAGCGGTCCATCCGCCCACCTCCTTACATATCCTTTTCCTTAAATTATATCATCCTGACTTAAAAAAGTATCATGAATGGAAAAAGACACCTGCAGAAAACTGCAGATGTCTTCAAATCACCTTCAATTACATTGAAGTGTAACCGCCGTCGACGTTCAGGACCGTGCCTGTGACGTAGGATGAAAGGTCGGAGGCGAGCCACAGGTTCGCCTCAGCCACTTCATCTGCTTCAGCGAAGCGGCCGAGCATGCTCAACTGCTTTGCATATTCGTCCGGGTCGAAACCGAACTGGTCGAGTGCGCCGCGGAGCATCGGCGTGTCGATTGCACCCGGCGCCACACTGTTGATGCGTATCCCTTTCGGTGAATAGTCCATCGCCGCCTGTTTCGTCAGGCCGATGACGCCATGTTTCGCTGCAACATAGGCCGGATTGGTGGGCTGCGGGCGGATGCCGCTGACCGAAGAAGTGTTCACGACCGAGCCCTTGATGCCGTCCTTCTCCATCTGTGCAAGCTCGTACTTCAGGCAGAGTGCGACACCGTTCAGATCGACGGACATCAATTTTTCAAAGTAATTGAAGTCCATGTCCGCAAGCGGTTTGTCATCCGGCGTGATGGCCGCGTTGTTGATTGCGACATCAAGTTTACCGTAAGCTTCCACAGTCTTCTCGACCATCTGCTTCACGTCTTCCTCGTTGGAAACATCCACTTTGACGAAGATCGCTTCCCCGCCGTCCGACTTGATTTCTTCAACGACCTTGCTGCCTTCTTCTTCATTCATGTCTGCAACGACGACTTTCGCACCGGCTTTGCCGAACTTCAGAGCTGTGGCCTTGCCCATGCCCATTGCTGCACCTGTGATGATTGCTGATTTGTTTTCGAGAGAAATCATTGAAACGCCTCCTGATCATTTTCATTTCATATCCATTATAACATTTACTGTCTGAAAATTTAGGACACCTGCTTATTCCAAGTGACGACTTTGTGAATTTAATCACTATTGTATTTTTGTATCCTTCCCTTCTGTTTTCAGCTTCCAAAGGCTTTCAAGCATAGTGCCGAACCCGTCCCAAATTTGTAATCGGTGTAAAAATGCGTTATCATGAAACCAATGCATCACAAAACCGAATAGCAAGACCACTGGAAGTGCCTTTTGAAAAAGGCTGAGATCGAAGTAGTGACTTCGGGATTCCGGAACCTGATCCAGATCATGCTGGCGTAGGAAAGTGGCGTGGAGATACACAGACAAAGTATATGACTATACAATTGCGCTATTTTTCTTAAATGAAAAATAGCGCTTTTTTTATGGAGGTGAAGCCATGTTCATCGCAATCACCCGATACAGGACACCCGCTTCGAAAGACATCAGGCAGATCCTCAACATCGCATCCCACATCGATCACCTGCTCATACGGACACCGATGCCGCCTGAGGAAACATCCTCTTTTCTGGATGCTTTGATCAGTGCAGGTTTCCCCAGGGAGAAGATCATCATCCACAGTGACATCGGTTTGCTCGAAGCTTTCGATCTCCCGGCCATCCACTTCAGGGAATATGATGAGGATGCATTCGAGTACAAGCGGAGAGCCCCTGGGATTTCCGTCAGTATGTCCACCCACTCCGCCCGCTCGATCGAATCGGCCCGGGCTGCCGGACTGGACTTCGTGTTGTTCGGGCATATCTTTGAAAGCGCTTCAAAGCAGGGGCTGCCCCCGCGGTCCGGTCAGGAAATCATGGACGCCCTGGCAGCGGATATTCCGGTGGTTGCGCTCGGCGGCATCAACGCACGGACGGTTCAAAAGCTGCCGAAAGGTTTCAGCGGCATTGCAGCAATTTCATATTTCATGGATGCAGATCCTTCAGAAATAAAAGCACTCGGAAAGGAATGGGAGTTATTAAATTTGATGTAATCACAGTCGGTGCAGGTGTGATGGGCCTCTCCATCGCAGCTGAACTCGCAGAAAACGGCCTGAAAGTCGCGGTCATCGACCGTGACGAAGCGGAGCGGCACGCATCCTTCAAGGCCGGCGGCATGCTCGGTGCACAGAACGAGTTTTACGGGGACAGCCCTTCATTCCGTCTGGCCAGGGCATCGAGGGCGTACTTCAAGCCATTGAGTGAATCACTGCTGGAGACCACCGGCATCGACATCGAGTACAGGGAGACCGGACTGATAAAAATCGCCGATTCCAGTGAAGACGCGGAAAATATAAGAAGGCAGCACGCATTTTTGAATGGCCACAATGAAAAAGTGCAGCTGCTGGATGAAAATGCGGTCCTGGACTTGAGCAATCAGTTCCTGCGGCCGAATGAACATCCCGCCATGCTGATACCGGCTGACGGCCAGGTGAATGCCAACAAATATACACGCGCCCTCACCGAGCGCGCCCTCATCAATGGCGTGACACGCATCGGCCATACTGAAGTCCTCTCCATCGAACGCTTGGGTGAAAGTTATACGGTGAAGACCTCAAAAGGCATCATGCATGCCGGGAAAGTCGTGGTCACGGCCGGGGCATGGGCCCAGGAGCTGATTGAACCCTTCGGTGTGCAGTCTTCCATCACCGGTGTGAAAGGAGAGGTCATGCTGCTCGAACATCCGGGTGTGCGGATGGACCACACGCTTTTCATGACGAACGGATGTTATATCATCCCGAAGCGGAATCACCGCTTCCTGCTCGGCGCGACAAGCCTGTTCAATGATTACTCTGCAGGCATGACGGACGCAGGAGAAGCATGGCTGTGGAAGGAGGCGCTCCGTCGCCTGCCGAGGCTGAAGGGTGCCAATGTGCTGATGAAAACTTCAGGCATCCGTCCGTATACACCGGATGCGGCACCGGTCATGGATGAAGTGCACGACGGACTTTTCCTCGTCGGCGGCCACTACCGCAACGGCATCCTCCTCTCCCCCATCACGGGCCGGCTGATGTCCAAATGGATCATACGGGGCGGACGCCCCGAAGGGCTTCAGGAATTTACCATTGAAAGGATGAAGACAGATGCAATGCATCATCAATGATGAAACATTCACGTTCGAAGAAGATCTCACGGTTTCACAGCTGCTCGCACATATGGATATAGATGCAGACCGCGTCGTCGTGGAGCATAACGGCGAGCTGATCAAAAAGGAATCATTCGACAGCCACATCGTCAAAAGTGACGACAGGCTTGAATTGCTGGAATTTGTAGGAGGCGGATAAAATGCTTAAAATAGGAGAATTTGAATTCAACTCAAGGCTGTTTCTCGGTACAGGCAAGTTTTCGGATGAGGAGACACAGACGAAAGCGATCGGGGCATCGGAAACCGAAGTGCTCACCTTCGCAGTCAGGCGCATGAATTTGTATGATAAAGACCTGCCGAACCCGCTCGCGAACATCGATCTGAGAAACTATGTGACATTTCCGAACACAGCCGGTGCAAAGACCGTCGAAGAGACGGTGCGCATCGCTGAGATCGCAGACCATGCCGGCGTCTGCGACATGATCAAAGTCGAAGTGATCGGGGATGATAAGACACTCCTCCCCGACCCGATCGCAACGTATGAGGCGTGCGAAATCTTACTCGAAAAAGGCTATACAGTATGCCCTTACATCTCCAATGATGTCGTGCTCGCAAGACGGCTCGAAGCACTCGGCGTCCATGCCGTCATGCCGCTCGCTTCCCCGATCGGCACCGGACGCGGCATCAACAACCCGCTGAACTTGAGGTATATCATCGAGCAGGCGAACATCCCGGTCATCGTCGATGCAGGGATCGGTTCACCGAAAGATGCATGTTATGCGATGGAGCTCGGTGCCGATGCGATACTGCTGAATACGGCGATTTCAGGGGCCAAAGATCCGGTCAAAATGGCGGAAGCGATGAAGCTCGGCATTGAAGCGGGCATGCTCAGCCACGAAGCCGGCCGTATACCGGTGAGGTACACGGCACAGGCCTCGAGCCCTGCTGAAGGTCTGGGATTCCTGTAATGGACAGATACGACAGACAGATCAGGTTCCAGGGCTTCAGTGAATCCGGTCAGGAAAACTTGAGCAGAGCCACCGTCATGGTCATGGGCGCCGGCGCCCTCGGCACGCATGTCTCAGAGCTCCTCACACGGATGGGCGCCGGCAAACTGATCACGATTGATATGGACATCGTCGAGATGACGAACCTGCACCGCCAGACCTTATACACCGAAGAAGACGTAAGATTGATGAAGCCGAAAGTCGAGGCTCTGAAGGAAGAGCTTGGTCAGATCAACAGTGATGTAGTAATAAAAACCCTGAACACCGAGCTTGCTTCAAATAATATCATCGGGATTTTAAAAGAACATCAGCCGGACATCGTCATCGACGCCATGGACCACTTTGAGATCCGCTTCCTGATCAATGAAGCGTGCCATAAGCTCGGCATCCCCTGGGTGTACGGTGCCGCAGTCGGCAGTAAAGGCAGTGTTTACGCTATAGACTTTGATGGCCCATGTCTGAAGTGTCTGATGGACACCATGCCGGCGAGCGGGGAAAGCTGTGAAATCAACGGCGTACTGCCGCCCGTCATCACCCAGACAGCAGGAATTGAAGTTTCAGAAGCCATCCGCTTCCTCTCCGGTGCGGGATTTTCGAAGAAACTGATCACAATCGACACTTTCGGCATGAATTACAAGACGATGAACATCGATGCCTTGAAGAATGATGATTGCACGGTATGCGGACAGCATAATTATGAACACCTTGAAAAAGAGACTTTCAGGCCCGTCCAGTCGAACTGCGGCCGTGTATTCACATTGAGATTCGATGATGAGATATTTGAGGAAGAGCTGCAAGGTAAAATCATCAAAGAGAACCGCTTCGTCAAGTTCATCAACTATGACGGATATGATATGACCTTATTCAATGACGGCCGGATGAATGTGTATGGATTGGAAGGCCAGGAAGAAGCGGAAACGTTATATCTTGAAATTGCCGGCAGCCTGTCAGCAAATTTCCACAAATGAAATTATAAATACCCCAAATACAATGTATTTGGGGTATTTCTCTCTGCTTATGCAATGAGGTTTGAAATCATCAAAAAAACTGCACCCTTTCGGATGCAGTTGCAGTTATTCTATGTATTCGGCTGTTCATACCTTAAAAAGATATAAGTAAACGGCCCCGGCAGGATTCGAACCTGCGGCACATGGTTTAGGAAACCAATGCTCTATCCCCTGAGCTACGGGGCCACATTTAGTATGTAATAATCAGTCACTTCCTAATTATATCATTTGATTAATGATATTTCATCAACTTTTTAGGTTTTTTTGTTTTTCAATGATAAAGACGAGCGACCACCGTAATACGAATGGCAAATCGCCCGTCTTTTGTATATTGATTGGTCAGTCATCCTCTTGTTTGGATGCTGCATTCACTACGATTTGTCTTCTTTGGAAATCTCCTCGAGTGCCACTTCGTATTCTTCCGGGTCGTCTTCCTTCACTGCCACATCACCAAGTGCGACGATGCCGACGATTCTGTGATCTTCAACGATTGGCAGACGGCGCACCTGGGCATTCGCCATAAAATCCGCTGCCACTTCTTCGATTGTCGTTTCCGGTCCGCATGTTTCGACTTCTGTAGTAATGATATCTCTGACTTTCATCAAAATATGCCTTCTTATAGAAACTTTTATCGATCATCTGGCTGTCTATAGTATATTTACCACGGGTTCGGAGGGGGGGTTAAACATGGTCACGTGAGTTTTCATCTTTACAGACCAGTGAAAATATAAGAAGATTCTTTAACGGCGGAACTTACTTTTGTAACTAAAAATAATATGTTATAATATGAGTATCAAATCAGAGTGCTGAACATGTAACACCGAACCCCCAATCTATGGCAGTAGATTGGGGGTTTTTTGGTGTATTGGACGAGTCATCCAGTCATTCATCACGATGGTTCAGCCAATAAGAGAACAACGCGGGGATTACACCTGCAACCATCGATGGAACCCATAACTCAGCCAGAGTGGCAGGACGCCGTACCAATCGATGACTCTGTTTTGTATAGTGCCAATGATCCCTTTTCTGCTTTCGGATAATGAGAACATCCTTAAAGGTGATGACTTGCTTCCCGGGGACGCTGTCCCCTCATTAAGCCATGACATCCCTCTTCATGAATGTCATATAGCTTAAAGCCATAAAGATGACCATATAGCCAATGATGACTGCGAGCGAAAACGGCCAGCTGATTCCCGGGAGCAGCATCAACCCGGTCATGAAGCCGATTGTGGCGGTATCATCGCCCTGTCCGAAGATCCCCATCAGCACCTGCGGCCCCGCTGACAGGATGATTGTCACGGCTACCAGCAGAGCGACGAGCCAGTGCTTCATGCGCAGCCACTCCCTCATCAGCAAACCTTTTAATTGCATCATTTCCCCAGCCTCCATATTAGTGTACTAGTTAAATAGTACACTGACATTAAAAAATGTAAAGGTCTTATGATTGTTGGGCATGCCGCAGAATTTCAGTATATCCACTTCCCGAAACCTCACTTTTCCGGTTGTGTAACTCATGAATGACTGACCACCCTGCTTCCGACCCAACCCAGTATGATGAATCACTGAATGACCGTCACGATATCAGCATCCAACCCAAGTGTTGGATATGAAATATTGAACCCCCAATCCATTAACATGGATTGGGGGATTATTGGGTGTATTGGGCTAGTTATTCAGCTCGAGTGTCGAAATAAAAATGGAACAATGTAAAGGTCCTCCCTAAATGAATCAGTGCAAATCACAAATCAACTATGAATTAAAAAGGATATAAATAAGTCAGGTCGCTCATTTGCGTCATTAATTGACCTGCATTAGAAGCTGCATTATCCAATGCTATTAAATCATCATTCTCACTAGCATTAAACGTGCCCTCTAAATATTCACCGAGATTAATATCAAAATCCATTAATTCTTCATGAAATCTTTCATATTCTGTGGGAATAATTTTTCCTTCAATATCATCATTAAAACGCTCACTCATCAACTCCTGAGTTGTATAAGCACTATAAATTAAATCTTTAGCTAACAGAGAAAGTCCTGCCATTTCAAGCTCTTCTCCGAACGCACTTAAATCTTCGCCAACAAACATAATATTCATCATATAAGATTCTACAATTTCCTTATATTCATCATGAGATAAAGTAGTGTCGTTCTCTTCTTCCTCAGCCTCTTTTGCGGCTTCTTCCTCTTTGCGTTTTTCCTCAGCCTCTTTTTCGGCTTCTTCGGCTGCCTTTTCAGCCTCTTCCCGTTCTCTTTCTTCTTCAGCCTCTTTTTCTTCAGCTTCTTTCTCTTTACGCTCTTCTTCAGCTGCCTTCTCTGCTTCTTCCTGTTCTCTTTCTTCTTCAGCTGCCTTTTCAGCCTCTTCCCGTTCTCTTTCTTCTTCGGCCTCTTTTTCGGCTGCTTCCTCTTTGCGTTTCTCTTCAGCCTCTTTTTCTGCCTCTTCCTCCGCTGCCTTCTCTGCTTCTTCTTGTTTTTCTTCGTCTTCTTTTTCTTCTTCCACAGCCGTCTCAGACTCTGCCTCTGCATGCACTTCATCCGGGTCGTCGATTATTAGATCGTCGGACTCGTCTCCTCCCATATTAGTAAAAATAATCAGGGAAAAGATTGCAGTAACAATTAATTTAGGCAGTCTATTCCACCCTGAATATCTCCACATCAAATATAGCCCGACTGGAAAAAACAATACAAGTAACGTAATGATGAGCCAATTACTCTCTTTGTGCTTATGCCATAAACCTTCAAGCTTTTCCATATACTCCCCGCTTTCGAATTGATATTAAACTTTTTATTTACTGTATTTACATATATTGTATCATATTGAAAGATTTTAAAATGCAACTTATTTTATATTGGTCTTAAGTTTTCCATGAACGCTATAAATGTTCTTTGTATTGATGAAAGTATGATTAAACTAAGTAAACAAATTGAGCTTAATCCCAGCAGGTTTAAATTTGCCAGATGGATTAGGATACTCGTATTCTATCGTCTGCTCACCTGCTGTTTAAGACCGGCTACTATTAATCTATATCATTCAATGCCTCAGTCCTTCCTCACTCTCACCATGGCTAAGGAAAGTAAAAAATTACATTTCCCTCTTTGATTATGTAACCGCTTTCTTATATACTATAATTACACTAAATGGAGAGGTGAATAGAATGGCAAACATCAACAAAAGCCGCATGAAGATTTACGTGCTCGACAATGGAACACTGCGCATGGACAAGAACTTGATGATTGCGAACTCCAACCAGGCCACCATCGACGACCCCAATGCTCCGAACGAAATGATCGAGTTTCCGATCTACACCGTATTCATCGACCACCCTGAAGCGAAGATCCTTTTCGACACCGCATGCAACCCTGAAAGTATGGCGAATGAAGACCATGAAGGGCGCTGGGGCCCGAATATCCAGAAAGCTTTCCCCTACTCCGCCACTGAAGAATGTTACTTACCGAACAGGCTGGAGCAGATCGGTGTCGATCCGAAGGAAGTCGATTATGTTGTCGCCTCCCACCTCCACCTCGACCACGCCGGATGTCTCGAATATTTCACGAACGCACTGGTGATCGTACATGATGATGAATTGAACGGCACGATGCAGATGTATGCCAGGAACCAGAAGGAAGGCGCCTATATATGGGCGGATATCGATGCCTGGATCAAGAATGAGTTGAGCTGGCGGACGATCAAACCCTATGAGGATGACCTTGAACTGGTTGAGGGGATCCGGGTATTGAACTTCGGCAGCGGTCATGTCTGGGGCATGATCGGACTTGAAATCAAATCAGAGGAGCTTGGCACGCTCATCCTTGCATCTGACGCCATCTATACTAAAGACAGCATGGAACCGACCCTGAAGCCGCCGGGCATCATCTACGACTCCATCGGATGGGCAAGATCCGTCGAGAAAATCAAGAAGATGGCCAAAGAGAAGAATGCAGATATCTGGTTCGGGCATGACGGGGAACAGTTCGAAGGTTTCCGGAAATCCACTGAAGGCTATTACGAATAATCCATTTCAATAGGAGGATATTATGGAGATCAAAGCTGCGGTTTTACATGAGATGGGCTTGCCTGCACCTTACGCAGAAAGCAAGCCGTTGAAGATAGAGACACTTGAACTGGATGATCCGAAAAGTAATGAAATCATGATCAAAATCGGTGCGATCGGCCTGTGCCACTCCGACTTATCCGTCATCAACGGCTCAAGGCCGCGCCCGACACCGATGGCGCTCGGCCATGAAGCGGCCGGAGAAGTCATCAAGGTCGGTGATCATGTCGAGGACTTTGAAGTCGGCGATCACGTGGTCTGTGCATTCGTGCCGAGCTGCGGCCACTGCATCCCATGCCGGGAAGGCAGGCCTGCATTATGTGAGAAAGGCGCCGCTTCCAATGAAAAAGGCGAACTGCCTGACGGCGGCAAGCGGCTTCATATGGACGGCGGAGATGTCCACCACCATGTCGGGGTATCCGGTTTTGCGACCCATGCGGTCGTTTCAGCGAACTCCGCGATCAAAGTGGATCAAGATATCCCATTTGAAAAGGTGGCGATATTCGGCTGTGCGGTGATCACCGGCATCGGTGCCATCATCAACACCGCCCAGGTCAAACCCGGCAGTACCGTCGCAGTCGTCGGACTCGGCGGCATCGGCCTGAATGCGATACTCGGGGCGAATCTCACCGGCGCGAGCAAAATCATCGCCCTGGACATCAACCCGAAAAAGTTCGACCTGGCGAAGAAACTCGGTGCAACGCATACATTTGATTCATCCGATGAAAAAGCTTTGGAGGAAGTCAGGGCACTGACGAACGGCGGCGTCAACTACGCCTTCGAGACTGCGGGTGTCGTGCCGGCGATGGAAGTCGCCTATAAAATCACCAGGCGCGGCGGCATGACGGTGACCACCGGACTCCCGGATCCGAAGCACAACTTCTCCTTCCCGCAGGTCACCCTGACCGCAGAAGAAAGGACGGTCAAAGGTTCATACGTCGGCAGCTGTGTCCCCACCCGGGATATCCCGAGGTTCATCGACCTCTATAAGCAGGGCCGGCTGCCTGTGGATACGCTCCTTTCGGACACCCTCAAGCTTGAAGATATCAATGAGGGATTCGACAGACTTGAGAAAGGCGATGTCGCACGGTTAGTCGTGAAGATGGAATAAGATTTGATGAGACTCTATAAGGACAAGGACCCGAATATCCGGGTCCTTGTCTTGTGTGAAAGCGATGGATTATGAATTCAATTCATCCCTGAACAACTAAACCGATACACCAAACCCCCATTCTATTGCCGTAGAATGGGGGTTTGGTGAATCATGTCAACTGTAGTGGATTGATACTTGTATTATACCACTTTTTACTGAAGCACTTTTAAAGATGAATTCCCTGTCTTTTTAGCTTCAGTATGCTTATTTCATATTTTGACTTAAACGACTGCTTCATTCCGGCTGGCCGGGTGAATCCGAATATTCCTCTGATGCACCGCTTTCCGGCCCTGCCATCTCCGGTGCATCCGTCTGATAGAGGTTCGTGGTCGATGCGCCGTCGCGTTGTTCGATCAGGCTCGTGTCTTTCCTTGGATGTGCTTCGAGGACATCCATTTGATTACGATATAAATAATCAATTTCCTTCAATTCATCCAGGGGTTCAGGGTTGTAGAAACGCAGTAGATCTTTCATCAGGATTTCATTGGAATGATTCAATTCTTCCCTCGCCTCATCCCTGTAGCGGTACAGTGCTTCCAATTCTTCTTCGGTGAATTGGTCATGCAGTGGTTCCCCTGTCTCTGTATCATAGATTTCCTGTTCAAAGAAAGTATACTCCGGTGTAATTACCCGGCCATTTCTGAGCGGGACGGTATTATCATGTTCTTCTGATAAAATATCCTGCCCCATGAATAGATAGCCTTTTGTTTCCATGCCCAATAAATGCATCAAGGTCGGCAGCATGTCCACCTGACCGCTGTATGTGTCGAACACTTCACCATTATCTACACCGGGTACATGCATGATGTACGGCACCCTTTGTATTTGAGTATTGTGGTAATCATCCCACTCGTCCGGATCTTCACCCACTAAAGGTGCCAAATCCGGGTTCCTCATATCGGAAATACCATAATGGTCACCATACATCACTATAATGGAATCATCATATAAACCGCTTGATTTCAGGTAATTGAAGAACTCTTCCAATGCCTGATCGGCATAGTGCGCTGTGACGAAGAAATTATTGATTGTATCATCACCTGTCCGGGCGGCTGGAAATTCCACATTCTGCTCATCCAAAGGATAAGGGAAGTGATGGGAGACAGTGATGAACTTCGAATAGAACGGCTGGGGGAGCTGTTCAAGGTACTCCACAGAATCATGGAAGAACAGTTTGTCTTTCAAGCCATATTCCATTGATCTCTCTCCGGATACATCATAAAACTCGGAATCAAAGAAGAAGTCATAGCCGAAACTCCGGTAAGTATCCGTCCTGTTCCAAAATGACCCGACATTACCGTGAAAGGCAGCTGAGGTGTAATCCCCGTGCTGATCCAGAATGTTTGGTGCAGAATGGAATGTATTTGTGGATCCCAATGTTTGGAACGCACTGCCCTGCGGGAGGCCGTACAATGACAATTCCCCTAACACTTCAGCGTCTGATGACTTGCCCTGGCTGGTCTGATGGAAGAAGTTTTCAAAACTGTATGAGGCCTCATCGTTATATATACTCGAAAGGAATGGCATGACTTCATGGGTTTCGCCATATTCATCTTCCAATTCGTAATCAATCAGAAACTGCTGCACACTTTCCAGTGCGATCACAATCACGTTGCGATCTTCCGCCACCCCGAAGTATTCAGGATTCGGCGCTGCATGGTTTTCGGCTGAGAAGTTGAACACCTTCGCCAAATCCGACTCATCGGCACTGACGCGCATCTGACTGTTTTGTGATGCCTGGAAAACATCGTAACCGGTAAAGAAATTCAATCCCAAATATTTGACGATGTAATTCCGGTCAAAAGTCCGGGTCAATAATTCTGGACGGTCAATTTCCGCCAGTATCAGGTTCCCTGCCAAAAGCAGGACACCGAGTGATGTGACCAGGGTTTTGGTGCGCCTCTTATACGTTTTCCTATCTTCCGTGAGCGGTGCCTTCTTTTTATAGAAGAACAAGTAGGCGAACAACATGATATCGACCCAATATAACAAGTCCCAAGCCCGCATCATTTCAAATGTGGAAGTGAATAAAGCAGGGGTCACGTTGTTGGTACTGGATACGATATTGAACGTCAGGAAATCGGCGAACTCCCTGTAATAAAGTACATTCACATATAATAACAGCGTCATCAACAGCAACAATGTGAACATGATCCATTTTCTTAAATTGGGACTTTTGAAGAACAGCGCGATGGATAATACGATGACCCCGGTGGCAATCGGGTTGATGACCAATATAATGTTTTCCATTATACCGGATACGCCTAAACTGAATTCAATCCAGTAGGCCATGTATGTTTTCAGCCAGAGTAAAAAAAGGAATAAGATGAAATATCCATAGCGTTTATTCAATAATTCTTTTATTTTTGACATATTTCCACTTCCTGATTCCCTACCTCTTAAGATAGAGTAAAATATAAGAAAAACCCTCAAACATAGGCGTGGAGGGTTTTGTGAAGGATGGCAGGAGAAATTAAAACATTTTGATCTCAAGGATTACAACAACGCCTCATTATATGGACAGTCGCTTCCCCACTTCAGGTGTGGTGCCATCCCTTTTGAGTCACCTATATTGATGATTTCAATCTTCTCGATTACAGCCTCGTATTTTTACAAATATTTTACAAATTTTATCAATGCTTTTCATTATAAACCAGTATATAGCTTTTACGCAAGAAAATACTCATAGAATGACGATGGCATTTACAAATAGTTAATGAAGAAAAGCTATTTGTCATAGAGAGGTTTGCGGGGTTGATCGGGTGTGTGGCGTGACAAAACCACCTGTGGAACACAAAAAAATCTCTACTCTGGTTTGATTCAGAATAGAGATTTGACATAAATATATTGTTAAAAAACTACCATCGGCAATTATGCATCTAGTTTTTTCTGAAAGTTTTCAGGTTGCATTCACATCATGAGAGGTATCTTTAATCCCGGATGATATCAACAGTCAGCTCCTCATAATCTATTTCATAAATATCAAAGAGTTCCATTAAATATTTCATCTTGGCACTGTTGGAATAGCTGACATACATGTAGATGCCAGGTATTATTTCAACCCTTTCTTCGTGGGGTTCCGTACTAAAAATTAAGTCCAATCCCGATTGATTTAATTTTGCCAGCTCAAGAAGTGGATTTACATTCTTTTCTGCCAACGATTTTACAATCTCGATCATCATTGCTTTCCAAGTATCTATAGGAACATAGTTATCATCTAAAAATGTATACCCTTTAATGTAATAATTCTTAAAAGTCTGGGTCCCATCAAATATGACCATTTCCTGCTTTGTGGATATCGGCTCATAAGTAGTATCAGGATATTTCCATATGTCTAAGGATCTTTTGATTATATCGTTTCTTCTCCTGATGATTTCGGCCTCTCCCCAGGATTCACTGACTGCCGGAAGGCGATTTAAAAATGCAAAATGACTGTCCTTAAAACCCTTTTCAATATTCTGTTTCTCTCTGAATGGTCTGTTGCTGTATTTAGAATTATAACCTGTCAGGGTCAAGTTCCCTATCGAGTTCAAGTAAAGATCATGAAGCTCCTCATGATTTTCTCCCAGTTCTTTCTTCCACTCCGAGCTCAATGTCTGTGGCATGATATGCTCCACACTGTAATCCTGGTTTTGCACGCCTTCAAAAATATTCAGGTTTTCCACATGACCATGATTCTCGAGTCTTTCAAATATATAAGTCCTTATCTTTGGGCTGATGTTGTACATATTTCTGGACTTCAAACTCTCTTCAACTTCCCGGTCATCAGGGAAACGACCGGTACTTGTTTTTGAAAGTAGAAGGTATGCAATGATTTCCGACTCTGCCACATTACCCTCTGTTTTTGTCATATGTTTTCTTAAGTCCTTATAAAGCGTCGCAAAAATTTTATTAAGGGTATTGGAAGGGAGCGCAGTGATTAGACGCCTCGCTATATATGATTCTACGAGTCTAAATATGCGGATGATCTCTTCTGCATCCATTTTTCCGTCTGAGTAATCTTTGAGGATAGCAAGTATGAACGGTTTAGCGACTGTCACGTTGATTTCTTCAATACGCTTTAGAAATTCATTGATTTCTTTGTTATTGGTATTGGATTTGAGCGTATGCTCGTATGCTATCGAGTATTCAGCAAGCTCCTTGAAAAATTCTTTTTTTACATCTGGCTTTTTCTCATTTTTATGTTCAAGTTTGTTATAAAAATCGGCGAAAGCTTCATAGACTTTTGCTATAACCGGAGTTTTCCCTTCTTTCAAAGTCAGGTAGTCCTTGAAGAAATCGGACATTTTTAAATGTGTCCTTTCCTCTATCGGCTGCCAATAATTGTTGAATAACTCCTGCTGAGAACTCTGGTCTTCATTCATGAGCAGGAAATTTCTGATCTTATCCGCATTAGTCAGGTCCACTCCGGTTGAATTCAAGCTCTCAAAGATGAGTTGAGGGTCGTCATCCGGAGAGTTCAGATTGACCACCATCACCTGCAGTTTGTTGATTGATTGAAACAATTCTTCCAGAGTTAAATGCAGGGTTCCAAGTTGTTGATAAAAGTAGTCATAATTGATTGTGATGTTGGAAGTTTGAATATGGGTTCTCGGATCACTGTATAATCTTTTATAGGCTTCAAAGTCCCTTGGGTTGGGCTTCAACTTCTGCTTGTCTGCATCATTACTGAAACTGTTGATCAAGAAGCTGTCGTTCAAATTATAGGGATTGATGGTCTGCTGCGTGATATTGTGCTCCATCATGTAATTCTTCATTGCGAGTATGAGTAATGAAATTGTCGTAATCCTCTGCTGACCATCGATGATGACTATGTCTTGGGAATAGTCCCCAGGTTTTACGACGATGCTCCCAAAGAAATGTGTCTGTTTACCTTCTTCATGCAAACTCACCAGATCATCAATCAACCGCTTACAGTTCTCTTTCTGCCAATCATAATTTCTTTGATAGACAGGTATGATGAGTTTCGGCGCTCCTCTTAAATACTCACTTATGTATCTTACGTTGCCTTCCATATGAACACATCCTTAGTGTAATCCTTAACATTACTATAACTTAAAAAGTAAATGATGAGAATTACAAAAAAGCCCCCTGAACCAGCTCACTGTTATAAGTGACTACTTCAAGGGGAACTTCTTACTTTCCTTACGGGCGTTCTTCTATTTGCTCAGCTTATTGATGATATATTGGTTTAAGGATACACCTTCAAGCTTTGCTGCCTGGCTTAGGTTTCTATGGAGACTCTTGGGCATCCGGACTCTCAAGTTGCCACTGAAATGATCATCTCCAACAGGTTCCGGTATCTCTTCATCGTTCTCCATCATATCTTCAATGAAACCTTCCAGCACTTCATATATCGCTTCGTGTGCCTCTTCGAAAGATTCGCCGGTTGCTATACATCCATCGAATTCCAACACCCTTGCTGCATAATAAGACCCTGCTTCGTCGTGAATCGGTTTAATAATGACGTTGTAAGGCTGCCCGAGATAATCGTTCAAGCTTCTCTTCTCTGCTACACTCATATAGTTCATGGCTGTAAAGTGGGATAAACAGCCAAATAAATCATCTATTCTTCCCCTATCCGCTTCAGGAGTTCTCTGATTAAATAAGGCTTCAACGGTTTTTGATATGGTAAAGGTCATCTATCATCTGTTCTGGAATTCTTAAAAAAATTGACTTTTCTTTACTCTCGAAAGTTCATATCCATAAGTCTGTAAGACCTTTTCTGCCTCAGAGAATTTGATGTTATTTGGTTGACGTTTCATCTTTTCAATCATTTTTTCACCCCAGCCATGTTTCACCTCCTCGCCTTAATAAAATGGTACCACATAAGGTACCGAAAGAATAGATAGATATCATGTTTATGATTGGGAACAGCGTAAACTAAACATGGTTTTCCAAAACTTTATTGTACCTATGAGAGATAAGCCTAAAGAGTTTTCAGGAGAGATTCCTTGGAC
>NZ_FRCF01000011.1:0-17042 GCF_900142805.1 Lacicoccus alkaliphilus DSM 16010 | reverse complement strand
CATCTACACAAAATATTCTACACTCTCCAGAGGTCTTTCAATATTACCTGAGTCTGCGACATTATTATTGCTGTTACCTTCACCTGAATTTAGTATATACTTGTATCAAATTCCGAAACGAGGATATTATATGAAACCAATCATCCAGTTTATCTTTCATCTTGTCACTCCGCTCATATTAGGTAAAGCAATCGGGAAATTATCCACCAGATCCGCACCAGGGCAGTACAGGAAACTTAAACAGCCGCCGTTTGCCCCGCCGCGTAAAATTTTCGCGCCCATGTGGACCTTCCTTTACCTGACGATGGGGCTGGCCCATGCCCGCGTCAACAGAAAAGGGGACCGTGGGGCAAGCAGATTGTTCAATGTTCATCTTATGATCAACTACACCTGGTCCTTCCTGTTCTTCCGGCTCAGGAAGCGTCAATTGGCGTTGGTGAACAGTATCATGATTTGGGTGACGATGTACGCTGTATTAGTGAAATTCTTCAAAGTGAGCAGACTGGCGGGCATCATTCTGCTGCCGTATACACTATGGACGACTTATGCAGCTTACCTGACACTGGGCAGCTGGTACCTGAACCGCGCAAAATGACAGAGGTCGGGTTCGGGAGATAAATCGTGGCTCTTGATTAAAAAGAATTTCAAGAACATGCTGACCTGGTACCACTAAAGTTTACAATTGAATAAAATCATATTTTTTGAGATTCCGATTTATCGGGATCTCATTTTTTATGCAGGAGAGTTCTGCAGGTGTCATTCCAGATAAGAAGTCTGCGTGCGTCTTATGACCGTGTAACTTCTGAACCAGGAGGCCTTGTGCCGGCTTCAGTTTGCCAAAGAATGACTTCATCGGCTCATTGTCAAGATATGGGAACACAGATACTTTTTCGTTAAATCTA
Organism: Lacicoccus alkaliphilus DSM 16010; assembly: GCF_900142805.1. Classification (GTDB taxonomy): domain Bacteria; phylum Bacillota; class Bacilli; order Staphylococcales; family Salinicoccaceae; genus Lacicoccus; species Lacicoccus alkaliphilus. The sequence goes on along the minus strand of NZ_FRCF01000011.1, from coordinate 16,140 downwards.
TTTTTAATCTCCGGAAATCATTGCATTAACTTTTTCTGAATGATATATTATATTTTATCAAATCGTAATTGTTACGATTTAAGGCGATGAGAATGTGAGGTGAGACTATGGCAAAAAAATCAAAAATAGCAAAAGAACAAAAGAGACAAGAGCTCGTTGATAAATACCGGACGTTGCGTATTGAGCTCAAAGAGAAAGGAGATTATGAGGCCTTAAGAAAACTACCCAGGGATTCATCACCGACCCGACTGACAAGAAGATGTAAGGCCACAGGCCGACCTAGAGGTGTACTGAGAAAGTTTGAATTATCTCGTATAAAATTCAGAGAACTTGCACATAAAGGACAAATCCCCGGTGTAAAAAAATCCAGTTGGTAATACATAAAGAAGGAGATGTAAATATGAAGAGAAAAGTATATAAAGGTGCAGCAGTACTACTATTCAGTGCTTTACTTGTTGGGTGTCAAGACGCAGATCCAGAGGAACAGGATTTGGAAACAGAGGAAGAAAGCGCACAGCAGGAAGAGGAAGGTTCTCATGCAGATCACGACCATGAATCTGAAGAGCATGATCACGACCATGAATCTGAAGAGCACGACCACGACCATGAATCTGAAGAGCATGCTGATGCCGAAGTGGCTGAAATAGAGGGTCTTTCCGACCACTATCATACAGGAGACACTGTCACCCTGACGGCTTCATCCGAGGCAGCTGAAGATGCAGATGGACATTGGCATTGGTATTACAGAGACGGCGAAGAGGATGAATGGGCCGCATTCGAAGGGGAATATGAAGAGACCCTGGAGACAGAGGCAGTGGCGTCTCAGGAAATCAAGGCGACATACTATGATGAGTCTCATAATGTCATCAGTGAATCCGAGCCGCTCACTATTTCCATAGACAATCATGATGATGGAGTGTACGAAGGTTATTTTGATGACGACGATGTCGCAGACAGAGGGATCTCAGATTGGGCGGGCAGCTGGAAATCCGTCTACCCTTATTTTGAAGCAGGTGAACTCGATGAAGTATATGAGGCCAGAGCAGAAGAAGACGGTGAGATGACTTTTGACGAATACAAGGAGTATTACGAAACGGGCTACGAGACCGATGTGGATCATATAGATATCACCGGGGAAGGGGAAGTCACTTTCCATGAAGAGAACGAGGTATTCGGCGGCTCATATGTTTACAGTGGCTATGAGATTTTGGAATATGAAGCAGGAAACCGCGGGGTCCGTTATATATTCGACCTGGAAGAGGGGGATGAGAACGCACCTCGGCATATTCAATTCAGCGATCACATCATTGCACCCGAAGATTCGGGTCACTTCCATCTTTACTGGGGTGACGACAATGCATCTCTGCTTGAAGAAGTGGCGCACTGGCCGACGTATTACCCTGAAGATATGAGTGTCGATCAGATTGTTGATGACTTGCTTCTGCACTGATTGTGAAGTTTCAAAGCGAAAGGAAAAGTGGTATGAGGAATATTAAATTGATCACTATGCTCACATTGCTGATCGTCATCATCTCAGCATGCGGGGAGGCTGAATCGCCTGGAGAAAATCCGGAACTGACCATATATACGACGGTGTATCCACTGGAATATATTGTAGGTGAAATCGGCCAGGAGACGGTGGATGTGTCCTCTGTGTTCCCGCCGGGTGTCGACGGCCATTCCTACGAACCGTCCATGCAGGAGATGACAGGTTATGCGGACGGTGACGGCTTTTTCTATGTAGGCGGAGTCATGGAAGCATTTTCAGATTCCATTGCGATTGCTTTGTCGGGTGAGGATGTCCATCTTGTCGGACTATCGGACCATGAAACATTGTTTCAAAGGCATACCCATGATGAAGCGGCAGATGTGGATGCCGGCGATCTCCTGATAGAGGGTGCAGGGCATCATTATCATACTGGCGACACGATTGAATTGAATGCATCTTACGACGCCGGTCCAAATCATTTCCATTGGTATACACGAGCATCGGTTGATGACGAATGGTCAGAAGTCACAGGCCAATACCAGGATGAATTGGAAATTGAGGCCACACATGACGTTGGTCAGGTCAAAGTTGCGCAGTTTGATGACAACCACGATGTGATGGCTGAATCTGAACCGGTGGATATCGTGATCGACGACCATGACGAAGGGCAAGAAGGGCAAGTTGAAGATACGCACACCCACAATGACGAAGATGTGACGATAGAAGGACTTGCAGGTCATTATCATACAGGTGATCTTGTGGTACTCACCGTATCTGCTGATGAATCTTATGATGAACTGCAGTGGTACACCATGTCCAATGACTCGGACGCATGGGAGGAAAGTGGACAATCCGGTGAAAGTTTTGAAGGGGAAGCCAACGATGCGCTTCAGATGGTCAAAGTGGAATTGCTGGACGAAAATGGAAATATCATCTCCCGATCCAATCCCGTTGAAATCCTCATTGATGATCACGATGACATAGATCCGCATATCTGGGTCGACCCGATCAAAATGATTGAAGTGGGGGAAATCGTCCTTGAGGAAATGATTGCACTCAATCCGGAAAATGAAAGTTCGTACAGAGAAAACTTTGAGGCATTGAAAGTCAATATGGAAACACTCGACCAGGCCTTTGATGACACTTTGAATGACGGCAGTGAAAAGCACATCATCGTGCCCCATGCAGCATTCGGCTACTGGGATAAGTATGGGATCGAACAGATACCGGTTACAGGTTATACAATGACGGATGAACCTTCTCAAAGTCAGCTTGCCGGTTTGATCGACACGGTGAGGGAATATGATCTGGATTATGTCCTCCATGAACAGAATAGTACAAACACCATAGCCGAAGTCATACAAAATGAGATCGGCGCCGAAGCAGAAATGATCCACAATATGGAGGTGAGGACTGAGGAAGATATCAGCAATGACGAAGATTATATATCTTTGATGCAGCGTAACCTTGAAGTACTTGAAAAAGTGACTGATTGATCATTTGATGATCCTTTAAAGCAAATGTGCAGAGGAAATTTGGATTGATTCTTTCTAGAAGAAAAGGCGGGTGAGAGGCTGTCTTGATGATGCATTGAATCATGGATTGTGCAATCAATCGATTTCTTCTGGGGATGACTGAAAACGCACGGCCGATATTCCATCGGCCGTGCGTTTTCATGGAATATAAGTGTGGTGTGGATGTTCGAAAGCGATTCAGATTTATTGAAAAATCTGGCCCGAGTGTTTACTTGGATGGTGTTAAAACCCCCCTTGATCAGTATTTATTATAGATTTATGAAACATCGTCAATTAGTTAAGGTGACCTGTGGTTAGCCATGGTATAGCTTAAGATTATAATAAGTCATGAATTATAAGTATGACACGATCATGTTTTTTCATGGTAGACTTATCCTAATTCAAAAGGCTGGGAAAATTAACTCCAGTCCTTTTCTTTTAATATGAATCTGGAGGGGGAAACTTATATGAAACGCAGTTTGGAAGAAAGACTGAAAGACGGTCCTGTCATTGTAGGAGAAGGTTATTTATTCGAGCTCGAGCGTAGGGGATATCTGCAAGCTGGATCTTTCGTCCCGGAAGTCGCGTTGGAAAATCCGGAAGCATTGAAACAGACATACCGGGACTACATGAACTCAGGTTCGGATGTGGTGCTGGCATTCACCTATAATGCTCATAGAGAAAAAATGAGGATCATCGGCAAAGAAGATTTACTCGAACCCCTCAATAGACGTGCAATTCAACTGGCCAAAGAGGTCGCAAAAGAACATCCAAAAGAAGAAGCATTAGTTGCAGGTAATATCTCAAATACTAATATTTTTGATTCTGAAGATCCCGAGTCAAAAGAAAAAGTCCGGAATATTTTCAGGGAAATGGTGCGTTGGTGCAAAGAAGAGGGTGTGGATTATATTCAAGGTGAAACATTTTATTATCATGAGGAAGCACTGATTGCCCTGGAAGAGATTAGAAATCAAGGCTTACCTGCAGTCATCACCCTTGGACTGATGGGGGAGAATATATTAAGAGATGGATATACGGTGGAAGACTCCTGCAGAATATTAGCTGAAGAAGGGGCCTTGGTAGTCGGGATGAACTGCTTCCGCGGTCCAGACAGCATGCAGCCATATCTAGAAAAGGTACGTAAAGAAGTGGATGGTTATGTTGCGGGCGTGCCACTCCCATACCGTACAACAGAAGAACATCCGACTTTCTTTAACCTGCCGGACAGTGGATGTCGTTGCCACCTGCCGCTGGAAACGACTTTCCCGACTGCTTTGGATCCACTGTATCATAATCGTTATGAACTTGCTGAATGGGCTGAGAATGCGCATCGCATCGGCATAAATTATATTGGGTTATGCTGTGGCGCATCGCCGGCAATGTTACGGGCTGTAGCTGAAGCTGTAGGACAGGACACGCTCAATTCGAAGTATTCACCTGATATGGAAAAGCACTTTTTATTTGGTAAAGATGAAACGTTAAATGAAAATAACACGAACTATAGAGGGAAAGCATGACCATTGATACATCACCAGATTCCGGCCCACTATCATCTTTTTCAATTCAATGCTGTAAAATGAGAATAGGAGTATGACATCGCCAATTTGCTTGAAAAACCATTGAGTAACCGAAAGTATTCACATCATTTTTGAAAATATAAGGCTTATGTAAACAGCAGTATTAAAAAATGTAGGAAACCAGCAATTTAAAATTGTTGGTTGACCTACATTTTTTATATGCTTTCCAATTGAGTGGCGGGTTTATGGAACGTTGGTTCTTTGACATTCGCTTGTTGCATTGCCTGTATAGCTGTAATATCATCTTATTCCGATCTATGATTCATCTACACAAAATATTCTACACTCTCCAAAGGTCTTTCAATATTACCTGAGTCTTCGGCATTATTATTGCTGTTACATTCACCTGAATATAGTATATACTTGTATCAAATTCCGAAACGAGGATATTATATGAAACCAATCATCCAGTTTATCTTTCATCTCGTCACTCCGCTCATATTAGGTAAAGCAATCGGGAAATTATCCACCAGATCCGCACCAGGGCAGTACAGGAAACTTAAACAGCCGCCGTTTGCCCCGCCGCGTAAAATTTTCGCGCCCATGTGGACCTTCCTTTACCTGACGATGGGATTGGCCCATGCCCGCGTCAACAGGAAAGGGGACCGTGGGGCAAGCAGATTGTTCAAGGTTCATCTTGTGATCAACTACACCTGGTCCTTCCTGTTCTTCCGGCTCAGGAAGCGTCAATTGGCGTTGGTGAACAGTATCATGATTTGGGTGACGATGTACGCTGTATTAGTGAAATTCTTTAAAGTGAGCAGACTGGCGGGCATCATTCTGCTGCCGTATACACTATGGACGACATATGCAGCTTACCTGACACTGGGCAGCTGGTATCTGAATCGTGCAAAAAGACCAGAGGGCGGGTCCGGGACATAAGTCCTGTTATGAATATTAATACAAAAATGCTTAAAATCCGGCCGCTCAAGGCATAGGCGCTCCCTTGTTGGTGTCCATTTAACTAAAATTGTGCTACAATGTGTTACAATATGTAGTATAAACTAAAGGGGATGGATGCTGATGGGTACAATCACAGTACGTATGAACAAGGATGAGCAGGAAGCATTTGAGGCATATGCGAAACTGCATGGTGCACCTTTGTCCACTATCATGAAGCAGGCACTCGAGGAAAGAATAGAGGATGAATTCGACCTTGAATTGCTCAAATCTTACGAAGCCGATGTTCAAAATGACGACGTGACCGTTTACGATCATGACGAAATGAAGAAGATGCTGGGCTTGTAGCATGAAGTATAAGGTCGTATACGAAAGACGGGCCGTAAAAAATCTGTCGAAGATTGATAAAGGACAACAGCGTATGATTGTCGCATGGATTGAAAAGAATCTGCAGAACACGAGTGATCCTAAGCAGCATGGGAAAGCATTGAAAAGACAACTCAAAGACTACTGGCGCTACCGTGTCGGAAATTACCGGATCCCTGCAGATATCAACCAGGATGAAGTTAAAATTATTGTGATCAATGTCGGACATCGTGAAGATATTTATAAACAATAGCCAATCCCTCAATGTGGGGATTGGCTTTCTTTTTGGCTTGAGGATGACTAAAAAAACGCACGGCCGATGGAATATCGGCCGTGCGTCTTCATGGAAAATAAGTGCGGTGTATGTTCAACAGCAACACGGAACACCGCATTGGTCAATCTACGCCCTGGCAGGGGCATTCGGCTTCGTTGATAAAGTGATGATCAGCAGGATGATGATCGATAACGGTAAACCGATGAAGATGGGATGCAGATCAAAGGGCTGGCCCAGGACCTGCCAGATGACGGCGACGGACAATCCGCCCCACATGGAGGCGATGCCCGCAATCTCCGGCACCCTTTTCCAAAACAACCCGAATACGACGGGTGCCAACAGTCCGGAGACCGTCATTGCCGTTCCGGTCACCATGAGGTTGACCAGTTCCGGGATCACCAGTGCGGACACGAGTGCGATGACGGATACAATCAGCACGGAAAGCCGGCTCCAAAGCAGCATCTTCTTTTCCCCTGCATGTGCAGTATTCGGTCTGATGATATCGTTCACGATGGATGATGCACCGGCCATAAGGAAAGAGTCGGCACTTGAGATGACGACGGCCAGCAGCACGATGATCATCAGGACGACCAGCGCGAAAGGAAACACTTCTTCAATGACGCCATAGTAAATGAATACCGGGTCGATATCCGTGAGTCTGAGCCCGTACCGGCTGAATACGCCGATGGCGACGATCAGCACACCCAGGCCGACGGCGATGACCATGGATATCCAGTATGCATTGGGCGCTGAATTTACACTCTTTGATGCCCAGACGCGCTGCCAGAGATCCTGTCTGACGAGCTGGAACAGACCGAGCGTAAACAGGTAGATGAGTATTTCACCTGTTGAGATGTTCATCACGCTGAGCATGTTACCTTCACCAACAGATGCGGCATATTCCGCAGTCGGACCCCAGCCGCCGGATGCCGACACTACTGTGATGAAGAGGATGATGATGCCCACTGTCAGTATGATCCCATGAATGACATCCTGCCAGATGATGGCCTTCAGTCCACCAAAATAGGTTTTGGATGTGAGCAGGAACCATCCGATGAAAATGCCGAGCATGAAATCCAATCCGATCGTCAAATTCAATATTGTTGCGAGTGCGATGAAATTCGTGCCCGTCATGGCACAGTAAGAAAATAAAATGCTGAACACCGTCGGTACACGGGCGCGTTTGCTGTAACGGAGCGTAGTATAGTCCCCGATGGTGACCATGTGATGCTGCTCACCCAGCTGCCCGATGCGTTTGATCAGGAATGTGGCGAAAATGATCACGCACAGGAATATGGAAATATGTATCCACTGCTGGCCCATACCCAGACGGTAACCATTTTCCATGTAGCCGAGCAGCGTCGATCCGCCGACGCCGGTCCCGATGAAAGTCATGATGATCGGGAAAATTGAAACTGACCTGCCGGCCACATTATAGTCTTCATATGTCTTATTTTTCCGGGTCATGTATAAAGCCATGACAAAAAGAAAGATGAAGTAGGCGAAAACGATGACTGATAATAAAATTCTTGCATCTTCGCTGAACATAGGATGATCCACCTCTGTAGATGTTATGTAGTATATTTTTAAAAAATACCCATCCATCATTTTACCTTTTTCTTTAAAAATTTTCAGCTGTATTTTTATAAATTGAATGCTTAAAATCATGAAAGTAATACACTCAATACATATGGTGTACGAATAATTGCTGAAGCGCTTTGATATTGCTGGGATTCCACTCATAAAGAAAGGCAATCCGAGCATATATTATCCAGGCGATACCATCTTGGGGGAGAGGGTTCCATAGCAAGATGTCTTGTGTAATTTTAGAAAATAAAACTGGAGCGATATAATCATTGTACAAGTAATGCAGTGAGCATGATAAAAAGAATCCCAACCTATGTGCATAGGTTGGGATTTTGATGTACTGGTATCTGGATGATATAGTTAAAAAATCAATATCATGTGTCGTGTATTGACTCTCAGTGTAAATTTCCATTGAAAGTCCGCCGACGATGATGGGCATATCGCTTTCTTTGACGTGCTCGCACATGATTTTGTAATGATGACAGCGACTTCAATCATCCTGTCATACAAATTGATATCAGAAGGAATTCTATATAAATCAGCCCGGGCATCATTTATGCTGTAGCTCATCTTCTATCTCCTTCATCTCATCAAGGATCTGTTGTTTGTAAGGATTCTTACGAAGTCTGTCAGAAGTACGCATTCCTGGAATGAAGTCAGGATTGACCCGTCTGGCTGTCCGCATGGCCTGCGCGCGCCTTTGAGAATTCCTTTTACGGATGTCCGCTAATTTCGCAGACTTCATTTCGACCACCTCACTTATATTTTGCCGTGTTAAATAGTACTTATTAACTCATATACTCTAGGTTCAATGTAGTGAAAAGTGTTCATCGAGAAGTCAAAGCACTCAAATCCCATACTCTTATTTTTGAGTCAAATATAGTATACTGGAATCAACTTCCAATTTTATCGAATGGTGGGATGAGATATGAGCACCCAAAGTGAGCTGGCTCTGGAGAATAAGGTGATGGACCAGCTGGAGAGGGTTGGATATGAGAGGGCAGCTATACATAATAACGAGAGCCTGGAAGAGAACTTCAGGCGGATATTGAATGACAGGCATGCAGATAAGCTGAATGGTCAGCTGCTGACGGACAGTGAGTTCAAACGGCTGATGATCCAGATCAACAATAAGAGTGTCTTCGACAGTGCCCGGATTTTAAGGGATAAGTTCGTCTTGAAGCGGGATGATGAGACGGAGCTTTATCTGGAGTTCTTTGATTCGAAGAACTGGTGCAGGAATACGTTTCAAGTCACCAATCAAATCAGCGTGGAAGATAAATATAAAGGCCGTTATGATGTGACCGTACTCATCAACGGTCTGCCTGTCGTGCAGATAGAGTTGAAGCGCCGCGGGGTGGCGATCAATGAAGCATTCAATCAAGTCGAGCGTTACCGCAGGCACAACTTTACGGGGTTGTTCAGATATACCCAGTTATTTGTCTTGAGCAACTATAACGACACGAGATATTATGCCAATAATGATAAAGAAATTTATAAGAGCCATATGTTCTATTGGACGGATGAAGAGAACAACCGTCTCACCAATGTTCACGAGTTGATAGACAGTTTCATGCTGCCGCATCATCTGGCGAAAATGATCGGCCGCTATATGGTGGTTAATGAAACAGATAAAAACTTGATCGTGCTCCGGCCGTACCAGATGTATGCGACAGAGGCACTGATCAAGCGTGCATTGGAAACGAACAACAACGGTTATGTCTGGCACACGACCGGCAGCGGAAAAACTTTGACATCCTTCAAGGCGAGCCAGCTGCTTGCCCAGGAGAAGGAGATAAAGAAAGTCATCTTCCTTGTGGACCGAAAAGATTTGGACACCCAGACGCAGAAAGAGTTCGATAAGTTCGAACCGGGTTCTGTGGACTATACGGATAATACAAAGCATCTATTAGAGCAGTTGGAAGATAAAAGCAATCCGATGATCATCACGACGATACAGAAGATGGCCAATGCCGTGAAATCGAATGCCCCGGTGATGCACCAGTATAAAGAAGATAAAGTCATTTTCGTCATCGATGAATGTCACCGCTCACAGTTCGGTGATATGCACAGGATGATTCGCAGGCATTTCCAGAATTCGCAGTACTTCGGCTTCACGGGTACACCGAGATTTGACGATAATAAGAGCCAGGATGGAAGAAGTACCGCAGATATATTCGATAAGTGTCTGCATCATTATCTGATCAAGGATGCCATAAGGGATGGGAACGTACTGGGCTTCTCCATCGAGTACATCAATACCTTTAAAGATAAGGCAACCTCTTCTGGTGAAGAATACGTGAAAGCCATCGACACGAATGAAATATGGATGGCGGATGATAGAATCGATATGGTGGCAAGGCATATCTACAGTATTCATGACAATAAAACAAAAGACCGTCAGTATTCCAGTATATTTGCAACCCAGAGTATAGACACAGCAATGAAATACTACGATAAATTCAAGGAAATCAATCATGAAGAGGGTAGTAAGCCTCTCAACATCGCCACAATCTTCAGCTATCAAGCCAATGAAGATTTGAGGGAAGGCGATGTCAAGGAACATGCCAAAGACCGGCTTGCGAGAGTCATCGATGATTACAATGAAAACTATAATACGAACTTCTCGCTTGAAACCTACGACCAGTATTTTGATGATATATCCAAGCGGATGAAAAAGGGGATACCGGGTCAGAAAATTGATCTCCTGATTGTGGTCAATATGTTTTTGACCGGCTTTGACAGTAAAGTATTGAATACGTTATATGTAGATAAATACTTGAAACATCATGATTTGATCCAGGCATACTCCAGGACCAACAGGGTGGAAAAGCAGACTAAGCCATATGGTAATATTGTGAGCTACCGCGATTTGAAGAAAGAAACGGATGAAGCCATACAATTATTTTCCGATACTGAGGATACTGATGTAGTATTAAGCAAGTCCTTTGAAGAGTATCTGGAGGATTTCCAGGCAGGCATGAATGAGCTACATACTGTAGTATCTACCCCTCAGGATGCCTACCACCTGGAAGACGAAGAAGAAATCAAAGCGTTTATCGTCTCCTACAGGCAAACGGCAAGGGCCCTGCTGAAACTGAAGACATTCGAGGACTTCGACTTCACCAAAACACTCCTGGGCGTTTCAGAGCAGGGCTATGAGGATTATAGAAGCGCATATTTGGACTACTATGATAAATACATCCGCCAAAAGGATAGTGAAAAGGTTTCGGTCATCAATGACATCGATTTCGAGATAGAAGTGATCAGAAATGATAAAGTGAATGTCAGCTATATTCTCAATTTGATTGGGAATATCGACCTGGAAAATAAGAAGAAACAGACTGAGGAGCGCAAGCAGATTAAATTGATGCTTGAGCGTGCAGACGATGAAAATCTGCGTCTGAAGGCAGATTTGATTCAGGAGTTTCTGGATGAAGTCCTGCCTAAGCTGGATCGGAACGCTAACATAGAGAAGGTCTACCTGGATTTCGAAGAAGATAAAAAACTGCAGGAATTTAAAGACTTTGCAGAGACTGAACAATACCCGGTCGAACAATTACAGAGCCTGTACACGGAGTATGATTACAGTGGTCTGCTGTACCGTAAGGATATAGAAAAAGGCGTCACGGGCGGGCTTTTGAAGAAGCGGAAGAAAGTGAATAAGGTTTACCAGTTTGTAAAAGATGTATCACGTAAATTTGGATTGGTGGAATAGACTCAAGTGATGCATCCGCATCACTTGTTGTCTTTTCTGTATAAATAGGAGGAACGGAATAAATGATGACAGTAACGGAGAAACAGCGCCAGCAGCAGGCAGAACTGCACAAGAGATTATGGGATATAGCGAATGATCTCAGAGGGAACATGGATGCCAGTGAGTTCAGAAATTACATATTAGGGCTTATCTTCTATAGATTCCTTTCTGAAAAGACGGAAGATGTAGTAAATGACCTTTTGAAAGAAGACGAGCTTTCTTACAGAGAGGCCTGGGAAGACGAGGAATACAGGGAAGCGTTACAGGATGAACTGACGACACGTATCGGTTACATTGTGGAGCCAAAGTATTTGTTCAGCAGGATGATTGAGGAGATTGAGCAGGGAGAGTTCGATATTGAGAAGCTGTCGGAGGCGATTTCTGCAGTGGAGGCCTCGACACTTGGGGAAGCCAGTGAAGATGATTTCACTCATCTGTTCGATGATATGGACCTGACGTCTTCAAGACTCGGCAATAACGTTTCAGCTAGAACTAAATTGATTTCCAAAGTGATGTTGAATCTTTCAACATTGCCGTTTGTACATAGTGATTTAGAGATAGATATGCTCGGCGATGCTTATGAGTATATGATAGGACAGTTCGCGGCCACGGCAGGTAAAAAGGCCGGGGAATTCTATACACCGCAGCAGGTGTCGAAGATTCTTGCAGAGATTGTGACGACAGGTAAGAAAAATTTAAGGAATGTATATGATCCAACATGCGGGTCAGGCTCTTTGCTGCTCCGTGTAGGTAAGCATGCGAATGTCAGACACTTCTACGGCCAGGAATACAACAGTACGACTTATAACCTGGCGCGGATGAACATGCTGCTTCATGATGTGAACTATAAAGCATTCACGATTGAAAACGGTGATACACTTGAAGAGCCTGCATTCATGGATATGAAGTTTGAAGCTGTTGTTGCGAATCCGCCGTACAGTGCAAAGTGGAGTGCGGACCCGTCATTTAATGATGATGAACGGTTCAGTGGTTATGGTAAGCTTGCGCCTAAATCAAAAGCGGACTTTGCTTTCATTCAGCATATGGTACATTATCTTGCTGATAATGGCACGATGGCAGTTGTACTTCCGCACGGTGTACTTTTCAGAGGAGCAGGGGAAGGTACGATCCGAAAGTACTTGATTGAACAGAAAAACTATCTTGATGCAGTGATTGGACTGCCTGCGAATATCTTCTTTGGAACGAGTATTCCGACGACGATTTTAGTGTTAAAGAAATCAAGGGAAACAGATGATGTACTGTTCATCGATGCTTCGCAGTCGTTTGAAAAAGGTAAGAACCAGAACCATTTAACCGATGATGATGTGAAGAAAATCGTCGAGACATACAGAAACCGAGAAGAGATTGATAAATACAGCCATGTAGCATTAAGAGAAGAAATCGAAGAGAATGAGTATAACTTAAATATTCCTCGGTATGTTGATACTTTTGAGGAAGAAGAGCCTGTAGATATAAAAGCCCTTCATGAAGAAATCAAAGATATTAATAAAGAGCTTGAAGAAGCGGAAGCAAGTCTTTTGGAAATGCTGGACGAACTGGAAGGCGACGAAGATGGCCTGGCTCTGATTGAAGCTACAAAAGAGGTGTTCCGTCGATGAGTAAGGAAGAAAAAAGAGTCCCGGAACTCCGCTTTAAAGGCTTTTCTGACGATTGGGAACAGCGTAAACTAAACATGGTTTTCCAAAACTTTATTGTACCTATGAGAGATAAGCCTAAAGAGTTTTCAGGAGAGATTCCTTGGACACGTATTGAAGATATACAAGGAAGATATCTTGAGGGATCTATGAGTGGAAAATATGTTTCTGAAGATACAATAAAATCTATGAATTTAAAAGTCATTCCTAAAGGCTCTATTATTATTTCTGTAAGTGCTACTTTTGGAGTAGTTGCCATTGTTACTAAAGATTTAATAACAAATCAAACATTTATTGGATTAACGCCTAAGCCTAATTATAATATTGATTTTTTATATTCATTTTTTAAAAGCTCAAAAACCAGGAGAAAAATGAAAAATGAATCTGCAGGGTCTACTATATTTTATATTACCCGAAAAAATATCGAAAATATGATAGGAAGTTTTCCGACTTATGAAGAACAGGATAAAATAGGGGAATTACTAAAGTCACTAGATACTATGATAGATCTTCATCGTCGAAGGATTACTATATTACAGAGAATAAAGCAACAATATCTTAGTTTAATGTTTCCTAAAAATGATATAAATATCCCTCAACTTCGATTTAAGGGATTTAAAGAGAAATGGGTACACAATAAATTTTTCGATAATATAACAACTTTAATTGATTTCAGAGGAAAAACGCCTAAAAAGCTCGGGATGGAATGGTCAGATACAGGGTATTTAGCTTTATCTGCATTAAATGTTAAAAATGGTTATATCGATAAAACTATAGAGGCTAAGTATGGATCTGAGAAGCTATATAAAAAATGGATGGGAGATAAACATTTATCCAAAGGACTAGTGTTGTTTACGACAGAAGCCCCGATGGGAAATGTTGCTCTTGTTCCAGATAATGAGAAATATATACTAAGTCAACGGACTTTAGCGTTCGATACAGATAAAAGTAAGATGACTAATCTCTTTCTAGCAACAACACTAAGAACATCAACTGTTCAAAATAAATTACTCTCTCTATCAAGCGGTGCTACTGCTAAAGGCGTTAGTCAGAAATCACTATCAGCTTTAGACATTACTATACCTAAAAGCTTAGAAGAACAAAATAATATTGGATTAATTATCAATTTATTTGATAAAAATATTAAGTTATCTCAGCAAAAATTGGATACATTATATATGATTAAAAAGGTATATTTGCATAAAATGTTTATCTAGAGAGAAGATACTTCTCTCTAGATATTTTTACACCAAGGTTGATAAATGTCTTATTATTTTATCATTGTCTTGATTGTCTAACTCTTTAATAATGTGCAAGTATGTTTCCTGGGTAGTAATCATGCTTGAATGACCTAATCTTCGGGCCACACTAGCAATTGACACTCCCGCAAAAAGTAATAAAGAAGCATGCGTGTGTCTAAGTCCATGAATTGAAATGATGGGAATATCAGCTTTAATACATAAAGCTCTAAGTCTACTATTCACCATAGAATTATAAATTCTACCGTTAACAAAGATAGGTTTTTCCGGGTCCAACTCTTTAATCATTTGAGAGAATTGCATTGCTACCTGCCAGTCCATTGTAACTTTACGTTTTGATGACTCATTCTTTGTATCCTGCATGCCGCCTTTTGAGGATTTGTAATCCCATGTTTTATCCACAGAGATGCTTTGCTTAGAAAAATCGAAATCCGCAGGTGTCAATGCCAGTGCTTCAGAAAATCTCAAACCTGTTTTGGCAACAAGCAATATAAACCAGTCCCAATTGATTTCATCTTTCAAATCTAAATTCTTTAATAAAGCCTGCAATTCAAACTGATTCAAGAACTTTATTTTCTTCGGTCTGGGCTCTTTCCCTTTAATAATCACTTTTCTAGTCGGGTTTTTTTCTATGATACCTTCGTCTACAGCATCTAATATGGCACCTTTTAATTGATGGTGGAAATCCATTGTAGTTTGCTTTTCATGAGTTAAGGCATAGTCGTTCAATATCCTTTGGTAACTTTGACGGTCCAAATCATACATTCTTAAATTAGGTGCTAATAACTCCAACTTTTGCAGAGTCATATAATACTTCTTCAATGTCACATCACGAACGGCTCCTACTTTGTACAGTTCAATCCAATCTTCGAAGTACCTGAAAAATAGTTGATTTGCCTTCTTCTTAGCTGTCATAAAAAAACCTCCTAAAATTTAACGTTGATTAAAACTAAATCAACGTTATTGATTTTAAGAGATTTTAAAAATTTATAGAAACATTTTGTGTAAGTATGTCTTTTTTATTTTTTCAAGTACAGCCATTTTATTATGTTGAAGATTTATAATTTTTTCTAGCTTCATTAAAAAGACACCAATTTCAACTTGTTCTTTTTCTGAGATAGGAGTTCTCATTTTAGTATCAAAAAAATCTTTAACAGATATATTTAATAGACCATGATTTCTAGCTCCCTCGGCTGATAGCCTTAATACTTCTTTATGCCACTTATTTGTTTCATAGTAAAAAAGCAAAAAATCAGAGTTGATCTGTGTGGGTCTAAATACAATATAAAGTGTAGATAATACGCCGTATTCATATTTATCTAATCTTTTCACGACACCTAAAGGGAATCCATTTGAATAGCTTTTATTATAGGCAAAGTCCCCTTTTTTTAGGAGATAATAATTGCTCATATCTCGACTAGCTATTTGTTTTTTATAATATGTGTTTTGATCAACTAGCCCATCTTGGGCAGAAATAGTTAAAGGTAACTTAGAAGCATTGTCTTTATTTTTTCTAGTTACTCTATCACTAATATCTTTTAACTTACGCTGTTCCCAATCTCTTTTAAACTGTTTAAAACGAAGCATTGGTGTAGAATGTTCTTTATCTGTAAACATTAAACCGAGATATTCTTGTTTTAACCTTTTTAAAATGTTAATTTTTCGCTGATGAAGAAGAGTATACGAGTCTAGTGTCTTGAGAAATTTTCCAATGTTATCTTTTTCCCTATGTTCAGGTAAATGGATTGATGCTTCTTTTATA
>NZ_FRCF01000016.1 GCF_900142805.1 Lacicoccus alkaliphilus DSM 16010 | reverse complement strand
CGTGGAAAAGGATTATCCGGTATTAGCCACGGTTTCCCGCGGTTATCCCCGTCTGATGGGCAGGTTGCCCACGTGTTACTCACCCGTCCGCCGCTCGTCGCCACGGGAGCAAGCTCCCATGAAGACGCGCTCGACTTGCATGTATTAGGCACGCCGCCAGCGTTCATCCTGAGCCAGGATCAAACTCTCCATAAATGGAAAGCTCATCTTGAGCTCGGTCGGTACCATAAGTACCACTGCGTTTTTTTAGTTGGCCGCCTCAACCGCTCCTGTAATAGAAGCTTTTATCGGAATTAAACGTTGACATATTGTCATTCAGTTTTCAATGTTCTTCGTTTTGTTTTTCGGTCACTCTTACAACTATACTCGGTTCAATATGTGATATCAAGTGCCAATTTTACACTTTCAATCATTTTTTCGTTCCGGTGTTTAGCGTTGCAATCCCTACCTTGTTGTCAGCTATTCAAAACAGCGACTTCTAAATCATACCAAGTTCGAAATCAAAAGTCAATAACAATTCTTAACTTCTTTTTTTGCTGACTGCCGCTCAAATCGGCGACTTTTATATAATAGCAAGCTTTAGGAAATCCGTCAATAAGAATTCTTGATTTAAGTTAAATTTTTTAACCGGACATCAACTTGTTAAGAATGTAATTATTAGATTATCATATTTGTGTTATTATGTATATAACAATTTTTGAGGTGAAATAATGGAGAGAAAAACGAATAAGATCAAAAGAATCAGAGGCTATGCCCTTGTAATGGTGTTTGCCGGGCTCATCATAATGTACCTTGGAGTGTTCTTCAGGGAAACCCCATGGCTGTTCGGATTATTCATACTGGCCGGTTTCATACCGCTTGGATTTTCAGTCATCATTTATTTCTGGGTGGGCATGGTCAGCACGAGGATCATCACAGTCGAGTGTCCCAACTGCGAGCGTCCGACGAAATTTCTCGGCAGGGTGGATTACTGCTATTTCTGCAAAGAACCTCTGACGATAGATAAGGAGCTCGAAGGTGAAGAATTCAATCTGGATTATAATGTCCAGCACAGAAGGGACGCGTTTGTAGCCCGAAAGAAACAAAAAGAAGACCAGTGATGAACTGGTCTTCTTTTTTTATGATGCCTCCCATGCCGGAAGCTATCTACAGTCCGGACATACGCCGTATATTTCCAACCGGTGGTGGCTCACATCATATTCAGTGACCGCCCCTGCCAGCTGTTCCACTTCATTCAGTCCCGGATAATGGAAATCCGTGATCTTCCCGCACTCACTGCAGATGATATGGTAATGTGTATCCGTCACAAAGTCAAAGCGGCTGGAAGCATCCCCATAGGTCAGCTCTTTGACCAGCCCTGTCTCTTTAAATAACTTCAAATTATTATATACAGTCGCTACGCTCATATTTGGATATTCACTTGATAAAGCCTTAAATATATCATCAGCAGTCGGGTGTTCGTCGGACTGTATCATGAAATTCAGTACGGCTTTACGTTGAGGCGTGATTCTGACACCCGTCTCTTTAAGTGTCGCAATCGACTCATTATAGATTTTGTCCGCATCCATCATCTTCATAACGATACCCACTTTCCTAGAATTGACTACTGGTAGTATCATTATTGTACTGAATTTCAAAATTACTTGTCAATAAAGACTTCTTATAATACTAATATCCCTTATTGATGTCGATGACATTTTCCATTTTACCGGTGTCGCCCATGTGTTGCAGGTTATGCTCGAATATATCGAAAGCTCTTTCTATATAACCGCCGGTCTTTGATGAAGCATGCGGCGTCACGGTTATATTGTCATACTTATAGAATGGACTGTCACTGTCCAGCGGCTCTTCATTGAAGACATCAAGTATGAGGTGCCCGATGATTTCTTCTTCCAGCACTTCGATCAGGACTTCATCCGGAGCGATATCCCCGCGCCCGATGTTGACGAACACACTGTCGTCCTTCATTTCATGGAAATGCTCCACCGTCAGGAGCCCCGTCGTCGCCTCCGTGCTCGGCAGGATGTTGATGAGGATGTCCGCTTCCCCGATATGGCGCATCAGTCCATCCAAAGTATGCGTTCTGCGGAACCCTTCCACTGCCCTGCCGTCCGTATTGTACCCGACAGTGTCCACTCCGAATGCGGAGAGGACCTGTGCAAGATGGCTGCCTATGCTGCCGGTGCCGAGAATATGCACCTGCCTGCCATAAAGTTCAGCTGTAAATGCATTTTCCCGCCAGTGCCCCGCCTTCTGATCTTCAGACAGCTGATTGAAACCTTTATAATATGAAAGGATGAGACCGATCGTGTACTCCGTCATCTGTATTTTATGGATGCCTGTGGCATTGGTGATCAGCACGCCATCAAGCTTATCCAGGGGCATCATTTCAAGTCCGGCACTCATCACCATGATCCATTTCAGGTTTTTGAACTCCTCCACATGGCTTTCGGTCATGTCGGTGCCGTAGGTGATGAATATCTCCGCACGGCCGCGTTCCTCTGCCGATATCTCTTTAGAGGAGATATATTCGTACTCCGCCTCCGGCAGGAGCACCTTTATCCTGGAAACCATCTTTTCAGGCAGATTAATGGTAGAAACTATATTTTTCATCCATTTATACCTCTTCTAAAAACGCCTTTAAATCTTCAGCATGCGTCTTCGCCTTCACATTATCCATCCGTTTTAAAATGTTGCTGTCCTCATCCACGACGAACGTCGTACGGACGATGCCCATCGACTCTTTGCCGAATGCCTTCTTCAGCCTGTATACATCAAGCTCTTTCGCCAGATTGAAGTCTTCATCCACTAGCAGATCGAAGTTCAGGTCATTTTTCTCGATGAAATTCTGATGCTTCTTCCTGGAATCACCGCTCACACCGTATACAGTGACATTCAGGCTCTTCAGTTCCTCCATGATTTCTTTCAAGTCGTTCGCCTGCGTTGTGCAGCCCGGCGTGTTATCCTTCGGGTAAAAATAAATCACGGTCGTATTCTTCAAATCTTCGTTCGATACAATCTCACCATTCTGATTTTCAAGTTTGAACTCGGGAAATTTCTCCATAATGAAACATGCCTCCATTTATTTTACTTATCATCAATGATACAAAACATCTCTTTATCACTCAAGAGCTTCCGATTCCCTTAAAAGCATACACTGTTTATGTTATTATATCTAATGAACAAATCGATATTTAGAGGATGAAAATATGTATACTCACAAGAATTCAGAAGCATTACAGAAAGAAGCTGAAGATATCATACTTGGTGGTGTCAATTCCCCCTCGCGTTCGTATAAAGCTGTCGGCGGCGGTGCACCGGTGGTGATGGACCGTGCAGACGGCGCCTACTTTTATGATGTGGACGGCAACAGGTATATCGACTACCTGAGTGCCTACGGACCAATCATCACAGGTCACGCCCACCCGCGCATACATGAAGCGATCGTCGAACAGAGTTCGCGGGGCATTTTATACGGCACCCCGACAAAGCTTGAGGTGGATTTTGCGAACAAAATCCGTGGGGCAATGCCTGCACTGGAAAAGATCCGTTTCGTCAACTCCGGTACAGAGGCTGTGATGACCACAATCCGTGTGGCGAGGGCTTATACAAACAGAAATAAGATCATCAAATTCGAAGGCTGTTACCACGGTCACTCCGACCTCGTACTCGTTGCGGCAGGCAGTGGCCCCGCACAACTCGGTACACCGGATTCAGCGGGTGTGCCTGAAGGGGTGGCACGCGATATGATCACCGTCCCTTTCAATGACATCGATGCTTTTAAAGAAGCCATCGGACACTTCGGGGATGAAGTCGCTGCAGTGATGGTCGAGCCGATCGTCGGCAACTTCGGCATTGTGGAACCGGCCGAAGGATTTTTGGAAGAAATCAATGAAGTTGCACATGCCAACGGTTCCCTCGTCATATACGACGAAGTGATCACCGCCTTCCGCTTCATGTACGGTGGTGCCCAGGACTTGCTCGGTGTCTACCCCGACCTGACCGCAATGGGCAAAATCATCGGGGGCGGAACACCGATCGGGGCATACGGCGGCAGACAGGATATCATGGAAAGTGTCGCCCCCCTCGGGCCTGCCTACCAGGCAGGAACGATGGCAGGAAATCCGCTGTCCATGGCCGCGGGCATCGCCTGCCTGGAAGTGCTCGAACAGCCGGATGTTTATAAGGTGCTTGACCGATTGGGCAGGAAGCTTGAAGATGGTGTCAACAGACTCATCGAAAAATACGGCATAGAGGCAAACACAAGCCGCCTGGTCGGTGCAATGACAATTTTCTTCACGAAGGAAAAGGTGACTGATTATCAGGCTGCCGAAAATACGGACGGGGCATTGTTCGCCAAATTTTTCAAAGGTCTCATCAGACGCGGTGTGAATATCGCACCATCCAAATACGAAGCATGGTTTCTCACAACCGCACACACAGATGAAGATATAGAGGAAACTTTGGATATTGTGGAAGATATTTTCAAAAATGACTTTTAGGAGATGATGCCATGCGCTTTGGTGCTCGGGTATTTAAAACCGGACTCACCGTAGTCCTCACTTTATTCATCACCCATCTATTCGGGCTTGGTCCGAGCTTGATTGCAGGCATCGCAGCAGTTTTTGCCCTCCAGCCGAACGTCCACCGTTCCGCGATGAGGACCTGGGAGCAGTTCCAGGGCAATGGATTGGGTGCCATTGCAGCCATCATAATGGTTTTATTATTTGGAAATAACGTCATCGTCATCGGACTGACTGTTATTCTGGTGCTCGCCACCCTGCTTTTTTTCAATCTGCAGAGTGTATCCACTCTTGCAGTCGTGACAGTGATTGCCGTCATGGATGCACCCCAGGTCCTTGAAGAAGGGGCATCTACGCTCGCCTTCCTGGAAGCGGCCGGCGTGAGGTTCGCCCTTGTCATGATCGGGGTGTTGTCCTCACTGCTGATCAACCTCGTATTCATCCCGCCGAGATACGAGACGAAGATGTATCATAACTGCTTCAACATCACGACAGACATCTTCAAGTACATCCGCCTGGAACTCAGCAGCATGAGTGAATACCAGATCGTCAAAAAAGATATCGAGTCACTCAGGGAACGGGTGGTGAAGCTTGAGACGATGTATTTGTGGTACCGGGAGGAACGTTCGATTTTCAGAAAAGACCGTTTCGCCGATGCAAGAAGAAAGATCTTGTTCAAACACCTCATTTCATCCACAAGGCGTGTATTTGAACTGCTCCGTAAATTCAACCGTTTTGAAAATGACTATAACCACCTGGATGAGGACTTTCAGAACAGGATACGATTTGAACTGGAATACCTCATGTCTTTCCATGAACAGATTTTCATGAAGTTCACCGAGAAGATAAAGCCGAACGTGACGAATGAAGGTATTCACGAGAATCTATACGAGACTTCACTGATGGATGATTTCATCAGGCACTATAACGAGGCGGAAACCGAGGAGGAACGTATTCAGTATACAAGCATAATGGAGATCCTTTCTTCATTGTACGAATATGCAAACTCTCTTGAACGCATCAATCGTCTGACGGACAGCTTCTTCAGGTTCCATTCCGAGAAAAACAAAATCAATATACAGGATGAGACACTGGACATTTAGCAGTCGACGGCAAGCACCCCCGGGAGGCATTCCTCCCGGGGGTGCTTCATTTATATCAGGAATTACTATGGAACACATTTTTAACGGCATGCCTGTGTGCGGCTTTCGCAACACCCCTGCCCTCTTTGATCGCCCAGACGACCAGGCTCTGACCACGTCTTGCATCACCTGCAGCAAAGACATTTTCACGGTTCGTCCTGTAAGTCTCTTCGTCGGCAGCAATCCGGTTGTTTTCCATACGGAGGCCGAACGCTTTCGGCAGAGCACTTTCGACTCCTTCAAAGCCGATCGATAAAAGGACCAGATCCGCTTTGAAGTACCTTTCCTGATCTTCCATCGTCATATGCGACAACGGTCCCTGATGCAGCACCTGCGTCTTCAGACCTTTCAGATCGCCGAACATATCCACATCGTAGCCCATGGTCTGGACGCCGTATGCCCTTGGCTCGATGCCGAACTTCTCCTGATACTCGGCATGGGCATAATCGAGCTTGAATGTCTTTTTCTCAAGCGGCCATGACGGGTTCCCTTCGATTTCATCAGGCAGACGATCATATTTATTCAGCTGGAAAATCGACTTGCATCCTTCCCGGAGGGCCATGGCCACACAGTCGGCGCCTGTATCACCGCCGCCGATGACGACAACATGCTTATCCTCGGCTGAAATTGTCGTCTCATCCAGTTCCCCGAGCTGATATTGAGTCTGCTCCGTCAGATAATCCATTGCCAGCCTGATATCTTTGGACTGACGCCCCTCAAGCTTCAGGTCGCGCTGCTTCCTCGCACCTGTCGCAACGATGACCGCATCATATTCGTCATCAAGTTCGTCAAAACCGATTTCTTTCCCGACATCAATGCCGCATTTGAAGGTGATGCCCGCTTCCTCCATCAGACAAATTCTCCGTTCAACGAGCGCTTTATCGAGCTTCATGTTCGGTATGCCATACATGAGCAGGCCGCCCGGCCTCACATCACGTTCGAACACATCGACCTCATGCCCCCAGGCATTCAGCTCATCTGCCGCAGTCAGTCCTGCAGGCCCGCTTCCGATGACGGCTATCCTTGTATTCAGCCTGTGCTTTGGAACCCTCGGCTCCACCCAGCCCTCTTCATATGCTTCATCAATGATTGTGCGTTCGATCCCTTTAATCGCCACAGGGTCCCCGTTGATCGATAATACACATGAGGATTCGCATGGGGCGGGACAGACCGTCCCCGTAAATTCGGGGAAGTTGTTCGTCTCCGACAGTCTTTTGAACGCTTCTTTGAAATCCCCTTTGTAGACGAGATCATTCCACTCCGGTATATAGTTGCCGATCGGGCAGCCGACCGTCTCTTTCCCGACACTTGAACCCGTCTGGCAGAAAGGGGTGCCGCAATCCATGCACCTTGCGCCCTGCTCGCTCGCATCATCGTTGCAGAACCTGTGCTGATAGGCGTCATAGTTATGGATTCTTTCCTTCAAATCATCTTCACTCTGGCTTTTTCGTGTATATTTTAAAAATCCCTTGAATTCACCCATATGCTCTCCCCTTCCTTAATGAATGTTCATCTTTTCCCTGTCGTCCGTATCGATCACGGTTCTGCCGTAAAATGCGTCCAGTTCCGCTTCCTCTTTCGAATGTTTCAGGGAAAGGCCGTACTGTATTTTTTGCTGCATCTCTTTATATTCGACAGGTATCACTTTAATGATTTCAAGTGTGCCTGCTTCGAGCTGAGCCAGTGCCATATTCGCTTTTCGGCTGTGCGTGAAGTACTCATGTGCAAATAAAAGGTGCTTCACTTTGGCCATTTCCTCTTCGTCGGTCACATGACCCACTTCTATTGTTTCACTGTTCATACCGACCATATTTTCACGGATCGTTTGATTATTGATGATATAGGCGATGCCGCCGCTCATGCCGGCCGCAAAGTTTTTACCGACCGAACCGAGGATCACCACCCGGCCGCCGGTCATGTATTCCAACCCGTGGTCGCCGATGCCTTCAACAACGACTTCCGCACCACTGTTCCTGACAGCAAAGCGTTCGCCCGCCCTGCCATTTACGAACATCTGGCCGCCGGTCGCACCGTACAGGCACACATTACCGACGATGATTTCATGACTGCGGTTCACATTCGGTGCAGTCACGGTGATCCTGCCTCCGGACAGACCTTTTCCTACATAATCATTCAAATCACCGGTATGATGCAGCGTGAGGCCCTGCGGTATGAATGCGCCGTAGCTCTGTCCCCCGTGCCCGTCGGTGTTCACTGTATAATGATCGTGCTTGAAATGATCCTTCCCAAACATCGCAGTGACTTCACTGCCGAGTCTTGTGCCGATATCCCTGTTCCGGTTCGTCGCATGATACGCCGCTTCGAACGGGGCTCCGGCATTCAGCTTGTCGGCGAATTCCGGGAGGATCGCCAATTCATCCAGCGAATATTCGAATGGATGCGCCTGGCTGATTTTTTTCACTCTGTCCCCTTCCATGCGTGTGAGAAGCGGCTGCAAATCGAGCTCGCTCATACGGTGACTGCTCACTTTGGTGTTGTCCACCTCCAGAAGTTCCACAGCACCGACCAGTTCATCCATCGTACGGAGACCGAGTTCGCTCAGGATTTCCCGGATATCTTCGGCGATGAAATTCATGAAGTTGACGACATGATCCGCCCTGCCTTTGAACAGCTTGCGCAGCTCCCCGTTCTGGGTGGCGATGCCGACGGGACATGTATCTTTATGACATACCCTCATCATGATGCATCCCATCACGACAAGCGGTGCCGTGGCAAAGCCATACTCTTCTGCACCGAGTGCAGCGGCCATTGCAACATCCCGGCCCGTCATCAATTTACCATCCGTTTCAAGCGTCACCCTGGAACGCAGGCCGTTCAGCATCAGCGTCTGGTGTGCCTCGGCAAGACCAAGCTCCCACGGCAGCCCGGTATGCTGGATGCTTGTCAGCGGCGAAGCCCCGGTCCCACCATCATAGCCGCTGATGACTATCTTGTCGGCGTACGCTTTCGCTACACCTGCTGCAATCGTGCCGACACCGTCTTTTGCCACAAGCTTCACAGAAATATCCGCTTTCCTGTTGGCATTCTTCAAATCATGTATCAGCTGGGCCAAATCTTCAATACTGTAAATGTCATGATGCGGCGGCGGTGAAATCAGCCCGACTCCCGGAGTCGAGTTCCTTGTTTCCGCAATCCATGGATACACTTTTTCACCAGGCAGCTGTCCGCCTTCGCCCGGCTTTGCGCCCTGGGCCACTTTAATCTGTATTTCCTCCGCACTGTTCAAGTATTCACTGTTCACCCCGAAGCGTCCGGATGCCACCTGTTTGATCGCACTGTTGTAATTTCTCCCATCTTCATCCACTTCAAAGCGTCGGGGATTCTCCCCTCCCTCGCCGCTGTTCGATCTGCCCCCGAGACTGTTCATCGCCTCCGCAAGCGTCTCATGCGCCTCTTCCGACAAAGAGCCGTAGCTCATCGCCCCGGTTTTGAAACGCTTCACTATATTTTCCGCAGGTTCCACCCTCTCGAGCGGGATCGGCTTCTTATTTTTGAATTTCAATAAATGCCTGATGCTCGAATGGTGGCCTTCATCCATATAATTTTTATATTCGTCATATTTTTCACGGTCACCGGTCATGCAGGCTTCCCTCAGCAACCTGATGGACGTGGGGTTGATGACATGATGCTCCCCCTGCTGCCTCCACTGGAATCTGCTTCCGGATTCAAGGTATTCCATGTTCCCGTCCTGCATATCCTTATTATTCCTGTCAATATCCTCTATGGATAAGCCGCCGATTTTGGAAGCGGCATTCCCGAAGTACTTCTCCATCACATTTCCGGATAAGCCGACGGCTTCAAAGACCTGGGCGCCGTGATAGCTCTGTACAGTGGAAATCCCCATCTTGGCCATGACTTTGATCAGGCCGGCAGTGAGTCCCTTGTTGTATTGATCGACCGCTTCCGGGCCGTCTTCGGACTGGTACATCGTCTCATGAGCAACGTACGGCTCGACGGCATTGGCACCGAAACCGACGAGTGATGCCACATGATGCACTTCCCGCACTTCGGCCGCCTTGATCACTATGCTCGTCTTCACCCTCTTGTCCGCTTTGATCAGAGCCTGATGTACGGCACTCGTGACAAGCAGCGACGGCATGACGTAAAGTCCGTCGTCTTCCAGTATCGATTCATCGGTGAGTACGATGATGCCGTAGTCATCCGCCACCATCACCGCTTCTTCCATCAGGTTGTCGAGCGCCTTTTCAAGGGAACCATTATACGTGATGTCGATTTTCTTGATGCCGAGCGCCTTGACATCCGGCCGCTCATAAACACTGTTATCAATCACCGGCGATGCAAGCTGGACCCTTTTCAGGACGTCCGTGCCCGGGCGGAGCAGATGCCCCTCCCCGCCGAGATATGCAATCTCACTCGTCACCACTTTTTCCCTGTACGAATCAAGCGGCGGGTTCGTCACCTGTGCAAAGTGCTGCTTGAAGTAGTCGAACAGTAATTTCGGCTTGTCCGATAAAAATGCGAGCGGCATATCGAAGCCCATCGCCCCGATCGGATCTTTGACTTCACGGCTGAGCGGCATCATGTATTTCTCTATATCCTCTTTCGTGTAGCCAAACCTGATCAAGAGGGTCTTCAGCTGCTCTTTTTCAAGAGCCTCCCTTTTGAACAGAGGAGTGTCAGCATCTTCCGACCGTGCGCCGTTCAGCCACTTGCCGTAAGGCCTCCTGGATGCGATGGCGCCTTTCAGCTCATCATTTTCAATGATCCTCGAAGAATCGAAATCCACCAGCAGAAGTTTGCCCGGACTCAACTGACCTTTGTATATGATATGATCCTCATCGACATCGATGACACCGACTTCGGAAGAATATATGATTTCATTTTCATCGGTGACATAATACCTGCCGGGTCTCAGGCCATTACGGTCGGTGAGCGCCCCGATCCTATGGTTGTCACAGAAGCTGATCATCGTCGGGCCGTCCCACGGCTCCATGATGTAGCTGTAGAATTCGTAGAAGTCCCTCACTTCGGGATTGCTGAAATCCTGGTATTTCCACGGTTCCGGTATCATGATCATCGCAGCTTCCTCGGGAGGCATGACCAGGCTCAAAAACTCAAGCACGTTGTCGACCATCGCGGAATCGCTGCCGCTCTCATCGATGATTCCCGTTATCTTATCGCCTTTTTCACCGTAGACGTCCCTCAGCCACTGTCTGGTGCGTGCACGCATCCAATTGGCATTCCCTTTGATCGTATTGATTTCACCGTTATGCATCAGCAATCTGTTCGGATGCGCACGTGCCCAGCTCGGGAAGGTGTTGGTGCTGAACCTTGAGTGGACCGAACCGAATTTAGAAACGTATTTGGGGTCGCTCAGATCCACATAGAACGTTTTGATCTGTTCTGCACGGAGCCAGCCTTTATACACGATCGTTTCATTCGAGAACGAAGAGACGTAGTGTTCGACCAGCCTTTCATTCAAGTTCTGTTCAATCATCTTCCTTAAATAATATAAATCGAGCGGTTCGTGGCAGTCTGTGATCACCTGGATGAACTGTGGCAGGTCCTCCAAGACGATATCCGCGACCACCGTTTCATCCACCGGCACATCGCGGAAGGCGATCAGCTGATGGCCCTCCCCCGCAAGGGTGTCGCGCACGGTCTCCTTGAATTCATCAGAAGATGCCCCGTGATCGAGCATATACATCCCCACCGAGTAACGGCTGAAGTCCGGGATGCCCGGGTACGCCTCTTTCAGCAGATCATGCGGGATCTCCGTCATGATTCCGGCCCCGTCCCCTGTCATGCCGTCAGATCCGATGCCGCCCCTGTGGTCCAGTCTGACCAGCATTTCTAGTGATTTCAGCACGATATCGTGCGATCTTTGGTTGTCCATATTTGCATAAAATCCGATGCCGCATGCGTCATGTTCATTTGCGGCATCGTACAGGCCGTGCTTTTTCACTTTCTGGAATAAGCTCATTCGAGTCACCTCTACTTCAGAATATTTCTATAAGTTAATATTATCCATATATTATTCTATACAATCAATATATCAATGATATAATATTGATATCAAAAAGAGATAGGTTGTGGATTTATGGAAATCAGACAGTTGATATATTTTACTGAAACGGCCCGGCTTCAGCATATGACGGAAGCTTCAGCTGTGCTCAACGTCGCCCAGTCCGCCCTTTCCAGACAGATCAGCCTGCTTGAAAGCGACCTTGGCATCCGGCTGTTCAGACGGGAAGGCAGAAATATCATACTTACTGAGGACGGCAGGGATTTTTATGAAGATGCAGTGAAAATACTTGAGATCGTGGACAGGACGAAGGCAAAGATCACCGAGAACAGATTGAAGAGCACTCAATCCATGAACATCCATATCACCAAATCCGACATGACCTCGAAAATCCTGCATACTTTTCAAGACGTACTGAAAAAACATACCGATGTTGATTTCAATATTGAGTCCCTTGACGAAAATACCATAGAAGAGAAACTGAACGGAAAATCGCTCGACATCGCGATTTCGACGCAAAGGTTCCAAAGCAGGAACATCAAAAGCGCATTGCTGTTTGATCAAAGCTACTATTATATATTCCGCGGGGGCGGTAAGGTCAACCTGCCGGTGAAAGCCTCCATGAATGAACTGGAGGATTTCACCATGCTGACAATGGATCCCGTGCTGGATATGAAAAGCCAGTTCAGGAATGCCACGCTCCTGAACATGAATGATATCGCCATCATACAGCACCTTCTGATCCATCATCCTTATATTGCAATACTCACTCATGAGGAGTGCAGGATCCTGAAACATTACTATCCCAACTTCACCATCCACACCCTCGAACACCTGAATGTCAGGCAGCCTCTCTATGCAAGCATCCTTTCCACCAATGACAAGATTTTTGTCGATGAATTATACAACCGGCTGAAAAATGAATTCACCGCCTTCGCAAACAGGATGATGCATTAAAAAAAGAGCTGAAACCTCCTTAGAGGTTTCAGCTCTTCCATCACTTCCAGCCATGATTTTCAGCAGCCCTGCCTTTGAACCTGCTGATGTGCGGATTGCCTTCGACGATGAACCTGTACAGGTAGTCCGCGGCTTCTTCCTTATTATCGATGCCGATCCTAGGCGTCGCCAGAATATTTCCAGGCGCTCTGCCGTGCCTCAGGATCAGGACCTCGTTGTTCAGCATCATGCCGTTATGTGCGCTCCGTGTAATGCCGAGCGACTGTGTGAGTTTTCCGGGCCCGTCGGTAAGATTGATTTCACGGCCGCGCCGCTCCTTCATCACATCGATGCCCAGACGGGGTTCGACTGCACGGATTAAAACCCCTTCCGGCTCATTCCCCCTGGTGAGGAAGTTCATGCAGTGGTGCCCGTGCATGGTATAAACATATACATGGCCGTACGGCCGGTACATCATTTCATTTTTCCTGTTCCTCCTGCCGCCGAATGTATGGGCGGCTTTATCCCCGACGCCGAGGTAGGCTTCCACTTCGGTGATGTAACCGCTGGTCACTTCACCCCCGACCCGCGTCACGACTTCAAGGCCCAGCAGTTGTTTTGCCGCATGCAGCGTCTCCTTTTTTAAAAATCCGATATCCACGTCGGACTGAAATTTATCTTCCATAATATATCACCTTATAAATTCTGAATGCTGTAAAGATCGTAGTACTCACCCTGCCTGCGCATCAGCTCTGTATGCGTACCGGATTCAACCACCACTCCGTCACTGATCACATGGATCTTATCTGCATGTGTCACTGTCGATAACCTGTGGGCGACGATGACGGTGGTACGTTCGGCGGATAACTTCAGCAGCGTATCCTGGATGATGCTTTCACTTTCCAGGTCGAGTGCACTGGTCGCCTCATCCAGTATCAGGATCGGCGGATTTTTAAGGAATACCCTGGCAATCGCGATACGCTGTTTCTGACCGCCCGACAGTTTGACGCCGCGTTCACCGACCTGGGTGTCATAACCGTCTTCAAGCATCATGATGAAATCATGTGCGTTGGCATGTTTCGCCGCTTCGACGACTTCTTCATCCGTTGCATTTGGCCGGGCAAGGAGGATGTTCTCCCTGACCGTTTCCGAGAAGAGGATGTTCTCCTGCATGACGATGCCGATCTGGTTCCTTAAGGATGACACCGTGAAGTCCCTGATGTCCGTACCATCCAGGGTGATGCTGCCTTCGGTGACGTCATAGAACCTTGGTATGAGGTTCACGAGGGTCGACTTGCCGCCGCCGCTCATGCCGACGAAGGCGACGGTCTCACCACTGTTGATGTCAAGGTTCAGATTGTTCAGGACCTGCCTGCCTTCCGCGGTATATCTGAAACCGGCATTATTGAGTCTGATGTTTCCATCTGTCCCTTCCAGTTCTGCGGCATCCTTCTTATCCGTCACATCATACTTCTCATCGAACAGCTGGAACACACGGTCCATCGATGCGATGCTCTGTGTCAGTGCCGTCGATGATGATACGAGCCGGCGCAGCGGCCCGTACAGCAGATCGAGGTAGGCGATGAATGCCGCGAGCGTACCGACGGTCAGGTTGCCCTGGATCACCTGGTATGCACCAAAGCCGATCACGAGCAGCGGCCCGATATCGGTGATGGTGTTGACCACCATGAAACTGCGCGCCGTCCACTTCGCATGGGTCGTCGCCTTATCGAGGAAGTTGCTGTTCCTGTCATTGAACCGTCCGGCTTCCTTCTTCTCCACCGCGAAACTCTTGATGACATTGATGCCCTGGATCCTTTCATGCAGGTAACCCTGCACTTCCGCCAGCGCCTGTGAGCGTCTGCGCGTGAATTTGCGCAGCCTTCCGAAGAAGAACCATACGCCGAAGATGTAGAACGGGAATATGATCATCGCGACGAGCGTCAGCTGTCCGTGCAGGCTGAACATGATTGCAAGGGCAATCAGTATCGTTGCAAGGTCCAGCCATATGTTCATCAGACCGGTCATGATGAAATCTTTGGTCTGTTCAACATCGTTGATGACACGCGAAATGATTTCGCCCACTTTATTGTTCGAATAATATTTTGCACTCAGCATCTGCAGATGACCGTATAATTTCTTACGGATGTCATACAGTATCTTATTGCTCGTCCACTGTGCGAGATATTGCCTGAAATACTCGACCGGCGGCCTTATTATGATGAAAATGAAGGCGAATACGAGCAGGATCTGAATGAGCATCGTCATGCGCTCGTCCGTGCCGAGGCCTTCGGGCATGATGATGTCATCGATTGTATACCTGATTAAAAGCGGGATGAGAAGCGGGATGCCGAATTTAAGTATACCGATGATGATGGTCAGGAAGATCAGCCACATGTATGGCCTTACAAACTTCAAATATCTTCTGATCAAGAACAACCCTCCTTATGCACTCGAAAAACCAATCAACTTGGTTGATTGGTTTAGTATGATTTAAAATCATTATTGAAGCGATGTTGCCACACTTTTATGAAATCGGGTGCAAACGGACCTTTTTTACGTTCTATCCACTGCTGGAGCAGATCCACATTCCTTTTCAAAATCGCATCGATATCCTCTGAATAATTCATGCGCTCCTTGTGGAGATGGTATTCATCTTCATCGAGCAGATGGTATTTGCCGTCCGGATACACTTTTATGTCCAGATCATAGTCGATGTACTTGATCGCTTCCCCATCATAAAGATACGGTGAAGATAAGTTGCAGTAGTAATAAACGCCGTCCTCGCGGAACATGCATATCACATTGAACCAGTAATCCGTATGAAAATACACGATGGCGGGCTCCCGCGTCACCCATGTCCTGCCATCACTTTCCGTGACCAGTGTACGGTTGTTTCCGCCGATCACCACATGATCCGTGCCTTTCAGGATCGTCGTTTCGGACCAGACACGGTGGATGGATCCATCATGCTTGTAACTTTGGATTCTCACTTTGTTGCCTTCTTTTGGTATGGACTCTACACCCATATTCCACACCACCTCTGGAGTTAATACTTATATATTATAGCACATGGATCCGGACTTTACAGTCCGCCCGTTTCTTCTGCAATGAATTTCCTGAAAATCTTTTTCATCGCCATGCTCATGGGCACATTCTGCACTTCCCCGATCGGTATGAAGTGTTCATTTGAAGAAGTCGTATGAAGCAGATAACCTTCCATGTACCAGACTTTATGTGTGAAGATATGCTTTTCACTGCCGATGTATATCTTTTTATGATCCAGTTCCACCCCGAGCGCATCTTCAATGTTCTCCATGCTGGTGTCCACATCGAATTTCGGCAGTTCATACATGCCTTTCAACAAGTCCCCCTCCTGCTTATAGAGATAAATTTCGTCCCTGTCATTCTGGAGGAAGTATACATTGTAATACTCTTCTTTTTTCTTCGGCTTTTTTTTCTTCACGGGATAGTCATGCACCGTGTTGTATTTGAAAGCCTCACAATGCTGCTGGACGGGGCAGAGGATGCATTTCGGCGTCCGCGGTGTACAGATCGTCGCACCGAGTTCCATCAGCGCCTGGTTGAAGTCCCCCGCTTCAAGCGGGATCATCGACTCGATGTCCGCTTTGACGGATTTCTGTACACTCGCTTTCGTCGTATCCCTCGCGTCCGCGTTGAGCCGCGCCATGACCCTGAGCACATTGCCGTCGACCGCTGCGAGCAGATGATTGAAGGCGATGCTCTGCACTGCGCCGCCGATATAAGGGCCGACGCCCTTCAGCTTGAAGAATTCATCCGGGTCATCCGTGACCCGCCCGCCGTAATTTTCTTCGACTTCCTTGATTGCACTGTGAAAATTGCGTATCCTGTTATAATATCCCAGCCCTTCCCAGTCCTTGAGCAAAGACTGCTCGTCTGCGCCGGCAAGGTCGGAAAGTGTCGGATATTTTGTTATAAATTTCTCGAAATAGGGAATAACAGTAATGACTTGAGTTTGTTGCAGCATGACCTCACTCAGCCATATCTTATACGGGTCGTCCGTCCTGCGCCAGGGCAGATCCCTTTTATTTGAGTGATACCACTCCAACAGGTTATTATTGAATGTCGCTGGCTGTAACATACTGATTTTCCTTTACCTAATTAATTTTTATCCTACAATGATATCATACTGACTGGAGGCAGAACTATGGATACTCTTACACATACTTTAATGGGCGGTACACTTGTCGGTCTGGCTACGGTCGATCCGAACATCGATGCGGTCTCGACGGGCTTTATCGTCACAATGGTAGGTGCATCCCTGGTTCCTGATATAGATACTGTAATGAAGATGAAGAATAACGCAGTGTATATCACCCATCACCGCGGCATCACACATTCGCTGCCATTCACATTCCTCATCTGGCCCGTGCTGCTCACGGTGATTGCACACCTGGCTTTCGGGCTGCCGCCTGGCAGTACATATTTATGGGTCCAGCTTGCGGTCTTCCTGCATGTGTTCGTGGATATATTCAACTCCTACGGCACCCAGGCCCTCCGGCCGCTTGATAACACGTGGATTCAGCTTGGCATCATAAATACGGTGGATGTGCCGATAATCGTCGTCCATGCTTTTTATTTCGTCCTGTGGTTTGTGGGCTTCGACCCGGTCATGCTGTTCTTCGTGATGTACGTGCTCCTGACCCTTTATTATATCACGAGACATTTCATGCAGCGTTTCCTGGTGGAAAAAGTCACCCAGCAGCTGCCGAACGACAACATCGTCCGGACATTCGTCATGCCGACCATCCATTTCAATCAATGGCGGATCGTCGCCGTCACCGATAAGGCGTATTATGTCGGCCGCAGCTTTAAAAGTAATATCATCTTTTACGACAGATTCAACCGGGAAGACAAATTACCAAATAAGATTTTCATGGCGATCAAGCATGATAAGAACTACAAAGCATTCACCTTTTTCTCCTCCATTTACCGGTACGAAATGAAGTCACTCGATGCCGACACTTTCGAAGTGCGGTACATCGACCTCAGATATCTAAAGGAAGGCCACTATCCATTCGTGTGCATCATGCACCTGGATAAGAAGAATTATGAAATCATCAGCAGTTATACCGGATGGGTGTTCTCTGAAGAGAAACTTCAGAGGAAACTGCTGGAATCATGATAAAAAGACAGGCGTCCCGCCTGTCTTTTTTATATATGAGCCCATTGGTATCCAGTTGATTATTCCACATTCCGTCTTGTCTGATGCTTTTTATTGAAGTCATAAAATGAAAATTTCATCTTGTCATAGAGCTTGAAGACCCAAAGATACAAAAGTGCCATCTGGGAAAAGAACAGCACATCATGCGGCAGACGGTTGATATTCCATGCAATATTGACCGCATTGGTCTGCAGCCCGTTCACCACATAGTAAAAAGGGTTCAGGCTGAGCATGCTTTCCAGTCCTGACGACAGCTGTTCAGGCAGATAAATGATCGGGATGACCAGTATAAGTACAACGAACACCGCCACATTGAATCGGTAGTCCGGTGAATTCACGAACAGGTAAAATAATATGAAGGGGATGATCAGGAGCACCCCGAGCACGATATAGTAGAGCATCGTGAAGAAATTGACCATCCAGTCATTCACCGATAAAGCGACGATCGAAGCGTTCACCGTGACGAATATTGTGAATGTGAACGTCTGGAACAAGATCACCGGCATGATCCTGTAGAAGATCGGTACATATCTGATTTTCACGACCGAATCTTTGATGAACAGGATGTTGCGGTTCAGCACGACCATGCTGAAAAGCCAGACGGCCGCCATCAATCCGATGACGAGATAGAGGTATCGGATGATGTCAGCATACGACAGTGTCAGTACACCTGCCAGCAGAAATACTGCACAAATGAGATACATCAGCAACGGGGTCAGGTTATGAGTTTTGAATTCCTCGACCTGACGGAAAAATTCACGGGACAAATAGTTAATCTTCTTTTTCATCATATTCTCCTCACCTGCCAACATACAGCCATCTGTCGTTTGCGCCGTCCAGAACCATATAACCGTCCTGCACCCTGAAGATCTGTTCTTCATTCGACAGGTCATATTCCTCAAGGAGCGCACCTGTGTCCTCGGCAGGAAACTCGAGTGCGAACACCCGGTCATTCCTGAAATGGTAAGTGATCGGGAACCCCGGCACCGTTCCCCGGTATTGATCCGCCTCGAGATTCAGCTCTTCAACGACATCTTCAGCACTGCGGTTCATCCTCACCGTGTAGAATTGATTGCTGTCCGCAAATGAATCTGATGTGTAAGGGAGCAGATCTTCGAAGGTGGTTTCAGTGTACAGGCTTGCCGGATTGAAGTGGAGGAGCTCCTCCTGAGGCACCTGATACTCTGCACCATCAAAAAGTACAGTATACGTGCCGTCACCGGTGCCGGTCACATCCACCATCGACATGTACGGCACCGTCTGCCCGCCAAAGTCCATGCCATCAGCTGTGATGAAGCCGTATGAAAAAGATGCAGGCGTCTCCGCCTCCATCGCAGGCACCGTCTGCCGTTCCACGGTTTCTTCTGCGCCTGTAAAATTGATGTCCATGAAGATGGCCGTGGAAGCGGTCATCATGATGAAGAGCAGGACGAAAGAAACGATGATCCTCCTGATGCTCAGCCTGTCGATCAACGAAGTCTGCTTCTTGCTGAGCCGCTGCATGTTATGTTTGTAATGTGCATATTCGGATATGCGCCTCTTCCACTCCAGATCGAACAGGGCCTCTTCGTCGGTGTTTTTGATCTGGCTCTTCTCTTTCAGATATTTATTATACCTGCCCACGCCCTTTTGCACCCCGCCGTCATAGCGCTTCTGGCCGTAGCTCAGCCATATGAAGTAATTCGACAGTCCCTGGATGGTCCCAATATCCGTCTCAAGGAGCATGACGCCCTTCTCCTGCTGTTCCAAACCCGAAATGATTTCTTTGAAGCGGGCTTCATTTGCTCCTGTCAGGTGGCTGCTCATATTGCAGAAGATGAAGGCATCCGCTTCTATATGTACCGAAGCCTCGACAAGCAGGGCGGCGATTTCACCTCGCGTCAGGCTGCTGATGCGCCGGTTCCATATCCGTTTCATGAAAACTTTTTTCCCCAGCGTTTCCAGCGCTCCCGAAACTGCTTCCGGCTTCATGTACTCATTGTAAAGTTCAATCAGGAAGCGTGATGTACTGTGCCGGTTATGGACATGATCCATCACATCCAGGGCCGCAACGACCGCGTCCGACTTCACCCTTCCGGCTTTCGGATCGACCGTCCCGGTGATCATGTCTTTCAAATAATAAAGTGTTTCATATTCGCCGAGCACCCCGAGGACTTCCCCGCGGTATAACGTGAAGGACACATCCTTGATCAGCAGAGATTCTTCTTTCGACAGCATCCTGTTCCTTAAGCGTGCCGGTTCTTTGGCATATGAGAGGTCCTGCCCCCTCAGTAAAATTATGTCCTGCATAGTCTAACCATTCCGCTTCAACTGGAGCATACTTACAGGGATGCCCGTCTCGCTCTCATTGCCGCCGATGAAGAAGCCCCATGCAAAAACACCTTTGATATATTCCACCTTGAAATAATGATCTTCATTACTTACAAGCTTATAAATCTTACCCTTTTCAATCTGGCTCAAATCTATCAGATGACTTTCGGCGATCAGCACCTGCCGTTCGTTGACCCTGTACTCATTTTCAACACCGAGCATCTCGGCTTTCCTCATGGCTTCACGCTTTTCTGCAATATATGCCTCTATTTCACGTCTGGTCATGCTACCCAATGGTTTCATCTGTCATCCCACCTAATTTTTCCTGGATCAAATCGTATGCATAGCCTTTCCTGAGCAGTGCTTCAGTCACTTTCTGCTTCAGCTCAAAGCCTTCGTACTTCTTCTTATACCTTTTGTAGAGTTTATCGAATTCACGTTCAAAAAAGGGCGTTTCATCGAAGTCATCATCGAAATCGATCAGTTCGAAATGTTCCTTATAATAACCCTTGGTCATCAATTTTTCCTGAAGCTTCATTGAAAAATGACGGTTCGAGCCTTTATACCTCTTAAGCTCTTTCTGCTTCAGCTTGTTCATACGTTCACTGTCCACCGCATCACTGAAAGCGGCCGTCTTTGTGAAGATGATATCTTCCTCGATGCGGTGTTTCTTAAGTTCCCGCTCAAGCAGGCCGGGCCCTTTGTCGGAAGTGTTCAGCATGGTGTTCTTAAGCGCCTCAGCATACATTTCATCATTGATGTAATTTTCATCCATCAGACGGCCCACCACATCATCGATGATGTATGTTTCATACTCTTCACCCAGGTAATCCCTGATTTCATGGTGGGACCGCAGTTTATAGCTGATGTACTTCAGTGCACCCACATAAGCCTGATCATACTGTATACTTTCATAAACATCTTTCAATTCTTCTTCTGTGAGCTCCCTGCCGCTGAGCAGGCGGTGCCTGACCAATGATTCCTCATGTACAGTCATCTTGTCACCGTTTGACAGATGCACGTCATACAGACCATTCTTCTTTTTTGAAACTTTATCAATTTTAATCATTGCCACCGCCTCTTTTAAGTCAAACAATCCAAAAAGAGAGGAGAACCTGAATCCTCCTCTCCCCTCTTATTTGAATATTTTATATTTTTCTATTCAAAGCTTCCTCGGGTGAATCCACTTCCCTGGATGATTTGGTGGGGAATGCCTGCATCAGGAAATAACCCATTATTGCTGAGAATCCCAGTATAGCAAAAACAAATGCTATCACTACGAGTAACATCATTGCATAGCTCATGAAAGCCCTCCTATAAAAGTGATCAGTAATCCTTATCTACTACATTTTATCACAAAGTAGCACTTTTAGTGAACAGTATTTTAAATTGCCCAGTTGCCTTTTATAAATATCGGTATCTCTGCGCCTTCCGAATCGACGCCGTATATATTAAGGTCAGCACTGCCGATCATGAAATCGACGTGGGTGATCGAGTCGTTGAGCCCGGCTTCGGTGAGTTCTCCGCGAGACATATCCTTGCCGCCGTCGATGCTGAATCCATAGGCGCTGCCGAGTGCAATATGGCACGAGGCATTTTCATCGAACAACGTATTGAAGAAAAGTGTGCCGGTGTTCGAAATCGGGGAGTCGTCCGGCACGAGGGCCACCTCACCCAGATACTGCGCACCGTCGTCCGTCTCAAGCAGATTTTTGAGTACGTCATAGCCCTGCTCCGCTTCGTAATCCACGACTTTGCCGTCTTTGAAAGTCAGTTTGAAGCCGTCGATGATGTTGCCGCCATAGCTCAGCGGCTTAGTGTTCGATACGCAGCCGTTCACACCGTCCTTCTTCGGGGCGGTGAAGACTTCTTCAGTCGGCATGTTCGCCATGAAGCGCACACCCTCGGAGTTCACACTTGAGGCGCCCGCCCAAAGATGTTTCTCAGGCAGTTCCATAGTGAAATCCGTGCCCGGCCCTTCATACCTCAGGGCGTGGAAATGCTTTTCATTCAAGATATCCACCTTCTCATGGAGAGATGCATCCAGTTCCAGCCATGCCTCTACAGGATCTTCATGGTTGATCCTCATGGTGTAGAAGATGAGTTCAAGCAGTGCATCCACAGCCGCGTCCTCCGCTTTGTCTGGGAAAACGAGCTTCGCCCACTCCACCGAAGGATACCCTGCCACACACCAGCTGTGGTAGTCGGACTGGATACGGTTGGAATACTCCTTGAAAGCGTTGCCGTATGCGATCTGCATACTTTTCAACTTCTCCTGATCCACGCCCTTCAACAGCTCGGGTGAAGAAGAAGTGATGCTCAGGAAAGCCGCTTTCTCATCCGAATAAAACATGCGCTGATCGATGACCCATTGCGGCACTTCCGCATATTCCAGGACGTCCTTATTGTGTGCATGGAGCTGCGTCAGCCTGTCATCCTTCAAATTGATGTTCACGTCTTTTGCGCCTTTACCGTAAGCTTTTTCAGTCACCAGGCGCACAAGCGGCAGTGCATCCGCAGAAGCATTGATGCTCACACGCTGGCCCTTTTGGACATTCAGTCCGACTTCGACGAGGAGTGATGCATATTTCTCTAATTTCGACATTCAAAAAGCCCCTTTATTTGAATTTATTTTCTCAGTTTGGACAGTTCCTCAAGTATCGCAGACTGCTCCATCGGACTGATTTCATTCCTGGTCGTCACCATCTTGTGGTATTCCTCTATTTCTTCCTTATGATCATCACTGAAATCCTCCGGGTTGAGCACCCCTTTATTGACGACCTTCAATTTAGATTCGATTTCCTTCAACATCGTTTCCTTATCCACGGCTCTTCCGCCTCCTTGTCAGTTTAAACATAAATACATAGTAACAAAGAATACCAAGGTTGAGTATTATAAATAAAAAGATTATTATATTTTGTATATAAGTTTATATTCCATTCAAAATGGATATATCAACTATAAATAGCTTAAAGGAGAATGACATTATGAAGAACAAATTGATTCCAGCAATTCTAATCGGTGCCGGCATCGGCGCACTTGTCAGTCTGATCGACAAAAACACGCGCAATACGGTGATGAGCAGCGGCAAGGAGCTCGGGTATTATGCCAAGCATCCTGAAGAAGCAAAAGATAAATTACAGAGCAGTTCCGGCGGCTCTTCCAAGTTCGACCATCTGAAAGATGAGATCATGTTCTGGAAAGACACTGTCGAACAGATCAGACGGGAAAACCCCGAGCTTGAGAAACAGATCATGGATGCAAAAGATACATTGATGGAGAAGCGCGAACAGAAGAAATCGCAATGAATTCCAAATACTTAAAGGACTGACTCATGTTGGTCCTTTTCTTACGAATGAGGTGTATGTATGTCAAAGAAGGACAGCAAGAATTCAAAATACCTGTCACAGATCAAAGAAGAGTCTGAGAAGAAGAAAAATGGAAAGTCCGGAAAGAACAAACATGATGAAACATTCGTGGAAACTGCTCGTTTCAAATCAAAAGAACCCAAGAAAGACGATGAAGAGCTGTATGTATCGAAGATCAACAAACCTGCAAAGGTGAAAGAGGATCCGAACTTCTTCCAAAGATTGATGTTCCAGTTCTCGAAGGACAACACGACGGGGATGGCCGCACAGCTCGCATATTATTTCATGCTGGCCATATTCCCGCTGTTGATCTTCCTGCTGACACTGGTCCCTTTATTCAACATCGACCAGGCGACCATCACAGGGTTCATCGAAGATTACGCACCGGCTGAAATCTCCGGCATGCTGACCGGCATCATCGACGAAGTCATGGCCGAATCAACCGGCGGACTGCTCTCATTCGGTCTGATTGCGACACTGTGGGCAGCCTCCAACGGTATGACCGCCCTGATGAATGCATTCAATGTCGCCTATGATGTGGAAGACAGCCGTAACTTCATCATCGCGAAAAGCCTTTCAATATTTTTCACAATCATTCTGACGCTATCAGTTTTACTTACATTCGTCCTCATCGTATTCGGCGGACAGATCGGTAACCTGATGTTCGGCGTGATCGGCCTTGATGAAGAATTCTCGACTCTCTGGAACCTCGTGAGGAGCATCCTGCCTGTTCTGCTGGTCTTCGTGGTATTCCTGATCATGTATGTGTCTGCACCAAACATCAAGGTCACTATCAAGTCCGTAATACCAGGCACCCTGTTTACAACCGCAGCATTCCTCATCGCTTCATGGGGCTTCGGTTTCTACGTCTCGAACTTCGGGAACTATTCGGCGACATACGGCAGCCTCGCCGGTGTGATCATACTGCTGTTATGGTTGTTCATTACAGGCATCATCATCATTTTGGGTGCACAGATCAATGCAATCATGCATAAGAAACAAGTCAAGAATGAAGAAAAAGAGGAAAAGGCAACAGAAGATACAACAAAAGCGGAAGGAACGACTTAAAATGCCATTATTATATGAACTGCTCGACTATAACAAAACTTTCGTTGAAAACGAAGAATACAAGACTTATGTTTCAGCCAAATCGCCTAAAAAGAAAATGGTCCTCGTATCCTGTATGGATACGAGGCTGACTGAAATGTCATTCAAATCACTGGGGCTGAAAAACGGAGATATCAAGCATATACAGAATGCCGGTGCCGTCATATCCCACCCTTACGGCAGTACAGTGCGGAGCATCCTTGTTGCGGTATATATGCTTGGCGTGGAAGAAGTGGTCATCATGGGGCACCATGACTGCGGTTTCGGCGCACTGAAGCCCGAGCCGATGATTAAGGAAATGAAAAAGCGCGGTATTCCGGATAACACATTCGAGGTGCTGGAACACTCCAAGATAGATATCAAATCATGGCTGAAAGGGTTCGAATCCGTCGAGGACAGCGTCAAGGAAAGTGTGCGCAAAGTTTATGAACATCCTTTATTCGACAACAGTGTGCCCGTCCACGGCCTTGTGATCGACCCTGAAAACGGCAAGGTCGACCTTGTCGTCGACGGTTATGAAAATTAGATTGAATGAACGAACGGCACCTTATGCAAGGTGCCGTTTTTATAAAGTGAGGGCACAAATTCACTCTATTCCCTCCCCTCCGCGTTTTAAACTTACCGATGAAGGTTATAAATATGTATCTTAATCAAATACAGACTTAGGAGTGACATATGAATGGCAAATATAGAGGAAATTTTTGGGGTACAGGAATATATAGAACCCGATGAGGACATGAAAGGTGATACGGGCCGTTATGGGATGGTTTCAAGTGCCGTCAAGGAAGCGACCGAAGCCGGCAACGAGATGCTGAAGAAAGGGGGTAATGCCTTCGATGCGGTCATCGCGGTCCAGCTTGCACTTTCGGTCGTCGAAGGTATGAATACAGGTGTCGGTTCAGGCGGCTTCCTGATGTGCTATGACGCTGAAAAGAATGAAACCAAGATGGTCAATGCCCACCCGAAGGCACCCGCCGCCATGACGCCGGAAACTTTCGTGGATGAAAACGGCGACGAGATCCCTTTCGATGAGCGTTCCACGCACGGGACGGCCGTCGGTATACCAAGCATCATGAAAGGTTTGAAACACCTTCATGAAAATTATGCGACGCTCCCGTTGAAAACGTTGATCGACCCTGCAATCCGCCTGGCGGAATCGGACTACAAAGTCCACGCCCTTATGGAGCGGACGCTTGAGCTGTTCGATCACCGGCTCCATGAAGAGGCCCGGAAGAAGTTCATGCCCGGCGGCACACACCTTAAAGAGGGAGACACCCT
Organism: Lacicoccus alkaliphilus DSM 16010; assembly: GCF_900142805.1. GTDB lineage: Bacteria > Bacillota > Bacilli > Staphylococcales > Salinicoccaceae > Lacicoccus > Lacicoccus alkaliphilus. The sequence continues at coordinate 13,416 of NZ_FRCF01000016.1, read as the reverse complement.
CAGGCAGCCTGAGCTTGCCCGTACACTTAAAATCATCAGGGACAAGGGATTCGATGATGTTTATGAAGGCGAAATCGCAGATGCGATCATCAAGGCGGTCAAAGATCACGGCGGCATCATGACGCATCAGGACCTGCTCAATTATGAAGTCATCGTCGATGAACCGCTGTGGACGAATTACAAGGGATTCGACATCGCACTGCCTGTGCCCCCGAGTGCCGGCGGTATCGGTGTGGCCATGCAGCTGAAGATTCTGGAGCAGGTGGATATTTCACAGTATAATCCGCATTCCGTGGAAAAATACCACCTGATGGCCCAGACGCTGCAGCTCGCTCTCGCAGATGACAATGTCCATATCGAAGACACCAACTTCACCCCTGCACCGCTCGATGGCGTCCTCCATGAAGACTATATCAAGGAGCGGCTGGAACAGCTTTCCATCGAAAGGAAAGCAGAGACAAAAAAAGCAGGCGATCCATGGAATTATCAAAAAGCAGGCCACAGCGACCGTGAACAGGGGGAACCATCAGGTAAGGAAGGAATGGAGACCACTCATTACACCGCCGTCGACCAGTGGGGGAATGTGGCTGCATGCACCACTTCCATTGAACGCATCTACGGCTCTGGCATCATGGTCCCCGGTTACGGTTTCATACTGAACAACCACCTGACCGACTTTTCTCCGGAACCCGGCAGCGTGAATGAGCCGAACGGCAACAAATATCCAAAAAGTTCGAAATCACCCACCATCCTGTTCCATGACGGCAAACCGTTCTTTACGCTCGGTTCTCCCGGGGCGGCGACGATCATCGCATCCGTCGTGCAGACCATCGTCAACGTCATCGATTACAAGATGCCGATCGACGAAGCCATCAAAGACCCCCGCGTCTATGTCACGCCGGATCTTGACGATCAGTGGGAGGACGGTGTGGAGGATGACGTACTTGAAATACTCGCAGACCTCGGCTATGAATTCGACCAGTCATTCAGGGAAGAAGGTGCCGATACGAGGATAGGCGACGTGCAGGCCATAATGATCGACCAGGCCCATGATGGCCGTTTATTCGGCGGTGCAGACTTCCCGAGACCGGGTGATGCCCAGAGTCCGGAAGAATAATAATCATCACCGCTCCCTGCGTGGGGGTGGTGATTTTTGATAAGGAGTGTGTTCCCAATGCATGAAGCGGTATTTTTGGACCGTGACGGCGTAATCAATGAGGTTTTGAGCAAACGGGTGAAATTTGTCAATAGCCCGGATGATTTCCATCTGCTGGAGGGCGTGGGGGCGGCGATAAGGAAATTGAATGATGCAGGCTATAAAGTCTTCGTGGTGACCAATCAGGGCGGTGTCGGCCTTGGTTTCATGTCGGAGAGGGCGCTGCGTGAGGTGCATGGGAAAATGGTAGATGATCTGGGATCATACGGTGCCCGGGTGGATGACATCGCATACTGTCCCGACAGACCCGGCACACACAGCCGGTGCAGGAAACCCGCCCCCGCCATGATCCTTGATCTCGCTGAAAAACATGACATCGATTTGGCCCCAAGCTTCATGGTCGGCGACCGTGAACCTGATATTCAGGCGGGCACAAATGCCGGCGCCCGGACCGTCTTCATCGGACAGGATGAAAAAAGGAGAACGGGTGCGGATTTCCACTTCCCCGATCTCCTGTCGTTCTCCAACTGGCTCACGGATGGGTGACTCAGTCCAGTATCTCCTTGACTCTGCCCACTGTCCCGTCTTCGAGCTTCACTTTGATGCCGTGGGGATGCGTCGCAGAATTCGTAAGGATCCTTGCGACCACCCCTTCGGTCAGCTTCCCGGACCTCTGGTCCTGTTTCTGTACGACTCTGACTGCCTTTCCCGGAGCGATATTGTCTCTTCTTGTTCCCGGCATTTTCATCCTCCTCCTGGTTTTTAATTTTTCAATTCGCTATTAACATACCATATTCCTCAGAGTTTCATATTAAAATGATTTAAAATTTCATAATAAATGTAATCATTTCACATATAAGATGAAATAATTATACATTTAATGGTATCATATATAAATTGAGGAGGGAAAAGCATGACAGGGAAAACACATATCGCAGGCGGCATTGCAGCAGGTCTTGCTTATGCCTATGTTTCAGGGATGGACCCGATCATTCTGAGCGGTGCAGGGATCGTGGGCGCCCTGATCCCCGACATCTGTCACAGCGGCAGTAAAATCGGCAGAAAAATGCCGATCACGTCAAGGTTCGTCAATCTGGTATTCGGGCACCGCGCGTTTACACACAGCCTGATGTTCCTCGTCGCAATGGCCTTCGTGCTGAAGGCATTTGTACCGTTTGACGCAGTCACTGCCGGCATCATCGTGGGCATGGCGAGCCATTACATATTGGATATGGGGACCAGGCGGGGCATCCAGCTTTTCTTCCCGATCGACTTCAGGGTCAGGTTCCCCATCACTACAAAAACCGGGAGCACGGTGGAGAATTTCATCTTCAGCCTGCTCGCACTTGCATCATTTTATTATGGTTATCAGGCGATATATTTTTATCTATGATGATTTTTCAGAATAAAACCCGGGCACGGGAGAGCCTCCCGCTCTTCGCGCCCGGGTTTTTATTTAGTGAGCAGGCTGAGGCAAATGCTGCTCACTTACACCTGAAATCCCACTCGAGTGAGCAGGCTGAGGCAAATGCTGCTCTCCCATACAAAAACCCGGCAGTGAATGAGCAGGTGCGCTCCGCTGCCGGATCTCCAATCGGATATCAGTCTTCGATTTTCGTGAGGAACTTCGGGCCGTCTTTAGTCACGACGACAGTATGTTCTTTCTGGGCGACGTAGCTTCCATCCTTCGTTTCGAATGCCCAGTCGTTCTTGCCTTCCGTGACGAGGCCCGCCCTGGAGGAAATAAAGGGCTCGACCGCAATGACCATGCCTTCTTTCAAAATGTCCTTTTTGGATGCTTCATAGTAGTTCATGATGTGCTGTGGGGAATCGTGCAGGCTCTGGCCCACCCCGTGCCCGGTCAGGTTGCGGATGACCGTGAGACCGTTCTGACGTGCGGTATTGTGCACTGCACGGCCGATCTGGCTCACTTTGCCGCCGACCCTCACCTTTTCCATCGCTGCCTCGAATGCCATTTCACATACATCGACGACTTTCTGCTTCAAAGGATCATCCGTCTCCCCCACTACGAATGAAACACCCGTATCTGCGAAATACCCGTTCTTCTTGGCGCTGACATCGATGTTCACGATGTCCCCGTCCTTCAGTATGCGTGAACCCGGGATGCCGTGTGCGACTTCTTCGTTCACACTGATGCATGTATACCCCGGAAAATCATACTCGCTGATCGGCGCACTCTCCGCCCCGTACTCCGCAAGCAGGCGTCCCGCTTCCTCGTCGATCTCCTTTGTCGTCATGCCGACTTCCGTATAGTCGACGGCCGCCTTCAAAACTCTTCCGCATATTTCTCCAATTTCTTCCAACGCTTTCATTTCTTCTTCTGTTTTAATTATCATAAGCCACTTGTCTTCCTTTTAAATTTTGATTAAATCCATACTATTATAAAAAATCATATATCGTCAAATTACGGTAACTTCTCTCTTCAAGATGGGAGACCGTGACCCCGATCAGACGGATCGGTTCTTCAGGCTGCTTCACTTCATGGTACAGATTGTATGCATAATGAAAAATCTCCCCGCCTGTGAATATCGGATTGGTGGTCATCATCTGTTTCGTATGTGTCCTGTAATCATGGGTTTTCAGCTTGACCGTCACCACCCTACCGGCGAACTGCCGCCTGTCCAGGTTATCACTGACTTTATGGCTCAGTGCCTCAAGCACTTTCAGGATGTATTCATCCTCGTTCATATCATGATCAAAAGTCGTCTCTTTGCCCACTGACTTCCTCACCCGGCCGACACTCAGTTCATTTGTGCCGATTCCACGCGCTTTCTGGTACAGGGACGTTCCCCTCTTGCCGAACTCGCGTACGAGGTCGGCTTCCGACCAGTTGTAGAGGTCTTCACCCGTGTTGATTTTCAGTGATTTCATCTTTTCCTCGGTCACCCTGCCGACGCCCGGGAATTTACCGATCGGCATCGCCTTCAATATCTCCATCGCATTATCATAATGGATGACGGTCGTCCCCCTCGGTTTGTTCATCCCGGAGGCGATCTTGGCAAGGTACTTGTTGTAGGATATTCCGCTCGAGGAAGTGAGGCGCGTCTTCTCGTATATATCCCGCTGGATATTCAGTGCGATGGACTTCGCGGTCCGCTCCCATGATACAAGATGGGTGATGTCCAGATAGGCCTCATCCAGACTTAAGGGTTCGACCACTTCCGAATAGGATAAAAAGATATCCATGATTTCTTTTGAGACCTCTCTGTAAACATCAAAACGCGGACGGACATAGATGCCGTCCGGACACAGCTTGTGTGCAGTGCGTGTCGGCATCGCCGAGTGCACGCCGAATTTGCGGGCCTCATAGCTCGCGGTCGCCACCACACCCCGGCTCATGGACCGCCCGCCTACAATCACAGGCTTACCTCGGTATCCGGGATGATCGCGCTGTTCAATCTGAGCATAAAATGCGTCCATATCTATATGAATGATCCTTCTTTCCATAATTATCACCAACAATCATCGTTGCATCCATTATATCATTGTACGAACAGGCGTTCTACTCTTCCGGATGGCGCTCGTACATCGTCATTCCGACGTCCGTGTCCTCCACGTACTGCATGTGCGGATGTTTATGGAGCAGATGGAGATAATAGAAATCCCCTGCACATGCGCCGGTGTGCAGCGCCAGGAAATACTTGAAAGAGGCATGTGGTATGATGAACCACATGAGGAGCATCAAAGCGGTGATGATGATGAATGGCATGATGATGATGATTTTGAACTCATTCCTTTTGAAGATTTCCCCGGATGAAGTCGCATAGAACATGCCTCTCGAATAACCGAACTTCACATTTCCTCCGGGCCTGAATACTTTGAAAAAAAGGCCGTGGATGGCTTCATGCACGGTGATGATGAGGAAGATCACCAGGATGATCAGTATGATCGACACAAACAGTTCAAGCGGGGACCACCCCAGCAGGGCGGGCCCCGTCGTATTTGTTAAAAGTATTTCAAATAAGTAAAATAATATGAAGGCACCCAGCGTGATCAGGATGGACCATTTATTCAAAGTTTTCAGCGCTTTATGATCCTTGAATATATCCAGTACGTATTTGTCCATTGGCAGACTCCTCAAAATGACATCAGTAAACAGTTTATCATATAATATTAATTAATCATGCACGGAGGGATATTATGGAAGAGTTCACAATCGTCGGGGGCGGCATCGCCGGTGCCTCCCTGGGCTATCATTTGAAGAAACACGGGCACGAAGTCACCATATATGACCGCAATGATGCCGGAAATGCAACAGCTGCCTCTGCAGGCATCATCAATCCATGGGTCTCACAAAGAAGGAATAAAAAATGGTACCGACTTGTGACGGAAGCCGCAAAATTTTATCCGGAATTCATCAGCCGGCTCGAGCGTGAGACGCATCTCGATACAGGTTATACAAGACGGGGCGCGATTTCTTTATTCAAGGATGATGAAGTGCTTGAACTCGGTTATGACCGCATCAATAAAAAAAGGGACGGCGCACCGGAAATGGGGGGCGTCATGAAACTTTCAAGGGAAGAAGTCAAGCAGCGCCACCCATATTTGAACGGCAGTTATCCCGGGGTTTATGTCGAAGGCGGTGCGCAGGTCAAAGGCGCCCTGCTCGGGGCCGCATTGAAAAATGCATTCATCTCCGCAGGCGGAGAATGGGTGGAAGAAGAGGCGCCGGCACAGGCAGGTGACCACCTCACCATCTACGCCACCGGTGCCTGGGGCGTCGAACAGGATTTCGGACCGGCGATCCGCCATCAGCGCTCGGAAGTGCTGCACTTCAAAGTGGAAGGGCCGGAAGTCGTCAATACACCGGTCGTGATGGCGCTCGGCCCCATCTATATCGTCGAAATGGGTGATAATGAGTTTGCGATCGGCACGACGCACATCGATACCCACTCATTTGATGCTTCGCCCTCTGAGGAGAATCATCGCTATTTGAGGGGGCTTGCCGAAAGATACTTCCCTGATCATGAAATCACGGACGTTAAAATGATGACCGGGTTCAAGCCGTATGCCAGGGACCATCTGCCGTTCATCGGGTATCATGACGATCGGACATTCGTCATCAACGGGCTCGGCGCCACCGGGCTCACAGCCGGCCCGTACATCGGCCATGAAGTCGCACGCTGCCTGAGCGGTCTCGGGACCGGGCTTGATTTGAATGATTACAGTCATACCGAACCTGAAAATTAGAATGCCGGACGGGCTGTCCTTCAGCCCTGTCCTTTTTTATCAGACGAAATTCTGGACCGTGTAGATGATCGAATATAACAAAACCCCCACATTTGCGACCAGCAAGCCCCATGCGACCGCATTGGCCCTGAATTTCAGGTTGATGAAACTGAAGATAAAACCCAGCAGTCCCAATAACAGTGATATCAGCCACAATAAGTTATCCTCGAACACAAGATGCAATAGTATGACCGCCAGAGGGATAGCTGTACATAACACTCTGAGCATGCGACTTCCTCCTCTTCATCCAAGTAACTAAATTTTACACTTGTTGATATAAGTTTTCAAAACATTTTCATAAATGAAACAATTTTGTAATGTGCCTGTCATATTGATGAACAGCTACAGGGCACGTTCAATATACCAATCTTCCCTCTTATATGCTTTGAACATAAAGAACATGAGTACACCTATGACGAAAGGGAATGATTTTGTATTGAATTTACGGCTTAAGTTGATCCGGGTTTCACTCGTGACCGGATCTTCAATCACCGTCAGCACATGGCTGCCGTGGAAATAGACTTCAAGGTTGCCCTGCCAGTCCTCATCGAGGGTGATGTGCTTGTTATCGAATTTCCCTCCGACTTTGAAGTACAGCAGATTCGTGCCGGGACGTTCCTTCAATTTGAACTCATAATTCTCCGACTGGACGATATAGCTCGCCACGTTCAAATCCCGGAACCGTCGTTTTTTCATGCCGATGACCACTTTGTCACCGTCCGAATCCACGTATTGATAAGTATGACGCTTGTCACAATTCCTGAGTACCGATCTCATGACTGTGCCGTATTCCTCTCCGGCATCATCTGAAACCACAACATTCTGTTTTTTATCAATGATTGAAATTTCGTATTTTAAATGCTGCATTCCACACCCTCTTTTCTTACCCCTATTATATACATTACCCACATAACCATAAAGATAAAATCGGGACTTCATAAAATAAAAAAAGCCCCGTGCCTGAATCAGACACAGAAGCTTCTTATCCATGATATCAATTTTCAAGTTCAAGCACGGAAACGATCTCGACGTGGGCGCTGTGGGGGAACAGATCCACCGGCTGGACGTCTTTGAGTGTGTAGCCGAAATCGCGCAGCCACGTGATGTCCTCTGCAAAAGTTTCCGGGTTGCAGGAGACATACACCACCCTGCCGGTCCCAAGACGGCCGATGCGGCGCATCACCTTGCCGCCGGCACCGGAGCGCGGCGGATCCAGGAGCAGGAGGTGCGGCGTCCCCCATGTCTCCAATATTTCATCCATGCCCCGGCGTGCATCTTTAGCGAGGAAGTGGGTATTCTGAATATCGTTGTCAAGCGCATTCCTCTTGGCCGACTCGATTGAAGATTCGACGATCTCCACCCCGGCAAGCGATTTGACCCTGCTTGCAAACGGCAGTGAAAACGTGCCGACACCGCAGAACAGGTCGATCATCGATTCATCTTCTTTGACATCCGCCATTCCGATCGCAAGATCGACCAGCTTTTCAGCCTGGGCCGGGTTCGTCTGGAAGAACGTGTCGTACCATACCCGGTAGCTGTATCCGCTCATTTCTTCATGGATGTATGTCCGGCCATGAAGCAGATGGACATCCTCGTCCTCCGCCTGCGCAACATCTGCGATATCTTTATTTTCCATCCACATCAGACTCTCGAGTCCATCAAGTTCGGAAGTCAGGCGGAAGACCAGCGTGTTGACGGCACCCGCCAGCTCACCATCCGGCCTTTCAGTGGCAAACAAAGCGGCCATCAGTTCACCCGTGACCTGGGACTGACGGAGCCTCAGGTGGCGCAGCAGCCCTGAATGGGTGTTCTTATCGTATCCGGACAATTGGAATTCATCCGCCCAATCCGAGACGATCTGCATGACGCGCACCATATCCCGGCTTGAAATGAGGCATGTGCCGATATCGATGATGTTCCTGAAATTGCCGAGTTCATGGAGCCCGAGTTTTCCTTCTTCAGAGAATGTGAATTCCATCTTGTTCCTGAACTCGAAAGGATGGTCCATACCGATCGTATCTTTGACGACGGATGGATCGAAACCCTGCTTTTCCAAGTGTGACTTCACAAAATCCGTCTTATAATTCAGTTGCCCATCATATTCCCAGTGCTGCCATACACAGCCGCCGCACAGTTCGAAGTGCGGGCATGGCGGTGCAGTCCTTTCCGGATGGGTCGTGAGGATCTTATCCGGCATGACTGTTGCACGCCTTCTGCCGTCCGCATTCGGCACCACCACCTCCACTTCTTCACCGATCAGCGTCTGCGGTATGTTCAATTTAAGTTTGCGCGGGAGGTTGCCCCCGTGATCCCTGTATGCGAGGCCCATGCCTGAGCCTTTTTTATCGAGACTGTGTATCATCGTCGTCAATCTGACACTTTCCTGTTCTTTCAAATCATAACCTCCAAATTACCTGCTTTCCGATTTCATCAGTATATATATGAAGTAAGGCGCCCCGATGATGGCGACCATGACGCCTGCAGGCAGCGCCGACGGGAAGAATAAAGTCCTGCCCGCCGTATCCGCCGTCAGTACAAGCAGCCCGCCTGCAAGTGCAGAAAGCGGGAGCACGAAACGGTGGCCGGTGCCCATCAGCCTGCGGGCGAGATGGGGGGCGATCAGTCCGACGAAGGCGATGCCTCCGCTGACCGAAACGCTCACTGCAGAAAGCCCTGCTGCACTGATCAAAAGCAGAAGCCTTTCCCTCCTGATATTAACGCCCAGGCTGATGATATTCAAAGTGTTCAGGCTCAGTATATCCAATACCGGAATCTTCCTGATCACAAATGGCAGCAGTGCAGCGAGCCCTGCCGTCAGGACAAGCACATGCGCCCAGGTGCTCCCCCATACCGTACCGGCAAGGAAGTTCGCCGTAAACAGATAGCTGTCACTTGAAATGACGAGGGACAGCACGATCATCAATGCGCTGATCCCCGCCCCGGACGCGATGCCGTTCAATATGAGGCGCATCGGCGTGAGCCCATACTTTCGGCTGTACGAAAGTGAAACGACCGCCAGGGCGACCGCAAGACCACCCAAAAAAGCGAGGAACGGGATGAGGAAAACGCCCGCCTCGGAATCGCCGGACACCATCATGAACAGCAGTACGGCGAATCCCGCCCCCGAATTGATGCCGATTATGCCTGAATCCGCGAGCGGGTTCTGCATGATGCTCTGGAGGATGGCACCTGAAAGAGCGAGCGCCGCACCCGAAAGCACCGCTGTGAGCACCCGCGGCAGACGGATGTCCATCAGTACCTGGACTTCACTCCCGCCGGGCACCCCGGTCAGAAGCGCAGCAATGTCCCTCCACCCTGTATCTGTGTAACCAGTTTTCAGACTGATCGCCATTGCGCCTAGGAGCAGGACGATGACTGCAGTTAAAACCACCCACGACCTTTTATAATTCATAGCGCACCACCCTGCGTGCGAGATAAAGGAAGAACGGCACCCCGATCAGAGCGATCAATGCGCCGACAGGCAGCTCGACCGGGGCGGCGAGCATCCGTGCAGCAAGGTCACTGCTGACTGTCAAAAAGGCGCCGAGCACACCTGAGAGCGGCAGTATCCGCCTGTAGTCCCCTCCGGCGAAGAAACGTGCGGCGTGCGGGACGATCAGTCCGACGAAGGCAACCGCCCCGAGGACGGAAACGCCGAGACCTGCGAGGATGACCACGGATGCCAATGCGAGCAGCCGGGTTTTATTGAGTGGAACACCCAGGCTGACTGCGGTCCCATCATCAAAACTGATGGCGGTGAGCACCGGTGACAGCAGCAGCGCAATCGACACCCCGATGACGAACCATGGAAAGAGCACCGCAAGGTGCGGCCAGCCGATATTTTGTATCGCGCCGGCAAACCAGAAGGCGATGTCCTGTCCAATGGTGAAATGGAGCTGGAAGGCGCTGCTCAGGGCGCTGAAGAACAGAGACACCGCGACACCCGCAAGTATCAATTTCAAAGGAGACATGCCGTCCCTGCCGAAGAGAACCGCCGCGAGCACGATCAGGGCGCTGAAGAGTGCACCCGCAAACGACATCAATATCATATATGTAAACGGGAGGCCGGGGACGAAGATGAAGGCGATGGTCAGGAAAAAAAGCGCCCCGGCGTTCAGGCCGAGGAGCCCCGGTTCCGCCAGCGGATTCCTCGTCATTGCCTGCATCACCGCCCCGCTGACGGCGAATGCAGCGCCTGTGACCGCGGCTGCGAGCATCCTAGGCGCCCGGACTTCACGGATGATGACATGGCCGGTGTCGTAAGTGTCGAAATAAAAAAAAGCGCCCAATACATCATGCGCGGGAATGTTCACCGATCCGGACGTGAGGCTCAGGCACATCGATGCGGCGAGCAGGACTGTGGCGATGAGGACAGTGAGGATATATGGCATATTCCTCAACCTTTCAACCGGTAGGAAGCGATGATCGGCCGCTGTGTGAACGGGCAGCGCCCCATCACCGGTGTCACGTCGAAAACTTCCCTCACTGTATTTTCGGTCATGACTGCCTCCGGGCTGCCGGAACTGATGATGCCCCCCGACTGCATCGCGATCATGCAGTCGGAAAACCGCGATGCATGATTGATGTCATGGAGCACCATGACGATGGTCTTTCCTGCCGAGGTATTCAAGTCTTTCAACAGCTGCAGGATTTCCATCTGAAATTTCATGTCGAGATATGTCGTCGGTTCATCGAGCAGGATGACATCGGTGTTTTGGGCAAGCGCCATGGCAAGCCATACACGCTGCCCCTGTCCGCCGGACAGTTCGCTGAGGCGTCTTGTCCCCAGGCTGCGGATGCCGGTCACTTCCATCGCCCACTCGATATTCTCAGCATCCTTCTGATTCAGTCCCTCGAAAGCGCCCTTATGCGGGTATCTGCCGTAACTGACGAGATCATACACATCGAGGCCGGCAGGGGCTGTGGAGGACTGGGGTAAAAGACTCAAGCGCTTCGCCACATCTTTCGTGTGCAGTGAAAAAATGTCCCGGCCGTCAATCAGCACAGCCCCGTATTTCGGCTTCATGGCCCGGGCCAAAGTATGGAGCAGCGTCGTCTTGCCACACCCGTTCGGTCCGACGATCGATGTGATCCTCCCTTTTGGAATCCTCATCTTGAAATCTTTCAGAATCGCTTTTTTGCCGTAACCGACGGTGACATCTTCGACTTCAAGTACATTTGTCACTTCAGACACCTCTTTTCCATCCGTTCACTGCCCATGTGCACTGTTACAGGAATGCATGCACAAGTTTCTGAGACAACCCTGTCTGGTATGTACCGTCCAGCCTCACTCCGCGCCCGACATGTATCCAGTCGAAATCATCTTTCCACATGGACGCATTATTTTCATTGATGCCGTTGCCCGGCATGATGCTTTTGCCATGTTCACGCGCAACTTTGCTCAGTTCGACGAGGAGCGGCAGGTTCCCGGGCGCACGCCCTTCACCGCCGGAAGTGAGGATCGTCTTCACCGCCTCATATTTCATCAATGTCTGCAGCGCTTCAAATTGGATCCTGGCATGATCGAAAGCTCTGTGGAATGTGATGTCGAGGCCCTCAGCGCGCAGGATGGCCTTTTCCAGGAAGTACTCATCCACGACCTCTTCATACGTCAGCATGCCGATGACGATGCCCGCGGCATTCGTTTCTTTGATATGCTTGATGTCACTCAGCATTTCCTGCTGATCGAGCGCGTTATACACAAAACCGTGATTGTGGCTCCTGACCATGACATGGACAGGGATCTTTGAGAGCTTCGACGCTTCCTCAATCAGCCCGATACTCGGAGTCAGGCCGCCCTCATTCATATTGGAACATAACTCCACCCTGTCCGCACCGTATTGGTTTGCATCGATGACATCCTGTATATTTGTTGCAATCACTTCAAGCATGATACTCACCCGCCCAAGTCATTTTATTGTCCATTCCATCGGATTTACATATATTATAGCTTATAAAGGGTCCGTATGTAATTAATTTAGGAGAGATATGATGAGACAAAGTTTGGCACCTTTCATGATTTTGATTGCAGCAATGCTTTGGGGCACGGCAGGCACTGCCAAATCTTTTGCAAGTGATGTCGACAGCATTTCCATGGGCGTGGCGCGGCTCGTCATCGGGGGTATCCTGTTGATGGCGATTGCCGTAGTGACCAGGAAGATGACGTTCAAAGGATGGCCTGTGCGTCCGCTTCTGATCGGCGGGGTTGCGATGGCGCTTTTCCAGCCGTTCTTCTTCAGTGCAGTGGAACTGACGGGCATCGCGGTCGGGACCGTTGTCTCCATCGGCAGTGCACCGGTGTTCTCAGGGATGATCGAATGGCTGATCTTCAAGGTCAAGCCCGGCCGCGTCTGGTGGCTCTCGACGTTCCTTGCCATCACGGGATGCATCATCCTGATGTTCAATACGAATGCCATCACAGTCGATCCGATGGGCATACTTGCAGGACTCGGCGCCGGGGTTTCGTTCGCGAGTTTCACGATGTCGAATTCAAGGCTCGTCCGCACACACGACCCGATCGCTTCGGTCGCGATGATCTTCTGCCTGAGTGCGCTGCTCCTTTCACCATTCCTGTTCATCAATGATATGTCCTGGATGACCGAGACGAATGGACTGCTCGTTGCACTCCATATCGGTGTGCTTGCAACGGCGCTCGCCTACTTTTTATTCTCAAGCGGACTGACGTTCGTCAAATCGTCGACGGCGGTGACACTGTCTCTTGCAGAACCCCTCACCGCTTCACTGCTCGGCGTCTTTCTCGTTGGAGAAACCCTGGACACCCTCTCCTGGGTGGGACTCCTGATGCTGCTTGCGGGCATCGTGATCCTCGTCATGCAGTCGAGGAGAAGCAGGCAGAGAACAGTGAACGGTAGAACTTAGAAATGCCGGGAAGGGGAGATTCGGATGGAAAACCTGTCGAAGGCATCTCTGTCGGTTTTAAGGTGCAGATTCCGGCTGTAATCTATATTTAAAGAGGTTCCGTCCGGATTTTGATGTCTCATCCGGATGGA
>NZ_FRCF01000014.1 GCF_900142805.1 Lacicoccus alkaliphilus DSM 16010 | reverse complement strand
TGATCATCATCGACGACTTAATGTATATGGCCATGGACCAGAATGAAGCCAATCTCTTTTTTCATCTGGTGAACCATCTTTACGAAAGGAGTGTTGTCATACTCACCTCAAACAAAGGACCTGAGGAGTGGGGAGAATTACTGGGAGATCAGGGGATTACGACCGCGATTTTAGATCGCCTGCTCCATCGCTCTGAAGTCCTTCACTTGGACGGCGACAGTCATAGAATCAAACATCGAAAAACATTGTTTCAAGCAAAAAGTGTTCAGAATTAATGAGCGGAAAGTGTTCAGAACCACTTGACGGTTACACATGCTCCTTCATAGCATTCGCTTCATGCTTTGTTGCCAGAAATACACCATGTAGGACGATATCGACAGTTGTTTTCCAGTCTTCAAAGCTCTGCTCCATAATTAATCCCGATTTACTCAAACCAGCTACGTTAAATCCGTAATCTAATTGTCCAAATTTCTTCACTGCAGTATCAATGAGATTTCTCATGTCGTCTTCCGAAGTTACATTGGCAATGACCCCGACAACTTTATCCGGGTACTGTTCCTCGATTTCCTTCAATTTCTCTTCATTCAAATCTCCGATGGCGACTTTGACATCATGCTGTAATAATTGTTCGACGATTGAATATCCAATACCTGATGCGCCACCAGTGACCACTGCGACTTTTCCTCGCAACCCCTTCATTAATTGATTCCCCTTTTTATATAATTTATGAATCAATTATATAATAGTATAGCAACCTCATTTGAGAAAGCGTTTTCTTTATTTATCTTATAAATTTTTAATGTATAGCCATTGGTTAGTTTAGAATTCTTAAGATTATAAAAAATATTTAGAATATATAGAAATGTCTTTTAATTATAGAGTGGATATGATATATTACTTATTACAGTTATACTGTAATAAATTACGATGTAGGTGTAATTATGAAGGAAGTGTCAGAACAGATAAAAGCTTTTCGTTTACAACAAGGTAAAACCTTAAAAAAACTGAGTGAGGACACAGGTTTATCTGTTAGTTTTCTCTCTCAAGTGGAAAGGGGGGAAAGTTCGTTAGCGATAACTTCATTGAACAAAATAGCCGAAGCATTGGATATCCATATCAAGACTTTCTTCGAACCAGAACATGCTCATGACTTTAAGATTGTACCTTCGGAAATTGTTCCTTTTAAATTAGAGAAATCAGATCAAGAATTATTAAGAGTCTCAAGCGATTTTGAAAATCGTCGTTTGGATAGTTATATAGTCAAAGTTCCTCCGAAGAGCCAGAGTGAACCTTCAAGCCATGAAGGGGAGGAGATGTACTATGTTATTGAAGGAGAGGCAAAATTTTATATAGATGAAAAAGAATATACTCTCCTGAAAGGTGAAATGATTCATTATCCATCTACTTATAAGCATTACTATAAAAATAATTCTCAAGAAGATTTAATGATTCTATGTGTACTTACTCCGAAATTATTTTAATTCTTATTTAAATTAAAGGTTTGTAAAAGCGTTTTCTTAAATAATAATGTATAAAATTTAAAAATACTAGATAAATTACATCGATGATAAAAGTAATAGTAGTAATAGAATAGATAGGGATAAGGGAAGGGGAAAAAAGCTTTGAAAAGATATAGTTTGTCAGCAGATATAGGCGGCACTTTCACCGATATAGTTTTATACGATAGAGAAAAAGAAGATTATAATTCCGCAAAGGTTCCAACCATTAAAGAAAATTTATCTAAAGGGGTCTTAGATGGCATTGCTACTATGATAGATGATTTTTCAGAAGTCGAGTTTTTTGTTCATGGAACCACTGCAGGATTGAACGCTTTTCTTGAGAGAAAAGGAGCTGATATCGCTTTAATAGTCACCAAGGGATTCAGAGATGTCAATGAGATTGGAAGAGCCAACCGGTCTGAAATTTATAATATCCAGTACAGACAACCTGAGCCATTAGTTAAAAGAAGAAATATATTCGAACTTGATGAAAGAGTACTTTATGACGGAACAGTCCATAAAGAAGTTTCGGAAGATGAAGTAAATAAATTAATAGATGAGATAGAGGATGCAGGGTATGAATCAGTCTCCATAGCTCTGCTCCATTCCTATAAAAATCCAGAAAATGAACTAAAGGTATTGGATGTACTCAAGAAAAGGAATAATAAATTCTCAATCTCTCTTTCTCATAACATAGTCAGGGAATGGAGAGAATATGAAAGAACAAGCACGACATTAATAAATGCATATATTGCGCCTATCGTTGAAAATTATTTGAATCAATTCGAAGAGCAACTCGAAGAAAAAGGCACTGAGAATGACTTATTTATAATGCAATCAAATGGCGGAGTTATGACCTCAGAAGTGGCGAAGGATAAACCGATACAGACTCTACTATCCGGACCTGTAGGCGGAACTATGGGAGGGGTCACATTAGGCGAACAAACTTCCAATGATAACTTAATCTGTGTTGATATGGGCGGGACGAGCTTTGATGTCAGTATGATCATAAACGGGGAACCGGATGTGACTTCAGAGGTCAATATAGAAAAATTTCCTATTTTATCACCAATGGTCAATATGCACACCATCGGAGCTGGTGGAGGATCGATTGCCTGGATAGAAGGCGGAGGCTTGAGAGTAGGGCCACATAGTGCGGGTGCAGTCCCTGGACCAGTTTGCTATGGCAAAGGTGGAATCGAACCGACAGTAACCGATGCCAATGTTGTACTTGGCAGAATCGATCCTGCTGATTTTTTAGGCGGGAATATGAAACTGGATTTTGAAGGCGCATACAAAGCTATCGAAGAGCTGGGGAAACAGCTCGGATTGGGAGTTTATGAAACGGCGGAAGGCATATGCGAAATAGCCAATGCAAAAATGGCTGATGCCATCAGAACGCTTACAATTTCAAAAGGAATAGATCCCAGAGATTTCACCTTGGTCGCATTTGGCGGAGCAGGGCCGATGCATGCAATGTTCATAGCGGAAAATCTCGGTATTAATAAAATAATTGTCCCAGCTTCAGCGGGGACATTCTCTGCTTGGGGTATGTTACAAACTGATATCAGGCATGATGACGTGAGAACATACGTCTCACTTTTAAGGGCCAGTGATGAAGCAACTATGAAAAATCTATTCAATCAAATGATTTTGAATTCTGAAAGTGTACTTAAGAGCCAGAATATTGATCCCAATAATATTAAGCATAACAAACAGTATGATTTGAGATATGTTGGCCAAGAGTATACCGTAACCGTCGATGAAAACCCTGAGAGCAAAAACTTTTATGATGATTTAGAGAAAGATTTTCATGATATGCACCTTAATATATATGGTCACAATAATCCTGAGGGAGCAGTCGAAATCGTCAATTTGAGGGTGGTATCTTATGGTTTACTTGATAAAAATCCCCATAGGAAGTTAGAGGAGAATCCTGAAAAGATATCGAACTTTGAGAAGACCAATCAAGTTTTTTGGAACAACAAACAAGTGGACACAAAAATCTATAACCTTGAAAAGTTAGCAGTGAATGAAGAATTAGAAGGACCAATTATCATAGAAACTGAAACCTCCACAATAGTCGTGCCTCATAACTTCGTCGCAAAACTGGATGACACGAAAAATCTGCTAATCGAAAAGGAGAGATAAAATGATCAGTACATTTATTGAAAATCCCATAACAACTGAAATAATAAGGAATGCATTGAGTTCGGCAGCAGAAGAGATGAATGAAAGTTTGGCCAGAAGCTCTTTTTCTCCAATCATTTATGAAATGAAAGACTGTAGTGTAGGGATATATAATGAGAATGCCGAATTATTGGGACAATCTTCAGGCTTACCAACCTTTTTAGGAAACTTAGATGTATGTATCAGAGAGACTACAAAAATAATCGGAGGCAATGAAAATTATAGTCCTGGTGACGTATATATCATGAATGATTCATACCTAGCTGGAACTCATTTGAATGATATAACGGTAATCGCGCCTATTTTTTACAAGGATGATTTGGTCGGCTTTTCTGCCACACGGGCACACTGGTTGGATTTAGGAGCAAAAGATCCGGGATATCCTATGGATGCTACAGAAATCTACCAAGAAGGTCTCAGAATCCCTCCATTGAAAATTTACAATAATGGAGAGCCTATACAAGATATTATAAAATTGATTACTATGAACAGCAGATTGAGTGATCAAGCTTTAGGAGATTTAAACGCCCAAATAGCTGCTTGCAACACCGGTAACAAAAGAGTCAATGATATTGTTGAAAGACATGGAATAGAGACTTTCAGGAATTCCATCAAAGATATTTTCAGACAATCGGAATTGATTGACATACAACAAATTTCAGTAATTCCAGACGGCGTTTATACGGCAGAAGGTACACTTGATAATGACGGGGTCACCGAGGAAGAAGTACCAGTGAAAGTCAAGGTGACTATTGAAAATGAAAGATTAACCATAGATTTGGAAGGATCGAGTCCTCAAAGAATGGGTATGACCAACTGTGGGTTGGCACAAACCGTTTCAGCATGCAGGGTGGCATTTAAACATATGATTGGTCCAGATTCTCCCGTAACCGGAGGAAATTTTAAAACCATGGATATTAAAGTTCCCAAAAGATCCATATTCAGCGCAGAAGAACCTGCTGCTTGTGGTTGGTATTTTACAGCATTAGGTTTATTGATCGACCTCATAATCAAGGCATTATCTCCCGTCTTAAAAGAAGAGTCAGCAGCTGCTCATTATGGAGATTCCATGGTAGTCACTTTCTCAGGAAGAAATGAAGATGAATCGACTTTCCTATATGTAGAACCGACGGCAGGTGGATGGGGAGCCTTCTCTGCTGATGACGGACAATCAGGATTAATCAACAATTCAAACGGCGATTTCAAAAATCTGCCCGTTGAAGTGTTGGAGTCGAAATATCCATTGAAAATAAATGAGTATGGATTCAGAGTGAATTCTGGGGGAGCTGGCAGAACTCAAGGAGGACAAGGGATTGTCAGAGAATATGAATTGACGAAACCTTCCAACTTATCGCTTTGGTTTGAGAGAGCAAAAACACCTGCTTGGGGGCTATTCGATGGATTGGCGGGGAAAGCGCCTGAGGTTGAAATCATAACTAAAAACGATAAGGAGAAGCGCTTAAAAGTGAATAGTAAAGGCTTGTATGTGGGCGATAGAGTGATTGTCCAGACTGGAGGAGGCGGAGGTTTCGGACCTCCTTTAGAAAGAAATGAAGAGGAAATAAGGAATGATATTTTAGATGGCTTGATTGATGAAGATTTTGCCAGAGAGAAATATGGCTATAGTTTTTAAAAAATAGTATTTAAACAGGGGATGGGTTTATGGAAGACAAGAATAATAAGCAGTCGCCGTTAAAGCCAGTACCATCATCAGAAAGACAACATTGGATAGTTCCTGCAACAATCTTTGGGGGTCTAGAGTTTGCTGTGCCAGTTATAATGGTTGGAGCAGCTTTAGTCGGGAGTTTTAGTATATTAGAGACACTGGGGATATTGATAATCGGTTTAGTGGGTATACAGTGGCTCGGAAATGCGATCCAAGGATATATGGGGGCCAAAACAGGATTACCTGCAGCAGTCATAGCAAGATCAAGTTTTGGTTCGATTCAAGCTCGGTATATAGTAGGACTTGCACTTGTAGTTCTGAATGTAGGTTGGTTTGGTATAAACACTTCTGTAGCAGGAAATGCCTTGGCCGCTACATTGAACATCGATTATTCGGCAAACTTTGCAATTTGGGCATTGCTTACATTGGTCACAGGTGCCCTCTTCGCTCTGCCTGCAGTTTTAGGATATAACTCCATGAAATGGACGGACTATGTCGCTGTCCCAGCTGGTATCATATTAATCGCTGCAGGTGTCTATTTTGCACTATCATCGACAGGAGGATGGGAGAACTTATTTTCGTGGAACCCTGAGCCTTCAATGACTATTTTTGCCGCTATAAGTCTAGTCCTTGGAGCCAATGTAGCGCAATGGCTGATCGCTTCTGATTATACCAGATACTCGAAAGCGAAAGTGAAAGATCAAGCATTGATTCCTTTAGGTATAGTAGTTATAGGGCTACTTTTCTTCATGACAGGCGCAATCATGGCAGTAGGTGTAGGAGAGCCTGATATCGTTCTTGTAATGCAAAATTTAGGTTTCCCGTTCTGGGGATTTTTGATTCTTTGGATAGCATTATGGACTAGTCAAATTGTAGCAAGTTATTCAATTGGCTTGGCTGCTGCCAATATGTTTAATATTGATACGAATAAAGGAAGAGCAATTTTAACATTGATTGGCTCTCTTGTAGGTGTGATTTTGGCAGTTGGTGGTATATTGAATTATTTCACTGAATTTCTCATTATCATGGCTGTAGTTTACCCAACTATATTTGCTGTCATGATCGTAGATTTCTTTTTCATCAAAAAACAGAAATGGACCGATGAAAAAGGTTGGAATTGGAATGCCACCATAGCAGTCCTCTTAGGTTGTATCCTAGGGTATTTCACTCAATATATTTACCCATTCGGAATCCCAGCACTTCAGAGTTTATTACTGTCAGGAATAATATATTATGTTTTGACAAAGAGCACTGTTAAAGTGAGACAACCAGTTGCAGATCAAACTAATAGATGAATTAATAGATTAACTTTAAAACGACATTAAACCTCCTCAACATGCAGAAGAAGTAAAAAATCTGTATGTTAAGGAGGTTTTTAATAATTTATTACTACCGCTTCTAGGTGAGAGAATAAGCCAAAAGAAGCACTCAGAGTATATTAACCGCTTCTCCCAAGATCCAAAATCACATTCACATGCGTCCTGACGCCATCAATCAACACATCTTCATCAATCTTGAATTTAGGGTGGTGGTGTGGATAGATGCAGTCTTTTTTCTCATTATAAGTACCGATCATGATGTAGACGCCGGGGAGGTTTTCGGTGAATGCGCCGAAGTCTTCGCCGCCCATCATCATGATCATTTCCTTCACTCTGTCGGCACCGAAGGTTTCGGTCAGTGTCTCCCTCACTTTTGTGGTTTCCGCTTCATCATTGATGACTGCGGTGACGCCGTACTGGTAATCGAGGTCATATGCCGCGCCGTAGATGTCGCAGTTGGATTTAATGATGACTTCAATCTTCTCTTTTGCGAGTTTGCGCATTTCCGCACTCGCGGAGCGGACGCTGCCGCTGATTGTCGCAGTCTGCGGGATGACGTTTTCCGCACCGGTGCCGGCATGGAAGTTCGTCACTGAAACAACCAGGTTGTCGAGCGGGCTCGCCAGGCGTGAGACGATGTCCTGCACTTGTGAGACGATGCGGGAACCGATGAGCACCGGATCGACCGAGTTCTCCGGCTGGGAGGAGTGGCCGCCCTTACCGGTGATGGTCAAATTGAAGATATCCGAATTCGCAGTCACCGGTCCCGACTTGATATGAATCTCCCCGACAGGCAAAGTCGTCATGATGTGCTGGGCGAAAACGACATCCAGGTCATCGAACTGCCCGGTCGCGACCATTTCCCTCGCTCCGCCCGGCGGTGTTTCTTCAGCATGCTGGAAAATCAAATACA
This sequence comes from Lacicoccus alkaliphilus DSM 16010, assembly GCF_900142805.1. Taxonomy (GTDB): domain Bacteria; phylum Bacillota; class Bacilli; order Staphylococcales; family Salinicoccaceae; genus Lacicoccus; species Lacicoccus alkaliphilus. The sequence goes on along the minus strand of NZ_FRCF01000014.1, from coordinate 60,175 downwards.
CTTCACCGTGGATTTTATCTTTATTATTGGAGAGTACTTTCGCTGCCCCGAGCAGCATCGCCGCATGGGCATCATGACCGCAGGCATGCATCTTTCCATCAATTTCAGAGGTGAAGTCGAGGTCGTCCCGGTCCTCCTGGATCGGCAGTGCATCTATGTCAGCGCGCAGTCCCACTTTCCTCCCGGGCTGTTCTCCTTTGATGATGCCGAGCACGCTGGTTTCTGTCGGGCGGCTGACTTCTATGCCGTCCATGTTTTTAAGTGCCTGCTCGATGTAATCGCTCGTCCAGTGTTCCTGGTAGGAGAGTTCCGGATGTTTATGCATGGTGCGGCGCCATTCGATGACCTGGGGTTCGACTGTCTTTATTTGCTGATCCAACATATAAAACCTTCCTTTGATGTAATTTAAGTTCCGTTACTGACCCGGCAGCACTTTATCCTTCTTGTCCAATATCCTTCTCCTGTACCATTTGAACATTGGGATGAGGAGGCTCAGGAATGCGAGGACGAGCAGCACGGCGCTGATCGGGCGTGTGAAGAAGATGCTGAAGTCGCCGCCTGAGATGATGAGTGCTCTTCTGAAGTGGTCCTCGATCATGGTGCCGAGTACGAGTCCGAGTATCATCGGGGCAAGCGGGAATTTCGCCTTCGTCAGATTGTAGCCGATGATGCCGGCGATGACCATGACGACGAGGTCGAGCATCGAGTTGCGCACGGCATATGTACCGATGAAACAGAAGATGACAATCATCGGGCCGATGATGTAGTAGGGCGCCCTCAGGATATACGAGAAGATGCTGATGAACGGCTTGCTGAAGATGATGACCGAGATGTTCGCAAGGAGCAGCCCGCCAATGATCGTGTAGACGAGGATGCCCTGCTGCTCGATCAATAAAGGACCCGGCTGGACGCCGTTCATGATGAATGCACCCAGTATGACTGCGGTCGTCGCACTTCCCGGTATGCCGAGTGCGAGCAGCGGGACGATCGCGCCCATGGCTGCAGAGTTGTTGGCGGATTCCGGTGCGGCGACGCCTTCAGGTATGCCTGTGCCGAATGACTTCGAGTCTTTTGAGAAGCTTGAGCTCATGCTGTAGCTGACGAGCGAAGCGCTCGTTGCACCGACACCGGGCAGGATGCCGATGAAGAAGCCGAGCAGGGAGGACTGGCCGATGGTGCGCTTCAACCTGTTCAAAAGGCCGAGCCCCGGGAATTTCGTCTTCGGGCTTGCTGTCTTTTCTTTCGTAAAGTAATCTTCCTGCACTTTACGGAGTACCTCCGCAAGCGCAAAGAGGCCGATGATGACCGCGACGAAATCGATGCCCGAACGGAGTCCGGTGACGTCGAACGTGAAGCGGGCGACGCCTGAGCTGCTGTCGAGTCCGACGGTCGCGATAAGCAGGCCGATGAGCACACCGATCATCCCTTTGACGAAGCTCCCGCCGCCGAGGACGCTCACGATGACGAGGGCCAGGAATATCAGTGAAAAGTATTCAGGGGAGGAAAAATTCAAGGCGAAGGAAGCGAGTACAGGTGTGAGTATAATCAGGAACACACATCCGATCAGCCCGCCTGTGGCTGAACTGAAGATGGCGACACCCAATGCTTCGCCGGGCTTCCCTTTTTTGGTCATTTCGTACCCGTCGAAGACGGTCGCGACGGCTTCGGGTGTTCCGGGTGTATTGAATAGTATGGCGCTGATAGAGCCCGAGAATACGGACGTCGTATAGACTGCGGTTAAGAGCAGGAGTGCCGGAATCGGGTCGAGGCCGTATGCCACCGGGAGCAGTATGACGACGAGCATGGTGCCGCTGATTCCAGGTATGGCACCACCGAGTATGCCGATGAAGACACCCACGAACAACATGATGATATGGATCGGTGTGAACACATTTGCAAAACCACCCAACAGATCTTCGAACACGATTTTCCCCTCCTTTTATTCAAAACGATTATTTGTATTCAAAAGTGTTTAATAGAAAAAGTATGAAACTTCCCGCATGAACCCGACGCCCCGCGGCATGGAAATCCTGAGCAGAACGGGGAAGAGGAACGTCACCACCGCCGTACCGACCAAAGGCGTGAGCATCAGCGGCAGCACCTTCCGCATGCCTGCGATGAATGCAAGCATGAAGATCCATATCGGTGTTGCGATGATGAAGCCGATATATATAAGTGCGGGGATATACATGATGATGAGGATCAGGAAGCCCCAGAACTTCACGGCATCGAACCGATCCCCCGATTTTTCCCCTGAATCCTTCTTCAAACGGTACAGGGAGTGGATCAGCAGGATGAAGCCGAATATGAACAGTGAGATCAGCAGGATACGCGGCCACATTGTGGGGCCGATTTCCTCACTCGCTGCAGCCTCGATGCTGAAAGTGTCATAAAATAAAAAGACGGATAACAAAATGATGACAATGGAAATTCCTATATTCCGCACCGGGTCCACCTCCATGCATAAATTTTGAAAAGAGAGCAGCCGTATCGGCTGCGCCCTCTTCAGATGGTGCTATTTCACTTTAATTTAAAGTTTCTTCATATTCTTCCAGAAGCTCTTCGTTGAGTGCCTCATATTCTTCACGCGGCAGGTAGCCGTCTTCCCTGATATGAAGGTAGTTGTCCTCTTCATACTGCAGGTATTCTTCATCTTCAAGGATGACTTCTGCGTACGCTTCTTCCAGTACATTGATGATTTCTTCAGGTGTATCGGACTTCACGTAGAAGCTCCTTGCGTTGCCGTCGGTGAACTCCCAGCCCCTCTCAGGGTTCGTCGGTACATCTTCAAAACCTTCAACTTCCTCGTCATCAATGAAGATCGCGAGGACATCCAGGTCCCCGGATTCGATGGTGGCTCTCGCAGGGCCGATCTCTTCAAGCATCAGGTCGGTGTGTCCGCCGAGCACATCACTGTGCATCATGCCCGCTTCATCATACGGCACGTATCTCAGTTCAATACCGAGATCCTCCATGACCCTGTTGGCGCTCAGTTCATCGAAACCGTCAGCGGAAGTGCCGCCGATGGTGATGGTGCCAGGGTTTTCCTCAGCCGCTTCAATCACTGCATCGATATCATCGAATTCACTGTCCGAGCTTGTCTGGATGGTGTATGTGTCCAGCTGGCCGCGGCCGAGCGGCGTATAGTCATCCAAAGGATAAGGCGTTGAATCCGTTGCGATGTTGACGAGTATATCCGGTGTCGCCACCCAGATCGTGTAGCCGTCCGCCGGCTGGTTCTGTACATATTCCTCAGCGATCGCACCGCGGGAACCCGGCTGGTTCACGACGTTGATGTTTTCGCCGAGTTTTTCACTCATCTTCTGGCCGACAAGGCGGGCGAAGTTGTCCGTGCCGCCGCCCTCACCGTATCCGACGACAAGTTCGATCGTACGCTCGGGATAGTTCGCCGCTTCACCGCCGGCATCACCGTTCCCTTCATTTGATGTGTCTTCCCCGCCGCCGTTGCCGCAGGCCTGCAGGAACACGACGGATAAAAATAAGATTGCTGCAAATAATATATGATTTCTTTTCATTTTCCTCTTCCTTTTCATTCTCCCCAACGGGGCATTTTATTCATCCAGTAAAGTCTCTTCCGCCACCGCTTCGTTCATTGCCATGCCGAGCCCGGTGACGTCCGGCGCTTCAAAGTAGATGCCGTCATCTTTCCTGACTTCCTTCAGCGCAGGGCCGTCGAACAGCCTGTTCTGGAAGAAGCCGCGGTCCGGCGTGAAGTATTCAATCCACTGCACATTCGGCAGGCCGACGGCCATATGGATATGGACCTGCTGGAGGTTCCACGGGGCGACGGGGATGTTGTGCATCGTCGCGAAATTGTAGATCTTCATCCAGTCCGTGATGCCGCCGGTCGTGGCAGCGTCGGGCTGTGCGATATCGAGGGCATTCCGTTCGATCAGGTGCCTGAATTCATCCAGGCCTTCATGCTGCTCGCCGCCCGCGATGTAGGTGCTGCCTGCGAACTGTTTGACGCGCGCATATCCGGCGGTGTCTTCGTAAGGCACCGGCTCCTCGAGCCAGTACAGGTCATATTTTTCCCATTTCTTCAGCTGCTGTATGGCGGTTTCTGCATCCCATGAGCCGTTGACGTCGACCATCAGCTTGATGTCCGGTCCGATGGCTTCCCTGACGAGGCGCACCCGCTCATCCGCCTCTTCGATCGGGACGGCGCTGGTGCCGCAGCGGATCTTCAGGGCCGTATGCCCCTGCTCCGTGTATTCCACAGCCTTCGCTGCGAGTTCATCCGGCGGGAGCTGGTGGGCGACGTTCGCATATGTCTTCACGTGCTGTTTGTGGCCGCCGAAGAGTCCCGATACCGGCAAGTTCGCCGCTTTACCCTTGATGTCCCAGAGGGCGATGTCGATTGCGCCGATGCATTTACGGAATATGCCTTTTCCGCCGAGTTTCCAAGTGGTGCTGTACATGCGCTGCCAGACATCTTCCGTATGCAAAGGGTTCTCCCCGAGGACGACGTTCCTCAGGTTGCGTTCAAGCAGGGTGGCGATGACGTCGCCGATATGCCCGTGAGAGAAGACGGGGAGGGAAAGGAAACCCGTCCCGCTTATTCCTGCATCCGTCTGCACCTCGACCGTGATGACTTCATAGCCGTCGGCATGCTTCATGTCCGGGCGCTGGTTATCCCAATATCTCTTTACCACCACATCTGATATTTTCATATTCGATCATTCCTTCCTTTATGTATGTGAATGACATTCATGGAGTCATCCGGAAATAAAAAGACCCCTTCTACAGTAGAAGAGGCCGGGTTCGACTGGTGGAGCTCTTCTTATCTTCAAAGCCTTTGGCTTCCTGGAATTGGCACAGTACCGTACAGCCTGTTGCCGAGGTTTCAAAGGGCCAGTCCCTCCATCTCTCTGGATAAGTGTCATGAATATTCTATTCGGTTATTGATTTAGTCAAGTAATATTAAACTAAATAATCAGACTTGTCAATTGAATTCTGACATTTATTTATGACATTTGTAAGGCTTTCGTGAATACCCCACTTAATGGCTTATGTTATATTTGTGTGGACGCAAACTATACTTTAACTGGGGGTGGACAATATGACGGATAAGCTTTTTACAAGGGATGAGTTCCAGGCCTTGATAGATTCCTCCTATGATGGCATCCACATCACCGATGCGGAAGGCGTGACACTTTTCTACAACAAGGCATGTGAGGAAATCGAGGGCATCAAACGTGAGGATATCATCGGTAAAAATGTTCAGCATTTCGTGGATACGGAGGTCTATCCGGAATCGATCACCCTCGCGGCAATCGCAAAGAAAGAGCGTGTGAATATGTTCCAGAACATCAACGGTAAGCTGGTCATGGCGAGTGCCACCCCGTTCTTCGACGGGGAGAAGCAAATGAAAGGGATTGTCGTGAACTCCCGGGACATCACCTCGCTCAATAACCTGAGGGACGAACTGGAGGAAGCGAAACACCTCAGCAAGAACTACCATATGGAGCTCGAACAGATGAAATACCGGGATATAGACAGTGCGGTCATCGCAAGGGATGTGACGATGGAGAAAATCATCCAACTGGTCATGCGTGTCGCTTCGGTCAAATCATCAGTGCTGATCCAGGGGGAACCGGGGGCCGGAAAGGGAGTCATCGCCCGCCTGATCCACAGCTACAGTCCGGTGAAGGATCAACCGTTCATGAAACTCGACTGCGGCACGATTACGGAGACACTGCTTGAAGCAGAACTGTTCGGCCGTGAAAATGGGACCGCAGAAGGCATGAGGAAAGGGTTATTGGATCTGGCGGACGGCGGCACCTTGTTTCTGGACGATATAGATGAATTGTCATTATCCCTGCAGAGCAAGCTGCTCACTGTCATTCAGGAAGAGAGGTTCACCCGTATCGGCGGCTCAGAGGAAATACCGGCTGATGTACGAATCATTGCTGCGACCAATAAGAACTTGGAAGAAATGGTGAAAGGAAAAAAATTCAGGGAAGAACTCTACTACCGCCTGAATATCATTCCAATCGACATCCCACCGCTCAGGAAGCGGAGGGATGACATCTATCCGCTTGTAATGCAGAACCTTAAAAAGGTCAATAAAAAGTACAATCTGGATAAGCGGATCGACGCACAGGCGATGGATGTCCTGGTCGGTTACCACTGGCCGGGTAATGTGAGGGAGCTTGAAAATATCGTTGAGCGGCTCGTAGTCACAAGTCCGGAATCCACCATCGACTATGTGGATGTGCCTTTTGAAATCAAGAATTCCCAAATCGAGAGCCTTTCCTTCATGGAGATGGACGGGACGCAATCACTGGCTGGCATCGTGGCGAACTTCGAAAAGCAGGTGCTGCTGAATGCGATGGAGGCGGACGGAGATGTGTTCAGCATGGCAAAGGCGTTTAAAGTCGACCCGACGACCATCCGCAGGAAGTTCCATAAGTATGGTATAGAATTCAAGTGAAATCCGGTGAAAAAAAGTGACGGCACCTCCAATCGGGAGTGCCGCCACTTTTAATTTTCAATTAGAATAACAAGTGCATGAAGATGGCCACAAGCGGCATTGCAATGAGCGTCCTCAAAGTGAAAATGACAATCAGTTCCCAGAGTTTAAGTGGCAGCCCAGTCGACAGCATGACGGCGCCGGTCTCAGCGAAGAAGATGATCTGCACCATCGATACTGCAGTGACGAAGTATCTTGCCTGGACATCGAGCGTGCCCACCATATCCGAAATGTAAAGCACCGGCAGAAACATTTCAGCGAGTCCGAGTGCCAAGGAAGGTGCAATCAATGCAGCATCCGGGACCCGCAACAACTGGATGAAAGGTGCGATGACGGCACCGATGATCTCAAAAGTCGGTGTGTATTCAGCGAGTATCAGCACTGAAACGCCGATGGCGAATAGCATCGAAAGCACTTTCGGAAGGACCGCCAAACCTTCCTTCAAACTTTTCTTGATTTCCTTGAAGAAATCATTCGCATCGGCAGCCTGATCTATCGCTGAATTGACGGCGATGCCGAGCGTGTTTTTATTATACGTTTCCGCAACCCTGTCTTCCGGCGTCTGTGCACTGTCATCGATATAGACATTCTTCTTCAATGACAGCGGCGGGATGCGGATCATGATGAAGGCGATGATGAATGCCACAAGAAATGATGAGAAGTACACTTTCCCGAAGTGATCCATCAGACCTGCCGTATCGATGACGACGGCTGCAAAGCCTATACTGACAGCACTGAAGCTGGTCGTGATGACAGCCGCTTCCTTTTTCGTGTAGTACTTCATGTTATAGAGCTTGGTGGTGAAAAGCACCGCCACCGAAGATGATGTCAAAAATGAAGTGATGGCATCCACCGCGCTCTTGCCCGGCACCTTGAAGATCGGACGCATGATCGGCTGGAGCAGTGTGCCGATGAAATCGATCGATCCGTAGTTGACGAAGAACGGGATGAAGATCGCACCGAGCGGGATGACCCACATGACCGCAAGTGCAATGCCGGACATCAGTTCCCCCGTGCCTGAGCCGACGATCGCCTCCGGACCGTTGAATGCCGGTATGGAAACCTGCAAAGTGTAGAGTATGGAGTATGCAGCTCCTACAAAGTAGATCGGAATATATACTTTTGAATCTTTCGCATAATGGCTATGTAACTTAGTGCCCTCTTTAGAAATGAATTTCCCGACAACGCTGAGTAAGGCGTTGGTGAGTATGAGTACGGTCATCATCCATATGCCCACGATGCCGAAAAAGTCGATGAGTGTATTATAGATGAACCCGAAAAGTATTTCCGTGTTTCCATTGATCTGGAAAGGTATGAAGAATATCAATATTGCGATGCTCGTGAAAAATATGAACCTGCTTACCCCTAAAACGTAGCGCTTTCTGCTGAGTGGCATTTCCGTCTTGCTGAAATGTTCATTCATGGCGAGTCCCCCTTTGTTAATTAAAGATTCCTTATTTTCAGAAATCCATCTCCCTTGAAAACCATTATGCACATGGGCATATTATTTAACAAGAGTTTTCCGACATAAAATTTTATTAAATTAAAACTTTTAAAATGCAATAATGCATTTAAAATCAATTATAACGGTCATTAAAACCTCATTTAACGGTCTTTAAATGTTAATAATGTAATATTGCATTTAAATGCAATACTGAATTTAGTTCATTATTTTTTATATTTTATTGAAATTATTTTGCGTTTTTGTATTGTGTTTACGGGGAAACCGTGATAGATTTTAGTCACTGATAGATTTAAGAAAAGTCAGAAATTTAACATTAGTATATAACAGGGGGAATATATCATGGTAAGACCGGATGAAAAACAATTTTTGAATCTGCCGTTCACAGGCATCAGCACTTTTGGAAAGTACCCGATTTGTGATGACGTGGAGAAGCTTTCCGAGATGGAGGCGGATGTCGCGGTGATCGGTGTACCGAACGACATGGGGACACAATGGAAGTCGGGCGCAAGAATGGGGCCGAGGGCAGTGCGTGAAGGATCGACATTATACAGTTTTGGCCTGGAGGGTGCGTATGATATTGAAAATGATATCACTTACCTTGGACCTGATTGGAAAGTATTGGACTGTGGTGATGTGGACATCGTCCATGGGGACATCATGCAGAGTCACGACAATACTGAGGAGATGGTGAGGAAGATCGTTTCACAGGGTGCCATGCCGGTGATCATCGGCGGCGATCATTCGATTACCGCTCCTATCGGCAAGGGTTTGGAGGACCTCGGTCCGTTTCATGTCATTCAGATCGATGCACATCTTGATTGGGCAGACCATAGGTCGGGCATGCGTTACGGCCACGGCAACTGCATCCGGAGGTTATCGGAGCTTGATCATGTGGAGAATATCTACCAGTTCGGTATTCGCGGTATCAGCAGCAGCAAGAAGGAAGATGTCGATGCGGCGAGGGACTACGGTTCTACAATACTGTCGCCGAAGAAGATGCGCATGAAGGGCATCCAGGGTCTGCTCGACCTCATTCCGGAAGGCGAGAAGTACTACATTACAATCGATATCGACGGTGTCGACCCTTCCATAGCACCGGGGACGGGCACACCTTCACCGGGCGGACTGCTCTATGATGAAGTGAATGACTTCCTTAAAGCCATTGCAGGGCACGGCGAAGTGATCGGATTCGATTTGGTTGAGGTCGCACCGCAGTATGACCCGACGGGGATGACGGGGCAGACTGCCGCAAGGATCATGCTCGACCTGCTCAGCTATGTCCTGAAGGAGAAGGAGCTGAAGGGTGCCGGGAAAGAGCTGGCTTTCTTCGAAAGTAAGTAATCATATAAATACATGCCCTCAAAGTAGGGCGTGTATTTTTTATATCGAATTGGCTTATCTAGAATCTTTTTTTTAATACATATATGTCAGGTTACAGGGTATAAGTACATAACTATTCATGAAGGGGTGCTTAGATGAAAATATTATTGACCGGCGCGTCGGGTTACATCGGCGGGAACTTGATGGAAAGCCTGAAAGAAGAGTACGAAATCATCGCAGTCTCAAGGAATATTGATAATAAGGAAGATGAGGAGAACGTCACCTGGAAGGAGGCGGATCTTTATTCGCAGCTGGACGTCGAGAAGGTGATGGAAGGGGTGGACATCGCCATCTACCTCGTCCATTCCATGCAGCCGTCCTCCAAGCTCGACCAGGGCACGTTCGCTGACAAGGATGCGATCCTTGCGGACAATTTCGCCTGGGCGGCGAAAAAGCATGACATCGATCACATCATCTATCTCAGCGGCATCGTACCGGATGATGATGAGCTGTCGACTCATCTCGAGAGCCGTCTGGAGTGCGAGAGGATACTCGGGTCCTACGGCATCCCCGTCTCCACAATGCGTGCGGGACTGATCGTCGGCCCGAAGGGCTCATCATTCCCGATCCTCCATAATCTCGTGAAGCGTCTGCCGGGGCTGCTGCTGCCGGCATGGGCATACAACCGTACACATCCGGTGGCGTTGAAGGATGTCATCACGGGACTCACAAAACTCGTGACACGCAAACCGGAGCAGAGCGAATCCATCGACATCGGCGGCCCGGAAGAGAAGAGTTACCGCCAATTGTTCGAGGAGACGGCCGAAGTGATGGATAAAAAGCTGCCGATGGTGGATGTCCCCATCATACCGATTTTCCTCTCAAAACTATGGGTGAGCGTGGTCGCACAGAAACCGAAGGAAATGGTCTATCCATTGCTCGACAGCCTCACCCACAGCATGGTCATGAAAGAGGAGAATTATGTCGAGGGCATCTCCAACGCGCCGACCACCTTCAAAGAAAGCGTGAGGATCGCACTCGAAGGTGAACTTGATCAGAGTAGTTCCTCGGGCGGGGGGATACTTCAGAAGAAGGATCTGGAGAAGAATGATGTGAAATCCGTACAGCGCATCAGGATTCCGGCACAATGGTCGATCGAAGATACAGCAGATTATTATATCAACTGGCTGTCGAGGATCGGCGGCAAGTTGATCAATACAAGCGTCGATCAAAATGAAACATCGATCACGCTGCCTTTCTTCAAAAATCCGATACTGGTTTTTGAAAAGTCGGATGAACGTTCATATGAAGACCGTTTGTTGTTCTACATCAAGGGCGGACAATTTTCAAGGACTGATGATGGCGGCCGTGCACGTCTTGAATTCCGCCGGATTCTGGATACCGATGAAGTGCTCATCGCACTGCATGAATATGAACCGACCCTGCCATGGTTCGTCTATACGTTGACCCAGGCGAAGGTCCATCTCCTTGTCATGAAGGCATTTGGATTCGAGACACGCCTGCTCGCTGATATGCTCGGATCAAAATATGCAAGGTATGTATCGAGTCCGCATGCGGGGAGGGCATAGGAAGATGGCACAGGCTGAAGGCAATACGCCAGGAGATGGGATGAACGATAAGGCATTAGAAAAAGACGGCTCCCAGTCCCGGGAGGTCATTGACGATTTCTCTGAAGGACTGCGTGCCGATTTGATTGAGGAAGGATATGAAGGGGAAGCGTTGGAGCAGGTTTTTGCCAATGAAAAGGCTTCGTTCGTATCTGCAGTCAATCAGTTCAAAGAAGCAGTGCGCCAACGGAATGCAGATCGTCAATCTGGAGAGTTGCCTGACGATGAATTGAATGATTAAGAGAGTGGGACACTTCCGCTCCAAGAAGACACCCCCGGAAGCAATCAAGCTTCCGGGGGTGTCTTAAGTGTGTCAATTTTTTGGTGCCAGGTCTTCGAGTGAATCGACACTCATATATTCAGGGACGGCGATGCCAATTTTGGCACCTTCCGTATGCGGTCCCAGATCATCAATCTGATTTGAGTATTCATTATAATAAGTTTCATCTGTAATGGGGAGCCACGGGGAAAGGGAGGCATCCGCATCGCCTGCAGAAATGGCTTCAAACAGGGAGAGTGTATCTAATACAGTCAATGTGACATCGAATCCATGCTGGCTTAAAGCAGCAGCAGCCACATTGGCTGTGAAGAGTGCATCATCCCGGTATGTTGTGACCAGTGCGACGGGCACACCTTCTGCAGGCGCTGCGCCGGATGTCCATTCTTCAACTGCATCCTGGTTTGCTGCCACCCACTCGCGGGCGATCTGAGCATGGTCGGACGCCGGGTCTGAGCCTTGCAGCACCGCTTCTTCAATCGTCTCCATCTCAAATTGGATGCTGTCCAGGATGGCATAGGCCCCGGGCAGGTCTTCTTCCAGTCCTGTTCTGACAATCGTCCTCATGCTCTCTCCCTCACCAAAGATGCTTTCAGGGTCCTCCAGATATTTGAGGTCATATTGTGAGAACTTGAAGTGGGGTGACCATGCCGCGACGGCGATCGGTTCTTCATTCTCCACGGCATCATCAAGTTCGGCAAGCATCGCAGCGGCAGATGCATTGTCCTGCTGCCATCCCTCCAGGCTGTCATACGCTTCTGTTGCATCATTGATCACTGCAGTATGTCCGGCGCCGAGATCCACCCCGGTGATCGTGAAGTCCATTTCTTCACTGTAGTTCAGACCGGGGCCACCACCGCTGAAATCATCAGCCTCCGTCCTGTCAGTGCCACACCCTCCTGCAACCAGGGATGAAAATAAAATTCCAAATAACATGAATCTCATGAAATTGAAATTGAACAACATGTATTGACTCCTTTTCAATAATGATGGTAAAGCTGATGAAAGCTTTGAGCATCCATTATAACAATTATGTGATTTAATTCCCAATATTATGCTGTAAGTGCTGGTATGAAAGGAAAGCGGAAGCGGAACCTGAAAAGGCTCCGCTTCCGTTTGGTGTGATTAAGATTTATGATAACGTCGTCGATCACTGGCTGCCTGGAAGCTGTTGCTTTCTCTCATCCACAATAAGTACGCATCAGAGGCTCGGCTTCAAGGCAGGTGAGTGATCATCCACCCAGCTTCTCCACGAAGTCCTCCAGGAACCGTCCGCTGTCGACGCCGAGGCAGATCTTCACGTTCGGTGCCTTACCGAGCAGCCCCCGGAAGTCGCAGATGGTCTGACCGTAGCTCAAGGGGCTCGAAGTCTCCACATCGACATGGCAGGCTTTCGTTTCAAGCAGGTTGGGATCGAGCACGTAACCGACCGTGAGGGGATCATGCAGTGCGCACTGTCTTTTGCCGTAGAGCCTGAGGCCATAATCCATATATTCATCCGTCGCGTCTTTGACGAAGTCATAATATTTCGTGCCTTTGAGCTTTTCCACATGTTCATCGGTCATCATCACCTGATGTGTGACGTCGAGGCTGACGAGAGTGATGTCGAGTCCTTTATGGAAGACGACTTTCGCCGCTTCCGCATCTGCAAAAATGTTGAACTCGGATGTCGGCAGCATGTTGCCGTAACCGGCATCCGACACGACGCCGCCCATGATGACGACCCGTCCGATCATGTCTTTGATCTCAGGTGCTTTTTTCAAGGCGAGTGCCAGATTGGTCAGCGGGCCGACCATGATGAGGGTCAATTCTTCTTTGTGTTCACGTGCACTTTCAATGATGAAGTCCGCTGCAAAGGTGTCCTCGAGCGGCTTTGTCACCACCATGTCATCGAGTGCGTTGCCGATGCCGTCGTTCCCGTGCACTTTGAACTCATGGACGGCTTCCCTCAAATAAGGTTCGACCGCCCCCGGATAGACGGGGATGTCGTTCTCTCCGGCGAGTGACAGTATTTTAAGCGTGTTCTTCGTGACGTAATCGAGGGGAACGTTACCGTTGACGGTGGTGATCCCCAATATATCCAGCTGTTTGCTTTCGATTGCGTACAATATCGCCAGGGCGTCATCGATGCCGGTGTCGACATCCATTATGATTTTCTCCATATTACACTTCAGTCCTTTCAATGGCAGATTTCGCAAGGTTGATGATGACCATGTCATCCATCGGCGGGTTGTGGAGCCCTGCGCGGACATTCCTGTAATGCCTCTGCAGTTCGTCATCCGCATTCAGGCTCTTCGCGCCGACGGTGCGCATGGCGAGGTCGACGATTTCCACGGCTTTGTTGACGACGGATGTCTTCACGGCCCCGAGCACCGGGCCCATCTCTTTTCTTTCTTCATTGTTCGCTGTGTCCCACTGCTTTGCCGTGGAATAAAGGAATGCCTCCGACTCCATGACTGCGAGCTCCATCCTGCCGATTTTCTCCTGCACATTCGGCAGTTCTGAAATCGTCCCTGCGATGCTGTTGGGGGAGTAGCTTTTTGCGAACTTCACCGCTGCCGTCTGTGCCGCTTTCGCGATGCCGAGGTAACAGGCGGGGATATGCAGGAGCCACCCTGACGGGTCCTTTTTACCCGGTGTCCTGAATGAAACGAGGTCGTCTGCCTCCACCCGCACCTCCTCCATGATGAAGTCATGACTGCCGCTTGCCCGCATGGCGATCGAGTTCCATGTTTCGTCGATGCGGACACCCTCGAGGCCTGTATCGACGATGAAATCCCCGACTTCACCGGTGGCCTCGATGGTCGCACTGACTGAGGCATATTTCAGGACGGGGGAGAGTGTGGCGAAGGTCTTCCTGCCGTTCAGGATCCAGAACTCACCGTCCTTGACTGCCGTCGTCTCCGGTTTCCCGCCGCGTGTCGGGCTCCCGGTTGCGGGTTCGGTGGCGAGGTTGTTGATGAGGGCACCGTTTTCAATCACATCCGTCGCGACCTTTCTATACTTCGACGCCTCCCACGTCTTCTTTTCACCAAGGTCCATGATGATGCCCATATGCCAGCCGATGGACAGTGCGGTGGCCGCATCATATTTCGCGATGGTTTCCTGATGCTTCATCAATTCGGCGAGGCTGATGCCGCCGCCACCATATTCTTTCGGGACGGAAAGGGCAGGATAACCGATGCTCTTCAGCACCTTGAAATTATCGAACGGGAAAGTGATGTTTTCATCATGTTCCCGGGCCGTTGCCTTGAAGGTTTTCGCGGTCTCTTCGACCAAATTCAAACGCTCTTCATGATTCAAATCCTGTAATGTCTTCAATTTCATATCCTCTCCAAAGTTCTGAGTGATCAGTGTTTGATTCAATTATTCCACAGCGCCGGTGATTAATCAAAAGCAGGCATTGATGCGGCGGGAAAGGGGTATTGTATAAAATTAAAGGAAAGGAAGTGTCTTATGATCAGACATCTGCTGCTTGCCCACGGTGTCAGACGGGGCGATTTGAACGAGAAGCTGAATGCGCGTATCGATGCACTGATGGCACCTTATGATCTTGAATTTTCAACCGCGTTTTTGGAAAGTGATACACAGAATGCCCATATCGTGATCGACCGGCTGATTGCGGACGGGGCAGGACATATCGTGATCACACCGCTGTTCATACTGCCGGCGTCCCACGTGAAGGAGGATATACCGGAAATCGTACGCAGTTTCAGAACCTCGCATCCCGAAGTGGAGATTGAAGTGCGGCCGGTCCTCACCGCCCATCCATTGGTAAAAGAAATCATCAGGCAGCGAGTGGACGATGCTCCGGCAAAGGACGGTACAGCTGCCGTCATCATTGCCCATGGCAATCCGCGCTTCCCGGAAGCGGATGAAGCACTTGAATCCTTCACGGAAAATCTGGACCTCGGGTGCGATGCCCATGCGATGATGCTGTACGGAAAGCTGAACTTTGAAAAACTGCTGCCTGAAATCTCCGGGAAGTACCGGCAACTGATCATCGTGCCTTTATTTTTATATGATGGCTACATGACATCAAAAATCAAAGATATGGTAGAGGGACTGGACCTTCATGTGTCTTATGAAATGACAGCGAGTCTGGACTTCGACCCGCTGCTCGGGCAGGTGATCAAAGATTTAAGCGAGTGAGAGGTGTAATAATTCACTTTGTGATGGGGTTATTATATAATTAATACATTAATATATCGTCATTACAGGAGGGGTTCCCATGTTCAAGGTCATTCCCTATTTCAATTTCCAGAATGCGCTTGAAGCAATCGATTATTACGTGGAATATTTTGATGCGGAAGTGGTGTCGGTGACGAAAGCGGATCATGAAATGTTCGAAGGTGCGTCTGAGGAGTTTAAGATGTCTGAAGAGGAAGCGGAAAAATTCGTCATGAACGCAGAGATAAAGATTCTGGGGGAGCCGATCTTCATCAGCAGCACATGGGGCGGAAAAGAGATCAATAATGAAGGGGCGCAGGTGGCCTTCGTCTTTGATGGTGATGATGAAGAGGCGGTCGGGACGGCGGGTGCTTTCTTCGGGAAAGCTTCAAGTGCGGCGGCACGGATTCATATGCCTTTGGGTCCGGCCGAGTGGACATCGTTGTTCGGGTCATTCGAGGATAAGTATGGTATCGACTGGATGATCAGTGCGAATTGATTTCTTAAGGCGTGTCTTTACCATATAATGGTGGGTAACATGACAATTAGGAGGCAGAATTGTGCAGGATACTTATTATTATGAAGTGAAGACACCGCAGAACTACGATGAGAATAAAGAATATCCGATTCTGTTCGCGTTCCACGGCATCGGCCACCATGAAGAATTTGCATGGATCAACTTCGGCGGCATCATGGATGACTTCATCGTCGTGGGGGTCCGCGGTGATATGGAATACAAAAACGGCTATGCTTATTATCATCTCGAGGATTTCGGAAAACCGGACATGGAGACGTTCGATGATTGTATGAAGAAAATGCCGGCATTCATAAAAGATGTGATCGATGAATACCCGGTGGATGAGAACCATGTATATCTCGGCGGCTTCAGCCAAGGGGCTATCCTGTCCAATGCGCTCGCCATGGTGATGGGTGATGAAATCGCCGGCATCGTCTCGATGAATGGGTATGTCCCGGAATTTCTGGAAGAGAGGTACGGCGTCAAGGATGTGACACATCTTGATGTCTTTCTGTCGGACGGCCGGGAGGACGAATTATTCCCGCCCGAAGTCGGCCGGAAGAACGAGAAGTATTTTAAGGAAAAAGGTGCGGATGTCACTTATACGACATATGAGACAGCCCACGCAGTCGGCGATGAAAACAAGGCAGACGTGGCGCGGTGGCTGTTGGAGAAGCTTTAAAACAAAACAAGCGATGAGGCGGTTTACCGACCCTCATCGCTTGTTTTATTTTCGTCAATCCGCCTGCATGCCACCGTCCACATTATAGAGCGAACCCGTGACGAACTTGGCATCATCGGAAGCGAGGAATGCGACCACTTTCGCCACTTCCTCCGGTGTGCCGAAACGTCCGAAGGGAATACCCTGCTTGATGGCTTCACCTGATTTTTCCGGCTCACCTGGCGTCAGGTTATTTTGGATATCCGACAGCATATCCGTATCGATCGCGGCAGGTGCGACGGCATTGACCCTGATGTTGTCGCCGGCCACTTCCAGGGCGGCTGTTTTGGTCAAGCCTGCGACCGCATGCTTTGAAGCGATATAGCCTGCCATCCCGGCCGAACCGATGTATGCAGCATTGGATGCCGTATTGACGATGGCACCGTGGCCCTGCTGCTCCATCTGTCTGATGACGTATTTCATGCCTAAAAATACGCCGGTGGTATTGATGTTCATGATCATATCGAATTCTTTCTTGTCCAGGTCCTTAATGTTCTTGAACGGTCCGTTGATGCCTGCATTGTTGAAGAACACATCGATCTTATCGAACTTCTCGACGGTTTCCTCTACATAATTCTTCACACTTTCTTCATCCGTGACGTCCCCTGTAATGGTATGGACTTTGTCTGATCCGAGATTTTCTGAAGCCTGCTTCAACGCCTCTTCATTCAAGTCGACCAATACGACTGAAGCCCCTCTGTCCAAAAATTCCTTGGCGCCTGCCTGACCGATGCCGCCGGCACCGCCCGTAATCAACACGATTTTGTCTTCAAATGATTGACTCAAGATGTTGCCCCCTCTGTTATAGTATGTCTACATTCCAAAGATACAACTTGTTGAAACCGTTTTCAAATATTGTGCTTGAAGCGGTCATGGCGTCGGGGGCTGCCGGGCCCTTCATTCAAAGACCGCCTTGTAAAGGAGCCGGGTGATGCTCCCGACTTCATCTATATCGAGATTGGCGAAGCCGAGCACATATTCCTTCCACGCATCATCGTCCGCCACGTAATCCGTCGAAAAGCGCCTGATGTCGTACAGTTCAAGCGAGGCGGCTTCGGCACGGGCCTTGATGTCGTCATATGACCGGTCCGTCTTGAATTTCGCGATGAAATGAAGCCCTGCCGGCACATCCACGATGTCGATCTTTTCCTTGAAATGCGCCCTCAATGCCTCGACCAGTATCATCCTGTTGTGCTCATAATGGCTGTTCATCCTTTTGACGTAACGGCTGTATTCCCCGGATTCCATGAAGTATTTTAAAGTGTATAACTGGAGGCTGTCATTTCCCTGAAGCCAGTACTTGTACCTCTGTTTATACTTTTCGAGCAGCTTGATGGGGAGGATCATATAACTGATGCGGAAGCTCGGCAGAAGGGTTTTGGAGAATGTCCCCATGTAGATCACCTTCTGGTTCTTGTCCAGGCTCTGCAGTGAAGGGATGCTGTCCGTGCAGTATTTGAATTCACTGTCGTAATCATCTTCTATGATATAACGCTCATCTTTTTCCGACACCCAGTTCAGAAGATCGATCCTTTTGGAGATCGGCATGATGATGCCGAGCGGGAACTGATGGGAGGGTGTGAGGAACTGAATACTCGTGTGTTCCTCCTCCATCTTACATATATCGACACCTTCCGTGTCCAACGGGATATCCACTACATTGATGCCTTTGTCGTTCAACATGTCCCGGACCCTGGAGTAGCCCGGATTCTCAATGCCGACTTTGACGTCGGATTCGAAGAGGTCGATGAGTTGGCTGATCAGCGGCTGGGTCCCGGTGCCGATGACGATCTGTTCAGCGAAGCAGTTGATGCCCCGGGTCACGGAAATGAGGTTCCTGATCGCTTCCCGGACTTCGAGCGGCCCCTGGGGATGATTCAGCTGGGAGATGTCGAACTGGTGATTCTGAATCACATCCCTTTGAAAGCTCATCCATTTCTTATAGGGGAAGAAACTGCTGTTCACGGTCATATGGGACAGGGAATATTTATATCGTCCCGGACCTTCATTTTCCTTTAAATCCCCGGGGAGTTCTTCCGGTAAGTGCGCCTCGGTATTATACTTATTGATCGCTTCTGTATAATAGCCTCTCTTTTCGACGGCGTAGACATAACCTTCCGCAATCAGCTGGTCATATGCCGTGGCGACCGAATTCACACTCACATTCAAATCTTTTGCGAGCTCCCGCTTCGAAGGGAGCTTATATCCTTTCGGGATCTTGCCGGATATGATCATATCTTTAAGGCTTTCATATATTTGCCGGTATTTGAATTTCGAATGGCTTGAAGATAAGTTGATTTCCAACATCCTTCTGGCTCCTTTCAATCTGGTGCCTATATTATTATGAAATTGGTACTTTCAATTATACCAATATTTGAAATAATGACTATACTCATATAATGAAAGGGGTTTCCATAACATGACAAGAACTGAGGAATTACAGAAAAAAAGAGAGAAATATGTATCAAGAAGTGTGAGCAACGGTAACTTGAGCATTGCGGACCACGCACACGGCGCGACCGTCACCGATCCGGAAGGGAAGACGTTCATCGATTTCGCCGGTGCGATCGGCGTCCAGAACGTCGGCCACACACATCCGAAAGTGACGCAGGCGGTCAAGGACCAGGTCGACAGGTACCTGCACCCGGGCTTCAACTGCATCATGTATGACGGTTATATCGAGCTTGCCGAAAAGTTGTGCCATCTCACCCCGGGCAGCTTTGATAAAAAAGCGATCTTCCTCAATTCCGGTGCGGAAGCGGTGGAAAATGCGGTCAAGATGTCCAGGAAATATACGGGCAGGAATGCGGTCGTCTCCTTCAAGCGCGGGTATCACGGGCGGACCAACCTGACGATGAGCATGACCAGCAAAGTGAAACCTTATAAGAACGGATTCGGACCGTTTGCTTCGGATATTTATCCGGCACCGTTCCCATATCTTTACCGCAAGCATCCTGCACTGACCGATGAAGAATACATCGAGCAGTCCATCAAGGAATTCAAGGATTTCTTCATAGAGACCGTGGCCCCTGAAAATGTGGCATGTGTCGTCATGGAACCGGTACAGGGCGAGGGCGGCTTCATCATTCCGCCGAAACGTTTCGTCCATGAAGTGGTTGAATTCTGCAAGGCGCACGGCATCATTTTCGTGGCGGACGAAATCCAGACCGGCTTCGGCCGTACAGGTAAATGGTTTGCGTCGGAACACTTCGACATCGAGCCTGACCTGATGCTCGTGTCGAAATCATTGGCGGCAGGACTGCCGCTCAGCGGTGTGGTGGGCAGATCCGAAATACTGGATGCGGCAGAACCCGGCGAACTCGGCGGTACATTTGCCGGCAACCCGGTCGCCTGTGCCGCGGCACTCGCCGTCATCGACGTGATCGAAGCAGAGGACCTCTGCAACAAAGCGGAGCGGATCGGACAGAAACTTGAGGATGTATTCAATATTTATAAAGGGAAATATGCATTCATCGGTGAATTCAGACGCCTCGGAGCGATGGTTGCTGTGGAAATCGTGAACGATGATGAAGAGAAATCCCCGGATAAAGCATTGGCCGGTCAAATCGCAAAGTATGCCAACGATAACGGACTGATCTTACTTTCCGCCGGCATTTACGGTAACGTCATCAGATTTTTGATGCCGCTCGTCGTCACCGATGAAGAGCTCAATAAAGGGCTTGATATACTGGATGCGGCACTTGAAAAGGCGGGTGAGTGACGATGACGCAGACTTTTGAAGTTACTAACCCGGCAACGGGTGAAGTCGTGGACACTTTGCCTGTAAATACGAAAGAGGAAGTCGAGGCCGCAATCGGGGCATGCCATGAAGGATTTACGGAATGGCGGCAGACGGATGCGCATCACCGTTCCGGCATCATCAAGGAATGGTTCCGCCTGATCAATGAAAATAAGGACGAGCTGGCTGAAATCATCACGAAGGAAAGCGGCAAACCCCTCCACGAGGCGCTCGGCGAAGTCGCTTACGCGAACGCTTATATCGAATGGTACGCAGAAGAAGCGAAACGCGTCTACGGCAGGACCGTCCCGGCCAACTCACCGAATAAGAACATCCTCATCAAAAAGCAGCCGGTCGGGCTGGTTGCCGGCATCACGCCGTGGAATTTCCCTGCGGCGATGCTGACGAGGAAGGTGGCACCCGCACTTGCGGCGGGATGTGCCTTTATCATCAAGCCCGCAGCGGAGACGCCCCTCACGACGATGAAACTTGTGGCACTGGCCTACGAAGCGGGCGTACCGGAGAACGTCTTCAAAGCAGTGAACGGCTCCGGCAGCGAGATCGGGTCTTTATTCGCGGACAGTCCGCTCGTCAGGAAGATCACCTTCACCGGTTCGACGCCGGTCGGCAAATCACTGATCAAAAACAGTGCAGATACGGTGAAGCATGTCTCGATGGAGCTTGGCGGCCATGCGCCGATCATCGTCTGCGGTGATGCGGACATCGATATCGCGGTCGATCAGACCATCGCCTCGAAGTTCAGGAATGCGGGACAGACATGCATATGCGCAAACAGGCTGTTCGTCCATGAATCGATCGTGGATGAATTCTCGCAGAAGCTGAGTGAGAAAGTTTCGGGACTGAAGGTCGGCAACGGTCTGGAGAAAGGCACCCAGGTCGGTCCGCTGATCAATAAACAGGCATATGAAAAGGTGAGCGGCCAGGCTGACAATGCCGGGCAGCTCGGTGCGGATATATTATGCGGCGGCACAGGAATCGCGGATGACGAGAAGGGCACGTACTTCTTTGAACCGACCGTCATCAAGAACGCGACGCAGGACATGGAGATCATGAACGAGGAGACGTTCGGCCCGCTGATTCCGATCCAGTCATTCAAAGAGGTGGACGAAGCAATTGAACTCGCCAACAGTCTGCCGTTCGGCCTCGCTGCATATTACTTCACGAATGATTACAGAACCGGCCTGTATCTTTCAGATCAGCTCGAGTTCGGCGTCATCGGCTGGAACGACGGTGCACCATCCGCTGCACATGCACCATTCGGCGGCTTGAAGGAAAGCGGCCTCGGCAAGGAAGGCGGCCCGGAAGGCATCGAAGCATATCTGGATACGAAATATTTGTCGATAGGGAATTTGATATAATAATGGAGTTAAACATATTTAATACGAGAAGGAGTAAATATATATGTACAGACCAAAGGATTCATCCAAATCACCTCGTTTTGTGGGACCACGAACATTTATGAGGTTAGAAAATATTAGAACTACAGAAGAGGTGGATTTTGCTGTTATAGGTGTGCCATTTGACACTGCAGCATCGAATAGGACAGGGCAAAGATATGGACCTCAGCATATCAGAGATTTTTCAGTCTTGCTCAGGCCATATAATCCAGATCAGGATATTAATATATTTGATTACTGTTCCGGTGTTGATTACGGCGATATTGATGTGATTCCGGGAAATATTCATGCTACTTATGACAATATAGTAGAATCCCTCAAGCCAGTTTTAGATAATGGTATCACCCCTGTAATGATGGGCGGAGACCATTCCATATCGCTTGGTCACCTAAGAGCCTTTCATAAGAAGTATGGCCCTGTGGCCCTTATTCATTTCGATTCTCATGGTGATACATGGGATAATTATTTTGGTGAAAAGTATATGCACGGGACACCATTCAGAAGAGCAGTAGAAGAAGGATTAATCGATACTGAGCACTCAATTCAAGTAGGGATGAGAGGACCTTTGTATGGGCCTGGATGCATAGAAGACGCCAGAGATTTAGGCTTTGAAGTGATAACGATGAGAGAAGCCCGAAAAATGGGCTTCGATGAAGTATCAGAAAGAATCAAGGAAAGGGTAGGAACTGCAAAAGCATTTGTATCTTATGATATTGATTTCCTGGACCCAGCTTATGCTCCCGGAACAGGCACACCGGAAGTCGGTGGACCCACCTCGTTCGAAGGGCTGGAATTTGTAAGGAATCTAAGAGGATTGGACATCAAAGGTTTTGATTTGGTAGAAGTGCTGCCGACTTATGATAGCGGTGAAATCACTGCTGTAGCAGCTTCATCAGTAATATTTGAAATGATCAGCTTAATAGCAATTCACAAGCGTGATTCATCATCTTAAAAGTGCCTAGTCCGTATAAACAGGGGGATAAAGAATTATGGAAGTTTTAGATTATCTAGTATTTGTAATATATTTCCTGCTACTAGTCAGTGTCGGTGTCCTGGGAATGTTAAGAGCAAAAACTAGTGAACAGTATATGGTGGCAGACAGGAACCTGGGTGTATGGATGTTATTCGGTTGTCTGACTGCCGTATTTCTGGGTGGCTCATCAACAATCGGTTCCTCACAGTTAGGTTATGAAATGGGTTTGTCAGGAATCTGGTTTGTGTTCTCAATGGGCCTTGGTATTACTTTATTCGGCTTACTGTTTCTGGATAGGGTGATGGGATATAAACTCCTGACTATCAGTGAACTGTTAGGAAGGCTGTTTGGTACAAAATCCAAACTTATAGGGGCAGTGGTAGCTGCTATATATACATTGCTTATAAGTGTTACACAAATTATCGCTATTGGCGCTTTACTCTCAGGAGTCTTTGATTGGGGGCTGTATTGTTTTCTTTTATACAATTCTAGGTGGGATGTGGACTCTTTCCATAACGGATGTCATTCAGTTTGGCATCATGACCTTGGGTATATTTTTAATTATGTTGCCTCAGAGTCTAAGTGCTGCGGGCGGTTTTGATGGCTTGTCAGCTAACTTACCAAGCAGCTACTTCAATGTTACGGAAATTGGATTCAGACAAATATTAACATACCTATTAACCTATACATTAGGAATGATGGTCGGTCAGGATATTTGGCAAAGGTATTTCACTGGGAAAAACTCCAAAGTTGCAAAAACCGCCGGGGTGTTAGTTGGTATCTACAGTCTATTATATTCACTGGCTATGGTTATAATAGGTATGGCAGCACTTGTAGTACTTCCGGGGATAGAAAACACCCAGGATGTATTTACAACAATGGCGTTTGAAACAATTTCAACCGGATTTTTAGGTATAGTCTTCGCAGCGGTAGCAGCAGCTATAATGTCGACTGCTTCTGGGACGTTACTTGCATCCTCAACATTAATCTCTAAAGACATTTTGAAAGATCACTTTTTTACTAAGATAAATGATACAAGATTTCTATTAATTTCAAGAATAACCACTTTTATATTAGCTATACTCGCAATTATAATTGCTTTATGGATTGAAGAATTGCTAGTAGCAATCGATGTCGCTTATGCTATTCTTGCCGGCTCAATTTTTGTACCAATATTATTTGGTCTATTTTCTAAAAAAATTACGCCAAATGCAGCCTTCGCGGCTATATTGCTTTCTGCAACTACCGTACTGATAGGGTTATGGGTAGAAGGATTGGGTGCTAATAACCCAATTATTTACGGTATAGTTGTTAATATAATTGTAATCATTACCGTCTCTTATTTTGATAAGGGAAACAGGGGGACAAAAGAGAAGTTAAGTCCGGATATGGATACCAATTAGAACTGTTTTCTTAATGGTACGTAATCTACTTTATATGACTGAGAAAATAACTATAAAAAAGACAAAACCTTTGGTTTTGTCTTTTTTATAGTTACTGCGCATTCTGATTTGTATTGGGAGAGATGTGCTCTCTGTTGGAAGGTGTCACACCTATCTAAGGCTTTTAATCAATTAATCCCTTAAGCTCGGAATCCAAGTTGATAACGGTGGAAAATAAGTTACAATCATCAAGGCAATCAGCATGACAATCAAAATAGGGATCATACCTTTCGCAATTTTTTCAAATGCTACCTTACCTACATTTGAGGCAACAAACAAGTTGACTCCGAGTGGGGGAGTGACAAACCCAATGGCCAGGTTCATTACAAGTATGACCCCAAAGTGAATCGGGTCTAATCCTATATTAGTCACAACTGGTAGTAGGATTGGAGTTAAAATAACTATTGCCGATATTGTATCGATGAACATTCCTACAATTAGCAGGAAGATGTTAATTATCAACATTATGACAAGAGGGTTCTCTGAGAGGCTCACTATAAAGTCTGCCACGATTGTTGGAATTCTTTCTCTCGTCATCAGGTAAGCAAATGAAACTGAGAAACCTATGATGATTACTGTAGCAGCATTTGTCAGAGCAGCAGAGGAGAAACTTTGATAAACGGATTTCCATGTCAGTTCCTTATAAATAAAAACTCCTATAAAAAGTGCATATACAGATGCTACTGCTGCAGATTCGGTTGGTGAGAATAAACCTGCATAAATCCCGCCCAGTATAATCACCGGAACCAACAATGCAAACTTTGCTTCGTTCAATGCTTTTAAAACATCTTTGAATGTAGGCATCACGCCGGTTCCCTCAATGCCGTTCTTCTTGGCATTTATATAAGAAATCACCATCAATGCGAGGCCGAGTATCAGCCCGGGGATGATGCCGGCTAAAAACATTGAACCAATTGAAACCGTCCCGACTACTCCATACATCACGAATGGGATACTTGGAGGAATCAATACTCCTATGG
Organism: Lacicoccus alkaliphilus DSM 16010; assembly: GCF_900142805.1. GTDB lineage: Bacteria > Bacillota > Bacilli > Staphylococcales > Salinicoccaceae > Lacicoccus > Lacicoccus alkaliphilus. The sequence goes on along the minus strand of NZ_FRCF01000014.1, from coordinate 35,029 downwards.
AGCCTGCTGAAGCAGTAATAGCTGCAGCAAAGCCACTACCATAATTATTTTCTTTCATCGAGGGAATCATGAAGGAACCGATTGCAGCTACTGTTGCCGGGCCTGATCCCGAAATAGCTGCAAAAAACATACTTGCCAACACTGTTACCATGGCCAGCCCGCCAGCAACAAAGCCTATCAATACGTTAGCCAGGTTTAACAGGCGTTCTGATATCCCGCCTGTACTCATTAGTACACCAGCTAAAATGAATAACGGGATCGCCATAAGGGGGAAGCTGTCTAGAGATGTGAAAGCTTGTTGTATGATTATTGTAGGAGAATTATCTGTCGCAAATACCATTGTCAACAATGAGGCAATGCCCAAAGAAAGTGCTATAGGAACTCCTATTATCATTAAGAGAAAAAAGGAGATGAATAAAAGAGCTACAGTCATTCTATTTCCTCCTTTTCACCTAAGGTTATTTTATCGGTAATTAATAAATAGAGTTGTTGAATCAATCTGATGATCATCAATGCTCCGCCGATAGGAATTACCAGGTATGGAATCCACATAGGTATTTGAAGGGAAGGGCTTGTTTGCCCACTATTCATTATATCCAAAATATATTGAGTTCCGGCAATTGCCAAGAAAGCTGCAAATACGAACCAACAAATGATGACGATGACTCTGAAAATCTTTTGTATAAAATAAGGGAACAATTTAACGAATACATCGACGCCTATATGGGATTGTAAGCGAATTGCTAAACTAGCACCAATCCATATTTGCCAGATGTGAAGGAACTGCGCTAACTCAGCTCCCCAGCTTAAAGAAAATCCTCCAAAAAATCTTAGAATGGATTGAGTGAAAAGAATCGACACGATAAGAGCCATTGTTAGGACAAGAATGAATTCTTCAATTCGTTTGTCAAAGAGATTTTTCAAATCCATCATATATACGCCTCACTTTTATTGAAATTCCAATTGACTATAAAAGAAGTTTAATAAGTATGGCCAGGAAGAGATGGTCTTCAACTTTTCCAACCATACAAATTAAACTTCGGAATAACTAACTATGTTTAACTGAAATTATTCTGAGTATGAGCGTGTCAGTTCCATTAAATCACTGCCGATGTCATCTTCATATCTGTCAAAGATCGGTTCAGCTGCCTCAATGAATTGTTGTCTCTGTTCTTCGCTCAATTCATTGATTTCCATTTGGCCCTCAATATTTTCCATTCCTTCCTCATCCTGCTGTCTTGCTACCTCTCTCTGATAATCCATTGATTCAAGAGCTGCTTCCTCCAATGAGGATTGAATATCTTCAGGCAGGTTTTCAAAATAATCATTATTGATAAACGCCACTGTTGCAGTATAAGCATGATTTGATATAGTCAGGTAGTCCTGAACTTCATAAAAATTCATTTGATCAATTAGATTGATTGGATTTTCCATGCCATCATACATATTTTGTTGCAGTGCACTATATAACTCTCCGAAAGGAAATGGAGAAGCACTAGCACCATATTCATTAAATGTATTTATATGAACGTCATTTTCCATAGTACGAATTTGTAAGCCATCTAAATCTTCAGGAGATTCAATTGGATGACTATTGTTTGTCATTTGACGCATTCCAGTTTCGCCATATGCTAATCCAGCAAGTCCTATCTCAGGTAAGCCATCTAACAGAGTTTGTCCTAATTCTCCATCCAAAGCCTCATAGGCGGTTTCATGGTCAGGGAAAATGAAAGGTAGATCTATTGCCAAAAACCTTTCATCAAAACCAACAACCGGCGCTGAAGCTGCAACTGTCATTTCTACCGTGCCTGACTGAACAGCCTCGATTGCTTCACGTTCCGAAGCATATAACTGTCCATTGGGATATAACTCAATCTCCACTTCCCCATTTGTCTTCTCTTCTGCCAATTCTTTAAAATTCTCCATTCCTATATGCGTAGAACCGGATTCTGGTGTAGTGTAAGATACACTGATAGAGTATTCGCCTGATCCTATGGCTTCTGTAGACTCGTCGGTCTCTGTTGAATCGGAAGACTCTTCTGATGATGCATCGCCATCATCCTCTGAACCGATTGTGCATGCGCTGAGCACTAGTAGTGCCGTCATTAAGGCCAGTATACTAAGTAAATTTTTCATAATAATATTATTCCCCTCTGTAATTTGATGATTTTATTCATTGATTTCACACCATTCAATTATGGATAGTGCTGTGATTTCAGCAGTTTTAAACATTTTTTCCAGCTCAACATACTCATCCGTGAAATGTGCCATGCTCGTCGTACCTGGCCCGAAAACTATGGAAGGAATCCCTCCTGCCTGTGTAAGTAAACCGCCATCTGTAGCCCAGGTTGAACCTGCCATTACCGCTTCTTCCTTTTCCACTTCGAGGTAATTATTCTGAAGGATTTCTAACATAGGGTGGTCGTCCTCACAACCTCCGGGCGGGAGGTGAATACCGCCCCATTTTACTGTGGCTGGATGTTTTTCGAACCAATTATCAAGGGATTTCAAGTTATCAAGCATTGATTGAAACTGCTCTTTAGCCTCTTCAATGGTTTCTCCCGGAGCTATTCCATAACGGCCTTGAATAATTGCTTCTTCGGGTACTGCCGAGGGAAAATATCCTCCATTAAATTGCCCGATGTTTATGGGGATGGGGATTGGATTATTTTTATAGAGGGGATGTTCACGTAAAGGTTCATTTCTTTGTTCCTCCAAGTTCATAATCTCTTGAAAAACAACCCATCCTTTTTCTATGGCATTGACTCCTTCATACCTGGTACCGCCATGAGCAGAGACACCTTCTACAGTCACTTCGAACCAAAGCGACCCCTGTTGTTTTGGAAAGATCTTCATTTCACTGGGTTCAGGAATCAATGCAACATCAGCTTTATAACCCCTTTGGATTGCAGCAAGTGTTCCTGCCCCGCCAGTTTCTTCCTCAATAACACTTTCGTAAATGACATCCCCCTTTAATTCGATGCCCAAATTGATGATTGTTTCAAGTGCTATCAGGGTGGACATATTACCTCCCTTCATATCTGTCGTTCCCCTCCCATATAACTTCCCGTCAATGACCGTCCCGGAGTAGGGCTCATTAATCCACTTACTCTCATCTCCTGCAGGCACGACATCTATATGGCCGTTTAAAATAAGGGACTTCCCATTCTGCTTTCCTTTCAAAGTTCCAACTACATTTGGACTGCCCTCATAATCCTCTCTACGAGGGTTAAAGAACTCGCTCTTTTTCAATTCCTCAGCATCAGGTGTCCATACATCCACGTCCAATCCCAAGTCTCTTAAGCGATCGGCGACAATAGTTTGTGCTTCCAGCTCATTACCGCTGGTACTTGGTTGTTGTATAATCTTTTGAAGAAACTGGATGTACTCATCTTTCTTCGAGTTTATATCCTCTCTGATTTTCTCTTTTATATTCATCTTATTAACATCCCCTTGTGAAATATAATATTAAATCTAAAAAGTAAACGCTTACAATAATCATTTGTGGACTGTCGACAATTCTTTATACTAATGTTAGACTATGGAAAAATTTATGTCAACAAAATAATTAACTATTTATTAAATTAAGAATAATCGGATTAATAAATGAATCTTGTTGACAAATTTCATTTCTAATGATTATTTTGATATATGGGTAAGGCCGAATATAAAGGTAAAAAGGGGGAGTATAGTGAAAAAAGTAATAGCTTATACAAGAGTTTCCAAGCCAGTGAGGGAGGCTTTGGAATCAAGATTTGAGGTCTCATACTTTGAGAACTATGAGTACCTGCAGGATGGTCGATTCAGAGAAGCACTTAAGGAAGCGAGCGGAATTATAGGATTGGAATTAAAGGTGTCTAAAGAGCTTTTGGAACTAGCCCCAAATTTAAAGGTTGTTTCCAACGTGTCAGTCGGTTACGACAACCTCGATATTCCGGAAATGACGAAGCGGAATATAATGGCAACTAATACACCAGGAGTACTAACTGATACAGTCGCAGATGCAGTTCTTGGAATGCTACTGGCATCAGCCAGAAGAATACCGGAGCTGGATAAATTCGTTAAAGAAGGTGTGTGGAAGGAATATCTTCAATTTAACCGATTCGGGACTGATGTTCACCATAAAAAAGTTGGAATCATCGGGATGGGGAGCATAGGGCAGGCTGTCGCTAAGAGGTGTCGCTTTGGTTTTGATATGGAAATATTGTATTACAACAGATCCCGCAAAAAGGAAGTGGAAAGCAGATTTGGAGCTGTTTACCTTGATTTAGGAGATTTATTACGAGAGGCGGATTTTGTGGTGCTGATGGTTCCGGGTTCCAAAGAAACAAAGCATTTCATAAAAGCTGAAGACTTTAAGAAAATGAAAAATAGTGCAATTTTTATCAACGCATCAAGGGGGAAAAATGTGGATGAAAATGCCTTATACAATGCACTGAAAAACAAAGAAATAATGGCTGCAGCGCTTGACGTTTTTGAAGAAGAACCAGTAGGGGCAGACAATCCCCTATTATCGCTATCAAACGTTGTTACTCTACCTCACTTGGGTGCAGCTACAATAGAAAATGAATTGGCAATGTCGAAGTTGGCAGAAAAAAATCTTATAGCAGGATTAAGCGGAGATGTGCCACCCAACTTAATCAACCCCGAGGTTGTAAACCGTGTAACTGATAAATAAGAGCAAGTTTTTCAGTTGACAGAATTTTTGTCATAAGCTAAAGTGTATTTAAGTTTAATTGTCGACAATCGACTGTTTCGCCTTCAGGGTGAAGAAAGGGTTAGTCATATGAAATCAAATATAATCAAAGAATCTTTAGGTGAAATTATAGCCGAGGAGCTGAGGCGAAGCATATGGAAGAGAGAAATAGGGTTTGGTGAGAGATTGATCGAAAATGAGTTGTCCGCCAAATATGATGTGAGCAGGAATGTAATCAGGGATGCTTTAAAAATATTGGAGAACGACGGAATGGTAGTGATAGAACCCCGGAAAGGTACATACGTATCTGATTTTTCCGATGAAGATTGGAAAGAAATTATTGATTTGAGACTTATGGTTGAATCTTACGCCTTTTTAAAAGCACTACCCCACTTGGAGAATCCTGAATTTATTGAGCTGCAGAGTATATTGGACAAGATGAAGTATAAAGATAGTGTGGAGGATTGGATGGATTTATTTGATCTGGATATGAAATTTCACAGCTATATCGTTAGTTTATCTGGCAATTCCAGAATCATTAAATTGTATGAATCCATCAAAGTACAAATAAGGACTTTTTTATTGTATCTGGATGAATACTACACAAGTCCCAAGGCATTTTATGAAGAACAAGAGGAACTAATGAAAGCATTGTTAACAAAGGAGCCGAAAATAGTAGAGAATAAGATTCATACCCATATTAAGTATGTCGAAGGGAAATTTTTAGGATAAAAAAATCAAATGAAAATTGAGGTGCAGTTATGCATAACTTACTTTATATAAACGGTGAATGGACTGGGGAGTCTTTAAATAAATTATCAGTCCATAACCCGGCCACAGGAGAATTGATATCAGAAGTGCCGAAAGGTGGAAAGAAAGAAGCTGCTGCAGCCGTTGAGGCGGCAGATGATGCCTTCAGGACGTGGTCAAAGACGACTGCTTATGAAAGAGCAGCGCTTTTGAAAAAATTATATGGATTAATGATTGAAAACGAGGCGGAACTGGCTGAACTGATGACGCGTGAAATGGGTAAGCCCCTATCAGAAGCTAAGGGTGAAGTGCACTATGCAGCCAATTATATAGAATGGTACGCCGAAGAAGCTAAGAGGGTTTACGGGGAGAATATCCCGACACATGACTCTAATAAACGGCTTCAAGTATGGAAGAAACCTGTGGGTGTGGTCGCAGCGATTACACCATGGAACTTTCCGGCAGCCATGTTGACAAGGAAAATGGGACCGGCACTGGCTGCCGGGTGTACCGTTGTCATTAAACCTTCCAGTGAGACGCCGTTGACAGCAATCAAACTTGTGCAGCTTGCTGAAGAAGCAGGGTTTCCCAAGGGAGTAATAAATATTGTTGTAGGATCTTCCAAGGAAATTGGCGAAGTGCTTCTATTGGATTCAAGGGTAAGAAAAGTTACGTTCACAGGTTCCACGGAAGTGGGCAAAATCTTGATGAAACAGGGTTCTGAAACAATAAAGAAGCTCAGTCTAGAACTTGGTGGTCATGCACCAATCATCGTGCTTGACGATGCAGACATTAATAAAGCAGTAGATGGGACTATTGCTTCGAAGTTCAGGAATTCAGGACAGACTTGTGTTTGTGGTAACAGGATTTATGTTCAGAGTGAAATACACAACAAGTTCGTTGATGCGCTGACTGAAAAAGTTAAAGAACTTAAAGTCGGTGACGGGATGGAAGAGGGTATCAATATCGGCCCATTGATAAATAAAGCTGGTGTAGAAAAGGTTTCAAGCCATGTAGCAGATGCCCTGGAAAAAGGGGCGCAAGTGGTTCATGGAGGAGAACAACCTTCTGAACAGGGCAACTATTACATTCCAACGATAATAAAAAATGCGACAAATGATATGTTGATGATGAATGAAGAGACTTTCGGCCCTGTGGCACCGATTCAAAAATTTGAAACTATTGATGAAGTAATTCGGTTAGCTAATGATACACCTTTTGGATTAGCGGCTTATGTTTTCACAGAAAGTATATCCAAGGGTACGAGGATAATAGAAGATATCGATTTCGGAATAGTAGGTTGGAACGATGGTGCACCCTCAGCAGTTCAGGCTCCATTTGGCGGTTTGAAGGAAAGTGGTTTAGGACGTGAAGGTGGACATCAAGGTATAGATGAGTTTTTAGAAATGCAATACGTATCAATGGGAATTTAATATAAGACTTTTAAGGGGTAGGATATGAAGAATTATAATATCGCGCTGATACCTGGTGATGGAATCGGTAATGAAGTGATAAATGAAGGCGTAAAGGTCTTAAAAGCAATTGAAAAAATGGACGACAATTTATCATTCTCTTTTAAATCATTTCCTTGGGGTTGTGAGTATTATTTGGAAACTGGAGAAATGATGGATGAAGATGGCATCGATAAGCTGAAGGGTTTTGATGCAATTTATCTTGGGGCAGTCGGATACCCTGGCGTTCCCGATCATGTGTCTCTGAGGGATTTACTGATAAAGATACGAAGGGAGTTTGATTTGTATGTCAATCTTCGGCCGATCACATTACTAAATGAAGGACTCACACCTTTTAAAGATAAAAGAAAAGAGGATATTGATTTTTTAGTGATCAGAGAAAACAGCGAGGGCGAATATTCTGGTGCAGGTGAGTGGCTGTACAAAGGGGAACCTGAAGAAGTCGTACTGCAGACTGGGGTATTTTCAAGAAAAGGGACCGAGAGGATTATCCGTTATGCATACGAAGAGGCACATAAGCAAGGTAAAACTTTAACCAGTGTAAGCAAAGGTAATGCTTTGAACTATTCGATGGTCTTCTGGGATGAAGTTTTTGAGGAAGTAGGCAAAGAGTACCCTGACGTTAAAACGTACTCATATCTGGTGGATGCTGCAAGTTTGTACTTTGTCTCGGATCCAGGCAGGTTTGAGATTGTTGTGACTTCAAACCTGTTTGGAGATATCTTAACTGATATAGGTGCTGGTATTACAGGGGGTCTTGGATTAGCCACCGGAGCCAATATTAATCCTGAAAAGAATTATCCTTCAATGTTCGAGCCTGTGCATGGGTCAGCCCCAGATATCGCGGGACAGGACATTGCAAACCCACTCGCTGCTATTTGGTCAGTCAGTCAGATGATGGATTACTTTGAAGAAAAAGAATGGGGAGAAATCATTTTAAAGGCAATAGTTACTATATTAAACGATAAAGATGTGTTAACTAGCGATTTGGGAGGTAAAGCATCGACTTCAGAGGTTGGCGATCATTTTATTAAACTGCTTGAAAAATATGAAAGGGGTTACATTAATATGGACAGAACTCAGGAGCTTCAGAAAAAGAGAGAGCAATTCGTTTCCAAAAGCATCAGCAATGGTAATAAGAGTATCGCATCTTACGCCCGGGGGGCGACGATAACAGACCCTGAAGGCAGAGAAGTGATTGATTTTGGAGGTGCAATCGGGGTCTTGAATGTCGGGCATAGCCACCCGAAGGTTACAGAAGCAGTCAAAAACCAAGCTGAAAAATTTTTACATCCAGGTTTCAATTGTATCATGTATGAAAGCTATATAGAACTGGCAGAAAAGCTATGCGGCCTCACACCAGGTGATTTTGAAAAAAAAGCAGCTTTTTTTAATTCTGGTGCTGAAGGAGTAGAAAATGCAGTTAAGATGGCAAGGAAATACACCGGCAGGGCGGCCGTCGTCTCCTTTAAAGGAGGGTTCCACGGACGCACAAACCTTACGATGAGTATGACAAGTAAAGTGAAGCCTTATAAAAATGGTTTCGGTCCATTCGCATCAGATATATATCATGCGCCCTATCCCAATGTATACCGTAGACATCCGTCGTTGACTGAAGAGGAATATACTGAAATGATTACAGATGATTTTTATAAGTTCTTCATAGAAACAGTAGCACCTGAAAATGTGGCATGTGTGGTTATGGAACCCATCCAGGGCGAAGCAGGATTTTTGATTCCCCCAAAAAGCTTTGTAAACGCAGTCGCACAATTCTGTAAAAAGCATGATATTGTTTTTATCGCCGATGAAATTCAAACGGGCTTTGGTCGGACCGGTAAATTGTTTGCATCCGAACATTTTGGAACAGAGCCTGATCTCATGGTGGTTTCAAAATCATTATCTGCAGGCCTGCCTTTAAGCGGGGTAGTGGGGAGATCAGAAATTCTTGACTCGGCCGCAACAGGTGAGATTGGTGGTACATTTGCTGGGAATCCGGTTGCCTGTGCAGCTGGGCTGGCAGTGTTGGAAGTCATCCAAGAGGAAGATCTCTGTAATAAAGCGGAAAAGATTGGTCAGAAATTGGAGGAGCTTTTGAAAAATTATCAAGAACGCCATTCGTTTATTGGAGAGATTAGGCGTTCAGGAGCTATGGTTGCAGTTGAAATTATAAAGGATGATAAGAGGCACACCCCGGACAAAGAAACTAAGAACAAAATAACCAGTTATGCTAATGAGAATGGATTGGTTTTGCTGTCAGCCGGGGTATTTGATAATGTCATCCGCTTCCTGACACCACTTGTTATTACAGAGGAAGAATTAAATAAAGGATTGGAGATACTTGGAGAAGCAATCGAGCATGCTGGAAAGTGATATAATCATAGGGAAGTATAATGGATTAATTAGGGATAGAACCTGCATAGGTTTTATCCCTCTATTTTTATATCAATTTGAAAGGATGCAGTTGTATGTTGAAAGAAAAGATGCATGTTGCGGTACCTACAGCGTTTGATGAGGACGAGTCCTTAAATATCGGGAAGACGATCAAGCATGTTAAAATTTTGTATTCACGCGGTATCCGCTCCGTCATGGTTTCCGGGACCACCGGTGAACAACATAGTTTAAGTCTGGAGGAGAAGGTGAGCCTGCTCGAGGCAATTGAGAATGAGCCATCCTTAACTGAGGAAATGGAAATCATCATGGGCGTCTCAGCAATCAGGCAAAAAGATGCAGAAGAATTGGCATCCAGGGTGGGGGAGTCGAATATTTCAGCGATGATGCTGGGCTATCCGCCCTATATCATCCCTTCTCAGGAAGAAGCCGTGGCTTATTCGGAAATAATCATAGAGGCGGCTGGCAAGCCGGTCATTCTATATAATAACCCTGGTCGTACGGGCTTTGATTTATCAGCGGAAAGCATCATCACTTTGAGCCGCAACACCCGGGTCATAGGAATAAAAGACCCGGGTGACAGCGATAAAATGGGTATATTGAAAGAAGCAATCGGTGATGGTTTTCTTTATTACGCCGGCGGTGAAGTCGGCCTGGAAGATAAAATAACTTCGGGATATAACCGTCTTTCTTCGATTTCAGGCAACCTCCATCCTGAAGAAGTGAAGGACTGGTTCAGGAAACTGCTGTCACGTGATGCTCTGACGGAAGAAGAATCAAAGGCATTCAATGATATCAGGAACGACGTTTTCAGCGGCAACGCCATATTGAATATAAAGCAGGCGTTGACCGATGAATATGGGGCAACATGGGTGTGCAGGCGACCGATAGGTAACCAGTGATGTAGAGGGAGGGTGTTTCATGCCACGAAAGATGTGGAAGTCCTGGTTTCGTGTCACAGAAGGGCGTCTCATGCCACGAAAGATGTGAAAGCTCTGGTTTCGTGTCACAGAAGGGCGTTTCATGCCACGAAAGATGTGAAAGCTCTGGTTTCGTGTCACAGAAGGGCGTCTCATGCCATGAAAGCAGCAAATGCCGACGCTTCATGTCATCACCAAAATGAAATTCCCTGGAAACCCTGCTATAATCCAGTAAAAGGGGTGAGGCAATGGATTTCAGATTCGCGACGGCGGACGACCTCAAGGATATCGTGGCGATGCTCGCGGATGATGAGCTGGGCAAAACGCGTGAGACGGTCTCGGAGACTGTAGAAGATAAGTATCTCGGCTCATTCAAGGACATCGAGGCACAAACGGGCAATCAGATCCTGCTTTCCACCGAGAACGGCACGATCACCGGCTGCCTGCAGCTCACTTTCATCCCGACGCTTGCAAGGGGCGGGATGAAGCGCGCGCAGATCGAAGGGGTGCGTGTGCACAAAGACCACCAGAAAAAAGGCATCGGGCGGGCTTTATTCGAAGAAGCGATCCGCCTTTCGAAAGAACATGGCTGCGGGCTGGTGCAGCTGACGACAGACAAGCGCCGCAGCGGGGCGCATGCATTCTATCATAAGCTCGGCTTTGAAGTGACGCATGAAGGCATGAAGCGCTTCCTATAAAATTTCATATGACTCGATGCACTTCTCCAGCTCTTCCAGGTACAGTTTGGCCATCCGGCTGAGCTGTGCTTTTTTATTGGTCAAAGTCCCGACGGTGATCCGGTCATCAACCTCCAGTCTGACGGGGATGATCTCGGTGCCGTTCAGCTCCTCGCTCAAAATGCCGGTCGAAATGGTATAGCCGTTCAAACCGATCAGACAGTTGAATAAAGTGGCACGGTCACTGACGAGTATATTTTTGGGGACGTCCAGCGTCTTTAAGATCTCTTCGGAGAAATAGAAGGAATTGTTCTTACCCTGCTCGAATGACAACCTCGGGTAGGGCATCAGATCTTCAATGGTGACTGTCTCTTTATTCGCCAGGGGATTGTCCCTGCTGATGAAGACATGGGGATTGGCTGAAAATAAAGGCTCGAACGCCAGATGGTTCTCTTTGATGAGCTGGGAGATCACCTGCTCATTGAAACTGTTCATATACAGGACACCGACTTCACTCGTCAGGTTCTTGACATCGTCGATGATTTCAAATGTCTTCGTCTCCCTGAGGGTGAACTGGTACTTATCCCCGCCGTACTGTCCGATCATCTTGACCATCGCATCCACTGAAAATGAATAATGCTGGGTGGAGACCGACAGCAGCCGTTCCTGATAAGGCGAATCAAGGTACCGGTGTTCCATCAGGTTCACCTGCTCGACGACCTGTCTTGCATAGCTCATGAATTCCGCGCCGTCCGAAGAGAGGACGATGCCTGTGGACGTCCTGGTGAATATGAGGATGCCGATTTCATTCTCCAGCGTCTTGATGGCTTTCGATAATGTCGGCTGTGAAATGAACAAGTTTTTGGCAGCCTCATTGATGGAGCCTGTGTTCACGACTTCTATCAGATATTTCAATTGTTGCAGTGTCATCTGAACCCCTGCTTTCCAAATCGTAATGATTCACAGTATACCTTAAATCGGTCATAGCTTAAAGCTATATCTAAGCATGAATTTTAACTTTTATGCTATTGCTGAAATATATGTTAATCTTGATATATCATAAAAACATAGAGGAGTGGTAGGATATGACGACGAAAAGTATAAATGAACGGAAAACAGCACCTTACAGATTCGATAACGTGGGCAGTTTCCTGCGCCCGCTGCGCTTGAAGGAAGCACGTGATGCATTCGCCAAAGACACGATTTCTGAAGGGGAGCTGAAATCGGTTGAAGATGAAGCGATAGAAGAGCTGATCGAAAAGCAGAAGGAGATCGGCCTGAAGGCGATCACGGATGGTGAATTCCGCAGGTCATGGTGGCATCTCGATTTCATGTGGGGTCTTGAAGGCGTGGAGAAGGTGGAAGTCGATGAAGGCTACCAGTTCGCTGAAGTCGAAACACGTGCAGAATCCGCACGCCTGACAGGCAAGCTCGGCGGTTCGGGGCATCCTTTCATAGACCATTTCAAATTCGTGAACCGGTTTGCAGATGATGAAATCATTGCAAGGCAGACGATTCCGGCCCCGGCCCAGTTCCTGGCGGAACTGCAGCGACCGGACAACAAAGAGGCGACTGACCAGTTTTACCCGGATGAAGGGGCGCTTCTTGAAGATATCGCTGCAGCATACCGGACGTTCATCAAAGAATTATATGAAGCGGGCTGCCGTAACCTGCAGCTCGATGACTGCACATGGGGCATGATCGTCGATGAGGACTATTGGAAAAATATGGCGGGCGACTTCACGGTTGAAGATTTAAGCCTTAAATATGTGGAAGTGAACAACAAAGCCATTGAAGGTGCACCTGAAGACCTGGTGATCACGACACACGTTTGCCGCGGCAATTACCGTTCGACATGGGCGTCTTCCGGTGCATACGACACTGTCGCGGATATTTTATTCGGCGAAGAGAATGTGGAAGGCTACTATCTTGAGTTCGATACGGAACGTGCCGGTGGTTTTGAATCACTGTCGAAGGTGAGTGGAGATAAAGTGGTCGTGCTCGGCCTGATCTCTTCGAAAGTGCCGAGGCTTGAGGATAAGGAAGAGATCAAAGCGCGCATCGAAGAAGCGGCGAAGTATATCGATAAAGACAGATTATGCATCAGTCCGCAGTGCGGCTTTGCTTCTACGGAAGAAGGCAACAACCTGACGGAAAAAGAACAGTGGGACAAACTCCAGCTGGTCAAAGAGGTCGCAGAAGAAGTATGGGGTAAGTAATGGAAAAAAGGAGGCTGCAGCTGCAGCCTCCTTTTTGTTTGCAGACCAGGGTGAAATGGCGCTTTGAGGTGGCGGGCGGAAGCCCGTGATACAAGTGGCGGTCCGGACCTTGGGTTATGTCATGGATACGGCCCTATGCTGAAAAATATCCTCCTGACCCCTTATATGGGAGAGGTTCCATCATAACTGACCGAGCAGCGTCGTGGCGATCGTGAAATAAATGAGCAGCCCCATGATGTCGTTGATCGTGGTGATGAAGGGGCCCGATGCGACTGCCGGATCGATGTGCAGTTTTTTGATGATGAGAGGTATGAGCGCCCCGACGACTGCAGACAGGCTTAAGGTCGTTACGAGTGTCAGACCTACGATTGCGGCGAACATCATGCCACCATCCGGATAGAATATCGGGATCAGTATCATCAATGCAACCGCAGAGGCGGCACCGATCAGGAATCCTGTGCCCAGTTCGCGCCCCAGCGTCTTCAATACCGATCCGGGGCCGATGTTCCCGAGTGCAAGGTTGCGCACGGCGACCGTCAATGCCTGTGTCCCGGTGTTGCCGGCAGAATCCATGATGAGAGGGATGAAGGCCGACAACAGTACGACTGCCTCGAGTGTTTCCTCGAATGCACCGATGATGTTCGCCGTGATCATCCCGAGCAGCATCAGCATGATGATCCACGGGCCGCGTTTTTTGGCGGACTGGAAGATGGTCAGATTATAATCCATCGCCCCGCGGGTCGTACCCAGTTCACCGAAGTCCTCTTCGATTTCAATATGTACGACATCGAGGATGTCATCCACTGTAACGATTCCCGCAAGAAGCCCCTGATCCGTAACGACGGGGAGGGCGATCAGATCATACTTCTGTATCACTTTGGCGACATCTTCCTGATCGTCATCAACCCCCGCTGAAATGAGGTGGGTCTGCATGATGGAACCTACCCCGGCATCATCCGGAGCGATGATCAACTCCCTCAGCGAAGCGACCCCTTTCAAGCGATGGTCGGGACCGATGACATATACATAGTAGATGGTCACCGCCCGGGTCGCTTCGGCTGAGAGTTTCTCCATGACCTCACCGACCGTATCACTTTCCAATACAGCGATGTATTCCTTGGTCATGATCGTACCGGCACTGTCTTCTGCGTAGTCGAGAAGTTCCCTCACTTCCGCCCGGCCTTCCCCGGTCATGAGGGATATGATCTTCTCCCGGTAACCTGCATCCTGTCTTTCAAGGAAATCTGCGACATTGTCGGCATACATGGCCTCAAACATATGGGCAATATAAGCATCATCCATTTCCTCCACTGCTTTTTCCTGGTGTTGCAGGTCGAGCGCCTGGAAGATGCCTGCAAATGCACTTGGCGTGAGGTGCTGCTGAATCTGGAGATGCTGCTGCCGGTCCATATCCAGATATATCGCCGCCTGGTCCATGGGATGCAGATTCAGGAAGATTTCCCTGAATGTCCGGCCATCATCTTGCTGCAAGGCCATCTTTATTTCATTGTTGAAATTGATGATACGCTCCATCAAGACGCCTCCCTGTCCGCTTTCTCTTCGTCTCCAAAGTCTCACCGGATCTTTCGGGATAACCGAAAGCGGTGATCAGCCCCAATGTGATTTCACGCATTGACTTCACTCCTTCTGTATAATTTAACGATACCCGAGACTATGCATGTTCATTCCTTTTTAAAGAATAAAATGCTCCATACATGATGAAACATAATTTCCAATATAATGATTATATATGGTAACTTAAAACCAAAAATGCATGGCAGGTCCTATTCCCCGGGAAATTATGTAATAATAGTTTTTATGTAAGTTATTATAATTTTTCAAATATTGATTGGGGGTTTTGATTTGGCAAAGCATACAAATAAACGCAAGTTTGAGATGCCGCATATTTATGTGATACTCTTCATATTAATCGCAATCGGGGCAGCGGCATCCTACATAGTGCCTGCAGGTGAGTTTGCGCGTGAGGAAGTGGATGGGCGTTCTGTCATCATTCCGGGTACATTTGATTTCATCGCACAGTCGCCTGTGGGATTTTTTGAATTCATGACGGCGATACCGCGCGGGGTCGAGCAGACGGTCATCATCATTTTCGGTATCATGGCCATCGGTGCGATGTTCAAAGTCATCGAAAGGGCCGGGGTCATCGATATGATCATCAACTTTTTGATCAAACAGTTCGGCAACAAGGGGTTATTGATCATTCCTGTCATTGTCGTGCCCCTGGCGCTTTTCGTGGCATTGACGGGCAACATAGAATCCTCGCTGATCTTCCTGCCCGCCCTGCTGCCATTGTTCCTCAGGCTCGGTTTCGACAGGATGGCCGCGACGGCCACTGTGCTGATTGCAACTGTGGTCGGGTTCACGGTGGCGCTCACCGCGCCTGCGAACCTCGGGACCGCCCAGACGATTGCGGAACTGCCTTTATTTTCCGGTATGGGCTACCGCGCCATCGTCCTGACGGTGATGACGATCATCGGTATAGTGTTTGTAAGCTTCTATATCAAACGTGTACAGAAAGACCCTGGCAAGTCACTCATCAGTGATGATGTGGATGATGCCCAGTTCACCGAGAAGGATGCAGAGACGAAGGACGTCACGACGCGTACTGTGGTTGCAACGTGGGTCTTCATTGCAGCACTCGGTTTCATGCTGTTCGGTATCTTCCAATATCAGTGGTATTTCATTGAATTGGCCGGATTCTACATCCTGACCGGCCTGCTTGTCGGGCTGATCGGCGGACTCGGGCCTTCAAAAATTGCAGAGGCGATGAATCAGGGGATCAGGAATATTCTTCTGGGTGCTCTCATCGTCGGTGTGGCACGTGCTGTTTCTGTAGTGCTTGAAGACGGCGCCATCATGGATACGATCGTCCACGGCCTGAGCCTTGCCATCACCGCGATTCCCGAATCGCTCGTTCCGGTGGCCATGATGATCGTTCAGGGTCTGTTGAACTTCCTGATTCCTTCAGGCAGCGGACAGGCGGCGGCGACCATGCCGATCATGGTCGGCCTCGTAGACCTCACGGAGATGACAAGGCAGACCGCGGTCCTTGCGTTCCAGTTCGGTGACGGATTCTCGAATATATTCTATCCGACATCCGGTTACTTCATGGCGGCACTTGCGATTGCCCAAATCAAGTATACGGACTGGCTCAAGTTCATTTGGCCGCTGCTCCTGTTATGGTATGGGGCGGCTGCGATATTCCTGGTCATTGCATTCTTCATCGATTACGGTCCATTCTAAGCGATGATTCATGAAAGGGTGTATGAATATGAGATGTGGTACGAAGTGTTTCATTGTGACGATGGAAAAAGATGATGGGAAACAAACGTATGAAATTCCGGCACGCAGTGCTGCCGATGCCAGAAAAATAAGCCGCCGCCGCTACGGCGACGGCCTCATCATCCACTCCGTCCATAAGAAATGAGTGTTTTCAGCAGTTCCCTGCCAA
Organism: Lacicoccus alkaliphilus DSM 16010; assembly: GCF_900142805.1. Taxonomy (GTDB): domain Bacteria; phylum Bacillota; class Bacilli; order Staphylococcales; family Salinicoccaceae; genus Lacicoccus; species Lacicoccus alkaliphilus. The sequence goes on along the minus strand of NZ_FRCF01000014.1, from coordinate 18,435 downwards.
TGTGGCGGGGAACTTTTTCATCTTTTATATTTGTGTAATAGTAAACCGATACTTATAATTGGGATGCAAGGGATTTTAAGGAGGGGGAGTAAGTATGATAGACGGTTTGGAAAGTGTCATGTTATATGTGGACAACCAGGAACAATCCGTAGCTTTTTGGACGAAGGATCTGGGGTTTGTCATTAAAGCCGAAGATTTCATCTTCGATGATTATAAGTCGGTCGAAGTTGCACCCAGCCTGGATTCGGAGACGAGCATCGTGATTTTTGACAAGGCATTCATAAGGGAGGCCGGCCATGAAGTGAACCTGGAGACCCCTTCATTGATGTTCCGGGCGGGGGACCTGGATGCATTATATGCCGATTTGAACAATAAAGGCATCAGATGTGGAGATATCGTCAACACCCCGGACGGGCGTGTCTTCAATTTTTCGGATGATGAAGAGAATTACTTCGCGGTGAAGGAAGTAAGATGAGGCACATAAATAAAAGGATAATTGAAAACAGCTGTGATGAGTGAAGTCATCACAGCTGTTTTTGTATAAGGAAAGCCTGTCATCATTCGGCCAGGCCGGGCAGGAACATTGAAAATGCCGGTACGAATGCAAGGATGATCAGGCATAAAATCATCACGGCCACGAGTGGAATGACCCCGAAGGCGACCTTCTCGAACTTGACCTCTCCGACGCTTGAGGCGACGAACAAATTGACACCGAGCGGCGGAGTCACGAAACCGATCGCAAGCGCCACGACAAGGATGACACCAAAGTGGATCGGGTCCACGCCGACTGACGTGACAACAGGCAGCAGAATGGGCGTCAGGATGATCAATGCGGAAATTGTATCGATGAACATGCCGACGATCAACAGGAACAGGATGACGATGAGCAGGATGAAGACCGGGTTGGACGTCAGTGCCATCAGGCTGTCCGCAATCATATTCGGAATCTGTTCAAGTGTCATGAAGAAAGCGAATGACACCGAGAAGCTGATGATGATCATGGTCGTTGCATTGATGATGATCGTTTCCATGAAGGCTTCATATAAAGCTTTCCAGTCGAGTTCCTTATAGACGAATACACCGACGATGATGGCGTAAACGACTGCCGTCACCGCAGCTTCCGTCGGTGAAAAGATACCGCCGTAAATACCGCCAAGGATGATGACAGGGACGAGCAGCGCCCATTTGGCCTCCCATGTCGTTTTCAGGACGTCTTTAAAGACGAACTTTTCTGCACCTTCCTGAGGTTTATAGCCGCGCTTTTTGGAAAGCAGATACGCTGTGAGCAGCAGTGCCGTACCGATCAGGAGTCCAGGCAGTATGCCGGCCAGGAACAATGCCCCGACGGAGACGCTCCCGACCGCCCCGTAGACGACGAATGGAATCGAAGGCGGCAGTATCACCCCGACCGACCCTGCGGCGGCAGGAATGGCGGCAGAGAAGCCTTCATGGTATTTATTGGCGATCATTGCCGGAATCATGAAGCTTCCGATGGCGGCGACCGTCGCCGGCCCGGACCCTGCGATTGCTGCAAAGAACATACAGGCGACGATCGTCACGAGTGAAAGTCCGCCCGTGATCCACCCGACGAGTGCCGTGGCCATATCAAGCAGCCGCTTCGAAATGCCGCCCCTCCCCATCAGCACGCCTGCCAGGATGAAGAAGGGGATGGCCAGGAGCGAGAAAGAGTCAAGCGATGTGAAGGCTTTCTGTGCAATCAGGTTGATCGGAAGATCCGTGCCGAACCATATTGCAACCATTGCCGAGACACCCAATGAGATGGCGATCGGAACGCCGATCAAAAAACAGACGATCAAAACAGCGAATAATATAAGTATAATATTCATAGAGGTGCCTCCTCTTCGTCCTTGATGTTGGAGTAATCTTTCCTGGAAATATTAATAAGCTGCTGGACCAGGCGGACAGCCATGCTGAGGGCGCCGAGCGGCACCGCAAGATAAACGATCCAGATAGGTATTTGTGTGGCAGGTGAGAGCTGGGTGTACTGGAATGTTGCCATCACCAGCTGGGTGCCGAAAATCGCAACGAGCACGACCAGGAGAAACCAGATGATCGTCGAGGCGATATCCATGACCTTCCTCGTGGCCCCGTTGAACATGTCGACGAACGCCGTGACGCGGATGTGCTTACGTATTTTAACCGCATATCCTGCCCCGATCCAGACTTGGAATATGTGGATGTATCTGGCAAATTCCTCCGTCCAGCTGGGTGCATTCTGGAAAACATAGCGGCCGACGACCTGACCGAAAATCAGTGCGACCATGAGCACCAGAGTGGCAATCAGAAAACCTTCTTCAAATCTGTGGAATATTTTTTTCATATTCAGACCCCCTTATTTAATGACAGATTCACTCTGCCTCCTCAATTGCTGCTTCCAAATCTTCAAACAGTTCAGGCCCGAGCATTTCCCTGTACTTTTCGTATACAGGCTCCGCCCTGTCCCTGAAGGCCTGTTTTTCTTCATCGGAGACATCATTGACCTGGAGGCCGGCTTCCTTCATTTCCTCAAGGTACTCAACATTCTGTTCCTGTTCCAGTTCCCTCTGGTCTTCCCTGAACGTTTCAGCTGCATCCATGAGGATTTCCTGATGATCTTCATCAAGGGACTCAAAGAAATCGTTGTTCATCAGCAGTGCGATGGGCATATATACATGCGAAGTGAATGACATATACTCCTGCACTTCATAAAGATTGCTGGTGTACATCAATGCGATGGGCGCCTCCATGGCATCATATGTGCCCTGCTGGAGGGAGGAGTACATCTCCCCGAATGCGAAAGGTGAGGCATTGGCCCCGAAAGCATTGAAGAAATCCGTATGCACCGGGCTCTCAAGCGTCCTCATCTTCTGACCTTCTATATCTTCAGGTGTGTAGACCGGGTTGATGTTATTCGTGATATGACGGAACCCGTTTTCCCCGTAGACCAGCCCCTTGATATTGACTTCTTCAAGGCCGTCAAGCAATTCCTGCCCGAACGGGCCGTCGAGGACCGAATAGGCTTCTGCCTCATTTTCGAATAAGTAAGGCAGATCGAGGATCATGAAATTCTGATCGAACCCTGAAAGGCTGGCAAGTGCGGGAATGGTCATTTCAATGTTTCCGAGCTGGACGGCCTCTATGGCTTCCCTGTCCGACGGGAATAAAGAACCGGATGGATAAATCTCGACCCTCAGCTGTCCGCCGGATTCCTCTTCGACCTGTTCCTTGAATGCTTCCGCCATCATGTGGGAGGATTGGGTCGGATTGACCAGGTGTGCGATTCGGATCGTCTTCTGGCCGCTCTCCTCATCTGTGCCGGGTCTGCCGCAGGCAGATGATATCAATACCATCATCAGTATAATGAAGGTGAACTTCCTCATATAAAAACATCCCCTTTATCTGTTATTGCTTACCGTATATAACTTTTGACGAGTTTCCTCAAAACATCGGGAGTGTGGATGAATGCACTGTCCTTATGCAGGCGTTCCGTCATCTTATGGGCATCTTTGCCGTAGGGCCCGACGTTCAGGACCGGGGCCTGCAGGTTTTGCATCTCCCTGAAGGGGATGGTGTAAGGCTCTCCCCAGACCGGCAGGTTTTCCTTGAATGCCATCCATCCTGCCTCGCTGCCCGTATAATTGACATAGCTCAGATCGGAAATGCCGTTGAAGTAATGGACCTGTTCCGCCTCCACGCCGTGATCGGATTTGAAGACATCCCGGATGGAGTCGACCTTCCCTTTAAGGGCCGGGTCCTCCGAACTGTTGACCGCCGGATAATAGGAAGGGGACAGGAACAGCACCGTTGCCGGTGCGAGCGCCTTCGAGTGATCCATCAGACGGTCGACGATTTTGATGGCTTTTTCCCGGATGTTGAGGGTCTCATCTTTGAAGACGCCGTCGATGATTCTGTCATAATGATCGGTCCCGAGCCTCTCCCTCACATAGGTCGCGAGCTCATGGAACGTGATCGTCCTGATTTCGGCCAACGGTTTGATGCCCAGTGCTTCACATAATCCGGTGTAATGCGATTGGCACTGGCGCATGGCACGTTCTGCAACAGTACGGTAGATGTCCATCACTTCGCCGGGACTGCGCCTTAAAGTGAACACGTTGTAAAGTGCGTATGAATGATGGGAAGTCTGCGTGGAGTAATCTCCTTTGAGGTCATTCTGCTGAGGGCAGACCGGCGGGGGCGTCGCCTCCCCGTATTCTTCTTCGCGGAAATCAGGGTTGAATTCCATGGCCTGTGTCAAATATGAACTCATGAAATGGCTCGTAAGTCCCTGAAGCGGTTCGCCGGCATGCGTGCCGATGCCGTAGAACAATGCGGAAGGCATCATTTTCCCGATGGTGCCGGTGTATATATAATAATCCGTATCTTCAGCATTCCGGCTGAAGGAAGGTTCACTGTTCAGGATCAGTTTCAAGTCGAGCCCTTCAGCATCTTTCAGGCCGGATAAGAACTTCACAGCCGCCCGCATGCCGTCGGAGTTCACTTCTTCATCCGGCACGGTGACGAGTATCAGGTTCACCGGCCATTCTTCGTTGCCTGCGAGTTCCATCAGGCTCATATGGAGTGCGAGGCCGATCTTCATATCCATCACACCGCGGCCGAAGATGTAATCATCCGAGTCAATATCCTTCTTTACGGACGGGCTGAAACCGTCTTTCCTTTCCATGACAGCCTGCGTCATTCCCCTGATGTCGAAAGCGAGGTCTTCAAGGTCACCGAATTCTTTAGTATGTACGACGTCAAAGTGGCTGATCAGCACGATGGTGTCTTGAGTGGCATCCGTTTTGTAGTGCGCGACCAAAGCATTTCGACCCATACCGGCATCGACTAGATGAAGGTGGCTTTCATTTTTTTGGAAATAGGGCAGTGTCTGCAGCTTCTCTTTTACGAAAAAAGGGAAATCCAATTCGCCCGGGGTTCCGGTACGGCTGTCGAAACCGACCAGCTGGTTCAGCAGATCAAACATTTGTTCAGGTGTCTGCCAGTTTTTAATCTCTGAGCCCATCATCGGAGACCTCCCTGTCCTCATAGAATTTCAAAAAACGGTCTTCAACATTCTCAAGATGACGGGTCATCGCTGCCTCGGCAAGGGACAGGTCCTTTGCCGCCAGGGCATCGATAATCGACTTATGTTCCATGAAAGCACTTTCGACACTCGGCCCGATCGTGTTGGATAATGTCAAAAAAGCCCTCCCCACACCGGTGCTGAGTTTCTTCACCATATCGTGGAACAGGTGATTCGGATTGATCCGGGTGAGCATGATGTGGAATGCGCTGTCCAGTTCAAGATAACGTTGATGGTTCCCTTCTTCCATGGCTTCTTTCTGCTGCCTCATATTACTCTCCAGTTCCTCGATCATTTCATCATCCAGCTTATGGATGATCCTTCTGAGGTTTTCAATTTCCAGGACCCGCCGCATGTCCAGGTGATCGAGCGAGTCCGCCCTGGAAAAACCCGCCACTGCGGCAGGCTTGCCGGGCTTAATAGTGACAAGCCCCTCGTTTTCAAGTTTGTGGAGGGCGTCCCGCAGTGGTGTCCGGCTGATGCCGAGCTGTGCAGATATCTTCTCTTCGGGGAGCGGATCACCGACTTTCAACCTGCCTGCCGCTATCTCTTCCTTCAAGGTATTGAACGCCTGTTCTGCAAGAGAGATTTTCGACTGTATCGCTTTCATGACTTCACCCTCTAAACTTATTATGAAAGGTCCTCCACGAATCTTTCGATCCTCTTCAGTCCTTCATTTATATTTTCAATGGAAGTGGCATATGAAATCCTGATGAAACCTTCACCGAATTCCGTGAAGCCGCTGCCGGGGACGACCGCAACATGCTCTGCTTCAAGCAGTTTATCCGCGAATTCGAATGAAGTCATATTGAATTTCTCTATCGATGGGAAAACGTAGAATGCACCCTGCGGTGTTTTCGTTTCGAAGCCGAGTGCCGTCAGCTTCCTGATGATCAGGTCGCGCCGCTCCCGGTAGATTTCAGCCATTTCATGAGGGCTGTGCCGGCTGTTGTCCAGCGCCTCGATCGCAGCGTACTGGCTCGGCAGGGAGGCGCATATCGTATCGTACAGGTGGACCCGCAGGACATACGGCATCAGATGCGCGGGACCCAGCACATAGCCGAGTCTCCAGCCTGTCATCGAGTGCGATTTTGACAATCCGTGGACGAGGAATAATTTGTCACGCAGTTCCGGGTACTGGGAGAATGAAATGTGCTTCGCGTCATAAGTGATTTCACTGTAGATTTCATCTGCGATGATGAAGATATCATGGTCTGCGAGCGCTTTGACGAGTGGTGTCATCTCGGCTTCCGACAACACTTTACCTGTCGGATTGGACGGGAAGTTGAGCAGTACCGCTTTCGTCCTCTCCGTCATCATGCTTCTCAGCTGCTCAGGATCGGGAACGAAACCGGTGTCGGTCGTGTCCATATACTTCACACTTGCGCCGAGCAGGTCGACCAGCGGTTCATAAGCCGAGTAGCATGGTGCGGGGATGATGACTTCATCACCTTCGTTCAGAATGGTTTCAAAAACGGATCTCAGACCTTCACTTGCACCGGTCGTCACGACGATTTGGTCTTCGGGATCGTATGTGACCCCGTAAACATCCTTGAAAAAATTCGATGCGCTTTTCCTGAGTTCGAATAAACCCGCATTATGGGAGTAACCGGTCTGATTGTCTTCTATCGCCCTGATGGCTGCTTTCTTCACTGTCTCCGGTGTCGGGATATCCGGTTCCCCGATCGTAAAGTTGATGCCATCCTCGAATGCGGATACCCTGTTTGAGAATTGGCGCGTGCCCGGTATTTCCAGCTCAGTGACTCTTTGATTGATATTTTCCAACATATTCGACCACCCTTTGTATACTGTATACAGAAATAATAATATAACATGTAAAGATTGTAAAGATTGGGAGAGTTTCGACAATTATGGTTCAGGCGTATTGAAAAACGGGTCATTCAACATTTAAAAAAGGGGATGAACCCGGCTGCCCGTTTCATCCCCGTTGAGTGTTCACTTGAATACCTCGGCAATCTGCCGGATATCTTCATCCTTCAGCTCTATATCCGCCGCCCTCATGTTTTCTTTGATCTGGGCACCTCTTTTAGCCCCCGGTATGATGACACCGACGGAAGGGCGCGTCAAATAGAATGCCAGCACGACCTGGGCCACTGCCTCCTCGTATTTTGCGGCGATATCTTTCAGCTGCTCGACTTTGGCCAGGTTCTCCTTGAACTGGTCTTCCTGATAGAAGGGCAGCTTGGAGCGCAGGTCATCGAACTTGGAGTTTTCATCATACTTCCCTGCCAGCAGTCCCGCGGCCAAAGGATAGAAGGGTATGAAGGTGATGTTGTTTTCATCACAATAATCGAACATCCCGTTCTCGGCTTCCCGGTTAAGTAAATTATATTCATTCTGCACGACATCGACGTAGCCGTCTTTATTTGCTTTCTTCAGCTGCTCGAGTGTCACATTGGAAACGCCGATGGCCCTGATTTTTCCTGCATCCTTCGCCTCCTTCAATGCACCGACTGCTTCATCCAGCGGCGTCTTCTCTTCCGGGTCCGGGTGGTGGATGTAAAACAGGTCGATGTACTCGAGCTGCATGCGCTGAAGCGACTCATCCACTTTTTGCTTCAAATATTCAGGGCTGTTGTCGATGACCTTTTTGCCGTTCCCCTCATCACGGCGTTCAGCCTTCGTGGCCACGACCACCTTATCCCTTTGATACTCCTTCAATACTTCGCCGACGAGCTCTTCCGAACGGTGGGGCCCGTATGACTGGGCAGTGTCGAGCATCGTCACACCATTATCGAGCGCATCGCGCACAGTCTGCCTGCCCGCTTCTTCATCCACATTCTTGTATAAGTTGTGGCCGCCCACGAAGTTTGTTCCTAGTGCGATAGGGTGAACATAAATACCTGACTTTCCAAGTCCTGCAAGTTGTGCCAAATAAATACCCCTTTCTGAAATCGGATCTATATTCATTATAAATGTAATATTCAAATGATTGAAATATTAACACTCATTTTTATGAAATTCAGTGCTATTTTATTCATCGGGAGCATCTGCCGGCCCGGATTTTCAGAGTAGTGTCCGCATCATTCCAGCAAAAATCCATGCCGCCTCAAATCTTCGACTGCATTATCCAAAATTTTTTCTGTGTGGGCGGAAATCGTGTGCAGATGGATATTATCCGTCAATTCCGCGAGCATCTTGCTCTTGTTGCTGTCCATCAATTTCAGGAAAGCATGCATGTCCCCGGCATCTTCAATCATCAGCTCCCCGACGAGCTCACCGTAGACGGGATGGTCGATGCTCACGTCATCGATCATCGCCCCGTTATCCAAGATCAGTGACAGTTCTTCTTCCATCTGACTGAACGTGTGACGGCAGGCGACGACCCTCTTGACCGGCCTGCCTTTTTCGCCAGCCGGCTGATATACGTATCCCTTGCTGGTGGATACCACTTCATGTTTTCGAGATTTAAGGATGGAAATGTCACTGACGATGATCTGCCTGGATACATCATACTTTTTTGCGAGGGATGCCCCGCTGATGGCCGCATCCGCCTGCATCAAATCCTCGAGAATGCTCCCCCGACGCTGTTCTGCCTTACTCACGCTCATTCCTCCTTGACGATTTTTTCAACACACTCGATCAGCTGTTGTACTTCCTCCATACTATTATACCTCGATAATGAAATACGTATATACTGATCCGCCGAGGCGCCGTAGTTTTCTGCAATCAGGTTCCCGAGTCCGCGGCTGACAAGCACACCGTGTCCGCACGCACTGCCTGTCGAGATATAAATGTTCCTGCTGGAAAGGCTCTGCATCAAATACTGGCCTTCCATGCCGGGCACGATGAAACTCGAGATGTGATCCGCATGATGATTCAGGTCGAGTGCCCTTAAACCAAGCGCCGAAAGGGATGTGTTCAAATGATGCCTCATATCCCTCATGGCGCGGGGGTCATCGATTGCCTCAAGTGCCTGGATGAGCGTCGCGATGCCGGGTACGTCCAATGTGCCGTTCTGTGTGCCGTATTCATGATGGAAATGTGGATTGAGCGGTGTGAGATGCTCATAATCCATCAGAAGGACGCCGACCCCTTTGACACCATGGATTTTATGCGCCGAAAAGCTGTATGAGGTGCAGAGGCCGCCAGTAGAAAGATGATCGTACATTCCCTGCACACCGTCAATATGATAAGGCACATGGTATGAACCGGCGATTTCGGCAATCCCTTCAACCGGCAGCCTGTATCCCGTCTCCGAATGTACATGGGTGGAAATGATGCATTGCGTATCTGCCATCATCTCCTCAAGGGATTCGAGGTCGATTTCGCCGTTGCTTTTCGTCGGCATATGGACGATATCGTAAAGGGCGGTGTAAGGGTGGAGGCTCGCTGAAATGGACATATGTTCATAGGGCGAGACCAATATTTTATTCGCTGTTTTATTTTTCAGCAGTAACTGAAGTGCAATATCGTTTGAATGTGAACCACTCCGCGTGAAGATGACATGCTTATCGGTATTGAAGTACTCACGGATATAATTGCGGACATTGTCCAGTATGAACGCTGTATCGAGTCCGCCGCCGTGGATGCTTTCACTGTTGAAATACATCTTTTCGGACATTTCCAAATAATTGTTTAAAACTGCTTTTGACGCCTGGGTGGTTGAAGCATTATCAAAATATATCATATGAATCTCCTTGATTTATTATTGTTTTTCCTTTAATGTCTATATTAATGTAAACTATACTGTAAATAAAGGTGTAAACTATGAAAAAGATGATCATTGTCGGTGCCGGTCTTGCCGCGCTCAGTTGCATCCGTCATCTGGACGGTGATGCGGAAGTGGTTTTATTTACAAAAGACCGGATGGAAGAGAATAACAGCCACCTGGCCCAGGGCGGCATCTGCCACTCTGGCAGGGAGGGCGACGAGGGGGCGGGGCATCTTGAAGATACATATACGGCCGGAGATGCATTGGGTTCTAAGGAAATCATCGGGGAGGTGATCCGGGCCGGTCATCCGCTGATCGAAGAAATGATTGCCGGTGGGATGGCGTTTGATGAGGATGAGGCCGGGTGTTTGGATTTTGCGATGGAAGGCGGTCATCATTCGCCGAGGATCCTCCATGCAGGCGGGGACCGCTCGGGTGAACACCTGTGTCGCTTTCTTGCAGAGGGGATCGATAGCAGCAGGGTGGAAATCCATACAGGTGAGACGGTGATCAAAGTGCTCACCGGTGATGAGGGAGCTGCCGGTGTAGTGACCGTGGACAGTGAAGATGTGCAGCATCATCATTTTTGTGATGCGGTCATCCTTGCCACCGGCGGGTTCAGCGGACTCTACACTGTGAACTCCGGTGCTTCACCCCGGATGGGCAGCGGACATATACTCGCCTGGGAAGCCGGAGTCGCGCTCCGTCAGATGGAAATGGTCCAGTTTCATCCAACATTGCTTGGTACGGCTGGACGAACGTATGGATTGGTCTCTGAAGCGGTCAGGGGCGCCGGCGGTGTGCTGAGGGCTGAATACGGGGGCCGGATCATGGAGGATGTGCATCCGCTTGAAGACCTGGCTCCCAGACATGTAACGAGTTATGAGATTCATAAGCGGGCATTAAGAGGTGAACAGACATATTTGGATATCAACGGTGTAAAGGATTTCCCGGGAAATTTCCCGACGATCCATGAAAATGTGAAGAGACATTTCGAAGTGGATCTGCAGCAAGGGAGGATCCCCGTCACGGCGGGTGCACATTTCACGATGGGCGGAGCGGTTGCCGATATCGACGGCAGCACATCGGTCCCGGACTTATACGTCATCGGGGAAACGGCACACACACATTTTCATGGAGCGAACCGTCTGGCGAGCAATGCATTGCTGGAGGCGCTCGTGATGGGTGCGCATGCAGCCGGAAAAATCAACCGGACAATGCACAGACCAAAAAACAGGACCTTTACCTGCAAGGTCAAAGTGCCGGTATATGATGTGTCCATGTTCGATGAAATCAAGGAGCGGGCGATGAGTGCAGCAGGCATCATCAGGAGTGGCCGTCCGCTCATGGGGCTCCTCGGCTTGATCGATGAAGCGCATCAGACGGCGGGGACGGGCACCGCGACGACTCAAAATTTTCAAGCCCATGCTGAAATGAAGACGATTGAAGCCGTGGTGAAATCGGCGCTGCTCCGGGAAGAGACGAGGGGCGGCCACCGCAGGGCGGACTTCCCGGGCGCCCGCACCGGTCCGTTAATGGATACGATTGTGAGTATGAAGGAGGGGAAAATGGATGCTCAATATATTGAACGTCAGGGAAAAGCTCAAACAATTCTACATTGAAGACAATCATCATGGTGATATTTCCACACAGATTTTTGGCGCGGGTCTGACCGGTCATGCGGAAATGATAGCCAGGGAAAGTGGATACTTTTCGGGAAGCGTGGTCATAGAAGAAGGGTTCAGGATGATCGATCCGGATATGGCAGTCGAAGTGCTGCTGGAAGATGGCAGGGCAGTCAGGGAAGGGGACACCATCGCCAGGATCAGCGGCAGCATACGGGCGATACTGACCATGGAAAGGACGGTGCTGAACCTCGTCCAGAGAATGTCGGGAATCACGACGCAGACACGTGAGTTTGTGGAGCAGGCTGCCGGCACAGGGGCTGAAATCATTGATACGAGAAAAACGACACCGGGACTCGGCATGTTCGAAAAATATGCGGTCACCGCCGGGGGCGGCCGGAATCACCGGAGGACATTGAACGATGGACTGATGCTGAAAGACAATCATATCGATTTCATGGGGTCGGTGGGCGCCGCGGTCGGCAGGGCGAGGATGCTGACCGGGCCGATGGACAAGGTTGAAGTGGAGATCGAAGACGTGGAGATGCTGAAGGAAGCGGTGGACAATGATGTCGACATCATCATGTTCGATAACTGCGCCACAGGGTGGATCAGGGAACACATCCATCTGGTGCCGCCACATATACGGACGGAAGCCTCCGGCGGCATCACCCTGGATACGGTCAAAGAATATGCGGAAACCGGTGTGGATTACATATCGGCCGGCGCACTGTTCCATCATCAGGAAGCGTTGGACATTACATTAAAGGTGGTTAAATGACATGAATATTATGACGCAGGTGCCTGAACGCATACCTGAATACTATTTGAGTGCGACGACGGAAGAACTGGAGAAGAAAGTCTCCGGTATCAAAGAAGAAATGGGCGCGAGACTCTTCATGCCCACTCATCATTACCAGAAAGATGAAGTGGCGCAATTCGCGGATGTGATGGGGGACTCGCTGCAGCTTGCACGTATATGTAAAGATCATGAAGCGGAATACATCATTTTCAACGGTGTCCACTTCATGGCGGAAACCGCTGATATACTGACGGCGGATCATCAAAACGTCTATCTGCCGGATTTGAATGCCGGCTGTTCGATGGCTGATATGGCAAACATCGACCAGGCCCTCATCTGTGACAGGGAGCTGAGCGGAATTTTTGGGGAAAGCGTACTGCCGCTCACTTATGTGAACTCGAGTGCTGCAATCAAGTCTTTCGTCGGGGAGCGCGGCGGTTCATGTGTGACGAGCGGCAATGCAAAAAAAGTCATCGAGTGGGCGCTCGCCAAGGGTCGGAGGATTTTATTCCTTCCGGATCAGCACCTCGGGCGCAATACGGCCTTTGAACTCGGGGTACCTCTTGAAAAGATGGCCGTGTGGGACCCCGTCAACCGCAGGCTGGAGTTCGACGGGGACAGGGAGGACATTCAAATCATTTTATGGAAAGGGTTCTGCTCCGTCCATGAGAAATTCTGGCCGATCCATATCGAGAATGTCAGAAAGAGGATGCCGGATGTGAATGTCCTCGTGCACCCGGAATGTACGCATGAAGTCGTCCAGATGGCGGATTATGACGGTTCAACCAAGTACATCATCGATATGATCAACAATGCCGCCCCCGGCACGAGCTGGGCGATCGGGACCGAGATGAACCTCGTGAACCGGCTGAAGGAGGAAAATCCACATCTGCATATCGAATCGCTCAATCCGATCATGTGCCCGTGCCTGACGATGAACCGCATCGATCTGCCCCACCTGGCATGGTGTCTGGATAAGATTGTGGCCGGTGATACGCAGAACCTGATCAAAGTTGATGGGGAAACGGCACATTACGCCAAGGAGAGTCTCGAGAGGATGTTGTCGATCGTATAAAAAAAGCGCAGGTCACTTGGGACCTGCGCCTTTTTCATGTTCACCGGTTTGACGGACTGTTGCACGAAATCGTGAAAGGCATGACCACGTGCGCGCTCGTCTCCTGAATCTCGGTGAATGTCGTTTCCAAAGCTTTAAAAATATCATTCACTTCGCCGTCGATACGGGTCGCAAACGGCGCCATGCTGACTTCGACGCCATAATCGGGGAGCTTCTCCACCGATTTTGTGATCTTTTCGATATAACCTGCCTCGCCGAGGGGGTAGATTGAAAATCTGCAGCCGGCCTGCTGGGAAATCTGACTGGATGTCTCTTCATTGAGACGGATTTCCTTACGGTCATTTTCATCTTCCCCCGTGTTGCAGCCGCCGAGCACGATGTTGCCGCTCATCTCCACATGCAGGCCGGTCTTTGCCGCGTGCAGGTAGATGGCTTTGACCACATCGAATACATCCGCGATGCTGCCGGTCGCAGCCGTCGCCACATCATCGGTCTTCATCCAGACTTTCTTCGTCTCGACTGCATCGAGCGCCCCTAAAATCACTTCTGCGAAATCATCACTCATGACACTCAGGTTGAACTGGGCACCTGCTTCCCTTACAGCTGCGTTTTCCTTCGTCATCATCATCCCTCCTGGAATTCTTCCTGAATCAATTGTATAGGCGGCGTAAGGGGGAAGTAAAGGAATAATAATTCCGGATATTGTCATCTGCGCCGTCCAAGTATCATTTACTTTGATATGCATAATCAATATACTTGAACTTACATAAACTGAATTGAGGGAAAGGAGGCTTCGGCAAATGAAATATATGGACAGCTTTAAGTTTTTGGTGCTGATGCTTGCCGTGTTTGTCATGGCAGCCTGCGGAAACGGGGAAGTTGCCGAAACGATTGAGGAGGATGAGGACTCGACCGATACGACGGTGGAAGCGCCTGAAGAAGCGGCGGAAGACACGGAAGCCGTGGTTGAAGGCACACTCACGATTTCCGCTGCAGCAAGCCTCGTCGATGCACTCGATGAGGTCACCACACTTTTCAATGAAGAATATCCGGATGTCGAAGTGGAGTATAACTTCGGCGGTTCGGGTGCCCTGATGCAGCAGATCCTCCAGGGGGCGCCGGTGGATTTATTCTTCTCCGCCAATGCGGACCATTTCCAGGAGGTCATGGCGGAAGGTCACATCGATGAGGAAAACGCAGTGGACCTGCTCACGAATGAACTGGTCCTCATCGTGCCGGCGGGCAGTGGTACGGTGACCTCTTTTGACGACCTGGAAAATGCAGATGAGATCGGCATCGGCAATCCGGAATCGGTGCCTGCAGGTGAATACAGCGTGGAAGCATTTGAAAGTATGGGTATAATGGAGGACATCGAATCGAAATTCGTATATGCAGAAGATGTGAGGCAGGTGTTGAATTATGTTGAGACCGGCAATGTCGATGCGGGCGTGGTCTATCATACGGACACGCTGATGAGTGAGGACATCGATGTCATCGATGCAGCGTTGGAAGATGCACATTCAGAAATCGTATATCCGCTCGGCATGATGAACGATACGGATAATGAAGCGGCACAGCTTGCTTTCTTCGAGTTCATGCAGAGTGAAGCAGCCGGTGAGGTTTTCAATGAATATGGTTTTATCAACCGGTAATATCACCGCCCAGGAGTTCCTGACACCTGTACTGCTTTCCTTAAGGGTCGCATTCATTGCTCTGATCATCGTCCTGATCCTCGGCATCATCATCGGGCGGTTCATGGCAAGGAAGGAATTCAAGGGGAAGATCATCATCGAGACGGTCCTGATGATGCCCCTTGTACTGCCGCCGACGGTCGTCGGGTTTTTATTGCTCGTATTCTTCGGCAACAACAGCGCGGTCGGGGAGGCGATTGCGTGGCTCTATGGGGATACCATCATATTCACGTGGTATGCAGCAGTGGTTGCGAGCACCGTGGTCGCGTTCCCTTTGATGTACCAGGCGGCCAAGGGCGGATTCCTGAACGTCAGTGAAGATATCGAAAATGCCGCAAGAGTCGACGGGGCGAGCAGATGGCAGGTATTCGTCAGAATCACACTGCCTCTCGCAAGGACGGCCCTCATCACCGGTGCACTGCTCAGCTTTGCCCGGGCACTCGGGGAATTCGGTGCGACGATCATCGTTGCCGGGAATATACCCGGGCGCACACAGACGCTCCCGACTGCGATATATGTGGCACTCCAGTCGGGCAACATGACACTCGCCTGGGCGTGGGTGATCGTCATCGTCATACTGTCGTTCTTCATGCTGATGTTCATCCGTGTGAAAGCGAACGAATCTTAGATTGTGTATATTGACAACAGGGCCTGTAGTGTTGTATGATATATCGTGCACATACACACAGGGCATATTACACGTAATGAACGGAATTATGGATTCGTAAGGTTGAGAGTCGACCACACACACGAGACTCACCAGACAATCTATAATTAAAGGAGGCTTTCTCATGGCAGGTCCAAGAAGAGGCGGTCGTCGTCGTAAAAAGGTTTGTTATTTCACATCAAACGGAATTACGCACATCGACTATAAAGATGTAGAACTTCTTAAAAAGTTCATTTCAGAACGTGGTAAAATTCTTCCAAGACGTGTAACAGGTACTTCTGCGAAGTATCAGCGTCCACTGACAGTCGCGATCAAACGCGCACGTCACATGGCATTGTTACCGTACGTTAAAGAAGAAGCATAATATGCGAAACACCCCGTCAGGTCACGAACCTGGCGGGGTGTTTTTGTGATTACGTTATTACATCAGTGCCATGAACCCATATAGCAAGCAGGGTTCGTAGCGTGAGGGTGGCTTTGGCGTCACGAGCCCATATGGAATCCGGATTTCGTAGCGTGAGGGTGGCTTTGGCGCCACGAGCCCATATGGAATCCGGATTTCGTAGCGTGAGGGTGGCTTTGGCGCCACGAGCTCATATGGAATCCGTGTTTCGTAGCGTGAGGGTGGCTTTGGCGCTACGAGCTCATATAGAATCCATGTTTCGTAGCGTGAGGGTGGCTTTGGCGCCACGAACTCATATGAAATCCGTGTTTCGTAGCGTGAGGGTGGCTTTGGCGCTACGAGCTCATATAGAATCCATGTTTCGTAGCGTGAGGGTGGCTTTGGCGCCACGAACTCATATGAAATCCGTGTTTCGTAGCGTGAGGGTGGCTTTGGCGCTACGAGCTCATATAGAATCCATGTGTCGTAGCGTGGGGTTGGCTTTGGCGCCACGAGCTCATATGGAATCCGTCTTTCGTAGCGCGAGTGTGGCTTTGGCGCCACGAACTCATATGAAATCCATGTTTCGTAGCACCACTCTCGATCACCTTAATCCGTCGAAGTGTCATCTTCGCCTTCTTCTTCATCAATGTCTTCGCCTCTGTCTTCCTGCTCGACCGGCTCGGTGTCGGTGTCCGTATCCGTGTTTTCCTCGCCGCCGCATGCGCCGAGCACGAGGATGGTCGACAGCCCGCCTGCCAGCAGGAACTTCCTCGACATCATCGATATCACTCCTTAAATAAGATGTTATATGCAGTTTACCCTTTACATCAATAAAGTACACCTCTGCCCATGTTAGAAATCCGCGCTGAAGGGGAAGAATATTATAAAACAGGTGATCAAATGGAGAACAAAAGTTACGAAACCTACGCCCGGGTTTATCAGGGGATTCTCAGGCAGGCGGTTAAATTTTTGAACTGGAAGCCGCCGCTGTGCCTCCGCGGGGCAGGGATGCTTGAAATCCTCCCCAAAACCCTGAAAGTCCGGAATTACAATAAAGTGCTCATCGTCACTGATGAAGGCATCAGGAAGGCCGGTCTGATGGACGGTCTGCTTGATGGCCTCAAGTCCCAGGGCATCGAGTATTTCATTTATGATGGAACAGTCCCGAATCCGACGGATGAGAACACCGTTGAAGCGGCTGCGATGTTCAATGCACACCAGTGTGATGCGATCATCGGCTTCGGCGGCGGCTCACCGCTGGATTGTGCGAAAGGGGCTGCGGTGATGGCGGAGGCGGGTCATGAAAACATCAGGCAGTACCACGGGCTGCTCAAAGTGAGGCGGAAGCTGCCGCCGGTGATCGCGGTGCCGACGACTGCCGGGACCGGAAGTGAGGGCACGATTGCGACGGTCATTACAGATACGGAGAATAAGACGAAGTATGCCATCATGGACCCGGCCCTCCGGCCCGAAATCGTTGTTCTGGATGCAACGCTCACGACCGGCCTGCCGCGTGAAATCACCGCGCACACCGGGATGGATGCAGTGAGTCATGTCGTAGAAGCCTACATCAATCAGAGCAATACGAAAGCGACGCGCAGCATGGCGGAGGAAGCGATCCGGCTGATATTCCAAAATCTGCCTGAAGCTTACCATAATGGTAAGAATAAAAAGGCGCGCGACAATATGCAGTACGGGGCATACCTTGCGGGGCGAACATTTACAAGGGGGTATGTCGGCAATATTCACGCGATGGCCCATCAGATCGGTGCGAAATACCCGGTGACACACGGAGAAGCGAATGCGGTCATCATGCCTTATGTACTGGAGGAATACGGACCTGTGATTCATGAAGACCTCGCCCGGCTTTCAGATGCTGCAGGAATTTCTGAAGCAGGAGAGACTGTTGAAGAAAAAGCGCAGGCGTTCATAAGTAGTATCCGAGACTTGAATGCATCACTCGGCATCAGGGAAACGATCCTTGAAATCGAAGAGGATGATCTAGATGAAATGGTCGACTATTCATTTGCGGAAGCGAACCCGCTCTATCCGGTGCCGGTGATCTTCACCAAGGGAAAATTCAGGGATATGTATTTGAAAGTGAAAAACGGCCCCCAGTCTGACTGAGGGCCGTACGCTTTAAAATTCCACCTTGACCGAGCCGAGATTCTCAAAATGGGCTTCGAACACATCGCCGGCATCCACATCCATCGCTTTGGTCAGTGAACCGGCCAGGACGACTTCGCCCTTTTTCAGGTTGATACCATACTCATCCAATGATCGGGCGAGCCAGACGACGGCTGCCAGCGGGTTGCCGAGCACGGCTTCCCCGTAACCTTCGTCAATCTTCATGCCGTTTTTGAAGATCTCCATCCGTTCGGCCGGCAGGTCGATGTCGGCAAGCTTCAGCTGCTTCCCGCCGAGCACCGCACCGG
>NZ_FRCF01000013.1 GCF_900142805.1 Lacicoccus alkaliphilus DSM 16010 | reverse complement strand
TTGTCCCTGCTCATTCGTGATGATATCCCGTCCTGAATGAGCAGAATTTCGTTGTCCCTGCTCATTCAGCCAAAATTCGACGGCCGAATAAGCAGCCTGAGCACTTTACCTCTCCCGAATCTCAATCGAATATTTCAGATGCGCCACGATCAGGAGGACGCCGATCACAATGATCGCAAAAATTTGTGATTCTCCTGTGAGCACCGAGTAGAATATCAATAATATGATGCCCGCCATCAAACCTGCCTGAACGAGTTGATACGTTTTATACAGGCCGTTCAGCATGACATGGCGCTCACCTTCATCACTCGCTGCGAGTAACTTTTCTGCATACTGCCGATCACCGGGCTTCGGCAGCCTGCGATCCGGATAGAGGCTGCGGAGCAATCCGAAATGGGCGAATGAGAGCCACAGGGCGGTCAGGAAAACGATGGCAGCCAACAGGAATAACAGGAAATTCGACTCCAGAATGATGAATATGGAAACGGATATGATGGATAGCACCATCATGAGCACATCCACGACCTGAAGGTCATTGAATTTGTTGTAGCGGTAAACATCGTAGGAATCCATATCCATGTATTTCGTGTAATCCTTCGATACTGTATTGAGCTGCCGGTGCAGATAGACGCTCAGAACAATCAAAATGACTGCGATGACGAGCAGGACGAGTGCCGTCACCTGGTAAATTCCGGCGGTATTGAATTCATCATTCCTCCCGGCCAGAATGCTGATCACAATCCCCGTGAAAAACCCTAAAACTGCATACATCAGTATTCTTAACATACGTTTCATATCATAATTCCTCCTCTTCGAAAATAAAGATCTCCTCGATCGGTTCATCAAAAATCTTCGCAAGGCGTTTGGCAATGAGCAGCGAAGGGATATATTCCTCACGTTCAATCAGGCTGATGGTCTGCCTTGAGACTTTGGCAAGTTGTGCAAGCTCGGTCTGGTTCAGCCGTTTACGTGCACGAAGTTCCCTTAACCTGGTTTTCATGGGCGATGCTCCTCTACTTTAATATGATTCCTGATGGAATTATACCATGATAGTCACTATAATGACTAATATATTTGTCATAATGACAAAAGGATTTGAGCTGGTGACTGAAAATTCCATTGACAGTGGAAGTCTTGGGTGATTTAATTTATTTTGGAATCTTTTCAACGCACTCAGATTTATTTGAAAACAGGAAAATTTCAAAAATAAAGTATGGCATTCCACACAGGAAAAGCCTTATACTATATACCATACTATTCGGATTTTAAGGAGGAGAGCGCCATGCAGGATTTCATATCCAATTATCTTAAGACGCATGAGGATTATTTCAAAGAGGTGAGCGCCTACATATTCAACCATCCTGAAACACGCTTTGAAGAGTATGATTCTGCAGCTTATCTTGCTGCGGAATGTGAAAAGCAGGGGTTTGAAGTGACCCGCGACGTGGCGGGCATCGAAACGGCTTTTACTGCAACTTACGGTACCGGTAAGCCTGAGATCGGTTTTCTCGGCGAGTTCGACGCACTGTCGGGACTCAGCCAGAAGCCGGGTGAGACATCCTATCAGCCGATGGATCGTGATATCGGGCATGGATGCGGGCACAACCTGCTCGGCACGGGTGCATTCGCAGCCGCATGTGCGGTGAAGGCCTACCTTGAGGAAAATGATCTGCCGGGTACTGTGACGTTCTTCGGATGTCCCGGGGAGGAAGGCGGTTCCGGCAAGACCTTCATGGTGCGTGAAGGTGTATTTGACGGTGTGGATGCTGCACTGACATGGCACCCATCACCGGTCAATGCGATCATGAATTATTCGACGCTCGCGAACTATCAGGTGTATTTCAGGTTCAAAGGCAAATCGGCGCATGCCGCAAGCAGCCCGCACCTTGGAAGAAGTGCACTGGATGCGGTGGAGCTGATGAATACAGGTGTCAATTACCTGCGCGAACATGTCATCCCTGAAGCGCGGATGCACTATGCCGTGACGGACTCTGGCGGCTTCTCACCGAACGTCGTGCAGGCGAATGCGGAAGTACTTTACCTGATCAGGGCACCGCGTGTGGATCAAGTGGACGAAATTTACAAGCGTATCCTGAAGATCGCTGACGGTGCGGCGCTCATGACCGAAACCGAAGTCGAAGTAACATTCGATAAAGGCTGTTCCAATTATATACCGAACCGTCACCTGGAGAAACTGCTGCATGAATCCCTTGTGCAAACCGGTGCCGGAGAGGCAAGTGAAGCGGAAAAGGCATTCGCAGAACAGATTTGGAACACGCTGCCTGAAAGCGAGCAGAAGAACTTCATCGATCCTCTGATCAGCTTCGGCTACAGGGGGGACGGCTCCGACTTCGAAGGGAAGCACGTCGCCGAATCCATCTCG
The DNA here is from genome assembly GCF_900142805.1 of Lacicoccus alkaliphilus DSM 16010. GTDB lineage: Bacteria > Bacillota > Bacilli > Staphylococcales > Salinicoccaceae > Lacicoccus > Lacicoccus alkaliphilus. The sequence continues at coordinate 65,332 of NZ_FRCF01000013.1, read as the reverse complement.
GCTTATGAAACAGGAGAGGGCATCCTCCCGGGATCGACGGATGTCGCCGATGTGAGCTGGGTCGTGCCGACGGCACAGCTGACTTCAGCCACTGCAGCGCTCGGGACGGCACTCCATTCATGGCAGATGACGTCCCAGGGCTTGAGTGATTTTGCGCACCGCGGCACGCTGCGGGCGGCTCAGGCCATGGCCCTCACCGGCCTCGACCTCTTTACATCAAAGGAGAATCTGGACCTGGTGAAGTCGGAGTTCAAAGCATTCAGGTCAAAAAATGATTACATCAATCCGATACCGGATGAAGTCAACCCTTCGCCCCTGAATCCGCAGAATTAAAAAACCAATATAGAATGGAGAGGTCCCCATGGTTAAGAAAAAAGGTATTTTCGCAAGGTTCCTGGACATCGTGGAACGCCTGGGCAATAAACTGCCCGATCCTTTTGTGCTCTTCGTCATGCTTGCTGCCCTGATCATCGTCCTGTCGTTCATCTTCAACCTCGCTGGCACGACGGTCATCCACCCGGGCACCGGGGAAGAGCTTGCAATCCGCAACCTGCTGTCGGGGGAAGGCCTGCAGTTCATGCTGACATCGATGCTCGAGAACTTCACTGGATTTGCGCCGCTCGGCCTTGTGCTGGCGATGATGCTCGGTATCGGACTTGCTGAAAAAGTAGGGCTGCTGGACTATGCGATCCGCAGCACAATATTGAAGTCACCACCGTTCCTGCTTACATACACGCTTGTATTCGTCGGTATTTTAGGTAATATCGCATCAGACGCTGCAGCGGTCATCGTGCCGCCGCTCGGTGCACTCGTATTCTATAAGGTCGGCAGACATCCGCTTGCCGGTCTTGCCGCCGGTTTTGCCGGTGCGGGGGCGGGTTTCACGGCGAACCTGTTCATCGCAGGTACGGATGCATTGCTTTCCGGCATCTCGACGGAAGCGGCCCAGATCATCGATGAATCGTTCGTCGTCACACCGGTCGATAACTGGTTCTTCAATATCGCCTCGGTATTCGTCCTGACGATCGTCGGTGGGTTGCTGACTTCAAAATTCGTCGAGCCGAGGCTCGGGGAATATAAAGGGGAAGCCATCGAAGGGGAGAACACTGAAGACCTTCCCAACGCGAAGAAAGCTTTCATTACAGCAATCATCACAGGTCTCGTTTATTGGGCGACGATCGTCGCCGTAATCATGCTGCCGGACAGCCCGCTCAGGGGCGAGGACGGCACCATCATCCCGTCACCGTTCATCGACGGCATCGTACCGATCATACTGATATTCTTCATCCTCATCGGCCTTGCCTTCGGTGTCGTCACCGGTAAGATCAAGTCCGGGAGAGACATGACGTATTATATGACCGAAGCGATCAGGGACATGGCGGGGTATATCGTGCTCGTATTTGCGATTGCGCAGTTCATCGCCTACTTCAACTGGTCCAACCTTGGCACGTGGATTGCGGTCAATGGTGCAGAATTCCTTCAGGATATCGAATTCACAGGGTTCGGCCTGATTGTTGCATATATCCTGTTCACTTCATTGCTGAACTTCCTGATCACTTCAGGCTCGGCAAAGTGGGCGATCGAGGCGCCGATCTTCGTGCCGATGTTCATGCAGCTCGGCTACCATCCGGCGTTCACCCAGATGGCATACCGTATCGGGGACTCATCCGTGAACATCATCACGCCGCTCTTCCCGTACATGGTCATCGTACTTGCATTCATGCAGCGCTATGACAAGAATGCCAGCATCGGAACCTACATTTCACTGATGCTGCCGTATTCCATCGCATTCCTCATCACCTGGATCATCATGCTTGCAGTCTGGTTCTTTACAGGCCTGCCATACGGTCCGGGCGTCGGGACATACCTGGAAGGTGCAGGTTAACCGAATCGCACTCACATTCCGGAGACCCATGGTCTCCGGTTTTTTCATTCCAATAAAAACCGGGAAACCTTCAAGGCTTCCCGGCATCTTGGATTGTACTACAGACTTTTGACCGCTTCATCGACATCCGTATCGCCGCCGTTGGCATCGAAAGCTTTGCCGATGGTGTTGTCGTGGTCGAGGGAGGCGACGATCAGGTGCGCCACATCCTCCCGGGTGATCTCGAGCTTTTTGCCTTCCTGCTTCAGCTTCTCCGAGACTTCGACTGTGCCGGTGCCCGGGTCGTTCAGGAGTAGGGTCGGGCGGATGATGGTGTAGTCCAGCCCTGAATTTTCAAGCCAGACATCGGCATAGTGCTTGGCAGCGAAGTAATAGCCACCGATGGAGTTGCCTTCCATATTGTAGGACCAGTACTCACGGTCGTCGGCATTCACTGCGCTGACCATGATGTAGCGTTTGACGCCCGCGTTTTTAGCGGCTTCGATGGATTTGACGGCCCCGTCGAAATCGATCATCATCGTCTTGTCCGCCCCGGTGTGGCCGCCGGATCCTGCTGCGAAAACCACAGCATCGATGTCAGCCATCGCTTTTTCCATATCTTCGATTGAACCTTCGAGGTCGATGAAACCGGATTTTATGCCTTCATTCTCGTAGGCTTTCTGCTGATCATCTTTACGGACCCCTGCAATCACATCATGCGCTTCGTGATCTTTCAATTTACGGGTGAGGATCCGGCCGATCTGGCCGTTCGCCCCGATGACAAGTACCTTCATTCATCTCGCTCCTTTATCTTAGTGATCCATACACTTCATATGTTAGACGTTTGAATGGCATGCTTCAACAAATCCGCACAGGCGTCCGGGGTGTTTATTTGAACGGTTCGAAGGGTAATTATAATCATGTGAACACATTTAAAATGATGATTCAAATAAATGGAACGGGAGATGAGAGTTGATGGGCAACTTGAAAGATCCACGCAAAATGTATCATGCGGACAAATTCCCGGATCAGGAGCAGGACACGCCGGCCATCCAGAATAAGATGGATCCGAAGCCGGACTGCGGTGAGGCATCCTATAAAGGTCACGGCCGCCTTGAAGGGCGCAATGCACTGATCACGGGCGGCGATTCCGGCATCGGCCGTGCAGCGGCGATCGCCTACGCACGTGAAGGGGCGAATGTCGCCATCCATTTCCTGCCGGGTGAGGAAGAGGACGCCGAAGAAGTGAAGGGAATCATCGAAAAAGAAGGCAGACAGTCGCTGCTTCTGCCCTATGACCTGCGTGATGAAGGTGCAGCGACGGAAATCGTCGAGAAGACGGTCGAAGCATTCGGTGCGCTCGATATCCTCGTATTGAACGCGGCTCAGCAGATTGCACAGACCGAGTTGTCCGACATCTCGATGAAGCAAGTAGAGGATACATTCAAAGTCAATGTCATCAGCATGGTCGAATCGGTGAAGGCTGCCGAAAAATATTTGGAGCCGGGCAGTGCGATCGTGACGACGGCTTCCGTCAACACGTTCGATCCGAGCGAGGCGATGATGGATTACGCAGCGACGAACGGTGCCGTGGGCAACTTCACGGTCTCATGGTCCAAGTATTTCGCCGAAAAAGGCGTACGTGTCAACGGCGTCGCACCGGGCCCGATCTGGACACCGCTCCAGCTCGATAACGGCCAGCCGGAAGGCGCAATTCCGGAATTCGGACAGAGCGTCCCGCTCGGCCGTGCCGGCCAGCCGGTGGAACTCGCACCGGTCTATGTACTGCTCGCTTCGGATGAAGCCAGCTACATCACAGGCCAGATATACGGCGTCACCGGCGGCATCCCGACGGACCTGTAAAAAGCAAAAAGCTGTCTCGATTCGAGACAGCTTTTTTTATATCAATACTTTGAAAAGTCATGTTCGATTTCATTCCTGCGCGCTTCCCGCTTGAACAGGTATTCACCGCCACGCACAGATGCGAGCACTTCGGCACGCTCCCTGACTGCTTCATAGGCATCATGTGCATCGAGTACGATGAAATTCGCAGGCTTGCCGGCCGCGATGCCGTAACCGCCGTAGTCTTCATCGATCCGCATCACCTTTGCCCCGTTCACCGTGATCAGATCGAGCGCCTTATTGATCTCGTCGATATGGGTGTAGTGGGCGAGGTGGATGCCGTTGTCCAAAATGTTCATCATGTTGCCGTTGCCGAGCGGGTACCAGTAATCCGCGATGGAATCCTGGGCGAAAGCGACCGTATTGCCGTTCTCAAGCAGTTCCTTCACACGGGTGAGTCCGCGGCGTTTCGGATAGTTGTCCCCGCGCCCCTGCAGGTGGGCGTTTTCTGTCGGGCAGGAGACGAAATTGATTTTGGACGTTTTGAAGAGCCCCATCATTTTATTGGCATATGAATTTTCGACGGCACCGAAAGAACATGTATGGCTTGCGGTCGTCTTTTCGCCGTAGTCCTTCTCCATGACGAGCGCGTTCAGCACTTCCAAAAAGCGGCTGTTCGGGTCATCATTTTCATCGCAGTGGATGTCGATCATCACATCATATTCCAGTGCGAGGTCGACGATGCGCTTCAGAGATTCCACGCCATGTTCGTAGGAAATTTCGAAATGCGGGATGCCGCCGACGGCGTCCGCCCCCATATCAAGCGCCTTCCTCACCAGTGCCTCACCGCCTTCATATCTGAAGAACCCTTCCTGCGGGAAGGCGACGAGCTGGAGCGTGACGATATCTTTGAGCGCTTCGCGAAGTTTGAGCAGTGCCTTCATGCCGGTCAGCTCCGGGTCCGTCACATCGACATGCGTCCGGATGTACTGGACCCCGTGTGAAACTTCCTTGCGGATGCCTTCGAGTGCACGTTCACGGACCATTTCCCCGGTCAGCGCCTTTTTATTGTCGCTCCAGCGCTGTATGCCTTCAAAAAGTGTGCCTGAAATGTTCGCATTGCCCTCACCGAGGCCCGAGAAGATGTAATCGAGATGCAGGTGCGGATCCACATAGGGCGGCAGGACGAGTTTCCCTTCCAGGTCGACCACTTCAGCAGCATCACCGAGGTTTTTGCCGACCGCTTTGAATTTGCCGCCCTCGACCAGAATCTCCGTTGACCCGGTGCCACCGTATATGTTCGCATTAATGAACTTCTTCATACAATAAACTCCTTTTAAATCGTTAATGATATCACGGTCATTATATCAGAGCATCATTTTAAAAGGGAATGATACCTGCTCCGGGATGTAAATTGAATGTATAAAGGATATAATGAAAATAAATGAAGGTGGCGGGCAGCATGAAGCATTTTATTTTATTCATGATCTTTTCGATCCAGATGACTGGCTGTACGGCGATAGGGGAGTCCGGGGCCGTGGAGACCGACGTTGATGCGCTTGACGGGGACATGCAGGAGTATGTCCAGAACGAGGAGATCACCAACATCATGCACATCACTGCACAGGACGGCGACGGGGATTACATCGTGTTCTACGCACCGGGTGCAGCGCAACTGACCGTAGAAGAAACGCAAGAGGGGTTCCTCGATATCAGGGTGGAGCAGCCGGATGATGCTCCGGCCGAAATACTCCATATCTATGAACTGGACATCGGCACCGATGTGGAGGCGCTCAGATACTATATCAACGATGAAGAGACTCATGTGGAAGTGCTCGCGCGCTGATTGAAGTGATATCGAAAGGTGTGGATACCATGGCTGAATTCGGAGAATACATCCCCATATTCGGAATCGATCACCTGATTTATATTCTTGGGCTCATCGCGATCGCCTTGACGCTCTTCATGAACAAAACCCATGTCAGGGTCCACAGGCGGGGCATCACGGCGGCGGTCATCCTCCTGATCATCGGCCAGCAGATTCTGATGTACAGTGCGTACTATTTCGTGCTGGGCGATGGTTTCGGGTTTGATGCGTCCAACGCACTGCCGCTTCACATCAGCCGCATCAATTCAATTCTCGGTCTCCTTTTCCTGCTCACGAAAAACGATAAAATCTTCAGGGCGCTCGCCATGTTCGGACTTTTCGCATGGCTCAGCTTCCTGTACCCGAGCCATGTCTATGGCGTGACCCACCCCATCGGCATCAGCTTCTTCATCAACCACGTCGTCACCCTGCTGCTGCCGTTCTACGGCATCATCGCCTATGGGCAGAAGATAAAAACCGGTGACAGCCTGAAAGTCTTCCCGTGGTTCGTGCTGTATGTCGCTGCTGCATACGTCGCCAATATGCTCACGGGGGGCAATTACTTCTATCTGCGTGACAAGCCGGTCTTCGAAGGGATGGGCGACGTCTTCTACATCCCGCTTTCACTCGTGTTCGCACTCGTCCTCTTCAAGGCGGGCGAGTGGTTCTACCGTAAATTGGGGCCCGGTCTGAGGAGAGGATCACACGGCTGAATCCGGAGGGCGCATTTGAAGCTGACCAATGCAACTTTTAAAGAACTATTGATCATGACCACGGCCTTTCCGTGGTTTTTTACTTTCATATACTACACAGACTCTTATAAATATTTAAATTAAAACAAATAATTAGAAAATTATATTGGTAATGACCATTGTTTGTGGTAAAGTTTATGTAAGATATGCAAAGGCATACATAAATATGTGCAGGCTGATGTATATTCACAAAAGTGTATAGGGGGAAAAAGAATGAGGAAGTATTTATTGCTTTCATTAATGTCGGTACTTGTTTTGGTGCTTGCGGCATGTGCGGATGATTCCGACGTCGATGAAGACGCTGCAGGGGACAATGGCGATGACGGCGATGCAGCGACTGAAGAGTCCGCATCCGGTGACATCGTGGTCGCCATGCAGGATGATGCTGTATCATTGGATCCGCACGGTTCCAACGACTCGGCATCCTCACAGGTGCGTCAGAACATCTATGAAAGTTTAGTGCAGCAGGATTCAGATATGGAATTGGTTCCGGGGCTTGCCGAAGAATGGGAAGCCATTGAAGAAGATGTGTGGAACCTGACTTTGAGGGAAGGTACGACATTCCACAGTGGTGAAGAGTTCACTGCAGAGGACGTCAAAGCGACCTTCGACAGGGTGCGCGATGAGGCAGTCGCTTCAGAAGTTGCTTTCCTGTTTGAAATGATCGAAGAAGTTGAGATCGTGGGCGACTACGAAGTCAACCTCCATACTGAATACCCGTTTGCACCGCTGCCGAGCCACTTGGCACACAACACCGGCGGCATCATGAGCAAAGCGCTGATCGATGAAGATTATCAGAATGCTTTGGATGAAGCGGACGTCGACATGACGGCCGATGAGTACTATGAGGTGCGCGAAGAAGGCGGGGATGAGTACGAAGACGTGATGGAACAGATTTCAGAAGACCTGGGATCCGTCATCAGCTCAAATCCTGATGGTACGAATCATGGCATGCTTGAAGAGCGTAATCCCGGCCAGGAAACCGTCCTGACGAGGTTTGAAGATTTCCAGGGTGGAGAGCGCAATTTCGATACCGTCACTTTCCGCGTCATCCCTGAAGTGAGTGCAAGACTTGCTGAACTGGAAACAGGCGGCGTACAGGTTGCACGTGACATCGATGCATCCAACGCACAGCGTGTCGAGGAAGGCGACAATACAGAACTCCTTGAGCAGGAATCACTGCGTACGGACTACCTCGGCTTCAACACTCAGAAAGAACCTTTCGACGATGAGAGAGTGAGACAGGCGATTGCACTTGCAATCGACACTGAAGCAATCGTTGAAGGTGTTTATGACGGCATGGGCATTTCCGCAACACACCCGATCCCGCCGGATGTGTGGGGTTATGACGACAGCCTGGACGGTCAGGAATACGACCTTGAAAGAGCGCAGGAACTGCTTGCAGAAAGCGACCATCCTGATGGTTTCTCTACCGAATTATGGGTGAGGGATGATCAGATGATCATCGATACGGCATTGTATATTCAGGAGAGCTTGAGCGAACTGAACATTGATGTTCAGGTGGAACAGATGGAGTGGGGTGCGTTCCTCGACAGGACAGGCCAGGGCGACCAGGAAATGTACCTGCTCGGCTGGACGACTGTAACTGCAGATGCTGACTACGGTCTGTATGCACTGCATCATTCCGATAACTTCGGTGCAGTCGGAAACCGTTCGTTCTATGCGAATGACGACCTCGACGAAGCACTCGATAACGGCAGAACGGAATCGGATGAAGATGCACGTGCTGAAGCATATTCTACAGCTCAGCAGATCATCATAGAAGAAGCGCCGATCGCGCCGATCGTCCATTCCAACTTCTCAATCGGTGTGGACACCGACCAGGTTGACGGTGTTGAGCTCGATGCACTTGGTGATGTCCGCCTTGAGAACGTGACATTCAACGAGTAATCGAAAAGCAGTTTCAACTGCATCATGATGAACACCCGCATGTTAGGCATCCGTCTGACTGCGGGTTTTATTGTAGAGTGGGACAGGTGGTGTCGGGGTGAAGAGCGAGGCACATTTATATGCAAAAGTGACGAATGAAATCCGGCAGCAGATCGACAGCGGGAAGTACAGGGACGGCGATAAACTGCCCTCGGAGCGTCAGTTATGCAAGGAGTTTGGAGTCAGCCGCATCACGATCAGGCAGGCATTGGACCGGCTCGAGGAAATGAAGATCATAGACAGGAAACAGGGCAAAGGCACTTATATACTCCCGTTTGAATACGGCCGGCTGCCTGAAATCTTCTCAAGGTTCGTATGTGAAATTGAGAAGAAGGGGAAGCAGCACGGGACAAAGGTGCTGCATATCGGACGCATCAGTGTGGATGCGCATCTGGCAGAAAAGATGGGCCTGCCTGAAGGCGGACAGGTATATAAGGTTTCCAGGCTCAGGACTGTCGATGACCTGCCTTTGGCTGTGGAGCACAGTTACATCCCCTGCGGTGCCGCCCCGGGGCTCGATGTTGCGGATATCGGCGAATCCTCCCTGTATCAGATTTTGGAAGGGGTGCACTCGGTCAAAATCGATCGGGCGTTTGAAACGCTGCAGCCGGCCGTTTTGAATGGTGAGGATGCAGCACACCTTGGACGGATGGGAGGGGAAGCTGTGTTGAATATTGAACGCTTTGCCTATGCTGCCGGCCGGATGATCGAGTACACCGGCTTTTACTTCATAGATGGTGAATACAAATATACAGTGGATTTGATTTGAACCTTAAGCCCCCGACTCCTGAGTCGGGGGCTTTTTTATGCTGGAAACGTTTTTTTAAAAAAAGGACGCGAAAATTTTAGAAAATTGCATTCATTCAGTACGTCAGTGTGTTAAAGTATTATATGGTTTATGATGAAGGAGGAAAAACAATGAAAAAATATACATTATTTTTAATGACCGGACTCGCCGCATTGGTGCTTTCGGCATGTGCAGACGACTCCGACGTGGAGGAGGCAGCCGGCGGAGATGAGGACGGGGCCTCAGGATCATCCGGGGAGCTCGTCATGGCCATGCAGGATGATGTCGTGTCGATCGATCCGCATGGAAGCAATGACACTGCATCAGCACAGGTACGCATGAATATTTACGAAACGCTGGTCAACCAGAATATGGATATGGAACTTGAGCCGGGTCTTGCCGAAGAGTGGGCGCCTGTTGAAAATGATGTTTGGAACTTCAAGCTCCGGGAAGGGACGACGTTCCACAGCGGGGAAGCATTCACTGCAGAAGATGTCAAAGCGACGCTCGACCGCGTGACTGACACTGCGGTGGCTTCGGAAGCTGCATTCCTGTTTGATATGATCGAAGAAGTGGAAATCGTGGATGACTATGAAGTCACTATCCACACGGAATTTTCATTTGCACCGCTGCCGAGCCATCTTGCGCACAACACTGGCGGGATCATCAGCAAAGCGCTCATAGATGAAGATTATCAGTATGCGCTTGATGAAGCCGGTGTTGATCTGACGGCGGATGAGTACTATGAACTGAGGGAAGACGCAGGGGGCGAGTATGAGGAAGTGCAGGAGGAGATCTCCGAACACCTCGGCTCAGTGATCGGTTCGGAGGCGGACGGTACGAATCATGGTATGCTCGAAGAACGGCACCCGGGGCAGGAAACGGTCCTGACGATATTCGAAGATTTTCAAGGTGGGGAGCGGTCCTTCGATACAGTGACCTTCCGTGTGATACCGGAATCGGGCGCAAGGCTTGCGGAGCTTGAAACCGGCGGTGTCCATATCGTCCGGGACGTCGATTCCGCAAATGCCGACCGTGTAATGGAAGGTGATGATACAGAGCTGTTGGAACAGGAGTCTTCAAGAACGGATTACTTAGGTTTCAACACCGAAAAAGCGCCGTTTGATGACATCAAAGTGAGACAGGCGATCGCTCATGCGATCGACAAGGATATGATCGTGGAAGGTGTCCATGACAACATGGGAATCACCGCGACGCATCCGCTCGCTCCGGATGTATGGGGCTATGATGATTCACTTTCAGGTGATGAATACGATCCCGAAAAAGCGAAAGAGCTGCTTGCAGAAAGTGATCATCCGGACGGTTTCAGCACGGAATTGTGGGTCAGGGATGATCAGATGAACGTCGATACCGCCCTTTACATCCAGGAAAGCCTTGCTGAACTGGACATTGATGTCGCGGTGCAGCAGTTTGAATGGGGGACGTTCCTCGACAGGACAGCCCAGGGCGATCATGAGATGTTCGCGATGGGCTGGACGACCGTGACCGGCGATGCCGACAACGGACTGTATGCGCTCTATCATTCAGATAATATCGGTGCCACCGGAAACCGGTCGTTCTATGCCAATGAAGAACTGGACTCAGCACTGGATGCAGGCAGGACGGAGTCCGATGAAGATGCCCGTGCAGGCGCCTATTCAATGGCGCAGGAAATCATCATGGAAGAAGCACCGACGGTTCCGCTTGTGCACCCGAACTTTGCAATCGGCGTGGATGCCTCGCAGATTGAAGGCGTGGAAATCGACCCGATCGGCCTGGTGCGGATCGATGATGTGAGATTCAAGTGATGGAAATGGAAGAGATGCCCCGGCCTTTTTGAGGCCGGGGCATCTTTTGGTACGCGTCATTTGTAAACCGGCATGCCACTGCATTACTATGGTAGGTGGAGGAGGAATCACCATGATCAAAGAAGAAGTCGCACAACTGACAAAACAACAGTCAACTGAGAATATCTCATACGTGATCGAACATGAGGGTGGGGTGATCACTCATCAGGAAGGTCAAATCCACCGTTCGGCGAGCGTCATTAAAATACCGCTCTGCCTTGCAGCGCTTAAAAAGGCACATGATGCCGGGAGGGATGATCTGCTGCTCGTCAAAAAGAAAGTCGGCGGGTCCGGTGTGCTTTATTCCCTGAATGATGTGGAGGTGCTGCCGGTGAAGGATACGGTGGTGCTTGCGATGATCGTCTCCGATAATACCGCCTCCAACATGCTGATGGAATATGTCGGCTTCGACCAGCTTGCCGCCATATTCAAGGAGTGGGGGATCAGGGATTCGATGCTTGAACGCCATTTCATGGATACGTCGGGGGACACATCTGGGATGTATAATGTCGCCACCGCCGAAGATATGATGACGGCGCTGAAACTGGTATATGAAGAGAATGCATTCATCCCTGAAGCGGTCCGGCTGGATATGCAGAAACATATGCGCGAGTCGCAGTTCAATGACCGGGTCGGCGGGGCGCTCAATGACGGCGGGGATGAAGATCATATCACCGTATCCAATAAAACCGGGACGATCGACAACCTCGAGCACGACATCGGTGTCCTGCAATCGAAAGATAAAACAGTGAAGTTCTCCGTGCTCACCTCGGATTGGAACAGCAACCTCGAGGCGAGGTATTTTTTGAATGACCTGGGGAAAATACTGCTGAAGTACTTCGTGTAGAGCGGGCGTATAATTGAGAGTGAAAGAATGGTAATGACATGGGTAAGCTAGATAACAAAGTTGCATTCATTACAGGTGCAGGGTCTGGCATGGGTGCTGCGCAATCCGTTTTATTTGCAAAAGAAGGAGCTAAAATCATAGCAGCCGACATCAATCTTGATGGCGTGCAGGAAACTGTTGAGAAAATCAAGCAAGATGGCGGGGAAGCGGTAGCTGTCGAGATAGATGTTTCCGACAGTTCAAGTGTGAAAACTGCAGTTCAAGAAGGACTTGAAGCATTTGAAAGAATTGATGTCTTAAGTAATACTGCCGGTGTGCTTGACGACTATGCACCAACACTTGAAACCTCCGAAGAGCTTTGGGATAAAATCATCAACATCAATCTTAAAGGTGTATACAACGTCACGAACGCAGTGCTCCCTCAGATGATCGATAATAAAAAAGGTGTCGTCATCAACATCGCATCCATCGCAGCATTTGTTGCCGGTGGTGGCGGTGCGGCTTACACGGCTGCTAAACACGGCATTGCGGGCTATACAAAACAACTATCATTCGACTATGGTGATAAAGGCATCAGAGTGAATGCCATTGCGCCGGGTGCAGTTGAATCCGGAATGACGAAAGAGATTTTTGAAAGTGGGGATGCAGCAGTTATGGAGTCGGTCAATTCTGTTCCTGCGGGCCGTTATGGCAGGCCGGAAGAAATCGCAACTGCAGCATTGTTCCTTGCAAGTGACGATTCATCATTTATGCATGGCGCAATCATGCCTGTAGATGGTGGATGGTTGGTCAAGTAAGTCTCATGAACAAAAAGCAAACGCACATTCCAATTTTGGAATGTGCGTTTTTTTAATGACCATTCATATTTACTGTACTGCTTCAAGCTCGAATCCGAACGCGGCACCGTTCCTGTTTTCATCTGTGGCGCCTGTGTAGGTGCCGTCTTCAGGGTTGAACATGATGCTGTTGACGTTGCCGATCGGTGACGGTTCTTCAGTGAAGCCGTGGCCCATATCATTGAGCTGCTGGATCACTTCTTCGGGGATGCCTTCTTCGTGGCTGTAGTTGTCCGGATTATTCGTGAATATCCTCGGCTCATTCAGCGCTTCTTCAAGCGGCAGTCCGTATTCATACGTGTTCAGGATCGTCTGAAGCACGGAGGTGATGATCGTCTGTCCACCCGGTGAGCCGACTGTCAGCACTGGATGGCCGTCATTGAAGACGATCGTCGGTGTCATGCTGCTGAGCGGTCGTTTATTCGGCTGTACTTCATTCGCACCGCCCGGTTCCGCGTCAAAGTCCGTCAGTTCGTTGTTGAGGAGGAAACCGTATCCCGGCACCATGATGCCGGAACCGAAGACCTGCTCGATGGTGGTCGTGTAGGATACGACGTTGCCGTGTGAATCGATGACGGAGTAGTGGGTCGTCTGTCCGTCCACTTTGTCGTCCGGCTGCTCGACGGCACCCTGTCTTTCAAAGTCTTGCTGATACGGCATGACATCTCCCGCTTCAGGCTCTTCGATCACAGAGTCCAGGCTGATCAGATTCCGTCTTTCAGCGATGTAATCCGGATGCAGCAAACCTTCCACCGGTACGTCGACGAATTCAGGGTCCCCTGCATATTCTGCACGGTCTGCATAGGCAAGGTGCATCGTTTCAGCAAGCAGATGATATTTCTCGACAGATTTTATATCGTATTGTCCAAGATCGAAGCCATCAAGGATGCCGAGCATCTGCAGGAGGAAGATCCCGCCTGAACTTGGCGGCGGCATGGTTGCGATGTCGTAATCCTTATACTGCCCCCATACAGGCTCGTCTATTGTGACATCATAATTCTGCATGTCCGCCACGGCAAGGGAACCTTCAAATTCCTGGACGGTGTCCGCAACGGCTGCAGCGATTTCACCGTGATACAGGACATCTGTGCCTTGCTCGCTGATCATCCTCAATGTATTGGCGAGGTCGCCCTGGACGAGCATATCCCCTTCAGCAAGCGGGTTGCCGTCACTGAAGAATACTTCGCCTGCGGCACTCCTTTCCAGTTTTTCAGCGTGCTCTTCTATCTGCCTCTCCAAAAAGTCGTCAATCGGGAAGCCTTCCTCGGCAAGTGCGACTGCAGGTGCAATCAGGTCATGCATGGCCATCGTGCCCCACATTTCATGACTCGTCTCAAGGCCCTTGGCTGTGCCGGGGACCCCGACCGAATTACCATGGATGACACGGTCCTGGAACTCCATCGGTTCACCGTCATCATCCAGGAACATTTCCGGATCGGCACCGGCGGGTGCACGCTCACGGCTGTTTATGATTTTTGTTTCTCCTGTTGCGGCATCATACACCATCATGAAACCGCCGCCGCCGATACCGGACATCATGGGCTCGGTCACCGTCAGCGCATACTGCATGGCAATGGCGGCATCAACCGCGTTACCGCCCGAGTTCAAAATATCGAGTCCGACCTCGGAAGCGAGCGGGTGGGCGGAGACGACCATGCCGTCATCGCCCGTTGCGATATTATTTTCAGTACCGTAGTCCGGTTCGAAAGAAGACGCGAGCGCTCCTTGTGATACAGTGACAACTGTCAAAAGTGTTACAGCGAAAATCATGCTAAAACGGCTGAGGAAAGATTTCATACAAATACACTCCTTATGATAGTTTTAGTGATTCCGTCGTCATAAATGCCGCCACCTTAAAATTAATTGCCAATTTTCAGATAACGTCATTGTAATAATACCACATTAATTGAAGAAGTGGAAGGGTGTTACGGATTTCGGAAGAGGTGGAAGATTAGAGGAAGACTTTGAATGATTCCCAGTAAGAAACCTGAACGGGCGCCCGTTCAGGTTTTTGCCATTTTGGTATTTTTATTTTCCGTGCCTTGTGCAGGTGTCTCCTTTTTGTACCAGTGGTAGCACAATATGATGATCAGTATCAGATCGACGACATCCCCGCCGTAATACATGACCATGGCGCCCGTCCGTCCTTCAGCGGTGGGCACGGTGGGCGGCGGGCTCTGATAGATGAGCTTCGATAACGCCTTATGGAAGCCGAGTGCGGCGATGAGTGCGAGTGCCCGGTACCAGTAGGCATACCTGTGCGAGGTGACGTCCACATAAATCAGGCTGATCGTGAATAAGTATCCTGCAAGGAATACATGCAGATGGATGATGATGAAAAGCAGCATGCTTTCATGCATCCACACATACAAATCCGTCATATAGATCAGATACAGTCCGCCGATATTAAGTATTGACGCAACAAACGGATTGGTGATGAATTTTCCGTAAGCGCTGTTCAGCGCCCGGCTGATGAGGCGTGCATCACCGGCCGGCAGTGCCCGCAGCAGCAGCGTCATCGGCTTACTGTAGACGAGGAAGATCGGTGCGAGCATCCCGAGCAGCAGATGTCCGTACATATGGGCGACGAAGTTCTCATGTGCCGCATCACCGAGCGGTCCCGCTAATGCACTTGCTGCAGTGAGCAGGCCCAGTACCCATAAGAACAGGCGGTGCCGCGGCCATCTTTTGAACTTCCTTCCAGAGACGCGCATCGCCATGAGATATCCGAGGGTCATAACGAGGACAAGGACAAGGGCTGCATCCTGTATCATATGAAAGTGTTCCATCCCGTGCTGCTCCATCTTCTAATCTCCCTGAACCGGAGGGTCGTTTTTCCTTGTCCTGTACCATAGGAAGGCACCGACGGCGAGCAGCAGCAGGGCCGAGGTGATCCATGCGATGTCATACGGCAGCAGGTCCACATTGTAGCGGATCTGATGGATGCGCAGCAGTTTATGGCTGACGATGCCGTCGAACAGCTGGAAGCCGCCGAGGCCCATAAATATGCCTGCATACCATCTCATGCGCGAGTAGGTATGGAGCCGGGTCACATGGGCGAATAAAAATATCCCGGCCACGATGGCAAACAGTGCGAATGAATTGAGCAGCCCGTCTGAAAAGATTCCAAACTGCGTCGTGTCGAAATCGAAGAAATGGTGCCACTGGAGCAGCTGGTGGAAAATGATTTCATCGATCAAAGCCATCGTGCCGATGCCGATCAGGACCCCCGACAGCATGATTTTGCGCCTGGCGGATACCGGACGCTTTTTTCCCTTCATTATAAACAACACCCTTTCATGGTCTATGTATATTACATCTTTTACCCGCGATGCAAATGGGGTAACCGATAAACCCGGTGTTTCTTTTTACATGCGCTGTGTGTTTAATAAAAGCCCGGGTGGGTAAATATGGACTAGATGCATGAGACATCGACTGTTGAATAATGAATTTAAACTTTAAATGAAATCTTAAAAATTAAAAATATTAATAATGGAGGTTTTGAGTCATGCGTAAGATTGAAACATATACGACTGAAGAAGAAGTACTCAGAAGAATCGAGCAATTGAAGGCGGATGGTGTCACTGATGAAATGATCACCGTCGTAGGCAACGAAGGTACAACGGGTGATGCGTTGGATGACACGGGCGTGAATGTACGTTCAGCCGACGGCAGCACATGGGATAAGATCGCTTCATGGTTCAGCGGTGATGAGCCGGAAGACCGTGTGATGGAGGAGCTTGATTTGACGCAGGATGAGCAGAACACATTCCTGAATGCCCTTGACAGGGGCGAACTGCTCCTTTATGTCAATAACAGGACGACGGGCGGCGGCTTCTATGCAGGCAACGATGGTTCAATTGAAAAGGATGACGCGGCGACAGGTACGGCGCCTGCAGATGACGAAGATGCAAGGCGGCGGAACAATTTCGACAACCGCACGGTTACGGACGACGCGGCACCGGGTAAGAGTGAACAGTTCGTAGGCGGCACCGACCGTGACAATCCTGCAGGGCCGACCGGGCGCGCAGAGACCGACTACGGCATTGATGAACCTGTCCGTGACGACAATTACAACTACGATGACAACTATGTATCGGAGGATGAGAGAATGAAAAACAACAATTATGGTGTAACGGATGAAGAGTGGAACAAGCTTTCGGATGAAGAGCGGATCGAGCTCAGGGAAGAACGTCTGAGAGTGGATAAAGAAAATGTCAAAACCGGTGAAGTCCACGTGGATAAGCATGTGGAAACCGACCGTCAGGAAATGGATGTACCGGTTGAGCGCGATGAAGTGACCATCGAAAGACGTCCGGTGGACGGCGGCCGCGCGACAGGCTCCATGGATGAGAGAGTCGGAGACGATGATTCCATCCATATCCCTGTAGAGGAAGAGCGCGTCAACGTTTCGAAGGAAAATGTGGTCGATGAAGAAGTCGTCGTCAAAAAGAACAAAGTGGAAGACACTGAACACATTTCCGAGGATGTCCGCCGTGAAGAAGTGGACATTGAAGAGACGAACAACAGAGAGCGTGAAACCAGGCACAGGGACGACCTGGACAGAAGATAAATGTAAATCGTGAAAAGGCCGGACAAACTTTGTCCGGCTTTTTCGTGCCGTCATGATTTATAGGATGTTTCAGAAAAAGCTGTTTATTTTCTGTGCTTTGGGGAAACTTAGTAGAGAGTGGCAAAGCAATATGAAAGGAGCATCAGCATGGCTAAAAATTCCAATAAGAAAAAAACAGGGTCCACACAAAAACCGGACCTGGCTGTCCATGAAACACTTGAACTGCATGAGGTGCTGACGGTGAAGCAATCGGCATACCTCAAAGCGAACATGATGGAAGAGATGGCGGAAGACAAAGAATTGAAGAAAATCATCCGTAAAGATTCGACCGACTCGAAAAAAGCGATCAAAGAAATTCAGGAACTTTTACCTTAAGAAAGGGGCAGTATTGATGGATTTGATTAAAGAACTCGATAAAGCAGGAGAAAACAAAGACCAGATCATCGCGACCGAGCTGCTCGTGACGGCAAAGGCAACGGTGCGCACATACGCTGTGGCACTCACTGAAACGGCATCACCGGAAGTGCGTGATGTACTGAAGCGCCAGTTGAGGCAGGCCATCGACCAGCATGGGAGAATCGCCGATTATATGATGGAAAACGATATGTATTATGCACATGATATCGACAAGCAGCTCAAGCTCGACAAAAAGAAAGTGAAGGCGGCAAAACAGCTTGTCAAAAAAAAATAAATAATCCGGGCCCGCCGGAGCCTTTCCGGTTGAGTCCGACCATCCCTTTGGATATGATATCCATTAGGGATGTTTTTATATTCTGAAAATTGGGCACTGGAATTACAGGAGGAATAATCATGACACAGGAAAGTTTGTATCAGAAAGAAAATATCAAAAGGTTATCAGAGTTTTCCAAGCTTGCACCGGACGCATTCAAAAGCTTTGCGGCATTGGATGGTGCAGCGGTAGCGGAAGGGGTCATCCCGAGGCGTACGAAAGAATTGATCGCGATTGCGGTGGCGCACGTCACGGGCTGCCCGTACTGCATCGACATCCATGTCAATGCCGCAAAGGAACTGGATGTATCCAAAGAGGAAGTCGCAGAAGCGATTCTTGTTGCGACATCATTGAAAGCCGGTTCCACCATGGCGCACGGCGTCAACGCACTTCAGGCATATGACGGCGAAAACGGGGGCGACCTGTACGAAGCATCGAACATCGACAGGCTCGGTGAATTTGCGACACTCGCACCGGATGCATTCAGGGCTTTCGCCCAGCTGGATAAAGAAGCGGTGAAGCCGGGTGAAGTCTCAGGGAAGGATAAAGAACTCATCGCCATTGCGGTGGCGCACGTCACGGGCTGCCCGTACTGCATCGAAATACATACGGCCAATGCCAAAAAGCTGGATGTGACGAAAGCGGAGATGGCGGAAGCGATCCTTGTGGCGACATCATTGAAGGCGGGGTCTGCCATGGCGCATGGTGTCAACGCACTGAACGCGTACGATGCATAAAAGAGATGTGAAATGAGAAATCCGGACAGAGGATGTTTGTACGTCCCGCTGTCCGGATTTTTTTCATTTATACGGATGGAAATAAAGGTTCCGCAGCTTCTGTCCTGTTTTCACTCCGATATCCGGACAGTCTCCCACGATAACTGAACGCCATCCGTTTATGCATGCGTATTCCGGACGGAACCCCGGTGAAGACGCATTCCATCCGGAATCTCATAAGAAAAACGGACAGAACCTCTCCCTCAGGAGGGCCTGTCCGTTGAACGACGGGAAAACTCATGAATAATGGCGTCCCGTCAGCTGGTCGAGCCGGATCCGGCGGAGCATATCCCTCGGCACCAGGAAGGTGACGGTGACGACACCCGGGTTGCGGCCGATATCGATCGATCCGGTGATCGTTGCGCGGTTCATCACTTCCGGCACTTCGATATCCAGCAGTTTCGCCGCCCGTTCAAGTCCGTTCTGGGTGGCATCGTTCAGAGTCGCACCTGTACCGATGAATGACAGCGGGTAGGATGCTTCGAGCTTTTCCACACCCCACTGATCGGCCAGGATCTGCGCTTTCTCCATTTCCGCTTCGGTATAGGGCTTTGCGGTTGGTGGCAGGTCTTCTACGAGCGGCAGCAGGATGGGGCCGTCAACTTCGAGGTCTTTAAGGACGCTCACGCTCAAGTCGACGATGCCCGCAACATCCGTCGTATGGCCGGCGATCTCACCATTCCCCTGCATGGCATGCATATCGCCGAGATATACACCGCCGCCCGGAACTTTGACCGGGCAGATGAGGATCGCACCTTCACGCACCCGGTTGATGTCCATGTGCCCGTCCGTCCTGTCCTCCAGTGCCTCGGGCGTCTTCACATAATCATGCGGCGCATCGAGCAGGAACTGGCCGAAGTCACCGGCATTGTGGGAATCCGGGAAAGGACTTGCCGGAGTGGTGCCAAGCTGTCCGAGAAACGGGATCACCCTCGCGACGGCACCGACGATGTCATGCGGTGCGAACGTGACGACCGGGTTCTGTATGGAATTTTCCGGCGTGCACATGTAAGCCTTCGATTTACGGGCGATTTTCTCTGCAGCCTCCTTATTCAGCGTGAGGCCGAGCGACTTCTCTTCATTGAACGCCATCGTGTAGGCATTTGTGAAATTGAACGGGGTGACATCCTCGTCGCATTCGGCACATCTGACGGCGCCCTGGCCGATGCCTTTGATGACGGATTTGGGATTTTTGGCACCGCAGTTCGGGCAGATGCCCGCGACGAACGGATCACCGGAAAACCTGCCTTCCATCGGCTGGTCGTGTCCTGAAGCCGTGGCAACCGAAGTCACCCGTATCGAATTGATCTTTATTGCGATCGCATCCCCGACTTCTGCCCCTTCAACATACACCGGCTGCGTCACTTCGTGACCGCCTTTCAGTTCGGGCGTGATCATCGGGCCCCAGCAGCCCGGAGCGGTGTTGGCGATGATGTTTCCATGGTTCTTGACGTGATAAGACATTTCAACATTCGGATCGAGCGTGCCATCTGTGAAACGGTCGACGTAGACGGTCTGTCTGAAATTTTGTTCAGTCATTCTTATCAGCTCCTCTTATCTTTCATTATATTCCAAACCCGCTTTTAAATCATTAAAGAGGGATTCATCATATGATTGTTTTAAGGTTTAACACATGCTGAAACGGATAGAGTAAGTATGAAGATAAATTCAGGAACAAGGAAGGGATTGTGACCATGGCTGTAAAGGAAGAAGTGATCGACAACCATCTGGACCACATCATCAATTTCAGAAGAAGACTGCATAAGAATCCGGAACTGAGCTTTAAAGAATATGAAACGACAAAACTGATAGCGAACGGACTTGAAGATACAAAGATAGAATTCTATGAACTGAGTGAGAAGACCGGTCTGATCGGCATGCTCGAAAAAGACCCGGACTATGAGTATGTCGCGGTGCGGGCGGACATCGACGCACTGCCGATCCATGAGGAGACCGACCTCGAGTTCAAATCGGAAACGGAAGGCAGGATGCATGCGTGCGGCCACGATATCCACTCAAGCATCCTGTACGGTTTTGCGAAAGTCATCGACGAAATGTATGATGACCTGAAATACAACATCGTCTTCATCTTCCAGCCGGCTGAAGAGATACTGAAAGGTGCAGAGTACATCAAAGAAGAGCTGGAACGCCTGGAAGTGCCGGTCGACAAAATGGTGATGTACCATACGTGGCCGAATCTGAATGAAGGGCTGATCGGCTACAGGGATGAGCAGTTCTGTGCCGGCTCCCAGAGCTTCAACATCAAACTGACGGCGAAGGGCGGGCATGCCGCGCATCCGCATAAGACGGCAGACCCGGTATACCTGGCTTCGGACATCATCCAGTTCATCCAGGGCATCGTCTCAAGATTCAACAACCCGGCAACCCCCCTCGTCATCACCATCGGGCAGATCCATGGCGGTGAGAGGAATAACGTCATCCCCGATAAACTGACTTTCGGCGGGACGATGCGGAGCTTCTCTGAACAATCCATCCGTGAAGCCAAGGAAATGCTGGAGAAGTATATCGGCGAAGTGACCGAAATGTCCGGTGCGGATTGTGAAATCGAGTATACGAAGTACTGTCCGCCGCTCCTCAACACGCCTGAACTCGTGGAAGAATTCGTCAATGCAGGGGAGGACAGCTCAATCTACCATGAGCTGAAAGAACCGTCCATGGGATCGGAAGACTTTGCTTTTTATGTCCAGGACTATGTCGGTGCCGCATTCCGCATCGGTACGCGGATGGAAGACGTGGAGGAGAGCGGCTACTCACTCCACAGCCCGGAGATCATCTTCGGGGAGAAGAGCATCAAAACAGGAATAAAAGCCCTCGTGGACTTCGCGACGGCGGCGAGATAGATATGATTGATCAGCGCCCTCTGATTGCGGTCTTCAGATGACTGCAATCAGAGGGCGCTTTGAATTTTTTATTAATCTCACCTATGCAGCTTTATATGGAAGGTTTTATGAGGGGGGATCTTCATGAGTGCCAACAGTTGTTCATTCATGAATTCAGCATCATATTTATAATCTTCCTCGACCCATTGCTTAATCAGGCCGACTACTGCATATGCCAGATAGCTGGCTAAAAGATCACTTTGGATATTATCATCCTTCACATTGACCTCTTCCAAGTTGATTGTTTTAAATGATTCGATCATCCAAGTCTCGACCATGGAGGAGAGGTCCGACTTCAGGATAGTGGAATAATAATCTGCATTATGAGAAATGTGATTGAATATATGCAGCTCTGAAGGAGGCAGGCGACTGAATGAAAATGGATGTTGCCTCAATAAGGGCTTTCTGTATGCATAGACCAGCTCGCGATGTTTCATGGACATTAATGAGTTGAGCAGTTCCCCTTTGCTTGAATAGTGGTTGTAGAAGGAACTTCTGGTCACCCCTGCGTGTTTTGAAATGTCAGAGACATTTATGTCACTGAATCGTTCATGCTTTAAAAAGTGTAAAAGAGACTTGTTCAAAGCGCGTTTTGTTCTGATCACCCTGCAGTCAAGATAAAGTTCTTCTTTATCCATGTCCTCCCCCTTTTTATTTTACATATTGATGATGAATGTCCATAAATGAATGCGCTTACATGAAATGTTTGATTACTTTCCATTATAATAAACTTGCAAGTATAATTACAATTCATCATTAAACAAGGGGGAATAAAAATGGGAAGATTGGATGGTAAAGTTGCAGTGATTACAGGCGGTGCCGGCGGGATGGGAAAAGTGCATGCTAAAACATTCACCGCCGAAGGTGCGAAAGTCGTCATTGCTGATTTAAGTACGTCGAAAGGCAAGGACACCGCTGAAGAACTGGGGGATCAGGCCAAATTCATCGAACTGGATGTCACGGATGAAGAGAATTGGAAGAAACTTGTCGAGGAGACGGAGGAACATTTTGGGCCGATTAATATTCTGGTGAATAATGCAGGCATCGTGGTATCAAAATCGATTGAAGACACATCTCTGGAAGATTTCAGACAGACGACTTCAATCAACCAGGACGGGGTGTTCCTCGGCATGAAATATGTGTTCCCGTCCATGAAGAAGGCGGAGAGCGGCTCGATCGTCAATATTTCTTCAATCGCGGGAATCGTGGGAAGTAACAACAATAGTGCCTACACTGCATCGAAGTTTGCAGTCCGGGGGCTGACAAAGGCGGCTGCAGTGGAATTTGCGCCCCATAACATCCGTGTGAATTCGGTGCATCCCGGAACGATCCGGACACCGATGACCGAGCAGGAGGACGTGAGGGAACTGGTCAAGGAAATGGAGAAGATGATCCCGATGAAGCGGATCGCTGAACCGATAGAAATCACCAACCTTGTACTGTACCTGGCGTCCGATGAGTCAAGCTATTCGACCGGGACTGAATTCGTCGCCGACGGCGGTCTGATTCAGCAGATGTGAATGGAACCAAAAATTAATACAATAAGAGGATGTCCCGGAAATACTGGGACATCCTCTTTATAAAATCATCTCTGTTCTGCGAGTGCACGTGCTTGGATCTTTGTCCTGAACACATTCACAAGCAGTCCGGCAAGGAGCACGAACCCTACATAACCCTGCAGTGGATAGACGAAGTTCACAAGTTGTGTGAATCCGACGAAGCTGAGCGAGAACGCGGCGAGGCTCAGAACGACCGCACCGATCTTGAAGTTGCGTGTATCAGCCGGTATGAAGCGGGCGCCGACTGTATAGAGGCACGGCACCGCAGTGCTCAAGATCATCCCGAACAGGGCGACGCTCATCAGTACGCCGATGACAGGGCTGAATTCAGTCGCAAGCAGCAGCATCGGCATTTCAGCATACTGCAGTATATCGATGTTGGCATATACTGCCAGGTTGATGATCAACGCGATGAGGCCGAGTGTGAAACCGCCGAGCACCGCCCCGCGTTTTGCCGCCACTTTATCTTTTTCGCTCGCCCCGATCATCATGATGATGCCGAAGGCGATGACGATATTGAACGAGACATGGAGCAGCGCGCTCAGGAACCAGTGGGGTGAAGCGGACAGCTGCTGTGTCGCCACGCTTTCCAAAGTGGCCATTTCCGTACTGCTTGTTGCAAAAGAGTAGATCGCAATGATGATGATCAGCAGGAACGCGAATGGTGTGATCCAGCTGATGACCGTGACGATCCTGTTCAATCCGAGCGTCATCACCAGCATGACGAGGAGCGTCAAGGTGACATTGCCGATGATGGCAGGGATGCCGAACTGCTGGGAGACGAGTGATCCTGCGCCTGCCACCATCACGACCGCCACACCGAATAAAAAGAATACGATCAAAATGTCTATGACCGGGCTGATGTATTTGCCCGTAATTTTATAAAGTGCCTTTTTATGGGATGTTGCCTTCCATTTATCCCCGAGCACTATCAGGTAATATCCAAGCAGGGGGTAGAGGATCATGGTGATGACGGCACCGATGGTGCCGATCCAGCCCGAACTTGTAAAGAATTGGAGCACTTCCTGTCCTGAAGCGTAGCCGGCCCCAATGATGGCCCCGATGTATACGCCGGCGACTCTTAAGGTGTTCTTCATCTTAACACTCTCCATTTGAATTATTGATTTAATTTGAAATATCCAAAACTCCGTTATTTATTGACAACGCTTACAAACTGTAAGAAACTTGAAACCACCAGCGTCATCTTACGAATTAAATTCAACCCTCCCCGAAGATTTTATATAATTTGGAATATTTCACACTTGTATATCTTACCGTAATGAACAAAACTAGACAAGTTGACGGAAAGTTTGCGTGAAATTCCGATTGCCTAATTGATATTGAGGGTGTATAATTATAAAGTATTTTTAATAAAATTGTATAACACTCAATATCCTGAGTACATATGAATGGAGGGACCCCCATTGGAAGAACATAAAAACACACCTGAAGAAGTCAGGATGACAAGGAAGAACCTGTTGAAATTCCTGATCCCGTCACTGTTCGGAATTCTCATATTCCTGGTGCCGGTCATAGACGGGGATGGGAATTTCAATATCCTGCTCGGCGTCATCACCGAATTCTTCATCGACCTGTTTTCCGGTTTCCTGCCTGAAGTCATCACCATCGTCATCATCATTTCAACCATCCTATCCGTCATCACGTATTTCTTCAAACCCAGGTTCATCACTTCATCCGAAATGTTGAACGGGTTGTTCAATACGACTTTGTTATGGCTGATCATCAGGGTGATAGGGATGGCAGCCGTCCTCATGACATACTTCGAATCCGGCATCGAAGCGGTTTATTCCGAAGTCACGGGCGGCACGATGCTCGGGCTTCTCACGACATTGATCATGTGGTTCCTTGTCGCTTCCTTCCTGATGCCGTACCTGATCAACTTCGGCATCATGGAGTTCACCGGCACGCTGCTCAGGAAGCTGATCAAACCGATGTTCACATTGCCGGGCCGCTCGGCCATCGATCTCCTTGCATCTTGGATCGGGAACGTCAACGTCGGTGTCGTACTGACGCGGGAACAATATAACCGCGGGTATTATACGGGAAGGGAAGCGGTGGCGATCGCGACCAACTTCTCGGCAGTGTCACTGCCGTTCTGTCTTGTCATCGCGGGTATGCTTGAAGTCGACCACGTATTCCCGCTGCTTTATCTGACGATCGTCATCACAGGCATCATCTGTGCCATGATCATCCCGAGAATCCCGCCGGTATCGAGGATCCCAGATACTTATGCAGTGGCAGACCCTTACGATGAAACGATACCTGAAAATAAATCAGTCTTCAAATGGGCACTGGAGCAGGCCGTGAGGCGTGCAGAAAAATCCGGCTCGTTCAAAAAACAGCTGAAGCAGGGGTATGAGGTGTTCGTCGATATTTCATTCGTGTTGATTCCCCAGGTCATGGCCATCGGTACGATTGCACTGATCATTGCGGAATTCACGCCTGTCTTCAACATCATTTCGCAGCCGATGGTATATGTGCTTGAATTCCTGCGCATCCCTGAAGCGGAAGCTGCGGCACCGGCGACGATCACAGGATTCATCGATATGTTCATACCTGCAGTGCTCGCCACGGGCATCGAAGCGGAAATCACACGCTTCTTCATCGCAGCCCTGTCACTCGTTCAGATCATCTATCTGACGGAGATGGCGACACTGATCATCATTTCTAAAATGCCGGCGAATTTCTGGAAGCTGCTGGTCATATTCATACAGAGGACGATCATCGCGATGCCGATCATTGCGATCATTGCACACATCATATACTAAGGGCTGAAGCCGCAAGGAGGAACACACGTGATTAAAGTCGTCCGCACCTTTGATTTCCCCGGTGCACTTGAAATAGAAAAAGAGGTTTTCGGTGACGGATTCGAAATCATTGAAGCCCCGTCATCCACTGAAGATGAACTGATTGAAAACTGCAGGGATGCAGATGCCGTGATATGTGAATATGAACCGTTCACCAGAAGGGTCATCGATGCGCTGCCGAAATTGAAGTTGATCGCCTTCGGCACGATCGGCTTCAATTATGCGGATGTGGATCATGCCAAATCGAAAGGCATTGCAGTTTCGCATATATCCAAATACTGCATCAGGGAAGTCGCCGATTACACGGTCGGCATGATGCTGAACCTGAACCACAGGATCAGCGCCTTCCACAGCCTGGTCAAAGAAGACAGGCAGTGGGCATTCGATGCCTTCCCGGGCATGCGCCGCTTTGATACGTTGACCATCGGGCTGCTTGGATTCGGCAACATCCCGAGGCTGGTTGCCAAAAGGCTGAAACCTTTCGGCGTACGGCTCATCGCCTATGACCCGTTCGTCGATGTGGCAGAAGTGAAGGCAGAGTATGATACGGATATGAAGAGCTTTGAAGCAGTACTCGCTGAAGCGGATATACTGAGCCTGCACCTGCCGGTCACCAAAGACACCGGACAGATCATCAACAGCAGAAACATCGCCAAAATGAAAGACGGCGTCATGCTGATCAACTCGGCCAGAGGGCAGCTGGTCGATGAGGCGGCGATCACAGGGGGAGTCGAGTCGGGGAAGATCCAATACTACGCTGCAGACGTACTGTCGGAAGAGGACCCCGACCTCAGCACACATCCGTTCATGGATCATGACAATATCATCCTGACACCGCACATCGCATTCTATTCCGAAGAAGCGGTGAGGGAAGCCTCGTTTGAAAGCGCGATGAACGTCAAATACTTCTTCGACGGCAACTATAAAGGTGCGCAGATCGTGAACGGTGTGCATGTTTGAATGATTCCAAGGATGAACGCCCGGTTTCGAGAGGACACCCACTCGAAGCCGGGCGTTTTATATGGGGCGCAGGCCGTCCAAAATATCATTGACATTTTACACAAAAAAACTTCATAATAGAGGTGAACTTATTTCTGCTTGTGCATCGTAAGAAAGAAGCTTTGCTGGAAATCATCATAAAAGTGATGATGCAACCGATCATTATGAAAGCGCTTTATATTGCGGATCTGCCACACCATGTTCCGGGTGAAAGGAGGCATATTAAATTACAGTGGGAAGCCATACTGCAACGCTTATCCAGGAAGTTCGCAACATCTTTTAACGCTGTAAGAAAAATTAGATAAGGGTCGTGAAAAAGATGGAAGAAAACAAGGAGAAGAAGAAAAGTTGGCTGGAAAAAATACCGCATCCGCTCGCATTATTATTTTACATCGTCATTTTGGCTGCTGCCCTGACTTACATAATACCGGCAGGGGCCTATGAGAGGGAAGAGGTTGATGATACTACACGTACAGTGCCCGGCACTTTCGAACTGACCGAAAGGAATCCGGCCGGCATCATGGATATCTTCACTGCCTTTCCTGAAGGTTTTCAGGAAATCGCAGAAATCGTCTTCATTGTTTTTGCGGCGGCCATGATGTTCGGGGTTTTGGACAAAACCGGGATGCTCGAGAATACGGTAGGCACTTTTGTGAAAAAGCTCGGACTCAGGCGGAGATATCTGATCGTCATCATCATGACATTCGTCTACGGCCTGCTCGGTATATTTGTCGGCTATGAGAACAATATCGCACTTGTTCCCATCGCCATCATCCTGAGTCTTGCGATACGCGGTGATGTCATGCTCGGGGCGGGTATAGCGATCGGCGGCATATCCGTCGGTTTCGGTCTGTCTCCATTCAACCCTTATACGATCGGGGTCGGCCATACCATCGCAGAAATGCAGATATTTTCAGGGTGGGGGCTCAGAACCATACTGGTGATCACGGTCCTGTCTTTACTCGCTGCCTATAACATCCGATACTTCAAAAAGATTCTGGAGGATGAGGAGAAAAGCCTAAGTGAAGGCATTTCGACGGAAGGGATGGGACTGAACCAGCCATTGGAGTCATACCGTATGAGAAAACGCGACATTGCCATGCTGATCGTCTTCCTGGTCGGGGTGAGCATCATGCTCACCGGTGTTTTTACCGCAGATTGGTATATCAATGAAATATCTGCAATATTTTTAATGATTGGTATCGTGAACGGTCTCATCGCCAAAATGAATGGCAGCCAGATTGCAGAAACCTTTTCGAAGGCACTCGAGCCGAGTGCGCTCGCGGCAATGCTCATCGGGGCCGCTCAGGCCATCCAGATCGTCATGACCCACGGTAACATCACCGATACGATCGCCTACGGTTTCGTCACTGTCCTGGAAGTGTTGCCGACGATGCTTGCAGCCATCTTCATGTCAATCGCCCAGGCCGTGATCAATGTATTCATTCCGGGCGGAAGCGGACAGGCGCTTGTTACACTGCCGATCATGATCCCCGTGGGGGATATGATCGGCATCACCCGCCAGACGACGATCCTGGCTTTCCAGGTCGGGGACGGTGCGGCGAACATCATTACACCGACCCTTGGCGGGCTGATGGCGATGCTGGGATTGTGCAGAGTCCCGTACGGCAGATGGCTGCGCTATATATTCCCGTTCACCATACTGGTTTTCCTCGTGAGCTGGATCTTCCTCGTCGTCAGTGTGCTGATTGAATGGGGGCCGATCTAGAATGGAATGGAAAAAGGACGGACATGTGGATCATTTAACAAATGAACTTTATGATGATTTTGATGAAGGGGATTACAGGAGTCCGGATGCGGCACTCCTCTGCATAGATCTGCAGTACTACGACTGCGCGCCGGGGTATGGCTTCTTCAAGGACATCACCCGTGATGATGAGCAGTATTCATATTACTTCGACCGGCTTGAAGACACCGTATTGCCGACGGTGAAAAAACTTCAGGACTTATTCAGAAATGCCGGTCAGGAAGTGATACACGTAAAGATGGAATCCCTGACCAGAGACGGGCGGGACCGCAGTGCCGGCCACAAAAGGATTGGCTGTCATGTCGTCAAAGGGACGAGGGAGGCCGAGTTTATGGATGAGATCGCCCCGGAAGGGGATGAGGTCATCATCACCAAGACCGCTTCCGGCGTATTCAACAGTACGAATATCGACTATGTCCTGAGGAACCTTGGTATCAGACAGCTTGTCGTGGTGGGCGTGTTGACGAATGAGTGCATTGATACGACGGTGAGGGACGGTGCCGACAGGGGTTATCATATGACGATCGTCGAGGAGGGCGTGGCAACCACGAGCGAAGAAATCAACGCCTTTACATTGAGCATTCTGAACGGCGTGTATGCCAAAGTCCTCCCCTATGAAAAAATCAGACGGAGCCTTGAAGAGGGGAGATGATTTCGGGTGTAATATGCGATTGAAAAAACTTAAATCGATATCCAACCCAATAGCGTCGTGATTGATCTGGATTGAACATAAGGAAACCGGTCAGAGAATGATTCTCTGACCGGTTTTTTCATGAGGTGGGTGATCGTCATCCATCCGCCCCATGTGTATTCCTTATTATTCTCACAGTGTCGATTCTTCTGTCACTCACTTTCAGTATTTCGAACGTCAGGTTGGAGAAATCCAGTGTTTCACCGGCTTCAGGCAGATAGCCAAGTTCGCTGAGTATGAAACCGGCAAGGTTGTCTTCCCCTTCGGGTATTTCCCCTTCCAGCATGTTATTCAGCTGGTGGAGGGGGATTTTACTGTCGCATATGATTTCATCGTCCGTATGCTTCTTGATCAGTATGCCGTCCACATCGGTTTCATCCCTGATTTCCTGACCGATCATGGTCTCAATCAGTTCCTCATTCGTCAGGATGCCTTCGGTGCCGCCATATTCGTCGAGCACGATCGCAAGGTGTTTATTTTCCTGGAGCATCCTTTTGAAGACCTGGTCTATCGGCTGGAATTCATACACCGTGAGCGGATCCAGATCGGAGAAATCCTTGATGGCCTTCTCCGGATGATCCGACCAGGCGACAAAGAACTTCGTGTGGAAGACGCCGATGATGTTATCGAGATCGCCTTCGTAGACCGGATAACGGCTGTATCGCGAATGCAGCATGACTTCCTTGGCCTCTTCATACGAGATATCCGCACTGAGTGCATCGACCTCGATGCGGGGCGTCTGCAGGATGTCCGCCACGTTCAGTTCCGAGAAATCGAGGACCCCTTTCAAACTGTAGACTTCGTTGTTTTCAAACGTCCCTTCAGTATGCCCGATGTCGACCATCGCCCGCATGTCCGACCTTGAAATCGTCAACTCCCGCCCGTCATCCTTGCCGAGGAGCCTGATCGTCGTTTTGGTGATCAGGTTCAACAGGAAGATGAAAGGCCGGAGGATGAAAAGGATCGCCATCGTCGGGTAATAGACGAAGTGGGAAATCCGTTCAGGGAAAGCGGCCGCGACGGATTTCGGCATCACTTCAGCGAAGATGATGATCATGACAGTCAGTATCGCGGTGGTGAGGCCGATGTTCCAGCCGTACTCGATGGCGACGATGGTGACCAGTGAAGGCAGTATGATGTTCGGCAGGTTGTTTGCGATCAGAATGCCCGGAATGAAGACGGTCGGATTATTGACGAGCTTCAGGAGCCGGGCGGCTTTTTTATCGCCGCTCCGTGCCTTCATCTGCAGTTTCATTTCGTTGGTGGCGGTGAGTGCAGTCTCACTGCCTGAAAAATAACTTGAAGCTATGAAAAGTAAGACTATGGAAACGAATATAATGGTCAAGTTGATCTCCTTCTTGGTCAGTGTATTTTCATGTTTTAAATTTGATTTTATAGGTGAATTATAACAAACGGAAGCGGTGAATGACACATTGGTGACACTTTGCTATAACGCGCCTGAAATGCATCAGGCATCATGAACTTAAAGATGGGGAAAGCGCCTTCTGAGAGCGCCTTCCCCGTCATGATTTTAATCTATACGGATGCATCTTCACCTTAATCCTTGATCAGCTTCAATCCATGATACTGGAGGATGGTGACAAATTACAACACCTTTTCATATAGTCCTAATTTACAGACTTTTGGTGCTCAAGTCATCACACTGACCGGATCCATGTCCACCGGGGGTTAAGCGTTTTCCAGGGGGGCCTCTTAATGATGGCGGAATTGTGAAATGATTTTTCATATGGGATAAGAAGTGGGGGAAGGA
Source organism: Lacicoccus alkaliphilus DSM 16010 (assembly GCF_900142805.1). Taxonomy (GTDB): domain Bacteria; phylum Bacillota; class Bacilli; order Staphylococcales; family Salinicoccaceae; genus Lacicoccus; species Lacicoccus alkaliphilus. The sequence goes on along the minus strand of NZ_FRCF01000013.1, from coordinate 34,145 downwards.
CCCCGGTGGCAGAAAAATCCCCGGCCATTTCAATCGGCCGGGGATTGCATTGGTATGAAATTATGATTACTGAGCTGTGACGCCGCCATCGATGGTGAGTGTATTGCCCGTCATGAAGCTTGAGTCATCCGAAGCAAGGAAGAGTGCCGCTTTTGCCATTTCCTCGGATTGGCCGAGACGGCCCATCGGTGTGGCTTCGGAAAGTGCCTCTTTCTGTTCTTCAGGAATGATCGGTGTGTCGATGAAACCCGGACACAGGGCGTTGACGCGGATGTTCTCCGCCGCATATTCGACGCCGAGTGAGCGTGTCAGGTTGATGACGCCGCCTTTGGCTGCATTGTATGCTGCAGAACCCGGTGCGCCGATCCAGCCATACATCGAAGCGGTGTTGACGATGACCCCTTCACCCTGTTCGAGGAAAAGCTTGATTGCGTGCTGGGCGAAAAGGAATACAGCATCCAAATCGACGTTCACCGTCCTGCGGTATTCCGAATACTCCACTTCGTGCGTCGGCTTGACCGCACCGATGCCGGCGTTGTTGAAGAGGATGTCCACACGGCCGAACTTCTCGACTGTGGTATTGAATACATTTTCAGCATCTTCTTCACTCGTCACGTCCGCCCTGATGAAGATGGCTTCATGACCCTTTGATTCGAATTCCGAAGCGATCTGCTGACCTTTTTCTTCATCCATATCGACCAGTACGAGCTTCGCGCCTTCATCTGCGAAGAGATCTGCAGACGCTTTCCCGATTCCTGAAATGCCACCTGTGATGATTGTCACTTTGTCCTGTAATTTACCCATGTTTGACCTCCTGTGATTTTTATTCTTCTTAAATTGTACATTGTAATATTAAATAGGCAGAATGCCTGATTTGCTGATATCATTTTAAAATTGGGAATATTTGAATACACTCTTATTATACAACTTTGTGAAATGTTTATCAATGTTATTTATGGCAAAATTTTATTATTTTGTATTCGCGTACTAATAAAGATGTAAAGTGTTTGTGCTTATTTATAAAAAATTGCAGGCGCTATGTTAAACCGTTAATTTCGACATCACTACAACTTTGAAGGCGACTGGCTTACCTAAGTGATACATCGGTAAGATAGTTTGTATATGAATAATTTATTGGAGATTTTCTAATTAGCCCTCTGCATTCGCACAGTTTCAAATTGGGTAGTACAAATATTTAAATATCACCTTTTAGAAAAACCAATCAAGTCACGGCACAATGAGCCGTACTATTTATAAATATTTTAAATTTTATTATGATAGGATGGATTTACAGAAACGTATTATGTTATTAACACCGTCAACCAAATGGCTAAACTATGCATCTTTTAGATACAGAGTAAAAATTGATGGATGATAATTTAACGTTCTGTAAAGTGTAAGGGTTTTCAATTATTGTTACTCTTGTTATTGTCAGACTAATTCAACTATTTTAAGAGGAAAAGTTTCATATTATGAAGTTAAAACAATCATGCATCCAAAAGGGGAGAAGCTTTAATGAAGGCAACATTCAAAGTACCAAAAACAAAAAAAGGGTGGATAAGCTTAGGCTTGGTAATCTTCACTTTGTTAATAGGTATATGGCCGATCATTCATTTGTTCAACCAGGAAATATTAATATTTGGCATGCCATTACTCATGTTCTGGTCAATTATTATAATCATAGTGACAACTTCCGTAATGGTGATTATAAATAAGATTGGCGGTGTAGAGTAATGTATGAATACATACCACTAGCAATCACACTTTCATACGTTGTTATAGCTATACTGCTTGGCTCCTTTTCCGGAAAAGGAAGGGATATGGATAACGTAGAAGAATGGGGAGTCGGCAGCAGAAGTATGGGTCCCATCATGATGTATCTGCTGATAGGCGCAGGGGGAGTAAGTGCTTATACATTCATGGGATCTCCGGGCTGGGCATACTCCAAAGGAGCGCCTGCTTTATACGTCGTTGTTTATCTGACTTATATGGCATTCCTGGCGTGGTATTTCGGTCCCAAGGTATGGGAGCTTGGTAAGAAACACAGGCATGTCACTCAATCAGCAGCTATAACAGACCGTTATGAGAGCAGGGCCTTAGGCGGTCTGGCCGGAATAGTTACATCAATCGGCATATTGGCCTATGCAATCATCCAGACGACAGGGGCAGCATACATTTTGAATGTGATGAGCTTCGGGGCCATCCCCATTTGGGCCGGTGTGTTCATATTGCTGGGTGCGATTTCAATTTACCTTTACAGGAGTGGCCTGAAAGCAATAGGTGTAACCAACGCTTTCCAAGGCGGTCTGATGCTTTTTGTATCTTTCTTCATCGGGCTTTGGGCAACACAGCAATTTACCGGCGGGTTTTCAATAGCCCCCATCTTTGAGCGTGTAAAAGAAGATATACCACAGTTTCTTACTCTTCCGGGTGCGCTGGGAGATATGAATGTCACTTTTTGGACGACATCCATTTTAATCTCTTTCTTTTCAATTTGGCAGACCCACTGGATTCAGTGGATGGGCGCGAATTCCAAACAATCGATACGCAGATCAGCAACCATGCTGCCAACATTCTACCTGGTACTCATACCGATGATTATAGTCGGAGTTATTGGGATTTTCATGTATCCAAACATCGGCAATCCTGACCATGTCGCCATCCAATTGGCTGTTGATACCATGCCTGTTCTTGTGGCGGGGTTACTTGGTGCTGGAACGCTTGCAGCATCAATGTCTTCAAGCGAACCTTGTATCCATGCCACCGCATTGACTTACAGTAAAGATGTATTGCAGCCGATTTTAAATTGGAGTGATGAAGTGGCGGGGAGGGCAACGCGGAGGCTGATTTTCCCGATTATGGTACTCATCATCGCACCGATATCAATCATGCAGCCTGCCAGTCTTGTTTATATTTTACTGATAGGATATGGATTCATAGCACAGGCATTTCCTTCCATCGTGGGTATATTTTTATGGCCGAGAGCAACTAAACAGGGCGCTTTTTGGGGATTGTTCGGTGGATTTATCATCACAGTGATTTTCTCCTTCGTCATTGTACATCCTTTGGACATCCATGCAGGTATTTGGGGATTGATTGCGAATGGGCTCATATTCATCATAGTTTCATTGATGACTCAACCCGCTTCCAGGGAGACCATTGAACGCTTCTTCCCTGAAATGATGGATGAGTTATATGAAGATGAGGATAAGTCCGCTTCCACTGTCAAGTAAAGCCCCGTCGACATAACAATTTTAAATCACATATTAAAAAAATCTGAGGTGCATTGAAATGGATGAACAAATTTTTTTCCTGAATGGTGAAGTCATAACAGTCAATAATAATGATGATGTTGTCGAAGCAGTTGCTATAAAAGGAGGGAGAGTCACAGCAACCGGTTCGAATGAGGATATACTTGCTTTGAAGAATGAGGAAAGTAAAGTGATCGATTTAGAAGGGAAAACTTTAATGCCAGGATTTATTGATCCACATTTACACATTTCAATGTACGGCACGAACACCATATCAATATCCTGTAAGAGTGAAAGTGTGAAATCCCTGGATGATTTGATGGACAAGCTTAAGAAGGAGGTGGAGAGAACTTCGGAAGATGACTGGATAAGAGCCTGGGGGTATAATGAAACGCTTATTGAAGAGCGCCGTTTCCCTAAGATAGAGGAATTGGACGAAATTTCAAAAAATCATCCAATCATAATCACGAGGACATGCGGACATATATCGGTGGTCAACAGCAAGGCATTGGAAATTGCCGGCATAAATGAAGGTACTCCCAATCCTGAAGGGGGTAAAATAGAAAGGGACGAAGAAGGGAATCCTACAGGATTGCTATTGGAAAATGCGCATATGGAGATGTTTAATACAGCAGCTTTTACCAAAGAAGAACTTACCTGCGCCCATAAGGTCGCATCCGAGCACTTTTTGGCAAAGGGCATCACATCGATACATGATGCCGGAGGGTATGGCTTAAGCAATATAAATGCTTTGCAGACGGATTCAAAAAACGGTGTGATAAAGCAAAGGCTATATGTAATGGCCGGCGCACTCTATGATGCTCAAAGTGTCGTAAAGCATATGGTGGCTGCCGGAATCTACACCGGACTGGGAGACTCGAAGTTCAGAATCGGCCCTGTTAAGCTTTTTCTTGATGGCAGCAGCAGCGGACCAACGGTCTGGAGTAGGGAAGGATATACGAGCGACCCTGAAAATTACGGTATACATTATTTCTCACAGGAAGAGGTTGATGATTTATTCATACCCGCCCATAAGAACGGCTGGCAAATAACAGCGCATGCCCAGGGGGACGCAGCAATTGATATGCTTCTGAATACAATTGAAAAAGCAAACCATCTTCATCCGAGGGAAGATGCAAGGCATCGTATAGAACACGCGGGGATTGCCGCACCCGACCTCATCAATCGGATGAAGGAGCAAAATGTGATACCGATACCCAATCCGGCATTTTTATATGAGTATGGAGAAGGTTATGTGAAGAATTACGGGGAAAGGGCAGGTTATATGTATCCATTGGGCGACTATCAGAGAAGCGGCATCCCTGCTGCAATAGCATCCGACAGCCCCGTGACGGATTATGACCCGATGCGTGGATTACATGCAGCGGTTACGCGGGAATCCAACGCAGGCAACGTGATTGGAGAAGATAAGAAAGTCTCCCTCCTTGAAGCAATCCGCATGTATACGCTGAACGGTGCGTACGCTTCCTTTGAGGAAGATATCAAAGGAAGTATTGAACCAGGCAAGGTGGCGGACTTGATAATGCTTGATCGGTCTATCTTGAATTGCGACACTGCGGTTTTACCCGAAGTCCAGGTGGACGGCACGATGATAGAAGGTGAAGTGGTCTATTCCAGGTTGTGACTTCAATCATAAAGTGAAAGCTCAATTTTTAAGGAGGATAATATGAATACTCAAACGCTGCTGATCAATGGGCAACGACTGCAGGAGACGATTGAAGACTTTGCAGGCTTTGGAGGAACCATAAACGGAGGGGTGACAAGACTGGCCCTCTCTGAAGCGGATATTAATGCCAGAGCACATTTCAAGAGCCTGTGTGAAGAAACCGGCATGACAGTCAAATGTGATGACATGGGGAATATGTATGCGAGACTGGATGGGCTTGAAAATAATCGCCCTCCGCTTGTCATTGGATCGCATTTGGACTCAGTTGAGAAAGGCGGTAAATTCGATGGGGCCCTTGGCGTGATCGCAGGATTGGAAATTGTAAGGACGTTGAGGGAAAATGACATTAAACCGCGCATGCCTATAGTTGTCATGAATATTACAAATGAAGAAGGTGCAAGGTTTGAGCCTTCCATGATGTCTTCCGGGGTGCTGTCCGGATGGTTTGATAAACACAGGATGATGCAAGCCAAGGATGCTCAAGGGACTTTGTTTAAAGATGCACTCCTGGATAGCGGATATGAAGGTTCAGAGGGGAACAGATTGAAAGAGGCACAGTGTTTTCTGGAGCTACATATCGAACAGGGTCCGATCCTTGAGAGTGAACAGCTTTCCATTGGGGTCGTTGAAGCGGTGATGGGAATGGTCTGTTATCAACTTGAGGTGACAGGGGCATCCAATCATGCTGGCACGACACCGATGAAATATAGGAAAGATGCTTTATTTGCAGCCAATGACTTGATTACGGAAATACGGCAGGAAATGGATAAATTGGATGACAATCTTGTTTATACGATGGGAAGGATGAATTTAACCCCGAACATCCACACGGTCATTCCCAATAAGGTTGTATTCACTCTGGAAGCCAGACATCAGGATATGGAGACAATCAGACAGGTGGAGAAAATAATCCAAAACCTGAAGCATACACAAGAAAAAAACGGGTGCCATGTCAAAGCGGACAAACTGTGGGGGAGAAAGACCGTCCAGTTTGATGAAGATTGTATTAATTTATTTGAAGAAGCAGCAGAAAAAATGGGGTACCCTTATAAAAGAATGGTGAGCGGCGCAGGACATGATGCCCAATTCATGGCCGCCAATATACCGACTGCCATGATTTTTGTTCCAAGCAAAAACGGCATCAGTCATTCTGAAGAGGAATTTACGAGACCTGAAGATCTCGTAAAAGGGGTCAATGTGCTTTTGCAGGCTATAATCAGTCTGGTAAAATAATCATGAATCAAAAGGGTCGAGGGCATGCTGCCCTTGACCCCCTTTTTAATGCTTTCATAACTTGAATCTTTTATGTGGGCGTACTATTGTTTAGATCTCTTTTCATCCAACAATTTGTTGGCGCTGATGGCAAGTTCAATTGCCTGACGGCTGACTGGGTTCATGAAATTTTCTCCTAGCAGCTCCTTTATCTTCTCCAGGCGATAATAAAGGGTTTGCCGGACGATATAGAGTCGTTCGGATGTCTCTTTCTTGGATCCCATCGTTTCCAAGTAAATTGTCAAAGTCAAAAGTAAATTGTTATTGTTCGTCTTTCTTTCAAAGTCCAATAAAGGGCTCAAATAAGTGGACACCAACGATTCCAATTCATTCTTATCCAACTTCGTCAGAAGACGGTAAGCACCCAGTTCCTCATAGAACAAAACATCCTTGAGCACATCCAGCTTCTTTAAATGCAACACCTCATTTGCCTCTTTATAGCATTCATGTAATTTGGAGTAATCTTTGTTCAAGCTGCTGGCACTGATATGGCATTCTTCACCATTAAAAATGTTTTTTTCATGTGTATTTTGGATTGCATCAGTGACAAGGTTGAAGTTCTGATCTTTTACTATTGTCTGTTGATTTTTATAAAATGATGAAATTACGGTGATGGTGTTGATGGTCACAGATATCATCGCTCTGAAACCAAAACTTTTGAACAGATTCCTTAAAATAATCGCCTGGGTTAGTTTGATCTCTTCCCAATCCTCTGGACTGATTTCATCGCCTATATTGCTTTTTTCAATAATCATCACTCTGTAGTAGAGATTTTCAGAAGGGTAGGGAAGGAATTTCTGGGCAAGAGAGGGTTCGAAAGATTTTTCATGAACTAACTTCTTTACTATATCCCCCTCCTGATTCTGCTTTCTTTCTTCTATCGTTTGATTGCGCAGGAGGATTTGTGCAATCGCCAGAGTAGCTCGATCCAGTATGGAGTATGAGAATTCATCTATGTCTTCCGCTTCTTCCTGAAAATATAAATTACCCCACGAATGACCAAGTCCCTTTATTGGGAATACGGAATAGTCTGTTTTATCCAAGTTAACCGATATATATGGTTGGATTTCCCAGCTGTCATCAATTAGAGAATTGATATATTCAGCATGTTTTTTAACTTTTAGAGGATAGTAATAGAGTTTTTTCTCATCTGTAATAAGTATCACCGTTTTATGAAAGTAGTTATGAAGATTTTTGAGTATTTTTATAATACCATTTGGTTCCAACGAGAGTTCATTAAATTCTTTCGAAAGTAGATGAAGGTGCTCAAGCTGTGTGTGATGACTGTTTATTATCAAGGTGTGTAAGTCCTGCGTGATATCAACAAATTTAACCGTTTTATTAAATATAATGATTGGGAATGCATGATCATCAGCCAATTTTAAAATTGAAGAATCAACTTTTGTGACGTGGTGCCCAAGCTCTATGCAAATGCCTGTGACACCACTTTCTATCAATGTTCTGATTTTCGACATCCCGTGAGGTGAACCGAAGTCGATGTTTGACCCGGTAGTTAAAATCAATTCCCCGCCATTAATAAATGAATCAAAAGATTCCATTTCTAAAATATGAGTCCATTTTATCTCACGGTCAATACCTTCGCTTCCTGCAACAAGTTCAGCATCCATAAATATTTCGCGCTGCATAATGCTTTCAACAGTAATTTTATAATTTTCCATCTCCTGCCTCCGGATTGTAAAATCTGATTTAATATATTTTAACATTTCGTCAAATGATAAATAATTCAAAATATTATAATATGATTATGAGAGAGAAATAAATCATTGTCAATCGTCTGCCTATCGTATCGAAGTGGAAAATTAAAGTGTTTCTGGATGGGATCATGAAATAGACACTTCGTAAATATCTAATTTATTTACAAAGGGGGGAGATTCAGATGGAATCTCTGGAAACGAAGAAGATAGTTCCGCTTGAAAAGAGAAACCAAAGGGTTGTTTGGCCACATATTTCACCATATCGAGAAAAGAATCCGCCGATGATAGTGGAAAGTGGCGAAGGATCATGGATAGAGGATTCAAATGGGAATCGTTATCTGGATGGAATGTCGGGATTATGGTGCGTAAATGTTGGTTATGGACGTGAAGAATTAGCTAAGGTCGCCTATGATCAAATGCTGCAAATAGCTTATACACCTATGACACAAAGTCATATACCGGCGATTGAGTTGGCAGAAAAAATTAACGAGATGCTCGATGATGATTATATGATATTTTATTCGAATAGTGGTTCTGATGCAAATGAGGTCGCTTTTAAGATTGCACGGCAATATCATCAGCAGCATGGAGATGTGAACCGTTATAAAGTGGTATCAAGATATCGGGCATACCATGGAAGTTCCATGGGGGCTCTGGCTGCTACAGGTCAGGCATTAAGGAAATACAAATATGAACCCCTTTCATCAGGATTCTTACATGTTGCGCCACCAGATAACTACAGGAAGCCTGAAGGCTTGACGGTTGAACAATATAATATTCAAAAAGCAAAAGAGCTTGAAGATACAATCATCTGGGAGCAAAAAGAAACCGTCGCTGCAGTAATTATGGAACCACTCATCACCGGCGGAGGGATATTGATTCCTCATCATACGTATGTCCAAGAAATTGAACGTATATGCAGACGTCACGGCCTCCTGCTTATTATAGATGAAGTCATATGTGGATTTGGAAGGACCGGCAAAGCTTTCGGTCATCAACACTCCGGCATCAAACCGGATATTATTACCATGGCAAAAGGTTTGACGAGTGCCTACTTGCCACTTTCCATAACAGCGGTGCGGAAGGATATTTACGAAGCTTTCAAGAAGGAGGAAGAGAATTGCCATTTCCGTCATGTGAATACTTTCGGCGGCAACCCCGCAGCCTGCGCAGTCGCTTTGAAGAACATTGAAATCATGGAAAGGGAAGCATTATTCGAGCGTTCTGCAAAGCTTGGCAGACGCCTGCTGGATGATCTGGAAGAATTGAAGAACCACCCTAATGTCGGGGACATCCGTGGTTTGGGATTGTTGGCTGGAATCGAAGTTGTGGAAGATAAGGTGACGAAAGAACCCGGGTCTTCTGAGCGGGTCAGTAAGCTGATTGCAGACTGTAAAGCACGGGGGCTGATCATTGGAAGGAATGGTGAAACTGTCGCCGGCCAAAGTAATATTCTGGCACTTTGTCCGCCGTTGTCTTCGACGGATGAGGATATGGAGTTCATCTCGGAAACTTTGAAAGAGGTGTTCCATGAAAACATTTCCTGACCGGGAAGAAAAAAATTTAACACCGGTCTGACACGAGGCAAACGGAACACTCTAAACGGAAGCGGCATCAAAATAAACACATATAAACTAGGAGGACTCAAATTGACACAGACAACTTTAGAAGTTTTAAAAAATTATATAGGTGGCAAATGGGTTGAAGCAAAAACCGATAAAACGGAACCAGTGATCAATCCAGCCACTGGCGAAGTCATTGCTCATGTTCCGGTCTCTTCCAAGGAAGACCTGGATTATGCAGTCGAGGTCGCAGATGAAGCATTTCAAACATGGAAGGATTTAGCTGTGCCTAGGCGGGCCCGCATCCTCTTCAAATACCAGCAATTACTGGTGGAAAATTGGGAGGAACTTGCAGAAATCATAACGCTTGAAAATGGTAAAAACTTAGCTGAAGCACGCGGGGAAGTTCAGCGCGGCATTGAAAATGTCGAATTTGCAGCTGGTGCACCTTCCCTCATGATGGGCGAGCAGCTTTCTACGATTGCAACAGATCTTGAAGGCGCTGTTTACCATTATCCAATTGGTGTTGTCGGTGGCATCACACCATTCAACTTTCCAATGATGGTCCCTTGTTGGATGTTCCCGATGGCAATCGTTACGGGTAATACTTTTGTTTTGAAGCCGTCGGAGCGTACCCCTTTATTAGCCAACCGCCTTGCTGAATTATTGGAGGAAGCCGGAGTGCCTGAAGGGGTATTCAACATCGTCCATGGAGCCCATGATGTAGTGAACGGTTTGCTGGACCATGAGAAGGTTGAAGCCATTTCATTTGTCGGCTCCCAGCCTGTAGCAGAGTATGTTTATAAGCGCGGAACATCCAACCTGAAACGAGTACAGGCTCTGGCGGGCGCCAAAAACCATTCCATCGTCCTCGATGATGCCAACCTTGATAATGCGACGACACAAATCATGAACGCCGCATTTGGTTCGGCCGGTGAACGATGCATGGCTGCCTCAGTAGTGGCAGTGGAGGACTCTGTAGCTGATGAATTCATTGAGTTATTAGCTAAGAAGACCAATGAGATTAATATCGGCGATGGTCAGGTGGAAGGCAATTTCCTCGGGCCGGTTATCCGTGAAGGACATAAAGAGCGTACTTTGGAATATGTTGAAACTGGTGAGAAGGAAGGCGCTACAATGGTCCGCGATGGAAGAGATGATGAAGAAGTAAAGGAAAGTGGGTATTTTGTGGGTCCTACGATTTTCGATAATGTCACTTCCGAAATGAAGATCTGGCAGGATGAAATTTTTGCACCGGTTTTATCCATCGCAAGAGTGAAAGACCTTGATGAAGCGGTTAATCTTGCAAATAAATCAAAATTTGCAAATGGAGCCTGCATCTTCACTAAAGATGGTGGCAAGGTCCGTAGATTCAGGGAGACCATCGATTCAGGTATGCTGGGGGTCAATATAGGTGTACCGGCGCCGATGGCTATGTTCCCATTCTCAGGATGGAAAGATTCCTTCTACGGAGATCTTCATGCAAATGGAAAAGATGGCCTCAATTTCTACACGCGTAAAAAAGTCGTCACCACCAAATGGGTTTAAAAATTAATGGATTTAGTTAAAAATAAGCGCAGCACATGCTCGAATAAGTGCTGCGCTTATTTCTGTTGTATGTTCAAAAGCCTCCATCTTGATTTCTATTTAAATCTTACCTGTAACATATAGATGGAATCGGGTGTTTCGGCTGCTCTGAATGGGGAAGTTGAAGAATAAACAAGTCAGGGGGGATAAGATGAAAGTATTCGTTTATGGCGGCAGTGAGACACTCGGTGAATACATTTTAAAGCAGCTGGATGAAAAAGGGCATGAAGCGGTGACGATCGTCGAGGCTGAGAACAGGGCGGAGATGTTGGAGCAGCTGGGTGCAGTTGACGTCATCATGTCGGAGGATGGGAGTTTTAAGCGCGCGCTCGCCGGTGTGGATGCCATCATCTATATTGCAGGGGCAAGCCCCGGGTCGGGGGGGAGCCAGGATGCTCTGATCGATGCGGAAGAAGTGGTCAGGTCACTGGAAGAAGCGGAATCGAACGGAATCGAACGCATCGTCTACCTGAGCCCGGTCCGGCTGGATGAATCCGATGAGTCGAAGAAAACAGGCGGTAAGGATGAGCCGGAAAAATGGATTGAGTCGAGCGGTTTTTCCTATACGATCATCCGGTCGGTGAAGCGGGTCGGCAAACCGGGGTATGGGAAGATCAATCTGGCAGATTCGGCGGGTGAAGGGAATGATGAAATACCTTTTGAAGATGTGGCTGCAGTCCTGGTGGAAGCATTGGAAAATGCGAATACATTCAAGCAGTCATTCGGCATGGTCTCTGGAGATTCATACATCAAAGAGGCTTTGGATTCTTTATGACAATTAAAATGAAAGGGTGGTTCATATGGGAAAAATCACGAAGCATCTGCCGTCGGCGATCATGACGACGTCGATCGCGGCACCGCTTGCCTATATGGCATATATGTATCAGAAAGACGACCGTCAGAAACAGCATGCGATCCTCAGGAATTTCCCGCTGCTCGGACGGGTGAGGTATATATCGGAACATGTCGGCCCTGAACTGAGGCAGTACCTGTTCGCGGAAGACAATGAAGGGGAGCCGTTTTCAAGACTCGAATTCCAGCATGTGGTCAAAGCCGGGAAATACAATGAACGGCTGGTGGGCTTCGGCTCTGACAGGGTCTTTGAAGAAGAGGGCTTTTTCATAAGGAACAGTCTTTTCCCGAAACTTTTAGAGGAAATGAGGGTTGATAATATTGAGAAGACGAACACTTATAAGTACATCGTCGACAATGAGGGACTGTTTTCCCGTAAGGAGCATCGTGAAGAGACGCAGGAGGACCCATATTTCCTGCAGGATGAAGATGCCATCGTCCTCGGTGAGGGTACGTGCCGGCAGCCGTTCCGCCTGAAAGGGCAGGTCGGCATGTCGGGGATGAGTTACGGTGCGCTCGGGGAACGGGCGATCAGGGCGCTCTCAAAAGGACTTGCGCTTGCCGGGGGCACATGGATGAACACCGGTGAAGGCGGGATATCCGACCATCACCTGGCCGGCAATGCGGACCTCATGATGCAGATTGGGCCGGGGCTGTTCGGCGTCCGGACACCGGCGGGTGAATTTTCATGGGACGCATTCAGGGAAAAAGCGGAAATGCCGCAAGTGAAAGCATTTGAAATCAAGCTTGCCCAGGGAGCGAAGACCCGGGGCGGTCACCTTGAAGGCCGGAAAGTCACCGAAGAGATCGCGAGGATTCGGTTGATTGAACCCGGTAAGACGGTCAACAGCCCGAACCGCTTCGTCGACTATGATACCTTCCCGAAGCTGTTCGATTTCATCGAAGAACTGCGTGAAGTGGGCGGCAAGCCGGTGGGGATGAAGATCGTCGTCGGCGATATCGAAAGTGTTGAGGAGATGGTGCAGATCATGAAGGAATCGGGTAAAGGCCCTGATTTCATCACGATAGACGGCGGGGAAGGCGGCACGGGAGCGACATATCAGGAGCTTGCGGATTCGGTCGGCCTGCCGATCATGACTGCGCTGCCCATCGTCGATGAGCTGCTCCGTGAATACGGGGTCAGGAACCGCGTGAAACTGATCGCCTCAGGTAAACTGATCACCCCGGACAAAGCGGCCGTCGCACTCGGGATGGGTGCAGACCTCATCAACATCGCACGCGGGTTCATGTTCAGCGTCGGATGCATCATGGCTGAGGTCTGCCATACGAATACATGCCCGGTCGGTGTGGCGACGACGGATGATAATCTGCAGGAGGGCCTCATCGTTGATGAAAAACTCTACCGGGTCACCAACTACGTCAATTCACTGCGTTCGGGACTGTTCAATGTGGCGGCAGCTGCCGGTGTGGATTCACCGACTAAAATTGAACGCAGACATCTTATTTATAAAGACAATCAGGGACGCATCGCTGCAGTGGATAACATGCTGAAACGGGTGCAGCCGGATGAAAATAGTGAATAGGCAGTGCCATTGCACCGGCATGATGCCGGTGCTTTTTCAGTATCAAATTCACCCTGTAATCTGGCTTGGAAGGGGGTTTCACCGGTGCAGCCGGATGGACATATTGATATAATCTTACTTAAGGGATGAACGAGGAACCCTATAAAAGGAGACGTACATATGGAAGGTGAAATGGAAAAACTCGAGTGCCGCGATGAAATACTCGCAATCACTAAAAAGCTCGTCGGCATCAGAAGTGAAGTCAATACGGAAGGGGAGAGGGCACTTGCTGAAACTGTCCACGACATGCTTAAGTCCCACCCATATTTTGAAGCGAACCCGTCACAACTCGTCATGGAGCCGACGGTCAATGATGAACGGGAACGGTACAATGTCATGGCGTATGTCAAAGGGACAAAAGGGAACAGCAACCGTACGGTGGTGCTGATGGGGCACATGGATACGGTCGGTGTGGAGGACTTCGGTGTGCATCAGGAGCTGGCCTTCAAACCCGATGAGTGGAAAGCCCACCTGAAAAGTGAACCACTCCCTGAAACGGTCCAGACCCAGGCGGCATCGGATGACTGGATGTTCGGCCGGGGTGTTTTGGACATGAAGAGCGGGGTGGCAAGCAACCTCTACCTGCTCAGCCATTATGCATCGAATCCCGAGCTGCTTGAAGGCAATCTTGTCCTGATTGTGGAGTGTGATGAGGAGGACGGCTCGCACGGCATCCTTTCAGCCCTGAAGACGTTGAAGCGCTGGCAGGCAGAAGAAGGATTCGATTACGTCGCTGCCATCAATGCCGACTTCGTCGCTCCGGCCTATGCGGGGGATGAGAACCGCTACATATATAAGGGCACGGTCGGGAAGCTGCTCCCTTCCTTCTTCATCACAGGTGAAGAGACGCATGTCGGTTCGGCATTCGACGGACTTGACCCGAATTTCATCGCAGCCGAACTCACACGCCAGATCAGTTACAATCCGGGACTTTCCGATATGGCGTTCGGGGAGGCGACATTGCCGCCGGTGTCGCTGAAACAGACCGATCTGAAGCCGAACTATACCGTTCAGACGGCGCTGTCCGCCTACGTGTACTATAACTTTTTCGTCCATTCATGGTCGCCGGAGAAAGTGCTGGAGCTGTTGAAGGAACAAGCGCATATTGCCTTCCGCAATGCACTCGATACCTTCGAAGCACGGTATCGGAAATATAATGGAATCAGTGATGGTCAGGAAAATACAATCCAGTGGGAACCGAGGGTCTATACATATGATGAGATGGAAGAGCTGCTCAAGGAAACGCATGGTGAGGTTTACGTACAGCACATGAATGCATTCAAGGAGAAGCTTGAACAGGATGAGAGCCTCGATTCACGCATGCTAGCGGCACGTGTCGTCGAAGAGGCATGGCAATTCATGCCGGACAAGAGGCCTGCGATCATCGTATTCTATTCCTCACTTTATTCCCCGCGGGTTGCGCTCAAAGGTGAGGATGAAAATGAACGCACACTGCTTGATGCACTGGACAAAGCGATAGAAGCGGTGCAGCCGGAGTATGAACATCCGATCGTGGCGAAGAATTTCTTCCCGCACATATCGGATATGAGTTTTGTTGCGATGAGTGACGACATGCCGGAAATCGATGACATGATCCGCAATACGCCGTCATGGGGGAAGAAGCTGTCCGTCGAGTACCAGGATGTTGCAGACTTGAACATCCCCGTCATCAACATCGGCCCTTATGGCATGGACGGCCACAAGCGGCTTGAGCGGATGGAGATGACATACTCGCTGGAGATGGTGCCGAACCTGACCAACAGGGTCATCAGACATGTGCTGGAGAGTGAATAAATCCCGTGAGTCCTCATCCAAGGGGACTCACGGGATTTCTCATTCAAACGATATATTTCCTGTCAGTATCAATGTCTCCAGCATCAGCAGCAGGTGTGCGGTCGTTGCCGCATCCTTGAAATCCTTTTCGAGTATCTTTTCAATCTTGCCGATGCGGTATTTGATGCCGCCGATGGACAAGGAAAGGTCCTGTACAGTCTTTTCAAGCTTCTGGTTGTTTTTAAGGAATACATACAATGTGTGGAGGAGTTCTTCGTTTTTATCACCGGGTTCAATCAAGGACTTCAACTCCTGCCTTGCAACGCCGACGATCACTTCAGGGTCAATATTTTCAAGCAGTGTGCTCAAGATCCCCAGGTCCTCATGATGGATGAAGGTCGAGTCTTTAGGGAAGTTGGCTGCCTGCTCCGCTTCTGTGACGCTTGCGGAAAACTGATCCAGTTCAGTGAACTTCTTACTGACGCCCGCCTTGAAACGGAAGGGCGGGAGTTTCTTCGACAATTGATCCATGATGGATTGCAGCATATTGAAGGTGCGTGCGTCATCTTCAAAGTCGTACAGGAAGAGGAGTATATTGTCATCCTTTTGGGTGAGCAGACCATTCAGATTATATAACTTCAATGATTTTGCGATCGAGATGAGGATCTGGTAATGGTCCGTCAGGGCGTCGGGCCTGCTTGAATGGATCGGTTTGATTGAAATCGTATGGAACGGCGGCAGGATTTTCGGCTTCAGATAGCTGGCATGCAGGGCAAGTTCGGCGCTGTTTTCAAACTGTCTGTACACCATGCGGTCGAGAAAGTTGATCTTCAACCGTTCGGTCGTCTCAAAGCTCACTTTTTCATTGAGGAAAAAGAGGCTCGTCGCCACAGCCAGGCGCTCCAGATAAAGATGGTCATTGCACGGGATTTCCTCTGCATCCACATAAATGAAACCGCAGTATCCCTCGATACGTTCGTTGAGCAGGATGGGCGCCGTCATGATGTAACCGCTTTCCAATCTGTGCGCATCGGTGTCATGGCCGCCGAACTGCCCACTTTGGAAAATCTGCTTCACTTCCTCCGGGGAGGGGACACTGCCTTCCTGGAAAAGTATATTACCCTCCGCATCCGTGATGATACTGGTGATCGTCAGAAGATCTGCGACTGTCTTCAGCAGCTGGGGCAGGCCTTTCTGCTTCGCTATACTTTCAGTGATGCGGCTGTGGAAATCGGACACTTTGTCGAGCAGCCTGGTCTTCTCCAGGAGTTGATCATAAGTGCCTTCAAGTTCATCCACGAACTTTTGATCATCGTAGATCGGTAAAGTTTCCCCGTGCAGCGCTTCCCAGTCGCTTCTTGTGTTCACTTCGAATGCGCATTCCGCATCGCCTCGTGCGCAGCATGTCACTTCTTTGACGAAGATCTCTTCTCCGCAGAATGTCGTCATCATACCGCTGGCGAAGCCGCTGAGTATGTAACAGGAACATTCATCGGACATGCCGAAACTTTCGAGCTGCATGCCGACTTCGAATGAATCACGCCAGACACCGCCCAAGTCCTCAAACTGCACAAAGTTATTTTCATAGGTGAGTGTGCCCCTGCGTTCTATATCCGCTACATGACCGAGCCCTACATGGAGGTCTCGGATCTCCTCGACCAGTGTCTCCAGATCTTTGGGGCCGGAGAGCATTTCTTTCGCCTTCTCAATCCCAAGGTCCTTCCCGAAACGCAGCAGGAAGCGTTTAGCTTTCTCCTGTCCGAGATATTCTATCAGTACTTTCCTCATCAATCCGAACGTGGCTGAAGTGACGACAAGGTCGTTGGCTTGTAATTTACCTGGTTGAAACAGGGTCATGGATTGACCTCCCATAAAAGTGTTATATAGCCCATAATAAAGAGCGGTGTTTGAATTTTCAATAAATTATACTGAGAATTCGATAAATTACGATAAAAATCGATATTATATTTAAAAATCCTATCCGTTACTATGAGAGTGTAGCAGAATAACAAAGGGGGATACAAAAATTGGCAACTTTTGAAGTTAAGAATTTACAGACAGAAGGATTCAACACGGTATATGCCCACGGCGGCGAAGGACAGGATGAGGCAGTGTTCTTCCTGCACGGCTCAGGACCGGGGGCGAACGGACTTTCAAACTGGAAAAAGGTGCTTGAAGTCATGGGGGAAAAGTACGAAGTCTTTGCACCGGATTTCGTTGGTTTCGGAAACACTGAAATACCGGAAAATACGGATTTGACATTTTGGCAGTGGACGACATTGCGTGTCAAACAGGTTCTCGGAATCATGGAACATCATAATATTGAAAAGGCTCATCTTGTGGGCAACTCGATGGGCGGCGTCATTTCGATGCATGCGATCATGTACGACGAAACCAAATTCGACAAATTGGTGCTCATGGGCAGCGGCGGCGGCAAGACCCCGGGTCCGACACCTGAAATCATAAGAATGAAGGGATTCTTCAATGATCCTACGATCGAATCACTGCGCAACCTGATCAAATGGTTCGTATACGATGAGACTGTACTCGGTGATGACCTTGAGAGCATCATCCAGACACGATATGAGAATCTCATGCGTTCGGGCATGGAGGAACTGTATCCGACATTATTCCCGGACAACCCGATGGAATTGCTGATTCCGCCAAGTGCATTGAGACGCATCAAGCAGAAGACGCTGATGATCCATGGTTATGAAGATCAGTTCGTACCGGTGGAGGGCAGTCTTGACCTGCTGAAGCATATTCCGAATGCGGAACTCGTCATTTTGAAGGAGTGCGGACACTGGGCGCAGATCGAGAAAGCCGAACGTTTCCTGGAACTGGTCGACCAATTTTTAACCGATGAAATGAAAGTGCTTTCAAATTAGAATGTAAGGGGTGGGACTATGAAAGCGAAAATTTCAGATGAAAAACTCTACAACGAATTGATGGAAAGTGCCAAGAGGGTCGGCATCATTGCCGAACAGGAAGCGGTCGAAGCCGATGACAATGCGACCGTTTCAGAAAATGTCGCGGAGGCCATCGTGGAAGGTGGCCTGAACCGCCTCATCATTCCGAAAGAGTATGGATTTCCACAAATCGATTTCAACACTTTTGCAGATATCGTCAGGACGGTCGGTTATCATAACCTGTCCGCCGCCTGGCTGACATACTTCTATGCACTGCACAACTCATGGGTGGCTTTCCTGCCGAAGAAGCGGATGGATGAGATCTATGAGGACGGCGGATTGCTTGCAGACATTTTTGCACCGATGGGTAAAGTCGAAAAAGTTGAAGGTGGCTTCATACTCAATGGCAAATGGAATTTTGTAAGCGGTATCAATCATTCCGAATGGATATCCGTGGGCGCGACTTATTTCAAGGAAGGTGTTGAGGCGCCTGACCGCATCGGACTATGCATGCGCGTCTCGGATCTCGAAGTGATCGAAAACTGGGATTCGCTCGGACTGCGGGGGTCGGGCAGCAACAGCGTGGCAGCAGAAGACCTCTTCGTACCGGATGACATGGTCATTTCATTCAATGAGATGATCATGAACCGCAAGCCCTACAAGGTGGAAATCGATGAGGATTATCTGTACTACAATGTATCGTTCTTCCCGGCATTCTACGTCGGCTTCCCGGCGATGAGCATCGGGGCGGCTGAACGGGCAATAGAAGAATTCATTGCACGGACCAAGAAGCGCAGACGTTTTGACGGTACGAACGAAGGGGAGTCGCCGAAGAGTCAGCGCGTTGCTGCGGAAATGACTTTGAAGCTGAAAGCCGCGAAAGGCTTGATGAAAGAATACATCGAGATGCTGGAGAGTGACGAAGGGCAGTATAATCCAGGGGAATACAACGGCATCCGCGTGCACATCATCCAAAGCTGCCTGGAGATTGCGAATCGCGCAGTGGCGACGCTTGGGGCGAGTGCCCTGGCGAAGGGGCAGCCGCTCGAAATGATCCTGAGGGATCTGATGGCGATCAGCACCCATGTCACGTCACTTTATGAAGATGGCATCGACAACTACGGCAAAGCGTTATTCGGCGTCGAATCCATGGCGATGGGATAAAAAAAGAAAACAAAGGGGATAAAACTATGGAAAATGTGAGATATGAACTGTTACCGGAAATCGCGAAACTGGGACATGTGGCTCTTGAAACGACGGACCTGGAGAAATCATTATGGTTTTTCGAGGAAGTCGTGGGCCTGGAGAAGACGACCGTCGAAGACGGTGTGCACTACCTGCGGGCATGGGGCGATTTCGACCATCATACACTATCGATCAAGGAAGGCCCTGAAGCACGAGTGGACCATATCGCATGGAAAGCGAAAAGACGGGAAGACATAGGGAATTTCATGGTCCTCCTCCGCGAAGCGGGTGTGGAAGTGGAGGAAGTGAAGGCCGGCACTGAGACGGGGCAGGGGGATGCCATCCGTTTCCAGCTGCCTTCCGGACATAACTTCGAAATCTACTTCGATATGGAAAAACCTGCGGTGGCCGATCCGAAACGTAGGTCAGTACTGAAGAACCAGCCATACAAGGCATGGCGCAAGGGGATTTCACCACGCCGCATCGACCATGTCAACATCGGGACGAACACGGATCCGACAGCGATCATCGAGTTCCTGCAGGAGAAGCTTGGCTTCAAGCTGCGTGAATACTTGAAGACGCCCGATGATAAAGTCGGGGCGGCATGGATGAGTGTCACGAACCTCGTCCACGATATTGCGGTGATGGGACGGCCGGATATAGAATCGGCGCATGAAATCCACCACCTGTCCTACTGGTCCGATAATGCACAGGACATCCTGCGTGCAGCGGACATTCTTGCAGACCATGGCATACCGTTCGTCGGCCCGGGCAAACATGGGATATCGCAGGCGATGTATATATACGTGGTGGACCCGGGCAGCGGCGTCCGTCTGGAACTCTTCTCGAATGGATATCTGATCTTTGAACCGGATTGGGAGCCGATTGAATGGAAAGCCGAAGAAATGGCGGTCGGTTTTACATTCTGGGGTGAGCAGTCGGGCATGAGGCCTGAGGATTTAACGACCATTTCAGCGGGCGAGCCGTTGAAGAGCGCTAAAAAAGTTTAGAAGGGGATGAAGCATTATGGATGATCGTCAGTTCAGGAATGCGATGGGCAAGTTTGCAACGGGAGTCAACGTGATTGCGACGGAAGTCGACGGGGAAGTGCACGGCATGACCGCGAATGCGTTCATGTCCGTCTCCCTCGACCCGAAATTGATCGTGATCTCGATCGGGGACAAGGCGAATATGCTGGAGCGCATCCGTCAGAGCGGCAAGTTCTCTGTCAATGTGCTGTCCTGCGAGCAGCAGGAGGAATCCATGCGGTTCGCCGGACAGAAGCAATTCGAGGATAAATTTGAATTCGATCAGCTCGGGGAGACGCCGGTGGTGAAAAATGCATTATGCCAGCTGTCCTGCGAAGTGTATAACGAACATGTCGAAGGGGACCATGTGCTCTTCATCGGCAAAGTGAATGAGCTGGTTTTGGAAGAGGGCGATCCGCTGATTTTCAACTGTGGCAAATACCGCAGGCTGGAAGCGCTCGAGGAAGTCTTGAGCAAATAAAAAGTATTCGACTATTTCAGAAGGGAGGTGGCCGTGGATGGAGATCATTCATCTGGACGAATCAAATCTTGAAGAATGGCAGAGCAGGACGAGACGGAATGTCATCGCCCTCGGATTCTTCGACGGTGTGCATAAAGGCCATCAGAAAGTCCTGCACACAGCAAGGCGGATTGCGGCGGAAGAAGATGCAGCATTCGACGTGATGAGTTTCTTCCCGCACCCGAAAACGGTCCTGTCGGATGGCAGGATCAATATGGACTATCTCATGCCGCTTGAGGAGAAGGCACGTGCACTCGAAGCTTTCGGTGCAGACCGTTTCTATATCGTGAAGTTCACGAAGGCATTCGCCTCCCTGCTGAAGGAAGAATACATTGAAGCTTATTTGGAACGCATGGGCACCATCCATGCCGTGGCAGGGTATGACTTCTCCTATGGCTACAGGGGGGAAGGTACGATCGACACTATAGCATCCGACTCCGGCGGGTGCATCACTGCATCGCGGGTCGAAAAAGTGGCCTATCAGGGGGAGAAGATCAGTTCGACCCGCATCAGGAGTGCCATACTGAATGGCCGGCTCTCCGAGGTGGAGCAGCTTATGGGGAGGAAATACCGGACGTGCGCTGAAATTTCACGGGGGTATCTGTCCCTGAAGCCGTATTATATGCTGCCTCAGGACGGCGTCTATGATGTCATCATCGATACAGGCCGAAGGCGCCACCATTCCCAGATCCACGTGGACAACCGTGCTCAGAAGATTTCCTTCACCAGGCGCTGCCTGATGGATGAAATCGATCGGAATGAAATTGCCATCACATGGGATAGCAGGGTCGCAACATACTCCGACTATCAACTGATCGCACAATAGGAGGTTTTTAAATGGCAATCACCAGGTTGCTTGGAGAGGAAATTTATGAAGCGGAAAAGGGTGTGAAGCCCATTCCGCCCATCACCGGAAGCCATCCGGACATCACGGTGGAGGAAGCCTATCGGGCCCAGCTCCAATATGTTGAAAAAAGGCTTGCGGATGGCACGGCAATCGTCGGCAAGAAGATCGGACTGACGAGCAGGGCCATGCAGGAGATGCTCGGCGTCGACCGTCCGGACTACGGCCATATTCTGGATGACATGGTCTTCAGCGAAGACACAGCAATCGATACAGGCCGCTTCATCGCACCGAAGGTGGAATTCGAAATCGCCTTCGTGTTGAAGGAGGACATCGATGGTGCCAAGGTCACTCTGGAGAATGTGGCGGATACCATCGACTACGCATTGCCGGCGGCTGAAATCATCGACAGCCGCATCCGGGACTGGAGGATCAAGTTCGAGGATACCGTAGCCGACAACGGCTCATCAGCCGGCGCAGTACTGGGCGGGGGACATGTACCTCTGAAGAACATCGACCTCCCGTCTGTGAAGATGGAAGTCTTCAAAAACGGTGAAAAGATCAGCGAGGGTGAGGGTGCCGCCGTGCTCGGGAATCCGTTGAAAGCCGTCGTCTGGCTGGCGGAGGCACTGCATGAATACGGCATTTCACTTAAAGCCGGGGAAATCATACTCGCCGGAGCGTTGACCAAGGCGGAAGCAGTCAGAAGCGGTGATACATTCAAAGCCACTTTTGATCACCTGGGCGAAGTGGAAGTCACTTTCTCATGAGGTTTGGCACAATCGAATGGAACAGGAAGAAGGGATGCAAGCGGGCATCCCTTCTTCCTGTTCAATGCATCTAATATTCATCCGGGTTAAAGCTGCCGCCCGGGTTGTCCTTCGTCGGCATCATCGGCATGAAGGGGAGGAGTTCCGCCTTGGCCACGTCATACACACGTGCAAGTTCTGATACAGGGTCCTCGTGTTCATCGACGCGCAGATCGACGAAGGGATATTCTTCCGTGTCGAAAACCTTCAGTGCCGCCGACTGCTTACCGCGCTTATCCCCGCCTGCCGCCTGGCCGGCCTCCAGCGCCCGCAGCAGCCGCTCCGACAAATCCAGCCCGGTGTGGTTTTCAAATGCCGCTTTCATATCCGTGAGCGTCTCTTCATTGACGAGCATGTTGCCTGCCACGACAAAACCGTCACCTTCGAAGTGATTATAGTAGCCGTCACACTCATTGCCCGAAAACGCTGCGGTGCCGCCATCATTATCGACGATCGCGAACTGCCTGTGCTCCAGGTTGATCTCTTCTGCCATTATCTTCTCCTTCGCTTCCTGCGCGGACATGCCCGAGGAAAGGTACTCCAGTCCGCGGATGCCGATGTAAGGATTGACGAAGGACTGCGTGGCGACCGCCCCGACACCTGCTTTCACGAAAGGGCACAGCATGCCCACACCCGGCAGTTTGGTGGATACTGCGATGCCGAGCTGTCCGGTTTTTGCGCAGCGCGCTGTGATTGAAAATGTATTGAGTTTAACCATATTGATCATATCCCCCTATTTTTATGGAATGGTTTGTGTTCTGCATCATCTTTTTTCAACTGCTTCGGTTCCGGCAGCTTCCCTGATTTTACGTGCGATCAAATCCCAGGCGGCCTGTGCTTTTTCTTTCGGACCGAGATGTGTGAACGCGTGGGAACAGCCTGTGAAAAGGACATCCTGCACGCTGACGCCTGCTGCTCTTAATTTATCGGCATAAGTTTGTGCCTCCGGCCTGAATGCATCGTGCTCGGCGATGAGGATGAGGGCAGGGGCCAATCGGTCGTTCACATCAGCACGTACCGGGGAGGCGAGGGGGTTCCAGGCCATCTCCCTTTTGGGTACATAGCACGCATTCAAAAAGTGTGCCACCTGCGGGAATTTCGCGCGCAGCTTATTGGGCTCGGGTTTCTTTGCATACGAGGTGATGAAATCCAGCATCGGGTAGGACAATGCCTGCAGGAGTGGCTGCTTTTCCGACTTTTCCTCAAGATGGAGGCAGAATGCAGCGGCAATGTTGCCGCCTGAACTTTGACCGCCGACCATCACTTTTTCGGGGTCTATGTCCAATTCCTCCGCATGTGCCTTCATCCATCGGTACACGTCATAGCTTTGTTCGATTGCTTCAGGAAAAGGGTATTCCGGCGCTTTCACATAATCGATGTTGAGGACCACGCACCCCGTCTCATTGGCGAGATACCGGCAATACGGGTCATCCATCTTCATATCATTCATTATGAAGGCACCGCCGTGGAAATTGATGTAGACGGGAGGCTTTTTATGCTCTGTCTCCATTGGATAATATAGTGATATGGCGGTGGGGCCGGCGGATGTATCGACGGTGAGATCCTTTTTGTTTTTTACTGGCTGGTGATCAACCAACGGATTTTTAGCTGCCTTGTTTGGAAAGAGCCTCAGTAATTTTGCAATGATGACTTTGGGCATGACTGGCTGACCTCGCTTTATTTTTTAAATTCATATGTAAAATTTCGTGGACATCGGCTGGAAGGAAGAGGAAGACGATTTATTTAACATTGATCTTCCGTCCTTTCCAGTTCACTGTACGCAGTATATATACCCGGAAGATGGAGTAGACGAACACGCCTGCAAAAAAAGAGAACAGGATGGGGTGGAATATGAAAATGAACCTTTTGAAATCCCCGCACCTTCGGGCAAAAATCATCGTCTGCAAGGCATAAAGGAGATATACCACTCCGGTGAGCACAATGAGCACAAGATCCATGGCGATAAGTGAAGAAATAAATGCCCCGGTGCTGATGAAACTGCCGGAGATCCAGATGATGGTCATCAGCATGACTATAGGGTGGGTCGCCTTTGAACCGAGCGCAAAGCTTTTGCACCAGCCCTCCACAAGGCTTTTGAAGCCTTCCGGATACATGCGGAAGGAGATGACGCCTTTGCCGCCCATGCAATGCACAGGCAGATCCCGGTCAAGATACGCCTGACCCAATGCCAGGTCGTCCATGATGGCTTCCTGGATTCCTTTATGTCCGGCTGTGGAAAGGTAATCCGCCCTGTTGGACAAGATGCAGGGACCGAACGAGCCTGCAGGTTCAAACCGCTTTCCCCAGACGGTGAATACATTCATCCCCACGACCACAATCACGTTGAAGATGGCCGACAGGTTCTCATACATATCCTCGATGCGGTGAAAGGGCTGCAGGGATAATATGCCTTTTGCCCCTTTCCGGCGGTACAGCGCCAACAGATTCCGAAGACTGTCAGGGGTGGAAAAGCGCGTATCGGCATCCAAAAACAACAGCCATTCTCCTTTAGAATGCTGCACACCATGCCAGCAGGCTGAAGATTTTCCTGCCCCGGCCGCCTTGGAGTCATTATGCAGCACTGTAGCATCAAAAGCCGACGCCACAGAAACGGTGGAATCGGTGGAATGATCATCGACGACCAGGACTTCAAATGATCTGAAGTCCTGCTCCTGTAAGGATTTCAGCAGGGAAGAGATCCTTTCCGCTTCATTTCTCGCAGGGATGATGATGGATACAAAAGGATACCCGGCATCTTCATCCCGGTTGACAGGGCGGGGCAGGGACCGGAACATCATCATTCCAACACCAATTGCCAGAAGACCCAGTATAATATTGATCATCATAACTTTCTCCCCCTCTTAATTCATTCGTCGTCATTGATGAGTTCCCCGGCAGCGATGCCGGCTGACAGCAGTACAATCGGGACACCTGCGCCCGGGTGTGTGCTGCTGCCGGTAAAATATAAGTTGACGCAGCTCGGTGACTTGCTCTGCGGCCGCCTGTGGATGCTTTGGGAAAGGGTGGGCTGCAGACCGAAGGCGGCACCGTTATATGAATTGAATCTCGACTCGAAATCAAGCGGTGTGAAGTGAGCTTCTGTAACGATCTCCTGCCCGATGTTTTCAAATCCGCGTATTTTCTTCAAAGTCTCCAAAATGTATGTACGGTAGTACTGCACCGTTTCATCATTCCACTCATAATCAGCCGTGCCGAGGTCGGATACGGGCATCAGGATATACAGTCCGTCCTTTCCTTCCGGCGCGAGCGTTGGATCGAGTTTAGAGGCGATATAGACATAGAAAGCCCCGTGTTCCAATCTTTTTCCTTCAAAGATGTCCTGCATGTTCTTCTCGAGTGATTCATTGAAGATGAAGTTATGGACATTTTCGACGTCTTCATATTTCCGATCCATCCCCAGGTAGAGGAGGAAGGCGGAGCACGAATATTTCATGCCATCAATTTTCTCATCGGTGAATTTCCCTTTGGCCAGAGGACTTTTCACCAGGTTTTTCATCGCATATGGAAAATCGGCGTTGCAGACTATAAAATCGGCATCGATTTTCTTATCATCAACCTTGATGCCGGTCGCTTTCCGGTCATCGATGGAGATTTCCTGCACGCTGCTTCCATAGTGGATTTGGCCGCCAAGCTCCTTGAAAAGCCGCTCCATGGCCGTTGCCATGGTATACATCCCGCCTTTGATGAACCATATCCCGTACAGAAATTGAATCATCGGGATCATGGAATAGAAGGACGGCCCGTTGAAGGGGGAGACGCCGATGTACAGTGTCTGGAAACCCATGATCTGCTTCAGGCGTTCGCTGTTGATGTACCTCCCGATGAAATTGTCGGCTGTCCCCACCAATTTCACTTTCGGTGTTTTTCTGATCATCGAAAGATTGTAGAAGTCCCTTCTTCTGTGGAAGGGACGTTTGAGAATATTGTCCTGTGCGAAGATGAACCCTTTATATATATCATGCAGATAGTGCAGGAAACCCTCGGTGTCCCCCGGACTGATGGATTCGATCGTCCTGGTCAGCTCGGTCAGGTCGGAGGAGATGTCGATGGGTGCACCCGGTGTGTCACTGAAGTACACGCGGTACATGGGATCCAGCTTTTCCATCGGGATGTAGTCGTCGGGGTCACGGCCGCAAAGCTCGAATATTTCACGGTACAATTCCGGCATCATCACGATGCTCGGCCCCAGGTCGAACTGGTAGCCATCTTTTTCAAGCCGGTTCATCTTGCCACCCGGAGTGGCGTCCTTTTCATGGATCTCCACCTGATAGCCGGCATGCTGCAGTCTGATGGCACTTGCGAGCCCCGCCACACCTGCACCGATGATGATCACTTTTTTTGTCATGCATACACCTCTTTCCCTTTAAAGATGAAAATCCTGGAATAATGTTAAACTGCCGGGTCAGGACAGCATCTTTTTGATGCGTCCGCGGTTATATCGCTGGGTGATGATGAAGGGCATGTTGAAGCCGACCGCATAGACGATCATCAGCCAGCCCACCAACGGCGGGTTCCAGAGGAAGAACAGCGGGGCCGGCACGATCGACAGCCAGTGTGTCAGCTCAGCCCGCTTCGTCTCCATGGCAAATGTCCGAAGGTCTCCTCTGTTCATGCCATGGAGTGATTTCTTCTGATACCCTTTTCTGAACAGCGTGGCCCCGTCGACCAATCTGCTTTTCCATGACTTCACCCGGAACAGCTGATGCCAAAGTCCGCCATATTTTTCCCATGAATAGATGCGGGACCAGAAAGCGTTGTTCCGGAAGGCTGCCGGCGGGAGCTTCAAACACATGATTGAAATGGCCATGTGGAAGAAGAACCAGGCGAGTATATCTACGACGATGGTCCAGAACAGGGGTAATGAGATTACTTGCATGGCGGGGTCTCCTGCCTTTCTTCAAAACTCGCAGCATTCTTCTGCGGAATCATTTTAAAATTTCATCAAAAAGGAGGGATCAATCACCCTCCGAATCCCTTTCGGCGATCTGGTCGCTGACATGCTGGCCGCTCAAGGTCACCATCGGCATCCCGCCTCCGGGGTTCACCGTGCCGCCGACGAAGTAGAGGTTGTCATAGTGCGCGCTCTGCTTTGGATGCTTGAACCCCTTGTTCTTCTTGCGGTCGGAGAGGGTGCCGTAGATGGCGCCCCGGTCGGAGCCGTACACCTGCTGGATGTCCTCCGGTGTCCATACATCCTTTGTTACGATATTCTCCCGCAGATCTGTCAGGCCCATCTTTTCAAGCTTGATCAGCGTCAGCTCTGCAAACCGCTCATAGTCTTCAGCAGTGAACGGTTCGTCCTGTATATGTGGGATGTGGGGGAGCACCTTCAGATTCTCATGTCCCGGCGGCGCCTGGTCCGGGTCCGTCTTATTGGGATTCACAAGGTAGATGACCGGATCATCCGGCAGTTCATGCTTATGGAAGATCTTATCCATCTGCTTCTTCATATCTTCTGCAAAGAAGAAATTATGATGGGCAAGCTGGGGGTAAATCTTCTTCACCCCGAGGTGCATGACCAAACCGGAGCTCGCAGGCTCGAATTTCTTTTTGATTTTCCGGACATATCCTTCATTTCCGCCGATCAGCTGTTCATATGTCGGAATGACCTCCATATTGGAGACGTAATAGTCTGCATCGAGTTGTGTACCATCATCCAGAACAGCACCGGTGATCCTGCCTTCCGCATTCCGGAGTTCACGGATGTGTTTCCCCGTATGAAACTTCACGCCGATTTCTTCAGCAAGCTGTACGAGCCCCTTGGCCAGATTGTCCATGCCGCCCGGTACATACCAGACGCCCTGATCATGCTGCATGTATATCATCATATTCAATACAGCCGGCGCATCGTATGGGGAGGAGCCGACATATTTGATGAAGTAGGACAGCATATCCTTGAACTGCTTGTTGCTGATCCGCTTATCGATCGCCTGGTGTACAGTTGAAAACAGATCAAAGCCCCTCAAGGTGCTGAACACACCCTGATATTTAAGGATGTCCTTTTCATCATCGACACCTTTGAAGTAGCTGTTTTCTGTCGTATCATATATCCTCTTGGAGTAGGCGAGCAGTCTTTCATACTGCTTGATGTCCTTTTTGTTCAGTGACGGATTCTTTTCCTGCATATCATCGATGTCTTCATACAGGTCGATGACATTGCCATCGGGGAAGAAGGAACGCCATTGATGATCCAGTTTGACGGTCGGAACATAATCCTCCATCTTCTTCCCGCTTCCGGTAAAGAGCTTTTCAAACACTTGCGGCATCGTCAGGATGGATGGGCCGAGGTCAAAACCGAAACCATCCTGCTCCAGGCGGTTCAGCTTCCCGCCGAGGTGGGTGTTCTTTTCATATAACGATACATCATATCCCTTTTGAGCGAGGGAAATGGCGGCGGATAACCCTCCGAGTCCGCCGCCGATGATCAGTGCGCTTTTTTGTGGCATTCGACACATCTCCTTGAATCAGCAAATAGCTGTTATACATTGCGGTTTTTGTGTTATTGATGCATACGCTCAGTTCATGAATCTTCATAATGATGCTCGTATAAAGTATTCCAATTTAGAAAGTGTTCAAAGATTTAGATATTTATCATACTGATATTATACCAAAAAAATACAATGATGAATATTTAGAGGTATGATACATCCAACGGTTCACAGCAAAAGGCGAGTATGCCATTGTGATTGTGTCTTTGTAGATTTTGCATATATATTGAAATCGAAATCAACGGAAGGAGTGCCTATGGCATGGAAGAAAAGAACTATGAGTTGCCGATGGATGAATACATTGAACTGCCGTGGGGTCGAAGATTCCAGGGACGGTGCAAAACAGTGCCTGTCGCTGATAGAAAAGAAAAAATAGACAAAATATATGGTTTTCACAATATGAGCGTCATGAGATAGCGTTCTGTAAATGTGATGGATGGAAATGTACAGTGTGCATCGATGGGGGTGACAGATGATGTGAGGCTGGCGGCGAAGGAGAAAGGGTTCATTGTTCATGAACTGGCAGCCGCGTTGAGAGGGTCAGAAGACTATGGACATTATGCAAAGGAAGTCCTGGCCACATACTTCTATATGGGGAACGGAGAAAATCACCCGCCTGTCCATACACCGGAATACGACTTCATCGATACACAGATAAAGGAGGTTTGTGAAATATTTAAAAGTCTAGTGGGAGTCGAATGATGGAGCGTTGATTAGTGTAAAGTATATTAAAGAAGCCAAAAGAAGAATGATTATTTATGAGTGAAAGTATGATATATAGTAAATTAAAAGGGAGAAACTCCAATGATAAATCGGGAATATTCAAGTAGTTATTAATGAAATGTTGGGAAGGTATTTATAATAGATTTCCATCAATTTGTAGCCACCCTAATAGATCTGTTGCAAGGTGCATTCTTGCTAGGATAACTTGAAAGATTTCTTCTTCCAAACAATCAAGAACAAACTTTTTCCACCTTGAGAACCTTATCAGTGCAAAATGCACTCTATATGAAGGAGGGACTATACTTGAAACAATTAATAGATGAAACCATCAATGGTACGGCAGTTGTCAAAGGGAATGGAGAAGGCCAAGTTGTTAGTACACGAGTTCCATTAAGCTTCTGGGGTGGGCTCGATCCATCCAATGGGAAAGTGATTGATCAATATCATCCGTTAAATGGTATTGAAGTAGCTGGGAAAATCTTTATTTTACCAGAAGGAAGAGGGTCCTGCACGGGCAGCGTTGTATTACTAGAAGCAATATTATCGGGGAATGCTCCCAATGGTATCATCCTTCGGCAACCAGATGAAATTATCACTTTAAGTCGATAAACATAATAATCTTCTGTCCTGAATGGAAGCCCGCGAGAAAGCCAGGACTGGACCTCAAGGATGAGGAAGTGGAAAAACTGAAGGGTCTGATAGAGAAGTGGGACTGATGGAAAGACCGGCCGAATGGTCGGTCTTCTTATTTATCCTTAAATGTCTAATTATTCTTCATACATAAATCTACAAAAAATAATTTCACTCACAGCAAAATAAACATTGACTTTTTACTGTGAGTGAAATATTATTGTTTTAACAGAAAATTCAATTATGTAAGCGGATTCTAAAGGGGGATGAGAAATTGAAAAGAATTTTATTAAGTTTGTCTTTAATTTTGATCGTGTTGATGAGCGCGTGTGCACCTATCAAAACCGTACCTGAAGGCGAGAAGAAAGTTCATGAGTGGAGGTTGGTCACTCATCAAATAGAAGGAACCTCACGGTATGATGGGACTATTGAACCATTTGTGGAATCTGTCGAGGAGATAACAAACGGACAGTTGATTATAGAGCCCTACGGTGCAAATACATTATTTCCGAATAATGATACATTTGAAATGGTTCAAAATGGTGTAGTTGAAATGGCTGCGATTTATACAGGATTCTGGACGGGCAAAGATCCAGTTTTTAATTTAGCCGGGGGGACGATACCAGGTGACCCTATCAATGGTTTTGAAGAGCACTTCTACAGATCAGATAGATTGGAACCCATCACTACGAAAGCATACGAACAATTTGGTATTACGAACCTTGGAGCGTTTGATTACGCACCCGAAGAGATGCTTATGTCGAGGGTGCCCATTGAAGGTATAGAAGATTTTAAAGGTAAAAATATTCGTGCAGCAGGAGTGGCCTCGAGCTTTTATGGAGAATTAGGAGCCTCTGCAATATCGCTTTCTGCTCCTGAAATATATACAGGATTGCAGTTAGGAACCGTAGATGCAGCAGAATTTAATGACTTTCTCGTTAATGGAGAAATGGGTTTAGATGAAGTAACAAGATATGTAATAGAGCCAGCGATTCATGTAGGTCCGAGTACTGATAAAGAATTAATCGTTAATGAAAATGCATGGGAGCAGCTTCCTGAAGAACTGAAGGCGGCTGTATATGTGGCAAGAGATAAAGTGAGGTACGAATCTGCAATTGCATATGGAGTGGAAAGTCAGAAAGCAGAGACTGAATGGAAAAATAATCCAGATATAGAATTCATTGAATTACCTGAAGAAGATATTGAAGAGATGCGAGAGATAGGGTTTGAATATTTAATGAACCAGAGAGAAGAAAGTGATCTAAGTAAGGAGTATATTGATGAGTATGCAAAAGTTTTACAGGAATTAGGGTATGAGGAAGAAGCAAAAATACTTGGATACTCAGAATGAAGGAGGATAATGAATGGGAAAATTAATAAAAGGCATTGAACTAATATCCGAGTACTCTGGGAAAATTGCTTATTATCTAATCATTCCTCTGACTATCGTGGTATTCTACACTATTATAATGAGGAGGTTTTTTGGCAGTTATCCGGAATGGGGCTTTGAAGTAACAATCTTCCTGTTCGGGATAATGATTCTGCTCATTGGTGCGGATACTTTAAGAACTAAAGGGCATATATCAGTTGATATAATACAAAGCTCTATCAAAGGTACTGCCGCAAAAACACTGAATATTTTTACTTGCTTAATAATAATTGGTGTGGCTTTACTACTTTTTCTCAAAGGTATTGATTTATCTCTAGAGTCAACGATGATTCAAGAACGTTCAGCTCATCAAACTTCGTTTAATCCAATAATTTGGTGGTTTAAATGGTTCATACCTATTGGTGCTTTCCTTTTATTATTGCAATCATTAGTAGAACTTTTAAAAGTCATAACAAAAAAGGGGGACGAGAATGGAACTGATATTTGATTATGCCCCTTTGTGGATGTTTGTTCTATTGCTCATACTGTTGTTCCTAGGTGTACCAATCGCATTCTCACTTGCCGGAACAGGCGCTTTGTTTGCTTTACTTCTCTGGGGATATGATAGTACAGCTTTATTAACGAGTGGCGCTTGGAACATAATGAACAATTATACATTGATAGCCATTCCACTCTTTATATTCATGTCAATATTGTTAGAGAAATCGAATATAATTTCAGATTTGTTTGATGCTATTTATAAGTGGTCAGGGCCCTTAAGAGGAGGTCTTGCTATAACTGTCATTATAGTTGGAGCTATAATTGGTGCCATATCAGGTGTAGTAGCAGCAGGAGTTATAGGCTTAGGGTTGATTGCCTTGCCTCATATGATGAGATACAAATATAACGAGAATTTAAGCTTGGGAACAGTAATGGCTGGAGGGACTTTGGGTCAACTTATACCCCCTAGTTTAAATATGGTTGTCTACGGAGCCATAACTGGGGTTTCAGTTTCAAGTTTATTTGCTGGAGGATTAAGTGCGGGCTTGCTTCTAATCACACTTTTTATACTATACATATTGTTTATGGCGTATAAAAATCCCAAAAATGCTCCTGCATTATTAAAAGAAGAACGTGTCTCATTGAAGGAAAAGTTTATTGCTTTAAGAGCGGTTATACTACCTTTACTTTTAATAATTTTAGTCTTAGGGTCGATATTTGCTGGAGTAGCAACTCCGACAGAGGGGGCAGCCGTCGGAGTTATAGGTACTATTCTAATAGCTGTCGCAACTAAGAGGTTAAGTTGGTTAAAGGCAAAAGAGGCTGTTAAAGAGTCGGGTAAAATGACTGGAATGGTGGCGTGGATATTAATTGGAGCAGCAATATTCAGTGCTGTATTTTCAGGTATTGGCGGTAACCAAATGGTCTCTGAACTGGCAGCCAATGCTCCAGGTGGCGAGTGGGGAGTATTAATCTTTGCTTTGATTTTTATCCTTATTCTAGGTATGTTCTTAGAAACCATGGCACTGATTATGCTGGCCGCCCCAATCATAAGTCCTATTATAATTGAAGCAGGATTTGATCCTCTATGGTGGGCAATCTTATTTATGGTAGTGTTACAAATGGCATTTTTAACTCCGCCTTTCGGGTTTGCAATATTTTATCTGAAGAGTGCGGTTGGTGACAAAGTCAGCATCAGTAAGATATACAAAGCAACAGTCCCATTTATAATCATCCAATTAATAGCTGTTATTTTGATTATCTTATTACCAGTGTTAATCACATGGTTACCAAATATAATGAGTAGATAAATTAAAAAAAGGAGTAGATTTTAATGAACAAATTTGAGGGAGTATTTCCAGTATTGATCACACCAATGAACGAGGACTACAGCGTGAATTATGAAGGATTGAAGGAGAATGTCCAGTATTTCCTGGAGGCGAAAGTGGCGGGCATCATCATCGTCGGCTCGACGGGGGAGTTTGCGTCCCTGGATGATGTGGAGAAGGAGAAAATCATCACGCAGGTCAGTGACCAGATCAAGGACAGTGATACGAAACTGCTGGTCGGCATCGCGGATGAGCGGACGGATAAAGTGATCGAGTATGCGAAATTCGTTGAGCAGACGAACGCGGACGGTCACCTGCTGATCAACTCATTCTACATGACGCCGACGGAAGAGGAAGCGTTCCACCAGTTCAAGGATGTCAATGATGTCGTGACGAAGCCCATCATGATGTACAACAATCCCTTCACGGCAAACGTGGACCTTGAAAATGAGACGATCTACAAAATCGATCAGGAGCTGGACAACGTCCAGTACATCAAGGAATCGAC
>NZ_FRCF01000022.1 GCF_900142805.1 Lacicoccus alkaliphilus DSM 16010 | reverse complement strand
CGGGATAAGTGCTGAAAGCATCTAAGCATGAAGCCCCCCTCAAGATGAGATTTCCCCATTAGATCCCTCAGAGACGATGAGGTGGATAGGTTCGGCGTGTAAGTGTGGCGACACATGCAGCGGACGAATACTAATCGATCGATGACTTATTCAAAGATTTGTACCGTGTAGAGGGTTTTTTACACGATGTTGCTTGGCTTCTATATGGTTTTGAATGTACATTGCATTCAAATTGTCTGGTGGCAATGGCGGAGAGGCCACACCTGTTCCCATGCCGAACACAGCCGTTAAGCTCTCCAGCGCCGATGGTAGTTGGACTGACGTCCCGTTAGAGTAGGACGCCGCCAGGCAATTTTTTTAATTTTATGATTCCACAGTAGCTCAGTGGTAGAGCTATCGGCTGTTAACCGATCGGTCGTAGGTTCGAATCCTACCTGTGGAGCCATTTTTATGTCTATACATATTTTTTATACTGGCCCGTTGGTCAAGCGGTTAAGACACCGCCCTTTCACGGCGGTAACACGGGTTCGAGTCCCGTACGGGTCATCATTGGAGAATTAGCTCAGCTGGGAGAGCATCTGCCTTACAAGCAGAGGGTCGGCGGTTCGAACCCGTCATTCTCCACCACGGAGGGGTAGCGAAGTGGCTAAACGCGGCGGACTGTAAATCCGCTCCTTCGGGTTCGGCAGTTCGAATCTGCCCCCCTCCATTGTCTCATTTGAATATTGGGCCGTAGCCAAGCGGTAAGGCAACGGGTTTTGGTCTCGTCATGCGAAGGTTCGAATCCTTCCGGCCCAGCCATTCAGAGCCATTAGCTCAGTTGGTAGAGCATCTGACTTTTAATCAGAGGGTCAGAGGTTCGAATCCTCTATGGCTCACTCCTGACACTTATTCATTTAAGTGTCTTTTTTTATGCATTCATACATAATTATAAGTCGTTGCATAATTCCTGCATTTTTTATATTATAGTTGTATAGTATGTTAAAGGGGAGTTCATCATGTTGAAAGTGGATATAATAGGGGCGGCGACCAGTTTCGGTCAGCCTAAGCTCGGAGTGGATCTTGGACCGGACGCGCTGCGTTATGCGAATCTGGTGGAAGAAATTAAAAGTGTGGATGTAGAAGTGAATGATAAAGGCAATATATACAGTGATTTCAAAGTGGATGTCCCCACCCATTCCTCAAGCGAGGATAAGGTTTTGAAGAATTATGGGCAAGTGGTCAACTTCAATGAAAAATTGGCTGCTTCTGCAGATGAATCCGTGGCCTCGGGGGCTTTTCCCCTCATCATAGGAGGCGATCACTCACTCGCGATCGGCAGCCTTGCGGGAATCAGCCCGCACTATAACAATCTCGGTGTGATCTGGTATGATGCGCACGCAGATTTAAATGACATCAACACCTCACCGTCAGGGAACGTCCATGGCATGCCGCTCGCGATCTCCTGCGGAATCGGCGATGAAAGGCTGGTAAACTTGCATACCCCTGATATTAAGGTGAAACCCCGCAATATCGTGCTGATTGGCATGAGGGATCTGGACGAGGGTGAAAAGAAATATATCAGGGATGAAAATATATTGATGTATACGATGGAGGACATTGAAGAAAAAGGAATCTCGACTGTAATGACTGAAGCGTTGGAGTATCTCCATGGGAAGACGGATGGTATTCATCTATCTTTGGATGTGGATGCCCTGGACCCTTCTGAGACACCGGGCACCGGCACGCCGGTCGAGAATGGTTTGAGCCTGTCCGATACGATTCATGCCATGAACCTCCTTCATGAAAGCGGGAGTGTCACGTCAATGGATCTGGTCGAAGTGAATCCTCTGCTGGATGACCGCAATATGACGGCTGAGAAAGCTGTGGCCATAGTGGCTGCATTTTTCGGCAAGGAACAAAAGTAAGCCATTTAAATCAAATATAACGATAAAAACGTGGTCCCGGTTCCTTCCTGGCCACGTTTTATTCTTCTTCAAAAGGCAATATTTGAATTTTATAATCGCTGAACTTATCACCGGTTTTTTTTGTGGAATGATCTTTGACGAAGTTTTTAAGGTTTTTCTTGAACTGATCCAGCTCTTTCTCTTTGATCCTCAAATGGTAGGACATATTGT
The DNA here is from genome assembly GCF_900142805.1 of Lacicoccus alkaliphilus DSM 16010. GTDB lineage: Bacteria > Bacillota > Bacilli > Staphylococcales > Salinicoccaceae > Lacicoccus > Lacicoccus alkaliphilus. Next base: position 4,658 of record NZ_FRCF01000022.1, on the reverse strand, counting down.
CCTTCTTCTTTTTCTCCTGCTTATATTGGAGCAGGCTGATGTCCGGCACCACTTTTTCAGCAACAGGTTCGTAAAATTTTTGGATAATGCTGTTTTTCTCTTCGGTTTTTACTACATGAATGATTTCATTTTTGAGCAACTCATTTAAATGATAGTGAATTTTAGCCCTGGGAATGCCTATTTCATCAGCCAGCATCTGCCCTGTCTTCGGCTTTTCGCTCAGGAGTGCAAGCAGTTTGATTCTAAAAGGATCACTGACACTTTTCAGTTGAGCCAGTTTATTGATGACCAGCAATTTTTTCATTTGAAACACCCCTTATATATATATTTATAGTATGATTAAGAGTAAATAAGTTGTCAAATAAATCTAACAGGATGATCACGTTAACGAAAGCGCAGGAAAGGGGCATCATAGATGATCGGTCAAAGAATCAAAGAAACCAGGCATAGAAATAATCTTACACAGGAAGAGCTGGCTGAGGGGATTATTTCGAGGACTTATTTAAGTCTCATTGAAAAGGGAAGCGTCCAGCCCTCCACCAATGTGTTGATTAAACTCAGTGAGCGTCTGAACTGCTCCCTGAACGATCTGATGTCTGAAACGGCAAACTTCCGCTATAATGATGTGGAGGTCTTCCGTGAAATCGTCTTTCACGAGTATAAAGTGTCACACGACGAGTTCTCAACAGTTCCGGAATTGATGACCAAGGAGTACGAGAAGGCTGACGAAATCTCCAGTGTGGACTGCGGCAGGCTCCATCTATTATATGCGAAGTACTTCAGACATCAGGGCGATTCCAGGAAAATGACCCATCATGCGGACCAATCGCTTTTGAAATTATCCAATAATGTCATCAATCAATTTTACATAGATGCTTTATTGATCAAAACGTCGTACTTGATGGACACGGGGAAAGTCACAGAGGCACTTGATCTTCTGGAAGATACTTACTCCCTCATATATCCCATGAATGAATTGAATTTAAGTAAGCTGAAAATTTTATTTGAAATCATTGAATGTTACTATATAAAAGAGCAATATTTTACCTGCCGCAGGCTGATGGACAAGTACACGCAGCTTGAGCATACCATGCAGGTCCGCTATAAAGAAGAGGGTTTAAGCATCCTGGCGGCTAAGGTGGCGGCTTACGAGGATGATCTTGGATTGCTGGATCAATTGGTCGGGGACTCTGAAAACGACCGGATGATCCTGCTCAAATGTTATAATATGTATAAAAAAGGTCAGATCAAAAAGTGTGCTGAATATTTTAAGAGTTACGTTAAAAATACGGATGAATTGAAAGACGATCCTTTGATGCTGGATATATATAATGAGCTGGAGGAGAGGATTGGCACGTTATAATTCATCAGAAAGGACCAGATGAGTGCAGAATACGAATATGTTTGACAATATAACGACCGCCGCTGTCATTACAAGTGTAATAGATATCATCATCGTATGGTACGTTTTCTATCTGCTGTTCACTGTAATGAGAGGGACGAAGGCAATCCAGCTGATCAAAGGAATTTTCCTGATATTGGTCGGAAGGGCAGTCAGTAACTTCTTCGACCTGACCACGACCACCGAACTTTTCGATACTGTCCTGGAGTGGGGTTTCCTCGCAATCATTGTCATATTCCAGCCGGAGTTGCGGCGGGCGCTCGAACAACTCGGACGGGGCAGTTTATTCAAAGGTGCGCCTGCTGGGGCCGGTACGGACTATGATCAGATGAGGGAAGCAATCATCAAATCGGTCAGATATATGGCGAAGAGGCGGATCGGTGCATTGATTGTTTTTGAGAAGGGGACGGGGCTGAAAGAGTATACCGAAACCGGTATAACGATCGATGCCAATATTACAGCCGAGCTGCTGATCAATATTTTCATACCGAATACGCCGCTGCATGACGGTGCTATGATCATCTCGGGTGATAAGATCAATTCAGCTGCGAGTTACCTGCCGCTCTCGGACAGCAGCAAAATTGCGAAGAGTCTCGGAACGAGGCACCGAGCGGCTGTCGGGATATCCGAAGTGACGGACGCGTTCACTGTGATCGTTTCCGAGGAGACAGGGAGCATCTCTGTTACATACGGTGGAAAGCTGGATAAGGAACTTACCCTCGAAGAGCTGGATGAGTTGCTGAAGAAGCATTGGAGCGTCCTGCCCGGCGTGAAGGAAGGAGGCGGTATGTTTGCTCGAAAGTAAATGGGGTTTGAGATTTGTTGCATTAATCCTGGCGTTATTCATGTTCCTGTCGGTCAATGACGTCTTTGAAAATATTGAGGTCTTCAATGAGAACGGTGGCGATGATGAAACTGAACTGATACAGGGCATGCCTGTCGAAGTGCTTTACGATGAAGAGGATTATTATGTCAGCGGTGTGCCCAGCCAGGTGAATGTTCAGTTGTCCGGGAGCACCTCGAATATTGCCAGGTTGCAGACGACAAGGGATTTCGATGTACTGCTCGACTTGAGGGACAGAGGGCCTGGAGAGCATGAGGTGCATTACACGATCGATGGGATGCCTGAGAATGTTACAGCAGAAGTCATTCCTGAAACATCGGTTGTCAGTGTGCAGGAGCTGGTTTCACAAACATTCACCGTGCAGGCCGAGGTGGATGAGAGCAGGTTTGGTCCCGGGCATCAGCTGGAGTCTGTAGATGTGGCGCCTGAAACGGTGACCATCCATGGCGGGGAAAACGAGATGAACCGGATACAGTATGTGCGTGCAGCATTAAGTGATAATTCGCGTATCACTGAAGACCGGGTAGAAGAAGCAGAAGTCGCTGTATTCGATTTCCAGTTCAACCGTCTCGATGTGAGGACGGAGCCGTCCAACGTGAGGGTTGAAATCAATGTGAATGAATTGAGCAAAACGGTGCCTGTCAATTACGAAGTGACGGGGATGGTCGACAGTGATCATGAACTTGTGGATGTGGTCCTCAATCACGATTATATAGATGTGTTCGGCAGTCAGGAAGTATTGGATAATATCGATTCGGCAAATGTTGAAATCGATGTGGACGGCCTTGAAAATTCAGTGACGAGAGATGTCGAACTGGATTTGCCGGAAGGTGTCACAAAAACTGAACCGGCTGTGTTGGAAGTTGAACTCACAATAGAAGAAAATGACTAAAGGAGAAACTCATGGGTAAATATTTTGGTACTGACGGTGTCAGAGGCGTAGCGAATTCAGAATTAACACCGGAACTGGCATTCAGATTGGGACGTTTCGGCGGATATGTTTTGGCAGGGGAGAATAATGCCAAGCCTACATTTTTAGTAGGGCGGGACACACGCATCTCAGGTGAGATGCTGGAGTCCGCACTGATTGCAGGACTGCTGTCGATTGGGGCGGAAGTGATGCGTCTCGGTGTGATTTCCACTCCGGGAGTTGCATATCTTGCACGTGAAATTGAAGCGGACGCCGGGGTGATGATTTCAGCCTCGCATAATCCTGTAGCAGATAACGGAATCAAATTTTTTGCATCAAATGGATACAAACTGAGTGACGCCGAGGAACAAAAAATAGAAGAACTGCTGGATAAGGAGACGGATGATCTCCCAAGGCCCACGGGAACCGATCTTGGAAACAAATCGGATTACTTCGAGGGCGTTCAAAAGTACATCGGATATATCAAATCGACCATCGATGTGGATCTTGAAGGATTAAAGATCGGACTTGATGGAGCACACGGTTCCACGCATTCCCTTGCCCCTTATTTATTTGGGGACCTGGAAGCCGATACGGTCACAGTGGGGACCAATCCGGACGGCACGAACATCAATGACGGTGTCGGTTCCACACACCCTGAGAAGCTCGTTGAACTGGTGAGGGAAAACGAATGTGACTTCGGACTTGCTTTCGACGGTGATGGAGACCGCCTGATTGCAGTGGATGAAAATGGTGATATCGTCGATGGCGATAAGATCATGTTCATCCTTGCACAGCATCTCAAAGGAGAGGGGAAACTGAAAGACGACATGGTCGTTTCCACCGTGATGAGCAACCTCGGATTCTACAAAGCACTTAAAGCCCACGGCCTTAAAAGCGACAAGACGAAAGTCGGGGACCGCTATGTGGTCGAAGAAATGAGGAAGCATGGCTACAGTCTCGGCGGTGAACAGTCCGGTCACATCATCATGATGGACTATAATACGACGGGCGACGGTTTATTATCCGGTGCGCACCTGTCGGCCATCATCAAAAAGACAGGCAAGAGTTTAAGTGAACTTGCCGGACAGGTCGAGACATTCCCGCAAAGGCTCGTCAATGTAAGGGTCAACGATAAACACAATGTCGTGAATAACGGAAAAGTCGCCTCCAAAATGGAAGAAGTGGAAAAAGAGATGAATGGCAACGGACGTATCCTTGTCCGTGCGTCCGGCACCGAGCCGCTTGTACGGGTCATGGTGGAAGCTGAAACCGTCGAACTTGCTGATCAGTACAGTGCTGCCATCGCGGAAATCGTAGAAGCGGAAATGGGTCTTGATGAATGAATTGATTGAGTGAAGAGAGTCGGGACATATGTCCCGGCTTTTTTCTTTGGATGGAAGGCAGTCTGCTCATTCGTCCTGGAAATCGATGGTGAATGAGCAGGCGAGGGGAAAATCTGCTCATTCGTCCTGGAAATCGATGGTGAATGAGCAGGCGAG
>NZ_FRCF01000015.1 GCF_900142805.1 Lacicoccus alkaliphilus DSM 16010 | reverse complement strand
TGGAGACTAGCGGGATCGAACCGCTGACCTCCTGCGTGCAAGGCAGGCGCTCTCCCAGCTGAGCTAAGCCCCCGTGTAACAATATATGGATGATAAAAATGATGCGGGTGAGAGGACTTGAACCTCCACGTCCGAAGACACTAGATCCTGATTCTAGCGCGTCTGCCAATTCCGCCACACCCGCGTTGTAAAAGTCGGGAAGACAGGATTCGAACCTGCGACCCCTTGGTCCCAAACCAAGTGCTCTACCAAGCTGAGCTACTTCCCGCTAAGTTGTTTTGACTGCCTTCAAAAAAATAAAACGGTATAACCGCTTAATGAAAATGGAGCGGAAGACGGGATTCGAACCCGCGACCCCCACCTTGGCAAGGTGATGTTCTACCACTGAACTACTTCCGCAATATGTAGATTGAATTTTAGAAATGGTGGAGAATGACGGGCTCGAACCGCCGACCCTCTGCTTGTAAGGCAGATGCTCTCCCAGCTGAGCTAATTCTCCGTTCACCGGATGATGAATACTAATACATCATAATATATCACTCGTTACAATGTCAACACTATCTTAACATTTTAAAGTGTAAAAAGGGAAAGCAGGTGAAAACACTCAATATGATTGAGGTTTTCGCCTGCTTTTGGGAGCTAATGTATTTATACAAAAATGTATAACATAATCAATGGTGCTTCTGGAGAGTCGTGTCTTACATTAAATAAAGGATAGGATCAACCGGTAAACTCTTTGTGCCAACGATTGTGAGTATTCCTGTCAACGCAATTGCAGTAATGAAACTCATTGCTCTTTTCATAATATCTCCCCCACCTCTTTGTGATGGTTTAATTGTACTACGAATATTCTGACTTCATCAAAAGTTTTCATATATGAAAATCAATATGTCTATTGTTTTCTTTTTACTTATGAAGATTCTTATAGTATGTTTAATATCAAATCGACATCAGAGGTGAGGGAAATGTCCAATCAGTCCATAGGTATGCTGATCAGGGAATTCAGACAGTCACGGAACCTTACAATGAAGGAAGTATGTGACAACGACTTGTCAATCGCCCAGTTGTCCAAATTCGAACGCGGCGTCAGCGAAATCACCATCAACAAATTGCTGATGATACTGGATAAATTGAATATCACCGTTGAAGAATTCTTCCACGCCGAAAAAGAATTTGAACTGAGCGAATTTGAACAACTTATACTGGATATGAAGGAACACTACATAAATCGTGACGTCGATAAAATTCTTGCACTCAGAGACGGTCAGTCCAGGAAATATGAAGAAAGAAACATCAAATTCTTCGAATTGAATGCGATCATGCTCTCTGCCCTGATCAAAGACCTCGACGAAGATCAATATGACTGGGAGGACCGGGAGCCCAAATTGATCGATCATCTGATGGAAGTGGATATATGGTGCAATTATGAAATCGTGCTTTTTGCCAATTCAATTTCCCTGTTCACCGTTGAGGCACTGGTCATGCTGACCAACGAGATGATCAACAATACACAATATTATCATGTGATCGGAAAGCACCGGACGATCACCATACAAACATTGACGAATGTGATACTGATTCTTCTGGAGAAAGGTGAAACCTTCCACAGTAAAATGTTTCACGATACTCTGGAAGAGCTCTTGGAAATAGACCAGTATATGCTTTATGAAAAAAACGTTTCAAAATATCTTAATGGCTTCCATCACTTTTCCACAGGGGAGGAAGCCCGTGGCATCCAGTTAATGGAGGAATCCATCCAAACATTCGATATTCTGGACCGGAAACAGCTTGCCGATAATTTTCGGGCCCATCTCAACAATCTTCAAATGCAAAAATGAGCGAAGGGTCCCTTCGCTCATTTTCATTTTAAATATCCTCGACCGGGTCCATCCATTCCACTTCACCAGCGGTCAGCGCGAGATGGACCAGTTCGCTGTCTTTCTTGGCGCCGTGCCAGTGGACGACATCCTTATCGATGTTGATGACATCCCCGGCCTTGATCGTCTGCAGCGCTTTGCCCTCTTCCTGATACCAGCCTTCACCATGGGTGACAAGCAGCACCTGCCCGATTTCATGGGAATGCCACTTCGTCCTGCCGCCTGGTTTGAATGTCACATTGGCAATCGGTGTATTCAACGGCGCATCTTCATTGAATAACACATTAAAATACACTTCCCCAGTGAAGTTATCCGTCCTCTGTTCACCCTGCGGAAAGATTTTTTCAGAAGCCATCCGACCTCTCCCCTTTCATTTAAGTGTCATCTCCAAAATACCACGTTTAATGCGGTCATTGAAATGAATGACACCACTATTCCCTGATCTGTCCCGATCCTTCGACGATATATTTATAGCTTGTGAGTGCTTCCAGGCCCATCGGCCCTCTGGCATGAAGCTTCTGGGTGCTGATGCCGATCTCGCCACCAAAGCCGAACATCTCGCCGTCCGAGAATCGTGTGGATGCATTGACGTAGACAGCCGCGGAATCCACTTCATTAAGGAAATCCTGTACGACCTGGTAATCCGTCGCTATGATTGCATCGGAGTGACCGGTTGAATATTTGTCGATATGAACGATCGCTTCTTCATATCCATCCACGACTTTGACCGCGATATCGTACCCGAGGTATTCATCGGTATAATCCGACTCTCCCGCAGCGACTGCATTTCCGATGAGACTGCAAGTCCTTGCATCACCGTGTATCGTGACACCCGCTTCTTCCAGCGCAGCAGCAAACATCGGGAGGACGTCCTCTGCAACACTTTCATCCACAAGCAGGGTTTCCAGCGCGTTGCACACCGACACCCTGTGGGTCTTCGCGTTGACGATCAGTGAAGCGGCCATTTCCATATCAGCGGATTCATGGACATACATATGACAGTTCCCCGTGCCAGTCTCTATCACCGGCACAGTCGCCTGTTTCAGCACAGCCTGGATCAATCCCGCACCGCCCCTCGGTATCAGGCAGTCCACCCCTTCATTGAACTGCATGAACTGGGTGGCGAGCGCCCTGGACGGATCTGTGATCAGCTGGATGCTTTCCTCGGGCACGTTGGTTTCCGCGAGTCCCGCCTGCAGCACTTCAACGATTGCGGCATTGCTGTTCAGCGCCTCTTTACCACCCCTTAAGATGACGGCGTTCCCCGCCTTCAGGCAAAGCCCCGAAGCATCGGCCGTCACATTCGGACGCGATTCGTAAATGATGCCGATGACCCCGAGAGGCACTCTTTTCTTGCTGATTTTAAGCCCGACATCATTGACCCACTGACCGTCACTTTTTGAAGTCGGATCTTCCAGTCCCGCCATCTTCTTCAAGCCTTCCTGCATGCCTTCAAGCCTGTCGGGATTCAAGGTCAGCCTCTCGATCAACGCATCCGACAATCCATTCTCTTTGCCGTTTTTGATATCTTCAGCGTTCGCTTTCAATATCTTCTCATGATTATCCTCAATTGCTGCACTCATTGCATACAGCGCCTCATTCTTATCACCTGCAGGCAGGTTCCTCAATACCTTCGCAGAATTTTTGGCGTTTTGTCCCATTTTCTGAAGAATACTTTGCTCTGCCATCATTGTTTCAGTCATATCATTCATCCCCCTGTATCATTAATTCCACAGATTCTTTTTTGAATAAAGTTCCGACGTCCGCACCTTCCAGTATGTCAAAGACGATTGTTGGATCTTTCGCTGAAGCGATCATCATGCTCTTACCGTTGTCCATCATACGTTTTGCCGCACCGAGCTTCGTTTCCATCCCGCCTGTAGAAAAGACAGAGCCGGCACCGCCTGCCATGTTTAATATTTCATCATCGATTTCCCCCACGAAAGGAATCAGCTTCGCATCCGCTTCCGTATGAGGGTTGGCATCAAACAGCCCGTCTATGTCGCTGAGTATAATCAACAGATCAGCATCCACGACTTCCGAAACCACAGCTGAGAGCGTATCATTCTCACCGAATTTTGAACAGTGGCCGGATTCATCGACATACACCGCATCATTCTCGTTGATGATCGGCATGATATTATTTTTGAGCAGCGAGTTTATCGCCGTCTTACAGTTCGCATATGAACTCGGATAATTGACGATGTCACGCGTCATAAGTATTTGACCCACATGCTGGTCATAATGCTGGAAGAACCGGCTGTATAGATTGATGAGTTCACCCTGGCCCATTGAAGCAAGCGCCTGCTTTTCGGCGATATCTTCAGGGTACTCATCAAGGTTCATCATGCTCGCCCCGACACCGACGGCACCGGATGCCACCAGTATGACATCACACCCCTGCTGCCGAAGGGTCGCACAAACGAATGCAAGGCGGTCCATCTTATGATAGTCGATTTCGCTTATGGATTTCATGATGGAGTTCGTTCCAATCTTAATCACGACACGATTTACATCTTTTAAAATATCACGATTCATATTCCCCACTCCTGACTTACATAATGATTGTAATTATACATGAACTCGCATATAAATAAACCCCTAAAGAGAATGAATACGTTTTCATGCATAAAAAGTGCAAAACCTGATTCTTCGGGCTTTGCACTTCCACTTCATATCATCTTTGTTTCATGTAAGGGAACAACAGGACATCGCGTATGCTCGCTGAATCCGTGAGCAGCATGACCAGTCTGTCCACACCGATTCCGAGCCCGCCTGTCGGCGGCATACCGTATTCCAGCGCTTCTATGAAGTCCTCATCCATATCATGGGCTTCATCATTACCCGCTTCTTTTTCCGCCACCTGGGATTCAAATCGGTTTCTCTGATCAATCGGGTCGTTCAACTCGGTGAACGCATTCGCATGTTCGCGTCCGACGATGAACAGCTCGAAACGGTCCGTGAATCTCGGATCATCTGCATTCTGTTTGGCAAGCGGGGATATTTCAATTGGATGACCGTACACGAAGGTCGGCTGAATCAGCGTTTCTTCAATTTTCTGTTCGAAGAATTCATTTAATATATGACCATACTTCATTGTGTCCTTCACTTCAATACCATGCGCTTTGGCAAGGGCATGGGCCTCTTCATCGGATTTGACCTCATAAAAATTGACACCTGTCGCTTCTTTGACCATATCCACCATGTGCACGCGTTTCCAGCCGGTGCCAAGGTGGATGTCTTCACCGCCGTACTGTACCGTCGTACTGCCGGTGACTTTTTCTGCAATGTATGCGATCAGTTCTTCAGTCAAGTCCATGATGTCATTGTAATCCGCATAAGCTTCATACAGTTCAATCATCGTGAACTCAGGGTTGTGCCGTGTTGATATACCTTCATTTCTGAAGACCCGGCCGATTTCATAAACCTTCTCCATACCACCGACGATCAGCCGCTTTAAATGCAGCTCTATCGCAATACGCATGAAAAGGTCGACATCGAGTGCATTATGGTGCGTGATGAACGGTTTTGCCTGGGCGCCGCCGGCAATCATATGCATCATCGGTGTCTCGACCTCAAGGAAACCGTGGTCATTCAAGTAATTCCGCATCTCCTGTATGATTCTGCTGCGCTTGATGAAAGTCTCCTTCGAATCTTCACTGGTGATCAAGTCCAGGTAACGTTTACGGTAGCGCTCCTCGATATCCTTCAGTCCGTGATATTTATCAGGCAGCGGGCGGAGTGCTTTCGTCAAAAGTTTGAAGTCCTGCACTTTGATCGACAGCTCACCGGTGTTCGTTTTGAACATGACACCTCTGACACCGATGATATCGCCGAGATCGGCCTCTTTCCATAAATTATCGAAATCCTCATCACCGATCTGGTCTTTCCTGACATAGATCTGGATTTGGCCGTTTATATCCTGGAGGTGTGCAAAGCCCGCCTTCCCTTTGCCCCGCTTCGTCATCAGGCGCCCTGCGACCACCGTCTCGGATTCACCTTCTTTTTCTTCAAGCTCATCTTTTGTATATTGGTCCCAGTCTATTTTGAGCTCGTCTGAATATGATGTACGTTCAAATTTTTCACCAAAAGGATCGATGCCGAGATCAATCAATTGCTGCATCTTTTCTCTTCTGACACTCACCTGGTCATTCATTTCTTCTGTCAACACTGAACACTCCTTAGTTTTTTTGAACTGCTGATTCTTCCTGCCGTTCTTTCAATTCCACGATGAAGTCATCTGCAATTCTTATGACTTCCTCTCTTGTCATCGCCTGGTTGATCGCTTTACGGACATGTCCGTTGCCTTTGATGCCCTTTAAATACCATGAAGCATGCTTGCGCATCTCCATTACAGCAATCTTTTCACCTTTCAGATGAATCAGCCGATCCATATGAAGCTTCATCACTTCAATCTTGCTTTCGTAATCCGGCTCATCAATCAGTTCGCCGGTCTCCAGGTAATGGACGGTCCTGTAAATGATCCAGGGGTTGCCGAGGGCGGCCCGTCCGATCATCACGGCATCGACACCCGTTTCCTCAAGCATCGCCCGGGCAAGTTCCGGACTGCTGACATCGCCGTTCCCAATGACGGGGATATCCACTGCTTCCTTGACCTGTCTGATGATTTTCCAGTCGGCTTCACCTTCATACATCTGCACTCTTGTACGGCCGTGCATGCTGATCGCCGCTGCACCGGCACGCTCAGCCATCCTGGCATTTTCAACGGCATAGATGTGGTCGTCATCCCACCCGGTCCTCATCTTGACGGTGACCGGCTTTGATACGCTGCCGGTGACCGCTTTGACCATCTCATAAATCTTTTCAGGATCGAGCAGCCATCTCGCCCCTGCTTCGCATCGTATGATTTTTGAGACGGGGCATCCCATATTGATGTCTATTATATCCGCATTCGTATTCTGATCCACATACTTCGCCGCTTCGACCAGTGTATCCTTCTCTCCACCGAATATCTGAAGGGACATGGGCCGTTCATTTTCATCAATATACAGCATCTTCATCGTTCTTTCATTGCCCGCAAGAAGCGCTTTGTCACTGATCATTTCAGCACATACCAGGCCGGCGCCGAATTCCTTCACCGTCAGCCTGAATGCAGCATTGCTCACACCGGCCATCGGGGCAAGAACGACACGGTTACTGATTTCCACATCACCTATTTTAAAGATGTCAGTCACCCCGCTCCAGATCTTCCTTCAGCTCGACGACAGTCTTTCCGAGTTTCGGATGTTTCACATGCGGTGCGATTTCAGCAAGGGGCTCCAGCACAAAACTGCGCTTCTGCATCTCTTTATGCGGAATCGAGAGGTCATCCAGTTCGATTTCCAGATCCTCATAAAGCAGAATATCGATGTCAATGATTCTCGGCCCCCACACTTCTTCCCTGATGCGTCCGAGAGAATGCTCAATGCCGAGAACCGTCTCAAGCAGGGTGAGCGGTGACATGCGTGTATCGATTTCAACACACATATTCAGGAATTCAGGCTGGTCCGTTTTCCCATAAGGTGCAGTTTCCAGAACCGATGATCGTTTCGTCACTTCAATTTCATCAAAACTGTTCAAGGCGTCGATTGCACTTTCCAGATTTTCTTCCCGGTCACCCAGGTTGCTGCCCATGCCAAGATAAACATTTGCCATCAAAATTCCCGCTTTCTGTTTATTGTGATGCTCACATCTTCATAGTGTCCGTCGATAGGCGGACTCGGTTTGGTCACTGTAACATCCATCTCTAATATTTTATCATACCGGTCAAACAAGGCCATTGAAACTTTCCCGGCCAGGTGCTCGATCAGATTGACCGGTTCGCTCTTGACGATCTGCTCTATAAGTTCGTATGCTTCCCCGTAATGCACTGTACCGTTCAAATTATCGTCCTCTGAAGCCGTCCTCAAGTCCAGATACATCGTGACATCGATGATGAAAAACTGCCCGAGCACACGCTCCGCTTCGAGGGCACCGTGGTATGCATATACTTTGATTCCATTTATTTTGATATTATCCATCCATATCTTCCCGTAGTCTGACATAGGCATCCGCCAGCTGGCGGTTGATGCCGATATTATGGACCCGTACGGCCTTCACACCTTTTTCAAGGCCGTAAATCGTGGTTGCAGCGGTCGCTGTGTCCCTCTCCCCGGCCTGCGAGTCACCATCAATCAGTTCTTTGATCATCCGCTTACGGCTGGTCGCAAGTAAAACCGGATAGCCCACGGCGACAAGCTCGTCGAGCCGCCGCATGACCTCAAGCTCTTCCCTGCGCGTCTTGGCAAAACCGATCCCCGGATCAAGCCATATATTTTCCTTTTTAACGCCATGTGATAATGCAAGCGCTGCGGATTCCGTAAGCTCTTCAATCATATCCCCGACCACATCATCATATTTTTCATGATGATTATTATGCATCAGGAAAATAGGCACATTAAATTCAGCTGCCACATCAAGAATGGCTTCATCATATGTACCCCGCCACTGGTCATTGATCATCGTTGCACCTGCCGCGATTGCCTCCCTTGCCACATTCGAACGGAACGTATCCACGGATATATCAACGCCCAAACCCCTGATTGCCTCAATGACAGGCTTCACTCGTCTGATTTCTTCCTCTTCCGTGACTTCCGAATGCCCCGGGCGCGTGGAATAACCGCCGACATCTATGATGTCCACACCCTCTTCGACCATTTCATGTGCGCGTTCAACCGCGCTTCCGGCATCATGATATTTGCCGCCATCACTGAATGAGTCCGGCGTGATGTTCAGTATTCCCATGATTTTAAGTTTTTCCATGACACATACCTCTTATATTTAGAATTTGAACAGACACATTATAACACGTTTGTGATCAACGATTCCACACTTCAAAATACGGTGATCCGGGGAAATTGCGGACATCAGGAAAGAGTAAATAAAAAATGACTGCGGGTAAGCTGCCGGGCAGCTTATTCACAGTCATTCCTGTTTGGTTTTACAGATTAATCATCGAAGTTGAACAATGCGGTGGATAGATATCTTTCGCCGTTTGAAGGCAGGACGACAATGACATTTTTACCTTTACCGAGTGCTTTCGCTAAATCGAGGCCGACTTTAACTGCAGCCCCGGAAGATATACCGCCGAGTATGCCCTCTTTTGCTGCCAGTTCACGGCCGGTTTCCATCGCTTCTTCATTCGTGACCGTCGCAACTTCGTCATAGATTTCCGTGTTCAATGTTTTCGGCACAAAGCCTGCGCCGATTCCCTGAATCTTGTGCGGCCCTGGATCTTTCCCGCTCAAAATCGCGGAATCCGTCGGTTCAACCGCCACGATCTTCACATCAGGGTGATGTGCCTTCAGTACACGGCCTGCACCTGAGACTGTGCCGCCCGTACCTATGCCGGAGATGAAGCCGTCTATGGAAAGTCCTTCCATCTGATTGACCAATTCAACACCGGTCGTTTTTTCATGGATCTCAGGGTTCGCCATGTTTTCGAACTGCTGCGGCATGAAATAACCTTCTTTTTCCGCCAGTTCGCCCGCTTTTTTAATGGCACCCTTCATGCCGTCGGCACCGGGTGTGAGAACAAGTTCCGCCCCGTATGCACGCAGCAGGTTACGTCTCTCTTTACTCATTGTATCAGGCATGACGAGGGTCGCTTTATAACCTTTGCTTGCAGCAACCATTGCAAGGCCGATACCGGTGTTGCCGCTTGTCGGTTCGACGATTGAAGTATCTTTGTCAAGCTTCCCCTCTTTTTCTGCCGCTTCGATCATCGCCAGTGCAATTCTGTCTTTTACGGAACTGCCCGGGTTCATGAATTCCAATTTCGCATATACATCTGCGCTGTTTTCATCAGTGAGGCTGTTCAGTTTTACAAGAGGTGTGTTGCCGATCGTTTCTGAAATGTTGTTATAGACTTTGCTCAAAGAAAGCCCTCCCTTTTCCTAGTTTGTCACTATGAATATAGCACGCAAACCGCTGCATTACAATAAATTAGTGCGTAATCAGTTCTTTCAGCTCTTCTTTGTCAATCCATACTTTGTTGCGGCAGAAATGGCAGTCTGCTTCAGCTCCGCCGTCTTCCTGGATCATTGACATGATTTCCGAGGGATCAAGTGCCGCGATGGCGTTCAGGAACCGCTCTTTCGAACAGCTGCATTCGAAGGAAACCGGCATTTCACCGAGCTCTCTCCAGTTCTTTTCCCCAATCGCTTCATCTATAATCTCGCGCGGGGACAGCCCCTTGTCAATCTGCTGGGATACGGGTGACATTTCCTTCGCCCGTGCGTCAAGGAACTCAAACGTCTCATCCCCCGCTTCCGGGAGGACCTGGATGATGAAGCCGCCTGCAGCTTTGATTGTATTATCCGGGTTGACCAGCACGCCGAGCCCCACGATGGAAGGCACCTGCTCACTCGCATAGAAATAGTAGGAAAAATCTTCGGCAATTTCACCAGATACTATTTCAGTGGAACCTGTGAAATGCTCTTTTAAACCTATATCTTTTACAACCCTCAGGGCCCCCTCAGTGCCGACTGCCCGTTTCACATCAAGCTTGCCTGAACTGTTCAGGTCAAAATGGACATGCGGATTGCCCAGATAGCCCCGGACCGTACCATCCGCATTGCTGTCGACCACGATTGCCCCGATCGGTCCGCCGCCTTCAATGGTGGCTGTCACCTTTTCTTCGTTCTTCAGCATTGAACCCATCAATACCGCTGCGGTCATGGCACGACCGAGCGCCGCTGCTGCCGTAGGATATGCACCGTGGCGGCTCACCGCTTCATTGATCGTTTCAGTCGTATCCACTGCCAATATACGGATTTCATCGTTCAATCCCAATCCTCTTACCAAATGATCACTCATCTTATTCCTCCTGAATCATCAAAAGTCGCCTCGCGGCGACTTTTGATGTACTTATTTTCTCTCTTATCTCCTGTTATCGTCATCCTGCTCTTCTGCATGTCTTCTCTGTTCACCAAGACGCCCGTCATCTTCACGGTCTGCCGGTTCATTGACCATGTCCGGACGTTCTTCCGGACTGCGGTCGGAATCTTCAGAAGAGCTTTCTTTATCTTCTGCTTCTTTTTTCACTTCTTCAAATGATTTGCCGATTTTCCCTTGTCCGCCGGAATCTTCAAGGCTGGAATCATCCGTATGATCTTCGTATTCCCTCACCGGCAGTTTGCCGTCGTAGAATAAACCTTCAATTTGTCCCCGGTCCAGAGTTTCGACTTCAAGCAGTGTTTCTGCAATCAAGACAAGCTGTTCCTTATGGTCGGTCAGTATCTGACGGCAGCGCTCATATTGCGTTTTGACGATGTTCTGCATTTCCTGATCGATTTCATAAGCAATCTTATCAGAATAGTTTGGATCTCCCTGCATGCTTTTACCCAGGAACACCTGGCCGTTCGATTCACCGAACTGCAACGGGCCGAGCTTGTCACTCATACCGTATTCCGTAACCATGCTACGCGCAATGCTTGTTGAACGCTGGAAGTCATTATGGGCACCCGTCGACACTTCACCGAAGTTGATCTCTTCGGAGACACGTCCGCCAAGCAGGCCGACGATTTTATCTTCGAGCTCGGGCTTGGTCATGAAGTAACGGTCTTCCTTAGGAAGCATGACAGCGTAGCCGCCTGCCTGCCCGCGGGGAACGATGGTGACTTTGTGGACCATGTCCGCATCATCCAGCACCATGCCGATGATGGTATGGCCGGCTTCATGGAATGCCACGATATTCCTCTCTTTTTCGGAAATCACTTTACTCTTCTTGGCAGGGCCTGCAATGACCCTGTCCGTCGCTTCATCAACGTCACGCATGTCGATCTTCGTCTTATTATATCTTGCTGCAACGAGCGCCGCTTCATTAAGCAGGTTTTCAAGGTCCGCTCCGGTGAAGCCCGGCGTACGCTGTGCAATTGACTTCAAGTCGACTGTATCATCCAGAGGCTTATTGCGTGAGTGGACTTTAAGCACTGCTTCACGCCCTTTGACATCCGGGCGGCCAACCTGGATCTGCCTGTCGAAACGTCCGGGACGCAGGAGCGCAGGGTCTAAAATATCCGCTCTGTTTGTTGCAGCAATCATGATGATGCCTTCGTTTTCACCGAACCCATCCATTTCGACGAGCAGCTGGTTCAAAGTCTGTTCACGCTCGTCATGACCGCCGCCTACACCGGCGCCACGCTGGCGTCCGACTGCGTCGATTTCATCGATGAAAATGATGCATGGCGCGTTCTTTTTTGCGTTTTCAAAAAGATCACGCACACGGGATGCACCGACACCGACGAACATTTCCACGAAGTCGGAACCACTGATTGAGAAGAACGGCACGCCCGCTTCCCCTGCAACGGCTCTTGCGATCAGCGTTTTACCCGTACCCGGAGGCCCCACCAAAAGCACACCTTTGGGAATACGCGCACCGATCTTGTCGAAACGCCGGTGATCTTTCAGGAAGTCCACGACTTCTATCAATTCCTGTTTCTCTTCGTCTGCACCGGCGACATCGTCAAAGCGGACCTTTTTCTTATTCTGGTCATAGAGCTTCGCTTTGGATTTGCCGAAGTTCATCATCTTGCCGCCGCCTCCGCCGCCACCCTGGGCCTGGCTCATCAGGAACAGGAAGAGGAACAGTATGAGCAGCAACGGAATGAATGTAAACAGCATCGTCGTCCATGGACTCTGCTGGTCAGCAGGCTCAACTGCGAAGTTCAGACCGTCCTGAGCCCGTGCCGTATCCAGGATGCTGTCGAGATCGTCCACACTGTTATATGGAATGACGGAGGTGAATGATTCCGCCTCTTCCTGGGTGCTCAGACGCCCCTCGATCAAATAGACATTCCTGTCCGGCTGGATAAGTAATTCTTCAACGTTGCCGGCTTCAAGTTGTTCTAAAAATTCATTGTACTGCAGCTCTTCTTCAAGGCCGCCAGTACCATTAAATTGTGAGAAAATACCAAACATGATGACAACTAATACAAGGATTAGTATCATATTACGACCTGTATTCTTCGGCATTCGTAATCCTCCATTTCTAATACACTAAAAAAAATAATATCATAATATCTTCAATTAATTCCACTTATATGTTCTATGAATAAAACTCCGGTTTAAGCAGCCCGATATAAGGCAGATTCCGGTATTTCTCATCAAAATCCAGGCCGTATCCCACGACGAAACCATCAGGAATTTCCGTTCCTATGTACTTGACGTCGACGTGCAGTTTCCTGTTCACCGGCTTATCCAGCAATGTGACGATCTCAATCGATGCAGCATTACGATATTTGATCAGATCGATGATTGAATTCAGCGTCGTTCCGGTCTCGATGATATCCTCGACGATCAGTACATGCCTGCCGTCGACCGATCCGGAGAGGTCTTTCAGGATCTGGACCTCCCCCGTCGATTTTGTACCCACGTAACTTGATACATCCATGAAGTCTATTTCCAGATGTGTATCTATCTTCTTGATCAGGTCCCCCATGAATAAAACGGAGCCTTTCAGGAGACCGACCATGATCGGTGTTTTTCCTTCGTAATCTTTTGTGAGCGTCTCGCCCAGGCGTGTCACAATCTGTTCAATATCTTCCTCCGATAAAACCACTTCACTGATATCATTCTTCAAACTCATGAGTTTTCTCCTTTGAAATAATTAAGCCATTATAATTTTCTCGTGTTTCAATTATATTATATATCGTGCCCAGTGCAATGATTTCATTGTCTTCATCAACGATCACAGGGATTTGCTCCCGGTCCTCCCGCGGGACCTTGTTATCGATGAAGATCCTCGACAGCTTCTTCCTGCCGGTATGCTTAAGCCTCATCACATCACCTTCCGCCCTCGAGCGTACGGTGAGGGGCAACATCTCTACCGGCAGGTCGACTTCGATCCGGTGATCGTTGAAGCGGTATGATCCGTTTTGGCTGATTAAAAACCCTTCATCCATTGATTTTACATGTTTTTCATCAACATTATCCACAAACAGCTCATCATACCTCACTTTGATGACTTTATCTCCAATATATAAATCACTTTGAGGTGTGTCACTGTGAATGACACCGAGCAGCTCTTCGATGAATTTCCTCCCCGGCTGGACACCGTGGAGATCGAGCCACTGCTGCACGATGAATACTTGAATGACGTGAGGCTCGTCATTCAATGCACCCCTTCCAAGCACCATACCTTCGGACCGGTTTATGAACTCGCCGGCCCTCGTGCGCGCCAGGGCCTTCAGCTCATCCATATCTTCTGCGACCCGATCAAGACTCCCTTCATGGAGGTGCGGACTGTTTCTGATCACCGGCATGAGATGGTGCCGTATATAGTTTCGGGTATAGTCATCCCCTGCATTCGTCTCGTCCTCGAAGTAATGCACGTGTTGCTTTTCCTGATAATCATCTATCATTGCACGGGATAAACCGGCAAGCGGCCTGGCCACCGGCAGGCCCTCGACCATGCCGGCCCTTTTTATACCGAGCGCAGCATTGAGGTGCCTGCCCGTCAGCAGCTGATGAAGAATCGTTTCATGGTGATCATCCCTGTGATGGGCCGTCAGAAGGACGGCTGCACCATGCGCCAGGCACTCCGTCTTGAAAAAATGGTAGCGCAGGGCCCTTGCTTTTGCCTGGGAAAAATCCGCAGCCATGGAAAGATGCTTCACTTCCACCGTATGGCCGTGCCGGGCACCGAGATCTTTTATGTATTTTTCTTCATCTGCAGCCTCAGGCCTGAGGCCGTGATTGACATGCAGCAAAATCAGCTTATCGAACGTATGTGAATAACCGGTCCGCAGCATATGATATAACACCATGGAATCGATCCCGCCCGACACTGCCAGCGCAATCATGTCGGATGGTGCCCATGTCACATGCATCAATTTTTCATTCTTCCCTGCCATTTCAGCCCCCAAATTTTTTACATAAAATAAAATAAGACGATTACTAGTAATCGTCTTGATTTTTTATTTGCGCCCTCCCCCGCCGCGACGGGATTCTGTCTGTCTTTTGATCGTGGAAAGCCGGTCTTCACTGTCTTTAAGGAAAGATGAAAGTTTCTCCTCAAAATCTTTTGGTGACGCTTCTTTGCGAGGTCTTGGTTTAGGTTTGTTCTCTTTTGCCTTTTTTATGGAAAGGCTGATTTTACCGTCATCACCGATGGACAGTACTTTGACCTCCACCTCCTGGCCGACACTCAAATGATCATTGATATCTTCTACATACTGATCGGCCACTTCACTGATGTGCACCAATCCGTTCTTCCTGTCCGGCAATTCGACGAACGCACCGAAATGTTTGATACCTGTAACTTTCCCTGTGATTTTACTGCCCACTTCTAATGACATGTTTAATTAATATCCTCCCAATTACTGTTATCTCTATACATGATACTATAAAATTGAAAAATAATCATTACATATGTAATGATTATTCTCCCGTTCCATTTTCACTTGCAACACTTTCGTCATCTTCGTCACTCGAGAGATTGAAAATGATCTCCCCCTCTTCGGACAAGAAGAACTCACTGCGCGCTATGCGCATGATGTAGTCATCATCGTTCAACTGCTTGATTTTCTGTTCCAGGTCCCGGACTTCGGTGATTTTATTTTCAAGGATCTCTTCGTTTGAGACCACTTCGTCTTTTAAAAGTGAATTTTGATGGTGTTGATGCAGGGCCATGACCAGCAGGATACCCGCAACCATCAGCATGAGACTGCTGAAAAGCAGCGTTCTTCTTCTGCTGACGCGCTGCTCACCCGTCAGCACCTTTTTCTCCGTTTCTTTTTTCCTGGTGTAGCTGTTGAGTAATTTTATAACTTTTCTGTTCACAGCACCACGTCCATTCCTCATCATCAGCTCTCACTTTTAAAATACACTATTTTCAGAATGATTTCTACAGAAATTCGTTGATTCCCTCTTCTTTTTCCTCTTTTTCGGTCCTTTCTTCGCTGATGACCCTGTACATCCTTCCCGCTTCTTCTTTTCTGGCGTGCGACTCCAGCATGAGCACTTCAACCGTCATGATTTTATTGCCGAATCTGATCTTGGCGACATCGCCAACATTCAGCACCGTTCCTGCTTTGGCTGTATATCCGTTGATTTTCACACGGCCTTCGTCGCTCACTTCTTTTGCGAGTGTCCGCCTTTTGATCAGACGTGACACTTTTAAAAATTTATCGAGTCTCATCCATATCCTCCTTTTCCTCCACTTGATCGGACAGTGTCTTCTGATTGTGGATCGTCTCCTTCATCCAACTCAGAACCTTCTCCCCGTATTCTTTTTCATATTTGACCTTTTCTTTTTTGCCCTCGGCCTTTTTGGCATTCTGCCAGACGTCATTCAAATCATCCATGTTTTCAACGACCGCATCCGAGAAGACGTGAGGATGGCGTCTGATGACTTTCTGCGTCATGCCTCCAAGGACATCCATGAAATCGAAATGGCCCCTCTTGTTCCCGATGGCGGAATGCAGTGCCACCTGAAGCAGTATATCACCCAGCTCTTCGACGATGGCATCATCATCTTCACGCTCGACCGCTTCAATCACTTCGTATGCCTCTTCGATCAGATATTTCTCAAGCGACTCATGCGTCTGGACTTTATCCCACGGGCATCCGTCCTCACCGACAAGTGTATCAAAAATCCCCATCATATGATGGATCGATTTTACCTCCTGCGTTTCAAGCGTCATTTGCGGTATGAAAAGCGCCATCAGATTGCTCGAGACTTCCAGGTGGTCGATTTCATGCAGCGGCGTTTCATAAACCATCTCGTCACTGCTCCCTGCCGCCACGATGATTTTGACCTCCGCCTCCGCCGGATAATGATCGAGCAGGGTCAGTTTGACATCACTCAGGCTGAAACGGTCATACACCTGGGTGATGATCGTATGTTTCCTGTGGGATAGATCCCGAAGCTCCAAATCCGTTGCATCGAGCAGCTGGAATCCGTCATTGACCGGCACACCGGCTGCTGTGATGACGGCATCCACGAAACTCTGCCCGCCTGTGATATTGACTCGGAACCCTTCTTCTTCTGCACGTGCCATCAAAAGTGCCGTCGTCGTTTCGTAAAATAAAGGATGCCCCGGAACGACATAGTCCACATCCGACGTCTCTGCAGCCTGCGCCAGACGATTGCATATTTCGGCGTAAGTGTCTTCAAAAGTGTCATTGCTTTCATACACTTCATCAAAGGCATGCCATTCAAGCCCTTCCGCTTTCATCGTATCCGTGACCGGATGGTCTTCGGTCCGTAAATAAAGATTCCGGGAAGCTTTTATCTCTTTCCAGATGCCGAGCGGCATGCTGTCGATGTCCGAACTCCCGAGTCCGATAATGTTAATTGTATGCATCATGCAACCTCCATCCGACTGTCTTGTATATCTTCCATGACGCTGACGAGTTTCCTGATGTCTTTGGTGGCGACGGTGATTTTGAGTTCCCCGTCCTGAACCTCCACCTGGAGCATGCGTCCGTAATCCCTTGTATCCATGAACAGTTTTTCGCCGTCCACCTGCGCCGTCGCCGCTTTGGAGACATGAAGGTGGATTTTACCGCCTGCTTCCTTGACCTGATAAATGCCGTACATCAGGGCATAGACTTTCACCCGTACAAGCTGGAGC
The DNA here is from genome assembly GCF_900142805.1 of Lacicoccus alkaliphilus DSM 16010. Lineage (GTDB taxonomy): Bacteria > Bacillota > Bacilli > Staphylococcales > Salinicoccaceae > Lacicoccus > Lacicoccus alkaliphilus. The sequence goes on along the minus strand of NZ_FRCF01000015.1, from coordinate 24,194 downwards.
AGGTTTTCGACCTCCCCGGGATATGACCCGAACCTGTCGATCAGTTCATCTTCTATATCCATCACCGCATCAATGGAATTCGCAGCTCTCAAGCGCTTGTATATATCGATCTTGGACTGCTCGTGGGTGATGTAAGTACCGGGTATATAAGCATCCAGGGTGATGTCGATCGGTATGTTGAGCGGCTTCTCTTCCTCTTCGATGCCGCGTTTTTCCCTGACTGCGGATTCGAGCATTTCGGAATACAGCTCATAACCGACGGAGTCGATGAAGCCGGACTGGTGTTTGCCAAGCAGATTTCCGGCGCCGCGTATATTCAAATCACGCATTGCAATTTTGAACCCGCTGCCGAGCTCTGTGTACTCCTTGATCGCTTCAAGACGCTTTTCGGCGACTTCCGTGAGCACTTTATTCGGCTGATGGAACAGATAGGCATAGCTGATGCGGTTGCTCCGGCCGACCCGGCCACGCAGCTGATAGAGCTGGCTGAGCCCGAAACGGTCTGCATCCTCGATGATCAGTGTGTTCGCATTCGGCACGTCCACACCCGTCTCTATGATCGTCGTCGTCACGATGACATCAAACTCATTATTGACGAATGCAAGCATCGTCTCCTCAATCTCTTTTTCGGTCATTTTGGCATGCATGACGCCGACATTCGCATCCGGCACCAAAGATTCGATATGGGCTTTCTTCTGATAAATTGTATCTACCCGATTATAGAGATAAAACACCTGCCCGTCCCGGGCGAGCTCCCTTTCAATCGCTTCCCGGACGAAATTGCCGTTATACTCCAGCACATAAGTCTGTACGGGGAAGCGGTTCTCAGGCGGTGTCTCTATCACCGACAAGTCCCTCACCCCGGATAAGCTCATGTGGAGCGTCCTCGGTATCGGTGTTGCCGTAAGCGTCAGCACGTCCACGTTTGTCTTAAGCTGCTTGATGCGCTCCTTATGCCGGACGCCGAAGCGCTGCTCCTCATCGACGATGAGCAGGCCGAGATCTTTGAACTCGACATCCTTGCTCAAGATTTTGTGTGTACCGACGACTATGTCCACCGTGCCCTCCTTCAGGCCCTCGCGTGTCTTCTTATTCTGCGCGGCGGTCCTGAAACGGCTCATCATCGCGACATTCACCGGGTAATCCTCGATCCTTTCGATCAGACTTTCGAAGTGCTGAGCTGCCAGTATCGTGGTCGGCACGAGGAATGCCACCTGCTTGTTATCCTGGACAGCTTTGAAGGCCGCACGGATGGCCACTTCGGTTTTACCGTAACCCACATCGCCGCACAGGAGGCGGTCCATCGGCTTGATTGCTTCCATATCGTTTTTGATTTCATTCACCGAGGCCACCTGGTCCGGGGTCGGCTCATAAGGGAACCGGTCTTCGAACGCCTGCTGCATATCATTGTCCGTAGAGTACTTGAAGCCCTGTGCCTGAGCGCGCTCCTGGTAAAGCTTCATGAGCTCATCCGCGATTTCATTGACACTCGCTTCGACTTTGGCCTTCGTCTTCTTCCATTCCGTACCGCCGAGCTTGTGCATCTTCGGCGCATTGTCCTCATTCGATACATATTTCTGGACGAGATCCATCTGATCAACCGGTATATAGAGCTGATCCGTCCCTTTGTACTGCAGCTTCATATAGTCGTTGTGGATGCCGCCGACTTCCATCGTCTCTATGCCAAGGTAACGCCCGACGCCGTGGTGCACATGAACGACGTAATCACCGGCGTTCAGGTCCTGGTAGGATTTTATCTTTTCGGCATTGGAGAGTTTCTGACGCCTTTTCTTCTTCTTGATCGTCTTATTGTAAAGTTCTTTTGAGGTCAGCACAGCCACATGCATGAACGGCAGGATGAAGCCTTTCGGCATCTCGCCCGTCGTGAGCACGATGCCGCTGTCTACGGGGATTTCATGTATATAACTGGTGATTTTAAGGTCGTCCAGCATCTGCTTGGTCTTCTGAAGCTCCTCCTCATTCCTTAAGATGATATTGATGAGGTAGTCATCCTGCAGCATCCTGTTCAGGTTTGAAGCAAGGATATCATACTGCCCGTAGTAGATTTCAGTCGGACGCACCGATATTTTGACGATCTTCCCGATTTCCACAGGCATGCTTTTAGTGAAAAGCGTGAAATATGTGCTGCCTTTCAACGACAGGAGGCGGTCAAGCTGCCTTTCAAGATAGCTGCCTCCGCCTTTGAGGATTTTCCCCGCCTCCACCATCGAACTGTAAAATTCGCTGACGGCAGATAACTCTGTTTCATATGCCGAAGTGATGTTCGTCACTTCATCGACCATCACATGATGATCATCCTCTATATAGTCGATGATTGAATTTCCCGATTCATGGAGCAGATGTGCGTACCGGGTCAGATGCTCGAAAGCGAGGTCCGGGTGCGTCACTTCTTCGAAGTGCGCGTTTAATGCTTCTTTCCCCGCTTCATCCAGATGGTCCGCATCTTGTTCATACGCTTCCCTGATCTTTTCCAGCAGCCGTTCCCTGTCACCTGCATCCAGCACATATTCAGCATACGGCTCCAGAGTGAATGCGTCTGTATTTTTTATCGAACGCTGGGTTTCCGGGTCTATGATGCGCAGGGAATCGATTTCATCGCCGAAGAGCTCCATCCGGTAAAGCGCTTCCGGGGTGTAGATATCGATGATGTCCCCGCGGACTGCAAACTCCCCGGCGTTTTGGGCCTTGGACAGCCGTTTGTAACCGATGCTGACCAGATATTCGATCAAATCATCATAATCCACCATATCCGCATTTTTAAAGGTTCGCTGGTAAGTCAGGAGCTTCTCTTTAGGCATGAGGGGTTTCATGAGCGCATGTACAGGGACGATGAACAGCCCCGGCACATTGTGTGCCAGAGCATAGGCTGCCGTCATCCTTGACTTGATGAACTCAGGACTCTGTTTCGAATGGTTTTCAATCATGATGTCCCCGACAGGAAATGTATAGACATTATCTTCCATGAGGTCCATCAGGACCGCTGCGAGTTTTTCCATCTGGTGGTTATTCTGTACAAAAACAATGTACGGCCTCTTGTTCATCTCGTAAAGCTGATAGAGGAGCGTCGCCTTGAAATCTTCATTCACACCTGTGACCAGCAGGTTCTCCTTCTTGTCATGTTTTGAAACTTCAAGAAACCTCTCGTCATTCCGTATGCGCTTGAATACTTTCTCATCCATCGACATCACCGTTGAATTTGGTCATGACTTCCTCGAAAGGTTCGCTGATGAAACTGATTGATGCCTCGCCCGTCCTTTCAACGACCTTTTCAAGCCGGGGCTGTTCTTCACTCGAGAATTTACTGAGCACATATTTCACCACCGGCATCCCTCCGGACGGACGGTCTATGCCGATGCGGATACGCTTATAATTTTCGGTCTTAAGGTGCTGGTTCAGGGATTTCATCCCGTTATGCCCGCCGCCGGTGCCTTTTTTCCTTAAGCGCAGCCTGCCCAGCGGCAGATCAAGGTCATCATAAAGGACGAGGACCTTCTCAAGATCGATATTGTAATAATCCAGCAGCGGCCTTACGCCTTCCCCGGATAAGTTCATGAATGTCTGGGGTTTCACGAGCATCACCTTGTGACCTTCATGAACGCCTATGCCATAGTTGCATTTGAATTTATGGTTGGATAGTTCAATATTCAATCCGGAAGCAATTTCATCTATTGCCATGAAGCCGACATTATGACGTGTCAGTTCATATTTCTTACCTGGATTTCCAAGCCCAATGATACATCTCATTTCCTCACCTCATACAACATTAAAAAAGGCGATGGTCGCCCACCGCCTGTTCTTTGATATATTACTCCTGTGAAGATTCTTCTTCAGTGTCTTCTGCGGATTCCTCTGTGGATTCCTCTGCAGATTCTTCTGACTCTTCGTCTTCATCCAGCTCTTCCTCTTTTTGCGGAGGTACGACTGTTACGAGCGCTTCATCATCTTCGTTTTCGATAGTGAAGTTACCCGTCGTCTTAACATCGGATACATACAGCGTATCACCGATTTCAAGTTCGCTGACATCCACTTCCAATGTCTCCGGAATGTTATCCGGTGTCGCAGTAACCTGTACTTCGAAGATCGGCTGCTCTACGATACCACCTTCTTCAACACCTTTTGCTTCGCCGGTGATGTCGATTGTAACATCAACAGTCACTTCCGTTTTCATGTTGATCGCCACAAAATCAATGTGATTGATCTGGTTTTTAAGTGAATCGAACTGATAGTCATAAACCATCACTTTCGTCGCTTCACCATTCAGGTCCAAATCGATCACACCGTTACGGCCCACTTCACGGATGACCTTGATGAATTCGACTTCATCAACTGAAACTGATGTGTTTTCAACTTGATATCCGTATACGACTGCCGGTACCTGACCGTTATTGCGCAGTTGTTTTACAGATGAACGAGTTCCTGCTTCTCTATTTGCCGAGGCTAATTTTGCCATGGTAATAATTCCACCTTTCATATAACAGACAATGTATTATGTCCAATTTAACACATAGCACAAACAATAATAACATATTACCCGCAGTTTTGTAAAAAAACTTTTAATTATCGAACAAAGTGCTGACCGATTCCTCTTTATAGACTCTCACGATGGCCTGGGCGATCAGCGCACCCACTGAGAGTTCTGTGATCCTGTCTATCTTTTTATCTTGCGCCAGCTGGATGGAGTTGGTGACCACCAATTCCTTTATGATGGAACTCTCAATTCTTTCGATGGCCGGCCCGGATAGCACAGGATGTGTACAGCAGGCATAAACCTCTTTTGCCCCCTTGTCCACCAAGGCCTGTGCCGCCTGTTTGATCGTACCGCCTGTATCGATGATGTCATCAATGATGATGGCCGTTTTTCCGTCGATATCACCCACGATGTTCATCACCTCGGAAACATTCGGTTTTGGACGCCGCTTATCAATGATCGCGATCGGTGTCTTCAGGCGGTCCGCCATTTTACGGGCACGTGTCACGCCCCCGTGATCCGGTGATACTACAACCACATCTTCAAAGTTCAGATCTTGTTTTTCCGAGAAATAATCACTCAATAAAGGCACACCCATCAGATGATCGATCGGAATATCAAAGAAACCCTGGATTTGCGGTGCATGCAGATCCAGCGAAATGACCCTGTCCGCCCCGGCGGTTTCCAGCAGGTTTGCAACGAGCTTCGCCGTAATCGGTTCACGGGAGCGGCTTTTACGGTCCTGTCTCGCATAACCATAATACGGGATGACCAGGTTGATTGTTTTGGCTGATGCACGCTTCAATGCATCCACCATGATCAGCAGTTCCATCAGATGTTCATTGACTGGCTGGGAAGTCGACTGGATGACGAATGTATCACACCCCCGGACGCTTTCTTCAATGCTGATTGAAACTTCCTCATCGGAAAAGTGGTTGACTTCGCAGGCACCGAGCGGTATTCCGATATGTCGCGAAATCTCCTCTGCAAGCGGTTCGTTGCTGGTTAGTGAAAAGAGCCTTAATTTAGAGTTTGTTACATTAGCTGATGACATGATTTGCCTCCATTATTTTGAGTTTTTATAATAGCCTTCTTTTGTCGTCTGCCTGTTCCTTGCGATCGCCAGACTGTCATCCGGCACCTCTTCGGTCACAGTTGATCCTGCTGCGATGAATGACCGGTCTCCGATCCTGACCGGCGCGACCAGGTTGGCATTGCAGCCTATGAATGAATCTTTGCCTATCTCGGTCCTGTATTTGTTCTTTCCATCGTAATTGACGGTGATGGTGCCGCATCCTATATTGGTGCGCTCCCCTATATAGGCATCTCCGATATAACTTAAATGGGAGACTTTCGATTCATCTTCAAGCTCCGATTTCTTCACTTCGACAAAATTACCGACCTTCACATTCTCTCCAAGCTTTGCACCCGGCCGGAGCTGGGCGTACGGACCGACAGTCGTCCCTTTGCCCACTCTTGCACCGGATAAGACGGATTGCTTGATGACGGCATCATCCTCTATATGAGAGTCCGTGATATGGGAGGCGGTTGTTATTGTAACATTTTCCCCGATGGTTGTATCGCCGCTTAAAACAGCCCCCGGGTAAATCAAGGTGTCCATGCCGATTTTCACCGTTGCATCGACATAAGTTGCTTTAGGATCCATAAAAGACACACCATTCTGCATGTGCCGGATGTTGATCTGCTCACGAAGAAGCTCCTCCGCCCTGGCCAGGGCCACCCTGTCATTGATGCCCATCGTCTCGTTGAAACCTGCTGTTTCATAAGCATCGATCAGCTTATGTTCCGAAAACATTATGCTGATGACATCGGGTAGGTAATATTCATTTTGGGCATTCTCGGCGGTCACCTTTTCCAGAGCTTTAAAAAGTGCCTGATTATCAAAGATGAAAGTGCCTGTACTGATTTCATGCAGTTCCCTGATTTCAGATGTGGCATCTTTTTCCTCAACGATCCTCTTCACCGAACCGTCATAATTCCTGACCACCCTGCCGTAGCCCGTCGGAATTTCCGCCTCGGCGGATAGGATGGTTGCGAGTGATTTCCTTTCACGGTGGAACTCCAGGAGGTTTTTGATCGTCAGCGGGGAGATCAGGGGTGTATCACCGCAGATGACCAGAGTATCCCCGTCCTGACCGGAGAGTGCACCACTCAGCTGGTTGACTGCATGCGCTGTGCCGAGCTGCTCTTTCTGGACGGTCTTTTCAACACTGCCGCCCAGATATTCACCGACTTCCTGACTGTCAGGCCCGATGATTGTATGTACTTCCTCAAACCCGGCCTCTTTTACGTTATTGATCACATGCTGGATCATTGGTAAACCACATAATTCATGTAAGACCTTCGCCTTCCTCGACTTCATGCGTGTTCCCTTGCCGGCCGCCAAGATTATCGCTCGTGTTTGCATAATCAACCTCCATTTAATCGATATATCAATTATATTTTACTCTATAATGACTTTCAAGACGAACCTTAAGAGTTTGTAAAAAAATTAACAATCAAATGCCAGGAACGCAAACCAAAAAATGAGCACAAAACCTGGATTCAGATTTCATGCTCATATTGGTATTTTAAACTTTGTCTTCTTCATCGTGTTCATCTTCAGTTACATCAGGTTCAGCTTCCGACTCTTCTTCGGCAATTCCGTCTTCATCTTCTTTCGGCGCAGCCGCCACATCTTCAGTGTCTTCATAAACTTTCATGATCTCTTCCTGAACATGCTGCCTCATATCCGAATGGATTGGATGGGCAATGTCCCTGAATTCACCGTCCGGTGTCCGCTTACTTGGCATTGCCACGAAAAGTCCGTTATTACCTTCAATCACCCTTAAATCATGGATGACGAACGCGTCATCGAATGTAATTGAAACCAGTGCTTTCATTCTTGTGTCCTGATTATTGACTTTACGCAGCCTGACATCTGTAATTTGCATTTCAGTTCCCCCAATACGTTGATATTGTTGGATCAAATGTGTTGCCGCTGCAGTCTGATTTATGATCACATCCAGTTATTGCGCATTGTGTTATTCCATCGATGCAACAACTTCAATTTCTACCTGAACATCTTTCGGTAGACGACTGACTTCCACACATGACCTTGCTGGTAATTTACCCTGAAAATAGGAACCATAAACCTCGTTGATATGGGGGAAGTCGTTCATATCCGCAATGAAAATCGTCGTCTTGACGATATTGTCGAAACTTAAACCTGCCGCTTCAAGTACATGGCCTACATTCCTCATCACCTGGCCGGTCTGCTCTTTGACGTCTTCGGAAATGATTTCCCCCTCCTTGGTCAGGGGTATCTGACCTGACGAGAAAAATAAATTGCCGGTTTTCACACCGTGACTATACGGGCCCAAAGCCTCAGGCGCCTTATCTGCGTTGATCGGTTGCATTCATAACACTCCTTTTATTTATTATTATCAATATACTCCAAACAATTGCCTTCTTCCACTACAAAGGACTGGTTGTATTCATCGATTTCCGAAACCTTCAACAGGGAGGTGTAGTCCTTGAACCTTCTGTTCTCCACTTCCTTGGCTTCCACCAGCACACTGACGCCGACAATCCGTGCATTGAATTCCTCCATCAGGTTCATCACGCCTGAAATGGACCCTCCCGCACGGAGGAAATCGTCCACGACGAGGACGCTCGACCCTTCTTTCAGTGTACGCTTGGAAAGCACCATCGTTTCTATCTTGCGGGTGGATCCGGATACATAGTTCACGGAAACGGTCGACCCTTCGGTCACTTTATTGTCTTTACGGATGATGGCGACCGGTGCATTCAGCTTTCCTGCCACTGCATTGGCAAGTGATATCCCCTTTGTGGCAATCGTCACTACAGCATCGATCTCTTCGTTTTTGTACATGGTTGCAATCAGTTCGCCTATGGAATTCATCAACGCCGGATTCCCCATGATATCGGACATGTACAGATAGCCACCCGGCAGCAGTCTGTCACTCGTCCCCAGGACTTCCTTGAACCCCTTGACAATATCCTCCGCATGTTTCCTGCTGATCTCCGGGTGGAAAGTGATGCCCCCGCCGGCACCTGCAGTCGTCCTGACGGCGCCTATGCCATCTTCCTCAAACACATGCTTGATGATCCGGATATCCTCACTGATTGAAGACTTTGCCTGATTGAACTGCTCCACAAAATACGTGAGCGGAATCAATTCATTCGGGTGGGAGGATAAATACTGCGTCATATATACAAGACGCTCACTACGTTTATATTTCATGATAACTCTCCAATTCCGTATTATTAAGTAAGATGTTATCATAATCGTTCGTCTTTAAGCAATTATCCGAGCAGTCTGACACGATAAACTTCGTTGCAGCATCCGCGCATCGAATTGTATACATGGATGGCCTGCCTTTCTTTCTGCACCAGTCCGACCACTGTCGGCCCGCTGCCGCTCATCATCGCCTTGTCTGCACCCGAAGCCTCCATATTCTGGATCAGCCTGGCGACTTCCGGATAATGCTCGACGGTCACTTCTTCCAGGTCATTCTTCATATGATGGATGACACCGTCATAATCACCTGCGAGCGCCGCTTCAACCACTTTTCCTGATGCAGGTTCATGCTTCCCCGGGTTCAGGTGTGAATATATCGTTTTCGTCGATACACCGATTGAAGGCTTCGCAAGTATCACCCAGGCATTCGTGGGTTTCGGGAGGAGCGAGACCTTCTCGCCTCTTCCGGTACAGAGAGCCGTACGGCCATATACGCAAAATGGTATATCGGACCCAAGTTGTGCGCTGAGGTCCGCAAGCTCTTCCAGCGGCCGCCCGAGACCGTAAAGTGCATTCATCCCCCTGAATGTCGCAGCCGCATCACTTGAACCCCCGGCGAGCCCTGCTGAAATGGGAATGTTCTTGTCGATGAAAATATTCACTCCTGCACTGATGCCGTAAGCTTCCATCATCAGTGCCGCAGCCTGGTAAGCCAGATTTTTCTTATCATTCGGCAAATACTGGTTTTCGGTCTCTATGATTATTTTATTGTCGTCACGCTTCTCGAAAGACAATTGATCATTCAGATCCACGGTCGTCATCACCATGCTGACTTCGTGAAAATTATCAGCGCGCTTAAAAAGCGTATCCAAAGTTAAATTGATTTTAGCCGGAGCTGTTTCATAATGCATAATACTGTCTCCATTTTGTCCTTATATTTTTGTCTATTTTAACATAGATCAAAGATCTATATGGTCGCAACATAAAATTAAAAAAGACGGTAAGCAGTACCGTCTTCCATTCTGTCAGTCATCTGTTTTCCACTAATGATCATTATATAAAAAATAAGACTAAAGGACCATAATAATATTGGAAACGTATTCATTTAGATTTCGAGACTTTTCCCCTTTCATTATTTGAAGACATATTGTATTATAATCACATAGCTAGTTACATTATGTAATTAAATAAATATATGTTATTCGGAGGAAAGATTTATGACTAAGATTGGTGTTATTGTAGGAAGCACACGCGAAGGCCGCGTCAGCACACAGGTTGCAGAATGGGTCAAGGACTTCGCTGAAAAGCGGAACACGGATGCAGAATTTGAACTTGTCGACATCAAGGAATACGGTCTGGACCGCTTCAATGAAAAACTGCCGCCGGCCATGGCGAATAAAGAGTATTCCAATGATAAAATTCAAGCATGGTCTGAAAAAATCGACTCATTGGACGGCTTCATTTTCGTCACGCCTGAATATAATAAAAACATCTCTTCTTCATTGAAGGACCATATCGACTACATCGCTTCCGAGTGGAACAACAAGTCCGCAGGAATCGTGTCATACGGCTCCACTTTGGGAATTGCTGCCTCAATGTCACTGCGCAGCACTTTAGCGAACCTGAAGCTCGCGATCGTCACGCCGCAGGGCGCTTTCAGCCTGTTCACTGACTTTGAAGAAATGAGCACTTTCAAACCTGCAGAAGTCCACAATGCAACGATGGAAGCAGTGGTCACGGATGTTGTGAATTGGGCAAAAGCGCTTAAGACAATCCGTTAATTTCATTATAACAATCAAGCCCGCATAAAGTCCTTTGACTTATGCGGGCTTTTTTCTGTTTAAAATCCAAATTGCGCATCTGCTTTGACCCTGATCTCCTCGTAGGTTCTTGCCAGGACCATGGTGTCATCAATCAGTCTGTCGAGGCGCAGATGCACATCATCCCCCTGCAGTGCCCCATCATGAAAGTTCGTATCCAGCATGAAGACATATCTCGGGACGATATTCGCCTTCAAGTAGCTGAGCACCGGCTTATAATTGTATTCGGGAATCAGGAAGTGTTTATCGGAGCCTGCCGTGATCAGCATGCTGACCGTCTTACCTTCCAACGCATTCCGGGGCAGAAGGTCGAATACATTCTTCAATGAGGCCGGCATGGACGCCTGGAAGATCGGACTGCCGATGAAAAGTACATCCGCCGCCATGACTTTGGTCAGTACTTCAGTGGCATCACCGCCGTAATCCATATAGTTCCTCCCATCACTGAAAGGGAGGGTCACATCCTGGAGGTTGATGTATTCGATACTTTCGGTGCTGTACTGGGTTTCCAGCTTCTCTTTGAGCAGCGTTGTGGCGATGCGTGTTTTATTCCCCGCATTCGAACCTGATAAAACCAAAATATTCATTGTCATTATTCTCCTTTAGTTCTTTTTGTGTGCTTCTTCACTTCCGGCACCACTTTTTCACCGAGAAGATCTATCGTCCGTTTGATGTTATCGAGGGACACGCCCCCAAAATCGATCTGGCCGATATAGCGATCGTGGTTGAACATTTCATGCTGATACAGCATCTTTTCGACGATGTGTTCAGGCGACCCTACATTGATGACACTTTTGACATCCTGCCCCTGTGCAAATGCCTGCTTTGGAAAGCCCTGTCCGTTTGAAAGCTTCATGCCCTCATTGATATGCGGATAATATTCTTTGTACGCATCCATCATGTTTTCCCTGATATACATGAACCCTGCTGTTGCCACAGGCAGTTCATCGGGATTGAACCCATTTTCAAAGGCCGTCTCCCTGTACAGGTCAATCCGTGATTTGAACGCTTCAGCCGGTCCGCCAAGATGGGCCTGATACATTGGTACGCCGATCCTCCCCGCTTTTTGGGCAGATGAGAGAGAACCGCCGACCGCTCTCCATATCGGCAGTCCCGCATCTTCATTTTCCGGTCTTGGAATGACTTGTGCATTGTTCAACGGTGCCCTAAATTCACCTTGCCAGTCCACCCTCTCATTTTCATTGATCTGCAATAATAATTCGAATTTCTCTTCAAATAGTGCCTCGTAATCATTCAGACTGTATCCAAGCAGTTCATAAAGGCCGACCCTAGAAGCCCTGCCGGCCACGACTTCCATTCTCCCCCCCGACAGTAAGTCGATTGTGGAGGCATCTTCAAATACCCTCACCGGGTCTGATGTACTGATTATGGTCGACCCTGATGAGATTTTTATCCTGTCTGTCGCCTGGGCGATCGACGACAGCAATATCAGATGGGCCTGGGACACAAAGTGCTCCTGATGGGATTCCCCCACCTGAAACACATCCAGCCCGGCGTCTTCCGCCATCTTCGCTGCTTCCACGATTTCCTTGAGGCGCAGGCTGGCAGGAATGCGTTCACCGGTATGCGGGTTCGGCATATGCTCCCCGAGGGAATACAGGCCGATTTCCATTCCTTTTGAACGATCTATTTCCGGCATTACATGGGGGTTTTCATTTTCCATTCGTCACACTCCAAACTTTAGTACTTTCAGTATACTTATACCATCCCTTGATTTCTAATATATTGTTTACGCACTTAGTATGAATTAAAACGAAGCATCTGATACTCATTCCAAATATAAAAATAGGGTGTAAAATCCCCATTACCGGATTTTACACCCTATTTTATATTGGCTGATACAGTCAGCCGTTCCGTTCTTATTGGATTACAAATGCTTCACTCTGCTCGTTGACGAAAGTCATTTCAACATTCGATGTCAATACATCAGTGTATGTATATGACACTCTTTCAAAATTATGTTCTTCTTGATCAAGCTCTACCACGAAAACAGAAGGATATGTTTCTCTGAGAATACCATGTCTTTCTATTAACTTCTTACGGCCTCCGTTGGCACGAAGTATTACGCGATTACCTAACTGACAATCAAGAATCTTTTTGATGTCGACTAAAGATTTTGGCATTTGGCCCACCTCACTAGGTCCATTATAACAAGTTTACATAACTTTGTCAAAAAGTTGTTATAATTATCTTACTTATTCGAATTTTAACGTCGGGAAATCTCCCAGTTTATGATAGATTGCTGCAAAATCTTCTATCGTTAGACTCTCTCCGCGGCGTACCGGATCGATGCCTGCCGCGTTCAGCAGCGCACTGATTTCCCCTTTAAGTTTCTTGCCGTCTTCAAATAAAATCAAATAATTGTTCAAAATGGTTTTTCTGCGCTGTACAAACGCACCTTTTGTCAGTTTAAAAAATACTTCTTCATCTTTTACGGAAACTTTAGGCACTTTGCGCGCCCTCATTTCCACGATGATCGAATCCACATTGGGCGCAGGCATGAAGACCGACTTAGGCACGCTTTGGACTGTTTTTGCGTCTGTATAATAGTCGATGGCAATGGAAAGTGAGCCGTATGCTTTCGTGTTCGGTTTTGCACTGATGCGTTCCCCGACTTCCTTCTGCATCATCACGTAATAACGGTCGATCGGCAGCTTCTGCATGAGAAAGTTCATCAATATCGGTGTGGTGATGTAGTAAGGCAGATTGGCGATGACGACGATTTCTTTGAAATCACTGAATTCCTCTTCAATCATCCCCCCGATATCCGCTTCAAGAATGTCTTCATTTATGACTGCGACATTGGTATAGGGTGCAAGCGTATCATTCAGCACAGGAATCAGTCTTTGGTCGATTTCATAGGCGACGACCTTCCCCGCTCTTTTAGCGATCTGTTCAGTGAGCGAACCGATGCCCGGACCGACCTCGATCACTGCCGTCCCTTCATCCACCTCCGCCTTATCAAGCACTTTATGGATGACGTTGGCATCAACCAGGAAATTCTGCCCCAGGCTTTTTTTGAACTTTACACCATGTTTATCCAATATCTCTTTTGTTCTTGATGCTGTTGCGATATCTTTCATATCAACCATCCTTTTTCAACTCTGAAAGAATTGAAGTGATTTCTTCCTTCTCAATCCGGTATCTGTTCAGTTTATTTTTCAATTGCTTTGCATTGGCATAGCCGATGTTCAGCCTGGCAGTCAAATGTTCGCGCCTGGCTTTTGAATCTTCGCTCCCACTCAGCTGCCAAAGCTGCATATCCTCTGTTGAAACCGTCTCAACCTCCACCTCATGATTGACAAGGACATTCTTAAGCGCACTGCGTATATCTTCGATCGAGGCATGTTCGATGCCGATCCCCCGCCTGCTTGTCGCTTTTTTCCGGGATATGAACGCTTCTTTTATATGGGGGAAACGCTTTAAGATCGCAGTCCTTATTTTATGGCCCGGGAAATCGGGATCCGTCAATATGATCGCGCCCCTTGTCTTTAAAGCCACTTCGATTTCCTGCATCGTCCTCTCATTGATCGCAGAGCCGTTGGTCTCGATCGTTTCACAGACCAATGCTTCTTTCAGACGTCTCGTGTCGTCCCGGCCTTCAACTATAATCACTTCATGTATCACTGGTTTATCCATTTGTTATCTCCTTTGGAGAATATCATAACATACTATTTATCCTGCACTTTTTTTTAATGCTGATGAAAAAAGCCGGGGGACCCCCCGGCTTCCTCATTTGAAATCGAACAGCGCTTCAGCGTTTTCAGTGGTCGCCTGTGCAAGCACTTCGTATGATACTCCCCGTAATTCTGCAATCTTTTCAGCCACAAGTTTCACATGAGCCGGTTCATTGCGCTTCCCTCTGTATGGATGCGGCGTCAAAAACGGGGCATCGGTTTCCACGAGGAGCCTGTTCAGCGGCACGTGTACAGCGATGTCTTTAGGCAGCTGTGCATTTTTAAACGTGACAGGGCCTCCGAGTGAGATATAAAAGTTCATGCCGATGACTTCATCCGCCGTTCTTTCATCTGCACTGAAAGCATGCATGATACCGCCTGCTTCATATGCCGCTTCTTCTTTCAGGATTTCCACACAATCTGCCGTCGAATCCCTGTTGTGGATGATGATTGGTAATTTGACCCGTTTCGCCAGGGCGATCTGACGTCTGAAGATGTCCTTTTGAATCTCCTTTGGCGATTTATCCCAGTGATAGTCCAGGCCGGTCTCACCTATTCCGACGATTTTCTCATGTTGTGACAATGCTTCTATCCACTCAAGGTCTGCCTCTGTACAGTCCACTGCATCCACCGGATGCCATCCGATGACACCATACACATCTTCATGTTCATCAATCAGTTTCATCGTGCGCTCTATCGTCTTGCGGTCAAAGCCCACAACGACCATTTTTTCAACGCCCGCAGCTCTTGCCCGCTCAATGACTTCATCCAGATCCGCGTCATAGTGATCCGCATTCAAATGCACATGTGTATCAATCAGCAAAAATCCCACTCCTTATTTTACAATGCTGCCGTTTTCTATACCATCCGGCACACTGATCAGTGTCAGGCGGCTGCCTTTTTCAGCAGTCAGTATCATACCTTCCGATAACTCCCCGCGCAGCTTCACCGGTTGGAGGTTCGTGACGACCAGAACTTTTTTGCCGATGATATCTTCGGCTTCGTATTGCTCACGGATACCGGAGACGATCTGACGCTTTTCTTCTCCGAGATCCACCTGGACCTTCAGCAGTTTATCCGCCTTTTTGACGCCTTCGGCATTGATGACCGTTCCGGCTTTAATTTCTATTTTGTCGAAATCGGCGATCGTGACCTGCCCGGAAGCAGCGTCTTCCTGTGCTTCTTCCTGTTCCTCGGCCTGTGCAGGCGGCTTCATCGAATTCTTGATATGCTCGACTTCACTTTCGACATCGAGGCGCGGATAAATCGGCTTAGGTTTTTCGATCACTCTGCCGTCCACTTTAATCGCACCGTATGTCCTGATGGATTCATATTCTTCAAGCGCTGCATCCACCATATTCAACTGCCTGAATATTTCTTTGGGACCGTGAGGCAGATATGGCTTGAGGAGGATGGCCGCAATGCGGATGTTCTCCGCAAGATGCACCATCACATTACCAAGCTCCTCTTTCCTGCCTGCATCTTTTGCAAGCACCCATGGCGTCGTCTCATCTATATATTTGTTCGTCCGGCTGATGATCGTCCATGTCGCCCTCAGTGCTTTGTTGAACTCGAGTGCTTCCATGGCCTCTTCATAGGCAGCGATATTTCCTTCGACCGTATTTTCCAGATCTGCATCAAATTCATTGACGTGTCCCCTGTAATCGGGCAGTTCACCGTCAAAGTACTTGTTGATCATCGACAGTGTACGGTTGACCAGGTTGCCGAGGTCATTGGCAAGGTCGAAATTGGTGCGGTCAACGAAGGATTCCGGCGTGAAGACACCGTCAGAGCCGAACGGCACTTCTCTCATCAAGTAGTAGCGCAGTGCATCGAGACCGTATCTCTCCACCAGTGTGCCCGGGTAGATGACATTCCCTTTGGACTTCGACATCTTACCGTCCTTCATCAACAACCAGCCGTGCCCCATGAGTTTTTTAGGCAGCGGCAGATCCAGCGCCATCAGCATCACCGGCCAGTAAATGGCATGGAACCTGACGATCTCCTTACCGATCATCTGGACGTCGGCAGGCCAGTATTTATGAAATAAAGTTTCGTCATCCGAGCCGTATCCGAGTGCAGTGATATAGTTCGTGAGAGCATCGATCCAGACATATACGACATGCTCCGGATTTGAGTTTACAGGAATACCCCAATCGAATGTCGTCCTCGAAACCGCAAGATCTTCGAGGCCCGGCTTGATGAAGTTGTTCAGCATTTCATTTTTACGTGAAGCCGGCTGTATGAACCCGGGGTTGTCTTCATAGTACTGGACAAGCCGGTCTGCATACTTGCTCATCCTGAAGAAGTAGCTTTCCTCCTTCACCAATTCCACTTCGTGACCGCTCGGAGCGATTCCGCCGATCATTTCGCCCTCGTCATCCCTGTAAACTTCGGAGAGTTGTGATTCAGTGAAGAATTCCTCATCTTCAACTGAATACCAGCCTTCATATTCGCCTAAATAAATGTCACCCTGATCCAACAATCTTTCAAAAATCTTCTGCACTGTCACTTTATGATTCTCATCCGTCGTACGTATGAACTGATCATTCGTAATTTCAAGCAGAGACCATAATGCCTTCATATCATCTGCCATATCATCGACATATTTTTGAGGTGAGACACCCATCTTTTGAGCTTTCTTCTCAATCTTCTGACCGTGTTCATCAGCCCCGGTCAGGTAGTATACGTCATATCCCCGCATACGCTTATACCTCGCCATGACATCACACGCTATTGTCGTATATGCATTTCCGATATGAAGCTGTCCACTCGGGTAATATATCGGCGTAGTTATATAAAAAGTCGGTTTTTCCATGCCACTGCCTCCTATTTGTTCATTATTTAAATATATCTAATTTAGAATCAATTTTCAATTGCTGCAGTATAAATGTTGGCAACACTGAAAGCTTTTGTGATATAATCATGTGTATCTTAAGACCATCCTTTTTTTTCCTATAATATGTGTTTTACTTCTTTTTTATTGAATTTATAGCATTCAATAGAGTCTTAACCGTCTAACCCCCAAAACAACCCAAAATTTCTTGAAGAAACATAGTTAAGGAGGAACTCCAAATGAAGTCAACTGGAATCGTACGTAAGGTCGATGAGCTTGGCCGCGTTGTCATCCCGATAGAATTACGAAGGATACTGGACATCGAAGTGAAAGATGCTTTAGAAATATATACCGACGAGGACACCATCATCCTCAAAAAGTATAAGCCATCCATGACCTGTGATATTACGGGTGATGTTTCCGATAAAAATATGAGACTTGCTGAAGGCAGGATCATTTTAAGCGAAGAAGGCGCAAAAATGCTTATGGAAGAAATCCAAAATAAAATGCCCAGGGAATAATCCAAGGGTCGCCGGAATCAATAAGATTCCGGCTTTTTTATTTTTCAGTCTCATTCATTATAGATGTCATAAACTTCCTGCTTCTTCATCCCTTTGATGTCTGCCACCATCTTCATCGCTTTCGTCGGTTTCATCCCCTGATCGATGAACTGGTTGACATGCTCCCTGATCGGGATGTCGCTGACCACAGCTTCTTCTTCATAGCCCCGTATCACAATCACAAACTCCCCTTTTAAAGGAATGGCGTCACCAAGCATGCCAAGAACCTCTTTGACGGTCCCGCGCCTGTGCTGCTCAAATCTTTTTGTGATTTCCCTTGAAATGCTGATTTCCCGCTCCGCATCCATTTCCATCATGCTTTGGATGGTCGACTTCAACTTGTGGGGCGATTCATACAGCACCGATGTATAAGGGTGATGCATGATCTGTTTCAACTTCTCGTTCTTTTTGCTGCCGGTTTTGGGGAGAAAACCGAAAAATGTGAACTCGAATGAAGGGATGCCGCTCGCCACCAGGGCAAGTGTGAATGCCGAGGCAGCGGGAATAATCGAATATTCCATTCCTTCTTCCTGCATTTTCCTGATCAGCTCATAGCCGGGGTCTGAAATTGCCGGCATCCCCGCATCACTGACCAGCGCGAAGACTTTACCGTCCCTCATATCATTGAGGATTTCTTCTTCGACCTTTTCCTTGTTGAAATCATGATAGGCGCGAAGCGGCGTTGAAATTTCAAAATGATTGGTGAGCTTCCTCGTCAGCCGGGTGTCTTCACAAAGTATGGCATCCACGTCCTTTAATGTCTTCACGGCCCGGACACTCATATCTTCCAGGTTTCCGAGCGGTGTACCTGTGACATACAGATTCATGGCGTCCTCCCTTCAATCAACTTCAGCTTCTCTGGCCGAGTCAATTTCTTTATTTGGATTTCCCTTTTCATCGCCTTACTCATGGTATCAAAAGGTTCCTGATATTTGAGCGTGACCGGCCGCCTGTTCCGTGTATACTTCGCGCCCATGCCCAGATTATGTTTTTCGATGCGGGATGCGACATCCCTGGCATAACCTGTGTACAGACTGCCATCTTTGCACTCCACAATATATACATGATATTTATCCATAATATACCTCCAGCATCTCTTTCGAGTACCGATCCTGCTCCTGGTAAATATAAAATGGCGGTAAAACATCCACATAGGCCTGGGAATGGAACAACGCTTCGATGATGACGAACATCGCATGACCCGCCGCCGGGTCATTGTAGACATACTGCTGTGTTTTGACCCTGAAACCATTATTCATCAAACAGAAGATCACTTCTGCACTGCGTTCAGCCCTGTGCACTATATACAGACGACCTTTGTTTTTGACAAGGTACCGGGCCGCCCTGACCACGCCTTCCAGGTCCACCATCACTTCGTGCCTTGCTATACTGTGCGGTCCGAGCACCTTCAAAGGCTGGTCATTTGTGAAATACGGCGGATTCACCGTGATGACATCATATGTCGAATGTTCAAAATGCTCTTTTATATTATTGATATCGATATTATATATATTCAGCTGTTCCGACTTATCGTTCATATCGTAACTTCTTTTTGCCATGCTCACAAGCTGCTCCTGGACTTCCACGGCATCAATCGGAATCTTCGTCCTGTGCGACAGCAGCATGGGTATGATGCCGTTGCCGGAACACAGATCCATTATTCTTTTATCCCGTTTGCTGATTTTAGTGAAATTGGCAAGCAGCAGAGCATCCACTGAAAATGAGAATACAGAGCTGCTTTGAATGATTTTCATACCTTCCCGGTAAAGTTCATCCAACCGTTCGTCCTCTTTCAACAATCCTTTCACCTCATTCCGGCATAAGAAAAGCGGCAGCAGCCGCTTTTGATCCTGTCATTGATTTAAAAAGCCCTGGCAGAAAAGACATTCCTCACCATGTCTGTGTGTGCCAAAGTGTATATTGCAAATATGGAATCCTTCATCATACAGATTTTTTAAAGTGTTATGTTTGAACGAAGCATCCGCTTTTTCTTCAGTGTTGTTCACAAGTGCTTCATAATGTTCATTTTCCATCTGTAAACTGACATTCTCTTCGACCAGATTTACAGCGTGCACTTTCAGTGTATCCAGATTCTCCTGCATATTCCTGAGATCGGCCTCAAGCTTGCTGATGTGGTCAAAAAGCTGTTCACGATCCATTAGGAGACACCGCCGCCGGAAGTCGTTTCTTCCAGTTCATCGTAATGGTATTCCTGGATATAGTCATCTTTGTATCTGACCTGGACAACCAGATCCAGTATATTCATCCCGATGACTTTACCCTTACCGTTCGGCGTATCGATCGTCTCACCTACATCAGGCATTTTGGTGCGGGATTCTTCATAATACTGGTCTTCATAGTTCAGGCAGCACATCAACCGGCCGCAGGCACCCGAAATCTTCGTCGGTGACAGTGACAAGTCCTGGTTTTTGGCCATCTGTATGCTGACGGGCACGAAATCCCCGAGGAAGGTCGAACAGCAATGCGAACGGCCGCATGGACCGATACCACCTAAAAACTTGGCTTCATCGCGGACGCCGACCTGCCTGAGTTCGATACGTGTCTTGAAACGTGTTGCCAGTACTCTGACGAGCGATCTGAAATCCACCCGCTCATCTGCTGTGAATTTGAAGATGAGCTTCTTCTCATCAAGTGTATACATTGCACTGACAATGTTCATATCCAGTTTTTCTTCTATCACAGATTTCTTGCAGAACTTGAGTGCTTCACGTGCCTTTGATTCGTTATGATGATACTTCTTCAGATCACCATCTTCTGCAAATCTTATGAATTGACCATCCGGTTCAACTATATTATCTTTTGAAATTTCATACGTGCCTTTCACGACACGCAGCAGTTCAATACCGCGTTTCGTCTCGGCTATAATATAATCATCTCTTTTAACAGATGCTTTACTACTATCTATATAAATATTACTAAAGTAATCTAATTGAGTCGCAGTCATGAGTTTTATCATACTTCATCAACCTTTCGAAATGATAACCAGTCCCTCAAATGCGAGCATTGGGTGTACATTGAATTGAATCATCTTGTTGGCCTGTTCTATTTCATCCAGCATTTTGGTCAGCTGATTGACACTGATCATTCTATCGACTTTCAAGTCCTCATTATAGGGCTTGAATATATCGAGTTTTAACTTCGAATGCATCGCCTGGCGGACGCAGCCGTCTATCAACTGCAGAAGCAGCAGATAATCCCGGCGTTCATCGCACCACTCCAGCATCGGCTTGATTTCCAGGAGTACCAGCGAATGCCGGTTCATCCATTTCACAGAGAATTCCAGCGCCGCCTGCCTCAGTTTGCTGAAATCCTCCCCCATATCCTTGACATGCCCGGCATTCAGCGACAAGGCATCGATCGTCTGCAAATCATCTTCCGACAGGTACTCCAGTTCCTTCAACCGGTCCGAAGAGTCCCCTCTTATAAAGATATGCTGGGCCCTCGAATGGATCGTCGGCAGAATATTGCTTTTATCAACCGTCAAAAGCAGGGCAATCGTCTTTTCAGGCGGTTCTTCCAAAAATTTCAGGAGGCTGTTTTCAGCCTGGGGCGTCAATTTATCAAAAGCTTCTATGACATATACCTTATACTCCGTCTCAGTGGGCTTGTTGTTCATCACATGCATGAGACGGGCGACTTCTTCTTTTTTGATCGTCGTCTCCTCAGTGCCCAGGTAATAAAAATCAGGATGGTTGCCCTCTTTCATCAACGCCCGGTTACGGGGGGTATCGCCAAAAATGTTCAGGGTGAAGAACGTACTGTATCTGCGGAGCGTCTCCAATGCATCGCCTTCGAACATATACGTATGGCTGAGACGGTTGTTTTGGATGGCATTCAACAGGTTCTTCTCTATCGTGTGGTTAATCTCCATTGTTGAACGCTCAGAATCTCTCAAATTGTTCAATCGGCAGTACAAATACCGTTGCGCCGCCAACTTCCACTTCGACCGGATACGGGATGTAGGAGTCGGCATTCCCACCCATCGGAGTCACAGGTGCCACAGTCTGTTCCCTGTTTCCGCAAGTGTCATCTATCAGATTAAGCAGATCATCGACCCTCTCATCATCGATACCGCAAAGGAAGGTCGTGTTGCCTGCGCGCAGGAATCCGCCTGTCGATGCAAGTTTCGTGTTCCTGAAGTTTGCTTTGGTCAAGCGGTCTGACAATCTCTGGCTATCATGATCCTGTACGATTGCTATTACCATTTTCATCATCAGTCACCTCTATGATTTAAATATTTTTCCACTATATGATATGTGTCCTTGAATACATCTTCAATTTCACGATCGGCATCAACCAATTTGATGCGTTCAGGATAATTTTCTGATAACTCATTATACCCTGAGACCACATCTTTATGGAAGGCCAGCGTTTCTTTATCCAGCCGATTACTGGTGCGGTCATTGTCCTGTATTCTTTTAAGGCCGGCTTCAGGAGCGAGCTTTAAGTATATAGTCAGGTCCGGCATCCAGTCTCCTATGGCAAATTGGTTGATCTGCATGATGCTTTCGACACCAAGGCCCCTGGCATATCCCTGATAAGCGAGGGAACTGTCGATGAAGCGGTCGCATAGAACCACCTTCCCCTCCTTCAGGGCAGGCACGACCTTCTCCACCAGGTGCTGCCTTCTTGCAGCTGCAAACAGCAATGCTTCGGTCCTTGCATCCATTTCATTATCATTGGCAAGGAGTATGTCCCTTATCTTCTCGCTGATTGGAATACCGCCGGGCTCACGTGTGACCACTACTTCATGAGTATCCTTAAGTGCTTCCGCAATCATCTGGATCATTGTCGTCTTCCCGGAACCTTCCGGTCCTTCAAAGGTAATAAATAATGTCATGAGTCCTCATCAACCTTATAGCATTCGATATTGTCTTCTATACCTTCCATTTTAACATGATAACTCTTTTTATGTATTATAGTTCTAATAACTTCTTCGGTAAAACGTTCCCCTTCATGGATGAGCGGTACGCCCGGGGGATAGGGGACTACGGAACGGACGGCAGTTTTTCCAAGCAGAAAATCCAAATCCTCAGATTTCGTCCCCCTCCTGCTTTGCGTAATTGTGAGGTTAGTCAATCGTTCCAACAATGCCTCCAGAGGATATCTGTCCCCCCGGTGGAACAAGGGCAGACACCACAAAACGCCTGCATCAGTCACCATTTCAGAATAAATCCCCGCCCGGTCCAGTGCATCGAACAACGCATAGGGGGAAAGGCCCTCCATATTGAGGGTGACCTTTGCCGGGTCATCAGTTTCAATGATTGAAAACCCGCGACCTTCCATACTTTTAATCAAAGTCTCTCTCTGGCTGAAAAACAGCTCATCATCAAATTCATTGTAAAATTGATGTGCAAGTTCTATGGAAGCGAGTATCAAGTAGGAGGGACTTGAGGTCTCAAAGTAATCGATGTATTTCATCATGCTTCTATGGACGTCTTTTTCTCTAGTGAATGCTACAGAAGCACCTGTCAGGGCCGGAAGCATCTTATGGTAGGACTGGATGACGATATCTGCACCAAACTCCAGGGCAGACTGCGGAAAATTCCCCGTGACTCCAAAATGGGCACCATGCGCCTCATCAATGATGCTTATCCCGTCTGTAGATCCGACATGCTCTATAATTTCAGCCATGCGGGGATCGACAGTACCATTGTAGGAAGGATATGTAATGATCACGGCAGAGTCACCAACGTCCATATTGTATAATTCATCGAAAGCTACAGTTACAAAAGGGGTACCTGCAATCTCAAGTCCATGGTAGACCGACTTATGGGCGTCTCCAACCACCACAAATCTGCCAATCTCCCCTCTGACAGCAAATATGGCAGACAAGATGCCTGCAGTCGTTCCATTCACCATCGCCTGCGCATGGTAGCCAGGATGCTTTCCGGAGAGGAATGCATTCAACTTGAGCAAAACACCTTCAGGGGAATGCAGATCATCCAAGCCGGTGATCTCCGTCATATCATGTGTCCATTCCAGCTGATCCAAACTTCCGATGGTCATGTTCTTATGTCCCGGAACATGCATTGATATGGCGTTCTCCTGCTTAAGCTGCTTCAATTTATCCGTCAAATACATACAATCACCTTATCCGGTATTATTGGTGCCTTCAAGACCATACCCCATACTAACACAATCCATCATCATTTTTTAAACACTTGACTATATAAGAGAAAAAAGACAATAAAAAAGACCCGATCACTGGGATCGGGTCTAAGTCTGCCTGGCGGCGTCCTACTCTAACGGGACGTCAGTCCAACTACCATCGGCGCTGGAGAGCTTAACGGCTGTGTTCGGCATGGGAACAGGTGTGGCCTCTCCGCCATTGCCACCAGACAATTTGAATGCAATGTACATTCAAAACCATATAGAAGCCAAGCAACATCGTGTAAAAAACCCTCTACACGGTACAAATCTTTGAATAAGTCATCGATCGATTAGTATTCGTCCGCTGCATGTGTCGCCACACTTACACGCCGAACCTATCCACCTCATCGTCT
>NZ_FRCF01000006.1 GCF_900142805.1 Lacicoccus alkaliphilus DSM 16010 | reverse complement strand
AGGACGCCCCGACATCATGCTCGAAGGCTTTGAACGGCGCCTCCGGGATGCTCTCCACCATCTCATTCACCGCAACGGCGATGTCATCGTCCGGAATCATCACTTCGATATCCAATGGTATTGTAAGCTGGTTCATGTTATAATCTTTATACATAAGGCACCTCTTCCTTTGTTTGTGTGGTTACTTACATTATAAGAGTGTGCCTTGTTTTTGTCTTATATTTATATAAAAATCCCCGGATTAAAATTCACATTTTAATCCGGGGATTTTTGGTTAGGGGCGGGGACTTATGTCCCAGCCCCCTTTTTATTATGGGGGAGATGATTGTGATAACGCCATGCATTACTTAAAAAAATGCATTGTACCCGGTGTTTCAAGCATTCAATATCGTCTATATAACACTATGGGAAAAGTGTCTGAAAGTATAGGTTCAGGCACTTGATTCACCTGACTTCAAAGAATGAAATGTCCTGAATCAAAGCATCTTTCTTATGGCTCTTGAAATGGATGAACCATGCAAGCTCAATCTTTTCACCTTCAACAGTTACAAGGGAACCGTATGCTCCGGCTTCCTTGCCATGGGTGATGAGCGATTTTAATTCCAGGCTGCTCACGTTATATTTGTCCCTTGATATATACTGATAAACTTCTTCTATACCTCGCAGCTCCTCATTTTTGACTACTTGAAATTTCACGTCTTCATTACAAGTCATGCCCAAGCCATTTTTATTCCCTTCTACAAATGAAATCGCAAAATCCCTCAGGATCTCTTTTTTCGGTGCATTATTGCATCCCAGGCTGCCAAAGACCCCGAAGCCGGGAGTGAAGGGGAGAGGTTCATGTTTTTTGAAGGTCAGCTCTTTTCTTTCCAGCTCCCTTTCCAATATATCCATCGCTTTTGGACCGATGCCATGCACGCGGGATAAATTTTCCTTATCCACACCAGTGAGCTGTTCCAGTGATGTGATGCCGATAGTCTTCAATGCATGTGCTGCCGGTCTGCCTATATTCGGAATCGGCGCCATGGTGATCCTCCTTTCATCTCTTAATTTACTTCTTTACAATCACATCAATACATATATTCCCCGGGAAATATCAATGACATTTAAAAACTTCCCATAACGGAGGCATTAGGTAAGCTCTGTCATGGGAAGTTTCTATTTCTCAATTCTTAAGTTGAAGCCCTCAGGCTGCAGCCTCGGCTTTCTTATTTTTACGCGGCCTGCCTTTGATGACGAATTGCAGGACGATCAAAATTACAAATATCGGGATTCCGATGAAGTCGGAAGCTGCACCTGGATACATGAGGAAGAGTCCTGTAAAAAAGGCGATGATCCTGCCATACCATGGTATGCTCCGGTACCAGTAGCCGACCATGCTTGCGCCTATCGCATTCATCCCCATCAATGCGGTGAGTACGATGAACGATACTTCCCACACGGTCGTATCAATCATCAGAATCTGCGGTTGAAGCACGAACATGTAAGGGATGATGAACGCTGCTATTGCGAGTTTGACCGCATTTCCGCCGGTCCGCATCGGTTCCCCTCCGGAGATGCCTGTGGCGGCAAAGGCGGCAAGCGCCACAGGCGGGGTGATGTCTGCAACAATTCCGAAGTAGAATACAAACATATGTGCAGCAAGCACCGGAACTGCCACGTCCAGCTGATCATTGAGTGCCAGAATCGCCGGCAATGCAATCGTTGAAGTGATGATATAGTTTGCAGTCGTCGGCGATCCCATACCGAGAATTATGGACGCGATCATCGTGAACACGAGTGTCAGCATCAGCTGCATATCCACATTGAATGCAAGCGCGCCTGCGATATCCACCAGCATGTTACCGAACTTCAAACCGAGGCCAGTTCTAGTTACGACACCGACGATGATCCCCGCACAGGCAGTAGCTGCCGCTACACCGAGCGCCGTACGTGCACCTGACGTGAGGGCGACGATGAACCTGCTTGGTGTAATCCTCGTATCTTTACGGAACAGGCTGACAAGAATCGTGATACCTATCCCATACAGGGCCGTCCTTTCGATGCTGAAGCCCTGGAACAGCAGGAACACTATGGCGAGTATGGGTATCAATAAATGAATCTTCTTCAAGACTTCCTTCTTAGCGGGAAGCTGATCTGACGGAAGGCCGTGAAGGCCGATCCTTTTCGCTTCAAAATGGGTGACTATCCATATGCCGCTGAAATAGAGCAGGGCCGGGACCGTTGCCGCTTTCGCAATATCCCAATAGGTTTCCCCGGCAAATTCGATCATCAGGAATGCCGCTGCACCCATGATCGGCGGCATAAGCTGACCGCCAGTGGAGGAGGCTGCCTCCACCGCACCGGCAAAATTCTTACGGTAACCCAGCCTTTTCATCATCGGTATCGTGTATGAACCTGTCGTCACTGTATTGGCGACGGAACTCCCTGAAATCGTCCCATTAAGGGCACTGGAGAAGATTGCGACCTTGGCGGGACCACCGGTACGTTTACCGGCAATGGCGAGCGCAAGATCGTTGAAATATTGACCCACCCCTGTCTGCACAAGGAATGCACCAAACAACAGGAACAGGAAGATGTAGGTCGAAGATACCGCAAGCGGCGTTCCAAGTATACCTTCCGTCGTAAAGAACATTGCAGTGACCAATTGATTCAGGCTGAGGCCCCTGTGTGCCAGATCCCCCGGCATCTGAGGGCCGAAATAAGCATAGATGAGGAATGTGGCAGCTACGATGACGATCGGCAGCCCTACAGCCCTTCTGGAGGCTTCCAGCACAAGTAGTATGGCTATACTCCCGATGACGAGCTGGACATCTGTCGAACCGCCGATCTGCTGGACTATCGTGTCATAATATACCGGCCAGTAGCCACACACGATGATGGATAAAAGGGCAAGCAGGTAGTCATACCAGGCAACTTTCCTCTTGGGCCCGCCCCTTCTTGCCGGAAATAACATGAAGATCAATACAAGGGCAAAGCCCAGGTGGACTGTACGTTGTACATAAGCCGTATACTGGCCGAACATGCCTGTGTAGATTTGAAATAATGAAAATGCAATCAGTGTGAGGAAGACCGTTGTACCGATGATACCGGTGAGATCCCTGGTGTTGGATTCGGTATCATATTTTTTAAGCAGTTTTTCCTGTTCCTCCTGGGAAAGACGCTCTTCTTCAGTCATTTCTTCTTCCGGTTTCCCATTTTCTTGTTCCGGCTTTTTCTGCTCTTCCTGCTGCTTTTTTGAATCACTCATGGATTCTCACCCCTTGCATCATTTGCCATACTGACAAGTTATCGATTTTTATAGTAAACCATGCGCCCGGTTCAAAATAATCATTGAACTCTGTTATGTATTCATGTTCCGGGCCCCAGACAAGTCTGTGTTCGGAAACTGCCTTGCCATTTCTAAGTTTTATTTCGGGAAAGACATTATCCATATTCCTAATGTGATATTTACCGTCCTCATAGGAGAACTCTTCCTCTCCCTGGGCATTGGATGGCATGCCGATTCCAAATTCTTCGTAGATCATTTCATACTGTTGTATATGCTGATTTTCCAGAACAATGTATTTCTCCACCACATCGGTCAAATGAATGGAATGGGTGAATATGATCTGGAACGTCCCCTGATTTTCCATTGGCAGATAAGCTTCAACCTCATCGGTGTTTTCTTCATAAAACACCAGGGACTGCCTGAATGGAATGAATGATACAGCCAACAAAATAAGTAGTGTAATGATAGTCGCAACCAAATATTTTTTCATTAAAAATACCTCTAAAAAAACGGATTGACCGGAAGTCATCCATCTAAAACCAGATTGACTGCCGGTCATACCATCCGTTATCACTATGAACCTTAATCTGTTTCCACACCCTGCTCATCAAAGTAGTTCTGTGCACCTGGATGAAGATCGATGCCGACACCATCCAATGCCGTTTCAACTGTGATGTCTTCCGCTCTGGCATGTGCCATTGAGTCTGCATTTTCATAGATTGCTGCAGTAATGTCGTATACAACATCATCCGACAAGCTGTCCGAGACTGCAATCATGGCCATCACCGCCACCGTCGTCACATCTTCCTCGATGCCGTATGTGCCGGCTTCAATCGTGTCTTCCGCGTAGAATGGATACTGGTCGATCAACTCATCGATTTTATCCTGTTCAACAGGCAGGATCCTCAAGTCTGCTGTTGCTGACAATTCCTCTACAGCACCGGTCGGCGTACCGCCGGTGATGATTGCTGCATCGATGTTGCCATCCTGGATACCACCGGTGGACTCACCGAAATCAAGGTTTTGAGCGTCGATATCATCCATGGACAAGTCATGGATTTCCAAAATCTGCTCAGCGTTATAGAATGTACCTGAACCCGGGGCCCCGACTGAAACAGTCATGCCTTCCAAGTCTTCGATCGACTCGATGCCGGAATCAGCAGTCGTTACAATCTGGACAGTTTCCGGGTATAACGATCCCAGTCCCAGTACATTATCCACTTCCTCACCTTCAAATGCACCTTCTCCATCAACAGCCTGTGCGACCGTGTCCGTCTGAACCATAGCGAGTTCAGCCTCCCCATTCTGCAGGTCGACTATGTTGTCGGCAGAAGCGTTTGACGAAAGTGCATCGGTCTGGATACCTGTCTCATTGCTGATGTTTGATGCCATTTCACCGCCGAGAGGGTAGTAAGTTCCACTTGTACCACCTGTAAGTAAAGTCAGGAAGTCCGGTGTTTCCCCTTCAGCTTCCCCTCCATCATCTGTGGTTTCCTCTGCCCCGTCTTCTTCAGTTTCAGTTGCATCTTCTTCCGCGCCGTCATCAGCCGTGTCGTCTTCCCCGTTGCCACAGCCAGCCAGTACCAGCACAAATACTAAAAACGCAGATAAAAGCCAAAACTTGTTCATCTTCATGTTACATCCCCCTTAATATATTCTTAATTGAAATATAGCCCTGTTTCTAAAAATTGTCAATAGTCTGCAAACTTGATGTCGCAGCTTATTTAATTACCTGCCGCATTCTTTTTAAAGGGGCCCTGCCTCCAGCAGCGATGGCAAAACACCAACTGAATACGCTTACAAGTAATTATACTGCATTTGTACGTAAAGTTACAACTAAATTTTGTAATAACTTATATGATCTCCAAATTAATACGCCCTGGTTATATCAATATTTTGAGGAGGTGCCGGGATCAGCGTGAAAACACTGTGAAATCAAGAATTTTTATATTTTTGAGGAGGATTCATCGGACATCGCCATTCATTTCGTTAATTCAAATTGCACTTGGCGTCAGTATTTGTTATCATCTATAGGTTATTCTTTTAACAAAAATAAGCAGTTATGGATTTTTCCCATACTGAAGTAAACTTTAAGGAGCAGATCAATGAAGGATTCTTCAAGTCCTGGAAATAAAAAGCTTTCACACGTATTTACATATTCAGTGCTCATCGTTGCAGCACTCGTCATTCTCGGTGCCATCAATCCCGCTCAATTCGGGGCTGTATCAGGCTCCATCGCCAATTGGGTGAGTAATTATTTCGGATGGTATTACATGATCATCACTTCCGCCATGTTGTTCTTTTGTATTTTCCTTGTTTTCAGCCCGATCGGTAAATTGAAATTGGGCAAACCGCATCATAAGCCCGAGTTCAGCACGCGTTCATGGCTGACGATGCTTTTCAGTGCCGGTATGGGTATTGGTGTGGTGTTCTACAGCACTTCAGAGCCCATCGCACACTTCTTCACTCCGGCAACTGCCGATCCCGAGACGGAAGAAGCAATGCTCGAAGCCATACGGGCGACGATATTCCATTGGGGTGTCCATGCGTGGGGCATGTACGGCGCCGTTGCACTCGCGCTCGCGTATTTCCAGTTCAGAAAGGGAGAGTCGGGGCTGCTGTCCAAAACACTCCGTCCGGTGCTGGGCGACAGGGTGGACGGGCCGATAGGGGTCCTCATCGATGTATTGACGGTATTCGCCACAGTGGTCGGTGTCGCCGTCTCACTCGGCATCGGCACGACGCAGATCAATGGCGGCTTGAACTACCTGCTCGGTGTTCCGGTCAACTTGACGGTCCAGGGCTTGATCATAGGGGTGGTCACCGTCCTGTTCCTTGTGAGTGCATGGAGCGGCTTAAGCAAGGGCATCAGATATTTAAGCAACCTGAATATGATCATCGCATCCATTTTACTTTTAACCATTTTAATACTCGGTCCGACGATGCTCATCCTGAACATGCTGCCGACAGCTGCCGGGGAATACATCAATACATTCGTCGCAAGGACTTTGGATGCCGCACCGATGAATGAACAGAAGAACGACTGGCTGCAGGCATGGACGATCTATTACTGGGCATGGTGGCTGAGCTGGAGTCCGTTTGTCGGCATCTTCATCGCACGTGTCTCGAGAGGCCGTTCAGTCCGTGAATTCGTGATGGCATTGCTGCTCGTCCCGACGACCATCGGCATCATCTGGTTCACCGTCTTTGGCGTCACCGGCATAGAAGTTGCCGGAAAAGTGCCGGAAATCATCGGACTTGGTCCTGAAATACAATTGTTCGCCATCTTTAATGAGATGCCGCTCAGCGTACCATTATCGATTCTCGCCATCATACTGATTTCCTCATTCTTCATCACGTCGGCAGATTCAGCGACATTCGTCCTTGGGATGCAGACTTCACATGGGTCATTGCGTCCGACTGTCAACATCAAAATAGTATGGGGCGTCGCACTGTCATCCATTGCCTACATCCTGCTCCTGTCCGGAGGGGAGACGGGGCTTGAAGCCCTCCAGTCCGCAGCCATCATTGCAGCGCTGCCGTTCAGTTTCGTCATCATACTGATGATGATTTCCTTCTATAAAGATGCGAATGAGGAACGGAAGTACCTCGGACTCACCATTACACCGAATAAACACCGCATGAAGGAATACCTGACCAGGGAAGAAGAGGAGTACCGCAGAAAACGGGATTCAGGTGTGGACGAAAAAGATTTGTAAAGACTATGATTGAAGCAGGGCACTCATGTAGGAATACATTCAATTTACAATGGGATTTCAACATTACATCACCCGGTGGGAATTGTAACTTCATTATCACCGGGCTGTAACCTGCCGACTGTGATGCCATGTTACAGTGGGTATTGTCTTGATATTCAAGGCTTCGGATTTTTGGTGGTGAAGATTGAAAATCCATTGAGAATAATCCCGTTTTTATGGAGGAATTGAATGATGAAGAAAACAATATTGACGACAACTCTCGCTCTCGGACTTGGAATCGGCGGTTTCACAGCAGCAGGGGACGCTGAAGCATCAGAGCAGAATATCGATAAAGCAGAACTTGCACAGATGGCCCAGTCCCATTCAAGCAAGCTCGATGAGGCACCGATTCATGAAGGTGAGTACCACTATAATTTCAATCTGAATGAAGTCGATTACGAATTCAAATCTGACGGCGTGAACTACACATGGGCTTACAACGGCAACGGCCCGGTTCAAGCTGAAACACCTGCAGGAAATGCAGAGCAGGCCGCACCGCAGGTGACTGAATCACCGGTTCAGGAAGAACAGCCTGCACCGGAAGTCGTTGAAGAGACACAGGAGGCGCCTGCACAAAATGTACAACAGCCTGAGCAGGAGTCACAACCGGCAGCACCTTCAAGCGATGGCTCCACAAAGGAGCAGTTCCTTGAAGCAGGCGGCACTGAAGCAGTCTGGAATGCCATCGTGATGCCTGAATCCAGCGGTGATCCAAATGCAGTCAACGAACTCGGCTACAGAGGACTCGGTCAGACTAAAGAGTCATGGGGCACCGGTTCTGTCACGGAACAGACTGAAGGTATGCTGAATTATGCAGAAGAACGTTACGGCTCAGTGGAAGAAGCAATCGAATTCCGTGAAGCAAACAATTGGTGGTAATCACCACTCCGGAACGAAAAACCCTTATTGCCCGGGAAATACCGGGCGATAAGGGTTTTATTTTTACAATCAGCTTTCCAGGTGCCTGTAGAGCGTTGCCCTGCTGATGTTCGTCTTTTCTTTGATTTCGTCGAGTGTATACTTCTTTGACATGTACATCTCAACGGCTCTTTTTATATTTTCATCACTGCGCCTCGGTCTTCCCATCTTTTTACCGCCTTTGATGGCCTTATCCACACCGAGTTGTGTCCTGAACTTCACGATGTCGCTTTGGAAATTGGATACTTCATTTAAAATGTGCTGAAAATGATATTCAGTCCCTTCATCAATCACAATGGCCGGGTTGAGGATGTGGAGCTGCGCTGACTCCCGTATACATGCATCGATGATATCCACGAGATGTTTCGTGGAATCGGCAAGGATGCAGAAGTCGGTGACGATTAATTCATCGCCTGCATCGAGCGTGTCTTCGAGCACTCTCTCAAGCTCCGTCCTCTTTTTATTTTCAGAATGAGTTTCCATAAAGATATTATTTGTATATTCCATTATTTTTTTCTTCTGTCCTGCGATATCATCATATAGTTCGACAGGTCTTATGTAACCGTACTTCATCTTAAGCCCTCCAATCTTAACAATATTATATCATGACTTTCACCCATTTTCCCAAAAAGGGGTATACATATGAAACTTTTCTGCTATAATGGCATTAGTCAATTTATAGAGTGGGAAGTGTATTAATTTATGGTAGAAAAATTTAAAAGGGAATGGCTGCACGAACCGGGCACCAATATCATGGCCGGCCTCGTCGTGGCTCTGGCTCTGATCCCGGAAGCCATCGCCTTCTCGATCATTGCAGGGGTCGACCCGATGGTCGGACTCTATGCCTCATTCCTCATAGCTGTAATCATATCATTCGTCGGCGGACGGCCGGCCATGATTTCTGCCGCCACGGGAGCGATAGCACTCCTGGTCGTACCGCTTGTCAGCGAATACGGCGTGGATTATCTGCTTGCCGCCACGATCCTGATGGGCATCATCCAAGTCATATTGGGCTTGCTTAAAGTCGGAAAGCTGATGAAATTCATCCCGAACTCAGTCATGATCGGTTTCGTTAATGCACTCGCCATCATGATCTTCATGTCCCAGCTTGAACATATTTTCGGCATTTCGATTGATACATATATCTACCTGATCGTTACATTGTTGATTCTATATGTATTGCCGCGTTTCTTCAAGAAGATTCCGGCACCGCTGATTGCGCTTGTCGTGCTGACCGGCGTCTATATCGCTTTCGGATCCAATGTCGGCACGGTCGGTGACCTCGGTACGATCGAACGGTCGTTTCCAAGCTTCTTCCTCCCGGATGTGCCGTTCACCATGGAAACATTCATGATCATCCTGCCTTTTTCATTGTCCATGGCAATCGTCGGACTTGTGGAAACACTTTTGACCGCACGGATCGTCGACAATGCGACGGATACCTACAGCAGTAAAAACAGGGAATCCCGCGGACAGGGCATCGCGAACTTCATCACAGGCTTCTTTGGCGGAATGGGCGGTTGTGCGATGATCGGCCAGTCGGTCATCAACGTGAGATCCGGTGCAACGACCAGGCTCTCAACATTCACAGCCGGCGTCGTACTGATGTTCCTCATCATCGTGCTCGGGGAGTGGGTCGTACAGATTCCCATGCCGATCTTAGCCGGCATCATGGTGATGGTCGCCATCGGCACTTTTGACTGGGGCTCTTTCCGCTTCATGGCCAAAGCACCCCGCACTGATGCCTTCGTCATGGTGATTACTGTGCTCATCGTCCTGGTTACACACAACCTTGCCATCGGGGTCATCGTCGGGGTCGTATTCAGCGCATTATTCTTTGCAACGAAAATTTCGAAGGTCGATGTGCATTTTGAAGAGACGGCAGAGGCCATCACCCTCCGCTTCGTTGGACAGATCTTCTTCGCTTCCATCGATACCACGATTGAACAGATAGAGTTCAAAAAGTATGATAAAGATATACATCTCGACTTCCGGGACGCCCACTTGTGGGATGATTCCGCAGTCGATGCAGTCGATACCATCGTCAGGAAACTCGAAGAAAAAGGCAATGCCGTTTATGTCAGCCATATGAATACAGACAGCAGGAAAATCGTCAAAGAACTCAGCCAGCTCAATGAACAGCACCTCACCTAAAGGAGGAATACCGGAATGTATCAATCAATTTTACTCGCAGCAGACGGTTCGGATAACAGCTACAGGGCAGCAGAAGAGACACTTCACTTTATAGGCGGGGATACCGAAGTGACGATACTGAATGTGGTCAACCCGGAAAATTCGAAGGATGAAATCCTTCATAACAGGCCGGGGGACGGCAGTACCTTCAACCGGAAGGCGAAGCTTTCCAAAATCATCGCACTCTATGATGAAAATGGTGTGTCGTATGATGTACAGTTCAAGCAGGGCAGCCCGGCCGAAACGGTCGTCGACTTCGCAAATGAAGGCGGGTATGATGTCGTCATACTTGGCAGCAGGGGGCTGAATGCCTTACAGGAAATGGTGCTCGGCAGCGTGAGCCATAAAGTCGCAAAGCGCGCACATATGCCGGTGATGATCGTCAAATGATGCAGAAAACCATCCACTGAAAATTACGTGGACGGTTTTTTTATGCCTTCATCCATCATATTTCAATATTATGTCTTCAAGTCCCTGCCCATACTCCTGAACACCATCAGAAAATACGTTACAATAATTATGAACATCAAATTCGGTCAGGAGTGAGTATATGGAACGAAAACAATGGCATGCTGAGCAGGAAGAGGAGGTACTTCAGTATTTCTCCGTTGACAAGTCACAGGGATTGGACGGCGAAGATGTTGCCCGGAACCTGGGAACCCATGGCAGGAATGTACTGCCAAAACCGGAAAAGGTGCCTGAATGGCGAAAGTTTCTCGGCCACTTCAATGATGTGCTCATTTATGTGCTCCTCGCTGCTGCGGTCGTGACTGCCGCGCTTGGCCATTTCATCGACACCGCTGTCATCCTTGCCGTCGCCATCATCAATGCGATGATCGGTTACGTCCAGGAAAACAGGGCCGAAAAAGCACTTGAAGGGATACAGAACATGCTTTCCAGTAACGCGACAGTCGTCCGGGAGGGGAGGCGGCTCGAGATTCCGGCTGACGAAGTGGTGCCGGGTGATATTGTGCTCTTTAAAGCCGGTGACCGCCTTCCGGCAGATGTCCGGCTGATTGAAGCGAACAACCTTAAAGTGGAAGAGTCCGCTTTGACCGGGGAATCCCTGGCAGTAAAGAAACAGACGGCCGCGATCGGTTCCGACGCGGTGCTCGGCGACCAGGTGAACATGGCATTTTCCGGCACATCCATTTCTTCCGGTTCAGGCCGGGGCATCGTCGTCGCCACCGGTGAACAAACGGAACTCGGGAAGATCAATACTTCCATGGTGGAGACGGAACAGCTTCAGACACCTCTGCTCAGACAGACTGCGCAATTCGGCAAGACCATCAGCTTCATCATATTACTCATCGCAGCAGTCAGCTTCATCTATGGTTACGTCTTCCACGACTACCCGACGACTGAACTGCTCCTTGCAGTGATCTCCCTTGCCGTAGCAGCAATTCCTGAAGGATTGCCCGCCATCCTCTCCATCATCCTCGCACTTGGTGTGCAGACGATGGCCGGAAATAATGCAATCGTCAAAAACCTCCCGTCTGTAGAGACCCTCGGAGCGGTATCGGTCATCTGTTCGGATAAGACCGGCACCCTGACCAGGAACGAAATGACGGTCACCTCCATCGACCTCCAGGATGCCGCGTACAGTGTCACCGGCACCGGGTACGCCCCTCACGGGGAGATAGTGGCGGGAAGGAAGAATGATGATCCGTCCACACTTAAAGCGTTTCTGACTTGCATAAAGACAGTCAACGAAACCAGCCTCTGGAAGAACGGGGAGACCGGTCAATGGGAAATCAGCGGGGAGCCGACGGAAGGGTGTCTCTTGACTGTAGCGGAAAAAGCCGAGGCCGACATCCCTGCACTTCCCCCGATCGATAAGATACCTTTCGATTCCGCGTATAAGTATATGGCTTATCTGGTGGAAACGGACGGTGCAAAACGCCTCTATATCAAAGGTGCACCGGACAGGCTGCTCGATATGGCTTATCCGGAGGCCGACGATGAAGACAGGGTGGAGTGGGAGAAAAAGCTTGCCCGCATCGCAGGCGAGGGAAAACGTGTGCTCGGGGCGGCATATAAGGATATGCCCCCGGAAACATCTGAAATCACCCATGAAGATCTCACCCGGGGGATGAACCTGCTAGGCTTCGCAGGCATCATCGATCCACCAAGGGAAGAAGCCATACTTGCAGTGGAGGAATCCAAACGTGCCGGAATCAACGTAAAAATGATCACCGGCGATCATAAGGATACAGCAATCGCCATCGGCAGACAGCTCGGCATCGGCGACGGCCAGCAGGCCATCGAGGGCCGGGAGCTGGATGGCATGACGGACGATGAATTGGCCCGCGCCGCCATGGAATATGATATCTTCGCCAGAACCAGCCCGCAGAACAAACTGCAGCTCGTCACTGCCCTGCAGGCGCAGGGGCAGATCACATCCATGACAGGTGACGGGGTCAATGACGCGCCAGCGCTCAAGCGAGCGGATATCGGGGTCGCCATGGGCATCAAAGGGACTGAAGTTTCAAAGGAAGCCGCCCGCATGATCCTGGTCGATGACAACTTTGAAACCATCGTAAAGGCAGTGAGGGAAGGCCGGCGAGTCTACGACAACCTGAAAAAGACGATACTGTTCATCCTGCCGACGAACGGCGCCGAGGCATTCCTGATTCTTGCCGCCCTCATGTTCGGGCTCACAATGCCCCTCACCCCTGTACAGATCCTGTGGGTCAATATGGTCGTATCGGTCACCGTATCGCTGGCCCTGGCATTTGAAAAGCTCGAGCCTAACAGTATGAAACGGCCGCCCAGACCCCCTGAAACAAGACTCCTGAGCGGCTACTATATATTCAGGATTGCACTCGTCTCCCTGCTTGTAGGCGGCGGTATACTGCTGGTGAACCTTGAGCTTCATGATCAGGGATACCCCGCCGAAGTCATCAAAACGATCACGCTCCAGTCCATCGTATTTGCCCAGTTGTTCCATCTGTATAATTGCAGGAGCGAAGTGGACTTCGCCCTGAACAGGAATTTCTTCACAAACCGAATCGCTTTCATGGTGTCGGGACTGCTTATCCTTCTTCAAGTCGGGGTGACATACCTCCCCTTCATGAACACGATTCTCGGCACTGTACCGATCGCCCTTGAATACTGGCTCATACCGATTGCAATCGGCATCAGCGTCTTCATCCTGATAGAAATCGAGAAGTGGATCACACGCTCCATCATCAAAAGAAGATCTATTCGCGCTGATGAGGCTGAAGCATAATTATGAAAGGCCCCCGACTTCCTTATGGAAGATCGGGGGCCTTTCATACTCCATGTTTCAACTACATCAGGACTTCCGTCCATATCTTCAAAGCAGTGGCCAAGATGAGCAATGCCAGTATCCACTGCAGAACTTTGGTATTCATATTCTGTCCTG
This sequence comes from Lacicoccus alkaliphilus DSM 16010, assembly GCF_900142805.1. Classification (GTDB taxonomy): domain Bacteria; phylum Bacillota; class Bacilli; order Staphylococcales; family Salinicoccaceae; genus Lacicoccus; species Lacicoccus alkaliphilus. Next base: position 104,939 of record NZ_FRCF01000006.1, on the reverse strand, counting down.
CCTTGGCGCCCAGCGGTGCGGCGATCAGGCTTGCTATGATCATGATGACTGCAGGGCCGTAGAGTACCTGGTCCGTCACGACTTTACCGATGGTCGTACCGATTGAAGAGATGAAGGTGACGGCGAGGCTCGTCGCAATCGTCACTCTTGTCGGTATTTTAAGGACAACCAGCATGATCGGGACAAGGATGAACGCACCCGCAGCACCGACGATGCCCGCTGCTGCACCGGTGATGAATGCAAGTACTGCTGCAAGCGGTCCGTTGAACTCCAGATCGTCTCCGGGGTTGTAAGGGACTTCCTTCTTCGGCATGAACATCATGATGACGGCAATTGAGGCCAGAATCGCGTAAACGACATCTATCTGTGTTTCAGTCAGAAATTCAGATCCATAGCCGCCGAGCAGGCTGCCGATCAGGATCGCGCCACCCATATAGGCAATCAATCGCATATGCAAATAACCACTGCTCTTATAGGCCCATACACCCGCAATTGTGGCGAAGAACACCTGTACGGCGCTTATCCCTGCCACCTCGTGGGAAGTGAAGGCCGCGACTCCAAGAATTGAAGGGATATACAACAGCATCGGATATTTGATGATCGAACCACCGATCCCCACCATCCCGGAGATGAAGGAACCGATGAACCCGATCAGAAATATGACAATTATAAAGGTGATGTCCATTATTGCATCGCTGCTTGAATGCCGGCATAGCCGTTTTCAATATTGACCACGTTCTCATAGCCGCGTGCTTTAAGCGCACTCATGGCGATGGCTGAACGCACACCTGACTGACAATGGACATATACTGTATCCTCTGTACTGAACGGTACTTCTTTTTCGTCAAGATGTCCGAAATGTACATGATGGGCATTGTCCAGGCTGCTGTCTTTGTACTCGGAAGTCGAGCGTACATCAAGGATATGCTTGTTTTCAAGATCCTGGACGAACTCTTCCGGTGAGACATTTTCGTAAGCATCATCAAAGTACTGATCCGCTTCGTCTTCAGGCACAATCAATTCAAGGTTGTCGAAACCGATTGATGCCAGATCTTCCTGAAGTATTTTGCTGTCTTCAGGGTTTGCGATCACCGTCATCGGCTGATCATAATCCACATACCATCCTGCAAATTGAAGGAATTTGTCATTATAAGGGACGTTGATGGCGCCCTTCTTGAAGCCTTTCTTGAATTCTTCCTTGCGCCTCAGGTCAAACAGCTGACCGAGAAGTTCGTCAGGGGTGTCGACTTCGACTTCCTTCACCTTGAATTCAGGCAGGCCTTCCTTGTTCACTTTCTTCATCTGGGCGAAATAGCTTGGCGGCTCAGGCTGATCACTTGTCAGCTCTTTAATGAACGCATCTTTCTCCTCGAAGCTGAATACCCAGTTGCTTTGACGCTCATAACCGAGTGTCGATAATGGCACCGCACCGAGTGATTTACCGCATGCACTGCCTGCACCATGTCCCGGCCATACCTGCATGAAGTCCGGGTAATCATTCAATTTTTTGAGGGAATCGAACATATCATTCGCGCCTTCTTCAGTCGTGCCTTCCATCTTGGCAGCCTCTTCAAGCAGGTCCGGACGGCCGATGTCCCCCACGAAGAGGAAATCACCGGTGAATATGCCCATAGGTTCCTCACTGCCGCCGCCGCGGTCGGTCAATACGAATGAAATGCTCTCAGGGGTATGCCCCGGCGTATGGACGACTTTAAGCTCTACATTACCGACATTGATGATGTCGCCGTCTGTCAAATAGACGGTATCTTCAGGCATATTTTCATATTTCCAGTTCTCATCGCCTTCATCGGATACATAAGCAGTCGCTTTGAAACGTTTTGCCGCATCACGGATTCCGGAAGCGAAGTCTGCATGGATGTGTGTTTCCGTCACCTGGGTGATGTTGAATCCTTCTTCTTTCGCCACTTCCTCATACTCGTCAATGACGCGCTTAGGATCGATGATGATTGCTTCCTGTGTCTTCTGGCAGGCGACCATATAAGAAGTCTGTGCAAGTTTTTTATCGAAAAATTGTTTAAAGAACATTTAAATACACTCCTTGAAATTTTAAATTGATTGAATTTGTCTGTTTTTCAATTGCTGATCGGCATGAACCCGCTCCAATTATATGAACAGGTTCAGGTTGCCGTTTTCCGCATCGCCGAGGTAAGTGCCCACGCCGCCGAAATTGACGTTCGGGAGAAGCTCATCTTCGTCGATCGCCATGATATCCATGCTCATCGTGCAGGCGACCATTTTGACGCCGAGTTGATCTGCTTTCTCAATCATTTCAGTGAGCGCGTCGACTTTCTTCTTCTTCATTACATATTGGATCATTTTAGATCCCATTCCGAACATGTTCATGTTGGATATCGGGAGTTTGGAGGCGGATTTCGGCATCATCATGCTGAACGCCTTGTCCAGACCGGATTTATTCTTTTTCGGTGCATTGGGGTCTTTGATGACATTCAAGCCCCAGAAAGTGAAGAACATGGTGACATCTTTGCCCATGCTTTTCGCACCGGTCGCGATGATGAATGAAGCCAGTGCTTTATCCATATCACCGCTGAACACGACCATCGTCGCGCCGTCTTTCGTTTCGACCATCTGATGGCCTTCGCCCTCACTCTTTGTCTTAGGGGCATTTTTCTGCATCACCACTATGACCCTGTCTTCCAATTTTTCATTTTTAAGGACGGAATGCCCTGTCTTGCGGGCCCATGCTTCAATGTCTGTACAAAAACCGAAATCTGTGACAGTGATTTCCATCTGCTGTCCCGGCTCAAGTTCACCCATCACTTCATTGACTTTAAGGAGCGGACCCGGACATTGGAGGCCGCTTGCTTCCACCTTTACCCGATTCGGATCGATTTCAACATGCTCTTCCGAAACGTTTTCAGAAGCCGCTGCGGTTTCCTGTACCCTGTCATATTTCCCAGTGTAGGCAGAGTAGCCTTCTTCAAGGTTCACTGCATCGAAGCCATTGGTCTGCAGTATTTCCACTGCATTTGCACCGCGTTTACCACGTTGGCAGTATACATGGATTTTTCTGTCCTTCGGCAGTTCATCCAGACGGTTTTCAATTTCATTCACGGATACATTGTCTGCCTCGGCAATGTGTCCCATTTCATATTCAAAAGGTTCCCTTACATCCAATAGATATTCGTTTGCTTCGACCAATCGGTCGGCATCATTAATGTGGTACTGAGTCTTTGTGTTACTCATATTGCTAAATCATCCTCCTGTTTTTTAATACCTATAGGGGTATAATATCAGTGCCATTATAATTTGTCAAATACCTATAGGGGTATTTTTTTAAATAAAATAAAAACAGATGGGATCATCTGCTCTTATTCAACAATTCAACTGCTTCTTTGACGAGTGCATCTGTATCTTCATCAGGGTTGTTCATCGTTTCTTTCACGCACTCTACAAGGTTCTCACTGACGATGACGTTCATCGTCCGGTTGAGTGCACTTTTCGCTGCGCTCAATTGGGTCACGACATCTTTGCAGTCTTTGCCTTCTTCTATCATTTTCAATGCACCGTTGATCTGACCCTGAAGACGGTTGATTCTGTTGACGATGGCTTTATCATAAACTGTTTTATCTTCCAGTTTGACCATTTACATCACCTTCTAAAATTATTGATGACGCCACAACGTCATGTACTATATACATTATAGACCCTTTTATCATTTTTGTCAAATACCTATAGGGGTATGTAAATCTCGTCTCCATGCAAGGCGGGACGATTGATTCCGGCTGATACATATCCGGGTGCCATTTAAAATAAGTTAAAGAATTTATGATCTATGCCCAAGCACTTTCATCATACTTTCACATTCGCCCTTTATCATGGCATGAGTGAAGGATGGGAGGAGGAAACAAGATGATCATTACAAACGCCATGATATCGATGGTCACTAACTTGACAAGCTGGATTGCAGGAGGCGGCATATATTACATATTCAATGAAAAGGCCCGTGGCATCAAGCTGAAGCAGATCGAGGAAGTGTCATCTGTTCTCATCAATTTTGTGCTCCTCATCTGGTTATCAAAAGTGGTCCTGAATTTTTCTTCATTCCTGAGCGAGCCTCTGACGATATTGGCATATCCCGGGGCCTCGGATACATTCTATCTGGCTTTCATATTCAGTTCAGTGTGGTTCATGTACCGGTATGGAAGGGATAAGGGGGACAGAGGTGCCCTTATAGAGACTTTTGCAGTCATGTTCCTCCTCTCCTCCATCGTCCATGAAATGATTCAATTGGTGTGGAACGGCAATCCCGATGCTTTTGGCCATATAGTGCTGGCTGCATTGATTTTAATCGTCTTTTTGATTCTGGAGAAAAAAGTCAGTATGAAATATTTGCTCATGGGACTTTTAGCCTTATGGTCCGCGGGCATGATGCTGCTGTCCAGCCTGTATCCCGTGGTGACGGTTTTCGGCTATACGATGCGTCCGGGTTTCTTAGTCCTCTTTTTCATAGTGAGCATCCTCATCATAATTTTTACAGTTGGAAAGGAAGATGAATCATGACAGGTATTGAAGCCGATACGATGTTACTCATAGGAGTCGTCTGGGCAATGGCTGCAGGGGCGCTTTCGTTTCTCTCGCCATGCGTCCTGCCGCTTTTTCCCGCATTCATTTCATATATCACCGGTGTCAGTGTTAAAGAACTGCAGGGAGATAAGAACACAAAACTCAGAAGCCATATACTCAGTCACTCTGTGGTTTTTCTGTTCGGTGTATCTTTCGTATTCATCAGCCTGGGGGCCGGTGCCTCATTTTTGGGGCAATGGGTGCAAAGTCTGCTTCTCGGGGACTCCGGGTTGCTGCTGCAGCGGATTGCAGGAGTCTTCATCCTCGTCATGGGTCTTTTCGTGGGGGGATGGATCAACATTCCTTCTTTGATGAAGGAAAGAAGACTTCAGTATTCAAAGAAATCCGTGGGTTATATAGGGACATTTTTTGTCGGTCTCGGTTTTGCAGCCGGATGGACACCCTGCATCGGACCCATATTCGGTTCGATCCTGCTGCTTGCCGCAAGCGACCCCGGCCAGGGCATGATATATACCGTCATGTATGTCATAGGATTCGCCACACCTTTCATCGTTTTGAGCTTCTTTCTTGGCTCTACACGGTGGATTGTCCGCTATTCAGGAATCATCATGAAAATCGGTGGTGCGGTGATGATTGCCATGGGACTCGTATTGTTTCTCGGCATGATGCCGCGTATTACGGAATTTTTACTCGACCTTGTGGATGGCACATGGTTGGCAAAATTAGGATAACAGGAGGATTTTTATTATGAAGAAAATTATACTGGTGATATTGGTCGTCGGCATGGTCGGATGGGCAGTTTATGAGTTTATAGGAGGATCTTCCGAAGAGGATGCGATCATCGAACAGAACGCATCAGAGGATGTGGGGTTGGCTGAGGGTCAGATGGCACCGGACTTCCTGCTGGAAACGCTCGAGGGGGATGAAGCCAGACTCTCGGAGTTCAGAGGTCAGCCGGTCATCATCAATTTCTGGGCGACATGGTGCCCGCCATGCAGGGCTGAAATGCCCGACTTTCAAGAACTGTATGAATCAGAGGATGTTGAAATCCTGGCAGTGAACCTGACTGAATCAGAACAAAGCGAACAGGGCATAGAGGACTTCATCGATGAACTGGGTTTGACGTTCCCGATTCCTATGGATGTTGAATCGGATGTTTCAGAAATGTACGAAGTACAGGCCTATCCCACTTCATATATAGTCGATTCCGAAGGGAAAGTGCAGTTCGTGGCAAGAGGTGCAATCAATTATGATATTATGCAAAGAGAACTATCCAATATAAACAAACGATTCTTTGATATGAAAAGGTTATGAGGTGTCAATGATGAAACAGAGGATTCTCGTCGTCGAAGATGACAGTATGATAAGAAGATTGATAAAGATCAACCTTGAGAAACATGGTTATGACGTTGTGGAAGCAGCTGACGGGGAAGAAGCAAAAGAGGTGTTCATGGCTGCACACCCATGTCTTGTGATCCTCGATCTGATGCTGCCGAAAGTGAGCGGGGAAGAGTTCTTTCAATGGATCCGGGCCCAGGAACGCAATGAAGTATCTGTCATCATGCTTTCTGCCAAATCAAGGGTGACCGACAAAATCGAAGGGCTTAAGATGGGTGCAGACGATTACATTACAAAGCCGTTTGAGCCGGATGAACTCACCGCCCATGTCGAAGCCGTTTTAAGGCGGACGGGCCAGTTCTGTCAGAAAATTTCTCATGACGGGCTGTGCATCAAGCCGCGTAAAGGGGAGGTACAACTTTACGATACAGATATTTCATTGACGAAACATGAATTCAATCTGCTTTATTTCTTCATGCAGCATCCGAACATCATACACGACAGGGAGACATTGCTTGAACATTTGTACCCTTATGCAGAAATTTCAGTGATGGACCGGACCATTGATGCCCACATCAAGAAACTGAGGGAAAAAATTGAAGAAGATACTTCCAGCCCGCAGCGTATACAAACCGTCCGGGGAATGGGGTATAAATTTGTCGTTCAGTAGAATGATCAGGAAATTTCCGCCGCAGGATTTCCTGTGGCGGCTGTCGACTTTGAACATCATTGTAATCACTGCCGCTATACTTTTAAGCGGACTGGCCATCTACAATACGGCCTGCGCCCTGGTTGGTTCGATGGGCGGCCTGAATGACCTCCAGCAGGCCCGGTTCAATTCGCTCCTCTTCAACTACCTGCTCATCTTCATTTCAGTGACGATCGTCTCCGGCAGCCTGCTCCAGTACTATGTGACGAAAAAGCTGGTCAACCCCGTCCAGAAGCTCATTGAATCCACCAAACAGATGAGGGAGGGGGAGTATCCGGACCCCGTTTCCGTCTCCGCCCGAGGTGAGATTGGGGAACTTGCGGGTCATTTCAACGGATTGGTCGCCCAGCTCAAATCAAATGATGCGGACCGCAATAAACTGGTCTCCGACCTCTCACATGAACTCCGGACGCCCCTCACCAACCTGAATGGCTATTTGAAAGCCCTGAGGGACGGTGATATCCAGGGCGATGAAGAATTGTACGATGCACTGCTGAATGAATCAAAACGCCTCACCGAGATGACCGAGCAGATGGAACTTTTAAAAGAGTGGGGAGAGACGGCGTCGCATCATTATACGAAATTGGATCTCATGAATATTGCAGAACTGACAGAGCAATGTGTGGAGATGTTCCAGCTTGAGCTTGAAAGAAACAATATACCATTGATGACTGACATGGAGGATTACAACTTCAAAATGAATGCCGATGGTGTGCAGCAGGTGGTCACGAACCTGATCGATAATGCGGTGAACCATCATCATGGCACTGCCCCCATAGCAGTGAAGGGCAGGATGCAGAATGGCTTTTATCAAGTGTCGGTCAGCGGACCGGGGCCTCTCATACCTGCAGACGAAAGAGAACGTATATTTGAACGGCTCTACCGCCTCGACACTTCCAGAAACCGCGGTACGGGCGGCAGCGGCCTCGGCCTTGCAATCGTAAAAGAGATCATCAATAAGCATGAGGGTGAAACCGGGGTCTCGTCAGAAGACGGCATCAACACTTTCTGGTTTACAGTGCCCGTAAAATGATTTACAGGCTTAAAACCCCCAAAGTCCGCCATTAGGACTTTGGGGGTTTTATGAACCGCTTCTATTTCTGATACCGCTTCATACTGTTGCGTTTATGGCCGCTGAAGTTGCCTTTCAGCGTCATCGGTGCATCAAGTTCCACCAGGAACAACACGAGGGTTGCATCTTCGTTCAGCTTCACAGTCTTCAATTCGTCAGCACTGCCTGTGATGCCATCGCCCTTATCAAGCGGTTCACCCGAAACTTCAGTGCGCCCGTCCATGACGTACAGCCACGGTGTCATCGACGCCTCGGTTGGAATCCGGATTTCATCGCCCGCTTTGCCATGCAAATCAAATACAGCAACTTCATTGCGCACCACCATCGGCGGATTCATTGATCGGGGACCGGCGATGAGGTTCCACTTGGAATCGGACTTGACTTCCCGCTCCCAAAACTGCACGTCGGGCTGCAGATCTTCTTCTTCAGGACGGATCAGTATCTGCAGCATCTCATTGTCTGCATGCGGTGTCGATTCTTCGTGATGGAACTCGTGTCCTGCATTCATCACCATCAGTCTGTCCGGCGTCAACAGTACTTTGTTGTCCTCTGTATCGCGGTGGAGCATCTCACCTTTGTAAATATAACTCAGTATTTCATCATTATGATGCAGGTGCATCTTTATGAGGTAGTCTTCGGCCAGATGCACATGGTCGAAGCGGCTGAGGGGGCCGAAAGCATAATCTTCACGGGCGAAATCCTGGAAGGCCAGGCCCGGACGCCTCGTACCGACGCGGAAGTCTTCATCACCATACCGGAAATATTGATCGTTTCTTAATATATTCATGCAATCCTCCTTATATCAGGGCATCTTGACAGGAATGGGCAGAGTGGTGAAACTCAGGATGCCACATTCCTTTTATTTTCCACGTACCCTTTTCCGGCACATATCATTCCTTTTTATAATTGACAGGTTCCCCGGCAAGGCGTTCAAATTTGATTGTCCGTACAGCGACGGCACACAATAAAACCCGCATCATCCGGCTTTTGGATGATACGGATGAATGTCCATATATTCAGAGTTCCAGATCCCGGGTGGTGGATTCCCTTATTTCCTGCAGTAGTCCACTGTCTTCGATCAGTGATCGACCGTAGGAAGGGATGATTTCCTGGATTTTCGGCGTCCATTTGTCAATGTATTCGGAAAAGCTCTTCTCGAAGACTTCGAGCGCCGTCGATACCGAGACGGATGCGCCCGGCGACTCCCCGAGCAAAGCGATGACGGAATTGTCCCCGGAATGCACGACTTCTGTTCCAAACTGTATATATCCGCGGCCGTGTGCTTCGGTATCCTTGATGACCTGCACGCGTTTTCCGGCAACATGCAGATCCCAATCCTCATCTTTTGCATCCGGCACGAATTTGCGCAGTTCCTTCATCCGGTCTGCCTTATCCATCATCACCTGCTGGATGGAATATTTGACCAGTGATCCATTTTTCGCACCTGCAGAAAGCATCGTCAGTATATTATTCGATTTAAGGGACCTGAAAAGATCCATATTGGAGCCTTCCTTCAGAAACTTCGGTCCGATCGCTGCAAATGGACCGAACAACAAGCTTGTCTTGTCCTCCAGATAACGCCTGTCGAGGTGGGGCACCGTCATCGGCGGTGTGCCCTTCGGCTCTTTGCCGTATACTTTCGCGTCGTGGCGGTCGACGACTTCCGGGTTGTTGCAGACCAGAAACGTGCCGCTGATCGGAAATCCACCAAGCTGCCGGCTCTCCGGTATGCCCGTCTTCTGCAGCAGCGGGATGGCATGGCCCCCCGCACCGATGAAGATGTGGTCCGCTGTATGATATTCAACCGTATCATTTTCAAGATTCCGCACCTTCACTTCCCACTGGCCGTTCTTCATCTGCCTGAAATCAGCCACTTCATGACGGTAGTGGACTTCGGCATTCTCATGTCCGTTGATATCACCCATCATTTTCCGCGTCAATTCACCAAAGTTGACATCAGTGCCGCCGTCCATCCTGCTTGCCGCAACACGTTCCTCGGCCGCGCGTCCTTCCATCATCAGCGGCATCCATTCTGACAGCACCTCATGATCTTCGGAATACTCCATGCTTTCGAACATCGGAAGCGGGGAGAGTGCTTCATACCGCTTCTTCAGGAAATTCACATTATCTTCGCCATATACAAAACTGATATGGGGCAGGGGACGGATGAAAGCCCGGGGATCATCAATATGTTGATTCCTGACCAGATAGGACCAGAATTGCATCGATATCTCGAACTGTTCATTGATTTCCTTGGCCTTCTCTATATCTACAGAACCGTCTTCCTGTTCGACCGTGTAATTCAGCTCGCATAATGCCGCATGACCCGTGCCGGCGTTATTCTGTCCGTGCGAACTTTCCATTGCCGGTGCATCCAGCCGTTCGAACAATTTGATGTTCCAGTCGGGTTCCACATTTTTCAAAAATGTACCGAATGTTGCGCTCATGATGCCGGCACCGATTAATATGACTTTTTTAGGTTTTGCATTATCCATATTCATCCTTCTTTCCATTTATAACTTTCCTTTGTTTTCCTCATTCTCTTATAAGAGTAAAGTATACCTGTGATGATGGTGAGCAGTATCACCGCAATGATGAGGGTGCCGGCATTGAAACCGATGCTGTTGACCCAAGCATAGCCGATCGCTCCGGCAAAAACGATGTAAAATGCGGTCGGTATCAATAATTTGGTGATGACGGAACCTTCTTTGCCTATCAGGCCTACAGCCGCACTCGCAGCCACCACATTATGGACACAGATCATATTCCCTGCAGCACCACCCACCGCCTGCAGTGAGACGATGACCAGCGGACTCACATCGATCTCATCCGCGACCCCGAACTGGAACAGCCCGAACATCATATTACTGACGGTGTTGCTGCCTGCTGCAAAGGCGCCCAGTCCACCTATGGCAGGGGAGACCAGGGGCCAGCCGTCCCCGAACAATCCTGCAGCCGCATGGGCAAGAATCAGCGGCATCGATTCATATCCCGCATCATTGATGCCCGAGTTGATGAACACCTGAACGAGCGGCACAGAAACGATCAGCGCCGCCATGGCGGACAGGATCGTTTTCCAGGATACTTTAAACGCACTGCCCATCCCTTTGAAATCCACTTTGTGGATGAATCCGGTGGCGATGGCGACCAGGATGAAGACCACCCCCGGGATCATCAACGGTGAGAGGCTGTGGTTGATTCCGGTACCCAATATGTCATCGAATGATATCTGCCATGCGGAAACGATCGCATTCAATCCGAGCGCTTCAATTCTGGTGGCTACGAGGAGCAGTGCCACAAGTACATATGGCAGCCACGCCTTCGACATTGAAATATTCCGGCTTGCGTTCGCTTCAGTTGAAATGTCACTCATCCACGACAACGGCCACTTATCCTGTGACTCGAATTCGAATGTATCCTTCGGCATGAGGAATCCTTTCCTCGCAAGCGGTATGACGATCAGCATTCCAACCAACCCCCCGATGAGTGACGGGAATTCCGGCCCCAGCATGTTTGCAGTCAATGAGTAGGGTATGACGAATGCGAGACCGGCAAAAATGGCGAACGGCCAGACGGCCAGACCTTCGAGGAAGCTTTTGTTCTTCCCGAAGAACCTGGTCAGCATCGCCGACATGAACAGGGGGATGAACAAGCCGATCATCGCATGGAATATGGACACCTGGGCGCCCACGTCGAAAATGAACTGAGATAATTCCATGCCTTCACGCGCCAGGTAATCATTGACCACCGGCTGGTTTTCAACGCTCGTATTGACACCGACCAATATCGGAGTGCCCACGGCACCGTATGACACAGGTGTGGACTGGAGCATCAGTGCGATGATGACGGCAGCGAGTGCCGGAAAACCAAGGGCGATCAGCAACGGCCCGACGATGGTTGCAGGTGCACCCCACCCTGCTGCACCTTCCAGAAATGTACCGAAAAGCCACGCGACGATGATCGCCTGAACCCTCCGGTCCGGTGAAATGCTTGTGAATGAAGAACGGATGGTATCCACGGCACCGCTCACCTTCATCATGTTGAGCAATAACACCGCCCCGAATACGATGACACCGACTTCAAGCGCTGTCATGACCCCTTTTAAAGAAGCAGCGGCGATTTCTATGACGCCCATCTGCCATCCGAAGAAGGCAATTAAAATCGTGAGGATGAAACTGTACAGCATCCCTTTTTTGGCCGACCACCTCAAAATGACCAAAAAGAAAAATATCGATAAAATTGGTAACAGACTTAAAAAGACCAGCATGAAACTCCCCCTTGCTTTCCAAAACTTATGACATCTGGTCATCAGATGACCTAAAGATATATCGAGTATATGTAACCGCTTTCCATATGTCAAGGGGGTCACCTGGACTTTGGCCAGATATTAAAAAATTAGAACATCCTTATATCGGAGGTTCTAATTCATGACGATGCCTTAAATTTTCAGCCGACCTGTTTTTATTGGTTCATTAAGGATCCCCTTCCTCAGTAATGCTCCAGCAGCACATCTTCCACCCCGATGAGATGATTGTACATATGCTTCGCAACCTCTTCTTCATCACCTGCCTGAATGGCTTCGTAAATCAGTTCATGTTCATTATGAATCTTCTGGATGGATTTCTGCTCTTCATACAGCCAGATCCGCCGCGTTTCCTTCATCGTGCGGATCATCGTTTCCGACACATCTTCGAGCAGGGTGACCAGCAGCGGATTGCCCGTCGCTTCCGCGATGCTGATATGAAATTCATAATCCGCCTGTTCACCAAGGTCATTGTTTTCCAGGGCCGCCCACATCTTATCCAGTGCCGCCCTGATTTTCCGGAGGCCTTCCTTACCGGCCTTTTGTGAAGCCGCCCTCGCGCTGCCCACTTCGATGATCTTCCTCAACTCCAAAAGGTTTTCTATATCCGAACGGGTGATGATCTCAAAGTTCTGCTCAAAACCGAGCGGCATCTTTTCCTTGATGAACGACCCCTGGCCATGTTTCACTTCCACGATATCCATGACCCTGAGACTGTTCAACGCTTCCCTGACAGAGGCGGAAGACACCTGATATGTCTTTGCCATATCCGTGATGGAAGGCAGCCTGTCGCCCGGTTTCATCTCACCCGATTTTATATCCGTCATGATGATGTCCACTATTTCTTCATATACTTTTTTCCTTTTTATGCCCATTTCCATCACTTCCGCTAGTCTTATTTAATGTTAATCATAGCATATTCGAATATCATTTTCGGCAGTCCATACGATCATTGCAAGACAGAAGGGATATTATACGGAGAAAGTTGAAAGCTGTAATGATCTGCATGCATCAGCCCCTGGCTGCTTCGGTCCAGGACCCGGCTAAGGCTTGAACAAATGATGCATCACGCTTGATAATATACCCTGAAGGTATATAATCGTTACAAACGGATCATTGAGCATTCCATTCATGACACCGGTCAGTGTTGGACTCTGCTTATGGATAAAGTCATCCTATATTCAAAAATTTGGAGGTATTTAAAATGAAACGGATTACCGCGAAAGAACTCAATCAGAAGTTGACTTCAGGAGAAGAGGTGAACATCATTGACGTCAGGGAAGACAATGAAGTCGCCGAAGGGAAGATCCCGGGTGCAAAACATATCCCGCTGGGCGAACTTGAAGAACGTCTGGACGAAATCGACAAGGACCAACATCATTATGTCACATGCAACGCAGGCAGAAGAGGCAGCAAAGCAAGTGGAATACTTTCCCTTAAAGGCTATGATGTCACGAATATGGAAGACGGCATGTCCAAATGGGAAGGAAAGACAGAATAGCCCCCTCGCCTCACAAGCCTTCAAAATATGAATGTTCAGGAGTGACTCATAATGGATTTGATCACATGGATTTTAATCGCCGTAATCGTCGTATTGATCGCCAGCCGTTTCATGCCGGCGAAGGGCATCACCAATATCAGCGTGGAGGATGCTAAGAGTAAGTTCAATGATAAGGATGTCCAATTCATCGACGTGCGTACGCCGGGTGAGTATAAGGCCAACCACCGTGAACCTTTCAAAAATATTCCACTTCAGAGCCTTTCAGGCAAGGCGGATAAGCTGGATAAGGACAAGGAAGTCGTCGTCATCTGCCAGAGCGGTATGAGAAGTGCGAGAGCTTCAAAAATGCTCAAGAAGATGGGCTTCAACAAGATCTACAATGTCAGGGGCGGAATGAGCAGCTGGTCATAGGCCGATTCAGCCCTGCATGTATCTATTTTTTTGGGATTCATCATTAATTTTAAAACCCGGCCCCCTTATAAGGTGTGACCTCCTAGGTTTACAGATAAAATTTAAAATCTGTAGACTTAGGAGGTTTTTTAATGGTCCGACGCAGAAGTTTTGAGGAGAAACAGGAAATCGTATGTTTAAAAAAGCGTAAGGCCTTCCAATATGAATATTTTTATATTATTCTGTATCTTAATAGTCGATTAATCTAAATGGTTCATCTATTATTAAATGAATAACTTTTTGAATTTTGGATATTTATTTAATAATATGCTTGCTTCATGGTATTTATAAATGCCGTTATGGGACGTATATGATAAAAACATTATTTTAACCGGCAGATAAATGCTTCGGGGGTCCTAGAAGTAAATTCATTTCATATGATCTTTACAATTACTGGCTTAAAACATTGCGATGTTGCTTCTCAATTCATTTCTTTAGTATAAAGAAAGCTGAACTTGATTCTGACCTTCTTTATGGCTCCCTGCCGGTTATTTAAATATAGAAGAACGATAAATAAAAACGAGTGACCTTGAAACATTCAGGAAAATCAGCATGAAAGGCAGGGGGACTATGATTTCTTCGATTGAATTGATTGAAAAAGTGCAGAAGACTTTTGCCACCCAGTATGGCCTCACTTTTTTTCTGACAGACAGTAAAGGGGAAGTGATCACTTCAGCAGAAGATGATCTCATCCTGTGTAAAAGACTGTTGGGAAAAGAGGAGGAGCTTCTGTGTGAAATCCGCTCAATCCTTATGCATAATGAAAGCCTCAGCAAAGCGCTCACTTATGAGATTCAATCAGGTCTGTTTATAATGGCTTCCCCGGTACCTACCGACGAAAGCCCATCCTATTATTTATGGGCGGGTGTTCTGGTGGAAGGAGATAAGGATTCAAAACAACTACTGGATGAAAGCGATCCTGACAGGGAACGCCCCACCCCTATACTGGCCGAGGCGAATAAGGATGAATGGTTGGGACTGATCGAGAAAGTGGCACAAATAGCTTCATTGTGTCTTCGACATGAAGAAGTGACCCCCGTGACCGAAATTTTCACCGACGAGTGGAGAAGTCATATACAGACCACGAAAGACCCGGTCATCGAATTGTTCTCACAAGTGATCGCTGCAGGGGGGGATATTGAGTTCCTGGGCTTGGCTGAACAGACGGGAGAAGATATATATACTATTACAAAAATAAAAGGAGAGGAGGAGGGGGCGCTCCAAGGCGCCCGGTTTCTTGCAGGAGAAGGATTTTTGGGCAGAACCGCCCTGACAGGGGAAAGGTTATACTGGGAAGAAATCTCCGGGGACAGACGCTCCAGACTTTTTTCTTCCCTGGATAAGCAGCCGATGTTCCTCTTTACAGATTTATTGGAAATACATGATGACACACACTCTGTACTATTTGGCGGCAGCTTCACCAAGGGGAGAGTTACCGACTCCACCAAAAACACAGCACAAACGATTGCGACGCTCGTGGAATCCAGCCTGACCATCAAGGGATTGCGCCGGGAGAATTCCCAACAGCTGAGCCGGCTGACTTCACTCATTGATATAGGCAGCCTGATGGCTTCAACACCGGACCCGAGACGCACGATCCTCATTTTACTTGATATAAGCATCAACCTTGTAGAAGGGGCTTTCTCATCCATCGTCATCAAAGACAGGGAAAATGATACAGGCCGGCTGATCACCCGCGGCAATTACAAGGGGGATATCAATGAGTACGTGAAAAGCATAATGGAACGGACTGCCCACCTGTCCCGATTTCCCGCAGGTGAAACCAATGAGCCACAGATTGAAGTGATGCCAAACGGCAGGGAAGTGATTGAATGCCCACTTTCATATGGTCGTGAAATGATGGGAATACTCTCTGTAGCTGTGCCCGGGGCGGGAAACACGGGGATGGAGGAAAACCTCGCTTTTTTGCAGACGCTCTCCATCATCGGAAGTGTCTCACTTCAACTTGCAGAACGGAGTGACAATGGTATACAGGAACAGAAAGCCGAAGCCCTGCATTTGGCAGTGTCCGAGTTCGATGGGGAGGCTTACAGACGCTCGAAGGAAAGCGCTGAACTTGCAGCAGTCATAACCGGCCGGTTGGAGTCTTCTTCAGAAATCGCAAAATCTGTAGTACTGGCATGCCAGCTTTCCTATTACTCACCCTCTTTTGTGCATAAAATGTTTCCTGACAGTGAGGCCGCATCAATAATGGAAACAGGAAATGCCATACTTAATCCAGAAGATTCTTCTGACACAGCTGTAGGGGGATGGGGGACCGCGGGCTACATTTATGCCCTCTGCCTTGTTTATGCCATAAAGCAGAGCACTGAGGATGCAGCCCGCCTGGAAAAAATGGATTCAGAAGTGTTTGAAATATTCTCCTCGCTGGTGAGAACGACTCATGTCACTGAGTCTGAATTCGATTTATCTGATGTCTCCGAAAGCGGGGAAGCCAAGGCGGTCTCCGGGGCAGTCAAAAAGATGAAAAACCTTTCACCAAGGGAACGTGAAGTGCTCATACTTATCTCGGAAGGAAAGACCAATCAGGAAATTGCAGAGTTATTGTACATCAGTACGCATACAGTAAAAAATCATGTCACAAAAATCTTTCATAAGCTTGGTGTATCAGACAGGGCGAATGCCATTTCAAAAGTATATAGGACAATACACTCACATTAGAAGATACGACCTGAGCAAATGGGACCAGAAGCGGATATACTGTTTAATGAAAGCCGGTTATTATTAGGACGCACCCACATTTAAATTATGATATGAGGTACAAAAAAGGTGATTGACACCCAGCTGGGAGGACGATTGCCAGATTAGAGGAGGCGAAGGGATGAATAACAGGATGATCCTCCCTTTACAAATGGAATGTTTGATGTTGTTTCAATCCAATCCACAGTCCACCCATTCGCTCGACGACCTTGCAGTGCGTCTGGGCGAAACCAGAGAGAATTTGGAACCGGTCATCGCCCTGTTTAAGAAGCAGGGCATCATTGAACAGCTTCAAGGACCCGGGGATGATCTTTACCGTTATCGGGAGCCGGAAGCATCCACAGAGTTTGAAATTGGCCCATGACAAATGAAATTGTAAAACGTCTAAAAGACAGGGAATGTGAACACATTCCCTGTCTTTTTACATTCGTCCCCGAGAAATACACCCAGATTCATGCCGGTAGGACTCCACTCCTACCTTTATAGGAAGATGTTCTTACTCGGACGCCTGCATCTCAAAATAAGAATGATGGGGGATATCTCCATAGCAATTTTAAAGACATACTATTAATTGTAAACCGCACAGCAAAACGCTGGGGCACCAAAGGAGACTTCATTCAGATGCAGCTGATCAATTGTACAACAGGTAGCGTCATCGCAAGTGATATAAAGCAGGCACATGATTTTTGGTCCAGGTTCAAAGGACTTATGTTCAAAAAGGACATGAGCCCGGATGCAGCACTTCATCTTCAGCCCTGCAGTTCAATACATACTTTCTTCATGAAATTCGATATTGATGTCATCTATGTAAATGAAGAAAACGAAGTGGTCGGAATTGAAAAGTGCCTGAAACCAGGAAAGATTGGCGGAAGGTTCAAAAAAGCCCGTTCGGTCATCGAATTGCCTGCAGGAACGCTTGGAAATGAAATCTCAACTGGTGACACCATCGGGTTTGTTTAACGGATATCGCACTGTAACTTGGAAGCACGCCAATATAATTGAGGAGGAAATACATATGATGAATTTCATTAACGGTTTATTTTTAGAAGAAGAAGGACAGGGCATGACGGAATACGGTCTGATTTTGGGAATGCTCGTTGTCGTAATCGTCGTTGCTTTTGCACTGCTTACAGATCAATTCACTGCTATTTTTCAAAATATCGTCGACTCGATAACAGGCGCAATCGGTGGCGCTTAAGACACCTTAAGCACTTCTTCTGCAGACCCATATTCGTTGATGGGTCTGTTTTTTTATAAAAAGATTGAATGGAAGGATGAGGATGTATGCTGATTAATATCTTTTTGATTGTCGTCCTTGCAGTCTGTGTAGTCACAGATCTCCGCAAAAGGAAAATATACAACAAAGTAATATTCCCCTCGCTGTTGATTGCATTTGGTATGAACATCGCAATTGAAGGTATCAGTGGCCTCGGCGAATCTTTACTCGGATTTGCTGCTGGATTTGCACTTCTGCTCATCCCTTATATTCTGGGCGGGATGGGAGCAGGTGATGTCAAACTGCTCGGCCTAATCGGCGCACTCAAAGGCAGTGGCTTTGTTCTGGAATCGTTCATATATACGGCAGTCATCGGAGCGATGCTCGCAATTTTAGTCATTGTGATGCGTGGCGGCTTCAAAAAATCACTTGGCGTAGGCATGCCTTACGGAGTCGCTATTGCTGGAGGCGCCGCCATGGCACTCCTGATGGATGTGGAGTTTTTATGATGAAACGTGAGAGTGGCCAATCGACTGTGGAATTCGCGATTCTTGTGCCCCTTATCTTTTTTCTGCTCATCGGTGTTGTCGATTTCGGGCGGGCCGTCCATTCCCAGCTGCAGTTGGAACTCGTGACCCAGGACGCAGCACGCATGGCGGGTCTTGGGGAGTCGGATGAGATGGTGAGGTCCTATGCAATCGACAATTTTAATGCAGGTGATGCATCACAACTCAGCGTAAGTGTGTCTCCGGCAGGAGAAAAAGACCCGGGAACTTATGTCACCGTGGAAATCACCTACCCTGAGCAGATTTTCAATCCGCTTGGGGACTATGCCATTCCTTTCACGGTGAAAACAAGTTCGACGACGAGGGTGGAGTGATGGAATGAGATTCTTTTTAAAAAAGGAGGAGGGAAACGCCTTTCTCCTCATGATACTCGGTATGATGCTCGCACTTGCAATGCTTGGCCTTGTCGTCGATGGAGGACAACTCTACATCACAAAAAGCCACTTGCAGAAGACGGCAAATGCTGCAGCACTTTCAGGAGCGCAGGAACTGCCCAACTCGAGTGGGAAGGTGAACCAGGTAGTGGATGAAATCCTCACAAGTCACGGGGAATCCGACAGTCTCCTCTTCTCCAATATGGAAGGTGACACCCAACTCCATGTCGGAGTCGGACGGGAAGTCCCTCTCTTCTTTTCATCATTGTTTGGACTCAACAGCGTAATGATCGGTGCTGATGCAAAAGCCGGATTGCACGCCATGACGGCAGGCGTTGGTACTGTGCCGCTGGGGTTGGATGAATCGATGGAGATCGTCTATGGGGACACCTATACATTGAAGGTGGATGCAGGAGATTCCGAGACGGGGAACTTCGGCATACTGGCATTGGATGGCCCTGGAGCGAAATCATATGGGGAATCCCTCAAATATGGCTTTGATGAAAAACTCAAAGTAGGGGATGTCATCAACACCCAGACCGGCAACATCGCTGGAGCAACCAGAGAAGGCGTCAACTACAGAATAAACAACTGTCCTTATCCGGCTGGAGACTACCAACAGCGGGACTGTTCGAGGATCATGCTGATCCCGGTATACAAACCGCTGGGTGATGGTGGGAAACAAGTCAAAAGTGTGGAAATAACAGGGTTTGCCTATTTTTATCTTGCTAATCCGATGGACTCGAATGATGACTCGATCAGCGGCATCTTCATCAAGAGGGTCGGAGCGGGAGAATCAGATTCAGACGCACCACTGGACCGTGGTGCATACACGATTAAATTGACACGGTAGGTGGAATGTAATGAAACCGAAAAAAATATTGATGCTGGCGATACTGTCCGGGTTGCTCACGACAGGCGCCTTCTACATATTCATGCAGCAGACTGGCGCGACCGAGACGGAGCAGCCTGTGATGACCCAGGTGGTTGCTGTCGCTGTGGATATCGAAGAGAACATGCAGCTTACAGAGGAAAACCTTAAAATGATTGAAGTGCGCGAATCGGAAATGCATCCTTCCGCGATCAGGGACAAAAGTAAAGCGATCGGGGAATACACAAACGCATCACTTGCTTCGGGTGAAGTGTTGCTCACTCAGCGCATCGAACAGGAGGAGCAGGCGGATATGGTATCCAAAAAAGTGGCTGAGGGGTACAGGGCTGTATCGGTCAGTGTGGACTATGTAAAATCTGTATCCAACATGATCGAACCCGGAGACCGGGTGGATGTGGTACTTTCAGCATCCGATGAGGGATCGGAAGCAGGGCCTCCTGCAGAAATAATATTTTCGGATGTGAATGTGCTGGCAGTCGGTCAGCGCATGAGTGAAAAGGCAGAAGGTGAAGCTGCAGCGGAATATGTAGCTGTGACGCTGGAAATGACACAGGAAGATGCGGTCGGTGTCGTCGATGCGAGTGGACGGGGCAGTCTGCAGCTGATTTTGAGCAGCAGATTGAAGACTGCTGAAGATATCGTTGAAGGAAAAGCTGAAGCTTCGGAAATGCCGGCAGACGAATCCGAATCCCAAAGCGAAGAGGCATCCGAAAACGCGTCTGAAACATCGGATTCACCGGATATGATCGTGCTCCCTGAGCGGGCACACGTCAGAAGCGGCCCTTCCCTTGAAGCCGATGTGCTTACAGTGGTGGATGCAGGGGACACCCTCGTCACGAAGAACGAAGAAGAGACTGATATCGACGGCCGTGTCTGGATGCATGTGGAAACGAAATCGGGACATCAGGGCTGGATCAGCAGCCGTATAATTAAGCTTGAGAATGAATGATATAAGAAAGGTGTGGTGGCTATGACCGCTGAAATCATATTGGTGGCAAGTGCAGTGGGCGGTGCGGGCAAAACTGTCGTTGCGACGAACCTCGCCCTGACGATGCAGGCTCAGGGGAAGCGTACGATACTTGTGGATGGCGATCTGCAATTCGGTGATATGGCGCTGGCACTCGATCTGACACCCGGCATCAGCATCAAGGAAGCAGTTGAACGCAATGATTTTAAGAATATCCATACATTCTGCACAATGCACGCTTCAGGCGTGAAGCTGCTTCCTGCACCGATGCGCCCGGAGTATGCTGACCTCGTGGATGCAGAGGACCTCTCCCTGGCAATTAGAAATTTGAAATCCCAGGCCGAGTTGATCATCGTGGAAACGCACCATGGACTGACTGAACAGAATATGGTGCTGATGGATATGGCTGATCATATCATGGTCGTTACAACACCGGGCATCGCTGCCCTGAAGAATACGCGCCTCATGGTGGAGACGCTTGATGCACTCGGTCATGGGAAGAAGACCAATCTTATTGTCAATAAATATACCATTCCCACATTGATGGAAACGAAGAAATTACATGACCATCTGAAGATGACACAGGAGAAGGTATTCCACCTGCCTTATGCATTGAAAGAAATATCCTATTCACTGGACCGTGGTGCCCCTTTTGTAACAAGCAGACCGAGACACCGTTTTTCGAAAAGCATCAGGAAGATCTCCAATCATCTTAACGGGATGAAAGCCAGAAAGCAGGTGATTGAAGTATGAGCCTTTTAGCCAGACTACAGACAAAAGGTGATAATGACATCAGTTCTGACAAAAATGCTCCGATGGACGTCATACCATTAGACCAGACAGATGCTGGCCCACCTCCAATAAAGCAGGAAAAAGTGGGAAAGCCGGTGCCTAAAACCATCAATGAACCTGATGCTGAATACTTGGAGCTGAAAAATCTGACACTGAAGTTCATCCTGAAAGAACGCAAGGATGAGGATATTGAGGACATCGTCCTGGACATGGATGAAATCATCCAGGATATCCTCCAGGAGAATGACCATATCCAGAATATCAGGAACATCGAGAAACTGAAGGCTGAACTGAATAATGATCTGACAGGCTATGGTCCGATCAACCCACTGCTTCTGGACGAAGATGTCTCGGAGGTGATGGTCAATGGACCGAAACACGTCTATGCGGAACGCAAGGGGAAATTATCCTTGACGGATGTCACTTTCAGGGATGATGACCATGTCATGGCGGTACTTGAAAAAATTCTCTCGCCGCTTGGAAGGAGGGTGGATGAAAGCAGCCCGATGGTGGATGCCCGACTGAAGGACGGTTCGCGTGTCAATGCAATCATTCCCCCGCTTGCACTTGGAGGGCCGACAATCACAATCAGGAAATTTGCGAAAGACCCATTTACGATACATGACCTCATCCGCTTCGGTACATTGACCGAAGAGATGGCAGCATTCATCCAGGCCTGTGTGGAAGGCAAACTCAATATTTTCGTGAGCGGTGGTACGGGTTCCGGCAAGACGACGACATTGAATGTATTATCTTCTTTCATTTCCAATGAAGACCGTATCGTGACCATTGAAGATGCAGCTGAACTACAACTTGGCCAGGAACATGTGGTCTCGCTCGAAACACGGCCGGCAAACATCGAAGGTACAGGCGCCGTCTCTATCAGGGACCTGGTAAGGAACTCCCTCCGTATGCGTCCGGACCGTATCGTCATTGGTGAGGTGCGGAGTGGAGAGGCCCTCGACATGCTTCAGGCGATGAACACCGGACATGACGGCTCACTCGCAACGGGTCACTCGAACAGTCCGCGTGATATGGTGTCGCGGCTTGAAACGATGGTGCTTATGGCCGGCATGGATTTGCCGATCAAGGCCATCCGTGAGCAGATTGCTGGTGCCCTGCATGTCATCATTCAGCAGAGCAGGCTCAACGATGGGACGAGGCGGATCACCAGCATTACGGAAGTGCAGAGTATGGAAGGGGATGTCATCGTTCTGCAGGATATATTCATCTTCAAGCAAAGCGGTATCAGTGAGGATGGAAAGATCATCGGTAAGCTGATGCCAACAGGCATCCGTCCCCAATTCTACGAAAAACTTGAACAGGAAGGTATCCAGATGCCTGCTGCCCTATTCATGGAGAAGGAGTGATTGAATGGAAGTCATTATGATAACAGGTACTTTCATGACCATCTTTCTCACTTTTATGGCTGTCTCAGCTGCCAGAACCCCGGCAGATGTGCAATCAGGAGAACTCTTCTCCTTGAAAGTCAGCCTGAAGAACAGCAATACCGCCCTTAAAAATCTGCTTGTCAAAAGAGGGAAGAAGAGCAGGAAGCGTGAAATCCTGGAAAATGAACTCACTGCAGCGGGTGTGTTGATGAAGGTGGAAGAGTTCACTGCTTTCAGGGTGATGGCCTTCATTATAGCCGGCGGCATATTATACATGACTTCAAACAATTTCATCCTGGCCGTCATGGGGGCACTTTTCGGATACTTCGTGCCGCGCATTCTCCTTGAAAGAAAGAAGCGCAATCGCATTAAGCAATTCAATGAAGCACTTCCCGGAATGATCACTTCAATCAGCGGTTCTCTGAGAGCGGGATTCAGTCTGCTTCAGGCACTTCAGATGGTCGAGGAGGAGTCATATTCCCCCATGAAGGAAGAAGTTCAGTATGTGTTGAAGACGCTCCAGTATGGGACAAGACTGGAAGATGCTCTCGTTGACTGGAAGCGCCGGATGCCGAGTGCGGAACTCGATATGCTGGTCGAATCCATAATGATTCAGCGGCAGGTCGGGGGGAACCTCGTATATCTCCTTGATAAGATACTGGAGACGATCCGTGAACGGACGAAGATAGAGAACCAGCTCCGTACGCTGACTGCGCAGGGGAAACTTTCAGGTCTGATCATCGGATTGCTTCCGGTGGTTGTCGGCATACTGCTCTATATCATCAACCCCGAATATATGAGTCTGCTTGTCACTGAACCGATTGGACGCATACTGCTTATCGGAGCGCTCGTCTCTGAACTGATCGGTTTCGTGTTCATCCGTAAAATGACTATGATAGAGGTGTAGATATGCTGTTTTTAATGCTCAGTTTCTTTATTTCCATCACTTTGATGATCTATGCAGCTTTTTCCATTCCTGCATATGGAAATCGAATGATTCCTGGACGCATAGCGCTTTATTTTCCTGATGAAGATGTCTCTGAGGATGTGAGCATCGACATGGAGGACGCTTCGTTCATGGACAGAATGATCAAGCCGGGATGGAAGAGCTTAAAGAAGAGATTCCAAAAAAGGCTGGCCAAGGAGAAAGTGGATAAGATGGAAGTCCGCCTGCTGCAGGCGGGATTACAACTCAGCCCGGTTGAGTTCAAAATGATGCAGTGGATACTCTCAGGTCTCCTGGTCGCTCTATCCATTCTGGTGACGGTCTTTTTTAGCATCACCGCCTTCCATGGCATACTGCTCATTTTGACAGGTATCGGCGCCGGAATCACAATTCCAAAGTTGAATATGAATATTAAGACAAAGAAACGACAGTCCCAGGCACTGAAAGAAATACCGGATTTCCTGGATCTGCTGACGATCAGCCTGGAAGCCGGACTCGGTTTCGATGCTGCACTCAGTAAAGTCGTAGCGAAAAAGCCCGGTGTACTGTCGGATGAATTCAAATTTGTGCTTGAAGAGGTCCGGCTTGGAAGAACAAGAAAAGAAGGCCTGACGGCAATGATTTCGCGACTGCCGATCGAAGAGTTGAAAAGCCTGGTATTCAGCATCATACAGGCAGAAAAGCTCGGTATCGGCATGGTTACGGTACTGCGTGTCCAGACAGAGGAGATCCGTGAACTGAGGAAGCAGCGGGCTGAAGAGAAAGCAATGAAAGCACCGGTGAAGATGTTGTTCCCGATGGTGCTCTTCATATTCCCTGCACTTTTTGTTGTACTTCTCAGCCCGGCAATCATGCAGTTTCTGGATGCAATGCAGAATATGTAAAAGGTTGAAGTGTCTCACATGGATTTTCTAATATACAAAGTTCAGCCGGCTTCAAAAGAAAATTCCTCAAGGATTCCCGGCGCCATCAAAGTGTATATTATAGAATGCCGGCAGGTGTCGATCAAGAGAGGCAGGTTACATACGATTTAAGTTTGGTTTTGCCTAAACCACTTCAAATTCTGGCTGCCTTTATATTGAAAAGCACTGTATCGTCTTAAGATGCGGTGCTTTTTTCCAGCTTATAACATGTTTGGTCATGATACTTTTACACCACCCTCTATACAACTGCTCGTTTAAAAAATCAAGAGTTAAAACATTCTAATTTATCTGAAAATTTTGCATTGAAAATATGTAGACCTCCACACCAGGGATGAGTATGATAAATTTTAAGTTTACATTTTTGATAACGCTTACATATTAAATGTAATCAGGCTTTTTTATTTGAAGGACGAAAGGAGTGGGATACATCGAGCGGTATAGGAAATCCAGTTGCTGCAGTGCAAGCAGACAGGACGTCATGGGGGACACCGGGGTGATGGCCCCAATGGAGAAGGTTGATTCAGTTTCCTGCAGGGCTAAGACTAATAAAGATCAGGTATTGA
This sequence comes from Lacicoccus alkaliphilus DSM 16010, assembly GCF_900142805.1. Lineage (GTDB taxonomy): Bacteria > Bacillota > Bacilli > Staphylococcales > Salinicoccaceae > Lacicoccus > Lacicoccus alkaliphilus. The sequence continues at coordinate 79,649 of NZ_FRCF01000006.1, read as the reverse complement.
TTCACGGGGGAAGCTTCTTCATGGGTACGAACGGTAAAGAGGGTTACCCGGAGGATGGAGAAGGCCCTGCCAGAAAAATTGAAGTGGATTCGTTTTATATGGATACCCACACTGTCACTAATCAGGGGTTTCAGGAGTTTGTCGAGGAGACCGGCTATGTCACGGAAGCTGAAGTGTTCGGATGGTCTTTTGTCTTCTATCAATTTGTAAGTGAACGGACGAAGAGGAAGGTCAAAAGAATGCTTCAGCAGACCCCATGGTGGCTCGTGGTCCAGGGGGCATCATGGAAACATCCTGAAGGGCCGGATTCGAATATATGGCAAAGGATGGATCATCCGGTTGTTCATGTGTCTTGGAATGATGCCCAGGCATATGCGCGCTGGGCTGGAAAAAGGTTGCCCACCGAGGCGGAATGGGAATATGCCGCACGTGGAGGTCTGGAGCGGAAGCAGTTCCCGTGGGGTGATGTCCTCACCCCGGATGATGAGCATTTATGCAATGTATGGCAGGGGGAATTCCCCAAGCACAATACTTCAGAAGATGGTTATAAGGGGACAGCGCCGTCAACTTCATTCCCTCCAAACGAATATGGTTTATATAACATCTCAGGCAACGTCTGGGAGTGGTGTTCGGACCGTTTCGCCAAAAGTGTGCATAAGAGAGGGGGGCGAAGCAATCCACAAGGACCAAAATCAGGGGAATTTCGTGTCATGAAAGGAGGGTCATATCTTTGCCACGAATCCTACTGCAACCGCTACAGGGTGGCCGCAAGATCGAAGAATACACCCGATAGTGCCTCGGGAAATATAGGCTTCCGCCTTGTTTCTGACATTCAGGAATAATTTTGAGCAATTCAATAATAAACAGGGGGTATCTCATTTGAACTACAGGAAAAAAGAAGAGAAATCTTGGAAAAAATATGTGGGGAAATTTACAAAGCTAAGTACACTCGCGCTTTCTGCCGCTTTACTGTTGGGCGGGGAGACAGCAGGCGCTGCCGGCGGCGGGAACACTGATTATTCAGGAGCGGTGGACCCGGATGATAAGACGAATGTAATGTACATCATACTTGATGATGCCGGCTATTCCGATCTGGGAAGCTTTGGTTCGGAAATAGACACTCAAAACATTGATGCAATCGCTGAAAACGGGTTGAAATACAATAATTTCCATACATCTCCGGTTTGTTCGCCCACACGTGCATCCTTGATGACCGGGAGGAACAACCATGCTGTAGGTATGGGGAATGTAGCCAATTTCGACTTCGGAGCAAATCAGCCGAACAGCAGGGCCAAGATACCTGAAGAAGCGGGGTTCGTCTCGGAAGTCCTTGGTGAAAATGGTTATACCAACTTCGGTCTAGGCAAGTGGCATATGACACCGACCGTGGAGCTTTCCCCGGCCGGCCCGTATGACAGATGGCCGCTCGGCAGAGGCTTCCACAGATATTACGGAAACCTGGAAGATTCTTCAGACCAGTACCGTCCGGAACTCTACAGGGACAACAGTCCCGTGCCGGTGCCCGATGTGGATGATTATCACTATTCAGAAGACATCGTCGAAAATGGCATCCAGTACATAACCGATCATGCCTCACTCCGCCCTGACGACCCTTTCTTCATGTATCTCGGTTTCGGCGCACAGCATATGCCGCATCAGGTGCCTGAAGAGTATATCGAAATGTACGAAGGACAATATGATGAAGGCTGGGATGTCATACGGGAAGAAAGATTTGAAAGACAAAAAGAGCTGGGTATACTGCCGGAAAAAGCAGATTTGGCACCAAGAGCGCCAGGCGTACCGGCCTGGGACGACCTGAATGAAGAAGAGCAGGAGCTGTATGCCAGATTCATGGAGACTTATGCAGGTTTCCTCACCCATACCGATGAACAGGTGGGCAAGCTGATGGAGTCACTGGAGGATATGGGAGAACTGGACAACACACTCATCATGCTGATTTCCGATAACGGTGCCAGCTTCTCAGGCGGGGAGCAGGGGTCGATGAACCAGGCCATGGCCTACAATAAAGTACTTCAGGAATTTGATCATATGTATGAAAATATGGATGAGATCGGTGGAGAGCGGGGAGGCAGCGACTACCCTGCCGGATGGGCCCAGGTCAGCAATACACCATTCGAAGAATTTAAAGGCACCACACATGCCGGAGGTATCCGTATGCCTATGATCGTCCATTGGCCTGACGGCATCGAATCAAAGGGTGAAATCAGGAATCAATTCACCCATGTCAGTGACGTGACTGCCACTGTATATGACGTTTTGAATATTGATCCGCCCGCTTACATGAATGACACCGAACAAATGGAAATCACAGGGGTCAGCTTCAGTGAAAGTTTCGATGATCTTGATGCCTTTACAGGAAAAGACACCCAGTATTTTGAACACAGCGGGCACAGGACAATATACCATGACGGCTGGAAAGCAGTATCAGTCCACGAGCCCGGGACAGACTTTGCGGATGACAGATGGAAACTCTTTGACCAGTCCTCAGATTTCTCCGAGCTCAATGATCTCGCAGAAGAGTATCCAGAAGTCCTGGATAATTTGATTGACTTGTGGCATGTGGAAGCAGAAAAGAATGGCGCCTTACCGCTGTCAGAAAACTTTCTGGATGGCCTTGGCAACTTGCCGGACGATAACTTGAGGGCAAGGGAATCCTTCAAATTCTATCCGGGCATGTCCCATTTAAGTGAATCCGCCTCACCTTTGACCCTGGACCGTAATTATGAAATCACAATCCCGATCGATATTGAGGAAAATGATGAAGGCGTGTTGCTTGCGCTTGGAAACAGAGCCAGCGGTTATACATTCTATATCAAAGATGGAGAACTCCATTATGAATATAATAACGGTGCAGAGAGGTACACCATCTCCTCCGGAACAGCCCTTGAAGAAGGTGCAAATGAAATCAGGTACAATTTCCAAAACACCGGCGACAACCAGGGGAAGGGTACGTTATATATAAATGATGGACCAGTAGGGGAAGCAGATGTTGAAACACTGCCGTTTAAAATCTCATTCGAAGGGCTTGATGTCGGTAAAGACCTGTTATATCCTGTCAGTCCGGCATACGAAGATAAAGGAGAATTCGAGTTTACCGGTGACATCGAATATGTACACTATCAATTCGAAGAACCTGAATATATCCTCTCGGAAGAAGTTGACCCGTATTGATTTCACATTAAAGTAAACGTCCCTCACCGAAAGACACTGCCCCTCATTGAGTGGAATATACTCGAAGATGGGCAGTGTTTCACATTTTACAGGCATTTCATCAATATCCATTTGAGTTTAAAGCCCACCTGGTGATGTTTAAAGGTGCTGATGAACGGAAAAACATAGGATGCAGCCCCTTTTAAGGGGAAATCATCTGAAAAGGAGTGTTCTGGCATGAAAGGTTGGCAATTCACCAAAACACACGATCCGTTGGAATGGGTTGAAAAAGAAACTCCGAAAGCGGAGAAAGATCATGTAGTCATAAAAACAGGTGCTGTGGGCTTATGTCATTCTGACGTAGGAACCATGGAAGACGAAGGCTGGATGGCTTTAATGGATGCCCCGGTCATCATGGGCCACGAGAACGCAGGCACCGTCATCGAAGTCGGGGAAGGTGTCACGGACTTTAAAGAAGGGGACCGTGTAGCCATCTGTCCGACCGGCCCTTCAGGTCTGGCCCCCGGTTATGCTTATGACGGCGGCTTCGGCACCCATATCCATGCACCGGCATCAGACCTGGTCCCCGTACCTGATGAATTATCGATCAAACAGGCAGCTTCCGCGACAGATGCCGGAATGACGTCTTATCATGCACTGTTCACGCGAGGCAAAGCTGAAAAAGGCATGAAGATTGCGCTGATCGGTATCGGCGGTCTTGGTCAGTTCGCACTGCAGGCCGCAGTCGCCCAGGGCATAGAGGATATCTACGCAGTGGATACTTCCGAGAGGGCGCAGGAGCTGGCTAAGAAAATCGGCGCCAAAGAGGTCGTATCCGATATTTCGGAGCTGGCTGATAAAGAACTCGACCTTGTAGTCGACTATGCAGGGTTTGACGTGACCACTTCAAAAGCTCTGGAAACGGTCAAGCCCGGAGGTACAGTCATCCTCGTCGGCATGGGTAAACTGCAGACGACGATCAACGTGACGGATTTCATCGTCAACAGGAAACAGCTTCTATCATCGGTCGGCGGTGACAAAGAAGATATCGCAGCAATCTATGACCTGATGGCTTCGGGTGATTTATCGCCTACACTGTCTGAAATCACCCCTGAGGAGATTCCTGAAGGCATCCAGAGACTGGAACGCGGTGAAGTCCAGGGACGCCTGGTGGCCGTGTATGACGAAGAATAAAAAATCATCATCACTATAAAAAGCTTCCTTATGGAAGCTTTTTTTCATCTTGAAATTTTCAATTGACAACTATTCCGAATGGTTTGCACCCCAAAATGAACTCACTTACATCAGTATATTATCATGTTCCAATTTTCTTGAGATCAACTGAACAATCAACGCATCATCCAACAGACCCACCGGTGCCAGGTAATCAGGGATCAGATCCACAGTCACTATAAAATAGAGCAGTGCAGCGCCCATCAAGGCGATGTTTTCAGGCCGTCCCCTCCTCATCATAAAGTCATTGTACATCTGATCGATATTATTGAAAAATGTCCCTGTCAACGGAGCGTGTTGTATTTTCTCCTTGAGTTTTTCCTCAATTTCACTTCTGCCCCGGGGCGTGGCACCCTGCTCTTCATACTTTTCAATTTCTGCATTGATTTGCTCCAATGTGATTGAATGCATTTCCGGATATGTAGTTTTCACCAATGTCTGGACCGCTTCTAAACTTTTGTTGAAGTCATCGGTTTCATTATGCGACTCATCAGCTGAAGATAACAAATCCGTAACTTTTACATCCAAACCTGCCGACAGCCGGTGCAGGTGATCTAAATTGGCTTTTCTTTTGCCGTTCATTATTCTCGATAATGTTGCGTGATTGATACCTGATAATTTTCCAAGCTCCCTTAAGGACAAGCCTCTTTCAGACAGCTCAGTTTTCAGATATTCCCTCAACAGTTCTTGATCTTTCATGGAAATCACCACGTTTCTTTTTTACCCAATGACTGTATAACAATGGTGACAAAATGTCAACACTATGTTATATTTTGGTATATTGTATGTATAAATCAGCAATTATAAATGCGGACAGGGTGAAGGTTTTGAAAGTTTCCAATCAAGCCAAACGACAAAATATCAGCTTACTGCAGCGTATAGACTGGACACTCATCATCTTCCTGACGGCCCTGGCCGTCATCAGCGTCATCGCAATCAACTCTGCGATGATCGGCGGACAGCATAATATAAATTTCGGCACCCGTCAGATCATTTTTTATATACTGGGTTTCATCGCCATGTTCATATTAACTTTCATACCCGTCAAATTCTTTAAGCAGTTTGTCTGGCTCATCTTCGGTGGCAGCCTTCTTGTTCTTTTCATCCTCTATATCTCACCAGTGTCTTCGGTCACCCCGATCATCAACGGCGCGCAGCGGTGGTTTCAAATCGGGGGGATGAGCATACAGCCATCCGAATTTGCAAAGATCACTTACATATTGGCTCTCGGCTATATAATCAGCGAACATAATAAATACCGTTTCAGTCATTCACTCGATGGTGATGTGAAGCTTTTATCCAAAATGCTCCTCCTCAGCATCCTTCCGGTATTTTTTGTGCTCTCCCAAAATGACATGGGCACGACCATTGTCTTCATCGCCATCCTGCTGGGCATGATTTTAGTTTCGGGAGTAAGCTGGTGGCTGATACTTCCCACTGTCGGCATCACAGGCGCCGTGGGTTCCATCCTCCTCTTCGGTGTCATTTACCGCCCGGATCTGCTTCAAACTTATCTGAGGGTCAGCCCTTACCAATTTGACCGCATCTACTCGTGGTTGCGGCCTGATTTATCCACAGCGGACAGCAGCTTCCAAATCACGAGTTCCCTGCGGGCCATCGGTTCAGGCGGTATCGAGGGCAGGGGGCTTGGGGAAGGCGTCGTATATATCCCGGAAAGCCATACAGATTTCATTTTCACAATCATCGGGGAAGAGCTGGGTTTCCTCGGAAGCACGCTGGTCATCATCCTGTTTTTCCTGCTGACTGTTCATCTGATCAGGATCGCATTCACAGTTAAAGACAGTTTTTCATCATATTTCATCATTGGGTACCTGACCATGATATGGTTCCAGGTTTTTCAAAACATCGGCATGACCATCCAGTTACTGCCGATCACAGGCCTGACACTGCCGTTTTTGAGCTATGGCGGAAGCAGTCTGTGGGCGAATATGGTCGGGATGGGCATCATCATGAGTATTTACTATCATCAATACAGCGTGAAATCCTAAAAGTCAGTGAAAGATTTTATTTAGAAGTTTACAGGAGGAATCTCTATGTCAGCCGTAATATTATTCATCATTACATCTGCCGGACTCTATTTCTTAGTGAGGGGCACGAAGAAGTCAATCAATCAGGAAGAGGGTTTTTTCGATTATCTCTACAGTACAATCGTATTGACATCAGCAATCGGTCTGTATATTTATTTTGCGTTCAGTGACTTTTGGTCCTCCAGGACGAGTATAGAAGATATCACCTGGCAGCTTACAACTTTGTGGCTCATCAGCAGCCTGGTCCCTTTGGTTGTTTTGATCAGGAATGCCGTCATTAAAAAACCGATTGTCATACCAGGCGTGATTTCGAGTGTGGCATTCATGATGTTCTCCATTACAATCACCATATATATCACCATGAGAATATTCTGACCGTCTCCGGGTGCTCCACTCCATATTAAGATGAATGACTTTTGAATCGCTCTTTTGATATCAAACATCATTAAAATAAAATGACTGAACGATAAAAATCCCCGTCTGACTCTGGTCAGTCGGGGATTTCCACTGCATGGACATAAAGTCGGCCATCATCATAGGAATAGTTGCATGAAATGAGCGTCAATAATTTCGCATCCTCTTCAATTTCCATGTCGGAATCATATAATGACTGCCCTTTCAAAAACTCCCCGTATGCCTCTGTATCAGAATTTTGGAAAGGTTCGTTGATATAATCCAGATCTGCAGGGCCGACATGCACTGAGATTATTTCATAATCCCTTTTTTTGTATAAGTCCTGAATCTCAACTGTTTTATTCTCCTCAAAAAATGACCGGGACAAATACTTTTCAAAATCGGCGAACATGTGGCCCGTGTCAGTATGATGGCCGTAGATGATCGTATGGTCATCATGTCCGTTGCCCAGGTTTCTGTAGTCCATGAATATTGCGCCATATGTGTCGGTTTCATGATAAAAATTATGATTCAGATAGTATGAATTGTCCCTGCCCCTGACGACAGGATGATCGATGTTTGTCCCCTCAACGGTGATCCATCCTGTAAAATCCTGATTCATGGATAAATATTCAGCAAAAGGGTTCGACTGGAATTCATATGTCCCTGACGTCTCCGGCAGCACCGTCTCATCTTCCATGAAGAGGTTCATGCTTTCCCCATTGACGGTATTCAATACTTTTGGATGAAAGGCATGGACATTCATATGTCCTTCAATCATTCCACCGGCACTTGAATGGATGTTCGGCACTTCCCGGGGAGATGGGGGATTGTAATGCATGAATAACATATAACTGAGTTGAGAGACCAGAAGGACCCCTAGAAACAACAAGAATATCTTTCTTTTCATCAGTGAGCGCCCCCCAATCTAAATATTCAAACTTTATAGTGGATAATTTTTTTAATTTTTGGTAATATTGAAACGTAAAATGTATATTTACATTTTACCATACTAATTACCTAAGGGGGTAATGTAAATGATTAGAGTACTAAAGGGCTTCCTGACTGCTCTGGCTGCAGTGTTGATTTCAGTTTCTTTCGCATCGATCACATTCGCAGATGAGCATCAGGAAGAGGCGGGTACGATTGTGGATGTTGCAGCAGGTAACGAAGACTTCAGCATTCTAGTTGCAGCGCTGCAACAGGCAGAACTTGTGGAAACACTGCAAGGTGAAGGGCCATACACAGTGTTTGCACCGACCAACGAAGCATTTGCGCAATTATTAAGCGATCTTGATATCACTCAGGAAGAGCTTTTGGCGCAGCCGGATTTGGCAAATGTATTATTGTATCATGTAATTGAAGGTGAAGTTTTTGCCGGTGACCTGGAAGACGGTTTGGAGGCGTCGACCGTGAATGGTGAATCAGTGACGTTCGACCTCAGCGGCGACCCGATGGTCAATGAATCCAATATCGTCGATACTGATATCGAAGCCTCAAACGGTGTGATTCATGTTGTAGATTCAGTTCTGGTACCATCGAACTTCACTTTACAGGATGTACAGATGGATGAATCCGAAGTACCGGATACAGGTGTACAGTCCAGCAATATGATGGTGATCGGATTGTTTGCAACCGCTCTTGCTTTCTTCTATGTATTCTTCAGAAAAGAAACACGTACTGAGAAATAAGAAGTGGTTTCAAATCAAGATAATAAAATTATACATTTGTGCACTTAATGTAGAATTTTGTTATCTTTTTCATGTTTTTCGTTGAACCTTTATACTCTTAAACACCCCCCTTATTCACTTATAGATAAGCCCCATCTTTCAATTTTGATTGAAAGATGGGGCTTACGATGTTTTCAGACTGCAGTGACGGTGCGGGCGGGGGCCTGTGAATCCCCCTTTACAGGCTTAACTGATCGTATTGTTCAACTTGAGCTCCAATCGTGTCTTCAATCATCCATTTCCCCGAATCCATTGAACAGATACATGCCGAGAACAGCGGTAAAGGCGGTTGCTGCAAATACACTGAAGCGTTCAGGTATCCCGAAGTATGCCTCCGGAACGATACCCGCACCGACCGCTCCTGCGGACATGAATGTCAAAGCAGCAGCAGCCCACATTGCCAGGCCTTTATACTGCTTATCTTTGAAGCCGCCGATCATGATCATCCCCAAAGAGAGAATGCTGAGAAGTACGACCATGACTGTGACGATATAAATATGGATGAAATCCTGCAGTGTGCCGGGACTGCCGCTGGACGTCAACGGAAATATCGTATAACCGAGGGCGGAAATCCAGCTCATCATCACAAATAAATAGATACCCGTCCTCAGCGGCTTCGTCAGCCGGTTTTCAACATAGACACCCACCATAGTGACTGCGACGATGCCTGCGATGTTATACACACCGGCCAATTGCTGCCATAACATCCGGGAAGGCGCATCCTGTGCGCTCAAATCACTGACCGCCTGCGACATCCAATCATACCCGGGGTAGGCAGCGGGTGACAAAAGGACAGCTGCTGCATAGGAAATCAAACTGAGGGGACCAAGCAGCCCCAGCCAATGAATCAGTCGTCTCTTCATCATATTCCCCCTTCCAACTCATCCAAAATGAATGACCGATCTCCCTCTCATGATGTTTAATCAAGCACTTAAAGAGGGAACTTTACCTATAGTACGATCACTAAAAGAGAGGAGTAATAAGTATGTTCCATTACACTGTAGAAACGTCAAAAAGCAGAAACGAAGCTGTGCAGACACTAGAAGAGAATTTAAAGGCTGAAAAGTTTGGCGTCCTGTGGAATTTCGATTTGACGGCCACCCTCCAGGAAAAAGGCACCGATTTTGACACACCGTATACAATACTTGAAGTCTGCAACCCGGAGGAAGCGAACCAGGTGCTGTCAAAAGACCTGATGGTGGGCTACTTCCTCCCCTGCAAAATTGTGGTTTACGAAGAAAACGCTACAACAAAAATCGGGATGCCGAAACCGAGTGCACTGATTGAAATGGTGGAAAACGAGTCCGTAAAGAATATTGCCGTGGATATTGAAGAACGGCTGATCGGCTGCATCGACAAGTCGGTGTAATGATTGCCGGCCATAAAAGTTCAACATGGCGGTGACATCGCAACCTCATGGAAATTCCCGGGACATAGTGAAGAAACAGAATTGTCCCAGATATAAAAACAGGCTCTGCCAATGGTGGTGAGCGGTGCTGAACGCCATTGACGGAGTCTCTTTTTTGTAACAGTTATTTTTCTGATTCTCCTGTGTCACGCTTTGTAGGACTCCAGTAACGGTAAGAGATCCAGGTCAAAATCAATACCGCAACCCATGCGACGACCAATATGATCCCGTAGAATAGTGATGGATTCACTGCAAAGGCACCTAAAGACACCAGGGAAATCTGCCCGGGGACGGAGGCCAGGAAAGTGGCGGATATGAATACATATTGCCCGATGCCCAAGGCCCCGGCCCCGTAGTTCACCGGCCAATATGGCAGACCGGGCATCACCCTCACAGTAAACACAGCCCAGAACCCCGCATCGCTAAGGTAACTCTGTACGATGTCACTGTGACGCCCCAGGAGCTGAAAGGTGAGGCGCTGCCCCAAAAGACGCGCCAGCCAATAGCCGAGCCAGGAGCCGATCATCACCCCGGAGAGGGAGAGCAGTGTCCCTATGATTACACCGTAAAGGGAGCCGGCCACCAAGGCAGGGACTGTTATGGGAATCGGGGTGATGGCGATTGCTGCGGTGATTCCAACGAACACCAGCCAGCCGGCCCAGCCATAACTGAGGATGATCTCACGCATTTCCTCCGGTTCAGGCAGATTCAGGTTGAAGCTTGCCCATAACAACGATGCACCCAGCATGATCAGAAGAATCAAGGTCACTACCGAACGTAAAGAAAACATGCGGGTGCGCTCTTCGCCCGAACTCATAGTGTTCCCTCTTTCGGCTTGAGTTTGAAGCGGCTCTCATGTTCATTCAATAAGATATGCCCGTCACCCTGCTTTACAATTTTATCTGAAAAATCACGTGATTCCTCAACTCTTCTCACGATACATGTAAACTTCATTTTAACTTCTCCTAAAATTTGTTCTGTAACTACTGTTAATATACTGCTTCAACTTCAAAAACACCTTCAACCTGATCATTATATGATGAGGCTTTGTTTAAGATACTATCATCGTACCACTTAAAACCGCCACTTATTTCTCCACTAGAACAAAGAAATACAATTGTCTTCAAGACAGCCAGGCGCCTCATCTCTTTTACATATAGCCTGATTGAAGTATGAATTCAACTTTTGATGTCCATTCTTTTGAAAATGAATCGGCTGACCATTAAAAAACTCCCGCGCCTGCCTGAACTGCAGACCCGGGAGGAAGCGTCCCATAGATGAGGCACTTCAGCACAACTCGTTTGGATTGATGTATATTCAACCCTACACTCCAGATATGATCAAAGAACAGCCACATAAGGTGTGCGATAAATAAAGGGGCGGCTGATTCGCATATAGGGAGTGTAATAATTCCATACCACTAAAAAATACTTCGTAAACAACGTATTTTAAAAAAACTGATGACAGTAATACTTATAAATGTGGTGCCTGACTTTATTTTAAATGGAGCAAATACATGTAACTATGGCCATGGTCTTTGTTTTGGCGCGACTTTCTTTGCTATTTCGATACAAGTTTGAGTTTCTTTGCCACCATATAGGCCGCGTACACGCCCATAATCGCCATCACAGCCCAGATCCAGGCATGCAGACTAAAAGAAGCGATTCCGCTGAAATAAGCACCAATGTTTGCTCCAAAGGATATCGTGGCGCCATACCCCATAAGGAGACCTCCCGCCAGGGCTAAGAGCGCAAAGCGGGGAGGGATCTTGGAAAATCGAACCATCCCACTGAGCGTCAAGGAAAGGAACGCCCCAAGAATGACACCAAAGTTGAGCACACTGACTGAATCCATCATGGCAGGTGCCAGCAACGCGCGGATCCTCTCCTCTGCAATCCAATACTCCCATTGAGTCACATCGATGCCAAGATTCATCAACAGCTTGGATCCCCACAGCGTAAAGGCAGCCGTGAGCTTCCAGGGCTCCCCCTGGATTATGAAGACAGCAGCGTTGAGCACGGCAAGGACGAGTGCACCCACCCAAAGCGGCCAGGATCCGAAAATGATTTTCCTCCATCCGACAGCAGTGGGGGAGGCAGGCAGTAAAGGCGGCCTTTTTCGTTTTTTATATGCATAAGAAAGTATGATGACCAACGCGAAAATCGCCGATTGCATACCCCAGGCACCTAAATGACCCAGGCCGGTATCCTCAGCCAATGAAATCTCAGGCGCGGAGGGGAGTGCCTCATTCCAGAAACCGAAATGATAAGCACCAATCACAGCGCCTGTAAGAAAACCAAACAGGGTGAAAATCATGGCTGTACGGCCACCTTTTTCTTCATAAAAAGAGGCGGGCGCAATCCCGCTACCCATTTCCATCCCAAAACCGAAGAGGAAAGCGCCGATCACCACTCCAAAGGTTATAGGTGAAAGGGCGCCTTCAGTCGTATTTGAGAATGCGTTGATATCAAACATCAGGATAGGCGCAAATAACGTAGCTGCAATCCCTAACATGAGCATATGTGCTCGCAGCATTTCCGTATTCCCGGTCTCGACGATTTGACGATAAACAGCGGCGAAACCGAAATGAGCATGGAATAAGGCGAACCCTATGAGGACCCCTGTCCAAAACAAAAGCATGAATTCAAAACCGGAAGCTTGAAAGGCGAAATAAGTGATAATGAGAACCGCCAGAATTCCTGAAATGAACAGCATATTTTGAGGATCCTTTAACGTTGGCGCTGAGGATTTCGGATTGGACGGACCAGCTTTCTTTTGTGTCATATGGACCCCTTTGTTTATCTGAATTTGTCTTCACATATTGTAAGTGCTCATTCTAACACAATGAAAAAGCTCATGTAACCACCAGACACTCCTGCCACGCCCGGGTGATCAGGTAATTCAGCACTAGGAGATCATCCAGGTTCAGAACTCGACATGCATCATTCAAATAAGTTTTTGATGGAATTTATGGGACCTTTAAATATCGAATCTTTTGGATGGGACATATACATTTTGATATGAGGAAACATATCACCAAGAGGTATGGTTTTCAAAGGAGCGGAAGAAAGGTTGATCATTTGAGATACACTTGACCGCGGTATAATGGTATAACCTTTTTTCGCAGCAATATAGGAAGCCATTATAATCCAATTATCCAAAGTCTTAAAGGCACGGACATTTAAAGTTGTAAGAATGATATCCAATAATTCGATGTTATTTGATAAAACGGGATTATCATAAGATAAAAAAGGTTTGTTGAATGATTGGAGATTGTCCAGGTTCTTTTGAATATCATGAAAATCATCTTCGTGACATAAAAGCACCACTTCTTCTGTGCCTATGAGAGATGAATGAGTATGGATATGGGTCTCGTTCCCATAATATACAGCCAGGTCTATTCCTTTATAATCAATCAAATTCTTCAGTATATTTGTGGGACGTGTAATAATATCAAATTCCAAATCAGGATGATCATTACTTAATTCCATTATGAAAGATTCCGTGAATAACGAAGAAAGCAAGGAATTGATACCAATACGAAAGATTCCCTCGTTCTTATGGACGATTTCGTAAGTCGCCTGGTTACCATCACTGTTGAAACCGATGACATTTTGGACATTTTTTAAATCCTCCAGGATCCTCACGGCATAGGGCAGAAAATATTGACCCTCATTGGTCAATTTTATCCCTTCCCAATTCCTCTCTATCAGTTTAAACCCCAGGTCTTTTTCCAGTTTTTTTATCCGGTAACTGAGCGTAGGTTGAGTGATATGCAGTGCATCAGCAGCCATCGACAGGCTTTTCTTATTGGAAGCTGTTAAAAATGATTGCAGTTCCTCATTAAAAATAATCGGCCACTCCCTCTTTATTAAATGAAACAAGCTATTGAAAAATTCAATTACTTAATCATCTAAATCTTGTGATACATTTGATTCTAACATCTTTCATGAAATGGAAGGGCTTTCTCTTGGCAATTATACATATTTCCTGGTTGGTTCCTATTTTTCCAAAGTGCTTAGACAGAAGCTGAATGCAAGTGAATGGAAGATGTTGAATTAATATCTGATTTTTACAAAAAGTGGAGGGATCAAATGGATTTACTAATCAGTTTTTCAGTTTTAGCAGGTTTTTTAATTTTGGGGATGATTTTAAGAGCTAAAATTAAGTTTTTACAGTCATTATTCCTACCGGCTTCTGTTATAGGTGGTTTTATCGGGTTGCTCCTTGGTCCAATTGTTTTAGGAGATTATGCCATTATACCCATACCAGAGGACTGGATATCAATATATGCATTACTTCCGGGGATATTAATTGTACCCGTAGTCGCCTCTATACCGTTCGGAGTGAAATTTAAATCCCGGTTGGAAAAGCGGAAGGAACGGCAGGAGCGCGCGGAGAAGCCCGCAAGTGTGAATCTCGAAGCTGAAAAGGGAAGTAGCACTACCAGAAATACGCTCGTCTTACTGGCTATACTGGTGATCATTTCGCAGGGACAGCTTTTATTGGGTCTCCTCTTGAGTTTTATATTTGAAGCAACCGACTTTGTCCAAGATTTATATGCCACCTTCGGCACAGAAATCGGTATGGGATTTTCCGGGGGCCATGGAACAGCCGGTGTAGTAGGGAGTTTATTACAGAGCATGAACCAGCCATATTGGGAGCTGGCCCAGGGTGTCACCGTCACAACAGCAACGGTGGGTATCATCGGTGGAATCCTGATAGGGATAGTGTTAATTAATATTGCTGCCAGAAAAGGGTATACAAAATTCCTGAGCGGCCCTCAGAGTTTTCCGGAAGAGATGCTCAAAGGTTATGAAAGTAATATAGAAAAACAAAATTCTTTTGGAAAAGAAACGACGACCAGTTCTTCCATTGACTCATTGACTTTCCATCTCGCTTTGATCCTGGGCGGGAGTGGGTTAGCCTATGCTTTATTGTCTGTCATACAATATTTTCAGGTGCCTATTATTGGGAGTGTCCCGATTTGGGCTTATGCCATCATAGTGATGTACGGAATATGGTGGATCATGTGCCAGCTGAACTTATCCTGGGTCGTCAATAATCAAATCACTTCAAAAATAGCAAGCATGTTTACAGATTTTGCAGTGGTTGCGGCTATTGTAAGTTTACCGGTTCAAGCGGTTTTAACTTATATCGTACCTATTTTAATCATGGTGACCGTCATAATGGCATTTACAGTTTCTTTAGCTTATTGGATGAGCAAAAAATTATATGGAGAATTTTGGTTTGAGAGAAGTGTGGCTATATTAGGTACAAACTCGGGAGTATTCATTACAGGCTTATTATTGTTGAAAATGGTGGACCCTGATTATAAATCGCCCGTTTTAGGGGAGTTCTCCGTCAGTTACTCAATCAACTCGGTTTTAGGATTCATTCTGTTTCCCGTTCTGTTCGGTGTACTCGTCAATGAAGGGATACTCATGGGACTCTCAATTCCTGTGCTGGCCATCATAGGCGCAATCATCTTTATGTTCATTGTAAAAGGCAAGCCGCAGCGACCTAAATTTAAGGAGATGAAAGCTTAATGGTTGATTCTAAATCATTTGTAGAAAGTATTTTAAAAGCGAAAGAAAACATGTTGGTGAATGTCAGCGATGATATTTGGGCACATCCTGAAACAAGATTTGAAGAGACACAATCAAAGGCTATATTATGGCAGGCTTTAAGTGACGAAGGATTCACATTGGAGGATGATGTCGCCGGCATAAGCACAGCGTTCACCGGAACTTTTGGCAGCGGGTATCCTGTCATTGGAATACTGGGTGAATTTGATGCGCTTGCTGATTTGAGCCAGGAAGGCGGCGTTTCACATCCTCAACCGATCACCGAAGGCGGACATGGGCATGGTTGTGGCCATAACCTGCTTGGTACCGGTTCTCTCGCTGCAGCGATTGCAATCAAAGAATATCTGCAGGAAAACGGCATATCCGGCACTGTTCAATATTTCGGCTGCCCCGGTGAAGAAGGTGGATCAGGGAAAACTTTCATGGCGAGGGAAGGGGTCTTCAGCCATCTGGATCTCGCACTGACCTGGCATCCTTCCACGACCAACAGTATGATGAGCCTGAGTTCATTGGCCAATTACCAGGTGAAGTTCCGCTTCAAGGGAGTGAGTGCCCATGCCGCTGCAGCCCCTCACCTGGGAAGAAGCGCCCTTGATGCAGTCGAACTGATGAATGTAGGTGTGAATTACCTCAGGGAACACATTAAACCGGATGCCAGAGTGCATTATGCCACTACAAATACAGGAGGCTATTCTCCCAACGTGGTGCAGGCCAATGCAGAAGTGTTATATCTCATCCGCTCGCCCAAGATGGAAGATGTACGGGATATTTACAGAAGGGTTTGCAACATCGCAGAAGGTGCAGCTCAGATGACCGAGACATCAGTCACGATCGAGATAGACAAAGCATGTTCAAATTATATGCCGAACAGAGAATTGGAAAAAGTCATGTATGATCAGCTTAAAACGCTTGATCCGATAGAATATTCCTCTGAAGAAATCGATTATGCCAAAGACATGTGGAACACTCTGGCACCGAATGAAAAGTTGGATGCGTTGGAATCAGTCAAGTCCTTCGGCGCTTTCAACGATGGAGATAAACTGAAAGGAAAATACTTAAGTGACGTGGTTCATGATTATGCACCTTTCGACATCGCCATGCCCGGCTCCACCGATGTCGCAGATGTCAGCTGGAATGTGCCGACAGCCCAATGCACTTTGGCAACCTGCGCAGTCGGCACACCCATCCACACCTGGCAGATGGTGACGCAGGGCGTAACCTCGGTGGCCCATAAAGGCATGCTGAGAGCCGGAACTGTCATGGCACTGACCGCCATTGATATTCTACAGTCTCCGGAGAAATTGGACTCAATTAAAATTGAGCATGAGGAGAAGTTTAAAGACCACCCTTATGAATGTCCCATCCCTGCCGACGTCCAGCCGTCACCTCTGTAAGGTGATGTAATTCAGGGCCGGGGCTGTCACTTAGTTAAACGGCACCTCGATCGATATTTGAAATTAATTACCCATAAGATTTCATTTATAAGTTGTATTTCAAGCCTAATTTTTTTCTTATAAAAGGAATTAGGCTTTTAATTATGATGACTTCCGGAAGAATGATGATTGCCGCGGTAATCCGAAACATACCAGCCTTCGGTTCAGCCATAGTTGAGTTAGATCATTTTAATTTTTAACTTGACACAAAGCTTTTGTGTCTTAAATAAATTACCAATTACACAATAAAATCTTATAATCCCTGCCATATCAACAATCTTGGGCCCTTCTCCATTTTATAAAGATAATTAATATGAGAATCATAACTCAAAATTTGGTATAATTTGAGTTATGGATAGGGGATGAGAGGATGACTTTAAAAGGAATACAGTACTTACCACCGGTAGTGTCCTTGGAAAATGCCTTAAAACTATATAAATCAGTGGCTCAAATTAACAGCCTGATCGGATCTTTGAATGCACAAATCAAAAGCTCGGTTGTCAGCACCCAGATGATTCAATTACTGACTCTTACAGAGTCTGTCCAATCCACAAGAATTGAAGGGACCCAGGTCACATTTTTGGACATTATAGAAGAGACTTCAAAAGAAAGAAAAAGCACTGAAGTGAATGAAGTAATGAATTACAGAGATGCCCTCCACTATGGTGTGGACTATATTAACCAAGGGCAGCCTATTACTACACGTTTAATACACGAGTTACACAAGATACTCATGGGGAGGGACACCAGGGGGACCACTATATCTTCCGGGGAATTCCGTAAAATACAAAATTTCATAGGTCCAAGCAATGATATTAAGGATGCCGTGTACATCCCTGTTCCCGCCAATGAAATCGATGTCTATATGACGAATTGGGAGTATTATATCAATTCATCAAGACATTCAACTTTCAATAATAACGTCTCGCCTGGCCATACATTGCTTGATGAAAATTCTGATCCACTGATTAAAACAGCGATTATGCATGCTCAATTTGAATCCATCCACCCTTATTTAGATGGAAATGGCCGGATGGGCAGGATACTCATCATGCTCAACATGATGGCTGAAAGTGCCGTCGATTCTCCAATCTTCTTCGTAAGTGAAGAGCTTGAGCGGGAACGATTAAGATATTATAACTTATTGAACAGTGTCCGCGGTGAAAGTCCAGATTGGTATAAATGGATTCATTTCTTTTTGGAAGCGTGCAGAAGAATGACTGTTAACTTAATGCATAAGTTTGAACAGGTGGATTTGCTTGCACGGGATGGTATGCAAAAGATTAACTCAGCAACCGGCTCCATGATTAACGATGTGTGGTTATACACTTTCACCCGACCGAATATTACCGTTGCACAAGCAGCGCTGGATTTGAATATCAGTGAAAACACTGCTAGAACCCATTTAAATAAACTTGCATCTCTTGAGATGATAGATACTGACTCATCACGAACCAGAAACAAAGTGTACGTTAACTACGATCTTTTGCAGATTTTAAGGTAATTGAATATATTTAAGCAGGATGGTGATATTCTCATACTATCCTGCTTTTCATTAATTTATCTTATTTAAAATAACTCTAACCATATCAATTTATGTGACGGTTAAAAGATATCTATTATCAATTTCCGTTGATCATGTCACAAACAGAGACATTTATGTACCCGCCGTGCTTACATAGAATGACAGGTTGAGGCAACAAATAAAAAAGTGAGGTGATTTGAAATGGAGAAGAAAATTGGAGTGGGCATAGTGGGTGCAAGCCCGTTGAATCCAGGGTGTGCGGTCGCTGCACACATTCCTGCAATCCAAGCATTACCGGAGTATTATGAACTTAAAGCTGTCAGTTTAAAGCTGTATCTTTCGTCGGTTCCAGGCCGGTTGGGGAATATGTCTATAAAAAAGGGACAGATAACCTTAAACGTGTCCAGGCGCTGACCGGGGCCAAAAACCATACAGTCGTCCTTGATGACGACAATCTTGAGGAGGCAGTGAAGGATATCATCGGCGCAGCATTCGGTTCCGCGGGTGAGCGCTGCATGGCCGCTGCCGTCATCAAAGTGAAAAACCTTAAAGAAGGGATCCGGATCGCCCTATGGCTCCCTCAATGCAAACGGGAAAGACGGCGTGGATTTTTCTTAGGAGTAGTGTAGAAGGGTTCCAATATATAAGATGACTGAATTACCACCGTCCCTTCCATTCAGGTTTTTTACTGGAAAAAATCTGAGGGAAGGGAATGGTTCCCACGAACCGGAAAATATAAAGACTGATTGTTGACCTGATCGCACTCGGAAAGCCGGTTTCGAGTTCACACATGGCCAAAGATTAAATGATATATCCACAGGGTACACATAAGGAAAAGTATTTTAAAATGAATAGAGGAGAAACTAAGGTGTCAGTGGAAAAGTTATTTGAACCATTAACTCTGAGAAATGGTGTGACCATTAAAAATAGACTATATAAAGGTGCAATGAGTGAAGGGATGGCTGATAAGGCACACCGCCCGACCCAGGAATTGATCAATGTTTATAAAAGCTGGGAGGATGGTGGTATTGGAGTCTCCATAACTGGAAACGTGATGATAGACCGCAGACACCTGGGTGAACCCGGGAATGTCGTCATCGAGGATGAAAGAGATATGGGTATATTGAAACGCTGGGCTGAAGCGGGCAAAAATAATGGCGGCCACATCTGGATGCAAATCAATCATCCGGGAAAACAAAGTCCGAAATCAGTATCAAAACAACCCATCGCCCCAAGTGCAATACCGATCAGCGGCAGTGCAGGCAGTGCATTCAACCGGCCAAGAGAAATGACGGTCAGTGAAATTCAGGAAGCAGCAGCCCGTTTCGTCACAACAGCAACTGTGGCTAAGAAAGCAGGTTTTACAGGGGTCCAGATTCATGGTGCGCACGGATATTTGGTGAGTCAATTTTTATCTTCACGTGACAATAAAAGAGATGATGCATACGGCGGATCATTGGAGAAACGCATGCAATTCTTGATCGATATATATACCGGTATGCGCAGGGCGTTGGGGGAGGAGTTCCCGATCAGCCTGAAAATTAATTCCACAGACTTTAGCGGTGGAGGATTTTCATTCGAAGATTCGATTGCCGTAATTAAAAAGATGGATGCACTCGGTATTGATCATATCGAAATTTCAGGTGGAGATTATGAAAAACCTGAAATGATGGGTGAAGGTGAAGTCTACTTCCTGGATTATGCAGAAAGCATCAGCAGTGAAGTCGATATCCCCATCGCAGTGATCGGCGGATTCCATAAAAAAGACAGTATGATACATGCAATCACCCATACTGAAGTATCAATGATCGGGTTGGCAAGAGCTCTCGTCCTAAACCCTCAATTACCCAATCAACTGAAGACAAATACGTACCGGGACACGAAACTGCCAAGACTCACAACAAAAATTAAGGCATTGGATAAAATGTTTGGAGGAATGATAGGGATTTCCTATTACGAACAACAAATCAGGAGATTGGGCCGCCATAAGTCACCCAAGGTACACCGTAATGCCTGGAGCCCGTTATTTGAACTTGCGAAAGTCCATGGCCCGTATGCACTTACAAAGAGAAGAGGGTAGGGAGCTTTGGAGTCAATCCGCTGATCATTAATGAATAAGCCAGCTTGATTTCACAAAACAACCACTTTCCAATAAGATTTTGGAAGGTGGTCTTCAGTATGTTGAGATTTCTCATTCAATCTACGGTGATAAGATTGAATTTATCATAAATAATATTCGGAAACACACACTACTTATGATACGCTTCATTCCTCAATATCTTATTCACCCTGAATATCTGCTCCATCAGCATGACTTTCATCATCTGGTGGGGGTAGGTGAGGGTGCCGAAGCTGATTTCCTGATCACTTCTCTTTTTAACCGCTTCTCCCAGGCCGTTGCTGCCGCCGATGATGAACACGACATCGCTCTTGCCCGTATTCATCCACCTCTGATATTCCACTGCAAGTTTCTCGCTCGTATATGTCTTCCCGTGTATCTCCAGCGTCACGACGTGCTGGGTGTCTTTGATCTTCGCAAGAATCCGTTCCGCTTCTTTATCCTTGATCTGCTCGATATCCTTCTCACTCGCATTATTCGGTTCTTTCTCATCGGCGACTTCTATGAGTTCGATTTTCGCATACTTGCCGATCCGCTTCTTATATTCATCCACCGCCTGCACCCAGTATTTCTCCTTCAGTTTGCCCACGGTGATCAAAGTGATCTTCATCCGTCATCATCCTTCCGTTCATCGACTGCCTGTTGATTTCTATTTTAACATGTCCTTATAAAATAAAAATGAACGCTCCCGGATTCTGTACGCCGGGAAGCGTTCTGGTCCTGCTTATATTCACTTTTATCCGTTATCCGAGTCTCCTTTTACCGAAGTAGAACAGTCCGACGATGAGGCCGAGCACCGTCATGGCGATCGCTAAAAGGAGGAAAGGCCACGGCCCCCACATGAAGATGAGCGGGGCGGATAATGCGGTGACGAGACCGCCGCCGAGGAACGGTTCAAACACTAGCTGTTTGTAACCGAAACCTTCAGTTGCCGGTGATTTCATCTCCGGGTCGGCGACGCGTATCAGCATCAGACCTGTCGCCGTGACACCCGTGGACTGACCGAAGTCACCGATGGCTCTCTCCAGCCAGTAATCCGGCATCATCCTCGGGCCGAAGACGAAGAAGCCGAATATATTCCAGGCAATACCGAAGCCTGCCAGCAGCAGGAACGGCACAAGGTAATCACCGATGACCGCAATGGAGACGGTTGCGATTGCACTTGTGATCAGTATATCGAGTGAAAAGCCCTGTATGCTGGTGATCGTGTTCCGGTCCACCAGCTCCGATACATCAAACTTGCTCACGAATATCTGTACGATGAAACCACCGATCATCGCCAGCGGGAACAACGGTACATATGTCATGAAGTCCGATCCGAAGAGTGTGGCTTCGAGCCATGTGATGCCCTGCAGAATGATGTAACCGACGAGGATGGCCACCCCGACTATGGTGAAATGGAAAGTGAATGCATCAATCGACTCGGGTCTCACAGTCTTCTGGGCACCTTTTCCGCGGTCCTGAGGTTCAACGATGCCCGCTTTCTGCGTCGGTGAGAGACCTTTGACATCAGTGATGATCTGCGCCTTATCTCTTCTCACACCCCAGTTGATCAGTGCAATACCGGCGACCACCCCTGTCAGTATACCGACGGTCGCGAGACCGACGGCGATATCATATGCTTCCGGAAAGCCCAGTTCCACAAATGTATCCTGCAGGCCGGCTGCCGTACCGTGTCCGCCCTCGAAACCGATTTCGATGAGGGCACCGATGAATGGCGGCATATCGTAGAAAGGCACCAGTACAAGCATGGCAAGCAGCAGACCGACGACGTACTGGCCCCAGCCGAGCGTCCAGCCGAAAGCGAGCTGCGGTCCACCGATGTCCCATACCCGCTGCAGATTCGGGAGCACCGTCCCTATGAATAATGTGGCAAATACGATATTGATCATCAGGCCGGGAAGTGCCGACCATACTTCCATGATTTCAGGCGTCACGAGTCCCGTCGCCCAGAAGGAGTCCTCCCCGGTGAAATTCCCCATGATCCGCCCGAGGATTTCCGGCCCTACAATCAATGCGAGGAACCCGCCGATGACCGAAGCAGGGAGGAAGAGGTTCTGCATCATCGCAGAACGCATTCTGATCCATTTCCCAAGCAGCAAAAACAACCCTAAGTATAATAACGCAAAACCGATCTGATCCGCACTCATATTATCCCTGTCTCCTTTTTCCAATTTGCAGTCCTCTTCCCCGAAACGGGAAAAATTAACCAAACAATTTCAGGAAATGGTGTGGAATCAGTTCATTTTCCTCGACCGCGCATCCGCATAGTTTTTATTCTTATGGATGATGAGTTTCGAGAGCTGATCCGCAAACAGGAGTCCGACTGCGACACCGCCTGCGATCAGTATGACTTCGAGCATCGTATTCAACGACTGGTTATATTCGAACTGGACGAGGAGGCTGGTCGCTTCGTACGCCAGGCCCCCGGGGACGAAAGGGATGATGCCCGGGACCATGAACATCGTCGCCGGTTCCTTGAGCATCTTCGCCATCAGATGGCACATGATGCCGAGCACCAGGCTGCCGAACATCGTGGCGTATACTTCATGCATGTTGAACACTTCAAGGAGTATGCGGCTGACGATCCAGCCGGTCGCACCGGTCACGCCTGCAAAGAAGAAGAGGCGTTTCGGTGCATCGAAGAGCACGGCAAAGAAGAAAGATGAAGTGAAGCTGAATATCAGATGTAAAAGCCAGGACATGTCCGCCCCTCCCTTATAAGAATATCAATACCGTCGCAACGCCCGCACCGATTCCGAAGGAGGTGACCAGTGCTTCCAGGAGTTTGGTGATCGACATCAGCATATGGCCGCCGAACAGATCCTGGATCGCATTCGTGATGAGCACACCAGGCACGATGGGCATGACTGCCGAGATGATGATGACGCTGAGTTCGCCCCCGGGAATCAGCATATGGCCAAAGGCTGCAAGCAATGCGATGATGAAGGAACCGATGAATTCCGGGATGAACTGCGTCTCAACCTTCTTTGAAATATACTCCGTGACGAAATAGCCGATGCCACCCGCCAGAATGGCCGTCGGCACATCGATCATCATGCCGCCCTGCAGGTAGAGGAAGCTGAGTCCAACCATGCCGCCGGCTAAAGCTTTGAAGGGCAGGGGGTGATCATCGATTGCCTCATCGATGTAGTTCAGCTTCTCCCATGCCTCATCCAGGGACAGTTCACCCGAGACGATATGGCGGGAGACACGGTTCGTCTCCGATATGCGGATCAGGTTGGTGTCCCGCGTCTGGATCCTGTATATGCGCGGATGCGTGCCGTTATGCAGCAGGTAAGTGACGACCGTATTCGTCACGAAACTATTGGACCCCTTGTATCCGAGTGCCGAAGATATATATGTCATCGTATCTTCCACACGGGTGCCCTCCGCTCCGGCTTCAAGCAGGATCCGGGCAGCCAGCATCACCACATCTTTGATTTTCTCTTCAGTTTCATATAAGTCCGTCATATACATCACCATTTATATTTATTACCTATATTAAAACATAAAAACGAGTGGAAACCCTATTCATCCGGGTCCCACTCGTCATATATCCACAATTTATCCAATGTTATCCACAGTTATCCCCACCATATACACACTGCTTTGTGGATAACTTGTTTCCGATTCGGCAATACTCTGAAATTTTCTCACAACCCTGTTAATCGATTTTCTTAACGACGGAAGATTTCAGTGCCATCTTGCCGAATCCCGGCACTTTGCAGTCGAGGTCATGACCGTCTTCCGGCTCGACGATCCTGATGCCTTTGATTTTCGTCCCCTGCTTGATGACATTCGAAGACCCTTTCACTTTCAAATCCTTGACGATGGACACATAATCCCCGTCATTCAGCACATTGCCGTTTACATCCTTTATCTGTGCGGCTTCCTCTTCCTCCGCTTCCGATTCCTTCGTCCACTCATGCCCGCACATGGGGCAGATCAAAAGGCCGCTGTCTTCGTAGGCGTATTCGGAACCGCAGCTTGGACAGTCCGGTAAGTTCGACATTTTAAGTTCCTCCAGTCAGTTATTGAACATATAGAACACTTATCCACAATCTTATCAAACTATTCACAAAAAATACACTTTATCCACAGTAGTCACAATATTATGTGGATAACTATTCAGTAAAAGATGAATATCCATATGCGCATATCAGCCGTCATCATTAAAAAGTGCCGCATCTCCAGTCAGAGATGCGGCTCATTTGCGTATATTTATCCACAGTCACCCACACCGTTTACCCACAGGCGTGGATAAACTAAATCGTATAGATCTCCGTCGGTGTGTTTTTATCCGTATGATGAAGCTGGATTTCATTATCCGTATCGATGTCATACTGGCTCAGTATCTGCTCCACGCTCATTTTTGCGAGCTCTTTGATGTTGTTATCGAGGCTCAGGTGACTCAGATATATGCGTTTCGTCTTATCCGTGATCACGTCTTTCATGGCGTGGGCGGCGTCTTCATTCGAAACGTGGCCGACATCCGAGAGTATGCGCTGTTTCGTCACCCACGGGTATCTGCCCATCCTGAGCATATCCACATCATGATTGCTCTCGAATATGAAGCAGTCGCTTTCCTTGATGATCCCTTTCATCTGATCGGATACATACCCTGTATCGGTGATCACCGAGAGCTTCTTCCCATCTTTCATGAAAGTGTAGAACTGCGGATCGATCGCATCATGGGAGACGTGGAAGGACTGGACATCCATGCCGACGATCTCCTTCGTCTCAAGCGGATTGAAGTGAAACTTCTGCTCGGATGGCACTTCTATGTTCTTCCTGTCGAGCTGCTGCCATGTCTGGTCGTTCGCAAAGATGGGGATGTCATACCTTTTTGCGATGACCTTCAATCCTTTTATATGATCGGAGTGTTCATGGGTGATCAATATCCCGTCTATATTTTTCAGGGAGGTACCGATCTGGCCCAGGCCTTCTTCTATTC
Source organism: Lacicoccus alkaliphilus DSM 16010 (assembly GCF_900142805.1). Lineage (GTDB taxonomy): Bacteria > Bacillota > Bacilli > Staphylococcales > Salinicoccaceae > Lacicoccus > Lacicoccus alkaliphilus. The sequence continues at coordinate 54,044 of NZ_FRCF01000006.1, read as the reverse complement.
TTTTGCACGTCAGTCCCACGTCAATGAGCAGGCTGCCTTTTTCTGTTTCCACATAAGTGCTGTTGCCTGATGATCCACTGGCCAACACGCTCATTCTCATGTCATTCACTCACTTTCAATTATTTCACCTGAATCTGTTGTTGCATCCACATAAAGGGTCCTTGTCTCACCCTCATCTGTTATATTCAGCTCCCATTTGGGCCTCAGCATGACATTCTCATCACCTGAAAGAATGATGTAATAGCCGAGCCGGGCGTCATTGATGACCGCTTCATCGGATATTTCCTCTGATACATAGAGCTCCTCGACCACTTCCACAGGAGGTTTCGCCTGAATGTTCAATGTATATTCATTTTCCTGCAAATTCGTCAGCCGCGTCTGTTCCATGAGTTTGACCTGACGGCCTTCACCTTCGAAAATGATCCGGGCCGCTTCATGATTGAATATCGGAAAATCCTCGTAAACCTGGTTGAAGATGAAACGGTCCCCGGTGCTCATCATCTCATCATACTTATATTCTTCCCCTCTGTAAACATACTCGTCCGTGTAGTTTTCAAGATTGCGCTCCACCATCGTCGGTCCGCTTTCCTCGAATTCCACAACGATTTCCGTCCCCCTCACATGCTCCGGTTCCACTTCCTGACGCAGCACATCCTGACTTGAAAAATCTTCGACCGCGCCCGTCAGTATATTCATTTCTACCGGTTCATATTCTTCGATGTTGCTCATATTTATATCGGTGCGGCTCAAAATATCGGGGGATTGCTCGATTTCATTCACGGATTCACGATGTTCATATACATATATATAGAGCAGGGCGATATTCATCAATAGGAACACGATGATATAGAGGGACTTCGTCAATTTCCAATCCATCAGCTCAAGCTCCCTTCATCGAACCTCATCCACTCGCCGTCATATTTGACGTACCAGGACGGTGTATACCTGACAACATTGATTTCACTTTCTTCCGTCGAAAAAGTCATATTGTAGCCGACCGTTATTTTCGTGACATTTTGAAGGTCATGGTTGTCATTCAACGCGATTTCATACCTGACATTCTCTATGGGCGGGAGTTCCCGGCTCTCTTCCCCGGGCACCTGGGCATTCACGCGGATCAAAGGTCTGGTGTATTCATAAACCGCATGTTCACCGTGTTTGACGGAAATCGTCGTCGTCACTTCATCGCTGAAGACGAAGTGGCCGTTCATCGAAGACCGGTATATCGATTGGTTTTCATCCGTGATGTAATCAAACAGGATGTGCCGCTGATCGATGCCGATATGCGAGGTCAGGAAATAAAACCCGCGCTGTATCGTCTGATGGGGGTTGCTGCCGCCGGTCGGGGATTCATCCAGATTATTGTAGGAGTAGGTGTACGTTTCACTGTTATAAGTCGCTATATTGTCTTCGCCTTCATACACATGGATGCCTTCCTCGCCTTCCATCGTATAATCATCATCCATGAAGAGAACGTTGTTTATAGCTTCCACACTGACCACATTATAAAGGAATGTCTCTACCGGCATTTCTCCGGGAGAGGTGGGACCGTAGATCGCCGTCTTATTGTTGGAAGTCTGCTGATTGGTGATGACGGCCGAGTATTCTTCAAACAGGTCACTGTGATCTTCAAGCAGCGATTTCAAATAGTCACTTTCAAGATCGGTCGCCGCGACCGCCACCCTGTCGAGGTCTTCATTGATCAGGAAAAAGGTGACGTGTTCATCCACCAGATCCACGATGATGCGGTTGTAGCTGTAATCCGGGTAGTCACCTTCATATTCGAAGTCGAGCACTTTGAAGAGCGACTTCGTCGGCATATCGGATGCATAGTCCACAATCAGGAACTCTTCATCACCATCTTCATCCGTGCCAGGTGAGAGTCGGCTCAGACTGTTATAGACATTGATGTCCGTAATTTCCGTCCCATCGATGTACTCACGTATGCCGACGACCGCTTCTTCCTCGATCGTCCCCTGTACATCCATGTCATTCACCCAGACGAGCTGATAGGCACGCATGACGGAAGTGAACGGCACCGGCTCACCCGGCCCGATGTTGGCGGTCCTTTCGACATCGGTTTCCACTTCAGAGAATTCGGGTTCATAGCTCCACACCATCAGGGTGAGGACCAGGCTTGAGATGACCAGGAGGAAGAGGGCGATGGATTTGATGGTCTCTTTATTCATCCCAACCATCCTCCCCCAGCGTCTCACACGGCAGGTTGATGAATATCGTGGTGCCTTCGCCTTCCAGGCTGTTGGCCCAGATGCGTCCGTTATGCGCTTCTATGATCTCTTTTGAAATCGCAAGGCCGAGGCCTGTACCGCCTTTTTTACGTGCACGGGCTTTATCCACGCGGTAGAACCGCTCGAATATGCGGTCGACTTTATTGGCGGGGATGCCCATGCCGTTGTCTTTGATGCGGATGGTCATACGGTTGAATAAAACATTCTGTTTCACATGAAATTCCACCCGTTTGTTTTCCCTGTTGGAATATTTGATGGCATTCGATATGACATTGTCCAGCACCTGATTCATCTTATCCACGGCAATTTCGGAAAACATTGCCATTTCCGGGATATTGCGGATGAATTCCACTTCGTCCTTGTGCGTCATCTCGAAACGGTCGATGATTCGGTTTAAGAACAGGTTGAAATCGACGATCTCCTTATTGATTTCCTCAGCTTCATTATCCATCCTTGATAACTGGAGCAGATCTTCCACAAGACGGATCATGCGGTCGGTCTCCTCCCTTGTGACACTGAGGAAACGCGGGGCGAGCTGATCATCCTGCCATGCACCTTCCTGCAGTGCTTCAATATAGGAGCGCATCGAAGTCAGCGGAGTACGGAGCTCGTGGGACACATTGGCCACGAATTCCCTGCGCTCATTGTCAATCCGCTCCTGTTCCGTGACATCATGGAGCACAGCAATATATCCGTTCATGAAGCCTGTATCTTTATAGATGGTCGAGAAGTTGGCACGTATCGCAGCTTCGTCATCACTGTCGGAGAACAGCAGCTGGCTTTCGTTCATCTCCTGGATATCCTCGAGTGACATCTCCTCATCGAGCCTCAGTATCTTCAGCATATTCTTCCCGTGAATGTCTTCTCCCTTAGGGATGTGCAGCATATCCAGGGCCATCTCGTTGACCACAGTGATGCGGCCTTTACGGTCGGTGGCGATGATGCCCTCCGACATGTTCGTAATGACTGAATCCAGGCGCTTCCTTTCACTTTCGGTGTTGGCCTGGGCTTCCTGGACCCGCTTCGAGAGGATGTTGAAGGAGCCGGCGAGCTCGCCGATTTCGTCATTGCTGTAGATTTTGACCCGTGATGTATAATCGCCTTCCGACATCATCAATGCCTGGTTCCTCATATCCGAAATCGGTTTGGTGATCGTCCTCGCTATGAATATCCCGAGGATGCTTGTGATGACAAGGGAGATGATGGTGGCGATGATGAACGTATTGTTGATCGCTTCAAGCTGCTGATAAACCGTTTCAATATTCGAGGCAGCATAAATAGCACCCAGCATTTCACCTTCATTCGTCACCGGGTGGTTGAGCAGCCATGTGCGCTGATGGTCCTGATTGACATTGACGTATATCTCATCATTCCTGGCACCTGTTGAAATGGCTTCCTCGGTCAATGGTTCATTGATGCGCGAACCGATATTCGGCTCGTTTGAAATACGGCTTGTGCCGATGAGGATGTTGTCAGGGTTTATAAAACGGATCTCCTCGATTTCAGGACGGTTGCCGAATTCCGACAACAGACTCTGGATCTCCTCACCCAGTGTCTCCAGGTCATCCTGATGCTCCGTATGTAGTTCCTGGATCCTCGTATCGATGAGATCCACCTGTGTTTCAATATTATCCTGGAAATTTTCGGTCAATTCACGTTCAAGCGTGTTCGTGAAATATAAACCGATGATCTGCATCCCGATGACGATCAGGAGCACATATATGATGACCAGCTTAATATGCAGGGATTGCAGATTCCTCAAAAACTGCTTCATGTATTATGCTCCTTTATTCGTTGCCCTGGATGAAGTACCCGACACCTCTGCGTGTCATCAGATATTCGGGATGGGAAGGGTCATCTTCAATCTTTTCCCGCAGACGGCGCACTGTCACATCCACGGTGCGTACATCTCCGAAATAGTCATAACCCCATACCGTCTCCAACAGGTGTTCACGAGTCATCACCTGTGAAATATGCTTGGTCAGATAATGGAACAGTTCGAATTCCCTGTGGGTCAGGTCGATGCTGTCGCCATTTTTCTTTATGGAATATGAATCCGGGAGGATGGTGATCTCCTTGATCTTTATATTATTATTTTCCGGCTCTTCTTCCTTCTGGACCGGGGCGTTATTACGGCGCAGGTTCGCTTTGACTCTCGCAATCAGTTCCCTTGTTGAAAAAGGCTTGGTGACATAATCGTCCGCCCCCAGTTCAAGGCCGAGCACTTTATCGATTTCTGAGTCTTTTGCCGTCAGCATGATGATCGGCATGTCATGTTTCTTCCTGACTTCCCGGCAGACTTCCATACCGTCCATGCCCGGCAGCATGATATCCAGCAGCACGATGTCCGGCACCACTTCCAGAATAAGATCCAGTGCATCATTGCCGTCATAAGCACTGTGGACTTCATAGCCCTCTTTTTCCAAATTGAATTCCAGTATGTCCGCAATTGGACGTTCATCATCGACGACCACTATTTTTTTTGGCATTATCTTCCCTCACTTTAATTGTCGGTTATGTTGATATATCTTTCACATTTAATCTCAAATTATAAAATTACCCAACCATAATGTATCATTTTTCAATAAAATTATCCATTATACGGGAATTTGATGAGTACAAAAAAGTCACCAACACGGATGTTGATGACTTTTGTAGGACGGTCCCGACGGGAATTGAACCCGCGATCTCCTGCGTGACAGGCAGGCATGTTAACCGCTACACCACGGGACCATATCAATGGATGTCTGTATTTGAATTTTGTAAAAAAGTGACCCGTACGGGATTCGAACCCGTGTTACCGCCGTGAAAGGGCGGTGTCTTAACCACTTGACCAACGGGCCATCATTCTATGGCACAAGATTGATTATAACATGAAAGTATTTTCGATTTCAACACAATTGTGGAGAATTAATGAGGTTTTTTTAGTTTTGCCAGTTTTATTTTGAAACTTTCAGGAACTTGTTGGCGGGGTGGGGATGGGGGATATTTAAAGGAGATGGCTTTTATTCGATTACAGAGCCAGAATCGATTAAGTCACCGGAAATCAGACAAGATAATCGAATTGCGAAGCCGGAATCGATTAAGTCATGGGAAATCAGACAAGGTAATCGAATTGCGAAGCCGGAATCGATTAAGTCATGGGAAATCAGACAAGGTAATCGAATTGCGAAGCCGGAATCGATTAAGTCACCGGAAATCAGACAAGGTAATCGAATTGCGAAGCCGGAATCGATTAAGTCACCGGAAATCAGACAAGGTAATCGAATTGCGAAGCCGGAATCGATTAAGTCACTGGAAATCAGACAAGGTAATCGAATTGCGAAGCCGGAATCGATTAAGTCACCGGAAATCAGACAAGGTAATCGAATTGCGAAGCCGGAATCGATTAAGTCACCGGAAATCAAAAAGTTAATCGAATCCACCGGAAATCAAAAAAGACCCGCAGCAGCGGGTCCCGGCCGGAAAATCAGTTCCAGAAATCTTTCAAAAGGTTCGTCTGTGTACGGTCGGGGCCGACACTGAAGATCGACACCCTGACATTACAGAGTCTTTCAATTTCACGCAGATAATTGAGCGCATTCTCAGGCAGTTCATCCAGATGTTTGACACCTGTGATGTCTTCGCTCCAGCCCGGCATTTCTTTATATACCGGTTTGGCACGTTCAAGGGCATCGAGTGTCGCAGGATATTCCGTGATCTCCCTGCCGTCGATTTCGTAGGCCACACAAAGTTTGACCGTCTCAAGTCCGCTCAGGACATCGATCGAATTCAGAGACAGGTCGGTGATACCGCTGACGCGTCTTGAATGGCGGACGACGACGGTATCGAACCAGCCGACACGGCGCGCACGTCCTGTCGTCGTGCCGTATTCACGGCCGACTTCACGGATATGCTCTCCCTGGTCGTCGAACAGTTCAGTGGGAAAGGGTCCATCGCCGACACGTGATGTATATGCCTTGCACACGCCGACGATGCTTTTCACATTCGTCGGGCCGACACCGCAGCCGACCATGACGTTCCCGGCGATCGGGTTGCTTGAAGTGACGAACGGATATGTACCGTGATCGACATCGAGCATCACGCCCTGTGCACCTTCAAATAAAACCTTCTCACCATTCTGGAAGGCATCATCCAGAATTTTCGCAGTATCCGCCACATAAGGTGCCAGGCGTTTCGCCGCCTCCAGATACGGGAGGTAGATGTCGTCGAATTCAAAGCCTTCATGATCATACAGCGCTTTGAGCGTTTTATTTTTGATTTCCAGATTTTCATCCAGACGTTTTTTGAATACTTCATCGTCTATCAAATCCGCCATGCGGATGCCGATACGCTGGACTTTGTCCACATAGCACGGGCCGATGCCGCGTTTGGTCGTACCGATCTTATTTGCACCGCGTGCTTCTTCTTCAAGTTCATCCTGCACGAGATGATACGGCAAAATGACTTGCGCCCTGTTGGATATACGCAGGTTATCGACATCGATGCCGCGTTCGATCAGACCATCCAGTTCTTTGATCAATGACAACGGATCAACCACCACACCGTTACCGATCAGGGACAACTTATCTTTATAGAATATACCCGACGGAACGAGGTGCAGCTTATAAGTTTCCCCGCCGAATTGAATCGTATGACCCGCGTTGTTTCCACCGGAAAAACGCGCAATGATGTTCGCATCTTCTGACAGGAAATCCGTTATCTTCCCTTTACCTTCGTCTCCCCACTGCGTTCCAACCACTACTGTACCAGACATTTAAGAGCCTCCAATTTATTCAATAGAATACCGTTTACATTCTATCAATATCATCTGTAAGATGCAACAAAAATACGAACGTTTTCACAGGACGCCTGTAAAAACATTCGCATTTTAGTTGGGCGGGATGTATCCATCCCCGTAATCTCTTGTATCCTGGTCAAAAAACGTACTATATGATTTATTGAATATCAGATTGACCGTGCCCGTCGGACCGTTACGGTGCTTGGCCAGGATGATTTCTATTTCATCCTGTTCCTTCTGGGCGCCGGCGTCTTCCTCCTCGCCGTCACCGCGTGTGTAATAATCCTCACGGTAGAGGAATGCGACGATATCCGCATCCTGCTCGATCGAACCGGATTCCCGAAGGTCACTCATCATCGGACGTTTATCCTGACGCGATTCGACACTTCTCGACAGCTGGGAAAGGGCGACGACCGGACATTCCATCTCACGGGCGAGCGCCTTCAGCATCCTCGAGATTTCCGAGACTTCCTGCTGACGGTTGTCGCTGCCGCGGGAACCGGATCCCTGGATCAGCTGCAGATAATCGATGATGACCATATCGAGGCCGTGTTCCTGTTTCAGCCGCATGCATTTCGAACGGATGTCGGTGACGCGGATGCCCGGTGTATCATCGATGAATATTTTGGAATCCGCAAGCTGACCGATGGCCGTCGTGAAGTTGTCCCAGTCCTGGTGCTCAAGGCTGCCCTGCCTGAGTTTGGTGGCATCGATCATGCCTTTGGATGATATCATCCTCGTCACCAGCTGGTCGGCGCCCATCTCAAGGGAGAAGATTGCGACGGTGTACTTATCCTGCGACGTTCCGACATGGCCTGCGATGTTCAGGGCAAACGCCGTCTTACCCATGGAGGGGCGGGCGGCGATGATGATCAGGTCATTCCGGTTGAAACCGGATGTCATGAAGTCGAGGTCCCGGTAGCCTGTCGGGATACCGGTCGTCAGAGACTTCTGTCCGGCCCTCGCCTCGACCTGCTCATACACTTCGTGCACGACGGACTTCATCGATTTGAACCCTTCGTTGCGGCGGGATTCGGAAATCGACATGATCCTGCTTTCGGCTTCATTCAATATGTCTTCAATCTCAACCTCTTCGGAGAAGCCGTCCGTTGCGATCTGGCTCACTGTTTCGATCAGTTTCCTGCGCAGTGAATACTTGCTGACGATGTCGGTGTAGAATGACCAGTTCAGGCTGGTCGGCACGAACTCGGACAATTCCCCGAGGTACCTCGGTCCGCCGACCACATTCAGCTGATCCATCGCACGCAGCTGATTGGTGAGCGTCACGAGGTCGATCTGTGTACGTTCTTCACTTAAGAGCGCCAGGGCGCGGAATATCTGCTGATGCTCATTGCGGTAGAAATCTTCAGGATCCAGCCTCTCCTGGATCGTTATGAAGATTTCGGGATTGACTAAAATCGCACCCAATACCGACTGTTCTGCTTCAACATCATGCGGCATCTGGTGATTGCCATTCATAATCAACCCCTCCTTTGCAATGCATGTTACTGTTCAACGACATGAACTTTGATTTCCGCCTCGACTTCCGGGTGAACTTTCACTTTCAGTTTATGGTAGCCGAGACTTTTGAGCGGCTGATCCATATTCAGTTTCCTCTTGTCGATTTTAAGGTTGTGCTGCTTATCGAATGCATCGACGACCTGCTTGGAACTGATCGAACCGAACAGCCGGCCGCCTTCACCGGATTTCGTCTTGATTTCCACTTCTTTGGATTCAAGTTCGGTCTTCAAAAGCTGTGCATCCACAAGCTCCTGTTCCTTCTCCTGTGCATCCTGATCTTTCTGCTGTTTGAGTTTCTCCAGGTTCCCGGCCGTCGCTTCTTCAGCCAGCCCTTTTTTTATGAGGAAGTTCTGTGCGTAACCTGTCGCAACATCTTTCACTTCGCCTTTCTTACCCTGATTCTTTACATCTTTTAGGAATATCACTTTCATTCTTCTTCACTCCTGTTTTCTAAAGCTTCATCAATCACTTTGACTAAATCTTCATATACCAGATCGATTGGACGGTCCAAGATCCGGGTCGCGGCATTTGTCAGATGACCCCCGCCGCCGAGGGCTTCCATGATGAGCTGGACATTTATTTCGCCGAATGAGCGGGCGGAAATGCCGACCGAGTCATCTTCACGGTACGCCATGACAAACGATGCTTTGACGCCTTCGATCTGCAACAGCTGATCGGCCGCCTGGGCGACCGTCACCGGATGATAGCTCAGTGCCTCATCTGATTTGACGATTGCGACACCATTGTCGAGGATTTCCGCCGACTTGATCAGATCACTCCGGGCGATGAACGTATCAATATCATCTTTAAGGAATGTCTGTGCAAGGACGGGATCCGCACCATGACTTCTCAGGAAGCTTGCCGCATCGAATGTACGTGAGCCGGTGCGCAGTGTATAGTTTCTCGTATCGACGATGATGCCGGTGAGCATCACGGTCGCTTCAATGCGTGACAGGCGCTTTTCGACATTCTGGTATTCGATCAGCTCGGCAACAAGCTCGCTCGCACTGGAAGCGTATGGTTCCATATAGACGAGGAGGGGATTTGAAATGATGTCATCGCCGCGCCTGTGATGGTCGATGACGACTTTACGGGCCGCCTTGTTCAGGATGTCCTCATCCAGCACCATCCCCGGCCGGTGTGTATCCACGACGACCACGGTCGTCTTCGGATTCATCAGATTCCAGGCATCCTCGCTGGTCACGAATTTATCCAGAAGATCTTCACGCCCGGTGACTTCATTCATCACCCTTTGCATGGTATCATCTACATCCTCTTCATTTAAAATGATACGCGCTTCGATGCCGTTCATCGAAGCAAGACGGGCCACCCCGAGGGACGCCCCGAGGGAGTCCATATCCGGACGCTTATGCCCCATGATGAGCACGTTGTCCCCTTCAAGGAGGATATCGCGGAGCGCATGAGCAACGACCCGTGCTTTGACGCGTGTCCGCTTCTCCATCGGGTCGGTCTTGCCGCCGTAGAATCTCGCGTTGCCGTTTGCCGCCTTGATCGCCACCTGGTCACCGCCGCGCCCGAGTGCAAGATCAAGGGAGGACTGCGCGAGTTCGCCGATCTCGATGAACTCATCCGTACCTTCGCCGATGCCGATGCTGAGTGTGATCTGCACACCGATTTCATCGGAGCGGTCACGGACTTCATCCAGCAGGTTGAAACGCGTCTCCTCAATATCTTTCAGTATCTTGGAATTCAAGACGATGATGAACCGGTCCTGTGAAAAGCGTCTGATATAGACGTTATGACGGTTGGCCCAGTCATTGATCGTGTTGGTGATCGAGTTGTTCAGTTCACTTTTCAAAGCTTCACTCATATTCTGGGTGACATCATCATAGTTATCGAGGTAGAGTATCCCGATGACCGGCGTTTTTTCTTCCACACGGCTCTCCAGCTGACGCTGTCTGCTTATATCGAACAGGTGCAGTGCCTTATGTTCCTCTTCCCAGAAGATGCGGTAGTCCTTTTCATCATATGAAGACTCGATCACTTTCATGTTATTCGCTTTCAGGGCGGTCATGATGTTCGAGAAGATCCGGTTGATGGGTTCGCCGATTTTTTCATTGCCCAGTTTTTCAAGGATATGCGGGTTCATATAGTCGATTTCATCATCATCATTCAGGAGGATCAGACCGACCGGAAGTTCGTCGACCGCGTATTTACGCGACCCGGCGATGCCGTAGACGATTTTCCTTGAACGTTCCTCGCTGCTCGTGATGGACCGCGCCAGATACATGAATACGGCAAGCATCAGAAGGATGCTGAACAACAGGACGATGAGGCCCAATCGCACATGATTGGCCATCACGAAGATATTCAACACTAATATGTGGAATACAGCGATTCCAAAAGGGATATAAATCAACTTTTTATCTATAATGTTGAACATCTGCTTCACTTCCTTTTTTGTTTCATCAATAATCTAAACCTGAATACCATTTCCAAAAGACCGATGATGATCGTCAAAGGCCTGAGTATCGCAAGCGGTATCAGCAGCAGGATTGCGACGACCTTGTTCAGCTTCTTCTCCAGGAAGAAGAAATAAGCGAAACTCAACCCGTGCAGGAACACTGCCCATTCAACAACCACATAGGCATTGCTGATGATCGTTCCGAATGTGTCGTCATTGGATGTAAAGAGCGAGATGATATAAAGGATGAAGAATAAATAGAGTATGAACCTCGGGAAGGCCCAGTCCTTGAAAGACATATATGGCCAGGCCTGCAGTTCTTTATTCTGTAACAGCAATCTCAACATCAATACGGTGTAGAGCACGACGAAGAACGAGGCGACCGTGATGAACGCCGGCAGCTGGATGAACAGCTGATCAAGCGCCGTCCTGAAGAGATCTGCATCCAGTGCGGCAAAATTGAGGACGTCCACGTCTTCCACCTGTTCAACATACCAGTTCCTTACATCCGTATATGTATCTGCCAGCGGGTTGATGATCCCCGTCATCTGAAGGAGGTTCAGTCCGCCCACGACGCTCAGCATCAACGCGAATGTGCCGTAGAAAAGCGTCAGTTCCTGTGAAAAACCTTTACTCAAAGTATGATACAGCACTGCAGTCAATATATATAATACCACAAACCACATCCATACTACGGGTGTCAGGAACAGAAAAGCAGGTAACATGAAGCTGATGAATATCAGCCAGAAATGATAATTGGATTTATGTTTTATATTGAGTAGATAATAAACGACGAGCGGCAGGATCACTGCGCCGAGCAAGACGCTCAGAGATGTGATGGTGATGAATATGAAGCTGATCAATATCGCAAGAAACGTCTGACCCAGCGAAACATTTGGTTTCAAATAAACACCCTTTCAAATACGCAATAAAGCTCCTATAAGGAATAGGAGCATTGACTATGATATATTATACCTTTTTAAGCACTTCCTGACCACCCATATAGGGCTTCAGGACCTCAGGGATCGTGACGGTGCCGTCCGCATTCTGGTAATTTTCCAGGATGGCCGCCATCGTCCGGCCGACCGCAAGGCCGCTGCCGTTCAGCGTGTGGAGCAGTTCAGGCTTGGCATCTTTGCTCCGCTTGAACTTGATGTTTCCGCGGCGTGCCTGGAAATCGGTCATGTTTGAGACGGAGCTGATTTCCTTGTAGTCGTTGTAGCTCGGCAGCCATACTTCGACGTCGTATGTCTTTGATGAACCGAAACCGATGTCCCCTGTACAGAGGAGCACCGTGCGGTGGGGGATTTCAAGCAGGTTTAGGATATTTTCCGCATGCTGCGTCATCTCTTCAAGCGCCGCCCATGAATCTTCCGGACGTTCCATGCGCACCATCTCCACTTTGTTGAACTGGTGCAGCCTGATCAGTCCGCGCGTATCACGTCCTGCAGAACCCGCTTCACTCCTGAAACATGCAGTCTGCGCCGTGAACTTGACCGGCAGCATGTCACCTGTAAGCGTCTCATCCTTGTAATAGTTGGTCAGCGTCACTTCGGATGTCGGTATCGTGTACATATCCGTACCTTCAAGTTTAAAGAGGTCTTCTTCAAACTTCGGAAGCTGGCCCGTCGAGTACATGGCACCGGCCCTCACGATCTGCGGCGTCATCATTTCACGGTAGCCATTTGTGTTGTGCACATCCAGCATGAAGTTCATCAATGCACGCTCAAGTCTCGCGCCGTCCCCGGTGTGATAGACAAAGCGGGCGCCGGATACTTTCGCGGCACGCTCGAAGTCGGCAAGTTCAAGGTCTTCGAGTATGTCCCAGTGCGCTTTCGGCTCGAAATCGAACGTGCGCGTTTCACCACTCCGTCTCACTTCGACGTTTTCAGAGTCATCCGCACCTTCAGGCACATCGTCGTGGATCAGGTTCGGGATGCCGCTCATCAGGTCGTGGAACTGCTCTTTGACTTTATTCAGCCGATCATCGATCTGTTTGATCTGCTCGCCGACATCCCGCATCTCCTTGATCACATCTTCGGCATCTTCCTTGTTCTTCTTCTTCTGTGCGATCTCACCGGACACTTTGTTCCTGCGGCTCTTCAGTTCTTCGGTCTCCTGGATCAGATCACGCCGCGCCTTATCGAGATCCAGGATCTCATCGATGACCCCTGCATCCATGCCGCGCTTCGTGACTTTCTCCTTCACCATTCCGGTTTCCTGTCTGATCAATTTTATATCCAACATAATTTCCGCCTCCTGAGTTTTATCCATAAAATAAAAAACCACATCCCCTGTGAAAGGGACGTGGTTTTGATTACGCGTTGCCACCCTAATTAGTGCCGTCGCCGGCACCATCTCATTGGTTTAACGGCATTTGGAAATGCCGGCTGCTTTTTGTGCGAAGGATGGAAATTCACATTGTCCGCTGACCATTTCCACCGACCATGGCCTCTCTGAGATTGGATCATGCTACTGTTTCCTTCAAAGCAGTGAATATTTGATTGACTTTGTGTCATTTTATAACGTGGAGCCGGAAAATGCAAGCGAATGAGCGTGTATTGGCGGGCGCAGGGCGGTCTGAATTCTGTATATCGGGTGCTTTTCGCAACCTTCATGGTTTTTTGAGCCCCCCTTACGAATCCGGCCTTCCAAACGATCCTCATTGTTAAAACATCAGCCCCGGACGCTCATACAGCAGCTTTCCGTCCGCAATCACTTTATATGCATGGTTCACGCCGTAGTGATAGGGGATGTACTCGTGGTTCGGCGCATCCCAGATGACGATATTGGCATCATCGCCGGCCTCGAGCGTCCCGCGGTCGGGCGCATCGATGGCATGTGCGGCATTGACGGTGACCGCGTTCCAAATCTCATTTGGTGTCATCTTCAGCTTCAATGCGGCGATGGCCATGATCAACTGAAGATTGTCGGTGACGCAGCTGCCCGGGTTGTAGTCGGTGGCAATGCTCACCGCGCCGCCGCCGTCGATCATGCCGCGGGCGTCGGCGTACTTCTCCTTGCCGAGATAAAACGTCGTGCCCGGCAGGAGCACCGCGACGGTATCGGAATCCGCGAGCTGCTTTTTGCCTGCCTCACTCGCAGCGACGAGATGGTCGGCGCTCACTGCATCCTGTTCGATCGCGAGTTCCAGTCCGCCGAGCGGATCGATTTCATCGGCATGGATCTTCACACGGAAACCTTTATCCCGTGCCGCTTCCATATACTTTCTCGACTGTTCGACCGTGAACACACCCGTTTCGGTGAACACGTCCGCAAAATCGGCATATTCTTGCGCCTCATCCAGCAGTCCGATCATCTCATCCATGAATTCATCCGCATCACGGCCTTTCGGTATCGCGTGCGGCCCGAGATAGGTGTGGCGCATCTCAATCGGGAAGTTCTCCTCCAGCGCCTTCGATACTTTCAACTGCTTCAATTCGTTCTCACGGTCCAGCCCGTAGCCGCTTTTGCTTTCGACCGTCAGCACGCCGTGCTGGATCATGCGTGTGATGTTGACCGAAGCCTTATCCAACAGTTCATCGAAGGACGCCTGCCGCGTCTGTTCGACGGTGTTCAGGATGCCGCCGCCCTGTTCCAGTATCTTCAGGTAATCGACACCCTGCCGCTTCAAAGCCATCTCATGCTCGCGTGAACCGCCGTGGACGACATGCGTATGCGGTTCGACGAGGGCAGGGGAGGCGACTTTGCCTTCGGCATCCATCACTTCCGCCGCTTCATATTCATCAACGGCTGCCCCCGCGTAGACCACTTTGCCATCCTTCACGACGATCATCGCATCTTCAACGATTTTCAGTTCATCCATCTCACTGCCTTTCAAAGGCTGATCCGACTGCTTCGGCAATATCAATGATTTTATATTTTTAATGATCAGATCGTTCATTTTTCATTCTCCTCCAGCATCGGTATATTCACGCCGTGTTCCTTCGCAGTGTCAATCGCGGTGTCATACCCTGCATCCGCATGCCTTGCGATACCCATGCCCGGATCGCTCGTCAGCACCCGTTCAAGGCGCCTTGCCGCATTTTCGGTGCCGTCGGCTACGACCACCATGCCGGCGTGCAGCGAGTAACCCATGCCGACACCGCCGCCGTGGTGCACACTGATCCATGAACCGCCTGCTGCGGTGTTCACGAGCGCGTTCAAAATCGCCCAGTCGCCGACCGCGTCACTGCCGTCCTTCATGCTTTCCGTCTCACGGTTCGGGCTCGCAACGGACCCCGAATCCAGATGATCCCGGCCGATGACGACGGGTGCTGAAATCTCGCCCGACGCCACCATTTCATTCAACGCAAGCCCCATCTTCGCGCGCTCCCCGTATCCGAGCCACGCAATCCGCGCAGGCAGACCCTGGAAGGCGATCCTCTCCTGTGCCATATCGAGCCAGCGCAGCAGTTTTTCATTGTCCGGGAACAGCTCGCGCATTTTATCATCCGCCGCTTTGATATCCTCCGGGTCCCCGCTCAGTGCGACAAATCGGAACGGACCCTTGCCTTCGCAGAATAGGGGACGGATGTAGGCAGGGACGAACCCCGGGAAGTCAAAGGCGTCTTCAACCCCCTCATCGAAGGCCACCTGGCGGATGTTGTTGCCGTAATCGAAGACGACCGAGCCGTTCCTCCGGAATTCAAGCATCGCATCCACGTGCTTTGCCATGGATTCTGACGACAGCTTCACATATTCCACCGGATCGGCTTCACGGAGCTTTGCCGCTTCCTCCAATGAAAATCCTTCCGGCACATAGCCGTTCAGCGGGTCATGCGCGGATGTCTGGTCGGTCACGACATCGATTTTGAAACCCCGCCTTAAAATCTCATGGTGGATTTCAGCCGCATTGCCGAGCAGTCCGATCGACAGTGCTTCACCCGCATCTCGCGCTTCACCGGCGAGCCTGAACGCTTCATCGAGGCTGTGGACTTTCAAATCGAGGTATTTCGTCTCAATCCTCTTATCGATCCGGCTTTCATCCACTTCCACACATATCGCGACCCCTTCATTCATCGTCACTGCGAGCGGCTGTGCGCCGCCCATGCCGCCGAGTCCCGCGGTCAGGGTGACGGTCCCTTTCAGCGACCCGCCGAAACTTTGGCTTGCAAGTTCTGCGAACGTTTCATAAGTGCCCTGAACGATGCCCTGGGAACCGATGTATATCCATGAGCCTGCGGTCATCTGGCCGTACATCATCAGCCCCTTCTTATCCAGCTCGTTGAAATGCTCCCAGTTTGCCCACTTCGGTACAAGCACCGAGTTCGACAATAAAACCCGCGGCGCTTCTTCGTGTGTCCTGAACACCGCAACCGGCTTGCCGGACTGAATCAGCATCGTTTCATCCTTCTCCAGTGCACGCAATGTATTTTCAATCGCTTCGAACGCTTCCCAGTTGCGCGCCGCCTTGCCGATGCCGCCGTAGACGACGAGTTCCTCCGGTCTTTCAGCGACTTCCGGATCCAGGTTGTTATGCAGCATCCTGAGCGCCGCTTCCTGTTCCCATCCTTTGCATTCGATTTCCAAACCCCTTTTTGCAGTGATTTTACGTGACATACAAACACCCCTTATTTGGTGGCACTCAGTGCCAGACTTAAATTTTCAATATCCATGCTGAAATTCCGGTCTTCATCGATGAAATCCGCAACCATCCGGTATTCTTCGAATTTCTTCAAAGTTTCCGGCGCCAATTTATCTGTCCCCTTCAGTTCAACCGCCGTCAGTGCAATCAGCAGTTCGATCGCCAGCACATTCCGCATATTGTCTATGATATCCCTCGCATGCCGTGCACCGATTGTGCCCATCGAGACATGGTCCTCCTGATTGGCCGATGATGGTATGGAATCGACGCTCGCCGGGTGGGCGAGTGTTTTATTTTCGGACACCAGGCTTGCCGCTGCATACTGCAGTATCATCGCCCCCGACTGCAGCCCCTCCTCGGGACTCAGGAATGCCGGCAGATCCCCGTTCAATGCCGGATTGACGAGGCGCTCGATGCGGCGTTCCGAAATGTTCGCGATTTCAGCGGCACCGATCTTCAGCAGATCCATCGCAATCGCGATGGGCTGGCCGTGGAAATTGCCGCCTGAAAACACTTCATCTTCACTGAATATGAGCGGATTGTCGTTCGCCGCATTCATCTCGATTTCAAGCTTGTCCTTCACATAGTCCAGCGTCTGCAGCGAAGCACCGTGCACCTGAGGGATGCAGCGGATGGAGTAGGCGTCCTGCACACGCACTTCCCCCTGGCGTGTGGTGAGGTGCGACCCTTCCAGAAGTCTGCGCATCTCCCGTGCGACATGCACCTGTTCCGCATAACCACGTGAAGCATGGATCTTTTCGTTGTAGGCATCGATGATGCCGTTCAAGGCCTGATGGGTGAGGGCGGCGATCCACAGTGCATCCTCCATCAGGCTTTCCGCTTCGATGTAATTCAGCACGCCCTGCGCCGTCATCGGCTGGGTGCCGTTGATCAGCGCGAGGCCTTCCTTCGCCTGGAGTATGACCGGTTCGATACCGAGCACTTCAAGCACATCGGCAGTCTGCCTCGGCTCCCCTTCATAATAAACTTCCCCTTCGCCCATCAGCGTGACTGCGATATGGGCGAGCGGGGCAAGGTCCCCGGATGCACCGAGGGAGCCCTGTTCCGGCACTTTCGGTATGATCCTCCGGTTGATGTACATCTTCAACTGATCCACCAGGCCGGTGGTGACGCCTGAATGCCCTTTGACCAGCGTATTCAATCTGAGTATCATCATCACGAGCACGGCGTCTTCCGTGAAGGGCCTGCCCACCCCGCAGCAGTGGGAGCGGATGAGATTGACCTGCAGGTCCAGTGTCTTCTCCTTTGAAATCAGCACATCGCAGAACAAGCCGAATCCTGTCGTGATCCCGTAGATCGTCCGCCCTTCATCGATGATGTTTTCAACGATTTTACGAGATGCCTTTATTTTCTTGTACCCTTCCCCGGGGATTTCCACGGTTGATTCATTATTTCCCAGGAAATCTTTGATCTTCCCGATTGTCAGGCCTTCGCCCGTCAGTTCCAAAACCGTCATGTCCGTCCCTCCTTTTTTGCATTAAAAAAAGACATGGTCACCCTGAGTAACGATGTCCCTGTCAACTGATATCTATGACACTCATATTTTATATATGGTTGATGCCGAGACCGAGCGTCTCGTGTTCTTTTCCTTTGATCGGTGCGCCGATCGTCCCGTAAAAACAGACGGCCAGCCATTCGCCTTCACGCGCATCTTCATACGGTCTGCCTCTCACCACTGAAAATGATAATCCCACTGTGCGCATGATCTCACCGACGCTGAGCTTACCCCTGGTCACGCCTTCAGCCGCTTCGATGATGGCATGGTAGAGCGCATGCGTTTCACGGTAAGTCTCCCCATCGATCAGATTACCCCGTTTCGCTGCGGTTTCAACGGATGCGATGACTTTCTTCAGTTCCATCGAGCCGACTTTTCCCGTCACGACTTCGTATTCCGACAATTGCGGCGCGATGTCCAAAGCCGCCGTTTCATCCGTCAGTGCAACGAGCGCGGCCAGTTTGCCGATTTCATTCGTTTGTACGTCCACCATTGACACGCACCTCTTCTATCAACTATTGACTCCCTTAAGTATAGCGCTTTCATTTTGACTTATCAACAAAAAGAAGGACAGCATGCCGCTGTCCTTCTGTAACGATTCCTTTATGAACGTGATTTTTTGACCCAGCCCTGACTGTATGAGAAAAAGTATATCATCAGTACAAGGACGAATGAAATCACCACGAATAACCAGTGCTGGCCTGCTCCAATGAACAACGGCCCGAACGTTATGAGCGCAATTTCAACCGGTGCGATCGGCACATAGGCAAGACCGAAATCTTCCAGTGTCTCGCTTTCCTGTTTCGGATCGGCGACTCTGATGAGTGCGATGGCCATGGCCACGGCACCCGTGATCCAGCCGAATGTGAAGATGCCTTTTTCAAACCAGTTCTGCTGGAAGTAGTACCCCGACAGGAAGCGGTAGAATGCGACCGCAAGCAGGATGCCGAAAATCATCAGGAGGATGAAGGGCACCAGATTCTGTGCGACGACCGTGAGGTTGATCGATGCGATGCCGAAAGCGACCAGATAGTCCGTCGCGCCGCCGCTGATTTTGGAGAAGATCTCCTGATCCAGATACTTGTCCGCACCGAGTGCCTCTATCGCCAGCCTGATGAGCAATGCGACGATGAACGCAAGCGAGAAGGCCGGTATTGCGACATCCGGCAGCATCTCCTCGCCAAGCACGCTCAAGTAATATCCGATGCCTGTCGCGATGGCGATGAACATCACATGATAGATGAGCGGATCGATCACGATGGACGAAATCCTGCTCTCACCCATCGATTCATAATCTTTCTCGGAGAGCAGACCGGTACGCAGACCATGCGGCAAATGTTTGAAATCCTTGATATAGTTCGTCTGGCCTTTCGCTGCAGCCCGTTTGATCAGCAGCAGACCGATACTGATCGCCGTCAGTGCACCGACCGTCGCCGACGTCATGGCGATGGAAGTCGCTTCTTCCCAGCCCTGAAGTGCAAAAGCCTCACCGATTGCCGCTGCGGTGCCGTGCCCGCCTACGAAACCGGCTGCAAGCAGGAGCCCGAAGCCATTATGTAAATCAGTGAAAAACGGCCCGAGGACGACCAGTGCAAACAAAAGCCCAAGTGTGTAGAAGAGTATCATGATCGTCTGTGAGTATGACCAGAGCCCTCCGACTTTCTCTATGACTTCCTTGACTTTGAATTTGCCCGTTGAAAATGGCAGCGCCGCGAAGACGAAGGCGATCAACATCCCCGGATATGTACCGATCAGTTCTGAAAATGGCAGCACATTCAATGCGAATGGACCGAGTATCAGCCCCAGAAGCCCTGCGATGATGCTTGCGGGCATGAATGATCTCTGAATGAAGACGATTTTAGCTCTCATCAGGACACCGGCAAGCAGCAGTCCAGAAATGATGGAGAAGTCGATTAAGACATCCCAAATACTGAATTCCATAAAGACCCTCCTTAAAATAATAAATTCCAATCTATTGAAAGATAGCAGACCCATAATACTTTGTAAATGATATTCGTTTCACAATCACACGCAAATCCTTAATGGCAAAAAAAAACAGGACGCCAATTCATTGGCGTCCTGTCCTCGATCATACTCCGGGGTAGCCCCCGGAATCTTCATCTTCTTCAACCGGTTCTTCGACATCACTCGTTATTTCATGATCCTCTTCATCGAGTCGTTCTTCCATTTCTTCTTCGATCTGTTCTTCGATCTTTTCCTCGTCATCGAGAGTCAGTTCTTCTTCTTCAAGCTTTTCCTTGACCTTTGCCACTGTCGCGACATTGTGCTCATCCGCAAGGCGGATCAGCCGCACGCCCTGGGTGTTGCGGCCGGTCACCGAAACTTCTTCCATCACGAGGCGGATGATGACCCCGTAATCCGTGACGATCATCAGGTCCTCATCACCGTTCACCGCCGCGATGTACACGAGGTCCCCGATACGGTCGTTCAGGTTCGCTGTCTTGACCCCCATGCCGCCGCGGTTTGCACTGCGGTACTCTCCTGCCGGGGTGCGTTTGCCGTAGCCGTTCGAAGTCACTACGAGCACTTCCTGACCTTCGGAGAGGACATCCAGCCCGATGGCTTCGTCATCCGCACGCAGTCTGATGCCGCGTACACCGGCAGCCGTCCTGCCCATATTTCTGATCTGTCTTTCATCAAATCTGATGAGCGAGCCTTTGCGGCTGCCCAGAATGAGTTCTTTGGAACCATCCGTCAGCCTGACGGCCAGCAGTTCGTCATCTTCCCTGAAGGTGATGGCGATTTTACCGTTCTTGTTGATCCGGTCGAAATTATTCAGGGCGGAGCGTTTGACGAGGCCTTTCTTCGTTGCGAAGACCAGGTGCATGCCTTCCGTATCGCTGTCCTTCACCCCGATGATCGTACTGATTTTTTCATCTTTGTCGATCTCGAGCATGTTGACGATCGGTATCCCTTTGGACTGGCGGGACAACTCCGGTATTTCATAACCTTTCAGCCTGTATACACGGCCTTTATTCGTGAAGAATAAAATGTAGTCGTGTGTACTCATTGCGACGATCTGGCTGACGAAGTCATCCTCGACCGTGTTCATGCCCTGGACGCCGCGACCGCCCCGGTGCTGTGCACGGTACGTCGAAGAGGGCAGGCGTTTGATGTAACTGTTGTGGCTCAATGTCACCACGATCTGCTCCTCCGGTATCAGATCCTCATCCTCGATATCGGAGATGCTGCCGAGCGTGATTTCAGTACGGCGTTCGTCGCCGAAACGGTCCCTGATTTCCGTCAGTTCCTCCCGGATGATTTCCAGGAGTCTTTCTTCACTGGCAAGGATCAGTTTCAGTTCCTCGATCGTCTTCATGACTTCTTCGTACTCGGATTCGATCTTGCCCCGTTCAAGGCCGGTCAGACGGCGCAGTCTCATATCAAGAATTGCCTGAGCCTGGCGGTCGGATAAACTGAAGTCTGTCATCAAGCCGTTCTTCGCTTCTTCATCGTTGGATGAACCGCGGATCAGGGAGATGATCTCATCAATGTGGTCGAGTGCGGTGCGCAGCCCTTCCAGTATATGCGCACGATCCTGCGCCCGCTTCAGATCAAACTCCGTACGGCGTCTGACCACGACTTTCTGATGCGCGAGATAATGTACGAGCGCTTCCTTCAGTCCGAGGACGATCGGCTCGCCGTTCACCAGCGCAAGCATGTTGACGCCGAATGTGGACTGCAGCGGTGTCTGTTTATATAAGTTGTTCAGTATGACGTTCGCATTCTTATCCTTGCGGATTTCAATGATGATCTTGACGCCTTCCTTCAGGCTCGTTTCATCACGCAGGTCGGTGATCCCTTCAATCTTCTTATCTCTTGCGAGTTCGGCAATCTTCTCGACCAGTCTTGCCTTGTTCACCTGGTAGGGGATTTCCGACACGACGATACGCTCTTTGCCGTTCTTCATCATTTCAATTTCGCATCGTGCACGCATCAGCACCGACCCGCGGCCGGTCTCATACGCACGCCGGATGCCGCTTTTGCCGACGATCAGTCCGGCAGTCGGGAAGTCCGGCCCCTTGACATGTTCCATCAATTCAGCGAGTGTGACGTCCGGATTCCTTGAAATTTCAAGGACTGCATTGATGATTTCAGTCAGGTTGTGCGGCGGGATGTTGGTTGCCATGCCCACAGCGATGCCGCTCGTCCCGTTGACGAGCAGGTTTGGAAAACGTGAAGGCAGCACGGCAGGTTCCCGCTCGTTGCCGTCGTAGTTATCCGAGTAATCAATCGTGTCCTTGTTGATGTCGCGCATCAGCTCCGCGGAAATCTTACTCATCCTGGCTTCCGTATAACGCATTGCCGCGGCACCGTCACCGTCCATCGAGCCGAAGTTGCCCTGGCCGTCCACGAGCGGATACCGGTAACTGAAGTCCTGGGCCATGCGCACCATCGCCTCATAGATTGAAGAGTCACCGTGAGGGTGGTATTTACCCATGACATCGCCGACGATACGCGCCGATTTCTTATAGGCTTTATCCGCCGTCATGCCGTTATCATACATGCCGTACAAAATACGGCGGTGGACCGGCTTCATCCCGTCCCTGACATCCGGCAGTGCACGCGAGACGATGACGCTCATCGCATAATCCAGGAAGGATGTGCGCATCGTTTTACTTATATTGATATCCTGCAGCTGATCTCGTTTTTCATCTGCCATTAATACTGACCTCCATCATTAAATATCCAGGTTCTGGACATATAAGGCATTTTCCTCGATAAAATTCCTTCTGTGTTCGACCACATCGCCCATCAGCATTTCAAAAGTCTGGTCCGCTTCGACGGCATCGGTCAGGCGCACCTGCAGTAAAACCCTGTGTTCCGGATCCATTGTCGTATCCCACAGCTGATCGGCGTTCATCTCACCCAGACCTTTATACCGTGATAAGGACCATCTCGGTGTTTCCGGCAGGGTCGCCCTCAGTTCTTCAAGTGCTGCCTCATCGTACACATAATATTTCTTCTTGCTCTGTTCCACCTTGTAGAGGGGCGGCTGTGCGATGTACACATAGCCTGCCTCGATCAGCGGTTTCATGAAACGGTAGAAGAATGTCAGAAGCAGTGTCCGGATATGGGCACCGTCGACATCCGCATCCGTCATGATGACGATTTTATGATAACGGGCCTTCGACAGGTCGAATTCCTCACCGATGCCCGTACCGAGCGCCGTGATCATCGAACGGATTTCATTGTTGTTCAGTATCCGGTCGAGACGTGCTTTTTCAACGTTCAAAATCTTTCCCCGGAGGGGGAGGATCGCCTGGGTCGTGGAGTCACGGCCCGATTTGGCCGATCCGCCTGCAGAATCACCCTCGACGATGAACAATTCACTTTCCGCAGGATCTTTGCTTGAACAGTCTGCAAGCTTGCCCGGCAGGCTGGAAACTTCAAGTGCCGACTTCCTGCGTGTCATTTCACGTGCCTTTTTGGCAGCCATCCGTGCATGCTGTGCAGTGATCCCTTTTTCAACGATCACTTTGGCAACGGACGGGTTTTCAAGCAGGAACCTTTCAAATCCTTCCGTGAACAGCTGATCGGTGATCAGACGGACTTCGGAGTTGCCGAATTTCGTCTTCGTCTGACCTTCGAACTGCGGATCCATATGCTTGATGGAAACGATGGCTGTGAGCCCTTCACGCACATCTTCGCCGCTCAGGCGTTCCTCGCTGCTCTTGATGAGATTATTTTTGGCCGCGTAATTGTTGATCACTTTTGTGAGCGCGCGCTTGAAACCTTCTTCATGCGTACCGCCTTCATAGGTGTGGATATTATTCGCATAGGAAAGCATGGTGGTCGCGTAGCCTTTGTTGTACTGGATGGCGATTTCCACTTCCACATCTTCTTTTTCCTTATCCAGATAGATCACTTCATTGTGCAGGACTTCTTTGGATTCGTTGATCTGTTCAACATAGGATTTGATGCCGCCTTCGAAGTAATACTGGTCGCTGATGGGTTCCTCACCGCGTTCATCGGACAGGTTGAGCTCAAGCCCCTTGTTCAGGAAGGCAAGTTCCTTCACACGGTGCTGGAACACTTCATAATCGTATTCCGTCGTCTCGGTGAAGATCTCCGGATCCGCTTTGAACCGGATCACCGTGCCTGTCTGATCCGTCTCATCTATGACCTTGAGGTCAAAATCAGGCACGCCGCGGGTATAGCTCTGGTGATGGATTTTGCCGTCCCGGTGCACGTATACTTCAAGTGTCTCACTGAGGGCATTGACGACCGAGGAACCCACACCATGAAGACCGCCGGACACTTTATAGCCGCCGCCGCCGAATTTACCGCCGGCGTGCAGGACCGTCAGGATGACCTCGACCGCGGGTCTGCCCATCTTCTCCTGTATATCGACGGGTATGCCGCGTCCGTTATCCGTCACTTTGATCCAGTTGTCTTCTTCTATCGTAATGTTGATGGTGTCCGCATGGCCGCCGAGTGCTTCATCGATGCTGTTGTCCACGATTTCCCAGACCAGGTGATGAAGGCCTCTTGAAGCCGTGGAACCGATGTACATTCCCGGACGTTTCCTCACCGCTTCAAGTCCTTCAAGCACCTGTATCTGACTGGCACCATATTGTTCCAAATTCTTATCTTCCATATTCTCACCTTCCATTATGCTTTGACCTGCCCTTCTGTAACTCTGAATGCCTTCATATCGTCCATGATCGCATGATTGATGTCACTGATCGATGTCGTCGTCACAAATGTCTGGACACGGTCCCTGATCGATGTCAGCAGATGCGCCTGCCTGTTTTCATCCAGTTCGCTCAGCACATCATCCAGCAGCAGTACCGGATACTCCCCGACTTCCTTGCGGATCAGCTCGAGTTCCGCAAGCTTCACACTGAGTGCGGTCGTCCGCTGCTGCCCCTGGGAGCCGTACGTCTGGACATCGAAACCGTTGATGCTGAATGTGATGTCATCCCGGTGCGGACCGATCAGCGTCTGCATACGTTCAATTTCCCTGGGCAGATATTCTGCGAATAAAATGCGGAGCTCCCGTACCAGTCCTTCTGGATCATCACTTTCATATTTTATATTCGGTGCATATTCGACTTTCAATGCTTCACTGTCATTCGATATATCACTGTGTATGCCTGCAGCAAATTCCCCGATCGTCTTTATGAACCCGGCCCGCTTCAATATGATGGTGGCCGCATACCCGGAAAGCTGTTCATTCAGGACTTCAATCATCATCTCATCCGGATTGCGCTGCTTCAGATACTGGTTCTTCGTCGCCAGCACTTTCTGATAATTGCTGAGGGCGCTCAAATAAACCTTGGATATCTGACCGCATTCAATATTGATGAATTTTCTCCTCACCTGCGGCGGGCCTTTGACCAGGTTCAAATCTTCCGGGGCGAACAGCACTGTGTTCAAATGGCCGATATACTGGCTGAGCCTGGATGATTCCAGATGATTCACTTTAGCCCGTTTCCCCTTCTTGCTTATGCTGATCGACAGGGGGAGGGTGCTGTACGATGTGGTGATATGCCCATTTACAAATGCTTCTTCCTGTTCAAACCGGATGAGCTCTTTGTCTTTCGTTGTACGGTGGCTTTTGGCAAGGGCCAAAAAATAAATGGACTCAAGAAGATTCGTCTTTCCTTGAGCATTCGCACCGATGAATATATTGAGCTTTGGATGGAAATCCAGCTCCAGGGAGTCATAATTCCTGAAATTGCTTATGCTGATATCCGTTAAAATCATTGTTTGTACTCTATTTTAAACTGACCGAATTCACCCAGATCCAGCACATCTCCATGTTGCAGCTTTTTGCCGCGGCGGCTTTCAATTTCGTGATTCAATAAGACTTCGTTCTCACTTAAAAACCACTTCGCTTCGCCACCGCTCCCGATGATGCCTTCATGTTTCAAAAACTGGCCCAGGGTGATGATATCACTGAAAATTTTAGTTTCCATATACACAGCCTCCTAAAACTTCACACTATTATATTATACACCATTTTAAGGTGAATTTCACTTTAAAAGGCCAAAATCGGCGTTCAGAGCGTTTTAAGGTGAATTTAGGGTCAACCTACTTATAAACAAAAAAAGACTGT
This sequence comes from Lacicoccus alkaliphilus DSM 16010, assembly GCF_900142805.1. Classification (GTDB taxonomy): domain Bacteria; phylum Bacillota; class Bacilli; order Staphylococcales; family Salinicoccaceae; genus Lacicoccus; species Lacicoccus alkaliphilus. Next base: position 27,880 of record NZ_FRCF01000006.1, on the reverse strand, counting down.
CCCTGGTTTTTATTTCAAAATCAGGGCAGTCTGGAAGGATTTCGATTGATTTATGATCAATAAGTTCTGATCGGCAGGATCAGCTGGACGACTTCATCCGATTCACTGGATTTCAGGGTGAACGGACGCATCGTGCCGTAGAATTCTATCGTGACATCTTCATTATTGATTGCTCTCAGTGCATCCATCATATATTTCGAGTTGAAGGAGATCTTCAATCCTTCACCTTCGACCTCCCCGGTGTTGATGTCTTCATTCACCGTTCCGACTTCCGGGGAATTTGACGACAATTCCACACTGCTGCTGTTCACGTTCATGCGTATCACATTGTTTCCGCCTTCCCGTGCGAGCAGGGAGACACGGTCGATCGCATGGAAGAACTCGGCATTGTTCACCGTCACCTTTGTTTCATAATTCTCAGGGAACAGGCGTGATGTGTCCGGGTAGTTGCCTTCCAGCAGCCTGGAGATGAAGCGCATATTGCCGTAGCTGAACAGCACCTGGTTCTGGGACAGGTGGATTTCGACTTCTTCATCCGTATCGTTGATGATCTTATTGAGTTCGGACAGGGACTTGCCCGGGATGATCGCATTACCGAGGTCGCTGTTGAACTGTCCGCCCCTCAGTTTGCGGAGTGCAAGGCGGTGGGAGTCGGTCGCAGTGAATGTGATCTCATCATTGTCGAACTGCCAGTGGACACCGGTGAGTACCGGTCTTGTCTCTGATAATGATACGGCAAAGTTCGTCTGGCTGATGACATCCTTCAATACGGATGCAGAAATGACGAGACTTTCTTCGTCATTGACCTCAGGCAGCAGTGGATACTGGTCCGGATCGTTTCCGCTGAGGTTAAATTCTGATTTTGCCGCAGTTATTTTAGTCTGGAAAGAATCATTCGTTTCCAATTGAACGAATTCCCCTGAAAGTTTTTTGATGATATCGACAAAGAAACGGCCGGAGAGTACGACTGCACCGGGTCTTTCTATTTCCAGCACTTCTTCATTATCGATTTCCATAGGCACTGTAATTTCAATGGAGACTTCGGAATCACTGCCGGTCAGAATCATATGATCATTTTTCACATCAATTTTTATACCGGTCAGAATGGGCAGGGTCGTCCTCGGGGAAATTGCTTTCAGGCAATGATTCAATTGTTCAATGAAATATTGACGGTTGATGTTAATTTTCATGATTCTTAACTCCTTATATATTAATAATTAATTAAAGATAGTAATAACAGTAATAGGCCCTGTGAATATGTGGATAACCCCATCCGTTCCAATGAAGCCGAGTTATCCACATGTGTATAACCTGTTGGCCCAAGTGTATCATTTATCCACATTATGCACATTGTTTTATTCTATCAAAAACGGGCGCATTAATTGAGCTTTTTCTCTATGTCCTCCAATTCATCCTTGAAGAGTGAATCTTCATTGACGAGTTTCGATATCTTCTCGTGTGCATGGATGACGGTCGTATGGTCACGGCCACCGAATACCTCTCCTATTTTAGGCAGTGAATTATCCGTCAGTTCACGAGCGAGATACATTGCCACGTGTCTTGGGAATGCGATGGATTTCGTCCGTTTCTTCGACAGGAAATCCTCTGTCTGGACCCCGTAGTAGGCGGCGACGACGTCCTGTATATCCTGGATTGTGATTTTCTTCGGCTTCTTCTGGGAGACGATGTCCTTGAGCGCTTCTGCGACGACGTCCGAAGTCAGCGGCTGATTGGACAGCTTGGAATACGCAGCGACCCGTGTCAGGGCACCTTCCAGTTCACGTATGTTCGTCTGGATGTTGCTTGCGATGTAGATCATCGCCTCGTTCGGAATCTCGACTTTCTCCTCTTCACATTTCTTCCGGAGTATCGCGATGCGCGTCTCCAGGTCCGGCGGGGTGATATCGGTGATCAGGCCCCACTCGAAGCGTGAACGCAGCCGGTCTTCAAGCGTCGGGATCTCCTTTGGCGTACGGTCGCTTGAAATGACGATTTGTTTATTGTCTTCATGGAGGGCATTGAATGTATGGAAAAATTCCTCCTGCGTGGATTCCTTGCCTGCAAGGAATTGTATGTCATCGATCAGCAGGACATCCACGTTCCTGTACCTGTTGCGGAATTCCTCCGTCTTGTTGTCCCTGATGGAATTGATGAATTCATTGGTGAACTTTTCGCTCGACAGGTAGGCGACTTTCGCGTTGGGTTTATGTTCCAGCACGTAGTGGCCGATGGCATGCATCAGATGCGTCTTGCCGAGGCCGACTCCACCGTATATGAACAGCGGGTTGTAGGCTTTTGCAGGTGCTTCGGCGACTGCGAGTGAAGCGGCATGGCTGAAACGGTTGCCGCTGCCGATCACAAAAGTTTCAAATGTATTGTTCATGTTCAGCTGCGGCGGCACCGGTTTTTCAGCAGGGGCCCCGGCTTTGGCCGGCGCCGCGGCAGGCGCATCCTGGTCAGGTTCATCATGGATGGTGATCTGTATCGACGGCTGTTCACCGATGGATTCGTATATTTTCTGTTTGATCAGATCGGTGTAGTGGTTTTCCAGCCAGTCACGCTGAAAATTGGTTTCCGCCTTGATGACGGCGGTTTTATTGTCAAGGTGGATCAGGGTGGTGTCGTTGAACCATGTTTTGAAGCTTGTGATCGGTATTTCATTTTGGATCGCATCCAGTGTCTGCTGCCAGATATCATTTATAGAACTCATATTTATCCTCTCTCTTCACAAAAATCACACCCTGTGGATAAAGTTTTCCCACGCCTCTGGAAAACTATCCACAAGTTACACACAGTCTGTGGATAACTCAGTCGTTAAAGATGGTTGTCCACAGAGATACATTCAAATTCTACCGAAAATCTGAGCGAAAAACAATGATTCCAATGCAATTTATATAAAGTTATACACAGAAATCACAATTATCCACAATTCCATGCTCCACACCTGTGAATAACCTGAATAAGTCATGTATCCACATGTGGGTAACTTTAAATGACGGAAAAGTTATCCACAATTTCTTCATCATCCACAGATTTTCCGGTCATGAACATGAAAAAAATCATTGAAATGAAGGGGCCTTTCTGTTATCCTTTAATAGTTGCATTCAAAGAGAAGAATATGAACGTAAGTAATACATGGTCTATGGAGGTGTTTAGAGATGACAAAACGTACTTACCAACCAAATAAACGTAAACACAGCAAAGTGCACGGATTCCGTAAGAGGATGAGCACTAAAAACGGCCGCAAAATATTGGCGCGCCGCAGAAGAAAAGGCAGAAAAGTACTTTCCGCATAAGTTATCCCAAGATCATCTATGTCAAGAATAGGTGGTCTTTTTTTATGGCCTGAAGTGGATGATTTCAGACTTGGTGTAAATTTTGTTATAATAAACTATCATAAATTGTGAAAGAGCGTAATAATGATGAAAAAACGATTCAGGATCAAAAAAGAACAGGATTTCAAGCTTGTTTTCAAAAAAGGCAAATCATATGCGAACAGGCAGTTTGTCGTTTATTTGAGGGACCACCCGGAGGTCTCTCATTTAAGGCTCGGGATCAGCGTATCCAAGAGGCTCGGCAATGCTGTACAGAGAAATAAGATCAAGAGGCGCATCAGAGCCTTTTTCCAGCATCATAAAGATGATCTGAAAGCGAAGGAATACGTCGTCATAGCGAGGAATCCGGTCAGCGACATGGATTATCATCAGATGGAGAAGTCATTATTACACGTGTTGAAGATAGCGAAATGTATAAAATGACGCGGAGGTACTTTCAATGTACAAAAATTACAAAGCAGAAACAGTCGACCACGCAATCGCACTCGGACTCGAAGAACTGAAAGTGGCGGAAGAGGATGTCAGGATTGACGTACTGGAAGGCGGCTCCAAAGGCTTTTTGGGCCTCGGCAAAAAGGATGCTGAAGTGAAGCTCACGATCATCAACCCTGAACTCAAGACTTACGGGACCATCGGGGCAGTCATCGGCCGTGATCATCCAAAAGAGGAAACAGCACTGGTCGAAGCGGTGATGGAAGAGAACAGGGCAGAGGCTGTGACCGGGACGGAAGAGGAACCCGTAACGGCGGAAGAAACTATTCCGGAAGATGTGCCTGTGCAGCAGGAGGGACCGCAGCCGGAAACATCTGCTGATGAAAGCCATGAAGAAGATGGATCGGATGACGGGTGCCTCTCATTCGATGAGGCGGCGCAGCGTACGATGGAGTACATCCAGGATGTCATCACGGATATGAATATAGAAAATGACGCAACATATAAAATCACCGACAACCGGGCATATATCGAGCTCGAGTCGGCGCTTGCAGCCAAACTGATCGGCAAAAGGGGCCAGACTCTGAACGCCCTGCAGGAAGTGGCGCAGAATCATCTGAACACCATCTACAGAAGTTACGGCATGATCGTCCTCGATGTGGAAAATTACCGGGCAAAACGTCGCCGGACACTTGAAAATCTGGCCGTCAACATGTCGAAGAAAGCGATCAGGACGAATCAGCCGGTCAAGCTCGAACCGATGCCTTCATTTGAAAGGAAGATCATGCATAATGTGCTGAGCGGCATGGATGACATCAACACATATTCGGAAGGCAATGAGCCGAACCGGTATTTAGTGATAGAAAAGAAATAAAGGAGTTATACCATCATGCAATTAGAAACGATTTCCAGCATCTCCACCCCTGTCGGGGAAGGTGCCATCGCCATCGTGAGGCTGTCCGGAATTGATGCATTGGAAATTGCCGAGAAGTTATACCGCGGTAAGAAACCTTTGGCCGAAGTGGAGACGCACACGATCAACTATGGCCATGTCGTCGACCCGGATACAGAAGAAGTGATAGAAGAAGTGATGGCGGCCGTGATGCGTGCACCGAAGACCTATACGCGCGAAGATATCGTGGAAATCAATTGCCACGGTGGGATCAACACCATCAACCGCATCCTGCAGCTGACTTTGAAATACGGCGCACGCATGGCGGAGCCGGGGGAATTCACAAAACGCGCATTTTTGAACGGACGGATCGACCTGTCGCAGGCCGAAGGCGTGATGGATTTCATCCGGGCGAAAACGACCGAAGCGTCGAAAGTCGCAAGCGGCCAGATGCAGGGCCGTCTGAAAGTCTATATAGAGGGCCTCAGGCAGAGCATTTTGAATATACTGGCGCAGGTGGAAGTCAACATCGACTATCCCGAATACGATGATGTCGAGGAAGCGACGACGGCATTCCTGATGGAAGAAGCGGAAAAAGTGAAGATTGAAATCGAAAGCTTGTTGAAGTCGAGCCGCCAGGGCCGTATAATGCGCGAAGGACTCGGCACCGTCATCGTCGGCAAGCCGAACGTGGGTAAAAGTTCGCTTTTGAACTACCTGATCCAGGACAATAAAGCCATCGTCACCGAAGTGGCGGGGACGACCCGTGACATCCTCGAAGAATATGTCAACGTCAACGGCATCCCGCTCAAACTTGTCGATACTGCAGGCATCCGGGATACGGATGATATCGTCGAGCGGATCGGCGTGGAGCGGAGCCGGCAGGCACTCGAGGCAGCCGAACTCATCCTTTATGTGCTGAATTATAATGAAGCACTGACACCGGGGGATATGGAAATCCTCGATTCCATCAAAGATGAGAACGTCATCATCATCATCAATAAGCTGGATCTCGAGAACAACCTGGATGTCGGGGAACTGGAGAGCAAATATGACTTTCCGGTCGTCAGGACATCCATCACCGAAGGCACCGGCGTCGACGACCTTGAAGATAAGATTGCCGAACTGTTCTTCGGCGGTGCCGTCTCAAGTGCAGATTCGACTTATCTCTCGAACAACCGTCATATCGGACTGCTGGAACAGGCCAACAGCGCAATCAATGATGCGATCGACTCCGCACAGATGGATGTTCCGATCGATATCGTGCAGATAGATTTAGTGAAAACATGGGAACTGCTGGGTGAAGTGATCGGCGAAGATGTGAGTGAGCAGCTCATCGATCAGCTGTTCAGCCAGTTCTGCTTAGGTAAATAGGTAAGAGGAGGAAAATGATGAAAGAGATGAATTATGATGTCGTCGTCATCGGTGCAGGCCATGCAGGTGTCGAAGCGGGACTTGCTGCGAGCCGTAAAGGTCTGAAGACACTGATGCTGACGATCAATCTGGATAATATCGCATTCATGCCGTGCAATCCGTCCGTCGGCGGCCCTGCAAAAGGCATCGTGGTGCGTGAAGTCGATGCACTGGGCGGTGTCATGGCCAAAGTGACCGATAAGACACATATCCAGATGCGCATGTTGAACACAGGTAAAGGACCGGCGGTGCGGGCACTCCGGGCACAGTCGGACAAGGTGCTTTACCAGCAGGAAATGAAAAGCATATTGGAAAATGAAGAGAACCTTGATATTTTACAGGGCATGGTCGATGAACTGATCATTGAAGACGGTGCGGTGAAAGGTGTACGCACGAACATCGGGGTGGTCTACAATGCCAAATCGGTGATCATCACGACAGGTACATTCCTGCGCGGGGAAATCGTCCTCGGACCGTTGAAATATTCCAGCGGGCCGAACCATCAGATGCCGTCGATCGCCCTGGCGGATCAGATCAGGGAGCTCGGCTTCGACATCGTCAGGTTCAAGACGGGTACGCCGCCGCGCGTCAACGCCGATTCGATCGATTATTCAAAAACGGAGATACAGCCGGGGGACGACGTGCCGCGGGCATTCAGTTTCGACACGACGGATTTCATAATGGATCAGCTGCCGTGCTGGCTGACATACACTTCAGAACATACACATGAAGTGATCAATGAAAACCTGCATTTATCACCGATGTATTCGGGCATGCAGATGGGCACAGGCCCGAGATACTGCCCGTCCATCGAAGATAAAATCGTCCGCTTCAATGATAAGCCGCGCCACCAGATCTTCCTGGAGCCGGAAGGCCGCAATACAAAAGAGGTATATGTGCAGGGGCTGTCCACAAGCCTGCCGGAGGATGTCCAGCGTGAAATGCTGTCGACCATCCCGGGGCTTGAGAATGCACGCATGATGCGTGCGGGTTATGCGATCGAATATGATGCGCTCGACCCGACCCAGCTATGGCCGACGCTTGAAACGAAGAAAATCGAAAACCTGTTCACCGCAGGGCAGATCAACGGTACGAGCGGTTATGAAGAGGCCGCCGGCCAGGGCATCATCGCCGGCATCAATGCGGCGAACAAGATATTGGGCCGGGACCCGCTCGTCTTGAGCCGTGCGGATGCATATATCGGTGTACTGATCGATGACCTGGTGACCAAAGGCACGAACGAACCCTACCGCCTCCTCACTTCGCGTGCGGAACACCGCCTGTTGCTGAGACATGATAATGCCGACATGAGGCTCACCGATATCGGCTATGAAAACGGCCTGATTTCAGAGGAGCGATATGCGAGATTCAACCAGAAGCGTGACAATATCGAAGCGGAGATGGAACGTCTGTCGAAAATCCGCATCAAAGCGGACGAATATACGCAGGCCATCATCAGATCCCGCGGGGGGACCCCGCTGAAAGATGCGATCCTCGCACTCGATCTGCTGCGCCGCCCCGAAATGGACTATATGTCCATACTGGAGATACTCGGGGAGGAAAACCAGCTGGATCAGCTCGAGTATGAGCAGATTGAAATCAAGACGAAATACGAAGGCTATATCCAGAAGTCCCTCCTGCAGGTCGACAAGATGAAACGCATGGAAAAAAAGAAGATACCTGAAAACATTGATTATGATGCGGTGAATTCCCTTGCGACGGAAGCGCGTGATAAACTGAAGAAAGTGAAGCCGCTGGATATCGCTCAGGCATCCAGGATTTCCGGTGTCAACCCGGCGGACGTCTCAATACTCCTTGTCTACATCGAACAGGGAAACGTGAAGAGAGTGGAAGCATGAACCGGCAGGAATTTACAGAAGCACTGATGAATCACGGCATCGAGTTGAGTGATGCACAAGTCGCACAATTCGAAAAGTACTATGAGATGCTGATTGACTGGAATGAAAAAATCAACCTGACGGCAGTCACGGAAAAAGAGGAAGTTTATCTGAAACATTTCTTTGATTCACTGACGCCTTTGTTCTACACGGACATCCCGGAAGATACACGGCTCTGTGACGTCGGTGCGGGTGCCGGATTCCCGAGCATCCCGATGAAGATCGTGCGGCCCGACCTCAAAGTCACCATCGTGGATTCCCTGAATAAGCGGATCACATTTTTGAACGAACTGACGGCGGAACTGTCGCTCACCGATATGCATCTGGTGCACGACCGTGCAGAAACTTTCGGACAGCACAAGGGCCGGCATATGTTCGATATGGTGACGGCGCGGGCGGTCGCCAACATGAACACGCTGCTTGAACTGTGCCTCCCGCTTGCGCGCACGGGCGGAAGGTTCCTCGTCCTGAAAGGGAAAAAAGGGCTCGAAGAACTTGAGGAAAGCGACTTCGCCCTCGACCTGCTCGGCGGCAGGGTCGTCGGGACTCATCAGTTCACATTGCCCGAAGAGGACAGCGAACGCTATATAATCGACATCGAAAAGGTCCATAAGACACCAAAGAAATTTCCGAGAAAACCCGGGACCCCGAACAAATCACCATTAAAATAAAAACCAGGGAGGCGGTGGGACGATGAAAAAGCCATTTTCAAAGTTATTTAATCTGATTGATAAAAGCAGTGAAGATCAGCCGGCTGCGGAAAGTCTGCAGAAATTGCCGCTTGAAAATATTGTTCCAAACCGCTATCAGCCACGGACCGTCTTCAACCATGAACGCATTCAGGAACTGGCCGATTCGATTCTCGAACACGGCCTCCTGCAGCCGATCACCGTCCGTCCGATAGAGGAGAACATGTATGAGATCATCGCAGGCGAACGGCGTTTCCGGGCGATGAAGCTTCTGCACATGGAGGAGACGGACGCCCTCATCCGTTATCTGACGGATCAGGAAACGGCGGCTGTGGCACTCATTGAGAACATCCAGCGTGAAAACTTATCAAGCATCGAAGAAGCACGCGCCTACCGCAAGCTGCTTGAAATGGAAGACATCACCCAGAAAGACCTGGCCCAAAACCTCGGCAAATCACAGTCTTTCATCGCCAACAAACTGCGTCTTTTGAAATTGTCGGACAGTGTGATCGAAGCACTGGGCACCGGGGAGATCACGGAGCGGCATGCAAGGAGCCTGCTCAGCCTGGAAGATGCGGAGCAGGGCGAAGTGCTCGGTGACATCAGGGATGGGAAGCTGACGGTCAAGGAAACCGAGGATGTCGTCAAAAAACGGACGAAAAAAGACGTCAAACAGATCAACTTCAACAATGATGTGTCATTCGTCGTCAATGATATAACGTCCCAGGTCGAAAAGCTCAAGGCAAAAGGGCATTCGCTCGCCTGCGCAAGTACGGATGAGGACGGATATGTCGAAGTATCGATAAAGGTCTACAAGTAATGCACTCAACTCCCGTTGGGTGCTTTCATGTTTTGTGTTACTTTTGATGAGCTGCTTGATATAATACATTTATGTGATTTTTGAGAAGGAGCGACACCTCAATGAAGATTTTTGCGATTGCCAACCAAAAAGGCGGCGTAGGAAAGACGACGACAGCAGTGAATCTCAGTGCCGCATTGACGGAGCGCGGGAAAAAGGTCCTGCTTGCCGATATCGACCCCCAGGGCAATGCGACCAGCGGGCTCGGCATCGGTAAAAATGATCTGGAGCAGTCGATATATGATGTATTGATGGATGAGGCGGACATCAATGATGTCCGCTGCGCCACAACGAATATGAACCTCGACCTCATTCCGGCGAACATCTCTCTTGCCGGGGCAGAAATTGAACTCGTGTCTGCGATGAGCAGGGAGCTCCGGCTGAAGAAAGCATTTGAAAAACTGGATCAGGATTATGACTATTGCATCATCGACTGCCCGCCGTCGCTCAGCCTGCTCACGATCAATGCATTCACGGCGGCAGACAGTGTGATCATCCCCGTCCAGGCAGAGTATTATGCACTTGAAGGTCTGAGCCAGCTGATCGATACGATAGAACTGGTCCGTCGTCACCTGAACACCGACCTTGAGATTGAAGGGATCCTTCTGACGATGCTGGATGCCCGGACGAACCTCGGTGCACAGGTTTCCGAAGAAGTGAGGGATCACTTCGGGGAAAAGGTGTATAAAACGGTCATACTTAGAAATGTGCGTCTCGGTGAAGCGCCGAGCTACGGACAGCCCATCACTGTATACGACCCGAAGTCGCAGGGGGCGGAAAATTATTCACGTCTGGCGGAAGAGGTGATCGAACGTGGCAGGTAGGAATAGGCTTGGCAAAGGGCTGGATGCCCTGTTCAATACGGATACGGCAGAGGCGGAAGCGGTCACGGAAGTGAAGCTGTCCGAAATCCGTAAAAATCCATATCAGCCGAGGGTCGAGTTCGATCCGGAAAAGCTGGAAGAGCTTGCGGACTCCATCCGCACCCACGGCATCCTGCAGCCGATCATACTGAGGAAGTCGGTCAAAGGCTATGATATCGTCGCAGGGGAGAGAAGATACCGCGCAGCCGGGCTCGCAGAAATGGAGACCATCACTGCTATCGTGAAGGAATTGTCGGATGACGACATGATGGAACTCGCGATCATTGAAAATCTGCAGCGTGAAGATCTGAATCCGCTGGAAGAAGCGATGAGCTATAAGCAATTGATGGAGAAGCGCAGCCTGACACAGGCTGAAGTTGCTGAACGTCTGGGTAAATCCAGGCCCTACATCGCCAATATGCTGCGCATACTCAACCTCCCTGCAGCGGTCAAAAAATTGATCAATGAAAAGAAGCTGTCCGGTGCACATGGGAGGACGCTGCTCGGCCTGAAAGACCCGGTGTCACAGGAGGCGGCGGCCAAAAAAGCCGTGACGGAAGATATGAGCGTCCGTGCACTGGAAGAGTATGTGAGAAGCATGCAGACGATGAAAAAGAAGAAGGCATCACAGGAAAAACCGAAATTCCTGCTCCGGCATGAGAGCAGCCTGAAGGAGAAGTTCGGGACATCCGTCGAGATTAAAAAAACCCGAAACAAGGGCCAGATAGCATTTGAATTTAAAAATGAAGAGGAATTCAACCGATTGATGAAATTGTTTGAAGAATCATAGGGAGGCTAAGTATTGGTTTTATCGTTTTTATTCAGTATATTGAGCACCGCGCAGAGCGGGGTGGATGAATCGCTGACATTCTTCCAGGAAATCGCCGAGGAGATGAGTGATCCGGAGCTGTGGATGAACATCGGCATGAGTGTCCTGTTTGCCGTGATCCTCATCACGGTCGCAGGTATCATCATCAAAGTGGTCAACCGCATCATCGAAAATTATTTTACATTCAAATCCAAAGCGGCTCTGAAGGCCAATGGAAAAGGCAAGAACGGCAAGAATGGCAGGAACGGCAAAAATAATGAAAAGCGCAGCCGGACGCTGATCAATGTGCTTCAGAATGCAGTGAGCATCGTTGTCTGGTTCATCGTATTCGTCATGATACTGGAAACGTTCGGCGTGCCGGTCGCGACACTGCTCGCCGGTGCCGGTGTCGTGGGTCTCGCCATCGGTTTTGGAGCGCAGAGTCTCGTCAAGGACATGCTGACCGGGTTCTTCATTTTGCTGGAAAACCAGTTCGACACCGGTGACTTTGTACGCATCAACACGTCGGGGACGACGGTCGCCGAGGGTGAAGTGCTGTCCATGGGGCTGCGCATCTCCAAAATTCAAGGGTACGAAGGTGAGTTGTTCATCATCCCGAATGGTACAATCAATGAAGTGATCAACTTTTCGAAATATAATTCAATCTCATTTTTGGATATCAATCTTTCTCTGAATGAAGATCTGGACCATGTGGAGGAAGTGCTCAACGAATTCTCCGAAACTGCCATGGCGCTGGAGGAGACGCTTGTCGAGAAGCCGCAGGTGCTCGGCCTGAACGGCATCGTCAACGGTGAAGCGATCATGAGGGTGATGATCGTCACCCAGCCGATGGAGCATTTCGGAGCGACGAGACGTGTCAGGAAAGAAATCAAGAAACACCTTGGGAAGAACGGCGTTCAGATTTCCGTGCCGACCATGGACATCCAGGATTTTGATGAGACGGCGAGAAAAGGTGAAGAGTCATGAAAAAAGAATACGAATTAAATGATATAGTTGAGATGAAAAAGCAGCATCCATGCGGCAACAGCAATTTCCAGATCATCAGGATGGGTGCCGACATAAAGATAAAATGTACAGAGTGCGCGCGCACGATCATGATGACAAGGCGCGACTTCGAGAAACGCATGAAGCGTATCATCACAAAAAAGAATGGTAATTAAAGGAGAAAAATTATGGCTTTAACAGCAGGCATCGTTGGATTGCCGAACGTCGGCAAGTCCACATTATTCAATGCAATCACAAAGGCGGGCGCGCTGGCTGCAAACTATCCGTTCGCAACCATCGATCCGAACGTCGGAATCGTCGAAGTGCCGGACGAACGGTTGAACAAGCTGACCGAACTGGTGAAACCGAAGAAGACGATACCGACGGCATTTGAATTCACGGATATCGCAGGCATCGTGAAAGGTGCTTCGAAAGGTGAGGGGCTCGGTAATAAATTCCTCGCGAACATCCGTGAAGTGGATGCGATCACACAGGTGGTCCGTGCATTTGAAGATGAGAACGTCACACATGTATCGGGTAAAGTGGACCCGGTCGAAGATATTGAAGTGATCAATATGGAGCTGATCCTTGCAGACCTTGAAAGTGTCGAGAAAAGGCTGCCGAGACTTGAGAAGATGATCAAACAGAAAGATAAGGAATCGATGGCGGAACATGCGGTGCTCACAAGGATCAAAGAAGGCCTGGAAGAAGGCCGGCCGGTCAGGGCTCTCGAATTTTCCAAGGAGGAACAGGCTGCGGTGCGTCACTTCCACCTTTTGACGGCAAAGCCGATGCTTTATGTGGCGAACGTTTCTGAAGACGATCTGACGGATTTATCTGGCAATGAATATTTGAGTGCGATCAACGAGTATGCAGAAAAAGAAGGTTCCGAAGTGATCGTCATCTCGGCAAAAGTCGAAGAGGAAATCGCTGTGCTGGAAGATGACGAAAAAGAGATGTTCCTGGAAGACCTGGGGCTCGATGAATCCGGTCTGGATAAGCTGATCCGCGCTTCCTACGACCTGCTCGGCCTTGCGACCTACTTCACGGCAGGCGAACAGGAAGTCCGGGCGTGGACATTCAAAAAAGGGATGACGGCACCTGAATGTGCAGGCATCATCCACACCGACTTCCAAAAAGGATTCATCCGTGCAGAAACGGTCGCCTACGACGACCTCGTTGCAGCAGGCAGCGAACTGAAAGCCAAAGAAGCGGGTAAAGTCCGCCTGGAAGGCAAGGAATACATCATGAAGGACGGCGACGTCGTCCATTTCAGATTCAACGTATAATAAAGGATCGCCGGAGCCCCCGTGGGTTTCGGCGGTTTTTATTTCGTCATGCATTTGTTTATGGGAGCGGCATCACCCGGATGTTGTGCTGTGAGTGATGGCGCACTCTTCCAATACCATTTCCCGGCATGGCAGTTAATAAATTATCTTCTTAAAAATAGGGTTGAAAATATTGTAATATGACCGTTTTACTGATATAATAACTGATTGTGAGTAATGAAAATTATTCCTTGCTGGTGACGGATTGTCAGCAGCCGCCAAAGACCATAAGGAGGTGCAGAAGATGAGAGCATATGAAATTTTATATGTCATCCGCCCGAACATCGAGGAGGAAGAAAAAACAGCTTTAGTAGAGCGTTTTGACGACCTGTTGACTTCAAACGGTGCGGAAATCGTCGAATCAAAAGAGTGGGGTAAACGTCGTTTAGCTTATGAAATCAATGATTTCAAAGACGGTTTTTACCAGATCATCAAAGTGAATGATGATGGAACAGCGACTCAGGAATTCGAACGTCTTGCGAAAATCAGCAATGATATCATTCGTCATATCATTGTTCGTGATGAGCAGGCAGAAGAAAACAAGCAAAAATAATTTAGTCAAAAAATGACATGGAGTTGATTACATGATAAACCGTGTTGTACTGGTCGGTCGCCTCACTCGCGATCCGGAACTTAGAGTCAGTCAGAGCAATGTATCTGTCACAACTTTCAACCTGGCGGTCAATCGTCCTTTTACAAGCCAAAGTGGTGAACGTGGTGCAGATTTCATAAACTGTGTCACCTTCCGCAAACAGGCGGAAAATGTGAACCAATATGTGAAAAAAGGCAGTCTTGTCGGTATCGATGGAAGAATCCAGACGAGGAACTACGAGAATAAAGATGGCCAGAGAGTTTACGTGACCGAAGTAGTGTGCGACAGTGTACAGTTTTTGGAGCCAAAAGGACAACAGGGCAGTAATCAATCTCAAAATAATTATAACTCAGCGGATAATTATACCAGCGCTTATGGCGGAGGGGCAGCCGGCGGAGCCGCAAGCTTCGGAAACCAGTCCACTGGTTCCAGGCCGGCACCGTCATCACAAGGCCAGAACAAATCCGAGGAAAACCCGTTCGCGAATGCGGACGGCCCGGTGGATATCAGTGATGACGATCTTCCGTTCTAAGATTGAACGATAATTTCATCGAAAAGAAATAATTTCGAATTACGTGTGTGAACTGTGTGTGTTAAAAGGACATTCAAGTGTGTGGATGTCTGATATGTGTGTGGGTCCCGTGGATATTTTCCACGGGGCTTTTTTCGTTCCCCGGATATTTTTGAATATTATCTCAAGGCTTTTTATGTTAATGTTTTAATTGATTGTAACCATGCACTTGAATATAACGTCGATAAGGGAAAATAAGGGGAGATTCGAATGTTGAGATTGATGTGCAAAGGAAAAATCCATCGCGCCACCGTCACGGAGGCGGACCTGGACTATGTGGGCAGTATCACGATCGATTCAAAATTGATGAAAGCGGCGGACATCAAGCCGTATGAAATGGTCCAGATCACGAACTTGAGAAATGCGACGAGATGGAAGACATATGCGCTGCCCGCTGAAGCGGAGTCGGGAAAAATCTGCCTGAACGGCCCGCCGGCGCACCTTTTTTCACCGGGGGACATTGTGATCATCCTGAGCATGGCCCAGATGTTGGATGAAGAGATTGAAACATTGGAGCCGCACGTGGTCTTCGTGGATGAGGACAATCAGATCACACACGTGGAGACACACGACCTCCACTGGGGATGAAACCGGAAAGTGAACACCCATGACGCCGTCATGGGTGTTTTTTTTAATTTGCTGCGATTGCTGCAGAACTCCAGGATATTTGCAATGTATTGTTTATAGATATATGTAATGGGTATATAAATATTGCTTTAAAGATTCAAAAAAACGGAGGGGTAATATGTTTTTGCATGACAAACATTTGCAGTTCGAAGCAAAACCGGTCAATCCGGATCCATTGATGGCGAAGCGCGTTCAGGAATTGATCGGCGGCCAGTACGGAGAGATGAGCGTCGCGATGCAATACTTATTCCAGGGATGGGGCGTCCGTGAAGGAAATGAGAAATATAAGGACCTGCTCCTTGATATCGGTACGGAGGAGCTTGGACATATTGAAATGCTGGCGACCATGGTTTCAAGACTGCTGGAAGGGACTTCCCTTGAAGATCAGCAATCGGCCATGAAGGATCCCGCCACAGCCGCAGTGATGGGCGGCATGAACCCACAGCATGCGATTGTTGCAGGTCTCAATGCACGTCCCGTCGACAGTGTCGGCAATCCGTGGCAGGGCAGCTACATCATTTCAAGCGGCAATCTGCTTGCCGATTTCCGTGCAAATCTGAATGCTGAATCACAGGGCCGTGTGCAGGCAACGCGGATTTATGAAATGACGGATGATCCGGGTCTGAAGGATATGCTTGCGGTGCTGATCGCACGTGATTCCTATCATCAGAACCTGTGGATGCAGGCCATTCAGGAACTGGAGGAAAAAGAGGGCAGCAGAATCGTACCGACGACATTCGACCGTTCACAGCAGCGTGAAGATATCGCGTTCAGCCTGTACAATCATTCCAACACGGAAGAAAGTAAAGAAGGCAGCTGGATTGACGGTAAGACTCCGGCAGGCGACGGCACTTTCAATTATGTCGAGAAACCGCCGTTCGAGGGTGAAATACCATCCATTCCGCCGTCACCGGAGTCTGTACACAATACATTGCCTGAAGATAAGCTGTAATTCATTGAATAAGAAGACTGCACTTAAACACCGGGCGACCGGTGTTTTATTTTTGTGGAACATAAAGCGTCATCATTCCCATCACCACTTATTTAGTATAAAATTATACTTAATAGAAAATGAGGGGTGTATCATTATGTCATATCAGAAGATAGTGCCGCATTTATGGTTCGATGATGAAGCGGTTGAAGCAGCCAATTTTTACGCAGGGCTGTTTCCCGGCTCCGTGGTGCATTACACCAATGTGTTGGAAGGGACGCCCTCAGGCGGTGCCGAGCAGGTGGACTTTGAAATCATGGGATACCAGTTCATGGCGATCAGTGCCGGGCCGGGTGTCACCAAAAATCCCTCCATTTCCTTCATGGTCCTCTTCACCAGGGAAGAGCGGAAAGCATTCGAAAAGATATGGGAAACGCTCGCCGGTGAAGGGAAGGTGCTGATGCCTTTCGGGAAGTATGATTTCAGTGACTTGTACGGATGGCTCGAAGACGGGTATGGTGTATCGTGGCAGTTCTACATGGCGGATGAAGAACCTGGATCCAGGGTCATACCGACAATGATGTTCATCAATGCCAATCTCGGGAAAGCCGGGGAGGCGATGAAGTTTTATATGGACATCTTCCGTGATGCCGGGATGGAAGATATTCATTATTACCCGGGAAATGATGGGCCCGACTCAGGTCAGCATGTCATGCACGGCCAGGCCAGGCTCGAAAATCTGTCTTTCGCCTTCATGGATTCAGCGGAAGATCATGCATTCGATTTTTCGGAAGGCGTGTCATTGATCGTGAAATGTGACGACCAGGATGAAATCGACTATTACTGGAACAGACTCTCCCATGTGCCCGAGGCGGAAGTGTGCGGATGGCTGAAGGATAAGTACGGTGTATCCTGGCAGATCATCCCAAAAGTGATGGACGAGATGGTTGAGAATGGTTCGAGGGAGCAGCTGCAACGTGTGACAGAAGCTTTCCTTAAGATGAAGAAGTTTGATGTCGCAGAACTTGAAGCAGCATATCGAAATTGACCGAAAAGCACCCGCCCGGGTGCTTTTCCGATGTCATGTTTCCAACGGAAATTTATCGGGTAGCTTTTATATAACTGATGAAAGGGAGTAGGATCATATGTTGAAATTATCGGAAAGTGAATATCCCAATGTCGTCCAGATAGAAGTTGATGGCAACGTCATGGATATAGATGCCGAAAAATCGGAGGCTTTCATAAAGGAGCATTACGGTGACGATGCGGAACTGAATGCACTCATCTACATCAAAAAGCTTGAAGGTGTGAGACCCGGCGGTGTATTGAGGGGCATACCGGTGGATGCAAAGCATTGGGATCAATTCAATAAATTCGCGGTGGTCGCCGACGATGATATTTTAAAGAGCCTGGGATCACTGACGGATATGCTGCCGGGCATCAGCGTCGAATCATTCGACAAGACTGAAATCGACGACGCCTGGCGGTGGCTGGCGGCATAAGCCGGCTCACCTGAACCGGTAAATCATGTAAAGGAATGAACGGAATGGATGTACTGACAGAGTATTTTCACATGGCTTCGAAACTGGTCGTCGGACTCATAGGCATCATCATCGTCATCCGGCTCCTCGGCAAGAAAGAGATGGCCCAGGTGACGCTGCTCGATTTCGTCTATGCCCTGGTACTCGGCGGGGTCATCAAAGATGCGATGTATGAGCCGTCGGTGACCATACCGGACATGCTTTTCGTCCTGGCAATCTGGAGTGCCCTCATCTACATTTTTGAAAAGCTCACACAGAAATCAGGTGTGCTCAGGCATGTCATCAAAGGGCGGCCCGCCACACTCATAAAAGAAGGCCGGCTCATGTACGGTCAGATGGAGAAGCTCAACATGGAAATAGAGGAACTCAATCAGCTGCTGCGGGTGGAAGGCATATTTTCCCTGAGGGAAGTCAACTATGCGATGCTGGAAAACAGCGGGCAGCTCACTGTACTTAAGAAACGGTCGGAACAGGAGACGGTGATCGATGTCCCCTCCCATACGCTGGTGGGTGATGGTAAAATCATGAATTACCCGCTTGAAGACATCGGGGGTGATGAAGAGTGGATCACCCGCGCCCTGGCGGAAATCGACAAAGAAGCCGATGAGATTTATTTTGCCGAATGGAATGCTGAAAAGGGTTGGCATATCCAGGATTACGAAGGCAACCTGTACGATTTATAATGATGGGCGTATTTTGGAAAGACCCGGGTGAACCGGGTCTTTTTTCACTTATTGATGGTATTGGGGCGCCCGGCTGTGTTTAAATGAAAGTAAGCAAAATACATATAAAAGGTGAATTCTATGAATCGTATCAGGATATTCGGATTGACGGCTGCTGCGGTGCTGCTCGCATCATGTGACGGCGGGACGGAGGAAGCGGCTGAGGAGCAGCCGGTGGAAGAAGAGACGCAGGAAATGGAAGAAGCAGAAGAGGCGGAAGAAGAGACGGAGGTCACAGTTGAGGAGGAGAATGGGGAAGAGGAAACGGTTGAAGAAAGTGAAGCGGAACTGCTCATAACGGAAGAGGATGTGTTCGATGACGGGAGCATTCAGGCGCTTGTCAATAAACAGCACCATCTCGACGCGGATTATGTGCCTCACGACCTGGTGACCGTCGAAGTGCCGACGGTGCTGCAAAATCCGGAAATCAACCAGCTGAGGGCAGAGGCGTCGTCTGCGTTGACGGAAATGTTCGATGCGGCGCTGGAAGACGGTCTGACCTTATACGCCCGGTCGGGTTACCGGTCATATAATACACAGGTCAGCCTGTACAACAATTATAAGGAGGCGCACGGTGAGGCAGCCGCCGACCGTTTCAGCGCCCGGCCCGGAGCAAGTGAACATCAGACGGGACTTGCGATGGATGTGACGAGTGAGAGTGTGAACTACGAACTGAATGAGGCGTTCGGGGAAACTGAGGAGGGTGTATGGGTCAAGGAAAATGCACATGACTACGGCTTCATCATCCGGTATCCCGAAGGCATGGAAGATATTACAGGTTACTCGTATGAGCCTTGGCATCTGCGGTATCTCGGGGCGGGACTCGCCACGGATATTCATGAGAGCGGACTGACTTATGAAGAATATATTGAGGAGAGTGGGATGGACATTGAAGAGGACGGAGAAGAATAAAAACAGTTCACCGATACTGAAGATACTGGTGCCGGCATTGCTGCTGATCCTGGCGATCGGTGCGCTTTTCATGGCATTCAACCTTTCAGGCAATGGGTCTGATGAGGAGGAAGCGGCCGTGGAGGAAACAGCCGGAGAGAGCGAATCAGCGGAAGAAGGCGATCAGGCAGAAGATGAAGGTGAAGAAAATGGCGGAGAGGCTGCAGGGGAAAATACGGAAGCAGCGGAAGAAGGTTCGACTGAAATCACGATTTCAACCGTCGGCGACATCATGGTGCATGATGAGCAGTATTGGGGTGCATATGTGGAAGAGACGGACTCATATGACTTCAAGCCATGGTTTGAACATGTGAAACCTTATCTTGAGGAAGCGGACCTCGCAATCGGCAACTTTGAAACGACGGTGGCGGGCGAAGACCGGGGTTACACCGGGTACCCGCTGTTCAATACACCGGATGAGATCGTTGAAGATCTGGACTATGCAGGTTTTGATTCCATCGTGACATCAAACAACCACAGTCTGGATATGGGGGCACAGGGCCTGGAACGCACAGTGCAGATGCTGGAAGAACACTTTGATGTGATCGGTACATATGATGCCCCGCCTGAAGACAGACATGTGATCAAAGAAGTGGACGGCATCAAAGTGGCGATGCTCGCTTTCACCGAAATGCTGAACGGCATGGATGGACCGTACACCGATGAGGAAGTATATAACATGATTGATGTCATTTCCGAAGAAAACCTGACTGAGGCGATCGATGCCGCGAAAGAAGATGATCCCGACATCATACTGACCTATATGCACTGGGGTCCTGAATACGTGGAGGAACCGAGTGACTATCAGAAAGAGTATGCACAGTTTTTGGCGGATCAGGGCGTTGACCTGATCATCGGCTCCCACCCGCACGTCCTCCAACGTGCAGAATATCTTGAATCGAGTGACGGGGAGAGCGAATCATTCGTCGCTTATTCCCTCGGCAACTTCATCTCCAATCAGCGCCTGGAGACGATCGGCCCGGACTTTGAGCCGAACGAAGACGGTGTGATTCTGAATTTTGATATTGAAAAAGACCACGAATCCGGCGAGACGGTCCTGGCGGATGTACATTATACACCGACATGGGTCTACCGTCACAGTGATACCGGGGATACGCCATTCGATTACGAGATCCTGCCGGTGGAGGATTTCCAGGAGGATGAGGATCTCCCGGAAGACATCCGCGAGCGTCTTGACCGTTCACTGGAACGCACAAATTCAAGGTTGAATCTGGAACAATAATAACTTTCAAACCCTGCAAATTTGCAGGGTTTTTTATTTTTCAGGGAGTAGATCGGCCGCAGCCGGGTAGATATAAGTTAAACGCATATATATAAAGGAGGATTTTCATGAGTAGTATGCAGTATGGCAGTGATTACAAGAAAGTTCCCGCACTATCGAAGGACAGCGGCAAAGGTGCTGAAGTGCTGCCGGACGTCTATACGTATACGAATCAGATCGTCAACATCCATCTGGTGGGCCGCCCGGAGGGCGATGGCTTTGTGCTGGTGGATGCCGGTCTGCCGGACTCTGCGGAAAAGATCATCAAAGTGGTGGAAGAGCGGTTCGGCGAAGGGGCGAAGCCTGAAGCGATCATACTGACACACGGGCACTTCGATCATGTCGGTTCCATCATTGAGCTGATCGAGGAATGGCAGGTGCCGGTCTATGCGCATAAGCTCGAGCTGCCTTACCTGACGGGGAGGGCGCCTTATCCGGAGCCGGATCCGACGGTGGAAGGCGGCATGATGGCGAAGACTGCAGGCATGTTCCCGAGGGAGCCGATCGACCTTGAAAATCACATCGAAGCGCTGCCTGCGGACGGGAGGGTGCCGCATCTGCCGGATTTCGAGTGGATCCATACACCCGGCCACACGGATGGACATGTGAGCTTCTACCGGGCATCCGACGGCCTGCTCATCGTCGGCGATGCATTCGTCACCGTACAGCAGGATTCCCTCTATAAAGTGATGACACAGAAGAAGGAAATCCACGGGCCCCCGGTCTATTACACGACGGATTGGGGAGCGGCGCGTGCTTCGGTGGAAAAGCTTGCATCAACCGATGCAAAGACGGCCGTCTTCGGACACGGTCAGCCGCTTAAAGGTGAAGAACTGAGGGAAGGCCTTGATCACCTTGCCCGCAATTTCGATGATATCGCACTGCCCGCCCACGGCAAATATGTGGATGATGATAAATAATTTCCACTGTTTAAAGATACATTCATTTCACCTATAATTGAATTAATGATCAAAGATGAATTTTAAAGGGAAATTGTAGGTGTAAAAATGAAGAAATGGATTGGAGTCATCATTGGTGTGCTGGCCATCCTGGGAGCGGCCGTTTTTCTGATGTTCAACTTCACGGACATATTCCAGGCGGATGAGGAAGAAGCGCTGGCCGCTTATGTCTCCCATTACGAGGATGGGAATTATGAAGAGATATATGAAACATTGAGCGCAGGGACGCGGGACAGATATGCCCCGGAGGACGTCACAGAAAGATATGAGAAGCTGTATGGGGACCTGGGTGTCGAGTCACGGTCCATCGATGGTCTTGAACCGGATGAAGAAAGGTCGACCGACCATAATAAGATTTATGAAGGCGACTGGACGGTTGATACCGCATACGGCGAACTGACGCGTGATATGCAAATCAGCCTGCTTTATGACGAGGCGGAAAATGAATGGGATGTGGAATGGACGCCCGACATGATCATCCCGGGCCTGAACGGCAACCGGACGCTCGATTTCAATTTCTCAAATGGTGTCCGTGGTGAGATCCAATCCAATTCCGGTGAGCCGCTCGCATTCAATGGCCGCAAGGAAGTGGTCGGGTTCACAGCGGGAGAGGTTTCGGAAGAGGATCTGACCGACCTTGCCGATGTGCTTGAGATCAGTGAGGAATCACTTGTGTCCACATACAATCAGGAGTGGATCGGTGAAGGCATGTTTGTGCCCGTGAAAGAAGCACACCGCTTTTCCGATGAAGATAAATCGAAGTTCGGTGATAACGGTCTCCAGGTTCAGGAACAGCCGGCCCGTGAATATGCCTTGGATGCAGCGACATTCCACCTGCTGGGTTATGTCGGGGAAGCGAGTGCTGAGGAGATCGAGGAATCGGATTACTTGAGCGCCGGCGATATGACAGGAAAACGCGGTCTTGAACAGCTGTATGATGAGCGCCTTCAGCCTGAGGGCGGATATGAGGTCGCCATCACGGACAATGACGGTCAGGTGCTCGACACTTTATTCAGTGAAGCAGCGGAAGACGGTTCGGATATCGTACTCACCATCGACATGGATCTCCAGGATGTCATCTTCAATGAGCTCGAGGATGATTCGGGCGCGAGTGTGGCGCTGAATCCGGAAGACGGGGATATACTGGCTGCAGTCAGTTACCCGTCCCCGAGCCCGTACGATTTCATGTTCGGCATCACCCAGGACGAACTGGATGAACTGCAGGAAGACTCGGAGAATCCGTTGCTCGGCAAGTTCAACCGGACGACCTCCCCGGGCTCCACCCAGAAGATCCTCTCAAGCCTGGTCGCCATGAATACGGATGGGTTCGACCGTGATGCCACACGCGAGATCACCGGAGGCAGCTGGCAGGCGGACGACTCCTGGGGCGGGTACACCGTGAACCGCTACCATGTCGAAGACGGGGCGTTCGATCTCGGCCGTGCCATCACGAGCTCCGACAACATCTACTTTGCACAGACCATGCTGGACATCGGCGCCGACCGTTTCATCGAAGGCATGCATGAACTCGGCATCGGCGAGGAATATGACGGGGATTATCCGATCTATACGAGCCAGGTGGCGAACGATGAAACGATCGAGAGTGATGTCCTGCTTGCGGACAGTGCCTACGGACAGGGTGAACTGCTGATTTCACCGCTTCAGATCACAGCGATCTACGCCGGGGTGGTGAACGGCGGGGATGTCTATGTCCCACATATACTGGCGGATACGGATGAAGATATCCAGGTGGAAGGTATCGCCGAAGAGGATGACCTTGCCTACCTGGAGGGCGCGATGAGAAGCGTCGTCACGGACTACCATGCCGACGATATGGAGCGCGATTACGCCAGCTTCGCCGGCAAGACCGGGACGAGTGAGAATAAGATGTCCCAGGACACGAGAGGGTCCGAGACGGGCTGGTTCATCGGCTACGATCAGGATGAGAAAGACATGATGCTGAGCCTCTATGTCGAAGACGTCGAGGACCGCGGCATGAGTGAGTATTCTGCACAGAAGTTTGCAGATATCCACGATGCCTACAGGGAAATATCGGAATGAATTTAAAAATGCGTACATCTGAAAAGATGTATGCATTTTTAATGCAAAAATAATTTTATCGTGTTTACGGTTGGAAATTAATGTGCTACGCTTTTTATAATTATCAGAAAAATCCGATTCAAAGCACCGGCAGAAGAGTCATCTTGAAGACAGTTAGTGAAGAATTCCGGAAAGGGGATGTAAAGGATGGACGCTTTTCCAATAGCTGGATGGCTGATCTTGATCGTACCGCCTATTCTCATGATAGGCTCTGTTGCCATATGGTATGCACGTGAAGTGAAGATGGAAAAACTTGAAAATGAGTTGTTCAGAAAAAAATATGATGACAGGGAGATGGAGTAGATGGGCGGTATAGGCATATTGAGCATCGTCATTCTATACATGATATTACTTCTGGTCCTTGGCATCTGGTCTGCAAGGATCAGTACGCAGGGGTCTTCCGAATACTTCCTCGGCGGAAGGAAGCTCGGACCATGGGTCTTGTCCATGAGTGAGAAAGCGTCGGAGTCGAGCGGTTTCATGACCGTCGGTCTGCCCGGTGAAGCATATTCCTCAGGCATGAGTGCGGCATGGAACGCGGTATCGAGTGTATTTTCGATCTTCAACTGGCTGTTCTTCGCGAAGAGGATACGCCGTTTATCTGAGATACAGAACTCCATTACAGTGCCGGATTTCCTGTCCGCACGGTTCAAGGATGATACACATATAATGAGATGGGTCTCCATCGTCGTCATGACGATATTCATGACCGTCTACGTCTGTGCCCAGTTTGTGGCATTCGGGGTTTTATTCGAAGTGGTGCTGGGTGTCAATTTCGCAACAGGCGTCATCGTCGGCGGTATCGTGACGATCATCTATACGATCCTTGGCGGTTTCTTTGCAGTCTCACTGACCGACTTCATACAGGGACTGCTTATGGCATTCGCATTCCTGGTGCTGCCGATCCTCGCCATCACCGAAATCGGCGGATTCAATGAGATGGGGTACCAGCTCACGGATATGATGGGTCAGGAGTTCCTGGCGCCGTTCTTCGGCAACTCGGCACTGACGCTTGCCGGTCTGATCGCCATCATCAGTTACCTGTTCATCGGTATCGGGTTCAACGGGTCCCCGCACGTACTCGTGCGTTACATGGCGCTGCGCCATACCCGTGACGTGAAGCGTATCGCACTGATCGGCATCATATGGATGATGGTGGCCTACTACGGTGCCGTACTGATCGGTTTGTCCGGGCTCGCCTTATTCCCGGACCTTGCAGATCCTGAACACATCTTCCCGACGATGACCGTGGAATTGTTCCCATGGTGGATTGCGGGCATCATCGTCGCAGCCGCATTATCTGCGATGATGTCATCGATCGACTCGATGCTGCTGATCGCTTCATCCACCATCGCAGAAGATTTATGGAATAAAATACTCAAAAAAGGCGAACTCAGGGAAGATAAGACGATCCTCATTTCAAGGATTGCGACAGCCCTGCTCGGTCTCATTGCAATCATCATCGCCCTGAATCCGCTCGACACGGTATTCTGGCTCGCGGTATTCGCCTGGGCGGGACTTGCGACGTGTTTCGGTCCACCGATCATCCTTTCCCTGTTCTGGAAAGGCGTCACAAAAACAGGCGCGATCGCAGGCATGATCGTGGGGCCCCTGGTCACCGTCATCTGGTATTTCTGGCCGCCCGTCGACATTTATGAAGGCGGACCGGCATTCATTGCGGCAATGCTGACCATCGTGCTCGTCAGCCTCTTTACTAAACCGCCTGAAGGCGATGACTTCGAGCGGTTGTGGGATACGTATTCCGAGAAGAATGAGCTTGGCAGATTTTCATTCCTGCCTTCGGACGAAGCAGTCATCAGGAACCTCAAGGCGAGCAACCTGGGTGACAGGACCGAAAAGGAAATCATCATGGAGCTGCTCGACAGTGAGCATAAATCGGCAAGTGCGTTCCGGACGAATTGATGGAAGGGGGGTTGAGTATGGATAACGAAGAATATGCATCCGTATCCCTGATAGAGACACCGATGGATTTGAGCGGAAGGGAACTGATCTGTTATCCATATTTGATCGTGCTCTGTAAAGTGTGCATGCCGCGGATGTTCATGAAGCCGAGGGTCGCCTGGACGGTCATCACGGTGGATCTTGTGAAGGGTGTGCCGCTGCGTTCGAATATGTTCCCCGAAACGAAGGAGATCAGCATCAAACCGTCGGCGCTTGTACCGGCTGTACTCTCAAACGAAGAAGCGATCCAAAAGTCGCGTAAGCTGGTGCTGCGGTGGGTGATGTATAAGTTCCATGCATTCAAGAATCCCGAAATTGAAATTGTGAAGCAGCAGGCAGTATATAAAGCGTTTTTCTTTGCGGAAGCGGACGGTAAGGAAATCCTGGTCGACTCAGTCAAAGGACTGACGCCGGAAGACTTATAATTTCAGACGAAAGCAGGGATACAATGTTTGATTTCAAATCGAGAAGATCACGCGTCATCGACAAGCTGAAGGCGCAGGGTGATGCCGTCGCCATCGTGACGGACCCGGATTATGTCTTCTATTTGACGGGCTATCACGGTGCGCTCGGCATCGAATGGGGCAGGCCGAACATCTTCATTCAGACTGTCGACGGCGAGTCCGTTCTCCTCGTCCCGCTCATGGAGGAGGAGATGGCGCACAGGCAGACGGATGTGAAGAGGATACTCCCATGGACGGACGGTATCGACGAAGAATGGCGGCCGCATCTCCAGGAATACCTGGATAAATACAGGAACGACAAAGTCGCTGTGGACTATACGTCGATTCCAAGGCTCGTCTGGGATTTCATCGGTGATGTCATCCCGAAAGAACGCATCTCCGACATCGGCAAAGAAATCGACCGGCTCAGAAGCGTCAAAGATGAGAAGGAGATCCAGGTCGCAAGGCACGCAGGGGAAGTGGCGGTTGAAATGCTGAAAGGCGCGATGAAGGTGGCTGCACCCGGCGTCTATGAATATGAAGTGGAACTCGCTTCAAAAGAAGCAGGCACCCGGCACGCCGCGGGGCTCATGGAAAAGTATTATCGAGATGTGCAGCCGTTCAACTATCCCGGCATCGGCAATAAACAGATCATGAGCTCAGGCGGAGAAATCACGATGTGCCATCACAGAAGCAGCATGACGAAACTCGTCCATGGCGAACCGTTCTTCATATGCCATTGCGGCACGGCGGAATTCAAGAACTTCTTCGTCGGTTTCGACCGTATTTTATTCCCCGGGGACATCAACGACGAAGCCGCAAAGATGCTGGAAGTGGCAGAGGAGGCACAAAAAGCGGCCCTGTCCCGGGTCAAGCCCGGGGCATATGCCAAAGATGTCTACAATGCTTACGCAGAAGTGATAGAAGACAACGGCTACCCGATACCGTTCCGGGCCGGCCGCTCCCTGGGCTTTTCATACAACGCCTGGCCGGCGCTTGAAAAGGGCAGCGGGGCGGTACTTGAAGAAGGTATGACATTCGCGGTGGACGGGGCGACGGACTCGGACAACTACCGCACCCAGGTCGGGGACAGCATACTGGTGACTAAAGACGGCTTTGAATACTTGACGCCGTTCACCAAAGACCATAATGCGCTGATCGTAGGAAAATGAACTTCATAACTGTGCCCGGACGAGCGTGGATGCTCGTCCGGGTTTTTTCGTGTCGCGGGAGCGTGTTTCGTGCCACAGCAAGTCTCCAAATGATATAACTCGGGTGCCATGCCACCAGTTGTGTCACAAGCCGACCTCCACCCTTAACTCAATTTAAAAATTAAAATAAAAATAAAAATGGGGCTGGGACATAAGTCCCCGCCCCTAACCAAAAATCCCCGGATTAAAATGTGAATTTTAATCCGGGGATTTTTATATAAATATAAGACAAAAACAAGGCACACTCTTATAATGTAAGTAACCACACAAACAAAGGAAGAGGTGCCTTATGTATAAAGATTATAACATGAACCAGCTTACAATACCATTGGATATCGAAGTGATGATTCCGGACGATGACATCGCCGTTGCGGTGAATGAGATGGTGGAGAGCATCCCGGAGGCGCCGTTCAAAGCCTTCGAGCATGATGTCGGGGCGTCCTCCTACCATCCGAGGATGATGATG
>NZ_FRCF01000001.1 GCF_900142805.1 Lacicoccus alkaliphilus DSM 16010 | reverse complement strand
GCTTTCAGCACTTATCCCGGCCATACATAGCTACCCAGCGATGCCGTTGGCACGACAACTGGTACACCAGTGGTATGTCCATCCCGGTCCTCTCGTACTAAGGACAGCGCCTCTCAAATTTCCTACGCCCACGACGGATAGGGACCGAACTGTCTCACGACGTTCTGAACCCAGCTCGCGTGCCGCTTTAATGGGCGAACAGCCCAACCCTTGGGACCGACTACAGCCCCAGGATGCGACGAGCCGACATCGAGGTGCCAAACCTCCCCGTCGATGTGAACTCTTGGGGGAGATAAGCCTGTTATCCCCGGGGTAGCTTTTATCCGTTGAGCGATGGCCCTTCCATGCGGAACCACCGGATCACTAAGTCCGTCTTTCGACCCTGCTCGACTTGTCGGTCTCGCAGTCAAGCTCCCTTATGCCTTTACACTCTGTGAATGATTTCCAACCATTCTGAGGGAACCTTTGAGCGCCTCCGTTACTCTTTAGGAGGCGACCGCCCCAGTCAAACTGTCCACCTGACACTGTCTCCCGTCCGGATCACGGACGCGGGTTAGAATCTCAACCACACCGGGGTGGTATCCCACCAGTGTCTCCACGTGGACTGGCGTCCACGCTTCAAAGACTCCCACCTATCCTGTACAGGTGAGGTCCAGATTCAATATCAGGCTACAGTAAAGCTCCACGGGGTCTTTCCGTCCTGTCGCGGGTAACCTGCATCTTCACAGGTAATATGATTTCACCGAGCCTCTCGTTGAGACAGTGCCCAAATCGTTGCGCCTTTCGTGCGGGTCAGAACTTACCTGACAAGGAATTTCGCTACCTTAGGACCGTTATAGTTACGGCCGCCGTTTACTGGGGCTTCAATTTGCACCTTCGCTTACGCTAAGCGCGCCTTTTAACCTTCCAGCACCGGGCAGGCGTCAGCCCCTATACGTCACCTTTCGGTTTGGCAGAGACCTGTGTTTTTGATAAACAGTCGCTTGGGCCTATTCACTGCGGCTCATTTTACTGAGCACCCCTTCTCCCGAAGTTACGGGGTCATTTTGCCGAGTTCCTTAACGAGAGTTCGCTCGCTCACCTTAGAATTCTCTTCCCAACTACCTGTGTCGGTTTGCGGTACGGGCGGTCAATATCTCACTAGCGGCTTTTCTTGGCAGTGTGAATCAACAGCTTCGCCCCCTAATGGGGC
>NZ_FRCF01000021.1 GCF_900142805.1 Lacicoccus alkaliphilus DSM 16010 | reverse complement strand
GTTGCGATCACGTTGACGCCTGTGGCGAATTTACCCATTGCATTTCTGAACTGACGATCTTCCATTATAATTTCCCCCTATTTTGGTTCCTCACTAATTTTAGTCACAATTGGCTGTGTTGAGCTTTCAACATCTCTTTCCTCTTTCGACTCTTTTTTATCTCCAAGCAGGCTTGTCTTTTCAATCAGGAAGTAAAGAACAAACCCTGATATCAATGCAGGAGCCGCGCCATATAAGGCCAGAATGATGGCCATCAGTCCCGCGACACCCATCTCGCTTTCAGTACTGACCTGCTTCATGCCGATTGTAATACATAAATAACCTGTCAAAATCAGAGTGAGCGATAAAGCGATCGGTAGAAACGGTGCAAAAAATGATACGATCGGGAGCAGTAATATTCCTACGGTGAAAGCAATCAACATGGTATTGGCCCCGGAGTAGATTGAATCCATCGCTTTTTTCCCGTAAGTATAACGCTCTGCCACTGAAGCGGTTCCTGCTGTAAATATCGGACCTGACATGCCGGGGTGAGGTGCGATAAATGCATTTAATAAATTCCTTAAGGCAGTGAACTTATGCAGATTACTGAAACTGTAAGTTATTTTTTCATCCGGTCTGGCTTTTTTGGCACGTTTCATCAATTGGTCACCAACGATTATGTCACCGTAGGCAATGATATACGCCATTATTGCTATCGGTATCGCCTGGATAAACATCTCAATACTCGGCAATCCTATGACGAACGGGGTTATGGCCCAGACTTCCTGAAAAGCCAATGGAGTCAACCCCCATTCAATAGTCGGCAACTCGTACTCCCCGACTGCCACTCCCACTACGATCGCCACCAGTATTGCCGGTAAAATCCCATAGTTTGCAATTTTTTTTGCCCAACTATGATTTTTACTGACTTTCTTAAAAGACATCGAGAACATTATGAACAAGCAAAGTACAGCTCCAACCGTTATAGCGATTGGAGTCACAGACATGCGCCCCCCTGGTTCCAGCTCGGTCATTATCGCAGCTATACCTGCACCTATAAGTATCCCTGCTTTTAATGAGCTTGGCAGCTTTGCCACCACTTTCTCCCCTATTCCACTGAACGCAAACAAGAAATATATTAAAGCGAGGACGATCTGTACGGCGATTATGGCATGCACGGCTTCCGTTCCTGTTTCATACCCTTGCAGAAAAACCACTATAAGCGGAATCAACGCTGTGATGAACCCTGAAACGAACGGTACACCCATCGAAGATGGCAGCAACATCAGCAACTGGTTGATGACGGTTATCGTCACAGCTGCACTGAATGATATCCCCATAAAACTGGTCATGATTTCCACCATGCTTAAACCTGCCGTAAATAATACCAATCCTTGAAAAAACTCCGCTTTTTCAATTCGATAATGTAAAAATGGTAATCTGATTTTCATTGATCCGAGTGGCCAGTAAGGCTGCTCTTCACCATTTTTTCTTTTATAGAAGCTCATATTAATTTCCCCCTTGATGACACCGCCTGCATGATGTTTTCATCATACAGGCCGCTTCATTAATCTTTATATGGCTCCAGGAAATCAATAATCACCCTGTTGAATTCTTCCACCTGCTCCCACTGAGGCCAATGACCCGCATCGTTGATCACTGTCAACTCAGCGCCAGGTATCATGTCTTTTATAGGCCCTGCCTGTTCTACAGTAGAAGTTGGATCATGGTCGGTCCATGCCAACAGTGTAGGTGTCTGTATTTTCCCGCACCAGGAAGGATCCCAGATATACTGCTTTCTCGCTTCCGGTTCCTGCAGGTAGACAATATTATGCACCGCCTCCTGATAGGAAGGCTGAGTGTAGATATCATAACGTACCTGAATCAGTTCATCTGTCACAACGCTTTTATCATACATGAGCCATTCCAAACGTGTTTTAACATTTTCATAGTTGGCTTCAAGCACGGCTTTTAAAGTGGAGGCCTTTAATCTTTCCATCACTTCAGGATCACTGTTAACGTTGCCTGGTGTGTTCAAAACCATCGCTTTGACATATTCAGGGTGCTCCGCAGCAAACCAGGCCGAAACCCATCCGCCGAGCGACTCGCCCGATAAGAATACTTTTTTATGGCCCAGAGCATTTATAACGTCCAGAAGATGATCACTGTATGTGTCGATGCCATATGGCTTGTCCGGTTTGTCCGTATAGCCATGACCCAGCATGTCTACAACATATAATTTAAAATGTTCTGCCAAACCTTTAACATTTTTTCCATATGCTTCGATATGCCCGCCGGTGCCATGAAGCAATATAAGGGGCTCGCCTTCGCCCGCTTCAAGAACACGGGTTTTTACACCATTGGCATCTAAATAAAAGAGTCTGAATTCTGTATCTTGTACTTCCGTCCAAAGTGACATAAATAAATTCCTCCATGAATATTAATTTTCTTTTTTAATTTTTAACTTTAGAACCTATCCAATCTTTATTGACAGGAGTTGTTTCGAAGAACGCATCAGGTACAGCCGGCCCCCACCATAATCTGCCTTTTGCATCATAATCTTCTTTTGTCCAGCCGATTGGCGGAAGATCCTGGTCTCTGTTGTAGTCTCCTGAATATATTTCGATTCTGTGACCATCCGGATCACGAATATATAAAAAGAAAGCATTGGATACTCCGTGGCGCCCTGGGCCGTATTCCACAGAATCCCGGTAACCGGCATCAGCCAGTAAATCGGCAGTTCTTACTACTGCAGATACACCATCAACGATGTAGGCAATATGGTGAAGTGCTGTTTCTTCCTGTTTTACAAGTGCCACATCATGTGTCGAAGTTTTTGCCCGTGTCCAGGCAGCAAACTTTTCATCGCCATCCTGAACATATTCTGAGATGCTGAATCCGATTCTCTCCCAATACTTCCACGCTTCGTCCACACTCTCCACACGCAGGTTCATATGGTCGATGCGTACAGGAGGGATGCCGTTAAATATATGAGTATTGCGCATTGGCAGTTTCTCTACACCAGGCCGGCCTTCTCCGACATCAATCTGTTGCATGGAGTGGTAAAACTCCACAGGGTGACCACTCGGTTCAGCGACACGCAAAGTTCTGCCGCGGCCGGGATGTACACCTTCAACCATCTCAGTTTCGATCCCCATTTCCTTATGAAGCGCCTGCAGTTCATCCAGGTAGTCTTCACTTGATACTCTCAAGCCGAAGTTCGCCAGTGAGATATCCTCACTCTCGGTCAATACCAGCGTATGAGTGTCAAATTCATCGGTGGCTCTCAGATACAGGCTGCTGTCAGTCCTGTTGACTTTGATGAATCCTAAAGTGTCTACATAAAATTTTTCTGATTGATCTAAATCTGAAACATATAATTCAATTTGTCCAAGTCTTAAAATCATATTTTTCACCCTTTATTTAATTTTTTAACCTCTGACCCCGCTGTCGAAGCCGAACAGATCCTGACCATATGCCGCTACTGCATCTTCATTCAATGAAGTTTTATGTGTGGCAAGGGAAACAAGGTCTCTGAAGAATAGTTCGATCGGTCCGCCTTTATAGAGTGCACCGCCCCCGAGTGTAAGTATGATTCTCATCCCGATATCCACACACAACTTGATCAATTTGGTTCTGAGTGCAAAAAACTCACCATTTTCAGTTTTACATCCGTCTTTCTCATAATCCTCCAACAAGTTGATGTACTTATCGAGCATTGCTTCAGCTGCCATGAAGTCCTGGGAAATTTCCGCTATTACACGCTGACTTCTTGGTGATTCGCTTTCGTATATCCCATCCATCAGACGGTACCTTTTTTCAGTCTGCTTTTTAAACTCTGCAATCATTCTCTCCGCAGCCCCCACCGCCATGACTGGAAAACCGAAGTAGAAACTCGGGAACAACGGTTTATGGTATAAAGGATAATCCTTTTCGTAGTTCTCGATTGGCGGCCTCCTCGTTTCTTCAGCTTCAGCAACTTTGAATATACGGGCATCCGGGACAAAAACATTTTCAAGGAGAACCTGGTTACTTCCACTTCCTCTCAATCCAAAAGTATCCCAATTTTCAATGACCTGAAGCTCTTTTCTTGGCACGATCGGCAGGATGAATTCCATTTCGCCATCCTCATTCTCGGCTTTCAACCCAACTCCTACCCAGTCCGCATGGTTGACACCGCTGACAAAGCTCCATTTACCACTGATCAGATAACCACCTTCGACACGCTCTCCTTCACCGACTGCTGCGAAAATGTCTGCAATCAAACCGCCTTGGCCGTAAATCTCATCCTGGCCTTCCTGTGGAAGATAAGCAGGCAGCATATTATGCAACGGGTATAAAAAAGACAACCATGCTGCAGATAAGTTATAATTGGAAACTTTCCGCAGCACCTTCACAAACGTTTTGAGTTCTACACCCGGTCCGCCCTGGTTTTTAGGAACCATCATTTTGGTGATGCCGACTTCTTTCATCAATTCAACGACTTCCGGGGAGACGCTTGCATTTTCTTCGGCTTCCTGCGCCTTCTCTTCGGCAAGCTCTCCGACTCTTTTAGCACCTTCCAAAAGTTCTTCCTCTGTCAATGTAGAGTAATTTTTTATTGATTGTGTCATATTCAACACTCCTTTTAGGAATTTTCTGTCTTGTATACGGTTTCAACTATGGTGATTATTCTATACCAGAAGTTTTCAGAAAACTAGGACATGGGATGTCACTCTTTTTATGAAAAATGAACAAATTTTGTCACATTGTGATTTATCGATCATTATAAGGCAAAAAAAAAGAGCCCACTTAAGATAAGTCGACTCCTTTCGTTGCTATGAGTGCCTTTATAATCAGCAGGAGCTGATTGCTTACATCCGGATCCCTCAAATCTTTGTCCAATAAAGTTTCAACTTTTTGAATCCGATGTCTTAAACCGCTCATGGACAGTGCGAGGTCACTGGAGGTGTTTTTCAAGTTTCCTCCATTTGATAAGAAATAATACAATGTTCTCAACAGCTCTTTATCCATCTCTCCATTGTGATCACGCAAACCCTTTAATTCTTCATCTGCAATCAGCTCGATGCTTTCCTTATTATTTGAGTTAATCAACGCTCCGACAACGCCTAAATCCTTGTAGAAGATCAAGTCGTTGCTGATTGCCAGCTGTCTGGCGATGACCGCTTCTTCCATGGCCCGCGAAGTATGCTCGATACCGGTATTTATATTACTCACACCTATAAAGAGATGCCCGGCGGAAATTTTATCCTGAATCACCCTCTTATAATCTCTAATCAGCGGCATCATTTCATCAGGAGAAAGTACCAATGTAGTGATCTTATCATTGATGATCCCCGTCAGAGCCGTCCTGTTCAATTTTTTGAAATAATCATATGTTTCTTCCTGTACTTTTTCCTGGAAAGCAAACTCTTCCTCAATTGACTCAAATGGCCGTCCTGCGTCCACCACAAATATCACATAAGGCTCATCAAAATCCGCACCAATATACCTGCCCCTCCGCAACAGATCCGACTTCGAACTTTCTTTATTAATCACCTGCTCTAAATAATGACCTTTCATACGCCCCATTGTTTCAACTTTCGCTTTTTCATTCTGCATGACAAGAGCAACTGAATTAGAGAGGTGTTCCAAAAATAATTGTTCTTCGTGGTAATCTGAATCCGTTCTCACACTTGTAATGGTGGAACAATAGCCGAATATTTCCCTTTCAACGACAATCGGGACAATAATTCGATGGTAATTTTCCATCTCATGGACGTACTTTTTGAATGGAAATACATATTTCCCTTTTTCCTCAACCAGGAATGTCGGGATATTGTTCAGGCTGTCCTGTTTTAAAATTTCAAGATCTTCTGAAGAAAAACCAGCTGCAGCAATATTGCCGAAGTCCAAGTCATCAATAGTGAACGGCATTTTTGTGAATTCATAAGCGACTGTAAGAATATCATTTAAGTCTTTGCCGTTCACTACCGCTTCTGTTAATTCTTTTTGAAAGTCAGACAAGGAAGTGATGAATGTTGTCTGATCCAGCAATTGATCATATGTCACTTCAAGTTCTTTGACGATTGGGGTGCTGTCCATAAGATCGACGGGAAGATGGTCAACCTCTCCCCCCCAATCTTCTTTAGGCCTCACCATCCACTGGCATGCATGGTCACCACTTGCAACACATGTAATCTCTTTAGCTACAAGCGGTTTTTTGAAGATGGTCGACATTAGACCACTCGAATAACCTGTTAAAGTATGACATACGGGTGATTCCGACCGTCCAAAAATAAGCAGGTGTTCTTTGGCTTCATAGGAGCCATGCCACTCCCCTCTACCGACAAGTGTTTTGAGAGTGCCGTCTTCGTTATACTCGATATCACACTCATGATCAATCCCGGTTATATGACCATTTCTGATATGTAATTGAGGGCCATCAATCACATATTGCTCAAGAGGTTTTTTAATCTTAAGCATTTCCTCTGCATCTTTTATTCCCATGTCCCAGCCAAATTGAAATAAAAAACTGTCGAGACGATCATCACCAATATGCCTGGCTATGTTTTGACGCAATATACCCATGGATGATTTGGACAGGAGAAGCTTCTCGCTGTCCTCAGCCCTGATAGTTTTGACCCGGTTCTCACCTACAGTGACCTTCATAGTCTTCCCCCTCAGAAATTCCTTTCATTGAACTTATTTTAACTAGATGAGGCGCTTTCCCCTGCAGCAATGTTCACATGCCTCTTCCAGATGTTTACGGAGCAGTTCCGATGCTTGTACGAGGTCCCCGTCTTCCAAAGCTTCCACCAGCCTGGTATGCTGGGCGATGATTTCATCCTGACTGCTGAACGTCACTTCACTCGTGATGTCGACCAGTGTCCGGAAGACATTGCGTTGTGTATTCCAAAGGTGCATCAAAGTTTCATTGCCCGACATTTTCACAAGGAGATAGTGGAATGACAGGTCCGTTTCTATATCCCGTTCCTCATAATCATTCGCGTTTTTCATCATGCGTATGTAGTCATGCAGGCCGCTGCCGTATTTTTCGAAAAGCGAGCCGTCCATCCGGCTGATCGCATGCGTCTCAAGCAGTATGCGGGCATCATAGAGGTCTTTGATCCCTTTGATATCATAACCGATTGCGACCGTCCTGCCGTTCGTCCGCTTCTCCGCCATCCTTTCGGCGGTCAACATGGCCAGCGCGTCCCTGATCGGCCCACGGCTCACCTCATATCGTCTGGCAAGCGTCACCTCGCCGAGACTGTCCCCCCGCTCATACTTCCCGAGGATGATTTCTTTTCTTAAATGATCCGCAATCTGGGCGGCATTATATTGCATGGCCACCACCTCCCAATTTTCTGAAATGTTGACATCATTAGTTTAATTTTAGAAAACAGCGGTGGCTTTGTCAATTTTATATCACCCTTTATCCTTGAAGTTTCAAGCCATCTTTCCTTATAAATATATATTCTGCATGTTTCTCATAAGGGGTTATTCGCACAGCAGCATAACCTGCAGCAAACAGTGCCTTGAACCTCTCCCGTGTCTTCATGCGCCACTCCAATGCCAGATCGGGATCTGCCGCTTTCAGTTGCTGAAATTCCTTCGGCACCGCGAGGGAATAAACAGGGGCCTCCAGTTCAACAACCTCCCTGCCACAGTATGCAAGGCAGCCTTTCCCGATTTCCTTAACAGTATTCAAAGCCACTGCACCCTCTACATTCATTGATCTCCGCCTTGTGACATGAGGGCTGTCCAGGTGCCAAAAGACTTCAAAGCGATCGGAAGGCAGGCCTTTATTGATGCCGTCCTTCATTTCACCATAGCAATTTTCAACATATGTATTACAAGTTGCATTCAATTTGGTGAGGTTTAAATAAGCATTTCTCGTCTCCAGGGGATCGAAAGTCCATCTTATGAGATCGTAGCCTTTACGCATTGCGACTTCCCGCTGCTGCCATTTCAATTGTTCACCTATTTTACGGGAACGAAGGCCGGGCCTGATACCGAGCATATGTGAACATAAATAAGCCTTTCCGTCCCTGAATCCTGCAAATCCGTAACTGAAACCGGCAACTTCACCACCCTCAAAAGCTGCGAGCATGATACCGCCGTTTTTGACAGCAGTGAAAGTCTGATGTAAGGGCACCGGATGCTGCTCCCATATCTGATGTTCTATATCATGTACCATGGCCAGCTCTTCCATCGTATTCAATTCTTTGATCACTACCATTCAACCCACTTCTTTCTGAGAAAATATAACCGGACTTTTTTGTATACTATAATACGACATATGTATTAACGCAATCACTAATGAATATGGTAAAACATGCCTGCTCAGAAATGAAAATAAGACCACTCCGGAAAATTTCGATTCCCGGAGTGGTCTTCCACTTATCATTATTGCGCGGTGTACCCGCCGTCCACCAATAGAGTGATACCTGTTGTAAATTCGTTTTCTGCCAGGAAGACGACTGCATGGGCAATCTCCTCTGATTCACCCAGCCGGCCGATGGGATGTTTGTCGACCAGAGTGTCGTAATAATCCCCGAGCGCTTCCCTGTTCACCATGCCGGATTCCACATAACCCGGTGCCACAGCGCTCACACGGATGTTGTCCTCCGCATATTGCAGTGCCACTGATTTCGTCATAAGATTCACTGCACCTTTGGAGGCATTGTAGGCGAATGCGGTCGGTTCACCGACGCTGCCGAGGATTGACGCCGTATTGATGATCGCACCGCCGCCTGCTTTCCTCATCTCAGGGATCGCATGCTTGGACCCGAAGAACACACCATCCTGATTGATGCCGATGACTTTTTGATAATCCTCATAGGATAATTCATGCATCATACCTTGAGCACCGATACCGGCGTTGTTGAACATGACATCCAATCTGCCGAATTTATCAACGGCGGTGGATATGAGGTCTTTGACATCCTCTTCCTTGGACACGTCCGTCGCCACAAAAACCACTTCACCGTATTGACTCAGATCCTTTTCCGCCGTCTTTCCTGATTCTTCATTGTAGTCGCCGATGACCACTTTCGAGCCTTTTTCCAGGAATGCTTTGGCGGTAGCCCAACCTATACCTGAAGCCCCACCTGTAATCACTGCCACTTTATCTTTAAGGTTCAATTTGAATTCCTCCTTTTATCTATATATGTTGATAATTTTATCGTACCCTATTCGTCATTATGAAAAACGTTAGCCAGTAAAGTTCACAGTGTTGATAGGCTATTAAGCACTCTTACTTAACCTCATACCCTACTAAGTCCAAAACTCAAAAATCTTCTATAACCAACTTCACGTTTTTAATACTCACACATCAGCATGTGTTCGACTGATAT
>NZ_FRCF01000004.1 GCF_900142805.1 Lacicoccus alkaliphilus DSM 16010 | reverse complement strand
TCCGCGTTTTCGATTTGAACGGCCGTTTCCCTCTCTCCAAATCGATTTCAATCCGCGTTTTCGATTTGAACGGCGTCCCCTCCCTCTACAAATCGAAAAAAACACACTCCCCTCTCCCAATAGCAAAAGACCCCGGGTTCCCCCGGGGTCTGCCTTTTATTTATTCATATTGGCTCTGTATTTTTTGTTTTTCCTTGCTGCAAAGAAGATGAAGAATGCAAATCCACCGAATATGAGGAGGCTTGCAATGATATAGCCATTGTTGAAGCCGCTCTCCTCTATGACCGCATAAAGTTCCGTCTCTTCACGGTCGAGCACCACGATGTACTCGCCAGGCGCTGAAGCTCTGATCATATCGCCGATCAGCATGCCGCTCAGCACCTTCCCTTCCCCGACATCACCGAGGTCAAGGTTCACGCCGTTTGTTTCACTCGTATCATTGATGTTCAAAATGAAGTCCACATCGTTCGTATGGTAACGTGTAATATAATGGCCGTCGCCCTGATGCAGTGTCTCAAGATTTCCGGTGAATGCATTTTTGTGGTCGCTGTAGACCCTGTTGATATGTTCCATGTACTCTACAATTTCCTGATCGGTCCACAGATCCATTTGCGGATGGATCTCCGGAATCGTCTCCGCATTGAATGCCACTTCCGTACCGTACAGCATGCTGATCGGGCCGGTATGGCTGTAGAGGTACGTCATCAACTGTTTGACACGTGTACCGGGGAACATGTTCTCTTCCACTGCATGCGAGGTGAACCGTTCACTGAACCAATGATCCGCGAGCAGCATGTGTTCCGATTCAGGCAGTTCCGGCACCTCCCGGTCCACCGTCGCGTATGATTCAGACAGTGCCTGCCGCATCGTTTCACTCGTCATATGGTCAAAGCCGGTTGCCGAGACCTCTTCCGTGGTCCGGAAGCCGTAGGTCTTGACCCCCACGGGCAATATTTCCTCTGCGTCGATCCCATCCTGGGCGATCATCATGGAAAGCCCGTCTATATTGAATTCATCCACGAATTCCCCGATTGTGTCCCGGTAGTCGCCCTGCACAGCCGGATCAGTCAGATCCAGCATATCCAGGTCCTTATCTTCGATATAATCACTGTATATGCTGTTGACATTCAATTCCGCCACGGTGCCCCCGCCGCCGACTGAGACCGCGGGCACATCCACGATGACTTCAAGATTCATTTCGTGCGCCGCTTCGACGAGACTGCTCAACCCTTCTGCACCACCAAGGCCCGGATCGATCGACTCATAGCTTTCGACATCATAACCGAGGTGGTCATCCTCGGCAAAATCGAACACCGGAGAGAGGTGGATGGCTGTGAATCCCATACTGCTGATGTACTCGAGATTATCTTCGATGCCGGTGAAGTCGCCCCCGAAACGCAGGTCGGAATCCTCGTCTTCGGGTACTCCCTCATCAGTTGAAGCATCGGCATTCAGGAAGCGGTCCACCACGATGCTGTAGATCCGCTCCGTATCATTCGGCGTGTGTGCATTCGCCGATATGTATGTAGATGGTGTATAAATTGACGTGCCGAGAAGCAGCACCGACATCACTAATTTAATTATTTTCATTATCTATGCCTGCCTTTAGTTTCATATCATACCCAGTATACTAGATTAGTAATTCTTTCGGTCGGTTTTCATCAAATGTTCATAAATTCGATAAAAAAACTGCAGATCACAGATGATCTGCAGTTTGATTGGTAAATTAGAACATCGCGCTCAATGGACCAAGCGGAAGATAGATGCCCACGCCGATGGTGACGACGATCAAGGCGACCGCTGCAATGGTCATGCCCTTCGGCGCTGAAGTGCTCTTGTTCGCCCTGATGAGGCTCATCTCCATGAGTCCGACTGCGGCGATGCCGAGCAGTACTTTGATGCCGTACATCATATGCCCGTCGGAAGCGCTGATGCCTTCCATATTTTGAACATATACCAGCAAGCCGCTGAATATCAGGAAGATGTAGTCTGCGCGTAAGATCATGTGGGACATCTTCCCGGCATTGTTCGGGCTGTCTTTCATGTAGAATACCAGTGCAATGACATACAAGATCACTGCGATGACGATGGTGGTCAAATGTAAGTGTATCATCTGTTCTTTCCTTTCATGTTCGATCTTGAATAATCCCTGTCAATTATAACATCGATCACTGGATCATTTTAAGGGCTATTTTTCAATATATGTCGTTAATGTGCCGATTCCGTTGATGGAAACACGGATTTCATCTCCAGGCTGCAGGAACTGCGGCGGATTCATGCCGGCGCCGACACCGCTCGGCGTACCGGTTGCGATCACGTCCCCCGGCTGTAATGTGACATATTTGGAAATTTCTGCGATGAGTTCATCCAGTTTCAATACCATATCGCTCGTCGATCCGTCCTGTCTGATCTCCCCGTTCACTTTGGTCACTATGGAAGTCGCTTCAGGATTCGGAAGCTCATCCTTTGTGACGATGAAAGGACCCATCGGTGCCGAGCCCTTCAGGTTTTTGGCAAGGAACGCCTGTGCATGCTCCCTCTGTATCTCACGTGCAGTGATATCATTCAGGATCGTGTATCCGTAAATATAATCAAGGGCCATGCTGGCGTCTATCTTCCATGCTTCCTTGCCGATGACCACGGCGAGTTCACCTTCATAGTCCAGCTCCTTCGTAATATCCTGATGGTTCGGTATCGTCGCTTCGTCACCTTCCAGGCTTGATGCCGCCTTGGTGAATACATACAGGCTTTCCACTTTGTTGTTCATCTCTTTGGCATGTGCCTTATAGTTGCGGCCCAGTGCGATGACGTTATTCGGCGGCGTGACCGGCGACAGGAACTTTATATCATTGAAAGGTGCCTTATATTTATCAGCATCAGAAGATTTCACCGCTTTTTCAACGAGCTTTCTGACGATTTCCTGGAAATCCAGTGTGTGATAAGTTGAGATCCCTTCGAGTAAAGTTTCAGGATAGTTGGCCTCTTCCCCAAAATCTGCAAACAATTTTGGCAGGATCCATGCACTTTCCTCACGTTTCACTTTCACCCCGTAGTACGTATTACCTTTATACTCAAAAGTCAAAAATTTCATGGAATTCTCTCCTTAAATTTGATTTAAATATATTATACCAAACATCATTCCTTAATTCTTTTATTTCCCAATATTCACAACACTCAATTGTTCCAGGGTCTTGATATCATATCGCTCCAAAACCGCGGCGGTGACGATCAGGGCTGCATACACCACAATGACTGTGAAGACGGTGGTCATGATGGAAACCTCCCCGAACAGGCCGAGTCCCGGCCCGTAGAATAAAAGCATCATCACAAAGTTGAATGCAACATAGACGGTGAGGCCTTTCGTCCCCGCGGCTGTGAGAACCGCACGCACCTTTTCCGGAACATGCATGCTGATCAAGAGCAGCCCCATGAAGTACCCGGCACCAAGCAGCGGACCGCCGAAATATGTGGCGAGGCCGGTTGCTGCGAACGAACCGACTGAAAGGATTTCAATCATTTTTATCATGAGCCCGCCGATAGTGAGCGCCGCTGCCACGGCGATCATCATCCCCGTGTGAGTCCTTGTGAGCCCGCGGATATCGGATTGTTGGAGCACCATGCCGAGAAAAATCCACGGCAGTATGGTCAAAGTCCACCTGAAGCCGCTGCCGAGCTGGTAGGTCATGAACACTTCAAGGTTCAAACCGATGATGGCGAAGTAATCAGAGCCGCCGAAGACACTGCTGAAGCGGTTCACCTGCTGGATGCTCGAGTAGATGATGTCACCCGGCGGCCCGGACCCGCCCCACAGAAAGATGAAGCCGTTAAAAACAAGGTGCAGGGCGAATAAGAATCCGAATGATGCCAGTATGATCTTATTATCCAGCTTCATGAAGAGGGCGGCCGCGAGGAGCATGATGATGATGCCCGGCAGCACGTCAAACCCGAAGAAGAACACCGTTGAAACCATTATGAAAAACAGCATGACGATCAGTGTCAGTATGACATTGACCGGGCGGCTTTCCCTGAACGTCATCAGCAGGGCACCGGCGGCGATGGAAATGAGCGGCACCACCGCCCCGCCGATGAAGATGTTCACGAGCTGAAAATTCGTCCGTTCCGAACCGTGGAAGTACTCATAAGGGTTGACCACGTCAATCGGCATCGCATATCTCAGGCCGTTATACAGCCCGATCAGCAATATCGCCGCTCCAATCACAAAATAAATATGTTGTCTGTTGTCAGTCTTCAATTTTTATCGCTCCATACAAAAAGAAATACAGATATACGCTCACCTTTTTGCCCAGTGCTTTTTCTGCAGAGCGGCGGTAAATTTCCATCTGCGTGTGATAACGTTCCGCGAGGTCACTCTCGTCGGCGCCCGGCGGCACCCAGTCCGTCTTATAGTCGATGATCGTGTAGTGCCCGTCTATCTCGAGCAGGCAGTCCATGATCCCCTGGACGATCTGGGATGCGTGCTCTGAATAGCCGATCGCCCGCTGATTCATGATGAAGGGGATCTCGGTGTGGATCTGCTTCTGTTCAGCAAGCAGGCCCATCATCACCGGATCGTTGAAGAACCTCGAAATGTTATCCTTGATCCTGTAAACATGGACGTCAGTGAGAAATGCCTCACGCTCGCGCAGCATTGCAATCAGCCGGTCGATATATTCTTCTGCAGCCCCTGCATCAAGTGCGGAAAACTTCTGCCAGTCGTTCAACAGATGCATCATCACTTCATGCATGACGGTCCCGAAGATCGGGGCTTCGACGCCCTGGTCGATGAAGTCGGGCTGCCTCAGATTGACTTTCCTCGTATGACGGATGATCTTCGCGTCATCGGGATGGGTGCTGTTCTTACGTTTGATTTCAGTGACGGATTCCTTGTGGACCACATCGGTCAGACCCGGGCTGTGGTAGTTGTAGTTGAACTTTGTGTACAGTGACGGCGACCCGCCCACCTTCATATTTTCGAGCATTTCAGGAGAGACGTGATGGACCGGCGCTTCCGTTTCCGGTGATATGACCGCCACTTCGGTGATTTCCAGAAAATCACACCCTTTGCCGTCCAGATATTTCAGCACCGGAAATATCAGCTCCTGTACGCTGTTGATGTTCAGCCTGTGATCTGCGAGCACCATGCCGCCCCTGTACAGATATTTTTCCTTTTGTCCTTTTTTGAAGACGACGGGGATGATCAGCTGCTCCACCGCACGTGTCATCGCCACATAGATCAGGCGCATCTCCTCTGAGATCGTCTCTTTCCTTATATACTCCTGCATGACGGTCGAGTGGATGCTCGGCAGGATCGTATTGTCCGCACTGTTGAAACGCCTGAAACCGATGCCGTAATCTGCATGCACGATGACCCTTGCCTGCAGATCCCTGAAATTCAGGTTCCGGTGGATGCCGGCATAGATCACATATTCGAACTCGAGCCCCTTCGAGGCATGGATGGTCATCACACGCAGGATGTCATCCTCCGGCGAGACTGTATTCTCCTCGCCGAAATCCTGTCCGTCGGCAATCATCCTCGAAATCGTCGTGATGAACTGATAGAGGGAAATATGCGACATCTCCTCGAATTCCATCGCCTTTTCGACGAGGCCGTTCAGATTCGCACGCCTGTTCTGGCCCCCCGGCAGCCCCGAGAAGTACTCCAGTAGATTGAACTGGTAATATATTTCATCGATCAGTTCAGGCACACTCAAATATCTTGCCTGTGTGCGCAGCTCATCGAGCACGATGAAGAATTCCCCGAGCCTGTT
The DNA here is from genome assembly GCF_900142805.1 of Lacicoccus alkaliphilus DSM 16010. GTDB lineage: Bacteria > Bacillota > Bacilli > Staphylococcales > Salinicoccaceae > Lacicoccus > Lacicoccus alkaliphilus. Next base: position 203,524 of record NZ_FRCF01000004.1, on the reverse strand, counting down.
CCGGAGCGCGTCATCTTCTGCGTACCCGAGTGCCGCTTCGTAGAAATAAACGGCATCGGACGAGGAACGGATGCGGGCGATTTCCTCCTCGCTGAAATGGAACTGCGGGAGCCGCATGGTGCCGACGAAATGATCATCCTGCAGCGGATTGTCGATGATGGACAATATGCTGAGCAGGGAGCGCACTTCCAGCGTATCGAGGTAACCTGTCCGGTTGTTGACATAGACCGGCAGGTCCGCTTCACTCAGCATCCTCCGGTAATCTTCATTGTCACGTGTATTGCGCGTCAGTATGACGATGTCCTTGTAACGCACACCCTGCCGGACCTTCTCTTTGATGACATCGATGATATGGCTGATTTCGGCATTGCCCCGGAAATCCTCCGCCTCTTCCAGCACGTGCACTTCCTGTCTGACAGGCGGCGCATCCAGGTAATTACCCTGCACCAGCTTCTGGGTCTCATCATATTCGATCTCCCCGACCGTCTCATCCATCACCCGCTCAAAGACGCTGTTGGTCATCTCGAGCACTTCGCCCTTCGACCTGAAGTTATGGTTCAGGTTGATGATCCTGCCGCTGCCGGGTGAGGCGAAGCGGTTCGCCTTTTCGATGAACAGCGACGGATCGGCCTGCCTGAACTTATAGATGGACTGTTTGACGTCGCCCACCATGAAGAGGTTGCCGTCCGCTTCGCCCCCTGATTTTATGAGTGAAATGATCGCTTCCTGCACCCGGTTGATATCCTGGTACTCATCGATCATGATCTCCTTGAACTGGCTGCGGTAGATTCCGGCCACTTCATTGTCGTCGGCATTCAGTATGGCCAGGGCGTAATGTTCATAATCGGAAAAATCCATCTCGTTCCGGAGCTGTTTCTGATGCCTGAATTTCTCAAGCACGTCCATCACGATGTGGATCAGGACATTGTTCATTTCATTCATCGGCGATAGCTCGCGCACCGCATCATCCAAAGTGTATGCCGGCAGCGCAAGCAGTTCTGTATATGATTTCTTCACCTTGTTCTGCATATCCGTGATATGGGCCTTTTCTTCCGGATCGGCGATTTTTTTGAAGAATGCCGTCCGGCCGTCTTTCAGGCTGAATGGCGGCAGTGATACCGCCCTGCCCTGCAGATTGTCCTCCCGTGCGAATTCCACAGCCCTCATGAGGTCCGTCAGTGCATCGAATGCATCACGCTTCTGCGTCTCCTTGATGTCTTCGTGATGCACAGTCAAGTATTCCTGATGAAGGTCATGGAGTGATGCCTCGATTGCAATCAGTTTATGCCTTACCATTTCATTGAATGCTTCCAAAATCCCTTCAAGATGTGCATCATTTTCATACTGGTCGAGCTGACGCCTCAAGTAATCGAGCGGTTCGGGACTCGCGACGGCGGTGAAATACATGCTTTTGATGATATCCCGCAGGCCGCTGTTGCTTTTATCGGAGGCCGTCATGAAAGTCAGATCCGTAAACGCCCCGGTGCTTTCCTTATAATAGTCTTCAAGCACTCTGTCGATGACGCCGTCCAGCCTGATCTGCCCTTCGATATCCGAGAGGGTCCGCATGTCCGGCGATACGCCTATGACATTATAATGCATCCTGATCAGATAAAGGCAGAAACTGTGCAGGGTGGAAATATGCGCTTCATTCAGCTTCAATATTTCATCACTCAGCCGTGGATCGTTCGTTTCCATATATTTTTTTCGCAGCTCTTTTTCGATCTTCTCCTTCATATCCCGGGCGCTCATGTTCGTGAAAGTGGACACGAGCAGTTCATCGACCGAATACCGGCCGTGGACGATATTCCGGATGATCCGCTCCACGAGCACCGTCGTCTTCCCGCTGCCTGCTGCAGCCGAAATCAATATATCGGAGCCGCTGTAGTGGATCGCTTCATATTGTTCATCCGTCCAGTTCACCATCATCGGCCACCCCGCTTTCAAATTGCTCAATCTCTGTATCTTCCATCTTATTCTCCCTCATATCACGTGCATTCATCAGGTAGTCCACCCGGCATGCGAACTTGAAGTCACAGAAGCTGCACGGCAGCACATCATTCACAGCCATAGGATTCACGGCATCCGCCCCGGCATAGATCTCATCCGTGGCCTTCCTGTAAAGTTCAAGCACATACTCCGCATAACGGCTGAAGAGCATCGGACTGAAGTAACGCCCTTTCGTCCTTGCATTGATCTTGCCCTTCGCACTCACCGTGATCGGGTAGAATTCACTGTACGCGGTATAATCTTCAAGGGTCGACAGGAGGCCGGTCAGACCGATTGATGATTCATCCATATATCCATCATAATCGCGATGCTCATTGACGAATGCGCCGTCGGGCTTGAGCTGTTTATTCTGCTCCTTCAAAACTTCCGCCGGGTCCATCTCCTCCTTCAGGGTCAGGACCGGGTCCTTCACCGGGAAGAACAGCATGCTGTTCGGACGCACTTCACCCTCGAACAGGTGCGCCCCCTTCTTCGTCAGCACATACATGTAGGTGATCATCTGCAGCTCAAGGCCGTTCAGTATGCCGGCTCGTGTAATGCGCCTTGTGCTCGATTTGTAATCGAGCAGATTGACGTAGGAGTTTCCACCGCTTTCATACACGTCGATGCGGTCGATCTTGCCCCTCAGTGAGATCTTTCTGCCTGCATTGCTTTCAAGGACCACTTCACCCAGGCTGTCCCATTCTTTGCCGAAGCCCATTTCTACGGCGGCAATCCTGTAATCCCCGAGCTTCTCGATATCCCGCATGAAATAAAGCAGCCGCGTCAGCGCATCTTTCGCCCGGCGCTTCAAAGAAGCATTGTAGAATGATTCATTGAAGATGCCATGCTGGATCGCCGCAGCTTCCTCATCGATGGCCGTCTCGGTCACCGATTCCATGAAGGCATCATCGTGCTGGAATGTATAGCCGAGCTTCTTCGTCACGTTTTCAAGGACATGGTGGTACAGGTTGCCGAGGTCGAGCGGTGCCACTTTGAAGGGCTGCCTGACATTCAGTTTCAGCCCGTAGTTCGCAAAGTGCTGGAACTGGCACCGGTTGAACGACTCGAACCTGGACACACTCGCCATCATCGACTCTCCATAGAGCGCCTCGGCGGTTGCGGCTGTGATCGGAGCGGCACGGTTATCGTCGGTCAGGCTGCTGTTGAGCCGTTTATACATGCCGGTGGTGTCATGTTTTTTGATCATCTGATAGAGCTGGATCCATGTCCGGTATTCGGGATACTCCGCCAGTTCATCAAGCGGTGCACTCCTGATGCCGAGGAGCGCCCTCAGCTTGAGATGCACCAGTGCCTCCATGCTGCGTGCCGATGACACCAGCTTTTCGGGTTCGAACTTTTCATACAGGGACGTGCGCCGGTACACCATGTCCCGCTGGTAGTCATGCTCCGGGATGATCTCTTCGACGAACGGGCTGATCTTTGCTGCCTCGCCGCCCTGCAGTGTATTCGAGAAACTGATGTGGAGGCCTTCCACTGCATGGGTCACGCCATGGTAGAATACGAACCTTTCATCCTGTGCAAGCGTTTTGGCATCCGGGGAGAGGATGATGTCGTGCGCCTGGAACAGTTCCTTCTCCTCTTCCCTGATGATCGCATTGGTGCGTGTCTCCTTCGGCATGACGTTGCGGTTCATGCCGATGATGAAGACGTGTTTTTTATTCTCCACTTTCGCTAGGTCCAGGTTGCCGACGATGACCTGGTCGATCGTCGAGGGCAGCAGGTTGAACTCCGCGTTCAACAGGCCGTCCTTGAATGTTTCATGGAAGATTTCAAATGTGACCGGCTCATCCCTGAAGACGATATAGGCATCATCAAGCATTTTTATGAATTCATTGAAGGCCTGCTCCGTCTCATCGCGTTTGACGATGTCACCCGCCTCTTCGAGGGCACCGGTTTCTGCTTCGATCTTATCGATGATACCCTCTTCATTGATGAAATCGTAGATGATGGAAATGTATTCCGTCACCTTGTCCGCTTCGTCGAACCGGTTGAACAGGTCCGACAGCCGCGAGAGCAAATCATTTTTGAAATTGAGGAGGCCTTCCACTTCCTCACTCACATCGATCTCGGTGATCTCACCCGCCGCATTCCTGACTTTCCTGACCGAGAACAGTTCATCTTTGAACAGGCCGCTGCCCGTCAGTCCCCGCTCAAGGGCGAAGTTTTCAAACTGGAAGATGAAGTCCCTCTCTTCCGGCCGGGTCAGGTATTCCGTCTTCAGGACATCCATCAGTGCGGTGAAATCGAATTTCCGCACATAGCATTCCAGCACTGCAATGATGAACTGGACGAACGGATGGGAGTACATCGGGACCTTGCGGTCCAGATGGTAGGAGATGCCGAACCTGCGGAATATGGATTCGATATGCTGCAGGTAGCCCTGATCCCGGTAGAGTATACCGATATCGCTGTAGTGCACTGCAGGATCTTCGGTCAGCCGTTCGATTTCCCGTGCGACATTCCTCACTTCGTCGATGATGTTGGGCGACTCGGTGATGCGTATGCCCTCGTACAGCGTCATGGGCTTCCCTTTTGAAAAGTATTCTTCAAGCTGTATCAGCCCCATCTTATCCGACCTGCGGAAAGTGTCTTCGAAATGAATGATTTCTACCGCGCTGCCGAGCAGCTCCTGGAAGCGCGTGATGGTGGCATCCGTCTTCCTGAAAAGGGTTTTATTTTCACCTTTATGGGTGAGGAGCACATTGACCGTCTTCACCCTTCCCGCCAGGGCGGCGATCATCCGGAACTCGCTTTCAGTGAAGTTGTGGAAGCCATCGATATAAATCACCGCGTCTTTCAGCGCTTTGATGTCCGGATTCACATCGAGTGCCTTCATGAATGAATTGATGATGTTCAAGTCCTCAATATTAAGGTGCTCGACCTCTTCGAGCCAGTTTTTATAAATGTGGGTCAGATCATACAGTTTGTCCTGGTAACGCTCTTTCTCGGACCGGACGCTCCCGATATCGTCGACGCTCACCTGATATGTCCTGAACTCCTTCAGCATATCGAGCACCTGCTTCGAGAATTTGATGTACTGTCCTGAATCCTGATAGTATTTGAAGCCGTCCTTCATATCATTCATCATTTTATGCAGCAGCATCACCTGGCCGCTCTCACTCAGCGTTTCACGGCTGCCGCCGCCGATTTCGTTGAATACATGCCATATGAACCTCTGAAAACTGAAGACACCGGTCCTCAGGCTGCCGGTGATGCCTTCGTTCGTCTCCCCGGTGATGATGCGTTCATATTGCAGTGTGTTCTGGGTCGGCGTGATGATGTAGATGTTGGGTCCGAGCGGTGCATCCTGGGTCATCGCCTCGATTTCCCTGAACATCTGCTCCGTCTTACCCGTACCGCTGACACCCGTCCAAATGTTGACGCGCATGGTCTCACTCCTCTATAAGTAAATAAAAGACACCCTGGGAGGTGTCTTCATATGATTTAAAAACTGATTGCGATTTCATTCAACGGCCAGAACCTCAGCTGGACTTCGCCGACGATGCTGTCTTCATGGATCAGTCCGAAGTCGCGCCCGTCCCTCGAGACCGGGCGGTTGTCACCGAGGACCAGATAGTGGTCTTCCGGAATCACGTCCCCTTCCACCCCGAGATCACCCAGTGTGAAATTGTCCATGTACGAATCCTCAGTATGTACGACATATTCCTCCTCGATCGCTTCACCGTTGATATAGACCTGCTTATCATCCATTTCAACATTGTCCCCCGGTGCACCGATCACGCGCTTGACATAGGCGGGGCCCATCTCCGAATCGAAGACGATGACATCTTCGTACTCATAATCGGTGAAGTGGTCCATGAACTTATTGACGACGACACGGTCGCCGTGATCCAGGGTGGGCTCCATGCTGAGACCGTCGACTGTATAAGTGACAAAGAAGAAAGCCCTTATCACCATGATTAATACTATGGCAACAGCAATCGCCATCACCCATTCCAAAATTTCCTTCTTCAATGGGATGCACCTCTATTTTTTCAATTTCTTGTTCAAATATCTCTGATACCATTTGGAGAAAAGATATAATACCACCAGCAGCACACTGGAGAAGATCAGACGCAGCGGCGAATTGAAGAACTCCGTGATGTCATAGCCGACCAGGGCCATCGATCCGATCATGATCACTTTGGCTGCGATCAGTATGAACAGGTACACTTTACTCTTCATATTGGACAGCGCCGCAATCACATTCACGACGGAGGTCGGTGTGAAGGGCAGTGCCAGCAGGACGAAGGCGAAGGTGAATCCACGCTCATCCACAAAACGGAGCATCCGTTCAAGCTTTTCTTTGCTGTGTATATACCTTTGGGCGGTGTCCCTGAATAAAAACCTCACAACAAGGAACACCAGGTAGCTTCCCGTCACCGATGCCGTATAACTGATCAGGAATCCAAGGATGAACCCGTAGGAATTGATGTTCAGGATGACGATCGCAAACAACGGCAGTACAGGGACGAAAGATTCCAGTATGACCAGGAAAAAACCTGCGAATATGCCGAATTGCTCAAACCGCTCAAAGATCGACTGTATGCCTTCCTCAGTTGTGAATAATTGAATGATATCCTCCAATAAAATGACCCCGCAAAAAAGATTGAAGGCTATATTTAAAAAATATAGCCTATTCGAATATTACGTTCAATTATATAATTTTTATGTGAGTCTGTCATTCAATTCCTTCTGCAACGCTTCAAATCCCGGTTTTCCGAGCAGAGCGAACATATTTTCCTTATAAGCCTCCACGCCGGGCTGATCAAAGGGGTTCACCCCAAGTAAATACCCGCTCATCGCACAGGACAGTTCAAAAAAGTATACCAGATGGCCGAATGTCCGGGGCGAGAGGTCCGGGACGGTGATCAGGATGTTCGGCACGCCGCCGTCCACATGGGCTAAGACCGTGCCCTCGACCGCCTTCTTATTGACCGCATCGACCGACATGCCGGCCAGGTAGTTCAGACCGTCCAGGTCATCCGCTTCAGATTCGATCACAATATCACTGAGCGGCGTCTCCACAGCCAGGACCGTTTCGAATAAACCCCGGCGGCCGTCCTGGATATACTGGCCGAGGGAATGCAGGTCCGTCGTGAAGTTCGCACTGTGCGGCATGATGCCCTTGCCATCCTTACCCTCACTTTCACCGAACAGCTGCTTCCACCACTCGGAGAAGTATTTCAGGCGCTCATCATAGTTGGCAAAAAGTTCTGTATGATAGCCTTTCCTATATAATATGTTCCTCATCGCAGCATATCTGTATGCTGGATTTCCAGAGGCATCTTTTCCCGAAAGCGCTTCTTTTGCTTCCCCGGCACCTGCCATCACTGCATCGATATCGATGCCGGAAGCGGCCATCGGGAGAAGCCCGACCGCGGTCAGGACCGAATATCTGCCGCCGATGTCGTCGGGCACCGTGAACGTGGCGTACCCTTCCGTATCCGCGAGTTTTTTGAGTGCACCTTTGCTGCGGTCGGTCGTGATGTAGATCCGGTCCGTGGTGTTTTCATACTTCTCTTCCAGAAGCTGCTTGAAAATGCGGAAGGCGATGGCAGGTTCCGTCGTCGTCCCTGATTTACTGATGACGTTTATGGAGAAATCCTTATCTTTAAGGTGGCCTTTCAGTTCATTCATATAATGGGCCGACAGGTGATGCCCGGCGAAAATCACTTCGGTCCCGACATTTTCAAAAGATGGCTTCAGCATTTCAAGCGCCGCTTTCGCACCGAGGTAAGAGCCGCCGATGCCGATGACGACCAGGACATCCGAATGGGCATTGATGGCCGACGATGCTTCCTTGATGCGTTTGAACTCTTCTTCATCATACGTCTCAGGCAGATCCGCCCATCCGAGGAATTCACTGCCTGCACCCGCCTTATCAGCAATGGCCTCATGCACGGAGTCTATATACGGCTTCAGCATTTCCATTTCATGATCGCCTGTAAACTTCCGGGTATGCTCAAAATTCAGCCGGATATAATTCTCATTCATCAAACCATCCCTTTATCAATGTCTTTTGCTTAATTGTAGAAATGTACAGACAGGAAATCAAATGATACATCTTTGTGGCAGGGCGAAGTCATGTCACACACTACCTGCGATAAACACTCATCGGCACGCCCCTCCCTAAACTCCACCCAAATCAAAACCGACCGGCAGGGATATCCATGCCGGCCGGCCGTGAAGTTTATTTTACAGCGCTGCTCTTTTCAGGAATGAGGTTCTTGATGCCCTCCGCCTCACCCTGATGCAGCATTTCGACGATCTTACTGCCGACGATGACGCCATCACAGTGATCGCCGAGCGCTTCGGCCATCTCCCGGTTGGAGACGCCGAACCCTGCGCACACGGGGACATCGGCGATGCCCTTGATTTTCCTGAGCAGCTCATAAGTATCCTCGCCGAAAGATGTGCGGCCGCCGGTCGTCCCTTTGACCGTGACCGCATACAGGAAGCCCTCCGCCCCTTCGCAGAGTTCGCGGATGCGCCCCTCATCACTGGTCAGCGTCACGAGCCTGACGAGCGCGATGTCATTATCACCGAGATGCGTGCTGATCTCGTCCTCTTCCTCGAACGGCACATCCGGGAGGATCACGCCTGAGACTCCGGAGTTGCGGGCATCTTCTGCGAATGCCTGATAGCCGATGTTCAGAACCGGGTTGATGTAGGTCATCAGCACAATCGGCACGTTGATGTCATCTTTTATCTTCTTCAGCTCATCCAGAATCTTCCGGAGCGAAACCCCCGCATCGAGCGCACGGATTCCCGCCTGCTGGATCACCGGGCCGTCAGCGACCGGGTCCGAGAATGGAATGCCGAGTTCGATGATATCCACCCCGGCTGCTTCAAGCGTCTTGATCTGATGCTTCAGACCATCGAGTCCGCCGTCGCCGGCCATGATGTATGAAATGAACGCCTTGTCCCCGCTCTCTTTCAATTTTTCAAAAACTTGATCGATTTGTGCTTTACTCATTTTCTCCACCCCTCAACAGACGTTTGACTTCGCTGACATCCTTGTCCCCGCGCCCCGAAAGGCAGATGACGACGACCTCATCGGAACGTCTACCTTTGGCGGCTTCAATGGCCTCCGCCACGGCATGGGCACTCTCGAGCGCCGGTATGATGCCCTCTTTACGGCTCAGCAGCTCAAAGGCTGCGAGAGCTTCCATATCATTCCGGGAGACATAGTTCACCCGGCCGGTCGTATGGAGGTGGCTGTGTTCCGGTCCGATGCCCGGATAATCCAGCCCTGCAGACACCGAGTACGCCTCTTGGATCTGGCCGGCATCATCCTGCAGCAGATGCATCTTCGCGCCGTGCAGTACACCCACGCGCCCTTTCGAGATGGATGCTGCATACTCATCGGTGTCGAGCCCCTTGCCTGCGGATTCGACGCCTATCAAATCAACGCCCTCATCCTCGATGAATGGATAGAACATGCCCATCGCGTTGCTGCCGCCGCCGATGCATGCAACGACGCTGTCCGGCAGCCGGCCTTCCTTCTCCATGACCTGTTCCCTCGTCTCGCTTCCGATCACACTCTGGAAGTCACGCACGATCTGCGGGAACGGGTGCGGTCCGAGCACGGAACCGAGGATGTAGTGCGTGTCATCCACATTCGCCACCCAGTGGCGAAGCGTGGCGTTGACCGCATCCTTCAAGGTGCCGCGCCCTGCATCGACGCTGACGACTTCAGCCCCGAGCAGTTCCATCCTGAAGACGTTCAGCTCCTGGCGCCTCACATCCTCCTTACCCATGAAGATGATGCACTCCAGGCCGAGGTTGGCACAGATGGTCGCCGTTGCGACGCCATGCTGTCCGGCACCGGTTTCTGCGATGATCTTCTTTTTGCCCATGCGTTTGGCGAGCAGTCCCTGGCCGACCGTGTTGTTGATCTTATGCGCACCGGTATGGTTCAGATCTTCCCGCTTCAGATAAATCTTCGCCCCGCCGATGTGGTCGCTTAAATTCTTCGCATGATAGAGAGGTGTTTCCCGCCCGACGAATTCCGTCAAATATTCATCGAGTTCTTGCAGAAACCCTTCATCCTGGAGGGCTTTATTGTACTCCGCTTCCAGCTCATTCAATGCACCGATCAACGTTTCGGGCACGTACCTGCCCCCGAATCCGCCGTACTTGCCCTTGCTGTCCGGAAATTCATATGATAATACCATTCATGACACCTCTTTGACATTTTTTATGAATCGGCTGACCTTTTCCGGGTCTTTCTTACCGTCCGATTCGACGCCGCTTGAAACATCCACGAGCGCCGGTTTGAATATAGAGATCGCTTCCCCGATATTTTCCGGCTTCAGTCCGCCTGCAAGCGCAAAGCGTGACGGCTCCAGGCCTTCCTGGTCGAATGCTTCCCAGTCGAACTGTGAACCCGAGCCGCCGTAGTATTCCTTCCTCGGACTGTCGATCAGGATGAAATTCGAAGGATATTCAAATTTCTCTGAATTGCCCAACTCCGAATTGCTCGGAAAGGCCTTGATTGCATGATCTTTGAAATCTTCGACGAATGCCGGGGCTTCATCACCGTGGAACTGTATATAGTCGAGCCCCGTCTCCAATGCTTCTTCCGCTTCTTCCCTGGAAGGGTTGACCATCACTCCGACGGTGCCCGCATTCTTCGTATCAAGCTTTTCCAAAATACCTCTCATCTCATCGATCGTGAGCTGCCTTTTGCTCGGTGCAAGGACGAATCCAATGAAGTCCGCCCCGGCATCGATTGCGTACTGCGCATCTTCAATCGTCTGCATGCCGCAAATCTTCACTTTCGTCATATTCCCACCTTCAATTCCCCGATGACCTCCACCGGATGCTTCGCCCGCATCAGCGTTTCGCCGACCAACAGGCACCGGGCTTTCCCACCAGCCATCTTCTGTGCATCCGCGCGGGTCTCCATGCCGCTTTCGGCGATGAATAAAATAGCTTCATCATAATACTTATCAATCAGCTTCACTGTGTTGTCGAGATCCACGAGGAAAGTCTTCAAGTCCCGGTTGTTGATGCCGATGATTTCAGGGTCAAGCTTCAACGCCCGCTTCATCTCCTCTTCATCATGCACCTCCACGATCACTTCCATTCCGAGGTCGCGCGCCGTATTGTGAAAACGTGCGAGCGTCTCATCATCCAGTATCGTCACGATCAAAAGGATGATGTCCGCACCGTGGTTGTATGCATCCACTATCTGCCGTTCATCGATGATGAAGTCCTTGTTCAGTATCGGCACATCCACCACTCCGCGCACATCGGCGAGATCGGTCATGGAGCCTTTGAAGAAGTCGCTTTCGGTCAGCACGCTGATTGCATTCGTGCCGCCTTCCACATACAACAAAGCCTGATCCGCCGGGGTGAAACCTGTGTTGATATCACCCTTTGAAGGGGATGCCCGTTTGATTTCACTGATGATGCCGAGTGTGTCCCCGGCCTCCACCCGCGCTTTGAAAGGTATGGGCTGCCTGTCGGATGCACGTTCCACGACTTCAGGATATTCTTTCAATGTCTCTTTTTTTTCTGCAACGATCTTGTCCAATATGGTCATTTGACACCCTCATTTGTATATTTGATCAATTCCTGCAGCTTGCCGGCTGCATTGCCCGATTCGATGCTCTCTCTCGCCACTTCGATGCCCGCTTTGATCGACTCTGCTTTCTCAGCCGTGAAAATGCCGATTCCCGCATTCAGCAGCACTGTGTCCCTTTGTGCATCGGTCGCTTCATCCTGAAGGACGTCCGTAAGGATTTCCCTGTTCACATGTCCATCCCCGCCCCTCAGTTCCGTCATCTCATAAGCAGGCAGGCCGACATCCTCCGGTTTCAGTATATGGGTCGTGACTTTGCCGTCCCTCAGAATTGCAATCCTGTTTTCGCCTGAAAGGTTCGCTTCATCCATTGCATGTGCGCCGTTGACGACGACGGCACGTTTCCTGCCGAGTGACTTCAGCACATGTGCCATGGTCTCCACCTGATCCCGCTTATAAATGCCGAGGTACTGGTAATCCAAGTCCACCGGGTTGATGAGCGGCCCGATCATGTTGAAGATCGTCGGTACTTTCAGGTCATTCCTGACTTTCATGATCTGTTTGATCTTTGGATGGACGAACGGGGCGAATAAAAATGCGATCCCCGCATCATCAAGCTGAGCGGCCACTTTTCCCGGGAAATAATCCAGTTTCAGCCCGAGTGCGGATAAAACATCGGAACTGCCTGTCAGGCTCGTGATGCTCTTATTGCCGTGCTTTGCGATTTTGACGCCCGCTCCTGCGATGACGAATGCTGAAGTCGTTGATATGTTGAAACTGTTCGAGCCGTCACCGCCGGTGCCGCAATTGTCGATGACTCCCGGAACATGGCGGGGAAGTTTCGATGCATGATCTTTCAGCACCGTGACCAGGGCGGTGATTTCATCGATCGTTTCACCCTTCTCCTTCAGCGCCATCAGCAGTGACGCGACTTCGCCGTCAGAGGCACTGCCGTTCAAAACAGCATCGAACGCATCATACATTTCATCGAAAGTGAGATCTTCCCTGCGTGATAATTTTAGAATATATGGATAAACCGAAATCGTCGCTTCAGTGATTTGTAAAGCTGAGTGTGTCATGATAAAACCCCTCCAAATGATTATTGTTTGAATGCAAAAAGTCCCCCACCGGTCGTTTGACCAATGGAGGACGGATTACCGCGGTGCCACCTCAGTTAAGCATTTGCTTCTCTCAATGCCTGTAACGCAGACAATGCGTGATATTTTACGATCAGGCCCATTCCACCAATACAGCCGGTTGCCCTCTCACCACCGGGCAGCTCTCTGTCTCAAACCATACTGGTATACTTACTCTGATCAATATCTGATATTCAATTTAAAAAAGGCTCCCCGAATCCTATACATAAAAGGACGGGGAGCCGTGGTGCCACCTTAATTGACTGCTTGACGCAGTCCACTTTATATACAGCATGACGAATCATGCCGAAAGCCCTGATAACGCTGGTTAGACGCCAATACATTAAGGTATTGGTTCATGTTGAAAGTCCATTCACAAAATTGCTGTCCCGGTTTGCACCGACCACCGGTTCTCTGTAACGAGCAAGACTGCTACTCTTCTTTCAAAATCGATTATTTTTACTGTTGAGATTCATCTTAAAACAAATATCTGATAATTGCAAGTATAAAATTGATTTTTATGCCCAGTTGCGGTATCTGACTGCTTCAGCCGTCTTCCTGATGCCCACCACATAAGCAGCGAGGCGCATATCCACCTGTCTGACTTCATGGAACTCATAGATGTCATCAAAGGACTTGCTCATCTTGTCTTCAAGCAGTTCATGTATCTCGTCTTCTTCCCAGTAATAGCCGGTCTTGTTCTGCACCCACTCGAAGTAGGATACCGTCACACCGCCCGCTGATGCCAGCACATCCGGTACGATCAGCTTGCCGCGTTCAGTCAGCATTGCCGTAGCCTCTTCCGTCGTCGGGCCATTTGCCGCCTCCACGATGATATCGGCCTTGATGTTCTCTGCATTATCCACTGTGATCTGGTTTGCTATCGCTGCAGGGATGAGGATATCGCAGTCGACCTCCAGCAATTCATCGTTCGTGAGCACTTGCAAATCCAATTCTTCAGCGATGTTGCCCTTATCCTTATTTTCGATGACATAGTCGATGTCGATGCCTTTTTCATCATAAAGCGCACGTGTCGACCTTGAGATGCCGACGATCTTGGCACCTTCATCATAAAGTATTTTTGATATGAAGCTGCCTGCGTTTCCGAAGCCCTGTACGGCCACACGGGCATCTTCAATCTTGATGCCCCTTTTTTCCAGTCCTTTTTTGACACAGATGACGGCACCCATTGCAGTGGCGGTATTCCTGCCTTTTGAACCGCCGAGCGACAATGGCTTCCCTGTGATGAACTCCAGCGGGTTGTCATTATGCTTCATGCTGTATTCATCAAGCATCCAGGACATCACCTGCGCATTCGTGTACACATCCGGCGCGGGAATATCTTTGAGCGGACCGACAAACTGCGAGATCGCCCTGATGTAACCGCGGGCGATGCCCTCGATTTCCCTTTGGCTCAATTCTTTAGGATTGCAGACCACGCCGCCTTTACCGCCGCCGTACGGCAGATTCACGATACCCGCTTTTATGGTCATCCACATGGAAAGCGCGATCACTTCATCACGGTCGACATCCGGATGGAACCTGATGCCGCCCTTTGTCGGGCCCGCAGCATCATTATGCTGGGCACGGTAGCCTGTGAAGACTTTTACAGAACCGTCATCCATCCGCACCGGAATACGTACGGTCAGCACCCTTGACGGTTCTTTGATCAAATCGTACATGCCTTCATCATATCCGAGCATGTCCAACGCTTTATGTAATACTGTCTGTGTTGATTTTATAAGGTTTGAAGTTTCAGCCATTAAAGAAGTCCCCCTGGTTATAATTGTGAATAAACATACATATTAAAATATAACTCTACTATAAACCGGCTTCTTTTTCAATGCATTTATTATATTTTTCTAATAATTGGAATAATAAAAAGCCGGGGGCTCCGACCCCCGGCTTCCGTAATGATTATGCCCAGCCTCTGTACCTTGCAGCTTCAGCCGTGCGTTTGAGTCCGACGATATATGCAGCAAGGCGCATATCGATCTGGCGCTTCTCATGCAATTCATAAATCGTGTCGAATGACTTTTTAAGTTTGATTTCGAGTTTTTGCTGGACTTCATCTTCATCCCAGTAATAGCCCTGGTTGTTCTGTACCCATTCGAAGTATGACACGGTCACGCCTCCGGCAGATGCCAGAACATCCGGCACTATCAGTTTTCCTGCCCCGTGAAGGATTTTTGTCGCTTCCGACGTCGTCGGCCCGTTTGCAGCTTCACAGATGATATCCGCTTTGACGTTGAGTGCGTTATCTTCAGTGATCTGGTTTGCAATCGCTGCAGGAATAAGTACATCGCAATCGAGTTCAAGCAGTTCTTCATTCGTGAGTACATCATCAAACAAATTCGTCACCATGCCGAAGCTGTCACGGCGGTCCAGCAGATAATCGATATCCAGGCCTTCCGGATCGTGCAGCGCCCCGTTGGCATCTGAAATGCCCACGATTTTTGCCCCGTAATCATACAGTATCTTCGAGAGGAAGCTGCCTGCATTACCGAAGCCCTGAATCGCGATCTTCACGTCTTCAAAAGTCTTGCCGCGTTTTTCAAGTGCATAGCCGAGGCAAAGCACGACGCCCATGGCCGTGGCGCGGTCGCGGCCCTGGGAGCCGCCGAGCACGATCGGTTTACCGGTGATGAATCCGGGTGAATTGAAAGCATCAAGCATACTGTACTCATCCATCATCCATGCCATGATCTGAGAGTTCGTGAATACGTCAGGTGCCGGAATATCCTTGGCAGGCCCGACAAACTGTGAAATCGCACGTACATATCCGCGTGACAGCCGTTCGACCTCTTCTATGCTCATTTCACGAGGGTCGCAGATGATGCCGCCTTTACCGCCGCCATACGGCAGATCCACGATGCCCGCCTTCAAAGTCATCCACATTGACAGAGCGACGACTTCCTCTTCGGTGACATTCGGGTGGAACCTGACGCCGCCTTTGGTCGGCCCGACCGCGTCATTGTGTTGGGCGCGGAATCCCGTGAACACTTTCACCGAACCGTCGTCCATGCGCACAGGTATGCGCACCCTCAAGACTCTCAACGGTTCCTTGATCAAATCATACATGCCTTCATCAAAGCCTAATTTCTCCAGTGCCTCGCCGATGATGGCCTGTGTGGAAGTAACTAAATTCGTATTCTCTGACATTAATTATTCGCCTCTTTTATGAAACTGTTTTCAGTATTATTGTAACACACAAAGCACTTTTTAAAAGTCTATCCGGCCAATACAGCCTTAACTTTTTCGAGTGCAGTATCCAAATCTTTCTGCTCGATGATCAGGGGCGGTGCGAAACGGATGACCGTCTCATGCGTCTCTTTGCACAGGATGCCCTCCTCCTTCAAAGCTTCACAATAGGGACGTGCCGATTCAGTCAGTTCAAGTCCGATGAACAACCCGCGTCCGCGGACATCTTTGATTTTGTCATTATCGATCTTAAGCAGTTCCGCTTTGAAATACTCGCCCAGTTCATGGGATTTTTCAATCAGGTTCTCATCGATCATAACATCCAGCGCCGCTTCCGATACCGCACAAGCAAGAGGGTTCCCTCCGAATGTGGAGCCGTGTGATCCGGCGTTGAATACGCCCAGCACTTCACTGTCGGAAAGTACGCATGAAATCGGGAATACCCCGCCGCCGAGTGCTTTCCCGAGTATATACATATCCGGCACCACATCATCCCAGTCCGTTGCAAAGAGCTTGCCTGAACGGCCGAGGCCCGACTGTATCTCATCGGCGATGAACAATACATTATGCTCATCACATACTTCCCTCACCTGTTTGAGGAAACCTTCCGGAGGTATGTTGATGCCGGCTTCACCCTGGATCGGCTCAAGGATCACCGCAGCCGTGTTTTCAGTGATCGCTTCTTTGATCTGACCGATGTCGCCGAAGTCCACAAGTTTGAACCCTTCGACGAGCGGACCGTATCCGCGTCTGTTATCCGGCTCCGATGACATGGATACAGGCACCAGTGTGCGTCCGTGGAAGCTCTGGTTCATCGCAATGATTTCCGCTTTGTCATCTTCGACGCCTTTGACGTCGTATGCCCAGCGGCGTGCCGCTTTGACTGCCGTTTCCACAGCTTCGGCACCTGTGTTCATAGGCAGTGCCATTTCTTTGTTTGCAAGCTTGCAGATCTTTTCATACCATGGTCCGAGCCTGTCCGAGTGGAAAGCCCTTGAAGTCAGGGTGACTCTGTCCGCCTGATCTTTAAGTGCCTGTATGATTCTAGGGTGTCTGTGCCCCTGGTTGACCGCAGAGTATGCACTGAGCATATCTATATATTCATTGCCTTCGGGATCCTTCACCCATATACCTTCGGCTTCGGATATGACGATCGGAAGCGGGTTGTAGTTTGGTGCACCATACTTGTTCGTAACTTCAATGATTTCGTTTGATTTTGACAATAGACTCATCCCTTCATTTTAAGGCGCAACAGGTGCTGTGCCCTGCTGCCCTTCATTGTATACTTGAAAAACTGTCATGGATCGCCGCCGGACTTTCCCGGCGGGCGGTTCCATCCAAAACTCATATGTTTGAAGTGCCTTTGAAATGCCTCCCTGAAAACAAAACTCCTACCCACTATAATGACAATTCCAGGCGCCTTTTTCAAGTTTAAATATTCAGTCAGAAGGTGCTGTGCTGCTTTTGGTCCATCTTCATCCATCACCGGATGCCTCCCCCCTGATGATCAGCCCCCGTCACACGTGCAATCCATCACATCATATGGAAATCAGATGTGTCATATATGAGATGATCCATCCAAAAAAAATCTACAGCCTGTGCTGTAGATTTTTGATATTAAGATCACTTTCACTTATCCTGCATCCGCATTTTAGCTTCCTGTATCCATTGCGGCATCTTTTGTCGAAGGGACTCGAATCCATATTCCTCTGAAGCTCTGATTTGTTCTATGATAGAACGCTTATCCTTCTTCTTTTCTTCGTTCTTGAAGTATTCGTTCTCTTTCAATGTCAGATTCAATTTTCCGTCCGGGCCGACGCTGATGACTTTCGCTTTGACGACCTGGCCCTTCGATAAATACTGGCTGACATTATGAACGTAATCATTCATCACTTCGGATATATGAATGAGTCCTTCTTGATTATCAGGGGTTCTGACAAAAGCACCGTAAGGCTGGATACCAGTAACTTTCACTTTCACAAACTGGTTTTTGCGGTATTTTTTTGTCACATTCATTACCCCGCTAACATAAGCTCTATCCACTTGTCATTTTACCATATCAGATATATATAATCTAATGGAAAAGGATTTTGTTTTAATATCCGCTCCCGGTGCACGCGCACAGCCCGTTTTACAAATCCGTGCGCTTGATGCCTGCGGCCACATGAAAGAACACCCCGGGGGGCCCGGGGTGTTCCGTTCAGCTTTTGTAAATATCTATGATATGGTGAGCGTTTTCTACCATGGGATGAATATCTTTCAGCGGAACCCGCACCGAGAAAGCAAATTCAAATATACTCTGCACTCCGAGGGCCGCATCCTCTTTGGACGGATGATCATACAATATAGCGATGATATCGTATATTTCAGCATCGTAATCCATATCCTCATCCTCTTTCATAGGATTCCAGTTCTCGATCACTCTGTATAACTCGACATTACCTTCCGGATTCATTCGTTTCCTCTTGTTCCAGCTTCCTCATCACTTCTTCTTCAAAGTGCTTCATCTTTTCTTCCTGGTCTCTGGAATAAGCTTTGATGATCCTGTACACAGCATATGCGACCAGAAAGCAGATCAGCATGGCTATGGCTGCAGGAATATATTCAATCGGATCATCCGGGAAATATAGGAAATCCATCATTTTACATCACTCACCTTTTCCAAGCCATTATAACAAATCCATTTTCACGGTAAACATCTGATAAGTGACCATTTTGTGAGAACTCATCATTTAGGGCCTTCGCCCAAAGTGGAACCGGCCCCTCTCGGGACCGGTTCCGGTAAATATCACAGAAGAAGTGTTACTCCGTGACTTGGATCGTTTCTATTTTCACTTCATCCACCGGACGGTCCTGTGCACCTGTCTTGACTTCGGCTATATTTTCCACGATGTCCATACCGGCGATGACGTGGCCGAATACCGTATGCCTCTGATCAAGCCAAGGTGTGCCGCCGCGGGTTTTATAAGCTTCAATGATTTCTTCCGGGTAGCCCGCACCTTCAAGCTGGGAAAGCATCTGGGAAGGCACTTCCTTCAGCTGGACAATGAAGAACTGGCTGCCGTTCGTGCCCGGTCCGGCATTTGCCATCGACAGTGCCCCGTAAAGGTTGAAGGCTTCCGTGGAGAATTCATCTTCGAATGTTCCGCCCCATATGCTTTCACCGCCCATTCCGGTGCCCGTCGGGTCGCCGCCCTGGACCATGAAGTCCTTGATCACGCGGTGGAAGATCTGACCGTCATAGTATCCGTTTTTAGCATGGGTGGTGAAGTTTTCAACGGTTTTCGGTGCAATTTCCTTAAATAATTTTACAGTCACATCACCGTGATTTGTTTTTATTACCGCCTGTACCTCATTATCCCCCAATGAATCAGTTAACTGTGGGTAAGTCATAAATAGCCTCCTAGGATTTCAAAAATTTCAAATCCACGTTGAGATTCCGTGAATTTTTAAAGACAAAAAGTTAATCTCTCAATATATATTACTACAAAAAGTTCATTTCTTTCAAACTGTATACATTTATTTGGAAGTATCATTAATGTATAATGATTTATAATGCAAAAAAATCGTTAAGGAGGAGAACAAGTGACGCTGATACACTTCGCCATTCTACTGCCTGTCATTGCCGCAGCCGGTATCGGCATCTTATACAGGTATTACAAAAAAATTCATCTTGGCTGGTTTGTACTGCCCATCCCGACCGTAATCACCATTTACTTATTCACTTTGATGCCAGCGGTCAGCAACAATCAGGTGGTGCATGAAACGCTCGATTTCATGCCGAGGGTCGGCATGAATTTCGACGTGTACATAGATGGTTTGAGTTTACTCTTCGCAATATTGATTTCCGGCATCGGGGCGCTGGTCGTCCTCTACTCGATCGGCTACCTCTCACAAAAGGAAAAGCTCGGCAACTTCTACGTATACCTTTTGATCTTCATGACGGCCATGCTTGGTGTGGTCCTTAATGATAATGTCCTCATGCTCTATTTATTCTGGGAGCTCACCTCAATCTCGAGTTTCCTACTCATCGCCTACTGGTTCAACAGGGAGCGTTCCATTTACGGCGCTCAAAAATCACTGCTGATCACGATGTTCGGCGGGTTCCTGATGCTTGGGGGCTTCATCGCCCTTGGTCAGATCACGGATACATACAGTATCAGGGGGATGATGGCGCAGATTCCGGCGGTTCAGGAAAGTGCGCTTGCACCGCTCGCCATCATATTGATCCTTATCGGTGCATTCACCAAATCGGCCCAATTTCCTTTCTACATCTGGCTGCCTGATGCCATGGAAGCACCGACGCCCGTCAGCGCATACCTGCATTCGGCAACGATGGTCAAAGCCGGGCTTTATCTGGTTGCAAGGTTCACCCCGCTGTTTGCATTTGCCGAACTGTGGGTCTGGAGCATCATCGCTGCCGGTCTCGTCACACTCGTATGGGCTGCATTCAATGCGATCAAGCAGGACGACCTGAAAGCCGTGCTCGCCTTTTCAACAGTATCGCAGCTCGGACTGATCATGTCGCTCCTCGGCATCGGTGCACTCGCCGTACAGACCGGCGCGGCGGAGCAGGTCTTCACGATCGCCACCGTCGCAGCCGTCTTCCATCTGATCAATCATGCGACATTCAAAGGCGCGCTGTTCATGATCATCGGCATCGTCGACCATGAAACAGGCACACGGAGTCTGAAGAAGCTCGGCGGTCTGGTCACCATCATGCCGATCTCATTCACCATGACCTTGATCGCTTCGTTGTCCATGGCCGGCATACCACCGTTCAACGGCTTCCTGTCCAAAGAGATGTTCTTGGAAGCGATGTTCGCCATCGGTCAGGCCGATTTCAGCGTACTCGCCGACGCAGCTGTGCTTTTCCCGCTGCTTGCCATAATCGGCAGCATTTTCACATTCATCTATTCGATCATGTTGATCAGAGGCATTTTCCTCGGTAAAAAGATGCCGGCGACGCCTAAAACGCCTAAAGAAGCACCTGCACTCATGTTGATCGCACCTGCGTTTCTGACGCTTCTGGTTGTGGTGTTCGGCCTGTTCCCGAACGTATTATCGGGTTCGATCATCGATCCGGCGGCGATGAGCATATTGAACATATCAGAACCCCTTAACACGGAGATTCACCACTGGCACGGCTGGGACAGTCCTGCGCTGTGGGCGACCGTTGCAATCATAGCCATCGGTACGCTGATGTATATTTTCAGGGATGCCTGGCGGCCGGTCTACCGCCTCGGAAGCGATGCATTCACCCTCAACCATTTATATGATCAGGGACTGATATACAGCCGGCTCGGTGCAGAGAAAATCACCGACGGATACATGTCCGGATATATACGGTCCTATTTGATCTATATATTCGGGGCGTTCGTCATATTTTCACTGATCACCCTGATCAATACTGATATTTCATTCGACTGGGGGACCACTGCGCCGATCGCACTGCCTGACCTGCTGATCGTCCTGATCATCCTTGCAGCCGTGGCGGCAATTTTGATCACCCGTTCAAGGATGGTGTCAATCATCATGTTCAGTACGATCGGGTTTGCATTGTCATTGTTATTCGTGTTCTTCAGGTCGGTGGACCTGGCCCTGACCCAGCTCGCAGTGGAAGCGATCACCACCGCCCTGTTCCTGCTGGCATTCTTCCACCTCCCGAAACGGAGTGGCAACGCTGAGCCCAGGGGTTTCAAACTCAACAATCTGATGATTTCTGCTGCTGTCGGCATCATCGCCACCGTGATTGGTCTCGCAGCGTATTCAAATCGCCTGTTCGATTCAATCAGCCAGTTCTATATTGACAATGTGTATGACCTTGCTGCAGGTGGAAATATGGTCAACGTCATCCTCGTCGACTTCCGCAGCCTTGATACATTGTTTGAAACACTTGTGTTCGCCATCGCAGGCCTCGGCGTTTTCGTATTATTGAAACTCAGAGTCAACAAGGAAGGAGAGAATAAATTTGAAGAGCACCCTTAAAAAACTTGGTTATAACAGAGTCCATAAGCAGATGAATGATGTGTTCCTGAAATATACCGCCAAAGTGGTATTTCTGGTGATCATCACTTTCTCGATCAATTTATTCTTCTCCGGCCACTATACCCCGGGCGGCGGCTTCGTCGGCGGGCTGCTGGCCGCAGGTGCGATCATCCTTCTGCTGCTGGCATATGATTTGAAGACTTTGAACAGGATGATCCGGATCGACAA
Organism: Lacicoccus alkaliphilus DSM 16010; assembly: GCF_900142805.1. GTDB lineage: Bacteria > Bacillota > Bacilli > Staphylococcales > Salinicoccaceae > Lacicoccus > Lacicoccus alkaliphilus. The sequence goes on along the minus strand of NZ_FRCF01000004.1, from coordinate 181,426 downwards.
TAAGAGGATGATCACGGCCGGCCTGGCAGCATGTCTGATCGTCCCCATCCTATTGATGTTCTTCGGCAATCCTTTTTTTACGCATCAGCATATGTATCTGCAGCTGCCTGTATTCGGGGAAGTGCCGCTTCATACAGCCGTGCTTTTTGATGTCGGGGTCTACATCATTGTGGCCGCGACCACACTGCTGATCATCACTCTGCTCGCTTCCGAGCAGTTCATGTCCGACAGTGAAGGGGCGGATAGGGAATAATGGAAATCTTAATCATTATAGTCGCCGGCATCATGATCGGCGCCTCCGTCTACCTCATGCTGTCCAAAAGCCTTATACGGATCATCATCGGCACGGGCATCCTGAGCCACGGCATACTTTTGATGCTGCTGACGATGGGCGGCCTTAAGCGCGGCGGCATACCCGTACTGGATGATTCCGTGCAGCAATACAGCGACCCCCTCCCTCAGGCGATGCTCCTTACAGTCATCGTCATCACTTTCGCTTTGACAGCCTACATGCTCGTCATTGCCATACGTGTCTACAGGGAGCTTGGAACCGACAATGTCGAAGAGTTGAAAGGAGTGCCCAGAGAAGATGACTGATATCCTACCTATACTGCCCATGCTGGTCCCTTTCATCGCCGGCATCATTCTGCTTGCGATCGGCAGGACGAACGTATTCCTGCACAGGGTCGTGGCGTCACTGACGGGGCTCCTCCTGATCATCATATCCTTCTTCATCGTGGCCTACGTTGCACGTTACGGCATGGTCGTGACCCATGTCGGTAACTGGGAAGCGCCTTTCGGCATCAGTGTCGTCATCGACATGCTCGCAGCATTGCTCGTGCTCGCGACCGCTATCGTCACTTTAGCCGTCGTCGTTTATTCATTCCAGTCCATCGGGGCCGCAAGGGAGAAATTCTTTTACTATCCCATGATCATGTTCATGATATCGGGGATCAACGGGGCCTTCACCACCGGCGATATATTCAACATGTTCGTATTCTTCGAAGTATTCCTGCTGTCTTCTTATGTGCTGATCACTCTCGGTGGCACAAAGATCCAGCTGCAGGAAGGGTTCAAGTATTTCCTGGTGAACATCATCGCCTCGAACTTCTTCGTCCTGGCAGTCGCTTACTTATATTCCGCTGTCGGTTCATTGAACATGGCGGACATCCACAATAAGCTTGCGGCTTTTGACGGGGATGCTTCCATCATGTCGCTGATTGCCGTGGTCATGCTGTTCGTATTCGCAACCAAAGCCGGATTATTCCCGTTCTACTTCTGGCTGCCCGGTTCATATTTTGCACCGCCCATGCCCATCATGACGATATTCGGCGCATTGCTCACCAAAGTCGGTGTGTATGCCATAGCACGGGTCTACTCGTTGTTCTTCATGGACAATACAGGACTCACGCACCAGATGCTCATGCTGCTTGCGGTATTGACCATCATCATGGGGTCGATCGGGGCGATCGCCTACTCCGATATGAAGAAGATCATCATTTATAACATACTGATCGCCATCGGCATCATCATTGCAGGTATTGCGATGATGGATGAGATGGGCACCATCGGTGCCACCTACTACCTGATACATGATATCTTCATAAAAGCGGGGCTCTTCTTCCTGATTGGTTTCATCATCTACAGGACAGGCGAAAGTGATATCACCAAGCTTGGCGGATTGATCAAAATCCACCCCGTCACCGGATGGATGTTCCTCATTGCGGCGTTCGGCCTTGCGGGCGTGCCCCCGCTTCCCGGTTTTTACGGCAAACTGTTCATCGTGACATCACTGTTTGAAAATGGTCATATGATTTCAGGCATCATCGTACTTCTTTCCAGTCTGGTCGTACTCTACTCGGTCATACGGATATTCATCTCCGTCTTCTGGGGGGAGAGCATGGACTTCACCAAATTGAAGCCGATCAGTTATGACAAGCTCTTATTCTCGTCATTCCTGATGGTGATCATCATGGTCGCTTTCGGTTTCGGGGCTGACTTCCTATATCCGCTTTTCGACAGTGCGGCACAATCGCTGTATGATCCGGCATCCTACTCTGTTTATCTGCTGGGGGTGGAATAATTGGCATTACAGATATTGATTAACATAACACTTGCATTCATATGGGTGCTGATCGTCTCGGACCTGTCCCTCGGCTCTTTATTCGCCGGGTACCTCATCGGCATCATCCCGGTCTTTGTCCTCAGGAGATTTCTGCCGGGCAGGTTCTATATGGTCAGGGTGTATTACTCCATAAAGCTGATTGCAGTATTCACAATTGAGCTGATCAAAGCCAACTATGAACTTTCAAAAATCATCATCAGTCCGAAAATCGACATTCATCCCGGCTTCTTCGCCTATCCGTGCGATCTTGAGGAAGAATGGGAGATCACACTCCTCTCGGGGTTGATCTCCCTGACGCCGGGCACGGTGATCGTGGCGATTTCAGATGACTATTCCACAATCTATATCCACGGGCTGAACGCCCTGGATGTCGATGCCGAGATTTCCCTCATCAAGAACCGTTTTGAGAAACTGATTGCAGAGGTGAGTAAGCCATGACATCATTCCTGGAAGTTGTAATCCTCATCAGCGGCATCATCCTTGCATTATCGCTTGTCGGCATTGCATACCGGATCATCGTCGGTCCGACGCTGCATGACAAGATTGTTGCACTGGATGCATTCGGCGTGATGCTCATGGGGATGATCGCCTTGACTGCAATCACTTTGGGCTCGGTCCATTATGTCCCGATCATATTGCTCATCGGCACACTGGCATTCCTCTCCACCATCACTTTTGCCAAATATCTCGAAAGGAATGTGATTATCGATGATGATAGAGATAATGATGAATAGCCTGATCGCATTCTTCCTGATCGGCGGGACGCTCATGTCAGCCCTTGCAGTTTTAGGGATCATCAGGCTCCCGGATATGTACTCGAGGCTGCATGCGACGACCAAAAGTACGACGCTCGGCGTCATCATGATCATGACCGGTGCTTTCCTTTACTTCTGGTATGTGGACGGCCTGATCGAAACCAATCTCCTGCTCGGTGCCTTCTTCATCCTGCTGACGGCACCGGTCTCCAGCCACCTGCTGTCGAGAAGTGCTTTCCACTCAGATGTCAAACCCTACAAGCTGACGGTCCTGAATGACCTGAAAAGGGATGAATCCCTCCCGGATGACACCGATGAGCCCGACCGTCCATAAATATCGACCCAACAAAAAAACAATTGATGCCCTTGCCGGGCATCAATTGTTTTTTTATTTCTTATTCAGATTTTCCATTGCTTCCTTTTCCCTTTCCATATCCATCGCATCTCCAAGTTCATCGATGGAAGTTTCATCGGTCATCGGTACATTCGTCCTGTATGCTGATCGATTCACGGCAAGGGCGGCAAGAGGTGCTGTCATGAAGACGAATATGATCGTCAGCATCAGATTCAGATTAAAGTTCCCCTCGGTGACCCAGAAGAACAGGACGACACCCGTCATGATGCTCATCACCCCAAGGGTGGAACTCTTACCACCCGCGTGCGTCCTGCTGTATACATCCCTCAGCCTCAATATGCCGATTGAGCTGACGAAGATGAAGAATGATCCCACTATGACAAAAAAGCTTACGATCAACTCAGTCATCGTCAATGACAACACCCCTCTCCAAAAACTTCGCCATCGCTATGGTGCCGACGAACCCGATGATGGCGACGACCAATGCAATATCAGCATAGACGACAGTCTCCTGGAGCATCATCACCAGACCGATGATTCCTATCAGCATCATCCCGAGCGTATCCAATGCCAGTATCCGGTCGCTTGTGGACGGGCCGATGATCGTCCTGATCAAAACAAGGATCAGGGAAAACGAAGTGAGTACCAAAGAAATTTGCAGCACGATATCGAACATTACTTCGTCACCTCCTTGATTGCTTTCTCAAACGAGTTCTTGATTTCTGCAACCATTTGATCTCTGTCATCGACGTTCAATTTATGAACATAGATGGTTTTGCTGTCTGCAGAGAAATCCATCGAAACGGTGCCCGGGGTCAAAGTGATCAGGGCGGCGAGTGTCGCCCTTTCAAAATCAGTTTCAAGACTTGTGTCCACCGCGATGATCCCCGGCTTGTTTTCAAGCTTCGGCCGGAGCACGACCCTCACCACATCGATGTTGGCCTTGACCAGTTCAAATAAGAACAGCAGCACAAGTCTTACAAAGGCAATGACTTTTATGAAATAAAAATCAAACTCCATAAATCTTCTAAGGGTAAATAATATCAACAGACCAATGATGAAGCCGAAAAGAAAAGAGGGCATGCCATAGCTGTCCTGTAAAAACATCCAAACGATTGCTATCAATATATTAATCACAAACTGAATTGCCATATCATCTACTCCTTAAGTACCGCATTCACATAATTTGACGGCTCCAATATCTGCTCTGCAATGTGCAATGAATAGGTGAAGATCGGCTCGGCTGCAAATCCAAGTATTATCGAGAACGCAACCAGTGGTGCTATCGGAATCAAAAGATTGGTCACTGACATGTTGTTTTGCCGCTCTGTGAGTTTGTTCTCCCCCCAGAATACATACCCGAATATCTTCATCATGGATATCAGCGTGAGCAGGCCGACGAGCAGTGCCACTGCTGATATGACCCACTGACCTTCCTGGAAACCGGCCAGGATTATAGGGAATTTACTGAAGAATCCACTGAGCGGTGGAATGCCTGCAAGTGATATTGCGGCGATGAAGAACGACCATGTCAGTACAGGCTGACTTTTTATCAATCCGCCCATCGCTTTAATATCCGTCGTCCCGGTTATCTTCTCGGTGGCGCCGGCAAGCAGGAACAATGCCGTTTTGACGAACATATGGTGGACGATGTAGTATATCGCACCAGCGACAGCCAGTGGTGTGAATATACCCAGCCCCATCACCATGTAACCGACCTGTGAGATGATGTGATACGAAAGTATACGTTTAAAGTCGAACTGTGACACTGCTCCAAGTACTCCGAGGAGCATCGTGAACCCAGCTGCCGTCACGATGATCCCTTTATGTGTGAACAAGGGCTCGTGGTAGAAGACCAGCGTGAACATGCGAATGATCGCATAGATGCCGACCTTGGTCAACAACCCACCGAACAATGCCGCCAGGGCTGCCGGCGGTCCGTAGTATGACTTCGGCAGCCAGAAATATAATGGAAACAGTGCGCCCTTCGCACCGAACACTATGAAGAACATCACTGCTATGACCGTGACGATCCCCGGCTGGTTGATTTCCGCCACCCGTTCGGAAAGGTGCGCCATATTTACAGTACCCGTGACTGAATAAATCCAGGCAATCGCCATGATGAACAAAGCCGATCCGAAAATATTCAGGATGACATACTTGAATGATTCCCTCAGCTGATACTTCGAGCCGCCGTTGACGATCAATACATAGGAAGCCAGGAGCATCACTTCGAAGAATACGAAGAGGTTGAATATGTCTCCTGTCAAAAATGCACCGTTCACTCCGACGATCAGGAAGAAATAGAACGGGTAGAAATAATACTTCTCCCTTTTCTTAGAAATCGTCCCGAATGCAAAGAACAGACATGACGCAGCAAGTATCGATGTGATCAGCACCATCAGTGCTGCAAGGTTATCAAGTACAAGGATAATCCCGTATGGCGCAACCCAGTCACCGGATTCGAGTATTACGGTGTCCTGCTGAAAAGCAAGTACTGCCAGGTAAGCAGAAATGCCGACCATCAACAGTGCACTGATCCCACTTATAATTCTCTGAGCTCTGGAGCTTTTTGAGAAGAATATAAGTACAGCTCCAATGATGAATGGAAATATTATGGGTAAAATAATCAGATTACTCATCTTTAGCTCCTCTCAAATCGTATAAATCCGCAGTCTTATGTTCCTTATATGTGCGGTAAACAAGGACGGACACGAATGCTGTCACACCGAAGTTGATCACAATCGCGGTCAGTATCAATGCCTGGGGCAAAGGATCACTGTATGCCCCGGCTTCCAGGAATAAGAGCGGCGGAGCACCCCGTTGGAGGCCGGACATCGTCAGCAATATCAGGTGGACACTGTGGGAGAGCATCAAAGTCCCGATAAGCACCCTGATGATATTCCTGGACAGCATCAGATATATGGCTACGGCAAAGATTAAACCGATGACTGCCGACATAACTATCTCCATTAAGAATCATCCTCCACTATCGATAATATGAAAGTCATTGCTGAACCGACCACCAGCAGGTAAACACCCAGGTCGAATATCAATGCAGTGGTCAGCTCCACCTCTCCAAATATCGGTATTTGGAAATAATCGAAAAACTGCTTCAAGTAAGGGTAGCCGAATGCCACTGATATTATGCCTGTGCCTGCCGCAACCAATAAACCGATGCTCATCATATAAGGGTAATTGAACGGCAGCGCGGCGTTCATGGTCTTTGTACCGAATACCAGGTACATCACCAATATTGCTATGGCAGTCATCAGACCGCCGATGAAACCACCTCCCGGGGCATTGTGCCCCGAGAAGAACAGATAGATTGAAAAAGTGACGACAATGATGGCAATCAGCCGTATAAACACACGGAACATCATATCATTCGGTTGATTTATCATACGTCATCATCCTCCTTCACTTTCAATTTGATCATTGATATGGCACCCAAAGCCGCAATGCCGAGCACCAGCAATTCAAGCATGGTATCCAGACCACGGAAGTCCACCAGCACGACGTTGACCATGTTGTAGCCGCCGGCGAGTTCTACTGAGTTTTCTATGAAGTATTCCGAAATGGCATCGAACGGTGTCGTCTGTCCGTATGTGAATGCACTCATCGATACCAGCGCGACCATCAATCCCGCCGATCCTGCCACGACAATATTGATCGCTTTCGTCAAAGGCGCGATATTATCTTTAGTCAGATTTGGCAGGTGGTAGAAGACCGCCATGAAGAGTATCACTGATACGGTCTCCACCATCAGCTGTGTCAGTGCCAGATCCGGCGCCCTGAAGACCGTGAAGATGAAGGCCACAAGAAAACCGACGAAACCAGCCAGGATGATTGCAGTCATACGGTTATTCACCCTTGGAAGGAGCATGATCGTGATGACCAGTGCAGCAAGTATGAGATACATGAATATGCCTATTTCGCTTGCATTTTCCATACTGATTTGGAAGCCTTCAAATCGGAACATCGTATAGAACATGATGAGTACTATGAATATCACCATATAAACGATGTAATCCCTGAGCATTCCCGTCATCTGAATGCGTGTAAGCACCTGGGAACCTTTGATGAGTGCATCATAACCATTATCGTAAACCGTGGTCATGATGTCCTGTTCATTCTGGTAGATGCCGAGCTTCGACCATTTGTTCATCGTCACGTAGATGATCGTACCGATGATCACCGCACCGAGCGTCATCATCAGTTCCAGATTGATGCCGTGCCAATGGTAGATATCCACGTAAAAATTGGACCCTTCACCCAATATCCCCGGCAAAATCGACATCATTGCAGGTTCTATTATGCTGTAGGCCAGGATATTCGGGAAAAAGCTGATCATCAACACTGCGGCAACCAGTACGATCGGACTGATCAACAGGCCTGCAGGCGCTTCATGCACCTCTTTGACCGGCAGCATATCCGGCTTGAATTTTCCTCTGAATGTCCTGAAGAAGATGATCGCACTGTAAGCGAAAGTGAAAATGCTTGCGATCCAGGCGATGACCGGCAGCAGCATGCCGATGGTGTCCCCATTCCACATATCATACTGGGCAACGTTCGTGATGCCCGTAAAGAACAGCTCCTTGCTCAGGAAACCGTTGAATGGAGGCAGGCCAGCCATAGCCGCAAGTCCAATGACGGAAATCGTCGCAGTGATCGGCATGATGGTCATCAGGCCGCCAAGCTTCCTGATATCCCTCGTGCCCGTCTCGTGATCGATGATGCCTGCCACCATGAAGAGGCTGCCTTTGAATGTCGCATGGTTGATCAGATGGAAGACGGCTGCAAGTATCGCCGTCGTGTACAGCGCATTATCCCCGTCCATATAGTAGAACGCGGCTGAGCCGGCCCCGAGCAGGCTCATGATCATACCAAGCTGACTGACTGTTGAAAAGGCGAGTATCGCTTTCAGGTCCTTCTGCCTCACAGCTGAGATGGCACCCCACGCCATGGTGAAGATACCGGCAGCTGTAATGATCCAGAACCATTCGGCCCCGCCGGCGAATACCGGCGTCAGGCGCGCGACGAGATAAATGCCCGCTTTGACCATCGTTGCCGAATGGAGGTATGCACTGACAGGGGTCGGTGCCTCCATCGCATCCGGAAGCCATATATGGAACGGGAACTGTGCGGATTTTGTAAATGCACCGAGCAGCACAAGAATCATTGCCGCTAAAAATAAGTCATGATTTAAAATGAGGTCGGCATTGCCGATCATTTCCCTGATGCTGAACGTTTCAGCCATCACGTAGAGCAGCGAGAAGCCCCCGAGCATCGAGAGTCCGCCGAACACTGTGATATACATGGATTTCTGTGCACCATAGACTGATGCTTTCTTTGCATACCAATAACTAATCAACAATGAGGAGGAAATACTTGTGATCTCCCAGAATACATACAGCACGATGATATTATCCGAGAGGACGACACCAAGCATTGCCCCCATGAACAGCATTATGTACACGTAAAAGTGATTCAGCCTCTCTTCTTTACCTGCAAGATAAAAAATGGAGTAAAGTATGACGAGTGTACCGATTCCGGTGATCAGCAGTGCGAATAAAAGGCTCAGCCCATCGACATAGAGATCAAAGTTTATGCCGAGCGACGGCACCCATTCCATCCGCTGCATCACCGCCTGCCCGTCAGATGTCACAGATATGTATGACAGGAAGTAGATAAACAGTATCAGTGGTACAAATAAAACGAACCACCCGGTATGGACCTTTCTAAAGTACTTGAATAAAAACGGCACCAGTATTGCAAATAAGAAGGGTGCAAGTACTGCCAAATGTAAAATAGTCATCTCTGTTCCCCCAACATTTCTGATAATGATAATTTCTTTTGACCTTTATTGACCATTCCAAATAAAAAAGGAGCCCGCGTCAAAAAAGACATAGTTATGCCTTGGTGACAGACTCCTCCGGATTTCACTATAAATTCCCAATATGGATGTCATTACGAATTTTCAGTTATCATCACGAAAAACGCGATGATAAATTTTCTACAAAAACAATCATAACAAAAACAGCTGTGATTTGTACACCGGAAGCTCAAATATTAGTGTATTACCACACTTTGTATGTCCGATTTTCTTTTAATAAGCAGCATGACCCAATCATCTTTTCTTTTTGACGGCCATCGTACACCTTGAAACGCATGTCAGGTTATCATCCTCATCTGTGATATCTATTTCCCAGACCTGCGTACTTTTACCCCTGTGGCGCATCCTCGCCTTCGCATAAATCATGCCGTCACTCACTGTCCTGAGATGATTCGCATTGATTTCCATACCGAAGGTGATTTCATCTTCTCCTATCAGCCTTGACGCGCCGACGGAAGCTGCTGTTTCCGCCAGCACCACATTTGCCCCGCCGTGTATGAAACCTTTCGTCTGGTGGACTTTGGGAGTGATCGGCATGGACATCACCATATGCCCCGGGGACGCCTCAACCACTTCAATGTCCAAGAATTCCAACAGGTTCGAAGGTGCTTTACCGGTCATATCAGATCACGCTCCACAGCTTTGACCACAGATCGGATGAGGACGCCGGTCGCCCCTTTCGGCCCATATTCATTCCCTTTCGAGCGGGTCGCGGTGCCGGCTATATCAAAGTGGATCCATGGGCTGCCATTCGCGAACTGCCTGATGAAGCAGGCCGCAAATGAGGCCCGCCCCGGTTTTTCGACATGGTTGGTCAAGTCTGCAACCGTCGACGATTTCACCTTGCGCTCTTCTATATCATCGAGAGGGAGCCTCCAGAGCCGCTCACCCACTTCTGCCGCCAAGTTTATGATCGGTGCCGTAATATCCTCTTCCTTATTCGTGAACACGCCTGTGCGTTCATCGCCGATCGCTGCAATCACAGCCCCTGTCAGGGTGGCGAAATCCATAATGACACGCGGCGAGTACTGGGAGGCATGAAATACTGCATCACCGAGGACCAGCCTGCCTTCTGCATCAGTGTTCTTCACTTCCACGGTCTGGCCGCTGAGTGAAGTGAAGACATCGTCCGGTTTCATGGCATCGCCATTGATCATATTTTCCGCAAGCGCAATGGTCGCCACGACATGCACAGGCAGTTCAAGTGCCACGATGCCGTGCATCATCCCCGTGACGTTGGCCGCACCGCTCAAATCATATTTCATCCCGGGCATGCCCGTCTTTCCCTTTATGGAATAGCCTCCGGAATCATAAGTGATGCCTTTTCCGACAAGCGCCACAGGCTTGACGTCATAAGCATCCGGATGGCGGTACTCTATCGTGACGAGACGCGGCTTATTGACGGATCCCTTGCCGACGGCGGTGATCAGGCCATAACCTTCATCATCTAAATCAAATTCGTCTTTAATATCGATATTGACATGCTTTTTTCCTTTGAAGGCCGCAGAAATCTCTTCTGTCATGATTTCCGGTGTCATGTAATTCGGAGGCGTCTCCGAAAACCGCCTTGCAAAATTCACGCTTTCCCCAATCCTGCGCCCGTATATGACATGTTCCTCGATCGGTTTTTTGGATATGATGGTCAGGGCAAAGTCTGAGAGAAACGGATTTTCTTCCTGCTGTTTCTTCCCCGTGTATTCAAATACGCTGACATTGGACATGTAGCCGAGCGCTTCGGCTGCCGTCCCGATATCATGATTGAACGTTTCAAACATCAGCGAAGCGGCCGTTGCTTCTTGATCTTTCAAATGCTGGAAGAGACTGCCGAAGGCCTTATGTATCCGGTCGCCCGTGAGCTTCCCGGTGTCTCCGAGACCGATCGCAATCACTTTCTTCACTTCCCTCTGGATCGTCACGCCTGTAGAGGTGATTTCCCCGAACTTTGCAGACAAAACCCTTTCATCAACAAGTTCGAGAAACACGCCGTTCAATAAAGAATCGACTTCATCGAAATTGGGCAGAGCCTCCGGATGTTCCGGCAACCCTATTATGATCGGCTCCTTTGAAGCCTCATACTTTTCCTGAAACCTGATATTCATTACATTTCTCCCCTTAGAACATTTTATAACCGGCATTCCTCAAATAACGTATCGTCACTCCTGCCAGCACCACTCCGGCAAAGCCGCTTCCGAGCATCAGTACATCCGGTAAAGAGAGTCCTGCCAGGCCGTCGTAAGCTGCCTGGAACGATTCGCCCGGCCGGGTGAAATACTGGAAGGTTGATATGCCGTCCATCATCAGGATGATGATCACGGGATATACGAAGACCATCAGCCAGGTCACTTTCAATATCATATTGATTATAAAGCTGATGCCGTAGAACAGCACGAAGAATAAAATCATGGAAATGACCAGTTGTATTATAGTTGCCACTAGTTTTGAACCTCCAAAAAACAGGCATGGGCAAGAAACTCGCCCATGCCTGTTCGTCACTTTTTATAGAAATTTACCTTTAGAGTAAGCTAAGAACGGACCGCCGACTTTGAATACGGCTCTCGTATCGATGACGCGCTTTAGGAATGCCGCCCGTCTGCCTTTGACTTCACGGCCGAATACCACACCGATGCCTTCTTCAGACCCGAGTGAACAAACGGTCCCTTTATCGTCAAAAGTGAATGCACGCATCTTATCGCCATTCAATTTATTCTTGATGCTTTCTGCAACATGATCACCCAGCTGCATGGCAATTTGTGCAGTCGTCGGATAAGGTCTAGCGTCTTCGCCCTCCCCATTCATGACCGCTGCCACATCACCAATGACAAAAATGTTGTCGTAGCCTTCTATGGTCAAATCAGGTTTGGTGATGATGCGACCGCGTTTGACGCCTTCAAACGACTCTTCCATCAGGCTGTTGCCGCGGACGCCCGCAGTCCAGATGACACTGGCCGCTTCAAGCTGGGTTTCCTCATCGTTCTCCTTCACTACAAAACCTTTTTCATTTGCAGCGACAATCGGTGTGCCGATTTTAAACTCGACACCTTTGCTTTCAAGGAAATCAACCGCATACTGGGTCAATTCGTCGCTGAACATCGGCAGCATGGACGGTGCCGCTTCAACACAAGTGATTTTAACATCGTCATAATCAATATTGTACTGTTTTGCGAGATCCGGGATACTTTCGATCAGCTCACCCAGGAACTCGACACCGGTGAACCCGGCACCACCCACCAGGATTGAAATGTCGCGCTGATCGCCGGATGTTTTGTAGTTGGCAAAGTTCCGTTCGATTTCCTGCCTTGCAGCCAGGGAAGTCTGCGGGTCTGTGATTGTGTGGGCATAACGATCCATGCCTTCGATTCCGAAAGATTCACTTTCGAAGCCGAGTGCAACGACAAGAATATCATACTCAAATTCGCCCTGATTCGTTTCAACACGCTGCGCGTCGCGGTGGATTGCCGTCACTTCAGCAGGAACAAACCTGACCTTCTGGGTATTGACCACTTTAGTGATGGGATATGTAGCTTCTTCCCAGTGAATCGTCCCCGCTGCGACCTGATGCAGCCATGTCGATTCGTAATGGTACTCATTCTTATTGATCAGTGTGATGTCTGCATCCTGAAAGCCAAGTTTTTTCTGTAATCCGGTCACAGTCGTCAATCCGGCATACCCGGCGCCGAGCACAAGAATCTTCTTTCTCTCGAAACTCATAATAATAGTCACCTTTTCCTCTTAAATTGAATAACAATGAATTTCCTTTATATAAATAAGACCGCCAATATCAATATCATCATTAATATTAGCGATTCAGTTGAAATATTTCAAGGCTTTTTGATAATTCTTTAACAATCTTCCGGGGCACCCGCATTGGTCTTCGTCCGGAACGAAGCACCACAGCCGCATGACAGGGAGGCATTCGGATTATCTATAGTGAATCCGCCGCCCATGAGGGACTGTTTGAAATCGATGACCGTCCCGTTGATCACCGGTGCATCATACTTGTCCACCAGCACTTTGACGCCGTGGAATTCATATATTTCATCACGGTCCGATTTTTCAAATTCCGCAGCCATACCGTAGGTCAGGCCCGTACAGCCGCCGCCTTCCACTTTGAACCTCAGGTAACCATCAGGCATGTCGTTTTTCTCCAGCATATCCTTGACTTCGTATGCTGCACTTTCCGTAAGTTCGATCTGAGTCATATTATCATCCTCCGTCTTCTCCATTATATAAGAAGATATTTTATACCTCAAACTTTCCGACTTTACAAAATATCCCATTCGTCCTGCACCTGTCCCTGCCGCTCGACCTGCTTATGAATCTTATCCAGAAGTGCCGGAGCAGACTGTGCGCCGACAAGCTGGCCGTTGACGATCGCAAACATGGCCTTTGAGCATATGCCGCAATTATTCGTGCATTCATAATCCAGCACATCGATATCGTTATCTTCATCAAGCTTTTCATAGACTTCCTTTGAGCCTTTTTGCATATTCGCACTGCAAAACTCCACCAGATTCATCGGGTACATCGCTGCTCCCCCTTCCTCCAAAATAAAAAACCGTTGGAACTCCAAGTCCCAACGATCAGTTTAAAATACTTGTTCGACTTCAACAAATCCTGGCACTTCTTCGAGCATCGCTCTTTCAATACCCGCTTTTAGTGTAATTGTTGAACTCGGGCATGTACCGCATGCACCGAGCAGGCGCAGCTTGACGATACCGTCCTCGACATCCACCAATTCACAGTCGCCGCCGTCCCTCAGCAGGAAAGGGCGTAACTTCTCTATAACCACTTCGACTTGTTCATACATCGTATCTTGTGTTGTTGCCATTGGTCATTTCCTCCAATCATCTGATACAGATTTCTTTATACATGTATTATAATAGATTTCACTGTAAAAATCCATCATCTTAAAGGAGGATGTTTGTATGAAATTTGTCATCAATGTCTATGACCATGACACCAGCGGAGTGGACCCGACTGATGCCGGTGACATGTGCCGCCGTCTGCAAAAGTCCCTGAACAGCAGGTTCCCGAACGATGCGTTCCACTTCAACCATATAGATGCCGCATGCTCTGAAAATCTCACCGATCACGATGATAACCTTATAGAACAGCTTGACCAGGGCGATCTGCATTTCCCGCTCATCACGGTGAATGATGAAATCGCGGCTGATGGCACATTGGACCCGGAACGGGTCGTCATATGGCTTGAACAGCGCATGTGACCAGCTCCGTCCGTTCAATGTGCAATCCGCAGGATCCCCCGGTTTTTCAGGACACGCGCAAACATCACGGTCAACGTACCGACGACGAGGTCCTTGATGACAAATGGCACGACAGTCACCATCAGTGCTTCGACGACCCCCACAGGGGTGCCGATGACGACATTCATGATGAAGACGAAGTATAAGATGCCGAAGATGAATGTGACGATCAGGGCCAAATATGTATTGACCAATGACTGATACAAAGGCTGCCCCTCCCTGACCCCGATTCCGGCAACGTATGCAGCAGGTATGAAGCCGAGGACGAAACCGAAGCTCGGTGACAGAAGTGCTCCGATCCCCCCGCTCCCTGCAAATACCGGTACACCGATCAGGCCCACAAGCATGTAGACCAAAGTGGATAGTGCACCGAGCTTTGAGCCCAGCACAAGCGCCGTCAGCAGTACCATGGGCATCTGAAGGGTGAATGGCACAGGACCCACCGGCACACGGATTTGGGCACCGACTGCAATCAGTGCAGCAAACAGGGCGACGAATACAAGATGTTTGGTTTTCAATGAAATTCCTCCTTGATGTTTTTTTATATCATAGCATGAAAAAGCCCCATTGTTAACCCAAAATATATTTAGGTTAACAATGGGGTCTGGAATCTTATCCGTTCAGCCTGTTCATCGTGACATATATGGAAGTCCTGTCATCACCATTCTTGAAGCCGATGGTCTCATCCGCTTCGAGATGAACCACGCCCCCTGCGGAGACTTCAACGATCCTGTCATCAATCGTGAGCGCCCCGTGACCTTCCAAAACATGCAGATACAATTCTTTCCCGGGGTGGCCGTGGGGCTTCATCGCCTGGCCGGGATTGAAATTGAGCATGAACATCGAACTGTTTCTGCTTTTGAAGATATCCATTTTCGTAAATCTTTCTTCGCTGAAAGTCTGTGCCGGTCCGATTGTACTCTTTTCCATGATCATCTCTCCCTCAAAAAATTCATTTCACCTGGGTGAGCGGGGCTTTGCCTTCGAGTACGTGAGTGATGTTGTCCACACACAGCTGCACCATGTCGTCGCGGGTGGCGACGGATGCGCTGCCGATATGCGGGAGGAGCGTCATATTGTCCATGCCGATGAACGGATGGTCTTTTGAAATCGGCTCACCGTCATATACATCGAGGGCAGCGGCGGCGATGTCACCCGTCTCCACCGCTTTTTTCAAATCCGTTTCGACGACGTGTGCCCCACGGCCGATATTGATGAAGTGCGCATGATCCTGCATTTTGCCGAATGCTTCCTGATCGAACTTGTACTTCGTCTCTTCAGTGAGCGGTGCGGCGCACAGGACGAAATCCGACTGTTCCAGCAGTTCGTCGAATGAGACCAGTTTTGCATCCAGGTCGGCTGCATACTTCGATTCACTCCGGTTGTGGTAGATGACGCGGCAGTCAAAACCTTTCAGGCGCCTTGCGAATGCTGCGCCGATTGCGCCCATACCGAAAATCCCGACCGTCTTGCCGTATACATCCGTGCCTGCCATATGGTACGGGCTCCAGCCCGTCCAGTCCCCGCTTTCCAACTCGCGGTTCGCTTCGATGATTCGGCGCGCGGAAGTCAGCATCAGTGTAAAAGCGAGTTCCGCCGTCGTTTCCGTCAGGACGTCCGGGGTGTTTGCGATGATGACGTCATTTTTTTCTGCAGCTTCAAGATCGATATTATCGAAGCCGACGGCAAGGTTTGAGACGACCTTCAGCTCCTTTGCCGCTTCGAATACTTCCGCATCCACTTTTTCACTGAGCATGGTGAGGGCAGCATCGGCATCTTCCATCTCTTCCAGAAACCTCTTCTTCGGCATCGGGTCGCCTGCACTGTCCCACATGAATACTTCATATTTTTCTTTAAGCTGATTTAAATGTTCATCTTTAATCTGTCTTGTGACCACCACTTTTTTTGCCATATCAAACGCTCCATTCTGATAAATTATCTATAGTATGTGTTGGTGAAGCCTCTTTTTTCATCACTTCTTCGACCGGGCTCACGCCGGTATTCACATGAATGGTATCGACGCCGCCATTGATCCCGGTCATTATATCCGTGTCGTAATTGTCACCTATCAGCGCGACTTCGCTCTTTTTGAGGCCCAGCTGCCCCATGGCCCCGTCCAGTATGGACGCATTCGGCTTCCCGATGATGAGGGGCCTCACCCCGGTCGTCTCGATCAGCACCTGCTGAAGTGCGCCGCTGCCGGGGATGATGCCTTCTTCCGTCGGGAATCGTTTATCGGGATTCGTCGCGATGAATCCCGCACCGTTGCCGATCAGCAGCGCTGCACGCTTGAGTTTTCCGTAGTCGACCTCAGGGTCGAGTCCCATGATGACGAGATCTGCATTTTTCTCCGTCAGTGTGATGCCGGCATTTTCCAGGATCTTCTTCAAAGAGGGCGTGCCGATCACATATGCGGATGCGCCCCGGTGGTTTTCCCGGATGTAGGATGCCGTCGCCATTGCAGATGTGTACATATTTTCAAGGGATGTCTTCACGCCCATGTCGAGCAGTTTCTGCACCGCTTCCTCCTGCGACTTCGTGGCATTGTTCGTCAGGAACACATACGGGATGCCCTTTCTTTCCAGTTCCGAGACGAAATCCCGTGCCGTTTCAATCAGTTCACTTCCGTTATACATCGTACCGTCAAGGTCTATCAGATAACCGTTGTACCCCATATCATTCACACTTGAATGCGGTCACTGCCTGACCGTCATTTTCCGCGAAGGCATATATCCTGGACTTATATTGTCTATAGGCGTCCAGATGGTTTTTGAACTCCGCCTTCATACTTCCATGATCAAGATCCGTGTACTCGCGGACCAGTTTGTTCCTCCACCCGAAAGTCACTTTGAAATCATTCTGATCCGCTTCCGGGATCGCCCCTTCAGTCTTGAGTATTTCAATCACATCCAGATAGCTGCCCGGATCCCGTAAAATGAAACCATCGATGATCATATTGCCGACATCCACTGTGGATTCGATCAGCATATGGCAGATGCGCTCCAGTGCAAAACCTTCGGCGCCTTCAAGCTCCGTTGTGAGCTTCTCAATATAATCCAGTCTTTCGTCAAGCAGGTTGCGATCTACAAAATACAAATCCTACACTCCTCTACATTCTTTGTGGTCATGATAATATTATGATAGCATAATTTGCAAAGTACAGTGGAAGCGGAGGAAATAATGATGATCGACTTTTTCTTATATGATGATACCGAGGATACTTATTCCAGGTATGTCGGTTTTGCAGGGGACCACGGGCGTTATGACCTTGCGATCATCCATACGGGCAGGTTTTTCGGAAAAGCACTCGTCCTGAATACCCAGAGCAGCCGTTTCGGCATCATCGGTACGGACGATTTGAACGAAGAAGGTTACGTCGCCCACATTCTCGGACTCACGCCCGAACAGGGCGGAGAAGTCGAGGAGTTTTTGAAGGATGTCATCGTAACGGATATGGGGGATATGGAGTAGGATTCCGGTGACGGCAAAAGAGGAGGACCGCTGCGGCCCTCCTCTTTTTCACCCCTTCTTTTTCAGGGCGGCATATGTTTTATCCTTCGCCCGATTTTCATCTTTTTCCCCGCCGCGAGCTT
The DNA here is from genome assembly GCF_900142805.1 of Lacicoccus alkaliphilus DSM 16010. GTDB lineage: Bacteria > Bacillota > Bacilli > Staphylococcales > Salinicoccaceae > Lacicoccus > Lacicoccus alkaliphilus. The sequence continues at coordinate 163,438 of NZ_FRCF01000004.1, read as the reverse complement.
CCTGAGGGGCTCCGGATTCCGGCTGCAGCGTCGATTCCCCGTCATCTACAGCGTCCTCTTCCTTTTCAATCTCCCGCTCCTTAAGCTCCTCTTTCGTCACTTTACGGAGTACGAAATATGGGCATCCGAAGTTGCAGTATTCACTCAAGTAGTCCTGGATGGCACTGAATTTCTTGTCGCGTTCGACTTTCCTCTTATTATCCCTGTGGAAACCTGTGAGCCTCAATTTTTCATAACCGATGTCCCCGACGATGTAATCATATTTGTTCAATACCTCACTGTACTTCCCCACAAATTGTTCTTCGTCAAAAGCATCCCTGTAATTTTCAATCAGTTCAAAGTTCATATGGTCGATCGTAATCATGATCCTCATTCACCTTCCCATCATTCATCAGCCTTCACCGGTGCCCGCTTCAATAATTTCATATTATCATGAAATTCAGAGCCATGTATATATCGATGCAAAAAGCCCCTTCATGCAGAAGGGGCTTCATGTGATCAGACCGCTTTTTCTATCGGCTTGTAGATCAATTTTGAAAACACTACGACGGCGCCAAGCAGTACCAGGATGACCAGCAGTGACATCCATACACTCGATGTGATGCCCAGGACGACATAACCGGCCAGCGCAATCGCAGCTGAAAGAACGGCATACGGCAGCTGTGTGAGGACGTGTGTGATATGGTTGCTGCCCGCGCCTGTGGACGACAGTATCGTCGAGTCGGAAATCGGTGAACAATGGTCCCCGAAAACAGCGCCTGCAAGGACTGCAGCAAGAGAAGGAAGCAGAAGTTCCGTTTCACCAAGTGAAATCATGATCTCACCGGTCACCGGAATCAAAATGCCGAATGAACCCCAGCTCGTCCCCGTCGCCAGGGCCATGATGCAGGCCACGACGAAGACGACAGCGAGCAGCATGCCCGCCGGCAGGTTCGATTCCTCCACCATTGCACCGAGGACCGCACCTGTGCCCAGTTGACTGATGAGACTTCCGATCATCCATGCGAGTGTCAGCACGATCATTGCCGGAAGCATCGCCTTGAACCCGCTCTTCACGCCGAGCCAGATATGACTTGAGCCGAATCTGTCATTGCCTTTTGTGAAGGTGAAATAGTAATACAGGCTGAGTCCGAGACCCACGATGCCTCCGACGATCAGGCTGTGCGTCACCAGTGTGTTCTCGAGGATGGAGAATAAATCCCATGAGCCCGCTTCAAGCCCGCCCGTGATGAACATCATCACGATGACGGTCACTGCAAGCCCGATCATCGGTACAAGCAGCGCCTGGGCAGAACTGTCATTTGCAGACGGCAGGTCCTCATCGATGTTCCCGGGGACCTCCCTGCCGTGATCGATGACTTCACCGTCGATGATTGCACGTTTCTCCTGTGTCCTCATCGGTCCGATATCAAAACGTGTCAGGATGACGATGAACATCATGGCAAGTGCCGTGATGACATAAAAGTTCATCGGAATCATGTATAGGAACGCCTGGAACGGGGAGATCGACGTCAGGCCCGCTGCAAGCAGCAGTGGCGCGACAAGTCCCATGATCCCCGCGCCCCAGCTTGAAATCGGCGCAATCACGGACACCGGGGAAGCAGTGGTGTCCACATAATATGCGAGCTTCGCACGTGAAATATTGTACTTATCCGTCAGGGGCCTTGACACCTGTCCGGTGATCAGGGCACTGAAATAATCATCTATGAAGATGATGATGCCGAGGAAGCCGGTTGCAATCCCGGCGCTTCTCCTCGTCCTGAATTTTTCAAGCGCCCATCCTGTAAAGGCCTTTGCACCGCCGGACATGTTCATGAAGGCGGTCATGATGCCGAGCATCGTCAAAAAGATGAGGATGAATGCCTCCCATGTATTGATGCTGCCTTCATCTATAAAGATGCCGATGAACGCCTCCCATAGCAGCCCGAGTGTTTCCATGATGCTGCCGCCTGCGACCACGAATGCAGACGTGATGATGCCCGTCCCCAGACTGATGCCGACCCTGCGGGTCAGCACCACGAGGAGCAGCGTCAGCAATGGCGGGATCAGCGGCATATATTCCCATGATAAAAAGCTTTCCATTAATTTTTCCTCCTAAAATATAAAAAAGTCACGTGAGGCCGTAATGCGCCACGTGACAGTATATATTCGTGTGTAGCGCATCATCATAATGACAGTACCGGGCCTCTTAAACCCGGTCCCAGGAAGTCTTCCGCCAAAAACCCCCTTCGGCCACCATTCCTTTCAAAATGACTCGGACGCATGCCTGCTCGTCATCCATACTGATAATGGTCGCAACCTCTACTTTTCTATTCAATTAACATTAATATTATAGCATAAAAAAACTGAACGGCAAGTTACAGATCATCACTGTAGCGCCTGACGATGTCCCTCAGGAAATCGGGCATCATATAAACTTTCCTGGATGATTTGAAATGCGGGAATATACGGCCGAATGTATACATGTCAAGGGTGCCGATCGTATAACTCCCCTCATCCCTGATCAACGCTCCACCGACATAATACTCACGCTTCGAGTGGATGTAGCCGATGTTATCCGTCACGAATCCCCCGAAGATATCACCCCTGAAGCCCATGCCCCTGACCACTTCATCCCTGAACTCATTGCGCATGGACTGCTTGAATATGTCCTTCAATTCACGGCCGGTGACCTTTATCCTGACTGCGTTGATCGGATGGGGCAGCACTTTATGGAGCTCATAATCCGTCAGTGTCCCGCCTTCGAAACTTTTGGCGATCAGACCTGTATGGACGATGCTGACATCGGCATCCGTGAATTTCCTTATCATCCCGGCAAGACGCGAGATGAAGCGGCTCGTATGGAATAAATGCCTCGGGATCGGTCCGGCGTTCCATCTTATGACATTCTGCCTCATCAGTTCCCTGCCGTATTCATAATAGGGGTCGTCTATGTGTGCCAGCATGTCCGTCTCGATCAGGCGCGCGGATTTATGCACCAGTTCCCTCCCTTCGAAAGTGAGGCTGACCTCCCCGATATAATCCCCGAACCTGCCGGCTGCACCGATGAGCACCGGGCCGACCTGTTCGCCCCTCTCAAAATGATGATGGGTGTGGGCCCCGAGGATGACATCAATCTCCGGGAACCGGATCGCGATCGTTTCATCATCGTATTTGCCGAGGTGACTCATCAGCACAATGCAGTCCACCTGCCCGGACAGTTGATCGACACTCTTTTCCACCCATTCGAATGCATCGGAAACCTTCCATCCCAGTGCTTTGTAAAAAGGGGTGAATTCCACAGTCAATCCGATGAATCCGAATTTTACACCGTTCATCTCTTTTATCACATACGGCTTGAAGTAGGGTGCCCGGGCGCCGCTTTCCAGCAGATTTGCACAGACCACCTCAAACTCCGCCCCGTCATACAATGATTTCAGGTCATTGATTTCGAGTGTGATCCCCTCATTATTTCCGAGCGTCGCTATATCGCACCCCGCCTGATTCAAAAGATCCACATTGCCTCTCCCGAGGGTCGCTTCCGTATAGGGATGGGAGCGGTCGACATGATCTCCAAGGTCCACATACAGCATGCTCCCTCCGTACCTTTTTTTCTGATGGAGCAGATAGTTTTTTATTTTTAAGTAATTATAAAGATGACTGTGGATATCATTGGTATGAAAGAGTTTGATTTCCATGGGGTCACTCTCCTATAGAAAAGATTGGATGATCATATATATACCGAGCAGTAACAGCACCGTTCTAAGGACAGCCACCACTGTATCAGAGTCGAATTTCTGATTGAGGAAGACACCGATCTTTGCGCCGACGAATGCAGAGGGCACAAGGAAAAGCGCATGAAGGAAGTTGACATTGTTCTGCAGCAGGTGGCCTGTTGCAGAAGACAGGGCGCCAAAAAAGACAAGCAGCATGCTCGTGCCGATCGCGATGGATGCCGGCATGCGGAACAGTATGAGCATCATCGGTGTCATGATGGCGCCACCGCCGATGCCGAAGAGACCTGCCGTCATACCGGCCACGAAGCTGCCGATGATGGCGATATACGGCGGGAAACCATAATGGTATACATTACCCATATTGTCCACGTGAGGGCGTACATACCGCTCATCCTGAAATAAGCTGAGGGGCTTGATCCGGTCCCTCACGATCAGGATCAGACTCAGCAGTATGAGGAACAGGCCGAAATACAGCTTGAAGCTGTCAGTGGTGAACAGGCTGCTCAAGTATGCACCTGCAAGGGCGCCGGGAATGATGCCCATCATGAATAAAAAGCCGTTCTTGCGGTCCACCTGGTTGCTCCGCCCGTAGGACATCAAAGCGGACAGGCCGATGAATATCAGCACCATGCTGGAAGTCCCGACGGCGGACTGGGGGGTGACATTGGAAATGAAGTCGTTATCTATACCAAAAAATATCAACAGGGGCACTATGATGACGCCTCCGCCGATACCGACCAGTGAACCTAAGGCTGCTGCAAACAGGCCGATCAATATCAATATAAGATACTCCATATGCACCACCCCTTAAAATAATTTCAATTGTTTCGGTGCCAGCCCCGTATACTTAATCCCCATCATCCCGATGAATGACTGGGCGTTGCCGCTTGCGTGGCCTCCGGAGTTGTTATTGAAGACGATGTAGATGTCCTTGGTCTTATGTTTGAGGATTTCGACCTGCCGCTTCAGCCAATCAAGCTCTTCTTTGCTGTAATCATATAAATACCGCACATTCCGCCACTCCTCCTGGGACAGATCCTTCTGCGTCCACCCATGTACGTTGCGGCCGTGAAGACGGATGAAGGCAGTATCATCGGTCACCCGGTTGACGAATGGTATGCTTCCCATGCCTGCCTGCGGTTCATCGCATATGCTGTGTATGATGTCATTATCATATAAGAAGCCCAGGGTCTCTTCCTTGAATTCATCGCTGAACCACGTCTGATTCCTGAACTCGACCGAAACCTTATAAGGCTCGAGCATCGTCTTTGCGTACTTTACATAACGTATGTTTTCACCCGTGCAGTCGAACCATGGCGGAAACTGCAACAGGACGAATCCGAGTTTGTTTTGTTGGGCCATTGGGTGTAACATATCCTTGAATGCCTTGAAAACTTCCTTGATCGAAGAATAATCAGACCTGTAATCACTGTGCCCCGTCATATACTGATGCGCTTTGACGATGAATTTAAACTCTTTCGGCGTCTCGCTGCACCACTTGTTGATGACGGAAGTGTGCTGAATCGCGTAGTAGGTCGCATCAAGCTCCACTATGGGGAAATGACTTGCATATGTAGTCAATTTATCTTTTTTGTTCGTCAGGCTGGTATACAGATCATCATGGTCTCCCCAGCCTGTCAATCCTATATATATCATCGAAATCACCTTACTGGTATATTACCATATATTTAAAGGGGGAAACTCATAATGCCCATTATAGAATTTAAGAATGTGAGTCACAATGGCATACTGCATAATATTTCCGGTTCTTTCCGGGAGAGCAGGATCACCACCTTCGTTGGACCGAGCGGCGCCGGGAAAACGACCTGTCTCAAGATGATCAACGGCCTGCTTTCACCCGATGCCGGGGAAGTGCTGTACAGGGGGAGGGACATTTTCGACTATGATATCGGCAAACTCAGAAAAACCATCAGCATGGCATTCCAGAGTTCACCGATGATACACGGCACCGTTTACGACAATTTGAACCTGCCGTGTGAAGTCCACGGCGAAGTGCTTTCTGAAGAACGTGCTGCAGAGCTTCTCGAAATGGTCGATATGGACGCATCTTTCCTGAAACGTCCTGTCCGTGAGATCTCGGGCGGGGAACGGAGCAGGGTGGCTCTTGCCCGGACATTCGTCCACAGGCCGGAAGTGCTCCTTCTGGATGAGATCACTTCAAGCCTGGACTATGTCCTTGTCAGGGATATTGAAAGGCTTGTGATGCGGCTCCAGTCTGAAAAGAGGGTCACCGTCATCTGGATCACCCATGACCTCGAGCAGGCAAGGCGTGTCAGCCATGACATGTGGTTTTTAAGAAAAGGGGAACTCCTCGAATACGGGCCGGCTGAATTCATAGACCAATCTGATCATCCTGAAATCCGCGCATTTTCAAAGGGGGAACACTGATGTCGTTTCTACAGCTCTCACTGTCATTGATTTTTGTGGCCATTCCTCTGGCGCTGACTTTATTTTTAAAGCTCGGGCTTGAAAAAGACATCATGATCGCTACGGTCAGATCCATCATCCAGCTCCTGATCATCGGGTACATACTGACGTTCGTCTTTGAAAGTGACTCAGTGATCTTCATCATTCTGATGATTCTCCTGATGATCGCTGCAGCAAGCCAGAACATCATCAGGAAAGGGGGCGGCATCCCCGGCATCACGGCAATCATCATTTTCACGCTGTTTGTCGTGGAAGCCGTTTCCATGGGGCTGCTGCTCGGCTTCAGCATCATCCCGGCAGAGCCTGAACAGATCATACCGATCAGCGGCATGGTGATCGGCAACTGTATGGTATTGTCCCTTTTATTCCTGAACAAATTCAAAGATGAGCTGGAAAACAGCGAAGAAGTGATCGAACTGATACTCTCATTCGGCGGCGCGCCCAATGAGGCAATTTCAAGAAGTTTGAAATCCTCAATCAGGACCAGCATGATACCCACCGTCGAATCGATGAAGACGATGGGCCTGGTACAGCTGCCCGGCATGATGAGCGGACTCATCATCGGCGGGGCCGATCCGCTCGAAGCGGTGATGTACCAGCTTCTGATCTTATTCCTCATATTGACCACCGCTGCAATGTCTTCCGTCATGGTCGGCTATCTGTCCTACCCGAAATTATTCAACCAGCGGATGCAGTACATCGGGTTGAGGGACTGAGAGGGCGGATGGACCACTGCTTTTCCCCGGAACATAAAATCGGGGAGTGGGACAGGATTTTATATGAAAAAAATAAATCCGTACGTTTGCTTACCTGGGGCATCGCGCAAGCCTGTAGTCTTGCGCAGATGCTGTTCCCCTGGGAGTCAAACGTACGGATTTTTCGTCTCTTCCATTCAATGAATACTTTTTAAGGACTGATGTCCCAGCCCCGATTTCTTATATGGCCGTCCTGATCGTCTTTTTCATATCCTGATAGATGGATTGCCACAGATCTTCATTGCCTGCAAACGTCTCTGAAAGTTCCCGGACTTTCACTTTGAACATCTCCTCGTATTCGGCAGAACCTTTTTCCGGCATGTCCCTTAAAATCTCATTTTGGATTTCAGTCGTCTCGGGTGCACGCGGTCCCCACTTCGCGACTTCCACCCCATCTTCGTTGATCAGTATGATGATCGGAATGACCCGTTTGCCGTCCGTTTCGTAGGCGTCCATCAGCTCTGGATGAGTGTCCCTCAAGGAGATTCTTGTATCAATCCCACTTTTTTCTGCCAGTTTCCTGAAAATCGGCATGTTCATCATGCAGTGTCCGCACCACGGTTCTGCAATGATGATCGCCCGGAGGCTGCTCCCGGCGGCCTGCCTGAAAAATGCCTCATCAGCCGGCAATGTGAAGTGCTCATCAATCTTTTTATAGTTCCGTTCATGATCAGTCAGTTCTTTTTCGTACTCATCAAAGGTCATACCCTTTTCAAACCACTCGTTCAAATCCACATTCATTCCTCCTCTGCTCATTTCACCTACGATTTTATCATATCACTGTCCGATGCCCAGTCATTTGCCCGCCGCCTCACGGGACAGTGCGCCCATCGCTTCCTCGACCTTCTTCGCCCAGTCTTTCCGGCGATTGACCACGAATTGGTACTCTTCGCCCTGTGCAGTCGTGACCCTGAGGCCGTTCGGGATGGGGATTTTTCCGAACATATTATTGACCGGCCGGACCTTCTCCACATCTTCAAGCATGATTTCCGTCCGTGTTTTCTTGACCTGCATCATCCCCGGTTCATGGATCAGGCGTGTCGCAGTCAAAAATAATTTGCCTTTGACGGAATGGATGCCATACCATAAATTTGCGGTGCCTTTTTTGACAATGGTTTCTGACATAAAGAACCCCTTCCAATAAATGATTATTTAATTGGTATTATAGCATAAGGCAGGTAACATATATTTACATATATCCGGCTCGAACATTACACTGGAATTACAATTGGATTTCATCCTGTAAAATATCCTTGTCTCCAATGATCACTATGTTACGGTGGAAAAGTAACGAAATTGTGAAAGGGGACATTTTTTTGCAACATTCAATCAAGAGGTATTCACAAATTTTAGTCGGTTTCGCACTGCTTGTCACACTGTCTTTTACATACGACGGGGAAGCCGAAGCCGCTGGAACACAAGGTATTTATTACGGATTGCATCCTGATGTCGTGCAAAAAGCAGAGCTCGTCAGACAGATTGCCGCCGAACAGGGCATATTGATCAGATATACCGACGGTTACCGTTCCTTCGAGCAGCAGGATGCCCTCTACAATCAGGGGCGTATAACTGAGGGGCCGGTGGTGACGAATGCCCGCGGAGGCCAGTCATACCACAATTATGGTCTTGCCATCGATTTCGTGCTGACGGATCACTACGGCAACGCGCACTGGGAACTCGATCGTGACATCAACGGCAACGGCGTTTCCGACTGGGTGGACGTCGGTAATATAGCGAAAAGCGTCGGCTTCACATGGGGCGGCGATTGGGCGTCATTCCCCGATTACCCGCACTTGCAGCTTGACTACGGCATGAGCCTTGCGGACCTTCAGTATTGGTACAACCAGGGCTATTACCAATTTGCATATTAATTCAGGGAAGAGGTCTGGACAGTGTGTCCGGACCTCTTTAAATTCCTCATGCTCCGCCGCTCACACTGTCCTGCTTTTCATGCCGTGTGCAAAATGATACACCACGATGCCGAGGAGTATGACGAAAACGAGTGAAAAATACATGCCCCTGTAACCGAGCATCGGCACGATGAAGCCGAGCACGAGCGGACCGAAGCCGAGGCCGAGATCCAATGCAATGAAGTAGGTCGTATTGGCAAGGCCCATGCGGTGCCTCGGCGTCGCTTGTATCGCAAGCGCCTGGGAAATCGACTGGAAATTGCCATACCCCAGTCCGATCAGGAGGGCAGCAAGCAGCAGCATCCATCCGGCATCCGCCTGGCTGATCGTCAGCATGCCGGCCGCAAAAAGGATGAGTGCAGGATAAACGACGATATTGGCCCCTTTCCTGTCCATCAATGGACCGGTCACCGGTCTCGACAGAAGCACCGAAATACCGTATACAAGGAAGAAGAAACTTCCGGCCTCGACCAGGTCGATCTCACCTGAGTAACCTGTCACGAATGAAAGGATGCTTGAATAAGCAAATGCCAGAACGAACATCACTGAGGAAATCGGCAGGGCCCGGGCTTCAAAATAATCCGACAGGCTGAAACGTTTATAGCTGGACACTTCCGGCACTTCCACCTCCGGCGGCCTCACCCTCAGGCTGAGCAGAAGACTGATGACCGCCATGACCAGTGAAAATATGAAGATACTGGTGAATCCATACTGGTTCAGGAGCACAACGCCGATCAGAGGCCCGACTGCTGTCGCCATCACCACACTCATGCTGAAATAACCGATGCCCTCCCCGCTTCTTGAACGCGGGATGATCTGGGCAACGATCGTCCCTGTCGCAGTGGCGGCCAGACCGAGCGCCACTCCGTGCAGAAAGCGCAGACCCATGAGCGGATAAATCCCCATCGGTACAAAATACAGCGCCGTCGAAACCAGTACAGCTGCCGAACCGAACAGCAGCATTTTCCTGTTGCCGATCCGCGCTATATTTTTGCCGCCGTACAGACGACCAAAGAGTGTACCGATGATGAATACGCTGGAGACGAAACCGGCCATGCTGACTGAAGCATCGTATGTTTCAATCGCATACACAGCCATCGTGACAAGCAGAAGATACAGCGACAATGTCAGCATCATATTGACGACGGATGTCAGTATGAAACCTTTCGTCCACAGCTTTTCCTGTTTCCTATCCTCCATTAACAAATCAGCTTCCTTCAAAGTTTTTTAATTGGTGTGAATACTCATTAATTGTACAGATTTTCGACACAACCTGCCACGGTCATGCCTGCTTCAAAGGCGAGGGTGATGCCAAATCCATGGTGTTACTGATATAATGTAATATGGACGATTTCCAATATTATCATTCAATGCTTGAGAGGGAATAAATTTGAATAAAGATCAATCACCATCCGGACGCCACGGATTTCTCACTAATATCAAATACCTTCTGAAGGGTAAAGTGCTTGTGGCCAATGTGCTGCCCGTCTTCACCGCCTTCTGGCTCGCTCTTCACTTCAGCGGGGAGCATTTCAACAATCATATCGGCACTTTTCTTCTGACGATGCTCGGGAGCACACTCGTCATCGCCGGTGCTTTGATGTTCAACAATTGGTATGAGGCGGACCTCGATAAGAAGATGGACAGGACCCGGAACCGCCCGACGGTCACCGGGGCATTCACACTGCGGGCAGTTTTCCGTTCCGCAGTGGTCACTTCCGTCCTGGGCCTCGCCATCATGCTCCTGACAACACCGGAAGCTGCCCTTTATGCTTTCCTCGGCTGGTTTTTCTACGTCGTCCTCTACACTTTCTGGTCCAAACGGAAATATACGATTAACACGATCATCGGCAGCATATCGGGAGCCTTCACACCGTTGATCGGATGGGCCGCCATCGCACCTGCAGGCCACATCGTTCCGATCATGCTGTTCTATCTGTTGTTCATATGGCAGGTGCCCCATACACTCGCCATTGCCATAAAGAGGCTCAGTGATTATACCCGGGCAGGCGTCCCGATGCTGCCCGTCGTCTCAGGTGTTGACATCACCATACGTCAGATGATCATCTATGTCATGGCACTGCTGCCCCTGCCGTTCATACTGCTGCCGGCCATGGGTGGAATATTTTTCATCGTGACGGTCATACTGACGGTCGGCTGGATCATTCTCGCCTTCACCGGACTTAAAAGCACGGAAATCAGAAAATGGGCACAGATCAACCTCAAATACTCCCTGCTTTACTTGATCATCATCCTGGTCATCATGATCATCGTGACCATATAGGAAAAGCCCCTTACCGGATCCGGTAAGGGGCTTTTAAAATTGCATCTGTTAACCGATTGAACCTTCCATCTCAAAGGAGATCAGGCGGTTCATCTCAACCGCATATTCCATCGGAAGTTCTTTTGTGAATGGCTCGATGAAGCCCATGACGATCATTTCCGTCGCTTCGATCTCACCGATTCCACGGCTCATCAGATAGAATAACTGCTCTTCAGACACTTTCGAAACTTTCGCTTCGTGTTCCAGTGAAATGTTATCATTCAGGATTTCATTATAAGGAATCGTATCCGAAGTGGATTCGTTATCCATGATCAGCGTATCACATTCGATATTCGATCTTGCATTCTCAGCTTTTCTGCCGAAGTGGACCTGTCCGCGGTAGGAAACTTTACCGCCGCCTTTGGCGATTGATTTGGAAACGATGGTGGAAGATGTGTTAGGTGCCAGGTGGATCATCTTCGCACCCGCATCCTGCAGCTGTCCTTTACCTGCCAGGGCGATTGACAATGTCATACCACGTGCGCCTTCCCCTTTAAGGAAGATTGAAGGGTATTTCATCGTGATCTTGGAACCTAAGTTACCGTCAACCCATTCCATCGTTCCGTTTTCATCAACGAAAGTACGCTTGGTCACAAGGTTATAGACGTTATTAGCCCAGTTCTGGATCGTCGTGTAACGGCAGTAAGCATCTTTCTTGACCACGATTTCAACCACTGCAGAGTGCAGGGAGTTCGTCGTATAGACAGGTGCTGTACAACCTTCAACATAATGGACGCTTGAACCTTCGTCACAGATGATCAGCGTCCGCTCGAACTGACCCATGTTCTCGGAGTTGATGCGGAAGTAAGCCTGCAGCGGCGAATCGACCGTCACTCCCGGAGGGCAGTAGATGAATGATCCGCCGGACCATACAGCTGAGTTCAATGCCGAAAATTTGTTGTCCGTCGCCGGCACTACAGTGCCAAAGTACTCCTTGAACAGCTCTTCGTTTTCACGAAGCGCAGAATCCGTATCTTTGAAGATTACGCCTTTCTCTTCCAGCGCTTCTTCCATGTTGTGGTAGACCACTTCTGATTCATACTGCGCAGAGACACCTGCAAGGTATTTCTGCTCCGCTTCCGGGATGCCGAGTTTATCAAATGTCAATTTGATTTCTTCCGGCACTTCATCCCACGAACGCTCACTTCTCTCGGACGGTTTGACGTAGTAGGTGATTTCATCAAAGTTCAGCTCTGATAAATCCCCGCCCCACATCGGCATTGGTCTGTCGTAGAAGTGCTGCAGTGACTTCAGACGGTAATCCAGCATCCACTGCGGTTCTTCTTTCATTTTTGAAATCTCTTTTACGATTTCCGGTGTCAGACCGCGGTCCGAACGGAAAATTGATACATCTTCATCATGGAAACCATATTTATAATCTTCGATCTCAGGTACATTTTTAGCCATGACAATCACTCCTTCTATATATTACTGTCCGGATTCTTTAACACCTTTTTCAAGTGCTTTCCAGGTTAGCGTCGCACATTTGATACGTGCAGGGAACTGGCTCACTCCGGACAATGCCTCTATATCCCCATACTCTTCAGGAATCTCATAATCTTCACCAAGCATCATCTTGCTGAATTCTTCGCTCATGCCAAGCGCATGTTCAATGGAGTTGCCCTTGATTGCCTCCGTCATCATAGAAGCGCTTGATAACGAGATGGAACACCCCTCGCCATCGAATTTCGCATCTTTGACGATTCCATCCTGGACGTCCAAAGTCAGACGGATTGCATCACCACATGTAGGGTTGTTCATATCGACGGTCATCGTGCCCTCTTCAATCACACCTTTGTTTCTCGGGTTCTTGTAGTGGTCCATGATGACTGAGCGATACAGCTGATTCAAATTATTAAAATTCATGCGTGAAAAACTCCTTTGTGCGTTCCAAAGAATCGATGAAGTAATCAATTTCATCTTTAGTGTTGTATAGATAAAAGCTCGCTCTGGCTGTGGATGATACTTCAAGGAATTTCATCAATGGCTGGGCACAATGATGCCCCGCCCTGACTGCAACGCCGTCTGTATCCAATGCTGTAGCCAGATCATGCGGGTGCACACCCTCAAGGTTGAAAGTGATCAGACCTGCACGCTCTTCTTTAGGCCCGTACATTTCCATGCCTTCGATCTGTGCCATCTTATCATATGCGTATTTGACCAATTCCTGTTCATAACGGAGAATTTCATCGGCACCGACCTGATTGATATAGTCGATCGCAGCCGACAGCCCAATCGCTTCAGCGATCATCGGCGTGCCCGCTTCGAACTTCACAGGCAGATCAGTCCATGTGGATTCTCTCAAATCCACAAAGTCGATCATATCTCCACCATATTCGATGGGTTCCATTTTATCAAGTAATTCCGCCTTGCCGTATAACACACCTATACCTGTGGGCCCCAGCATCTTATGGCCGCTGAATGCATAGAAGTCGACATCCATTGCCTGGACATCCACACTCATATGGGGCACCGCCTGTGCGCCGTCGACAGCGATATATGCGCCGTGTCTGTGCGCGATTTCCGCGATGCTGCCAATATCGTTGATCGTTCCAAGTACATTGGAAACATGGGTGATTGCGACAATTTTGGTCCTGTCAGTCATGACCGCTTCGACATTTTCCAATTTGATCGTTCCGTCTGCTTCAAGCGGAATGAACACAAGGTTGGCATTTTTGCGCTTCGCAAGTTCCTGCCAGGGTACAATGTTTGCATGATGCTCCATTTCAGTGACGACGATGTCATCGCCTTCCGACACGTTCTCTTCGCCGAAGCTCCGGGCGACCAGGTTGATCGCCGAAGTCGTTCCGCGTGTGAAGACTATTTCTTCATAGCGCTGTGCGTTTATGAAACCTCTGACTTTCATCCGTGCCTGCTCATAAGCATCCGTCGCCTTCGTGCCGAGTGTATGCACGCCTCTATGGACGTTGGAGTTGTAGTCCTTGTAATAATCATTCATAGCGTCGATCACCTGGGATGGTGACTGGCTCGTCGCTGAAGTATCCAGGTAAATCAAAGGGTTACCATTGACTTCTTGATTCAGTATTGGAAAATCTGTGCGGATGGTATTTATATCCATATGGGAAAAACCCCTTTAACGCTTATTTCGATAATACTTTCAACTCTATGATTTCCTTAAGCTGCTTCTTGACCGATTCAATCGGCAGTGCTCTCACCACAGGATCCAGGAAACCGTGGATCACGAGCCTTTCTGCTTCTTTACGGGAGATGCCGCGGCTCATCAGATAGAACAGCTGGAGCGGGTCGACACGGCCGACTGAAGCTGCGTGGCCGGCAGTGACGTCATCTTCATCAATGAGGAGAATCGGGTTCGCATCACCCCGCGCGCGCTCGCTCAGCATCAGGATGCGTGATTCCTGCTGTGCATCACTGCGTGTGCCGCCGTGTTTGATATAGCCGACACCGTTGAAGATCGTCGTCGCCCTGTCTTTCATGACGCCGTGCTTCAGGATATGCCCATTGGAATCTTTACCGTAATGGATGATCTGCGTCGTCACGTTCTGGTTCTGTTCACCGCGTCCGATCGTGACCGTCTTCATATCCGAGTTCGAACGGTCGCCCATCAGATAAGTCGTATTGTCGTTGATGAGGTTCGAATCGCTCATCAGGCCGAGTGCCCAGTCGATTCTTGCATCATTTGCAGCGACACCGCGTCTGTTGATATAACCCGTCATGCCTTCAGCAAGCACATCCACCGCACCGTAAGTGATTTTCGCATTGTCCAGTGCAAGGACTTCCGAGACGATGTTGATCTGTTCGTTGGTCTGTTCAACATTGGACAGGTAGTTTTCCACATAAGTGACTTCCGACCCTTTGTCGGCAACGACGAGGACGTGATTGACGAGGGATGCCTTTTCATCATCGTGAAGTACGACCATCTGTACAGGATCTTCAATCTTCACATCTTCAGGTACATATACGAACAGCCCGCCGTTCAGCATCGCCGTGTGGAAAGCCGTCAGTTTATGCTCATCCACTTTCACACCGTCCGTCATGAAGTATTTTGCAACAAGTTCAGGGTGGTTGTGGGTCGCTTCGACGATGTTCTCTATGACCACACCTTTATCCTGTAACTTTTCATCCACTTGAAGATAAGCAGGTGTATTATTGTGCTGTACATATATATTTTTGGTGTTTTCGATATCGAGAAGCCCTTTGACAGTTTCAGGCAGTTCATCAAGGCTGTTGTAGACACTGCTGTCGACAACCGGTTCAGCCATTGTGAAGAAATCCCATCTTTTGATGTTCGTTTTGTCAGGCTTCGGCATCTCGAGGTTTTCAATGATTTCGAGTGCTTCTTTCTTTTTATTGATAAGGAAGTCGGATTCACCGCGTTCACCTGCGCGCTGAATGACTTCATCTGCATTTATAATATATTCATTGGATACAGTAGCCATTATGATCCTCCTGTCTTATTTAACGTCAGATTCCACAGTTACGTCATCAATGCCCAATTCTTCTTTGATCCAGTCATAACCTTCCGTCTCAAGACGCTCTGAAAGTTCTTTGCCGCCGGATTTTACGATCTTGCCCCTCATCATGACATGTACAAAGTCAGGCTCGATGTAATTGAGAAGTCTTTGGTAGTGAGTGATGATCAGTGAACCGAACTTTTCACCGCGCAGTTTATTGATGCCCTTTGAGACAACTGCAAGTGCGTCGATATCAAGACCGGAGTCGATTTCATCGAGGATGCCGAATTTCGGTTCGAGCATCATCAACTGGAGGATTTCATTCCTCTTCTTCTCACCGCCGGAGAAACCTTCGTTCAGGTAACGTGTAGCCATGTCCTGGTCGATTTCCAGGTGCTCCATGTTCTTATCCAATTTCTTGATGAACTGCATCAGGTTGATTTCGTCGCCTTCCTCGCGGTGCGAGTTGATTGCGGAACGCAGGAAGTCGGACGTCGTCACGCCCGTGATTTCAGATGGATACTGCATACCGAGGAAAAGTCCGGCCTGTGCACGCTCATCCACTTCCATCTCCAATACATCTTCGCCGTCAAGAAGGATTTCACCCTGAGTCACTTCATAACGCGGGTGTCCCATGATCGCCTGAGCCAATGTGGATTTACCGGTGCCGTTCGGGCCCATGACCGCATGAATTTCACCTTGCTTGAGTGTCAGGTCGACACCTTTTAATATTTCTTTACCGTCTATTTCGACATGTAAGTTTTTGATTTCCAGTACAGAAGTCATTTACTTATCCTCCATTTAGATCATATTATTCTCATACCCCACTAGTTTATAATAATTCTAATTTATAGTCAAAGAAATGGGGTATGATTCACACTGTAATATTATACCTTAAAAACCAAACATATTAAAGGGGTGTGCCTCGTCCAAAAGTATGATTCGCGGGGGAAAACGCTTTAAACGCCTTGAGAATGAGGAAACCCAAATGATTCCGGCATCATTCAGGTTTTTGTGTTCTGACATTCAAATGTTGTAATCCTACTTTGGATCCCCCGTCTCCATAGGCAGGGACTCATCAGCCGCCCATTCGGACAATGAACCGTCATAGACAGCCACATCATCCTGACCGAGTTTGTTCAGCAGATACTGCGTCCAAGTTGCCGCAATGGCACTGCCGCAGTATGTGATGACCTTCTTATCCTCATCCAGTGCGCCCACCGCTTCAAATCTCTCTTTCAATTTCTCATCATCGTAGACTTCCCCTGTCTCGGGATCCGCCAGGTCACCGAAGAAGACGTTGACTGCGCCTTTGATGCGGCCCGGGCGGGCATAAGTGTCAGACTCCCCGGCATAATTAGAAGGATCCAGGCTGTCCAGGATGATGACATCATCGTCATCGATCGCTTTTAGAACTTCCTCTTTGCCCGCATAAAGTTCTGGACGGCGTTCGATGTTCAATTCGCCCTTTTCCGGAGCAACCGTCTCACTGGTGACAGGACGCCCTTCACGTTTCCACTTATTATAGCCGCCGTCCAGTATCGCAACATTGTCGAAACCTTCAAACTTCAACTGCCATGCCAGACGTGATGCCCAGTCGGCCGCTTCAAAATCAGCATCCACCATCGCACCTCGGTCGTAAATTACGACAAAGGAGCCATCAGAAATACCGAGGTCGGAAATCTTCTCCACGAATTCATCATGAGGAATGACCGCAAAGTTATACGAAACATCCGGGTCGGAAAAATCATTTTTCAAGTCTGCGAACACCGCGCCGGGTATATGCGCCTCCTCATAGTCTTCCCTGCCGCTCCATACTTTGTAATAGCCGCCGTCTTCCGGTAACTGTAAATATGTCGTCGCATCTATGATCTTCAAATCCTCATCTTCAAGATGGTCTTCAAGCCATTCCGTCGAAACGAACTTTGAATGATTAACTGCCATTTAGTGCACTCTCCCTTAAATCATATTACTTAACTATGATTTAATCATAACATATTTTAATATCCATTTGAAAATAAAACAGCCGGACGATGAAGTTTCAAATCCGGCTGTTGTTTTTCATATTCACTTGATGATATCCAATGTAAACGGCGGTTTGTACGCTTCACCATTCGCAGTTTTGATGATGCCGATGATGATGAAGACGATTGTTGCGACCTGCACGATCGGCCCGAGTACGAAACCGATCAAAACGACGGTCGTCGCCCATGCAATCAGGGCATAGATGGTGTAGGAAATCCCGAAGTTTGCCACGGTCCTCAATGCTTCTGCAGTTGCAGGATCATCATCTTTCTTCAGGGCCCATATGATGAGGGGGCCGATGAGCAGTGTGAATATCGCTAAAATGTAAGAAACGAGGACGAGGGACGAATCATAACCGGCTTGGGTATTCTGTGTCATTCCAATCTCCCCTTTTTATGATGCTTTCATTATTTCAATTTTACCATTAATAAACAAATTACACAATCGGATTCCTCTTTACAGGAAGGAGGGCTGAGGGTATCGATTAAGTTGTTGAAATCATCAAAGTTAATCGAATCCGCTCCGCACACGCCATCGCCGCCCACAAAAAAACCGGGAGATCATCCGATCTCCCGGTTCGTAATAATTTATTCCGCCGGGATGACTGCGCCCCCGTAAGAGTCTTCCATGAACTGTGCAATCTCCTCGCTTTGAAGCACTGCCATCAACGCCTGAACGTCTTCCCTTTCAGCGTCGCCTGAACGCACTGCAACAAGGTTCGCATACGGTGATTCAGAATCCTCCAGGGCAATTGCATCCACAACAGGGTTCAGATCACCCTCGATTGCGAAGTTTGAGTTGATGATCACTGCCGGGGCTTCGTTGTTATTATACATTTCAACGAGCAGTTCCGGTGCCGTCTGGTTATTGAATTCAAAGTCATTCGGGTTTTCAGTGATGTCATCGAACGTCGCATTTTCAATCTCGATGCCGTCTTCAATCTCGATCAATCCGGCGTCCACGAAGAATGACAGGAAGCGTCCTTCTTCAGCCGGGTTGTTGGAAACAAGGATGGTCGAGCCTTCCGGCAAGTCCTCCAGCGAATCATGGTCCTGTGAATAAACGCCCATCGGCTCGATATGCACGTTGCCTGCCGACTCCAGATCATAACCGTGTGATTCCACTTCACCTTCCAGATAAGGCGTATGCTGGAAGAAGTTTGTATCCACTTCTTCATCATCAAGCAGACGGTTAGGCGTAGTATAGTCGTTGACAATGGTTATATCCAGTTCAATGCCTTCCTCGTCCTCCAGAATCACTGCCGCTTCTTCCAAAATTTCAGCGTGTGGTGCCGGGGAGGCTGCAATTGATAATGTACCGCCCGCTTCATCTGAAGATTCTTCGGAGGAACCGTCTCCGTTTTCAGCGGCTTCTTCCGTGCCGGTGCCATCATCCGCACTTTCTTCCGCACCCTCTTCTTCCCCGTTGCCGCATGCTGCCAGTACGGCTGCAAAAACACTTAAGACCATGAATAGAAAAAATTTCTTCATAAATTATCCTGTCCTCTCCAACCTAATATTTTTATAATTGATGATCATCGCTTATCAACCGCTTTAGCAAGGAAGTCCCCTGCAAACTGGATGATGAATACGATGATCAGTATTACTATCGTCGCGACCAGAGTGACATCACTCTGGTTCCGTGTGAACCCGACCATATATGCCAGGTTTCCGAGTCCGCCGGCGCCGATGACCCCCGCAATGGCGGTCGAGCCGACCAGCATGATCGCCGTCACCGTGATGCCGGATATCAAAGCGGGCATCGATTCAGGTATCAGCACTTTCCATATGATGGTCCAGGTGCCCGCCCCCATCGACTGCGCCGCTTCTATCACGCCTTTATCTATTTCCTTAAGGCCGATTTCCACCAGCCGCGCATAGAACGGGGATGCCCCGATGATCAGTGCCGGCAGCGCGCCCTGCACGCCCATGATCGTGCCCATGAGCGCTTTTGTGAAAGGGATGAGCAGGATGATCAGGATGATGAAGGGGATCGCCCTGAACAGGTTGACAAGAAAAGCGGTGGCACCGTATAGCGGCTGGCTCAATGTATTATCGCTCTTATCGGAAAGGAAAAGAATGATTCCGAGAACCAATCCGATGATCAATGTAAAGAAGGTGGCGATGCCCGTCATATAAATGGTGTCGACCGTGGCTTCCCACACGACATCCCAACGGACATTCTCAAAGCTGAACATTTCCCTGAAAGCCTGGAGGAATTCATCCATTATTTCTCCACCTCCACTGTAATATCATCATTGGCCAGTTCATCGATCACTTTTTGCAGTGTGGTGTCATCGATGTCCATCGCCACATACAGATGACCATATGACTCGTTGTTCGTCTGTTTGATATTACCCGACAATATGTTCATATCCAGATCGAATTGTTTGATCACACTGGAAACGACGGGGGTCTTGGATTTGGTGCCGACGAATCCGATCTTGAGTATTCTTGAATCCGGGAACAGTTCCCTCACCTCATCCAGGGCAAGCGCCGTTTCCTCATCGTTGATATCATCCCTGACGAAACGCTTCGTCACACTGTGCACAGGGTTCTGAAACAGCTGCAGGACTTTGCCGGTTTCGACCACCCTGCCCCCCTGCATCACTGCAGCCCGGTCACAAATTTTCCTGATGACATGCATCTCATGGGTGATCAGCACGATCGTCAAATTCATTTCATCCCTGATTTCCTGCAGCAGATCGAGCACCTCATCGGTCGTCTCCGGATCGAGGGCGCTTGTCGCCTCGTCACAGAGCAGGACCGTCGGTTCATTCGATAAGGCCCTCGCAATGCCGACGCGCTGTTTCTGCCCGCCGGACAACTCACTCGGGTAGTTCTTCTCACGCCCTGCAAGACCAACAAGTTCAATCAATTCACGCGACCGCTTTTTACGTTCTTTTTTCGGCACGCCTGCGATTTCAAGCGGGAAGCTGATGTTCTCTTCCACAGTCCTGGACCACAGCAGGTTGAAATGCTGGAAAATCATTGATACTTTCTGCCTTTTTTTCCTCAGCTCTTTTTTGGACAGCGTGTTGATCGTGTCCTCCCCGATGATGATATCACCCGACGTCGGCTCCTCAAGGCCATTCAGAAGGCGGATCAACGTGGATTTTCCGGCTCCGGAGTATCCGATGACACCGAATATCTCCCCACCTTCAATCCTCAGGCTGACATCATCCACCGCTGTGATATCCGCCGACTTGGTACTGTAATTTTTATTGATGTTTAAAATATCTATCATTCATCATCTTCCAAACTATAATAAATTAAAAAACCCACTCATTTGGTATAAAATGAGTAGGCGTCTGTATCATTCAGCCTCTCATCTTCGAATCGATCGATTCAGTGACTTGGCACCTTGTCGTAAGACGGTTGCCGTGGTATCAAAGGGCACTTCCCTCCACCACTCTGGATAAGAGTTGTTATTCGATTGTGAATCATATTATCATCAGTCCCGCATTTCGTCAATGGTGACGCTCCATTATATTCAGTAAATTTGTGACTGATTCAAAACGGTAGACGCTTTCCTGCAGTTCACCGTCTTCGAAGATCAGAAGCGACGGGGCTGAGGTGATTTTATAATCATTGATGATTTCCGTATGGTAATTCAGGTCGATTGCCGTATATTCAAAATCCATGAGTTCCTGCGTCAGCTTGAGCATGCGCTCCGCAATCCGGCAGTTCGCACAGATCGGTGCATAACCGTATAGAATGAATGTTCCTTCAGAGTGAATAAGATTGTATATATCCTGTGTCTCCAACTGCTCTTTCATCATAAAACTTACCTTTCATAATCAAGCTTGTATCAACGTAAAAACCGTGCCGCATCAAAAGATTCGCGAGATAGTCCCTCGGACATCTGCCGACTTCCCCGAATTTTGGGTCGATATATATGTGGGTGCTCTCACTGAGGTGTTTTTTGAACCATTTACGGATTTTCCGGCCTTCCTTATCAGCATCCGACAAAATATAAATCTCAGAACCGTCAAGCTGTTCCAAAATCTCGTCAAGTTTCGAGACCCCCATTGTACCAAATGTGCAGATGATCTGCACAGGTTCTACAAGCACTTCCTCAATACGGCGTTTGTCGGTTTTACCTTCAACAATGAGCACTTTATCAGAAAGATACATTTTCATCACCCTTGGAGTATCATATTTTAAAAAAACTCTAGACAATGTCTAGAGTTGATGAAAAATTATGCGTCGATGACTTTTTGGTATGCGTCTGCATCCAGCAGCTCATCTAATTGTGATGTGTCCGCAACTTCGAGCTTAACCATCCACGCTTCTTCATAAGGGGACTCATTGACGAGCTCAGGGCTGTCTTCCAGCTCCTCATTCACTGCAGTGATGGTGCCGTTCAAAGGTGCATATAATTCAGAAACAGTCTTGACTGATTCAACGCTGCCGAAAGATTCACCTTTCACCATTTCGTCGCCTTCTTCTGGAAGCTCGACGAAAACGATGTCTCCGAGCTCACCTTGTGCGAAATCAGTGATTCCAAGTGTTACTGTATTTCCATCAGCTTTTACCCACTCATGATCTTCTGAATATTTCAAGTCGTTTGGCAATGCCATAATAAAAAACCTCCTCAATGATCTATACATTTATATAATGACATATTTCACAAAGTTTCTCAAGTAAATTCCTCAAAGCAATTTTTCTTTGTACTCGGACTCCTTGAATCCAAGCAGGACATCATCGCCCGCATCAACCAGAGGGCGTTTGATCAGCAGTCCGTCCGTCGCCAGCAGCTCTATCTTTTCATCATCGCTCATCTCCGGCAGCCTGTTCTTCAAATCCAGCTCTTTGTACTTCCTGCCTCTCGAATTGAAGAATTTTCCGATGTCCTGATCAGATTTTTCCACGATTTTTTTAAGCGTCTCCTTTGAGGGCGGCGTCTTCACCATGTCATGTGCCTCAAATTCTATGCCGTGTTCGTCCAGGAACTTTTTTCCTTTCCTGCAGGTGGTACACCTTGTATATTCGTAAAAAGTGATCATGCCGTACCTCCGTGATATTTTTTATTATTATACCCCGTTCATAAAACTTTTACTCATGCTTTCATTTTACAACATTTAAGTGATAAAATGAAAGTGATTAAAAATTGGCGGGGAGTGTACCTGATGAATGCTTTGAGGACTTACGATGATTACAGAAAAGCGTTGAAGGGTGATGATAGGATCATCATCAAATTTTATGCGGACTGGTGCCCGGATTGCAGCATTTTCAATGACTTCATGCCATCCATCCTGGAAGAATACAGGTATGCGGAATGGTTTGAACTGAACCGGGATGAAGTCCCTTCCGCCGCAGAGGAAAATGGTGTCGACGGCATCCCGGACCTTTTGATCTTCAAAAAGGGCAACCCGGTCGCCCGGCTCGGTCCCCACAATGCAGTCTCATATGAGCGTGTCAGGAATTTCTTAAAACAAAACCTCTGATGATGGACAAGGTGCAGTGCCCCGGGGCATTGCACCTTCTTTCATTTTTCGTAAGCTCTCAAGGCATCCTTGATCCTCGAGGCATGCACCTGTCCGGGGGCGGTGTTTTTTGTGATATAGCCGTACGTCAGGCACGAACCGAATTCCCCGCCGGTCAGGCGGGACACTTTGCCGCTCTCGCCCATCGAGATTCCGACGACTTTGTTGCCGATGGCATCTTTGGCCATCTTCACGACCTTGAGCATATTGACCACGTCATCATCACCCTGCGGTGCATAGGCTATCTTCAGTATGTCCCCGCCGGCGCTGTGCATACGGTAAAGCAGCTTCTGCATCTCCTCCACCTTCGGTGTCCCTTTGAAATCATGCTGACTCAGAAGGACCGTCTTCCCGTATCCTTTCGCACATTCCACCATTTCATTCAGGAACTGACCTGCCGTCACGTATTCAATATCGATGATGTCGACGTCGCACTTCACGATGACATCCATCAGGAGATCTTTGTATTCTGCATAAGATCTCGCCCCGCTGCCGCCCTCATGGGACGTTCTGTATGTATAGATGACCGGTGTATCCGTCAGTCCGGCGGCGACTTCATTGACCAGCTGCAAGTGCTCGGACCGGCTCATGTTATCGAACCCGTCACTGCGCAATTCGACGATATCCAGTGCACCCCGGTTCTCTTTGACATGAAGCAGTTCGGACTTCAGTTCCTGCTGTGATGTGCCGTTGATGGATACCACCACTTTCGGCAGTCCTTCATACATTTCAATGTTTTTAATGTTCATGATATCCCTCGTCAATTAATGTTGTGTTTCATTTAATTGTACACATACTTCCGTAAAAATAAAACCACCCAAAATCCCAGGGGAAGGATTTTGGGTAAGGGGACTTGACCAAGGGGAATGGTCAAATTAATGTCTGTAAGTACTGTATACCCATTAAATATCAAGTTAATGTCAAGAAGACATATTTCTTTCAATTGAAATATTACTCTTTACCATAAGCTTTGCTTATGATGGAAACATCAGGATAATGAAAAGCACGGAACCATGATGGCCCGTGCATGGATCGAACTATTCAACTGTCACATTCAATTCCACGTCGATGTTGCCGCGTGTCGCTTTCGAATAAGGGCAGAACTGGTGCGCCTGCTCCAAGTACTTCTCTGCATCTTCCTGTGATATATTCTTTACTTTCGCATTGATTTTGACACCGAGTTTCGGGCCTTCATTTTCTTCATCGTCGAGCAGCTGGACCGTCAAATCCACCACCGGTTCGGCATTTTTCACGCCGCCCTGTTTCAACATCAGATCGAATGCACCATTGAAGCATGATGCGTAGCCTGCTGCAAAGAGCTGTTCAGGATTGTAGCCCTCGCCATCCTGATCCGGCGGCAGCACCGGGGAATCGATCACTTTATCGTCTGTGTGGACATGGCCTTTACGGCCGCCTGTGTTGGTTGCTGTGATTTCATACTTGAGTGACATTAATTACAACCTCCTAAATAGTGATTACATACTTCTTTACCCTTTTTATTATATAATAATCTTTCAGAAAATAAAAACACCGCCCGGCCGGGCGGTGCCTCCTACAGGATCACGGCAGCCATTGTGCCAAATATGATCAGAGGGATATTATAATGTAAAAATGTCGGCACGACCGTATCCCATATATGGTCATGCTGCCCGTCGGCGGCAAGGCCGGCCGTCGGGCCGAGTGTACTGTCGGATGCAGGCGAACCCGCATCGCCCAGCGCCGCTGCCGTACCGATCAGGGAGGCGGTTGCCAGCGGACTGAAGCCGAGCGACATGCACAATGGCACGAAAACGGCCGCGATGATCGGAATCGTCCCGAATGACGTACCGATGCCCATCGTGATGACCAGGCCGACAAGCAGCAGCATGACTGCGGCCACCGCATGGGGTATGCCTTCAAACCAGACTGCAACCGTATTGATCAGATCATCGACCGCATCCGTTTCTGTCAGTACGGATGCGTATCCGGAAGCGATGAGCATGATGAAGGCGATCGCCCCCATCATCAGCACCCCTTCCCTCACTGCCGCCTCGCTCCTGCCGATTTGGATGACCTGGCTGAGGAGCATGATCGCAATGCCCCCGAGCGCGCCGATGATCATCGAGTCGAATGTCAGCTGCAGGACGAACGCGGCGATGATTGCGATGACCGTGATCAGATGATTCACTTTCTCCCGCTTTTCCGTGAGGCCTTCCGTAACGACGCTTTCATCAGAGACGGTTTCGATATCCTCATATTCCCTATGTTTCCTGTAAGTGATGAAAACGGCGGTCAGCAGTCCGACAGTCATCCCGAGGACCGGGATGGCCATTGCCGCAGGGATGTCGGACAGTCCTATATCCAGGCCGTTTTCCTGCATCTCGGTCACGAGGATGCCGTGGAAGATCAGACCATAGCCCACCGGGAGGAGTATGTATGGTGCTTTAAGGCCGTATGTCAATGCACTGGCCACTGCCCGCCTGTCGATCTTCAGCTTGTTGAACAGCATCAGCAGCGGCGGCACCAGTATCGGTATGAAAGCGATATGCACGGGCACGACCGTCTGCGACAGCACACCGATGCCTGCAAAAATGAATATGAGCAGATACTTGCGCTTTCCGATCACTTTCAGCAAATAACTCAGCAGCACCCGGACGATGCCGGACATGGCAATCATCGAGGCGAAGATTCCGAGCAGCAGATAACTGAGCGCCGTCTCGGATTGACCGCCCATACCTTCCACAAGCACGGTCACGGTTTCACCGAGGGGCAGCCCTGCAAGCAGCCCTGCTGAAATCGCAGCAAGCATCAAAGCAAAGATGACATGAATCTTCATCAGACTCAAAATGATCAAGACCAGAACCGAAATGACAACGGGATTGAATAATACGTCCATTCCTAATACTTCCTCTTCTATTTTTTAAATGTGTTTGGAACAATACCCTCATTCTACCAGAGAAATATACACGTGGGTACATGATATTGCCCCTTCACTTTATATGTATGGAGATTTGCATTTGAAATAAAAAAAGGAACGGCCGCAGCCGTTCCTTCAAAGTTTTATATTAATTATAGATTAGACAGCCGTAACGTTAGTCGCCTGTGGACCACGCTGACCTTCTTCTACATCAAAGTTCACTTTTTGACCTTCTTCAAGAGTTTTGTAACCGTCAGCCTGGATTGCTGAGAAATGTACGAATACATCGTCACCCTGCTCCTGTGTGATGAAACCGAATCCTTTTTCGCCGTTAAACCATTTTACTGTTCCTTCATTCATAGAAAAAACCTCCCAGTGCTTTTGCACTCAATATTTGTTCGTTGTAAATTAATTTTTTTAAGAGTTTTTCAGATGAATGAAAAATTTAAAATTTGTTAATTTAAACTACTCTTAGTATATTACACCATGATCTTTAATAAGTCAAGGGGTTGATCAAAACAAATTAAAAAGGACGGCCATGGGCCGTCCCCTAAAGTTTTATTTTAAATGTAGATTAGACAGGTGTAACGTTGGTCGCCTGTGGACCACGCTGACCTTCTTCTACTTCAAATGTCACTTTTTGACCTTCTTCAAGAGTTTTGTAACCGTCAGCCTGGATTGCTGAGAAATGTACGAATACATCGTCACCCTGCTCCTGTGTGATGAAACCGAATCCTTTTTCGCCGTTAAACCATTTTACTGTTCCTTCATTCATAGAAAAAAACCTCCCAGTGCTTTTGCACTCAATATTTGTTCGTGTAAATTAATTTCTTTTAAGAGTTTTTCAGGTGAATGAAAAAATTAAAATTTGTTAATTTAAACTACTCTTAGTATACTACAGCATCATCTTTAAAATGTCAAGCCTGTGCGGGCATGATACAAAATAAAAAAACGGACGCAGCCGATCGCATCCGTTTCATGTATGGAGACGGCGGGAGTTGAACCCGCGTCCAGAGACTTTGACACATTTCTTTCTACGTGTGTAGTTCATTTTTCAATTTCGCATGGATAAAGGTAATGAACAGACCTTGACATCCATGCTAGTCTTATTGGTTTCCGCATTGGGTCTTAAGACGGCAGACCCAGTGCGTATCCCGCTAAGGTTGAATCATCGTCATGGGCCGCAGGAATGCCCATGGGATGATGCAGAGTGCTCTTAGGCAGCTACTGCGAAATTGTTTTGTTTGCCAGTTATTAAACTGAGTATCGTTTATGACGGAGCCGAAACCTCCGACACGCTTAAAATGCTCAAACAGCCCCTGTCGAATCCGGAACGTCCCCGGATTAAAAGGCCCCGATATTTTCGAGTGAAGTACATTATAGCAAAAACTCACCAGGGGTGCAAGTGCGGAGGGTGAGCCCCCGCCGTTACCTCATGCGGTCTTTCATCGCACGGTCAGCTTCCAGCTTCATCTGCCTGCGCTTCGAATCCTCACGTTTGTCATACTTCTTCTTACCTTTCGCCACGCCGAGCAGCACTTTACAGACCCCGTTCTTGATGTAGAGCTTGAGCGGCACGAGTGCGTTGCCCGTCTCCTGTATGTGCCCCATCAGTTTGTCGATCTCTTTTTTATGAAGGAGCAGCTTTCTCGTACGGAGGGGATCATGGTTGAAACGGTTCCCCTCTTCATATGGCGCAATATGCATGTTGTACACATACATCTCGCCCTTGTACGTCTTCGCATAGGCATCGGTCAGGTTGGCAGAGCCCCGCCTGATCGACTTGATCTCCGTGCCTTTCAACGCTATGCCCGCTTCAACGGTCTCTTCGATCGTATAGTCATGTCTTGCCTTCCTGTTCTGTGCCAGTGGTTTCGTATGTTGTTTTTTCATAATGCATTACTTCTTCCTTTGTCCTTTTTTGGCCGGTGCTTTATAGAAAGGTTTCTTACCGCCCCTCTTATCACCCTTCTTCTTATTATCCGAAGGTTTCTGCTTGGCCCGGATCTCCACCGGTCTCGAGCGGCGTTCCGATTTCTGCCTTTCCGGCATGCCGATGACTTTGAAGTCTATCAGCCTTTCCTCGATATTCACATCCAGCACTTCGATTTCCACCGGATCACCGATCCTGAACACTTTGCCTGTCCGGTCACCGATCAACGACATGCTGCGCTCATGGAACTGGTAATGGTCGTCCGTCATATTCGACATATGCACGAGACCTTCTATGGTGTTCGGCAGCCCGACGAACATGCCGAAGTTCATCACACCGGTGATCACACCTTCAAATGTTTCCCCGATATACTGTTTCATGTACTCCGCCTTCTTCAGGTCGTCCGTGTCGCGCTCGGCATCCTGGGCGCGCCGTTCCCTTTCTGAAGTGTGCTCCGCCGCTTCCGGCAGCCATGAATTGACTGTGTTGATCGTCTTATGATCCGTCCTGCCCTCGATCAGGTATTTGCGGATCAGCCTGTGGACGATCAGGTCCGGATAACGGCGGATCGGCGAGGTGAAGTGGGTATAGAACTCCGTCGCCAAACCGAAGTGACCGAGACTTTCAGGCGAATATTTCGCCTGCTGCATGGAACGCAGCATCAGTGTACTGATGACGAGTTCTTCCGGGCGGCCTTCTATTTCCTCCAAGATGTCCTGAAGGGCATTCGGGTGGATTTCATTGCTCTTGCCCCTCACCACGATTCCGAATGTCGAGATGAAGTCGAAGAATTTCTTCAGCTTCTCCTCTTTTGGATCTTCGTGGATACGGTAGAGGAAAGGCACATCCATCCAATGGAAATGTTCCGCCACCGTTTCATTGGCAAGGAGCATGAATTCCTCGATCAGTTTTTCTCCCACGCCGCGCTCACGTATCATTACATCTTCAGGGATGCCTCCCGGTCCGACGAGGACCTGCGCCTCTTTGAAATCGAAATCGATCGCACCGCGACGGTCCCTTTTAACCCTCAGTAGTTCCGCCAGGTCGCCTGCATCCTTGATCATCGGGTAGACATCACTGTACTCACTCATCAATGCCTGATCTTCGTCCTCAAGCATTCCATTCACCGCAGTGTACGTCATACGGCGGTTGGAATGGATCACACTCGGGAAGATTTCATGAGCGACAACATTACCTTCAAGGTTCACTTCCATGCGGCAGCTCATCGTCAGACGGTCCACGTCCGGATTCAATGAACAGATGCCGTTTGAGAGCCTGTGCGGAATCATCGGTATGACGCGGTCGACCAGATATACACTCGTCGCGCGGTCGTAGGCTTCCTTATCCATTTCGGAATTTTCCCGGATGTAGTAGCTCACGTCCGCAATGCTGACCGTGAGTTCATAGTTGCCGTTTGAGAGCCGTTTCACAGCAATCGCATCGTCAAGGTCCTTCGCGTCTGCACCATCTATGGTGATGGTGTTCTCCTCCCTTAAGTCGCGGCGTCCTTCAAGTTCGTCCGGATGGATGCTTTCAGGAACATCTTCAGCCTCACCGAGCACAGCTTCCGGAAATTCGATGTCGATGCCGTGATTATAGATGATGGAAAGTATATCGACGCCAGGGTCATTTTTATGGCCCAGGATCTGGACCACATGTCCTTCCGGACTTTCAAACTTCCCATCCGGATACTTGGTGATTTCAACGAGCACTTTGTGCCCTTCCACCGCGCCGAGGTTCTGGCCTTTAGGTATGAAAAGGTCCGTCTTGAAAGTTTTGGAATCCGGCAGGACGAAGCCGAATGATTTGTTGTCCTTGTATTCACCCACGACCTTTGTGATGCCGCGTGTGAGGATGCTCGTCACATTGCCTTCCATATTGTCCCCGGTCGTCCCGTTCGATGTCTCGACCAGTACGGTGTCGCCGTCAAGCGCACCGTTGACGCCCGTCGGCGGGATGAAGATATCATCCACTTCGGCTTCTTCCGGACGCAGGAAGCCGAATCCCCTCTTATGCATGGACAGATTCCCCTTTACGAGGTTCGTCTCCTCCACCTTCATATACTTGTCTTTCTTCGTGCGGATAATGATGCCTTCTTCCTCAAGAGCAACCATCACTTTGACCACTTCTTTGAAATCCTCTGAATCCCGGGCGTCAAACGCTTCTATAAAGTAGTCGATCGGCATCGGTTTATAATCTTCTTTGTTTATGATGCTCAAAATCTTCTTCCTGTAGTTACTCATTGAGTCATACCTCCATTAATTTATCTCTTCCATAAATTCATATATATCATCGAATAATTCTTTCTTATCTTCATCTATCGTCAGCACATGCCCCGATCTTTCATAAAATTTCAGCCTTTTTTCGGATGCTTCGGTTGCGATCTCGGCATGGATGACATTGGCAGACTCCGGGTCGATGACCTCATCGAGTGCACCCTGTGCTGTGAAGACCGGATCGGATACATATTCCAGTGCATCCTTCGCCCTCTCGATCATCACGTTGACGTCGGCGAGCGTATCCCGGGCGTCGCCTAGACTTGCATCGATCTCGGCATCGATTGATGCCCGGTCTTTATTTTCGAAACGGCTTTTGAAATTTCGTGCATAAGCTTTATAACTTTCTAATAGCTCTTTCACGGATTTTGTAAACATCGGACTGCATATCGTCGCTGCACCCATCGGCTCACGGTCCTGTGTGAGGCGGAGTGCGAAGACGCCGCCGAGCGATACGCCGGCGACGAATATCCTGCTGTAGCCTTCCGCTTTCAGGAAGTCGTATGCCTCGACCGTCTGACGGTACCATGTATGGGGTGAAGATTTCAAAATGTTTTCAGGCTGTTCGGCGTGCCCCTCATAATTGAAGGCATATGATGTGATGCCTTTTTTCTGAAGGTGGCGGCCGAGCTGTCTGACATCCGATGTATTGCCTGTGAATCCGTGCAGTAGCAGGACCGCATAATCGGAGCCTTCATCAAAATAAAATGATCCAGGTAATTTTACATTCATATCCACCATTCCCACTCCAGTGTCATCTCAATTGTACGTTAAAGTTCCTCCAAACAAAAGAAAAAGAAAACCCTGCAGTATGGCGGGTTTTTTTTTGACTTTTTTCATTTGATTAGCTGACGTATGTCAGTAAAAGCATGATTAAGAAAAATAGTACAGATAGAATCACAGTTGCCCTGTGCAGCACGAGATCCATTCCGCGTGCCTTCTGTTTACCGAATAATTGCTCTGCCCCGCCACTGATTGCACCCGAAAGGCCGGCGCTTTTTCCTGACTGAAGCAATACCACTGCAATTAAAGATATACAAACGATTATTAACAATACGATCAAAGCTGTTTGCATGTGGTAGTCCCTCCAATAAATATTAACATTAGGAATCATAACAAAATCGGTGTATAAAAGCAAGTTGGGTGGGTGTTTATTAAATTGCAGATTTTGTATTTTGGAAAGGACTTCCGGCGTTTTGACGAGTTTTGATGACGGATGTCGTATTTCTGTTGAAAAATCAAATCATCGTGATTTGACAATCATTCCATGCGGTCTTAGATTTGATTGGAAAGGAGGGGATTGTCATACAGAGGGAAAAGCCGTTGAAACTCGAGCAGCTGCAAATACTGAAATGCCGTACGGTGGGGGACGGTGCCGATGTGAATGAGCTCGCCAACCTGAAGCTTGGATGGGAGGGGGAAATCCAGATGGATATGATGATCGATTGTGCGATCCGCGGCCGGAACTGCATCCATATGAAGGACTACAGATTTGCGGTCAACGGTGAAGTCCAAATCGATAATGTTTTGATTGCCGGGGACAGGATCTTCACTTTCGAAGTGAAGAAATATAATTTCGATTTGATTTATAGTGATGAGGTGTGGACGTTCACGAATGGCGAGAAGTTCAAAAAATCTGATGCAGCAGGTGTCACGGCAGAATGATACCTTCCGCCATCTGCTGAAAAAGTCGGGGTCCGGGATTGACGTCTACAGCTGCCTGGTGTTCATCAACCCGGCCCAGATGATCTACAGTCTGCCTTACGGGAGGAATATACTGACTGCCAGTTCGCTCGGCAAATTCCTGGATCGTGTTATACGGGACAACCGGCACTCATACGGGGATCTCAAGGCATTCTTGGAGTCGCGCCGGCTGGCGAAGTCGATGTATGACGGCGCAGTCACCGTTGGATTGGATGAGCTGCGGGGCGGGGTGTTTTGTGAAGATTGTTACGGAGAGATGAAGCGTGTCAACAGGAAACAATTCGCCTGCACGGATTGTGACGCAGTGCTCGATTTGCTCGGGGCCGCACAAAGGCTGGTGAATGAACTACGCATGTTGAATGACAGCTGGCCGATTGATTCTGGCGTAATTTCCAACTACAGCGGACGCCAGATTTCAAGCTCTTACATACGCAGACAAAAGCAACTGGGTCACCTCCATTATTGAGGGATGCTTTCTTGATATGATCCGGGCTGCTGTGCCATGGGATAGTCGGAAACCGACAGTTCATGGCGTGAAGCTTATTCTGGTGCCACGAAGCAATTAATATGTAGCAACCCATGGCATGGAATGCGTCTCCGTGCCACGAAATCCATGAAAGTCCTCAGTTCGTGTCACTGACACTTCCTCCGGCTCCCGGCTCCAACAAAAAAACCCCGCTTCATCAGAAGCAGGGGGCTTTATTTTAAACTTCTTCCAGGTTGAAGAAGGAGTCGAGTCCGTCGTATTTGGCTGTTTCGTATAATTCGTCCTCGATGCGGAGCAGCTGGTTGTATTTGGCGACGCGGTCCGTACGGGACGGTGCGCCTGTCTTGATCTGACCGGCGTTCACTGCGACTGCGATGTCTGCAATCGTCGTATCTTCCGTTTCACCTGAGCGGTGGGAGATCACGGATGTATAGCCTGCGCGCTTCGCCATCTCGATGGCTTCAAACGTTTCGGTCAGAGTGCCGATCTGATTCACTTTGATCAGTATGGAGTTGCCCACGCCTTCTTCGATGCCCCGTGCCAGTTTCTCGGTGTTCGTTACAAATAAATCATCCCCGACAAGCTGCACACGGTCTCCGAGGCGGTCTGTCAGCAGCTTATGGCCATCCCAGTCATTCTCATCCAAACCGTCTTCGATGGAAATGATCGGATATTTATCCACCATGTCCGCATACCAGTCGACCATCTCCTGGGAAGTGAAGGTCTTGCCTTCCCCGGACAATACGTAGACACCTTTTTCCGTGTCATAAAACTCGGAGGAGGCGGCATCCATAGCAAGCCGGATTTCCGTACCCGGCTCATACCCTGCTTTTTCGATCGCTTCAATGATCGTGGCCAGCGCCTCTTCATTGGACCCGAGGTCAGGTGCAAACCCGCCTTCGTCGCCGACTGCGGTGTTCAGGCCTTTTTCGCTCAGCACTTTTTTCAGGTTATGGAATATTTCAGCGCCCATGCGGAGGCCTTCTTTAAAGCTTTCCGCACCTACAGGCATGATCATGAATTCCTGGATATCCACGTTGTTGTCCGCATGCTCACCGCCGTTGATGATGTTCATCATCGGGACCGGCAGCTGCACGGCATTGAATCCGCCCAAATATTTATACAATGGCTGTCCAAGGAATTCTGCAGCAGCTTTCGCCACAGCTATGGATACGCCGAGGATTGCATTCGCACCGAGTTTCGCTTTGTTCCCGGTGCCGTCGAGTGCAATCATCATTTTATCGATGGAAACCTGCTCCAGAACGCTGAACTCCCCTTCGATCAGTTCAACGGCAATTACTTCATTGACGTTTTCTACAGCTTTTTCCACGCCTTTGCCCAAAAAGCGTGTATCGTCTGCATCACGCAGTTCAACGGCTTCGTATTCGCCCGTCGAGGCGCCGGATGGCACAAGTGCACGGCCGAATGCACCGCTTTCAGTCAGTACTTCCACTTCAACTGTAGGGTTTCCGCGTGAGTCGATCACTTCGCGGGCATAAACATCTGTAATTATTGGCATATCGATATCTCCTTAAATGTATTTGTTCCCTTCCATTATCTGAGAATGAAAGAATAATTTCAACGATAATAAAAATCCCCGCCTATTCCTGAATCAGGCTGCGGCCGGTCATCTCCCGAGGCTGGCTGATCTCCATGAGATCGAGCAGAGTCGGTGCGAGGTCCGCCAGGATGCCGCCGTCCCTCACTGCCACACCTTCCCTGGTCACGATGACCGGTACAGGGTTGGTCGTATGGGCAGTCATCGGCTTCCCTTCGAGCGTAGTCACTTCATCCGAGTTGCCGTGGTCCGCGGTGATGACGGCATGGCCGCCCTGTGCAAGAACTTCATCCACGATTGGCCCGAGGCATTCATCCACCGCTTCGATCGCCTTCACCGTCGGCTCAAACATGCCGCTGTGCCCGACCATATCCGGATTCGCAAAATTCAGCACCACGAGGTCCAGATTTTTTTCACCCAGTTCTTTCATGCAGGCATCCCGCACTTCATAGGCACTCATCTCGGGCTGCAGGTCGTAAGTCGCGACTTTCGGAGAATCGATGAGCACGCGCCGTTCGCCTTCGAATTCCCGGTGGCGTCCGCCGCTGAAGAAATAAGTGACATGCGGGAATTTTTCAGTTTCCGCGATCCGGAGCTGTCTGCCTCCGGCATCCGCGACGACTTCGCCGAGGGTGTTCACGAGGACTTCCTTTTCAAAAACCACATCCGAAACGATGTCATCACTGTATCTCGTGAAAGTCACGAATTTAAGATTCGTATACTTCCGGTCCATTTCAAATTCCATGAAATCTTCATTCGTATAGATTTCGGAAAGCTGGGCGGCACGGTCCGGGCGGAAATTATAGAAGATCACGGCGTCATCATCCTCCACGCCCGTCCCCTCCTTATCATCGTAGCCTTTTACGACGAAGGGCACGATGAATTCATCGTGGATTTCCGCATCATAGCTTGCCTGGACACCTTCAGCAGCACTGCTGAACACCGGTCCGCGGCCGTTGGAGATTGCATGATAGGCCTTCTCCCCGCGGTCCCAGCGTTTGTCGCGGTCCATCGCATAGTAACGGCCGGATACCGTGGCGAACTCGCCGATGCCGATCGCCCTGAAGCGGCGTTCCGCCTCTTCGATGAACCCGAGCGCAGAGCTCTGCCCCACATCCCGGCCGTCAAGGAAGGCGTGGACGTATACGCGCTCGAGCCCTTTATCTTTTGCGAGCTGCAATAATGCGAATAAATGCTCATAGTGCGAGTGGACCCCGCCGTCACTGAGCAGCCCCATCAGATGGAGTTCGCTGTCTTCTTTTTTTACGTGATCCATCGCATCAACCAACACTTCATTTTCAAAGAAGTCGCCGTCCTCGATCGCCTTGTTGATCCGCGTGAGGCTCTGGTAGACGATCCGGCCGGCACCGATGTTCAAGTGCCCGACCTCGGAGTTGCCCATCTGCCCTTCCGGCAGACCGACGTCGAGGCCCGTCGCTGACAGTTCATTGTGCGGATACTGATTGAAGAAGCGGTCGAAATTCGGTTTGTGTGCCGCTCTCACAGCATTGCCCTTGTCTTCATCCCGGTTCGCAAAGCCGTCCAGGATGATCAAAGCTGTCGGTCCTGTCATCGCTTAGCACCTTCCAGCAGTGCCATGAAATCTTCCGGCTCCAGTGACGCACCGCCGACAAGTGCACCGTCGATGTGTTCCTGCCCCATATATTCCCCGATGTTTGCAGGTTTGACGCTGCCGCCATACTGGATGCGCACAGCTGCCGCCGTTTCATTCCCGTATAGTGAGGCGACCTTTTTGCGTATGACGCCGCACATTTCATTGGCATCTTCGCTTGTCGCGGATTTGCCCGTACCGATTGCCCAGATCGGCTCATATGCCACGACAACCTTCCCCGCTGATTCAGCAGGTATGCCGTCAAATGCCTTTTCAATCTGGCTTTCAACGACGGAAGCATGATCCCCCGCCTCCCGCTCTGCATCCGATTCGCCGACGCAGACGATCGGTATCATGTTTTTATCCAAAACGGCATGGGTCTTTTTATTGACCGTCCCGTCCGTCTCGTTGAAGTGTTCGCGCCGCTCCGAGTGGCCGATGATGACGTAATCCACGCCGAGGTCCCCGAGCATGGCCGCCGAGACCTCCCCAGTGAAAGCCCCGCTGTCTTCGTAATGGGCATTTTCAGCGCCGATTCCGAGGTTGAGGTGCTGCGCCTTTTCGAGCAGTGAAGGCAGATGGATGAACGGTGCACATATTGCGCTTTCCACTTCATCCTCCGCCGGCAGGTCGCCCAGACTGTCGATAAACTGCTCCCCTTCGGAGATCGTCTTGTTCATCTTCCAATTTCCTGCGATAAATGGTGTTCTCATGGTAATCCTCCTATGTTTTTACTTGTCATTGATCGCCGCCAGTCCAGGCAGCTCCTTACCTTCGAGGTACTCAAGGGATGCGCCGCCGCCCGTCGAGATATGCGAAAAGTCATCTTCATAACCGAGCGAGGCTGCCGCTGCGGCCGAGTCGCCGCCGCCAATGATCGTAATGGCACCATCGAGGCCCGCAAGCGCTTTGCATACACCGATCGTGCCCTGTGCAAAGTTCTCAAATTCGAATACACCCATCGGTCCGTTCCAGACCACCGTTTTGGCATCCTTCAGGTGGGATTCGAATGCTTTGACCGTTTCCCCGCCGATATCAAGACCCATCATATCTTCAGGAATTTCATCGACTGGCACCGTCCTGTGATCTGCATCTTCAGCGAATCTGTCGGCGACTACGGCGTCAACCGGGAGGACGAGTTTGGCCCCGCCTGCTTCAAGAAGTGACTGCGCAAGGTCCACCTTGTCCTCTTCCAGGAGGGAAGTGCCGATTTCCTTACCCTGTGCCTTGAAGAATGTATAAGCCATACCGCCGCCGATCAGTACTTTGTCCGCCTTCTCAAGCAGGTTTTCGATCACACCGATCTTATCGGACACTTTGGCACCGCCGAGAATCGCCACGAAAGGTTTCTTCGGCTCATCGACTGCACCGCCGATGAAGTCGATTTCCTTCTGCATCAGATAGCCTGAGACCGTCTCGATATTCGAGGCGATGCCGAAGTTCGAGGCATGCTCACGATGGGCCGTGCCGAATGCATCATTGACGAAGACGTCGCCGAGCCCCGCCCAGTAACGGCCGAGTCCGGGGTCATTGCCGGATTCTTTTTTGCCGTCCAGGTCTTCAAAACGCGTATTTTCAAACAATAAAATTTCACCGTCAGAAAGCCCGTCCACGGCCTCTTCCAGCTCACTCCCCTTTGTTTCGGGGATGAATCTCACCGTCTGGTCGAGCAGTCCGCTCAACTTTTCGGCAACCGGCCTCAAAGTCTTATCTTTCTTATCATCTTCTGTCTTCACTTTGCCGAGATGGGAGAACAAAATGACCCGGCCGCCCTGTTCCAGTACATACCTGATGGTCGGCAGGGCCTGGACGATACGGTTGTCATCCGTGATTTCCCCATCTTCCATCGGTACATTCAAGTCGGCCCTGAGCAGCACCTTTTTGCCTTTCAACTCTATATCTTCAACAGTCCTTTTCATGACAAGCCTCCTAAATTGTTCATTGTTTCCATTATACCCAATTTAACGCCGTTAAAAAATAAAAAGACGGATGGAAAATCTCCATCCGCCTGAATACATGATTATTGTGACACCATATGGTTTAATGTGCGGACAAGCTGTGCAGTATATGACATTTCGTTATCATACCAAGCAACGGCTCTGACGAGCTGCCTGCCGTCCACCTCAACGACGCGCGTCTGGGTCGCATCAAACAATGAACCTTCTTTGATGCCGATGATATCTGATGAGACGATCGGGTCCTCAGTGTAGCCGAATGAAGGGTTCGATGCATTTTTCATGGCGCTGTTCACTTCGTCCTCCGTAACATTCTTTTCGAGTGATACCGTCACTTCGGTGAGTGAACCTGTCGCAACCGGCACGCGCTGTGCGCCGCCGTCAAGCTTGCCTTCCAGCTCGGGCAGCACCAGGCCGATCGCTTTCGCCGCCCCTGTGGAGTTCGGCACGATGTTCTCAGCTGCTGCACGTGCACGGCGGTAGTCACCTTTCCTGTGCGGTGCATCCAATGTGTTCTGATCGCCCGTATACGCATGTATCGTCGTCATCAGTCCTCTTTCGATGCCAAATTCATCATTCAGCACTTTCACGACCGGTGCCAGACAGTTCGTTGTACATGATGCTGCAGAGACGATTTCTTCATCGCCTTCAAGCGCATCTTCGTTCACGCCGTAGACGACCGTTTTCATATCCCCTTTGCCGGGCGCTGATATCAGCACCTTTTTCGCTCCGGCTTCAAGATGCTTCCTTGCACCTTCTTCCTCTGTGAAGAAACCTGTACATTCCAAAACGATATCTATATCGAGATCGCCCCATGGCAGATTCGAAGGATCTTCCTCGGTGTACGACTTCACTTCCTGGCCGTTGATTTTAAAGCTGTTTTCAAGGACTTCTATATCGCCTTCAAAACGGCCCTGGGTCGAATCATATTTGAATAAGTGGGCCAAAAATTCATCATCCGTCAAATCGTTGACCGCCACAACTTCCATGTCATCGTAATTCTGAATCTCCCTTGCTGCAAGTCTGCCAATTCTTCCAAATCCGTTGATTGCTACTCTAACCATAAAATATGGCCTCCTTCTATTTTTATGCCAGCAGATGCCTGGCAATGACTTCATCAATGATCAAGATCGTATTCTCCGGTGCCAGTTTCAAATAAGCTTTGACCGCTTCTTTCTTGCTTTCACCGCCCGCCACTGCAAAAATGGATTCCTTTTTATCCAGGTCCCCGAGTTGCAGGCCGATGGTCTTCACTTTATGCACCAATTCCCCATCAGCATTGAAGTAAAACCCGAACGTCTCCCCCACAGCTTCTCCTTCGGTCAATATCCGGAGCGTTTCTTCATCCACCTTCCTGCGGCGCGCCATTTCGAGGGCGTCGCCGATGCCGTGGATGAGGAAGGCCGAGCGCCTATTCAAATCGATGATCTCCCTGACCATCGGTTCCGCCTTCAGCGATTCCAGTGACGCTTCACTGATGCTGTCCGGGGCGTATAATATACGGTGCTGACCTTCCGCCGCTTCCGCCAGGTTGGCCACGATGTCGTTTGACTGATATGCCGGCTCTTCTCCGAGGCCACCCCTTGCAGGTACAAAAAGCAGGTTGTCGTGCTTCGGCCTCAGAAATTTACTGACGAGCGCCATCGTCGAACCGCCTGCCACGGAAACGACCGTCCCCGGGGAAAGTGCCTCAGTCAATTCCTCTGCCATCAGCCTGGCGAGTTCTTCTTTGACGAAAGCATTCTCTTCAGCATCACCCCGGACGACGAAAATATCTTTTAAAGGATAATTATTTTTCAGTTGAAGGGCCAGGTCATCACGACTTTCAATCAGAGTGAGGAATGGCTGCACTTCACCCAGAACTTCCCTGCCGCCGGCTGATAGTGCGATACCTTTCGCATCCACCTTGATCAGGTTCATTTCTGCCAGTTCCTCGACTTCCCTCCTTAAAACTCTTTCCGTCATTCCCAGCTGCTTCGACAATGTCCTTCTGCCGATGGGCTGCTCTTCTTCGATGGCGCTTAATATATCAAGGCGTTTCAGCATGTGAGACAAAATGTCGGGCACTACACTTTTCTGGATGTCGATCAGTCTCTTCCACATTCCGTTAGCCACCTTTCACCAAGGTGAGACATTTAACGTCCCACCAGGGACAAAAAAATTACATCATTAATATATCAAAGAAATATACAACAATGCAATCTTTTCGTATCGCTCCATACTCATTTACCCTTTATGGCTTTTATATAATCATAAATCTGTACGAAATCGAGGATGCCTTCCTGGATGACTTCGGAATCATGCTTCAGTACAGGCACCCTGACCATGTACTCTTCCTGAAGTTCGTCATCAAGATCGATGTCGATCTTATTGACCTTCACATCCATCTCCCTCAGCTCGGATAAAGCCACCTTGATCTGCAGCAGACCCTCATCGCATAATCCGCACCGGTCTCTAGTATAATAATCCAACATCAACACACTTACTCACCTGTCTTTAATTTTGATAAAATTGCATTCACCAGCGAATGGATCATCTCTGATGTAATGATCCCCAGTGCAATGGCACTGGCGATCAGCGCCGCTTCAATTCCAAATGAAATCGCAAGCTGATAATTTTCCAGCACCACATTGCGCATCGCCTGGTAGGCGATGCCCCCGGGCACGAGCGGTATGATCCCGCACGTAATGAAAATCACCACCGGCATCTTCAAGTACCTTGCATTGTAGATCGATACAGCTGTCAGCATTATCCCCCCCGCAAAACTGGAAACAATCTGGTTCACTTCTGCATTCATGAAAGTGAAATATACAAGCCACCCTGCAGCCCCGGTCAGCCCGCAGCTGATCAGTGCCCGTCTCGGCGCATTGAAGAGTATGCCGAAGCCCATGGAGGCGAAAAAGCTTAGTACAAACTGATATGCGAACACCAACATCCAACCGCCTCCTTATATGAGCATGAACATGAGTGCCACGCCGGCACCGATGGCAAATGCAGTCAAAGTCGCTTCCGCACCTTTCATGATGCCTGCAAGCAGGTGCCCCCTGATCATTTCACGTATCGCATTCGTGATCAGCACACCGGGCACAAGCGGCATCACTGAAGCTATGATGATCGTTTCCATGTGCATTCCCGGGCCGTATACGGCATAGAGGTAAGCCGTCACTGCGATGAACAGCGAGGCGAAGAATTCCGTAAAGAATTTCACTCTTGTCACGCGCAGGATGCCTTCCATGATGAATACGCCGAGGGCACCGCCGAACGCCGCCGCCGGCAGATCGATCAGTGCGCCGTCGAACAGCAGCAGGAACATGAAACCGACCATACCGCCGGTCAGGACCATCAGCCAGAGCGGGAAGACAATTGATTCGTGGATCCTCTCAATTCTTCTGATCGCTGTTTTAAGCGGCATGCCACCGGATATTTCCCGGGAGAGGTTGTTGATGACGTCCACCATGCCGAGGTCATTGGTCCGTTCATCGATGCGCACCGTCTGGGTCAGTGAATGCTCATTCATGGAGAATATGATTACAGTGGGGGTCACAAACACCTGGGGATTGCTGACCCCGTAACTATTTGAAATGCGCATCATCGTATCTTCAATGCGATATGTTTCAGCACCGCTCTCAAGCAGCAGCTTGCCGCAGTTCAATGCCACGAAAAAGACGTCGCGGACATAACTTTCCTTCAAATCATCATTGGGCTCATCGATAATTTCCATATCGTTCAGCACATCACATCACCTGCTTCTCACAGTGAATAATAACAGCACCCTGCAATCCCTTTACAAAAGCCGTTCGTATCAGAGTCTATCACAACTCCCTCTGCCGCCGACGGCTGATTTGTGTCGAATTTGTTTTCAGCCACAAGTATACAGCGGATCATCCGGTTTTTGAAGAGATTGACCTTCATTCAAAAGTGCGGCCCTCCCGTACATGTCCTTCGGGCATTTGAAAAATGCCATCATTCTCCATAAAAAAACAGCCATACCCTTCAGGATTATGGCTGTATCGTTTCGTCCACCGTTTTTCAAAGCGCCCCCAAAGAGAATCGAACTCCTATCTTAAGAACCGGAATCTTACGTGTTATCCATTACACCATGGGGGCTGCATCAATATTGGAACTGCTATGTATTTTGGACAATATTCATTATAACAACAAATACGAAAAAATAAAAGCTGATTTTATCTTTTGACCTTATTTGACTAATATGATATAAATAAATCAGCATTAATTATAATACTAAAACACGGAGGGAAAAACATGAATTTAATACCTACAGTGATCGAACAAACGAATCGCGGAGAGCGCGCTTATGACATTTACAGTAGATTATTAAAAGATAGAATCATCATGATCGGAACCGGCATCGACGATAACGTCGCGAACTCGGTTGTGAGCCAGCTTTTATTCCTGCAGGCCCAGGATCCTGAAAAAGACATCTACCTTTATATCAACTCACCGGGCGGCAGTGTGACGGCCGGCATGGCGATCTACGATACGATCCAGCATATCAAACCGGATGTGCAGACGATCTGCCTAGGCATGGCTGCATCCATGGGCTCATTCCTGCTTGCAGCGGGTGCCAAAGGCAAGCGTTTTGCGCTGCCTAATGCTGAAGTGATGATCCATCAGCCACTCGGCGGTGCACAGGGTCAGGCAACTGAAATTGAGATTGCCGCCAAGCACATTTTAAGGACCCGTGAAAAGTTGAATAACATCCTGGCTGAAAGAACAGGCCAGTCCCTTGAAAAAATCGAACAGGATACAGACCGCGACTTCTTCATGTCAGCAGAAGAAGCAAAGGAATACGGCCTGATCGACGAAGTGATGGAGCCGGAAAAAGTTCAGGGATGATTTTTTCAGTGTCATATGCCAAAACGGCATATGGCACTTTTATTTTGTCCTCTTTTCGGGTATGAGTCTATAAAGTACATGATTCTAAGGAGGCACCCCATCAATGAACATATTAATGACCGGAGGCACAGGGCTGGTCGGTTCCCACCTGTCAGAAGCCCTGGTGGAAGACAGGCACCACGTATATATATTAAGCCGGGGGAAGCATACAAGCGACCACCCCTTCATCCATTACATCCAATACGACCCGGATGACCCGTATGATTTGAGTTTTACCGACGCCCTGCCTATGAATATCGATGCAGTCTATAATTTTGCAGGGGCATCAATCAACAAAAGATGGACGGACGATCATAAAGAAGCGATTTTGCACTCGAGGATCAATGTCACAAAACTGCTCTATAACTGGGCTGAAAAAGCGGACATCAAACCCGGCGTGCTGATCAATGCGAGTGGTGTGGACTACTATCCTAAAAGCGAATCCGTGACCTATACGGAAGAAGACGTATTCGCGCCGTCAAATTTCCTATCTTCCGTGGTGGATGCATGGGAAAGACAGGCGCGCATGTTCGAGTCACTCGGGACGCGGGTCGTTCTCGGCAGATTCGGCCTCGTGCTCGACAAAGAAGAAGGCGTGCTCCCACTCATGGCACTGCCGTTCAAATTTGGGGCGGGAGGCAAAATAGGTTCAGGAAACCAATATTACAGCTGGATACACGTGGATGACCTGGTCAACGCACTGCTCTACGCCATGGCGGATGCGGAGCTCACCGGCCCGGTCAACATGACCGCACCGGTACCGCTCAGACAGGCCCACTTCGCCAAATATCTCGGCATGGCCCTCGGTCGTCCGACATTCATCGATATGCCGGGCTTCATCTTCAAAAAGGCCCTCGGGGAGCAGTCGATGCTGATCGTCAGGGGCCAGAAAGTCATACCCGAAAAACTGTTGGCCAGGGAATTCAAGTTCCATTATCCGACACTCGACGGTGCCCTGGATGCTATATACGGGAATTAGAAAACCGCCGGAGCTCTGTGAGCCCGGCGGTTTTCATTTTGCTCCTGTGTGATGGCACCGGGGGAGCCCCCGTACGCCGATGAGGCAACGGTTAAATATGCACCGTCACATCTGCTTCTTCACGCAGTTCATCTATCAGTGTTTGCTGCATCTCAGCTTCCTTTTCCCTGATCAGATGCTCTTCGATCTGAGGCTTGACCTCTTCATATTCCGGCGCTTCAGTCTCTTCACCGGCTTCGCTTTCAGCTTCTTCGCGTGC
This sequence comes from Lacicoccus alkaliphilus DSM 16010, assembly GCF_900142805.1. Taxonomy (GTDB): domain Bacteria; phylum Bacillota; class Bacilli; order Staphylococcales; family Salinicoccaceae; genus Lacicoccus; species Lacicoccus alkaliphilus. The sequence goes on along the minus strand of NZ_FRCF01000004.1, from coordinate 119,785 downwards.
TGCAATCTGCTCGTCATAAGCTTCCTGCATCTCTTCCTCGGTCGGTTCAATGTCCCCGGCTTCCTCGGAAATCAGCTGCTGGACTTTCACTTCTTTCATGAGTTCATTCCTCACATCTTCTTCACTCATACCGCTGCTCACATTCATGGCATCGAGAAACTCCTGTTCCGATTCCATGCCGTTCGCTTCAGTGAGCTGGGCGATCAACTGGTCCACATCTTCCTCGGATGCTTCTATATCCCTGTCATCCGCTTCCTGCAGCAGCAATTCATTGGAAACCATACCTTCCACAACTTCCTGCTTCAATGCGTCCTCGTCGACTGCCTCACCCGACATCTGCTGCATCATCGCCGCCTGCTCAAAGTGGGAGGTATACACCTGTTCAAATTCATCTTTGGTGATCTCCTCACCTTCCACTTCAGCAACGACATCCGGTACACCTTCAAGATCCGGCTCAGGCATCTCTTCTGCCTGCCCGCCTGCAGCTTCTTCCCCTGCAGCTTCTTCCTGTGCCTCTTCTGCGTCGTCATCGCCGCATGCAGCGACAAGCGACATCGTTGCTGCAACTGTTATCATCATCAACCATTTCTTCATAATTACTTCCTACCTCCAAATCGTTATCGTACGCCATTTTACCACAGCAGATCTGCATTTCAATTTAAAAGATGTATGATCGGGATTTTCCCATTCAAAATATGTACATCCGATGACGAAACAAAAATCCCGGACTCATCATTCATCCGGGAAAATCAAAACCATCCGTTATTAGAAATCCATCGCTTCGCCGCTCCTGATCTTCTCGGCGATGGCGTCGAGTTTCCTCAACCTGTGATTGACGCCGGACTTTGAAATCGCACCTGTTGACATCATTTCACCGAGTTCCTTCAAGGACACGTCCTGATGTTCAACCCTCAATCTTGCGATCTCCTGGAGCCTCACAGGCAGTTCATCTATGCCGATTTCCTCGTCGATCAGCTGAATGTTTTCCACCTGCCGCATGGCCGCACTGATGGTTTTATTCAGATTGGCGGTTTCACAGTTGACGAGCCTGTTCACCGAGTTCCTCATGTCCCGGACGATGCGCACATCCTCAAACTTCAAAAGTGCCTGATAGCCGCCAATCAGGCTCAGGAATTCCGCAATTTTTTCAGCGCCTTTCAAATAAGTGATGTAGCCGCGTTTCCGCTCTATATACTTCGCATTCAGATCATAGCCGTTCATCAGCCCGGTCAGGGCAGCGGCGTGATCTTCATAGAGTGAAGCGATTTCCAGGTGGTAGGCGGACGTCTCCGGGTTGTTGACCGAACCGCCGGCGAGGAATGCCCCCCTTAAATAACTGCGGATGCAGCAGTCGCTTTTTGTGATATCATCACCGATGGTGTTGGTGATCATGCCCCCATCAAGGATGTTCAAATCCGTGAGCACTCTATGCGCGTCTTTCTTCACCCTGCTGATATAGACATTATTCTTTTTCAATTTCATCTTTTTACGTACGAGCAACTGTATATCCACACCGTAAATATTTTTGATCAGGGAAAAGATGCGCCTTGCGATGGCCGCATTTTCAGTCTGCACATTGATGATCCATTCACCGTCAAAAAAGCTGAGTGCACCGTTCATCTTGATGAGTGCGGAAAGTTCACTCTTCCGGCAGCATGTATCCACATCAATACGCGTGAGTTCATTTTTCATATCTGATGCAAATGACATTTCATCCATCCTAACTTTGTTCTTTATTGATACGATACTGCAGCGTACTGATTTCGCTCAGGGCAATATCGTAAATCATCTCTGCAATCACGTCGTTGTTGTGCCGGACTGCCCCGCCGCCATCGACACTGACCAGGCTTTCATGTGTGAGCACGGAAACACCCATGTCTTCAAGCGCCTTTTTGTCACTCGTCACCACCGACATCCCCTTCTCTTTATAATAGCCTGAGAGATTGGGGATCATACTTTTTTCATTTTGTATAATATAGTCGAATATATTCCGGCCCATATGCCTGTTGATCGCCTGCAGGTGATCGGAGGCCGTGTAATCGATCGTCTCGCCGGCCTGCGTCATGATGTTGGAAACATAGACCTTCGTGCCTTCCGAGCCGATGAGGGCTTCTTTCATCCCCGAAGGCAGCAGGTTCGGAATGATGCTCGTATAGAGGCTCCCCGGCCCGAGGACGATGATGTCCGCCTCTTCTATCGCCTGGACCGCTTCAGGTGTCGCAATCGTATCTTTCGGCAGTAGAAACACTTCCGAAATCTTCTGATGGACTGACGGTATGTAACTTTCCCCGATGATGATCGAATCATCCTCCATCCGTGCAGCGAGTTTCGGGCTGAAATTGGTGGAAGGGATGACAGTGCCGCGTACATTCAGGATGACACTGAGCTCTTCGACCGCCAGTGCAAAATCCCCCGTCATATCGTACATGGCTGCCAGCATCAGGTTGCCGAGTGCATGGCCGCTGATCTCCTCTTTTTTGAACCTGTAGTTGAACAAGCTTTCAAGTTTTGATTCCACGTCGGATAGTGCGGACATCACATTCCTGATGTCCCCCGGTGCAGGCATATCGATCTGGTCACGTATGATGCCCGTGGAACCGCCGTCATCCGCCACGGAGACGATTGCCGAGACTTCCACCGGATACTGCCTCAAACCACGCGCTAAAACGCTTAATCCGGTGCCCCCGCCGACAAGGGTGACTTTAATTTTGTTCATTTCTGACGCCTTCAATCAGAGCATCCCGGTGTTCCGTCACTATTTTGAAATCATAGTACTCCCGGAGCTCATCCGTCAGCCGTTCCGCTAGCGCTACAGAACGATGCTGACCGCCTGTACAGCCGATGCCGATGACCAGCTGTGATTTCCCTTCCTTCAAATATTGGGGAAGGAGATACCGGATCATATCAAGCAGCTTCGTGTAGAATATATTCGTCTCCTTGAAGCCCATCACATACTTGTAAACCGGCTCATCAAGCCCGGTATAAGGCTGGAGCTCATCTATATAATGCGGGTTGGGTAGGAACCGCACATCGAACATGAGGTCTGCGTCTATGGGCACACCATGCTTGAATCCAAAACTTAAAATGTTCACACTGAAGCCTCCGTCGCCGTCGCCGGTGATTTCCTCGAACATCTCGGCACGCAGTTCTTTCGGCTTCAATTCCGTAGTATCGATGATCACATCCGCCCTGTGCTTCAGTTCATCGAGCAGTTCCCTCTCTTTTTGGATCGCCTGAAGTACATTCATATCGTGGTCCAATGGATGGGACCGCCTTGTCTCCTTATAACGGGTCACAAGTTTTTCGTTTGTAGTATCGAGGAAAATGATTTTGAGGTCGATATGGTGATTGCACTGCACCTTTTCAAGTTCCGAGATGAGTGTATCGAATAATTCCTTGCCTCTTAAATCGATGCCGAGTCCGACATTATCCATTCCGCCTTCGGTGGTCTCCATCAGATCGACGATTTTGGGAATCAGAAGCGGCGGCAGATTATCGATGCAGAAGATATTCATATCTTCCAGTGCTCCCAGCGCAACCGACTTTCCGGATCCGCTCATACCTGTGAGAATGATCAAGTTCTTCATTGGCTCCACATCCTGTTCTTAGTCTGACTTCATTTTAACTCATTAAACATCCGAACTAAAGAATACAGCCGGTACATCATGATACTGGATTTGATTACTTTTTACAATCATGCTGTTCAGGACATCAAATCAAAAAGAAGGCAAAAATATCAATTTTTGCCTTCCCACACGGTCAGTCCGCCAGTGTTTCGATATATTTCTGGGCATTTTCTGCAGCTATGCTGCCGTCACCTGTTGCTGTGACGATCTGACGGAGTGTCTTATCGATGACGTCCCCTGCAGCAAAGATCCCCGGAATGCTCGTCTCCATTTCGGAATTGGTCTCGATATAATTCAACTCATTCAGAATACCGAGGTTTTCAAACGGCTGGGTCAGCGGCTTCATGCCGATATAGACGAAGACGCCGTCTGCATCATAGTCATATGTGTTTCCGGTGTTTTTATCCAGGAGTGTGACGCTTTTGACTTTGTCGTCCCCATTGATCGTCTGAAGCTCGGTATCCCATACGAATTCGATTTTTTCATTTTTGAACGCACGGTCCTGAAGTATCTTTTGGGCACGCAATTCGTTGCGTCTGTGAACGATCGTCACTTTGCTTGCGAACTTCGTCAGGTACACGCCTTCTTCCACAGCCGAGTCTCCGCCGCCGATCACGACGAGTTCACGCTCCTTGAAGAATGCACCGTCACATACGGCACAATAGCTCACACCGCGGCCGGCAAGGGTGTCTTCCCCCGGTACGCCGATTTTCTTATACTCGGCACCCGTCGCGATGATGACCGTTTTGGCCTTGATCTCTTCGGAAGACGTGATGAGTGTCTTATACTCCCCGTGGTCTTCCACTGATTTGAGGTCGCCGTATTTGTAATGTGCCCCGAATTTCTGTGCATGCTCAAACATCTTGGATGACAGTTCCGGCCCGGTGATGAAATCGAACCCCGGATAGTTTTCAACATCTTCCGTATTCGCCATCTGTCCGCCAGGCACACCTCTCTCAAGCATCACCGTATCGAGGTTCGCCCTCGATGCATAGACGGCAGCTGTCATCCCCGCCGGCCCGGCACCGATTATTACCACATCATGTATTTTCTCTTCCGCCATTTCAAATCTCCTTACTTTTTCAGTGATTGTTTCTTCATTTTCATACCACCAATATTATAGACGTTTTTCAAATCACTTTCATCATATCTGCCTGATTATATCTATCGCCTTGTTCAGCCTGTATGCGGTGATGCCGAATTCTTCCGTCATACGCTTTTTTGTGATTTTCCTTCCCTGCGGATACAGGTACATCGTCGCCGCGACCAGTGAGGAAATATCTTCGAAATCCTTGATCTTATCGTACAACAGGTGAAATGTATCCATCCACTGCAGCAGGTCTTCATCACTCCCATAGCCCGCAGACCGCAATATCTCGAGGCCATTATGCATCTTGCCGAGCCTGACGAGTTTGACACCCTGGAAGAGGAAAGTGACGTATAATTTCTCATAGTCATCCATCGCCTCGATGGTTTCCCAAACCGGATGCCCGAGTATCGTCTCCCTCGGCCTGATCAGATGGAGCTTGTATAGACCGAGCAGCCTGAGGTGCACATCATCTTCATGAAGGTGGGTTTCGGCCGTGACGGTGATCAGTTCAGCGGCCTTCTCCTTTTCCCAGGGGCTGAAGGCATCACTCACTTTGTGGAAGTTCTGCATCTTCTCCCAGAACATACGGGCCTCCTCGATCCTGTCCGTATGGTAGCTTGCAAAGCTCAGTGCATGCAGAAGCTGGAAGCTGACGAACTGCTGGCCTTTATAGAGCGGGTACAATAATTCATAGGACCTGGGGTACTGTTTGAGGAAGTTCAGTACGAGACCGACTTTGAATCTGGAGTCATCATCAAGCGGTTCGACGACTTCCAGCTTCTTTAAATTTGATTCGAATTCCTCCTGCTGGCCTGTATGGTAGTAGAGCAGCGTAAGATGGCTGAGGGCGTGCATATCGGTCTTGTCCTCCATATGCAGCTGTTGCAGCAATTCATAGGCTTCGTCGAACTTGTTCAAAAACAGGTAAGCCATCGCCTTCAAGTTCCTGAAGGTGCGTTCCTCCTGAAGCCCCGGGGGCAGTGTTGATAAATACTCCAGTGATTCATCTATGCGGGCATTCATGAACAGATGCTGGAAGATATGATGACTGACGAAACGCTCCGCCTCTTTCTCAACTTCATCCTCGTCTTCGATTGCCAGATCGAACATGTTCTCAAGCTCTTCATGATAACCCGCTTCCGGAAAATGCTTCGCGTACTCCACCCCGAACAGGAAAGACTTGTTCGGATCATTCGATATGACAAAGAGCTGGCTGAGTATAAAATAAAATTCAGCATCATAGTGATGCTGAATGAATTTGTTGATCAGTAGATATTCAGCTTCAGCATGCCTTCCGTTTTCTGCGAGCAGATATACATACTGTGACAAGTAGGCAAGGTTATCCTCATCTGTATTATACGCCCTCTCAAAGTTTTTCAGAGCATCTTTTTTTTTCTGTTGGTCTATCTTCTTTAATCCTTGATTGAAATAAAATGAACCACTTTGAGTGAAGGGGATTATTTTTCTATCATTCATCAGTTTTTCTCCTTATCACTAGTGGATTCCCATAGCAGATTGAATGATCCGGGATGTCCTTCGATACGACAGCGCCCGCACCGACACTCACGTTGCTGCCGATGGTGACGCCCGGCAGAACGGTCACATTGGCGCCGATCATCGTGTTGTCACCGATCCGGACATCTCCAAGCCTGTATTCATCCACTAAATATTCATGGGTCAATATTACAGTATTATAACCGATTATACTGTTGTTGCCAATGTGGATCTTCTCCGGATGCATGAGGTCCGGCATCGCCTTGTAGGCGAATGAGACCCTCTCCCCGAGTTTCATGTTCAAAAACCGGCGGTACAGCCGGTACTTCAGTTTCGTGGACGGACAATACCGTCCGGTTTCAATGACGATAAAATTCCTGACGACTTTAAAGAATGAAACCGTCCGGTATAGATTCCATAACGGATTATACTTCCCCACTTTATACCGTTTTGTATTCCTCATATCAATTCTTCCTTTTATGCTTCTTATTTACAACCTGCCCTTTCGACCTGGAACGCTTCTTTCTGCGCTTACCATCAGGGTCGTACACGCCCTGTACCGCGCCGTATTTTGGAAGGTCGTATTTCTTGTTCCGGTAAATCCATATGACGATGGCTGCGATGACCGTGATGATCGAGACCACCTGTGCAGTCCTGAGCACATCCCCGATCATCAGGCTGTCGGTGCGCATCCCCTCGATGAAGAAGCGGCCGGCTGAATAATAGATCAGATAGAGGAGCGTCGTCTGGCCGATCCTGAGCTTCGGTCTGAGCAGGAGCAGAATTACGAAACCGATGATGTTCCAGACTGATTCATAAAGGAATGTCGGATGATAATAGCTGCCGTCTATGTACATCTGATTGATGATGAATTCCGGCAGCATCAGTGACTCCAGAAAACCTCTCGTCACTTCGCCCCCGTGGGCCTCCTGATTCATGAAATTGCCCCATCTGCCGATCGCCTGTCCGAGGATCAGGCTCGGCGCCGCAATGTCAGCGACCTGAAAGAAGCTCAGGTTCTTACGTCTGCAGTATACAAGACCTGCAAGTATACCCCCGATGAGTCCGCCGTGGATTGCCATCCCGCCTTCATTGACCATCACTATCGATATCGGGTCCTGCATGTAGTAATCCAGATTGAAGAGGACATAATACAATCTTGCCCCGATCAGTGAGAATAGGATTATATAAAACATCAAGTCCACAAACATGCCCTCAGGCATGTTCTTTTTGTTCGCTTCCCGGTTTGCGATGAGAAATCCGAGCAGCATGCCGAATGCTATGATGACCCCGTACCATCTGAGGTCCAGCGGCCCCAGGGAAACGATGACCGGGTCGAGCGGCTGTATATTAAATATCATTTTCCAGTCCTCCGTTGACTTTGATCTGTTTATTCAGTCTTTCATTGAATTCCACTGCCGCGTCATACCCCATGTTCTGGAGACGGTAATTCATGGCGGCCACTTCTATGATGCCGGCGAGGCTCCGGCCGGGGCGTATCGGTATCGTACGCATTTCGATTTCAGAGTTCAATATCGACAGCTTCCTGCGGTCGAGGCCCACCCTGTCATAATCCCTTCCTTTTTCCCACGTTTCAAGGTTGACGTTCAGCATGATCCTTTTTTCTGCGAGTATACAGCCCGCCCCGAAGAGGGTCATCACATTGATGATCCCGAGACCGCGTATTTCAAGCAGGTTTTGGATGAGTTTCGGCGCACTGCCCATCAGCACATTATCCGAGACCTCCTTGATTTCAACATTATCATCCGCGACCAGGCGGTGTCCGTTCTTGACCAGTTCAAGTGCGGTTTCACTCTTTCCGACACCGCTCTCCCCGGTGATCAACACCCCGATGCCGTAGACATCCACGAGTACACCGTGCATATTGGTCTCCGGCGCCAGCGCCTTTTCGAGATATCCCGACAGCCTCGAATAAAAGGTCGTCGTGTTCGCATCCGTGACCAGCAGGGGTGTGTTGCTCGCATTACATGCTTCGATCAGCTCCAGAGGCGGCGGCAGCTGCCTTGCCAGTACGATGCAGGGCGTTTCCTTGCGGCAGAGGCGCTTCGAACGGTCTTCCCGCTCTTTATCGGTCAGCATCCTTTCAAAGAAGGAAATTTCCGTCATTCCGAGGATCTGTACCCGGTCCGATGAGTAATGGGAGAAGTAACCCCCGATCTCCAGTGCCGGACGTGAAATATCATAGTTTTTGATTTCGTTGGTCAGCCCCTCATCACCCGCCACCACCTTCAATGTGAACTGATCGATCAGTTCATGTACCCTCAACATGCAACCACCTCTGAATTCCTTATGTTATGTATTATCTTAACTCATAAATGAGGCCAGCAAAATAAAAAAGACCGGAAGCTTCCGGTCTTTTTAATAATTCGTCAGGTTCTGTGCAAAGTTACACTGCCGAACTTGGTGCTGACTTCTATGAACAGTCCCGGTTCATCCGAATCATTCACGAGCATCAGTTCCTTCAGTCCGAAATCCTGATGCTTCATGAATCTGGCATCGACTTCAGGCGGATAGTTCAACTGTCCGACCACGGTCGAAAGTCTGCCTTCCAGCGGACGGCCCTGCGGTATGCTCAAATTGACACTGCCCATGTTGGTGTTTATCGTAGCGGAATCCGTCGTGCTCTGGAGTGTCATGTTGACGGATCCATTGGCGGAAACCGTGATGTCTTTTGCGTTGAACTGGTCCGTATTGATCGTTCCGACCATCGATATCAGCTCCACATCACCGTAAGCGCCTTTTTCGACGGAGATGTTCCCTTTTGAAGTCCTGACGAATGCATGATCCGTCACTGTATCTTCAAGTTTGACATGGCCGTTCAAAACGTCGATCGTCAAATCCTTGATGTCCTGGTCCTTTAGGGAGACATTTCCGTTCGAACCTGTAATGATCAGCCGTCTTATGGTTTCGGGATTCAAATTGAGCTCGACGTTCACTTTTGCGGCGCGGATATCCGACACGATGACCAGTTCTTCGTTCTTCACTTCACAGATGATATCCTGGAAATAGTTCCTTTTGTCATCCAGTTTCCTGTAAAAAGGTGTCACTTCGAATTTTGCTGTCTGTACACGATCCGTCGGCACGATTTTGATGTCCCCGTTCGTGATATCGAGGGATATCGACGAGTAACTCTCATCGATCGTTTCAATCAGACGGTTTTTCGCACCCCCTGAAAACACTGAATCGAAGTTGGTGTTCTTGACGGAGTCGAAGGCACGCTCCACAGATTTGAACACCTGGGAGGCCTGCTGGTTGCTGTCGAATTTCGTCCTGACATCCTGATAAGTCCTATTGGCCCTCTGATTGACATCTTTGTATGTTTTGTTGAGCTTATCAGGATTCACGTATTTGTTGACCTCGCCCATGAACTGCTGGAACAGGTCGTTGACCATCCCGCCGTCCCAGTATCCATCATCGTCCTTCTTCTTTTCTCCGGCATCATCCGCAGAAGCCGAATGGTCCTGACCCTCTTTCTTATCCATGGTCTCCATGAGGCGTATGGCTTCTTCGGAAGTGATCTTGCCTTCTTCTAACATCTTCAAAATACGTTCTTTACTGTCCATGATTAACCTCCTGATGGTTTCTGTTCAACCATTTTTTTAAGTGATGCCCCGTGTGGCTGGCCGGTTCCTTTATGACATCTTCAATTGTACCATCAACAACAATTGTTCCGCCACCGACACCACCCTCCGGGCCCAGGTCGATGATATTGTCCGCCACCTTGATCACATCAAGGTTATGTTCGATGATGATGACGGTATCCCCGTTATCCACCAGTCTCTGAAGTACTTTGATGAGCTTCGCGATGTCTTCGGAGTGCAGACCGGTCGTCGGTTCATCCAATATATAGAGCGAACGGCCGTTGGAACGCTTGTGGAGTTCCGATGCGAGTTTCACACGCTGTGCTTCACCGCCCGAAAGCGTCGTGGCCGGCTGCCCGAGCCTCACATAGCCGAGTCCTACGTCCACGAGTGTTTTGATCTTACGTTTGATCTTGGGAAGGTTCTCAAAGAAGTAGAATGCTTCTTCCACCGTCATTTCAAGTATGTCGGAAATGCTCTTATCCTTGTACTTGACTTCTAACGTTTCACGATTGTAGCGTTTACCCCCGCACACTTCACACGGGACGAACACATCCGGGAGGAAGTGCATTTCAATCTTGATGATCCCGTCCCCCCTGCAGGCTTCACAGCGTCCGCCCTTGACGTTGAAGCTGAAGCGGCCCTTCTGGTAACCGCGGACTTTCGCCTCGTTCGTCTGGGCGAAGACATCCCTTATATCATCGAAGACACCGGTGTACGTCGCAGGGTTGCTCCGGGGCGTCCGGCCGATCGGCGACTGGTTGATGTCGATGATCTTTTCAAGCTGGTCGGAGATGTCGATGCTGTCATGCTCTCCAGGAACCTGTTTGGATTTATACAGATCCTGATGCAGGGCCTTGTAGACGATTTCGTTGATGAGTGTACTCTTGCCGGACCCCGAAACGCCCGTCACGAGGTTGAGCACACCCATCGGTATGTCAACATCGATGTTCTTCAGGTTGTTCTCACGTGCCCCCCTGACTTTGATCATCCTCTTCGGCTCGATGTCACGGTAATCCCCCGGGAGGGGGATCTGGCGTTTCCCGCTCAGGTAGAGGCCGGTGATCGAGTTGTCATCATGCATGACTTCCTCGGGCGTGCCGGCAGCCATGATCTCCCCGCCGTGCTCACCGGCACCGGGCCCGATATCGATCAGATAATCACTTGCGAGCATCGTGTCTTCATCGTGCTCGACGACGATCAGGGTGTTGCCGAGGTCCCGCATATCCTTCAGCGTATTGATCAGACGTTCGTTGTCCCTCTGATGGAGCCCGATCGAAGGCTCATCCAGGATGTACAGCACACCGCTGAGCCTCGATCCGATTTGGGTGGCGAGACGGATGCGCTGTGCCTCGCCGCCGGACAATGTGCCGCTTCTGCGGTTCAGCGTCAGATAATCCAGACCCACATTGCGCAGGAACAGGAGGCGTTCATTGATCTCCTTCAATATCGGCGATGCGATGGAACGGTTCTGCTCGGAGAGGGTCAGATCACTGAAAAATGTGAGTGCATCATTCACAGGCTGGTCGACGCTCTCGCTGATATGCCGGCCGTCGACCTTGACCGCCAGTGCTTCGTCACTGAGACGGTAGCCCTTGCACGACGGACAGGCCGTCTCCCGCATGTAACGGCTCATGACTTCACGTGTATATTCGGAAGGGCTCTCACGGTACCTGCGTTCAATATTGTTGACGATGCCTTCGAAAGGCATCTTCCTCGTCCGCTCGACGCCGTTTTCCTGCCTGAACCTGTATGTGACCACTTCACCCTTGGAACCGTAGAGTAAAAGGTTGCGCTCCTTCTTATCAAGCTCTTTGAAAGGTGTATGCATGTCTATATGGAAGTGCTCGCATGTCTGCTTCAAAAGCTGCGGGTAATAGCCCGAAGATATCGGTTCCCAGGGCACAAGTGCACCTTCTTCGAGGCTCAGGCCGTCATCCGGGATCACCAGATTTTCATTGACCGCCATCTTCATGCCGAGGCCGTCACATTCTTTGCATGCCCCGTATGGCGCGTTGAAGGAAAACAGTCTCGGTTCCATCTCCGGCACTGTGAAACCGCAGATCGGACAGGCGTAGTTTTCGGAAAAGTGAAGGTCTTCCCCGTCGATGACATTGATCACGATATTCCCTTCGCCTTTTTCCAGTGCGGTCTGGAGTGAGTCCCCGAGGCGCGGCTCCACACCCTCGCGCACGACAAGACGGTCGATGACAAGTTCGATGTTGTGTTTCTGATTTTTATTGAGCTCGGGCACTGCTTCGATGTCATATATTTCACCGTCGACGAACACCCTTGCGAAACCTTCCTTGCCGAGGTCTTCCAGCAATTTCTTATGCTGCCCCTTCCTGCCGTGGATGATCGGCGCAAACACCTGGATCTTCGAGCGTTCCGGCAGTTCCATCACCCGGTCCACCATTTCCTGTACCGTCTGTGAACTGATTTCAACACCGTGCTTCGGACAGTACGGCGTGCCTGCCCGTGCGTACAAAAGCCTCAAATAATCATAGATTTCCGTGATGGTCGATACCGTTGAACGCGGATTGTTGCTCGTCGTCTTCTGGTCGATTGCGATGGCCGGGGAGAGGCCTTCAATCGAATCGACATCCGGTTTTTCCATCTGACCGAGAAACTGGCGCGCATATGCACTCAACGATTCGACATAGCGCCGCTGGCCTTCCGCATAAATCGTATCGAAAGCGAGCGACGACTTCCCGGACCCGGAAAGTCCCGTCATGACGACGAGCTGGTCTCGGGGGATATCGACATCGATCCCCTTCAGGTTGTGCTGCCTTGCACCTTTGATGCTTATATTTTTATTTTTCATTGAATTCACCCTTCTGCCTGGAGTTCAAACATTGCATCCCTCAGCTCAGAAGCCGTTTCGAAGTCCAGATCTTTGGCTGCCTGCTTCATATCGCTCTCGAGCTGTTCCAGGGTTTTTTCCCTTTCTTTCTTCGTCATCTTCTTCATCCTGCCTGAAGATTTCACCTTGTCTGCCTTGATGTCCACTTCTGCACTGATGGAGTCCCTGACGTCTTTTTGGATGGTCGTCGGTGTGAGTCCGTGCTTTTCATTAAAGGCCTCCTGTATTTCACGGCGCCGTGCAGTTTCATCCAGTGCGTACTGCATGGAATCGGTGATTTTGTCCGCATACATGATGACATGCCCCCCGCTGTTCCGCGCGGCACGTCCGCTGATCTGTATCAGTGAGCGGTTGGAGCGCAGAAACCCTTCCTTATCCGCATCGAGTATCGCGACAAGCGAAACTTCGGGTATATCCAGCCCCTCACGAAGCAGGTTGATGCCGACGAGCACATCATAGGTGCCGAGTCGGAGCTCACGGATGATTTCGATACGTTCCAGGGTCTTCACTTCCGAATGCAGATACTGTACTTTTACGCCCGCTTCCTTCAGATAAGTGGTCAAATCCTCCGACATCTTCTTGGTCAGGGTCGTGATGAGAACACGTTCATTGCGCTCGGTCCGCCTGACGATTTCCTCAAGCAGGTCATCGATCTGGTGTTCGGTCGGCCGTACATCGATGGTCGGATCGAGAAGGCCCGTCGGCCGGATGATCTGCTCGACCATCTTCTCTGTATGCTCCAGTTCATACGGCCCCGGAGTCGCCGAGACATACAGGAGCTGACTCGCCTTCTCCTCGAATTCGCTGAATTGGAGCGGACGGTTGTCCATCGCGCTCGGCAGCCTGAATCCATGGTCCACCAGCACCTGTTTACGTGCCTTGTCACCGTTGAACATGCCCCTGATCTGAGGTAGTGTCACGTGCGATTCATCAATCATTATGAGGAAATCATCGAAATAATCCAGCAGCGTATACGGCGTCGATCCCATGGGCCTCAAGGTCAGATGCACCGAATAGTTTTCAATGCCGGAACAGAATCCCATCTCACGCATCATTTCAAGGTCGTAGTTCGTCCGTTGTTCAAGCCTTTGGGCTTCAAGCAGTTTATTGTCGTCACGGAGCGCCTTCAGCCGTTCTTCCAGCTCCTTTTCGATGCGTCCGATCGCCACGCGCATCTTTTCTTCACGCGTAACGAAGTGGGAGGCCGGGAAGATGGCGAAATGCTCCCTTTCGTGGAGCACTTCCCCCGTCAGATAGTTGATTTCCCTGATGCGGTCGATTTCATCGCCGAAAAACTCGACACGGATGCACTGTTCATCACGCGAGGCAGGGAACACTTCAACGATATCGCCGCGCACCCGGAAGGCGCCCCTCTGGAAATCTATATCGTTCCTTGAATACTGGATGTCAACGAGCTTCCTCAGGAACTCATTGCGGTCCATCTCCATACCGACACGCACACTCACGACCATGTCGCGGTATTCATCCGGATTACCGAGGCCGTATATGCAGCTGACCGAAGCGATGATGATGACATCATCCCTTTCGAATAAAGCACTCGTGGCACTGTGCCGGAGCTTGTCGATTTCATCGTTGATGGATGCATCCTTTTCAATGAACGTATCCGTATGCGGCACGTACGCTTCCGGCTGGTAATAATCATAATAACTTACAAAGTACTCTACCCTGTTATTCGGAAAAAATTCTTTGAATTCACCGTAAAGCTGCCCTGCCAGGGTTTTGTTGTGGGCGATGATCAGTGTGGGTTTGCCCACTTCTTTGATGACCTGGCTCATCGTATATGTTTTGCCGGTACCCGTCGCACCGAGCAATGTCTGGTGCCGCTGGCCCGATTCGATCTGTTCAGTCAGCTCTGCGATCGCCTTGGGCTGGTCGCCTGCCGGCTCAAATTTGGAAACCAATTCAAAATTAGCCATAAATACGCCTCCGAAATATTTTCATGTATCTTATTTTAACAAAAAATGAGCATCAACGACAAACATTTGTTCGGTCATCTCTACTCATCTTCCACTTCATCTATATTGTATAATTCAACGAGCATATAGCCGATCACAATCGAGATTGCATCCAGGTATATGACCCACTCCGAGTGGTAGAACCCCCGGTATATCGACACGGCAAAGAGGATGAATGTCAGTATGACGGCCCCATACTTGTTCCGCATCAGCCTTGCAAGGACAACCACCGTGACAGCGGGGGCCACAAGGGCCATCATATACCAGAATAAATCCATGGATCATAACTCCTTATTCAGAATCGACTCCGTGATATCCAGGAGCTCCGTCTTCGGTATGAACGGTTCCTTCAGCATTTCGGTCAGGATGTTGTTGATGAAGTCCTGCACACATGCAAGGTGTGAGAACTGCTTGATGGTGATCAGGGAATTCTCATACATTTCGAAGAAGAGCTTCTCCGGATTCCTCTTCTGGATTTCCCCGAACGATTCATAGAGCAGGTCGACTTTATCCGCCACCGACAGTATCTGCCCTTCTATGGAATCATCCTTGCCCTCCTTCAGGCGCCTCTTGTATTCTTTCTGGTAGTCCCCGGGAAATTCCTCTTCTATGAATTTGACGGTCATCGTTTCCTCCACTTCACGGAAGAGGGTGTTCAATTCACTTGAGGCGTACTTCACCGGTGTTTTGATGTCTCCTGTGAAGATTTCCGGGTAGTCATGGTTCAATGCTTTCTCATACAGGCTTTTCCAGTCGATCTCAGTGCCGCTGTGCTCTTCCACCGTTCCGAGATACTGTGCAATCTTCGTCACTTTGAAAGAGTGGGCAGCCACATTGTGTTCCTGATATTTGAACTTGCCCGGACAGCGTATCAACTTCTCCAAATCATTCAAGCTCTTAAAATACTGATGCACACCCATCAGGATGCCTCCTTAACAAAATTGATATAGTTCGTCACAAGTTCCGGCGACACTTCGCCGATATATGCGCGGATGATCTCGCCGTCCCCGTCGACGAAGAAAGTCGTCGGCATCAGACGGATCTGGTAGTCATCAAGCGCCTGATCCTCATCCTCAAATTCAAAGACGGGATACTCCACCTCGAATTCGGTCAGGAATTGATCCCTGTTGGCTTTGCTGTCACTGATGTTGACACCGATGATATCGATCGGCTCCCCGAGATGATCGAGGTGATATTCATTGAGCGCAGGTGTTTCACGTCTGCACGGATCACACCACGAGGCAAAGAAATTCACGACTGTGACTTCGTTATTCCCTATAATATCATTAAATGGCACATTTGCATTAATTACCCCCGCCAGCTCATTTTCCATGATATTTTCACCGACGGCATGATGATTGTCCCTGCCCTCCGTGGACTGCAGGGTCTCAAGTGCCTGGTTGTCAAACTGGTCTTCCGAGTAATTCAGTACAGCACCGATGGCCGCCCCCACAAGCAGGGAAGCGGCGGCGATGGCGATGATGATGAGCAAACGTTTTTTATTCATTTCAAAACTTCCCCAGTATAGTTATTGCAGTTATTTTAACATAACATCACCGGCCGGACACGGCGCAACCGTTGAATATTTGTGGACATTAAAAAAGACCGGGACATGTGTCCCGATCCCGGTCTGCTGTATAGCAGATTTTAGTGGATGAAGTTGTGGTTTGCTGCTTGTCCCGCAGAAAGTGTTCTGAATGTTTTTCCGCCGAGGCCGCCGCTCCAGTTCATTTCTGAAATCGTGATGGAGCCGTCGCCGTTCACTGATTCTACAACACCAACATGGCCCATTCCGTATGCACCGTTCGAGTATGCAGGTGTTTGGATGATTGCGCCCACTGAAGGCGAGTTGTTTACAGTGAGGCCTTGTGCGCTTGCCTGGCCTGCCCAGTTACTGGCATTTCCCCAGCTGCCGCTGACAGCTTTACCAAGCTCGGCACGGCGTTCGAAAGCATACCATGTACACTCGCCGCCCGGGTAGAAGTTAGTTCCGCCTGAAAAAGATGAACTGCTGGCTGCTGCCGGAGTTTCAACTACTGCCGGTGCCTGGACATCCTGGGATGTCTGTGACTGAGTCACTGCCGGTGCCTGGACGTCCTGTGCAGGCGCTTCGCTCACTGCAGGTGCAGGTGTGGACTGCTGGGACTGTGCTGCAGGCGCCTGTGTTTGAGCCTGTCCTGTGTTTGAACCGTACTCATTGGCATACTGGCTGCCGTCGGTGTTGCCGTAATACCAGTAGTAGGAATAGCTGTCGCCGTTTGTTTCATAATTATAAGTATAATCCTGATTCTGCTGTACCTCTGCCGGTACGTATTCGTTTGCTGATATATTTGATGAAGCAATGCCTGTCAATGCTGTAACAGTTGCTATAGATACTATTGTTTTCTTCATAATAAAAATTTCCTCCTACAGAAATATCCTAAGTTATTGTAAAACAAGTGGTTCTGTACGGTAACTGATGGGCCGTACCCGTCTTGTTAAATCCATGTGTAGTACTATAGCACAGAAATTTTAATTTGTGGGCAATGTAAAGGGATTGTAAAACAAACGAAACCTGAAATGGACAAATGTAATATAAGGGGCTGTTTATTACAGCATAAAACATTGATTTAAAGGCATTCGCACCTTTCACATGACATGAATGTTACAAAGGGAAACCAATATTTTTTTAAAGGAATATTGACGTAAAATAACCCTTCCCACAAGAAAAACTTTTCATTCTGAGGTCGGACACCTCCACCGGACATGAGTCTGATGTTAACATAAATACATTAAATGTAATGTCATGTTAATGACATGTATTCAAAGCTTCCGGGTCCAAAAAAAGCACCCCCGCAGGGGTGCCTGATCACGCTATTATATGTTCTGTCTTAAATATGCCTCAATGAACGGGTTCAGATCGCCGTCCATCACTTTGTCCGTATTGCCGACTTCGTGATTCGTCCGGTGGTCCTTGATCATTGAATAAGGATGGAAGATGTACGAGCGGATCTGGGAGCCCCAGCCGATCTCTTTCTGGTCGCCTTTGATCGCATCTATCTCTGCCTGCTGGGCTTCCAGTTCCCTCTGATACAATTTCGATTTCAGCATCTTCATGGCCTGGTCCCGGTTTTTCAGCTGGGACCTTTCATTCTGGCACGTGACGACGATGCCTGTCTCATGGTGGGTGATGCGCACAGCCGAGTCGGAGGTGTTGACGTGCTGGCCGCCGGCCCCGCTGGAACGGTAGGTGTCGACGCTGATGTCTTCACTTCTCACTTCGATTTCGATGTCCTCATGATTGAACTGCGGCGTGACTTCGCATGAGACGAATGATGTGTGTCTTCTGCCGGATGAGTCGAACGGTGAAATCCTCACGAGCCGGTGGACGCCCTTCTCCGCTTTCAGCAGGCCGTAGGCATTCGGCCCCTTGACCGACAGGGTCACACTTTTGACCCCGGCCTCGTCACCTGCCTGGTAATCGATCGTCTCCACTTTGAAACCCTGCTGGTCAGCATATCTCTGATACATCCTGAGCAGCATCTCCGCCCAGTCCTGACTTTCCGTACCGCCGGCCCCGGGGTGGAGTTCAATCAGGGCGTCCAGATAATCATGCTCATCACTCAAAAGGATGTTCAGCTCATATTCATTGAACTTCTCTTCTGCTGTCTTCACATCCTCATCAAGCTGAGCTTTCATATCTTCGGCATATTCTTCTTTAAGCAGTTCGTGCGTCACTTCTATATCATCGATCAGTTCCACAAGTTCATTGAAACCGTCTGCAATCTTCTTGATGTGATTGTTCTCATCAATCAGCTTCTGCGCTTCCCCCGGATCGTTCCAAAATTCGGGCTGAAGCATCTCCTCTTCATTTTCCCTGATCTGGGTCTCCTTCTCTTCTAAGTCAAAGAGACCCCCTGAAGTCTTTTAGTTTTTCATTCTTCGCTTCTATAAAATTTTTGATTTCTGACAGTTCCATAATATTCTCCTTTATATGCCGTGGCAGTTTTTATATTTTTTCCCTGACCCGCACGGGCACGGGTCGTTGCGTCCGACCTTCACTTCCCGTTTCTTCGGCGCTTTCTTCACTTTCGGTTTGCCGTCCCCGGTCTTCATATCACTCTTCGATACGACCTGCTCCCGCTTCAGTTCCTCATCGGACCTCACCTGTGTCTTCAATACATACTTCGCGATATCATCTTCAATCGCCACAAGCATGTCTTCAAACATCTGCAGTCCTTCATTCTGATATTCGCGGAGCGGATTGATCTGGCCGTAGGAGCGCAGATGGATGCCCGTCCGCAGCTGGTCCATGGCATCGATGTGCTCGGTCCACTTCCTGTCCATCGTCCGGAGCATCATCATGCGTTCAAAAAGACGCATCTTCTCTTCGCCGAGCTTCTCTTCCTTCACTTCCAGTTCATGCCCGATTTTTTCCATCAACATCTCGAAAATCTCATCGGATTCCTTATACTTCAGTTCATCTTCAGTCACTGTCTCTTCGCGGAAATAAAGATCATTCAATGTGTTCACAAACTGCTCATAGTCGATGTTTTCCTCATCTTCCAGATTATAAAAGCTGATCGTGCGTTCCACGGATGATTCCACCATACCCATCAGCAGATCACGGACATCCTCGTTATCAATGATCTCATTACGCTCCTGGTAGATGATCTCCCTCTGGCGCCTCAGTACGTCATCATACTGCAGCAGCCTTTTACGGGCATCGAAGTTGTTCCCTTCCACACGTTTCTGGGAAGATTCAACCGCCCTTGAGATCATCTTGGATGTCAATTCTTCACCGGACATGCCGAGACGGTTCATCGCGCCCTGGATGCGTTCCGATCCGAAACGCTTCATCAAATCATCTTCCAGTGAAAGATAAAATGTACTGATGCCGACATCTCCCTGACGGCCGGCACGGCCGCGCAGCTGATCGTCGATACGGCGGGATTCATGACGCTCCGTACCAATGACCGCAAGACCGCCGGCTTCCCTTACGCCTTCGCCAAGCTTGATGTCCGTACCGCGGCCCGCCATGTTCGTCGCAATGGTGACCGCACCCTTCCTGCCTGCATTCTGTATGATTTCGGCTTCGCGTTCATGGTTCTTTGCATTCAGCACATTGTGGCGGATGCCCTTTTTGCGCAGCATTTCTGAAATCAGTTCACTCGTTTCCACCGCAACCGTACCGATCAGTATCGGCTGGCCTTTGCGGTGCCTTTCGATGACTTCGTTGAGCACCGCATTGAATTTGAACTCCTTGTTTGAGAATATCTTATCTGTGCGGTCCTCGCGGGCGATCGGCTGATTCGTCGGAACCTGTGTGACTTTCATATTATAGATGTTGATGAATTCTTCCTCTTCCGTCTTCGCAGTACCCGTCATGCCTGAAAGTTTCCTGAACTGCCTGAAAAAGTTCTGAAAAGTGATCGAGGCCATCGTCCTTGATTCATTTTGAATATCGACGCCTTCTTTGGCTTCAATCGCCTGATGCAGTCCATCCGAAAAACGCCGTCCTTTCATCGTACGGCCGGTGAACTGGTCGACGATGACGACTTTCTCTTCCTCCACCACATAATCCACATCCCTCTCCATCGAGAAGTGCGCCTTGAGCGCCTGGTTGATGTGGTGCAGGAGATTCACATGTTTTACGTCGAACAGGTTGTCCACCTTGAACCATTTCTCCGACTTCTGGATGCCCGACTCGGTAAGCTGGATGCCTTTCGTCTTGACATCATACGTGAAGTCTTCATCCATCTTCAGCATTTTGACGAAAGCATTCGCCTGCATGTACTGTGTCTCGGACTGCTCTGCCTTGCCCGAGATGATCAGCGGCGTCCGCGCTTCATCGATCAGGATCGAGTCGACTTCATCGATGATCGCATAGTTCAGTTCGCGCAGCACGCGGTCTTTCCTGTAGGTCACCATGTTATCCCTCAAATAATCGAAACCGAGTTCATTATTCGTCGTATAGGTGACATCCTGTGCAAAAGCATGGCGCTTCTCTTCACTGTTTTTCTGGTTCAGGTTCAGTCCTACGGTGAGCCCGAGGAAGTTGTACAATACCGACATTTCCTCCATCTGTGTTGCCGAGAGGTATTCGTTTACGGTGATTACATGCACGCCCCGGCCCGTCAGCGCGTTCAGATACACCGGCATGGTCGCGGTCAGCGTCTTACCTTCACCGGTCTTCATCTCTGCTATGTCACCTTTATGAAGAGCGATGCCGCCCATGATCTGGACAAGGAACGGTTCAAGTCCCAGCGTCCTCCGTGAAGCTTCCCGCGCCACTGCGAATGCTTCCGGTAACATCTCATCCAACAGCTTCTCTTCTCTTTTGTCATCATCTTCAACATCTTTCAATCGCTCTTTGAATTCATCTGTTTTAGCCTGAAGTTCTGCATCACTCAGTTCCATCATTCCGGAACGGTAAGCATCCACTTTTTCAGCCTGCTTGCGCAATGATTTGACTTCAAACCGGTTACCATCAAATAATTTATTCAGTACGCCCAAGGTCGCTCTCTCCTCATTCTTTTACACATGTCGTTATACATCACATAATTTTACCATTTTTTCCGTGAAAATAAAAACAGGACGATTCCCTCCGCATTAGAAGGGGAATCGCCCTGTCCATTCAAATATTTGATGTCCACTTTTAAAGTTCAGGCAATCTAGTTCGTTTCAATCACTGCATACTTTCCGTCCCTGCGTCTGTATACAATGCTTGTGCCTTCAGTTTCACGGTCGTTGAATACGAAGAAGTCGTGACCGAGCATGTTCATCTGCAATACCGCTTCCTCGGAGTCCATAGGCTTCAGTGTGAACTCTTTCGTACGAACGATTTCAATGCCGTCATCACTTTGCTCCGGGCTGTCACCGTTGTCGTTCTCGACCGCTCTGAACAGCTCAAGTTCCGTTTCCGGATCCTTCTCCCTGAACTTGCGGTTGATTTTGGTTTTATGCTTGCGGATCTGCCTTTCCAGCTTATCAACAATCAGATCCACCGCCGCATAGAGATCATCATGTCTTTCCTCCGCACGTAATGTGAGGCCCTTCATGGGAATCGTTATTTCAACTTTCCCCTGGCTGTTGTTATAAGTCTTGATGTTTACATGCGCATGAGTATTCGGTACATCATTGAAGTAACGCTCAAGTTTACCGACCTTTTCCTCAATATGCGATCTGATCGCATCCGTCACCTCAATATTTTCTCCTCTTATCTCACATCTTATCATGATGCACGCCTCCTTGAATTGCTTTTTCTATTCATCATCATTGTATCATATTCCATCACGCTTTTGAAAACGTTAACACATCGACGACCTCTGTTTCATGGTGTAATAAAACCTCCGCTGCATGATGGACTGTGATGCCGGTCGTGTATATATCGTCCACTACAAGAATCCTTGTGCCCTGCAGTCTAACATCTTCATATGCCCGGTTGAAAGTGAAGGGGTTCGAACTGTTCATGCGCTCAAGTTTCGAGAGCTCCGATTGATGTTTGATCTTCTCCGTCTCAAGCATATCGGAATGGACGACGCCCGCACGGTCCAGCACTTCGGTGACCTGATTGAAACCGCGTCTTTGAAAACGCTGCTCCGAGACCGGTATCGGGACGACATGGTCGTACTCCGTCTGTCTGAACGTGATGAAATATGACAGCACCTCTGCGAGTGCCACGTCCCTGACGAATTTATATCGGTGCATGAGCATCTTCACTTCTTCATTATAATCGAGCATGCACATGATCTTCCCGACAGGCCGGAAACGGCTGCTGATGAACAGGCAGTCCCTGCACTCCGCTTCCCTGTCGTCCATCAGGCGATGGCACCTTCCGCAGCGCTTCCCCCGCCGCCATTCCCTGATTTTGATTTCACATTCACCACACAGGCTGCGCGGGACGGCGAACAGCGTCAGCAGGTTCATCTCCACGTCCGCCCTGCCATGGCAGTACAGGCACCTCATAATACAGCACGTCCTTTGTTGAAAGCCTTTATCTTCCTGATCGCGGCCTGTATATGGCGGGTGTTGTAAAGTGTTAGAAGATGGATGCTGCCCGACGGATCCTGCGGCTTCCTCCCGACCCGCCCGCATATCTGTATCAGTGTATCGGAAGGGAAATATTCCGTGTGGACGACGATCACGTCCAAGTCTTTGAACGTCACGCCGCGCTCCAGGATGGTCGTGGTGAGGAGGATCCGGATACCACCTTCCCTCATGCGCTCGACTTTCCCGTACCGCCCCGCATCCCCGCTGTGGACCGTCTCCACACCATCGAAACTCTCCGTCATCAACCCATGGACCTGATGCATCATTTTGATGTCCGGGAAAAAGACCAGCACTTTCCTGTCATTCATTATGATCGCTTCAAGCAGACGCTTCAGTTTCGCATCAAGCCGCCCTTTCTTTATCCCTTTCCGGATATCGGCATAGTGGACGGCCGGTATCGTGAGGTCATGGCCGTGGTACCTTCTCGCAATCCGGAATACATTACCATCGGTCATTTTGAGCATCCGCCTCGTCGGCGTCGCCGTCATGATGATGAGAATGCCGGCCTCCGTCATGGCTTTGGCAATCGCCCCCTGGAGATTCCAGTCACCCGCCAGTGGAAAAGCATCAAATTCGTCGACGATGATGCAGTCGAAATGCCCGATGAAGTTGTAGAGCTGATGGACGGTGCAGACGGTGAAATGGTGGTCGAACTTCACTTTGACACCCGCAAACATCAGATCGATCCGGCTCTTCTTGAATGCCCCGCCCAGCCTCAGATGCAATTCCTTCACCACGTCGATCCTCGGGCTCACCACAGCCACATTGAGGCCGTTTTCCCTTGCGTACCTGATCCCTTCGAAGATGATCTCCGTCTTCCCTGCACCCGTCACTGCATGCAACAGGAGGTTTTCCCCCTCCCTGATCGCTTTCACGACCCTGCCGGAAGCCTCTTTTTGAATTTCCGTCAGCTCGAAATGCAGACTGTACCCACACTTCTCTTTTCTGGCAGTGGATTCCAGTGCCATCAGCGGTGTGGCGGAATCCGAGCGTCCAAGGCCGATGCAGTTCAGGCAATACTTCACCTTCTTTTGATGCAGGCGTGAATAAAATTCATAAAACAATGTCTTATCTTTATTCAGGCAACGGTGACAGCAGTTTCTGACACTGTCGACGCCCGATGCCTTATAAAATATGTCCCCTGTGCTGTCGAAGTACATGATATCCTCCATAAAAAAAGGCGCAGCGAAATAAGCTGCGCCTTTAATATTTGATTTGACCCTCCGTTCAGTCGATCCTCACATCATAATTGGTATAGCCGAGGCCAAGTGCCCCTTCACCAAGATGCGTCGCGATGACCGGTCCGAAATAGCTGAGTGTGAACTTCACATGCGGGAATTTCTCCTGCAGTTCGTTCATCCACCCGCGCCCTTCCTCTTCCGCATTGCTGTGGATGACCACGGCTGTAATGTTTTTATCCTCCTGATGTTTGAGCTCTTCTGCAAAAATATCTTCAATTTTCTTTTTGGCTTTCTTTTTCGTCCTGACTTTCTCATAGGGGATGATTTTCCCGTCCTGGAATTCCAGGATCGGCTTCACCTTGAGCAGACTGCCGACAAGTGCCTGGGCGTTGGACAGACGCCCGCCTTTTTGAAGGTTCGTCAAAGTGTCGACGAGGAGATAGGCGTTCATGTTTTCCCGCTTCTTCATCTCTTCCATATCTGCAATCAATGCTTCCAGGGACATATCGTCCTTATTCTGTGCCGCATAGAGGGGCATGAAGCCCTGGACGAAGCATGCGATCTGACTGTCTATGACGTGCACATTGATCCCTTCGACGCTTCTGCCCGCCGCGACCGCATTCTGGTATGTCCCGCTGAGTTCCGCCGACAGATGGAAGCTGAGCACGTCTGTATAACCGTCACGGTACAACGATTCCAACAGCAGGATGTAATCACCTATCGAGGGCTGGCTCGTGCTCGGCAGCTCCTCCATCTGCGCCATCTTTTCAAAGAACTCTTCTGTGGTGATATCCACATTCTCCCTGTATGTTTCACCTTCCATCACGACACTGAGCGGTATCGTGTGTATATCATATTTCTGAAGCAGCTCTTCGGGTATATAGGCCGTCGAGTCTGTAACTATTGCAATCTTCATTTAAGGTCCTCCATTCAAACCACTCACACTCATGAACATTTTACTAAATCCACCTGTCAAAGTCTATGTGTTAATATAATTTAAGAGGTGATATACGATGGAACAGAAATATATGAACCGGCGTACGGATAATACAGAAACGGTCATCAATAAATCCAGGTTCATCGGATATATAAAAAGGACCGAAACGGAAGAGGAAGCAAAAGCGTTCATTGCAGAAATCAAATCCAGACATAAGGATGCCGCGCACAACTGCAGTGCCTACATCATCGGTGCAAGCGCCCTCATCCAGAAAGCCGATGACGACGGTGAGCCTTCCGGCACTGCCGGGGTGCCGATCCTTGAAGTCCTGAAAAGGGAGCTCATGTATAATGTCACCGTCGTCGTCACAAGATACTTCGGCGGCATCAAGCTCGGCGCCGGCGGACTGATACGGGCATATTCCGGGGCGGCAAGTGAAGTCGTCAAAAGTGCGGGCAAAGTGTATGAAGTGGAGATGATTCCGGTCACGGTCACGATGGACTACACTTATACAAGCAAGTTCGAACATATGATTGAACACAGCCCGCACATCATCAAGGATACCGCCTACACAGACAGGGTCACGTATATCGTCCACACACGGACGGAAGATGCCGGGAGCCTCTACGGAATGCTCGACGAAATCACGCAGGGGACACACCTCTCGGAATCCGGGGAACCGCTGAACGCTGAAAACGTGCTGACATGACTTCGTGGAGGTGGGATCATGAGCATCTGGTTTTTACTGAACGGCGCACTGGTGATATGGGCGGCCTGGAATGTCGTCCAGAGCCTGGCGGTGCACTCCGTTCATCATCATATACTGCTCGGCTTTGCGGGTTTTTTATTATTCATTTTCAACTGGACGAGAAACGCCGTCTTCGCAACCATCAGGAAAGTCGATGACAGGGCCGTAAAGATTAAACTGGCCCGCTTTTCAAAAAAAATAATGCCCTACCACCGCTGGATAGGTACATTATCATTCGTCCTCATTGCATTGCATGCTCTCACAGTCATTCATCTTTACGGCTTCAACCCCGGCAGTATGAAGATCCTCACCGGACTGCTGGCATCGGTGAACCTGTTCATCCTTGTGCTGTCCGGCTGGTACAGTCAGTTGATACGCCACAATCTGAAGAGCAGGCGAGTGCACATCGGCCTTGGCATCTCCATGTTCATCCTGACCGCCCTGCACCTTTACTTCTAATTGACGGAGACGATTTTATGGACCAGCCTCCGCAGGAAGTTCAACACCGGTTTTTTATCATTGCCGATCAGATTCGTCGCTTCGACGATGATCACCGTTGTGAGTATCACCAATGTGGTGATGATCAAAGCACCGGGTACGGTCGACAGAAACAGGATGATGCTTGCTCCGGCATACATCATCGCCATGAAGTAGATCAGGATGACGCTCTCGACGTGCGAATAGCCGAGCGTGCGGAGCCTGTGATGGATATGGCTTTTATCCGCACTGACGATCGAGACTTTGTTCCTGTAGCGCCTGAACATCGCAAAAAGCATATCCACAATCGGGACCCCGAGTATGATGATCGGGAAGAATAAAGAAATCAATGTGATGTTCTTGAACCCCATCAATGAGATGACGCTGATTACGAATCCGAGGAGCATCGAACCATTGTCGCCGAGAAAGATCCTGGCCGGGTGGAAATTGTAGACCAAAAATCCGAGGCATGAGCCGATCAGGATGACGCAGATCATCATGACGAAGATGTTGCCCTGGAGGATCGTTATGAATGCGATGCTTGAAAGTGCGATGATGGCCACACCGGTCGCAAGGCCGTCCAGACCATCGATCAGATTGATCGCATTGATGATCGCTATCATCCAGATTATGGTGATGGGCACCGCAAATATGCCGAACTCGATTTCGATGCCGAACGGTGTGATCCGGTCGATGACGATGCCGTAATATATCGGCACAAGGGTGATCAGTATCTGGCCGGCCAGTTTGACGATGGGCTTCATATCGTACTTGTCGTCTATCAGACCCAGCAGTACGATCAGCGCGCCGCCGATGATGATCGGCTGAAATTCGATTTCGATCGGCCGTGAGACCAGTACACCGACGACGAATGAGATGAGTATCGCAACCCCGCCAAGATGCGGGATCGGTTTCAGGTGGATCTTGCGGCCGCTGGGATGATCCACAAAGCCTGTCTTCCTGGCAATCCATATAAATATAGGGGTTAAAATCAACGATATCATGAATGACATCGTGAGAAGAAAAATTGTATACATACCCATCACCGTTCATAATGTTTTCAATTTAATATATCATATCCAAAATGTGAAATCGAATTGATATTTAAATTATAATCTTTTCATTGTATAATTATAATCAATCAAACTAAGGAGTTAAAGTTATGAGACAAAACAGACGAAGCGGGATGCATCCCGTCTTCAAGGTGCTCATCGCACTGCTACTAACATTCATAGTCATTGTAGGCGGTTTAATCGCATATGTATACTTTCAGATCAGAGGCACGGCAAACGTGATGTATGACGCGGAATTCGAAGGCTCCCAGTCCAATCTGCGGGAAGCCCAGGTGGAAATCAGAGAGGGCGAGCCGGTTTCGGTCGTCCTGTTCGGCACCGACGACGATGAAGCGCGCAATGAAGTCCTCTCGGGCCAGCGTTCGGACACCATCATGGTGGTCACCTTGAATCCGGATACCGGTGACGGCAGGATTGTAAGCATACCGAGGGATACCAGAACGGAGATCATCGGCCGTGACACGGTCGAAAAAATCAACCATGCCCATGCCTACGGGGGGCCCCTGATGGCCAAGGATACTGTGGAAAACTTTCTGGAGGTTCCGATCGATTACTTCGTCTCCATCAATATGGATGGTTTCACAAACATCATTGATGAAGTCGACGGCATAACGGTCACGAGTGACGACACGTTCGACCAGTCGGGCTACTCCTTCGTCTCAGGCGAGACTTATGAAATGGACGGCGAGATGGCACTCGCTTTCTCAAGGGCAAGATATGACCCGGGCTCAGGCGGGGATGCAGGGCGCCAGCAGCGGCAGCAGCAAATCGTACAGGCCATTGCTGATGAGCTCCTCAGTATACAGACAGTGACGAACTTCAACGATATTTTGAACGTGCTCGGGGAAAACGTCCGGACAAACATCCAGTTCAATGAAATGAACGCGCTGCGCTCGACATATCAGGAACCGGCCCGTAATCTGGAGCAGCTGCTGCTCGACGGTTACGATGAACGTTCACAGGAGGACGGACTGTATTACTTCTACCCGGATGATGAATCCTATGAGGAAGTGACGGATGAGCTCAAGGAAAATCTGGAGCTGGATTGACTTTATTAAATGGACGGGGGGATGATTCATGTTGATGGATTTTGTATTGAACATTTCAATAACGATAAGCATGATTTATCTCTTCCACCGTATCCAGTACAATGAGGATTCGGCCAAGCTGACATCGGACACCTTTCAGGCGACGCTGATGGTATCATTGGCCATCCTCCTTTTATTTGTGCCGATCGAGTACAGGGGCTACAGTTTCAGCCTGTTCTTTGTTCCGCTGCTTTTGATTCGGAGCAGGCTTTACATCAAACTGATCGCGCTCTTCATCCTCGCGGCTGCACATCATTTCCTGACCGGCGGGAGCCATGTGGAGGTATTGATCGTCAGTGTGCTTTACATCATCACCATCCTGATCATACCTTTTTTCAGGTCGATCACCACACAGCAGATGACCTGGGTCAATCTGGCATTTACCGTCCTGCTGTTGACCGGCATCCACCTCTTCATAGAACCGCTCGGATGGATGCAGTTCATCCTCATCATTTTCATGAGTTCCGCCGTGATGTTCACGGCCAGCATCATGCATGCGGATATCCATTCGATCATCCATGTGCTCGACCGCCTGAACAGGGAGGAATACACCGACCATCTGACCCAGCTCGGCAACATCAAGGCCCTTGATAACGAAGTCAACCGTCTCAGCCAGCGCTCGGAAACGCTCAGCCTGCTGCTGATCGACATCGATAATTTCAAAATGATCAACGATGCCTACGGTTATAAAGCAGGGGATGCCGTGATCAAACAGATCACCGGACTGCTTAAAAACTATGTGCCGTCCGGCGGCTCCGTTTACAGGAACAGCGGCGAAGAATTTTCAATCGTGCTTGCGGATGTCTCTTTTGACAGGACGGTGCGACTCGGTGAAGCTGTGAGGAATGCGGTGGAGCACACCAATTTCCATGTCGGCAAAAGCGAAGTGATCAGGCTGACCGTCTCGGTCGGCATCGGTTTCAGGGATACCGGGGGTACAAGAAGGAAGCTGTTCAAAGATGCCGACGATATGCTGCATGCGGCCAAGAAGATGGGACAGAATCAGGTGATGTTCCTGCCCGTAATAAAATAAACCCAAACAATGGCGTTTGGGTTCATCATTCAGTCTTCGACCGATGCAAGTTTTGATAAAGTGATCTTGTCATGTGAAGCATGCCATTTGGCCTCACCCTTATCAAAATAGAATGCCTGCGGTGACTCATGTTTAATATTGAATTTTTCACTGATGTAGTTTGACAGCTCCCTGTGATCCTGAACAATCAGGTAAAAGCCGTCTATGTCTCTCTCATAATGGAATTTTTTGAATTCCTCAAAAGCTCCTGATGATATCGGGCATGTGTTCGAATGTTTAAGGAAGAAAAAGAATTCATTTTTATCGAGAAGCGCTTCAAATGAATCAATATTTGTCACTTTGGTTAACATTTCATCACCCTCTTTATAAACTTAGTATAATTTATCATTAAATCTAATATATAGCAAATACAATTTTTGATCTATGTTATAATATCCCTTGATTGGAGGTAGTACAATGAACAAACCGATTAAGCGGTGGAACCTGCTGGACACGGTGAACCTCGCCCTGTTCATAGTTGTCCTGCTGTTCTTCCTGGACTTCAACAATAACGCAACAATATCCTTCCTGTTGCTTGGTGTCTTTCTATTATGGGTCATCACACTCGTCTTCCGCAATATTTTCATCAATAAGATCGAGAAAGACCCGAACCACCCGATGCACGAAACACAGCTTCAGGGTAAGAAAAAAATATAGAGGCGGGGATTCATTCCCCGTCTTTCAATTCTTCCATCCTTTCCCAATATTCCTCATCCATCTTCTGATAGCTTTCCTGCAGCGATAATATGTTCTGCAGCTGTATATTTTGAAGTTTTTCATTGTAGAGCATCGTATTTTTACGTTCTTCATAATACGCCTGGTAACCATAATACATTTCCAGGCTGACACTCCTCACCCTGTTCGCCTGCTGAGTGGATAAATTGACCATATTCAACGATTCCACATGTTCTTCTAGCATTGGCAGCAGTACTTCATCAATCTGCTCCTGCTTATTCCCCATGGATATGTCATCTTCCAGTACATCGGAAGCCGCGTCCAGTTCCTCACTGTTTTCATTGAGCTGTTCTATCAGCATATCGATTTCACGGACCACTTCTTCGTCCCCGGCATTCTCGATCAGGTCATCTCTCTCGCCCTGATTTTCCATGAATGACTGGCTCAGTGCAATCAACCTTTCACTTGCCGCCAACGAGTCCTGATAAGTGATCAGGTAATCACTCAGCTGCTTTGTAAAATCGTGCTTGGTCTCTGCACTTTCAATGAAACCCTCATGCATCTCCTGGATTTCCTCCTCACTGATTTCGACTGCTTCAGCTTCTTCTTTCAGTGTTTCCGCCAGGGGCAGGGCCTCCCCTTCCAGTTCAGCTGCCGTATTGTCGAATTCATCCTCTCCGGAAGCAGAATCCATGCTTGAAACCTGATTTATGATTTCTTCGCTGTCGATGTCATCGAGGTGACCGGTCACTTCTTCATTTATATCATGGAGATCATCCATCTGCTCCTGATAATTTTCCATTTCCTGTACCATGGGATCACTGCATGCACTTAAAATGGAGATGCCCGACAACAATAGGGTGAAAGTCATTTTAGATCCTGCTTTCACATACTTCACATCCTTATATATATATGAAACATTTGAGGCAAAATTATAGTAGAAATATAACATACCCGGCACCTGTATACAAACTTCTCCAAATCCCAGTTTCAAAATCCGTCCATTTCATTTATAATGATGAATAGTATAATTGAATCGTATATTTGAGATGAATAGTATAATTGAATCGTATATTTGAAGGGAATTATTAGTGTGGATAAGACTCAGATCGAGAAAGATTTAAAGACGAAATTAACCAACTCGACGATAAAAATCGATGAACCGTTAAAAAATTACACCTATACAGAAACAGGCGGGCCCGCTGATTTTTATGTGACCCCAAAGGACTTTGAGGATGTCAGCACTTTGCTCAAGTACTGTCATGACAATCATATCCCGGTGACTTACCTCGGGAATGGATCAAACATCATCATCCGGGATGGCGGTATCCGCGGTATCGTATTGAACCTGCTGGAGCTGACCCATCTGACTCTGGCTGATGACGTCATCAGCGTCGGCAGTGGCCGGGCGATCATCGAAGTTTCCCGGTTTGCTCGGGACAATAAGCTGAGCGGACTGGAATTCGCATGCGGTATACCCGGCAGTGTCGGTGGCGCAGTCTACATGAATGCCGGTGCATACGGCGGTGAAGTGAAGGACTGCCTTCTTGAAGCTACGGTTGCGACGGAAAAAGGTGAACTCCTGACTTTGACCAACGAAGAGCTGGAGCTCGGATATCGCAGGAGCAACATTCAGGAGAACCACTATGTGATCCTGGAAGCGAAATTCAGACTGGCCGAAGGTGATATTGAAGATATCAATGCGATGATGAATGATCTGACTGAACGCAGGGAGAGCAAACAGCCTCTTGAACATCCTTCATGCGGCAGTGTATTTCAAAGGCCGCCGGGCAACTTTGCAGGAAAACTGATTCAGGATGCCGGACTTCAGGGCCACAGGATCGGCGGGGTGGAAGTATCCAAAAAACACGCCGGTTTCATGGTGAATGTGGATAACGGCACCGCCGGGGACTATGAAGAGTTGATCAACTTCGTACAATCTTCCGTGAAGGAGAAGTATGGCATTGAGCTGGACACTGAAGTGAGGGTCATCGGCGAACCTGTTTATAAGCGGGCCGACAGGCATAAGTGATGTATGATATTGTATATCTTCATTAGAGATTAAAAAAGGATGCGGTCACAGTGACCGCATCCTTTTCGTTTTTATTCTGCTGTGAAATTATCCACCGCTTCTTCCACTTCCTCAATCTGTGCCATTGCAGTATCATAACCACCGGCATTCAAATACCATACATATGGATCCAGCTCAAAGATATTTTCATTTTGAACTGCACTTGCAGATTCTGTAGTGGAGTTGATCAGTGTATCCACAGGTGTAGATTCTCCACCGCCTGCCACTGCGCCCCTGTCCATGACGAACATGATTGCAGGATCTGCATTGGCGATGAATTCATAGTTCACCTGTGAACCATGATTGTCTGTCTCTTCGTCGTACTCATCGGCTGAACTGAAGCCGAATGTATCGTAAAGGTAACTGAACCTTCCACCCTGTCCGTGGAATGAAACGCCTCTCTCTCCGTTTGTCTGAAGATAAAGGATTGAATCATCTTCCAGTTCGGCAACTTTCGCATTTACATCATCAATCCTTGTTTCCATATCCTCGACAAGCTGATCGGCTTCCTCTTCTTTTTCGTATAATTCACCGATTTTCTTCGTCATTTCCGCAATATCCTCAAAGTATGCAGCGCTGTCCGCACCCACATAAACGATTTCTGCATCAGGTGCCACCCTTTCAAACTCGGTCAGGTTATTCTCAGTCGCCTGACGTCCGCTGATCAGAATCAGGTCCGGCTGCATTCTTGCCATTTCTTCGAAGTCCGGAGATTTCAGTCCTCCGAGATTTGCGTACTCATCAGAATCGAACTCTGATAATTCATCCGATAAAGACGTGTCACCTTCACCTTTAGGTAAGCCTGCAATATTTTCCTGTACATCGAGTGCCTGGAATGTGGAAGCGACACCAAGGTCGAAGATCGCCACTTTTTCCGGATTTTTGGTCACTTCAACCGTTTCTGAAACTTCTTCACCTTCAGCTGAACTGTCTTCGCCGTCGCCAGGGGAGACCTGGAACGTATTGTCGAACGTCACCGTATCCGTGCTGCCTTCGGATTCTGCGCCTTCATCCGTTTCTGAACCTTCAGAAGCAGCGCTTTCCTCTCCGGCGTCTCCGCAGGCACCAAGCACCAGTACAAGTGCCATTGCCAACATCATATATAAACTTCTTAACTTCATAACTCTTACCTCTTTCCGAATAATAGTATTTTTCAGCCCCCACTAAAAACTACTACTATATTACATTCGATATTCAGTCCACCACCTCCTTAAAGTATGGGAGATCAAATCTGTGCCTGTTCCTTGACGAAATCATCCACTGTGGCATCGGCATGTTCATCGAAGTAAATGCAGATCTGATGCCCCATGATGCATTCGATGTTGATGTCCATTTCATATATATCTTCAAGGATCTCTTTCTTGATCACTTCGTTTTTAGTTCCGCTGACTGCGACTTCGCCATCTTTGAGCGCCACGATATTGTCCGAATAACAGGATGCAAAGTTGATGTCATGGATGACGATGATGATCGTCTTGTTCCTCTCCCTGACGAGCCTTCTTAAAATCTGCATGATCTGCACCGAGTGCTTCATATCCAGGTTATTAAGCGGTTCATCCAGGAAGATGTACTCCGTATCCTGGGCGATCGTCATTGCGATGTATGCGCGCTGCCTCTGCCCGCCTGAAAGTTCATCTATGAACCTGTCTTCAAATTCTCCGAGTTCCATATATCTGATGGCTTCATCTATGAGCGCATTGTCCGTCTCGGTCAACCGCCCTTTTGAATAGGGATAACGTCCAAATGCAATCAGCTCACGGACGGTGATCTTCAGTTCAAGGTGATTGGACTGCTTCAAAGTGGATATCTTTTTTGCAAGTTCACTGTTGGGCTGTGTGAAGATGTTCTCACCTTCCAGCAGCACATCCCCCGAATCATTATCCAGCAGCCGTGTAATCATGGACAGGACTGTACTTTTCCCTGCCCCGTTCGGACCGATCAACGAAGTGATCTTCCCTTTGGCGATCGATAATGACACATCATCCACCACTTTTTTGTCACCGTACAGCTTTGTGATTCCTTTGACGCTAATCATTTGCGTCCCCTCCTAAGCATTAGATAAATAAAGTAAACGCCGCCGACCAAGTTTATTATAACACTGATTTCCACGCTGTTCTGGAAAACGAATTGAACGATCATCTGCCCGATGATGAGCGCGATTATGCTGATCAATGATGTCCCTATCAAAAGGTATACATGTTTATATGTTTTGAAAAGTTCATGGGCGATGTTCACGACGAGCAGACCCAGGAACATGATCGGGCCGACAAGGGCTGTCGATACCGAAACGAGTATTGCAATGATGACGAGCAGCTGTGAAACTTTCCTGTCGTAATTGACACCGAGGTTGATCGCTGCATCCCTGCCGAGTGCGAGGACATCGAGGGAATGGAAATCCATGAATACAATGATGAGCATGATCACCAGTATGACGGCCGTCAGGACCATCAGGTTCTCATTGACCGCATTGAAAGATGCAAACAAGGCATTCTGCAGCACCAGGAAGTCATCCGGGCTGATCAGCTGCTGCATGAATGTCGACAAGTTCCCAAAAAACGTCCCAAGGATGATGCCGATCAGCAACAGGATGAATATGTTGTTCCTCGTCAGCCTGAACAGGTACCTGAACACGAAAAGTGTGAACAGTGTGAGCAGGGTCAGACTGAGGAAGTAGTTCAGGTGGGAGTTCAAAAGCAGAGGAGAACCCACACCCGCCAGGAACACGATCGTCGTCTGAATGAATACGTAGACGGAATCAAGCCCCATTATCGAAGGTGTCAAAATCCTGTTTTTTACGATGGTCTGGAAAATGACCGTCGAAACCGCTATGGCGACACCGACTATGATGATTGCCAGTATACGCCGGATGCGCGATGGTGCCTGATAGAAAAATATATCCATGTCGATCTGGTACAGCATGTAAAAGCCTGTGACGAGGAGCGCCGCAATGGCCAGCCCCAGAAGGAGCTTGTTTTTATAGTCTTTAAGCATTCGTCTTCACCCTCCTGTATATCATCCACAAGAAGATGAAGCTGCCGAATATCGCGATCATCAGACCGACCGATATTTCATAAGGATAAATAAGTACCCTGCCTAAAATGTCACAGAACATGACGAAGATTGCACCGAGCACTGCAGTGGGGTATATCGTCTTCTGAAGGTGATCACCTTTGAACATCGATACGATGTTCGGGATGATCAGCCCGAGGAAAGGCAGCATGCCCACAGTGACCACGACAAGTGCCGTAATCGCCGCTGTGATGAAAAGTCCGGTGTACAGGATCCTCGTGTAGTTCATGCCAAGGTTTTTCGAGAAATCTTCACCCATACCAGCAACGGTGAACTGATTTGCAAATAAAACCGCAATGATGAGCAATGGAATACTTATGTATAGAATTTCGTACCTGCCGGATATGACGGTGGAAAAACTGCCGTGCATCCATCCGGAGATGGCCTGCAATGAATTCGTCCTGAGCGCAATGAAAGTCGCTATACTCGAAACCACACCGCCGAGCATCAGGCCGATCAGTGGAACGAAAATCACATCTTTGAGCTTTATCCTTGTGATGATCTGCATGAATAGCAGCGTTCCGAACATCGCAAGCACCAGCGCGAAAGCCAGCCTGCCGAATAAATTGATCGCCGGAAATGAGA
The DNA here is from genome assembly GCF_900142805.1 of Lacicoccus alkaliphilus DSM 16010. Classification (GTDB taxonomy): domain Bacteria; phylum Bacillota; class Bacilli; order Staphylococcales; family Salinicoccaceae; genus Lacicoccus; species Lacicoccus alkaliphilus. Next base: position 84,127 of record NZ_FRCF01000004.1, on the reverse strand, counting down.
TGATCCCGAGCAGTATGCCAAGCTGTGCCCAGTCCATCGTCCCAGCTGTCGTAGGTGATACGAATTTGTTGCGGGTCAGCTGCTGCATGATCAAGCCGCTGACGGCCAGTGATGCACCCGCAATGATGATGGAAACCGTTCTCGGAAACCTGCTGTTGGCCAGTATGTTCTGCTGTTGTTCCGATAAACTGAAAATTTCGTTAATTGATAGTGGGATGACTCCTATGAACATTGAAATTATGGATAGGATTATAAGTATGATAATCAATACATCAAGACGAAATAATTTCTGTGCCATTTCCACCATCCTTAACTGATAATGATTATCAGTACAATCATAATTAGTATTATACACCGTATATTGCGATTTTCAAGCTGTAAGATTGACGATCCCAAGAAAAAACTACCTTGGGTAAGGTAGTTTTAATTGATGATTATCGTCTCACCGGTGGGCTGGTCGTCACTGCCCGATAAAATATCCATCAATGTATCTATGGCCTGGGGATTGGCCCTCTCCAGTGAATCTTCCATGGATTCCTTATATGAAGGCCTGTAACTGAGTGCGTAGACATCGATGTCTTCCTTGCTGAGTTCGATTGCGGTGGAATGCGTCAGTGCTTCGATGGCCCCGGTCACGGTATAATACAAGTTGCGCTCATAGACTTCTTCGAAAGAAGGTTCGATCACGTTGATGATCTTTGCTTCACTTTCATCTTTCAACAGCGGGCGCAGCACTCTTGTGCCGAGATAAGTGCCCCAGACGTGTTCATAAACCACTTCGTTGAATTCTTCGAACGTCAGATCATATATGGATTTGCTTTCACTGTGTATCGTATGGATCAGGATGATGCCGTTCAGGCTATCGAAGTCCTGCTCTATTTCAGACAGCACGTTCAGCCAGTCGATCTCCTTGGATTGCTGCAGCATCACTGTACTGTGCTGCCCATGTGAATCTTCCTGTATTTCTTCCAATAGCTGATCCAATGCAACATGGTCCAAGCCTGTCAGAATCAAATTTGCACCGACACCCGCCAGGTGCCTGGATAGATCAGAACCAAGAGGCGACGTCGCATTGGCTATGATATAAGTTTTGTTATGCAGTTCCATTTTGACCTCCTGCTACTATGATACCAATATTATACCCATTCAAACATCCGTTTACACAGATTTATGTTTCCAGGACTATTCGACAATAACTTCCGAGTCGGGCATCGTGTGCAGTGAGTATGCATCCACATGTGATATGACTGTGTACGTACCCGGCTCCTCGAATGTGTACTCCACGGTGTACTCTCCGTTACCTGAATGATCTGCCTCGATCTCTTCCACCGTGTCGCCTCCCTCGTCCTGAATTTCAAACATCACATGGTCGGCATCGGTGACATCCTCATCATTCGACGTGACATAGGCTGTCAACACTTCGGTGTCGCCGGCCATAATATGGTCAGGCGTGGCAAGTTCGACTTCCAGGGTCCTCATTTCATCGGACTCGGGCGCATCATGATCCATTTCTCCAAGCCCGGTAGATTCTTCACCATTCCCGCATCCCACAAGTATGATACTTGCAAATGCCCCCAATAATAAAGTCTTTATCTGCATTTAAAGCACTCCTTTCTTCACAACTATAGCATCTTGTGAAATGGACCGCACCTTAAGTTTATAGCCATTTTATGACTTTATTTCTTTAAGCAGGTTCGCCGTTTCGATCGCTGCACCGGCAGCGTCCGCTCCCTTGTTCCCGAGTTTCGTCCCTGCGCGCTCTATCGCCTGCTCGATCGTTTCAGTCGTGATGACACCGAAGATCACCGGCACATCCGTCGAGAGACCGGCTTCCATGATGCCGGATGCTGTCTGGCTGCATACATAATCGTAGTGGGTGGTGCTGCCCCGGATGACACAGCCGAGGCCGATGACCGCGTCATATTTGCCTGATCCGGCCAGATTCCTCGCAACGAGTGGGATTTCAAATGCACCCGGCACGTAGGCGAGGTCGATGTCCCCACCCTCCACACCATGGGCGGTCAGTGTACCTTCCGCACCTGCAATCAGCCTGTCCGTAATAAAATCATTGAACCTTCCTGCAACGATGGCGATCTTTAATCCTTCACCTGTCATGCCTGTCTGAATGATATTCATTTCAATTCCTCCTATAACTGATGGCCGAGCTTCTTTTCCTTGATATTCAAGTAGTCGGCGTTATTGACGTTCGCTTCGATGATATGACTGCGCCTGGTGACCTGTATCCCCTCATTTTCAAGCCCGGACACTTTGGCGGGGTTGTTGCTCAGCAGGGTGACATGATGAAGTCCGAGTGCCTTCAGCATGCCGGCTGCCGCTTCGTAAGTCCTGAGGTCTGCATCAAACCCAAGGTGGGCATTAGCCGTCACCGTGTCATATCCCTGCTCGATCAGTTCGTAAGCTTTCAACTTGTTCAACAGTCCGATGCCCCTGCCTTCCTGACGCATATACAGGATGACACCATCTTCTTCGCTTGTGATCTTCATCGCCAGGTCCAGCTGTTCCCCGCAATCACATCTTTCACTGTGGAAAACATCACCTGTCAGGCATTCCGAATGGATCCTCACATTCATATTCGGATGCACTTTCCCATGCAGCAGCGCGATATGCTCCTCCCCGGTCACCCTGTCTTTGAAACCGAACATTTTATATCGCCCGTATTTCGTCGGCATATTGACTGTGCTGTCCAGCATCATCCGGTGGTATGAGGATATATACGCCTTCAAATCTTCTATCGTGATCATCTTCAGCCCGTGTTTTTCCTTGTATGTCTTCAAGTCATCCACCCTGGCCATCGTTCCGTCGTCATTCATGATTTCACAGATGACACCTGCAGCCTTCGCACCGGCCAGCCTGCTCAGGTCGACCGCCGCCTCGGTATGCCCCATCCTTTCCAGGACACCGCCGTCCTTTGCAACGAGCGGGAATATATGACCGGGTGTGTTGAAGTCGGCCGCCCGGGTGTCATCATCGATCAATGCCTGTATCGTGTCGAAACGCTCAAAAGCACTGATGCCTGTGGTCGTCGAAGTATGGTCGATGGATACTGTGAATGCAGTGCCGTGGGGGTCACTGTTGTTTTCGGCCATGGGAGCCAGTTCCAGTTTTTCCGCTATTGCTTTCGTGATCGGTGCACAGATCAGGCCGCGCCCGTGGGTCGCCATGAAATTGATTGCTTCAGGCCCCATATATTCCGCAATGCCGACGAGATCGCCTTCGTTTTCCCTGTCTTCATCATCGACGACGATGACAAGGCCGCCCCGTTTAAGATCCTCGAGCGCTGATTTAATGGAGTCAAACATTCAGACCACCTGCTTTCAATAAATCTGCATCGCCATTCTTAAGTAGATGCTCCACATATTTTACGATTTGATCCGCTTCAATGTTCACTTTATCGCCAATGACCTTATCCGATAATATCGTACGTTCAAGCGTTTCAGGGATGAGGTTCAGCGTGATGACCGACGATCCTCGATCGACTTCGAATAATGTGAGGCTCGTACCATCGATCGTCACCGAACCTTGATCTGTCATATATTTCATCAGACGTTTCGGGCATTCCACCTTCATGACCAAAGCATTGCCGTCATGCGTCAGCGATGTGACTTCCCCGGTGCCGTCGACATGGCCGCTGACCAGATGGCCGCCGAGACGGTCCGACAACCTCACTGCCCTCTCCAGGTTCACCGCGTCACCGGCCTGTATGCCGTCAAGGCTCGTGATTCGTTTCGTTTCATTGATCATCGTCACCTTGAATGACCCCGGACTGATATCATATGCCGTGAGGCAAGCACCGTTAACGGCGATCGAATCACCTTCTTTGATGTCATCGAGCGTCATGTGTGTGATTTTCATTTCCGTATCTTCCTCTGAACTTCTGATTTCTTCCATTCTTCCTTTTTCTTCAATCAAACCTGTAAACATCTAATTCCTCCTGTAAGTCAATTTTAAATCCGACCGGAGTTTTTCGACGTCTGCAAGCTCCAGCTCAATCGTTTCTCCCATGCCGCTGAGGGCATCTTGAAACAACTCATGCCGTGACCTGCCAAATAATTTCGGGGCAATGTATAAAATCATCTGGTCGTAAAGTCCTCTGCTGATGAGGGCAGTATGTATCCGGCTCCCGCCTTCAACCAGCACACTGCCGATATCGTAATCAATGTATAATTTCTTCAATATTTCCTCGTATGAAAAATTGCCGTATTCAACATCGTAAATATTATCGAATTTAAGGTTCTCCTCATTCGATGTAAAGATGAGCGGCTTCTCCGGATGCTTCTCAAGGTTCAATCCCTCTGTAAGCACCCGCTCTCCAAGCAGGATGATGGGTTTCGGTTGATTCCCCCCACCCTCGATCCTTGCAGTCAACCTCGGATCATCACGCATCAGCGTGCCGCCGCCGATGAGTATCGCATCATGTGAATGACGCAGGTGCTGCACGTCTTCACGTGCGGACCCGCCGGTGATCCATTTGCTTGTGCCGTCATCGAGCGCCATCTTGCCGTCGAGGCTCATTGCACCCTTCAAAGTGACCATCGGCCGCCCGGCCGACAGGTGGGTGAAGAACATCTCGTAAAGTGCGTCCGCTTCATGATGCGGCTGATGTTCTGCATGGATACCGTCCGCCTCCAGCACTTCATGTCCGGAGACTTTCGGGTTTTCATCCTGCACCGCATAAAACACTCTTTTGAGCCCGGCTTTTTTGATGGCATCCGTGCACGGCGGCGTCCTGCCGTGATGCGAACACGGCTCCAGCGTGACGTAGATGTCCGCGCCCGCGGGGTCGGTGATGCATGATTTGATTGCACGCACTTCCGCATGATCCGTCCCCATCGCGAGATGGCTGCCCGCCCCGATCACCATACCGTCTTTTACGATGACGGCACCGACCGGCGGATTGCGGCGCGTCTGGCCATCTGGGATTTTTGCCATTGCGATCGCTTTTTCCATGTAAATACCCAAGTCTTCCCTCCTGAAATAAAAAAGCCCTGATGAAAAATATTCATCAGGACTTAAAAATTGTATGCTAATTAATGCGGTGCATGAAAGCAACACAAACTAAACGTATAGTATAAAATACGTCTGCATCATTCTCTCTCCCATCCAGACTCTGACTGTCGGCTTCAGATTTGCACTGAATCAGCCGTACGCGATAAAATCGCGTACAGGTCGCGGGCTTTAACCGCCGGTTGGGAATTTCACCCTGCCCCGAAAGAATTATATTCAGTTGAAAAACTCTAACCTAATCATATAGGAATAATAGGGATTGTCAACAAAAGAATCCTATATATGTTTTATTATTCTGTAAATTGCGATTATCCTTCTAATCTCAGGCTGACTTAATCGATTAAAGAGATGGATTTCGATTATCTCCCTGACTTCAGGCTTGACTTAATCGATTAACAGGATGGATTTCGATTATCTCCCTGACTTCAGCTTGACTTAATCGATTAACCGGACGGATTTCGATTATCTCCTTGACTTCAGCTTGACTTAATCGATTAACGGGACGGATTTCGATTATCTCCTTGACTTCAGCTTGACTTAATCGATTAACGGGACGGATTTCGATTATCAACATGACTTCAGCCTGACTTAATCGAATCCAGAATCCGATTTCGATCATCCCCAGTATGCCAGAGCCGTTTCATCGACTTTTGAAGTTGCCGCCTCCTGCCATCACAAAAAAGCCCCACGGAAACAAGCAGTTTTCCATGGGCCCCATCAATATATCTTAAGTTTCAAATACGAAATCTTCGTCCTGAAGTGGCTCGACGTTCAACGCCAGTACGTAACCGTCTCCTTTTACGCTGAAGAAGTCGTGGTTCTTCGTGGTCGTGTCCAGTGCGTTTTCAATGATCGGATTGAAGCCTTTTTCTTCATAATAAGGTTCGAACCCGAGGTTTGCGAGTGCTTTATTCGCATTGTAAGTGACATAGTTCATGACATCGTCCGTCAGGCCGATTTTATCATAAAGCTCTTTTGTATATTCAGCTTCGTTTGCATACAGTGCCTTCAGCAGTTCATACATCTCCGTGTCCGCACGCTGCTGCTCTTCCTGTGACATCTCTGCTCTCAGGCTCTGGGCATCCAGACCGACGAACACGCCGTGGATGGATTCATCCAGCAGGATCTTTCTGATGATCTCCCCGCTTGTCGTCATGCGGCCCTGACCCGCCAGATAAAGCGGGTAGTAGAATCCCGAATAGAACAGGAATGATTCAAGGAACACGGACGCTACACGCGCCATATACTGATCATATACCGAGGCGTTCCTGTCGAACAGTTTATGGTAGCGGCTGACGATTTTATCGGATTTGAATTTAAGGTGTTCATTATTCAATACCCACTCGTCCAGCAGCTGGTTCGTCTCCTTTGAAGAGATCAGTGTCGAGAATATATGCGAATAGGATTTCGCATGCACCTGTTCCATCATCCCCATGAAAGAGTAGACTGCTTTTTTACGCAGGTCTTCCGTATGCAGGAGGATGAGCGGCATGCCGTCATCCGCCTGATGTGTGTCGAGGCCCGTCAGACCTGCAAGCACTTTTTTGAAAGTGTCTTTCTCATCATCAGACATCCCCGACCAGGAACTTAAGTCTTTTGATACTTTGAATTCCGACTCCACCCACATCTGTGAGATGTTCTGACGCCAGAATATATTGGTCATGTCATCTTCTTTATTCCAGTTTACTGCTATCATTTATATGGCTCCTTCATCTATTAAACTGAACAGCTTGTGCATTCTTCAACGCTGAGTAATTTGTTTCTTGTATAATACAGGGATTTAAGACCTTTATGATGTGCATAAATATAGAGTCTTGATAGTTCACGCGTTGAAATTTCCGAGTTTACGTAAAGGATTGTACTGATGCCCTGATCGATGTGCTCCTGGATTGTCGCGATGAGGTCGATCAGCTTCATCTGATCGACATTGAACGCACTCTTGTAGAACCACATGTTCTCCTTCGACAGGAACGGCATCGGATAGAACGTTTCCGAGTTGCCGTAAGTTCTGCGTTCGATCGTATCGACGATCGGCATGACTGAACTCGTCGCATTCTGGACATAGGAAATACTCTGTGTCGGCGCGATCGCCAGACGGTAAGCGTGGTAAAGGCCGTTTCCCTTCACCTGGTCACGCAATTCCGCCCAGTCTTCCTTCGTCGGGACGTGGATGCCTTCGAATAAAGGTTTCACTTTCTCCGTCTGCGGTTCATACGAATGATTCACATACTTCTCGAAGTACTCGCCGGTCGCATAGTCCGAACGTTCGAAATCCTTGAATGTTTCACCGCGCTCGGTTGCAATCATCATTGATTTTTCCAATGAGTGGTAGTTGAGCATCATGAAGAAGACATTGGCAAAATCTTTCGCTTCTTCCGATTCATAAGCGATTTTGTTCTTAGTCAGATAACCGTGCAGGTTCATCGCACCCAGGCCGACCGAATGCAATTCATCGTTCGCTTTTTTGACACCCGGGGCATTTGCGATTGCAGTGTCATCACTTACGACCGTCAACGCTTCGATGCCGTCGTGGACGGATTCGCGGACTTTCTTCGAATCCATGACATTCGCAATGTTCAGTGAGCCCAGATTACATGAGATATCCCTTCTGATCTCATCTTCGACACCATAGTCGTTGATTGTGGAAGTTTCCTGCAGCTGGAAGATTTCAGTACAGAGGTTCGAAATTTTGATGTTCCCGATGTCTTTCAACGGGTGCACCTTATTCGCATTATCCTTGAACATGATATAAGGGTAGCCGGACTGCAGCTGTGTCTGTGCAATCGTGTTCAGCATATCCCGCGCATCGAATTTACGCTTTTTGACGTTGTCGTTGGCAACGAGTTCATCATACATTTCATCAATATCCATATCATCCAGTGTGACGCCATACTCCCTCTCCACCGTATGCGGGGCAAACAGATAGAACGGCTCATTGTGGTGTGCAAGATCGAAGAACTTCGACGGTATGACGAGGCCTGTGGATATTGTCGCAAGACGCAGGTCTTCATCTGCGTTCACTTTCTTTGTATCAAGGAATTCAGGCAGGTCGTAATGGAAGATGTTCAGATATACTGCCCCTGCCCCGGGACGCTGCCCGAGCTGGTCGGCATAACCGAATCCGTTTTCCAGTGCTTTGGCCACCGGAAGGACCCCTTTTGCCACGCCTTCGATGCCCTTGATCGCCTCGCCGCGTGCGCGCAGTTTGGATAAGTTGATTGCGACGCCGCCGCCGATTTTCGACAGCTGCTTTGCAGTCGAGTCGATGTAGTTGATGGAGTTCAGGCTGTCGTCCGTTTCGAGGAGGAAACATGACACCATCTCACCGCGTCGTGCACGGCCCGCATTCAGAAAAGTCGGGGTCGCAGGCTGGTAACGCTGTTCGACCATTGAATTGATCAGGCGCTTTGCCTGGTCCGTATCACCTTTGGAGAGGTAGAGGGCGACAATCACGACGTGCTGCTTGTAGTCTTCCAGATAATGTTTCTTATCATTCGTTTTCATGGTGTAATCTTTGAAGAATTTACTCGCCGCCATATAGCTCTTGAATTGGAATGGCAGTGAGTCTGCATAATCCACAATCTCGGTGACCTGTGCTTCAGTGTATTCCTTGAACAGATCATAATAAAAATCATTGTCCACCAAATAGCGCAGCCTCTCAAGCTCACTGTCGAAATGGATTGTTTTATCCTGAACTTCCTGCATGAAGACCTCCAGTGCTTCCAGATCCTTGTGGAGCTGATAGAAACCTGATTCATCCCTCTTCGTCACTTCATTATTAAGTTCAATATGATTGTACTTCTTCTCGTCCAATACTTTCATGAAAACTCCCTACCTTCTCTTTAAATGATTCTCTGTCTTTGTCCGTGCCGTGTAATTCGAACTTCATCAGCAGCGGAACGCGGTACTGCTCCTGTATATGTTCGCCCGCTTTGGCAAAATTGCTGCCCCAGTTGCGGTTGCCGCTCGATGCAACAGCCACCAGGCCGGTATGGTTCACTTCCAGAAAACTTTCGACGGCACCCGGCACTCCACCGAAACCGTAAGTACTCGTGACAAGTACAAAAGGTCCTGGAAACTTATCATTTTTGTTTGCTTCCGTTATCTCGTATAATTCATACTGTGTTTCCAGTCTGGAACCTTTTATGAACCGTCTGACGTTGCCCGTCATGGAGTAGAATGCAATGCGCACATCGTCCATCCCCCTTCATAAATCATATTACCCTGAAAACAAATAAAACGAACATGCGTTCGAGTGTTTTTTTACCATTTGTCTGTTTAAGTCAGACAGCACGTCATTACTGTATACCACAATATATGGTAGTCCCAAACGTTTAAACATACTATATATTGATTCGTTAGTTTCATCTTGCCATAAAGAAATTTATTTATCAATGGAAAAATTTCCTTATTTCATTAAGTTTCACGCTGCATTCCACACCCGGAATTCGGCTAAGCATTGAGGTGACTATGATATACTGTATCAAGAAATAGTATATATTTTTTTTGGAAGTTTTAATTCCTCATTTTTTTATTGAAATTTAATGCAAACTTGAAATAAGGAGTCCTGATCTGTCATGAGTAACACTACAAAAGGCATCATTGCGCTGCTCATATCTTCACTGGGTTTCAGTCTGATGGCTTTCTTCGTGAAGTACAGCGGCGATCTGCCGACTGTGCAGAAAACCTTCTTCAGAAATTTCATCTCGATGGCGATCGCCCTAATTTTCGTCATTTACTATAAGGAAAAGCTTTTTGGACACAAGGAGAACCAGGGGCTGCTCCTGCTGCGCTCCGCCCTCGGTCTCGGCGGTGTTCTGCTGAACTTCTATGTGATTGACCGCATGGTGCTCAGCGACGCCGAAATCCTGAATAAGATGAGCCCGTTCTTCACGATTCTCCTATGCGCACTTTTCCTGAAGGAATACATAAGGAGATATCAGATGATTTCCATCGTCATCGCACTCGCCGGTGCCATCTTCATCATCAAGCCCTCCATGTCGAGCGACACGGTCTATGCGCTGCTCGGACTGCTCGGTGCTTTGATGGCCGCCGGTGCATATACGGTCTTGAGGGTGCTCGGCAGCCGTGAGAAGTTCTACACTGTAGTGTTTTATTTCTCGGCATTTTCAACAGCGGCGCTGCTGCCGTTCTTCATCTATCAGTATGAACCGATGACTTTTGAACAATGGATCATGCTGATACTTGCAGGCATATTTGCAGCCTTCGGCCAGTTTGGCCTGACGATCGCCTACAGCTTCGCCCCGGCCAGGGAAATATCCATATTCTTTTACTCGACCATCATATTCACAGCGCTGCTCAGCATTTTCATACTGGGCGAGGTGCCCGACATCCTGTCCGTCATCGGCTACTTCATCATATTCGGGGCAAGTTATTATATGTATATGAAAAACCGTAAACCGAAAGAAAGTTTATAAGTGGCTGCATCCATTAAAATAACGATCAATTTCTGTGAATTGATCGTTATTTTTGTTTTTCAAGTCGGAATCTCTTTTTTTTCGCCCATCCTGCGGGCGTCAGGATTTTCCTTATGCTGCCTGATGATTTTTAAAAAGTGCGGACAGTAGTGTTTCAGTTTGTAATTGCCGACACCTTCGATTTTGATCATCTCCTGCTTGGAGAGGGGCATTTTTTTGGCAAAGTCTTTCAATGTCGCATCCGTGAATATGCTGCCCGGTTCCAGCCCCCGCTTTTTTGCAAGGGCCGCCCTTTTTGCCTCCAGCTTCTGATACAGCATTTCGTTCGGGGAAGAAGCGGTGGAGATGCTGACTTTCTCTTTGAACTGTTTTCGGAAGGGTACAGTGTATATATCACGCTTCTCTTCAAGCACCTCACAGCTTTTATCCACCAGATGGAGCTGCTGTTCTTGATGATGGATATGACCGTTCAAAATCAGTTCGTCAAGAATATGATGGATCTCCCCGGTCAGATAACTGGACATGCTCCCGAAATGAGGGGATTCATGGAGCCGGTTCAATACGATGTTTTCGGTGCGCTCCCCCCGCAGCACCTGGATGATATGCTCTTTAGTGAGCGTGGTGCCTGTGTGCCGCATCAGTTCCAGCACCGCCGCTGCTTCCTCTTTCATGTTGTAGGTGCGTTCTCCGCTCAGGCAGTTGCCGCAATGGCCGCATGCGGTCACATATTCATCCGCGTCAAAATATTTGACCATGAAGCTCATCAGGCATTTCGAGGTGCGGTTATACTGGATCATCCTGTCCAGTTTACTGCGCATGTGATCCTTATGCTGCTCGGAACCGTTTGACCTGTCGATGAAAAATTGATGCAGGTTCACATCACGCTGACTGGACAGGAGTATGCACTCGCTGACCTTCCCGTCCCGGCCCGCACGCCCGATTTCCTGATAATAACTTTCGAGGTCCCCGGGCAGATTATGGTGGATGATGAACCGGATATCCGGTTTGTTGATCCCCATGCCGAAAGCATTCGTCGCTATGACGACCGGCACCCCGCCGGTCAGGAACGCATGCTGGTTGCTGTCCCGTTCCTTTTTACTGAGGCCGCCGTGATAAATCACATTATTTATATCATGATCGGCAAGATAAGCGGATATCTTTTCGACTTCGGCCCTGGTGGCCGCATAGATTATCCCTGAAGCATCTTCACGTTCCTGGATATAGGACAGGATGAACTGATCCCGCTGATATGTCTTATTCACCGATAAATGCAGATTGTCCCTCTTGATGCTGGAAAGCACCACATTTTCATCCTTGATGTCCAGCAGTTCCTGTATGTTTTCCTGCACCTCTTCGGTCGCCGTCGCCGTCAGGGCGACGAATGCCGCATCCGGTATCAGGGCATTGATCGTCGGGATGACATCCTGATAGCTCGGCCTGAAATCATGTCCCCATTTCGAAATACAGTGTGCTTCATCAAAAGCGACAAGCGGTATATCCAGTTTCCGGACAAACTCCCGGAATGTTTCGTTGTTGAAACGTTCGGGTGCCACGTATAAAAACTTGTAGCGGCCTTCAAGACCCTCCCGCATGATGCGTGCCTCATCTTTTTTCTTCAATGTGGAATTCAAAAACTCCGCAGCGACCCCAGTCTGCTTAAGGTTCTCCACCTGGTCCTTCATCAAAGAAATCAACGGCGATATGACCAGGGTCACGCCTCTGGCCTGAAGGCCGGGAATCTGGAAGCATAATGATTTACCCGAGCCGGTCGGTAAAACGCCAAGGGTGTTGGCCCCGCTGTTCACAGCCTCGATGATCTGACGCTGTTTCGGCCTGAATGTCCTGAATCCAAAATATTTTTGTAATGTCAACTCTATCATAACTTCATCCCACCGTTTAAAGCCTGATTATCTCTATAATTAATGATATATATTATACATTATATCCGTGGTCTTTTGTTGATTTAAATATCAATTAAAAATAAAAACATCTGGAAATACTCCAGATGTTTCACTTTACATTTTTTCTTTGACGAGTTCTTTTGATAATTTATAATCAATCGCTTTGAACAGGCTCTTCACCCACAGGTCCTGGGCATACAGGTTTGCATGGGAATCCTCACAATCGATCACTTTGAATTTCAGTCTGGAACCCGTGCGTTTTTGCGACAATTTGTGCATATGGTAGGAAGGTATCGTGCCGATGTGTTCGGCCGTAGTGGATTGATTGAAATCATTCAATGCCAGTATAGGCGCCCCGCCTGCCAGATACACCCCGCCTTTGAGGCCCGGGTGCATGATGTTTGAGGGGGCCGGCGCAATTTTCTTCCCGGTCAGATGCAGCGACACCCTGTTCTGCTCTTTCAAGACTTTGAATTCCGCACTTTCCAGCATTTCATAAACTTCATCGCTCACATCCGGACGTCTGACGATATGGAACAGATCAGAAATGTAGATTTCAACAAGAGAATAGGTGTCTACACCCCAGTTCACCATATTCTTATTGCGGAGCATGTTGAACAGCTCATCATGCCGGCTTGTATAGTCCCGGCACATCATCACTTCATCACCCGGCTTCAGGATATTTGGCCCTTCAACCTTGAGGCCTCCTGCCACCGCAAGATAAATCCTGTTGCCTCTTGGTGTATCCACGAATTTCAGGACATCGCCGCGGTCGAACAGATAGATCCTGTTCGGGTGCACCGGCTGATTATTGCAGGTGCCGAAAAATTCTGCGCCGGAATATGCGATGATCGTCGGCTCCGTGAATTTGATCGTGGCGGGTCTCACCGTCATCTCGATGGTCAGCGCATCCGGATCATTTCCGACAAGCTGATTCGCCAGCTGATGTGCAAGCCTGTCACATGCACCGTTATACTCCCCTCCGCTTGAGGAAGGTCTTTTATGCAGGCTCTGAACGATTGAAAACAGACCGCTGTCCTGAATGATTAAACTCACTTTAAAAACCCCTTCTCAACTAGAAAATTACGCGCTTCCTCCACCACGATACCATAAGGTTCGATCGTATTGTGGGCCTCCATGATCTTCACCGGCTCATAAATGAAAGTCAGTGTATGTTCCGTTGTGATCATGTCGGTCAAATATACGTGTGCCGTCTTATTGAATGCATTTTTCAAACGTTCGAGCACTGCTGCGTCAATCACTTCACTCTGCTGATATGTAACAGCACGGTCACCATTGGCAAAAAACATCTTCTTCCCTCCAGAAATCAGTTATTATAGAAAAATTCCAGCTCACCGGCAACGAAGCCGGTGATGTTGGTGATGATGAAATACGTGATGATCACCGCTGTGATCAGACCGACAAAGCCGACCAGTACGCCAATTATCTTAAGATTATTTTCCATTAAATAAGTTACAACGAAATGCGTGAATAATACGATACCGATCAGCAGCAGTATCAGCAAAAATGTTAACATCGTTTCACCTCTGTATTGTTAGTCTGATCTTCACCCAACCACGGACACTGTTGATTAAATAGACGGTGATCCGGCCCGATTCATGCTTTTCAATAAAATCATCCAGCATGTAGTCTTTCTCGGTGATTTTTCTCTCGTCGATCAAAGACTGCCTCATCACGCCGTTCAAAATCCCGGCCCCCGCGGACGGCGTAAAGTAATCGCCATCCTCCATAATGACAAGATTTCCTATATTGAATTCCGTCAGCTGTTGGTCCTCATTATAATATAAAATGATTTTGAAGTCATTGTTTGGTATTTTGTAATGATATCTCACCGTCGTCTTATTCTCAATGAACTCCGGCACTCCATACATCGGTTTCCGGTGCAGCAGTGCACCGGCCGCCTCTTCATCCTCGATGGGAGAATGGGAAATGGCCACTTCACCGTGTTCGTCCTGCGTCGCCCGGAGTTTGTATATGCCGTGCTTCAGCCCATAAAACTCCACATGCTGAAGGACCGCCGCCCTGAGATCCGATGGCTTGAAATTGAAATGATCGGCCGAGGCCGCCATGCGTGCAGCATGGCGGTCGAGACGCCGCACCATGCCGTCTTCGAGACGCATGGACTCAATCAACCTGAAGTGGGCATTTTTCAAAAAAGCTGTTTTAGCAACGATTTCGTCATACTCCGAAGCCGGGATCGAATCATAGGTGATGCCGCCGCCGGCACCGTAAATATAATTTTCCCCATCAATATATAAAGTCCTGATCGGTACATTGAATACACTTTCCCCACCTGGATACATCATGCCGAGTGTACCACAGTAATACTTCCTGTCGGTGGCCTCCAGTGCATTGATGATGTTCATCGTCGACATCTTCGGTGCCCCGGTGATGGAGCCGCACGGGAACAACCCTGCCATGATATCGTTTATGCCTGTATCCTCTCTGAGATCCGCTTCGACGGTGGAAGTCATCTGAAAGACGGTCGCATATTCTTCTATTGTGAAAAGTGCCGGCACATTGACACTGTTTTTTGCCGCCACTTTTGAAATGTCATTTCTGAGCAGGTCCACGATCATCACATTTTCCGCCCTGTCCTTTTTCGATGCTTTCAGGAATTCATGGTTCCTCTCATCCTCGGCCGGCGTTTCGCCCCTTGGCGCCGTGCCTTTCATCGGGCGTGTCCTGATTTTTCTGCCCGCATCAACCTCAAAGAACAGCTCCGGAGAGCAGCTGACGATCTGTTCGTCCCCGTATTCGATGTACATTGCATAGTCACCGTTATTTGATGACATCAATGTCTCGAATAAAGTGTGCCCGTCCCCGCGGAACCTGCCTTTCAGCCTCGTCGTGTAATTGACCTGGTAAGTGTGGCCGTCACGGATGTAATCCCGCACCTGTTCGATATTTTTAATGATTTCATCCCTGGACTGCGTGAATTCCGGCCGCGTCATTTCATAAGCGCCGGGTTGTCTGGTGCTTATGAAAGTCTCATGATCGGTCGCTTCGTCAAAAACCCCGATGATGAACTGCTCACCCTCAGGGCTGAATGATTCATATGTGATTGCATTGACCACATAATAACCGTCGTTCATATATGATTCCGCGATGGCCAGTGCCTCCTTCAGACTGTGGCTTTTTTCGGTCATCGTCAAAACAGGATTGATGAAATATAAATCCTCAACTTTGGCATTTCTTTTGAATTTTGAATGTACGTGCACGGTCAGGCCTCCAATGCGATCTTGATAAAGTTGAATAATTGCTTCCTGCCATCCGTAGATAAAATGGCTTCAGGGTGGTATTGGACACCGTAAATCGGATACTTTACATGCTGGATTGCCATGTTCACACCATCATCGGATTCTGCAGTGATTTCAAACTCACGGCTCGCTCCGGCGCAGACCAGTGAATGATAACGTGTCACCGTCAACGGCATGCCCACACCCTCAAATAAACCCCTGCCGTCATGGGAAATGTCGTAGGTATGACCGTGAATCGGGCGTGCGCCCCTGATGACCGGACCGCCGCCCATATGCCACAACATCTGATGGCCGAGGCATATGCCGAGGATCGGTACATGACCCCAGTGCCGCGACACAAAATCGATGACATCCTGCCGGTCCGCAGGATGTGAGGGCCCGGGTGAGATGACGATGCCGATGATGCCCTCCGCCTCCAGTGAAACACCGTGCAGAAGGTCAGGCATCCTCACCATGATTTCCACACCATACGGATTGGACTCCATATAGTGCACAAGATTATATGTGAATGAGTCATAATTATCTATCATGAGAATTTTCATAAGTTTTCAGTATTTCCTTTAGTTTTTCTACATTTTAGCATATGTATGACGCTTTTATCCGGTGAAACAGGGATTTAGTTATTTTCAGAATTATTTTAAATGTAATAATCACGATTAAAAATTCCTGTACAGGGTATCTTACTTTTAGACAAGATAATAGAAACAGTATTCCATAATCATTCTAAGGAGGCTTTTAAAATGGGTTGGATTATAACACTTATTGTCGGCGGACTGATCGGCTGGGCAGCAGGAGCGATTTTAGGTAAGGATGTTCCATTCGGCATCATCGGCAACATCATCGCCGGACTGATCGGTGCGTCCATCGGTAACGCCCTCGGACTCGGCATAGGACCGGAAGTCGGCGGTGTGAGCATCATCGGCGGACTGCTTGGTGCCATCATTCTTATTTTGGTCATTTCATTCATAATGAAAGCATTCAGTAAGAACAATACGGCGAATAAATAATTTAAACGCGGTAAAACCTGAGGATATAAACCCTCAGGTTTTATTTTGTTTCTTTTATCAGCCAGCGCTTTTGGGCATTTTCATTTGCGCTCAATCGTCTTGATGCTTTGATTTCTTCAAGTTCTTTGCGCATATCCTCATTTTCCAATAAATAATTCTCCTGCCGGATTTCTTCAAGTTTTCTTTCTTCAATCATCATCTGAAGCCGCAACCTCTCTTTTTCCTGGTTGTAGTCTCTCCGTATGACGTTAAAAGCGACACCTGCCAGGCTGATGATCCCGAGGCCGCCGAGTGCGATGAACCCAATGATGACATCAAAAAAGCCCATTTTTAAAACACCTACATTTCTTTATCTTCACTATCCTGAATCAGCCATTTGCCTTCTTTCCGTCTGTTCTCTTCCTTCAGCGACCTCTGTTCCCTGATCTGATCCAACTCAAGGCGCATCTGCTTGTTTTCAAGCAGATAGTTTTCCTGTTTCAGCATTTCCAATTCTTTCTCTTCTTTCAGCTGTTTGATCCTCAACTTCTCGTCTTTCTGATCCGAACCTCTTTTAATCGCATAGAGCGGAATGGAGAAAAAAAGTATCACCGGTACCGTTGCAATCAAAAATTCAAAAAAACCCATGGCTTCACCCCTCATGTACGATTTTATCATTACTCCGGCAGAAAATGAGCATGAAAAGCCGCTGAAGATGATTTTCAGCGGCTCTCAGGAATAGGAATATGTCATTGTCAGTCTTCCGATGCCCCGAACTGCGGGGTGTTGTAACCTTTCATCAGGGCAACCAGCTTGATTGTGTGGTTGTCGGTTTCCAGAACAATCCATTTATCCTTTTCAGTATCAATGTAATCATCCACCCCGATATCAGCATTGATGCTCTGCATCCACCCTCCGATGGTATCGATGTCTTCGCTGTTCTCGAATTCAATACCGAAGTCATTCCGGATGTCGTCAATCAATACACGCCCGTTGATATGGTAGATGTCGTCCTCCACTTTAACGATATCCGGTTCTTCATCTTCATCAAATTCATCCCTGATTTCGCCGACGATTTCTTCAAGTATATCTTCCATGGTGATCATCCCGGCGGTACCGCCGTATTCATCGATGATCAACGCGATATGCACCCGTTCACGCTGCATTTTGATCAATGCATCACTGATTCTTGAGACTTCGGTGATGAGCGGGATTTCATGTATATAGTTTTCAGGCTCAAGATTGCTGTTCGACACGTGATTTGTCAAAAATTCACGCACGTTTATGAAACCGATGATCTGATCCTTGTCCCCGCTGTCATCCGTGATCGGATATCTCGTATAGTTATGCTCTTTCACGGCAGCAAGTACATCATCTATTACCACTGGTTCCGTCAGCGTGATCATCTGTGTCCTCGGCACCATTATATCTTTTGCGAGCCGTTCGTCGAATGAAAATATGTTCTGCATATATGCAAGTTCAGTCTGGTTGATTTCACCGCTCTGATAACTGTTTGTCATGATGATCTTCAACTCTTCTTCAGAGTGCGCCTGTTCCGTCGGCATATCCTTGAAGCCGACGAGCCTGAGTAAAAACCTGGAAGTGCCGTTCATCGACCAGATCAGTGGCTTCATGATCATTCCGAAGAAATACATCGGCCTCGAAAATGCCATTGCCATCTGTTCGGCATACTGTATCGCCACGGTTTTCGGGGCGAGTTCACCTACGACCACATGTATGAATGTGACGATGGCAAAGGCCGCTGCCACAACGAACGGTGTGGTCAGGTCTTCAGGTATGCCAAGAAAGGTGAAGAGCGGATGGAGTATGACTTCAAACGTCGATTCACCGATCCATCCAAGCCCGAGTGCCGTCACGGTGATTCCGAGCTGACAGGCTGAAAGGTAATAATCCAGCTTCTGTGTCATCGATTTGACCAGTGCGGCTTTCTTATTCCCTTCATCTATAAGATTATCCAGACGCGATTGCCTTGATTTCACCAGTGAAAATTCAGAGCCGACAAACAGCATCGTCAATAATATCAATAAAACGAATAAAGCTAAGTTTAGAAAGGTTGATATGTCCAAAATGTTCCCTAAAAGGGATTCACCTCCGGTAATTTTTGACCACGATTGTGCAATCTTGATTTTTGCGACGGACATAATCATCACTTAACAACGTAAATAATAAGCTAATTTTCAAAATTGCCTTCCCAATTGCAGTCACCTCCACCGAAAGTTGATAATTAAGAGTATTTTATCATATAAGACGGGAAAAATACCAAGAAATCACCTGTGATTTCCCACATATTCCATATGCCTGCAGAATTATATTGAAAATGCATATACATATATCATATAATAAAACAGCAGACATTAAAAAGGCGTTAAGGTGGTGTTATGATGGAAGGTTCCAATCTAGATGAGAGACTGTGCTTTAATCTATACAATATTCAGCGTCAGGTGAACCGCTTCTACTCTGACCATGTCCTGCATGATACTGATTTGACATATACACAATACCTCGTTTTGACACTCCTCTGGCAGCATGAGAAACTCAACTTGAAATCCATTGCGGAATTACTGCAGCTGGACAATGCAACCATCTCCCCGATGGTCAAAAGAATTGAAGCGGCAGGGTATGTAAAACGTGAGAAGGACATCTATGATCAAAGGCATGTGTATATCACGGCGACTGAGGCTGGAAAAGAGCTGAAAGAAAAGATCGGCATGAGGCATTCCATGTTTACAGACCAGCTGTCTTTGGGTGACGATAAGATAGATGCGCTTTTGGATGTATTGAAGCGTATCGACTCGGACTTGAATCAAACAAAAATAACTCAGCACTGATGCTGAGTTATTTTTTCATCTGCCTTTGACCAGACCGAAGCCGATCGTGCCATGTCCTACATGAACGCCTGCCACTGTGACAAGGGGTTCGGATACAATTTTCAAGTCCGGGAAGTTTTCACGGATCAGACCCTGCCATTCGTCGGCCAGGGATTCATGACCTGCATAAACGACTGACAGCGTTTTAAGCCCGTCCTCCCTCACATGGTGCTCTATCGTCTGCAGTATATGCGAGACCATTTTCCTTTTCGTCCTCACCTTATGCCCCACGACGACTTTACCGTCCTCAAACTCGAGCATGAGCTGTACTCTGAGCAAAGAAGCCAGCACAGACTGGGAAGCTGAAACACGGCCGCTTTTCTTCAGCTGGGAAAAGCTGTACGGCATCAGGTATAATTGTGATTGACTGCTGATTTCAGATATTTCCGCTTCAACTGCTTCAAGGGCCTCTCCATTCTTCCGGCCTTCAACCGCCCTCACAATCATCTGCCTCATCGGGTAACTCCCGATTTTGGAATCGATGACCGTGACCGGCTTGTCAACCTCTTCCGAGACGCTGCGCGCACTCTGATAAGTGCCTGTCAATTCACTGGAGGCATGGATTGAAATGATGGAATCATACTTCCCGTCCTCTTCTATCTCATTGAAGACATCCATGAATTCACCGATTGTCGGCTGTGAAGTCTTCGCGCCTTCTCCACTCTCTTCCAATAGTTCATATATTTCAGCTACGGTCTTATCGACGCCTTCCTTATAAGCAATCCCTTCCACGATCACAGACATCGGCAGAACCTTGATGTCATGTTCATCGATGAAGGACTGTGTGAGACCGGCTGCTGAATCCGTCACGATAGCATAATTTTTCATTGTCACCCTCCTTTTAATATTGCTAAGTGTAGCATGCCAGACACCGCCCTACAAATATTCCGTATAGCGCTTCACAGCTTCTGCCGCAGCGCCCTCCCGCGCCATGAGTGCCTCGTAACTGCCGCTTTCGATGATCTGTCCCGCCTCCATGAAGTGGATGACATCAAAATGGTGCAGATGCGATAAATCATGTGTGCTGACGATCACCGTGTCCGTTTCAAATATTTTCCGCCACACTTTCTCCTGCAAAGACTGATTCAGCTTGGCTGAAGGCTCATCCAGCAGCCACCAGTCTTTATCCTCAAGCATCATCCGGACCAGATGCAGCCTTTTCTTCTCTCCCCCGGACAACTGTCCGGTGAAGTAAACATAATCATCCAGTTTGAAATGATCGAGCTCAAATTCTGCCAGCAGATGCTCAATCTCTTCATCTGCTGCCCGGAAATGACCGAACATCGTCAAGTTCTCCCTGATCGTCGCATTGTAGAAGTCCAGATGCTGGGGCATTACAGCCATTTCCCTCTCACCGATGATCTGATTGAGCAAAGTGGTTTTGCCCGAACCGCTGCTGCCGATGATGGCATGCCGTTCTCCAGCATCAACATTCATCGTCACCTTTGACAACGCATCGTAAGCACCCGCAGGGTATTTATAGGAAACGGCTTCAAGCCTGATGCTGCCGCCTGAGGATATTTCACCGTCCCCCGTTTCCCCGGCCGGACGTTCGATTTCCCCGACTTTCTGATGTGTGTTGAAGAAACGGCTCGTCGGTTCGACGACGAGTGCCAGCACTTCGAAATAGCTGATGACGAGGAGGATGAGCATCGGTATGAGGAAGATGTCCCCCCCCTGCATCAGCAGGATGATGAGTACGATCGTTCCAATCTGTGCGGACCCCGTAATCAGCTCGATGACGGCTTCTTTAAGGCTGTCTTTATTCTTATTGCGCCGGATGGCATCCAGCTGGCCGGAAATCTCATTTTGGACCGCTTTGTCCTTATTGTCGACGAATAAATCGGTGAAGCCGTGGATGAACTGGTAAGTCTTCAAAAATGCATTCTCGTCAAGCACCCTGTACTCCGCATCGATTCTGCCGTTCCAAATGCTGAATACGAACGGCAGGAGGACGAGCATGATGAGGGCAAGCACGAGCGCTGTGACCACCAGTGCCGGATTGATCAGGGCGGACAGTAAAATGACTGCGATGGACAGCAGCACTGCCACGACATACGGGTAGATGATCGTGATGTAATAATCTTCGATGTCTTCGAAATATCTGCTCAATGTCTGGATGAACCTGACACTGTGCATATCTTTACCGCTGTTCAGGGACGATTCGAAATACTGCGTCCGCACCCTCGATATGAGCTTGAATGTGGAGTTATGGGAGAGCAGCCTCTCCAAATATTTCAATCCGCCCTTCATCATGCCGAACAGCTTGATCACCGCAATGATCAGCAGGATGACGAATATCGGCGGTTCAAAGAAACTGAGGCTGATCATATAACCGCTCATTGCGAAGATCGAAATGCCGATCAGACTGCCGACCACTCCGAGAATGATGCTGTAAACGATATGTTTTCTTTCATTTCTGAGGTATTCCATCAAGCATCACCTCTTCTGATCTGTTTATTTTCGAGATGATAATGTGTGTCACTGATGCCGAGCAGTCTCCGTCTGTGTACAACCGCAATGATGGTCGAGAATGCTTTGAATCCTTCCAGATATTCCAGGATGATGTTTTCGGTCTCAGCATCCAGGAACTCCGTCGGTTCGTCCATCACGATGATTTCAGGCTGCTTCAGGAGCACCCGGGCGATTTTCAGCCGTACGATCTCACCGCCTGAAAACGGCACATTGTTGTTGATGATCGGCGTATTGATGCCCTCCCTGAGCCGGCTGACGCTTCCCGTCAACTTCAAATCTTCCAGTATGCCGATCACTTCCTCTTCCGACGCGGCTCCGTCTGCAAGATAATCATATAAAGTGCTGTCATTGAAATAAATATCATCCGAAATATAGCCGATGTCATCAGAGACCAGCCGGACCTCTCCCGAGACCGGAGGCATCAGGCCGACGATCGAACGGAGCAGAGTCGTCTTGCCGCCGCCCGAAGGCCCTGTGATGGCATTGATGGTATGCGGCTCGAAACCTATATTGATGTCACGGACCAGGGTATTGTCCGGGAAGCCGATCTTCACATCTCTCAATGCCACAGCATGGGGATCCGTTTTGGAAATCGTCCTGTATTCCGCTGCCTGCCCGGGATGATCAAGCCATTCGTCGATTTTATCCTTATGCCCCCTCGCGAGCTGGCCATTGTGGAATTCGACGCCGAGCACTTTCAGTGCATTGTAGAATTCCGGCGCAAGCAGCAGGGTGAAGAAGGCTGCATAGAATGTGATATTTTCAAAAATTATGATCTGCAGACCCATTTCAAGGGCGACCAGCCCGATGCCGAGTATCGTTATGAATTCGAGCATGAGTGAAGACTGGAAGGCATACTTTAAAATTTTCATGGTCTGTGAGACAAAATCTTCATTGTTGTCCTCAAGCTTCCTTCTGACCGTGCCGCCGGACCCGGTGTGTCTGACCGTATCCTTCCCCCTCACCAGGTTCAGGAAGAGTGTACCCATATCATCGAACCGGGAGGCCTGCCTGTACGACTCGTCCCTGGTCTGGAGACCGACGAGCACGTAGTACAGCGGCACGAAAGGTGCCGTCACCAATAATATGAGTGCAGCATTCATATGCACAAAAAACAAGGCGATGATGATGACGACCAGTTTCACCATCGTATTCACGATCGTCGGTATGAAGACACTTTCAAACGGCCGATACTTCTCCATATGGATGAACAGTGCGTTCAAAAAGGATTCGGACTGTTTATCAGTCGTATCATCCACTTTCCTGAGCAGGCGGTCCCCAAGTACTTTCATGCGCGAATTGGCAACAGATGATGTGAGATATTTATATAAAGCCCGCAATGAAACGAATGCTGCAAAAAATATCAGCATCCAAATGAGGTGACCGGCCTGCAATGTCTGGTCACCCACTATGAAATCAGACAGGATCAATGACAGGTGATGTCCGAAAAGAATATAAAATGCAACCATGATTAAGGATATGAGTGCAAATGCAATCAACCATTTCCTTGGAAATTCCAACTTCATCTATAACGCTTCCCAATAATAAATTTGAAAAAAACGTGAAGGTGCCTTCACGTTTTATCCGCCTATATAACTCATATTGATTTTTTTACGTGCCTGTCTCCGCTCTTCCGTGATTTCCGTCCTGATTTCTGAATAGCGGTCGTCACGTTCATTCCAGACGCCGGTGAGGATCTCTTTCAACTCATCATCTTCAATGCCTTCACGCATCAATGTTTTGACGTCAAAGCCGTCAACTGCGAAAAGGCAGCCGTAAAACTTGCCGTCTGATGACAGTCTTGCACGTGTGCATGTCGAACAGAAACTCTCGGATACGCTCGTTATGAAACCGATATGGGAGTCCGCATCCTTATGGCGGTAGACTTTGGCCACTTCACCGTAATATTTCGGGTTAAGCGGTTCAAGATCGAACTCCCCCTCGGCTTCAAGCATTTCCATGATTTCTTTTTTGGTGATCACTTTATCGAAGTTCCAACCGTTGTCATTGCCGACGTCCATGAACTCGATGAAGCGCAGCGTGATGCCGTCCAGGTCTTTGAAATATCTTGTCATCGGTACGATTTCATGGTCATTCAGTCCTTTCTGGACCACCATGTTGATCTTGATCTCAAAACCGATCGACTGGGCATATTTGATCTGCTCCAGTATTCTGGAGGTGCCGATGCCGCGGTCGTTGATTTGTCCGAACAATTCGTCGTCCAGTGCATCCAGGCTGATGTTCAGCCTGCGCAGCCCGGCGTCGTATAATTTCTGACCGTGCTTTTTGAGCAGCAGGCCGTTCGTCGTGAGGCCGATATCCTCAATGCCTTCGATATTGTTCAGCGCTGCGATCAATTCGTGCAGGTCCTTGCGCAGGAGTGGTTCACCGCCGGTGATGCGCAATTTCTTGACGCCCATGCCTGCATATATTTTAGCGATCCTCTCAAGCTCTTCGAAGGACAGCAGCTCATCCCTTTTCATGAACTCGAAGTCATCGCCGAAAATCTCCTTGGGCATGCAGTAACGACACCTGAAATTACATCTGTCAGTCACGGAAATACGTAAATCCCTGATCGGTCTTCCAAACTTGTCTGTAATTTGCTGAGTCATAGCATCCCTCCTTATTCTATATCTTCTTTATAATTTATATTCCTGAATATCTCCGGGTCTTCGTCCATCTCCCGGATGTCCAGCTCGATCACTTCCCGGTTTTCAAAAAAAGCCCTGAAGCTCAGCCTTTTCGATTCGAGCTGACGCCGAAGGTCTTCCTTGAGCCCTGCACCCTGGTATACGCCAATCGTCGGATGCAGCTTCCCGTCTTCCGCCGAGATGACGATATGTTCCGGCCGGGCCGCTGCTGTGCTGTGCAGTGCCTGCAGCCATTCCTGCGATACGAATGGTGTGTCGCAGGATACGACCATGAGCCTGTCGGCCGGATATGCTCTTTTGACCGCATAGAGTCCACCGAGCGGTCCGTGGTCTTCATAGCGTTCATCATCGATGATGGTCCTGCAGCCGAAATGCGGCGCGAGCACCTTGTTGGTGTTGACGACGATTTCATCGCACAGGCCGGAAGCTGCGAGGCGGTCATAAACGTGTTCATACATCTTCCTGCCGTCGAACTCATATAAGCTTTTCTGCTCGCCGAACCGGGTGGACTTCCCCCCGGCCAGGACGACGCCGATCGTCTTCATCAGCCGCCGCTCACAGGCGGGATCAGTGCGATGGCATCCCCGCTCGTCAAAGTATGATCGTCCTTGACGAACGATTCATTACTCGCCACCTGGAACACTTCGCCTTCAAGTGACGGGTAATCCGCATAAATCCGAGCTTTAAGATCCGACACTTTCATCGAGCCGTCCGTTTCAAGCTCGATCACCTGATTGCCGACCTTTTCTTTCAGTCCGGCAAAAAGCATCACTTTCATGATTCATTCTCCTTTACACTGGAATGATAGTGGCGTGAATCTCCAATCCACTCTTCACCGTCAGACCATATTTCTTTTTTCCAGATCGGAACGATTTCCTTCAGGCGTTCGACTGCGTACTCGTTCGCCCTGTAACTATCGGCCCTGTGCGGTGAACTCGTTGCGATGACCACCGCGATATCTGAGATGTCGAGCTTCCCGATGCGGTGTCCGATGGAGGTCAATACACCCGGCCAGCGCTCGGAGATCTCATCCCCGATCTGGGCGAGCATTTTTTCAGCCATCGGAATATATGCTTCATATTCCAAATATATGGTTTGGGTGCCTTTCGTCCATTCCCTGACGTGTCCGGTGAATGTACATATCGCACCCTGCTTTTCGTTTAAGACGAACTCGTGGTAAGCCGTGGGTTCGAGTGGTACCTCCACTACTTCAAACTGTTTCATTCATCCTTACTCCATTCTTTGAACCAAGTCATGATATACTCCTCATCATAACGTATATCAAATGATTTTAATACATTCCGAAGACCGATATTAGTTAACTTTGTGTGACCACTTTTAAAGGAATATTCCATGAAGATCTTAGGAAAATCCTCCTCTTTGTAGCCTTCAATCAAAATAAAGTCGACCTGCCCGGAGAATCGATCGATCTGTGCGTGCAGATCCGGGGGGGTATTCTCAACGGTCATCACCGTCCCCGGTGTATTGAGTACGGTGAAATCCGCACCGCTCCTGATGAACTTCCCCGTGTCTGTCGCCTCGTCATGCACTGCGTCGCGGTGATGATGTTTGATGACCGCGACAGTGTGCCCCTGTGATTTCAAGTATCCGACCATACGGTCGACCGTAGTCGTCTTGCCGCTGTTCTTGAAGCCGGTGACCTGCAGTATCTTCATCTATTCCACTCCAAATTCATCCGCACCCGAAGTCACATCCGTCATCATCACTTTGACCGCATCGCCTTTTTCAAATCCGCGCGTGCCGCCGGGCAGCACGATGACGCCGTTGCTCTTCGCAATGGAAGTGACGGCGTTGGATTTATTGAAGCCCGAAGGCTTCGCATACACTTTCCCGCCGTCATATTCGATTTCCGCGCGTATGAAGCGGGTGAACGGATTCGGTTTGGTGAAATCTTCGTCCAGTTCAGCATCGATGAATGGCGCATGGACTTTCTCTGAAGACATCATCGCCTGGATTGCCGGACGGACGAACAATTCGAACCCCGAGTAGCAGGCGGACGGGTTGCCGCTCAGACCGAACAGCATCTTATCGCCGAGCCTGCTTACGGTCGTCACACTGCCCGGGCGCATGGCGACTTTATTGAACAGCACCTCGGCACCGAGCTTGTCGTATATTTTAGGGAGCAGATCATAATCACCGACGGAAACACCGCCCGTCGTGATGATGATATCCACTTCTTCCAGCATGCTCTTGATATTCTCATACAGTGTATCCAGGTCGTCACTCTGCAGATGATACTTTTTGCCTTCGATGCCAGCACGCTTCAGCTGGGCAAGGATCATCGGAGTGTTCGAATTTCTTATTTTACCACGAACGAGAGGGTCATTTACATCAAGAAGCTCACTGCCGGTCGACAGGACGCCGACTTCAGGTTTTTTGAAAACTTCGACCTCACTGTAACCGAATGTGGCGAGCACCGCCACAGTCCCCGGGTTGATCAGTGCACCCTTTTCCAGGATGATGTCCCCTTTTTCAGACTCTTCCCCCTGCATCGCGATGTTGTCGCCCGGTGTGAAGGTTTTACGCACTGTGAAACCCTCCCCGGTCTCCTTCGCCTGCTCGAACATGACGACCGTATCCGCACTCTCCGGAATCTCGGCGCCGGTCATGATGCGGAAAGCTTCGTTCGGCTGCAGCTCATAATCACTTGTGGCTCCCGCAGGCACCTCTTCGACCACTTTGAAAGGGATGCGGTTGTCCCCGCCCGCCCCTTCCGAATCACGCGCCCTTATGGCGAAACCGTCCATCGCGGACTTCGTGAATAAAGGTACATCGTGTGTCGCGACCAGGTCATTTGCGAGAATGCGGCCGTGTGCGTCCAGATAAGATACTACCTCTGTGCCTGTTAAAGTTATATTTTCAAGAACTGATGCCACTGCATCGTTCACAGGTATTGGTTTTCTATTCAAAGACATTGGCTCTCCTACTTTCCTAAAACTTTTTCTGTTATACTCTATTGTACTAGAAAGGATGGTTGGAATGGCAGAATTTACTCATTTTAACGAAGAAGGACGTGCCAAAATGGTCGACGTCTCGGATAAAGAAGTGTCGGTCAGGATCGCCAGGGCGATGAGCTCGGTCGAAGTGACCGAAGAAATCTACACTGCGATCACTGAAGGACAGATCAAGAAGGGCGATGTGCTTTCCGTTGCCCAGATTGCAGGCATCATGGCTGCAAAAAACACCCACCAGATCATCCCGATGTGCCACCCCCTGTCGCTGTCCGGTGTGGATATTTCATTCAGCTGGGACACGGAGGGAGGATTTCTCCTGAATATCGTCACGGAAGTGAAGACCAAGGGCCGGACCGGCGTCGAAATGGAAGCTTTGACCGCCGCAAGCGCCGCAGCCCTCACAGTCTATGATATGTGCAAGGCACTTGATAAGGGCATGATCATACATGAGACGAAACTCGTCTCGAAATCCGGAGGCAAATCCGGCGACTATGTTGTGGAATAAGGATATTGTATGATTGTCTGCTCATTCGTCGTTTAAAAATATGATGGGTGAGCAGATTTTTATTTCGGCTGCTCATTCAACGATGATTCCGATGCTGAGTGAGCAGATTTTCGCGCAGCCTGCTCATTCAACGATGATTCCGATGATGAATGAGCAGTTTTTCGCGCCGCCTGCTCATTCAATGATGATTTCGATGCTGAGTGAGCAGATTTTCGCGCCGCCTGCTCATTCAACGATGATTCCGATGCTGAGTGAGCAGATTTTTGCGCCGGCTGCTCATTCGTCATCGAAAAATATGATGAGTGAGCAGTTTTTTATTTGGGCTGCTCATTCAACGATGATTCCGATGCTGAGTGAGCAGATTTTCGCGCCGCCTGCTCATTCAATGATGAGTTTCATCTCCAAATAAGCAGCTCCCCACCTGTACCCACCCACAAAAAAATCCCGCCCACGGATGCAGGCGGAATTATCCAATCAGTTTTCCTTCGTCACTTCAAACACAAGGTGGTTCAGCTCGGGCACGACGAGTTTTTCCATCGCGAGCTTCACCGCACCGCTGGAGCCCGGCATCGATATGATGACCTGGCTGCCGTGCGTCCCGGCCACCGCCCTCGAAAGGATGCTTCTCGAACCGATGTCCTCCGTATAGCTCAACATCCGGAAAATCTCCCCGAATCCTTCAATCTCTTTATCAAAAAACGTGCGCACTGCCTCAATCGTCACGTCTCTCGCCGCAATGCCTGTGCCTCCTGTAGTGATGACGGCATCGACGCCGTCATCCAGCATGCCGGACACCGCTTCTTTGATCGAAGCCTCGTCATCTTTGACGATTGTATAATGCTCTTCCTTCACCACTGTATTAATCTCCGCCAAGTATTCCTGCACCAGCTTGCCGCCTTTATCGGTCTCCACCGTCCTTGTGTCACTCACGGTGATCACAGCGACATCGATATCACGGTCGATCCTCTCCACTATGCTCATGTCAACTCTCCTATCCGAATAATTGATTCACGATCGTCCGGGCTTTATTCGTCTGGTCTGCACCATGGATCAATAAACGCCCGTTGTTGAAACTGACGATGCGGTAATCATCATATCTGAATTCCACGAAATAAGGTGTTTCATGCATCGGTATGTTCCGGTCATTCAACGCCCCGACGACGATATCCTGCGTCAGCCGTTCATCGATGTACTGGACCGTATCCCGTCCGCACAATCTCATCGACATGCTTGAGGCATCATTGATCTCGAGTTCCGGATACTCATGCGTGCCGCATGTCGCACATTCATCTTCCTTCATACCGTCGATCCTGAACTTCATATGGTCCATATCCCACACGTTGCCCATGCGCATATGGAACGGTGCACTGAACTGATCTGTCATGATCTTGAACGCCGTCGTCACCTGTTCCGACACTGCCATATGGACCGCCGGGGAAATCACCCCCACAGTGTCGCATGTCAGGGTGGTCGTCGGCAGCACCGGCACCAGGCATCTGTAGCACGGCGTCACACCCGGCACAAATCCGCAGCTCGAGTATGAAGCTTCGACACATGCGGCATACACCCACGGCGTGCCGGTCTTGAAGGCCACATCATTGATGAGCATACGCGTATCGAAATTATCCGTGCCGTCCAGGATGAGGTCCGCTTCTTTGGCAAGGGATTCCAGCAGCAGTGCATCCGCATGGGCGATATGCGTATCGACCTCGATATCGCTCCGGATGTCCTTCAGCCGCTCGGCACCGGCGATGACTTTTGGAATTTTTCCGTTGGCATCATCTTCGGTGAACAGCGTCTGCCGCTGCAGATTCGACAGTTCCACATAATCGCGGTCCACGAGTATGAGTTTGCCGACCCCGGCCCGCGCCAGCATTTCGCTTGAAAGCGAACCAAGCGCCCCCACCCCGACGATGAGGACTGTCCGGGAGTGGATGAGGCGCTGGCCTGCATTGCCTATTTTATTGAATAAAGTCTGCCTTGAATATCTGTTCATCATTTTCACTCTCTAAATTCTATTTGCCTTAACTCTACTACGCAAGTATAACATTGTAAACAAGGCAATCACACAGGCACCCGTCAAAAGGTGGAACGCGAGCATATATGTGCCCGTCGCTTCATAAGTCGCCTGCATGACCAGTGGCGGGAAGAATCCGCCGAGGCCGCCCATCATCGCGACGAAGCCGTTTGCGATGCCGGCCTGGCTGGAGAAGTACATCGGTACGAATTTAAACACCAGACCGTTGCCGATGCCCGCAAAGACCGATGTCGCAAGACAGCCGATCGTGAACAGCAGGAGGCTCTCGTAAGTGAATGACAGCAGCAGCCCTGAGAACGTCAGCCCGATGAACGAGACGATGACCATCGTGATCGGGTCGTACTTGTCCCCAAGCCAGCCGCCGACAGGTCTCAGGAGTGTGGCAATCACTATGAAACCGGCGGTCCTGAAACCGGCGTCCGCTGTGGAAAGGCCGAAGTATGTGACCAGGAAGTTCGGCAGGAAGATGCCGAACGCAACGAATACACCGAAAGTGATGAAGTACCAGTAATTCAGGAGATAGAAGCGGTAATCCGTTATCGCTTCCCTGAACTGCTTGCCGAGAGGCAGGTTGACTTTCTTTTCCTCCCTGTCCCCGATGAAGAACTGCAGAAGTGCAAACAGTGCCAGTACGATCAGGTAAGTCTGTACAGCCGCCTGCCAGCCGCCGAATAAACCGGCGAGGACCGGGGCGCCGAAGCTTGTCACGGCTGTTCCGATGTTACCCATGCCGTAGACGCCGTTGACGAAACCGTGCTTGTTCTTATCATAATATTTCGGAAGGGCCGTGACGCCGATGCTGAATGTCGCGCCGCCGATCCCGAGGAACACTGCGGCTATGATCAGGTCCGTCGTCGTCGTCGCCATACTGAGATAAAAGACTGGAATCAGCAGGAAGATGAAACTCGCTAAAAATACTAATCTTGCTCCGATCTTATTCGTCATGATACTGAACGGAATTCTGAGCAACGAACCGAGGACCGTCGGCAACGCGACGATCAATGCCTGATGAGCCGCCGCTTCCGGGATATCCTTCACGATTTCCGGGAATAACGGTGCGAGCAGCGTCCACACCATGAATCCGACCAATAAGCTGAATGTCTGAAGTAATAACTGTTTTTTCCCCATGGTTTCTGACATGCAATCAACCTCACTAATTTGTGAATTTATTTACATATTCATTATAAGTCGTCATGGCAGGTGTGGAAAGAGGGAAATCCCTGAATTTCATTCAATCCACTATCAAAGTATTGACCTGCTCGAGCAATACTTCTTCATCTATCTTCTTCAACATTTTTTCAGCCATATCAAATAAAACGGCCTCTTCCTTGACCATATGTACCATCAGGACTTCATAGGCTTCCATCACGTCTTTCACCATATCATGCATCGCAGTGATGTCCATCTCCGTCGAAACCTGCTCTGAATGGTGCAGGAAATGATCGATGTAAGCATCGATCTCCCCGTGTTCCTCCTCTATCGACAATATCGGCCCCTGTTCATAACCAATATAGACTCCGAGCATCGGAAAAAAGTATTTCTCCTCCTTTTCCTGATGCTTTTTCAGAGGCGTCCGGAACGCCTTCAGCTTTTCCCTGATTTCCTTTATCACCATCATGCCTTCCAGACGGCTGTAGACATCCCCGTTTTCAAATTTCAATACATACTGAAACCACTCATTCATCATATAACGGATGTAATGGTGTTCATTCTCCAATACGCGGAGTGCCTTGATTTTGTACTTGAATTCATTTGCCTGCATATCTCATCACCTACCATCAAATATCGAAAAGCTTTTTTCTGACCGCATATTCCACGAGCTCCGGCCTGGAGCCCAGACCGAGCTTATCCATGATCCTGGATTTATGTGCTTCAACGGTCTTGACCGATATGAACAGCATTTCTGCAATATCCTTGTTGCCGTACCCTTTGGCGACCAGCGGCAATATTTCCAGTTCGCGCTGCGTCAATATGTTGAACGGCTCTTTGTCATGCTCCGGTATCTCGTCAGTGACCAGAAACTTTTCGAATGACGCATTCATCAGCACCGGATCGATATACCGTTCACCCTTTGCAACGGTCCTGATCGCTTTGATCAATTCATCATCCGGGGAGTTCTTCAAAATATATCCGAGCGCCCCGCTTTTGAAAGTATGTGTGATGTATTCCTCATCGTCATACATCGTGAGGATCAGGATCTTCACTTCAGGGAACATATCGTGTATCTTACTCGCTGCAAATAGTCCTGATTCTCCCGGCGGCATACTTAAATCCAGCAGCAGCACATCCGGGGAAAGCTCCTTCACTTTCTCGAATGCCTGTCTGCCGTCGGCGGCCGTCCCTACCACTTCCATGCCTTCCTGATAATTCAGGAGCATTGAAAATCCCGTCCTTACGACTGCATGATCATCTGCAATAACAAGTTTCATAATACTCTCTCCTCGACAGGGATATATCCCTCCACTTTGGTACCGACCCCCGGCTCGCTGTTTATATTCAGCACGCCGTCCACGCTGTTGATCCGTTCGTGCATCCCGAAGAGGCCCAGGCCTGAACCCCGGGGTCCGTCCTCCATGAGGAAACCTGCCCCTTCATCCTTAATTTCAAGATAGAGCTGCATGCCGGAATGAGATGCGGATTCCTGTAGATTCACCATGATTTCATCAATGCCTGAGTATTTGACGGCATTGAATACAGCCTCCTGGATGACGCGGTAGACGACCGTCTCCACTTCAGCCCGGTAGCGCTTCTTGTTCAGGTTCGTCCTGAAGTCGACCAGAATGCCGTACTGTCTCTGCATCCATTTGAAATGTGTCCTGAGGGCAGCTTCGATGCCAAGGTCATCCAGACTCGCAGGCCTCAGCTCCACAGAAATGTTCCTGACATAATCCAGGAGGTGGCTGAGCGTCTCTTCGGAGTCCTTTATCTTCCTGTCCAGTTCGGTCCTGTCCGTGGAATACTTGTACAGTCTCATCTCGAGCAGCACATTCAGCAGCTCCTGCGTCACACCGTCGTGCAGGTCCCTCGATATCCTCTTCCGCTCGTCCTCCTGAGCCTGTATGATCCTCTGTGTGAGCAGCTTCTGATGTTCGAACTCCTGTTGTTTCATCAGCTCGGAGAGCGGATTCAGCGTGAAGACGCTGATATGGTTTTTCGGGTCGATCTGCTGGAAGTTGGCGATATATGCCGCCTTCTCACCGGAACGTGTACGCAAATATACTTGGAATGTCATTTTTTCCCTGCTCATCAAAAAGCAGTTTGTACAGTCAGGGTCATCACCATCAGCCATACCCAAACAATGACCGCAGATGTTAACGAACTGATCGCGGTCATAGTCACTTAAATCCAATGTTTTTTCAGCCTGGGCATTCAGATGGATGATTTCACCTTTTTGATCGACGAATAATATCATCTCTTTCGACCGGTGGAACATCGCTTCGAGGAGCGCAGTCAAATCATGTGTTTTCATAAAGCATCACTTCTTTTAAAAATTCCGGCCGCAGACGCGCTTCAACATCCACCTTGATGGCCGCATACTCTTCTTCGCTGATGGTCCTCGGCTGCTTGTCGCCGAAGACCACAAGACCCGCAACCGCCTCTTCGTTGTTCCAGATCGGCATCGCTATGAAGCCGCGGATTTTTTCAAAATAGAGGATCGGGAGACGGAAAAGCTCTTCCTGACTGTATATTTTAAGTACATCCTGGACCACCAGGGATTTCCCGGTCTTCAGGACGACCCCCGTCAGCCCGCTGCCTTTCCTGAGTTCCATCCTTTTCCAGCGCTGACTGTCACTGCCGAGGACATACTTCCATTTGAATGTCCCCCTGGCGTTGTTCATCTCAGTCAACGCACCGATATCAAAACCGTATTTCTCCTTCAATTCCTGTAACTCATCTTTAACTGTCCGGTTCATAAAACCCCACCTCACCCCGATCTCTCTACTTCTTGTGCTTACGGTATACTATATAGCTTCTTCCGACATAGTTGAACGGCAGGCTCCATGCATGCACGAGCCGGGTGGCAGGCCACAGCGCGAATATCAGGAAGGCTGAAAGTACATGGATCTGGAAAGTAAGCGGCACATCAGTCATCAGTGATGCATCCGGGGAAAATGTGACAAGTCCCCTCGTCCATACTGAAATCGACTGACGATAATCGAAATCGGTCACGATATTATTTGTGACAAGTGTAGCATAAATGCCGATGAAAGTTATGAACAACAACAGGAAATTGACCACCATATCCGAAGCCGAACTCAGCTTGCGGACTGATTTATTGTTGATTCTCCTGAAAGTCAGCAGGAACATGCCGACAAACATGACTATTCCGAAAAATCCGCCGACATATACGGCACCGAGATGATAAATGTGCTCATTGACGCCGATGGCGCTCATCCAGTGGGCCGGGATGAACAGGCCGACGATGTGGCCGAGGAACACCGGTATCACGGCGAAGTGGAACAGTATGCTGCCCACCATCAATTGCTTCTTCTCGATGAACTCACTTGACTTCGCCGTCCAGCCGAATTGGTCGATCCTGTATCGCCAAATGTGGCCGACGATGAAAATAGCAACACACAGATAAGGGAAGATCACCCATAAAAATTGATCAAGCATTTTGTTCGCCCTCTTTCGTCGACGCGTTCACACACGCTTTGAAGGTTTCCCGTAATCCTTTGATCAGGTTGAAGTACGGGCTTTTATTGCGTTCCAGAGCCTGGATCATATGATATGTACCGTCTTCCAGGACCATGATCAATAAAGTCAGGCTTTCCTCTGCACGTTCGTCCCCCCGCCAGTCTGCAGCATAGAGGAACTCGAGCATGAGAGGCAGATAGTCGCTCAACTCATTGTCAGGCATCTTCAGACCGAACATTTCATACAGCACTTTCAATTTGGCCAGCATCTGGCCGCGCTCTTTCTGATCTTCAAACTTAAAATACGTCATATACAGGTTGGTTTCCCTGTCAAAATCAAAAGTCTGGGTATAGACCTGCTGGATGTCATCCAGACTGATGTCATGCATGTCCTCCCAGTATTGACTGATATAAGGGTAGGCAGGATGGGACGGATCAAACGCCCCATCGAACTCCCTTGGATGAAAATCAATTTTGGTCGGGAAGGTCAGCTGATTCGAGAAGAACCCGAACGACTGCTTGTATTTGTATAATTCATCCAGATTAATCACGCCAGATTCCCCCATAGAAATTCTGCTCGTAAACCTCTTTGCCTGTCTGGTTGCTGGTCGTCGAAGCCATCACCGGACCACAGCCGTCACAGTCGTCGCCACCGAATCCGTACCCTGTCGAGCCCTGCGCCCTGTAAGGATCCGTATACTGTTCCCGGTGGGTTGTAGGGATCACGAAGCGGTCTTCATATTTCGCTATCGCGAGCAGACGGTACATCATCTTCGTTTCGTTCGCCGTCATGCCGACACGCTCAAGTCTTGATTCGTCGAAGTCCTTGCCGCTTGAAATGGCCCTCATGTACTGTCTCATCATCGCCATTTTCTGCAGTGCGCCCTTGACCGGTTCCACATCCCCTGCCGTCAGCATGTTTGCAAGATACTGGAGCGGAATCCTCATTTCCTCAATCGCCGGGAATATGGCATCCGGGTTCTTGATCGAGTCCTTGCCTTCGAAGTAGTTCATGATCGGGCTGAGCGGCGGGCAGTACCACACCATCGGCATCGTACGGTATTCAGGGTGGAGCGGGAATGCAAGCTTGTATTCGACTGCCAGTTTATAGACCGGAGAGTTCTGCGCCGCTTCGATCCAGTCGCTGGAGATGCCGTCACGTTCCGCCTGTGCGATCACTTCAGGATCGTTCGGATCAAGGAACAGGTCGAGCTGCGCTTCATAGAGGTCTTTTTCATTTTCGGTTGCAGCCGCTTCAAGTACACGGTCAGCATCATACAGGAGTACACCCAGGTAACGCATTCTCCCTGTGCATGTCTCTGAACAGACGGTCGGAAGTCCGGCCTCGACACGCGGGAAGCAGAATGTGCATTTTTCAGCTTTGTTCGTCTTCCAGTTGAAGTAGACCTTTTTATAAGGACAGCCGGTCATGCAGTATCTCCAGCCGCGGCATGCTTCCTGGTCGACCAGCACGATGCCGTCCTCGTCACGTTTGTACATCGCACCTGAGGGACAGCTTGCCACACAGCTCGGGTTCAGGCAGTGCTCGCAGAGCCTCGGCAGGTACATCATGAAGGTCTTTTCAAAATTGAATTTGATCTCTTCCTCGATCTGCTGGATATTCGGGTCCTGCGGGCCTGTGATATGGCCACCGGCCAGATCATCTTCCCAGTTCGGCCCCCATTCAAGGTCCATCTTCTCACCCGAGACGACAGACCGCGCCGTCGCCACAGGACTGTGTTCACTTTCCTCTTTCGTGATCAGGTCCTGGTAGTTGTATGTCCAGGGCTCATAGTATTCCTTCATTTCCGGCATGTCCGGGTTGTAGAATATCTTACCCAGGGCGATCTTTGATAATTTCGTTCCGCTTTTCAGTTCCAGTCGGCCATTCTTGAGCTTCCAGCCGCCTTTATAATGCTCCTGGTCTTCCCAGCGTTTCGGGTAACCGATGCCGGGTTTCGTTTCAACGTTGTTGAACCACATATATTCTGCGCCCGGCCTGTTCGTCCAGGTGCTTTTACATGTCACACTGCACGTGTGACAACCGATACACTTGTCCAAGTTCATCACCATTGCAATTTGCGCTTTAATCTTCAAGCCAATTGACCTCCTTCATTTTTCTTACTGCCACATAAACATCCCTCTGGTTGCCGATCGGACCATAGTAGTTGAAACCGTAACTGATCTGGGCGTAACCCCCGGCCATCTGCGTCGGCTTCATGTGGATCCGCGTCGGTGCGTTATGGCTTCCGCCGCGCGTATCCGTGATTTCCGAGCCGGGCACTTCGATATGCTTATCCTGTGCGTGGTACATGAACATCGTACCTTTCGGCATTCTATGTGAAACGACAGCCCTTGCTGCCACAACACCATTCCTGTTGTAAACTTCCAGCCACTCATTATCTGCGATGTCATGCTCCTCTGCATCCTCATTGGAGAGCCAGACCGTCGGTCCGCCCCTGAAGAGCGTCAGCATGTGCAGGTTGTCCTGATAAGTCGAATGGATGTTCCATTTACCGTGCGGAGTCAGATATCTCAGGACGAGCGCATCCACCCCGCCTTTGATTTTCTTGTCTTTCGAGCCGAATACCATCGGCGGCAAGGTCGGCTTGTAGACCGGCAGCCCTTCCCCGAACTGCAGGAACATATTGTGGTCGATGTAGAAGGACTGGCGTCCTGTCAGCGTCCTGAACGGCACGTTCCGTTCCACGTTCGTGGTGAATGGATTGTAGCGCCTGCCCTGCTTGTTCGAACCCGGGAACACGGCGGTCGGAATCACTTCCCTCGGCTGCGCCGTGATGTTGTTGAATGTGATCTTTTCATTTTCACGTGCACTTGAAATGTCCCTGAGCTCCATGCCCGTCTGGTTTTCAAGATCGGCATACGATTTCTGCGAGACTGTACCGTTGGCACATGATGAAACATGCAGCACCACATCCGCAGCCCGCCTTGCCGTATCCATCCTCGGCAGCCCGTCTTTGATCGTGCCGTCGGTGTAGACGCCGTTCATCGACTTGAGCTCCTCATGCTGCTCCGTCACATCAAAGGAAACACCGTGAGCACCGATTTTGCCCCTGAATCCGGGACCGGCAGTGATGAACTTGTCATATACCTGCGCATAGTCCCTCTCGACGATTTTAAATGAGGGCATGGTCTTGCCCGGAATCGCTTCGATCTCACCTTTCGACCAGTCTTTGACCAGTCCGAGCGGCTGTGCCATCTCCTGGTTCGTATCGTGCGCGAGTGGTGCGCTGACGAGGTCTTTATAAGTTCCCGGCAGCTGGATCTTCGCCATTTCCGTGAATCCTTTCGCCAGGTCGCGGAAGATGTTCCAGTCGGATTTCGATTCCCATAATGGATCCACGGCCGGGTTGAACGGGTGGATGAACGGGTGCATGTCGGTACTTGAAATATCATGTTTTTCGTACCAGGTCGCCGCCGGCAGGACGACATCCGCATAAATCGGGGTCGCAGTCATCCGGAAATCGATGGCAACCATCAAATCGAGTTTCCCTTCGATGTCTTCGCCCCATTCGATCTCTTCAGGCTTGAAGTCCGCATTCGGCGATGCGAGCAGTCCGCTCTTCGTGCCGAGCAAGTGCTTCATGAAATATTCCTGCCCTTTTGCTGATGAAGATATCAGGTTCGAACGCCAAACGAAGAGCGTCTTCGGATGGTTCTGCTTTGCACCGGGATCTTCGACCGCAAACTTCGTTTCCTTGTTTTTCAGCTGCTCCACAGCCAGGTCGATCACCGCTTCGTCCGAGTCATCCCCTTTGGCTTTAGCCTCTTCGTAGAATGACAGGCTGCTCTTGTCGAACTGTGGGTAGGACGGCAGCCAGCCAAGCCTCGCAGCAAGGACGTTGTAGTCTGCAGGATGTTTATAGTCAATCTCTTCAGCAGTTGGGGACTGCAGGGTGTCCGCGCCCGCTTCTTCATATTTCCACTGCTCCGTTGCGAAATAGAACCAGCTCGTCGCATTCTGCTGGCGCGGCGGTGCCTGCCAGTCCTTTGCGAATGCGACATGGCCCCAGCCCTCATACGGACGCACTTTCTCCTGTCCGACATAATGCGCCCAGCCGCCACCGTTCTTGCCGACACAGCCGCACAGCATCACAAGGTTCAATATCGACCTGTAGATCGTGTCCGAGTTGAACCAGTGGTTGATGCCTGCACCCATGATGATCATGGAGCGTCCATCCGTATCCACAGCGTTCTGTGCGAATTCACGGGCAATCTGAACAACGACCGACTGCTTGACCGAGGTCACCTTTTCCTGCCACGCAGGTGTATATACCGAATTCTCATCATCGTAACCTTTGGCTTCGAACTCCGAGCCGAAACGCTGCACACCATATTGTGAAAGCATCAGGTCATAGATTGTGGCCGCATACTTTTCAGTACCATCCTCAAGGGTGACTTTCTTCGCCATGATCGGGCGGGTGAACGTGCTGTTTCCTGCGTTGTCGAAGTACGGGAATTCTATATTGATTTCCCGGCCTCCGAACTTCCCGACCGACATCGCCGGTTCGATCTCCGTGCCGTCATCGCGCTTCAGTTCCAGGTTCCATTTCTTCCCTTCTTCCCATCTCTGGCCGACAGTGCCGTTCGGCGCCACCAGGTCACCGGTGTTCTCATCCAGTATGACCGGCTTCCAATCCGCGTTTGCGCTGTCCATTCCGAGGTCGCTTTCCCTCAGGAAACGGCCGGCTTTGAGGGTGTCCTTAAAATCATCGAGCAGGATCAGGAATGGCAGATCCGTGAAACGTTTTGCATAATCGATGAACATCGGTTCCTGCCGCTGGTGATAGAATTCATCGAGGATGACATGTGTCATCGCCTGAGCCAGGGCTGCATCCGTGCCCGGGTTGGGCGCCAGCCAGTTATCTGCAAACTTGACGTTTTCTGCATAGTCCGGAGCGACGGAGACGATCTTGGTCCCTTTGTACCTCACTTCAGTCATGAAGTGTGCATCCGGTGTGCGTGTCAGCGGAACATTCGAGCCCCACATCATCAAGTAATTCGAGTTGTACCAATCGGCCGATTCGGGTACGTCCGTCTGGTCCCCCCAGATTTGTGGCGATGCATTCGGCAGGTCTGCATACCAGTCATAGAAACTGAGCATCTCGCCGCCCAGCAGGGTGATGAATCTTGAACCCGCCGCATAGCTGAGCATGCTCATCGCGGGAATCGGGGTGAAGCCTGCAATCCTGTCCGGTCCATACTTTTTGATCGTATAGATCAACTGGGCAGCAATCAGCTGCGTCACATCCCGCCAGTTCACACGCACATGTCCACCCATGCCGCGTGCCTGCTTGTACGACTTCGCCTTCTCAGGATCTTCTACGATGCTTGCCCATGCCTCCACCGGATCCTCCAATTCTTTCATGGCATCCTGCCACAGGCGCCAGAGCTTTCCGCGCATATACGGAAACTTGATGCGCATCGGGCTGTATTCGTACCATGAGAATGAGGCGCCTCGGGGACATCCTCTCGGCTCATACTCGGGCATGTCGGGTCCGCAGCTCGGATAATCCGTCTGCTGGTTTTCCCATGTGATGATCCCGTTCTTCACAAACACTTTCCACGAGCATGAACCCGTACAGTTCACACCGTGGGTCGTCCTGACGACTTTATCGTGGCTCCACCTTTGACGGTACATTTTTTCCCATTCGCGGCTCTTCTCTTCCATTATTGACCAGTTGCCGTTAAACTTCTCAGTCGGTTTAAAGAAATGAAGACCAAAGAGTTTGTCCATTAGCGTTCTCCTCCAAATACGATTCTCTCAAGATATTTACATTATCTGTTTTTATTGGTGAAAATAATATTAGGGAAAGTCCTAATCATTGAAGATTGAATTGTTAAGGAGATGTAAAGAACGTCAATACGACACCCCATTATGGTAGAATATAAGCGTTACAGGATGTGTAAATTCGAAAGGAGCCGCTGATATGCGCACTATTCTCGTTGTCGACGATGAACCCTCCATCGTCACTTTACTTAAATTCAATCTGGAGCAGGCGGGTTACAATGTTTTAACTGCAGAGGACGGCCGGACAGGGCTCGAGGCCGCGATGAATGAAAAACCAGATCTGATGGTCCTCGACCTCATGCTCCCCGGCATGGACGGCATGGAGGTATGCAAGACGCTGCGTCAGGAAAAGGTGAACCTGCCGATCCTGATGCTGACGGCGAAAGATGATGAGTTCGATAAAATACTCGGACTTGAACTCGGGGCGGATGATTACCTGACAAAGCCTTTCAGTCCGCGTGAAGTCGTCGCCCGGGTCAAGGCCATCCTCAGGCGCTCGCAGATCGAGGGCGCCGAAAAAACGGAGCAGACCCTGAAAATCGGCGAGATGGAAATCCACCTCGACCGTTTTGATGTATATTTCAAAGGCAGGCAGCTCATCCTGACCCCGAAGGAATTCGAATTGCTCCTTTATCTTGCCAATCACAAAGGGAAAGTGCTCAGCAGGGACCAGCTGCTGAACGGGGTATGGGACTTCCGGTATGACGGGGATACAAGAATCGTCGATGTCCACATCAGCCACCTGCGTGAAAAAATCGAGGAAGATACGAAGCAGCCGGTGTATATCAAGACCATCCGCGGATTCGGCTACAAACTGGAAGGTCCTGCCGAATGAATCGGCTGTGGTTCCGGATTACGCTCTCCTTCTCTTTACTGACACTCACCCTGCTGGTCTTCTTATGGTTCTTCATAACAAGCGTCAGTGAGAATTCGTTCAAACAGATGACGAGTGAGCATCTGTTTGAGAATGCCCAGCTGGTCGCCCAGCTCGTTGAGACCAGCGATCTTGAAGGCGGGACGGAAG
This sequence comes from Lacicoccus alkaliphilus DSM 16010, assembly GCF_900142805.1. GTDB lineage: Bacteria > Bacillota > Bacilli > Staphylococcales > Salinicoccaceae > Lacicoccus > Lacicoccus alkaliphilus. The sequence continues at coordinate 42,491 of NZ_FRCF01000004.1, read as the reverse complement.
CACTGCAGGAGAGGATTGAGCTGTTCAGGGAGCCTGTCGGCATGCGCTTCACCATCATCGATACAGACGGTGAAGTATTGGCAGACTCGGAGAGCGCACCTGAAACGATGGAAAACCACAGTGACCGGCCGGAAGTGCAGGAAGTGATCGAAAACGAGCAGGAAGCCGGGGAAGCCATCCGGTTCAGCGAAACCGAAGAAATCGAAATGATGTATGTCGCCAGCCCGATCTACAACGAAGAAGGTGTCATCAGGGGCATCATCAGGACTTCGTATCCACTCGACAGCATCGAAGATACCATGATCGTATTCTGGCGCGGGCTCGCAGTCTTCCTCGCCATCATCCTGGTGATTGCGGCGGTTGCGGCAAGCATACTTGCAAGGAACATCACCCGGCCCCTCAGCGATATCACCGCGGTGACGAAGCGGCTGAGCGGGAAAGATTACAGCAGCAGGGTCCATACTGAAGTTTCCGGAGAAATCGGGGAACTGGCCGGTTCGGTGAACGATCTTGCCATGAACCTTCAAAACCAGATGCGCGCCCTCCATGAAAACGAGCAGCAGTTGTCCACCATCCTATCCAATATGGTGAGCGGGGTCATGCTCATCAACCAGGAAGGCAGGATACTGATGATCAACTCGGCCATGGAGAAGTTCCTCGGCCAGCATAATCAGCATATCTTGGGGCATGACTACAGGGATTTCGATGACAGCCTCGGGCTGAGGGATGGCATAGCGAAAGTCTTCGAAGAAAATGAAAAGATCCAAAAAGAGGTGGCTGCCGGTCAGGTGACAAAAAAAGTGTTCGACGCCCATTTCGGGCCATACTACGGCAACGGCTGGAAGCAGCGCGGTGTCATCATCGTGCTCCATGACATCACCGATATAAAACGTCTTGAGAATATGAGGAGTGACTTTGTGGCCAATGTTTCCCACGAGCTCAAGACGCCGGTCACTTCGCTCAAAGGTTTCTCTGAAACACTGCTCAGCGGAGAAGTGACTGATGAAGAGACCGCGCGCTCATTCCTCCAGATCATCCATGATGAAAGTGAGCGCATAGACCGGCTCATCCGGGATCTGCTCCATCTGTCGCACATCGAAAATAAAGTCTCCCCGCTGAATATTGGGGAGGTGGCCCTGGTGAGGCTGACTCATGGCATCACGCACACGCTGTCCAAGGCGATTTCGGACAAGGGGCTTGAAATCATACTTCCACCGCCTGCGGAAGAGGTCTTCATAGAAGGGGACCAGGACCGGCTGAATCAGATCCTTACGAATTTGATTGCAAATGCGATCACTTACACGGGAGAGGGCGGAAAAATCGACATTTCAATCGAGGAGACCCCTTTTGATGTCAGAATCTCGGTCAGTGATACAGGTATCGGCATACCTGCGGAAAATATCCCCAGAGTTTTTGAAAGGTTCTACAGGGTGGATAAGGCACGTTCCAGAAATTCCGGCGGCACGGGACTCGGACTCGCCATCGTGAAGCACCTTGTCGAGTCGCATAAAGGGAAGATAGAATTGACGAGTGTCGAAGGCGAAGGCACCACATTCACAGTCATCCTTCCAATTTCACAATAAAAGAGCCTCCGGCCTGGTTTCCCGTCACGCCGGGGGCTCTTTCAATCTTATAACGCCGCATCCTTTTTTTCGTATACTGCATCAAACAACAGGTCCCCCTCGAGGAACAGATGGTTGAATGTATCTTTTTCAAGTTTTTCGAGCCGCTGGAAGACCAGCCTGAGGTCACCGGTCGCGTTGCTGTGGGGGGTGTAGTCATTCGTCAGTGCACGCACTTCATAAAATCTCTGCGTGAATGTCTCATGTTCCCCTTTCAGACTGGTCAGGTAAGGTTTGAGTGCCTCAAAAAGGTGGGGATTCGGATTATCGATATAGTTCTCCAGCATTTTAAATGCGGTCCTCTCTTCCTGATCGATATGCTCGAGGACTTCCGCCTTCACCTTTTTGAAGAGTTCTTCCACTTCTTCCAACTCAGGCTGATCCTTCTTATTCTGTTTGACCGCTTTTTCCAGGTACGTCTCAAGGACAGGCAGTTCATCCTTCAAATCCTCATGATATTTTCTCTCTATATATTTTAAAATGCTTTTCTCATCCATATATTTGATATCGATGCCATCTTCATTGACAGGCTCCATCCCGTTGATTTCATACAGCAGGTTGTCTTCACTCAATCCTTTCTCCTCTGCAACGTCCCGCAGAACCTTATCACCGTTGAGCACAAAATCCACTCTCAGCTCACGGAACATGTCCCCCGAGCGCGGCACTTCCTTCACTATTTCCTTCAGCGTCATATCGGGTGTAATTGATTTCATAAAAGGCGCCTCCTTCTCTGGTTACTAGTATTATTACCGCATATATGAATTTGAAACCTTTTATGTACAGTTTAGTGAAAGATGACTCAGGGTATTATATAATTATTAATAAAAGACACGGAGGTCGACTCATGAACAAGAATATTAAAACATTGCTCAATGTTCTTCCAATCATATTAGTGCCGCTGTTCACGGAAAGGAACCGCATCAAGGAACACCCCGAAATGGAAAAGCTCGGGAGTTTTTCCAGCACGGCCTATCATAACGTCAAAGATAAAGGCGAAGGCGCCTATAAGTCGGTCAAGGACACCAGCTCCACCATCTACCATACAGGCAAATCCGCTGCAGGCACGGTCGGCAGTAAAATCAGCGATAAGAGGCAGGCACTTGCTTACAATAAGGATATAAAGTCTTATCAGCAGAGTGTCAAGAAGGAGGAGAAGCTGCTTGCCCAGTTCAAGAAGGACAAAGAGAAACACCGTCGGAAAAGGCTCCAGCAGAACCTCACCAAAGACACCGTCGTCCCTAAAATAATGCAGTCGAACCAGGGGATGTCGAACGAAGATAAAATTTCAGGCATGACCGTGACTCCGGAACTGATTTCTGAGGGGCCTGCCATCGATTCCCGGACCGGATCGGCGCTGGTGACGAACCGGGAAAACCAGGATATTGCACTGATGTATGACGAGGACCGCCCGCCAAGCCGTGCCTCTCTAAGTGAAAAAGATGAAAAGCGGCTGAACATCCATAAACAGGAGAAACAGGATGAAAAACATGATAAGATGGAAATCGATGGTACAGATCAATTAAATGACGAGGAGAATGACATGACTACTGATGTACAGCAGCAATATTTCGAAAAAGTGGACGACCACGAAGCAAACATTTCTGATTTCGATCCGGGAGAACTGTTCAAAAAACACCATGAAAAGCTGGATCCGACAGTCAGTTACGACAGGAAGGGCCCAAAAGGCGCGACGGGCACAGCCATCAGCCAGGACTCGTTGTTCGGACAGCACCGTGCAGCAGCCGAAGATCATTATACAACACATGGCCGCAAAACCGGCATCAAAAACAGCATGACCAAAAACAAAAAGCAGAAAAAGCTTGAAAACAAGATCAACAAAAAAAGACAAAAATTTTAAATCAAATTGGGTGAACAGCGATGGAGATAAAGAGAATAACCGTGTATTGCGGTGCGACATCAGGCAGACTGCCTGAATATGAAGAAGCGGCATACCAGCTGGGCAGGGATATTGCCGAAGCCGGTTATGAACTTGTTTATGGCGGCGGTTCAGCAGGAATGATGGGCGCTGTGGCCAACGGAGCTGTGGATGCCGGCGGCGAAGTGATCGGGGTCATCCCCCAATTCCTGGTCGAACGTGAACTGGCCCACCACCGCGTTCAAAATTTGGAAGTGGTGCAGACGATGCATGAGAGAAAAGCCATGATGGAAGAGCTGGGGGATGCCATCATCACCCTTCCGGGCGGCGCAGGCACACTTGAAGAATTTTTTGAAATGTATACATGGGGACAGATCGGGCTGCATCAGAAGCCCCTTGGCATCATTAATACGAACAATTATTTTGACGGGCTGATCGCCATGTTCGATAAGATGATTGATGATGAGTTTTTGGAGGGCCGATACATGGACCAGGTATCCGTCGGCGAAGACCTGGACTCCCTCCTTCCTCAATTCATGTCCCATAAACCGGTGGCAGTCAGAACATATAAAGACCTGCAAAAAGGGCATCGCTCATAATTTGAAGCGATGCCTCTTTTTTATGTCCATCTTATAGACGACATGTTTCTTAAGCGAGTGGCCATCGATGATTGAAGGGTGTTCGAACGTGTGGACCTTTTTCATACCCAGTTTCAGCATGATATTGATCGACGGATAGTTTATGCTGGCCGTATATGCATAAATCTCCCTGATATCAGTGTTACGTTCTGCAAATTTAACGACTCCCCTTGCCGCTTCCGTTGCAAAGCCCTGATTCCAGTACCTTTTCGCAAAACGCCAGCCAATTTCAATGGAAGGTAGGAAGTGCAGCTTCAGAGGGCCGTCTTCTTCCCACACCTGAATGCCCGTGAAGCCGATGAACTCTTTTGTATGCCTGTTTTCGACGGCAAATAAACCGAAGCCCCTCGCATCGATATCGCGCTGGGCATTCAGTATGAATGCCTTCGATTCCTCCGGTGTCGCGACATCGGGGAAATAACGCCGGACGTCCCTGTCCCTGTTCAATTCGATGAATTTTGGTATGTCGCTCTCTTTCCAATCCCTTAAAATCAACCGCTTCGTTTTAATATATTTCATATCAACCCTCTACTAGCGTCCCATGATAATGATCATTCGCTGACATGTCCACTTTCGTTGCCCTTCGGGGCCTCCTGCCGGATATAACTGACAAGACGGACTTTAAATTCCTCTTTGTTGAAATCATATTCTTCGATATTTTCTTTTTTTTCGGTTGTCGCAACGACATCCACAAAATCAGGCAGGTCCTCAAGATCGAATTTGATTGTAAATGTCTCGAAACCCTGTTCAGGGCTGGGCTTTTGAGCAACGACCCTGCGTTTCACCCCTGTCAGGTCCACCAGTTTTGAACCGACGATTTCTTCAATTTCCTTGCCGAGCTGGTCAATGGTGAATGTTTCACCCTCTATCAATGAAAATTTCTTCTCGTGCATAACCTCATTCTCCTTTCTAATCTTCATGCGACGCGTCTTCCGACGCTTCATCAGATTCTTCTTCATCTTCAGCGCCGGTCTCCTCCGGGAGCATTTCCTCAAGCTCTCGTTCTTTGTTCGCAATATCACTTTCAACCGCTTCGTTTTCACTCCGCACCTGTTGAATTTCACTTTGAAGCTCACCGATATCCTTGTTGACTTCTTCCAGGTCTTTTTCCGCCTGAGTCGGCGCATCGCTGCATGCCGTCAAAAACACTGCCGTAAAGACTGCCAATATTAATCTTTTCAATACAGACTCCCCTTTTCATCAATGCTGTCATTATAGCACTTTCAAAGGAAATATTCTTTATCCGGATAAAAAAATATAGGTGATGCCTTCGACATCACCTATACCTCTTTTTCATTATTCTGAAACAGTCGTCTCTCTGAGCTGATAGATGCCAAGCGCATCGATCACAAAGTTATCGACGTTCGTATTAACGCCTGTAACAAAATCCTGGTGGTGGATGTAGATCATCGGTGCAATCTCCACCAGTTCTTCCTGAAGCTCACTGTAGATTTCTTCACGCTCATCAGGGTCCGTTTCAGTACGTCCTGCTTCCAGCAACTCATCCACTGTCTCATCAGCCAGGAATGAACGGTTGCCCGGGTCACCATGCATTGATGAATGCAGCAGTGCATACAGGCCGTAATCGGCGTCACCTGTTACAGTGGACCATCCCAGTACGAACATATCATGGTCTCCGTTTGCTGTAGTTTCAAGGTATGCACCCCACTCAAGCTGCTGTACAGACACATCAATGTTGAGTTCCTCCAGTGCTTCCTGCATATAGACTGTAGTATCCACACGCTGCGGCTGGTCATTGGTGAGGATTTCAAGTTCAAAACCATCTTCGTGACCTGCTTCTTCCATCAGTTCTTGTGCACGATCAAGATCGTAGGTGATGCCTTCCACACTGTCATCGTGACCGAATACGCCCGGCGCAAGCGGCCCTTCAGCAGGTGTGCCGACACCTTCGTAAATGCCTTCGATGATCGCTTCACGGTCGATGGCATAAGAGATCGCCTGACGCACGAGAGGATCATCCAATGGTTCCTGCTCGACGTTGAAGCCGACATATGACAGGCCGAGTGACGGCGTCAAATCGACTTCTGTAGAATCATGTGATTCAAGACGATCGATGTTGGACGGTTCCGCAGCACCGGCAATGTGACTTGAACCTGTTTCGATTTCAGCAAGACGCGCACCTGTTTCAGGTACGACTTTGAAAGTCACCGTATCAAGCTGTGCAGCATTTTCTTCGTCATGGTAATCTGCATTGTTCGCAAGTACGACGTTTTCACCTGCGGCACGTGATTCAAGTTCAAACGGACCTGTACCCACCGGATTGTCGGCAATATGATTGCCCGCTTCTTCGGTGATCGCATCCGCAATTTCTTCGTGTTCTTCTCCGCCTTCTTCACGGAGTTCATAATATTCTTCGACCGACATGTCTTCGCCCGCTTCTGAAAGCGCAGCTTCATAGTCGGCATCAATGACTTCCTTACTGATCATGCCGCCCGCATCATGTGCGAGGTGTGCAAGTATCGGTGCAAACGGGTATTCCAGGTTGATCTGGACAGTGTAGTCGTCGACCACATCCACACCCGTCACCATTTCATATAGGAACATACGTGGTGAAGCGACTGCAGGATCAAGAATGCGTTCCAGGTTTGCTTCCACCACTTCTGCGTTGAATTCTGTGCCGTCATGGAAAGTCACGCCTTCTTTCAAAGTGAATTCCCAAGTCGTGTCGTCCACTTCTTCCCACTCTGTGGCAAGCCTTGGCTGCACTTCCATGTCTTCATCAAGGTATGTAAGTGATTCATAGATGTTGTTACGAACATTACTTGAAGGCACATCGTTGTTGCCGTGTGGATCAAGGCTCACGATATCCGATGCTTCCGAAATGATGAGATCTCCACCACCGGACCCTTCGTCTGCAGCACCTTCTGTGTCTTCTTCTGTGCCTTCTTCGGTGTCTGCCTCGGGATCGACATCACTGTCATCCGCACAGGCGACGAGTACGACAGAAAGCGCTGTAATCATTGCCATCATCAGCAATAATCTGAAATTCTTCATACACCTTACCTCCTAATATTAAAATCAAATGAAATTCCTGACCTTTTTTAAATATACCTCAATACTTTTTTTATTTCAACGAAACTTTTGAAATATCTTACAATTGAAATCCAGGGCAAACAAAAAAAGGAGGACAACCCCTCCTTTTTCATAAAATTATTCTGCAAATGTCACTTCCCTGAAATCAAAGATGTTGTAACTGTCGATATAGATACCTTCGACATTGTTGTTGTAAGCATTCAAGTTTTCACCATGACGGACGAAGATTGCCGGTGCTTCGTCGACCAGGATCTGCTGTGCCTCTTCGTAAATCTCCTGACGTTCGTCATCTTCGGTCACCTGTGCCCCTTCATCAAGCAGTGCATCCAGTTCGTCGTTGGCAAAGAAGGAACGGTTGCCGGTATCTCCCATATTATCGGAGTGGAACAGCGGCGATATACCGTTATCCGGGTCACCGGTCGAGTTCGACCAGCCCAGGATGAACATATCATGCTCTCCGGCTGCCGTGGCATCCAGATACGCGCCCCACTCGACCTGCTCCACATTGACATTGATATCCAGGTCGGAAAGGGATTCCTGCAGGAATACAGCCATATCCACCCGCTCGGGGTTATCATCATTGACCATCAGGTTGATGTCGAAGCCGTCCCCGTGTCCTGCTTCTTCCAACAGCTCCTGTGCCCTGTCCAGATCATATTCGAGTCCTTCAAGATCTTCCGAATATCCGAGCACGTCCGGTGCAAGCGGTGCCACTGCCGGTCTTCCGGAATCATTGTAGACGCCTGACAATACCGCTTCTTTATCGAATGCATGTGTGATCGCCTGGCGGACAAGCGGATCGTCGAGCGGTTCACTTTCAGTGTTGAAGCCGATATAGTCGATCGACACCGATTCATTTCGGCTGAGCGTCACGTCATCATTATCCTCCACCCGGTCGATATTGCTGGATTGGACCGCCAGTATGAAGTCGGAAGATCCTGTTTCAAGTTCGGCGATGCGTGAACCGGTTTCGGTCACAACTTTGTAAGTCACGCTGTCTATCGTCGCAGGTCCGTCCCGGTAGTCTTCATACTTTGTAAGCACAGTGTTTTCACCTGGATTCCTTGATTCGAACTGCATATAGTTCGTGCCGACAGGCTCCTGTTCAATCAGGCTGCTGATGTCCCCGGCAATTGCGTTTGCAACTTCTTCGTGGTCATCACCGCCTTCATCGCGGAGTTCATAATACTCTTCGACCGACATATCTTCTCCCGCTTCGGATAATGCATTTTCGTAATCCGCATCGATCAGGTCTTTACTTATGAACTTACCCGCACCATGCGACAGGTTATTCAAAAGCGGAGAATATGCATATTCAAGTTCCAACTGGACTGTATAGTCATCGACGACATTGACATTTTCAACCATGTCCAGAAGGAAGGCCCTCGGTGAAGCCACAGCAGGGTCAAGCAGACGCTCAATGTTCGCTTTGACCACTTCTGCATTGAATTCACTGCCGTCATGGAAAACGACACCTTCCTGTAAAGTGAATTCCATGGTCGTTTCATCTATTTCTTCCCAGTCTTCAGCAAGCAATGGAACGATCTCCAGGTCTTCATCTTGGGTGACCAGCCCTTCATATATCTCATCACGTACCTGCTCCGACGGCACATCATTGCTGCCGTGCGGATCCATTGATACTGCATCACTTGGAATGGCGATCGTGAGATCACCGCCGTCGGCAGTTTCTGTCTGTTCGTCAGAACCGTCCCCTTCCGCCGCTTCTTCATCGACACCGTCATCATCAGTACATGCTGCGAGTACAAGCACCATGACACTGACTAAAAATAACCTCCAAAAGCTTTTCATATACATCCCCCTCGTTTCCCTAAGTTATAAACATGATACTTCAATCTGTTAATTCAATCAATAGAAAATTTTCAGAAATTTTATACCACTTCCGCCCGCTGATGGATAATCAAATCGTGAACACCACCTCGCACATGGCCTGGAAGTTCAATAAAATGCAGCTCCGCTTTTCAGAATGTTTCAATTTTTCCTGGTTGGGGAATTAAATATGAAAATATCATGTAAAGGATGTGTCTATTTTGCAGGCGGTAACTGTACAAGGGAAAAACAAAGTTAAAGTCAAAAAGATGAAAGCACCTGAGATACAGGAAGGCACGGATATGATCATACGGGTGACCTCTACCGCGATATGCGGCTCTGATCTGCATCTGTACCGTAAAACCATGCCGATCACCAACGACTACATCATCGGCCATGAACCCATGGGTATCGTAGAAGAAGTCGGACCGGGGGTCAAAAACAGAAAGGTCGGCGACCGCGTCGTCATTCCTTTCAACATCAGCTGCGGGGAATGCCACTTCTGCCAGAACCAGATGGAGAGCCAGTGCGACAATTCCAATCCTCATCTCGATACAGGCGCTTACTTTGGATTTTCAGAACTCTTCGGTAATTATCCGGGCGGGCAGGCGGAATATTTGCGTGTGCCTTATGCAGACTTCACTTCCTTCCTCGTGCCTGAGGACAGTGAACTGGAGGATGAGAGCCTGCTCTTTCTGTCGGACGTCATGCCGACAGCCTACTGGAGTGTCGACCACAGCGGTGTGAAAGACGGGGACACGGTCGTCATCCTGGGCTCCGGGCCGGTCGGACTCATGACCCAGAAATTCGCATGGATGAAAGGCGCGAGCCGTGTCATCGCAATCGACCATGACCAGGTGAGGCTGAATCATGCGAAACGCACCAACAGTGTGGAAGCATACAATTATAAGGAAATCGCCAACATCGGGGATTACGTACATGAAATGACTAAAGGCGGTGCTGAAGTCGTCATCGACTGTGTCGGCATGGATGGTGAAATCACCAAAAAAGACCGCATCAAAACATTGGGAGGACAGATCGGCACCATCGATCCGATCATACTGGCAGCAAGGATGGTCAGAAAGTTCGGCACCATCCAGCTGACCGGAATATACGGCGCACCGGCTGCAGGGTATCCGATGCACCGTATATTCTCACGCAACGTCACTGTCAAAGCCGGGCAGGCACCCGTGATCCATTACATGCCGGAGCTTTACCAGATGGTGAAGGACGGGAAAATCGATCCGACCGACATCATCACCCATAATGTGCCGCTCAAGAAAGCTGAAAAGATGTATCAGATCTTCGATGCCCATGATGACGACTGCATCAAAGTCGTCATGAAGCCGTAAATCATGGAACCAAAAGACCCGTGCGGGGTTCCCCGCACGGGTCTTTTCAGTTATTCGCCTATGGTCACATTCCTGAAATCAGGTTTGATGAAGTCATCAATATATAAACCTTCCACTTCACTTCTGTAAGCATTCATGCTGACACCCTCATTAAAATAAATCGCCGGTGCATCTTCGACAAGTACTGCCTGTGCTTCTTCGTATATTTCCGCACGTGCTTCTTCGTCCTTTTCCTCGCGTCCCGCTTCAAGCAGCGCATCCAGTTCCGGATTGTCATAAAATGTACGGTTGCCCTGGGCACCATGCATGCTGGAATGGAACAGAGGCCAGAGTGCCTGGTCGGGGTCCCCGGTGAAGTTCGGCCATCCAAGGAGGAAGACGTCATGTTCCCCTGAGGAGGCCTCTTCAAGGTAAGTGCCCCACTCGATCTGCTCCACAGTTGCAATGATATTGAGTTCAGCGAGTGCTTCCTGCAGATAAATCGCCGTGTCCACCCTTTCCGGTGCATCGTTAGTAATGATGCTGAGTTCAAAGCCGTCTTCGTGACCTGCTTCTCCCATCAGCCGCCCGGCTTCTTCAAGGTCGTATTCAAATCCCTCGATATCCCCGGTGTCCCCGGCCATACCTTCGATGAGCGGCCCGTTCGGAACTTCACCAATACCATTAAAAATACCTTCTATAATTTCATGCCGGTCCACTGCATGGGAAATCGCCTGCCTGACCCGCACATCGTCGAGCGGTGCCTTTTGAGTGTTGAATCCGATGAAATTAATTGAGACATTGGAATTATTATATGCCTCCGTCTCCGGGTGGTTTTCAATCCTTTCGATATTGCTCGAGTCATACCCGAACATGATATGTGATGTGCCCGTCTCAAGTTCGGCCATCCTTGCCCCTGTTTCAGCCACAATTTTGAATGTGATGCTGTCGAGGTTCATCGGATCCTGCCAGTAGTCTTCATTTTTGTTGAGGACGATGTTCTCCCCCGGTGATCTTGATTCAAACATTGCATAATTCGTGCCGACAGGGTTCTGATCGACGACAGATCCGATTCCACCTGAAATCTCATCGGCCGCTTCTTCAAACGATTCCCCGCCCGCTTCACGCAGTTCATAATATTCATCGACCGAATATCCGGCACCTGAGTTTTCAATCGCCTGTCTGTAGTCTTCATCAATGACTGCTTTACTGATCATGCCGCCACCGTCATGTGTCAGATGACTGAGCAGCGGGGCAAACGGATACTCCGTGGTGATTTCCACCGTGTGTTCATCGATGACCTCAACCGACGAGATCATTTCAAAAAGACTCAGTCTCGGGGAAGCGACTGCAGGATCAACCAACCTGTCCAGATTGGCTTTGACGACTTCGGCATTGAATGCACTGCCGTCATGGAATTCCACATCTTCCCTCAACTCGAAACGCCATGTCAGATCATCCAACTGTTCCCATTCTTCGGCGAGCAGCGGCTCGATCTCAAAATTTTCGTCCTGTGTCACCAGACCTTCGTATATCGTGTTCCTCACCTGGTCCGAGTACAATTCATTACTGGCATGCGGATCAAGCGACACAATGTCATTTCCGGTCGATATCACCAGATTGCCGCCGTCAATATCTGCACTCTCCTCGTTGCCCGACACCGAATTCCCACCATCACCATCATTCGTACAAGCTGTGAGCACTAAAACAGACAAAACCAATAAAGATAACCTATGTATGTATTCCATATATGGACCTCCCCTTCTAATACCCTATTGACTTACTAGGAATTATTTCCTATTGTATCACTATGAATTTGATTTTGTAAAGGGGATGATACTCCCCCAGCATATGTAAACCCTTACATTTTCATTCGATAAGCCGGGCTTTGTGATATTATTCCCCTTTTTTACCATTGCTATTATGCATTTGAAAATGTATTATTATTTAATAGCTATATTATAAGTATAGTTTTCACACTATTGCTAAATTTCAATGATAGGGGGTCTCTTAAATGGCGGTCGCTTCTAAAGAGAGGGTTCGGGATACTAAGCCCGTTAACCCGCGTATCAAGAGTTTTAAAGAGTTTTTCAAACGGCTTAGAAAGAACAAGTCGGCCCTGGTCGGGTTTTATGTGCTGGCATTTTTATTTCTTGTGTCGATTTTCGGTGCAATAGATGCCAACTACAATCTACTTGGTGTCAACTCGAATGCCACAAGTCTGACGGAGAAATTGGAGGGTCCTTCAGCCGCACACTGGTTTGGAACTGATCATCTCGGCAGGGATATCTTCTTCCGTATACTGCATGGTATGTACATAACACTCGGGGTCGGTTTTGCAGCCACATTCATGGGTGCACTTGTCGGTGTCCCACTTGGTATCCTTGCAGGTTATTACGGTGGATGGCTTGATACCATCATCATGCGTATAATGGATGTTCTGCTTGCGTTCCCGGGCATCCTGCTTGCACTTGCTATCGTTTCTGTCCTTGGCGGCAGTACAATCAACGTCACTATCGCAATTGCAATCGGCTCACTGCCGCAATTCGCCCGTATCGTTCGGGGTTCCACCCTGACTACGAAAAAGCTCGAGTATGTCGATGCCATCCGGGCACTCGGTGCCAGGGACGGCAAGATCATATTCCAGCACATTTTGCCGAACATCATGTCGCCGATCATCGTCAACACGACACTATTCATCGCTTCTGCAATTCTTTCTGCAGCAGGACTTTCGTTCCTGGGTCTCGGTGTTCAGCCACCGACGCCTGAATGGGGTGCGATGTTGAATGACGGGCGTAACTACATGTATCAGGCAGGGCACATCACTTTCTTCCCGGGTATGATGATTGTGATCGTAGTACTTGCATTCAACTTATTTGGAGATGGATTGAGAGATGCAATTGATCCTAAACAAAAAAATTAGGAGGTAAATCATGACAACATTTATTATTAGACGTATTCTGCAGCTTATACCTGTGCTGCTCGGGGTTTCGATACTTGTGTTCAGTCTGATGCACCTCACTCCAGGTAACCCTGCAGTCATCATGGCCGGCGAAAGTGCGCCTGAAGCAACCGTACGTGCCATTGAACAGCGTTTAGGATTGAACGATCCACTTTATGTACAGTATTGGAACTTTTTGACAAGTGCCCTGCAGCTCGATTTTGGCACATCCATCCGGGACAACATTCCGGTGATGAATCATATACAGGCAAGGTTCTTCATCACTTTGGAACTTGCAATCTACTCGACGATATTCAGTCTTGTTCTAGGTTTGCTGGCAGGCATCGTTTCTGCAGTCAGACGTTACTCTTTTTCTGATGTTGCACTTATGATCGTTACTCTGTTCGGCCTTTCAATGCCAAACTTCTGGCTCGGTTTGATGCTGATCCAGTGGTTCTCGATCGAACTCGGCTGGTTTGCACCGACCGGATGGGGTAATCTTGACCAGATCGTACTGCCGGTCATAGCTCTCGGTACAGCCGGGGCAGCGATCATCGCACGTATGACACGGAGTTCGATGCTCGATGTCATCAACCAGGATTATATACGTACTGCACGTGCCAAAGGTGTGAAAGAACGTGTCGTAATTTTCCGTCATGCACTTAAAAATGCATTGATTCCAGTCGTAACCGTTGTTGGTCTGCAGTTCGGTTACTTGCTTGCTGGTTCAGTACTGACAGAAAGTGTATTCGCGATCAACGGCCTTGGCCGGCTGATCATCGACTCGATCCTGCAAAGGGACTTCCCTGTCGTCCAGGGTGCTGTCCTAGTGATCGCCGTCACTTTCGTATTCGTCAACCTGCTGGTTGATATTTCATACAGGATGCTGAACAAGCGTGTGGACCTAAACTAGGTAGGGAGTGACAAAAATGTCAGATAACATACTTGATGTGAATAATTTAAAAACTTCCTTCTTTGTGGAAGGAAATGAGATAAAAGCGGTCGACGGTGTTACTTTTAACGTGCCCAGAGGAAAGACGCTCGGCATCGTCGGCGAATCAGGTTCAGGTAAAAGTATCACCGCCCTGTCGATTTTAAAGCTGATTGATGATCCGGGTAAGATTGTGGACGGCAGCATCAGCTTCAAAGGCGAGGAAATCACCACTGCCAAAGAATCACGGATGAGACAGATCCGGGGCAACGAAATATCCATGATCTTCCAGGAACCGATGACTTCCCTGAACCCGGTGTACACCGTCGGACAGCAGCTGAGGGAATCCTTCAAAATCCACCAGGGGCTGGATAAGAAGGCCGGAACGAAGCGTTCGATAGAAATGCTTGAGCTTGTCGGCATACCTTCACCGGATAAACGTGTGGATCAATATCCATACGAGCTTTCCGGCGGCATGAGGCAGCGCGTGATGATTGCGATGGCCCTCGCCTGTAAGCCTGAATTGCTGATCGCGGATGAGCCGACGACAGCACTTGATGTGACCATCCAGGCACAGATACTCGAACTGATCAAGGAATTGCAGGAAGAAATAGGCATGAGTGTGGTGATGATCACCCATGACCTCGGTGTCGTCGCTGAAACATGTGACTATGTTGCAGTCATGTATTGTGGCAAGGTGGTTGAATTTGCGGATGTCGAGACTTTATTTGAAAACCCGCGCCACCCTTATACAGTCGGCCTGTTGAATTCACTGCCGCGTCACGATCTGGATCAGGACGAACTGATTCCAATCAAAGGCAACGTGCCTTCACCGGATGAAATGCCATCCGGCTGCCGTTTTGCACCACGATGCCCATACGCCAGCGACATCTGTTCGTCGCTTCCTGCCCTTGAGACACAGGAGGACGGCAATGACGTCAGATGCTGGATCTACACTGATGAATGGGACGGAGAGGAGGTAAAAGTATATGACAAAGAACGTTCTTCTTAAAGTCGAGGGGCTCAAACAGTACTTCCCCATCAAAGGCGGCTTCCTCGGACGCACCGTGAATCATGTCAAAGCCGTCGATGATGTCAGCTTCCATATCAATGAAGGTGAAACGGTCTCCGTCGTCGGGGAATCCGGCTGCGGTAAATCGACTACGGGCCGGGCGATACTGCGCCTCGATGAACCGACTGAAGGCGAGGTTCATTTCCAGGGCAAGGATATCCTTTCACTGAGCAAATCGGAGATGCGGAAGATGCGGAGTGAGATGCAGATCATTTTCCAGGATCCATATGCATCATTGAACCCGAGGAAAACCGTTAAAATGACTTTGATTGAAGCGATGGAGATACAGAACATCGGAAAACCTAAAGACAGGGAACAGCGCGCACTTGATATCATGGAAACGGTCGGACTTCAAAAACACCAGATCGACCGCTTCCCCCATGAATTCTCAGGCGGCCAGCGTCAGCGCATCGGTATTGCACGCGCCCTTGCCGTGGACCCGAAGCTGATCATCGCCGACGAGGCGGTCAGCGCCCTTGACGTATCCATTCAGGCACAGGTGCTGAATCTGCTGCAGAGGCTGCAGCGGGAGATGGGACTCACTTATTTATTCATCGCACACGACCTTGGTGTCGTGAGGCACATCTCTGACAGGATCATAGTGATGTATCTTGGTAAGATCGTAGAGATGGGGGACACGAAGAGCATCTTCGACAACCCTCAGCACCCTTACACGAAAGCCCTGCTCTCGGCCATCCCGGTACCGGATCCGAAGAATAAAAGTGAGCGCATCTTCCTCCGCGGGGATGTGCCTTCACCGATCGATCCGCCGACGGGCTGCAGGTTCCATACGAGATGTCCTTTTGCTACAGATAAATGCCGTACGGAGATCCCGGTCCTTGAGCATAAGGATGAGACATATGCCGGCCAGCATGATGTCGCATGCCA
The DNA here is from genome assembly GCF_900142805.1 of Lacicoccus alkaliphilus DSM 16010. Taxonomy (GTDB): domain Bacteria; phylum Bacillota; class Bacilli; order Staphylococcales; family Salinicoccaceae; genus Lacicoccus; species Lacicoccus alkaliphilus. The sequence continues at coordinate 26,311 of NZ_FRCF01000004.1, read as the reverse complement.
CTACGCAATCGACATCCAGGAAGGCAGGCACAAGCCGACCCACGAAATGAAAGATGTCCGCAAAGTACTCGACGAAGAAAGTCGCGACACTGCAGAAGCAAAGGAAAAAATGAATCAATAATCAAAAAAAAGGTGATTACAAATTGAATTTGTAATCACCTTTTTCCTTTAAAATACGAATGCATCCAGCAGGAACCAGATGATCAGCAGTATATATATCACCAGATTGAATGCCGAACTCGCAAAAAATGCGAGCAATGAACCCAACGCTGCCCTGAAAGCTGCATTGATGTCCCGCGTGTTTATAAATTCAAGTGCAAGCACAAAAACGAAAGGCACGAAAATGATACCGAACGGCGGATAGACGAACATCCCTACGATGACGCCGACAATCGCTGCGGCTTCACTCTTTTTCGAACCGCCGTATTTCTTGACGAAATAGCTGTTTGCGACCAGGTCACTGACGAACACGAGTGCAGTCAAAACTGCAGCGACGAGCCAGAACATCCAGGTCAATGTTTCACTGTTGATCAAAAAGTGGTAAATTAAAAAGCCCACCCAGAACATCACCACTGAAGGGATGACCGGTGCAATGACTCCTACGAAACCGAGGACAAAACTGATTATGACAAGCAGCCACCATAAAATCTCCATCAAACGACTCCTTCTTAAATTCGAGAATGCGTACTTTCATAGATACTTAATCCTAACAACATACGGCAAGCATTTGCAAGCTGCAGTGCCCCCTCACATTTCAAAATTCCTGATATAACTTTTCACGACCTGGATGAATGCCCTGACCTGCGGGAGTTCCATCACATTCTTATCATATGAGATGTAGGTGTCCCGTGTGATCGGCTCATCATCGACCACGACTTCTTCAATTTTAAACTGGTTTTCTTCAAAATCTTTGACGACAATTTCAGGCAGCACCGTGACCCCCACGCCCTCAATCAATAATGCACGGCATGTCGCTATTTGATCGACACTGAACTGGGGTTCATATTTACGGTTGAACCTCGCTTCAAAGTACTTTTCGATCATCCTGATGTAAATCGGCTCGGAGAAGAATTCAATCACAGGCGGATCCTCCTGGTTGAGGAGGCTCTTCGGCGTGACAAGATAATGTCTGTCTGTGAAAAGCAGTTTATTTTCCTTGTTGAGGATCTGTCTGCCCCGGGTAATCGATACGTGGTAATCTTTTGCATCGTTGGTGATCTGCGGAGATGAGCCGACCTGGATATTGATGTTCACATCAGGATACATCTCTGTGTACTCCCTCAACAGTCCGGAGAGGATTGTACTGCCGATCAATGAAGAGACCCCGAGGTTCAAATTCCCCTCCACTGCACCTTCATGCGCGACAAGGTATTCTTTCAATATGCTTTCGCTTTCCACGACCTTCCGGGCATGGTGGATGATCCGTTCACCCGGGCCGGTCACGAACAACTCCCTTTTTGTCCGTATGAAAATCTCTACCCCCCACTCTTCCTCGATCGATTTCAACCTTTGACTGACTGCCGGCTGGGAGATGTAGAGCCTCTCCGCCGCCTGCCTCAATGTCTTCGCTTCATGCAGAGTGACGAGTAATTTATAGTCATCAACCTTCATTTAATCACCTTTTCTTAATATATAAGAAAATCTTATCATAAATAGACACTTTGAGTAACTCCCTTTGATTCGGGTATATGTAATTTACATTTGAACGGGAGGGATTCCATGAATAATGAAAAGGAATATGAGAAAGTCAATGAACAGGTCGAAGGCTACACACAGGACGGGCAGCCGGGCATAGAAAAGGAAATGAACCCGAAGCCGATATTCATTGCTGATGACTACAAAGGCAGTGAAAAGCTGAAAGGTAAGATTGCCCTGATCACCGGCGGGGATTCGGGGATCGGACGTTCGGTCGCCGTCCATTTCGCCAGAGAAGGTGCGGACATCGCACTGTTATACCTTGAAGAGGAAGAAGAAGACGCCCGTCATGTAAAAGCGCTCGCTGAAAAAGAAAACGTCAGATGCCTGCTTTACAGTGGGGACATAAAGGAAGCAGAAGTGAGGAAGAACGTGGTCCGGGAGGTCGTTGATCAGCTCGGCACGATCAACATCCTCGTCAATAACGCAGGTGTACAGTACCCGCGAAAAGATTTCCTCGAAGTCACCGAAGAAAATTTAAGGGAAACATTCGAGACCAATATCATCAGCATGATACTCCTGACACAGGAAGTGTATCCTCATCTCGAAGAAGGGGATGCCATCATCAATTCGACAAGTGTGACTGCCTATAAGGGCTCTCCGATCTTCATCGATTACTCTTCGACAAAGGGTGCCATCACAGCATTCACACGCTCGCTGGCCCAGAATCTCGCACCTGAGAAGATACGTGTGAACGCGGTGGCGCCGGGCCCGATCTATACACCGCTCATACCGGCGACATTCGATGCCGGCCATGTGGATGAACACGGGGAAGACACCCCGATGGAAAGACGCGGTCAACCGGCGGAACTCGGCCCCTCTTATGTATTCCTCGCGGCACATGATTCAAGTTATATGACCGGTGAAGTACTCCATGTAAACGGCGGCGACTTCACCTCCACTTAAAGCTGTATGTTAAAGGGCAGTCCGTTTACGGATTGCCCTTAATTTTTTCCTGCAGTTCCCCAAGGCAGTGCGCTGCAAGTTCCGTGAACTGATCGAAGTCCCGGTCGACCTCGTCCATGATATGCCGGGCGACTTCATATGCAATGTTCTTATCAGCCTCGGTGATCTTATTTCTTTTCAGGGCGCGTCGTATATCTTTCTCATCCACCAATTCATATTCACCGTCCGGGAGTACAAGCACATCCAGATAAACATCTTTTCTTCTTGCATTGCCGAGCTCAAGGTAATGCGCCGTATTGACATCAAAATAGTACTGCAGCACCTTCCAATTTTCATCATACATCACCGTCATGCTGTACTTTCTGTCCTTCGGCAGTATTTGCAGCCATTTATAATCTTTATCGACGACTTTCACTGATTTGTTGACGACCGGAACGACGAGAGGTGAACGTATTTTCTTCATGTCGATGAGGCCGACCAGAAATTCCTCGCCCTTGAAGCGGGTCAGCATTTCATCATATGTAGAGTCCAATACACGGCGCCATCCGCGTTTATCCAAATACTTCATTTTCATGGCTCTCATCTCCTTCATTACATTATACATAATAAGTAAAAGAAATGTGAAGAGATACCTTATGCTCCCTCACTTTATCATCCCTTGCGCATCATGATGATGTACAATGGTGGATATAATGATTGGGGTGGAATCCATGTTAAAACTGTTGAAAATCATCTTTCAAATTGGCATCCTGTATATTTTATACTGGGCCGGCGAATGGGTGGCAGAAACTTTGAACCTCTCCCTTCCGGGGAGCATCATAGGGATGGTCCTGCTGATTTTCCTACTCTTCACCCGGACGGTCAGGCTGGAATGGATCGGGGAAGGCGCAGGGTTCATGGTGAAATATCTGCCTTTCTTCTTCATCCCTTCCACCCTCGGCATCATGCAGTATTATGAAATCTTTGCAGGAAACGGATTTTTATTGATCGTCATCGTCCTCGTAAGCACGATGCTCGTGATGGGCGTCTCGGGACTGATCGGTGAGCTATACCACAGACGGGGGGAGGGGCGATGAGTACACTCACTGGTATTTTCATGATTATGCTCACTGCAGCGGTTTACCGGTTGTCACTCTACATACACAGGAAGGCGGAGAGCCCCTGGACACTGCCCATTTTGACATCCACAGTCGTCATCATCGCCTTCCTGGCCTTTTTCAAAATCCCTTATGATCAGTATATGATCGGTGGGGAGTGGATCAACGAGCTGCTCGGGCCTGCAGTCGTGGCACTCGCCTACCCGCTCTACATACACCGCAGAATACTGGTTAAACTTGCATTACCTTTGCTCGCCGGTACCGCCGCCGGTGCTTTTACAGGCGTAGTCTCCGGTGTTTCCATGGCAAAATGGGCGGGCTTCGGACCTGAAATCCTGTATGCCGTCTCAGCCAAATCGGTGACCACGCCTGTGGCCATAGTGATCACCGAATCCCTCGGCGGCATCACTTCTCTCGCAGCGGTGATGGTGATGATCGCCGGCATCGGAGGCGCGATCATACATTCATATATATTCAGGCTGTTCGGCATCCACTCGCATCTCGGACGCGGCATGGGGATGGGCAGCGCATCCCATGCGATAGGGACGGCGGAATTGATGAAGGACAACCAGATCGAAGGCTCGATCAGCACCGTCGCAATGGTGGCGAGTGCTGTCCTCGTCTCCCTGATCACCCCGCTGCTTGTATTGTGGCTGGTCTAATCATCACTCACGGCATAAGAAAAACGGAAGCGAATCCGCTTCCGTTTGACATGAAGATCCTTATAATGATGCGCTTGCGCCGCCGTCTATATTCACTGCAACGCCTGTGATGTAGGAAGCAAGCTCAGAACATAAAAATGTAATGACATTCGCCGCTTCTCTTGTTTCACCGATGCGCCCGAGCGGGATATCCTCCCGGCCGGTTGTGGCAAATTCCTCCCAGCTCATATCCGGTGCCTCTTCCATCCACACCTTCTCGATCTGGTCGCTCCGGATCAGGCCGATGCACACTGCGTTGACCCTGATGCCGTACTGGCCGAGGTCTTTGCTCATCGCTTTCGTCATAGCGAGTCCGGCACTTCTTGATACCGATGTCGGCAGGGTGCCGGCATCCGGGTTCTTGCCCGCCACCGCGGTCAGATTGAGGATGACTCCGGCCTTTTCCTTGAGGTGCGGCAGTGCAGCCTTCGACATTTTGACTGCAGAAATCAGCTTCAAGTCCAGGTCATTCTGCCAGTCACCCACATCAACATCTTCAAAAGTTTCGGCAAAAGCACCGCCTGCGTTATTGATGAGCACATCAAGGCGTCCGAACTTTTCAATGACTGCATTGACGATCCTCTCTCCGGCATCATCTCCAGTGACGTCCTGGACGACGTAATCCACCTCTCCATACCGGATGAGTTCTTCTTTCGCCGCCTGCAGGTCATCTTCACCTCTTGCCACAAGCATCACCTTCGCACCCAGTTTCAACATTTCTAGAGCAGTCTGTCTGCCGATCCCCTTGCTCGAACCGGTGATCACCACCGCCTTGCCTTCATAACCAAAATCCATCGCCCATCCTCCTCATTCCGTCTTTGCTTCAAAATACCATTAAAGTCAGATGCTTTACAGTTTTAAGATCCGAGATTCACATTATGGTGGACGTTCGATACATCCTCCAGATCCTCGAGTGCATCCACCAGCACTTCAAACTGTGCCTGCGCTTCTTCATCCAACGTCACTTCATTCCGTGCAATCATGGACTGTTCCGCCACTTCATACTCGCCGACATCCATTTCATCAAGTGCGCTTTTGATGTCATGGAAACTTTGCGGATCGCCGTAGACGACCGTAAAGTCATTTTCGACCGTGACATCGTTAACGTCCACCTCATTTTCCATCAGATGAAGCAGTACTTCTTCGCTGTCAAAGCTGCTGAATACGAAGACGGACACCGGGTCGAACATATAGCTTACGGCACCGCTGACACCCATATTGCCGCCATTTTTCCCGAATGCCGCCCGGACGTCGGAAGCCGTCCTGTTGACATTATCGGTCAGGGCATCCACGATGATCATCGAACCATCCGGTCCGAAGCCTTCATAACGTCGCTCATCAAAAGTCTCTTCGTCTCCACCCTTCGCCTTGTCGATCGCCTTATCCACGATGTGTTTCGGCACGGAGTATGTCTTCGCACGGTCCAGCACCGCCTTCAGCGCCTGATTGCTTTCCGGATCCGGTTCGCCTTTGCGTGCAGCTACATAGATTTCACGTCCAAACTTTGCATATATCCGGCTCGTATTCCGGTCTTTCTGAGCTTTCTTCTCTTTAATATTGTTCCACTTTCTGCCCATTACACTCATCTTCCTTCATTCAAATTATCATCAGCCGGGCTTCACCGCTTGTTGCCGAAACGCCGGTATAGCTGCAGGATCCTCTTTATGATCAGAAGGAGATCCATGAACAGATTGAAGCCCATGACCCGCGCATTCGAATATTTCTTATTTTTCATGCGGTTGAAGTCATACATCGTATAGCCTATATACAATAATAAACCAAAAACCGTGATTCCAAAAGCCAGCCACTCCAGCTGGATGAAAAAGTTCAGGAGGGATGAGAATATCAATACAAGCAGACCGGCGAATAAAATCCGTCCCCATGATGAGATGTCCTTTAGGAGGAAGTAACCGATGATACCGAAGAAAATAAATACTATTACTCCAATCAATACAACTTGATAGAATATTCTTTCATCAAATTCATTGATGAAACTTTCGAATGTACCATAAGAAACCAGGCCGATGAGTATTGCATATACATGACTGATGATAAGACCCGACCTGTTAAAACCTCTGACGAATAAGGATATCATAATAATTACAAATATGGCCGCAGATAAGGACGGACGCCATTCAGACGGCAGAAACTGGCCAAAATATGTGGATAAACCAAAAATTATCCAATAATAGATAAAAAATAACCAGACTTTTCCATGATCTCTAACCATCTTCTCATCTCCCTACTCATTTCATCTTTTTATACGTCTTAAGTTCCCTAATTGGTTCTTTTTACATGATAAATATAACATAAACCCCCTGAATATTTTATTTGTATTACATTTTCATTACATTCATCAATATCGATTTTAAATTTGTTATCATATGTTATATCAATTACAGCATATTAAAAGTCAGTCATATACATATAATATATTAAAACAATATTTGGAGGATCAACTCTCATGAAAAAAGTACTCACAGCTTTGACTGCAACTGCGGCCATCTCTACATATGCATTTGCACAGGATGCCGAGGCATCCACATACAGTGTGAAAAGCGGAGACACACTATGGGCAATCGCTCAAAACAATAACGTGACGGTTTCACAATTGAAATCATGGAACAACTTATCATCAGACCTGATCCTTGTGAATCAGAACTTGAAAGTTTCAAATTCAAGCAGCTCATCTTCAAGCTCAAGCAGCACTTCGAGTTCAAGCAGCACTTCAAGTTCAAGCAGCAGCTCAAGCTCGAACACTTCTTCCAGCTCAAGCAGCTCATCAACAGGCGGTACATATACGGTCAAATCAGGAGATACACTGAGCAGCATTGCACGTGCCCACGGCACGAACTACAGGACACTGATGGACATCAATAACATATCCGGACATATCATCCATCCTGGTCAGACACTGAAATTGAGTACAGGTTCAAGCAGCTCATCATCTTCAAGCAGTACTTCAAGTTCGACTGCATCATCTGATACAAGCAGTTCATCTGCTTCAAGCTCAAGCAGTTCATCCGCTTCAAGCTACAATGCACCAGCTCCAACCAATGTTTCATATGGCACGAACTGGTATTACTGGGGCGACTGCACATGGTATGCATTCGAGCGCCGCAAGCAGCTCGGCAAACCTGTCGGTAACAACTGGGGCAACGCGACCAACTGGGCAGGCCATGCAAGATCTGCAGGCTATACTGTAAACAACCGCCCTTCCGTCGGTGCAATCATCCAGGCTCATGCATGGACGAACAATGCATGGGGGATGGGACACGTCGGCGTAGTCGAAAGAGTCAATCCGGATGGTTCCATCCTCATTTCCGAAATGAACTTCGGCGGCGGCCAGGGCGTCAAGGCATTCAGGACGCTCAGTGCCTCTCAGGCTGCAAACCACAATTTCATCCATTAATCCGATATAAAAGAACCAATTTACATTTGTAAATTGGTTCTTTTTCATTGTCCTTCTCCTTGGCTGTTGATGATCATTTCAACTTGATAAATCCTGTTCACAAGGGCCTGGATCGGTGCCTGGGTGAATATGAAGAGACCCCACGGTAAATTGGGTTCGAAATCATGAAGGGCCATGATGAACTCCTCTTTGGTCCCCAGCTGCCTGAATTCAAGGCGTGCGACTTTATTCGGCTGTTTCTTCGAGAGCAGCCCACCTGTGATCTGATAAATCTCAATATCATCCACACTCTCCTCTTCATCATAAGAGGCAACCAGAATCGGCTCATCAAGATTTGAAATATAGACCCTGAACTCGTTCCCTTCCAGTACGACATTGATCAGCCCGTGCAATATCTCATCCAGCCAGTGGAAGTAGTAATTGGCCACCTGTTTCACCGACCATCCCTCCGGGAGCGGCGCCTTCTGTATACTCCGTACATTATTGTAATCGGAAGCCTTATAAGATAAATTTTTACCGTATCTTTTCACAGGGGTCTCCGTCACAACTGCTGGGGTGCCATAAGCACCAAGCACTTTGACGGTCTGCCCCGAACTGATTTCATCCGCCACGTAAATGATTTGTTCCACATCATTCAAACCCGATGCCCGCGCGATATTATCAGCAATCAGCGAATAGATATCATAAAATTTCCCCTGCGTCATCCTGTTCAACCGCATGATCGGATCTTCAAAAAAGATGACGATATCCATGCCGTGAAGCGCCTCTTCCACTTCAGGCAGTATGAACAGGTCTTTTTTGACTAAAGTGATGTCCAGATCATCATCTGACTGGTTAGGACTTGAGAAGGCAAAAAGATTATAGTCGTCCTTCAACTGCCTGTATAAATTTTTGCCGATTCTTCCGCTTATACCCATCAATAAGACATTTTTCAAAAAAACACATCCTTTACAAGGTTAGTTCCGGACAATATACCTGCCATCCAGAATGGCGATGATGATTAACATTACCATTAATATGACGCCGATAAACACGAATGGTAAATCGAAGTATGTTGTGAAGATTCCCGATAAATACGCCCCTGCCACAGAACCGAGGGAGAAGAATGAATAAAACACGCCATTGGCTTTTCCACGCTCATGCATTGCCGTATTCTGTCCGATGATCTTGTTCATTGAGGGAAAGACCAGACTGAATCCAGCCCCGTAAATGACCATGGTCAGATAGGTCAGTGATGCACCGGGTGAAAAATGAAGTAAAATCATGGACAGTCCTATGATGAAGACGCCGGTGGAAACCAGGAAGACCGGGCTGAACCTGGTGTAAATCCTATTGAGAGGTGAAGCAAATACAATGATTGCCGTAATGCCGAATACGCTCAGCATGGCCCCTGTGGTCTGATCCGATAAGCCCAGTGACGCCGTCTTGAGCGGCAGTCCGAATGCCAGGGAACCATTAGAAACCATCAGTGTAAATGCAGAGATATAGCCGACGATCAATGAAGGGCGCTTGATGATCTGCCAATAATTGGTGCTGTAATGAATGTTTCTGCTTTCATCCGTTGTACTCTCCCTGACTGCCGCCAGGATAAGGATGAATCCGGCTGTGAAAATGAAGGCCATGACCAAATAGACCATCTGATAACTTGCCTGACTGGAGATGATGCCGCCAAGTGCAGGGCCGACCACCGCCGCCACACCGATTGATACACCTGTCAGGGCCATGGAGCGTCCAATCGTCGCCTTTTTGGAAATATCAGCTACGAGACTGAACGCCGCTGGTGTCAAAAGGCCGCTGGAAAATCCATGAATCACACGTATTGCGATCAACAGGCCCACCGATGGCACCACCGTATACAAAAGGAGTATGCCAATCTGAAGGCCCATCCCGAGGAGGAGCATATTCTTCCTGCCGACCTTATCGGAGAAGAAGCCGCCAAAGACGTTTCCCACCATATTGAACAGGGAATAGATGGCTACAATGATGCCTGCCGTATATTCATCCGCCCCGAGTTCTATTGCGAAGGGGGTGATGATCGGCAGCTGTATGAACAGATCCAGAAAACAGATGACTATTACAAGATAGAGAATTTTATTCATTGAATTATCCTTTTGCAAATTTATTATCACTATTTTATATTATAAACAATTTTTTCACATGGAGGGATGATATGGCTCATGTTTTACTGGGAATATTCATTATCTTTTTCCTGGTCCAGCTCGGTGCTTTTGCAAAGCAAAAAGGCAGATTGAATGATACTCATGATTTTTCCGCAAACTGGCCGCTTTATCTTTACATATTTTCGGTCATGTTCGCACTGGTTTTCATCTTTGCCGTAATCTACTACATTGCTTCCTTCGGCTCACCGATACTTATGGAGGGGAACAGTGGAGAACTTCTGCATAATCATGATTTTGCAGAGATGATCTATTACAGTGCGGTCACCCTCCTCTCTATAGGGTACGGTGACCTGACCCCCGTCGGGCCCGTCCGCTACATTTCAGTGTTTGAAGGGTTTGTCGGCATCGTCACACCCACAGTCATTTTTATAAAGGAAATTACAAAAAACGACTGAAGGCCTGCCTTCGACAAAATACAAGCCGCTGGAAAACAAATGTTTTCCAGTGGCTTGTATTTTTATGCTTTCTTATGCAATTTTTGCTCATAGGCGTCAATGATGCCGCTCACGGCACCATCACCGGTGATGTTTGCAGCAGTGCCGAAGCTGTCCTGTGCCATGTATAAGGCAATCATGAATGCTACAGCCGCTTCATTGAATCCCAGATTGACCATGAGCACCCCGCTCGCCGCCATGATGGCACCGCCGGGCACACCCGGAGCTGCAATCATGACCACACCAAGCAGCATTATCGTGCCCAGAATTTCAAAGAATCCCGGCATGCTGTAATCCGGCAGCACCGTCATGACCGCAATCGTACAGCTGATGATCGTGATTGTGCTCCCAGCCAGATGGATATTGGCACACAGGGGCACGACGAAGTCCGCAATGCGGTTACGTATGCCATTCGCTTTGACCTGCTTCAGGGTCACAGGGATGGTTGCTGCACTGCTCATTGTACCGAGGGCCGTTAAATAGGCCGGCAGCATCGTCTTGATCATGGCAAACGGGTTTTTGCCGAGAAGCGCGCCCGCAATCGTGTACTGGATCGTAATCCATACCCAATGCAGGAAGATTGCGACCAGCAGGACCACACCGAATACCGCAAGTGTGTCGAAAACAGTGCCCGTGGCAGCCATCCCCGCAAACACGCCGGCGATGTAGAACGGCAATATGTTGATGATCACTTTCTCGATGATGTACTCCGTGATCACTTTGCCTTCGTCCACCCATTTCCTCATCGTATCCGTTTTCGTGACCGTGATCACGATGCCGAGGGCAAAAGCCAGGACGAGTGCGGATAAAATGTCAAGGACAGGCGGGATTTCAAATTCAAAAAACGGTGACAGTCCTTCGCCTTCCTCAGGCACAGCCCCGCCGTCCGTAACGAGCGGCATGATGAGGATCGCAACAAAGTATGCCAGCAGACCCGCACCGAGAGTCGATATGTATGCAACGCCGACGGTGGCTCCCACTACTTTCCCCGAGCCGCCTGTAATGCGCGAAATCCCTGATGCGATGAAGAACAGGATGATGAATGGAATCGTGAAGAATATCAACGACCCGAGAATCATCTCCAGCGTGATGAACAGCCGTACCAGCACTTCGAAAAATGCGCCTCCCACTGCATAGTAAAGCGAGCCGACAGTGATGCCGATGATGATGGCAGCAAGCAGCCTGATGATCAATTTCATAAATTCTCCCCCTTGTTTATGTTCATATATCATTATACATCATGTGAAGGCAAAATAAATATTTATCCAAAAATTTATGAAAAGGTTTTCAATCACTCGGCACTCTCATCATCAAACACTTTTTCATAGGCGACATACCAGTCGTCCAGGTTGTCATCGAGGTTCAGCTTCCCTTTGAATTCGAAGTCGTTCTTCTCGAACTGGTACTGCATCTTCCCATTTTCAAGTGATGTATCCGTATGGATGCCTTTAATGCCTTTTTCAATGAGCATCCCTTCGATTTCCCCCATCATTCTCGTTGAAATCCCGTTCCCCTGATATGCAGGATCGACTGCCATCCTGTGCAGGGCCCTGGAGTCTGCCCGCCTCAATTCCCATGGAATGTCATCATATGGATAAGGGTGGTCATCGTCCACAACCGCAAACCCCTTGACGTGCCCGCCCTCTTCAAAAACATATAATGTCCCCGTCCTCAAATCCTCTTCGAACCGCTCTAAATCAGGGTAATATTCCGACCATTGTGTATTGCCGGAGTCGATCATCAACGGCACAACGCTCTCCTTTATTTCCATCACCCGCTTGAGGTCCGACGCCGTCGCCTTTCTCAGTGTCATAATGTTCACTCCATGTTTTATGATAATCAACCTATTCATTTCAATATCCATATTGTATAATGTTATTAAGATTTATAACAGAGGGGTTTTGTAAAATGTTCAAATTTGATAAAGGCACCATGCCTTATCACATAACGAACTTGGTCTTTTACTTATTTACACTGGCAGTGCTCGGTTTCATTTACTACTATGCATTCTTACCGCCGATCCTGGAAGTGACGACAGCCGATTTCTTCGCGAATTTCGGCATCGGGGAAGCTGTGGGGATATTCTTCTTCCTGATCGTTATCATCATACCTTTGATGGTATTGTACGGTGCAATTTATCATTTATATAAAATCATCACTTTCAACAGGAAAAAGGACACAGTGGCAGAATGACAACAGAGGGATGAAAAATTAAAAGTGCTTAAAGCCAATGCTTTAAGCACTTTTCTTTTATCTGTTCGTGATCGTCTCAGGATTCATATCATGTTCCATCAACCGTCTGTCCGCCATCTCCTCATACTTCGTCCCTTTTCTGCCGTAGTTGCAGTAGGGGTCGATGGAGATTCCGCCACGCGGGGTGAATTTGCCCCACACTTCGATGTACCGCGGGTCCATCAGTCCAATCAGGTCATCCATGATCATATTGACGCTCGATTCATGGAAGCCGCCGTGGTCCCTGTAGCTGAACAGATAAAGCTTGAGTGACTTCGACTCCACCATTTTGACGTCCGGTATATATGAAATGTAGATCGTCGCAAAGTCCGGCTGGTTCGTTATTGGACAGAGCGTCGTAAACTCCGGACAATTGAATTTCACGAAGTAATCCCGGTCCGGGAATTTATTGTCGAATGTTTCCAATACTTCCGGGTCGTAGTCAAACGCATACTCCACGTCCCGATTGCCAAGCAGCGTCAAATCTTCTGTATTTTCATCAGTCATCATCATCTCACCTTTCAAAATGAAAACCATGTACCTGAGAGGGCACATGGCGTGTCTCAGTTTTTATAGAGGGTTATTTGCTAAGAACCCCTTCATTTAATTGCTTTCCAGTATTCCTTAAAGGCCTTGACGTAGCTTCCCGCACTTCTCAGGCCGGGGAGTGCGTATTCTCCATTGATCACGATGAATGGCACCCCCTGTTTTATACACCCTGTTTGTTGCTCCAAAGCAATGTATGCAGTTGCGGCAGCACCCTCACATCATTCACCCGGCTGTCCCTCATTGTTCTATCCACAAGATTTTCATAACGGTTGAGCAGTTTTTCAGTGTGATTTTCGATATCTTCACCGTCAAGGTATGGATTGCCCACCTGCAGATAAAAATCCACCTTCGCATACTTCTGGTGCATATGTACGGCATACTCGAAATCTTCTTCATCGAAGATGACCACTTTAAGGTTATAAGCCGTGCCGCTCTCATCCAATTTTGTGAAGATATAATCCAGTTTGCCGTAGTCGGTCACCATGCCGGAGCTCGGCGGCTTCGGACTGATGGTCACATCATCGATCCCCTGAAGCCAGTCCTGATACATGGTCCCCTGTGTCTCCACCGCAAGCTTGACCCCTTTCGCCTTTGCACTTTCCACGAATTCCCGTAGATTTTTAAGCAGCAGCGGGTTGCCGCCGGAAATCGTGACATGATTGTAGTTGCCTTCCGCAAGTGCGTCCAGTGATGCGAATATATCATCTGCCGTCATCATGCGGATGTTTTCCTGCTGACTGCCGTCCCACGTGAATTTCGAATCACACCAGCTGCACTGGTAGTCACAGCCCGCCGTTCTGACAAACATCGTCTTCTGTCCGATGACCGCGCCCTCGCCCTGAAAAGTCGGGCCGAAGATTTCAAGTACAGGTACTTTCATCATCTCTTCTCCTTCGGACGGTAGACGACATAGCTCGTCGGCGTCTCTTTCAATATGATCTGCAGGCACTTCACTTCATTTGGCTGTTCTGTCTTTATATAACTCTGCACCATGTCATGAATCACTTTTGCGAGCGTCTCCGACGTCGGTGGTATGTCTCTGAATGCTTCATGGTCATTCAGCAGCCTGTGGTCGAACTCATCCATTATCAGCTTCTTCAGTGCAGAAAAATTGACGAGGAAGCCGAGATCATCGAGTGCATCCCCCGCGATGGTGATGTTCACGTGATATGTGTGGCCGTGCACCCGTTCGCACTTTCCTGCGCGCGCATCGGGTATATGGTGTGCTGCGGAAAAATTCAGATCTTTATTCAGCTCGTATTCATAATCATGACTCGGAATCGGATAAATCATCATCTTCCCCCCCTTTCTTTCAAATGATCTTTGAGACCTTCATTCCTCAGCGCACACGCCGGGCATTCGCCGCAGCCGTCACCGATCACACCCTCATAGCATGTGAGCGTATTTTCCTTTATGTAGTCGAGCCGGCCGAGCATATCCGCCATTGCCCATGTCTCTTTCTTATCAAGCCACATCAAAGGCGTCTCGATCTCGAAATCAGTGTCCATTGCAAGATTTGCGGTGAGGTTCATGGACTGGATGAAATTGTTGCGGCAGTCCGGATACCCGCTGAAATCGGTCTGGGATACGCCGGTGATGATGACGCCTGCCTTGATCTGATACGCAAGTGCCGCTGCGAATGACAGGAAGATCATGTTCCTCGCCGGGACGAAAGTGTTGGGGAGACCATTGTCATCACTTTCGATGGTCATGTCATGGGAAGTGAGCGCGTTCGGGGCGAGCTGGGAGAGCAGGTTCATGTCGAGGACATGGTGCTTCAAATCATGCTCGTCCGCGATTTTACGCGCCACATTGATTTCAAGCGCGTGCCGCTGACCGTACATGAAAGTGACAAGCTCGACTTCATCATATTTTTTGAGCGCATGGAACATGCATGTGGTGGAGTCCTGACCGCCTGAAAAGACGACCAGCGCTTTTTTTCGATTCATGGTACATCCGTCCTTCTAAATTCTTCAATTATTAAATTTTAACAGTTTCCGTCAAATTTCGCCATCGGCTGAATCGGGAATCTTCATGAAATCTGCATTTATATTGCTTCCTCTTCCAATTTATCTATATACTTAATATCAGGAGTGGATTTCAAATGAAGAAAATAGCAGCATTTGCCAGGGCGGAAGGCTTTAAAGTATTCGCGAGCACCTCCCTTGCGACGATATCAAAAGACGGTGCGAAGTTCCGGATCAGCAGGCAGGCCGGTGACCGGTTCAAATTGAGCGAATCCAAAAACAGCAGAATCCAGGTCGAATCCACCTACCATGCGAGTGAAGAGGCAGTGATCGAAGAGATTAGGAGGACGCTTGCCTGAGCGGGAGTTTTAATTATGACGAAAAATATACAATCCCATCCCAAGACTTGAAATTTTATTCGAAAACGGTTATATTCATATATTGTGAGAAATAGTATCAAGATGGTATCAATTTTATTTAAAAATGAATAACCTTTGGCACCATTGCGATTGCTATGACTATCAGGTATATCCTGCAAATATAATTGATAGGTGGAATTGACAATGGAATATCGTGTATTACTTTATTACTACTATACTGACATTGCCGATCCGGAAGGATTGAGCAGAGAGCATCTCCGGATCTGTAAAGACATGAACCTGAAAGGCCGTATACTGATTGCCAATGAAGGCATCAACGGGACTGTTTCGGGAACAGTGGAAGATACCGACAAATACAAGAACTACATGGAGAAACATCCTTTATTCAAGGATATCGTGTTCAAAGTGGATGAGGCTGAAGGACATGCGTTCAAAAAGATGCATGTCAGACCGCGTCCTGAACTTGTGAATTTGAGTCTGGAGGATGACGTGAACCCGCGCGACATCACCGGGGAATACTTATCACCGGCTGAATTTTATGAGGAGATGCAGAAGGAAGACACCGTCGTCCTTGATGTCCGCAACACATATGAATATGATGTCGGCCATTTCAGGGGTGCCATCCGCCCGGAAGTCGAAACGTTCAGGGACACGCCTGACTGGGTCCGTGAGAACCGTGAACTGTTCGAAGGCAAAAAAGTGCTGACATACTGCACCGGCGGCATACGCTGCGAGAAATTCTCCGGCTGGCTGAAACGTGAAGGCTTTGAAGATGTCGGGCAGCTGCACGGCGGTATCGCCTCATACGCAAAAGATCCTGAGACCAAAGGCCAGCTTTGGGACGGCATGATGTACGTCTTCGATGAAAGGCTGACCGTGCCGATCAACCAGGTGGAGCATACAGTCGTCGGACGGGACCACTACGATGATACCCCATGTGAGAGATATATCAACTGTGCAAACCCTGAATGCAACGCTCAGATCATCGCTTCGGAAGAGAACGAAGCCTATCATCTCGGCGGATGTTCACTGGAATGTGCAGAACATGCACGCAACCGTCATATCATCGATAACGAACTCTCCAGAGATTTCGTGGAAGAGAGACTTGAGGAATTGAGGCACTCCGACTTTGCCGAATTCGAAATGATCGGCGATTCCAGAGGTAAATAAAGATGAAGAGCCCTTGCGGCTCTTTTTTGTTGGGGATATTATGATTGTGCTCACTGATTCTCAGCTGATTTTCGCAACCATTAGCGATTGGCCGCACTGAATGCGCAGCCGCAACAAAAAAACAATAGCAGACCCCTCTCCGGGGATCTGCTATTGATCCGCTACTGCCTCACGCCGCTTCTGCCGTTTCTCTTTGATCTTCACGATATAGATGCTGATTTCATAAAGGATGATCATCGGGGACACCGTGATCATATGGGTGAAGAAGTCCGGCGGTGCGATCAATGCGGTGATCACGAGCAAAGCAAAGTATACATACAGCCGCACGTTTTTCATGATATCCGAATCGAGCAGTTCGATATGATGCAGGAACAGCACGATGACCGGCAACTGGAAAATCAAGGCAAACGGCATCGTCGTCATCAGCAGGAATGACATGTACTCATCAGCCGTCACCAGGACATCAAAGTTCTGCTGGCCCATCTGGATGAGGAAATAGTAGCTGATCGGGTGCACAACAAAGTATCCGAAAGCGATGCCGACGAAAAATAAACCCATCATGATCGGAAAATAAGATTTGATGAATTTCGTTTCCTGGTCCACGAGACCCGGCCGCATGAACTGCCATAAATAGTAGCAGATGAATGGCAGGCTCAGACCGATGCCGAGGGATCCCGCAGTCCTTAAGTAAAACCGGATGACTTCAAACGGTCCCCTGACGATCAGGTCATGGCCCTTCGTCAAATACGGGAACCAGAATTGTATCGTCAAAAATATGAGTGTGAAAAATATGATGAATACAACGATGGACTTGATCAGGACACCCCTCAGGTCGTCGAGGTGTTCGACCAGCGTCGCATCCGGCTCATCGGGTGTCACCCGGCGGCGCCTTTTAGTCTTGGCTATGCCGTCATCCGTAATCTGCTGCAGCGTGTCTTTACGTTTATTATTCTCATTTTCAGCCACACATATCCACCTCACTCCGGACTCAGATCTTCAAGTCTTAAGCTTCATCGGAATCCTTGATGAAACCGACTATGAACCTTCCTCTGATTTGTCCTTTTAAAATCTTCTCCAATGTATCCGGCAATTCCTCCAAAGTGATCTCGGTCGCTATGTCTCTTGTAAGCTTTGAAGGTTTCAAATCCGTTCCGAGCCTGTGCCAGATTTTCTTCCGCCCTTCCATGGGATATTTGACGGAATCCACACCGATCCACTGGATATTCCTGGATATGAACGGCAGGACGGTCGTCTTGACGTCGACGCCCCCGACGAGGCCGCATGTCGCAACATATCCGCCGTAATCCAGGCTGCTCAGTATATATTGGGTCGTCCTGCCGCCGATCGGATCGATCGCCGCAATCCACTGCCTTTTACGGATCGGTTTATCTTCTTCATCTGTCACTTCGTCCCGGTGTATGACGCGCTTTGCACCGATGGATTTCAAATACTGCACTTCTTCCATATGTCCGGTGCTCGCTTCCACGTGATAACCCTGATCGCTCAACATGTTGACCGACAGGCTGCCGACACCGCCGCTCGCTCCGGCGACAAGGACTTTCCCCGAATCGGGCCTCAGCCCGTTCTGTTCAAGTTTATCAATGGATAAGGCAGCTGTGAAGCCGGCTGTCCCGAGTATCATGGATTCCTTCAGGGTCAGCCCTTCCGGCAGAGGTACAAGCCATTTGGCAGGGATCTTGGCATATTCACTGAATCCCCCGAAATTGCGTGTACCGATATAATAACTTGTAGCCAGCACCAGGTCTCCCGGCTGGAATCCTTCATCCACCGACTCCACCACTTCACCCGCGAGGTCGATCCCCGGCACCATCGGAAATTTTTCTGCAAACTGGCCGTTGACTGCAATCATCGCATCCTTGTAGTTCACACTGGAATAATGGACCTTGATCAGCACGTCCCCCGCCGTAAGCTGGTCCGTCGTCAGTGTCTTTATGGACATTTCCGGATTGCCATCCACTTTCTCCACAACCAAAGCTTCAAAAGATCTCATAATTGTACACCCCTTTAAAATTTTGCTTACTCTCCGCTTTCATCCGGCACTTTCGTACCCGCAATCAAATCGTGCAGTGCACGTTTATCTTTGCGTGTGATCATCATCACACAGGACAGCAATAAAAATAGTCCGAGCGTCGCACTATAGACCACCAATATGAATAATTCCCTTTTGAACATCGTCAGCCATGAGACATCAGTGCCGTCAACATGTGTGAGCCTGATGCCCATCAGCCTTTTGCCTACCGTCCGCCCGTACCATATGGCCGGCAGACAGATCATATAGGCTGTGACGATCAACAACATCAAAATATTGAATATGAAGTTGGCTCCCGGGTCTATGACGAAATCATAGCCGACAGTGAAGCTCAATATGAATACTATGGGGACACCGATGATCAACCCGTCAATGATACGGGCAAAAAAACGCTGCCACAATTTTGCTGGAAAAATCAAGTTCAATCCTCCTGTAGATTCAGGTGCATCTTTTCATTATACATCAGTTTAATCCAGCTTTTCCATGCCCACACTTTTGTTGCATGTCATCGTAACTACATCGGCTCCTTCGATGTCACAACCGTCGCCATATACAGCTTTACATAATATTACCACATCATGTCTGGTGATGGCATCAACTGGAAGGACTGCCTGCCTTCTTCATCATTATATAATAAAAATAATGTATATATCGAGGAGTGACCTGTCGGTCTGCGGAATATGAAACAAAAAAAGAGCACAACCCGCTCGTGACTTCAGGTCGTGCTCTTTCATACAAAAAACCATTGGATGTATTTCTTATAATCCCACTTTAACATCTGACCGCCACACTTCATGTGATCTTAATCACATGAAGATGGATTATTTATTTCCAATCACAAAATAACACTAGTCCGGGCCCATATAATATGAGACAAAAAAACCGCATCATACCGTAGTATGATGCGGTCATATTCATTTTACACTTCAGCTTCCCAGCGAAGTTTCGGCTTACGTGAAGCTGTTGCTTCATCAAGACGCTTCACAGTCGTTTTGTGCGGTGCACTGTGGATGACATCCTGATTATTTTCTGTTTCATCAGCAATCTGTTTCATCGTATCGATGAAGTGATCAAGTGTTTCTTTTGATTCTGTTTCAGTCGGCTCGATCATCAGCGCTTCTTCCACAATCAACGGGAAGTAAACGGTTGGCGGGTGGATATCGAAGTCCATGAGACGTTTTGCGATATCCAGCGTCTTCACGCCCTGTTTCTTCTGTCTGTTGCCTGAAAGTACGAATTCGTGCTTACAGTGCTGAGTGAACGGCAGGTCATACGAGTCTTCAAGGCTGCGCATGAGGTAGTTCGCGTTCAATACGGCACCTTCACTGACTTTCTTGACGCCTTCTGCACCCAGAGTACGGATGTACGTGTACGCACGTACGTTGATGCCGAAGTTACCGTAGTAAGTTTTGACCATACCGATGGATTGCGGGAGATCATAGTCAAAATCATACTGACCGTCTTTTTCCACCACAACCGGCTTAGGCAGGAACGGTTTCAATTCATCAGTCACACCGATTGGACCTGAGCCCGGTCCGCCGCCGCCATGTGGACCTGTAAATGTCTTATGCAGGTTGAGGTGGACAGCATCGAAGCCCATGTCGCCGGGACGTGCATAACCCATGATTGCGTTCAGGTTTGCACCGTCATAGTACATTTTACCGCCCGCTTCATGAACGATTTCAGACATCTCAAGGATTTCGGTTTCAAACAGGCCAAGAGTGTTCGGGTTCGTCAGCATAAGTGCTGCAGTGTTTTCGTTGACCACTTTCTTCAAGTCTTCAACGTCGACAAGACCTTTCTCGTTGGATTTCACTTCAACGACTTTGAATCCTGCAACTGCTGCAGATGACGGGTTGGTACCGTGTGCGGAGTCAGGTACGATGACTTCATTACGGTGTGACTCACCGTTCGCTTCGTGGAATGCTTTGAAGATCATCAGTGCAGTCCACTCACCTTGTGAACCGGCTGCCGGCTGCAAAGTGATTTCATCCATACCTGTGATTTCTTCCAGGTGTACCTGAAGGTCATACATCAACTCAAGTGCGCCCTGGATTGTTTTAGTATCCTGGTAAGGGTGGATATGACTGAAACCAGGCAGTCTGATGACATCTTCGTTGATCACCGGGTTGTATTTCATCGTACATGAACCCAGCGGGTAGAAACCTGACAGGATACCGAAGTTACGGTTGGACAGGCCTGTGTAGTGACGCATCAGCTCAAGCTCGTCAACCTCAGGGAGGTTGGCCTGGACCTTACGTACATACGCGCTGTCGAGCTCCTCTTCCAGATTCACTTCCGGCACATCAAGTGCAGGCAGGTTGTAACCGTTCCTGCCTTCTTTACTGCGTTCAAAAATTAATGGAAAGTTTTCATTAGCCATTATTGATAGCCCCCATTTCTTTAACAAATGCATCGATCTCTTCTTTGGAACGGATCTCGGTAGTAGCGATCAACATATGGTTTTCGAATTCAGGATAGACACGGCCCAGGTCGAACCCGCCGATGAATCCTTTTTCAAATAACTTTTCATTAACCTCTGATGCAGGTTTTGATAGCTTGACTACGACCTCGTTGAAGAATGATCCGTCGAATGCCGCCGGCAGGTTTGCTTCTTCCAGCTGACTTCTTGTATATCTTGCTTTCTGCATGTTCAGTTCTGACATTTCCTTCACACCATTTTTACCGAGTGCACTCATTGCAGCTGAACTTGCCACTGCGTTCAGTGCCTGGTTGGATGTGATGTTTGATGTCGCTTTTTCACGTCTGATGTGCTGCTCTCTCGTCTGGAGAACAAGTACGAATCCACGCTGACCATTTTCATCCGTCGTTTCACCAACGAAGCGGCCCGGCACTTTACGCATCAATTTCTTAGTCGTTGCGAAGTAACCACAGTGTGGTCCGCCGAACTGTGCAGGGATACCGAAGACTTGCGTATCACCGACGACGATGTCCGCACCGAATTCGCCCGGAGGTGTCAGGTAGCCGAGTGCAAGCGGGTTGCTTGAAACGACCATCATGGCTTTAGGCTGCTTATCAAGAACTTCCCTGATCTTTTCCAGTGGCTCGATTTGACCCAGGAAGTTGGGATACTGGACGATGAAGGCCGCAACATCTTCATCCAGTTCTTTCTCAAGCTGGTCGAGGTCCGTCTGGCCATCTTTGAGTCCGATTTCAACAACTTCAACGCCTTTACCTACTGAAGCTGTTTTTACGAGCTGACGGTGTTCAGGGTGGACAGCTGAGGAAATAAGAAGTTTCTTCTTCTTCGTCTGTCCGACGCTCAGGTTCATCGCCTCAACAACAGCTGTACCACCATCATATAATGATGAGTTTACAACAGGCATAGCCGTAATCTCAGAAATCATCGTTTGGAATTCAAACATGGCCTGCAGTTCACCCTGGGTCATTTCCGGCTGATATGGCGTATAGGAAGTATAGAACTCCTGCCTTGAAATGACATGGTCAACCACTGACGGGATGAAGTGGTCGTAGACACCTGCACCCAGGAACGAAGTATAGTCCAGGGTGTTGGCGTTCTTTGCCGCCATTTGAGTGAGTTCACGTTTCAGTTCATACTCACTTTTAGGTTTGGTAAGTTGTAATTCTCTGTCCAGCCTCACTTTTTCCGGAATATCGGAAAAAAGCTCGTCTGTGGATTTCACACCGATTTTTTCAAGCATTTCTGCTTTATCAGTTTCAGTAACTGGTAAATAACGAAAATCCATTAAAATTTCCTCCTTATTTATCATACGATAATATAATTTCTGAGTAGATCAGTTTATGCCATACATGAACATTATAAAGGAAATCAATGAGATTAACAATTTTTTCACAATAAAAATATAGGATAATTGTACCTTCTTGATAAATCCGTCACAAATACTGATGAGGAACGGTCCAAGGGTTGAATTTGTCTCTTCTGCGCTGGTACTGTCCGCTTAAATTGAAGACGGCTCAATCCTCAATTTTCCTCAGGAAAGACGAAGCCCCTTTCTTCTCCCAGAATATCTTCAATCTCATGGAGGACTGTTTCCACATCCGCCGAATTGGAAATCTCATACTTATCGATATCCAGATGATATACAGGGGAAATCTCCTGCTTCCGATAATCTTTTATAAATTCATTTTCATATGTGTCATACAGATCCCGGTAGTAAACATGCAGCCCGGGGTCCCTCTCCACCTGCTCATATGGCCTGCCCCGCTTCCGGATGCGCCGCATCGCTTCGTCAAAAGAACCGTGGACGAAGACTAAAAGATCCGGCGATTTTTTAAACATGATCTGCTGCTCATACAAATCGTGGAGCTCCTGCATCATGTTGTCATGCAGATCGAGATAAGTGCCGTATTCCGCTTCGTCCATGGAGCCATTATCGTACTGGAGTTTCGCGAAGACCATGGCGTCCTCATAAATCGAGCGGTCCAGCACCGTATTCGGGTGTTTCAGCGCCTCTTTCAGCGCCTTGAACCTGTGGTTCAGGAAATAGACCTGGAGATGGAAGCTGTATCTTTCCGGGAATTCATAAAATTTCGGTAGGAACGGATTACCGTCCACTTTCTCTATCAATAATTCGGTGCCGAAATGTTCGGCAATCACCGCACCCCATGCCGTCTTGCCTGCACCGATCGTACCTGCCATCGTTATCAAATTACTTCCTCCTAAATTACATGAATCATTGGATGATGAGTATCTATTATTTATTCATCCGGATTTTCTTCATTATACCCTTTTCATTCCTGGCATGGACAACCTGATGGCGACGGGGACGACTCTGCCGGCACCGATCATCTTCAGCCTGTCTTGGAGAAAGGAAGGCCCCTGCAGAAGAAAAGTTGCTTCTGCAGGAGCCTTTGTAGGCATTACATGGGAATTTACTCTACAGTCACCGATTTCGCAAGGTTCCTTGGCTTATCTACATCATTGCCGCGGTGCAATGCTGCATAATACGAAATGAGCTGATAGACGACCACTGATACGAGCGGGGTCAGCATGGTATGCACATTCGGGATGACATACGCATCATTTTCGCTTTCAAGGCCTTCCATTGCAATCGTGCAGACCTTTGCACCTCTCGCCTGGACTTCCTGGGCGTTGCCGCGGATGTTCAGATTCACTTTCTCCTGTGTCGTGAGAGCAAACACCGGCGTTCCTTCTTCGATCAGGGCGATGGTCCCGTGCTTCAATTCACCGCCGGCAAAGCCTTCGGCCTGGATGTAGGAAATCTCCTTGAGCTTAAGTGCACCTTCCACTCCGACGTAATGGTCCATGGTCCTGCCGATGAAGAATGCATTCCGTGTGGTCTCCAGATATTCGTGCACCAGCTCTTCAATCGTTTCCGCATCATCTATGACAGCAGTGATCGCCGTCGTCACTTTAGCAAGCTCCTCTGTCAGGTTGATGGTGATGTGCTTCCCGAGTTCACGCGCCGCCACCTGGGCCAGTATGGACAGTACCGCTATCTGAGCCGTGTATGCCTTCGTCGAGGCGACGGCGATTTCCGGCCCGGCAAGCAGGATGAGCGTCTGGTCCGCTTCACGTGACAGTGTCGAACCGGGTACATTGGTGATCGTCAGCGTCTTGTGCTGCAGCTTCTTCACTTCGACAAGAACGGCCCTGCTGTCCGCCGTCTCCCCGGATTGTGAAATGAAGATGAACAACGGCCTCTCTGAAAGCAGAGGGGTATTATAGACGAATTCCGAAGCCACATGAACTTCAGTCGGAAGGCCTGCCCACTTCTCAAAGTATTCCTTGCCGACGAGGCCTGCATGATAGCTCGTACCTGCCGCAATGATGTAAATGCGGTCAGCGTCATTGATCTGATCTATAATTTCCGGAGCGATCTTAAGCGCTCCATCTTCATCCTGATATTCCTGGATGATTTTGCGCATCGCAGCCGGCTGCTCATTGATTTCCTTCAGCATATAATGCTCATATGTGCCTTTCTCCGTATCACTTTCATCGATTTCTGCGATATAGGAATCCCTTTCAACCGTGTTGCCTGCTTTATCCCTGATAGTGATTCCATCTTTCTTCAGCATGACGACTTCCCCGTCCATCAGTTCGACGAATTCGTTCGTCAGATGCAGCATGGCCATCGCATCCGAAGTGATTACATTGAAGCCGTCACCTTTACCGAGCAGAAGCGGGGATTTATTTTTGGCAACAAAAATCACGTCCTTGTCTTCTCTGTCGAGGAGTCCAAGGGCATATGAACCATGCAGGACGTCCAGCGCCTCTTTGAACGCCTCCTCAGTCGTGAGGCCGTCTCTGGAAAACTTGGCGATGAGTTCCACAATGATTTCAGTGTCCGTGCTTGAGACGAACTCCATTTCAGACAGATGTTCTTTTCTGATCTGCTCATAATTCTCGATCACACCGTTATGCACAAGCGTGAATCTGCCATCCGCACTCTGGTGCGGATGTGCATTGGCGACACTCGGCTCCCCGTGGGTCGCCCAGCGCGTGTGGCCGATCCCGGTCGTCGCATGAAATCCGGAGTCCACTTTGTCCCTCAGATCCCTGATGCGTCCCGCTTCTTTGAATATCTTCAATTCCCCATCATTTCGTACACTGATGCCCGCAGAATCATAGCCGCGGTATTCCAGCTTTTCCAGGCCCTTCAATAATATTTCTTTGACATCGGCTTCTCCGATGTAACCTACTATTCCGCACATAAAGTGATTGCTCCTTTTTAATGACAATTATCGACCGGTGCTCTGTCCCCGCAATCGCTTGCGGGTTTTAACATCCGGTGTAACGAACACTTCAGTGTCCGGGACGGTATCCGCCGATGATCGATGACCGTCCTCCTCGTCAGCAGCAAAGCTGCCCGGGCGCTATTCCGATTTTTATAAGACTGCCCTCCTAAGTCCTGTGTCTTTAAAAGTGTAGTTTATTTATCATGCATTTTCAACGCTTTTTACTTTTATTTCTGGATTGGAGTGGAGCATAATAAACCATCCGCTTCCTATATTTTCATTTCCCCCGGCCTTTACATACAAAACTTCCCTTCATGACTTCAGCCGGTATGTTTAGAGGAAAAGTGAGATGGGAAACTGAGTAATGAAATATTAAGAACTACAGGGAGGGATATTCATGTCTAAGCCTGGATTGAACACCTTGAAACCGGGGCAGAACTACAAAGCACAGGAGCTTGACAGCTTTGTCACATCCACTGATGCTGTGCTGCTGTCGACGAATGAAAGCCATCTTTTCTCTGATCCCGAGCAGGAGTTCAAGGTGATCCATGAGTTTAAAGGATTTTTCGAGCATTCTACAGATGACGGCGAGAAGCACTATAGAGAGAAAAAGGCATATGTTGTAGAAAAAGCATAAAGAAATAGGCATGAATTGTATTCATGCCTATTTTTTCTGTGAAGATCATGTAGATAAAGTGCATTATGCTCATTCGCCACTGATTTCCAGGACGAATGAGCAGGTTTTCCCCTCGCCTGCTCATTCACCATCGATTTCCAGGACGAATGAGCAGATTTTCCCCTCGCCTGCTCATTCACCATCGATTTCCAGGACGAAT
>NZ_FRCF01000002.1:784188-903650 GCF_900142805.1 Lacicoccus alkaliphilus DSM 16010 | reverse complement strand
TGATCATCATCGACGACTTAATGTATATGGCCATGGACCAGAATGAAGCCAATCTCTTTTTTCATCTGGTGAACCATCTTTACGAAAGGAGTGCTGTCATACTCACCTCAAACAAAGGACCTGAGGAGTGGGGAGAATTACTGGGAGATCAGGGGATTACGACCGCGATTTTAGATCGCCTGCTCCATCGCTCTGAAGTCCTTCACTTGGACGGCGACAGTCATAGAATCAAACATCGAAAAACATTGTTTCAAGCAAAAAGTGTTCAGAATTAATGAGCGGAAAGTGTTCAGAACCACTTGACGGTTACATTTGAACACGCCCGGTCCAGAATGGCGTCCGCAATCGCACCGCCACCCAGCTTTTTATGCCACTCAGTGGAAGACATCTGAGAACATAGAATTAAAGATTTCTCCCGACTGCGCAATTCAAAGACTTCCATCAAATGTTTCTGTTCCTGTTCCTTAGTGGATGTCAGGAGAAAATCATCTATCACAAGGACATCCACTTTCATCAGTTTCTTTAACAGTTTGTCCAAATTCCCATGAAATTCAGCCAAGTCAATATCATTCAGAAGTTCAGTCATTCGATAATACTTACCCGTAAACCCGGATTCAATCGCATGGTTGACCAACGCATTCGCCAGATAACTCTTCCCGGTGCCGGTGGCCCCCTGAACGATGACATTACGGTGATGTTGAATATAATTGTTGGTCGATAGTTGTTCGACGCTTTCTTTGCGTAACCCTCTGCTGGCTGTATAACGAATTTCTGAAATCTGCGCCTCTTTATGCGACAGGTTGGCTTGTTTTTTATACCGTTCAATGCGATTATCCTGCCGGATTTGATACTCTTCATTAACGATGATTTCCAAACAATCCAGTGGTGTCATGGCATGGTCCTGCTCTGAAAGATAGAGGCTGTGCAGCTCATCCGCCATTGTGGTCAAACGCATTTCACGCAACTGGCTCAGAATCGTTTGTAAGCGTAATTGATTATTGCTCATAATAGCCCGCACCTCTCAAAAAGGATTGTTCCGGACTTTCCGGGGTGCTAGACTTTAAGTGGGACGTGCCGGTATTCAATAGTTGTTTGATCAATCGATAACCTGGAGTGGCCGACCGTTCCAATGCATGTTGGCAGGCATCGTTCAGGGCGGAATCTGAATGGGTGTCTGCCAATTTTAATAATGCATGGACCCGTTTGTAGTGTCGTTGTTCCGGACCGTCTGAAAACATCGTTTCGACGACTAAATGCACATTCGGGCCAATGTGCCGTGCCCACTTCAAATAGCGCTGGCTGTTCCACTGACCATGTGTCGCACTATTTTCAGGTAAATGCTCAGCCGCTGTCGTGTAGCCACCCGGCATCTTACTCAATGTACCATGTTCACATAACATCCGGTCTTGATCCCAGACCTGAATCTTTCTCGCATAAATCTTCAGCTTGAGACTTTGACCGATGTATTGATACGGTACAGAATAATGATGTTTCTGATAACTGATGTGGGCATTATTATAAACCTTGATCGTTTTATATTCACAGTACTCAAAAGGCATCGTCGGCAGGGGGTGTAGCGCACCACGCTCCATATCATTAAACATGGAGAACCGTGAGCCTGGCTTCTTTTGAAATGGCTTCTGATTGAAACGATCCAACTCTTTTCTCAAATAATCATTATAGTCATCCAGCCCGAAACATTGATAATTCCGCATGCGTGCAATGATGTGCGTCGTCAACGACTTCACAGTGTTTTCAACGGATGGTTTGTCCTTTGGTTTACGGACCCGGGTGGGTAAAATGATGGTGTGATAATGGTTCGCCATCGATTCATAGGTTTTGTTGATTTTGAGCATCGTCCGGGTATGCTTCGTAATCCCGGTCTTCAAATTGTCGGGTACAGTCACGATCGGCACCCCCTGGAAGTATTCGAACATCTGAATATGCGCGTCGATCCAGCTGGGCTGCTTCATGTCATAACACCCCAGAGCGAACCCGTAGCCGCTGAATGGGAGCACAGCGACAAACAGGTAACCATCAATGATTTCCCCGGTATCTGGATCGATCCAGCGTATTTTTGAGCCGGCCCAATCCACTTCTACACGTTCGCCTGCTTTGTGTTTCATGACATGCGTAAACGACTGCTTGCTTAAATAATCATTAAAGTGCTTTTTGAACTGTGTCAGACGATAGTATGGTTGATGATTATGCCGACAGACATCCACATACTCTTCCCACAGTAACTGCATCGTCACCCCAGGTTGAGCGAGCGACTTGGATAAAGCCGCATAATCCGGCATGGTGTAATGCATCTCCCGTTGACTGGATGTCGACGGCTTGGGTCCGAAAAATGTATCGATCCGGTCGGCCTCCCAGCCACTCAACTCCTTATAAGTAAGTTTGTGCTGTTTCGCAGTATCGATGGTACGTTTAATGACCGGCCGACCGGAACCGACCATGTCACTGATTTTTCTTTGACTGAACGATAGTTCGGTCAATCTGACAATTTCTAAATAATTGGGCATTGACTGCCACCTCCATAAATGTTTTATGCCGCTTTGATGCGGCATAAAATATTTATAGCACTAATTAGATTGAAAAAGTTAAACATAAAAAACAATCCTCTAAAAGAGGATTAAGTGGGTACATCTGGTCCGATTCAGGTGGTAACATGGTGTGCGATTCGGGTGGTATCAAAAGCTCCGACGCAGTGGTAACATTAGAGCGCCGTAAGCAATCTATTACACAATGATGATTTTCCGCTCTCCCAATTGTTTGTGCCGATGGCATGAATAATTCCATAATTATATAAACTTCTGAGACCTGTCAAAAATACTTAAACCGCTTCGAAGTGTTTATCTACATAACAGGGGATGGAGGGGGAGTAATGGATTTATATAAAGTGCCGGAAAGGAAGTACAGGCCGGAGATAGAAGGGGTACGGGCGGTCGCTGCGATCCTGATTGCGATCTACCACATATGGCTCGGCAACGTCTCCGGCGGCGTGGATGTGTTCTTTGTCGTTTCAGGATTTCTGATCACCGCTTCTTTACTCGGTATGTATGAACGCACAGGCGGCATCGATGTCACCGGCTATCTGCTGAAGCTCGGGAAGCGGCTGTTTCCAACCGCTTTTACGGTATTATTGTTCATTCTCGTCACGAGCTTTTTGTTTCTGCCCCAGTCGCAATGGGCAGGCACCGTCAGGGAAATCATTGCCGCATTATTCTATGTTGAGAACTGGATGCTTGCCTTCAACTCGGTGGATTATCTGGCGCAGAACAATGTCGCGAGCCCCGTCCAGCATTTCTGGGCGATGAGTACACAGTTCCAGTTTTACATGATCTGGACGGCGGTGCTGATCATTGCGGTCTTCATCGCAAAGCGGCTGAACATTGCGCCCCGCAAGTCACTATTCATCATATTGATTACGATGTTCATCGCATCCTTCGGCTACTCGGTCTATATCACCACCGTCAATCAGCCATGGGCATACTTTGATACTTTCGCCAGGGTGTGGGAATTTGCGACCGGCGGGATCTTATTCCTGGTCATCGGCAACATCGTTTTGAATAAATCGATGAGCTTCATCTTCGGATGGATCGGTTTCATCGGACTCATCAGCTGCGGATTGATACTTCAGGTGTCCACCGTCTTCCCGGGGTATGCCGCACTGTGGCCGGTGGCCTCGGCGGTGCTGATACTGCTGGCGGGGAATAATGGCGGTAAACTCAGTGTGTATCAAATACTCGGTTCAAAGCCTTTAGTGAAATTCGGCAGTATATCATATGGTTTTTATTTGTGGCACTGGCCTTTGCTGATACTGTACTACAACATTACAGGAAATGCGTCCGCATCGATAGTGGACGGGGTCTCGATCATTTTGATTGCGGTTGTGCTTTCATATCTCACCACCCATATCGTCGAAAAGCCGATCAGGGACAGGAAGGTGATGTCCAAGCCCAAAACGGCATTGCTGCTCGTCGGCATCGCCTCCCCAATCATCATTTTAGCCGGTGTATGGAATCACCATATCAATGAACTGCAAAACGGTGTCGCGAGTGCGGCCTACAGTGATCCCGGCGATCATCCAGGCGCAATGGTGTTTGCGCCCGGCGTCGAAGCGGATCCCGATGTTGATTATCTGCCTCAGCTGATACATGTGAAAGATGACCTGCCGAGAAGCTATGCCGACGGATGCCACCAGCACGTGGAGAAGTCGGATGTCATCCAGTGTGAATACGGGGAGACGGAAAATCCGGACCGGACGATCGCCCTGGTCGGAGGTTCCCACAGCACCCACTGGCTGCCTGCTCTGGAAGTCTATGCACAGGAAAGCAACACGAGAATAGTGAATTACACCAAGAGCGTCTGCAGGTTCTCTGCCGAGTCTTACTTGATGACCACACCCGCTGCCCAGAGGACATGCGAAGAGTGGGTCGGGAATGTGACGAAGGAATTGGTGGAGGAGCAACCGGATCTTGTGTTCACGACGGCCGATGCCACAGAATGGGAGGGTCTTCCTGAAGGCTATGCAGAGAAATGGGCCGAGCTTGAAGAAGAAGGTGTGAAGGTTTTCGC
This sequence comes from Lacicoccus alkaliphilus DSM 16010, assembly GCF_900142805.1. Classification (GTDB taxonomy): domain Bacteria; phylum Bacillota; class Bacilli; order Staphylococcales; family Salinicoccaceae; genus Lacicoccus; species Lacicoccus alkaliphilus. The sequence continues at coordinate 899,069 of NZ_FRCF01000002.1, read as the reverse complement.
CATCAAGGATAATCCAAGGGTCGAATATGACATCCCCGGCTGTGTAGAGCAATACGGCGAGGACAACGAAGGCTGTTATCTGGAAAATGATCTCGAAGACTTCACGGACGAGATCGATCAGCTCGATCTGAGCAACGTCTACTATGCCGATTTGACCGATAAATTCTGTGAAGACGATGTCTGTAAACCCATCATCGGCAATGTCCTCGTGTACAGGGATGACCATCATATCACGAAGACCTACTCGGAAACGCTCGCGCCGTTTGTGGGCGAGGAGATTGAGAAAGCGCTGGAGTATTTTGAGGAGTGAGAGATTGTTTTTGTTGTGGATTTCAGTTTAAATTCTCTGCAGACCGTAAGGCTGCAGGGGATTTTTTTCAGTGGGCTGTATCATGTAAAATTTTGCGTCTTCGTTATGTATTCTTGTATGATCCCACATAGTTTATTAAAAAAACTAAATATAACAAATGTTTTCAATTTGAACATTGCTTTTAAATATAATTAGTTGTACCATTAAACTATTAAAATTACAGGAGTTTTTGAATATGATGAGATATTATATAGTTTTTGTAAGCGTCTTCATATTGTTTCTCGGCGCTTGCACCGACAGTACGGCGGGGGATGCGGACAGGCATGATATCACGCTTGCGCACAACCATGCGACAGACCATCCGGTCCATGCGTCTTTAGAGCACTTCAAGGAAGAAGTCGAAACCAATTCCGACGGTGACATGCAGGTCACAATCTACGCCAATGAGCAGCTCGGCAGCGAGAGGGAAGTGATCGAGCTGACGCAGACGGGTGCGGTGGATGCGACGAAGGTCAGTGCTGCAGCACTGGAAAGTTTCCGTCCGGAGTATTCGATCTTCAACCTGCCTTATCTGTTTGAGTCAGAGGACGAATTCAAAGAGAAGATGAATGATCCGGAAATTGCGAACGTCCTTTATCAGTCTTCAGAAGACATCGGGTTCGTCGGCTTGACTTACTTCGATGCCGGCATGCGCAGCCTGTACACCGCTGACCGTGTGGTCGAGAGTACGGATGATATGGCAGGCCTCAAGGTGCGTGTTCAGCCGAGTGCTGCGAGCGTCAATATGATCGAGGCACTCGGAGGTACGGCGACGCCGATGGGCTACGGTGAAGTCTATACTGCACTGCAGTCGGGCATCATCGATGCTGCAGAGAACAACTTGACTTCACTTGTGAGCAGCCGTCACGGTGAAGTGGCGGATTACTGGATCTATACCGAGCACACGGTCGTACCGGATATGTTCATCATGAACAAGGCACTTCTCGATGAGATGTCGGATGAACACCGTGAAATCATCTATGACGCGTCGGATTCTGCGAACGAATTCCACGAAGTGGTGTGGGCTGAGGCGACGCGTGAAGCGGAAGACGTCGCCCAGAATGAAATGGGTGTCGAGTTCAGGGAAGTCGACAAGTCCTCATTCATCGAAGCATCCCAACCGCTTCACGAAGAGATGAAGCAGGATGAAACGATGGCACCGATCTATGAAATGTTCAGGGGGGAAGATGATGAAGCAAATTAAACTGACCGTGGACAAAGTGATCCTCGGTTTTGCGAGTATCGCGATCGTTGCCATGACGCTCCTTGCGGTGTGGCAGGTCATCGCGAGATACATACTGAACGACCCGAGTACGCTCAGTGAAGAGATCATCAGATACACCCTGATCTGGTTCACGCTGCTCGGTGCCGCCTATGTATTCGGACAGAATAAGCATATTACGATTTTATTCATACGTGAAAAGTTCCCATGGAAAGTGCAGCTGTTCCTGACATACCTGGCGCAGTTCGCCGTGCTTCTGACAGCGATCGTCGTCTTCATCTACGGCGGCATCAGGATAACGATGCTGACGATCCCGCAGATTGCGCCGGCGACGGGCATCTCCATGGGCTTCGTCTACTCGGCACTCCCCGTGTCGGGCGTGATCATTTTATTCTATACCGTATATAACATCATGACGATCGAGCGCACCGCGATGACAGAAGAAGAGGATGTGACAAGCGTATGAGTACAACCGTATTGGCAGGCATCATGATTTTCGGGCTGCTGCTCCTATTCCTCGTGATCGGGTTTCCGATCGCGATCGCCATCCTGCTCAGTTCATTGTTCACGCTGATGCTCATACTGCCGTTTGATACGACGGTGCTGACCGGGGCCCAGCGCCTCGTCACCGAAATGGACAGCTTCACGATGCTTGCGATCCCTTTATTCGTCCTGGCCGGGATCATCATGAACAACGGCGGCATCGCCTTCCGCTTGATCAACTTCGCAAAAGTGCTCGTCGGCAGGATGCCGGGATCGCTTGCGCACACGAATGTCGTCGGCAACATGCTCTTCGGTTCGATTGCGGGCTCGAGTGTGGCATCTGCTGCGGCGATGGGGCGCATCATGGGGCCGATGCAGACCAACAGCGGATATGATAAGAAGTATTCCGCTGCCGTCAATATCGCCTCCGCGCCGGCCGGCCTGATCATCCCGCCGACGACGATACTCATCGTCTACTCGCTCGTGAGCGGCGGGACGTCCATCGCGGCGCTCTTCATCGCAGGCTACATACCGGGCATACTGTGGGGCCTCACGACGATGATCATCGCCTACATTTATGCAAAGAAATATAAATACCCGGTGGCGGATCGGATTTCATGGCGGGATAAGGGCTTCCTCACGATCGAAGCCATTCCGAGCCTCTTTCTGATCATCATTGTGATCGGCGGCATTGTTGCCGGGATATTCACGGCGACCGAAGGTGCGGCGATCGCCGTCATCTACGCGACCGTCCTGTCCATCATCTATAAGAGCCTGAAGTTCAAAGACTTCCCGCTGATCATGAAGGAGACGGTGGAGATCACCGGCATGATCCTGCTTCTGATCACGGCATCCGGCCTGTTCTCGCTCGTCATGTCCTATACGGGACTGCCGGCGGCGATGAGCGAAGGGCTGCTCGGCATCACGGAAAACCCGATATTCATCCTGCTGCTGATGACGGTCTTCCTGCTCGCCATCGGCACATTCATGGACATCACGCCGGCGGTGCTGATCTTCACGCCGATATTCCTGCCGATCGCGATGGATATGGGCATCGACCCGATCCACTTCGGCATCATCATGACGTTCAACCTGTGCATCGGCAACATCACCCCGCCAGTCGGCTCGGCACTCTTCGTCGGAGCGAGTGTCGCAAACATCCGGGTGGAGAAGGTGATTCCGATGCTGCTGCCTTTCTTCATCGCATTGATCATCATGCTGCTGGTCATCACATTCGTACCCTGGTTCAGCATGTTCTTACCGAACCTGCTGGGCCTCAGCTGATATAAATGACAATTAGGAGAGATACAATGATAGATAAGGATTTCCTGCTCACGACAGAGACGGCGAAATGGTTATACCACGATGTGGCCAAAGACATGCCGATCATCGACTACCATAATCATCTGGATCCGAAAGAAATTTATGAAAATGAAAACTATGCCTCCATCACCGACGTATGGCTCGGCGGCGACCATTACAAATGGCGCGCCATGCGGGCGGCAGGCATCGAAGAGGAGAAGATCACGGGCGATGCGGATGAAAAGGAGAAGTTCGACGCATTCGCCGAGACACTGCCCAAGCTCTTCGGCAACCAGCTGCTGCACTGGACGCAGCTCGAGCTGAAGCACTTTTTCGGCATTGATGAATTCCTTTCCCCGAAAACGGCGGACGGCATTTTTGAGCAGACGAACCGGATGCTTTCGGATGAGGACATGAAGCCGAGAAGCATCCTGAAGCACTTGAATGTCGAGTTCCTCGGTACGACGGACGATCCTGCGGATGACTTGAAGTACCACAAGCTGCTTGCGGAAGACGAGACGTTCGATGTGAAGGTCTCGCCATCATTCCGTCCGGATAAGGCATTGGCGATCGATGCGGAAGATTATGGTGAATGGCTTGGTAAGTTGGCGTCTGCGTCGGGTGTGGACGTGGACAGTTACGAGCAGTTTCTGGAGGCGCTGGATAAGCGGCTTGAATACTTCGATGCCCATGGCTGCCGGGCGTCCGACCACGGCATCAATGAGATGTTTTATGAGGCAGCGTCGATTGATGAGGCGGCTGTTATATTTGAAAAAGTGCTCGGCGGCGGTGCCGTGAGTGAGAAGGAAGTCGCACAGTTCAAGACGTATACGCTCGTGCATCTTGCGAAGCGGTATCATGCATACGGCTGGGCGATGCAGCTGCATATCGGGCCGCTCAGGAACAACAACTCAAGGATGTTCAAGCGCACCGGTCCGGACAGCGGATTCGATTCCATCAATGACGGACTGGTAGCACAGCCTTTGAGCCGGTTCCTCGATGCGGTCGACAAAACCGATGAACTGCCGAAGACGATTTTGTACACATTGAACCCGAGGGACAACATCATCATGGCGACGATGGCAGGCAACTTCCAGTCCGGCGGGGTGGAAGGCAAAGTGCAGTTCGGCACCGCATGGTGGTTCAACGACAACCATGACGGCATGATGGACCAGATGAAGACGCTCGCGAATGCCGGTGCATTCAAGACATTCATCGGCATGCTGACGGATTCCAGGAGCATGCTGAGCTTCGTGCGCCACGAATACTTCAGAAGGATACTCTGTGAGCTGCTCGGGCAGTGGGTGGAGCAGGGCATGATCCCCAGCGATGAGGATCTTTTGAAAGCGTATGTGGAAGACATCTGCTATTTAAATGCGAAAAATTACTTCGGCCTGGAAGGCTGAGGAGGAGAGATATCAATGGAAATGAGCTTCAGATGGTACGGCAACGACGACCCTGTGACACTTGAATATATACGCCAGATCCCGCAGATGAAAGGGATCGTCTCGGCAATCTATGACATTCCTGCAGGGGAAGTGTGGCCGTATGAAGAGATCTTGAAATTGAGGGATCAGATCGCGACACATGGCATGAAGTTGAATGTCATCGAATCGGTCCCGGTGCATGAGGACATCAAGATGGGGCGCGGACGGCGCGACGAACTGATTGAAAACTACAAGGAGACGATCCGCAACTTGTCGAAAGCGGGCATCAAGACGGTTTGTTATAACTTCATGCCGGTCTTCGACTGGACGCGCACCGAGCTTGCCGCACCTTTGGACGATGGATCGAATTCACTGAAATATGACGAAGCGACGGTCAAAAACATCGACCCGCTGAGCGGCGAACTGACATTGCCGGGGTGGGACCTGTCCTATCAGACGGATGACTTGAAGGAAATCATCGATGCCTATCAGGAAATCAGTGAAGAACAACTGTTTGAAAACCTGGTCTACTTCCTTGAACGGATCATTCCGGTGGCTGAAGAGGAAGACGTGCTGATGGCCATCCATCCGGACGATCCGCCATGGGGCATCTTCGGACTGCCGCGCATCATCACGGGTGCTAGAGCTTTACGTCAGCTGTTTGAAGCGGTACCGAGCAGGCATAACGGCATCACGTTCTGCACCGGTTCCTACGGTGCAAGCCCGGATAATGACCTGTTTGAAATCATCGAACTCGCTAAAGAGCGCATCCATTTCGTCCATGCAAGGAACGTGAAATGGACGGGGGACTTATCCTTCCAGGAAACATCGCATTCCATCCATGACGGGTCGCTCGATATGGTGGGCATCGTTGATGCGCTGATTCAGGCGGGCGTTGACGCACCGATCCGTCCGGACCACGGCCGCATGATCTGGGGCGAGACGGGACGTCCGGGCTACGGTCTTTACGACCGTGCACTCGGTGCCGCTTACCTCAACGGCATCATCGATACAGTGAACAAGGCGGAATGATTAAAAATCCCTCCCTGCATATGCAGGGAGGGTTCACTTATTCAGCGGTAGGCATTGAGGTTCAGGTGGTTCACATCCAGGAACTTCGCAAGCGGCACGAGTGCTGCGCCGAGCGCACTGGAATGCTCGCCGAGCGGGGAGATGAGTATTTCCTCATAGTCGATGAATGATGAAGAGAGAGTGGGCTTCAAGTCATCCAGCAGCTCCGGGTACTGCGTGAATATGCGGCTGTTGATGACGAGTTTCCTCGGGTTGAATATGTTGATGATGTTATTCAGTCCGACCGCGAGGTCAGAAATGTAGTCTTTGATGACTGCTTTCGTCTTCTGATCCGCCATCAAGGAAGCGTAGGTCGGATGGTCATGCAGGCTGATGTTGTGATCTGCAAGTGCCTGCTTCAACACCTCATCGGAAGCATACTGTTCGAAGCATCCTTTATTGCCGCACCGGCATTCGGCACCGTTTTTCCGGATGATCATATGACCGACTTCACCCGCATAGCCGGTGAAGCCGCGGAAGACTTCATCGTTTAGGAGTATGCCGAGTCCGATGCCGCTTTGAAGCGTCACCGAGAACAGGTTCGACTGGTAGTCCGTAAAGGACTTTTCGGCAAGGACGGTCATATTCGCATTGTTGTCGACATACACGGGTACTTGATAAGTGTTTTTGAGCATGTCGATCAGCGGGGACAGTTCAAACTGTGTCGGCGGGGCATAGAGCAGTTCATGGTTTTCATTCACAATGCCATGCAGGCTGATGCCGATCCCGGCGAGCCGGTTCGGGGTATAGACCGAATTGTACTCCTTGATGATCGGACCGAGTATTTCCGGCAGTCGTGATGCGAGCTCGTCGGTGCGCCGGATGTCGAAGTCGAATATGTTGTTGTAGATCGTCATCCCCTTAAGGTTGATCAGGACGATGCGTATATGGCCGCGGTCGATATCGATGCCGATGGTGTATGTACTCATTGGATTCAGTTCAAGGTTGATCGGCCGGCGCCCCGGATGCGGGTAGTTCTCCACCGGTTTCTCGATGACGAGGGACTGGTTGATCAGGGAACTGACCTGGGAGGAGACCGTCGCCTTGTTGAGACCGGTGCGTTTTGCGATGTTCACCCGGGAGATCGACCTGCTGCGGATGATATCTTCCAGCACAAGCCGACGGTTCATGGATTTAATGTAGTTTGCATCACCTGTTACCATTGAAGGCACCTCATTTTAGTATGGTTATTGAACTAATTCTACCAAACAGAAGCACAGTGGACAAACTCATAATGAATTACAGGAGGAATAATATGAATATCAATACACAGATAGACTTGAGCGGCAAAGTAGCCGTCGTTACAGGCGGCGGCGGGGTCATCGGGTCTTATTTCTGCAGGGCACTTGCGGCAGCGGGGGCGAAAGTCGCGGTACTCGGCCGGACGCTCGAGACGTGTGAGAGTGTCGCTGAAGAGATTAAGAGCTCGGGCGGGGAAGCGATCGCCGTCAGCTGTGACGTGACGGATAAGTCATCGGTCGAAGCGGCACGTGCGACGATCAATGATGCGCTCGGCACATGCGATATACTTGTCAACGGTGCGGGCGGCAACCATCCTTCCGCCTCGACGGAAGACGAGTACCTGGATCTCGATAAACTCGATGACCCGGATGTGAAGAACTTCTTCGCACTCGACACCGACGGCATCGACTTCGTCTTCAAGCTGAACTTCCTCGGCACGCTGATCCCTTCCCAGATTTTCGGGAAAGATATGGCAACGAAAGAACATGCAACGGTCATCAATATTTCATCGATGAATGCGTTCACGCCGCTCACTAAAATACCGGCATACAGCGGGGCGAAATCGTCGGTGACGAACTTCACCCAGTGGCTGAGCGTCTATATGTCGAAAACGGGCGTCCGGGTGAACGGGATCGCGCCGGGCTTCCTTGCGACGAAGCAGAATAAAGACCTCCTCTTCGACCAGGACGGCAACCTCACCGACCGCAGCCATAAGATCATCGGTGCGACGCCGATGGGCCGCTTCGGCGAACCGGAGGAACTGCTCGGCACACTGCTTTACCTGGCGGACGAGAAAGCTTCAGGATTCGTCACGGGCATCACGATACCGGTGGACGGCGGATTCTCCGCTTATTCCGGTGTTTAATTGCAAATGAAGAACTCCCTTCAAAACGATGAGGGGAGTCTTTTTATTGTCTATAAAGTTTTACCGCTTCACTTCACTCGTTGCATCCAGCACGGTGTGCATGCCGGAGATGTCCTCGGTCAGGAAGTCGCCGCTGATCGTATGTTTGTAGAGCATGTTGCCGAGCGCATTTTTAATGGTTTCTTCGTGGCTTAGATTGTTCATCAGGCCGTGGATGATGCCTGCTGTGTATGCATCTCCGGTGCCGATTCGATCCAGGATGTCCACTTCGTAGGATTCCGTTTCAGTGATTCCGCCGTCCGTGTACATCATCCCTTTGATGATGTTTTTATTGGAATGGATGACCGTGCGCTGGGTGAAGGCGATGTGTTTGATCTTATAATGATTGCTGATCTTCTCGAGTATCGGCTTGAGGGTATCAGCATCCGGATTGCGTTCAAGGCCGTCCTTGATGTCTGTGCCGTCCTCGATCAGTTCCAGCGGTTCATAGCCGAATATGACATCGCAGTAATGGATGAACTGGGGCATCGTGCGTCTGGCTTCCTCGAAACTCCAGAGATTCCCCCTGAAGTTCAGGTCGGCACTGACGGTCATGCCCTTACTTTTAGCTGCCTTCAATGCCTCCAGCAGTATCGCCTGCAGCTCGAGGTTGAGTGCAGGGGTGATGCCGCTGAAATGAAACCAGTCGCGGCCTTCGAAGATGCTTTCGAAATCGTAATCTTCAATGCTGGACTGTTCGAAGCTCGAGTACTTCCTGTCGTAGATGACGGCGGAAGGGCGGAGGTTGAACCCCTGCTCGAGGAAGTATGTCCCCATGCGTGCACCCTGCATGTTGATGTGCTCGGTGTTGATGTTGTTGCTTTTGAGCAGGGACACTGTACGCTGGCCGAACCCGTTGTCCGGCAGGGCAGTGATCATTGAGGTGTCGATGTCTGAAGCGGCGAGACTCATGGCAACATTCATCTCGCTGCCGCCGATATTGATGTTGAACTGATTGGCGGTTTTGAAGGTGGCGGAAGTCTCCGTGCTCAACCGCATCATGATTTCACCGAAAGTAATGAATTTCATGTCTATTCTCCTTCCGTCAATTCCTGGTATCTTGCGACGAAGCTCTCCGTATTTTCTTTGACGACTTCAGGGTTTGAACCGTCATAGCCTTTTGCGAGGGCGCTGCCGATGCCGATCGCAAACGCGCCGTTCGCCATCCATTCGGACATGTTTTCTTTATTGACACCACCCGACGGCATAAGGTTTGCGTGCGGAATCGGCCCTTTGATGTCCTTGATGAATGAAGCGCCGAGCACCCCGCCCGGGAAGATTTTGATGACGTCCACACCGGATTTCATCGCAGCAGTGATTTCCGTCGCCGTGGCACAGCCCGGCAGGTAAGGGATCTGATTCAAGTTGCACAGTTCGGAGACTTCCGCATCGAAGTGCGGGCTCACGACATAGCGGGCGCCGCTGCGGATCGCTGCATCGGCGGTGCCGACGGACATGACCGTGCCTGCACCGACGCATATGCCTGGTTGTTCTGCGAAGTGCTCGATGAGTTCGCCCGCCTTCGGTGTCGTGTAGGTGATTTCAATATTCTTGATGCCGCCTTCGATGATGCCTTCAATCATTTTGACGGTATCGTCGAAACCCTGGCCCCTGACGACCGCAATGAGGTAATTCTCTTTGATCTGTTTCAATATTTCATATTTCTTCATAAATTCCACTCCTTAAAATTAATCATCTTGACGATATACACAAGAGAGTATACATTTGAATTACTACTAAAACGATTTACTAAAACGTTTTATCATTTAGGAGCATTATAACATGAAAAGAATCACTATCAAAGATGTCGCAGAGCATGCCGGCGTCTCCACCAGTACGGTTTCCCAGTACATCAACGGGCGGTACAGCTATATGGGGGAGGAGACGAAAAGAAGGATTGAGGCGTCGGTGCGGGAGCTCGGGTACCGGCCGAACTTCATGGCGCGCAATCTGAAGAAGCGGTCCACCCGGACAATCGGCATCATCGTCTCGAACATCCTACATCATTTCGCCGTGTCCGTGACCCGAAAGATTGAAGACGACTGCGATGCTGACGGCTACAGCCTTATCATATGCAACGCGGACGATGACCCGGTGAAAGAAGAAAAGTACATCAACAATCTGCTTGAGAAGCAGGTCGACGGTTTGATTATCATGCCGACTGAAGGGAATGATGCGCTATACAGAAAACTCGCCGAGCAGAAATTCCCGGTCGTCTTCATCGACCGTTTTATGGAAGGCGTGTATATACCTTCTTTTAAATTGGATAACCGGCATGCAGTGGGAATCGCTTATGATTATCTGACCAGACAGAAAGTTCAAAACTACTATTATATCGGTGCCTCCAATGCCATGGACATCACCCCGCGCACCGAGCGTCTTGAGACTTTCAAGAAGCTCGCACCCAAAGGGAAAGTCATTACGGGTGAAAATGAAGAATTGTACAACCGTATAGAGGAAGAATTCATAGTCGGACGGTCGAACGGCATCATACTCGCCAATGACTTCGCTTTGATGACCTTTTTGGAGTATGCGAAGCAGCAGGAGTTGGATTTGGTTGAATCGAACAAAATGATCGCAATAGACGACCTCCCCCTTGCCGGTGTTTATAATCCGGGCCTTCCGACCATCGCCCAGCCGATTGAGGCGATAGCTCAAAACGCCTATCGTCAGTTGATGGGAGTTATTGAAGGCGAGAGTGGTGCTGCGAAGATGGTGAATAATTTTAAGGGGAAGATTGTCGAGCGGTGAGAAGTTTGTTTATTTGTGAAAGGTTGTTTGATGGTATTCTGTTTCTTGCTTTGGTGTTTTCAGTACATTTTCTCCGGCTCCTTTTCAAATAAAGAATAAAAATTTCATGAAAATGACTGAGTAATGAATACTTATTTTGAACAACGTGGTATAATGACTTCAAATAGAAATGAATTATTACACTTATATCAATCTATTACACAATGATGATTTTCCGCTCTCCCAATTATTTGTGTCTATGGCATCAATGATGCCATACCGATATAAACTTCTGAGACCTGTCAAAAATACTTGAACCGCTTCGAAGTGTTTATCTACATAACAGGGGATGGAGGGGGAGTAATGGATTTATATAAAGTGCCGGAAAGGAAATTCAGGCCGGAGATTGAAGGGGTACGGGCGGTTGCTGCGATCCTGATTGCGATCTACCACATATGGCTCGGCAATGTCTCCGGCGGCGTGGATGTGTTTTTCGTCGTTTCAGGATTTTTGATCACCGCATCTTTACTCGGTATGTATGAACGCACAGGCAGCATCGATGTCACCGGCTATCTGCTGAAGCTCGGGAAGCGGCTGTTTCCAACCGCTTTTACGGTATTATTGTTCATTCTGATTATGAGCTTTTTATGGTTGCCGCAGTCCCAATGGAGCGATACGCTCAGGGAAATACTGGCGGCGATGTTCTACGTTGAAAACTGGATGCTTGCCTTCAACTCGGTCGATTATCTGGCGCAGAACAACGTGGCGAGCCCGGTCCAGCATTTCTGGGCGATGAGTACACAGTTCCAGTTTTATATCATCTGGACGGCGGTGCTGCTCATTGCGGTCTTCATCGCAAAGCGGCTGAAGATTGCGCCCCGCAAGTCATTATTCATCATATTGATCACGATGTTCATCGCATCCTTCGGCTACTCGGTCTATATTACCACCGTCAATCAGCCCTGGGCATATTTTGATACTTTCGCAAGGGTGTGGGAATTTGCGACCGGGGGGATTTTATTCCTGATCATCGGCAACATCGTTTTGAATAAATCGATGAGCTTCATCTTCGGATGGATCGGTTTCATCGGACTCGTCAGCTGCGGATTGATACTTCAGGTGTCCACCGTCTTCCCGGGGTATGCAGCGTTGTGGCCGGTGGCCTCGGCGGTGCTGATACTGCTGGCGGGGAATAATGGCGGTAAACTCAGTGTGTATCAAATACTCGGTTCAAAGCCTTTAGTGAAATTCGGCAGTATATCATATGGTTTTTATTTGTGGCACTGGCCTTTGCTGATACTGTACTACAACATTACAGGAAATGCGTCCGCATCGATAGTGGACGGGGTCTCGATCATTTTGATTGCGGTTGTGCTTTCATATCTCACCACCCATATCGTCGAAAAGCCGATCAGGGACAGGAAGGTGATGTCCAAGCCCAAAACTGCATTGGTGCTCGTCGGCATCGCCTCCCCAATCATCATTTTATCGGGTGTGTGGAATCACCATATCAATGAACTGCAAAACGGTGTCGCGAGTGCAGCCTACAGTGATCCCGGCGATCATCCAGGCGCAATGGTGTTTGCCCCCGGCGTCGAAGCGGATCCCGATGTTGACTATATGCCTCAGCTGATGCATGTGAAGGATGACCTGCCGAGAAGCTATGCCGACGGATGCCACCAGCACGTGGAGAAGTCGGATGTCATCCAGTGTGAATACGGGGAGACGGAAAACCCGGACCGGACGATTGCCCTGGTCGGCGGTTCCCACAGTACGCACTGGCTGCCTGCCTTGGAAGTCTATGCGGAGGAGAACGATGTGAAGATCTTGAATTACACGAAGAGCGTCTGCAGGTTCTCTGCCGAGGCATACCTGATGACCACGCCCGCTGCCCAGAGGACTTGCGAGGAGTGGGTCGGGAACGTGACGAAAGAATTGGTAGAGGAGCAACCGGATCTTGTGTTCACGACCGCGGATGCCACAGAATGGGACGGTCTCCCTGAAGGGTATGCAGAGAAATGGGCCGGGCTTGAAGAAGAAGGTGTGAATGTTTTCGCCATCAAAGACAATCCAAGGGCCGAATATGACATCCCCGGCTGTGTAGAGCAATACGGCGAGGACAACGAAGGCTGTTATATGGAAAATGATCTCGAAGACCTCACGGAAGAGATCGATCAACTGAATCTGAGCAACGTCTATTACGCCGACCTGACCGATAAATTCTGTGAAGGCGACGTGTGCAAGCCGATCATCGGCAACGTCCTGGTCTACAGGGATGACCACCATATCACGAAGACCTACTCGGAGACGCTCGCGCCGTTCGTGGGTGAGGAGATTGAGAAGGCGCTCGAATACTTTGAGGAGTGAGGAATTGGAACGAAGTGCGGGGCGGTGCATGTATGAATACAGCGCCCCGTTTTTGGTGTTCTCATTTATAACAAGTCTTCCCGGACCATCTTCAATATATCGCTGTCCGCTTTAAGGATGTCCGGCTCTGCACGGGCGGCAATGTCTTCTGCGGCGCTCTGTGCTTCAGAGATTTTCAACTGCTCGTCGATGGTCAGAATCTTCCTGTCCTCCATGACGACTTTCCCGTCGATGATGACGGTCTCGACTTCATCCCCGCGTGCGGAATAGACGAGGTTCGGGACGATGTTCCGTATGGGTTTGGTGAGCACAGGGAAGAAAGTCGGAGCGGTGAGATCGATCAGTATGATATCCGCCTTCTTGCCGGGCTTAAGGCTTCCGGTCTCATCCCCGAGACCCATGACTTTCGCCGCTTCAATCGTCGCCATCCGGAGTGACTGTGTGGCATTGAACACGCGCGAATCTTCATATTTGACCTTATTCAATATCGCTGCGAATTTCATTTCGTTGAACATGTTGTTGCTGTTGTTGCCGGGTGCCTGGTCGGAACCGAGGCACGCACTGCCGCCGGCATCGAGGAACTGCTGGACAGGCGGGACGAGCCCGTCGATGATGCCGATGCTCCCGGCGCAGTAGACCATACCGGCACCGCTCCGTGCGACACGCTCAGTTTCCGCCTGTGTCGCCTCGGTGAGGTGGACCGCAATCAGCCGCTCATCAAGGAAGCCGTGCTCATCCAGAAATTCAATGCTCCGCTTCCCGTACCGCTTGACCATCTGATCGATCTCCCGGTCACCCTGCGCAACGTGCATATGCATCTGCGTATCCAGTCTTTCTGCATGGTCTTTTATTTCACCCAGCAGTTCAAGGCTCATCATATCCGGGCCGTGGGGACCGAGGATGACGCTGATGCGTCCATCTTCTACGTTATGGTGATTGTCATACAGCGTGAGATTACGGTTCAATTTCTCTTCGCCGATGGACGGGTTGAACGGGTAGAGCTCGCCGACCGGGAGGTCACCCAGGTTGGCCGGGATTTCATTGACCATTTCAGCCACCCTTGCACGGGCACCGATCTGTTTGTAGTTGTCCACGATCAAATCCATCCTGCCGTCATAGTCGCAGAACGTCGTCGTCCCGGCACGGATGCCCTCAATGATGTTGACCATCGAACCTTTGACGGCCTCCTCCGGACGGAGATGCTTCTGGAATGGCCACAGACCTTTCTGCATCCAGTCCGACATATCCTGCGCCACACCCCTGAAAATGCTGAGGCCGGTATGGATATGCGCATCAATCAGGCCCGGCATGATCAGCTTGCCCGCGGCATCGATGTACCTTTCCGCCGTATGGTTCTCCATAATCTCTTTTGAAGTACCGACCGCTTCGATCCGGTTGTGTCTGATGGCAACGGCACCGTCTTCGATATAACCCACACCCTTACCTTCCATCGTCAGCATATGACCGCCATGGATGATGATATCGACTTTCATTTGAATCCCCCCCCTAATGATTTGAATGTACGTTTTGGGCATGCAAAACACCTTCGATTGTATACTGGGTTCATTGTATCATTTCGAAGGTGTTTCATATTGTCTTATGCAGTCAGTTTACATATGTTTATTATGCCTGTGCAGCTTTAGGTTTGTACTCTTCATCGATGATCAGGACAGGTTTGACGGTCTTACCGGAAGCGGAGTCCTGACTCGCCTGGTTGATGTCTTCAAACTTGTAGAACTCGATGAGTTTATCGAACGGGAAGCGGTTTGCCCTGTGGAGTTCGACGAGCTGCTTGATCGTCAGCTGCGGGATGGTGTTGCCCATCAGTACACCGATGATCGAACGGTTGGAAACTGAAAGCTCGGTCAGCACGTTCAGTTCGAGGTCACCTTTCTGGACGGCGATCGGTGCGATGACGCCTTCTTTCGCTAGCAGTGAGATGGCCGTCTTGATGACGGGCACAACACCCGTCGTATCCACGATATAGTTGATGCCCTGGTTGCCGGTGAGCTGATTGACTTCTTCCTCAATATCCTGGGTCTTGCTGTTGATGACATGCGTCGCACCGAGTTCGCGTGCAAGTTCAAGGCGGTCATCATGGATGTCGATGCCGATTACTTTCGTGCATCCTGCGATCTTACCGGCCATGAGTGCCGCCATGCCGACGGCGCCAGTACCAAAGACTGCGATGGTGGATCCTGCTTCAGGTTTCAAACCGTTGAACACCGTGCCTGCACCTGTCATGAAGCCGCACCCGAGCGGGCCGACAAGCCTCAAGTCCACATCGTCATCGACGACTGTGACATTCTCCTGTTTGACGATGGAATATGTGCTGAAAGCGGAGTGCATGTACGAATTGATTTTGGTGCCGTCTGGCTTCTCGAAGTAATATGTACCTTCCGAGCGCTTGCCGTCGAGATTCAGTGAGGCGAAGGAGTTACAAGACGCAGGCTTCCCTGTCAGACAGTGATTACAGTGTCCGCAATATTTATAGGACAGGACGACCTGATCCCCCGCTTTGATGTTCTTCACATAACTGCCGACTTCTTCGACGATGCCCGCGCCTTCATGCCCGAGTATCGCCGGCAGCGGGTGGGGCAGCTCCCCCGTACGTGCGACTTCATCCGAGTGGCATATGCCGGACGCCACCATCTTCACCCTGATCTCATCATCCTGGATCTCGCTGAGTTTCACTGTTTCAATCTCGTAGTCTTCACCTGTGCCGTTGACCAACGCTGATTTGATTTCCATTTGTTCTTCTCCTTTGATGTTTTATTTGGTTGTTAAACCTTCTGACACTATAGTGTAATCGTTTACATTAGTGTTGATTTTATAATAGTCTGAAAATTAAAAAATGTCAAGAGAGGCTTTCAAAAACTGGTTACATGGACTTTTATTAAATTGACACTATTGTATATTGTTAGTCAACGTGGGTATTTAATATCCATTCACTTCATTTTTAAATGTTTGTGTAATTTCAGATGAAGAGCTTTCTTATTTGAATTATGAGATATTTGAACGAATTTAAAAAAGACGATCCTTGCTCAATCTTTCGTTGGGCCAGCAGTGTAGAGTTTCACTCACCGAATGTATAGGGTGAGGCGGACTGATGAAAAGATATAGTCTTATGAAAATACATATGCATCTTTTGTATAATGATGTCATATTAAGTTTGCACCTAATCAGTAATGTAGTGACTTATTAACTCCTAAGTGCATAAATGAAATTAAATTTATGCACTTGGAAAACTTCATTGTTTATTCACACAAAGGTTAAAAAAGTATATTGTAGCACCTTATTTATAATATGAATTCTAGATAAGTATTTCTCCTCTCCAGCCAATCGACTGAGAAATTCCATTGGCTGTATTAATAAGCAACTGGGCATTTTCAAGCATCGTTCTATTTTTAGATAATAGACTTGTTGCAGTACTGATGCTCACAGCTCCAAAAATTCTTCCTGTATGATCAAATATAGGAGCGCCGATGCTTGTGACACCATCAACAACATCTTCTTCACTCTGAGAAAAACCTTTCTCTCTTATTTCCTTAATCATATTTAAATAAAAATCATTTTCCCTTTTATTATAAAAATCTAAATTATCATTTGAGGAAAGTGAATGTTCTATTGATTCATCGTCTAAATAAGCTAATATTGCTCTTGGAGCAGCTCCTATATAAAGTGGCCATTGATCGCCAACCTTCATTAACAGTATTTGCACATCATGTCCTTCAACTCTCTCAACACATAATGATTTATTATTATTTAAAACACATAGATAGGAAGAAGCGCGTGTTTTATCGGTTAAATCCTTTAAATAAGGGAGAGCTTTTTCCCCAATATTTATCCTTTCTTTTACTCTTGTTCCAAGTTGAAGAAGACGGTGACCCAGATAGTATTTCCGTGATATCTCATTAAATTCAACTATATTATCTAATAAAAAAGTCTCAAGAATTCTATAACAAGTTGCTTTATTTATACCGGTACCCTTAGATATATCCGTCAGACCAATTTCAGTATTCGATTTCTCTAAAAAGGTAATGATTTTTATGGCTTTCTCTAAAACAGCGACAGACTTAAAACTACCATTAGGACTTTGATTATTCATGCTGAACGCCCCTTTCAATATATTCAGATAATTCATTGACAAAACTATTATACCAAGTTACCATAAGGATACAATAAAATACAAACCAATGGTTCACATAATGAACCAATAATCTACTCATGTACACAAAGTGCTTCAAAATGTCCAGCTACATGTCATTTTTTACTCTTTGTAAAAATTTTAACCGTATTTTAGTAAGCGCTTTCTTTGAAGTTATTATTGATAGGCGTCTAATTATATAACAATTTTCCAGAATATCCAGCAATAAAATACTTCAAACGGTCGAATAAATAAGTATTGCTGTGAGGGTCTGGACAAGACTGAAATGTGATATCACAGTACAAAATATTAATAATTTCATCGAGATATTCCAAAATTAATGTTATTGGTAAGATGAGGTACAACTGAGCAGTATGCAAAGAACTGAGTTGCGTAACCTGAGTTAAAGATATTGAGATGTGTTTGTTGAAGTTACCAGATAACCAGATGCTTGAGCCGCTAGAATTTAAAGGAATAAAGAGAGCATCAGATTCAACAGAAGCAAAAAGTTATGGGAGTGGTCACTTATGCTGTAATGTCACTATTTTAGAAAAACATTTTAATGAAGTGAAGCATGGCGTTTCTTACAAATGTGGTTGTTGCTATCACTCATGATGTTGATAAAGGGAAGAAAGTTGTTTAAATGTTAGGTCCCGATTATTATATCATCGAATCCGTAGAATAGTTACATTTGTAATTTAGTTAAATTAAATACTGTTTCCAAATCAGGAGGTTAAAAAATGGTGAATAATCTAGAAGAAACTATATATTCAAATCAACAAATGAAAAAGATGTTGACTGATATGATGCTGATTAGAAGTTTTGAAGAGGCTGTAGAAAAGTTATTTCAAGAAGGTAAAATCCCTGGAACGATGCATCTCTGTATCGGACAAGAAGCAACAGCAGTAGGTGCATGTGCAGCTCTTACAGATGAGGATAAAATCACAAGTACTCATCGGGGTCATGGTCATAGCATCGCAAAAGGAGCTGAAATTAAGCCAATGATGGCCGAACTGTTAGGTAAGGCGACCGGTTACGGTAAAGGTAAAGGAGGTTCTATGCATATTGCTGATTTAACTATTGGGAACCTGGGAGCTAATGGAATTGTAGCTGCAGGATTACCTATAGGAACGGGTGCTGCTCTTGCATCTCAGATGAAGAAAAAAGGGTATGTTGTTTTATGTTTTTTTGGAGACGGAGCCGCAAATGAAGGAGCCTTTCATGAAGCACTGAACTTAGCTTCTATATGGAATCTGCCTGTAGTATTTTTCTGTGAAAATAATCAATATGGGATGTCTGGCCCGGTGAAAGAAATGGTGAATATTGAACATATTTCAGATAGAGCCAAGTCTTATGGCATCCCTGGATTTACTATAAATGGAAATGACGTTATTGAAGTGGCAAAAGCTACACAAGAAGCAGTCGACCGTGCCAGAAGTGGAGAAGGTCCAACATTAATAGAAGCAGAAACATATAGATGGCGTGGCCATTCAAGAAGCGATGCTAGAAAATATCGTACAAGAGAAGAAGAAAAGGACTGGAGAAATACTAAGGATCCAATTTCTAAATTTAAGGAGAGGTTAATAGAAGAAAGTATTCTTACCGAGAAGGAATTTTTAGAAATTCAAAAGACCATAGATACTGAAATTCATGAAGCAGTATCATTTGCGGAAGAGAGTCCTGAGCCTAGTTTGGATACATTGGAAGTAGACATTTATGTTTGATAAGGAGGAGAGGTAATTGAGAGAGATTACATATGCCAATGCTATAAAAGAAGCCATGGTCCAAGAAATGCGATCTAATGAAGATGTTTTTATTTTGGGTGAAGATATCGGCGTCTTTGGAGGCGCTTTCGGAGTGACGAGTGGTATGCTGGATGAATTTGGACCAGAAAGGGTAAGAAACACTCCTATTTCTGAATCTGCAATCAGCGGATGTGCGGTCGGAGCTGCAATGATGGGAATGAGGCCAATACTAGAACTTCAATTCTCTGACTTTGTCATGATTGCGCTTGATAACATTGTTAACCAAGCTGCAAAAATGCGATATATGTTTGGCGGCAAAACCCATGTTCCGATGGTTGTCCGTTTGCCAAGTGGATCGGGCTTAGGAATGGCAGCTCAACACTCCCAAAGCTTAGAAGCTTGGATGGCACATGTACCAGGTTTAATTGTTATACAGCCTTCAACCCCCTATGATGCAAAAGGTTTAATGAAAACTGCAATAAATAATGATAATCCAGTTATTTTTTATGAGCATAAAGGATTATATAATTCCAAATCAGATGTTCCTGAAGATGAATACGATATTCCCTTAGGTGTTGCGGATGTGAAAAAGGAGGGTGAGGACCTGACAGTTATTGCAACAGGTATTATGGTGCAGCGCTCATTACAAGCTGCTGAACAATTAGAAAAAGAAGGTATCAGCATTGAAGTGATCGATCCGAGGACCTTAGTTCCATTGGACAAAGAAACTATCATTGAATCTGTTATAAAAACTAACCGTGCTTTAGTTGTTTACGAGGCGGTTGAACGTAGTGGTTATGGTGCTGAAATTGCTAGTTTAATCGGTGAAAGCGAAGCCTTTGATTTTTTAGATGCGCCAATCAGCCGTCTTGGAGGCATTGCAACACCAATTCCCTATAACCCATCATTAGAAAAAGCTGCTGTTCCACAAGTGGAAGATATTATTGAAAAAGTAAAATCAATAGTACAAAAATAAAGGGGGTTATATATTTTGGCGGAAAAGCTATTGTTACCAAAAATGGGCGCAACAATGGAAGAAGGTACGATAGAAAATTGGTTGTTGGAAGAAGGGGACAAGGTAGAGGAAGGGGACGCTGTAGTTGAAGTGGCAACGGACAAGGTTACTATAGAAGTTGAAGCTGAAAACGATGGGGTTTTACTTAAAAAATTGTACGCTCCGGGAGACACTGTCCCTGTTCAACAAGCTATCGCCTTCATAGGTGATGAAGGAGAGGATGTGAGTGATCTTTTAGAAGACATTGAAAGTGAAGCATCTGCAGAGAGTGATGCTTCACAATCTGTAGCTGAAAGACCTGTTTCAGAACAAGTGAAAGAAGATATAATTGACTCAACATCAGGAGTGGAAGGGTCTGGATCTATAAGAAGAACTCCAATTGCCCGTCGACTAGCCCAACAAAATAACTTAAGTTTAGAAGATATCACTGGCAGTGGACCCATGGGACGTATTCAAAAAATAGATGTGGAAAGCCACCTTGAGAAATCTGAACAAAAAATCACACCACTTGCACAAAAAATGTCCTCTGATTACGAAGTTGAACTTTCTAAGGTTTCCGGTTCTGGAGCAAACGGTAAAATTATAAAAGATGATATTGTTTCAGCGGAAAGGGAATTGAATACCGCTAAATTGGATACATCTAAGCGAGTTCCTTTTAAGGGCATACGTAAAGTGATAGCTTCACGGATGTCTGAAAGTTTTTATACAGCACCACATGTTACGATGACTTCAGAAATTGATATGACGGAAGCTGTAGAATTGCGTAAAAAATTATTACCAGTCATAGAAGAATCAGAAAAAGTACGACTATCTTATAATGAAATTATTATAAAAGCCACAGCATCTGCTTTAGCACAAAATACAAATATTAATGTTTCTTTAGAAGATGAAAAAGAAATTGTCTATCATCAGGAGATCAACATTGGATTTGCAGTATCTGTACAGGAAGGATTAGTGGTCCCCGTCCTCCGTGAAGTGGATCAGAAAGGCCTTGGCAGATTGACAAAAGAAGCAAAAGCGATTGCTGAAAAAGCGAAAGAAGGCGTAATCACGTCAGAAGAACTAGAAGGAAGCACTTTTACTATTAGTAACTTGGGAATGTTTGCAGTCGATGGGTTTTCTCCAATCATCAATATGCCTAATGCTGCAATCTTGGGTGTTGGTCGTATCCAAGAGAAGCCAATTATTGTTGAGGGTCAAGTGGAAATCCGATCTATGATGACATTAAGTTTATCCTTTGACCACCGTATAATTAATGGTGCACCAGCTGCTCAGTTTTTAACAGACTTAAAAGGAGTCCTTGAAAATCCTTACAAATTAATGATATAGGGAGTTAAGCTTATGACGGTATATGACGTAATAATTGTAGGAGGAGGACCAGGTGGATATGTTGCTGCTGTTAGAGCTGCCAAACTTGGAAAAAAAGTAGCACTTGTAGAAGCAGATTTGCTTGGTGGAGCTTGTTTGAACAAAGGCTGCATTCCTTCTAAGACTTTACTGAATTATGCAGAAGTGATTGAGCAAGTTGATATAGCTAGAAGTTGGGGTATTAATTCAGGTTCCCTCATGCTCGATTATAAAAGGATGCTTGAGAGGAAAGATGAAATAGTTCAAACTCTGCGTAATGGAGTAGAAAGTTTACTTCATAACAATAAGGTAGATATTTATAACGGAATTGCTGAGGTTACTTCTGGACACCAAGTGGTCGTTGATGAAGATACGGAATTAAAAGGGGAAAAAATAATCATTGCTTCAGGGAGTCGACCAAGCATTCCTCCTGTAAACGGATTGGAACAGATTGATTATCATACAACAGATTCAATTTTTGAAATGAACTACATTCCAGATTCAATTGTCATAGTGGGCGGCGGTGTAATAGGAACTG
The DNA here is from genome assembly GCF_900142805.1 of Lacicoccus alkaliphilus DSM 16010. Lineage (GTDB taxonomy): Bacteria > Bacillota > Bacilli > Staphylococcales > Salinicoccaceae > Lacicoccus > Lacicoccus alkaliphilus. The sequence continues at coordinate 877,180 of NZ_FRCF01000002.1, read as the reverse complement.
AAATTGCTGATATGTTCTCATCTTTTGGTACGAAGGTCACAATTATTGAGTTAAATGAAAGAATAATACCTACAGAAGATGAAAGCGCTTCAAATCATCTTCTGAAAGCATTGAGAAAAAAAGGTGTAAAGATTTTGTTGAAACACCAAGTCAACGAGGTGAGCCAAGACACTTCGAATAAAAAGTTAGTGATATCAGATGACAGTGGGAAAACAATCACCCTCACTGCAGATGAATTGTTAATTGCAACAGGACGTTCACCCAACACAGATTTAATAAAACAACTTGAATTAGATATGAATGGTCATTTTATTAAAACAAATGAATATTTAGAAACTAGTATAAAAGGGATTTTTGCAATAGGAGATGTAATTGGAAACTATCAGTTGGCACATGTGGCTAGCAGTGAGGCATTGACTGCAGTTGCGAACCTTGATAAGCCACAAATAAAGGCTAACTACTCAGTCATACCAAGATGTATTTATACATCCCCTCAAGTCGCCACAGTAGGAATGATTGAAGGAGAATTAAGAAAAAGAAACATTAAATACAGGGTCTATACCTTTAATTTTGACAGAAATGGAATGGCTTTAGTTACAGGTAAAACCGAGGGATTTTCAAAAATTATGATCGACGAAAAGTATGGTGAGATACTGGGTGTTGTGATGGTTGGAGACCATGCCACTGAGATTATCAGTCAATCATCCTCTTATATGTATTTAGAAGGCACAATTGACGAGTTGGCAAAGATGATTCAACCGCATCCCTCACTATCTGAAGTGTTGATGGAATCTGCAAATTCACTTATTGGTAAAGGTATTCATTCAAATTAAATCACTCACTAAACAATTTTAAATGCTTACTTTAATAGATAGAAGTTGAAGACCCTCTTCGTAATAAGGTTGAAGTGAACATTCTAGAGGAGGAATATCTTTAAAGAATCAGTAATCTGTGCGAAGCGAATTATCTCAATATTCAGATGAAAGTTGGTTGGATTGATGTTTGACATAGAAGGGAAAAAAGTAATTCTTACAGGAGGTGTAAAAGGGATAGGGCTTTCTATAGTAGAAGCTTTCTATAATGCAGGAACGGAAATTGCAGTGATAGATGTCAGCGATGATATATACAGTATTCATGAAGCACTTAATAATGATGGTAGCAGATTGCATTATATACAAACTGATTTGACCAATTCGGATTTATTAAAGGAAGCTTATGAAACCGCATTAGCCAGGTTGGATGGGAAAGTGGATATTCTTATAAACAATGCTGGGATGATACTCAGGAAACCTGCAATGGAATTTCCTTTAGATGTATGGCATAAAATCTACGATTTAAATGTAACATCCCTTTTTGAACTATCAAGGTTGGCAGCCGTGAATATGATAAAACAAAGATCTGGAAAGATAATAAATATGGCTTCAATTGCAGCAGTGGCAGGTTCATATAATAATGCCCCATATTCCGCAAGTAAAGGAGCGGTTTTACAATTGACCAAATCTTTATCTAATGAATGGGCTGAATATGGTATTCAAGTAAATGCTATTGCTCCTGGAGTAATAAAGACAGAGATGAATCAAGAGGTCATGGATGACCCAGAAAGACTAGCTCAATTTAATGATAGAATTCCTGCAAAAAGATTGGGAACACCCGAAGAGGTCGCTGGAACAGCACTGTTTCTAGCCTCGTCAGCATCAGATTATATCACAGGTGCCTTAATACCTGTAGATGGTGGTTTTTTAGGCAGATGAATGAAAACCTTACACTAATGAGGGCTTCATGCATAACAGTAATTAAGTAATCAATCGACCATCCAATATATGTAATTGCATCTGATGTCATTCCTTATAATCATAAAACATGATCGATGAGCGAAACAAATGCTTTAAGGTATGAGTGAAATTTGATCTCCCGCTAGAGTCTGACGAGAACACATGGTCATTAAGGTGTTATAAGAATTAACTTAAGAACCTGGGCTTTTTCTTATTAAAGGGGGTGAACTTACTGTAAGGCCGTCTCAATATTCTGAGAAACTTTAAATTTAAATTAAAAATAGCAGGAGGTATACTTATGAATTTATCTAAGAAAAATTTACTGTCATTACTTTTCCTTGGAACCCTGATACTCGCAGCGTGTGGTAATGGAGATGAGAATGAAGGCGAAGATTCTGCAGCCGAGTCAGATTCTAACGGCGAGTCAGTTGAGATAAGAATGGCAAACCTGGTTAGTGAAACGAATTATCAAAATCAAGGTGCCCTTATGTTAAATGATGAATTTGAAGAAGCCAGTGATGGGGATATTACAATGGAAATTCACTCTGGTGCGTCACTTGCTACTAGTGACGAAGCTCTAATTGATCTTTTAGAGAGTGGATCTATAGAAATGACATCAGTTTCAGCTTATTCGGTGGCAAGTCCGACAGGAATTGACGGGTTTGCAATATTCGATGTTCCTTATTTGTTTGATGACCGTGAAGAATATTATGAGTTAGTAGATGGTGAATATGGTGAAGAGTTAATTTCGTCAGTTGAGGAGAATGAGAACCTGAATAATGTTAAAGTATTAGGGTTTTTAGACCAGGGTTTTTATGGGGTGCTTAGTGCAAATGATGCTATCGAAGAACCTGAAGATATGCAAGGCTTAACAATTAGAAGTTCCCCGGCACCCCTGCAATTGTCAACCCTTGAAGCTCTGGGAGCCAATCCAACTCCTTTAGCGTATGGTGAAATCTACACTGGACTTCAACAAGGTACTATTGAAGGTGTGTCAACATCAACTCCACTATTTTACGCTGATAACTTTCATGAAGCGGCTGATCATGTAACATTAACTAATCAGATTATACTTGCTCATGTGTTGTTGGTTAATGAAGACTTTTATGATGGGCTTTCTGAGGAGAATAGAGAAACCTTTGACCAGGTGACTGAAGAATATCTGGCATTCTATAGAGATTATATCCTTGATGTAGAAGCTGAAACACTAGAAGGTTTTGAAGAAGAAGGTATAGAGATTGTTGAGCTAACTTCTGAGCAGAGAGAAAGATTTGAAGAAGAAACTGATACTGTTATCGAAGAGAATATGGAGATAGTTGGACAGGAAAATTATGATCGTGCATTAGAGCTATTAGGAAAGCAATAGAGTAAGCACATTAACAGTGAGCATTATACTTTATTGGATGATAATTCATAATCGATTGTAAGGGCTTTGTTAGAAGAGCTGCCCGATAAGTAGGGGAGCTCTTCTAATTAATAATATGTTGGAGCAATTATTGTGCATATTCTAAGCAATTTGATTAAGTGTGAGGTGATTCTTTGAAGAAAACAACTAAAAAACCTATAGAAGCGTACGTCAGTTTACTACTATTAGCGGTGATGACGGTTATTATGTTTGCAGAAGTAATAGCAAGATATATTTTCAATTCCTCCATATCCTGGTCATCAGAATTGGTGCGTTATTTATTTATTTGGTTCATTTTTATCAGTGCAAGTTATGCTGTGGTGGAGAAAGCACATATTAGAATTGAGTCCATCCCAATGATTATACCTACTAAAATCAGACCATATACTAATTTAATTGGTAAATTTATATGGGCTTCTTTATCAATATTTGTAGCATATATAGGCTTACAATATTCACTTACCGTTTGGAACAGTACATCGCCTGCTTTGCAATGGTCGATGGGACTAATGTATTTAGGAATCCCAATTGGATATTTTTTAATGACGTTGAGACTTATAAAGCAACTGATAGTTGAAATACGTAGTTTAAAGTCAAGTAACTTATAATTTTTGTAAAGAGGTGATATTTTCATGACTACTCTTTTGATTATAGTAATTTTAGTATTTTTAGTTGCATTGATACTGAATATTCCAATCGCATTTACCTTGGTATTCGCTGGATTTGCTGTACTGATATATAGTGGTGGCGTTCCATTATCTTTCTTTATACAAACTAGTTTTGGAGCTAGTGATTCATTTCCTCTTTTGGCAATCCCATTTTTTATTTTAGCTGGTGAAATTATGAGTACAGGCGGGATAGCCAAGAGATTAATAGATTTTGTCCGGAGTTTGGTCGGTTCACTTACCGGCGGAATTGGCATGATAACAATCATTACCAGTTTCATTTTCGCAGCAATATCTGGTTCAGGAGCAGCTACTGTTGCCGCTATAGGCGGAATTATGATTCCTTACATGGTGAAATACGGGTATCCTAAACCATATGCTGCAACCTTATCAGCGAATGCCGGAGCGCTTGGACCTATCATTCCCCCAAGTATCGTATTTATTATATACGGCGTAATGGCTGGTGTATCTATAGGTGACTTGTTCATTGCTGGTATTATCCCCGGTATGTTATTGGCGGTTTTTTTATTAATTATAAACTATGTGTATAATAAAAAGGAAAAATTTGAAGAGAACTTTAAGCCTTTGAAAGAGGAGATCAAAACTACCGAAGAAGATGTAGAAGTAGTGGTAGAGAATGTTGAGGTGGCTGACGAGAACGTTGATGTAGTCGTAGAGAAAAGAAGCTTTTGGTCTTCTTTGAATGAGGCGAAGTATGCCTTGCTGGCTCCAATCATTATACTTGGTGGTATTTATGGAGGCATAGTCACTCCAACTGAAGCAGCTGTAATAGCTGTTGTGTATAGTTTGCTGGTAAGCGTGGTTATTTATAGAGAGTTATCTCTCACACAGCTTTCAGAAGTATTCATGAGAGCATCTTTAACATCTGGAATAATAATGATTTTTGTTGGTACTGCATCATTCTTTGGTCGTATGCTTGCTTTAGACCAAGTACCTCTGGCACTTGCCAATTCCCTTGCGAGTGTGACTACGAATACTATTATAATCATGTTACTTATAAATGTATTTCTTCTGCTCGTTGGTATGTTCATGGAAACGGTGGCAGCAATCTTGCTGTTTGTACCATTACTATTGCCTATCGTCATACCTCTAGGAGTGGATCCAGTTCATTTCGGTATAATAGTTTGTGTTAATTTAGCATTAGGATTAGTTACACCGCCATTTGGCTTAAACCTTTTTATCGCATCAGATATCGCTGACATTAGTTTTGAACGGACGTTTAAATATTTTATACCGTTTTTCAGCGTATTACTTTTAGCGTTACTATTGATAACTTTTATCCCACAATTAAGTTTATTCTTGCCAAATCTAATGGCAGATTAGATTTAATAGAATTTCTTCAAGAGTATTTATTTAATTTTATATGACAAAATGTAAGCCCAAAGTATAGAATATTAGTGTTATAAATTGACTTGAGAACTCTTCACAAGTCCTTTATACATATATTTATTGGATTTATATCGAAAGGAGGAGGATGATAATTGGAAGATATATTAATCCTCAACTCTTACTCTCTTTCGCAATCTAATTGCATCAATTTACGATAAATATCAATTGAATGGATAGCCATTAAATCAATAATGATAAATCGCAATCTTATGATGATCTTTTCCCCTCATTTCGAGAGAAGGTATCCAAGCTTTGAGCCTGGATATCTTTATTATGTGAATTTGGGATAGTATCACCTTGTTCGACGTGATAGACTATCCATTTTCCACTCCATGACCTCATTTTAAATACTCCAGGTTCAGCATATTTAAAAGTGAATGTCGATTATTCAATTTTTAAGTATTATTTGTAGAAGATCTTCAATCTTAATGGAGCAAACCAGTTGTATAAAGTTTGATAGTTAAAATTTGTCTTATGGCATAAATCCATATACTTTGAATTTAATTTATAAGAGTCGTTCATATTAGCCATAATGAGAACTTTTAAAGAATGAAAGTTTAACTAACACTAACTTTGATGATAGCCTTGCTCGCATCGATCATTTGCCAGTGAGTTTATTCCCTATGTGTAGGTTATGCATACAGGCAGTGGGTAGATAATAGTATAACGATGAAAGCGGGGTGGGAGACATGGACATGCGTGAGATGAAGCGGATATTCTCAAGCAGCGAAGGGATGATTCTGACATTCATATTCACCCTGATGTTCATCGTCACGAACCTCATCATGGTGGACGTGGGCGGTGTCCAGGACCTGATGACCGGGCACAATCAGACGCCGTTCTTCATCCTGATACTGCTCGTCATACTGGCATACCTCTTTAAAAATTCAAGGGTCGAAATAAACCCGTCAAGGGCCATGTTTCTCGTCATTTGGAACTTATATGTTTTGAGCATCTTCATAAGCATGTTCGCGAACCGTGATTTCGTATGGGCGGAAACGATTGTACTGGTGATGCTCTCGGTGATGTTTTTCTTCAGACTGCCGAAGACACTGCTGATCATCATGACGGTTTCAGCGCTTATCAGCCTGCCGGCACTGCTTTTCCAGCCGATTCTATTGAATGAATCCGGGGCGACACTGGTCCTCATCTATACTGCGGGGCTGATCTTCCTGCCGAAGACCAACATGGCCATGTTGTATTACGGCCTGCCTGCACTGGCACTGCTTTTGGTGACGACACACAGCCGGACGGCGATTGCGGTGTTTGCACTGGTGACGGTGATCCAGTTGACCTTCATCAATGTGTATAAGAGGGATAAACGGCATCGGAGCCGATTCCTGATCGGGCTCGCAGCTGTAACGTTGCTGCCGCTCATCGTCTTTTTCAGGCCTTTGCTCAGCCACTTCACTCGGGACGGCCTCGGGATGGACGGTGCAGACTGGAACCGGATCACCAATGGCAGGTACGACCCGTGGATGACGATTTTGGATAACGTCACCTGGCTCGGGGAGGGGCGCGGGTATATCGATTTCACGTCGCTCCTCCACGCGCATAATATATTCTTCGATACGCTCGGGAGATACGGCATCATCACCACTGTGCTGTTTACGGTGCTGATCATCGGCGTATTGGTCATCTCCATGAAGTCGGTGCGGACATTCAACATCGGGCTTTATATCCTCACCTTCGTTCTGATTGGTATGACCGAGTACAATTACCTGTTCATGTTCGTCTATTTCAGCCCGGTGATACTGTTCTTCGTGATTGTGAGTCATCTGCTTGATCAGAGTGGGGAAAGAGAACGAATCGCTTATAAAATGGAATTATGGAATAAAGACACCCATGCCCCTTAGGTGTGGGTGTCTTTGGGTGACGTAAAAAAGACACTGGTATGTTTATGTTGTAATCATTTTAAGACTGCAGTGCTGTTTAATTTGATGTCAGGGCATGTTACACTGTTCATATCCATATAGTGGTAATTAATCTAAATATACACAACAACAGGAAGGACGGTTTCATGTCAGGTTTTACAAAAGTGATCTTATGGACTTTCGGGGTCGTTGCTGTACTTGGAGTGGTTGGTGCAGCTGTCATCGCAATGAACTTCTCGGAAGTGAAGCATGGCGTTCAGAATGCACTCGGCCAGTCTGATGAAGAAGAGTCGGATGTGCCTGAAGAGGACCCGGAACTTGCGGCACTGGCGGACTCCGATTCCGATGAAGGATTTAAAGTCTCCGATGATGAATCGGATGACGGCCTGCCGAGTGAGCGGCAGTTCGCTGACGATCTCCACCATATGACACACCAGAAGGTCACAGCATCACAGAAGTGGGGTCATCTTGAAATCACCGATGAACGGATTGAAGAGATGTACGAAACAGCCGAAGCATCGGATTATACATACAGGGATTTCTATATGAGGGCGCTTGAAGCATGGATGGAAGGCGACTTCTCGAATGCCGTGCAGGTGCACAACACCATATGGAATGAACAGAATGGCAATGTCGGCAAGGCCAGGGGCCTGATGACAGAGGAAGAAGAACGGGAATACAAAGAGAGACATTTTGAATGAGCAGGTCACCGGCCTGCTTTTTTATTTTGGGCGGTGAGGGTATCTCACTCAGCGACCGGGATCTTTATTGGAAGAAATCGTTTGAAAACTTCCGATGAGGGATATAGTGGGTCTAAAGTATGTTTGAAGGTGGAATGAAAAATGTATGATGTAATCGTCATCGGCGGCGGACCCGCCGGTATGAGTGCCGCACTGAATTTCGGGCGGGGACTGAAGGAGACCCTCGTCATCGATGCGGGTGAACCGAGGAACAAGGTGGAGGAGGTATCGAACGGATTCCTCACCCAGGATGATATCAGCCCGCATGAATTCAGGGAAAATGCACGGAAAGATGTATTGAAGTATGACACCGTGGCCCTCACCCAGGACCGGGTGACGGATATCGAGAAGGACGGGGAAATATTCACCGTTACAACAGAGTCGGATGAATTCAAGAGCCGGCAGGTGCTGCTTGCGGCAGGGCTCAGGGAGGAAACGCCGGATATTGAGAATTTTGATGCGTTCTACGGTACCTCCGCATTCTACTGCCCGTGGTGTGACGGTTATGAACTGAAGGGTAAGCGGCTTGCGGTCATGGCGGATGAAGATTCCACAAGCAACCTGGTCATGCTGATCGCGAACTGGAGCAGGGACCTCATCATATGCACGGACGGTAAAAGCCTGCTGAATGATGAGGATAAGGCCATGCTTAAAGAGAAAGGTTTTGACTACAACGAGTCGCCCATCTCCAGGATGAAGGGCCGCGACGGCAAACTGGAGGCACTTGAATTCGAGGATGGGACGACCGAAACAGTTGAAGGTATGTTCGCCAGGATGAACTGGGACACTGATTTTGATTTCCTCGAGACGCTGGATCCGGACAGGGAAGACGGCGGCGGACTCAGGACCAACCCGCTGAGTGAGACTTCAGTCCAGGGACTTTTTGCGGCCGGCGAAACGAAGACCAGCGTCGCAAGCCAGCAGATCAATGCCGCCGCGAGCGGCGCTGATGTTGCGAAAAGCATGATGATCGGGCTGATGAAGGAAGAGTTTAAAAAACTATAAAGATGATGTGAAAGGGGGCCGGTTTCGCCCTCTTTTATAATTGTCTTATGAATGCTTGAAGTGCAGGAAGTTGCTCATATGGTTTTCCATCGCGGCTTTCGCACCTTCCACATCCTGCTGCTTGATCGCCGTTAGTATATCGCCGGTCCGTTCGGTGATGTAGTGTTTATTCTCTATATGCCATTCCATGTTCGAATCGAGGTAGGATTTCGTGATGGCATTGATGATGTTTTTAGCAAGCGGATTTTGTGTACACTCGGCGATGGCCATATGGAACTTCAAGTCAAGGTCGAGTGTTTCCTGCAGGCTGCAGTTGGCGGGCGACTGCATCAATCTGCCGATCTCCTCAAGCTTCTCTATGTTCTCCTTCGTCCGCTTCTCTGCGGCGAGCCCGGCACATGGTATCTCGATCATCTTCCGGATCTCAAGCAGATCTTCTGATTTAAGTTCATTGAAGGTGAGGGAGAAGCTGATGATCTCATACATATTCTTCATCAATTTATCCTCATACGATTCCGTGACGAAATAGCCGCCGTTGCGCCCTTTAACGGTTTTGACGAGGCCTGATTCCTGGAGGTGCTTCAGTGCTTCGTTGACTGTTGGCTTGCTCACTTGCAGCGTTTCCGACAGCTTCTCAAGCGAGGGGAGTTTATCTCCTGGGTTCAATCTCTTCTTCATGATTTCCGCCTTGAAATGGTCGGCGATCTGTTCAGGTATGGACTTCACTTCTATATGCTCCATAAAATTCTGCATAGTCTCATCTCTCTTCTTTATATTTAAATGGTAAAGTTTATTGTCTTTTAGTATAGTTAACCATATTGTATTATTCTAAATATACCAAATAAACAAAATAATGAAAGGGGTTTCATATAGTGAGTACACTTATAAAAGATAAATTCGACTTGCTTGATGAGAAAATGGAGGCAGGAGGCTTCGATGCCTTCATCATCTACGGCCGGGGTGTCGTGACGCAGTACGGCTACCTGTATTACTTTGCGAACTACTATCCGGTGCTTCGTCCGGGTTTCGTTGTGAAGGTGAAGGGTGAGGAACCGATCGTATTCTATACGACGCGTGCGGACCGCTACCTCGCAAAAGAGAAGGGGACGATTAAGGATGTCAGGTTTGCAGGCATCGGGGACGTCGTTGACAGCAAGAACGGCATACTCGGTGAAATCACTTCCTACATCAATGAACAGGGTGCCAAGCGTACGGGTGTATGCGGACTTGAAACGCTGATGACGCACAATGAAGCACAGTTCCTGAAGGATAATATAGAGGGCGACGTCGTCGACGGCACAAACGTCATCCAGGAAATGAAAGCGCTTAAGTGGGAAGAGGAGCAGGAAGCGGTGCGTGAGACATTCCGTATCGCGGAGGAAAGCCATGCGGCATTTGAAGCGAACATTGCACCGGGCAAGCCGTTCGCTGAAGTGGCGGCGGAAGTCGATAAGATTGCGCGTGCCAACGGCTGCATCTCGACTCTGATCTTTTTGGAGGACGGGCCTTACTTCCTGAGGAAGCCGACGCTCGATACAGTCGGGGAGTCGGGGCTTGTCACAGCATTCACCGAAATCGTCGGACCGAATGGCACATGGGTGGAGAAGGGCAGTTTATTTGGGGTCGGCGAACTGACGGAAGGGGAGAAAGCCGTCGGGGAAGCTTGCGTCGCTGCGATGGAGGCGGTGCGGGATACGATGAAACCGGGTGTGAAAGTATCCGAGCTTGCACGGGTCATCAGTGAGCAGTCGACGCATCTCGATGTCAATCCGGGCATCTGGCATGGCCACGGCGTCGGCGTCGACCATGATATACCGATCATCCGGGAGGATTCGGATGCGGTCATCGAACCGGGCATGGTGCTGAGCGTCCATCCGAACATCTCGAATAAGGATGAAACGGTCGGCGCGAGCATTGCGGATGTATTCCTTGTCCATGACGATCACGCCGAATCTTTGAGCGGCGGCAATTACGATATCACGTATTTATAAGGAGGAAAACCAATGGGGTATGTAATAGGAATAGATGTAGGGGGCACATTCACGGATCTGCTTTTGATGGATTCATCGACAGGGAAGCAGACGATCAATAAAACCTCTACGATTGTGGAGGATCCGTCCGTCGGTGTGATGAACGGGCTAAAAGGTTTTGCCGAAATGCTGGATATGACGGTGAACGAATTGTTGTCACAAACGTCACTCATCGTCCACGGTACGACGGTGACGACGAATGCGGTGCTGACGAACAACGGCTCGAAGACCGCACTCGTCACGACGGAAGGGTTCAGGGACGTGCTGCAGATGCGGCGCGGTGTCCGGAGCCGGGACAACCTCTTCAACAATAAATATGAAGCACCGCCGGCGCTCGTGCCGAGGGATCTCCGAGTCGGCGTCTCCGAGCGCATGGACAAAGGCGGCGGTGTCATGACGGCGGTTGATGAAAAGCAGGTCGTCGCCATCGCCGAGAAACTGAAGTCCGAAAAAGTCGAGGCCGTGGCGATTTCATTCATGCATTCCTATGCGAATGATGCACATGAGCAGGCAGTGAAAAGCATCATCGAGAAGCATCTGCCGGAGGCATTCACCACCGTCTCTACGGAAGTCGTACCGATCCTCCGTCTGTACGACCGGACGAGCACCGCAGTGATGAATGCTTATGCAGGTCCGATACTCAACCAGTACATCACCAACCTGGTGGATAAGCTTCAGGATTATGATTTCAACGGGAACCTCTTGATCATGCAGTCAAACGGCGGCGTCAATAATGCGGGTACGGTCAAGAAACTACCGGCGACGACGTTGTTGTCCGGTCCTGCAGCGGGTCCTGTAGCGGGCGGCAAGTTCGCGGAATCCAGCGGCTATGAAAATGCGATTGTCGTCGATATGGGCGGCACTTCGTTTGAAGCATCCATTGTGCGTGACGGAAAGGTGTCCATCCGTAAGACAGGCGAAATCAATAAAAACTCGATCTCACTGCCGATGGCTGATATTCATACGATCGGCTCCGGTGGCGGGAGCATTGCGCGCGTCAACGACGGCGGACTTTTGAAGGTTGGGCCGGAAAGTGCCGGTGCGACACCGGGTCCGGTCAGCTATGGCAGAGGCGGTGTGGAGCCGACGACGAGTGATGCGGATCTTGTGCTCGGTTATTTGAACGACGGCTATTTCCTTGGCGGCTCAATGCGCCTTGATAAGGAGGCTGCGCGGGATGCTATTGAAGAGAGAATTGCCGAACCAACGGGAATTACGACGGAGAAAGCTGCATTCGGCATTTATTCGATATCGAATTTGAATATGGCAAGCGGCATCAAGGATGTCACAGTGGAGAACGGCTATGATCCTAGGGAGTTTCCTCTGGTGGTTGCAGGCGGTGCGGGACCTGTCCATGCAGCCATGATCGCCCGTGAGCTTGGCATCAAGGAAATCATCGTACCGAGATTTTCGTCGGTGTTGTGTGCGGTTGGCATGCTGTCATCAATGCTTAGACATGATTATCTTAGGAGCCACTACAGCAAGTGGTCGGAAGTCGATCATAAGTCGCTGTACAGCGTCATAGAGGATGATGTACAGGAAGGGAAGAAACTCCTCAGCGCAGAAGGTGTGCCGGAAAATGAGCAAATCGTCATCGTTGGCCTTGATTTAAGGTATATCGGGCAGCATTTCGAAGTGACAGTGGAGTTCGACATCAGCCTGCTGTTAAATGCGCAGCGTGCGGATGTGGAGGAATTATTCCATGAAGAACACCGGAGGCTGTACGGATTTGACCTCCGCGGTAATGAAATGGAACTGATGAACATCCGTGTCTCATGCCAGGGGGAACATACGAAGTTCTCGATACAGGAAATTCATGATGCGGACAAGGAAGCATCCGGTTATCTCAAAAATACGCGTGAAATGTACGATCCTGTACGACATGAATTCGTGGAAGCGAACGTCTATGACGGCGAGGAGATGGGTGCGGGCTGCACAGTCGATGGTCCTGCCATCATTGAACTTGTCACAACGACGATTGTCGTGCCTGATCAATATCAGGTGAAAACGGAGCGTAATGGCAACTTTTTAATGACGGATAAAGGGGAGTGATCAGTATGGATCAGATATTAGTATCAGTATTGTCCAACCGTTTGAAATCAATCTGCGGCCAGATGGGTGTCACCATCGAGAAAAGTGCACACTCGCCGCTGCTTGTGGAAGGGCGCGATTTCTCACTCGGTTTATACGCAGCGGACGGTACACTCATCGAACAGACCGAATACATTCCGATACTCGGCTATGCTACAGTGCCGGGAGTGAAAGCCATCGTTGAATACTTCAAGGATGACGTTAAAGAAGGGGATGTATTCCTCCATAACGATACGTATACAGGCGGTAACCAGAACTCAGACTGGAAAGTCGTGAAGCCCGTGTTTTATGAAGGGGAGCTTGTCGCATGGACGGCGATCATCGCCCACCAGGCCGATGTCGGCGGTGCGGTACCGGGCTCATACAACCCGTATGCGACCGACCTCTGGCAGGAAGGTCTCCGGATCACTCCGCTGAAAATCATCGAAAGCAGCAAAAAGCGCCAGGATGTCTGGGACCTCGTCTTCGGCAACGTCAGGCTGCCCGTTGTGGCGGATGACGTCACTGCGATGATCGGGGGCTGTGCCGTCGGCGAGCGGGAACTCATCGCCATCTATGACAAGTACGGTGTGGAGACATTGAATGAAGCGGTCGCTGAAATATTCAAGTCGACCGAGGAAATTGCAAAGAAAATCATCGAGGATATCCCGAACGGGGTGTATACGAGCAGTATCCTCACATACGACGACGGGTTCGACCATGATAAAGAGATGAACATCGATGTCACCATCACGGTGGAGAATGAAAAGATGACATTTGATTTCGCGGGCACACATCCTCAGACGAAGGGCTACGTCAATGCTCCGCTGCCGGTCACGATTTCATCGGTGATGATCGCTTTCTTCATGCTGAGCGATCAGGATCTGCCGCATAATGATGCGATTCATAACTGCATCGACATCACCGTGCCGGAAGGTACGATGCTGAATCCGAAGTTCCCGGCGGCATCAGGTTTCGGCAACCATCTGAGCGACCAGATCGTGACGGTCGTCATGATGGCATTGTCCGAAGTGCTGCCCGAGCGCGTCACGGCAGGATGGAATCCGCTCCTTTGCGGCATCATCAACGGCAAGGATCCGGATACGGAAGCACCGTTCGTCGATATTTTATTGAACGGCTCGAAAGGAGGCAGCGGTGGCACATACGGTGCGAACGGCTTCGACCATATCGGCCTGATTGCCTCAGGCGGTGCCCTGGCGGCACAGGACCCTGAAATGTTCGAGATCACCATGCCGCTTACGCTCCATAAGTATGAATATGCCACGGACTCCGCAGGTGCCGGCCAATGGCGCGGCGGCTACGGCGTCGAGACAGTGTTCGAAGTGAATGCCGACAACACCCAGCTCAGCATATTCGGTGACGGCAAATACGAAGCCTCCGCAGGCAAAGGACTCCTCGGCGGCACCGACGGCGGGCTGAACTCGATCAAGATCGAGTACCCGGACGGCACGGTCTATGACTCCGAAGTGAAAGACCTCGTCTCCGATATCCCGGCAGGAACGGTCTACACCCAGATCGCCGGAGGCGGCGGTGGCTACGGCGACCCGAAGGAGCGGGATAAAGAAGCGGTCATGGAAGAGCTGAAGACCGGATTGATATCTGCAGAGTCTGCGAAGGAACATTATGGGGTGGAGATTGAGAGCACGAGTTGCACTTCAGGTGAGAAGATGAAGATGAGATGATATAAGTTTTTAGGAAATATCATTCTCAAGAAAAATAGCGTTGAATTATTCTAGGTAATCAAAATAATATATTTTATGAGGAACACCCTTGAAGTCGTACAGTCAGTTTTACTTCAAGGGTGTGGATTTGATGAGATGCTTAATGGAACTGTTTTTTAATACACTCGAAATAACTCTTAAATATACTCCTATAGACATGAGTTAATTAATAACTAGAAATTATCTAATGTATATCTCACTAGATAATTTTCATCTAGTCTAGCTTGTTGGAAAATTTTTATTAAATAGTCTTGTTCTGATATATCTTTGGTATTTAACAGCCCAATGAGATGACTCTTAATTTCAGGAGTACTATTATTCATAATGAAATATAGCTTCTCCAAAACTTCTTCTTCATTATACCTAATCAACTCTACTAAGCACCTAATCGAAAAAATTCTAATATTTTTTTCTGAAGAGTTGGTTTTAAGTGAAGCAAAATGTAAAATATATTTAAATATAGCTTCGTTCAAGGTATCAAAATTATTATAATGCAAGTATCTTTCTAAAGACTTGAGTGCTTGAATAGTTTCATATTCATCAAATTCAATAGTGAAAAACAAACTATCTAAAATTAATTGATCATCTTTTTCTAAACTAGATAAAGTTAATGTATATACGAACTCTAACAATCTTACTGAGTCATTTGTAAATAAGCTAGAACCTGAAGTATTTAGTATCAAATCTTTATTTTCTTTAAGAGAATTTATAAAATCAGTATTATAGTTAATGTTCTGATTAAGAAATATGACTAAATATAAACTTTCAATCTTAAAATCAGAAGTTTGTTTAGGTGCAAACAAAGTTTCTTTTATAGTATCCATCATTCTTAATTGTATTGAATTAGAAATTTCTATTGAAGTATTTAATAATAAATTTCTGAGAAAAGAGTAAGGTCTATCTGAGTAACCATAAATAACTCCATCTTGTCCTTGTTCTTGATTCATCTTATTGATAGATTCCAGGGTTTCCATTATATAACCTTCCACTTGGTTCTGAGATAGGTCTCTAGAGTTAATTAAAATATCCTGTTGAAAAAAGTCAGTGTAATTCTCTACAAGGAACTGCTTCAAATCAGATAAATCAATATTTGTACTATAGTAATATTTAACGATGAACTCATCAAAATGATAATAATCTCTCAATGAATTTATGTCTAAGAAGTTAAGAATGAAATTTTTAACTTTTATATTAAGTTGTTTAGTAGCTTTGTCATAGTCAATTAAAGCAAGAACTCTACAAACTTCTATATACCATCTTTTAATATTATAATCAAAGAATTTCAACAAGGTAGTTATTAGGGTTTCAACATCCAGCCTTAAGGTATTTTCCGATAAAGTTGATAAGATTATATTTCCCAAAGGTACTATTTTATTCTCATCTTCAATCCAAGTATTGATGTCTTCAAATAATTTATTTGAAAAGGACTTATACAAATCATTATCAAAAAGATAACCAAAGTTCTTAAGAAGTATTAATTTCCTAACAAATACATCTGTCGCATTAGTACTATGTTCTATAGACCTGATAATGTTAGAGATATCTGAACTGGTAAGAATTGCCTCATTAAAATTGTACCGTCTTCTTAATCGACTTAATGATTTATCGTCTTTAGAAAGTATTAAAAGTTTTATTAAATTTAAATAATTGCTATTAGATCCGTACTCATAATTTATAAGGTTTATGTAATCAATAATTTGATTTTTGACTGAATCCATATTAATTATAGAGACATTCATCATCGCAACAATAAAACTGTTACTAATCGCATTGATTAAGTGATTATCATTCCTGAAGGTCTGGGAGTAAGGGGATGAATTCTGGGCATCATAGTAGCGTCTTGAAATATCTTGATAAAGAGATTCTTTTTGGCGATCAATATACGGATAAAATAATGGTTCAGTACTTTCATTTATTAATTTTTGTCCTTCATTTTCAGCAGATATTTGGTTATGAAGTCTATCGAAATCATTTAAGACATTCCTTAAATCAATAGCTATATCAAGCTTGAACCAATTTGGCACCTGAATATTATCATGGCACATTGCCAGTGCAGCTCTCAAGTGGTCTATTGTGCTAGCAAAGTCTGATAACAGATAACTATTTAAAGCCAAAATTCTTTTTTTAATGATATTATGAAACTCTTCTGCATGATAAGAAAGAATAATTTCTTCTAAACTTCTTAGCTTATTAGGATGGAAACTTGCTTCTCCTAAGATGATTTTTAATAAATCGACAGCATTCTTCTTCTGTATGCGATTTAAAGTGGATTCTTTAGCATTATATTGGGGTCTTGTATAAAAATACGAGTGCAAGTATTCTGTAATAAAGTCGAAGTCTTTAATAGTGGAACGAGAAATTTTATAATCAGGATATTCTTTATCTATTGAGTTTTCTTCGGTATATCCGCTTAATAAACTATCTGTATAAATATATTCATTGATTACATCACTAACAAGACTCTCTATAGTTACTTCAATAATGTCTTCGTTTTTATCTACCTCAATAAATTTTTGACTTACATCAGGTCCCATATTTATTAGTTCTTTTTGTAAATATGTTGGCTCAGAACATTGATCTTTTGAAAAAATATATATCATTTTCTTCTTTAATAATTTAGCTCTTTTAATCTCTTCCGCAACACCTTGATTAATTCCGGATCTATTATCAATAAGTATAAGGACTACGTCAGAGTCTTGAATTTCTCTTAAATAAGCATTTTTTGTATTTGTGCTCGAAGCCCCTGCTTTTTCGAAAGCGTATACATCGAAATAATTCGTTTTTTCAAGGCAATCCCAAATAGCTGTACGTATGTGTACAAAATCCCCATCCATACGTGAACTCAAAAATACTTTAATTTTCTTCTTCAAAGAATCACTCCCAATATCTATACAATTAGATTTATTTAAGATGCAAAATTTTCATAAATAAGTGCTTATTTAAAAGTTTACTTAGCACAACAATAAACTCCAATTAGTGGTGCATGTAATATAACTCACAATTCACAAAATTACATAGAAATATATGAGTCATTCTGTTAAATGCTTTAAAATAAACCTTCCAATTCATTTATTCTAGAAGATTTAATTATTAATCCTAAATTATTTGGGATTCTAGAGATGGGTACCGCCGTATCAGAAGTTGGAATATCTATAATTTCTATTTCTCCTGTAATAGTATGTTGAGGACCAGCATATAAAATGACTAATAAAAAAATGCGTGTTTGTCCCATGTAGGTGTTTCCTTGTCTATCTTGATAGCTGCCCTCGTTTAGCAAAAATACTGGTGAGCCACTGGAACCAGGAAAACATGCAGCATCAATCATAAATTCTTCTTTCCCATCATAATTATTATAAGGGTGAGTAGCAGTTATCCCTTTTCTGAAAATGGGTTTATTATTAACGCGATCCCAAATCCCATTAGGATAGCCCATCATTATTACATCCTCCAAAGCCTTTAAATCTTTTAGTTGAGAATTTGTAGGTATTAGTGATTTATCTAAGGGTATAAAGAATAATTCATTTCCGCTAGTGTGAGCATAATTAATTAAAGGCATGATGGACATAACACATAAATCGACTTCAGGATTAGGATGGTTTTTCCAGTGAGATTCAAAATTCTGTATTTCTAAATGATAATGATCAGTATCTTTGGGATAACCTGACGGATTGGATTTCGTAAAAATGAGTTTTCCATTTGAGCTATCTTATATAACATGTTTATTTGTTATTACTACAGGCATGTAACTGCCATTTTCTTCATTCTCTTTAAATTTAAAGAAGTAACCAGTCCCTGTACTTATCATTCCATTGATATGCTCACATTCAATTCTTATCGTAGAATATTGCAGTTGTTCAGTGATAGACATCTCCATAATGGTTATCCTCCATATCAAATTTTATAATTAAAGATAAGAAATCATTATAAAATAAGCTCTCTAAAATAGAAAAAATATATAGCGAAGAGTTTTTTGACTTTCTCTGTTTTTATATTTTGATATTCTCCCTGTCATCTTAGAAATGACTTTTGTGATATCGATTATCTGAATATTGTCCATAGACATCAAATTTCCTAATAAGCGAGCTTTAGATATCAATTACAGAAAGCTTATCTACTAATAACGAACAGAGCTTATTTTACAGACTATTTTAGTTTACTTTGCACCATGCTGGCCGGTGAGATGGTCGTTATATTTTGAGATTTGAATGGTTGCCGCAAATTATTCTGATAATATTGTCTCTATTCTAACAGATTCTGCTTCTTCGCTGAATGGTGTACTTTCGAAATGGGAGAAATGGATATCAAGCTTGAAGTAAAGGTTTTTTTTGATGATAGTGAAAAATTGACGTACGAGGCGACCGATACAGAATTAGAGCAGCCGTATTCATAAAGTTCTATTGTAGAAATGTGAGTAAGAGAAATACGCACCGGAATCCTTACGACCGGTGGCGAAGACTTCCATCTCTATACATTCACAAAACCCCATTTGAAATCGACGATGCTCGGTATAGGATGAGGATTGACGCCGGGTCTCCATCACCCGGAAATAACATTCAACCGGGAACATCTGCCAGTTGCAACTGAAATTGTCACAAGTGCATTGTTGAAGACCTAGGAACATTTGAAGAGATAGAGTAAAACATTTTAATCTAAGACTGTGAAACTACAAAGATATTATCATCAAAAAGCCCTGATCCAATGCAAAGGATTAGGGCTTTTTCAATTGATCAGCTTAAAATGAAGCTTTGATAATATGATGATCAGAGATAATGTATTATTAGGGTATATATTAGTATTGTATCGAATCAAAGTTTTTTCTGACGAAGCGTTTAGTTAAAAATAATATGGCACCGTAAGCAAGAAAACGAATATAAGAAGCGTCAGTCTTTTTTTATGTGATTATAAATGGTGAAAAAAGGAGCACGAAAAGATGACGGAATATGGCAGACTGCATGAGTCAAACGGATGTTACATTTTAAGGTTTGAAAAGTTTACCCTACATCATCCTGAAGAAGTTTTCTCTACTCTTACAGATCCTGATCACTTCGCTGAATGGTATCCTTTCGCAACCGGAGAGATGGATCAAAGATCGGTGGCAAGATTGCTTTCAATGATGGGGAAGGGTCGACATACAGTGCGACAATTACAGAACTAGAGAAGCCATATTCCTTTGGCTCCCGTGAAGTTGATGATCAAGTGAATATTTCATTGAAGGAGGAGGATAGATGCAGAATCATCTTCACTCATACTTTTGATGATAATGCAGCTGAGCTTCGTGAGTACTACAGTGAGGCGTTTAACAGATAGAGTTGAAGGAATATTGTTGACATACTTAGAAATGCACAAAGAGAAGTTTTATGATGGAAAGGTTCTGATTTCAAGTATGTCAGCAGGCACCGTCTATAACCAGATTATTGGGCATATTAATATGAATCTGTGAAACTGCAGATGAAAAATTTAAAAAGCTCTAATTTATTGTGTGGGATTAGAGTTTTTTAAGTGAACAGTTTAATAGACGATGAGGGTGAGGTAATATTCTTGTTAAGTAACGTTTTCTATGTATATAGAAAGGGCTTTAACTTATGAAGAATTTTAAATCGCAACATGTTTTCACCGGAATCATTGCTGCCTTGTTGACAGCCTTCTCAGGTATGGTGATTATCCAAGCCTCCAACGACTTGGGATTGAGTTAGTCACAGCTTTATTCATGGATTGCTTCCATATATATTATGGGTGGTGTAATCAGTCTGGTATTGACATTAAAGTACAGGATGCCTTTGATCGGTGCACATTCTTTGGCGACCGCAATTTTCTTGATTCCGATTATGCAGGGCTTCAACATCAATGAAATGGTCGGAGGATATTTGATGGCCGGTCTGCTGCTTCTGGTGATCAGTCAATTGAAATTCATCAGGGATTTCATCATTTCCATACCGAATTACATTATAGAAGCGATGCTTGCCGGGATAGTGGTCAATTATATGCTCAGTTCAATATTGGAGCTGTCAGCTTATGTATTGATCCTGGCAGCATCGGTCATCGCTTATTTTCTGGTGCAGGTATACATAAAAAATATCCCGGGGTTCTTTGGTGGGTTGGCCGTTGTCTTTATATCAAGTCTGTTTATTGGATTTGAAAGTTTTGAGGTCGATCAAGTGGTCTTTTCAGTGGCGTTCATAGAGCCGCAGATTGATCTGGTGACCATCACCGTGATTTCGCTGCCGGTGGCTGTGATGATACTGGGCAATGAAGTTTCCATTTCCTTAAGTGCCCTGAAGAAGAATGGCTATGAAGTGCCTTTTCAGCAAGGGGTATTATCTTCAGGCATCGGGACGTCCATCGTGAACATGTTCGGCGGGCACGCGGCGGGGATCGGCGGTATGTCGACGACGATCTGCAGCAATGAGGAGGCCGGGGTTAAAGGTGAGAGATATAAAAGTGCAGTGGTGGCCGGCAGTCTGATTGTACTTTTCGGATTACTTGCCCCTTTGATGATCAATCTGATGAGGGCCATCCAGGGAGAGTTGATATCCATCATCGTCATACTTACACTGCTCGGGATTTTATTGAATTGCTTCAAAAGTTTAATGGGTCTGAAATCCAGAACGAGTATCATCATCATGATTTCGTTTGTCATTTCAGCTGCAAATATCAATGTTTACATTTTGTCGGCGCCTTTATTGAGTTTGATTGTGGGCTATATTTTATATGGTTTCTTTATAAAAGGGAAAATTCAGGGATGACTGTGGATTTCAATCAGTTGAGGTTTTTGTATATGTTTTAATATGTTAGGTTAAGTAGGGGAAACAGACGCTTTAACAAGTGGTTGAACAAATGTACTGAAAGGGAAATTAGATGAAAACTAATCATGATTTGAATCATCTGCTGCACTCATTGGACAGGCAGACATACGGCAGATATAAACAGATTAAAGGGATATACGACTTCGGCGGGTTCCGTCTCGCCGTCGATCATGTGCAGGTCGACCCCTTTGCGCCGCCTTCCAAAATGCGCATCATCATCGACCGGAAAACCATCGGCATACTGGATGATCTGCTTGAATCCAAGCCTGAGCGGATCGCCGCTTCCGATTTTCTGATACGCACTTTCGATAGAAAGATTGGTCAGCTCAATAAGAAATCGAAAGGGCAGGGGACCAACGGCAAAGTATTCATCGACCGCTGCGGCCAGGAGATGTTCGAGCGGACCGCTGTCGTGATCGGTGATGAAGAAATCGAGGTCCGGATCGAAGCGGGCCTCCCTGCTGCAGGCCGGAAGATACTCGGTAAGGCGGCCGCCTCCATATTCAGTGAGATGATGCCTGAAGCGGTGGAGTCTTTATTATACAAAAACCTTAATCAACAGGGTTTGAAAGACCAGATCATTCTGATGCTTGACCAGGAGCATATACTGGAAGTGATGAAGGAGCAGAATTTGATCGCATTCGTTGCGGACGGTTCAGTACTGCCTCGGGAGAGCGGGGTGTCGGATAGGCCGATGCAGGGTGCGGTGCCTTTCGAGAGTCCGGAAAGTCTGGAGACGGAGATTGAATTACCGAGTGGAGACAAAGTCACGGGGATGGGCCTCCCTGAAGGGATCACACTGATCGTCGGCGGGGGCTACCACGGTAAATCGACGCTCCTTGAGGCATTGGAGCGCGGGGTGTATCACCATATTGAAGGCGACGGCAGGGAACTCGTTCTCACGCGTCCGGACGCGGTGAAAATCCGTGCAGAAGACGGGCGCAGTGTGTCGGGTGTCGATATTGCCCCGTTCATCAACAACCTGCCGGGCGGCAAGGATACACACAAGTTTTCAACGGCAAATGCCAGCGGCAGCACTTCACAGGCGGCAAACGTAATGGAGGCATTGGAGGCGGGATCTTCACTGATGCTCATCGATGAGGATACATCTGCCACCAACTTCATGATCCGGGACGCCCGCATGCAGAAGCTGATCGCCCCGGACAAGGAGCCGATCACACCATTCTCTGATAAAATCCGGGCGCTGTATGGGGAGAAGGGTGTGTCCACCATACTCATCGTCGGCGGGTCCGGTGACTACTTTGAAGCGGCCGACCATGTGCTGATGATGGATGAGTACCGGCTGAAGGATGTGACCAGGGAAGCGAAGACCATTGCAGACACCGACGGTTACAGAAGGCCGGATACTTCCCATAAAGCGTTCGGAGTGCTGTCTGAGCGGACACCGCTTAAAAAGAGCTTTGCCAAAAGGGGTAAGGATGGCAGACTGAAATCAAAAGGGCTCCACACCATCCTCTACGGCAAAGAATCCATTGACATCTCCGGACTGGAACAGCTCACGGATACAAGTCAGACGAATGCAATCACTGCGATGATCGAATACTTCAAGGACGAAGTGCTGGATGATAGGGTGACGATATCTGAAGCGGCCGATAAAATATATGCTCGTATTGAAAAAGGAGGTCTCGATGCCATATCACCGTTCGGCGGCCATCCGGGCAATATGGCATTGCCGAGGAAGCAGGAATTCATTGCTGCGGTGAACAGGTATAGAGGGTTGAAGGTGAAGTAACATTATAAATTGAAAGTAGTGACAGGCTCCGGTATAAATTTTAAAACCGGAACCTGTTTATATTTTCAGTTTTTGATGAATGTTTTGTTATAATGTGTTCAACTAAAAGATAAAGAGGTTTTCCATATGGACCTGCTTGAAAGAATCGATCCTTACCTGACTTCTGATGATAAAGTGGTGCGTCATTTTGCACTTAATGCAGTCGGCACTTTCCCTTCCACAAAACCGGAGTGGCCGGCGAGGCTTTTGAAGGAAGTAATAGAGAAGCCGGAGAAAGCTTCGGATTATGCTACTGCAATAGGAGATATGACATTTTCCAACGAAGATGTTCCTTTATTGATGGAAGCGATGAAAAGCGCGCCCGGATTCATCGCGCTCTCACTCAAAAGAGTTGCTGAAGGATTGCCGCTTGATGTGAAAATTGAAAACCGTGAAGTGCTCCAATCTGTATTTTCAATGGAGGAATGGGTTTTTTCACCCAGGTGGCTGAAGCGTCACAGGATGAACTCGAACAAATGCTTGAAAACCATTTGAAGGAAATGGAGTCGCTCGAACACTATGATCAGCGACCGTACAACAGGGCAAAAGCGATGGCATATAGGCAGGCGAAGGAAGGCTGGGTTGATCCGGAAGATTTGCGGCACACCATCCGAGAGCAGAAATCGCCACCTTATTTTGATTTTAAAGGCATGATCGCCGTCTACAAAGCCGGTCCGATCAAAGATGAGAGCATGATTGAAGAATTGGCATCACTGCTGCTCCGTGATGAGGATATTTTACTGGAGGAGCTGAAGGATGCACTCGTCGGGTTCCAGTCGGGCCGGGTCGTCGAGGCGGTCGAACCACTGGCTGCAGGTCTTGCTCCCATATACCAGATTGAAGACCCATACCGCAGGTGCAATCGAAGCACTCAAACACCTGTATTGGACGATCGAGGACACCGATATGAAATCTGTCGCCATCAGAGGGCTCGCTGAGCAGCTGACAGCAGAAGGCCGCCCTGAAATTGAAGACTATATGACTTATGAATACAAGGGACAGATCTTTGACATGGACGAAATGGCTTACGGCTATTTTAAAGTCATGGGGTATGATCACCCTGAACTTGAAGACTGGAAAATCAGCGCACTTCAGAAGCTGGGGCGGTAGGACCATAGACTATCCTCCGAATTGGATGCCTTTATCCCTAAAGTTCGTGCACCGGTCACCTCGCCAAAGGTGGGAGGCAATGAGCCATGCCTTTGCGGCAGCGGGCAGAAATATAAAAATGACATGGCATCTGAGAATGCAACCCAAGCACACGGCGAGTGGTCTATCCACTTGAACTTCAGAATTTCTTGCAATTTATTATAACATCGTTTATCAGTCACCAGGACAGCTCCAATCATTACATCATATAAAAGGCGGGGCGGAATGATCATGAAGCGTATTAAACCGGAACATATTTTCACCGGCATCATTGCTGCCCTTCTGACATCCTTTTCAGGCATGGTGATCATCGAATCCGCCCGGGATCTGGGGTTGAGTGAGTTACAGCTTTTTTCATGGATGTCTTCCATATACGTCATGGGCGGATTGATCAGTCTGGTCTTGACGCTCAAATACAGGATGCCGCTGATCGGTGCGCATTCTCTGGCGACGGCGATCTACCTGATACCGGTGATGCAGGGGTTCAGCATCAATGAGATGGTGGGCGGGTATTTGATCGCCGGCCTGCTGCTCCTTGTGATCAGCCAATTGAAATTTCTGAGGGATTTCATCACCTCCATTCCGAACTACATCATAGAGGCGATGCTTGCAGGGATAGTGGTGAATTATATACTGAGCTCGATATTGGATTTATCCAGCTATGTATTGGTCCTGGCAGCATCGGTTCTCGCTTATTTTCTGGTGCAGGTATACCTCAAGAACATCCCGGGGTTCTTTGGCGGGCTGGCAGTGGTTTTCATAACCGCTCTGTTTATTGGTTTTGAAAGCTTTGAGGTTGATCAAGTGGTCTTTGCGGTGGCGTTCATGGAGCCCAAGATTGATATGGTGACCATCACCGTGATTTCGATTCCGGTTGCCGTGATGATTCTGAGCAATGAAGTGTCCATCTCCTTAAGTGCCTTGAAGAAGAACGGTTATGAAGTGCCTTTTCAGCAAGTGGTGCTGTCTTCAGGCATCGGTGTATCCATCGTCAGTATGTTCGGTGGCCATGCGGCCGGGATCGGCGGCATGTCGACGACGATCTGCAGTAATGCGGAGGCCGGGGTTAAGAGTGAGCGGTACAAAAGCGCGGTGGTGGCGGGCATTTTGATTGTACTTTTTGGACTGCTGGCCCCTCTGATGATCACCCTGATGATCGCGATCCCCGGTGAACTGATCTCCATCATCGTCATACTCACTTTACTCGGCATCTTACTCAGCTGCTTCAAAAGCCTGATGAACTTGAAATCAAAAGCGAGTATTTTGATCATGCTGGTTTCATTCGTCATCTCGGCGGTGAACATCAATATCTACATCTTGTCGGCGCCCCTGTTGAGTTTGATTGTCGGTACGATTTTATACGCTGTATTTTTGAAGAAAACGGACTGAAGATAAGTTTTTCTCCCCTGAAGCATCAGGGGTGTTTTTCAATCATTTCATGAATGCGCTTACATAAAAGCTTGTTTATTTATAATTTTGGTTATATGATAAAATTACACCAAAATTTTAGGAGGTAGAACATGTCCAAGCAGATTTTCGAAGTGGATTTGACTAAAAAGATGCATGAGCAGAAGCGCCCCGGCCACAATCGCTGGCATCCCGACATCCCCGCAGCCTTTTCCGTAGATCCTGGTGAGACATTCAAGCTCGAATGCCTCGATTGGACGGACGGTCAGATTTCAAACAATGATGACCCGTCTGACATCAGGGATGTGAATTTGAAGCGCGTCCACGTCCTGAGCGGTCCGGTCCATGTCAATGGTGTGGAACCCGGGGACCTGCTCGTAGTCGACATTTTGGATATCGGCACCTTCAGTGCACATGAATGGGGCTTCAACGGCATTTTCGCAAAAGAGAATGGCGGCAGTTTCCTGGTCGATCATTACCCGGATGCAGCAAAATCCATATGGGACTTCGAAGGCATTTATGCCACGAGCCGACATGTACCCAATGTCAGGTTTGCCGGCATCATCCATCCCGGCCTGATCGGCGTCGCCCCTTCACAGGAACTTCTGGATGAATGGAACCGCAGGGAAAAGAAATTGGTGGATACGGATCCTGAGCGCGTGCCGCCGCTTGCGGAACTCCCTGACGAGGACTCGGTCGTCCTTGGCACCTTGACGGGGGAGGACTTCGACAGGGTGGCAAGGGAAGGCGCACGGACGGTGCCTCCAAGGGAGAACGGCGGCAACTGTGACATCAAGAACCTGTCAAAGGGCTCGAGAATTTATTTCCCTGTATTTGTGGACGGGGCGAACCTGTCGGTCGGAGATCTGCACTTTTCTCAAGGGGACGGTGAGATCACATTCTGCGGCGGCATTGAAATGCCGGGATGGATCGAGCTGAAAGTGGATGTCATCAAAGGCGGCATGAAGAAACATAAGATTGAGCGGAATCCTGCCTTCCAGCCGGGACCCGTCATGCCGCACTATAATGAATACCTCGTGTTCGAAGGCATTTCAGTGAATGAATTTTCCGGCGGCCAGACATACCTGGATGCGAATACGGCATACAGGAACGCCTGCCTCAATGCCATCGAATTTCTGAAGACATGCGGATTCACCGGTGAGCAGGCGTATATGCTGCTCGGCACCGCACCGGTCCAGGGCAACATCGGCGGCATCGTCGATATACCGAATGCCTGCTGTACATTGTCCTTGCCAAAAGAAATATTTGACGACAACATCATTCCGAAGTTGGATGATTAGATGCCCAAGTATACTTTCACATGCACGACTTGCGGTGAATATGACGTATGGAAATCGATGTCGGCAGATCTGGCAAATGATTTCTGCCCGGAATGCGGTGCGGGGACAATAAGGAAATATGATGGCTTTCAAGTCGGCAGGATGGATACGAAATTGAAGAAACGCGTCGAGGGCGGCATGACGCCGAAAGTGGTGAAGAAGGAAGCATTGCCGCAAAGTAATATAAAGGAGCTGAACGCCAACCCACGGCCGTGGATGGTGTAGTCAAGCGGCCATATGGAGCATATCAGCTTTGAAGGTCGGTGAACTGGTGATGATAGGAGACGCCCGGGCAGATGACCGGGCGTTTTTTTGATGTGCCATAATCCTGATGCATGGGTGATTTGTGAATCAGGTTGAACTTAGTGACTTTAAATTTGAATTATATAAATCACTGTGTTTACTATTACAGTAGATTATAAAAATATTTAAAAATATGAGGAGGATGCAGAATGACAAGACCGGAAATTGAATTTACACATTTCGAAGAGTTTGAAGCCGAGCAAATCCCAGGCTCCACCAAAGGAAGGACACAAAGAGTCATTTCAAAAGATGAAGAGACGGGTGATTTTGTCAGGGTATCGGAGTTCCCTCCGGGAGTGGACACTTCCGAAGAGGGTGTGCAGGTTCATGATTATTGGGAAGAGCTGTATATCATAGAGGGGTCGGTGATAGATCTCGAGTTGAATAAGGAATTCACCGCCGGTATGGTTGCTTCAAGACCGCCTGGTATGAAGCATGGTCCGTGGAAGTCACCGAATGGCTGCAAGATGTTTGAAGTGGTTTATTACAAGTAATACTGCTGATCTAAAGATGAAATCGCATAATAGTATGTCTCCGGGAGAGAGCCGGGGCATACTTTTTTTGTGTGTTCAATGTTTGGGGAGCAGACGAGGTGAGGCTTCAAGCAACGGGGGATTGAATCTGGATAATGATTTTTCAGAAAAATTCAATGAAAGCCTTTACATGAAACAATGTATAAAATATAATGTATACATAATACATTAGGAGTGATGACTTGAATTTATACGCAATTGGTTATGCAGGAAGAAACAAGGACAAAACGTGGGAGCATATTGAAGAGCTGAAAAAAATCGGTGTTCCCGAGCCGAAAAGTGTACCGGAGCTTTACCATTTGAACCCTGAGCTGCTTAATTACAGCGATAAGATTCATATCATCGGGGACGAGACGAGCGGTGAAGTGGAGATTGTACTGATTGCAGATGCAGATGGAAATATCGAGGTCACTGTTGGAAGCGATCACACAGACAGGGGTCTTGAAACCATTTCAATTCAAAAATCAAAGCAGATCTGTCCCAAACCATTGGCTGAAGAAACGATCAAATTCAACGATATTGAAGATGAATGGGATGATCTTGAGTTATTCAGCTACGTGAAAA
The DNA here is from genome assembly GCF_900142805.1 of Lacicoccus alkaliphilus DSM 16010. Classification (GTDB taxonomy): domain Bacteria; phylum Bacillota; class Bacilli; order Staphylococcales; family Salinicoccaceae; genus Lacicoccus; species Lacicoccus alkaliphilus. The sequence continues at coordinate 848,576 of NZ_FRCF01000002.1, read as the reverse complement.
ATGATGGTGAATGGGTCGAATACCAGTCGGGCAATGTTTCAGCCATCATCCCTTTGGAGGAAATCAAAACCTTCCTGAAGGAGAATGGTGTTGAATTGAAAGACGCCACTGTATTCTGCGGCACAGTACCGCTTAAAGATGGTTTCATTTTCGGAGATGCATTCAAATGTGGTCTTAAAAGCAATAAATTGAACAAGACGATCGAAATCGAATATGAAATAAATAAGTTGAAGGAGTAAACGATGAGAGTAGTTATATTTCAATATGACGTATATTACGGTGACGTGGAAAAGAACCTGAATAAAGTCAAATCATTATTCGAGGCAGCGGATCTGCAGGAAGATGATGTGGTGGTGCTTCCTGAAATGTGGACATCGGGTTATGACCTTGAAAATATAGATGTTCATGCCGCGAACGAACTGGAGCCGATCAAAACTGAGATTTCCGGACTTGCCGGGAAGTACTCAGTCAACGTAGTTGCTGGTTCGATTCCGAATAAGGTCGATGGCGAAGTATACAATACGGCATTTTACGTAGATAAGAGCGGTGAACAACGACACCAATATTCAAAAATGCACCTTGTTCCGATGTTGAATGAACCTGCATTTCTGGCAGGAGGGAAAGACACTTCTGAAACTTTTGATCTATTGGGCGAAAATGCCGGTTTGGTCATATGTTATGATCTGCGCTTCCCTGAATTGTTCAGGGACCTTGTACTTCAGGAAGCGAAAGTCATTTTTGTAGTCGCTGAATGGCCGTTGGCCAGGAAAGATCATTGGCTGACCCTGCTTCGTGCGAGGGCGATAGAGAACCAATGTTATATCGTTGCTTCCAACAGCATCGGTACACAGGATAATGGTACAACATTTGCGGGCAACAGCGTTGTATATAATCCTTTCGGCGAAGCATTGGTCCAGGGGTCTACGGATGAGGAAGAGATTCTGAAAGCGGAAATTGATTTGGATTATATCGACGAAGTCAGGAAAGATATACCGATTTTTGACAGTCGCAGAAAAGAGATGTACAAATTCTTATAAACAAAAATTAGGGGGAGTTAAAATGAAGAAAATTTATGGATTATTATTGATCATGGTTCTCGCATTAGCCGCATGTGGTGGAGACGATGCAGGTGAAGATAATGGGGAGTCAAACGGTGATGCTGAAAACGGTACAGAACAAAGGACGATAAAACTGGCCCATACAGGTTCCGAGGAACACCAGTATCATATAGCAGCATCAGAATTCAAGGAGATCCTTGAATCCAACGAAGATGTCGATATGACGGTGGAAATCCACCCGAATGCATCTTTGGGCTCTGAAGGCGATGCGATAGAGCAGGTCATTGGTGGATCGCTCGAAATGACGACTGTAGCTGCCGACAGTAACCTCGCAAACACGATTCCTGAAATGAATGTTTTTGGCATCCCGTATATCTTTGAGGATAAAGAGCATGCATATAATGCCCTCGATGGAGAAGAAGGACAAGAACTTCTGGACCTTGCTGAAGAGAATGGCATGAAAGGCCTCGGTTATTGGGAGGTTGGCATGAGACACATGACGAATGACTCAAGGGAAATCGTTGAGCCGGAAGATATGGAAGGGCTGAGTATACGTGTGCAGCCGGCAGATGTTTGGGAGCAGCATATGAGGGCGCTTGGAGCGAATCCAACACCTGTAGACTTCAATGAATTGTATTCTGCACTTGACCAGGGTGTGGTTGATGGTCAGGAAAACCCGCTGCCGACAATTGATTCCATGAACTTTTATGAGGTGCAGGATTATGTGTCCTTGACCGGCCATACTTACTCTCCTGCAGCCACTATGATGAACCTTGATTTCTATGAAAGTTTATCCGATGTCGAAGTGGAAGCGATCGAAAGTGCCTTTGCTGAAGCAAGAGATTATCAAAGAAACTTCCTTGATGAAAGAGAAGATGAAATCACTGCCATGTTGGAAGAAGAAGGCATCACCATCACTGAACCGAACAGAGATGCATTCAGAGAAGCAACTTCAGATGTAGCAGAAGCAGTTTCAGATGAAGTGCCGGAAGAGATAGTTGAAGGCTTAAGAAATGCTGACTGACAGGTTGTGAGAAAATGATAAACAAAATAGACGTAACTCTTTCAAAGATATTGGAAACAGTAATGGTCATCACTTTGCTGGTAACCGTTATTGTCACTTTCATCCAAGTGGTGTTCAGGTACTTCCTTCAGATAAGCCTGCCCTGGTCCCAGGAATTTCTTATGCTCTGCTTCGTCTATAGTGTGTTTTCCGGGGCAGCTTATCTGGTAAGTAAAAATGAGCATCTGGTGGTGGATCTGTTCGATAAGCTGCCAAAGAAGCTGGATGGATTTCTAAGCATATTGGAGTGTCTCATAGCTATATTTGTATTGGGTGTCTTTGTCTATTATGGTTTTGAATTGGTCCAACTGAACCTTGATACGGGACAGACATTATCATCCCTGCCTATTCAAAGAGCATACTTATATATGGCCGTACCGGTATTTTCCATCATGATGATCTACTTTTATGTCAGGAGGCTGATTAAATTATGCTTTGGTTGGGTCTGATAATACTTCTGTTTATTTTGATAATAGCCAGGGTGCCGGTGGCATTCGCCATGGCCTTCATATCGGTGGTGGGAATTGCAGCTAATGATTTCAGCCTGCTTTCAAACGTGCCGCGGAATATTTTCAGCGGAGTGAACAGTTTCACGCTCGTCGCGATTCCTTTATTCATCCTGGCGGGAGAAATCATGGCAAAGGGCGGTATTTCCCAACGTCTGATAGACTTTTCAAAAATCATTGTAGGACCTATCCCCGGTGGACTGGCTTTAGTGGTCATCATAAGCAGTGTGTTCTTTTCTGCCTTGACGGGCACAGCTATCGCAGCTGCAGCAGCAATCGGCGGCATGCTGATACCGACTATGCTGAAAGAAGGTTATGATCAGGGTTTCACCACTTCCCTGATTGCGACCTCCTCAACCATAGGGCCGATCATACCTCCGAGTATCGTTTTGATTTTATACGGAGTGATAGCAAGTGTATCAATCAGCGATCTCTTCATAACGGGTATACTTCCCGGCGTCCTGATGGCACTGGGGCTAGCAGCATACAGCATCATCATAGGCAAGAAGCATGGCTATGTGATAAAAGGTAACAAAGTAAGTTTCAAGACATTCATGCTTTCCTTGAAGGATGCGATATTGGCTTTATTGATGCCGGTCATTATAATAGGCGGTATCATATCAGGAATATTCACTGCGACAGAGTCCGGGGTGATTGCTGTTTTCTATGCTTTGATCATCTCCATCTTTGTCTATAAAGAAATATCCGTCAAGGATTTATGGAATGTACTGAAAAACAGTGCCGGAACAACAGCGGGTATTATTTTCCTGATTGCATCAGCCTCCGTCTTCATCTGGTATATCAACTATGAGAGCATACCGGGTCAACTGATGGACTTGATGGGCTTTGCTGCAGATAATCCGATTCTTTTATTGCTGATCATAAACATCATCCTGCTACTAGCGGGTACATTCATCGATACAATCAGTGCCGTGACGATATTCACACCATTATTTGCACCGATGGTATTGGCAGTCGGAATCGATCCGGTACATTTCGGAATCATACTGGCAGTCAACCTGACCATCGGAATGGTCACCCCGCCACTTGGTGTATGTTTGTTTGTAGTATCATCCATTGCTAAACAGAAAGTGCCGATAATGTTCAAGCATTTATTCCCTCAAGTGGGTATACTCATAGCCGTATTGGTGATTGTGACTTATATGCCGGGACTGATCATGTTCCCTGTTGAATGGATGTCACGATAATATTTGAGCAAAGGACGTTGGCATATGGGGAGTTTTAAAATTAAGGAAATCAAGAGAAAGACTTTGAAGGATACCATTTATGCATCTTTGAAGGAAATCATTCTCAATAACAATTTTCCATCTGACGACTTTATTACTGAAAGTTCCCTGGCGGAACAGTTGAATGTTTCAAGAACCCCTTTAAGGGAAGCGATGCAGGACCTGGTCAGCGAGAATCTGATCGAGTTCAAACCCAGAAAAGGTTATAAAATCAAAACACATTCCCTTGAAGAAGTTGAACAGATTTTCCTGTTGAGGTATGTCATTGAAAAAGAGATCATCGATCCATTGTTCGATAATCTCACGCCGGAAAAAATCGAAGGCTTAAAAAGAATTTTAGTTAAGCAGGAAGAAACAGTAGTTGAAGAAGATGGATATCGGTTTATGCTGGTAGATAAAAAATTTCACAGAGAGATGTTCCTCATCTCGGAATATAACATTTTTTTGGAGTCATACGACTTGTTCCACAACCTGACTATTCTTATCGGTGCACAGGCCATCAGGAAGAAGGGAAGGATGGCCGAAGTCATAAAAGAACACCGTGAGATAATCAAGATGTTGGAAAATAGGGATAAAGCAGGTATGACCGAAGCAATAAAAACACATCTTGACCGAACCAAGAGTATGTATACGGATATGCTCGCTTCAGATGAATGAAAACATGAAAGCAGGCCCACAGTTTAGTGGAGGCCTGCTTTCTTTTGTCCCTTGATATAGAACGATCCGGAGTGATATAAATTACGCCGCCTGCTTACACGCTTCTGCACATTTGAAGCACGCTTCCGCACATTTCTGGCAGTGGTCGTGGTCATGTTTCCTGCACTCGTTGCCGCATGCCTCGCAGATTGTGGCACATACGCCGGCGAGTTCCTTTACGAATGGGGAGTTCCTTGTTGCGGCCTGTTCAACATATGCACACATATCCGCACATTCACGGTCCAGTCTGATGCAGTCGGCCATCATCTTCACGTCTTCTTCCTGCAGGCATGCATCAAAGCAGTGGTTGCACGCCTCCATGCATTCATGCAGTGCATCAATCAGCTGTTGATGTTGTTCATGCGCCATTTCAAGACCTCCTAAAGAATGATATTCATGATACGGTTTCCCGAATCCCCGATTTTAAAACCAATGGTGTGAATAAAAGGATCCATGGAGGTTTCATTCACCGTCTACCAGCTGTGGCCCGAGGCCGATTTCTGCAGGTTCTCGGCATAGCTCAAAGAGATATTGACGGCACTTTGTGCCTCGAGATATCCCCACTGGCTGCCGAACGCGGGCTCACCGGTCATCTGAAGGATGCTCTTGATGTCATTCGGGCTGAGCGCGGGGCTCGCCTCAAGCATCAGCGCGATGACGCCTGCGCAGATCGGTGTCGCCATGGACGTGCCTGACATCTGGATGTAGTGGTCATCGATGATCTGTTCAGCAAGTTCCGTCTCCGCGGCTGAACCGGGTGCACGCAGTGAGATGATGTCGGTGCCGGGTGCATAGATGTCGGGTTTCACGAACTGGTCGATGGTCGGCCCGCGGCTTGAGAATTCCGCGATCGTATCATCCGAACGGTCGACGGTATCCTGGTCGTCGGCTGCACCGACGGTGATGATGAACGGGTTGATGGCGGGCGTGCCGATCGTGGACGGGGCGGGCCCGCTGTTGCCTGCCGCGGCACAGACGATGAGTCCGCTGTGCCACGCCTGCTGGGCTGCAACGGACAGCGGGTCATCCCTGAAGGATTCGTAGGCTTCGGCGCCGAGTGATAATGAAAGGATGTCTATATTGTGCGCATCCCTGTGGTCCATGCACCATTCGATGCCTTCGATGATGGTGGACAGGCTGCCGCCGCCCGCGCCGTCGAGGACTTTGACGCCGACGAGTGATGCTTCCGGCGCGGGGCCTGTGTACGTGCCGCCGGACATGGCGCCGTTGCCCGCGGCGTCGCCGGCGCAATGTGTGCCGTGGCCGTCGTCGTCATAAGGCTCGGTCTCCCCGTTGATCAGGTCATGGAAGGCGATGATGCGGTCTTCCGGCGTCGTCAGGTCCGCATGCGGGTGGATGCCGGTGTCGAGCACTGCAATCGTCACGCCTTTCCCGCTCAGCTGGTGCTGCTCCCTGATGCGCCTCGAGCCGATCTGATCATCCGTGATGTCGAGGTAGGCCTGGACCGGCCGGTCGTAATATATCTTATCCACTGCGTGGTGGTGTCTGACCTCCTTGATCTTTTCGGGGGTGAGGGCGCCTTTCACACTGTTGATGATGCGTATTTCCGCATTCATATGGCCGAGGCCGTCCGCGTTGCATGTGCGGATCAGGTCCTCTTTCTCATCTTCCCCCGATGTTTTCCTGCATTTGATGATCACCGGGATTTCTTCAGGCATCGCCTCCGCCGCCCGGTAATCCTGCTTCCTTATATTCCTGAGCTGTGCGACGAGGCCTGGATCGAGCTTGCCGTCGTTCTCTTCAAACCATACTCTCTGTCTTTTGCTCATATGATCGTCCTCCCTTTCATATATTCATCATGTGCCAAGGGCTGTGGCATCAATGTGCATTCAATATTCCATTACCTTTATGGCGTGAATCAAACATTCCCCCCCCTCCTGTAATATGCAGATCGATCACGATTGTAAGCGGTCAAAAGAATATTCAAAAAGCATTGAAATGATATTGTAATCGTTTTCATTATAATATATAATTATACGGAATTAAAATATCAGGGGGTTCTTTATGAAGCAACGGAAATTTCATTTTACTGTTTTAATGTTGGCACTTCTGTTCGTCCTTGCAGCCTGTACGGATGATGCGGACGTGGAGGACGACGCACAGGAGGACGGCGCCGGGGAGGCGGAGGCACAGGAGGAGGACATCGTCATCGGCATGATGCGGGAGCCTGTCGCCGTGGATCCCCACGGATCCAATGACATCCCCTCCGCCCAGGTGAGGACGCAGATTTTTGATACACTGATCCATCAGAATGCGGAAATGGAGCTTGAGCCGGGGCTCGCCGAGTCCTGGGAGCAGGAAGAGGATGACCTCTGGCGCTTTGAATTGAAGGAGGGCGTCACTTTCCACAACGGCTCGGATTTCACGGCTGAAGATGTCGAAGCGACATTGGACCGCATGCTCGACCCGACGGTCGCTTCCACCGCAGCATTCCTCTTTGAAGTGATCGAAGATGTGGAAGTGGTCGGTGACCACGAACTGCTGATGCATACGGAATATGCCTTTGCACCGCTTCTCAACCATCTTGCGCACAACACGAGCGGCATCCTCAGCAAGGAGGTCATCGATGAGGATTATGAGAGCGCGATCGAAGCGGCCGAGCTCGACCTTTCACTTGAGGAATACTATGAGTTGAGGGAAGAGGGCGGAGATGAATTCGAGGAAGCTTCAGAAGCGATGAGTGAGCATATCGGTTCTGTAGTCTCCGACAATCCGGACGGCACAGGACACCTTCAATTCGAGAGCAGGGATCCGGGGAGTGAGATCGTCCTGGAAAAATTCGAGGACTACCATGGCGGTGAACGCAACTTCGGTACGGTGACATACCGGGTCATCCCTGAAAATGCCGCCCGTCTCGCTGAACTTGAAACCGGCGGCATCATGATCACCGAAGAGGTGGATGCGGACAACATCGACAGGGTGCGCGACCATGAAGATACGGACGTCATCGATCAGGACGGTCTCGGCATGACGTACCTGGCATTCCATACGGAAAATGAGCCTTTCGACGATCCGAACGTCAGACGGGCGATTTCATCAGCCATCGACCGTGAAAGCATCATCGAAGGTGTCCTGAATGACCGGGGCACCCATGCTTCGAGCCATATCTCACCGGCTGTGAACGGCCATGCGGACAGCCTGGAGGAAATCGAATATGACATGGAGCAGGCGAGGGAATATCTGGCTGAAACCGATGTCGCCGACGGCTTCGACACGACGCTCTGGGTCTCGGATTCCGAAGAGACGGTGAACATCGCCATATATATCCAGGAAACGCTCGGTGAGCTCGGCATCGAAGCGGAGATAGAACAGTTTGAATACGGTGCATTTTTGGACAAGGCGAGGGAAGGGACGCATGACATGTTCATCCTCGGCTGGGTCAGCGTGACCGGCGATGCGGACTACGGCCTGCATCCGATGTTCCATACGGACAGCCAGGACGGCTCCGGCAACCGCTGGTTCTACTCCAACACCGAACTTGACGGCCTGCTCGATCAGGCACAGCAGTCCAGTGATGAAGGCGAACGTGAGACGTTATATGAAGAAGCCCAGCTGATCCTGAGGGAAGACCTGCCGGTTGCACCATTGTATTATGCGGAACTCGGCATCGGGGTCAATGAAACATTGATCGAGGACGTTGAGCTCGATCCGGTGGGCATCATCAGGCTTGAGAACGTCACCTTTCCCGAATAGGAAATGACGTGGGAAGTACAGGATAAGTAATATGATATATGACAAAGATCCCGGGGGCGCCGTCCCCGGGATTTTTGTGTTCAAAGGTAATTGAGCCGCATGGGGACGGGCACGGCATGGCATGAAAAGTATTCAGACAGTTATGAATAATTAAAATTTTATATGGACATATCTCTAAAATGAGATTATTATAGGGTTATGGGTATTAATTCAATAAAGGATTATAATTACAATTATGAGGCGTGCACTTTTAGAGGCCCGGAGGGGGACTGGTGATGAAGGACAGGCACTTGAAGATCAAGCGGGGCATCGATGTCTTTGTGAGCGCCCTATTGCTGGTCGTGTTGTCGCCTCTGCTGATTGCGACTGCGGTGACGATCATTTTGACCATGCCGGGTCCGGTCTTTTTCTTGCAGCAGCGGGTGGGGCGGGCAGAAGCACCTTATGTCATATTCAAATTCAGGAGCATGAAGGCGGATGCCGAAGCGGAAAACAATTTTGCATTCGATAAGGATGAGGAGCGGCTCACGGCATTCGGCAGAACGATCAGAAGGTTGAAAGTGGATGAACTGCCGCAGCTCTTCAATGTACTGAAGGGGGATATGAGCCTGGTGGGCCCGAGGCCGACCATCGAGCAGCAGACCCGGCAGTACAATGCGCGTGAGAAGCAGAGGCTCGGCATGAGGCCGGGCATGACGGGGTTCGCCCAGGTCAACGGCAATACATCGCTCAGCTGGGAGGAAAGGATAGAATATGACATCGAATACGTCAGGCGGTTTTCCTTATTTTTAGATATGAAGATCCTGCTGAAAACGTTGCTGATCGTAGTGCTGGGTGAGGAAAGGTTCAAAAAATGATGAAAGCAGGGGATGGCCATGGCCAACGGCATCATATTCATAGGTTCCGTGATATCAAGTGAAATCGTGCTGGAAAGTCTGATCGAGAATGGATGCCCGCCGGATATGGTGTTCTCCCTCAAGGAGGATTACTCGGCGGATGTCTCCGGCTACAGTGATTTATCCAAGGTGGCCACTGAACACGGCCTCAAGTACGTCGATTTCAGACACATCAATGATGATGAGCATATCCGGCTGATGGAGGAGATGGCGCCGGATTACATCTTCGTCATCGGACTGTCCCAGCTGGTGGGCCCGCGCATCATCAATGCCGCGCGGAACGGGGTGATCGGCTTCCATCCGACGGCACTCCCGAAATTCAGGGGGCGGGCTGCGATTCCTTGGCAGATACTGCTCGGTGTCCGGGCATCCAAATGTTCATTGTTCTACATAGATGACGGTACGGATACAGGGGAGATCATCGATCAGGAACCTTATGTGATCGGCGGGGATGATTATGCAGAAGATGTGGAGGCGGCATCGAACGCTGCATTGAAAAGGATGATGCCGGGCGTCATACAGAAGATCAAGGACGGGGCGCTCACCTCACGGCCGCAGGATGAGGCAGCGGCGACGTATCTGCTGAAGCGGGTGCCGGAGGACGGGCGGATCGACTGGAACGACTCCGTCCGGGACATCCATAAATTGATCCGGGCGACATCGAAGCCCTATCCGGGGGCCTTCTCCACATATAAAGGTGAAAAGGTCATCTTCTGGCGGGGTGAGGTGCAGACAAACGACACGTATTACGGCTTGCCGGGCCAGATCATACGGTCCGGGGGAGGCGGCATCGAGATATTTTGCAGGGACGGCATCTTGAAGGTCACAGATTATGAAATGGAAGCCGGCGTCAGATTCATCGAGGGGAATAAATTCATTTAGGGGGGATGGGGAATGAAGATTCTGGTGTTTGCACCGCATAATGATGATGAAGTGCTGGGCGTCGGGGGGACGATCGCGAAGTATGTGAAGGCGGGGCACTCCGTATATGTATGTGAAGTGACGAGTACGCCCGATCCGGAATGGACGAAGGAAGAACAGACTCAGGCGAAAGCGGCCCATGAATTTTTGGGCATTAAAGAAACGATCTTTCTGAATTTGCCCATGATTGGTCTGAGGCATTACGATACAGCAGAATTCAACGGGAAAGTGCATGATGTGGTTCAGCAGGTGGAGCCGGAAGTGGTTTTTTTACCGCATAAGGGAGACATGAACTTTGACCATGCCGAGGTGACCTACAGCGCAATGGTCGCACTGCGTCCATTCAATGTGCCGAACCTGAAAGAGGTGCTTGCTTATGAAACATTGTCGGAGACGGAATGGAATACACCGACGGTCGATCATGTCTTCATGCCGAATGTGTTCTTCGATATCACGGATACTATGGAAGATAAACTCAAAGCGATGGCATTTTACAAGGGAGAACTGAAAGAATTCCCCCACCCAAGGTCGCTTGAAGCGATGCGGGCATTGTCCGTGTACAGGGGGTCGACGATCAACGTGGCGCATGCGGAAGCTTTCATGCTGATCCGCGCAGTCAGGAAGTGAGATTGATACGGCGGAAGCATGTCATGATTTCCTAAATATTGAAAGTGGTGGTGGAATTGGATAATGGATCTTTGATCATCTCTTTGGATTTCGAACTGTTCTGGGGGTATATCGACAGTGACAGTATGGGCCGCCAATTGACCAGGATGAAGCACACAAGAACAGCAGCTTCGGACCTCATCGATTTTTTTGAAGTGAATGATGTGAAAGTCACATGGGCCACAGTGGGCTTTTTAATGCTTGACGGCGCCGATGCACTGATGGAAGTGATGCGTGGTGATGATCTTCCGGCCTATAAGCATCCGAGGTTCGATAACTATCAAACATTCAGGGAGGCACTGACCCATGAAGACTACACCGGTGACCTGTTCTTCGCCCCGGAATTAGTGGGGAAGCTGAGTGACTCAAAGCATCAGGATATCGGGACCCATACAGCATCCCATTATTACTGCCTTGAAAAAGGGCAGACGCAGGCGGAACTGGACAAGGATGTCTCGATCGCCGTCGATATCGCCGCACAGCATGATATCTGCATCAAAAGTATTGTCTTCCCGAGAAACCAGTATGACAGCGGTGCGTTATCCATCCTCCGAAATCATGGGATTGATATTTACAGGGGAAATCCCGACCACTTCATATATAAAACAAGAAGAGAAGATAATTTGTTGATCAGAGCATTACACCTGCTGGACAATTACGTGAACATTGCCGGCAGCATCACCCATCCGCCGCCCCTCCCGGAAGCCGGTCTATACAATATGAAAGCGAGCCGCTTCCTGCGGCCGATGAGCAGGAGGAACCACAGATTCAGAAAGCTTCAGCTGAGAAGGATCAAAAATGAGATGACCCATGCTGCAAAAAACAACCTGTACTATCATCTCTGGTGGCACCCCCATAACTTTTCCGGCTGCACAGCAGAAAACTTTCAATTTTTAGAGGAAATCATCGACCATTTCAAATATTTGAAGCAGACATATCATTTCAGTTCTGAAAGTATGGAATCCTATGTGGAAAAGGTGAAAGCTTATGAACAAAATCATCATGATATGCGGTGAGGGCGACCAGTCGAATTACGTGTACAATCATGTGGTGAAGGACTTTGATGTTTCAAGGGTATTCATCGTCGGGGAAGGCAGCAGGCGCGATTTTTTGAAGCGAAGGATTAAGAAGCTGGGTCTGTTCAAATTCATCGGACAGGTCCTGTTCGTCATGTATACGAAGTTGTTCCTGCGCAAAGAAGCAGACAGGCGGATTGAAGCAATAAGACAGGAGTATGGATTGGATGAAACGGATATTCCTGATGAAAAGAAGGAATATATCGGGTCCGTCAACTCGGATCATATGCGGAAGCGGCTGGGGGAACTTCAGCCGGACCTTGTGATCATCAACGGCACTCCGATCATCAAAAGACATATCCTCGAGGCTGTGGACGGACATTTCCTGAACATACATGTGGGCATCACACCGAAGTATAGGGGTGTGCATGGAGGCTACTGGGCCCTGTACAATAATGAGGGCACTTTGGCCGGTGTGACCACACATTTTGTCGATACAGGCATAGATACAGGAGCGGTGCTGGATCAAAAAATGGTTCAAGTGACGGGAGGGGATAATTTCCTGACTTACACCCATCTCCAGGCGGCTGCAGCCCTGGAGAACTATAATGACATCGTAAAATCAATACTTGATGATGACTTTCACCTCATGGAACCATTGACCGAGGAGAGCAGGATATGGTCACACCCCACATTGCTCCAGTATATTTACGGACGACTTGTCAGGAAGGTCAAATGATTGAACATTCAGAATTTCGTTGCGTAAATGAGGATGATTGCATATAATGGATTAAAATGGATGGATTGTAAAAAGACAACTAAAGAGTATTTTATCATAGGAGGGTTATGGTTCAGCCTGAAGAGGGGAGATTGGAAATGTGAAGAAAAGGGAGAATTATATCATTTTAAGACGTTATGTAAGGTTTTTCACCAGAGGTGCCATGAATGTGATCAATTCACTTTACCTGGTGAAGATTTTTGCCGGGGAAGTGTACAACATCATTCATAAGAGGAATTTATACAAAGATGTGGAACTGAGTGATCAACAGAAGAGATCCATCCATCATTTATGGCAGAAAAATCTTGGTCTGAAAATCCCTGTATTGTGGCACCGTTTATACCAAAGTTATACCGGGAAGTTCAATAAAAATTATTTTCCTGAAATATTCGTCACGATGAAACTCGAACCCAAATTGAATGACAGGGAGATTGGAAACATCATCAGTGATAAGAGCCTACTGCCTTTATTTTACCGTGATGTCGAAGGTGTGAGGTTACCGGAGACCTACATCATGAACAACAGTGGCATCTTCTACACCCCGGACCGGGAAATCATTACGCGGGATGAGGCATTGGAGCGATTGGCGGATATCGGGGGATGTGTGGTCAAGGCCACGCTGGATACGAGTTCCGGTGATTCGATACGCCTCTGTAATTTCAAGGATGGGAAGGACAGGAAAAGCGGACGGCCGATTGAGGAAGTCCTGAACTCATATGGGGAAAATTTCATCGTACAGGAGAAGATCGTCCCCCATCATAAGCTTACAGAGTTGTATCCCGGTTCCGTCAATACTTTCAGGGTGATCACATATCTCCTTGAAGACAGGATTGAGCATGGCCCGGTCACGTTGAGCATGGGAAGGGAAGGGCATCATGTCGATAATATCCAGGCAGGCGGCATATCGATTGCGGTATCCGATGATGGAAAATTGTACAAGGAAGGATTCACCCATTATAAAGAAGTCCATCAGGCACATCCGGACACGGGTGCTGTATTCGGCGAGTATCATCTGCCAAAAGTGAGGGATATCATTGCGGTCACAAAAAAGATGCATGAAAAGACACCGCATATGAAAATCATTTCCTGGGATGTGACGTTGGATGAAAACAACGATATCGTACTGCTGGAATTCAATGTGAACGGCATGACCGTGTGGTTTCCGCAAATGGTCAGCGGCAGATCTGTCTTTGGTGATGATACCGAGAAGATGATCCGTATGCTCAAAGAGTAGGGGGAGGATTTGATGACAAAGAAAATCGTCCATGGAGTCACATCTTCACTGAGTATATTGTTCCTGAGGGGTCAGGTGAAGTTTTTGGAAAAGCATGGCTATGAGGTGAAGGTGGTCTGCAACAATGATTTCGAGAAAACATATCAGGATATCAAACCGGATCACATCCCGTTCGAAAGGGAGATCCATATCGTAAAAGACGTCTCCGCGCTATACAGGCTCATCAAATACTTGAAGCGGGAATCTCCGGACATCATCAGTTTCAGTACGGCAAAGGCAGGACTGCTCGGGATGATTGCGGGATTTTTGACCCGTGTGGGCACCCGCATTTACATCATCCGGGGCCTCAGGCTCGAGACGGCGAAGGGGATCAAGTCCAGGGTGCTCCATATGACAGAAAGGACCGCATGTATGCTCAGCACACATGTGATCGTCATTTCAGAAAGCCTTGAACAGGAAGTGATCAGGAGGAAGCTCGTGACATCGGATAAAGTGATGCGTATCGGCAAAGGCAGCAGCAACGGCATCGATCTGGAGACTTTCAATCCTGAGCGCGTCCCGGCAGTGGAGGTCAAGTCGTTGAAAGAGGATCTGGGCATAGGGCCGGAAGATTTCGTCCTGGGCTATATCGGGCGGATCACCAAAGATAAAGGCTGCAATGAACTGATCGAGGCGTTCGAGGCACTGTCCGCCGTACATCCGAACTTGAAGCTTGTCATCGTCGGGGACTTCGAAGACAGTGACGCGATCCGTCAGGAGAACATCGATAAGATATATGGCAAGGAAAATATAATACTGTGCGGATACACGCTCGACATCCAGAAATATTACCGCCTGATGGACTTGTTCATTTTTCCGACTTACCGCGAAGGGTTCGGGAACGTCAGCATCGAGGCACAGGCCATGGGCGTACCCGTCGTTGCATTTGACGTGACAGGAGCGAGGGACACCCTCATCCACGGACGGACAGGGATGATCGTAAAGGATAAGGATACGGCGGGTCTCACTGGCACGATCAACCATCTCATCGAACATCCGGAAGCAGTTGAAAAGATGGCATCGGTGTCCCGTGAATTCGTGGCGGATCATTTCGACCGGGCCTTCATGCAGGAGGAATTGCTGAAGTTTTATGACAGTCTCGGGGCGGATCCGGAGAGGGTGCATGCAATGAAGCATCCTTGAAACAACTTAAATTTGATGAGGCAGGCCACCGTCGACGGTCCTGCCTCATTTTTTAATTTTTTTACTGAAACGGCAAATTAAATCATGTGGTTTTCACATATGAAAATTTATACATAATATTCAATAATATAGTTGGCTAAGCCCCTAGTTATATACTAAAAAAAGATAAATTTGACTGTCAATTTAACGTGTGATTCATCTAATTGGCTCGATTTCTAAACAAAAATCCGTTTCAAAGCCTATAAGTAGTTGTTTTATGGGACTATAAACAGAATTTTCAGATTATACAAAAGGTAAAATAGGTTAACAGTAAATTTTTTACAACTTATTCTAATGAACAGTTCTTTATGATTAAATATTCAGAAAAGTATTGATTATTCATTTTCCGTTGATATAATAGTATGAAAGTACTGTTATAGTGTAATTTATCTCATTTGGGATGGGGGGATGAAAAGGCGGTTTTTACAAATTGAATTTATGGGGGAATGGGCATGGGGGATTCGGTCAATCTGGAGCTGGTATTGAAGATCATCAGGCAGAATGCAATGGTCATCATCCTTTTTACAGTCATTTCAGGATTGATGATGGCGATGGTCACTTTCTTTCTGCTGACACCGCGGTATGAGGCGGAGACCCAGATTTTGGTGAGTCAGCCGGAGAGCAGCGGCATCGTTGACAATCAGAACATCGAGACGAGTCTGCAGCTGGTCAACACATACAGGGATATCATTTTAAACCCCATCGTACTCGGTGAGGTCGCAGACAATCTCTCCCTGGAACAGTCGACGGGTGAACTGTCGGAACAGATCACCGTCAGCAACGAGGACCAGTCACAGATCATCACGGTGAGCGTAGTGGGGGACAGCTTGAACGAAGCGGCGGGCATAGCGGATGAAGTGGCCGGTGTCTTTCAGGAAAGGGTGATTGAAATCATGAACGTGGACAATGTGTCCGTCCTGGCCTCGGCATTCATGGATGCCGACACGGAGCAGGTCGCCCCGCAGCCTGTCCTGAACATCACAGCAGGGCTCGTGGCCGGTCTGATGCTGGGTCTGGCATTGGTGTTCACGAAAGCATTTTTCGACAAGTCTGTGAGGAATGAGGAAGATGTCGGAAAACATCTTGACATACCGGTCATCGGATCGATAGATAAATTTGAAGAACGGATGGAGGCAGGAAATGGAAATGAACAGAGGTCATAGAGATGAAGGTACCAGGCCGAGGTACCTGGTGGTGGATAAGCAGCCGCATGCCACGGTGAGTGAACAGTTCCGGACCATACGCACAAATATAATGTACTCGAGTGTGAACAGGGATATCAGATCCGTACTTTTCACATCGGATATGGCTTCAGCAGGAAAATCGACGGTGGCAGCCAACATGGCTGTCGCTTATGCACAGGCCGGCAAGAAGACGTTACTGCTTGATGCAGATTTGAGGCGCCCGACCTCCCATGAAACTTTCAGGGTGGACAACAGGACCGGTCTCTCCACATTGATCGTGAATGACATCCCTCTCGAAGAAGTGATCAAGGCCACTGAATTCGAAAGGCTGGACCTCATCACATCCGGCCCGATACCGCCGAACCCGGCCGAACTGCTGTCTGCTCCGAAATTGGACTCGATAATGCTCAGGCTGATGACACACTACGACATGGTCATCATCGATTCACCGCCTGTCTTATCTGTAACGGACGGCCAGCTGTTGAGCAAGAATGCAAATGGTGTCATCATGGTCACCAATGTGGAAAACAACAACAGGGAAAGATTGAATGAAGCGAAGGATCTGCTCAATAAAGCCGGTGCCAACATCATCGGAATCGTCCTGAACGGCAGGTCTCCGGAATACAAGAAGGACAACCAATATCATTACTATCAGGAACCCAGAGCCACCTGAGGCAGTGCAAACGCGACGCCGGAACATCTGCATACCGCAAAAAGCTTGGAAATGGACACTTTTCAACAGGTCCGTATTCAGCCGGAAAGTAAAATAGGTAATGAAGGAAGAGGGTAATATGGGAGCTAAAAAACGATATTTTCTCTTCGTCTCCATCGATTCCCTGATCGTGACTTTTTCGATATTCATCAGTTATTACATTCTCATCCCATTCTTCTCGGAATACTCGTTGGTTGTACTGGGGACGACTGCGGTGATCATCCTGCTGAGCCATCACATCTTTGCTTACATCTTCAACCTCTATCACAGGGCATGGTTGTATGCAGGTGTCAGGGAACTGACCTTCATCACGATGGCGGTTACGGCGACGATGGTGACGACGGCCATATTGACATTTCTGCTGTTCAATATCACATTTTTCAGGCTGACACTCATCACATGGATGATGCATCTGATATTGATCGGCGGTTCAAGGATGGCATGGCGCATCCTCAATCACCATCTGACCGGCAGAAGAACGAATGGTTCAGGCATGGTGCGTACACTGATCGTCGGTGCGGGGAAAGGCGGCACGATGCTGATCAGGCAGATGATCGACAACCCTTCGATGGGGATGAACCCGGTGGCGATCGTGGATGATGATGAGATGAAACGGAATTTGGAAGTTGCAGGGGGCATCAGGGTCGAAGGCGACAGGCATGACATCGCACGTCTCGTAAGCAAGTATGATATCAGTAAAATCGTCATTGCGATTCCATCACTCAGCAAGAAGGAATTGAACAAGATACACAGGCTGGCGCACATCGAAGGTGTGGATTTGATGATCATGCCGAATATAGAAGATATATTGTGCGGAAAACTTGAGGTGGGCATGCTGAAACAGGTGGAAGTCGAGGATCTTCTTGGACGTGAACCTGTTGAACTGGACATGGCAGGCATCGAAGGGCAGGTGACGGACAAGACGATTCTCGTGACGGGTGCAGGCGGGAGCATCGGTTCGGAAATCGTACGGCAGATCGCTAAATTCCAGCCGCGGCGCATTTTGCTGCTCGGGCATGGAGAGAACAGCATCTACACCATCCTCGAGGAAGTGCTGGACCGGAAGAATGATCAAATCAGCTATATACCGATCATCGCCGATGTACAGAACCGCAAGCGCATCTTCGAAGTTTTTGAAAGATACAGGCCCGATATCGTGTATCATGCCGCGGCGCACAAGCATGTACCGATGATGGAATACAATCCGGTCGAGGCCATCAGGAACAATGTCATCGGCACCAAGAACACGGCAGAAGCGGCATGCCACTACAGGACGAAGAAATTCGTCATGATCTCCACGGATAAAGCGGTCAATCCGCCGAATGTCATGGGGGCGACGAAGCGGGTTGCAGAAATGATCGTCCAGGCCCTCGACAAGAACTGTGAGGATACGACACTCGTCGCCGTCAGGTTCGGCAATGTCCTCGGCAGCAACGGCTCGGTGGTGCCCAAGTTCAAGCGCCAGATAGAAGCGGGTGGCCCGATCACTGTGACCGATCCGAGGATGACGCGCTACTTCATGACGATTCCTGAAGCCTCGCGTCTTGTCATCCAGGCGAGTACACTCGCCGAAGGCGGGGAAGTGTTCGTACTGGATATGGGGGAACCGGTCAAAATCGTCGATCTCGCCAAAAACATGATTCGCCTCAGCGGGTTCAGCGAAGATGACATCGGCATCGAATTCGTCGGTGTGAGACCGGGCGAAAAATTATATGAAGAGCTGCTCAACGCAGAAGAGATCCATCCGGAGCAGGTTTATGAAAAAATATACCGGGGCCGCGTGTCTGAATCATCACTTCAGGTCATCGAAGATAATATAAAAATATTTTTGACACTGAACGAGAAGGAAGTGAAGGAAACACTGATCAACTTTGTCGGCCGGGAAAAGAATGAAGTGGAGTTCGGGCGTAAGCATGCGGTCTAGGAGCCTGAATGTTGCCGGAACATTGTTCATGGCGGTCAACCAATGGCTGCAGGTCATTTTGATCACCCGGCTGCTCGGCTTGTATGAAGTGGGCCTCTTCACATATTTCCTGGCACTGATGGGGCCGCTTGTATTATTCACACGCTTTTCCCTGGCCAGACTCGTGCCGACACAGAAGAAGCTGGCTTATGACTATATCGTCTTCAAAAAGTTCCGGGAGGTCATGAATGTTTCGTTCATCGGCGTTTCGATCCTTCTCATCCTTTTCGTGGATTTGAACCTGTATGAGAGTCTGTGCCTGTTCATATTCGTCCTCTTCAGGTTTTATGAGAATAAGGAAGAGTTCATCTATACGGAAAACATTGCAGAATCAAGAGTGTACGTATTGGGTCTGTCGAGGATCATCAGAAGCATCGTCATCATCATCCTGTTCACGTCATCGATCCTCATCT
This sequence comes from Lacicoccus alkaliphilus DSM 16010, assembly GCF_900142805.1. Lineage (GTDB taxonomy): Bacteria > Bacillota > Bacilli > Staphylococcales > Salinicoccaceae > Lacicoccus > Lacicoccus alkaliphilus. The sequence continues at coordinate 829,288 of NZ_FRCF01000002.1, read as the reverse complement.
TCGAATCTTTATTCATGGCCATACTCAGCCTGCTCGTCTCACAGATGCTGGTGTATCATCTGTTTGACCGGCGGTTCTCGGTTTCAGGAAAACGTCCGGATGCTGTAATGACATTCAAACATTTTAAAAACATCTTCCTGCTGGGGATGGGTCTTGCAGTCGTTGAACTGATATCTTCACTGGTCACGAACATACCGAGATATGTACTGGAGCATTTCCACAGCGTCGAGGTGCTCGGGGTGTTTGCGACCATCATGTATTTCACGATCATAACAAACAATGTCGTGGTTGCCATCAATGAGGGGGTGATTGCTGCGCTGGCGCGTGAAGCCACGGTGAGTCCGTCAAAGTTCTACAGATCATTCTTCAAGCTGTGCGGTGTATTTCTCGTGTTGATCATCATCGGGGAAATCATTCTCATCTTCTTTGGCAACGATATCCTTGTTTTGGTTTACGGTCCTGAATTCATTGGTTATCAGAGAGAAATGGTACTCCTCGGCGTCCTGTTGTTCTTCATCGTATATACGACGCTGCTTGAAATGGCATTGAATATATTCAATCTCTATATGCACCAGGTGGTCATGCAGACGATGACCTTGATCGCGACGGTCATTTTATCACTGCTGGTGATCATACCATTTGGTTTGACGGGTGCATTCATCGTCGGCATCGTCACACACGCCATCCTGATGATGATGCAGATCGGTGTATTGATGCATGACAGGAAAGTAAAACGGAGGCCGTAGAAGGGGTGTTGGAATATGATCATCATCTGGCTGGTGACGATACTTTATATTATTTCCGGATACTTATTTCAATACTATATTACGGATACGCTCCATTTAACATTCACGTTCATCATCTTCACCGCCATCACACTTTTCTTCATCCTGGTGATCAAATATACGGCATTCGCAGCCATCATTTATACCAGTTTCCTCATACGGCTTGCCATGATGCTGGTGGATCGCCGGGAGGGCGGGACGATCATCCCGCACAGCGGGGAAGATACGGAGAATTTTTATGAGACGGGGGTGGCGGTCAGCCAGGATTTGACATTGCTCGGCATGGATATATACGGCGGGTTCTACTCGAAATTCCTGGGGGTGCTCTTTCATCTTTACGGGGATGACCGTCTGTTCGCCCAATTCCTGAACATCATCATCACACTGACGGCGATACTGATCGTCATTCATATTTTCAGGATGCTCGGCATTTCGGATAAAGTCCAGTTCTACCTGGTCCTGCTGCTCTCATTCTTTCCGCATTCATTGATATTTTCAAGCATATTGATGCGTGAGTCCCTGATTTCCATCACCGTGGTATTGTCTCTCTACTTTTTTGTCAGGTGGTATAAGGACAGGAGCCGTCCCAGTGCATTGTTGAGTGTGATCTTCGTCCTGCTCGGTGCATCGTTCCACACAGGTGTCGTCGGTCTCCTGATAGGTTATTTGTTCGGATTCATTTTCTACCGGCATTCCACACGGCGTTTCCAGTTTTCCGTCGAGTCTCTCGTACCCTTCAGCATATTCGCCGTCGTGATGACTTATGTCCTGGTGTTTCCCGATGTGATTTCAGGACTGCCGCTGTTCAATAAGGTCGACCAGGTGTTCAATGATGATGCAGGTCTTTATGAGACGGTGGCTTCCGGAAGCGGCAACACAGTGTACCTGCAGGGCTTACAGGTGAATAACCTGTTTCAGCTGGTCTTGTTATCACCTGTAAAAATCATATATTTCATCGCTTCTCCGATGCCTTGGAGTATAAACAACCTCAATGAACTGATCAGCCTGGCACTCGATTCATCATTTTATATTTTTGCTTTAATAATATTCATCAAGAACATTCATATCGTCAGGGAGCGTCCTCTGGCTGCGATACTGCTGCTCAGCCTCTTGGCCGGCTGGTTCATATTCGGCCTGGCGATAAACAATGCAGGTACAGCGCTCAGACACCGCTTCAAGTTTTTCTACATCATTGTGGTCATTTTAGGGGTCCTCTGGGATCAGCGGAAAAAGTGAAGAGAAGATTGAATTTTAAGGGGAGGGTCGGGCCATGCTGAATAAGATAAAAACCGTCAGTGCCCATGATATTTATCACGCATCACCTGTTTTCATGCAGCATGTATTCACCAGTGCATATGGATATAAACTGAAAAGGGAAAGATACAGCAGCCTTTACCGGGAAGCACTCAAAAATTATATAAGGGGGCGGGCGGACCCGCAGGAATTACTGGTGCACCTCATGCATCATCTGAAGGAAAACATCAAAGTATATGAAAATATTGAAATCGATGAAAATGATATCATGGCCAGTTTCAAAAGACTGCCCTTCACCGAAAAAGGGGATTTGAGATACGCGCTTGAAGACCGGTCATATAAGAAAGGCATGATCAGGGAATCTTTGACGAGCGGCACGACGGGTGCGAATCTGATCGTCTATGACTCTGAACATGACCGTGCGAAACGGATGGCATTCCTCGATTATATAAAATATCAGAACGGGGTGATGCCGTTTTCGAAAAGGGCTTCATTCACCGGTCAGGAACTGACGCTGCCCGACCATAATAATAAGTTGTGGCGTTTCAACTATACGATGAACCAGATGCTTTATGCGGCAAGATATATCACACCGGACAATGTCAGTCATATTTATGAAAGTCTGGAGCGATTCAGGCCGGTGTCGATGGATGGTTCACCTTCAGCGCTCCATATACTCGCAAAGCATATGCTCCGGGGAGACATTAAGGCGTCCTGGGATGTCACCGCAATCTTTCCGACGAATGAAATATTGACGCCCCGGGTGAAAAGGGATTTGGAAAAAGCGTTCGATACCATTGTGATCGATCAGTATTCGACCGCCGAAGGTGCACCATTCATATATAGTGATCCCGAAGGCCGCTATATGCTCGGCGATGAAACTGGGCTGTTTGAATTCTTCAGGAAAGGTCACCATCTATATGAAATGGTCGTCACGACATTCATCAACGAGGCGACGCCCATTGTGCGCTACAAGATCGGTGACCAGGTGGAGATGGCATCCGATGCGGAGTATTTGAATTCATTTGAAGACGAGTGCCGGATCAGCAAAATCATCGGCAGGGGTGCAGATTTCCTGTACAGCTCCGATGGCAATAAAGTGAACAGCATCATCGTCGCCTGGATTGCAGATGAACTGGAAGATGTTGTGGCGCATACACAGTTCATTCAGGAAGAAATGAACAGAGTGACCATTAATATCGTGGTGGAAGAGGATTTCACCGAACATCATGAGCGGACTTTGCGGGAAAGGACGAAGAAAATGCTCGGCAGGGAGGTTGACGTCATATTCAATTATATGGATGCCATACCGAAGGCGCGCAGCGGGAAAGTACGCTTCATCATAAACGAGGTGGAGTGAGGGGATTAGAGGCACATTGGCCGGCAACGGCAAAGTGACAGGGAACTGGAGATGAGTTTCAAGGGGAAGGGGCAGTGTATCATATGGTTTCAAACAGAATATTCCTATCGTCTCCCCACATGGGGGGCAGTGAAGAGCAGTATGTCAAAGATGCTTTTGAAAAGAACTGGATTGCGCCGCTCGGCGCAAATGTCGATGAATTTGAAAATCAGGTCAGCAGATATACGGGAGCGGAGGCCGCATGCGCCGTATCCAGCGGCACAGGTGCGATACATCTCGCACTGGACGTGCTCGGTGTGCAAAGAGGCGATGTCGTATTCTGTTCCACGCTTACATTCGTCGCAAGCGCAAACCCGATCCTTTACATGGGTGCGACTCCGGTCTTCATCGATTCCGAAATGGACAGCTGGAACATGTCGCCTGCAGCCTTGGAGAAGGCATTGAAGTTCCATAAGATGACGGGCAGGCTGCCGAAGGCGGTGATCGTCGTCAACTTGTACGGACAGTCTGCGAGGATGGAGCGCATCATGGAAATCTGCAACAGGTACGGCGTGCCGGTCGTGGAAGATGCAGCGGAGTCACTCGGTGCAACTTACCGGGGCCGTGCCAGCGGCACATTCGGCAGAATCGGGATATTTTCCTTCAACGGCAACAAGATCATCACGACTTCAGGCGGAGGCATGATCATCTCGGACGATGAACTGCTCGTCAAAAAAGCTTTGAAAAAGGCCACCCAGGCAAAAGAGAGCGCGATACATTATCAGCACAGGACGATCGGGTACAACTACCGCCTGAGCAACATCTGTGCCGGCATCGGCCGTGGCCAGATGGAGGTCCTGGATGAGCGGATAAAGAAGAAGCGGGAGATCTTCGAGCAGTACGTGGAGGGGCTGTGTGACATCAGCGCCGTCGATTTCATGCCGGAAATTGAAGGGTCTTTCCATACCAGATGGCTGTCCACGCTCACGATCGACCCCGATAAGACGATCATCAGCCCGCGGGATGTCATCCGTCATCTGTCAGCCCACAACATCGAGGCGAGACCGGTGTGGAAACCGATGCATATGCAGCCGTTGTTTGATCGTTGTGCTTATTTCGAAGAAGCGGAAGATCACTCCAAGTATCTGTTTGAAAATGGATTGTGCCTGCCGTCGGATACAAAAATGTCGGAAGAGGATGTGGAACGGGTCATCCGCCTGTTCAGGGAACTGCTGCCTGTCGGAAAGATTACTGCTTAATCCGTAAAGATTCAATTAGGGAGAGGTGTTCATCCATGATGGAGAACCGTTTGGGAGCTGAAAAGGGGAGGCAAAGTGAAGTATCTCGACAACATGGACTACTCGAATATACCAAAAAGGGGAACGGCGGAAGGATAAGCGTGACGAAGTTCAAAAGGAGGATCGAGGTTTCCGGGAAATTTGAAGAGGACACATCGGCACTTGATGACCCGGGTGGAGGACAGGGAGGGAGTGGTGCGTCCACGCACTTGAAAGTCGTCGGCCCGGCGGCCCGGCAGAAGAGTCTGAGTGAATTCGATATATATTTCACGCGGGAATATGCGAAAGTGAACGAATTGATCGAGAACGGCGAAGCAAAATTTTTCGAGATTAAAAGTAAATATGGACATATCACCCACAGCGCCATCAAAAGGAAGATCCAGACGAAAATCGGGGGCGTGCGGTATTATGATTTGATCTCCCCCTATGGTTACGGGGGCCCAGTCATCCATGAACATACCAACCGGGCCAAGCTGATCTCGGAGTTCAAGGAGTGTTTCAGCATCTACTGCGCCAACAACAATATCGTCTCGGAGTTCATCAGATTCCATCCTGTATTCCAAAACCAGAAAGATGCATCCGGCATATACGACACCACCTATGTGAGGCAGACTGTCGGTACGGATTTGAAGCGGTTCGAAGACACTTTCCAGAATGAGTTTTCAAGGACGGCCAGGACGAAGATCAGAAAGCGTCTCCGGGATGACAGACTTTCATTCCACGTTGAAAGAGGGTTCGAAAATATAGAATCTTTCATCGACATCTATAATAAGACGATGGGCCGGCATGACGCCGCACAATTCTATTATTTCGACAGGGAATATTTCTATGCATTGAAAGATCAATTCGGCGGGGACATGATGACGATCAGTGTCAGGTTCGAAGGCCGGATCATTGCAATGGGACTTTATTTCCTTTCGGGTGACATCATCCATGATCATCTGAACGGTACGGACCCGGATTACCTTGAATTTTCACCGGCTTATCTGCTGAAATATGCTTCGATGATGTGGGGCGTCAAGAATGGGTATTCGCTCATCCACTATGGCGGCGGTGTATCGAACGCAGCAGACGACCCGGTCCTCCATTTCAAGAAGCGTTTCAGCAAACACACGGAATTTGAATTCCATATCGGCAAAAAGATATGGAACAGGGAAGCATACAACAAGCTGTGTGATATGAGGGGCATGGATAAAAACAGGGAGTTCTTCCCGGCATACCGATGAAGAAGAGGGAAGCTGTGAAGCTGAGGCTGCTGGTGATCGGCCTATGCATCCTCCTGCTGCTTTTCGTCACCGCGATCATCGAGAGCTTCGATCACAGTATGACGGAAGCCCCGGTGCCTGCGGATGTGATCATCATGCTCGGCGGGGACGACCGGGGGCGGCTTGAAAAAGCGGCGGAACTGTATCACGCAGGCTTTGCCGAGCAGGTGATGATTTCACCGATCAACAGTGAATACTATTCCCAAAGCATGGAATTCGCCATCGCACTCGGCATACCTGAGGATGCAGTCATCGAGGAAACCGAAGCGACGAGCACTTATACGAATGCGGTCCTGACCCTGGAAATGATGGAAGAACTGAATTTTGAAAGCGCACTTGTAGTGACGAGCGACTTCCATATGAAACGCTCCATGCTTTCATTTGAACGCGTCAATGCGGGGCGGTTTGAGTTGACCTATGTCGCTGCATTAAGCGAGAACGGTGAGAAGTGGCACGAACGGTCGTATGCCCGGCTCCTGTGGGCCAAGGAATTCTATAAAATCTGGGGTTACAGATTGGGGTTGTATAAAGTTCTCGATCTGCCGGATGATTAAAGCCGGATCGTGCATATATGAAGAAAGCTGGTGAGGCTGATGATATCCTATCAGGAAATGAATGTTCTGCTCAACACGATTGACCTGCCGAAAACCGTTGAAGATATCCTTTCGTTCAAGTATGAATGCACAGATGGGGAGGAGGCTTTCATCAATGGCGCAAATGCATTTTTAAGGGATTATGCGGAGTATGAAGATTATAGGTTGAAACAAGTTTACTGTCTCGGGACATGCCTGTTCAACTTCACTCGCGTGGGACTTTATTTCCTGCTTGAAGATGAAGTGCTGACCATCAGCACCTCCAACCTGAAAAAAATCAATGGCGAAGCACCCGACTGGAGAATCAGCCATTTCCCTTTCAGGACAATCGAAGAACTGGATCTTGAAATGGTGGAGGACACGCGGAGCCATCAGTATGAGACCGGCATATTATATGTGAAAGTCATCAATGAAAAAGGCATCCCCCGCACCCATGTGCTCCATAACATCAATCCCGACCATATCGACTGCTTCAGGGATTTCTATACGAACATCATAGACAATAAAAGGATCAGGGGCGCTTGAATATAATGATATCTACATGTTTATCCAAAATGAATCAAAGGAATTTGAATGATGAGGTGATGGACATGGAGAGGGAAAAGATAATTGAAGAAGTTGAAAGCATTTTGAAAGTGCCGCAGCCCGGCATCATGTCAACCGCTTACGGCAACTTACCGCACAGCCGGTACATGATGTTCCACAGTGACGGCAGAAACCTTTATGCAGAAACTTCAGCCGCCTCCGTGGATGTGGATGAAATCAGGGAGAACAACCTTGCGTACATCATCCTGGGATATGATGCAGAGGCGGAGTCCAGCTATCTGGAGATGCTGGCTGAAACGGAAGTGGTGATGAATCAGGTGACGATCGACTGGCTGTGGGACCAGCAGGATCATCACGATTTGGATGTGCTGGAAGAAGAGGTGATGATCGTGCTTAAATTCATCCCCGGTCAGATCAAGCTGATGAATGCAAATGATGCAATCGATCAGCCGGAAGTGCTCGATTTTACAAGATGAAAAGGAATATGAGAGAAGTATGGAGATGGTTTTCAACGGAAGGCCGTCTCTGAATCTTTATTGGGGGGTGGATGTATGGATCTTGCGATAGTGGGGATGAATTCAACCGGGATTGATTTGTATCAGACCATGAAAAATGAGGTGGATGAACTCCATCTGCTTGGTCAGGCACATGAGCCCGGCATGGTCCTCCAGGGGCAGGGGATCATGCTGGAGGGGGATGACCTGCACGAAATCATCAGCATAGTGAACGAAAATATAAAAAGTGAATGTCTGATTTATATCACGAATGATATTTATTATGACCTGGTGATGAATGAATACGGCAGGACGGAAACATGGTTCAACGACAATATCAAATACTTCGGCGTCAGTCATGAGTTCTATTCGAGGATGCGGGATAAGAAGAAGTATGAAAGATTTCTCGCCTCATATCGTATGATCTCACCCCAAAATTATGACCTCGAAAAAGACGGGGCAGTGCCGCTTCCGGTCATCGCCAAGTACAACGGTCTCGAGCACGAAAATTATCAATATAAAAGCAGAGTGATCACGACCAGGACAGAATTGGAAGCTGAACGGTCCCGGGAATATGCGGGATCTTATATATTTCAAAAGTATTACCCGCCGGATGAATATTCGCAATTCAGCTACGGCTGTTTTGTTGACCGGGGGAAAGTCATTGCGGATATTTTTGTCAGACAGCTGGGGCAGTATCCGCAAGGGGTATCCACCCTCGTGGTTGAGGATGGTGGACGTCCGGCGGACTTCATAACTTCGGTCGAAAGACTTTTGAAAGAAGAGGAATATGACGGGTTCATTGAATTTGAAATTTTGAAAAGCGACCGGGAAACAGTGGTGATCGATTTGAACCCGAGACCGTGGGGATGGTTTTATATATTGAATTTCAAGTACCGGAATTTTTCGGAACTTGCTTGTCTGAAGTCGAAGGTGCCGGCGGAGGTCAATAAAAGGCGACGGGTATGGGTGAATTACAGCAGACTGTCGGCCGGACTGCTGAAGGGTGGATCATTCGGTGTATTGAAACATGTCAGGCTCAACAGGAGTTTTTTGAACAGCCTGCTTTTCGTATATTTGACGCTCAAACAGAAGACAAGCAGCAGAGTCAGGAGGTAAAATCTTGGCTTTTCTTTCATTTAAATGTATTTTTGACTTTAAGGCGCATGTTCATGATCGACTTCATGCAACCTGCCCCTTTTATTTACTCTTGAAAAACGGGAAGAAGGCGTACCTAAATGTCTGAAATACAAAATTCACAGAAGTTCAGGAATAATATACTCCTCGTCATCGGCATCATAGCAGTTGCTGCCATGCTCCGGGCGCCGCTCACGGCGGTCGGCCCGGTCATCAATGAAATCAGGGACGATCTGATGATCTCCAATACTGTCGCAGGGCTGCTCACGACGATCCCTCTGCTCACGTTTGCTGCGGTGTCCCCGTTCGTATCAAAGGCCGTGGCGAGATTCACGATGCCGGTCACGATTTTTTATGCCATCATACTTTTGATTGCTTCGCTTTACATAAGGACCATCGGCACACTCGAGTGGTTCATGGTCGGGACCGTCCTGCTCGGTGTCGCAATCAGCGTGGGCAATGTGACGCTGCCGAGCTATGCCAAGTGGAAATTTCCGCTTCAGGTGGGTGTCGTCACTGCCATATACAGTTCGACGATGAATCTGACTGCGGGAGTCGGCAGCGGCGTGAGTGTGCCGCTTGCCGAGATCGGCGGGGGTTACGGTCTTTCACTCACGATATGGGTGGCCTTCGGGATTGTGGCGCTCATCGTGTGGATTCCGCAGCTTAAAAGTGCCGGAGAGGGCATGAGGGCTGCCGGAAAACGGGTGGAAGAGGTGCCGAAGCGCAGGATGAGCCAGTCCAAGATGGCATGGGCAATCGCCGTCATGTTTGCACTCCAGTCCACGACATTCTACACCAATGCCGCATGGCTGCCTTCCATACTGATGGACAAGGGACTGAGTCCGGAGGCGGCCGGCTACTTCTTCATGTTCTGCCAATTTGCCCAATTGCCGATGACATTTTTATTCCCGATCCTTGCAAGCCGGGTCGACAGTCAGAGGAGCATCGTGGCGGCAATCACAGGGCTTCTGTTGGCCGGGTATCTTCTGTTGTTTGCTGAGACGCCGGGCCTGCTCATCTTCAGCATGATATTCATAGGGTTCGGCACCGGGGCTGCCTTCAGTACATGCATGCTGCTGTTTTCAATGAAGGCGAGGACCGATGCGGGCAGCATCTCACTGTCCGGCTTCGGCCAGTCCATCGGTTATCTGCTTGCCGCCATCGGCCCGTTTCTGATGGGATACCTTTTTGATGCGACAGGCAGCTGGACTCCGGCATTAATCTCTTATTTGGTCATCGTGGTCATGTTTTTCGGTGCAGGCATGGTGGCGACACGGAAATTTCACATCGAAGATGAGCTGGAGGAGAAAGTATAGGCTGGTTAACGGAGTCTCGATTGCGGGATAAACTGCAGACGGGGCTTTATTTTACCATTTGAATGAATACTCAATATTCTGTTAATTAATATGGTTCAATGAGGGAATTGAGGAGGATTATCAAATTTGATATAAAAATAAAAGACCCTGAGATCGAAAGTCTCAGGGTCTTACTGTTTCATATGATTTTAAGTGAACAGTGCCTTGATTTCAATATAGTCCTCCACGCCGTACAGTCCGTTTTCACGGCCGAGGCCGGATTGCTTATATCCGCCGAACGGTGCTTTAGGCGAGCGGTCGCCGCCGTTGATGAAGACGTTGCCCGTACGCAGCTGTGAAGCGACCCTTTTGGCAGAATCGAAGTCGGGTCCGGTGACCGCACCGGATAAGCCGTAGACCGTATCGTTCGCGAGTTCGATTGCTTCTTCCTCGCTGTCGTAAGGGATGACGGTGAGGACAGGTCCGAAGATCTCCTCCTGTGAGATGGTCATATCGTTTTTCGCATTGGTGAACACCGTCGGCTCCACATAGTAGCCGGTCCGATCGACCTGGCCGCCGCCGACGAGCACTTCCGCACCTTCATCCTTGCCTTTCCGGATATAGTCCAGCACGGTTTCCATCTGGTTTTCATCCACAAGCGGGCCGATGTCAGTGTCATAATCCGTCGGATCGCCGACCTTTACATCTTCATAGTACTTTTTGATCCTTTCATTCACTTCATCCAGATCTTCCCTCGGGACGAGCAGGCGTGTCAGGGCCGAACAGCTCTGTCCCTGATTGTTGATGACGGTGGTCGCGGCCTGGTCGATTGCCTGTTCCATGTCGCCGCCCTTCAAATAGACGAGCGGTGATTTGCCGCCGAGTTCGAGCACCAGTTTTTTGATGTTGGTGCCGGCACTTTCGTACATCTTACTGCCCACCGGTGTGGAACCTGTGAACGATACGACGGAGACATCCTCATGCTTAGTCAAATAGTCGCCGAGGTCGCCGCCGCTGCCTGTGACCATGTTGAAGACGCCGTCCGGCAGTCCGATCTCGTCCACGATTTCCGTCAGGATCATTGCCGTGAGCGGTGTGAGGCTCGCCGGTTTCACGACGACGGTGTTGCCTGCCAAAAGCGCCGGGGTGATCTTCCTCTGGATCTGGTTCAAAGGATAGTTCCACGGGGTGATGCATGCAACGACGCCGAAACCTTCTTTTTGAAGTATCGTGCCGTCCTCCATCTCTTCTTCGAACTTGAACTTCTTGAAGTCATCAAGTGTCGCCTCCATTTCCTTCAGTGACAGCGGCACCTGGCCCTCTTCAGAAAATGTCTGGGAATTGCCCAGCTCCGCCACCATCATATCGGCGAGTTCCTGCTTCCTCGATTCGATGCCGTCCTTTATCTTTCTGACGTACTCAGCCCGCTCTTCGGGTGATGTCTTATTCCATTCCGGGAAAGCATTCTTTGCCGCTTCGACCGCTTTATCCACATCATTGTGGCTGCCTTTGGGAACTTTTGCGATGATTTCCTTCGTAGCCGGGTTCTCCACTTCACTGAATTCGCCTGAATCGGAGTCCTGCCACTTGCCGTTGTAGTAAATTTGATACTCCTTCACAAAATCTCCTCCTGAATATATGTTAAGTCGTTGAATTCCATAAACTCCGCTCTTGTTTAATGTACCCTTCGTGAGTTTTTAAAAAACATCGATAAAATGTTATTTATTGAACGCTGAGGGTATTGGTGAAGTCAAGGAGGAATCGCGTATTATTTCCTATAGAGTGTTGAATGAGTATCTGGACGGTATAAACCTTCCGAAAACCATCGAGGAAGTGCTGGCTTATAAATATACATTGGACGATAAAGAACTCAGGTTCATCACCAGCGCCAATGACTATTTGAGGACCCATGAAAAATATGAGACATATAAAGTGAAAGAGGCGCACTGCATGGGCACGTGCCTGACGGATTTTACACGCGTCGGGATCTACTTCCTCCTGGAGGATGAAATTGTGACAGTCAACACTTCCAATTTGAATAAAGAGTCATTCAAGTGGGAGGTATTTCATTTCCCCTTCACGCAAATCGAGGAACTGGACCTCACCATCGAGCAGGGGATGACTGAATATGACTATGAAGCGGGGATACTCTACATCAGGGTCCGGAACGATAAGGGCCTGAGGCGCACACATGTCATAAGGAACGTCAATCCGCGGCACTTCCAATGCTTTGAAAAATTTTACGAAAACATCAGGCAAAGTAAGAGCATCACCGGATGATGCAGCCGGTGTTTAACGGCCAATCTCAAGGGTACGGTGTTATAAGATGTTCCCTGCATGATGCATTGCGTTTGCCGAAAACTATTAAAAGGAGATGATGGATGTGAAAGTGGTGACACCCATCCCACGTGATAAGGGCGTCGACAATACTTTGGATTTGATTCAGGAAGGTTTCAACTTCATACCGGACAGAAGGAAAAAGTTCGGCTCCGACATTTTCGAGACCCGGCTGGTGGGCAGGAAAGCGATCTGCATCGCCGGCGAAGAAGCGGCTGAGATATTTTATGACAACGATAAGTTCAAACGGAAAGGTGCCATGCCGAAGCCTTTGAAAAGCTCCCTGCTCGGCAACAACGGCGTCCATGAACAGGACGGTGAAGTTCACAAGCACCGCAAGAGGATGTTCCTCTCGATGATGACGCCGGAACGTCTTGAAGATATGAAAAGGATTGCTGTGGAAGAACTCGATAAAAAAGCAGATGAGTGGGAGGGGAAAGACGAAGTCGTGATGCTTGAAGAGATACAGAAAGTCTTCGGCATCACCGGCCTCCGCTGGGCCGGCCTGCCGCTTGAGGGGGAGGATATCGATAAGCGTGTGGACGAACTGGTCGATATGGTCGACTTCGGCGCTTCCGACACCGGAAAGACTGCAGTGAGCTTCGCGACCGGTGTGGCTTCAAGGAAAAGCCATGAGAAATGGCTGATGAAAATCATCAGGAAAGTGCGATCCGGTAAAATAAAACCCCATCCCAACACGGCGCTTTACATCGTGGCCCACCACAGGGAGCGGGACGGAAAGGAACTGGACCCCCATACCGCGGCGGTGGACTTGAACAATGCCTACAGGCCGTTGATAGCTGCTGCCTATTTCATTGCATTCGGTCTGCTCGCGATTCATGAAAATCCAGAGGTCGGCAAGAAGCTTAAAGAAGATGCAGATGGCAACTACAGCAAAATGTTCACCCAGGAAGTCAGACGCTATTATCCATTCGCACCGGCGATGGCTGCCAAGGTGAAGGATAAATTCGAATGGAAAGGCCATAAGTTCAAGAAGAACAGGCTGGTCATACTCGATCTTTTCGGTACAAACCGTCATCCGGATGCATGGGAAAATGCAGATGAATTCAGACCGGAACGGTTCAGGGACTGGAAAGAGAGCCCTTTTTCATTCGTGCCGCAGGGCGGCGGGGACTTCCACGCAGGCCACCGCTGTGCAGGTGAATGGCTGACGGTCATGGTCATGCGCTCAACTTTTGAATATTTGACGAAAAGCATCACATATGAAGTGCCGAAGCAGAATCTGGAATACGACATGACACGCATCCCGGCCTTTCCGAAGAGTAAATTCATCATCACGAACGTCAAAAAGGAAGGTAAATCCAAAGACGCATTGAAATACGATGAACAGAGTCCGACTGTCGTGAAGGACAGTACGGCTGGAAGATGACTTCATGAGGGGCATGGTCATGCAGCCCTGGAAAATCGGAAACTGCACTTGCTGCCGGGGCATCATACAGTGGAAAAGCCTGCTGTGTTGCGCTTCCACCCGGCGGTGAGTGCAGTTTTTATTTCTGAGAACACGAGGGTCACAGTATGAAAAAGGAGGTAAACACATGGTTGCGATTTATTTTGCTGCTGAAAATAAGATATATAAAGCCAGTAAAGATGGCGGGTGGGCTCTGGAAACACTTGAAGGACCGGAGGATATACGGAGTCTTGCCTATGATGAAGTGTCGGGCCGGCTTTATGCGGGGACTTTCAATGATGGACTGTATGCCAGTGATAATGACGGCGGCTCGTGGCAGCGTCTGGGTGAAGATGTGCTGCATCCGCGGGTGATGAGCCTCGCCGTGAGCAAAACGGAACAGCTGGGTGAATTCAGTGTCGTGTGGGCGGGGACCGAGCCGAGCATGCTGTACCGGAGCGAGAATGGCGGGCTTACTTGGACGGATTCCCCTTCATTATTGCAGCTGCCGTCCGAACCGGAATGGAGTTTTCCGCCGAGGCCGGATACCCATCACGTACGGACGATCCAGCCGGACCTGCATGAGACTTATAAGATTTTTGCCGGAATCGAACTCGGTGGTGTCATGCGGAGCGGGGACAACGGTGCATCCTGGGAAGACAGGAAGCCCGGTTCGCACCATGACAGCCATTCGATCAAGGGCCATCCCCGTGTTGAGGGCCGTATATATGAAGCGGCTGGCGAAGGGTTCGCAGAAAGCAGGGACGGCGGCGATACATGGGCGCCGTTCAATGACGGTCTGGACAGCTACACTTATATGGTGGATGTCGCTGCCGACCCGGGGGATGCCGAAACGGTGATTGCGTCAGTTGCGAAGGGGCCGTCCCGGTCATATATGCCCGAGCGTGCCCATACCCGTCTCGTCCGGAGGACCGGCGGCGGTGAGTGGGAGTTCATCGATGAAGGGCTGCCGGAAGCTGATGGTTCTTCAGTGTTTGCGCTGCTGACTTTATCATCGGAACTGGGTTTATTTTATGCGGTCAACAACAAGGGGATATACGTGTCGGAAGATGCAGGACTCTCCTTCAGGCAGGCAGAAATGGAATGGCCGCCGGAAGTGGAGAATCTCCGCATCGCTGATGCATTGATTATTGGGTAGAGTGTGTCTGTCGCTCATTCGCCAGTCTCAGTGAGCGCTAGGGTGTGTCTGTCGCTCATTCGCCAGTCTCAGTGAGCGCTAGGATGTGTCTGTTGCTCATTCGCCAGTCTCAGTGAGCGCTAGAGCGTGTCTGTCGCTCATTCGCCAGTCTCAGTGAGCGCTAGGATGTGTCTGTCGCTCATTCGCCAGTCTCAGTGAGCGCTAGAGCGTGTCTGTTGCTCATTCGCCAGTTTCAGTGAGCGCTGGACCGCCTCTGTCGCTCATTCATCACACTCAAGGGGCGCAGGAGCACTGATTTTCAATAAAAAGCGCCATCCATCCGGTCAAATATGCTGGATCATTTTTTTATTCTTAATTGCGAAAGCTTCATTATGGCTGGACACTACGGCCGCTTCCGCCGCTTCCCCGCCGCTGATGAACTGCTTCGCAAAATTTGCGGCCATGGCGGCTTCCGGAAAACAGCTTGCAATCAGATGGACACGATTGTCATAGGTGATCTGGTCGCCGCAGGCATATAAACCCGGAATGCCGGTTTCAACGGTATTTTGCGTTTCGATCATCTGATGTTCGTTCATGCGCATATCTTCACTGAGCCGTCTGATGAATTCACAGTCGGCATCAAAGCCGTGGTTGATCACGACGGCATCCGCTTCGAGTACCGTACCATCGGAAAGCCTCACATAGTGGATTTCTTCTTTCACACTGTGCGGAATGAAAGCCTCGATGGCGGTGCCTTTAATTACAGTAACATTTTTTTCTGCGAGTTTTTCCACCATGGCCTCATGCCCCTTCAACTCATTTTTCCTGCACACCAGGGTGACGGAAAGGGCGACCGCACTCAGGTCGTGCGCCCAGTCGACGGCCGTGTTGCCGCCCCCGGATATCAGTATGTGCTTCCCCTTGAATGATTTCAAATCTTTCACCGTGTAATGAAGGTTCGTCATCTCATATTTGTCGGCACCTTCTATATTCAGTTTCACAGGTGAATAAATGCCGAGTCCGGTCGCGATGATCACCGAACTGGAATGAAAATCCCCGGCTGTCGTCGCGGTTTTGAAAGTCGCACCTTCCTTCTCGACATCAAGGCAGGTCACGCCGGTCGAGACGTCCGGGTGGAAGGTATGGGCTTGTTCGATCATCCGGCTGACGATTTCACCACCGGTCGCTGCCGGCACTGCGCCGATATCCCATATGAATTTCTCTCTGTATATATTAAGTTTTCCACCGAGCGCCGCATGGTGCTCGATGAGTTTCACAGACATGCCACGGAGTCCGGCGTAAAAAGCGGCGTAGAGGCCGGCCGGACCGCCTCCGATGATCAGCGTGTCATATATTTTCATATATATTTCCCCTTTTGTATTGTAATTTCATTGAACATGTTTTATTATAACTACATTGAGAATGATTATCAATTGATAATACATAGATCAAATTAAATAGTGAAGGAAGCGGAGATATATGAAGAAGTGGGGATTTTTATTTACACTCATGGTTTTGGTTCTTGTAATTGCAGCATGCGGCAGCGGTGAGGCCACAGAAAATGAGGCGGATATGCGCGAGTATACGACGGATGCGGGGGAGACGATCGAAATTCCTGAGGATCCCGAACGCATCGTCGTGATGGCGACGAGTTACTTCGGTAACTTCAAGCAGCTGGAGGCGAATATGGTCGGCGCGCACACCATCGTCACTGAAAGTGAAGTGCTGGAACCGCTCACTGAAGGTGTCGAGATGATTGAAGAGGGGAACATCGAGCAGATCATGAACCTCGACCCTGACCTGATCATCGCCTTTTCGACGGACGAACACCTGGATAAGTATGAAGCGGTGGCACCGACAATCCCGGTACAATACGAAAATTGGAACTACCTTGACATCCATGAGGAATTCGGTGAAATCACCGGTAATGCGGAAGCTGCGACGGCGTGGGTGAATGAGTGGGAAAGTGCACTCGCGGAAGATAAAGCTGCCGTGGAAGATGAAATCGGCACGGATGTGACGGCGAGTGTTGTGGAACAATACGCAAAGGACATCTACGTTTACGGTACGAACTGGGGCCGCGGCACGGAGATCGTCTATCAGGGGCTCGGACTCGATGTGCCTGAAGCAATAGAGGAAGACGTCGTGGAAACGGGCTGGAAGAACATTTCAGCTGAAGAGATCGATCAATATGCCGGTGACTTCATGTTCGTCGGCACCGGTGATTCCGGGGCGGACAACGCATACCGTGAGACAAGCGTCTGGGAGAATCTTGATGCGGTGAAGAACGGCCGTGTCATCGAATTCGATTCGCCGACTTTCTACTATAACGATCCGTATTCACTTGAACACCAGAAGGAAATCATCGTGGATGCGCTGACCGAATAAATCTAAGCAGGTGATTGCATGACCAGTGTGACGATAGAAAATATGGATCTGACGATCGATGAGAAAGATATTCTGAAAGACATCAACCTCGAGTTGATGTCCGGGAAGATCACGACGATCATCGGACCGAACGGCTGCGGAAAATCGACACTCCTTAAGGCGGTGTCGAACATCATACGGGCGAGCGATGGTTCGGTCTATATCAATGACCTCGACATCCGGCAGATGAAGTCGAAGGACCTTGCGAAGAAAATCAGCATATTATCCCAGAAAAACCGTCTGCAGTATGACTTGAAAGTGCATGACCTCGTGGGATTCAGCCGGTATCCATATTTGAAGCGGTTCCGCGGGCTCTCACCCGAAGATCACAAGATGATCGACTGGGCACTCACCGAGACCGGAGCGGATGAATTCAGGGACCGGATGATGAGTGAGCTATCCGGCGGCCAGGCACAGAGGGTATGGATCAGCCTGCTGCTTGCCCAGGGTGCAGATGTGCTCCTGCTGGATGAACCTACGACATATCTTGATATCCATCACCAGCTGGAGACGCTGAACATCATACGTAAATTGAATCAGAAGGCGCACCAGACCGTTGTGATGGTACTGCACGACATCAACCAGGCACTCAAATATTCCGATGAAATCGTGGTCATGAACAAGGGGCGGGTCATAAAAACTGGTACACCGGCAGAAGTGCTCACGAATGAAACTTTGAATGAAGTGTTCAACATCAACGGCAAGATCACCACAGACCCGG
Source organism: Lacicoccus alkaliphilus DSM 16010 (assembly GCF_900142805.1). Classification (GTDB taxonomy): domain Bacteria; phylum Bacillota; class Bacilli; order Staphylococcales; family Salinicoccaceae; genus Lacicoccus; species Lacicoccus alkaliphilus. The sequence continues at coordinate 811,248 of NZ_FRCF01000002.1, read as the reverse complement.
TCACGGGAAAGCCGGTGCTCACGGATTACGAACTGTTCTGCCGGACGGTGGACGGCCGGGAGTCCTGAAATGAAGCACAGATGGCTGGTATTGCTTTTGAGCATCTTTACATTCTTATCCTTCATTGTTGCGATGATGTTCGGTGTGGCCCATTATCCACCCGGTGAAGTGGTGGCGAGCCTCTTCACCGCCGGTGCGTCTGAAGGCGCTTCGGCCATCCTTTATGAAATCCGTCTGCCGAGGGTGCTTGCTGCATTCCTGGCCGGGCTGATGATCAGCATATCAGGCCTCGTCATGCAGACGGTGACGCATAATGACTTGAGTGAACCGAGCATCCTCGGTGTCAATGCCGGGGCTAATTTTGCGATCGTCATCTCGACGCTTTTGGTGCCGGCGTTATCCTTTGCCGGCATGCTCATCGGCGGGTTTGCCGGGGGTCTCCTGGTGGGCGTGGTCATTTTATTCGTCACCCGCTTCAAGTCCCCGATACACTTGATACTCGCAGGCGCTGGCATTTCATTATTCCTCTATGCAATGACCGACTTCCTGGTGATCACCAACAACCTTGGCCAGTACCTTGCATTCTTCACGAGCGGTGGCGCTGCCGGGGTGTCGCTTGCGCAGCTTGGGATCATCGCACCCGTCGCCCTCATCATCATCTCCGTCCTGTATGTGTTGGCAAAAGAACTCGATATATTTTTATTCGGCGATGAAATGGCGGCATCCCTCGGACAGAACCATAAGGTGTATCAGGTGCTCACACTGGTATGTGCAATCATGCTGGCTTCGATGAGTGTGGCGATCGTCGGCAATGTCGTCTTCCTCGGACTGCTGGTCCCGCATATCGTGAAGATGATTGCGGGTTATATGCACCGGGTGACGATTTTTTACACAGGGATTTTCGGCGGCGCGTTGTTCATGCTTTCCGACATGGCGGCGCGCGTGCTGAATGAAACACCGGTCAATGCAATCATCGCAATGATCGGACTGCCGTTCTTCATATACATCATCAGGACACGGGGGCGGAAGTATGCGTAATTCAATCAAGTTGACAGTGATTTCCCTGTTGCTTCTTGCAGCCATGGTGCTGACTTTGATCACCGGTACATACAGCCTCACCCCCGGTGATTTATGGTCGATCATGATGAACCGGGCGGATTCGAATGTGAATCTCGTGTTCTTCGAATTCCGGATGCCGCGCATGCTCATCACGATACTCTGCGGGGCGGCGCTCGCCTTGAGCGGGCTTCTGCTGCAGGTGGTCTCAAGGAATCCGCTGGCCGATCCCGGCATCATCGGGGTGAATGCAGGCAGCGGCTTCGGGGTCGTACTGTTCCTCATGTTCTTGAGCGGCGGTGCAAATAATTTGTATGCACTGCCGGTGATGAGTTTTGTCTCCGGGCTTGCGACAGTGCTCGCCGTGTTCGCCCTGTCGTTCATACGAGGCCGTTTCAACAGCAATATTTTCATCCTGATCGGCATTGCAATGGCCATGGGGGTCACCGGATTCCTGTATGTCTTCACTTCAAGCTTCGATGACCGCCAGATGACGATGCTGAACCAGTATCTCGCCGGAAACATCTGGGGGGATACATGGGCGTTCGTTGCTGTGATCCTGCCGTATATCGTTGTCGTGTCCATATTCGCCTGGATGAAGATAAATGAAATGTCCATGCTCAATATGAATGACGACACACTAGGGGCCCTCGGCATGAAGGTCAATCATGAAAAAGTGCTGCTGATCATCAGTGCTGCGATGCTGTCGAGTGCTGCAGTCAGTGTGGCGGGAGCAATCAGTTTCATCGGCCTCATTGCACCGCACATTGCGCGCCTCCTGTTCAAGGTTGAAATGAAATTCGTCTTTCTGGGCACTCTCGCAATCGGGGCGCTGCTGCTCAGTCTCTCAGATCTGCTGGGTAAACTCGTTCTTGAACCGTTGATCATCCCGGCAGGGATCGTCGTTGCATTGATCGGCGGACCTTACTTCATATATCTGCTCATGACAGCGCGGAAGGTGTAAACTTCCCCGCTGTTTTTTCAATGAATGCGTTATATTTTGCGGTAAGTGGGGTATAAGGATTTATAAAATTTTATATTGGGAGTTGGAATTATGCGCAGTAGCAGTGGAATAGAAAGGCAGGAGCTCGACAACACGATGTCGAAGCGGTTCATATGGGCCGTGGCCTACGGTTCGTCCATCGGCTGGGGGGCTTTCATTCTGCCGGGTGACTGGCTGAATGCTTCAGGTACACTTGGTGCAGCACTCGGGATCACCATCGGCGGTCTCCTGATGCTGATCATAGCGGTGGCATACGGGGCGCTGACGGCGAAATACCCGGTTTCCGGCGGGGAATTCGCATTCACTTATGCCGGCTTCGGAAAATATATGAGCTTCATCGCCTCATGGTTTCTCGTCCTCGGTTACATATGCATCGTTGCACTGAACGCGAGTGCTTTCAGCCTGTTGTTCAAGTTTGTCCTGCCGGACGTGCTCGAAGTCGGATATCTCTATACGATCGCCGGCTGGGATGTCTATATCATGGAAGTGATCTTATCGACGGTCATCCTGATCGTCTTTGCCTACATCTCTTCCAAAGGGTCCGGCCTCTCCGGTAATCTGCAGTTTTTATTCTGCCTGTTCATGGGGCTGGTCGTTGCGGGCATGTTTGCCGCATCCTTCTTCGTCGGGGACTTTTCATTCGAAAATGCACAGCCGTTATTCAATGAACAGAATGGTGTATGGACATCGATCATCCTGATCGTCGCGATTGCGCCGTGGATGTATGTCGGGTTCGACAACATCCCGCAGGCCGCTGAAGAGTTCAAATTCCCGGCGGAGAAGACATTCAAGCTGATCGTCTTCGGGATCATTGCTTCAATCCTGACGTATGTTGCGATGATCCTGATCACTTCATGGATCTTTGCGGATCAGAATGCGATCGACGGGGCGATGTGGGTGACTGGTTCCGTCGTACAGACTTCGATGGGCGGCATCGGCATGGCATTGCTCGCATTTGCGATATCATTCGGGGTCTTCACGGGATTGAACGGGTTTTATTTATCTTCATCCAGGCTGATCTTCGCACTTGGACGTGCAAAATTCATACCGGCAGTTTTTGCGAAGATCCATCCTGAAAATAAAACCCCGCATGTTGCGGTATGGTTCGTGCTCATCGTGACGCTCGCCGCACCATGGCTCGGACGCACGGCCCTCAGCTGGATCGTGGACATGTCCTCGGTCGGCGTGTCTGTCGCGTTCCTCGCGACGAGTCTCGTCGCGGTGAAGTTCTTCAGGAAAGGCCCGGAGAAGAACATGGTGTATGTGGTGTTCGGGGTGCTCGGAGCGATCATTTCGGTTGTGTTCCTGGTACTGCTGCTGTTCCCGGGCTCACCGGCGGCGCTGTCCACACCTTCCTACATCGCACTCGCTGCATGGATCCTGCTCGGTGCAGTATTCTTCCTCACGCAGTTCAGGAAGATGAACGGCATGAGCAAGGAAGAACTCGATTTCCTCATATTGAAGAAGGATGCCGGGGAGAGGGAGCAGCATGATTGATCAAGATGAAAAGCGCCTTCGGGCGCTTTTTTTTATTGGTAAAACAAGGGAAGGCCACGACCAACAGGAACTCGTGGATGAAACGAACGGCTGTTAATTGTGTTTATGTATGTCAGTGCAGCTTGTTAGCATGTGAGGAGGCGACGGGGCCTCATTCCACTATCACGGACTTTTTTCGTTCACAGCACACCTGGTTGCGGCCAAGTTTCTTCGCGATATAGAGATGTTCATCGGCAAGCTTATACAGTTGTTCCGGCGATCTTACCTGCTCCGGATAACTTGCGAGGCCGATGGATATGGTTATTTTCAAGGTTTCTTCATCTAGCTCGATGCTCAGGGCTTCTATGGCAGCGCGTATGTCTTCGGCGGCCTTTTTAGCTGATTCCATATCATGATGCCTCAACAGGACGGCGAACTCCTCTCCGCCGACGCGGGCGATCGTCTCTTTCACCTTGCAGGCTTCCCTGAGTGCGTCGGCGGTGGCTTCAAGCACGGCATCGCCGGCGGGATGGCCGTATGTGTCGTTGATTTTCTTAAAATGGTCGATGTCGATCATCAGGAGTACAGCTTCGTTTTTAGAGTCGAGTTGTTTGATGGCCTCTTCGAATGAACGGCGATTCAGCAGCCCGGTGAGCCCGTCATGGGTGGCTTCGGCCGCAAGGCGGCGGTGGAGCCTGACGAATTCCTGCTGATACCGGATGATGCCGATGCCGGTGAGCAGGCTGACTGTTGTGAGTGTGAGATAAAGGGCGGTGATGCCCAGGGCATACGGGATTTCTGAACTGATCTGGTAAAGGTGCAGAAAGAAGAAGAAAGAAAGGACGACAAGTGATGACAGCCCTTTCAGCTCCACCTTCGAATCTTTGTACATCGTCTCAATGATGATGAAGAGTGCGCTGACCCATATATAGGTTTCAATGGGAAAGATGAGCGTGTGATAAGGGAGGGCATAGATCCAGACTGCGAACATGGCGGCCCCGATCAGGAAGGAAAACCTACCACTGTAGACCAGGCAGATCAGCAGTGCCGTGATGCCGAGGCCGAAAGTGATGCCCGACTGCGTCTCGACCGCGTAAAAACTCAATATGATGGACATGAATCCGCCGACGATTCCGCTCAGGACCTTTTCGCGGGTCGTGCTCATCAGGGCGAAGCCGAGGCGCCATTTTATCTGATAATAAATAAACTGTAATGCGATCAGGATACAGACGAGGGTGAACATCTGCAGGAACAAGACGGACGCCTCCTAAAATGTTTTGATGAAATCATCATGCAACTGCTTACAAAATAAGTATAAAGGTGTAATATGATAATATCAATACATTAAAGCATCTGAGGTGATAAGTTGTCTGAAAAAAAAGTTAATATCCATATTGTCGAATCCGATAAGCTGTTCATGAAAGTCCTGCTGCGTACTATCGGAGATATTGAAACGGATCATGATATACGCATCCATTCCCATAAGGATGGCTTTGAATTCATGGAGGACGCCCGGCCGTCGCCGGGGCGGACCATATACATCATCAATGATGTGCTGCCGAAGAAGAACGGCATCGAGCTTGCCAAACATATCCGCACATACGATAGGACCGGGGTCATTTATTTCATGACACGTGCGAACACCGAAGCGGATATGATTTATGCCGTCAATGCCGGCGTGGACAACTATTTCACCAAGCCATTCAACCTGGCGCTCTTCCAGGCCCTCATCAGACGCCGGATAATACGGGGTGATCTCGCATGATGCTCATGGAAATCGTCTGGACGATCATCTTTGCACTCACCCTACTGCTCACACTGCTCGTCGGCCTGACAATCTGGCGTGCAGTTCACCGGGAGAAGCGCCGGGAGGCAATGGATGGATATATCGAAGCCCACTTTGATGAGTGGTTCGCCCATCTGTATTATGGTGCGGAGGCGCCTGAATATGACGGCTCGCGCCGTAAGCGCATGGCAATCGAAAGGGTTTTTTCCACATTTCTGTATAACGGCTATTCAGCGGAAATAAAAAAGCGCATCTCTGAGTATGCCCGGAAGAATTTATCGGAAGGGTACGGACGTGATCTGAAGTCTCCGCTTTGGGCACACAGGGTGAATGCACTGAACAGGATATCGGAATTCGAGGTGCCGGGTTTTGCGGATTTCCACAGCAGGCGCCGGCTTGCCCGCATGACCCGCTCTGAATACTTCCGTTATCTCATCTACTTGTCCCACTTTGATATGAACGCTTTCCGTACGAAGTTCCTGAGTGGGAAGGACTTGTCGGAGTATGACTACAAGAAGATATTCACACGTCTCGACGACGATAAAATATTCAATATTCAGTCGCTTTACAGGGTGATGCCGGATTCCGGCAGATACGCCTATATCGACAGGGTTTCCCGGACGGCGACGCTCCGTGCAGGCAGATGGTTGGAATCACTGCTTAAGGATGACGATGCTGAAGTCAGGATCCGTGTGCTGAAAGCGGTCCAGGAACGCCGCATCGTCGAGGCGCCTGGGCACCTGATGCAGTTCTTCAATTCGGATGTATGGGAGGAGCGCATGCTCGTCTGCCGGCTTGCACCGTACATCGGTGAGGTAAGCATAGAAGGCCTCAGGCGGTGCACCTCGGACCGGCATCCGCTCGTGCGGAGTGCCGCGACCGGATCATTGAGATATTTTCATTCGAAAGAGGTCGGCTCGCCGGTGGGGTATGAACCTGGATCCATCAGGGAAGGGGTGTCGGAATGACAAGCATCATCACAGATATTTCAGGAATCTTAATCATCGTCTACATGCTCCTTGTAATCGTGTTCTATATTTTCATGATGGTGGTGGCTTATTTTACCTTGGCCCGGGAAAAGAGGCTCGACCAAGATGCGCTTGAAGATGAGATGCAGATGAACATCTTCACGAAGCCCGTTTCCATACTGGTGCCTGCATACAATGAAGAGCTTGGCATCATCGAATCGATGCACTCGCTGATTACACTCAGGTATCCGGAAACCGAGATCATCATCATCGATGACGGTTCGAAGGACCGGACGTCTGAAGTCGTCATGGAAGCCTTCAGGATGAAGACTTCAGACAGGACGCCGCAGGCGGCACTTGAGACGGCGGGCGTGACGGGTGTCCATCAGTCGACGCTCCACCCGAACGTCTTCCTCCTCCAGAAGGAGAACGGCGGTAAGGCCGATGCGCTGAATGCAGGCATCAATTATGCCCGTTACCCTTATTTCTGCTCGATTGACGGCGATTCGATATTGGATAGGAATTCGCTGCTCCGCGTCATGCAGCCGATCATCACATCCGACGGCAAAGTCGTCGCAGCGGGCGGCAACGTCCGCATCGCAAACGGCAATGATATCCACTATGGTGCGATGGAAACCCGGGCACTCGGCAATCATCCGATGGTTCTGATGCAGATCGTCGAATACCTTCGTGCATTCATGCTCGGCCGGATCTTCTTCAGCCGCTTCAACATGGTGCTGATCGTCTCAGGCGCCTTCAGCATCTTCAATAAACGGATCGTCATTGAAGTCGGCGGGTATTCCGCGGATGTAATCGGAGAGGATATGGAACTGGTCGTGAAGGTCCACGGCAGGATACGGGAAAAGGGTGGGGATGAGCGCATTGAATTCGTCCCGGATCCGGTGTGCTGGACGGAGGCACCGACGTCTGCGAAGGTACTGAGGCGCCAGCGGCGGCGCTGGGCACAGGGCCTGTTCGAGAGTCTGTGGCGGCATAAATATATGATGCTCAACCCGAAATACGGCCGCATCGGGATCATCGCGATGCCCTATTTCTGGCTGTTCGAGGCATTCGGGGCACTGGTCGAAGCGGCAGGTTATGCCTATATCATCATCGCATTCCTTACTGGCACACTCAATATGGAGATAGCTGCGCTGCTGCTGCTCACATTCGTCGTCTACGGGTCGATATTCTCGACGCTCTCACTGATGATTGAATCATGGACGACGCATAACAATGCAAGACCGAAGAGTATACTCAAGCTCATCGCCATGTCGCTCAGTGAATCATTCTGGTACCGGCCGATGATGATACTTTTCAGGCTGGAAGGGATGCTGCGCTTCGTCTCAAAAAAACAGGAGTGGGGAAATATGGAAAGGAAAGGACTTGGAAGGCGGTCATGATGTGCAGGAACTGCGGTCTGCTCTTATCAATACCGAGGGCGTCAAGAAATTGGACCGATGAAATTCATGACCTTCATAATGGACTGAATATTCCAATTAATGAAAACCTTTTCATATAAAGATATTTTCTTTATATTACAGGTATGTTACAATAATTACGTTATGTACATATACTTAGAAACTCTAACCAATGGGAGTAGTGATTATGATTAACCGGAAAATAGTATGGTTATCAATCCTGGTTTTTACTGTCATCCTTGGCGCCTGCAGCGGGGATGAAGAGGCTGAGTTGGAGCACAATGAACTGAACGCCCTGTATAATCATAAAGTGCAGAAAGTCCTTCATTTTGCACTGGACGACGGTACGGAAGGATTGAGAATTGATGAGGAAAACTCTGCGCCTCCGATCGGTGAATTTGAAACGATGCAGGTGATGGGTAAGGATACCGGATACTTGACTGACAAATCGGCATCATTCATACAAGAGCTCTCCGCTGCACAGGAAGACGTCGCAGATATCTGGAATGATGATTTTAAACAGCTTTATCAGAGATACAGGAATGAACAGGCATATATCATCGAAGATGAGCAGTTGAGCCTGAACGAGGCCCAGATTGAGGAAGTTGCGATTCAGATTGAAAGGCTGCATACACAGTATGCTGCCCTCGAACAAAATCTGCATGACCTGGAAGTCCCTCAATCGATTGCCGAAAACAGCATCAGTACAGTGCAGGACGTCATTGATGAAATTTCCATGGCCATTGAAAACCGTACGCTGGCATTGATCGAATTCAAGTCGATCTACCAGAGTGAGGATTATGAAAAACATGATGAATTATTGTCCATACATGTGGGCAACAGTGATAAATATTTGACGCGGGCGGATGAGACCATCAATGAGCTGGCTTCAGAAGTCGATGACGAATAGGAACCGGTGCTGAACATCAGCACCGGTTCCTTCATTTAAGGGGGGACTGCAGCCGGGCCGTCCCGACGGCAGTATATGAAAAGCTACTTGTCATCTTTGTCTTTATCCTTCTTGTCTTTCTTATCATCATCGCTGCGGTCGACCTTATCCATCACGCTGTCGCCTTTTTCCTTGACGCTGTCCCATTTCTCGCCTGCACCTGAGGCGCTGTCTTTTGCTTTGTCAAAAAAGTTTTTGTCTGCCATGGTTAAAATCTCCTTTATAATATGATTACACTCCAAGTTTACCCATCAAACACTCATATAAACATGTAATGCATTAATTACTTTTATTTTTAAAGTTTACACTAAATGTGTATGTATTCACCGGACAATTCACTATGTTTACCTTATGAATCATCCGGGTAAACAGAATTATGAATCATATAATAAGGAGAGATGTTTCGTGAGTAAAAAAGTAGCAGTTCTAATGGCAGACTATGTTGAGGAAATCGAATACACCAGCCCTAAAGAGGCGATTGAAGCCAAAGGTTACGAAGTTGAAGTCATTTCCCCGGACGGCAAAGAAGTGAACGGCAAGAACGGCGATTCCTTCACTGCCGACAAAAGCGTAGAAGATGCCAATCCGGATGATTATGCTGCAATTCTGATACCGGGTGGTTTTTCGCCGGATGTGTTGCGTGCGAATCCGGACAATGCTGAATTCGCCAAACATTTCCTTGAAAATAAAAAACCGACATTCTCAATCTGTCACGGTCCTCAGTTCCTGGTCGATACAGACCTGCTCAGAGGGTATGACCTGACAAGCGTGTCCAATGTCAAAAAAGACCTGGAAAACGCAGGTGCAATATATCATGACGAGTCGGTCATCGTGTCCGACAACCTGATCACAAGCCGTACACCGGATGACCTGGACGACTTCAACAATGCCATTCAGGAAGCACTCACTGAATAATATAGATCAACCCCGCTCTGATGAGCGGGGTTTTTTTGTGTTTCGGCAGGATTACAATCAAATAAAACCCGCGGCATCGCTTGCTGCGGGCTGCGCTCTACTGCACGGTGATGATTCTGGCATGGGCATGCGGATTTTCGAACTGGTCGAAGACCGCATAGGCAATCGTGTATTCACCCGGCTCGTCAGTGTCCACCTCGCCTGAAATATAGGCGGTGTGCGCGATGTCACGGCCGTCTGTGTCGATGATCCGGATGTCTTCCCGCGGATCGAAATCATCACCGGTGCTGATGACGGCATCTTCCATGTTGTTGAACTGCACGGTGGATGTCTCCCAGGAAGATTCAGGCCCTCCGCCGCCAAGTTGTGCCGCGGTCGGGGGCACGAGCGGGATCGGGTCTGAAGGTGCCTGACTTACAGTGATCTGGCGCGTGTATTCGAACCAGCCGTTCCGGCTGTTTTCGACACGGTACGACACGGTGTACTCCCCGGCTGTCGAGGTATCCACATTGTCCTGTGTCACTTGAATGTTGCCCGTTATGTCACCGTCCCGGTTATCAAGCGCATAGACACCGGCCATCGGATCGAAGCTGTCGCCGACCTGTACATTGATGCTCTCGACGCCCCTGATCGTCGGCACGCTGTCATTGTATGCGGCAATTTCCTCCTCCATCGTCGGCCCGCTGTAGTCTTCATACTGCGGCGCCACTTCAGCCTCAGCCCCCGGAGCATCATCCACCAGGTCTGCTGTGATCGGGACGACCGGCAGCAGGCCGGCCATGACTTTTACTATTGAATTAACATTCATTCGCTCACCTCATCAGTGCTTTGGGTAGTATATCCTGAAGCGTGTACTGGTCCAGAGTCTTGAGATAATTGTTCAGTGCATCATTCAGCACGAATTTCAGTCCGCAGACAGGCGTCAGCACACATTCATTATCCGGCCTGAAACACTCGGCCATGTAAAAATTATCCTCTGTATTCCGTACAATTTCTCCTACGTTCAGATCTTCTGGTTTATATTTTAACATAATACCGCCGCCGCGACCACGAACAGTGTGGATATAATCGAGCCTGGCCAGATGATGCACGACCTTTGTCAGATGGTTTTTGGAAATGCCGTAGTAGTCGGATATTTCATCAATCTGGACTTTTTCATCGGCAGCACGGGTGCCGAGGTACATGAGCACCCTGAGCGAATAATCAGTGTATAATGTCAATTTCATCTTTTCTCACCTCACCACTTATACTTTACTCGAAATGAATGGATCAATACTAATATTTAGTATTGACGGATTTATGAAATGACGTTCATGGACTTGAAAATTTATACCTTTAAGTATACCATTAAAGATGTATAAAATATATATCTTATGTAAAGGGAGCGTTTTCATGGAACCTCATAAAAAAGAAATCATCAAGGCCACTGTACCTGCATTGGAAGCACACGGCACAACGATCACCACGGTATTTTACCAGAACATGTTCAAAAAACACCCGGAATTATTGAACATGTTCAATCAGACGAACCAGACAGTCGGGGACCAGCCCAAGGCGCTTGCATTCACCGTGCTGCAGGCAGCCCGCCATATCGACGATCTGGAGGCGATCGTGCCTGCGGTCATCGGCATCGCACATAAACACCGCGCCCTCAATGTCAGACCTGAACATTATCCGATCGTAGGTGAAAACCTACTTGAAGGCATCAAGGAAGTGCTCGGGGATGCAGCGACGCCTGAAATCCTGGATGCATGGGAGGAATATTACGGTGAAATTGCGCAGATATTCATCGATGTTGAAAACGGCATGTACCAGACAGCCGACTGGGACGGTTTCGTGCCTTTTGAAGTGGTGAAGAAGGATCAGCTGTCAAAAGACATCGTCCGCTACACCGTCAAGAGCGATGAAGTGGAATACGACCTCCGTGCAGGTCAGTACGTCACAGTCAAAGTGGATCCGTCGGATTATCCATATGAGGCGCTGCGCCACTACTCGATCTGCTCCATCAGCACGGACGAAGGTCTGCAGTTTGCCGTGAAGAAAGAAGGTGCGGACGACAAGGCCGGCGTCGTCTCCCATCATATGCATGATGACATCCAGGTCGGTGACACGCTTGAACTGAGTGCGCCTGCAGGCGATTTCCTCTTGAATCATGAAGAGGAAAAATATCTGTTCATCGCAGGTGGCGTCGGTGCAACGCCCGTCATGGCGATGATCGAAGAGGCGATTGCTGCCGATAAGGACTCGAAGTTCATTTACAGCGTGCAGAATGAAGAGATGCATCCTTTCAAGGATGAGATGAAGGCATTTGGAGAGCAGATTGACGTGAAAATAAAATACAGCGACGAATCAGGTTATTTGACGCACGAAGATTTCAAGGGTCTGGAGGACAGGAGCGTGTACATCTGCGGTTCCATGCACTTCATGAATGCGATGATCAAAGTGCTGCATGAAGTCGGCTTCAGGGAAGCGGACATCCACTTCGAGCCGTTCGGACCGAAGATGAGCGTGATCGGCGAAACGGTCGCGTCTTCCAACTAAGGTGGGATATCATGGGTGCGGGGCCCCGGCAGAGTACATTCTGCCCGGGGTCTTTATTTATCAAAAAAGTGGGTAAATAACAGATAGACTGACGAGGAGGGACTTCTATGACTTACGTTTGGCTTGTGGCGGGATTCGTGCTCCTGATCAAGGGGGCGGACTGGTTCGTCGACAGTGCCTCGACGATCGCAAAAAAATTGAGCATTTCCCCGATCATCATCGGACTCACGATCATCGCGTTCGGGACGAGTGCACCGGAGGCTGTGGTCAGCATCATTGCGGCCCTGGAAGGCAACGGCGATATGGTGGCCGGTAATGTCGTCGGCAGCAATATCATAAACATCACGCTGGTGCTGGGACTCACCGTCATCGTGGCGCCCATCGCAGTGGAGAGGGAAGTGGCGGACAGGGATACGATATTTGCACTCGGTGCGTCTGTACTCATGCTCCTGCTTGTCGGGGAAAGATGGTACAGCGGTGCGGAGGACAGCATCATCTCAAGGGTGGACGGCACCATCCTGCTGATCGGTCTGGGGGTTTATATGTACTACATATTCAAAAAGGCGAAGCGTGCCAAAGTGTCGACGCTGGATGACGAGGTCCGGTTGAAGGTCGCTGATGAGGCCCGGAGCGCCGGCTGGGCGAAATTGATCATCGTGCTCATGATCGGCCTTGCAGGGATTGTACTCGGCGGTGAGCTGGTGGTCTCGAGTGCATCTGAGATCGCCGTGGCGCTCGGCATGTCGCAGGCCCTGGTCGGTCTGACCATCGTCGCGCTCGGGACATCCCTCCCGGAGCTCGTGACCTCGGTCATGGCGGCCTTCAAAGGTGAGACCCAGATGGCGCTCGGCAACATGATCGGCAGCAACATTTTGAACATCCTGTTCGTGACCGGACTCGCTTCGGTGATCATGCCGCTCGCCGTGAGCCGCATCATCATATTCGATATGGTGCTTGTGATACTGGCGACCCTGATGTTGTTCATATTTGCCAAGACCGAACATCATCTCCGCAGGAGCGAAGGCGTCGTCCTTGTCCTCTTTTATCTGGTCTATCTCGTGTTCATCATATGGAGGGGCTGACATTTCAACTCAGGAAAATTTATAAACTTGAAGACGGAAAAAATCAAAACTCCTGTTTTTCGGCATATATAAGTGAAGGGTGTTTTATTCCTTTCATTCATATACGGAAGACGGGAGGTTTTTTTATTATGCGGATTAAGACATTGGAACACCAGTGGTTGCATATTCTGTCTAAGCGCGGCGGCGGTGATGGGGAGGCTGCCCGGGAGCTGCAGCGGTTGAAGTCGGGTCATGAGGGCGAGTGTGAATTTGATGACTGGCTGGAACAGTTCGGGCGCCCGCACTGGAAAGTCTTCAAGGATGTATGGATCGATGCGGGCGGCATCACTCAGATCGATACGATGGTCATCACAGGTGAAGGGATGTATGTATTTGACGTCAAGAATTATTCGAGTGACCTGGAATATATTGAAGGGAAGTGGTTCAGCGGCGGTAAGAGGCTGAATAAAGATATCTTCATCCAGTTGAAGCGATCGATGGAGAAGGTGGGCGTGATGCACCGCAGGATCGGGGCGCGGGGTGCTTTGAGGGGGATGATCGTCTTCACCAATGCGCATAGTGATGTGCAGGTGAGGGATGATGCCGATGTGGAGGTCGTGAGGAGAAGTGAAATCAAACGCAGGATACAGCATATGGCCACTGAAGAAAATTGGAATGAGTTTTTGGACATCGGCAGGACGGCCCGGGCGGTGGAGACGTTCATGATCGACTGTCCGTATCGGCCGCGTGAACTGTCAGATACGGAATTCGACCGCCTGATGAAAGGTATCTGCTGCGGGTTGTGCGGCGGATTCCTGATTGAGGTGGGCCGTTATCACGTGCGCTGCCGCTGCGGTCATGTCGAGCCGAAGGAGAAGGCGGTGCTCCGCACGATATGTGAGTACGGGGTGCTGCGTCATGAGCGGGATTTGAAGGTGGGGGAAGTCCATCAATTTCTAGAAGGTGTGGTGACCAAAAAGCGTGTGAGTGAACTTTTGGGCAGACATTTTAAATTGATCGATTCAGGACGGTATGCGAAATATGAGAACCCCTGTCTGGAATATGAGTTTTTATTTAAGGATCTTGGCTTTTATTATGATTGAACTGGGGGGTTGGTCTTAACGGCGTCTCGATTGCTGAACGAGGTGGTGCTAACACTTTAACGGCGTCTCGATGGGTGAACGAGGTGGTGATGACACTTTAACGGCGTCTCGATTGCTGAACGAGGTGGTGATGACACTTTAACGGTGTCTCGATTGGCTAACGAGGTGGTGATGACACTCTAACAGTGTCTCGATTGGTGAATGCCAAGGATGGTGAACCGAAATTTAATGATCATCCTCCCTTAAACAATAAAAACCCCGGTCGCCTGACCGGGGTTTCCTCAATGCCAATATTATTCGATGCCTTTATTCCATTTTGCTGCAAGCAGTGTGTTGTTCAGGACCATTGTGATGGTGAGTGGACCGACACCGCCTGGTACTGGTGTGATATGGCTTGCAACTTCGGCAGCTGAGTCGTAGTCGACATCACCGACAAGTTTGTCGTCGACCATCGTGTTGCCCACATCGATGACGATTGCGCCTTCCTTCAGGTCGGAACCTTTCACAAGCCCCGGCTTACCGACTGCTGAGACGACGACATCGAAGTTCTTCAACTTCTCAACCATGTCTTTAGTGCGTGAGTGCATCACCGTCACCGTCGCATTTTGATCAATCAGCAATTTGGCGACAGGCTGGCCGACGATGTGTGAACGTCCGATGACCGCGACCTCTTTACCTTCCAAAGAGCCTGTGTGCTTCAGCAGTTCCATGATGCCGAGCGGTGTACACGGTACGAAAGTGCGCTGACCTGTATACAGGCGTCCGATGTTGACCGGGCTGAAACCATCCACGTCTTTCTCAGGTGAGATGGCTTCAAGCACTTTATTTTCATCGACCTGATCCGGGAGCGGCACCTGTACGAGGATGCCGTGTACAGCATCATCATTGTTCAGGCGTTTCACTTCGTTCAGGACGTCTTCTTCCGAAGCGTCTTCGTCGAGATGAACGATATCGGAAGTCATGCCGATTTTTTCAGCGGCTTTATTTTTGGATCTGACGTAGCTCAATGAAGCACCGTCGTTACCGGCGATCACTACCGTCAGGTTTGGCGTGATGCCCTTTGATTTTAATTTTTCCACTTCTTCTGCAAGGCCTGCGCGGTAATCTTTTGCGATCTCGCGGCCGTTTAAAATTTCAGCAGTCATAAAAAGTTCCTCCTAATGTTATCTTTATATCCATATACATTATGTACGAAAGACACAGAAATTTCAATGAAAGAAATTTCACGAACATTAGGTGCCTTCTCACCCCTGCATCGTTCGTATACACAAACGTTAAATCTTTTAAATAAAATAATGTTCGTAATTAAGTTGAATTACATACTTTTAGTTGATAGAATGAAGAAGAACATTCGACTTTAGGATAATCAGGAGGATGAAATGATGACCGTTGGCATTATTATGGGCAGTTCTTCGGACTGGCCGACCATGAAACTCGCGGCGGAAATGCTCGGGGAATTTGATATCAAATATGAGGCGGAAGTGGTCAGTGCGCACCGCACACCGAAAGAGATGGTGGCCTATGCAGAGGGTGCCCAGCAGAGAGGGCTCAAAGTGATCATCGCCGGGGCCGGGGGCGCAGCGCACCTGCCGGGCATGGTGGCGAGCCTGACGAATCTGCCGGTGATCGGGGTGCCGATCGAATCGAAAGCGCTGAAAGGACTCGATTCATTGCTCTCAATCGTCCAGATGCCGGGGGGGATCCCGGTCGCGACGACGGCAATCGGTGAAGCGGGCGCGAAGAATGCCGGTATCCTCGCAGCTAAAATGCTTGCGATATCGGATGAGGATATCGATTTGAAGTTATCACAATATACTCAATCATTGGAAGATAAAGTGGAGGCTATGCAGAATGACCTTAAGTAGAAGGATTTATCCGGGAGCAACAATCGGCATCATCGGCGGCGGACAACTGGGCAAGATGCTCGCGCAGAGTGCGCTCAGGATGGGCTACAAAGTGGCGGTGCTCGATCCGTCGGAAGATGCACCGGCGAAGGCGACGAGTCACTTATTCATCAATGCGGCATTCGACGATGAAGAGGCGCTGAAGCAGCTCGGTGACGCCTCGGACATCATCACTTACGAATTCGAAAACATCGACGGGCCGCTTCTGGAACACATGGTATCAGATTACTATGTACCGCAGGGTGCAGGAACGCTGCTTGCACTCCAAAACCGGGAAACGGAAAAAGGTGCAGTTGAACAATCCGGAGCAAAAGTCGTGCCGTTTGCAAGTGTCGCAGGCGATGAAGACGTCAGGGCATTCGCAGAAAAGGAAGGCTGGCCGGTCATCGTGAAGACGGCGACGGGCGGCTATGACGGAAAAGGTCAGTATGTGATCGACTCCGACGATACTCTTGAAAACGAAGCGATCCCCTACGGGGACACACAGTTCATTGCAGAGAAGTATCTGGATCTGGAACGGGAAGTCTCCCTCACGGTCGCGAGAAGCACGAATGGTGAGACGATCATTTTCCCGCTGCAGGAGAACCTGCACAGAAATCAGATCCTTTACAGGACGATTGCACCTTCAAGAATCGACGTCCAGAAGGAAGCTGAGGACGAAGTAAAGAAAATCATGAATAAACTCCATTTCACCGGAGTGTTCACGATTGAATTCTTCATCGACACGTCAGGTGCGCTGTACGTGAATGAAATTGCACCGCGTCCGCACAACTCCGCGCACCATACGATCGAATCATGCAGCATCTCGCAATTCGATGCCCACATACTTGCAGTGACGGGGCAGCCGATGCCGAAAGTCCTCCAGCACGGCCCGGCGGTCATGATGAATCTGCTCGGACAGGACCTCGACAGGCTCGACACCGACCTCTACGAGCACCCGGAATGGCATGTCCATCTGTACGGAAAGACTGCACGCAAACCCGAACGTAAGATGGGGCACGTGACGATGCTTGCGGATGATGTGGAAGAGACTTTGGAGCGTTTGAAAAGAGACTTTGAAAAGGAGTGAAAGACATGACATTGCTGTATGAAGGAAAAGCGAAACGCATGTTCGAAACCGGCGACCCGTTCGTCCTCGAGGTCGAGTACAAGGATGAGGTGACGGCAGGCAACGGATTGAGACACGATTTTGCACCGGGTAAGGGACGGCTCATCAACCTCATCACCTCTGATATTTTCGGGCGGCTTGAAGACGCAGGCATCCCTTCCCATTTCATAGAAAAGACCGGGGAGACCACACAGCTTGTCCGCCGCGTCGACATGATACCGATGGAGGTCGTCGTAAGGAACCTGGCAGCCGGCAACATCATCGACCGCCTCGGCTTCAAAAAGGGCGAGGAGTTTGCGCCGCCCCTTGTAGAATTCTTCCTGAAGGATGATTCATTGGGGGATCCGCTCCTCACCCGCGCACATGTGATCCACATGGATATCGCGAGTCACGACGAGATTGATGAACTGAGAAAGCGTGCAAATCAGATCAATGTCGCACTGATCGATATCATGGAGAAGATGGGGCTCCAACTGGTCGACTTCAAGATAGAGTTCGGCCGTGACAAGAAAGGCAACATACTCCTTGCCGACGAAATCTCCCCAGACACATGCCGCATCTGGGATGTCGGGACCGGAGAGAATTTCGATAAAGATGTATACCGTGAAAAGACCGGATCCATAGTGGATACCTACCAAAAATTTTATGAAAAAATGAAGGAGACGAAATAATGAAGAAAATCGAACTGATCATCACATTACAGGAGCAGGTGCTGGATACACAAGGTGAGGCCCTCGACCGTGCCGTCAAAGATTTTGGACATGATGAAATATCAAATATCCGTGTGGGCAAAGTACTTTATTTTGATATAGATGAGTCCGAACCGGCCAAGATTGATGAAATCGTCAACTCTTTGTCGGAACGGTTATTCGCAAACACCGTCATCGAGACATATGAATATAAAATCCTGGATGGGGAGACGGTATGATGAGATACGCAGTGATACGTTTTCCAGGCTCAAACTGTGACCGTGACCTATACAATGCAGCCGTCAAAGCAGGGGCAGAGGCGGAGTATGTGGATTACAGGGAAACTTCGCTTGAAGGGTTCGACGGCGTTTTGATCCCCGGCGGATTCTCTTTCGGGGACTACTTGAGGACAGGTGCGATGGCAAGCGTTGCACCGATTACAAAAGCCGTCATCCGTATGGCCGATGAAGGCCGTCCGGTGGTGGGCATCTGCAATGGCTTTCAAATATTGACGGAAATCGGACTTCTGCCTGGTGCACTGATCCGGAACACCGGTCATACTTTCATATCACGCGATGCGTCATTGAAAATAGTGAATGATAAAACGAAGTTCACGAAAAGCTATTCAAAGGACGAAGATGTGATTTTTCCGATCGCCCATGGCGAAGGCTGTTATTTCTGTACGGATGAGGTATATGCAGACCTGAAAGATAATGATCAGATCATTTTGAAGTATAACGAGAATCCAAATGGTTCCAGAGGGGATATCGCAGGAATCATCAACAAAAAAGGGAATGTCCTGGGCATGATGCCCCATCCTGAGAGAGCATTGGAATCCATTCTCGGCAGCCGGGACGGTTTTAAATTATTTGAGGATCTTAAATCGTGGGAGGAAAATCATGAAACAGTTCGTTGAACCTACTGAGACAGATATTAAAGAGCAGAAGCTGTATAAAGAAATGGGATTGACTGATGCGGAGTATGAAAAAGTCGTGTCGATTTTAGGCAGGGAGCCCAACTACACGGAAATCGGCATTTTCTCCGTCATGTGGAGTGAGCATTGTTCATACAAACATTCAAAGCCTTTTTTGGGACAATTCCCGACCGAAGGCGAAAAAGTGTTGATGGGCCCCGGTGAAGGGGCTGGTGTAGTGGACATCGGCGATGGTCAGGCGGTCGTCTTCAAAGTGGAATCACACAATCATCCTTCAGCAGTTGAACCTTATCAAGGCGCTGCTACAGGGGTCGGCGGCATCATCCGGGACATCGTGTCGATCGGTGCACGCCCTGTCGGCCTTTTGAACTCATTGCGTTTTGGTGAACTGACAAGTAAAAATAACCGCAGGCTGCTGCGCGGTGTGGTCAGCGGAATCGGCGGCTACGGCAACAGCATCGGTGTGCCGACTGTATCCGGAGAGGTTGAATTCGACCCGTCCTATGATACGAATCCACTTGTCAATGCAATGTGTGTGGGCGTGATCGACCACGACAGGATCCAGAAGGGGACAGCGAAAGGTGTCGGCAACAAAGTGGTCTATGTCGGCCTCAAAACCGGCCGTGATGGCATACATGGTGCATCTTTCGCTTCAGAGGAACTTTCGGAGAACTCAGAGGCGAAACGTCCGTCCGTCCAAATCGGTGACCCGTTCACAGGCAGGAAACTGATGGAAGCGACACTTGCGGCGATAGAAATGCCTGAACTTGTCGGCATCCAGGATATGGGTGCGGCCGGATTGACATCATCCAGTTCCGAGATGGCAGCGAAAGGTGGATCGGGCATCACTTTGAACCTGGACAAAGTACCTTTGCGTGAAGAAGGTATATCCCCATATGAAATGATGCTTTCCGAAACGCAGGAACGTATGCTTCTTGTGGTCGAGGACGGCTCGGAACAAAAGTTCCTGGACTTGTTCGATGATATGGAGGTCGACAGTGCAGTGATCGGTGAAGTCACGGACAATGATCGCCTGCGCCTGTATTATGAGGATGAATTGTATGCAGACATTCCGGTTCAGGAGTTGTCCGAGGAAGCGCCCGTCTATATATTGGAGGGGCGTCAACCGGAAGCTGATTCCGAACGCAGGGATTATTCGGATGAAGACCTGGACGCAGCATTCAAGTCTTTGATCTCCCATCCTTCGATGGCTTCCAAAGACTTCATCTATGAACAGTTCGACAATCAGGTGGGTTCGAATACCATCCAAAAATCCGGGTTCGGTCCGGGCATCGTACGCATCGAGGGGACGAACAAGGCAGTATCGATGACAATTGACGGTAAGAGCCGCTATGTATATGCCGATCCCTATAACGGCGGTAAAGAGGTCGTGGCCCAGGCATTCCGCAACATCATATCCACCGGTGCGACGCCGCTGGCGATGACAGACTGCCTGAATTACGGCTCTCCTGAAAAGCCGGAAATCTACCATCAGTTGGAGGCATCGACGAAAGGTATGGCAGAAGCATGCCGGACACTCCACACACCTGTCGTTTCCGGAAACGTCAGCCTTTACAATGAAACGAAACAAGCGAGCGTATTGCCGACGCCGGTGATCGGCATGGTCGGGTTGATTGAAGATATCGGCATTTTAAAAGAAGACAAGGTGTCTGAAGGTGATGCCCTCTACATCGTCGGCGATTTGAAGGCACAATTCCAAGGTTCACAAATTGAAAAACTGATCGACGGTGACATTAGGAAAGTATCCAGGCAGATTGACCTGGATTTGGAATTTGAACGGGGCAACATGTTGAAGGAGATGTACATCTCCGGTGAGATCCACAAAATTGCACCGATTGGGCGCGGCGGCCTGATCGTCAAACTTGCCCAGCTGGCAAGCCATTACAACATTGGTGTCGATGTGGCGGTGGACGTTCGGGCAGATCTTTTATTTTCCGAAAGCGCATCGAACTATGTTGTTGTCGCGCCGGCCGGTCTTGAGATCACGGGCGCCCGGGAAATTGGTGCATTCTCGGGGGATGCCTTCAGGGTCAGTGCGAAAAACTATAACATCTCCTATGAATTAAACGAAATCAACGCAACGTTGAAGGGGGCAATTCCAGCATGCATGAGTTCAGTGGACTGAATGAAGAATGTGGAATCTTTGGAATCTGGGGTCATCCGGAAGCGAGTGAATTGACATATATTGCACTGCACAGTCTGCAGCACCGGGGCCAGGAGGGCGCCGGCATCGTCGCTTCGAGCGGGGATTATTTGTTCGGTGCCCGCGGGATGGGACTTTTGACATCAGCATTGTCGAAAGAACAGCTCGCATCACTGAAACCTTTTCCCCATGCGATCGGGCATGTGCGCTACGCAACCACAGGTGGCAGTGAACTGTCGAATGTCCAGCCATTTCTGTTCAAAAGTCATACAGGTGACCTTGGGCTTGCGCAAAATGGCAATCTGGTCAACGCCATGAATGTGCGCAGGGCTCTGGAAGACGACGGGGCGATATTTCAGACGACTTCAGATTCTGAAGTTTTCGCTCACTTACTCCGGCGTGAGAAAACCGGCAATCGTAAAAGTAAAATAAAAAAAGTCCTGAGACAGCTGAAAGGTGCCTTCGCATTTGTAATCATGCATGAGGACAGCCTGACGGTCGCACTTGATAAACACGGCGTCCGCCCGCTGATGCTCGGGCAGAAGGACGGGGCGTACTGCGTGGCGAGCGAGACATGTGCGTTCACGGCGATCGGTGCGGAGTATATACGGGACATCGAAGCGGGTGAAGTGATCACCATCACGGATGACGGCATCGATTTTGACCATTATACTGAAAGGACCAGTCCGCATATGTGTTCGATGGAATACATCTATTTTGCACGGGCGGACTCCGAATTCAGGAACACTTCGACGTACAGGATAAGGAAAGAACTGGGCAGGGCCCTCGCAACTGAAATGGACGTCGAGGCGGACATCGTCATCGGTGTGCCCGACTCATCGCTTGCCGCGGCAAACGGTTTCAGTGAAGCAACCGGCATCAGGCAGGAGCAGGGGCTGCTGAAGAACCGTTATGTCGGCAGGACATTCATCACACCGGGGCAGGAGGCGAGGGAGCGTGCGGTGCGCATGAAGCTCTCCCCGGTCAGGGATATCGTCGAAGGCAAACGGGTGATCGTCATAGACGATTCGATCGTGCGCGGGACGACCAGCCGCTTCATCGTCAAGGCATTGAAGCAGGCGGGTGCTGAGGAAGTGCACATGGGTGTGTCCTCCCCGCCGCTCAAAAACCCTTGTTATTACGGCATTGACGTATCGACGCATGCGGAGATCATCGCAAGCAGGAAGAATCCGGAGGAGATCCGTGAGGAAATCGGCGCGGATTCCCTGACTTACCTGTCCGTGGACAGGATGCATGAAGTGTACTACGGCTTCGGGTCAAAAGGTCAGTGTGATGCCTGTTTCACCGGGAATTACCCGATCGACATCGAGGAAACGATCCTTCCTCAGGAAAAAGATCTAAAACAAAAAGGAGTGTAGTGATGAGCGAGCAGTATAAACAGGCCGGCGTCGATATCGAAGCCGGCTACGAAGCGGTCGAGCAGATGAAGTCACATGTGAAGCAGACGAGGCGTCCGGAAGTGCTCGGGGGCCTGGGCGGCTTTGGCGCAGGGTTTGACCTGTCACAGCTGAACCTGAAGCAGCCGGTGCTTGTATCGGGCACCGACGGGGTCGGCACGAAACTGAAGCTTGCAATCGATCATGACAGGCATGATACGATCGGCATCGATGCCGTGGCGATGTGTGTGAATGATATTTTGACGACCGGTGCGGAACCGCTTTACTTCCTGGATTACATAGCAGTCGAAAAGGTGGTGCCGGAAACGGTCGCAGATATCGTCAAAGGTGTGTCGGCCGGTTGCGTCCAGGCGGGCTGTGCCCTGATCGGCGGCGAGACGGCCGAGATGGGCAGCATGTACGGGCCGGGTGAGTATGATATCGCAGGGTTTGCGGTCGGTGCGGTCGAAAAGGATGAATACATCGACGGTTCGACGGTGAAAGCGGGTGACGTCATCATCGGCCTGCCTTCGAGCGGTGTGCACTCCAACGGTTACAGCCTGGTGAGGAAGATCATTTCAGACAATAATATCGATGTGGAGGCGGACCTCGAAGATGAGAAGCTGATCGACCTGCTGCTCGAGCCGACGCGCATCTACGTGCCGCAGGTGAGACACCTGATGGAAAAAGTGGACATCAAAGCGATGAGCCATATCACAGGCGGCGGGTTCGTTGAAAACCTTCCGCGCGCCATCCCTGAAAACCTGGGTGTCGACGTTTCGACGAAAGACATCGAGCTGCCGGCCATCATCCAGTGGCTGATTGAACAGGGCGGGATTGAAATGGATGAAGCATATAACGTCTTCAACATGGGCATCGGCTTCGTGGTCATCGTGGATGAAGGGGACGCTGAAGCGGCCCTCGCCCATTTGAAGGCCGAAGGTGAAAAAGCGGTCGCAATCGGTACGATCACCGGCAATGAAGGCATCACGATCCATGAGTAGACCACGCGTGGCGGTCTTTGCGTCCGGCGGCGGGACCAATTTTGAAAACCTCGTCCGAAAGCAGGCTCAGACGGGTATCGACATCGCCCTTTTGATATCCGATTACAATGAAGCCTATGCAATCCAGCGCGCGATCAACCATGATATCGACTATATTGTCGTCGAGCGTTCGAAATACGATGGCAGGGCGGATTTCGAAAGTGATATACTGAATGTTCTGAAGATGTATAATATAGAGTATATACTGCTTGCAGGCTTCATGCGGATCCTATCCGCGGATTTCGTCGGGAGGTATCCAGGAAAGATCATCAACATCCACCCGTCGCTGCTCCCGGACTTCAAAGGTGCGGATGCGATCGGTGATGCATTCCGCGCCGGCGTCGGTGAGACGGGTGTGACCGTGCATTTCGTCGACGCCGGCATCGATACGGGTGAGATCATCGCCCAGGTGCCGGTCGGGGTCGATCCGGAAGACACACTCGCAGATCTTGAGGATAAAATCCACAGCGTCGAATACCAGCTGTATCCGCAGGCAGTGAAATTGGTTTTAGCAAAAGGTGAGGAGGACGAATAGTGAAAGCATTAATCAGCGTATCCAACAAGGCAGGACTCGAAAATTTTGTGCAGGGGCTCTCCCGGGCAGGCTATGAAATTTATTCCACGGGCGGAACGTACGAGAAGATCAAAAGTTTCGGCATCGACGTTTCCAGTGTCAGTGATCTGACGCAGTTTGAAGAAATCATGGACGGGCGTGTGAAGACGCTCCATCCGAAAGTCCACGGCGGCATCCTGGCAGACCGTGACAACCCGTCCCACGCGGAGGAAATGAAGTCGAACGCGATCGAGGCGATCGACCTCGTCGTGGTCAACCTCTACCCGTTCAGGGAAACGGTCGCCAAAGAAGGTGTGACTGAGGCCGAAGCGGTGGAAAACATCGATATCGGCGGTCCGACGATGCTCCGTGCGGCAGCGAAGAATTTCAAGCATGTCACGACCGTCGTCAATCCGCAGGATTATGATGAAGTGCTCGGGCATATCGAAGCGGGCACACTGGATCTCGAATACCGCCGTACATTAAGCATCCGTGCGTTCAGGCATACTGCCGAATACGACCGTGCAATCGTCAGCTATTTCACGGACAGCGAGCGCACGTTGAGGTACGGTGAGAACCCGCACCAGGATGCGAAACTCGTCAAGACGACGGAAGATAAGAACACCATCCTGAATGCGCAGGTGCTGCAGGGCAAGCAGCTCAGCTACAACAACCTGCGTGACGCAGACAGTGCATTTGCGCTCGCCAAGAAGTTCGACCTGCCTGTGGCGGTCGCCGTCAAGCACATGAATCCATGCGGCGTCGGCACGGGTGAGACGATGGTCGAGGCATTCAACAATGCATTCGAAGCGGACAGCCAGTCGATCTTCGGGGGCATCATCGCCCTGAACCGGCCGGTGGACAGTGCGGCGGCGGAAGCGATGAGCAAAATATTCCTGGAAGTCGTCATCGCACCGTCCTATACGAACGGCGCACTTGAAGTGTTCGACAATAAAGAGAACCTGCGCCTGCTCACAGTCGACTTCACAGAAGAAGTGGACGGCGATGAATTCGTCAGCGTGTCCGGCGGCTATCTCGTCCAGGACCGTGACACCGGCAGGCTGAACGAGTCGACGATTGACGTGGTGACGGAAACGTCACCGACTGAAAAGCAGATGAAAGCACTCGTCCTTGCCTGGGAAGTGGCGAAGCACGTCAAATCGAATGCGATCGTGCTTGCCAATGATAAACAGACCGTCGGCATCGGCGCCGGTCAGATGAACCGTGTCGGTGCATTGAAGATCGCAGCAGAACGGGCCATCCAGCTGGATGGTGATGTTGTGCTCGCGAGCGACGGCTTCTTCCCGATGCCCGATTCCGTGGCGCTCGCACATGAACACGGCATCAAAGCGATCATCCAGCCGGGCGGTTCGAAACGTGATCAGGAGTCGATCGACTACTGCAACGCGCACGGCATCGCCATGGTGTTCACAGGCATGCGTCATTTCAAACATTAATGCTCTGAACGTGAGGCATGGATTTTATCTTATAATGGAGGCTCGACAATGAAAGTAGCAGTGATAGGCAGTGGCGGACGCGAACATGCACTTGTGAAGAAATTTTACGAATCCCCGTCCGTGACGGAGGTTGTGGCAATTCCGGGCAATTATGCGATGGGCGGGATGGCCAAAGTGGCGAATGATGTGGATCTCGATGATTTCAATGCAGTGGCGGAAGTATGCGACCGTGAAGCCGTCGAGTGGGCGGTGATCGGCCCGGAAGCCCCCCTTTCGGAAGGCCTGGTCGATTTCCTCGAACGCCAGCATGACATAAAAGTGTTCGGCCCGAGGAAATTTGAGGCGCGCCTTGAATCTTCAAAGGCATTTTCGAAAGCAATCATGAAAAAATATGATATTCCGACCGCGAAATATGAATTGTTTACAGATTATGATGCTGCACAGGAGTACCTTGATCAGGTGGGGACGCCGATCGTCATAAAAAAGGACGGCCTTGCCGCGGGCAAGGGCGTCGTCGTTGCGATGGACGAGGAGACTGCCCGGGAAGCGCTCCATGATATGATGGACGGCTCGGAAGGTCAGGTCGTCATCGAGGAGTACCTGGAAGGTGAAGAGTTCAGTCTGATGGTGCTTGTGAATGAGGAATTCATCTATCCTTTCGAAGTGATGGCACAGGATCATAAACGGGCATTCGACGGGGACGAGGGGCCGAACACCGGCGGCATGGGGGCGTATGCGCCAGTGACGCATATCCCCGAAAGTGCCCGGATCGAAGCGGTCGAGAAGATCGTCAAACCGATGACCCGGGCGATGATGGATGAGGGGCTCAGCTACTTCGGCGTGATGTACCTCGGCGCCATGGTCACTGAAGACGGCGTCAAGGTCATAGAATTCAATGCGAGATTCGGCGATCCTGAGGCACAGGTGCTCCTCAGCCTGCTGAAAAGCGACCTGGGAGAAGTGCTGGAGCATATGTATACAAAAAAACCATTCGAGCTGGAGTGGAAGGAAGGTTTTGTCGCGGGCGTGATGCTCGCAAGCAAAGGCTATCCGGGTGATTATGAAAAAGGGAAAGCCGTCAATATACCTGAAGTCATATCCACCAGGAGCTTTGTCAGCGGATTGAGCCGTACGGATGCAGGAACACCCGTCACTTCCGGCGGCAGGGTGCTGCTCGTCTGCGGCCACGGCGCCACCATCGAGGATGCGCTCGAAGAGGCCTATACAGGTGTGGCGCAGGTTGAATATGAATCAGAGGACCTGTTCCACCGCAGCGATATCGGACAGAGGGCAATGAAGTAGATTGGCAACACCCGCTTCGGCGGGTGTTTTTCATCTTTGTGCAAGTGGCGGGGCTTCTGCGTGTCTAACTCATGCCTGCGAACGAAGGGGGAGCAGGTTTAGCGGGAAGCAGTCTGGATTTGGCGATTCCGGGTGCTGATTTCGCTGTGTAAGAATAAAATCCGGACAGCCGACTCAGCGATGTCATCTCCATCCGGAGCCGAAGACAAAATCCGGACAGCCGACTCAGC
>NZ_FRCF01000002.1:0-783908 GCF_900142805.1 Lacicoccus alkaliphilus DSM 16010 | reverse complement strand
CCGAAGACAAAATCCGGACAGCCGACTCAGCACCGGCATCCCCATCCGGAGCCGAAGACAAAACCCGGACAGCCACCCACACAGACACACAAAAAAGCACCCGCATGCGGGTGCTTTCCTCTTGCATAAAGCTGTGAAACCAAACCTTAAAACTACAAACCTTGAAGCTGTAAAGCTGTATTGCTATTCATAGGCGTCCTGCAGATCTTCTTTCGTCTGCGCTTCGCCTTCTTTCGCATCTTTGCTTTCCAGATCTTTTGTATTTTCATTTGCGCCACGCTCTTCTTCGCGAGCCTGTTCACGCTTCTCTTCTTCGAACACATCTTTTTTATCTTTGTTTCCAGCCACTTGAATCACTCTCCTGGGAGAATATCAATATATTATATTATTATCTGTACTCCATATATACCCACGCCCTGTGAAGCTAAACATACATATTCAAAAGTTTTTTCCGATGATGAAGCACATCTTAAAATGCGCCTTCCGTCACTTACAGAATGCATTCTTCCTCTATTTCTACTATAATGGGGAGGGACTGAGGTGAAACAGATGTTAAAAAAATTCAGGGATCAGAGTGAAGTGCACATCAGCCTGCTGCTCGGCTTGTTCTTCATTATATTGGGCATTTTCATTCTATTCAACACGGGCAGGATCCGGGATGCGGCAGACGGCACTCCCGTGGACGAAGCCGATATAGAGACGATATGGGATCTGGTGAACGCGTTTTTCCTTGAGGTGATGAATATGCTGTCGATCCTGATCGGGGATTTCCCGATCATCGCCGGCATCCTCATGATCATATTCGGGGTATTCATGTTCATGATCGGCAAGACGGTCCGGGACACCACCAGGTATGACGGTGTACTGTCTTTCTTCTTCATGGGCCTGGCGCTGTTCTTATTCATCGTCACGACCATATTGATGATGCAGGTGTACGGATGGTGGGCACTCCTCTTCCTCATTGCATTCATGGTTCACCTGCTCTATAACATCTTCAATGAATATTTGGACCCGCTGCACCGGAAAGAGCATTACATGATCATCATGTTCTTCTACGGCGTCGCTTATTTCTTCACCCAAAACGCGGTGTATGCGAATATCGAAGATGCACTGAGCCCGGCGGATGTGCTCAGCGTCAACATGTTCTTCGCCCTGGTGCTGGTGTTGTCCCTGCTCGCACTCTGGGTGGGCGTCTTCTTATCGAAATCCAAAAATTTCCTTAAAAAGCCGAAGGCAAGAAGCGGGGAGGATATGTCCAGAAGTTCCAAGCGGGGCATGAACAGACTGAATCCGAACCAGTACCTCGGGTTTTCGGAGAAGATCTACCGGTTCAGGAACAGCCTGCTCACACGGATCAAAGATTTCCTGGAGATCGGCGTGCCGGGCTGGCTCAAGGTCAACTATCTTGAGCTTCTGCTCGGTCTGCTGGTGCTTGTATTCATCGGCGTGGAGTTCAACAACAGGCAGGGTGTGTTCACGGAAGGTCATTTCAGATTGTCACAGATGAGCCACCTCTATGAGTGGATCAACCTGTTCCTGACGCTGGTGCTTGCTCTGGCCTATCTGTTCTTCACAGTCATGAACATGTGGAAGAACATCCACTACCACAGGCAGATGATCGTCATCATTGCATTGTGGCTCAAACTGACGGTGAGCCTGTTTGTGACGGTTTACCATGATGTTGAGCTGTCGCTGTTCATTCTGCCGTTCAACATCATACTCGTGCTGCTGACGACGCCGCTTGTTCTGTTCAGCATCTTTAAAGAATTCAATGGAGGGACGACAAATGACAGAAATAAGAAAGCATGATCTCAAAGGTCGCGTTGATCATCCTGATGTCAAAGAAAGGATCCACCAGGTACTGGAGGATTATGGGAAGAAGGAGACGGCGCACCCGGCGCCCGTCTTCCTCGGGTTTGCCTCCGACGAAGGCGTCATGCGCAATAAAGGCCGCGCGGGAGCCGCGGAAGGGCCTTTCAAGGTCCGTGAAAAGCTTGCAGGCCTGCCTTATACTGAAGAAATCTACGACTACGGCACCGTGATGGGCACGGAAGATCTGGAGTCTTCACAGCAGGCACTCGGCAGCGCGACGGCGGAAATCTTAAACAATAAAGACTTCCCGCTCATCATCGGCGGGGGGCACGAAACATTATACGGGCACTATCTCGGGGTCCGCGAGGCGCATCCCGATGCAAAGATGGCGGTCCTTAATTTCGACGCGCATTTCGATCTCAGGATCGAGGACCGGGCGACATCCGGAACCATGTTCTACCAGATACTGACCAAGGATACCAATGTGGATTATTTTGTGCTCGGCATCCAGGAGAGCGGAAATACCGGCACCTTGTTCGATACCGCGGATGCGCTCAATGTGAATTATGCGAAGATCAATGAGATGCGCAGCTCCCCCAAAGTGACGGACTACATGTTCAAGGCGCTCGGCAACTATGACTACGTCTTTGCGACATTGTGCATGGATGCCGTGGCCGAAGCGTATGCACCCGGTGTCAGCATGGGATTGCCGAACGGGTTCACTTCGGTGGAGATACATGACCTGATCGAAAGGCTTGCGGGCGTGGACAACCTCGTCAGTTTCGACATCAGTGAAACTGCACCGGCGCTTGATGCGGGGGACCGCACCAGTGCACTCACCGCAAGCATCATACACAGGTTCCTCATTACAAAGGATGGTTTTGAATGAATACTATACAATTGAAAAAGGGCGCTGAAAGACCTTTCCATAAAGGGCGGTTGAATATCGCCGAAGAAGACCTGAGTGATGCCGTCTTTTTGAAGGACGGTGAAGTGGTGGAGCTGACGGACTATCTCGGAGCATTCATCGGTTATGCGATGATGAGCTTCGAACAGCGGACCCATGGCTGGATCCTCAGCAGGGATGAGGATGTACAGATAGACGAACGGTTCATCAGGGAGAAGATCATTACAGCGATCGAGGAGAGGACACCGCTTTATAATCAGGAGGATACGGATGTATTCCGCATCTTCAATGAAATAGGCGACGGCATCGGCGGTCTGTCCATCGATGACTTCAACGGACACCTTCTGATCACTTATTATTCCGCGGGGATATATAAGATCCGCAACCTGGTCGTCCAGGTGCTGATAGAGACCCTCACCCCGGAATCGATCACCGAACAGACAAGGTTCTCCATTGACGGCCGGATGCAGATCGAGAACACTCCCGTGACGGGCAATGCGCCGGAAAGAATCATCGTCACGGAAAGCGGCATGCGTTTCAACGTGAACTTGACGGCCGGGCCGATGACGGGGCTTTTCCTCGATCAGCGGGAAACTAGAAAGGCGCTGCTTAAAAATAAACACTCCCATAATGAAGCGTTTTTGAATCTCTTTGCCTACAGCGGTTCATTTTCTGTTGCAGCGGCCCTTTCCGGCATGTCCACCACCAGTGTGGACATGGCAGGCAGGACGACGGCGCTCGTCACGGAAAACTTCAATGTGAACGACCTGCCGCTCGACAATCACCATATCCATATCATGGATACTTTCGACTACCTTAAATATGCGGAGAGGCAGGATCATCAGTTCGATACGATATTGATCGACCCACCGAGCTTCAGCCGCAATAAGAAGAAAGTCTTCAAGGTCGGGCGGGATTACCCGAAATTGATACGTGAAGCCGTTAAAATATTGAAACCGGGTGGAGAACTGATCTTAAGCCAGAACCTGGAGACATTCACGCTGAACCAGTTCAAAAAGCAGATTGATGAAACGATGAAGCACATGGGCCGCGGGTATACCCTGCAGGATGTCAAAGGACTGCCGAAAGACTTCAGGACGACCAGCGGATACAGGAACGGGAAGTATTTGAAAATTGTAACGATAAAGCTCGCCAACGATTAAAAACCGGAGATTTGGGTATTGTAAACATTAGATAAGTATTCTTGAAGAGAAGAGGGTTATTTATGGTTCAATATCAAATGACTGAACAAAATCTGAAGGATAAACAGGAAAAAGCACAGGCACTTGTGCAGAAGAAAGCGAGGACTTCTGCCATAGCGGCCGTTGTGCCGATTCCGTTCCTCGATGTCGGCACCGACATCAAATTGATGAGGGAGATACACGGCGAGATTGAGGAAATCTTCGAGATAGACCATGATGATGTATCGTCCACGAGCGATGACATCGTTACACGCGCACTGGTCATGGCCACAAGCATCGGGAGTGACCTGGTCCGTAAAAGAATTACGCCTTTCGTCTTCAGGAGAATAAGCAAAAAGCAGAAATTCAGCAGATTCGGTCTTGTGACCATCATCGGCAATGTTCTCGGGGCCGCAATCAGCTACTATCTGATGAGGAAGCTCGGGAATGACCATATCGACCATGTAATGCAGCATTTAAGGAATGAAGCTGCCTGAACCGGGAGCTGACACTTTGTCGGCTCTCGCTGTTGTGCAGGTTGATGTGAACGGTTAAGGATAAACCCAAATATAATCATTTTATTTCATGACAAAAAGGAGCTAATCAGCAATGGAGCAAAAATCATATTTTATAACGGATGAAACAGGTATACATGCAAGGCCGGCGACGATCCTGGTGCAGACGGCGTCGAAGTTCGATGCGGATCTGCAGCTGGAGTTCAACGGCAAGAAAGTGAATTTGAAATCCATCATGGGCGTCATGTCACTTGGTGTGGGGAAAGATTCGGAAGTCACGGTCTATGCAGACGGCAACGATGAGGAAGAGGCTCTGCAGGCGGTGACGGATACATTAAGCAGAGAAGGGCTGACTGGCTAATGTCAAAAATACTGAATGGAATCGGTGCGAGTGAGGGCATAGCGATGGCAAAAGCCTACTCTCTCGCAGAACCGGATTTGAATTTCACTGAAACTTCAATCGAAGGCAGTGCATCGGCAGAGGAAGTTCAAAAGTTCAGGGACAGCATCCACAATACAAAAGTGGAAATCACCAAAATCCGCAACCATGCAGAAAAGGCTGTAGGGCCTGAACACGCGGCCATTTTCGAGGCACACCTATTGGTTCTCGACGACCCTGAATTCATCGGTCCCATCGAAGAGAAGGTCACCGGTGAATTACGGAGCGCGCCGCAGGCACTGGTGGAAGTGCGGGATCAGTTCATCAGCACGTTTGAAAATATGGAAAATGAGTATATGAAGGAGCGTGCCGCAGATATCAAGGACGTCTCCAAGCGGGTGCTTTCACATCTGCTCGGACGTCCCCTGCCGGACCCTGCATCCATTGATGAGGCGGTCATCATCATCGCCGATGATCTGACGCCTTCGGATACCGCGCAGCTCGATAAACGGTTCGTCAAAGGTTTTGTGACGAACGCCGGCGGGCGCACATCCCATTCTGCAATCATGGCGCGTTCCCTGGAAATCCCTGCAGTCGTGGGGACGAAAGAGGTGACGGCTTCAGCCGCTGGCGGCGGCATGGTGATCGTTGACGGCACAGTCGGAGATGTCATCATCGGCGCCACCGCAAAGGAGATCAAAGCCTATGAACTGAAGGCCGAAAACCTGGAGCAGGAAAGGGAAAACCTGCTTGAACTGAAGGGCGATGAAACCAAGACGCAGGACGGCGTGACAGTCGAGCTTGCTGCAAATATCGGCACCCCGGATGATGTGGACGGTGTGCTTGCGAATGGTGCAGAGGGCATCGGCCTGTTCCGTACGGAATTCCTGTATATGGGCCGCGATACATTGCCGGAAGAGGATGAGCAATATGAAGCTTATAAGAGCGTCCTTGAGAAAATGGATGATCAACCCGTCGTCGTGCGGACGATCGACATCGGGGGCGACAAGGAAGTTCCGGCCCTCGATATGCCGAAAGAGCTCAATCCATTCCTCGGCTACAGGGCGGTACGCTTGGCCCTCGGCAATAAAGAACTCTTCAGGACGCAGCTCCGTGCACTGCTCCGGGCGAGCGTGCACGGGAATCTGAAAATCATGTTTCCGATGATCGCGACGATACAGGAGTTCGAGGAAGCGAAAGCACTGCTGGTCGAGTGCAGAGATGAACTGAAGGCGGATAAAGTGGATGTCAAAGATGATATAGAAGTCGGCATCATGGTCGAAATACCATCGGCTGCCATCCTTGCGGATGAATTCGCCAAAGTGGTGGACTTCTTCAGCATCGGGACGAACGACCTGATCCAGTATACATTTGCTGCCGACCGTATGAACGAGAACGTCTCCTACCTTTATCAGCCCGGCCATCCGGCATTGCTGCGCCTGATCGACAACGTCATCAAATCGGCGCATGCAGAGGACAAATGGGTCGGCATGTGCGGTGAGATGGCGGGGGACCCTGAGGCGGTGCCACTCCTGATCGGCCTTGGTCTCGATGAGTTTTCAATGAGTGCAGGCAGTGTGTTGAAAGCGCGCAGGCAGATCAAAAACCTCAAGAAGACGGATATGCAACACCTGGCTGAAACTGCATTGCGTTCACCGGATGCGGAAACGGTGAATGCGCTCATCAAAGAGTACACAGAGCGTATATAAGTTAACCCGGACACATGAAATTCACCTCAGGCTGATGTGGATTCATGTGTCTTCATTTTTGGATGGAAACAGGATGAACGTTTTCGGAGCGCCCGGCCTTTATTGAACATTTTTTCACAATATTGTCATGTAACACCGATTGAAATGCGGTGAAATGGTTATATAATTAGGGGTACGGATATAAGGAGTGATTTAAGTGGATGATGTTCTGTTAGGACGTATAATAACAGCAAGTACTCTTGGTTTTCATATTATCTTTGCCACTATCGGCGTCGGTATACCCATAGTCATCATGGTCATGGAATTTCTGGGAATCAAAAAGAAAGACTCGCAATACTTGACGATGGCAAGACGGATTGCCAAAGGCTTCACAGTGACCGTTGCAGTGGGGGTCGTGACAGGCACGATCATCGGCCTGCAGCTTTCACTGATATGGCCGGACTTCATGAGGCTTGGCGGGCAGATCATCGCGCTGCCGCTGTTCATGGAAACTTTTGCGTTCTTCTTTGAAGCCATATTCCTTGGGATCTTTCTATATACATGGGGACGCTTTAAAAACCCCTGGCATCATTGGCTGCTGAACATACCAATCGTCATCGGTTCCACGTTGTCGGCCGTATTCATCACTTCGGTGAACTCTTTCATGAATACACCGGCCGGATTCGAACTGTCTGAAGAGACATTCGTCAACATCGATCCTGTGGCAGCGATGCTGAACCCCTCAGTCTATGTGAGGGTCTTCCACGTGGTCGCGACGGCGTATATGACAGCAGCATTCATCCTTGCATCAATCGCCGCATACAAGCTCATCAAAAATAAATTTGAAAAAGACCGCGAGTACCATAAAAAGGCTTTGAAAGTGACGATGTCCATCGGTGTCATCATGAGTCTGCTCACAATCGTTGCAGGGGACTTCTCGGCTAAATTCCTTCATAACGAGCAGCCGGAAAAACTGGCGGCGATGGAATGGCATTTCGAGACCGAAACCCATGCCGACCTGGTCTTGTTCGGCATATTGGATGAGGAAAACCAGGAAGTGAACTATGCCCTCAGGATCCCTTGGGCGCTCAGCTTCCTGTCAGGCAATTCCTTCGATACGGAAGTGACCGGACTGAACGATATACCTGAAGAAGAGCATCCGCCTCTGGTCATACACTATTTCTTCGACCTGATGGTCATGTTCGGGATGTATGCCTTCGGTGTCTCGGTGATTTACTTCATCGTCAAGAAGTTCACCCGGTTCAATGAACATCATCCGGCACTGTTATACGCCTACTTCCTGACCGGACCGTTATCCATGATGGCCATCGAGGCAGGCTGGTTCCTGGCTGAGATGGGCCGTCAGCCGTGGATCATCCGCGGCTATATGCGGGTGGCGGAAGCCGTGACGAATGCGGAAGGTCTTGGCATGGTGCTGATCGCATTCATCATACTATACATCGTGCTCGGGTTTACATGTGCATATGTATTGATCAAAATGTTCAACAACAGCTCAGCCGAATCTTCACGCGCGGAATATTATGGTGAGGGAGTGGATGCCAAATGATGGACTTGAACTATGAAATGATCGGCATCACGGTGCTCTGGACCTTTCTATACGGATATATCATCGTCGCAGCCATCGACTTTGGTGCGGGGTTCTTCAACTATTATGCGATACAGACCGGACAGCACCGGAAAGTCAGTCATATCATCCAGCGTTATTTGAGCCCGGTCTGGGAAGTGACGAATGTTTTCTTCGTGTTCTTCTTCGTCGGCATCGTCGGGTTTTATCCCGACACGGCTTACTACTTCGGCACGACACTGCTGATCCCCGGGAGCATCGCGCTGATTCTGCTTGCCATCCGCGGGAGTTATTATGCATTCAATTCCTATGCGACAAAACCGCGTAAATCGTGGGCGTTCCTTTACGGGGTGACTGGTCTCCTGATTCCGGCATCACTATCGGTGGTGCTGGTGATCTCGGAGGGTGGATATATTTATGGGGATGGTGACGGGGTGCAGCTCGATGTCATGGAGCTGCTGCTCAGCCCCTATGCCTGGACCGTCGTTTTCCTGGCGATCATACTGGTCCTTTATATATCCAGCGGATTTTTGACTTACTATGCAGCAAAAGCGAAAAATGAAAGTGCCATGGAAACATTCAGGGGCTGGTTCATGATCTGGACACTGCCGATGCTTGTAATCAGCCAGTTCACGTTCTTAAGCTTAAGGGAACACAACCTTGAACACTTCGTGGCTGCGCAGGACTACTGGTATCTATTCGGCCTGAGCCTGCTGTCGATGATCATCGCGGTCTTCCTGATATGGAGGAAGCGGCACTTCGGGCTCGCCTTCATCATGATCATGCTTCAATTCGGCTTTGCATTCTACGGATACGGCATCAGCAAGCTGCCGTACATCCTGTACCCTTATATTGATATCAACACAAGTGTTGTAAATGAATCGATGGCTTTCAGCCTGACCATCGCTTTCATACTTGGACTGCTGCTGTTGATACCGAGTATCATACTTCTCCTGAGGCTGTTCATATTCAACACCGAATATGTGGAAGGCAGGAATGAGGAAGGGTACTAGGCCTGGTCAATTTGGCCGCGTCCGTCACAGGACGCGGTTTTTTCATTTATTTGTTGAATTTTACAGCAGGAAGTTTATTATATGAATTATGGTTGGAAAAGATGTTTTAAGAAGCGGAGGAGTCAGGAATGAAAAAGGAATTCGCAGTGATCGGACTCGGCAGATTCGGCGGCAGCATAGTGGAGGAGCTGAATGAACTGGATGCCAACGTGCTTGCCATTGACAGGGATCAGGAAAGGGTGAAGGATTTTCAGGATATCGCCACTCAGTCGGTGATTGCAGATACAACGGAAGAGTCCGTGCTGAAGGATCTCGGGCTCAGAAATTTCGATCATGTCATCGTGGCGATCGGGGACAACATCCAGTCGAGTATCCTGACCACACTTCTTTTAAAGGATATCGGCGTCAAGAGAGTCACCGTGAAAGCACAGAGCATGTACCACGCCCGGGTGCTCGAGAAGATCGGTGCAGATTATGTCGTCCACCCGGAACGAGATATGGGCCGCCGCATCGCCCACAAGATGATGTCGAGTTCGGTGCTGGATTACCTGGAGCTGAGCGATGAATTCTCGGTCGTGGAATATCTTGCCGGAAAGAAACTGGCGGGGCGGTCGATCCTCGAGCTGGATATCCGTGCGACTTACGGCATCAGCATCATAGCAATAAAACGGGATGACTCGATCATCATTTCACCGGACCCGAATTTGGAGATAGAACGTGATGATGTATTGATTGCGATCGGCGGGGACAGTGATTTGACGGCTTTTGAAAAGAAGATGATGGATTAGAGGCGTGGCGGCAGTGACTGCCGTGAAGACTTAAGATGATGGAGACACCAAAACCGCCCCGGCAGATCTGCCGGGGCGGTTGTTTCATCTACTACTTCTTTTGGAGTTTCTCGTCATTGATCCTCATGATCATTGGCAGGATCATGGGACTGCGTTTCGTTTTTCTGTAAAGGTGCTGGCTGAGTTCTTCGATGATGAGCTGTTTGACGTTGAACCACTCGACATTCTCCTTGGATTCAAGCAGCTTGGTCACATCGTCTTTTATTTTCCTCTCCGCACTGCGGATGAGTCCGTAGGATTCACGCATGTACACGAATCCGCGGGAGATGATGTCCGGGCCGCTGAGCAGCTGCTTCGTCTCGAAGTCGATGGAAACGACGACGATGGCCAGCCCCTCCTCGGACAGATCCTTACGGTCACGGAGGACGATATTTCCGATATCCCCGATGCCTATGCCGTCAACAAACACTGTCCCTGCCTGTACACGGTGGCTCAAGCGCGCCGAATCTTTTGTCAGTGCGACGACGTCGCCGATTTCCGTGATGAAGACATTCTCCTCTTCCATGCCTGTGGAGACGGCCAGGTCTTTATGCAGTTTCAGCATGCGGTACTCCCCGTGGATCGGCATGAAATATTTCGGCCTGATCAGGCGCAGCATCAGTTTCTGCTCCTCCTGGGAACCATGACCTGAAGTATGGATGTTGGAGAGACGGCCGTGGATGACATCCGCTCCGGCTTTGAACAATGAATTGATCGTGCGGTTGACGCTCAGTGTGTTGCCCGGAATCGGTGAAGAACTGAAAATGACTGTGTCATCCGGGATGATGCTGATCTGGCGGTGGGTGCCGTTGGCGATCCTGGACAGTGCCGCCATAGGCTCCCCCTGTGATCCTGTACACAGGATCATCACTTTGTGCTTTTCGATTTTGTTGATCATCTTCGGTTCGATGAATGTTTCGGGCGGCGCTTTGATGTAGCCGAGCTCCGTACCGATTTTGATGTTGTTTTCCATGCTGCGTCCGAAAATGCAGATCTTGCGGTCCAGTTTGACTGCGGCATCGATCGCCTGCTGTACGCGGTAGATATTGGATGCGAATGTCGCGAAGATGATCCTGCCCGTACACTTCCTGAATATATCCTCGACATTCTGTCCAACCGATTTTTCACTGATTGTGAAGTTCGGGACGGTGGCGTTCGTCGAGTCGGATAGGAGGCATAAGACGCCTTCCTCGCCGAGCTGGGCCATTTTGGCAATGTTTGCCGGCTCACCGACAGGCGTGAAGTCGAACTTGAAGTCACCGGTGTGCACGATGTTGCCTTCCGGTGTCCTGACGACCACTCCGTACGCTTCCGGTATGGAGTGTGTGACCAGAAAGAAATCAACGGTCATATTGCCGAAGTCCAGCACGCTGTCCTCCTGGATTTCATTCAATTCCGCCGTACGCAGCAAGCGATGCTCTTCCAATTTGTTGCGTATCAGCCCGAGTGCAAGCGGACCGGAATAAATCGGTACGTTGATCTCTTTCAATAGAAACGGTATACCGCCGATGTGGTCCTCATGCCCGTGTGTAACGATGAGTGCTTTGATTTTGGATTGGTTTTCAATCAGATAGCTGTAGTCGGGAATGACAT
This sequence comes from Lacicoccus alkaliphilus DSM 16010, assembly GCF_900142805.1. Classification (GTDB taxonomy): domain Bacteria; phylum Bacillota; class Bacilli; order Staphylococcales; family Salinicoccaceae; genus Lacicoccus; species Lacicoccus alkaliphilus. Next base: position 772,408 of record NZ_FRCF01000002.1, on the reverse strand, counting down.
AGTCGATGCCGAGCTGCTCGTCATCCGGGAACTTGATGCCTGCATCAATGATGATGATTTCATCCTTATATTCGACACAATACATGTTCTTGCCGATTTCACCGAGGCCGCCCAGTGCGTATACGCCGACTTCCTGTTTTTCAAGTGACATTATAAATTCTCCACCTTAAATTGTGAATTGTTTTCTTTTTCGTAATTCAGGTGAGCATCGCTGAGTTCCTCGACAAGCTCGATATTGTAACCCGAGTCGCTTAAAATCCTGCGGACTTCCGTTTCCGACTCTGCTTCGAAATACTTTGTATGCGTATCTTCACGAATGATGCGGTCGGTCAGGTTTTCCTGATAAAACACTTTGAATACTGCCATGTCCATTTCTCCTTTTTATTAAAAATATATATAGTGTTGATCTAAATATCATCAAAAAAATTGTGCTCATATAAGTTAAGCACAATTTTAGGATCATTCTCACTTCCTGAATTCACTGCCTAATGAACATTCTCTTCCGGGAATGCGTCCCGGTCCCTGCCTGAATATGCGGCATGACCGTTTGAGCATGATGACTGCATCCCCCATCCACTTACTTTTTATTCTACAATATAGACGACTTGCATGCAAAGACTTTATAATAGTAGTGAATGGAGGGAAACTTGTGAAAGCACAAAACTTATTGACCCGCATACTAATGGAGGCGGAGCGTGAAGATCGGAATTTCAGCCGCCTCGAGTTCAACGTCCGTGACAAAGGCGTGGTGATGACCTATGAATATGCAGCGGATTCAGATGCTGAAGATGTCCACCGCCCGAGGCACGGCAAAGATCCGGAAGTATTGGACCTGGACACTTTTGATGAACTGAAACCCCTGCTCTATGAAAAAAACATCCCGTTCAAAGAACGCCGGGATGATTTCCTGTAAAACCCGTGGTGTCACGGGTTTTTGTTATTCCAGCGGCTTGGCGCCGATTTTAGGATCGTTCGGAAAGTCTTTGTCGATGTGGTCATAAAACAGGATGCCGTCCAGATGATCCAGTTCATGCTGAAGTATGACCGCGAGGTAACCTTTCGCTTTGATTTCGATTTTCTCCCCGTCTGTCGTCGTTGCTGTGACACGTATCCTCTGATACCGGTGGACGAGCCCTTCGATATCTTCATCGACGCTGAGGCAGCCTTCACCGCCGGGCAGATAGGTTTGGTTCACGGAATGGCTCTTCACTTTAGGATTGATCAGCATATAATCATATTCCGCTTCTCCATCCTCATTCTCCACATAGATTGCGAGCATCCTCTTATTAAGGCCTATCTGGGGTGCGGCAAGGCCCACACCGGGACGCAGTCCGTATTTTTCCGCCGTCTCCGCGTCCTGGGAATTGATCACATATTCCCTCATCTCTTTCAATTGTGAAACCGTCTCTCCATCTATATCGGTGACCTCTTCGGCTTTGGTCCTGAGTCTGGGATCCGGGTCACGTACGATATCTTTCATTGTCAACAAGGCAAACCCTCCTGTTTTTGTGTAGGAATATTTATAGTATACTATAAATGACCGTGATAGATAACATCTGGTAACCATTTAAATCTGGATATTATGGAGGACTTTATTAATGAAGAAGATTGCCGGGCTCATGATGGCAGGTTTGGTTTTTCTGCTGGCATCATGCAGCAACGAAATGGATGAGTTGGAGGGCTTCTACACAGAATTCCAGGAGACGCTGGATATTGAAGCGGAAATCAGCGACATCAGTGAAGAATATAATGCACTTGAAAATGAGCGCGGGCGCATCCAGGACAGCCTTCCGACTGCTGAACGCAGTGAATTGACTGAGATGGGGGAAGCGCTGGCTGACAATACGGAGGAACGTCTCGGACTGATCAGGGAGGAACAGGAAGTCATGGCTGCTTCTGAAGAGCAGGCGGCGGAAGCATCTGAAGAGATCGATGACATCAGCAACGCGGAGTACAGACAGCAGGCGGAAGCATTGATCGCCGCGGCGGATGAACGTTACGACGTGCATGATGAGCTGATGGGAGCCTTCGAGTCCGTGCTGGGAAGCGAGATGAACCTGTTCGAACACCTGCAGACGGAAGAACTGAATCAGGATACCATCGATGACCGCATCAACACGCTCAATGAAGAGTATGAAGCGCTGTCTATATTGCAGAGCGAGTTTGCGACGGCGACGGAACGGTTAAATGAAGTGAAGGACGAAGTTTACAGTATATTTGCAGAATAACGTCGTGTAATATAACAGATCTTTCTGTTTCGCATGTTCATTCCCTTTAAATTAAGGATTATCACAAACTGTTTCACACCATTGAAATTTACTGTTATAACAGGGTGTGATAAAATTAAAGGTAATAGATACAAAATAAACATTAAAAATGTGAAAGGTTCGGTGAACATTCCATGGCATCTAAAAAAGGATTCGATCCTGTGAAAACATTGGAAGAAATCGAAGACAAATTTGAAATGTACCAGATTCTGAACGAAAAGGGGGAAGTGGTGAACGAGGCTGACATGCCGGATTTATCAGACGATGAGCTTGTGGAATTGATGACGCGCATGGTCTGGACGCGTGTCCTGGATCAGCGTTCCATATCATTGAACAGACAGGGGCGTCTCGGTTTCTATGCGCCGACTGCAGGTCAGGAAGCTGCACAGCTTGCCAGCCAGTACGCGCTTGAACAGGAAGATTATATCCTCCCGGGCTACAGGGACGTACCGCAGCTCATCTGGCACGGTCTTCCGTTGACACAGGCGTTCCTCTTCTCACGCGGACACTTCAAAGGGAACCAATTCCCCGAAGGTGTAAACGCTTTAAGTCCGCAGATCATCATCGGCGCGCAGTTTGTACAGACCGCCGGGGTCGCGCTCGGCATCAAGAAGCGCGGAAAAAAATCGGTGGCAATCACCTATACGGGCGACGGGGGCACGTCGCAGGGCGATTTTTATGAAGGTATGAACTTCGCGAGCGCCTACCTGGCACCTGCAATCTTCTTCGTCCAGAACAACCACTACGCAATCTCGACACCTGTCGATCTGCAGACGAATGCGAGAACATTGGCTCAGAAAGCGGTTTCTGTGGGCATCCCGGGTGTACAGGTGGACGGCATGGATCCGCTCGCCGTATACAAAGTGACGAAAGATGCCAGGGACCGTGCAGTGAACGGTGAGGGCCCATCCTTGATCGAAGCACTGTGCTACCGTTACGGGCCGCACACGATGGCAGGGGATGACCCGACGCGCTACCGTACTTCCGATGAAGATTCCGAGTGGGAGCAGAAGGACCCGCTTGTGCGCTTCCGTAAATTCCTCGAGTCGAAGGACCTGTGGGACGAAGATAAAGAGAATGAAATCATGGAACAGGCTAAAGAAGATGTTAAAAAAGCGATCAAAGAGGCGGATGCCACAGATAAACAGACTGTGACGCAGCTGATGGAAATCATGTATGAAGATATGCCTGCGAACTTACAAGAACAGTATGAAGTCTACAAAGAAAAGGAGTCGAAATAGATAATGGCTGAAAAGACAATGATTCAGGCAATCACTGAAGCGATGGCCACTGAACTCAAAAACGATGAAAACGTCCTTGTCTTTGGTGAGGATGTCGGTGTCAACGGCGGTGTCTTCCGTGCGACGGAAGGCCTGCAGAAAGAATTCGGCGAAGAGCGCGTATTCGATACACCACTTGCAGAGAGCGGCCTCGTATCCATGGGTCTCGGCCTGACGCTTGAAGGATACCGTCCGGTCATCGAAATACAGTTCTTCGGGTTTTTATTTGAAGCGATGGACGGGGTTGCGGGTCAGATCGCAAGGCACCGTCACCGTTCAGGCAATTCCAAGCCGATGCCCGTCGTCATCCGAGCGCCATTCGGCGGCGGTGTGCATACACCTGAGATGCACGCGGATTCATTGGAAGGTCTGATGGCCCAGACCCCGGGCCTGAAAGTGGTCATTCCATCAAATCCGGTGGATGCTAAAGGCCTGCTGATTGAAGCGATCCGTTCCAACGATCCTGTCATTTTCCTTGAGCATATGAAATTATACCGTTCTTTCCGTGAAGATGTGCCGGAAGAAGACTACACAGTTGAAATCGGCAAGGCCAAAGTGAAGCGGGAAGGCACCGATGTGACACTGATTGCATACGGTGCAATGGTCCAGGAATCACTGAAAGCTGCAGAAGCGCTTGAAGAAGAGGGCATATCGGCCGAGGTCATCGACCTGAGGACCGTATCCCCGGTCGATTACGAAACATTGATCGAATCTGTAGAGAAGACGAACCGCGTGGTCGTCGTGCAGGAAGCACAGCGTCAGGCCGGGATTGCAGCAAATGTTGCAGCCGAGCTGTCGGAGCGTGTGATCCTGAGTCTTGAAGCACCGGTCAAACGTGTGACGGCACCGGATACCGTCTATCCATTCACACAGGCGGAAGAAGTATGGCTGCCGAACAAAGATGATATCATTGAAACTGCAAAAGAAGTATACAATTTCTAAATGGTAAACACCTGAAAAAGGAGGAGTTACAGTGGCTTTTGAATTTAAACTGCCAGATATCGGTGAAGGTATCCATGAAGGCGAAATCGCGAAGTGGATGATCGCAGAAGGCGATGAAATCAAGGAAGATGATGTGCTCGCTGAAATCCAGAACGATAAAGCGATGGTTGAAATACCATCGCCGGTGGACGGGACGGTCAAAACAATTCATGTTGGAGAAGGCGAAGTGACCACCGTGGGCACTGTCATCGTGACGATTGATGACGGGTCGGAAGACAGCGGCGGGTCTGAAGAAGCGGCCGGGAAAGAAGAAAGCTCTGAAGAAGAGAAAGAAGACGACTCCAAAGAAGAGGAAAAAGAGCAGCCGAAAGAAGCAGACAGCAAACCCGAAGAGGCGTCCAAAGACGAATCCGAAGAAAAAGAAGAGACTTCAGGCGGCCGTGTAATCGCCATGCCGTCAGTACGCAAATTCGCACGTGAAGAAGATGTCGATATCAACCAGGTGACCGGTTCCGGTAAAAACGGCCGCGTGACCAAAGAAGATATAGAGGCATTCAAGAGCGGCGACGCTCCGGCTGAATCCGATGATGCGGAACAGGCGGCATCTGAAGAGGGCGGCCGGGAAGAAGCTCAGCCTGCTGCAAGTGCTTCAGCGGATGAAGCACGTGAAACAAGGGAAAAGATGTCCGGCATGAGGAAAGCGATCGCCAAAGCGATGGTCGACTCCAAGCAGACTTCCCCTCACGTGACGCATCTTGATGAAGTCATCGTGGATGATCTCTGGGATCACCGCAAGAAGTTCAAGGAGATTGCTGCGGAGCAGGGCGTCAAGTTGACATTCCTGCCTTATGTGGTCAAAGCGGTCGTTTCAACACTCAAGAAATTCCCTGAACTGAACACTTCGATCGACAGTGAAACGATGGAAGTCATCCAGAAACATTATTACAATGTCGGTATAGCGGCGGACACCGAACGCGGCCTCGTCGTCCCGGTGATCAAAGATGCCGATAAGAAGTCGATGTTTGAAGTCTCGGATGAAATCAATCAGCTTGCAGAAAAAGCACGCGACGGAAAATTGTCGGGTGATGAGATGAAAGGCGGCTCCATGTCGATCTCAAATCTTGGTTCTGCAGGCGGTTCACACTTCACTCCGGTGATCAACCAGCCGGAAGTGGCGATCCTCGGCATCGGCCGTATCGAGGAAAAAGCTGTGGTCAGGGACGGTCAGGTTGTGCCGGCACGTGTTCTTGCGTTATCATTGAGCTATGATCACAGGCAGGTTGATGGCATGAAAGCCCAAACTGCATTAAATCATATCAAGAGATTATTGAATAATCCGGAATTATTACTCATGGAGGGATAGTTGGAATGGTAGTTGGAGATTTTCCTATTGAAACAGACACAATTGTAGTTGGTGCAGGTCCTGGAGGTTATGTTGCGGCAATACGTGCAGCACAGACAGGCCAGAAAGTGACGATCGTTGAAAAAGAAGCATGGGGCGGAGTTTGCCTGAACGTCGGATGTATACCGTCGAAAGCGGTCATCTCTTCATCCCACCGTTACCAGGAAGCGCTGAACGGTGAGGAAATGGGCGTCAAGACTGAAGGTGTGAGCCTTGATTTCACCAAAGTCCAGTCTTTCAAGCAGAGCGTCGTCGACAAACTGGTCGGCGGTGTCGAAGGTTTGCTGAAAGGCAACAAAGTCGAGATGGTCAAAGGTGAAGCCTACTTCGTCGACAACAATACGATGAAGGTCATGGATGAAAAGCAGTCCCAGACTTATAAGTTCAAAAATGCGATCATCGCTACAGGTTCCCGTCCAATCGAAATCCCGGGCTTCAAATTCGGTGAACGCATCATCGATTCGACAGGTGCGCTTGCACTCGAGGAAAAACCTGAAAAACTCGTTGTCATCGGTGGCGGCTACATCGGTACGGAGCTCGGTACAGCATATGCAAACTTCGGTACGGAAGTGACGATCCTTGAAGGACAGAAAGATATTCTCGGCGGTTTCGAAAAGCGCATGACTTCACTCGTCAAACGCAACCTCAAGAAGAAGGGCACCAAAATCATCACTCAGGCGATGGCGAAATCTGCCGAAGAAACAGAGAACGGCGTGAAAGTCACTTACGAAGCCAAAGGTGAAACCCAGGAAATCGAAGCCGACTACGTACTGGTCACCGTCGGCCGTAAACCGAATACTGAAGAGATCGGCCTGGATGAGCTCGGCATCAAGAAGGATGACCGCGGCCTGATTGAAGTGGATAAGCAGTCAAGAACTTCAATCGACAACATCTACGCGATCGGTGATATCGTTGCGGGACTGCCGCTGGCCCATAAAGCGAGTTACGAAGGCAAAATCGCTGCTGAAGCGATTGCAGGCGAGAAATCGGAAGTCGATTACATCGGCATGCCGGCGGTATGTTTCTCAGAACCTGAGCTGGCGACTGTCGGACTCAACGAAGCGGACGCCAAAGAAGAAGGCCACGAAGTCGTCACAGGCCAGTTCCCGTTCGGAGCCAACGGCCGTGCACTCGGTCTGAACAAATCAGACGGTTTCGTCAAAGTCGTTGCACGCAAAGAAGACGGACTTGTACTTGGTGCACAAATTGCAGGGGACGGTGCTTCCGACATCATTGCGGAGCTCGGGCTTGCTGTCGAGACAGGCATCACTCTGGAAGATATCGCTCTGACTATCCATGCACACCCGACATTAGGTGAGATTCCTATGGAAGCGGCTGAAGTTGCATTGGGCAGACCGATCCACTCCATGTAATATCGAAGGCGTCTTTATGACGCCTTTTATTTTTTACTTTTATCATGTAGAGGTGAATGAAATTGGCGCAGGAATACAGTTATCCGCTGGATTTGGACTGGACGACGGAGGAGATCGTCAAAGTGGTCGAGTTTTTTGAAGCCGTCGAAACCGGTCATGCAGAAGGGATCACTGCCGGTGCACTCAGGCGGCACTATAAGAATTTCAAAAGTGTCGTACCGTCGAAGAGCGGAGAAAAAACGCTGTTCAGGGAATTCAAGGCACAGAGCGGCCTTGAAGCCTTCACCCTGACCAGGCAGCTGAAAGACGCCGGTGACGAGGATGTCATCAGGGCATGACCATTTGCAGGAAAAAGAACAGTTTTTATGAATTGAATCATCCTTTCAGATCATTTGTGATTAAAATGAGTCAGCAGGGGTAATATTTAAAAAGAAAGCAATTTTAATAAACACAATTTATGGGAGGTTCCTATGGCTAAAAGAGAATATACTCAGACTGTAAGGCCGGTGAGCCGGATTGCAGAGAAAATCTTTGGATGGCTGGCATGGCTCGGCCTGCTGATCATCGCCGGCGCCCTTTTATTCTTCTCATTGGTGACGGTGAACGATCAGGCATTCGTCAATGATTTCACCACCGGGATGCAGCAGCAGCTGGAAGGACAGAATCTTGAAGGTTTCACACCTGAAGAAGTGAGCCAGATGATGCTTGATCTGCTGAACAATTTTTGGATGGTGGCATTGTATCTGGCACTGCCCCTGATACTGGGTCTGTTTGGACTCCTGACCATGAAACGTCGTATTCTGGCAGGTTTTCTCCTGCTGCTTGCGGGACTGTTGACTGCACCGCTTGTACTTGGAGTCATCACAGGATTGATTCCTTTATTCTTCATAATTTCAGCGATTCTCCTGTTCGTCAGAAAAGATGAGGTGATCACCGATGACCTTGAGCCGATGGACGGAAGACGCGGCGTCAGGGACCGGGCTGAAGAGCCGGACGCCGGGCCTGTAAGACACGACCGTGACCTCGGTGATGAGAGGACACGCGGCCGCAGCGATGATTATGCGCGCAATCAGCAGTACGAACGTGAGCGCGAATATGAAGGCGGCCGTGGAAGCGGGGCGGTGGCAGATGATGTGCGCACCGACCGTGATTATAGAGACAATAGGGCCCGCAGAGACGACAGGGGCGACATCGAGGATACACGGCAGTTCGATAAGATCAATGAAGGCGAGCATTATAAAGAGACGCGGGAAAATGACCGCTACGTTGACGGCAACATCGATTCCGAAGGTACGGTCGAACCTGTGAGCGAAGAGGAATATAATCGTACACACGGTATCGCAGTCGAAGATGAAGACGGACGTGCACGCGACAGGGAAGGTTACGGCTACGAAAGCGACGCCACCACGGAGCGACGCCAGAATGTCGACCGCCGAAACAATGATAAGTATTGATGTGGAATTTTAATGAGTGCCCACCTTATGTGGGCACTTTTTTTGATCATGTACGGGACGGTGTTCCCCCTCAGTCCGGGGCCGCAGCACCAGGTCCCTGATGATCGGAACATCCGGGTGAAAATTGTAATGAAAATTTACTGACAGGTTGTAATCGGTACCAATACGATGAAATCAACATCCTGGTAGTAAGGTGAATGCGCTGAAAGGTGGAAACATTCTAAAAATTTAAAATTAAGGCTATGGACTTCTTCGGAAATTTGGTATTATAAGTGCTATTAAATATATTTACATAGAATGGGGTCTTGAGTTATGAATGCATTAATTCGTTTCAGTCAGTTTGTGGGGAGCACGTTTGCCATATGGGCGCTGGCCTTTGCCGTTTTGGCATTTGCCTTTCCGGCCGGCTTCACCTGGATTGCACCTTACATTTCGATTCTGCTGGGTGTGATCATGTTCGGGATGGGGCTGACCTTGAAGCTCACCGACTTCAAAGAAGTGGTGAAGGCGCCTAAGGCGGTCCTCGTTACAGTTCTCGCACAGTATACGATCATGCCGCTGATTTCCATACTGCTGGTATGGGTGTTCCAGCTGCCTGCCGAGATAGCGATCGGTGTCATACTGCTCGGGTGTACACCCGGCGGGACGTCCTCGAACGTCATGACATACCTTGCCAAAGGAAATGTGGCTGTGTCCATCGCAGCGACTTCAATTGCCACACTGCTGGCGCCGGTGGTCACACCGATGCTGACATTGCTGCTTGCAAGCGCACTGCTGCCGGTCTCATTCATGGACATGTTCATTTCAATCGTGCAGATTGTACTGATACCAGTCGTTCTGGGTGTGTTCGTCAATTACCTCCTCGGTGAGCGTGTGGAAAAAGTGGTCGGTGTTTTACCGTTGGTATCGGTTATTGGTATAATCGGTGTGATTGCAGCGGTCGTTTCGAATAATGTGCAGAACATCATCGAGACCGGGCTGTTGATCTTTGCAGTCGTCATACTGCATAACCTGCTCGGTTACACTGCCGGCTATCTTCTCGGTAAGATGCTGAACTTGAAGGTCCAGGACCAAAAAGCGGTCTCCATCGAAGTGGGTATGCAGAATTCAGGGCTTGCAGCGACACTCGCAACCGCGCATTTTTCACCATTGGCTGCAGTACCGGGGGCGATCTTCTCGGTATGGCACAATATTTCAGGTTCACTTGTTGCGAACTGGATGAGCAAAATTAAAAACGATGACGACGATGTTAAGGAGACTAAGAAAGAAACAGGTCAAACAGAAGAAATAATCACTTAAAAGGCGGGATTTTTATGTCAGAGAAGAAAGATCTGAGGATCAACAGTAAAGTTTATACAGAAAGTAACGTCAAGGCACCGAATCGGGCGATGCTGAGGGCAGTCGGCTTCACTGATGAAAAGTTTCAGATGCCGCAGATTGGTGTGGCGAGCAACTGGGCGGAGACGACACCGTGCAATATCCACCTGAATGATCTGGCTCAGTTTGCCAAGGAAGGTGTCAGTACTGCAGGTGGTGTGCCCATTCAGTTCAACACGATCACCGTCGCTGATGGCATTGCGATGGGTACCCAGGGCATGCGTTTTTCGCTGCCTTCCAGGGACATCATCGCAGACTCGATCGAAACGATGGTCGGAGGCCAGAACCTGGATGCGCTTGTCGCAATCGGCGGATGTGATAAGAACATGCCGGGCTGTGCGATCGCCATGGCAAACCTCAATGTCCCTGCCGTGTTCGTTTACGGCGGTACGATTTCCCCGGGCCGCCACAAAGGTGAAGACATCGATCTGGTCAGTGTATTCGAAGGTGTCGGAAAATGGAATAACGGCGAGATAGACGACGATGAATTGAAATCGATAGAATGCAACGGCTGTCCGGGACCTGGCGGCTGCGGGGGCATGTATACAGCGAACTCCATGGCTGCTGCACTCGAGGCGATGGGCATGAGCCTGCCGGGATCAGCTTCAAACCCGGCGGTTTCGAAAGATAAAGAACAGGATGTCTATGAAGCCGGACAGGCTGTTTTGAACCTGCTTGAAAAAGAAATTTATCCTAAAGATATCCTGACGAAGGAAGCATTTGAAAATGCGATTACGGTCGTTTATGCACTCGGCGGTTCGACGAATGCAATCCTTCACCTGCTCGCAATCGCACACGCAGCGGAAGTGGAACTGACCATCGATGATTTCAACATCATGCAGGAAAAAGTCCCTCATCTGGCTGATCTGAAGCCGAGCGGCAAATACGTGTTCCAGGACCTGTATAATGTCGGCGGTGTGCAGGGTGTGATGAAGTATCTGTACGAGAACGGCCTGATCCATGGTGACTGCCTGACGGTGACCGGGAAGACGATTGCTGAAAACCTTGAGGCAGTCGATCATTTGAAAGAAGGCCAGGACGTAGTCATGACACTTGAAAATCCGAAGCGTGCCGACGGCCCCCTCATCGTTCTTAAAGGGAACCTTGCACCGCTTGGCGCAGTCGCCAAAGTTTCCGGCGTCAAAGTGCGCCGGCATGAAGGTCCGGCTAAAGTGTTCAATACCGAACAGGAAGCCATCGATGCGGTGATGGCCAACGAAATTGAAAAAGGTGACGTCGTCATCGTAAGGTATGTCGGTCCGAAAGGCGGGCCGGGGATGCCTGAAATGTTATCCTTGTCCAGCCTGATTTCAGGCAAAGGGCTCGGCGAAGACGTGGCGCTTCTGACGGACGGCAGATTCTCCGGCGGCACCCGCGGGCTTGTGGTCGGACATATCGCGCCTGAAGCCCAGGAAGGCGGCCCGGTCGCACTTGTCAAAACAGGGGACCTGGTGACGATCGATCAGGATACGAAAGAGATCACCATGGCTGTTTCGCCCGAAGAGATGAAGGCACGTGCAGATGCACTGGAATTGCCGCCGCTTCATAGAAAAGGTGTGCTCGGCAAATATGCGCATATCGTCTCCCATTCCTCGCTCGGCGCAGTGACGGATTTCTTCAACAGGGATGATATCAATCAAAAATAAGTCATTGGATTAAACCCGGATGAGTACCTTTCATCCGGGTATTTTCATCTCTTCATCCACAGTTGCATTGTCGGAAGCCGTAAAACCACGAAAAAACATAAAAAAAAGTTTGGAAATCCGAACGATGCACCATGAAAGCATTGTAATCGTTTTCACTTACAAAAAATTTAGACAATTTAAAAAAATTTCGGATAAACGGTTGATTTCTTTGCCGAAACGATGTAATATAACTCTCAACATCATATTACTGAAATATCAGATTAATTCTGAGCTGAATAATCTTCAAAGCTGTGAAGGGAATTTAAAGTTTGCAATGTTGATTTAAAGAGAATGGGGCCCGGCTGAAAACCCAGATCAATTGAAACTTTATGCTCATCCCTGAGTGCTCATCTGAAAGGCCCATGCCGATTAGGATCAGCCGGGTGCACGCCACCCGTTATACAAACGGACTGCATGGTAAGTCATAAATTAAATGGAATGACCGCCATATAATTAACTCCTTATTAACTTTACCTCTTCTTATCATGCAGTCCATAAGGCCGGCGCCGTGAGGTGCCGGCAAAAAATGGGTGGTACCGTGAGTGAGCTCTTTTCTCCCCATTGTTACTTTGTAGCAGTGGGTGGAAAAGAGTTTTTTTTATTTAAAATTAAAAGTGATTGAATGAGGAGGTCTTATCAATGAAGACAGAACTAGCCATTAAAGAAGCGCAGTTGAACAGTAGAGTTGAAGAAGATTTTATGACGGGTGCGGATGTCTTGATTGAAGCGTTGGATAATCAAAATGTAGATACAGTATTCGGCTATCCTGGAGGTGCTGTATTACCCATTTATGATGCACTCCACAAGAGCGATGCATCATTCAATCACATTTTATGCAGACATGAACAGGGTTTGATCCATGCAGCAGAAGGATATGCCCGGACGACCGGGAAACCGGGCGTCGTGATCGCGACAAGCGGTCCGGGTGCGACAAACCTGATTACAGGCATCACTGACGCGATGATGGATTCACTTCCAATCGTCTGTCTGACAGGTCAGGTGTCTACAGCAGTCATCGGTACTGATGCGTTCCAGGAGGCAGACATCATCGGTCTGACGACGCCGATCACAAAGTACAATTATCAGGTGACGGATGTTAAGGATTTACCAAGAATCATCAGGGAAGCATTTCATATCGCCACTACAGGCAGGCCGGGTCCTGTAGTGGTCGATGTCCCGAAAAACATTTCGCAGGAGATCGTTACAGAAGCTTTCGAAACGGATTTCCATCTACCCGGATATCAGCCGACGATCAATCCGAATCCGTTGCAGATCAAGCGTCTGATGGAAGCGATGCGGGTGGCGAAAAGGCCGGTCATACTGTCAGGTGCGGGTGTCCAGTTCGCAAAAGCGGGTGAAGATCTGCTCCAGTTCGCAGAGGAATACCGCATCCCCGTCACAACGACGTTGCTTGGCCTCGGCACATTCCCGGGTACACATGAACAGGCACTCGGCATGGCGGGCATGCACGGATCCTATGCCGCGAACATGGCAATATATGAAGCAGACCTGCTGATCAACATCGGCGCACGTTTCGACGACAGACTGACCGGTGCGATACAGCACTTCGCACCTGATGCGAAAGTGGCGCATATCGACATCGACCCGGCTGAAATCGGCAAGAACATCGAAACGCACATCCCTGTTGTAGGGGATGCCAAAGAAGCATTGAAACGCATGAATCAAACGGAAGTGGACTGCGAAGACCATTCCGAATGGTTCGAACATGTCATGGCAAATAAAAAGGATTCGCCATTCTGGTACGAACGCAGCGACGACTTGATCTCACCACAGTGGCTGATCGAACAAATATATGAAGAGACCGACGGTCAGGCAATCGTCACGACCGATGTCGGCCAGCATCAGATGTGGGCGGCACAGTTCTATAAATTCAATGATTCGAACCGCTTCGTCACAAGCGGCGGCCTCGGCACGATGGGCTTCGGCCTTCCGGCCGCGATCGGTGCTCAGCTTGGTCATAAAGACGATACGGTCGTTGCAATCGTCGGAGACGGCGGATTCCAGATGACGATGCAGGAAATGCAGACCCTGAAGCATTACAACCTGCCCGTCAAAGTGGTCATCGTCAATAACGAGGCGCTTGGGATGGTCAGGCAGTGGCAGGAAAAGTTCTACGAAGAGCGCTACTCCGAATCACTGCTTGATAACAACCCGGATTTCGTTAAGCTTGGAGAAGCTTTCGGCGCTGAAACTTTCCAGGTGACGGAAGAAAGCAAAGTAAGGGAAACATTGAAGAAAGCATTCGAACACGACGGCCCGGCTTTGATCGATGCACGCGTCGTCAAACTGGATCTGGTGTTTCCTATGGTTGCACCAGGCAAAGGGAACCATGAAATGATAGGGGTGAAACCATGCGAAGAATAATCACTGCAACGGTTCAGAATTCGAGCGGGGTTTTGAACCGGGTCACCGGTCTCCTGTCGAGACGCGGATTCAATATTGAAAGCATTACAGTCGGCGGGACAGAGCAGGAGGGCATTTCCAAGATCACGTTTGTGGTGGAAGTTGAAGAATCACAGAAAGTCGAACAGCTTACAAAACAGCTTCATAAGCAGATTGATGTCCTTAAAGTGAACGACATCACCCACCACAATAAAGTGGCAAGGGAACTGTGCCTGATCAAAGTGGTTGCCACACCCCAGAGCCGCTCAGAAATCAGCGGCATCGTGGAACCGTTCCGGGCAAGGATCCTCGACATCTCGAAGAATTCCCTGATCGTCGAAGTGACCGGCAAGCCGGATAAGGTTGAAGCTTTGATCGACCTGCTCACACCATACGGCATCAAGGAACTTTCCCGTACAGGCATCACGGCATTCACAAGAGGTACACAAAATAAGCAGATTTCTGATTATCAGACATTAATAGTATAAATTCACAGGAATGAAAGGGAGAAAAATTATTATGACTAAAGTATTCTATGACAAAGATCTTGACCAAGCAGTATTGAACGGAAAAAAAATTGCCATCATTGGTTACGGTTCGCAGGGCCACGCTCACGCGCAGAACTTGAGGGAGAGCGGTTATGAAGTAGTCGTCGGTCTCAGGGAAGGCAAATCTTTTGATAAGGCAAAAGAGGATGGCTTCGAAGTCAAAGCGGTAGCGGAAGCAGTTAAGGATGCGGATGTCACGATGATTTTACTTCCGGATGAACATCAGGCGAAAGTATACAATGAAAGCATCAAGGACAACATGAAGCCCAACAGTGCACTGGCTTTCGCACACGGCTTCAACGTCCACTTCAGCCAGATCGTACCGAGGGAAGATGTGGATGTGTTCCTCGTAGCCCCCAAAGGACCGGGCCACCTTGTACGCCGTACCTATGAAGAAGGTGCAGGAGTACCTGCATTGTACGGAATCTTCCAGGATGTGACAGGTGAAGCGACACAGGTTGCAATGTCATATGCCGGCGGCATCGGTGCAGGCAGGGCAGGTATCCTTCAGACGTCTTTCCAGGAAGAAACGGAAACCGATTTGTTCGGTGAGCAGGCGGTGCTCTGCGGCGGCATGACTTCACTCGTCAAAGCAGGATTTGAAACGCTGACGGATGCAGGCTACCAGCCTGAAGTGGCGTACTTCGAATGTCTGCACGAATTGAAGTTGATCGTAGACCTGATGTACGAAGGCGGACTTGAAAACATGCGCTATTCGATTTCCGATACAGCACAATGGGGTGACTTCGTCAGCGGCCCGAGAGTGGTCAACGAAGACACAAAAGCGCGTATGAAAGATATTTTAACTGAAATACAGGATGGCTCATTTGCGAAGGACTGGGTGCTTGAAAACCAGGCAGGACGTCCGAGATATAATGCTATCAACAACCGGGAATATAACCATCCAATCACGCAGGTTGGCAAGGACCTGAGGGAATTAATGCCGTTCGTTGGAGAAGCAGTGAATAAATAATTGTAGGAAAGGATGATTGGCAATGGCTGATATTCAAATTTTTGATACTACACTGAGGGATGGTGAGCAATCACCGGGGGTCAATCTGAACAAGAGTGAAAAGCTGGAGATCGCCAAGCAGCTCGAGCGCCTCGGTGTGGATATCATCGAAGCAGGTTTCCCTGCAGCTTCCGAAGGGGACTTTGAAGCGGTGAAGCTGATTGCCGACAGCGTTAAGCACTCATCGGTGACAGCACTTGCGCGGACGCATCAAAAAGATATCGACCGGGCATACGAAGCCTTGAAGGACACTGAAAGACCGAGGATCCATATCTTTCTCGCAACATCTCCCATCCATATGGAATATAAGTTGAAGATGACCGAAGAGGAAGTTCTGAACAAATCGGTGGAGATGGTCACATATGCCAAAGAGAGATTCCCGGAAGTGGAATTTTCAGCGGAAGATGCGACACGTTCCGATATTGATTTCCTGTGCAGACTGATCGAGCAGGTGATTGATGCCGGTGCAACCGTGATCAACCTTCCGGATACAGTAGGCTTCACCACACCTTATGAATACGGCCGGATGTTCAAAATCATCAGTGAAACAGTGCCGAACATCGATAAAGTCAATCTATCCTGCCACTGCCATGACGACCTAGGCATGGCGGTGGCGAACTCCATCGCAGCTGTTGAAAACGGTGCGACCCAGGTGGAATGTGCGGTCAACGGCATCGGGGAGAGGGCCGGCAATGCCGCTCTTGAAGAGATCGCCGTGGCACTGGAAATCCGTAAAGATTTCTATCCATATGAGACATCCCTTATCCTTAACGAAATCAAACGTACAAGTGATATCGTCAGCAAACTGACGGGCATGTACATTCAGGCAAACAAAGCGGTGATCGGCCGGAATGCCTACGCACACGAATCGGGCATCCACCAGGACGGCGTGTTGAAAAATGCCGAAACATACGAAATCATCACGCCTGAACTCGTCGGTGTATCCGAGAACACCCTGTTCCTCGGCAAACACTCCGGGCGCCATGCTTTCAAAGACAAAGTCATGGAGTTCAAACTCGACTTGAGCGAGGATGACATCACGACAGCATTCAAGAAATTCAAACTTCTGACAGATCACAAGAAGGAAGTCACTGAAGACGATATATACACGATATTGATGGAAATAAAGACCGCAGATACTGATATCCCTATGTACAAACTTGAGGACTTCCAGGTGAACTACGGGCCTGAAAACGGGACGGAAAGTGAAGTCTCTCTCCGCACGCCGGACGGTCGGGTCGTCTCGAACAAGACCACGGGCAGCGGCAGTGTGGACGCACTTTACGGCACGATAAAAAGCCTGATCGATATGGAATTGAATTTGATCGATTACCAGCTGAACTCTGTCGGACGCGGTAAGGACGCACTTGCTGAAGCGCACCTGCAGTTGAAAGTCGACGGTCAGGTGATGAACGGACGGGGCTCAGCACAGGATGTGATCGAGGCATCTGCAAATGCCTACATCAATGCAGTGAACCGTTACCTGATCAAAAATACAGAGGAAAAATCAGTCTCTGTCAGCAGTTAGAAAAGGAGTGCCATCGATGAAGAAACATATACTGACACTTCCGGGCGACGGCGTCGGCCCTGAAATAATGACGGGTGCAAAATCAGTCCTGGAGAAGATCGCTGATGACTTTAATCACGAATTCACATTCGAAGACGGTCTGATCGGGGGCGCTGCATATGACGCCTCCGGGACGCCCCTGGATGATGGGACGCTGAGCCGGGCGAAAAATGCGGATGCAATCCTGCTCGGAGCAGTCGGCGGACCCAAGTGGGACACGGTAGAGAAAACATTGAGACCTGAACAGGGACTGTTGAAGATCCGTAAAGAACTCGGGCTGTTTGCCAACTTACGGCCGATAAAAGTATTCGACAGACTGATACCGGCTTCTCCCCTGAAAGAAACCATCGTCGGCGGCACGGATATTTTATTCGTCCGTGAACTGACGGGAGGACTGTACTTCGGAAAACCGAGTGAGCGGAGGGACGGCGGCAATTCAGTGGTCGACACCCTGGCATATACTAAAGAGGAAATAGAACGGATCGTAGAGTACGGCTTTCAGGCTGCAAAATTGCGCGGCAATAAGCTGACTTCGGTGGATAAGGCGAACGTACTGGAATCCAGCCGCATGTGGCGTGAAATCGTGGATGAGAAAAGTGCCGCATACCCTGAAGTGGAAGTCGAACATGCGCTTGTGGATTCCACAGCCATGAAGCTGATCACCAACCCGAACGACTTTGATGTCGTCGTCACAGAAAATCTTTTCGGGGATATATTGAGCGATGAGGCATCTGTCATTACAGGGTCGATCGGGCTTCTCCCGTCGGCGAGCCTCAACAGTTCCGGCTTCGGCCTGTATGAACCGGTGCACGGGTCAGCCCCGGACATCGCCGGGAAGGGTATCGTCAATCCTCTGGCAATGATTTTATCAGCTGCCATGATGCTGAAATATTCCTTCCATTTAAGTGAAGAAGCGGAAGCGATTGAAGCAGCGGTGGACAGTGCTTTGAAAGACGGCATACATACATCAGATCTTGACTTCGAAGGCGGCCGCACTGTCAGCACTGAAGAAATGATTGGAACGGTAATAAGCTACATTAAATAATATGAATAAGAGAGTTGATTGAGGAATGGCTGAGAAAAAGACTATAATTGATAAAATTTGGGAAAATCACGTTGTTCATAGAGAAGAGGGACAGCCGGATTTGATATATATTGATCAACATTTAGTTCACGAAGTCACTTCTCCTCAGGCATTTGAAGGTTTAAGACTGACAGGAAGAAAAGTCCGGCGGCCCGATTTGACTTTTGCAACGATGGATCACAATGTACCGACGAAAAACCGTGAAAACATCAGGGATGAAATTTCTGCAAAACAGATGGATGCGTTGAAGAAGAACTGTAAGGATTTCGGCGTGAAGCTTGCAGACATGTTCCACCCTGATCAGGGCATCGTCCACGTCATCGGCCCGCAGCTCGGATTGACACAGCCGGGCAAGACGATCGTCTGCGGAGACAGCCACACTTCCACGCACGGTGCATTCGGCGCACTGGCTTTCGGCATCGGTACAAGTGAAGTGGAGCACGTGCTTGCGACACAGACTTTATATGGAGACCGTCCGAAGACGATGAACGTCAAAGTCAACGGACCACTTGGGGCAGGCGTGACTGCAAAGGATCTCATCCTTGCGATCATAGCAAAGTTCGGTGTGAAGTTCGGTACCGGATATGTCGTTGAGTATACTGGTGAAGCTGTACGCGACCTGACGATGGAAGGCCGCATGACGGTATGTAACATGTCCATCGAAGGCGGCGCAAGAGCCGGACTGATCTCCCCGGATGAAAAAACGGTCGACTTCCTGACCGGCCGCCGCTATGTCCCTAAAGACGAGGAAGAATTCAATGCACTTGCCGGCGATTGGCTGGCACTCGCCACAGATGAAGGTGCAGAGTATGATAAAACGATAGAAATCGATGCAACACAGATCGAACCGCAAGTCTCATGGGGCACAAACCCGGGCATGGTGGTTCCGATCAGCGGCACGACACCGTCACTTGATTCTGTCGAGAACAAGGATGAGATCGGCCGTGCCCTGACTTATATGGACCTTGAAGAGAACCAGCCGATCACATCGATTGAAATCGACCACGTGTTCATTGGATCATGCACGAACTCGAGAGTGCTCGATCTGCAGCGTGCAGCGAAGATCATCGAGGGAAAAAAAGTCAAAGCCGGCATACAGGCCATGGTGGTGCCGGGCTCATTCCTGGTTAAGCAGGAAGCCGAAGCGCTCGGCCTGGATGAAGTGTTCAAATCTGCAGGGTTCGAATGGCGGGATGCCGGATGCAGTGCATGCCTCGGAATGAATGATGACATCATCCCTGCAGGCGGCCGCTGTGCCTCGACATCCAACCGGAATTTCGAAGGCCGCCAGGGCAACGGTGCAAGAACGCATCTGGTGAGTCCTGAAATGGCTGCAGCTGCAGCCATCGAGGGCAGATTCGTGGACGTCAGGGAATACGGGAAAGAACCACAGATTTCTTAAGGGAGGATATCGATGATGGAAGCAATTGAAAAGCATACCGGTACTGTTTATCCTCTCGGGAGGGATAACGTGGATACCGACCAGATCATTCCAAAACAATTCTTAAAAAGGGTTGAACGCACGGGTTTCGGTGAATTCGTCTTCTACAACTGGCGTTTCGATGATGAAGGCAATCCGAAGGAAGATTTTGAGATCGACAGCCCGAAATATGAAGGTGCATCAATACTCATCGCAGGGGAAAACTTCGGCTGCGGATCTTCAAGGGAACATGCACCGTGGGCGTTGCTCGATTATGGTTTCAAAGTCATCATCGCCCCAAGTTTTGCAGACATCTTCTACAGCAATGCCTTCAAGAACGGCATCATCGTCATTGAGGCTGAAGAGGATAAAGTGAAGGAATGGCAGGAAAAAGCCCAAAATGGAGACTTCATGCTGGCAGTGGATCTTGTCGAACAGACAGTGACTTCTGACAGCGGAGTATATAAATTTGATATCCCATCATACCATAAAGAAAAACTCATCAATGGATGGGATGACATCTCATTAACTTTGCAGCTCGAGGATAAAATCAAACAATATGAGGAAAGTGGTGGTCGCATGGGGATTTCTTAACCGGTGGATTAGTGGTTGACGCATGGAGTCAACTCGGAGGAACAATCCACAATACGCCTTTAGTCACATCGAATACTACGAATTTACGTACAGACAGAGAAGTTTATTTCAAAATGGAAAATCAACAGAAGACGGGCGCTTTCAAATTCAGGGGCGCAAGTTATAAGTTGATGAAACTGTCTGCTTTGGAGTTATCGAAAGGTGTGCTCACGGCTTCGGCCGGGAACCACGCGCAGGGTGTAGCGCTCGCTGCCTCGAAACTCGGTGCAGCCGCCACGATATTCATGTCGGAGTCCACTCCGACCAATAAAGTGGAAGCGACGAGAGGGTATGGAGCAGAAGTGATACTCGTCGGGGAAAGTTTCCAGGAAGCTTATGAAGCCTCCCTGGAACATCAGAAAAAAACCGGCGCAACTTACGTCCACCCTTTTGATGACTACGATATTATGGCAGGTCAGGGGACAATAGCATTTGAAATGCTGGCTCAGCAGCCGGATCTCGACACACTGATCGTTCCGATCGGTGGCGGCGGGCTGATCAGCGGCATTGCAGTCGCCGCCAAAAGCATCAATCCGGATATACGCGTGATTGGTGTACAGGCCGAGAGGGCACCATCCATATTTAAAGCCTATCATGAGGGACAGGTTGAGCGGTTGAAGACCGTCACCACCATTGCGGAAGGCATTGCAGTCAAAGAGCCAGGTCAGTTGACATTGCCTATAATCAATAAGTATGTAGACGATGTAATTTGCGTATCGGAGCCGGAAATCGCTGATGCGATGATCTACTTCCTTGAAAGAAGCAAGACACTGGTGGAAGGTGCAGGCGCAGCGGCACTTGCGTGCCTGCTCAGCCATCACGATGTCATCGATTCTGATAAAACCGGTGTGGTCGTCAGCGGCGGCAACATCGACATCTCGAAGATGCCCGACATCCAGAGTCTGGCAAAAGAACTTCGTGTTGAAGCGGGCTTACCGAAACGGGAGCTCGTCAAGAATCAGCATTGAGAATAAAGTTAAAGTTAAAGATGCGTCCGGGAGACCGGGCGCGTCTTTTTGGTTTGGGGTGTGGGGGATGTAGGATCTGAAGGGACAGATGTGAGCAGAATCTGCTTACTCAGCTCATAAAACGGGCCTGAATGAGCAGGCATGAGCAGAATCTGCTTACTCAGCTCATAAAACGGGCCTGAATGAGCAGACATGAGCAGAATCTGCTTACTCAGCTCATAAAACGGGCCTGAATGAGCAGACATGAGCAGAATCTGCTTACTCAGCTCATAAAACGGGCCTGAATGAGCAGACATGAGCAGAATCTGCTTACTCAGCTCATAAAACGGGCCTGAATGAGCAGACATGAGCAGAATCTGCTTACTCAGCCCTGAAAACGGGCTCGAATGAGCAGGCAGAAATAAAAACTGCTCATCCGGTTATGATAATCATAACGAATGAGCAACTATGTTTTATAATCCCTCAGTAGTCAATCCAATTTTTTTGTCTATAACGTCTTATTGTGGCACTGCTGAAAGTATGACCGCTATATTCAGCTAACTTATTAGATGAAAATTGCCAGGATGAATTGAGTGTGCGTAATTCTTCAACTAGCTGCTTCAATACTTCAACCGAAGTGTAGTCATGTGAGCAGGATGCACACCTGAATCTTCCGCGATGCACCCGGCGCAGCGGGCCATTCGCTCAATCCGGACAGAACACTCCGCCGGAGAGTTCATCGAAGGTGACATTGGCGTCCGCATCATAGGCGGATTTGACGACACGCCTTGAATCGAGCAAATCA
This sequence comes from Lacicoccus alkaliphilus DSM 16010, assembly GCF_900142805.1. Classification (GTDB taxonomy): domain Bacteria; phylum Bacillota; class Bacilli; order Staphylococcales; family Salinicoccaceae; genus Lacicoccus; species Lacicoccus alkaliphilus. The sequence continues at coordinate 750,209 of NZ_FRCF01000002.1, read as the reverse complement.
ATGAAGCGGGAGTAATCATACTGGTTAGGCTGCAGCACGTACTTCAGCCGCTTCATCAGATTGTTACGGATATATATGTTCTGATGGTTCGGCAAATTGTAGATCGTCTGTTCCGGGTGGATGAAGACAATATTGTTTGTCATCTTGAAGTGCATATTGAATTCACGCATCATTTCCGTCAGGACATTCCGGTGGTTGTCGACCTGGTTCAGCGGGTTGACGATTTCCTTGCCGCCGGCAAATCGCCATGACCGGTCGACCGTGTATTCAATATCGTACTGGTAGTTCTTTATTTCGAATGTATAAATCCGGTCGCCGCCGATGATGATATTATCAATCTGGACTTCAGCCGGTCCTGCGGTGGTTTTACTGTTTTCCGCGGCAGCATCAAGCCGGAACCTGTAATCTTTCAGATGCACGACCGGCACCCCGAGGTCTTCCACAATTTCATCAAACTGCAGTTCTCCGGCATATCCCAGCTGATATTTCATCAGGTCCTTCTTGTCCCGGGGCGTGAGGACGGTGCGCCTGTTCAAAATTTCAAGCTGGGCATGCCTCAGGGACTTCCCCCTCATCAATAAAACTTCATGAGCCTGGTCATCACCTTTTCCAGATCGGCGATGAAAGCCTCATCGGATTCAAGCTCGGAATCCCCGGGACGATAGACTTTTCCGACAAGGAATTCGCCTTTCTTCACATCCCGTAAACGGACCAGTCCAGCCTCGATGTCTTCATCGGATAACTCCGAGAGCTGCGGTTTCACGGGCTTCATATGATCGAGTGAAATGGAATAATCCTGGGGCAGCGCCCTGAACAGATCGATATCCTGAAGCCATTTATCAGCCATATTCTTCTTATCCGGGGATTCGTAGATCACCCCGTACATGCAGAAGGCATGGTCTCCCCAAAGCCCGATTTGGAAATGGGGCATCATCTTGTAGCCGCGCTTATTCGGCGAGAATGCCACCCAGGTGTCATCAGGGGGATTCACTTTGCGGCGGGCATGCATCGCCACATGCGCAAACTGCTCCTCACCCGTGAGATCTGTCAGGAACCCTGAAAAATGGTCCCCGAGATTGTAAAGTTTAACACGCGGGTTTTCCTTCAATGCTTCCATGCGTGGTTCTAGGCCGTCAATTTGAAATATATCAAAATCTTTTTTTGTAAAGCGATATTTTGTCATGTACATTTTCCCTTCTGAAATAATCCTTATGAATATGATAAAATAATATAAGAACCCAATCAAACTTTTGAGGTGTATTTATGGAAATCTATAAATTTGCACAGGAAGTCATATCGGATGCGGGAGCATTCATCCGCCAGCGTATGACCGAAGATTTTAACATTGACAGTAAATTGAATCCGAACGACCTCGTGACGGATGTGGATAAAGAAACAGAGCGTTTCCTGTTCGAAAAAATTGAAGAAAGATACCCCGACCATAGAATTTTGGGAGAAGAAGGCCAGGGGGCGGACATTGAGGACACGGACGGTGTGTTGTGGATCATCGACCCGATCGACGGGACTTTAAACTTCGTGCATCAGCTGGAAAACTTTGCCGTCTCAATCGGCATTTACATTGACGGTAAACCCTATGCAGGATTGATACTGGATGTCATGAAGGACGACCTGTACCACGCGGCTTATGAGCAGGGCGCTTATAAAAACGACCGGCCGCTTCACGACATCGAGGCGTCCAGCCTGAAATCCTCACTCATCTCCACCAACGCCAACTGGCTCGTACGTGACGGGATCAACACGCCGTTCATTCAGATAGTGAAAGATGCCCGCAGCGTACGTTCGCTGGGCTCTGCTGCCCTGGAATTCGTCAATGTCGCCCGCGGGACGAGCAGTGCGGCTCTATTCTACCGTCTGCATCCATGGGATTTCGCAGGCGGCGTCATTTTATTGAACGAGGTGGGCGGCATAACGACGACGCTGCTCGGGGACGGGCTCAGGCTGCTCAACACGAACAGCATAATCGCCGCGAATAAAACGATCCACGCCGAGATCATCGAGTATTTCAAGGCTGATGAGGCGTTCATCAGAAATCATAAAAAGTTCCACAAGCTTTAATCCCTGCGTCCGGTGAATTCATATCTCCGGGCGGAAACTTTCTGGAAAAGCATCCCGGTCAGCCTGGTGTAGGCGTAATTGTTCAAGTCAAAACCGAGATGGTGCATTATATCGCGTCGGCTGTAGACGGTCTCCGGCATGACCTTGTCCAGGCAATGAAAGTAATCCTCCGCCAGGTGAAGCAGATTATCGATGGTCATACAGGTGTTGCACTGAAGCAGGTTGCTGTTGAATATCTTGAAATCAAGGGACAGGCACTTCAGGCACCTCATGCCGGGTTTGAATGCAGCAAGATCGAAATCATGATCAGGTTTCAGTGATAAGTCGACTGGGGAGTGGCGCGTCCTTCTTTTTCAATACGGCTGAGTGTTCGATGGCCTTCAGGTAATAGTCAAGGTTCTCCTTAGATAAAAACAGGTCGGATTTACGGGTCTTCAGTCTGAATTCATCGTTCATCATCACGTATTTCACGATGATCGGGCGCTGGAACGCCCCTTCATCGATCAGCTGGGCCCTGAACATCTGATAAAGTTTTTCACTGCGGTTCAAATCCAGCACCGCATCGTGTGCATCATTGCAAAGGATGTTGAAGGCATTGATATAATGACTGCCGGCAAGGTCATGAAGGATGAATATGTAATAGCAGTAATCCGTGACGAGCAAAACATGGATGAATTCGCATCTGCCATCCACGTACACCTCCGAGTGCCAGTGGATCTCCATATTTGCGGTTTTAATCCTGCTCAGGTGCCGCTCGAACGCCTCTTCCAGTTTTTCAGAGCGGCGGAGGGCCTGATATTCTTTCGCCTCATCTTCGGAAAACGGCAGGCGGTTGTACAAAAACTCATAAACCTTCAGTTTTTCATTCTTTTTGCGCATCTGTAGCACCCCTTTGTATGTATTATTTCAATTGTGCACAAAAGGTGAATTGTCGTCAAAATGCAATAATTTGATTTCAGGCATGAAAAAAGAACAGAAACAAGGTTTCTGTTCTTCAGGATTTCAAATTCTGCAGATGCAACGACTCAGAAATACGAAATCTGTAGTTTTTATAACCAGCCGTTTTCACGGTACTTCTTCTTCAGCGTAAAACCGGCACCGAAGATACCGATGAAAATCAGCACGGTCAGTGCAGCCAACAGCCACATTGCCTCCGCGGCGAAAACAGAAAAAGCGACCATCATTAAAACAGCCAGAAAGGCGAGGAGTAGAAATACAGCTTTTGATTTGGGTTTATCCATCATCCGGAGCTCCTTACGTATCATTATATTATAACAGTATAGCATATTTACCATATTATCAACACTTTACAAGATATATGATTTAAAGGGTAACTGTGATATAATGGTACAGTTAAAGATCAATTCTAACAATGAAGGGAAAGTCTTGATGAAATTAAGAGAAGATATCCGTAATATTGCCATCATCGCCCATGTCGATCATGGAAAAACCACATTAGTTGACCAATTATTGAAGCAGTCCGGCATATTCCGTGAAAATGAGCATGTGGAAGAACGCGCAATGGACTCGAATGACATAGAGAAAGAACGCGGTATTACGATTCTTGCCAAAAACACCGCAATTGATTATAAAGGCACCAGGATAAACATCCTGGACACGCCGGGCCACGCGGACTTCGGCGGGGAAGTCGAGCGTATCATGAAGATGGTGGACGGCGTCATCCTTGTAGTGGATGCATATGAAGGGACGATGCCGCAGACACGCTTTGTACTGAAGAAAGCACTCGAACAGGATTTAAAGCCCCTCGTCGTCGTCAATAAGATAGATAAAGAAGCAGCACGTCCTGAAGAAGTGGTGGACGAAGTGCTGGAACTGTTCATCGAATTGGATGCAAACGACGAACAGCTCGAATTTCCGGTCGCCTACGCCTCCGCGATGAACGGTACAGCAAGTGAGGATCCGGACAAGCAGGATGAGAATATGCAGTCACTATACGAAATGATCGTCAACCAGGTGCCGGCCCCTGTCGATAACAGGGATGAGCCTCTGCAGTTCCAGGTGGCTTTGCTGGATTACAACGACTATGTCGGCAGGATTGGTGTCGGCCGTGTATTCCGCGGGGAGATGCGTGTCGGTCAGCAGGTTTCATTGATCAAAATCGACGGCACCGTAAAGAACTTCCGGGTGACCAAGATATTCGGCTTCTTCGGGTTGAACCGTGTGGAAATCGACCATGCAGTCGCCGGTGATCTCATCGCTGTCAGCGGCATGGAAGACATCAACGTCGGCGAGACGGTGACGCCTGTCGACCATCAGGAAGCAATGCCTGTGTTGAGGATCGATGAGCCGACGCTTCAAATGACGTTTTCAGTGAACAATTCTCCATTTGCCGGCAGGGAAGGCAAGTTCGTCACTGCAAGCAAAATTGAAGAACGTCTTGAACAGCAGTTGGAAACGGATGTATCCCTGAAGGTCGAGCCGACCGATCAGCCGGATATGTGGATCGTTTCAGGCCGCGGTGAACTGCATTTGTCCATCTTGATCGAGAATATGAGGCGCGAAGGATTTGAACTGCAGGTATCCAAGCCGATCGTCATTGAAAAGGTGATCGACGGCGTCAAATGTGAACCATACGAACGCGTTCAAATCGATGTGCCCGAAGGGGATACAGGCAGCATCATCGAATCACTGGGCCAGCGTAAAGGTGAGATGCTGGATATGGCCAACACCGGAAACGGCCAGACGCGCCTTGTATTCCTCGTGCCTGCGAGAGGGCTGATCGGCTACAGGACCGAGTTCATGTCCATGACGAGCGGATATGGTATATTGAACCACACATTCGAAGAGTATCGTCCGGCCATCAAAGGCCGCATCGGCGGCAGAAGGAACGGGGTGCTGGTATCCATGGATAAAGGCGCCGCCTCCACTTATGCCATACTACAGCTTGCAGGCCGCGGCACCAACTTCATGGAGCCGGGGACGGATGTGTACGAGGGCATGATCGTCGGTGAAAATTCACGTGATAATGACCTGACGGTGAACATCACGAAAGTGAAAGCAGCGAACAACATCCGTTCAGCAACAAAAGAACAGACGGAAACGATGAAAAAACCCCGTGTGATGACGCTGGAAGAGGCGCTCGAGTTCATCAATGACGATGAACTGGTGGAAGTGACCCCGGACACTGTCAGGTTAAGGAAGAAGATACTTGATAAAAGCGCGAGGGAACGCGCCCAGAAGAAAGAAAAGATAAGACTTGAATCGGAGTGAGTATAATTGTTTCTCCCAGCTGTACTGTCAAACGCTTCAGTCAACGTCAATGAGCGTCTGACCTTTTTCGGCCGTCTCTACGGCCTGGACACGAACCCGGAGCTCGGAATGTGGCTGTTGTTCATTACAATTTTTGTGCTCTCCATCATCGTTTATGTACTGGGTTTCGCCCGAAAGATCAAACCATGGCAGAACATCGTCATATATATCGTCATGTTCTTCGGATGCCTGATCTTAACGTTTTTCGGTGCGTTCCTGCCCGTGGCTGAAAGTCTCATCGTTGCAGCGATCGTACTCGGCCTGTACCGTTTCAGGCTGCACAGGGAAAGAAAAGCGGGCAACATACCGCCGAAGGAAAAGGAAGCCAGATAAAAAACACGCCCTCTGCCTGGTACCACTGAAGTTTACAGTTTATTTATTTCAACTGTAGACTTAGGAGGTAGCAGATCAGCAAGGGCGTGTTTTTATTTTATGGTGATGGCCGTCACATGTTTTAAGCGTGTTTTAAGATCATTATCGTCGATGACGACGAGGTCGATCATATTGTCTTCGTACAGTCTTTTGCCGTCCTGACTGAATTGGGCATAATGTTTGTCCCGGTCGTTGTACGGGAGGATCGTCGTGCCTTCATCATGGGTATATGTAATCATCGCTGCTTCGCCGCGTCCGGGTTCCGTATACTCAAGGAAAGGCTTCAGGTTGATGATGAAAGTTTCCTCAAGCAGCTGTTGATTCTTATATTTCTTTTCCGACTTCAGTGTCGGTGGTTTTGAGCTCCCTTCAATGATCTGACGGTTCCATTCGGTATCATCTTTGAAGGAGATGACTTCCTCTTCCTTCGGGGCAGTCAGTGCTTCATCCAAAGCCACTTTACGGTCGTCAAAGATCCAAGTCGAAGGGTCAAGTGTAATCTGGAATTTAATGTCTCCCTGAATTTGTATAATCATAACATCGCTCCTTATGAGGTCAATTATATCAAAGTATACTTTGATATCATACGCCTTTGATTAATTTAAGCCCTTTGGTTTCCTTGCAATTTCACCTTGCGTGATATAAAATTTTATTATAGTGAGTAGAGGGGGTAAGTGAGTCCATGAATGAAGAATTGCGTCATCAGGCATATGCACAGCTCGAAGCGGATGCAGATCGTATAGTACGGCTGATCAAGGTGCAGATGGACAATTTGACGATGCCCCAATGCCCGGTCTATGAGGAAGTTTTGGACACGCAAATGTACGGACTTTCCAAAGAAGTGAATTTCGCCGTACGTCTTGGATTGGTTGATGCAGAAGATGGACGGGAACTGCTGGAGAAGTTGGAAGTTGAAGTTTCTAAAGTCCATGATCTATATATGCAAGAGGAAAAACTTGAGTCTAAAGAAATTTAATCTTTAGACTCTTTTTAAATGAGGGAAATGATATGGGATACATAAAGGATTTTTTCAGTTACGTCAAAGCATATTCCAAATATGTGGACTTCACCATCATCATCACATATGTGCTGCTGAGCCTGATCGGCCTCGTCATGGTGTACAGTGCCAGCATGGTCATGGCATCCAGGGTGGAAGGTTCGCCGGAGTTCTACTACCTGAGGCAGATTTTATTCATCGGCCTGGGTTTCTCCATCGTTTTTTTCATGACCTATTTCATGTCGGGGGAGCTGCTCAGGAATAAAAAATTCCAGATGACCTCACTTATAATCATATTGGTACTGCTGTTGTATACGATGTTTTTCGGTGTGGAAGTCAACGGGGAGAGGAACTGGATCGATCTGGGGCCGTTGCGCCTGCAGACTTCCGAGTTCTTTAAAATCGTCGTCATCATCTATATGGCCTATATATATGACAAGAAGCTGTCCCAGCACAGGCTGGATAATACGGATTACATTTATCCTCTGACATTCATTGGAATATGTTCGACGCTTGTATTGTTGAACGACTTCGGCACCTGGCTGGTCATCATTTCCATCATAGCCGGCGTCTTCATGTATTCGGGTGTACCATTGAAACTCATCATGAAGACAGGGCTCGTCCTCACCGTCGCCGCCGGTGTGCTGATGGGCATCGCGATGCTCATCCAGGGTCAGGTGCTGTCCAACTATCAGATTGCACGTATTGAAACGTTCATGAATCCGTTCGTGGATCCGATGGGGGCCGGCTATCAGCTGACGAACTCGCTCATCTCAATATCCCACGGGGGATTGTTTGGTACAGGTCTTGGCAACGGTGTGATGAAGCTCGGTTATCTGCCTGAACCGCACACTGATTTCATATCTGCGGTCATCGCAGAAGAACTGGGTCTTGTGGGGATATATGCGATATTGATCCTTTACATCGTATTGGTTTTCAAGGCACTCAGGTATGCTGCGATTTCAAATGATAAGTTTTACAGTCTGATATGCATCGGGGTCGCATTGTATATTGCCATGCAGCTGTTCATCAATATCGGCGGGATATCGAAAATCATTCCATTGACGGGAGTGCCGCTGCCGCTGCTCAGTTACGGCGGCTCTTCCTTCCTGTCGGTATCCATTGCGATAGGGTTATTGAACATTGCAGCGAAACATGTCAAAAGAGAAAAAGAAGTATTTTAACACCGGTAATCTAAAAATTACCGGTTTTTCGTACAAAAAGTAGTGTGAATTTTTTAATATCTATTATATAATAAATTCATTATGCTTTGTGGGAGGAATGCGTTTATGAGGAAGATACATAAGTTACTCGTTGCAAACAGGGGTGAAATTGCAATCCGGATTTTCAGGGCTGCGACCGAACTCGATATCACCACTGTTGCAATCTACAGCAACGAGGATAAAGGTGCCCTGCACCGTTATAAAGCGGACGAAGCTTATCTGGTGGATCCGAATTTATCCCCGACGGAAAGCTATCTTAATATAGAAGCAATCATCAAAGTGGCCAAGGATGCCGGTGTGGACGCGATCCACCCGGGCTACGGCTTCCTGAGTGAGAATAAAGAGTTCGCGACCCGTTGTGCGGAGGAGGGCATCATCTTCATCGGACCTGAAGTCCGCCACCTCGAAATGTTCGGGGATAAGGTCCGTGCACGTGAAACGGCGATCCAGACGGGTCTGCCGATCATCCCGGGCAGCGATGGTGCCATCAGCGATTTCAGCGAGGTGGAAGCCTTCATCGAAAAGCACGGTTATCCGATCATCATCAAAGCCATTTCAGGCGGCGGCGGTAAAGGCATGCGCGTCGTCACCGAAGACGACAACCTGAGGGATGCATATGACCGTGCGAAAAGTGAAGCATCGAAATCATTCGGCAACGCCGAAGTGTATCTTGAAAAATACATCAATGAACCGAAGCACATCGAAGTCCAGATCATCGGGGACACGCACGGCAACATCGTGCATTTATACGAAAGGGACTGTTCCGTGCAGCGGCGCCATCAAAAGCTCGTCGAAGTGGCGCCGTCCGTCGGGCTGACGGATGAACTGCGTGAAGATATCTGCAACGCGGCGAAAAGCATGTCCGAGCAAATCGGCTACGTCAATGCGGGCACTGTGGAATTCCTGGTCGCCGACGGCGAGTATTATTTCATTGAAGTCAACCCGCGTGTCCAGGTTGAGCATACAATCACGGAAATGGTCACTGGTGTGGATATCGTCAAGACACAGGTCCTCGTTGCAGACGGTGCCAAGCTGTTCGGCGAAGAGGTCGGCATGCCACAGCAGGAAAACATCCCGCTGATGGGCTTTGCAGTCCAGTGCCGAATCACGACTGAAGATCCCCTCAATGATTTCATGCCGGATACCGGGGAAATCATGGCTTACCGTTCAAGCGGCGGATTCGGGGTCAGACTCGATGCCGGTGACGGTTTCCAGGGTGCAGAAATTTCACCTTATTACGATTCACTGCTCGTCAAGCTGTCGACCCACGGCCTGACTTATAAGGATGCCAATGAAAAGATGGCACGAAGCCTGAAGGAAATGAGGATCAGGGGCATCAAGACGAATCTGCAGTTCCTGTTGAATGTAGTGGAAGATGAAGATTTCCTTAAAGGTGACTACTCCACGAAATTCATCGATACGACACCGTCACTCTTCGTTTTTGAAAAGCCGAAGGACAGGGGTACAAAGACGCTCCAGTACATTTCGACGATCACGGTCAACGGCTTCCCGGGAGTGGACAAACGTGAGAAACCGCATTTCGATCCCCCGAGGATTCCGCAGCACACGCCTGAAATCGTCAACGGCACAAAACAGATCCTCGATGAACGCGGAGCGGAGGGGTTGAGCAAATGGCTGAAGGAACAGGATGAGACGCTCATCACGGATACGACGATGCGTGATGCGCACCAGTCACTGCTGACGACACGCATCCGTACTTATGATATGAAGAAGATAGCACCGTACACCGCAGAAGGCCTGAGCAACGCATTCAGCCTTGAAATGTGGGGCGGGGCGACATTCGATGTCGCCTATAACTTCCTGAAAGAAGATCCATGGACACGCCTTGAGACGCTCAGGAAAGACATTCCAAACGTGCTGTTTCAGATGCTGCTCCGTGCTTCGAACGCGGTCGGCTATAAGAACTACCCGGACAACCTTGTCGAGAAGTTCATCAAGGAAAGTGCTGCAAGGGGCATAGATGTATTCAGGATCTTCGACTCCCTGAACTGGCTTGAAGCGATGAAGCCGGCAATCGAGTCCGTGCTCAAGACCGGCAAGGTTGCAGAAGGTGCCATCTGTTACACGGGTGACATCCTGGATCCGGAGCGTTCAAGTGTCTATACTCTGGATTATTATAAAGATATGGCCAAAGCACTTGAAGCTGAAGGTGTGCATATACTGGCGATCAAGGATATGGCCGGCCTCCTGAAACCTCAGGCTGCCTACGAACTGATCGGAGAACTGAAAGCAACGGTCGATCTGCCGATCCATCTCCACATGCATGATACGAGCGGCAACGGCATCATGACTTATGCGAAAGCGATTGAAGCGGGTGTTGATGTAGTGGATACGGCTCTCGGAGCGCTCTCTGGGCTGACGTCTCAGCCGAGCGCAAACAGTCTGTCCTATGCACTCGATGGTGCGGAAGGGAAGATCCGTGCAGACATAGAGAGTCTGGAAACGCTCAGCCAGTATTGGGAAGATGTGCGTAAATATTATGTCGATTTTGAAAGTGACATCAAGAGCCCGCACACTGAGATCTATGAGCATGAAATGCCGGGCGGCCAGTATTCAAACCTGTTGTCCCAGGCAAGATCAATGGGACTCGGGGAAAGGTACGGCGAAGTGAAGAAGATGTATCAAAAAGTCAACATCCTCTTTGGGGATATCGTCAAAGTGACGCCTTCCTCCAAGGTCGTCGGCGACATGGCCCTGTTCATGGTGCAGAACGATCTGGATGAAAATACTCTGTTCGAAAGAGGCAACCATCTGGACTTCCCTGATTCGGTCGTAAGCTTCTTCAAAGGTGAAATCGGCATTCCGGTCACAGGCTTCAATGAAGAACTTCAAAGCCTCGTCCTCAAAGGCGCAGAACCGCTCAAGGACCGTGCAGGCAGGATTCTGGAGCCGATCGATTTTGAAGCGCTTAGAGAAGAGGTTGTTGAATTCCAGGAAAGTGAAGTCACGGATAAAGATGTATTGAGCTACGCCCTCTATCCGAAAGTCTACAGGGACTTCGTCACGACGAATGAGACATTCGGCAACGTCGACAGACTGGATACACCGACGTTCCTCTTCGGCATGAGGAAGAATGAAGAGTTGGAAATCGTCATCGATAAAGGAAAGACCCTGATCGTCAATCTGCTGTCGATCGGTCACGTCCATGAAGACGGCTACCGCTGGTTGTACTTCGAATTGAACGGCTTCCCGCGTAAAGTCAAGATCAAGGATGAAAGTGTCGAGTCCAAAGTCGCCAGACTTCAGAAAGCCGACCCTAAAGACCTGGGTCATATCGGCGCGCAGATGCCGGGAACAGTCAGTTCACTGCCATTCAAGGCCGGAGATGCATTCGATAAGGGTGACATCATCATCATCACGGAAGCGATGAAGATGGAAAACTCCGTGAAAGCACCATTTGCCGGTAAAGTGACGGATGTTTACGTCGAAGAAGGCGACAAGGTCGAATCGAATGATCTGATGATGAAAGTGGAGAAAACGGAATAATATTTAAAAGAGCATCAGCCGGCGGCTGATGCTCTTTCATTTAGGGTGCATCTTTAAAATAAAACATCCAGCGCGGCAGGGGCCGTGCTGGATGATGATATCAGAATCCACATCATTTGGTTCGGGAGAGCAGCATTATGAAGTAGCATAACAGTCCGAAGAGCAGCGTGATGAACAGTGCATGCAGCAAAGCGATGAAGATGTTCACCATGGTGAATACACTGAGCAGTCCGGTGATCATCTGAAGCATGATGAGAGTGAATGCAATGATCCAGCCGTACTCTATCACACGATACTCACTGTAATGGCGTATCGCATGAATCATGATGAGCAGGACCCAGATGATGGCAACGCCGGCGAGTGCACGGTGGCCCATCTGGACGGCTTCATAGAAATTCGTCGGCATGATGTGGCCCGGCTTGCAGTGGGGCCAGCTCAGACAGGCAAGCGATGAATCCGTATGTCTGACCAGGGCACCTGAATAGACTACCAAGTATATGTAAATGGTTACGAATATCGTATTGTATCTTAAAAATGATCCGACTTTCAGTCTGGTCGCATCAAATTTCAAATCCACTTCAAAAATCAGCAGGGTCAGCAGGAATACGGCGGCAAAACAAATCAGCGATATGCCGAAGTGTGCGGCAAGTACGAAATCGCCTTCCCATATTCCGACGACTGCGGCAGCGCCTATCAATGACTGGATGATGATGAAGCCGAAAGAAACGATGACCAGGAATTTCGTTTCGCGCTTTTCAGGTATCTGCCTCCACGCCATGATACATAGAATGGCAAGAAGGATGATGGCGATGCCCGAGACGCCCCTGTGTGCAATTTCAATGATGGTTTCCATCGGCCAGTCGCTTGGAATGACCTGTCCGTGGCATAAAGGCCAGGAGTCCCCGCATCCCTCGGCAGATCCCGTCTTGGTGACGAGTGCCCCGCCGATCTGGACGAAGACCATGGCAAGAGTGGTTATGAGTGCCACAATTTTCAAATTTTTATACAATCGTTACACCCCAATTAAGTCGTTATAGATTAACTTCATGTTTTCATAATATAAATGAAGGAAGTTACATTTGCAATGTCATTTATTTAGAATTGCTCTTAACAATTCTTGAATCTGTGGTAAAATCAATATGTGAAACACTCTAAACAATTATAAATCAGTTCATCATTTGGTACACAGGTTGTTCATGAAGAATTTATGAACGATTTGTTAAACCTTCTACAAACATAATAAAATGTAACCATTTTATTACGGGTTTGTATAGTATTTGTGTCTCAAGTAATTTATTATTAGAGGTAAATGTTTCTGTTATGAAAGGAGGCGTGAAGATGCAAGGTGATGCTTACAGTGAAAATGTACAGCAGAATCCAAATGATATAACATTTAATGCAGTGAAGACGTTGCTGAAGGATGGGATCATCAAGTCCAACCTCATTCCAGCATTTGCTGCCGGATTTGTCGCTGTGATGTACTACAGCTTGTCATTTTTTCAGAATTTGCCACTTTTACTTTTGATGACGCTCGCAACAGCGCTGGTCATTGGTGGTGTTTGTGCGCTGAATAATTTTTATGACAGAGACATCGACAGAATCATGGAGTCGAAACAGGACCGTCCCAGCGTAGACGGTACATTTACCGGGACACAGATATTGGTGATCGGTTTTAGTTGTCTGGCGGCCGGTCTGCTGATTTTATTCTCGGTCAACGTGACGGCGGGAACACTTGGCTTGGTCGCGGCATTCGGGTATGCAGTTGTATATTCGATGTTTGCGAAGAGGCATTTCGTCTCCAACACCATCATCGGTGCGATACCCGGTGCGATGCCCCCTTTGATCGGATGGGCAGTGATCGATCCCGGTCTGCATACGTTAGCCTGGGCGATGTTCATCGTGATGTTCATCTGGCAGATGCCGCACTTCTACGGTTTGGCGATCAGACGTAGCGAGGAGTACGCACTCGCTGGCATTCCTATGCTGCCATCAGTTAAAGGTAACGAAAGAACCAAGCGCTCAATCGTGTTCTGGGTAACACTTCTTTTGTTCACACCTGTTTTATTGGTGGAACTCGGTTTATGGTTTGCACTGCTGGCGACAGCTTTAAATGTGGCCTGGCTGTACATATCTCTCAATCGGTTCAAACCTGTCGAAGACTATAACCGCTATGCCGGTCGGATATTTGTCTTCTCATTGAATTACATCATTATATTTTTCGTGATGATCGTGATTGCCGGCTTACTCGTGAATATATAAAGTTATTGGATGAAAGAGGGGTTAAAACATGAAGAATCATTGGATGAAGGCAAGATGGATTGGTTTGATCACCGTCCTGATGGTCTTCTTATCTGGATGTGGAAAGAATCACCTGAGTACACTCAGGCCTGCCGGGGAAGTCGGGCAGGAACAGTTCAACTTGATGATCCTTTCAATTATCATCATGCTGTTCGTAGTGGCAGTCGTCACTATACTATTTACACTTGCGGTTGTAAGGAACCGCCGGAGCAAGCGAGGCGAGGATTTCCAGCCGAAAGATGTCGCTTCGAACCATACGCTTGAAGTGATCTGGACAGCTGTACCTATCGTACTGCTCATCATACTTGCAGTGCCGACCGTCTATCTTGTTTTCAAGCAGGCGGATACGAGCGCAAGTGTGACGGAGGATGGGGAAGTCAATCCGGAAGAGACTGTGATCAACGTACGTGCCTACCAGTACTGGTGGGAATTCGAATATCCCGCTGAGGGTGTAGTCACTTCACAGGATCTTGTGGTACCGACGGATACGAGGGTTTACTTCAACTTGCTGGGTGCGGATGTCAAGCACTCATTCTGGATTCCGGCGGCCGGTGGAAAGATGGATACGAACATCGACGGCATCAACAGTTTCTATCTCATCTTTGATGAGGATGCCGCCGAGGAGACAGACCGCCTGTTCTACGGAAAATGTGCAGAGCTGTGCGGACCATCCCACGCATTGATGGATTTCAAAGTGACTGCACTGGCTGAGGAAGATTATGATCAGTGGCTGGCCGATATGCAGGCGATAGAAGAGCCTGTACAGGCATCATCTGAAGATGCTCAGGCTGGGCAGGAGATTTTCGCTGACTCATGCATGGGCTGTCATGCAACCACTTCGACCGGCGCAGGCGCAATGGGGCCAAACCTCACGAACTTTGCAGATCGCGAGCTGATTGCCGGTTACCTGGAGCACAATGAAGAGAACCTACAGGAGTGGATCAGAGATCCTGAGACACTTAAACCAGGTAACAAGATGACAGGCACCTATGATCTTACAGACGAAGAAATTGAACTGGTATCCGCTTATCTTATGGAACTTTCAGTTGAAGAAGGATCCGGAGACCTAGAAGCCCTTGAGGAATCAAGGCATGGCGGCGGAGACGGTGAATCCGAAGATGAGGAATCACCGGAAGATGATGAAGATGAAGAGGAGGGGAACTAACACATGGCACAAACATCTGCACAGAAAAAAGGTGTTGGTTCTGTAATTTGGGAGTATTTAACGACAGTTGACCATAAAAAGATTGCTATCCTATACTTGATAGCCGGTGGTTTCTTCTTCGTACTCGGTGGTATAGAAGCGATGTTGATCCGTATACAGCTTGCGGTTCCGAACAATGATTTCTTATCAGCAGGGTTGTTCAACGAAGTGATCACGATGCATGGTACAACGATGATATTCCTTGCAGCCATGCCGTTGCTATTTGCATTCATGAACGCGACCGTCCCGCTGCAAATCGGGGCACGTGACGTAGCTTTCCCTTTCCTTAACTCGCTGGGGGTCTGGCTGTTCATCTTCGGTGGTATCTTCCTGAACCTTTCATGGTTCATGGGAGGCGCACCGGATGCAGGCTGGACGAGCTATGCATCACTGTCCATCGCATCACCTGGACACGGTATCGACTTCTACGCACTTGGTCTACAGATTTCAGGTGCAGGTACATTGATTTCAGGTATCAACTTTGTAACGACGATCATCACGATGAGGGCGCCTGGTATGACTTACATGAGGATGCCGCTCATGACGTGGACGACTCTTGTAGCGTCCGTCCTGATCGTATTCGCATTCCCGCCGCTCACCATCGGTATCTTCCTGTTGATGTTTGACCGTATGTTCGGCTCAAACTTCTTCCTGGTCGAAGCAGGCGGTAACACGATCATCTGGGAGCATTTATTCTGGATATTCGGACACCCTGAAGTGTACATACTGATACTTCCGGCGTTCGGTATATTCTCCGAGATCTTTGCGACATTTGCCCGTAAGAGATTGTTCGGTTACTCGGCAATGGTCTTTGCTACGGTTCTCATCGGGTTTTACGGCTTCATGGTCTGGGCGCACCACATGTTTACAGTAGGCCTCGGACCGGTTGCAAACGCGATTTTCGCAGTAGCGACCATGGCAATCGCAGTACCGACAGGTATTAAGATATTCAACTGGATCGCCACCATATGGGGCGGGAGTATAGAATTCACGACACCGATGCTGTATGCACTCGCATTCATTCCATCGTTCACGATGGGCGGGGTGACAGGTATCATGCAGGCGGCTGCGCCAGCTGACTACCAGTATCACGATTCATACTTCATCGTTGCCCATTTCCACTACGTCATCGTCGGTGGTGTGGTGTTCGCATTACTTGCAGGCCTGCATTACTATTGGCCGCTGATGTTCGCTACGATGCTGAATGAAAAACTGGGTAAGATCACCTTCTGGCTGTTCTTCTTCGGTTTCCACCTTACATTCCTGATTCAGCACTTCCTAGGATTGTGGGGCATGCCGAGAAGGGTGTTCACTTATCTTGATGGTCAGGGTTACAACGCCGCCAACATGATATCGACAGCGGGGGCGTTCCTGATGGCCGTGGCAGTCATTGTACTCGTGGTCAACATCATCATGACGATCGCTAAAAATGAAAGGGTCGGAATGGACCCGTGGGGCGACGGACGTACCCTGGAATGGTCACTGCCGCTGCCGGTCCCATACTACAACTTTGCACAGATTCCACTGATCCGCGGTCTGGATCCATATTGGGTTGAGAAGAAAGAGGGTAACGGCAAGATGCTGCCGTCGGAATCACTCACTGACTTCCATATGCCGAATAACTCCATCCTGCCGGTAGTGATGTCACTTGGGCTGTTCATCGCAGCGTTTGGTGCGATGTTCTTCCCGGATGGAAAAGACTGGGCAATCGATGCAGTATCAGGGCTCGACCCGAAACCTTGGGCACTGCCTGTATTGATCATAGGTCTGGGTACGACATTCGTAGCGATGGGTATCCGCTCCTGGAAAGATGACCTGGGTTATTACGTGAAAAAAGAGGAAGTCGAAAAAGATCTTGAAGAACTGGAAAGGGGTGGGAAATAATGGCTGAGATGGAATATAATGTCCCTACTGAAAGATGGCCTGCCCATCCCGAGACGGCGACGCAGGAAGGTAAGAATAAATTCGTAGGCTTCTGGACATTCCTAGCAGGTGAGACTGCATTATTCGCATCACTTTTTGCGACATATCTGGCATTGAAGGACTCAGTGCCGAGCGATGACCATATGCTTGCTTCCGAGTTGTTCCACCTG
This sequence comes from Lacicoccus alkaliphilus DSM 16010, assembly GCF_900142805.1. Classification (GTDB taxonomy): domain Bacteria; phylum Bacillota; class Bacilli; order Staphylococcales; family Salinicoccaceae; genus Lacicoccus; species Lacicoccus alkaliphilus. The sequence continues at coordinate 733,169 of NZ_FRCF01000002.1, read as the reverse complement.
CCGCTTGCATTCGTCATGACGATGTTGCTTTTAACATCGTCACTGACAAGTGTGTACGCGATATATCATATGAGGAACAATAACTTCCAAAAGATGCAGTTGTGGCTTGGCATCACAGTGCTGCTCGGTGCCGGCTTCCTTGCGCTCGAGATCTATGAGTTCATCGAGTATTACGGCTATGGCCATACTTTCAGAAGCAGTGCCTTCGGAAGCGCATTTTACTTCCTGATCGGTACTCACGGTTTCCACGTCATTGTCGGACTGATCTGGGCTGTCCTGCTCATCCTGCGTAACGCAAAACGCGGCCTGTCCGTCTACACTGCAGCGAAAGTGAACACTTTTGCACTTTACTGGCACTTTATCGACGTAGTATGGGTATTCATCTTTACTATCGTTTACTTGTTAGGGGTGTTATAAAATGGCAGAACTTAATCAGGAACATATGACAAAGGCACAGAAGGAATACTTGAGAAAAGAACGCACTAGAGAGATGCGCCAGCAGCTGGTCTCATTCGGACTGATGATTTTCCTTACATTCATCGCTTTCGGCCTGGCTGCGTTGGAAGTGATTCCGGCACAATTCACGATTCCGATCGTCATCGGTTTTGCATTCATCCAGGTCATACTGCAGTTCTACTATTTCATGCACATGAAGGACAGAGGCCATCAATTCGCCAAACTGTTCATGCTGACAGGTTTTTATTTCGCATTAGCTTTCATTGTGGCATTCATTTACATCGTATGGATTGGTGCACCAGTCAACTAAGCGTTTAAAAGACCAACACTCCATGTGTTGGTCTTTTGTCATTATTTTGACATGTATCGAAGCGAACGTTTGTTGTTAAACATCCGGGAAGTATCTATAATATAGTTAGTCATAATAATTAAGGGTGATGTTGATGGATAATATTTCTTCCATATCTATATTTGGGTTCATAGCGAATTGGAGCCCGTTCTTCTTTATTTTCGTATTGATGGTGACCTTAGTCTACTTTTTGGTGACCAAGAGATGGTACAGGGAATTCGAAGGCGGCCGTCCGATCACTAATAAGGAATCGGCAATCTTTATAATCAATATGGTGCTTGTCTATATCATCTATGGATCACCTGTGGATCTGCTCAGTCATATCCTGTTCAGTTTCCACATGCTGCAGATGGCATTTGGATATCTGCTCATCGCCCCGTTATTCTATGCGGCGATTCCGGACTACCTTCAGAAATACATAGTCAGCCTGCCGGTGGTGAAGCAGATTTTTGCGATAGCAAAGAAACCTCTTGTTGCCTTGATTTTGTTCAACGGGGCATTTTCGGTGTATCATCTGCCGATTGTCATGGATAACCTGAAGATGAGTGCCACAGCGCATTACGCGGTGATCATCATCCTGTTCGTTCTTGCCCTGGTGATGTTCTACCCGATTTTCAATAAGGTCGAACCAAGAGAGAATCATATGAACGGCCTGTTCAAAATGCTTTATATCTTCGGTATCGGTATGCTGCTCACACCGGCCTGCGCATTGATCATCTTCGCCTCCGAACCGATGTTCAGGACGTACACGAACGGTGACGCATGGCTGTCCGCCATGGAACTCTGTGTACCTGCGGGGACACTCGAGAGCCTGAAGGGGCAGGGCATGATTTCCGGTCCTGAATACTTCACCGGCATGGATCCGATACATGACCAGCAGACGGGCGGCATCATCATGAAGATCATGCAGGAAATCTTCTTCAGTTTCATGCTGGGCTTCATCTTCTTCCGCTGGTATAAACACGAAAGAAAAGACGAGGATGAGATGACGCGCCATTCGCTTGAAGAAGCAAGATTGAAAAGAGAACTGCACAGTCAGTTCAGATAAGTAAGGAGAAGACACGACTATATGGAATTCATACTGCCTACAATAAACACAGCTTTCATCATCCTCAGTGCAATCTTCATGGCCATCGGGTTGAAGCATATCCGAAACAAGCAGTTCGAACTGCATGAAAAGTGGATGAAACTCGCAGCTCTCGCGGCGTTAATATTCTTTATAGGCTATGTTTCAAAAACTGTGTTCATCGGAAGCACCCAGTTCGGCGGACCGGAAAACCTGGTGCCTTTCTATGTGACGTTCCTGATCAGTCATATCATACTATCAACGACCGGCGGTGCACTCGGTGCATTTCAGCTCTATGCCGGCGTCAAAAGGAAGCTGCCTATTCACCGCAGGGTCGGGCCGGTTGCGGCCGTCGTCTGGTTCCTGACGGCGATTACAGGAGTCATGGTATACGCACTGCTTTACGTCATCTATCCGGGCGGCTCCACAGCAGGCCTGTTTGATGCGATTTTCCATTAAGATGCAATATGAACGAAAAATGATTACGATCACGCCCGGGCTCTGATATGAGCCCGGGCGTTTTCGCTGGAACGACATAAAAAGCCTCAAATCTTCAAAAAGATTTGAGGCTTTTATATTAGGATGAACGGTTTAGAGCAGTTCCTGTAAATCCTTGGTGACAGTGCGCAGATTGTTGACTGCATGTTCAACGATTCTTTCCGGGAAGTTTTCATCGGCCCCGTATTCAAGGCCTGTCGGGAAATAATGTTTCCCCATATACGGATCCATCAGCTGGAGTTTGGCATTCCTTGCACCGACATCCCCTTCAATCGCATACCCCGGCAGGCGGAGATAAAATATGCCTTCAGGTATCTCATACTTATAATCAAAGGTCATACGCTCATAATCCCATGAGCCGCCAAGTACCCAGCCGTTTTTGTTCATAATATTTTGTAAGACATCTTGAGGCACGATCATTTTCTCAAGACCAGAGTTTTCGAAAATCATGAAATTTCCTCCCTAGCATTAATAACATTAATTCAATTTTAATCTATAAACTTGATAGTTGCAAATAGAATTTCAGTGTCGCAAAGAATAATGAAGTCTGATACTATGAATTGAGAGGTGATTTTATGAATACACTGCAGGAACTGACAATGTTCGATCAGCTCGACCATCTGAATGACATGATTACCCAGACTGAAGAGTTCAAGCGATTTTGTAAATATAGTCATCTTATGGATAATGATCCGGAAGTTCTGGAAATCATTTCGAACTTCAAAAAACTGAAAGAGGACTTCGAAGAAGTACAGCGCTTTGGCAAATACCATCCCGATTTCACTGTAAAAAGAAGGGAAGTCAATCAGTACAAAAAGAAATTGGATTTACACCCGGTAGTCATGGAATACAGGCGGGCGGAGTACCAGCTCCAGGAACTGCTCGATGAAGTGCTCTTCCATATCAGCGAAGACATCAGTGATAATGTCAATATTGTCAGTGACAATCCGTTCTTCACCAGAGACTCATCCGGCGGCTGTTCAACCGGCGGCGGATGCTCATGTGCCAGCTGATTTCATTATATACACTCCCGGCCTCCTAAAACGGAGGGCCGGGATTTTTTGAAGCCGGGGCAGTCCTCGATAGCATGCGTTGTACGGTACAAAATAAAAACCCCTTCAAGAGAAGGGGTTTTATATTAATATCTCTGGTTCAACAGGTGGTGACTGATGTCGGGGAAGTCGGTCACAATCGTATGTGCGCCTTTTTGGATCAGTTCATCCATTTTGTCCATATCGTTGACCACCCAGTAGCCGACCGCTACATTCAGGTTCTGCAGGAAAGCGATGAACCTTTCACTGTCGAGAGGGTAGCCTTTCATATCCACGGGGATCTGGAAGGTGTCCGCGTCCGGCTGATACAAGTGGCTGAACCCGGATTTGAAGCTTAAATAAGCTTTCTTCACCTGATCTTTACCGGCACCGAGTGCAATTTCATCCCCGGAGTAAAGCCTGAATCTGTTGATCTGCGCATCGTGGAAGCTTGTCACAAGTACACGGTCTTCCACACCGAGCTCTTTGATCAGGCGGTACAGCACCGTCGGCATGAGACTCCCCTCGTAGGTTTCGGGCCTGTCCTTGATTTCGATGTTGATCAGTTTATCCGGATAGTTCTCAATCAGCTCCCTCAAAGTGAGCACATTGGCGTCCGGATGGCCCCGGAATGGTGTATTGCCTTCGACATCCCTGAAATGGTGGCCGAAATCCAGCTGCTTCAATTCAGCGAGTGTCAGGTTGCTGACACGTCCGGCGCCGTCTGAAGTACGATCCACATATGCATCATGCAATACGACGATCTCTTCATCCCTGGTCAGGCGGATATCGATTTCAAATCCATCAACGTTGAATTCATTTGCTTTGTCGAAAGCAAGTTTCGTATGTTCGGGGGCGAGCCCCATGGCGCCGCGATGGGCGAAGATGTATGGGGAGCGTCTTTTGAAATAAGGCTTGATGTGCTGTACTTTCGTTTCGGTTGTAAGTTTCGTCCCCAGCCATAACCCGCCGATGATTCCGCCGGTTATTCCTGCCGCCGTCATTAAACCCTTGATACATTTTCTCATTTTAAATATCCTCCAATGACTCAATCTTAAATGATACTGTTAAAAAATTGTTTCCAAGATGGTATGATATCTTTATACGAACACAAACAGATGGGTGGTATGAACATGTTAAAGAAACGCCTCGGCATTTACATTTATTTTAAACAAAATAAATTCATCCGACAATTAAAACGCTACGGCCATCTGATATATGTAAATAAAGACAAGAAGTACTTATTATTATATATTGACGAATCCGATGTCTCTCAAACAATAAAAGAACTGGAGAGACTCAAGTATGTCTCTGATATCATTGTCTCACAATACCCGAACATTAAAAGGGAATACGATCGGGAAAACCATGAAGCCAGGGATTACAGGGTCATTTAAGACAACGGCGGGATCAGGTTGTTCAGTCTGAGCACACCGAGCATATACTGGAAGTATTGTGTCCGGTCATGGAAATCACCGGGGTCCCTCGTCGTCATCTCGACTTTGCTGATGTTGTATTTTTCCAGGTTTTCATTGATGATTTTGTATTTTTGCCTGCTTTTGCTCGTCATGGGTATGCCCTGGTAAATGGTGTAGAGCGCCTGGAAATTCCCGCGCACCGGGGCCATGACAAGGATGAAAGTGGAAGGTTTGCCTTCCACATGCAGATAGATGCCTGATTTGATGCGCTGATGATTATTTTGGATGAGTGCCTCGAGTTCGAAGACATCTCCGTAGCCCTCACCGAGCTGGATGAACTTTTGCATTGACTATCAACTCCTGGTACTTATAGTATCGTATATCGTCTGAAAATGAAAAGAGGTTTTTTATGAGAGTGATCAGCGGCAGTTACAAAGGTAAGAAGATAAATTCACTGTCCCATAACGACACACGTCCGACGACGGACAAGGTCAGGGAGAATATATTCAACATACTCGGTCCGGTCGATGGTGATGTACTGGATTTGTTTGCAGGGACCGGGGCGCTCGGCATCGAGGCACTTTCGCGTGGTGCCGCTTCATGCATATTCATAGACGGGGCGAAAGATGCAGTCAAGATCATAAAGGAGAACACACAGGACGTGGAAGAAGAGACTGAAGTCTACCGCAATGACTACAGACGTGCGTTAAAAGCGCTTGCCAAAAGAGGCAGGACCTTCGATCTGATTTTCCTGGATCCGCCTTACGATAAAAACATCATCCCCCGTGTGCTCCCGGAAATCAGCAGAACAGGGCTGCTGAAGGCCGGCGGCAGGATCGTCGTGGAAACACGCAAAGATGAAGGCTTCGACCATCCGGATTTTGACAATGTCCGGGAGGTCGTCTATGGTACAGTTAAAGTAAATATTTTGATCAATAATGAGGAGTAATTTCCATGAAAAGAATAGCGGTCTGCCCGGGCAGTTTCGATCCGATCACTTACGGGCATTTGGATATAATTGAAAGAGCGAGCAAAGTGTTTGATGAGATCTATATATCAGTATTGAGGAATTCTTCCAAAGAAGGGTTGTTTACGCCCGACGAAAGGGTGGACATGATCGAGGAAGTGACAAAGCACCTCGGGAATGTGAAGGTCAGGCAGTTCAACGGGCTGTTGATTGAATTCTGCCATCAGGTGGGGGCAGGGGCCATCGTAAGGGGGCTGCGTGCGGTCAGCGACTTCGAATATGAAATGCAGCTGACGAGCATGAACAGGAAGCTCGACAGTGACATCGAAACGATCTATATGATGACGAACAACAATTATTCATTCATATCATCCTCCATTGTGAAGGAAGTGGCAAAGTACGGCGGCAAGATTGAAGATGTGGTGCCGCCGCATGTTGCCAACCTGCTTGAAGAGAAATTCAACGCACGATGATGACTGGGGTGTTGAAATCGTGGCGGTTTGAACCGCTGGCTATATTGTAAACGTCGGTCGCCATGATTTCATCTGAAAGATGACGGGCATTCTTCTTGTTGACATTGGTGATGATTTCAACATCTTCATCCTTCAATGTGCTTAAATATTCACGGCCCTTTGAATTCATGCCGAGGATGCGGACGGCATTGATGTCCTTCATACTATAGTCTTCCATATCGCGCCATCCGATGTTGAGGAGGATGCAGACCATCAGACGGTTCAGGCGTGTCCATGTGTAACGTTTGGTCTTAATGCGGTGCATATACTCATCATAATCATCCGCACCGCGCATCATCGTTTTCAGCCGGTGCTCGAGGCCTTCGGTCATCATATAGATTTCCCGGAGCTCAGCGGGCGTGCGATGGGTGATGAGCAATTTCAAGGCATTGAAGAAGTGTTCGTTGCTCACGGGCCCTGCCTGCAGTATGTCCTCAACCAAATCGGGCGGCATGAATCGTTTGGCATTTTCAGCCCCACCTTTCATGATGCTGCAGCGGAGGCTGGTGGCGCTCGAAAATGCACCTTCCGACAGTGTCCGGTCATTGTACTGATTACTCTGCCTTTTTATTGTCATGGGAATGATGGGACTTCCGAGCGTCTCGAGTGCTTTCAGGTAACTGAGGCCGAGTATGTTGTTCGAGCCGCCGGCATCCGGGTTTCCGATCATTGCCTCCAGTGCCCGCGGGTGGCTGTAGCCCTGCTTGATGAGCCGGGACAGCCGGCCCTTGTCAAAGTGGTCTTTCGTCTCGGCATGCAGCCGCTTCAAAGCATTGATGTCACCTGATTCGCTGCCGAAGACGAGATGCGTGCTCTGCAGAAGATCTGCAATATGCACGCCGCCAAGTGCGAAATCGTCTGCGTAACTGATGGTTGATTTCAGGGGCATTTCGGCAACAAGGTCGACATGACGGAGTGCATGGCGCGTACGGATGAATTTATCGGTGACCGCAGCCTCTCCACGCTGGGTGAAGTTGCCGCTCATGATTGCAATGACGACATCCGGCCGCGCGGCTTTACGGCTTTCCTCTATATGATAAATATGCCCGTTATGAAATGGATTATATTCTGTGATCAAGGATGTGACACGCACATCAAATCCCCCCTTTGGTCTTTATTGTAGCAAACAATCTGTTAAGAAAATAACTTGACATACATCCCCATAAAATGTACAATATTTTTTGTGCTCAATAAGAGGTGAAGAGTATGAAATGGACACTGTCTCAATTAAGAAAATTTAATGATGAAGCGGTTGAATTTGATGGTGAACTCAATATTCATGACTTAACGGATCGCAGGGATGTCGTCTCTGTGGAATCGGCCTATGTCAAAGGTGAAGTGCTTGTACAGAGGGATCAATTTCATGTACAGCTCAGTATTGATTCAATCATCAACATGCTCGATAGTCGAACATCTGAAGAAATTCAAGTCCCGGTCAGCGTCGAGTCAATGGAAATATTCGATGAGACGGTCGACGATGAGGATGATCTGGCAGAAAATGTCCATCCCGTCATTCACACGCTGGATTTGGAACCTGTAATCAGGGAGCTCATCATAGTCAACCTTCCAAACGCTTATACGAAAAGCGAAGAGCTGACCGCAAGCGGGAAAGACTGGACGGTCATCGATGAAGATGATCATCTGCACGAAAGTGCGGAGAAAGTCGATCCCAGGCTTGGGAAATTAAAAGCACTACTGGATAGTGACGAAAAAAAGGAGGATTAATCATGGCAGTACCTAAAAGAAGAACGTCTAAAAGCCGTAAAAATAAACGCCGTACGCACATCAAACTTTCAGTGCCGGGAATGGTTGAATGTTCAAACTGCGGTGAAATGAAACTTTCACACCGTGTATGTAAAGAATGCGGAAGTTACAAAGGTGAAGAAGTAGTAAGCAAGTAAAAAAAGATGAGCTGATTGCTCATCTTTTTTATTGTTTTAAAGAGTAACCTTCCGGATACCAGATGTAAGCGTCATCTGCAAGATCGCGCTCAATATCATACTTCAATGTTTCAAAGCCGTGTTTTTCGAAGAAAGTCCGGGCATTTTGCCGGCTGATCGCCTTGATTGGCATGCCCTGTTTTTTTACATAATCGATCATCGCCGTGCCAAGTCCACGGCCGCGGTACTTCTCCAATACCTCAAGTTTCCAGATGACCAGATAATCATGGGGCGGTTCGAAAATCGGCTGGTCCGTATCTTCCTTTTTCAAAAGACACATGCGGGCCGCGAGGTTCTCCCCGACATAGATGCCGTAAAAGGGTGAATCGGTATCCGCATCGATCATATTGGCTTCCAGCTCTTCCTTCATCTGAAGTTCCTGGGCGCCGTATTCCCGGAATTTCTTGAATTCTTCAGCTGTTTTGTAATTGATCGGTAAACGCTTGATTTCAAACATTAGCATTCGCTCCTTTCACCTCATTATATTATATTTGCTGAACAGTTCAATTGTTTTATGAAATGAAAAAATCTATAATTTTAATTAATTACCGTCACAAAGGAGAAGAATCATGGAAATCGAATGTATGAATTTCTCTAAAGATGATTTCATCGATAAATTCAATCAACAGGAAGAGGATATACTGAAATACTACCAAAACCTTTCACTCAATCAAAAGAGTGTGGAGGAAGTGATTGGACGTCCGGCACACGGTCATACCGCCGCACTTGCAGACCTCATACGGAATGATATGGAGCGCTACGGCATCTCCGAACCCCAGGAGCGGAACTTGAAGCAGCTGGCCGGGGGCAGGCGTGTGGTCATCGGCGGCCAGCAGGCGGGATTGTTCATGAGCCCGGCCTACATCCTCCATAAAATCATGTCCGTGATCATCGTGGCCAAAGACGTGAAGGCAAAATATGATTATGATGCCGTACCCGTCTTCTGGATCGCAGGGGAAGACCATGACTATGAAGAAGTCAACCATACATTTGTCTATGACAGCATGCACAGGAAGCGCAGGAAGGTCACTTATAAGCCGAATCTGCGCATCAATATGAGCATCGGGTTCTATGAATATGACAAAAAAGTGATGAAGGAGACGTTGCATAAAATCATCGAGCTGTGCGGGGACAGGGAAGACCTTCTCATTTTAAAGGGCAAAGTCGAAACGATGATCGAACGGCACACCTACTGGACAGAGCTCTTCCATGCGCTCGTGCATGATGTCTTCAAAGACGAAGGCCTGCTGATATTCAACAGCCATCTCCCTGAGGTGAGGGCGCTTGAAAAGGGGATGTTCAGGCGCATGATAGAGTCGCACGGGGACATCCATGAGGCTTTCATGCGGGGGCAGAAGGATTTCACCGAAGCGCTCCGCATCCCGCCGGTCATACAGACGGATACGAACGTGCATCTCTTTACCGGCTCAACCACATCACGAACCCTTTTATCAAATGAAGATGGGCATTTCACCGCTGACGGGGTGCGGTATACAAAAGGAGAATTGCTTGAACTGCTTGAAACTTCCCCTGAAGTGTTCAGCAACAATGTCGTCACCCGTCCGCTGATGCAGGAAATGCTTTTCAATACGCTTGTTTTTTTGGGCGGGAACGCCGAAGTGAAATACTGGGGGGAGCTGCATGAAGTCTTCAAGGTGATGGATGTAGATATGCCGATCGTTTCAAAACGCATGGAGTTCGCCTATATGCCCTCCCGCCTTGAAAAGATGGCATCAAAATACCAGCTGCTTTTCGGTCCCGGCTTTCATCAGCAGGCAGACGACTATATAAATGCGGTCGTGCAGGATGATATCAACCCTGAGTTCGTCAATAAAGTCCACGAAATCACTGAAAGTGCAAAAAAGCATTATGATGACCTCCATGACCTGAATTCCCAGGAATTCATGACCGATATCGTGGAGGCGAACTTCAGGCACCATCTTAAACAGCTGGATTATCTGGAGCGCAGATACAGGACGGAAGTGAAGCGGCAGAAGCGGAAGGAACTGGGCGATGTCAAAGAACTACAGGAAAGGCTGCTGCCCGGGGGCGCGCTGCATGAGCGCATCTATCACCCGTGGCAGTATATGACCGGCATCAGTTGCTTCCCGCCACTTTCATACACAACTGATCTGGTGATCGTCAAAACACTGTAGAGACAGGCTTTAAAAGGGCGGTTCTCCCGTAAGGGAGAACCGCCCTTTTATTATGCATGAAATATAATGCTGAATTTTTATAAATTGTGGTGAAAAGTGGTGGAATGTGGTAGTTTATAAATAGAGGCAGGTGACGGCCATGTTCATGGGGGAATACAACAATAAACTGGATGCAAAAGGGCGGATGATTGTTCCGAGCAAGTTTCGCGGAGAGTTATCAGATCAGTTTATAATCACCCGCGGGCTGGATAAATGTCTCTTCGGCTATACAGAAGATGAATGGTCACGAATTGAAGAGAGCATGAAGCGCCTGTCACTTACGAAACGCGACGCCCGCAAGTTCATGAGACTGTTTTTCTCCGGTGCAACAGTCGTCGAAGTGGATAAGCAGGGGAGGATCAACATCCCCCGTAACTTACGCACTTATGCCGGACTGGAAAAAGATTGCACGATAATAGGTGTTTCGAACCGTATTGAAATTTGGGATACCGCTGAATGGACCGATTTTTATATAGATTCTGAAGAAAACTTTGAAGATATCGCTGAGGATTTAATCGACTTTGATTTATAGGATGTGACGATGTGTTCACACATGACACGGTATTATTAAAAGAAACGGTGGACGGTCTGGGTGTACGTGAGGACGGTGTATACGTGGATGCGACCCTGGGCGGCGGCGGTCATACCGAATATCTGCTCGGAAAAGTCACGACCGGGAAAGTGATCGCATTCGATCAGGATATTTATTCGATAAACCATGCGCGTGAGAAATTCAAGGCTGATCCAAGACTGATACTTGTACACAGTAATTTTGAAAATTTAAAGGCTGAACTTGAAGAATTGAACATCCATGGCATCGACGGCATCATGTACGATCTCGGGGTGTCCAGCCCACAGCTCGACATCACCGAAAGAGGTTTTTCCCATTCAAAAGAGGCAAGGCTTGATATGAGGATGGATCAATCCCAATCCCTGGATGCGTACGAGATCGTGAATACATATTCATATGAAGCACTTGTGAGCATATTCTTCAGATACGGCGAGGAGAAATTCTCGAAGAAGATAGCAAGGGAGATTGAAAGGAAAAGAAAAGAACAGGACATCAGGACGACAACCGAACTGACTGAGATCATCAAATCACAAATCCCCCACAAATTCAGGCGCACAGGAGGCCATCCGGCAAAAAGGGTGTTCCAGGCACTCCGCATAGCGGTAAATGATGAACTTGGAGTCTTTGAACGGTCGCTGGAAGCCGCAATCGGACTGTTGAACAAAAACGGGAGGGTGTCGGTCATCACTTTCCATTCATTGGAAGACCGCATATGCAAGCAGATGTTCGTGGAATACGAAAAAGGGCCGGATCTGCCCAGGAACCTGCCCGTCATTCCTGAAGAGTATCAGCCGATCCTTAAAAGGGTGAACCGTAAACCGATCCTTGCAAATGAAGAAGAACTGGAGACCAATCCCAGAGCCAGAAGTGCGAAACTACGGATTGCAGAGAAACAAAAATAGGATGTGATAGCATGGCAGTTGAAAGATACAGACAGGTGGCACCTGAGACTAAAAACTTTGAAGAGAGACAGAGGGACTCCGGCAGGGGAACGCGCACCAAACGTAAGATCGTCGGTTTAAGAAGGACTGAGACGATGATTTACCTGGTGTTGATGTTTGTCATTGCCCTTACCGCAGTTGTTGTATTATCGCTACGGATGGAAGCATACCAGCTGCAAAGTGAAATCACGAACATCGAAAATGAAATCGCCACGACAAATGGTGAAATCGACGAGCTGAATACGGAAGTGACACATTTGGCATCCTATGATAGAATTTACGAGAAAGCTGGTGAGCTCGGTCTGGAACTGGACAATGGCAATGTAAAGGTTGTTGAAAGACATGGCGAAAATTAAAGTAAAGTTTATGAATAGAACTACATCTTTTTCCCTGGGTGCGCTCCTTATATATTTAGGTATAGGAGTGCTTTTTCTTTTGATATTTTGGCAATTTTCCTATCTGATGATAGGTAAATCCCTCGATGACGAAGATCTGATCGCCCATGGCGATGATAAATTCACAAGGACGGCTGTGAACAACGCAGAGCGCGGTGACATAACCGACCGGGATGGCAACGTACTGGCAAGTGATATGGAAGCTTACCGTGTGGCGCTGATCATCGATGATGAATATCCCAATCATGTTGCGAATGTCGAAGAAGTGGCCTCCCTCTTGAATGAAGTGCTGGATATTGATGAAGAGGAAGTCACCGAACGCATTGAAAAAGGGATGGAGGACGAACGCTTCCAGGTGGAACTCGGCCGTGCGGGCAGAGACATTTCATATAATGAGAAACAGGCGTTGGAAGCAGCTCAGCAGGATGAAGATTTGGAAGTCAGCGGACTGTATTTCGTTTCTGAAACTAAAAGATTTTATCCGAATGGCAACTTTGCCTCCCACCTGGTCGGTTTTGCCGAACAGGATGAGGAATCGGGTGAGCTTTCAGGTCAGATGGGGCTTGAACGTGCCTACGATGAAGAATTGGCGGGCGAAGCGGGCTCCACGGGCTATACGCAGGATATTTGGGGGTACATCGTGCCGAATACGCAGAACGAGGTGAAAGCACCTGAAGATGGGGCGGATATTCAGCTTACGATCGATTCCAATATCCAGTTGTACCTGGAAGATTCCCTGGACACGATGGAGGACCACTTTGAACCCGAAGAATTATTTGCGGTTGTGGCCGATGCTGAATCAGGCGAGATACTCGGGTACGGACAGAGGCCTTCCTTCAATCCAAGGACCCGGGAGGGATTCGGCAACAGCTGGCTGAATATGCTGTACCAGTATTCCTTTGAACCGGGTTCGACATTCAAGGTTTTCAGTCTGGCAGCGGCGATCGATGCCGGAGAATATGATCCGAATGCGACCTTTGAATCAGGCGCCTTTGATGTCGGCGGTCATACGATCTATGACTGGGAGCCCGAAGGGTGGGGGAACATCACTTATAATGAAGGTATGCAGTATTCCTCCAATGCTCTGATGATGATTCTTCAGGACCGGGTCGGCCAGGAAAGGATGCTCCAATATTACAAAGATTTCGGTTTCGGAACTTCGACGGAGTCGGAGTTTCCGGGTGAAGTATCGGGCGTCATCGCATGGGATGAGGAACTGCAGCGTAAAACGACATCGTTCGGTCAGACTTCCACTGTCACCCCGATCCAGATGATCCAGGGGATGACAGCCATCTTGAACGACGGGCAGATGAAAAAACCTTACGTGATTGATTCCATAACGGATCCGAACACGGACGAAGTCCTGTATCAGGGCGGTGAATCTGTGGTGAGGGAAGTCATCAGCCCCGAAGCGGCACAAAAAACCCAGGAAGAGATCAACACCTTCGTGGGCGGCTCGATGGACAGGAACCCCCAGTATCAGCTGGAAGAATACGAAGTGGCCGGGAAATCGGGGACGGCCCAGGTCATCGACCCCGACGGCGGCGGATACATGGATGGACCGTATGAATTCCTCACGTCCTTCATAGGATATGCACCCGAGGAAGATCCGGAAGTGATCATTTATTACGGCATCAAGCTTGCATCCAAAAACAAGGCGGATACATGGGACTACGGTGTCATGCACGGATTCAACCCGCTGATGGAACGCACGCTCAAGTATCTGGAAGTCGGCGGAGGGAGCGGTGATTCCAAGGCTGAAACCGTTGTTGTCGAAGATTATACAGGTGCCCCGGTGGACGACCTGCTGCCGGAGAAGGAGACCATCCGCAAGGTGGTGGTCGGCGAAGGCAGTGAGGTGGCAGACCACTACCCGAAAAATGATACACTGCTCCCGTACGACACTTTCTTCATTAAGACGGACGGCGAAGCGACTATGCCTGATCTGACAGGCTTATCAAAACGCGAAGCGATTATTTTTGGAGAGTTCACAGATGTGACTGTAAATATCGAAGGTGAAGGGTATGTCAGCGGCCAGTCCCTCGAGGCCGGCCGCCTGATGGAAGCGGGCCATGAAATTGACCTCACCCTGAAATCGATGGATCCAAATGATTAGGAGGATATGATGAATTTAATATTTTTATTGCTGGCATTCACCATGACGGCAATCTTAGTACCGGTGACCATCCCATTATTGAAACGTTTGAAATTTGGCCAGTCCATCCGTGAGGAGGGGCCTGAGTCCCACCAGGCAAAGACGGGGACGCCGACGATGGGCGGCCTGACCTTCCTTTTGCCGGCAATATTCCTTGCTCTGATCGCATTGTTCTTTGTCGATGACATATATAAGATGCTGGTGTTGATCATAGTCACACTCGGATTCGGCCTGATCGGCTTCATCGATGACTATATCATCGTGGTCAAAAAGGATAATACGGGCCTCACGACAAAACAGAAATTCACGGCCCAAATCCTTGTCTCAATCATTGTATACATCATAATGATCAACTGGATTCCGGATATCACCAACAGTATCCACATACCGGGTACGGATTGGGCGATTCCTCTCGGCTATGCCTTCATACTATGGATCATCTTCTGGCTGGTCGGATTCAGCAATGCAGTGAATCTGACCGATGGACTGGACGGACTTGCGACAGGTTTGTCCATCATAGCGTTCGGCGCCTTCCTAACACTCGCGTCCATGTATCATGAATATGAACTCGCAACATTCCTTGCCATCATCATCGGTGCGCTGATAGGATTCCTGATCTACAATAAATACCCTGCAAAATTATTCATGGGAGACACCGGGTCGCTGGCACTCGGCGGCTTGATCGGGATCGTATCGATCATGATCAACAACAGTCTCCTGCTGCTGATCATCGGGCTCGTCTTCGTCATAGAAACGGCATCCGTCATACTGCAGGTGGCATCTTTCAAAATCACGGGCAGAAGAATCTTCAGGATGAGCCCGATCCACCACCATTTTGAACTCGTCGGATGGAGTGAGTGGAAGATCGTCGGCGTTTTCTGGGCCGCAGGGGCCATCGCTGGCATTATCGGCATCCTGCTTGGAGGGATGTAAATGACCCCTAACAACTATTCAGGCCAGAAAGTCATCGTACTCGGCTACGGGAGAAGCGGTAAAAGTGCTGTCAGCATGATGCTCCACTTCGGTGCCGATGTCACACTCACCACTAATGAAGTGTTCGCAGATGAAGAAGCAAGGAAGATGCTGGAAGGCCGGGGCGTGGAGATCGTCGACGGCCATCATCCCGTCAGCCTTTTGAATGACGCGGATCTCATCATCAAGAATCCGGGCATCCCTTATACAATAGATTTCATAAAAGAAGCCCAAAAAAGAGGCGTGCCGATCATAACGGAAGTCGAACTGACAGGGGCGCTCACCAAGGCCCCCATCATAGGCATCACCGGTACAAACGGCAAGACGACAGTCACCCATCTGATTGGTGAGATGTTGAAAAATGACGGTAAAAAGCCGATTTTGTGCGGCAATATCGGTTATCCGGCGAGCGAAGCAGCTTATGAAGCGGATTCCGACAACATCCTTGTAATGGAACTTTCATCCTTCCAGCTGATGGGCGTGGATGCCTTCAAGCCCGATATCGCTTTATTCACGAACATATACGAAGCCCATCTGGATTACCATTCGGATAAACAGGAGTACGTGGCGGCTAAACTTTCACTGATGAAGCACCTGACAGAAGAAGACACCGTCATATTCAACGGTGCCCAGAAGGATATGCTTGTACAGCAGGACGTCCGGGCGGAATTGAAATTCTTCAACGACAGCCACTCTGAAGTGTGCATCAAGGACGGGAGCATATACTGGAAAGATGAGCGTCTGATCGGACTTGACGAGGTCCTTCTTAAGGGCAGCCACAACCATGAAAACATACTTGCATCCATTATGGCGGTGGACGGATTCGGTGTTGGAAAAGATGCAGTCATAAAGACATTGAAGTCATTCGGCGGCATACCGCACCGTATGGAATATCTTGGAGACATCAACGGTGTCAAGTACTACAATGATTCAAAAGCGACGAACAACCTGGCCACTTCTTTTGCCCTGCGAAGCTTTGAAATGCCGACCGTATGGATTGCGGGCGGTCTCGATCGGGGACAGACATTCGGGGAACTGGCGGAATACACCCGTCATGTGAAACATCTGGTGGCCTACGGAGAAACGAAAGAGAAGTTCACTGACTGGGCACGCACCCTGAATGTGGAGGCGACTATGGCCGGAGATCCTTGCGAGGCAGCGGGAATCGCAGCCGGTATAGCTGCTCCCGGCGATGTTGTATTGTTCTCCCCGGCATGTGCCAGCTGGGATCAGTACAAGGATTATGAAGCGAGGGGCAATCATTTCAAAGAAGGTTTTCATAAAATTCGATGACAGGCGGTGAGCCATGGCACATGAAGGATAATGAAGAAGTATCAAAATTAAGGAAGAAACTTGAATCCAGCCGCAACGATGGTCAGAAAACTTCAATCGAATCACGTCTCTATGGCTCTCGTGAGGCGGGGGACCTGGCACAGGAAGAGGCCGGGCCCATCAAACCGAAAGTGCAGGATTTCTCAACCTTAAAAAAAGAAAACCGGAGTGAAGCGCCGGAGGAGGATGGCCCGCGCATCATTGCGGACTATACAAAAGAGGGCGGGGAAGGACGATCGGGCGCAGTGCCGGCAGACGAAACGGAACCCGTCAAGCCTGAAGCGCTTGGGTCCCCATATTTCAATAAAGAAGATGTAGGAACGGCAGAAGCGCCTGCATCAGAACAAGAAACGGAGCCCATCAAGCCTGAGTCGCCACCCTTAAAACAAGAAGATGAGGGAGCCTCAGAAGAGGGGCCGCGCATCCTTGCGGATTATACAAAGGAAGGTGGAGGAGAACATCCGGGCAAAGAAGAGGCCGATGAGCCGGGAGCAAAAGGAGAACCGCTTCCGGAACAGGTGGAGGAAACCTCCGGGCGCAGTCCCGCGGTGAAACCACCCTCGAAGCCGAAAAAGGAGAAGCAGCCGCGACGCCATACCAAATTTACAGCATTGAAAGAAAACATCCTGTCGATTCCAAAGTATATAATCATAGCGGCCCTGTTGTTCCTTATACTGTCGGGCACACTGTTCTGGTATGTGTTCACCGATGCGAGTGATTTGAAACAGATCAATATAAGCGGCAACGATATCATTACCGAGGAAGAAATAAAAAGCCGCCTCGGTTTCGGGACGGGGGATAAGATGTACAGCATCAGCACCGGCACGGCGGAAGAGAACATCGGACTCCTGCCCATCATAGTGGAGGTCGATGTCGAAAGGGAATGGTGGAACGATGTGAATGTGACCCTGCGCGAGCACCGTGCAGTAGGTTATGTGGAAAATGAAGGCAGCTACAACCCGCTGCTTGAAAATGCACGCATACTGAGAGGCTATCAGGTCACCCCGTCTGCCGGGCCTCTGATCCACTACTTCGAGGGTGAAGAGATGGACAGGCTTGTTGCCAACCTGAATGATATCGAACCGGATATTCTGGCCGGCATTTCGGAGATCTACTACCGGCCTTCCGAGAACTCCATGACGAGGATTCATATCCTCATGAACGACGGTCAGGAGATTGTCGCCGACTACCGTGATTTCGGGGAGAAGATGAACCATTACGTCGGGATGAGGGAAGCGATCGGCCCGGAGGAAGAGGGCATCATAGATATCGAAATCGGCAGCAGTTTCCTGCCGTATGACTCCGCCGAAGCAAGGCACATCAAAGAAGGCATCCATAATTCGCCGGAAGCCAGCGGTTACGTAAATGAAGTGAATGCATCCATGGACAGCATCAAGCAAGTGCTGAATGAATTTGATGCGCCTGAAGATGAATGAAATATTCAGATTAATATTTTGTATAATACTTGGAAATAGTTCACAATTAACTTGCGATAATGTAAACTGAGTATAGTAAATTGATAGCTCGCTAGGAGGCAGATGACTTGAAGGAACATTACTATGTAGCCCTTGATATCGGCTCATCAAGTATAAAAGCAGTCGTCGGTGAGAAGTTTCACGATGGGGTCAACATCATCGGAACCGGTCAAACTTTCACTGACGGGATATCTAAAGGTATGATCACGGATTTTGAACTGGCTAAAAGTGCAATTAAAGATACAGTGAAGAAAGCAAGCATTTCATCAGGTGTGGAAATAGACGAAGTATTTTTAAAGATGCCGATCACTGATTCGGAAATGAAGTTCGGTGAAGAGGCGATCCGCTTCGGCGGGGAATCGACTGAAATCAAAGGTGAACATATTGAAAGTCTGCTTGAATCAATAAGGGAAAAGGAACTTGGGAATGACCTGGAAGTTGTGACGGTGTTTCCGGTTCATTTTATCGTGGACGACCTGCACGAAGTGAAGGATCCAAAAGATATGGTGGCGACCCAGTCACTTTCAGTCAAAGCAGGCATCGTTCTTATAAACCGCACACTGCTCATCAATACGGTCAAATGTGTCGAGGAGTCCGGTCTGACTGTCCTTGACGTCTATTCCGACGCAGTGAACTTTGAACATATACTCACGGATGCCGAGGCGGAACTCGGCAGTGTGGTGATTGATATCGGCGCGGAACTCACGCAGTATGCATATTATGAACGCGGTGGTCTGAAGTATGCTTCGAGCATACCGGTGGGCGGCAATCTGATCAGCAGTGACCTCTCCCAGGCGTTCGATACACCTTACGACATAGCAGATAAGATGAAAACCCAATACGGCCATGCTTTCTTTGATATGGCAAACGACGAAGATATCATCCGCCTGCCGCAGATCAACAGTGAAGACGCCATAGAAGTGACACCGAAAGATCTGGCAGATATCATCGAGCTGCGCCTCGAAGAAATGCTGCTCGGTGTCTTTGAGGATCTGCAGCAGCGTTCGATCAATAAAGTGAGCGGCGGTTTCATAGTCACGGGTGGCACGGCGAATCTGCTCGGCGTCAAAGAGCTGATGCAGGACATGGTCTCTGAAAAAGTCCGCATTCATATACCGAATCAGATGGGGGCGAGGAAACCTGAATTTTCAAGTGCCATTTCCACGGTCAGCAGTGGAATTTCATTTGATGAGCTCCTGGAATATGTTACAATTGATAATTATGACACGGCACCAGTAAATACTTCTGCAGAAACTCCGGATGACAGCGATTCAAACTTCTTCAGTGGTTTATTCAAGACTAGAAAAGATAAGAATGAGGCAGTGGAAAGACCGGCTGAAGATTCGCCGGCCCAGCATGAGAAAGTCCAGGATGATGCGGAATACGAAGAGTATACTGATTATTCCTATGATGACGGCAAAAAAGTGAGTGACGGCAGCACCGTAGAGAAACGGCCTAAAGAAGCAAGAGATGTCAGCGGCTATATGAAAAAATTATTTAAGAATCTTTTTGAATAAGATGAATCATTGGGAGGAAAAACAAGATGTTAGAATTTGAGCAAGGGTTTAACCATTTGGCAACACTTAAAGTTGTTGGTGTAGGTGGCGGCGGTAACAACGCCGTCAACCGGATGATCGACGACGGCATGCAGAATGTTGAATTCATCGCCATCAATACGGATGGCCAGGCTTTGAATTTATCAAAGGCGGAATCCAAAATCCAGATTGGTGAGAAATTGACAAGAGGACTTGGCGCCGGTGCAAACCCGGACATCGGTAAAAAAGCGGCCGAAGAGTCCCGTGAACAGATAGAAGATGCGCTGCAGGGCGCGGATATGGTGTTCGTGACTGCCGGCATGGGCGGTGGAACGGGTACAGGCGCTGCACCGATCGTTGCCAAGATAGCGAAGGAAATGGGCATCCTGACAGTCGGGGTCGTGACACGTCCTTTCTCATTTGAAGGCAGAAAGCGTCAGACACAGGCGGCAGCCGGTGTCGATGCGATGAAAGCTGCAGTGGATACACTGATCGTCATCCCTAATGATCGTCTACTTGATATCGTGGATAAATCCACACCGATGATGGAAGCGTTCAAAGAAGCTGACAACGTACTCCGTCAGGGTGTACAGGGCATTTCAGACCTCATCGCAGTCAGCGGTGAAGTGAACCTGGACTTTGCAGACGTCAAAACAATCATGCAGAACCAGGGCTCCGCACTTATGGGCATCGGCATATCAGCCGGTGAAAACCGTGCGGTGGAAGCGGCTAAAAAAGCAATTTCAAGCCCGCTGCTTGAAACGTCGATCGTCGGTGCACAGGGCGTACTGATGAACATCACAGGCGGTGAATCCCTGTCACTGTTCGAAGCCCAGGAAGCAGCGGACATCGTGCAGGATGCGGCAGACGAAGATGTCAATATGATCTTCGGTACCGTCATCAACCCTGAACTTGAAGATGAACTCGTCGTGACGGTCATCGCCACAGGCTTCAATGAAAAAGGCGTGAACCGCACACCGGACAGAAGCCCTGTCGAGGAGAAGAAAGAATCCTTCTCATTCTCAAGTCAGGATGAAGAGCCGAGAAGGTCCCGCAGTCTGCATCGGGAAGAAGAGCCGAACACGGGCACTTCCCAGGACGATGATTACGAAGTGCCGACTTTCTTAAGGAACCGTAATCGCCGCAGACGATAATAATATCCTATAAAGTCAGAAGGGCGTGCCTTTCTGACTTTATTTTTGAGGTGAGGCTATGACTCCATTTTCATTTCAACCACATGATCACTTTTACGGAAACACAGAAGATGGCTGCCTGTTCGGGTATACGAAGCGGACGGGGGGCTTGAGCCGTTATCCCGGGGAGAGCTTCAACATGGCACTGTATATCGGGGATGACAGGGGGAACGTCAACAGGCACCAGGATCTGCTGGCGGATGAAATCGGCATCAGCCCGGACAGCTGGGTGCTGCCGGTGCAAAAACATGGCGGAAATGTCGCTGAAGTGTCGTCGAAAGACAGAGGTGTGAACGTCAGGGAACTGACGGAGGCGCTGCATGACATCGATGCATTATACACCTATGATGAAAACCTCCTCCTCACCATGAATTATGCAGATTGTGTGCCGGTATATATATACAGCAGGGTCAACAACTTCACGGCCCTGGTCCATGCAGGCTGGAAAGGGACTTCAAAAGAGATCCTGATCAATACATTGGATGAGTATGACGGGCGCCCGTCCGACCTGGTCGTCATCATCGGCATCAGCATCAACCCCTCCCATTATGAAGTGGACGACAGGGTGATCCGACAGCTGCGTGATGAACATCTGAAAGGCGCGGTCGTCGAATCAGGAGACGGCTTTCTGCTGGATCTGAAGACGGTCAATCGAAATCAGGCGGAATCTTTCGGTGTGGATCCGGACGATATTCACGTCACACCGCTTGGCACCGAAGATACGGATCGGTTTTTCTCTTTCCGGCTGGAAAAAGGGGAAACCGGTCGTGCATTAGCATTTATAGGGAGAGTATCAAATGATCAAAGAAAATTTTAATGCGATAAAACAAGAGTTGTCCGATGATGTGAAAATCATAGTCGTGACGAAATACCATTCAGTCGAAGAGACACTTGAAGCATATGAAGCAGGTGTCAGGGAATTCGGGGAGAATCGTGTTGAAGGATTTTTGGAGAAGCGCAGGGCGCTTCCTGAAGATGCGAATGTCCACTTCATAGGCACTCTGCAGTCAAGGAAAGTGAAGGAGATTGCAGAGCATCTGACTTATCTGCATTCCCTCGACAGGGAAAGTGTTGCAAAAAGAATTGAACAACATGCCCTGAATGAGGTAAAATGTTTTATACAGGTCAATATTTCGGAAGAATCCTCCAAACACGGACTGGACGTTGAAGAAGTACGGCCTTTTCTGGAGGCTGTCGCACAATATGACAAGGTTGCAGTGGTCGGTCTGATGACCATGGCGCCTCTGACTGATGACACCGGTGTATTGCACGATACATTTGGAAGGTTGAAATCTTTGAGGGATGAGCTGCAGAAGACCCATCCTGAAATCACGGAACTCAGCATGGGAATGAGCAACGACTATGGCATCGCAGTTGACCACGGCGCATCTTATATAAGGATCGGCTCAAAAATAATGGGGAGCAGGTGATTGTCATCGCTATAAAAAACTTTTTTAAAGATTTTTTTGTTGTGGAAGTGGAAGAAGAATCATCCGGAGCTGAACAACAATCGAAAAAGGTGGAGGCTGAGGTCAAAAATAATGACCGGCAGTCCAGCTCGAGCAAGGTCACCCGGCTTGACCTGACGAAGAATGGGAGCACGGAGACAAGCAGCAAAATTAAAAAAGATGAGGACGACAGGCAGTCCCGCCCATTTTTCAAGAAGGAAAAGACCACCTTCGGCAGACAGGCACCGAAAAGGAAATATGCATCTGATAAGGATAAGGAGAACACTTTGATGAACACTGACGACAGGAACGCAAAAGTGCATTTATTTGAGCCGAGAGTTTTTTCAGAAACACAGGATATTGCGGATGAATTGAAGAATGAACGTGCAACTTTAGTGAATTTATCCAAAGTGGACGCAGCGCCCAAAAAGAGGATTGTGGACTTTTTAAGCGGCACCGTTTATGCATTGAACGGTGATATCCAAAAGGTGGGCAGTGATATTTTCCTCTGTACGCCTAAAAGTGTCGTTGTAGAAGGTGAAATCTCTTCCGATAAGGAAAACCTAGAAGAAATGTAAGGAGCATTAACTTGGATAAATCATTAATACTTAATATCATCTACGCACTTTCCAATATCACACTGATACTACTCCAGCTGTTCAGGTGGGGTCTGATCATCTATATACTGAGTTCATGGCTGCCGGCTCTACGGGAATCATCGTTCGGCCAGTTTTTGGGCAAAATTTATGAACCGATATTGGAACCATTCAGAAAGATCATTCCACCGCTCGGCGGTATGCTGGATCTGTCACCGATCATCCTGTTCGTGGTGCTGTGGCTGTTCCAGGTCGGACTGGTTGAAGTTTTCAACGCTTTAATTTCATTTGTAGTCGCATTTTAATGTATAATCACGGTGATATTTATTATCCCCGTGATTTTCAAATTAAGGAGCAATGATTGTGAAAGAGATATTCCAGCATTTCAGGCCGGAAGAAAAAGAGAAGATCATAAAGTTCAACAGCCGGTTCGAAGTGGCTGAGCGGGATTACTATCCGGTGCTGCTTGATTTCCTGGACCCGCGTGAGCAGAACATTGTTGAAAGTCTGGCGGGGCATTATCCGGACGTAGGCCTCAGGTTTTACGGCGGGGGCGAGACGTGCGGGCGAGAACGCATGCGTGCGATGCTGATTCCGGCAATGATGGAAGTGACGCACGATGATTTTGAAGTGATGGTCCTTGAATTGGAGTATCCGGAAAAATTCGTGGATCTCAGCCACCGGAACATACTGGGTGCGATCATGAATGTGGGGCTGGATCGCAGCCTGATCGGAGACATCGTCCTCGGGGAAACCATCCAGTTTGCCATCGCCAGACCTTATCACCACATATTTGAAACGGAGCTCACCATGATAAAAAACGCCCCCGTAACTCTGAGTGAGGTGCCGCATGAACACCTCAAAGCCATCATTGACGACGGAACGGCAGAAACCATACTGATATCCAGCTTCAGGCTGGATACCGTGACTGCCGAGATGCTGAAAGAGAGCAGGGCAAAAGCGAAGAACAGGATTGAAAAGATGAAAGTGAAGGTCAACCACACGCGCGTCACAAATCCTGCCATGGTGGTTGAAGAAGGCGACGTCGTCTCAGTGAGGCATTTCGGCAGATTTAAAGTGACGGAAATGCTCCATGAGACCAAAAAAGGGAAATTCAGGGTGAAAACGAAAGTCTATAAAAGTAATTGAGAGGTGAGGGGCTATGGAAGCGAGCGAAAGGACAGGCAAGAAGTTTTCAACGGTCTACCGCGGGCTGGATGAAAAAGAAGTGAGGGATCACCTGAAAAGGATTCAGAGTGAAATCGAGGAACGGGATAAGAGAATAGACCAGCTTGAAGGTATGCTGAACGAACGGGAGGAGAACCTGTCAAGCTTCAGGTCCGTCGAGACGAGCATCAATGAGGCGATCCTGACCGCACAGAGGGCGGGCGATGATATGAAGGAAGCGGCACGTGAACGCGCAAATGAAATCATCGCTGCAGCCGAAGCGGAACGGGGGAGGATCATGGATGATGCAATGGACCGGGCAAGGCATATCGGAAGCCAGACAGAAGATATGAAACGTCAGTCGAAAGTGTTCAGGGCACGTTTCAAGATGCTCGTCCAGGCACAGCTTGACCTGCTCGAATCGGATGACTGGGATTATCTTCTGGATTACGATCTCGACAATGAGGACCGTGCGCGTGACATCATTGATGAACACAGAAATAATGAAGAGTAAATATTGACGAATCATGATAATTTTAGCATAATGTATATATTGTTAGACACGCATGATGCGAGTGGCTTCTAAAGCGACCGGGGGATGGTGGGAGCCCCGGATGCCCGGCATTTTGACATCACTAATGATTCGCTGTGAATATTATCGATCGAGATGACTCTGACTACGGGTCAATAAGGGTGGTACCGCGGAAAAATTCGCCCCTGTTGATTCAGTTGGAGTTTTTTTATTTTAGGAAAATCATTAGAATACGGGAGAGTGGAAAATGGATTATAAAGATACGTTGCTTATGCCGAAAACGAAGTTCAAGATGCGTGGCGGCCTGATCAATAAAGAACCCAAGATGCAGGAAGACTGGCGCGAAATGAACTTATATGAAAAGAAACTGAAGATGAATGAGGGGAACACACCATACATCCTGCATGACGGCCCGCCGTATGCGAACGGGGCGCTCCACATGGGGCATGCGCTCAACAAGATCATCAAGGATATCATCATCCGCAATAAACAGATGCAGGGTTACTATTCACCTTACGTGCCCGGCTGGGATACCCACGGTCTGCCGATCGAGCAGGCACTGGCCAATAAGGGTGTCGACCGGAAGAGCATGACGATCGAAGAATTCAGGAACAAATGCATCGAGTTTGCGGATTCACAGATCGACGCGCAGCGGGAAGGATTCAAGCGCATGGGGATCGACGGTGAATGGGACAATCCTTACCTGACGTATAAACCGGAATTTGAAGCCTCCCAGATCAGGGTGCTTAAGGACATGGTTGAAAAAGGCCTGATCTACAAAGGCAAGAAGCCGATCCACTGGTCCCCGGCAAGTGAATCATCGCTTGCAGAAGCGGAACTCGAATACAAGGACAAACGCTCACCTTCAATTTATGTATCATTCGAAGTTTCCGACGGGAAAGGTGTCCTTGAAACGGGTGTAAATCTCGTTATCTGGACGACCACACCATGGACCATCCCTTCGAACATGGCGATCGCCGTGCACCCTGATTTGAACTATGTGCAGTTCAACCATGAAGGGCGGGAATATGTCGTCGTCGACGACCTGCTCGATCATCTGTGCGAAGAGGCTGGATTCGATAAGGAGAAGGTCACGCGCACGAAAGAGTTCAAAGGGTCCGAGCTCGAGTATGCAGAAGCGAAGCATCCGTTGTATGACCGCACCAGCCTGGTCGTCCTCGGTGATTATGTGACGACCGATGCCGGTACGGGCCTCGTCCATACGGCACCGGGCCATGGTGATGATGACTTCATCGTCGGCCAGAAGTACGGGCTGCAGGTGTTGAGCCCGCTGGATGACAAGGGTGTGTTCACTGATGAAGCCGGCAAATATTCAGGCATGTTCTATGATGATGCCAACAAAGTCATCACGGAAGACCTTGATGCGGCCGGTGCATTGCTGAAGCTGAACTTCTACACCCACTCGTTCCCGCATGACTGGCGCACGAAGACACCTGTCATATTCCGTGCAACGCCGCAGTGGTTCGCATCAATCAACGGTGTGCGCGATGATATCCTGCAGGCGGTCGAAGACACGAAGTTCCAGGTCGAGTGGAATAAAAAGCGCATGTACAACATGATCAAGAACCGCGGCGACTGGGTCATCTCCCGTCAGCGTGTATGGGGTGTGCCGCTGCCATTCTTCTATGCGGAAAACGGTGAAGAAATCGTGGATGCCGATGTGATCGAACATGTGGCAGAACTGTTTGAAGCACATGGTTCCAATGTATGGTTCGAACGTGAGGCGGCGGATCTTCTGCCGGAAGGCTACACGCATCCCGGATCCCCGAACGGCAAATTCACAAAAGAAACCGACATCATGGACGTCTGGTTCGACTCCGGATCCACGCACAGAGGTGTGCTGCATTACCGGGATTACCTGACATATCCGGCAGACCTTTACTTCGAAGGTTCCGACCAGTACCGCGGGTGGTTCAACTCATCGATCATCACGAGTGTCGCGACGAAAGGCCATTCCCCTTACAAGGAACTGCTGAGCCATGGATTCGTCATGGACGGGCAGGGCAAGAAGATGTCGAAGTCCCTCGGCAACGTCATACTGCCTGAGAAGGTTATGAAGCAGATGGGTGCTGACATCATCCGCCTGTGGGTCATGTCTTCCGACTTCGAGGAAGATGTGCGCATATCCGACGACATCCTGAAACAGGTGTCGGAAGTCTACCGCAAGATCCGCAACACATTCCGCTTCATGCTCGGCAATGTCGATGACTTCGATCCGAAGACGGATGCTGTGGCATATGAGGATTTATTTGAAATCGACCAGTTCATGCACCAGAGGTTCAATGAAATGATCAATCTGATCCGTGATGCTTATGAGCGTTATGATTATGTGACGGTATATCAGTCGCTGCAGAACTTCATCAACGTCGACCTGTCCAATTTCTATCTGGACTACGGCAAGGACATCCTCTACATCGAACAGATGGATGCGCCGATCCGCCGCAGCATGCAGACGGTGCTCTATAAGATCCTGACGGATCTCAACAAACTGCTGGCACCGATACTGGTACACACTGCCGAAGAGATCTATCAGCATACACCGCATACGGAAAAAGAGAGTGTGCATCTTGAGTATCTGCCCGAGAAGGCGGAAGTCGACACTGCTCTCGTTCAGAAATGGCAGTACTTCCTCAAAGTCCGTGATGATGTCTACCGGGCGCTCGAAGTGGCGCGTAACGACAAAGTCATCGGAAAATCCCTGGAAGCCAAAGTGTATGTGACCGAACCGAAGGAAATGAAGTTCGAGGATCTGCACGGCAATCTCGAGCAGCTCTTCATCGTCTCCCAGGTCGAAGTGGTGGAGACGCTTGCTGACGGCACCGAATATGAGACAGTCACCGTCAAGGTCGAACATGCGGAAGGCGAACGTTGTGAGCGCTGCTGGAATTATTCCACTGCAGAGCGCATCACGAGCGGCGAAGACGATATCTGTCCGAGATGCCGCAGTGTCGTCGATGCACAATAGGAGGATTTGATGAAAAAATACAGACTTGCTTCAATGGGCCTCCTTGGCGGGGGGCTGATCGCCCTCGATCAGCTGACCAAAAATCTGGTGGTGAGACATATGGACATCGGGGAATCCATCGCGCTCATCGACGGATTCCTGAGGTTGACCTCGCACCGGAACACGGGCGCAGCCTGGGGCATGTTCCAGGGCCAGATGCTGTTTTTCTACATCGTCACGGTCGCTGTTGTAGGGATGCTGATCTACATCTATAAAAAAGAGGCGAAGGATAATCTTCTGATGCAGCTTGCACTGACTTTCCTCCTGGCCGGTGCGGTCGGGAATTTCATCGACAGGATCTTATTCCAGGAAGTCGTGGATTTCGTCGATGTCATGATCTTCGGGTATGACTTCCCGATATTCAATGTCGCCGACAGTGCACTGACAGTCGGTGTCGTGCTGATGCTGATCGAGTTTTTCTTCATGGGACGAGGTGATGAAAATGAACAGAATAACAGCAGGCCATGATGATGCCGGTGAAAGGCTCGACCGCTTCCTGAGCGGGATCGTGCCGGATTCGTCCAGAAGCGATCTTCAGGGGCGGATCAAAGACGGCATCGTCAAAGTGAACGGTGAAACCGTGAAGCCCAATTATAAAGTGAAAGACGGTGATGACATCATCGTCGAGGAACGCGAGCTCGTCGAATCCGATATCAGCCCGGAAGATCTTGATCTGGATATCATCTATGAAGATTCGGATGTTGCCGTCGTCTACAAGCCGAAAGGCATGGTGGTCCATCCATCAGCCGGGCACACCGGCGGCACGCTCGTGAACGGGCTGATGCACCAGCTGGATGAGTTATCCGGCATCAACGGTGAACTGCGGCCGGGCATCGTGCACCGGATCGACAAGGATACGAGCGGACTTCTGATGGTGGCGAAGAATGATGTCGTCCACCGCAACCTCGTCGAGCAGCTCGTCGATAAAAGTGTCACAAGGAAATATACGGCACTCGTCCACGGCGTGATCCCGCATGACAAGGGCACCGTGGAGGCGCCGATCGGCAGGAATCCGCGCGAGCGCCAGGAGATGGCCGTCGTCGATGACGGGAAAGAAGCGGTGACGCACTTCAATGTGCTGGAACGCTTCAAGGATTATACACTCGTCGAGTGCATACTTGAAACCGGAAGGACGCACCAGATCCGTGTGCATATGCAGTACATCGGCTATCCGATAGCCGGTGATCCGAAGTACGGCCAGAGGCGGACGATGGACGTCGGCGGCCAGCTGCTCCATGCCGGAGTCATCGGCTTTACACACCCGGCGAGCGGCGAGAGGCTTGAATTCTCTGCCGGACTGCCGGACGAATTTGAAGCCGTATTGGATGATTTGAGGATGAGGGAGCAGTAGATTTGAGGGAAAAAGCAAAATCCGTCACGGATTTTGCTTTTTTTTAGGGAGGGGGCGGAGGGACCTGCTCATTTGGAGTGAAAATCAAGCCTGAGTGAGCAGGCAGAGAAAGAATCTGCTCATTCGGAGTGAAAATCATCCCTGAGTGAACAGGCAGGGGAGGAATCTGCTCATTCACAGTAAAAATCAAGCCTGAATGAGCAGGCAGAGAAAGAATCTGCTCATTCACAGTAAAAATCATCCCTGAGTGAGCAGGCAGAGAAAGAATCTGCTCATTCACAGTAAAAATCATCCCTGAGTGAGCAGGCAGAGAAAGAATCTGCTCATTCACAGTGAAAATCATCCCTGAGTGAGCAGGCAGGGGAGGAATCTGCTCATTCACAGTAAAAATCAAGCCTGAATGAGCAGGCAGCGGAGGACGCTCTTTATTCCTCCAAAAAATCAGCTCTGAATGAGCAGGAAAAGGCTTCCCTCCAAATAAAAATCCATTCCACTAATCCTTGACAATGCTTTTCAACAAGGCTATGCTTATAAACAATACGAACGACAACCGAATATTATGAAAATGTCTTTAAAACCGGTCCCGTGAGGCCGGCAAGGCATGATATAAACGAGGACAAGTCTGTCTGCCGACGAGCACCTGCGGGTGCTTTATCTGCAGCAGGACTGTTTCAAGGGATACGTATATACTCATGCCGCGGGGCATGAGTATTTTTTTATGAAATTTTATGGAGGTTTAAAAAATGAAAGAACGTATGATTCTTGATGATGCGCAGATCAGCCGGTCATTGACGCGGATGGCGCACGAAGTGCTTGAGAGGAATAAGGGAACTGAAAACATCATCCTGCTCGGAATCAAAACCAGGGGGGAGTTCCTTGCAGACAGGCTGCAGCAGAAGATCGTGCAGATTGAAGAGGTGAGTGTCCCGACCGGAGCGATAGACATCAGCAACTACAGGGACGATAAGCCCGGACGGAAACTGGCAGATGAAGATATCGTCATCGACGCCGACCTGAATGACAAGCACGTTGTGCTCGTCGATGATGTACTCTTCACCGGCCGCACCATCAGGGCGGCGATGGATGCGATATTGAACTCGGTGCGGCCATCGAAAATATCACTGGCGGTGCTGATCGACCGGGGGCACCGGGAGCTGCCGATCCGTGCGGATTACGTAGGCAAAAACATCCCGACCGCCAAAGAGGAAAGCATCAATGTTGCACTGCAGGAA
The DNA here is from genome assembly GCF_900142805.1 of Lacicoccus alkaliphilus DSM 16010. Lineage (GTDB taxonomy): Bacteria > Bacillota > Bacilli > Staphylococcales > Salinicoccaceae > Lacicoccus > Lacicoccus alkaliphilus. The sequence continues at coordinate 702,817 of NZ_FRCF01000002.1, read as the reverse complement.
GTCGACGGCAGCAATGCAGTCACATTGACAGGATAGGAGAAAAGACATGAGAGAAAAACTACCTACAGACCACCTTTATGAGAGAAGCTTCGAACCGAAGCTGGATGTCCATGAGAAACCGAAGATGTCCCAGTGGGCACTCCTGAGTTCACAGCATTTGTTCGCAATGTTCGGAGCCACTGTACTTGTGCCTTTCCTGACCGGCCTGCCGGTCAGTGCGGCTCTGATCGCAAGCGGAGTCGGCACGCTCCTTTACATATGGATAACGAAAGGTCAGATCCCCGCCTATCTCGGGTCGAGTTTCGCCTTCATACTGCCGATCACGATCGCGCTCGGGGCGAATACTTTGGGTGAAGTGCTGACTGCACTGTTCTTCAGCGGGGTGCTGTATGTGGTCATCGGGCTCATCATCAGAGTATCCGGGACGGACTGGCTGATACGGATGCTGCCGCCGATAGTCGTGGGGCCGGTCATCATGGTGATCGGCCTCGGGCTGGCACCGGTCGCAGTGGATATGGCGATGTACACCGATTCGGGTAATCAGGAGGGCTACAGCCTGAGCTACATTGCAATCGCCGTCATCACCCTCATGATCACAGTGGCCGCTTCTGTATTCCTGAAAGGCGTGCTCGGTCTCATCCCCATCCTGATCGGGATCGTCGGCGGATATATTACGGCGATGCTTTTCGGAATTGTGGACTTCACACAGATCAGGGAGACGGGATGGTTTGTGCTGCCGGATGTGCATATGCCGCTGCTCTCATATGAGCCCTCCATCAATGTCGGCCTGTTCATCGTCATGCTGCCGATCGTTTTCGTCACGGTGTCCGAGCATATCGGACACCAGGTCGTCATCAACAAGATCGTCGGACGGGATTTCTTCAAAGAGCCGGGCCTGCACAGGTCATTGATCGGGGACGGCGTCGCGACGATGTTCGCAAGCACCATCGGCGGTCCACCGACGACGACTTACGGCGAGAACATCGGTGTCCTGGCCATAACGAAAGTCTTCAGCATATGGGTCATCGGGGGTGCTGCGGTGTTTGCAGTGATACTCGGCTTCGTCGGCAAGTTCACCGCACTGGTGCAGTCGATACCTTCCCCGGTGATGGGCGGGGTTTCAATCCTGCTCTTCGGCATCATTGCAGCGAGCGGACTCAGGATCCTGATCGATGCAGAGATCGACCTCGATAATAAAAGGAACCTTGTCATCGCATCAGTCATATTGGTGATCGGCATCGGCAAGGCCCACCTGGACTTCATGATCGGGGATATACCTTTCAATCTTGAAGGCATGGCTTTAGCAGCACTCGCAGGCATCATACTAAATGCAGTATTACCGAAGGAGGCGGCTGTCAATGAATAATCTGCTGACAGTGGAATCTTTGAATGAAACTGAAATTCTGACGTTGATCAAGCGTGCATTGACTTTGAAGGAGGGGGAGAGCCCCCGGAAGTTTCACGATAAAACCGTGGTGAACCTTTTTTTTGAAAACTCCACGCGTACAAGAATGAGTTTTGAAATGGCGGAGTTCAACCTTGGCATACATGCAATCCCTTTTGATGCGGATACGAGTTCCGTCCAAAAAGGGGAAAGCCTCTATGATACATGCAGGACACTCGAAGCGATCGGGGCGGACGTGCTTGTGATCCGGCACGGTGACAACCGGTACTTCGATACATTGGAAGACATCAATGTACCGATCGTGAACGGCGGGGACGGCAGCGGATCACACCCGACCCAGTGCCTCCTCGACCTGATGACGATATACGAAAACTTCGGCAGCTTCAAAGGATTGAAAGTCGTGATTTCCGGAGACATCTCACACTCACGGGTCGCCCACAGCAATTATCAGGCGCTGAGGAAACTGGGTGCCGACGTTTATTTCTCCGGGCCCCGGGAGTGGCAGGATGCGGGCCTCGAAGGCGCATACATCGATTTCGATGAGGCGGTGGAGACGTGTGATGTCCTCATGCTGCTGCGCGTACAGCACGAGCGGCATTTCGTGCAGATGACATTTTCGAAAGAAGGGTATAATGCCGAATACGGCCTGAACCCCGCACGTTACGAGAAGATGAAGGATGAAGCGATCATCATGCATCCGGCACCGGTGAACCGGGATGTGGAAATCTCCTCGGAACTGGTCGAAGCGGAGAAGAGCCGTATTTTCAGCCAGATGCAGAATGGTGTGTTCATGCGCATGAGTATTTTGGAAAACATTTTAAAGGAGAATAATTGATGCTATTAAAAAATGGTGTGGTACTTCATGATAACGAACTGATCGAACAGGATCTCCTGATCGAAGGCGGTAAGATCAAAGCAATGGGGACTGACCTGGATGGGGAGGACCGGGAGGTCATCGACCTCGGCGGCAAACTCATCACGCCGGGCCTTGTCGATGTGCATGTGCACCTCAGGGAGCCCGGTTTCGAACATAAGGAAACGATCGAGACAGGCACCCTTGCTGCGGCAAGGGGCGGATTCACCTCAATCTCCCCGATGCCGAATACGAACCCGATCACGGACACCGTGGAACGGCTGGAACATGTCAACAGCATCATCGACACGGATGCGCATACGAAAGTACTGCCATATGCATCCATCACCGAAGGACTGAAGGGGGAGAAGCTGGCGGACTTCGAAGGATTGAAGGAGTCGGGCGCATTCGCCTTCACGGATGACGGCGTCGGTGTGCAGAGTGCGGACATGATGTTCCGTGCAATGGTTGAAGCAGCAAAGCTTGATATGCCGATCGTCGCCCATACGGAGGAGAACACACTCATCCGCGGCGGTGCGGTTCATGACGGCATCACAAGCGGGGTGCTGGGGATCCCGGGCATCCCATCAGTGACCGAATCGGTCCAGATCGCAAGGGACATCCTGCTTGCCGAGGCTGCGGGCTGCCATTACCATGTGTGCCACGTCTCGACGAAGGAAAGCGTGCGGATCATACGTGATGCGAAGCGTGCCGGCATCAACGTGACCGCTGAAGTGACGCCGCATCATCTCATACTGGATGAAACGGACATCACCTCGAAAGACCCGAACTTCAAGATGAATCCGCCGCTCCGGGGTGCCGCCGACAAAGCGGCGCTGATCGAAGGGCTGCTCGACGGCACGATCGATTTCATCGCAACGGACCATGCACCGCATCAGGAAGATGAAAAGGCCGTGGGGATCGAAACTGCGCCGTTCGGCATCGTCGGCATCGAAAATGCTTTCCAGCTGTGTTACACGAAACTTGTGCTGACCGGTGTGATGACGCTCCAGGAGCTGGTGGACCGCCTCACCGTCAAGCCGTCCCGTGTATTCGACCTGGACATGGGTGTTTTATTGCCGGGGAGGGACGCGGACATCACCGTGATCGATCTGGAGGAAAAGTACACACTGGATAAGACAGCATTTTTATCAAAATCCAAAAACACACCTTTCGACGGTGTCGAACTGTCGTCGGATATATACCTGACCATTGTGAATGGTGAAATCAAATATCAAATGGAGGGAAAATAATGTTAAATGACATAAGATACCTGGTGCTGGAGGACGGCACCGTCTATGAAGGATATAAACTCGGGGCGGAAGGGGAGTCTTCAGGTGAAATCGTCTTCAACACGTCCATGACCGGCATCCAGGAAATCATCACTGATAATTCATATACGGATCAGATCATCACTTTCAGTTATCCGCTCGTCGGGAGCGCGGGATTCAATACAGAAGACAGCGAATCATTACTGCCGACAGCCAAAGGTGTCGTCGTCAGGGAAGCGGTTGAACATCCCTCCAACTTCAGGTCTCAGGAAAATCTGGATGCCTTTTTGAAAAAGTACGGAATTGTCGGCATCAGCGGTGTGGATACCCGGAGTATCACAAGAAGGATCCGTTCGACCGGTGTGATGAAGGCCATGATCACTGATTCAGCAGACCATGAAGATACGGTCCGTTCACTGGAATCTTTTGAACTCCCCCGGGACCAGGTTGAACGTGTCTCGACCCGCACACCTTACATTTCAACAGGGAGAGGGCACAGGGTGGCACTCATCGATTTCGGAAAAAAAGAGAATATCGTCCGTTCCCTGAATCAGCGGGGATGCGATGTCACGGTGATGCCGCATGATTCGACAAGTGAAGAGATCATGCAGCTCAAGCCCGACGGTGTGATGCTTTCGAACGGACCGGGCAACCCGGAAGATGTGGGGGCTGCGGTTGAAACAATCAAAAGCTTGATCGGCAGAGTGCCGCTCTTCGGCATCTGCCTCGGTCATCAGCTCATCGCGCTTGCCGGAGGGGCGAGTTCTTACAAGATGAAATTCGGCCACCGCGGCGGCAATCAGCCTGTAAAGAACCTCGCGGCAAATAAAATAGAAATCACATCCCAGAACCACGGTTATGCCATAGTGGAAGACAGTTTGAAGGACACTGATTTCGAAGTGACGCATATCGCGATCAATGACGGTTCCATAGAGGGCATCAGGCACAAAACAGAACCGGTGTTCAGTGTCCAGTATCATCCTGAAGCAGCGGCTGGACCGCATGATTCATCTTATCTCTTCGACGAATTCATGGACTTGATGACAACTGAAGGAGGACGACAAAATGTCTAAACGCACGGATATCAATACAATACTCGTGATCGGGAGCGGTCCGATCATCATCGGCCAGGCGGCGGAATTCGACTATGCCGGAACGCAGGCATGCCTTGCATTGAAGGAGGAAGGTTATCGTGTCATCCTTGTGAATTCGAATCCTGCCACGATCATGACGGATAAGGAAATAGCGGATGTGGTCTATATCGAACCGCTGACACCAGACTTCATCAGCCGCATCATCCGCAAAGAGCAGCCGGATGCACTCCTGCCGACGCTCGGCGGCCAGGTCGGGCTCAACATGGCGGTTGAACTGGACCGTCTCGGCGTCCTCGAAGAAAACGAAGTCGAGCTGCTCGGAACGAAGCTTGATTCCATCAAACAGGCGGAAGACCGCGACTTATTCAGAAATTTGATGAATGAGATGAGTGTGCCTGTACCGGAGTCGGACATCATCACCACCATTGACGAAGCCTATGACTTCGTTGACAGGGCCGGTTACCCGTTCATCGTGCGCCCGGCATACACCATGGGCGGCAGCGGCGGCGGCATCTGTGAAAACGAAGATGATCTGAAGGAGATCGTTGCGAACGGGTTGAAATACTCACCGGTGAACCAGTGTCTGATTGAAAAATCAATCGCCGGCTTCAAAGAGATTGAATATGAAGTGATGCGGGATTCAAACGACAACGCGATCGTCGTCTGCAACATGGAAAACATCGATCCGGTCGGCATCCATACAGGGGACTCTATCGTCGTGGCACCAAGCCAGACGATGACCGACAAAGAGCACCAGATGCTCCGCAACGTCTCCCTCAACATCATCAGGGAGCTTGAAATCGAAGGTGGATGCAACGTTCAGCTCGCGCTCGACCCGGACTCATTCGACTACTATATCATCGAGGTGAATCCGAGGGTGTCACGCTCAAGTGCACTGGCATCGAAAGCGACCGGCTACCCGATAGCGAAGCTTGCCGCCAAGATTGCGGTCGGCATGACGCTGGATGAAATGATCAACCCTGTGACGAACACGAGCTATGCGGCATTCGAACCGGCGCTGGATTATGTCGTTTCAAAAATTGCGCGTTTCCCGTTCGATAAGTTTGAAAAAGGCGAGCGCAAACTCGGCACGCAGATGAAGGCGACTGGGGAAGTCATGGCGATTGGACGAACGTATGAGGAATCCCTGTTGAAGGCGATCCGTTCACTCGAATACGGCGTCCACCATCTGGGGCTGCCGAACGGTGATGCATTCACGCTGGATTACATCATCAATTCCATCAAGGCCCAGAGTGATGAGCGCCTGTTCTTCATCGGTGAAGCGATCCGCCGCGGGGTCACACTGGAGGAGATACATGACTGGACGAAGATCGATATGTACTTCCTGAACAAGTTCAAGCATATCATCGATATCGAAAGGGAGCTCAAAGAGAACAAAAACAGCATCCCGCATCTCAAATGGGCAAAAAAATACGGCTTCAGCGACCGTGTCATCGGACACCGCTGGGAGATGGCCGAAGGTGATGTCTTCAAGATCAGAAAAGAAGAGGGCATCATGCCGGTATATAAGATGGTGGATACCTGTGCAGCCGAATTCGAGTCCAATACGCCGTATTTCTACGGCACGTATGAAACCGAAAACGAGTCGGTGCCAAGTGATAAAGAAAAGATCCTCGTCCTCGGCAGCGGTCCGATCCGCATCGGGCAGGGCATCGAGTTCGACTACGCCACGGTCCATGCGGTGTGGGCCATCCAGGAAGCGGGGTATGAAGCCATCATCGTCAACAACAACCCTGAAACCGTATCGACAGACTTCTCGATCTCCGACAAATTATATTTTGAGCCGCTCACACATGAAGATGTCATGAACATCGTCAACAATGAAAATCCGAAAGGCGTCGTCGTCCAGTTCGGCGGCCAGACCGCAATCAATCTTGCGGACCGCCTGTCCGAGGAGGGTGTCAGAATCCTCGGTACGAGCCTCGATGACATCGACCGTGCCGAAGACCGCAAACGTTTTGAAGCACTGCTGCAGGAAATAAAAGTCCCTCAGCCGCACGGCAAAACCGCAACGAATGAAGAGGAAGCCCTGGACAATGCGCACCACATCGGTTTTCCGGTGCTCGTGCGACCGAGTTATGTCCTCGGTGGCCGTGCAATGGAAATCGTCTTCAATGAAAATGAACTGAAGAACTATATGCGCAATGCCGTCAAAGCATCACCCGAGCACCCTGTGCTCATCGACAGCTATCTCACGGGCAAGGAAATCGAAGTGGATGCGATATGTGACGGGGAGAATGTGATCATACCGGGAATCATGGAACATATCGAGCGTGCCGGGGTGCACTCGGGAGACTCCATGGCGGTCTATCCTCCGGTCAATCTGTCGCAGGATGAGATCGATACGCTTGTGGACTACACTGAACGCCTTGCGAAGGGTCTGAACATCATCGGCATCATCAACATCCAGTTCGTCCTGTCCAAAGACGGCATTTTCGTACTGGAAGTGAATCCGAGGTCGAGCCGGACTGTACCATTCATGAGCAAGATCACCGAAGTGCCGATGGCCGGACTTGCGATGCACGCCATCCTCGGGAAAAAACTCAGCGAGAGCAGCCATGCGCCTGGATTGCAGCCGGTCAAACCGGGTTACTACGTCAAAGCGCCGGTATTCAGTTTCTCCAAGCTGAAGAATGTCGATGTCACACTCGGCCCCGAGATGAAATCGACGGGTGAGGTCATGGGCAAGGACGATACGCTGAATAAAGCACTGTATAAGAGCCTCGTCGCGAGTGGCCTGGATGTCAAGGACCACGGCACGGCCCTGTTCACTATTGCGGATAAGGATAAGACGGAAGCGGTTGAGCTCGCGAAAAGATTTTCACACTGCGGTTACCGCATCCTCGCCACGAAAGGGACCGCTGCCGCACTCGAAGAAGCGGACATCCCGGTCGTGACCGTGGAGAAGATCGGGGAAGGTGAGGAAACACTCCTCCGCACCATCCAGAACGGCAATGTACAAATCGTCGTCAACACGATGACCAAGGGTAAGGAAGTTGAAAGGGACGGCTTCAGGATCCGCCGTGAATCAGTGGAAAACGGTGTGCCGTGCCTGACTTCACTTGACACTGCAAGAACATTGATAGAAGTCATTGAAAGCATGACATTCAATATGGATAAAATGTAGGTGAGAAGATGAAAAATATAATGACCGTCGTTTCCCAGGAAGAGATTGCCGATAAGATTTATGAAATGGTGCTTGAAGGTGAGATCACTCAGAACATGACAACGCCGGGCCAGTTCGTACATGTAAGGGTGAGCGGTTCAACGGAAAATGTACTGCGCAGACCGATTTCCATTTCCGATATCAATCAGGACAAGTCACAGTTCACGATCACTTACAGAGCAGACGGGGAGGGCACCGGGAAGCTTTCCCGTTTCAAGCCGGGCGATGCGGTGGACCTCTTATCCCCGCTCGGCAGCGGCTACCCGGTTGAACCAGGCGGACATGTTTTGATCGTCGGAGGCGGCATCGGTGTGCCGCCGCTTTATGAACTATCGAAACAGCTCAATGCCATCGGGGTCAAAACGACACATGTACTGGGCTTCAACTCGAGTAAGGATATTTTCTATGAGGAAAAGTTCAGGGCGCTGGGCGAGACACTCATTGCGACGGCCGACGGCAGCTACGGCACAGAAGGCTTCGTGACTGATGTCACGAGGCATTTGACGGATTCATTCGACCGGTTTTATGCATGCGGGCCGAAAGTGATGCTGAAAGCGGTCAGCGATGAACTCGACATCGACGGTTACATTTCCCTCGAAGAGAGGATGGGATGCGGTTTCGGCGTCTGCTATGCATGTGTGTGCCAGCGTGCAGACGGCACGCAGGCGAAAATATGCACCGACGGGCCGGTCTTCAGGAAAGGTGAGATCATACTATGACAAATTCCAAACTTGCGGTTTCACTGCCCGGCCTCGAGCTGAAAAACCCGGTCATGCCCGCTTCAGGATGTTTCAGTTTCGGGGAGGAATTTTCAAAGCTCTACGATTTATCAAAGCTCGGTGCCATCATGATCAAAGCAGCGACCGAAGAAGAGCGGCCAGGCAATAAAACGCCGCGGGTGGCCGAGACTGCCAGCGGCATGCTGAATGCGATCGGCCTGCAGAATCCCGGTGTGGACCATATCATGGAACATGAATTGAAATTTCTGGAGCAGTATGATGTGCCGGTCATTGCGAACGTGGCCGGCACGAAAATCGAGGACTATGTGAGTGTGGCGGAGAAAATCTCCGGTGCACCGAATGTCAAAGCCCTGGAATTGAATATTTCATGCCCGAACGTCAAAGAAGGCGGAATCCAGTTCGGTACGGACCCGGAAACAGCAAGAAAACTGACATATGAAGTTAAAAACGCGTCAAGCGTGCCGGTTTATGTTAAACTATCACCAAATGTCACCAATATCGTGGATATGGCGAAAAGTGTCGGGGACATGGCGGACGGACTGACGATGATCAACACATTGGTCGGTATGCGTCTGGATAAATCCGGCAGGCCGATTTTAGCGAACATTACCGGTGGCTTGAGCGGACCGGCGATCAAACCCGTCTCCTTGAACATGATTTACCAGGTCAGGCAGCATATGCCTGATGTCCCGATAATCGGAATGGGTGGCATTGCAACAACAGATGATGTATTTGATTACTTATCGGTCGGTGCCGATGCAGTGGCGGTGGGGACGATGAACTTCACCGACCCGTATATCTGTCCGACATTGATCGATGAGCTTGCAACACGGGTCAATACCCTGAACATAGATCATATACATGATTTGAAAGGCAGGGCATACTCATAAAACAATAGGGGGAAATTATTATGAACACACCAATTATCGCACTCGATTTCCGCGAGTATGAAACGGTCAAAGAATTTTTGGGTCAGTTTGATGAGAAGTTGTTCGTCAAAGTGGGTTTGGAACTTTATTTATCAAATGGACCTAAAATCGTCGAAGAAATTCGTCAGATGGGTCATGATATTTTCCTGGATTTGAAGCTCTATGATATTCCGAACACTGTAGGCAAGGCGATGGAAGGCATCGGCAGACTGGATATACAGATGACCAATGTCCATGCCCAGGGCGGCACAGCAATGATGAAACGTGCAGTGGAATCATTCAAGGACGGCAATCCCGACGGCAAGCTGATTGCGGTGACACAACTCACTTCAATGAGTGACGAAATGGTTGCGAGGGAGCAGCAGTCGGTGCTGACATTGACGGAAAGCGTGGTGCATTATTCGGCACTCGCACAAAATGCGGGACTTGACGGTGTGGTGGCCTCCCCGCTTGAAGCAGAAATCATCCATGAGAAGACACATTCGGATTTTCTCACGGTCACGCCGGGCATACGACTTGAAGAAGACTCCAACGACGACCAGGTGAGGGTGGTCACGCCGGAGGATGCAAAAAAAATGAAGTCGGATTATATCGTCGTCGGACGTTCAATCACGCAGGCTGAAAACCCTGTGGATAAATACAACAAAATCAAATCAATCTGGGAGGGCAGCACGGTTGGCTAAAAAGAGTGTGGCAAAAGCTTTACTGGATATCGGTGCAGTGCAGATCAGGCCGGATGCGCCCTTCACGTGGGCAAGCGGCATCATTTCACCGATATACTGCGACAACAGGCAAATCATCGGTCATGTGGATACCAGGAAGAGGATCGTTCAGCACTTCACGGAGAAAATCAATGAGATTGCACCGGATGCCGAGGTGGTTGCAGGCACTTCTACTGCAGGCATCCCACATGCGGCTTTCATCAGTGAAGTGATGGACCTTCCGATGTGTTATGTCAGAGGCAGCAAGAAGAAGCACGGGACAGGCAGGCTGATCGAAGGAGCGGCAGTGGAGGGCAGAAAAGTCGTCCTCATTGAAGACCTTATTTCGACCGGCGGTTCAAGCATAGAAGCGGCTGAAATTTTGAGGGAGGAAGGCGCGGAGGTCGAGGCCGTCGTGGCCATATTTTCCTATCAGCTTGAAAAAGCCGCCTCGAATTTTGAAACGTCAGGGTTCAGGTGCGTCACGTTATCCGACCTTGATACTCTGCTTGATGTCAGCATCAGGGAAAACCTGCTGACGGAAGCCGAAAGGGCGGAAGTCGTGAAATTCAGGGACGAATTATAGAATGGGAAAAGGATGCCGGGTGCCGGCATCCTTTTTTGTCGGGGTCAGTCAAGTTTCGGATAGACGACCGTCTGATCCTCCTCGATGATCGGCATCGCCCCCCATTTCCCGAGCTCGTGAGGTGTGAGTTTTATTTCATCTTCAGAACGGCGGATGATATGGATGACTTCATGGTCGTGTGCCTTCAGCCAGTTGCTGATGAGCAGGCGGTGGCAGCGGGCGGGATGATTTTCGGAACACATATAGGCGACCGTGTGACTCTCTGCTGTTCCGAGAAGGGCGTTTATCCCGTCGGCGAATTCCTCCGACAGAGTATAATCCGCATAATGATGGAACGACTGGTTCCTCCAGCCCTCGTTCAGCGTCGGGCCGATGACCGAGGAACTCCCGCGTCTTCCTCCGAGTGCCGGCATATGATCATAATCCACACCCGCCGATTTGAGCCATGTCATCATTTCCTCCCCGTTGAAGTGCGGATGCTTATTACTGTAGGGGAACGCCCGCACATCCGCGACGCAGTTTATTTCCGCGTGTTTGAGCATCACGGTGAACACCTCTTTTGAATAATCCGAATGCCCGATCGTGTATATTTTCATGGAATCACCTTTTTAGTAGTCCATACCACCTTCTGGGAAATAAAAACCCGGTGGCCGGGGGACGCGTGATGCGGGGAGTCGATTATCTTTATGAATTCGACCGACTTAATCAAATACCGTCTGCGAAATCGATTATCCTGAAGAAACCGGTCGACTTAATCGAATATCGCCACCACTGAGTGACTAAAGCTTTAATCTGCCTCTTTTCACATTGCTCCTGACATAAAATTCACTGATGCCTCCATCCGAAAACGTCTGAATCAGACTGGGGGTGACCTTCCATGAGCGGTTGAGCACTTTCAACTCACAAATCAGCCTGGCGGTCGCATCCAAAATGGGGAAATCAACTTCGCAGGCCGCACATCTGAACCAATCCCTGTTCCTGCGCAGGAGCTTCCTCCCGCATTGCTCACAGAACAGGCCTTTTTCAAGCTCGCGAAACTCAACAATAGTATCTCTTTGATATTTCAGGACGTCCACTTTCCGTGATTCGAGCCTGGAAACAAGGTGGCTGTGATCATACTGGTTGCCACCCATCGCCTTGGAGAGCTTCTTATGTAAATGACTCCTCACAATGATTTCAGTGGTCGCCGGCAGGTTGAAGATCGTCTGATTTTCATTGATGAAGACCACCACATTGAACATGCGTATCCGTGAATCAAAGCTGCGAAGCATTTTCCCGAGCATATCCCGCTGCCTGCCCAGCTGCAGCAGGGGACTGGTGAACTCATTGCCATTTTCAAAATACCAACTGGCGTCCTTATAAAAAAGGTCGAAATTATAATTCTTGATTTCGAACGTGTATAAAAAATCCTTCGCAACCACCACATTATCGATCTGGATGTGCGATGTGTCCTCTTTCGATTTTGTCAGTATTCCCGGGGCATCTTCGGGATGGCAGCTGTAGTCTTTCATATGGATGATGTTCGTGCCGGTAATGAATGAACCGATGATGCCGTCGAACTGCAACTCGCCTTGATATCCGTCCTCCAGTTTCTGAAGCTCGTCTTTCTCGTAAGCCGACAATCTGTATCTTGCACTCAAAATTTCCAACTGCTGATGGCGTCTGGTCTTCGCTCTCATTCCCGAACCTCCGGCTTTTATTCTGATGATAAACCGGATCTGAATTGTTGTCATATCGCAACAATTCAATATCTGACATCTGAATGCCGCACTTTTTCAATAATCATCGGTGAAACAATGCAGAATTCCGATTTCCGCCTGCAGAATTTCAAAATCTGTATAATAAAGACCCGTCACCGGAATGAGGTGCGGGTCTTCATAATAATCTTCAGACGCCGAATATCATGTCATTGATGATTTTGGCTTCTTCGTCGATATGATCGGTCTCGAGGGAGACGTACAATTTGATTTTCGGTTCCGTGCCGGATGGCCTGAGTGCAATCCAGCCGTCATCAAAGTGGATTTTGATGACATCCGCAGAAGGCAGGTCGATTTTTGCGGTTTCCCCCGACTCGAAACGCCGTTCGCCTGAGAGATAGTCTTCGACACACCGGACTTGGCGCCCCTCGATTTCACGGGGGGTGTTCCTTCTGAACTGGTCCATGATTTCAGAAATCCTCTCGCGGCCCTCCATTCCTTCGAATGTGTGGCTGATCATCTTTTCACGCTGAGGGCCGAATTCTGCATATATCTTTTCAAGGTAATCGACAAGGGTCAGCCCTTCATTCTTGAGCCCGGCTGCAAGCTTGACGATGGCGGGCACGATCTGGACGGCATCCTTATCACGGACGAAGTCACTGATCAGATACCCGTAGCTCTCCTCATAACCGAATGCGAATTCGCGGGCATCATCAGCCTCGAGCGACCGTGCGACCGCGCCTATATATTTGAAGCCGGTGAGGACTTCGACCAGTTCGGCACCGAATTTTTCAGAGATCTTTCTGCTCAGATCACTCGTGACGACACTTTTGACGACCACCGGCAGGCGTTCAAACTCTGTTCCCTCCAGCCGGTTGTGTAGTAAAATGGCGCCCAGCTGGTTGCCGTCCAGGTGGACATAATCATCTTCATGCCATACTTCAACACCGATCCTGTCGGCATCGGGGTCGGTTGCGACAAGCAGGTCGGCACCGGCCTCCCGGCCCAGTTTCCTCGCTCCGGCGAAAGCCTGGACGTCTTCCGGATTCGGGCTTGCGACATGAGAAAAGTCACTGTCGACTTCGCACTCATCCGGCACGAGATGCAGATGATGGAAGCCGAGGTCCCGGAGAATATATTCCACGACCGGCAGCGCCGTGCCGTGAAGGCTTGAGAAGACGACCTGCAGATCCGATTCCGGTATATCCCCGGAAATCGACTTCACTTTCTGCTGATAGTCTTCATAATGCCGGTAGTCGATGTGGATGACCCGTCCCGCTTCCAGCGCATCATCAAAGTCCGCGGATGGAATATCGAAAAAGTCTTCAACGGCGTTGATTTCATCACTCAACGCACCGGCGGGCACATCCGTCAGCTGCGCACCGTCGGAGCCGTAAACCTTGATGCCGTTGTATTCCGGCGGGTTATGGCTTGCCGTGATCATGATGCCGTAATCCGCCTCATGCCGCCTTGTGAAAAAGGACAGCTCGGGCGTGGTGATGTAACCTTCCGACAAATAAACTTCAATATCATTCTGCACGAGGACAGAGGCGATCGCCTCCGAGAAAGCCCTGGACAGATGGCGGATATCATACCCGATCACGACACGACCCCCGCCTTCTTTCTGCATCTGCCTGCTGAGTCCTTCAGCCACCCTTTCCACTGTGTAGCGGTTCAGCCTGTTCGGTCCGAGGCCGATTTTACCGCGGATCCCCGCAGTCCCGAATTTAAGTTCCGAAGCATATGCATCTTCATGATCGGCTCCACCCGCCTCCGAATACATTTCTTCCGTGATCAGACTGTCTTTCAAATATTTTTCCCATTCTTCACTTGCCACTCGTTTCACCTCATTCATGTCGTTACTTTCATCTTATCAATTTCATGCCCGACCGGGGTAGCGAAAACGGTCTTCTGGTCGGTATAAGTGACGAACCCGGGCTTGGCACCGGATATCTTGTGCACATATTTGATTTCCGTATAATCCACAGGTACGGATTCCGAGCTGCCCGCCTTTGAATGGTAGGCTGCAATCTTCGCCGCATCGTGTATATCCGCTTCTTCAATCTCATGCGGCGGATGGGCGATGACCACATGGGATCCGGGGATGTCCTTCGTATGGAACCATAGATGGTTATTGCGGGATTTCTTTGAAGTCAGGTAATCATTCTGTTTGTTGTTCTTGCCGACGAGCACCGTCAGACCATTCGAGGTCCTGAATTCATGCAGCTGTATTTTCTTTTTCTTTTTCTTCTTACCGGTGTTCCTGAATTTGAGGATGCCTTCCTCGACAAGTTCCTCCCTGATCTCCTCCACTTCATCGGAGGTGGTGATCGCATCCATCTGATGCAGCAGGCTCTCGAAGTATGCCTTGTCCTGATACGACTTCTCCAGCTGCTCGTAGGCAGTGCTCTCACGGTTCTTCAGCTTGTTGTACATGCGGTAATATCTTTGTGCGTTCTCACTCGGTGCGATATCCGGATTGAGCGGAATCGTCACTTCTTCATTCGTGTAATAATCCAGGACGGTCACTTCTTTGTCATAACGTCTGATTTCATGCATGAAGGCAGTGATCAGCTCGCCGTACTTTTGATATTCGTCCTTCTTTTCAGATTCCTTCAGATCTTCCTTCAGTTTCTCGATCTTGCGCTCCACCCGGTCGTGTTCCCTCTCGATGACATGCAGGTAGTCCTGCGCCTTCTGGCGGATGAGGTTGTTACGGAAGCGGTTATGATAGTAATCATCGAGAAGGGCGCCCAGCGTCGGATACACTTCGGGGTCGCCGTCGATATGATGCAGTCTTGTAAAATAGAATACATCCTTATCGAGATGATACAGGGCCGGTGTGATTTCTTCCGCCTGCTTCAGACGCTCTTTGATGGCGGGGACGATATTCTGCATCGTGAAATGATTTGCATGATGTTCGACTTCTTTTATGAACAGCGGGCTGAAACCTTCAACCGCCTTCAATATCTGCCGGTTCAATTTACCGCTGTTGAAGTCGATACGGGCGGGGAGTCCATTTATTTCATCCGTCCTCGGGTTAAGCTTTTCATCCGTCGGCGGCGCCTCATACCTGAAACCGGGCATGACCGTCCTGACATTATTATTCGGGGTCAGGTGCTTGATGCCCGAGATGATTTTATAGTCCTCATCCGTCATGATGATGTTGGAATGTTTGCCCATGATTTCAAGTATCAGTACCCTCGTCATATCATCGCCGATTTCATTTTTGGAATTGACCGTGATGTGGACTTTGCGGTCATTTCCGATCTGCTCGATGGCCTTTATGATACCGCCTTCCATATGCTTTCTCAGCACACGGGAGAACATCGGCGGGTCAAAAGGGAATTCATACTTTTGAGCAGTCAGGTGGAACCTTGCATACATGGGATGTGCACTGATCAGCAGCTGGTGATTTTCACCTTGGCTGCGTATCTTGAAAATCAGTGTGGTATCATCCATCTGCTGAATTTTGTTGATTTTGCCCGATTGTATGATTTTCAGTTCCTCACACAATGCATGAACAAAATTACCATCAAATGCCATTTACATCTCTCCTTAATTACACTACCTGAATATTTTACCATGAACATTTATATATCAATAATTTTTAAGATGAATTTTAACAATATATATGATACATTAGGAGATAATCACAAAAAAGAAAGGTAACTCGCTATGACTTCAGACAAAGGACTTTTGATTGTGCTCTCAGGCCCTTCAGGTGTCGGAAAAGGCACAGTTAGAAAGGCGATTTTTGATGATCCGGATACAACGTTTAAATATTCAATTTCGATGACGACCCGCAGGCAGCGGGATGGTGAAGTGGATGGTGTGGATTACTTTTTCAAGACGAAGGAAGAATTTGAGTCATTGATTGAACAGGATAAATTCATAGAATATGCCGAGTATGTGGGCAACTATTACGGCACACCGATCGATTATGTGGTGGAAACGATGGAAAATGGTCATGATGTCTTCTTGGAAATTGAAGTGGAAGGCGCCAAACAGGTCCGCGAAAAGTTTCCGGAAGCGCTCTTCATCTTTTTGGCACCACCGAATCTCGCACAGCTCGAGGAACGCCTGATCGGCCGGGGCACCGACTCGATGGAAGTGATCAAACACCGCATCACGGAAGCGAAGAGGGAACTGAAGCTCATGAACCTGTACGATTATGTTGTGATCAATGAAGATGTACAACAGGCGAAGGGGCGTGTACAATGTATAGTCGAAGCTTCGCATATGAGGCGGGCACGTGTGGAATCAAAATTAAGAAAGTTATTATTGGAGGTCAATAATTAATGTTATACCCACCGGTACATGAACTGAAGAAAACCGTGGATTCGAAATATCTGGTAGTGACCCTGGCTGCAAAGCGGGCAAGGGAGCTGCAGGACTATCCGGACAGGACGGCCCTGGATGAATATGAATCACTTAAAACAGTAGGCATGGCACTCGAAGAGATTGCTGAAAATAGAGTAAGGCCGCTAAACTAGCTGACAATACTTTGTCAGCTTTTTTTAAAATTGAGGTGAGGTTAAGATGGCAAACATAGTCATAGGTGTGACAGGAAGCATCGCAGCTTATAAAGCTGTCGATCTGACGAGTAAACTGGTACAGAGTGGACATGAAGTGAAAGTGGTACTGACTGGAAATGCGATGGAGTTCATCACCCCGCTTGCTTTCCAGGCAATCGGGCGCAATCATGTATATACAGACACCTTCAGAGAAGAGGATCCGGCGGTGATTTCACATATCAATATCGGCGAATGGGCGGATTTGATCATTGTTGCACCGGTGTCGGCGAACACCATCAGTAAGCTGGCCAACGGCATATATGACAATATGCTGTTGAATGTCCTTGCTGCGAATACAAAGCCCGTACTGCTTGCACCTGCAATGAATGTCCATATGTACGAGCAGCCTGCGGTCCAAAGGAACATGAAATTACTCCTTGATGAGGGGTATCAAATACTCGATGCGGAATCCGGCTTCCTTGCCTGCGGGTATAATGCGAAGGGCCGGATGGCCAATGTCCCGGATATCATGGGTTATATAGAAGACTTTTTAGACGGTGAAGAAAATGCACCCCTTACAGGCAAAAAGGTGGTGATCACTGCCGGCCCGACCCGGGAGGCGCTGGACCCGGTCCGTTACATGACCAACCACTCCAGCGGCAAGATGGGGTACAGCCTTGCTGAAAGCTTCAAATCACTCGGAGCGGATGTGGTGCTGATCAGCGGTCCGGTCACATTGACGCCTCCGGACGGCGTGACGACCCTCGGCGTCATCTCGACTGAAGACATGTTCCAGGCGGTGAAAAGTCATATGGATGCCGACATCGGCGTATTTGCTGCAGCAGTGAGTGATTACACGCCCGTCAGCTTTTCGGAAGGGAAGATGAAGAAGACGGACGCGTCGGACAATCTGGTGATCGAGCTGAAGAAAACACCCGACATCTTGAAATATGCCGGCCATAACAGCGCAGGCATGTACATCATCGGATTCGCTGCAGAAACGGATGATGTAAGGGAGTATGCACTTAAAAAATTGAAGGACAAGAACGCCGACTGCATCATCATGAATGATGTTTCAAATCCCGAAATCGGCATGAACAGCGACGATAATGAAGTGACGCTGCTGTTCAGGGACGGTTCAGAAAAACATCTGAAAAAGTCCTCAAAATCGCAGATTGCCCGACAAATCACCCGGGAACTGCTGGAATATGACGGACGTGGGCGATGATGTTTGCATCGGTGATCGTGAGCATTACAGCAAGTGACGTCAATAAGGTGTTCGAATATAAAATACCTGAAGGTCTCTCGGACCTGATCAAAGTGGGACACAGGGTGCTCGTCCCTTTCGGTCCCCGTCAAATCCAGGGTTATGTCGTCGATATAAAAGACGAGGTGGAGTATGATGCGGCCAGGATCAAGCCGATCATACGCGCCCTCGATATCAGACCGGTTTTGACACCGGAACTGATTCAACTGGCCGGTCATCTGGCGGACCACTACATCGCCTCCTATATTTCAGTCATAGAGACGATCCTGCCGGCAGCCCTTAAGAGCAAATCGAAAAAGATGCTGTCCCTCCACAGCCCGGGCGGTGAAGCGGAACTTGCATGGCAGGGGATGAACCTGCCGCATGAAGTCGAGGTCAAGACGCTCTCCGCTTCCCAGCTTGCGGCATTGAAGCCTTATATCACATCAGGGGAAGTCATTGAAGAAACCGTCCTCACGCAGCATACGAAGAAGAAATATGCCCGGGCACTGAAGCCCACTTTCGCACCGCGTGGGGACTTCGGACGTGCGTATAAGCAGCTGGAACTGCTCGATTTCATCGAACAGCATGATGAGTACGTCCTCCTGTCGGAAGTGCTGGAGCACGGCTACACTTCAGGAACGGTCAATGAACTGGTGAAAAAGGGATATGTCCGGAGAACCGATGTGGTGGTCGAACGCGATCCTTACAAGTCCAGGGTCTTTGAAGAGGATCCGCCCAAGGAACTGAACAGTGAACAGGAGTATGCATACAATGAAATCATCCGGGCCGTAGAGGAAGACACGGCGGAGACCTTTCTTCTGCACGGGGTGACCGGCAGCGGAAAGACGGAGATTTATCTGCAGACCATCGCACATGTGCTGGATAAAGGTCGTACCGCACTCATGCTGGTGCCGGAAATCGCGCTCACACCACAGATGGTCAACCGCTTCAAAGCCCGTTTCGGTGACGAAGTGGCGGTCCTCCACTCGGGGTTGTCGCACGGTGAGAAATATGATGAATGGCTGAAAGTGAGGAACGGCGGCGCGAAAGTGGTCGTCGGGGCACGGAGCAGCGTGTTCGCACCGGTGGAAAACCTCGGCATCATCATCATCGATGAGGAACATGAAACCACTTATAAACAGCAGGACCGTCCGATGTATCATGCGGCAGAGGTTGCCAAATACCGGAGCCGGTATTATAATTGTTCGGTGATTCTGGGGTCGGCGACACCTTCACTTGAAAGTTATGCACGCAGTGAGAGGGGTGTCTATACAAGGATCGAGCTGAACCACAGGGCAGTGACGCGGACCCTCCCTGAAACGAAGATCGTCGATATGTCGGTCGAACACAGGAGCGGCAATATATCCATCGTCTCAGACACACTCAGGGAAGCCATCGAGGAGAGGATCAGGCTTGGGGAACAGACCGTACTTCTTCTGAACAGACGGGGTTATGCGAACTTCCAGATCTGTCAGGACTGCGGCCATGTGCCGAACTGCCCCAATTGCGATATCTCGCTCACCTACCATAAGGCACAGTATTCCCTACTGTGCCATTATTGCGGTTATGAAGACGGTGTGAAACGTGAATGTGATAATTGCAGCAGCGATGAAGTCACCTTCAGGGGCACAGGTACGGAGAAAGTGGAGGAAATATTGAGGGATATGTTCAATACCGGCATCGTCAGGATGGATAATGATACGACGCGCAGGAAAGGGATGCATGAAAAACTGCTGGATAAGTTCGAACAGGAGAAAGTTCCGATCCTGCTCGGCACCCAGATGATCGCGAAAGGGCTGGATTATCCGAATGTGACACTCGTCGGTGTGTTGAATGCCGATACGATGCTGAACATCCCCGACTTCCGGGCCAATGAGAAAACGTACCAGCTTCTGACCCAGGTGGCGGGGAGGGCCGGCCGGCATGAGCTGTCCGGGGAAGTGATTTTCCAGACCTACAATCCCGGCCACTATGCGATAGATCTGGCACAGGGGAATGATTACAGGACGTTCTATGAGAAGGAGATGGCATTCAGAAGACTTGCCAGATACTCACCGTATTACTTCCATGTCCTGTTCACAGTCTCCCATGAAACGGTGCAGAAATGTCTCGAAGCGACCACGCATATCCATCAGGCACTCGTGAAGAGTGTCACGGACAAAGCCATCATCGTCGGTCCATCCCCGAGTCCGATAGAGCGGATCAATAACCAGTACCGTTTCC
The DNA here is from genome assembly GCF_900142805.1 of Lacicoccus alkaliphilus DSM 16010. Lineage (GTDB taxonomy): Bacteria > Bacillota > Bacilli > Staphylococcales > Salinicoccaceae > Lacicoccus > Lacicoccus alkaliphilus. Next base: position 682,365 of record NZ_FRCF01000002.1, on the reverse strand, counting down.
AAATACTGCTGAAATACAAGAATGAACCAAATCTACTCGAAGTTCTGCATGAAATCAATCTGCATTATAATGAACTTTACAAAAAAGAAAAATTATCATTGAAGATTGATGTGGATCCGAAGTACATTATGTAGGAGGATATGATGCCCAATATAATATTCATGGGGACACCCGATTTCTCGGTGCCCATATTAAAAGATTTACACGAACAGTACGGGGTGGGCCTGGTGGTGAGCCAGCCGGATAAGCCGGTCGGGAGGAAGCGCGTCATGACCCCGCCCAAAGTCGCCGCGGCAGCGCATGAATTGAATATAGAAGTATACCAGCCGGATGACATAAAAGATGAAGCGGCGATGGCGGTGCTTGAGAGCTTCAAGCCGGATATCATCGTCACTGCAGCGTACGGCCAGATACTGCCGGAACCGCTGCTTCAGCTGCCGAAATACGGTGCGGTCAATGTCCATGCGTCCCTGCTGCCGGCGCTGCGGGGCGGTGCGCCGATACACCACGCGATAATAAGCGGTGCCGACAAGACGGGGATCACCATCATGTATATGGCAAAAGGCCTCGACTCCGGTGATATCATCACCCAGAGGGCGCTTTCAATCCAGGAAGAGGATGACACCGGCGCGCTTCATGACAAACTGAGCCGTCTCGGCAGTGAACTGCTTCTTGAAACTCTCCCGTCCATATTCGAAGGATCGAATGAAAGAACACCCCAGGACCACGCCTCGGCCACCTACAGCCCGAACATCACAAAAGAGGATGAACTGCTTGATTTCGACAGGCCTGCACGGCAGGTCTTCAATCATATCCGCGGACTTTCACCTTTTCCGGGGGCCTATACGAACCTCGAGGACAAACGGTTTAAGATCTACAGTGCAAAACTCACCGGTGAGAAGACGACCGGGCAGCCAGGGGAAATTTTAAGTGTGCACGATGAAGGCTTTTTAGTCGCCACAGGCGATGAAAAACTGCTCGTTATGGAAGTGCAGCTTGCAGGAAAGAAGAAAGTCTCTGCGAAGAAATTTATTCAAAACCGTGAAGACTTGATCGGCCGGTTATTAGGATGATGAATATGACAGTGAGAGAAACCGCATTTGATGCTTATTTGAAAATCATGGATGAGAAGGCCTACAGTAATATCGTCATAGACGAAGTGCTGAATTCGGGGGAGGTGTCTCCTAAAGACAGCGGCTTGTTCACCGAGCTGATATACGGGACGCTGTCCCGCCAGCTCACCCTGAATTTCTATCTGCAGCCGTTCCTCAGGACGAAAGTGAAGAAATGGCACAGGCATCTGCTCAACATGGCGGCCTACCAGATGGTGTATCTGGATCGTGTGCCCGCATACGCCGTCATCAATGAAACCGTCGAAATCGCAAAAGAATACGGCGGCAGGCAGGCGGCTAATGCCACAAATGCCATACTCCGGAATTTCATGCGTGAACCGCTGAGGGAAATTGCGGAGATTAAAAATCCTGAGAAGAGGCTCTCCGTTGAGACGAGCATCCCTCTATGGGTGATCAAGCACTGGAAGACGCACTACAAGGCTGAAGGGGCTGAAAAGATCGCCAGGAGCCTTGCCACCCATCCGGAGATGTACATCAGGGTGAATACCAGATATACGGACCCTGTATCATTAAAGGAAAAACTGGACCTGGAGGGGCACCCGGTCGAGCTGACTGAACTGCATCCGGATGCCCTTGTAGTCAGCAGCGGTGCGAGCATAATGAACACCGGGTCTTATATGGATGGTGACTTCAGCATCCAGGATGTGAGCTCGATGTTCGTCAACACCGCGCTTGAGCCCCGTAACGGCGATGTCATCCTGGATGCATGCAGTGCACCGGGCGGGAAAGGTCTCCATGTGCTCGAAAAGAATCCGGACGGGCACGTGGATTTAAGCGATGTCCATGCTCATAAAGTCCGCACCATAGAGCGGAATGCAAACAGGCTGAAACTTGAGAATTACGATGCTTTCAAAGGGGATGCAACGCAACATGAATACCCGCGGATGTACGATAAAATCATAGTGGATGCACCGTGTTCCGGATTGGGCGTGATCAAAAGGAAGCCGGAGATCAGATATGAGAGGAACAGCAAGGATATCGACAACCTTGTGGATTTGCAGCTTGAAATACTCGACCATGTGAAAAAGTTTTTAAAACCCGGCGGCACATTGATTTATGCGACATGCACCATCCACCAGATGGAAAATGAAAATGTGGCATATACTTTTGTCAAAAGTAATGATAACTTTAAATTTGAAGATTTTCACATTCCGGCACTGGACTTTACAGGGCCGCACCGCCAAATACTGCCATACGAATTAAATACCGACGGCTTCTTCATCGCCCGGTTCAAAAAGGATGTTTTAAATGATTGAAAGACCCCAGATAAAACCAGTTAAAGACTTATTCCAGCCGGAATTCGACACACCTTCCATCTATACGTCATCCAAGGATGACCTGATCGCTCGGATGACTGAATGGAACGAGGAAGAATACAGGGGAAGCCAGATCTTCGAATGGCTGTACCAGCACCGGGTGGATGACTTTGATGAAATGAAGAACCTCCCGAAAACCCTGCGTGAAAAACTGAAGTCGCACTACAGCATCGAGCCGCTCGAAACGCTCGTCAAACAGGAAAGTTTGGACGGCACGATGAAATTCCTGTTCAAACTGAGGGATGGCTATACGATAGAAACGGTCCTGATGAGGCATGATTACGGTAATTCCGTCTGTGTGACGACTCAGGTCGGCTGCCGCATCGGCTGTTCTTTCTGCGCTTCGACGCTCGGCGGACTGAAACGTAATCTCGAAGCAGGGGAAATCGTCTCCCAGGTCGTACAGATACAAAAGGCGCTGGACGAGACCGGTGAGAGGGTGTCCAGCATCGTCATCATGGGAATAGGCGAACCCTTTGAGAATTACAACCCGATGATGCAGTTCATCAGAATCATGAATCATGATGACGGCTTGAATATCGGTGCACGCCATATCACCGTTTCAACGAGCGGCATCGTCCCGAGGATATATGACTTTGCCGATGAAGACATCCAGATCAATTTTGCAGTCAGCCTCCATGCACCGACAAATGAGCAGCGCTCCAGCCTGATGCCGGTCAACCGTGCATATGATATCGAAAAACTGATGCATTCATTGAGATATTACCAGCAGCAGACCAGCCGCAGGATTTCATTCGAATACGGTCTGTTCGGCGGTGTGAATGACAGGAAGGAAGATGCGGTGAAACTTGCGTCGCTCATCAAAGACCTGAAATGCCATGTCAACCTGATACCGGTGAACCATGTGCCGGAAAGAAATTATGTCAGAACGACACGTGACGACATATTCGACTTTCTGGAGACGCTCAACCAGCAGGGCATCAACGCGACAGTCAGGCGCGAGCAGGGAACGGACATCGATGCTGCATGCGGGCAGCTGAGAGCGAAAGAATCAAAAGAAGAAACGAGGGGTTAACTTGGAAATCATTGACAAGAGTATTCGTGGCAAATTTCGTGAACTGAATGAGGACAGAACCGGCGTTTTTTATAATGGTACAAATCAGGTGTTGTTTTTGGTCGCGGATGGCATGGGCGGCCACGCCCATGGAGATGTGGCATCTAAATTTGTCAATGATGAAATCCAGGCGGCCTGGGAGCAGGAAAACCTCATCAAAAGCGGCCGGGGGGAAGCTTTTTTACGTGAGCTGGTCATCCGGACCAACCGTAAGCTGCATGATCTGCAGCAGAGCCATCCCGATTACAGGGGGATGGGCACCACGCTGGTGCTGGCGGCCATCATCGAAGATGTCATATTCATATTGAATGTGGGGGATTCAAGAGCTTATGTGATGAGGCATCGTGCAATCGAGCAGGTGACCAGGGATCACTCTTTTGTCAATCTGCTTGTGGAATCCGGTGAAATCTCTGAAGAAGAGGCCAAGAACCATCCTAAAAGAAATATCATCACGAAAGCGCTGGGGACAGACAGGCTGATCCAGCCCGATATATTCCGACTGAGGAACAGGCAGTATGATTACATCCTCCTTGCATCCGACGGACTCACTGATGTGCTCAGGGAAGATGATATCCACCGTACGCTCTATCAGCGGGACCTGAGTCTGCATGAACGGCTCGATTCATTGATCGGGCAGGCTGAGGCAAATGCATCCAAAGACAATATCAGCGCCTGCCTTGCCGACTTGAAGGTGGGTGCGAAAATGTGATAGGCAGATTACTGTCGGAAAGGTACAAAATACTGAAGTACCTCGGCGGGGGGATGAGCTCCGTCTATCTTGCAGAAGATATCATCCTGAACCGTAATGTAGTGGTCAAGATGATAAAAGTTGATGCCCATAATGAGGAGAAGTCCCGTCTCAGGTTTCAGCGGGAAGTACAGAGTACGATCCAGCTCTCACATCCAAACATAGTGAATGTACTCGATGTGGACGAAACCGATGAATATCAGCTGCTGGTGACCGAGGTTGTGGACGGCCCGACCTTAAAACAATATATCGAGGAAAACCATCCGATTTCGATTGAAGAATCGGTGCGCCTTGCAGTCGAGGTTTTGACAGGGATCGAACATGCACATCACCGGGGCATCATTCACCGGGACATCAAACCGCAAAACATCCTTCTCGACAGTGAGCATCGGGTGAGGATCACTGATTTCGGCATCGCCAAAGCACTCAGTGAGACAAGGATGACGGAGACGAACCAGGTCATGGGTTCCGTACAGTATATTTCGCCTGAACAGGCAAAAGGGCAGGATACTGACGAAAGAACGGATATTTACTCTTTTGGGATCGTCCTGTTCGAACTGCTGACAGGGCGGGTCCCGTTCAGCGGTGAAACACCGGTTTCGGTCGCTTTGAAGCAGATATCCGAAGAGCTGCCGGAAATCGACGATTACAGGCCGATCCCCCAGGGTTTGAAGAATATCATTTTGAGGTGCACGGAAAAGAAGCCTGCAGACCGTTACCGGCACGTCGATATGATTTTGGCGGATTTGAGCAAGTATGACACCATCAGCACCCCTTATGTCAATTCTGTTGACGGCCCGGATGAACAGACGATCAAGACGGACAAAATTAAACCACTGGCGCCACCTTCAACTCCTGCCGGGGAAGGTGTGAAGCCGCCTGAAGACAGGAAGAGCGGCTGGCTCTGGCTGGTGCCTTTGCTGTTTCTGCTCTCAGCTGCCGGGCTCGCCGCCTATATGATGTTCCCGGAAGAGGAAGAGGTGACGGCTTTGGCCATGCCTGATTTCCAGGGCATGACGATTGAATCCGCCGAAGCCGTCCTCTCCGAATATCAGCTTGAGATGGGGGAGGTCACTGAGGATTACGATGATGCATTCGCAGCGGGAGAAGTCATCGCGACCAGCCCGGAAAGCGGTGAGGTTGTGGCATTCGGCAGCACCGTGGATTTCATTGTGAGCGCCGGACCGGAACCTTATACGATGGCAGACTTCACCGGCGGGAATTTCACAGATATACAGGGTGCATTGAATGACATCAACTTCAACCGCATCGACCTGAATGAAGTATATTCGGATACCGAGGCAGGAACGATACTCAGTCAGTCGATCAGCCCCGGGGAGGAAGTCCATCCGGATGAACATACCCTTGTACTCGAAGTTTCCCAGGGTGTGGAACCGGTCGAAATCGTGAATTTTGCCGGGGAGCCATACGAAACTGCAAGGGAGCAGCTCGAGCAGAACGGCTTCAATGTCGTCCTGTCCCAGGAGCTTTACAGCGAGGAGGTCGAGCAGGGTTTCGTCATCAGCCAGGATCCGAGTTACGGCAGCTTTCTACCCGGATCGACCATAAACCTCGTGGTTTCACTCGGCACAGAGCCCCCTAAAAATATGCTGTATTCAACGACGGTCACCATCCCCTATGGTGAAACCGGGGCATCCGGAGGAGATGAAGAGGATGGAGAGGGTGCTTCGGATGAAGACAACCCGCCTAAAAGAGTTGACATTTATTTGGAAGATGCAAACAATCCGGATATCGATGATGTCCATGAGACCATTGAAATCAATGAAGACACCTCATACACCGTCCGTCTTGAAATTGAACCCGATGGCAGGGGGATGTTCAGGGTGGAAGTGGACGGGGAACAAGTCATTGATGAAGTTATACCTTACTCTGAATAGGGTAAACCATAAATAACATGCAAATGTTGGTAATCACAGCCTGACTTATAATATAATGAGTTAGAAAACAGTTAATTGGAGGATCTTTCATGGCTACTATTAAAAAAGACAAAGGAATCGATAACACAGCTAAGATAGCGAAACAGGGGTATTTGTATACAACCAATCAGAGGGAACGCCTGGGTGTCAAAGATGGTGTATTTGAGACCCGCGGACTGGGTGGCAAGAGGATCATCATACTGTCCGGTAAAGACGGTGCTGAATTGTTTTATGACAACGATAAAGTGGAACGTTCGGGCACACTGCCAAAACGTGTGGTGAATACTTTATTCGGTAAAGGTGCAATTCATACGACGACCGGCAAAGTCCATGTCGACCGTAAAGCGCTCTTCATGTCCTTGATGACAGAAGGGAACCTTCAATATTTAAGGGAGCTGACCCGCAACCACTGGCTGATGAACACGCAGAGGATGGAGAACATGGACCAGGTCAACGTGTACCGTGAATCCATCATTCTTCTGACCAAAGTCGGCACACGCTGGGCAGGGGTCCAGGCTCCTGAAAAAGAAATCGAAAACATCGCTACGGATATGGACATCATGATCGATTCATTCAAAGCGATCGGCAGCGCATTCAAAGGCTACAGGGCTTCCAAAGCGGCACGCCGCCGTGTCGAAGACTGGCTTGAAGATCAGATCATACAGACACGCAAAGGCAAGATCCACCCGCCAAAAGGCACTGCACTTTATGAATTCGCACATTGGAAAGACTACAAAGGTGAGCCGATGGACTCCAGACTTTGCGGCATCGATCTGATGAATACATTCCGTCCATTGATCGCAATCAACAGGTTCATCGCTTTCGGTGCGCTTGCAATGCACGAGAATCCGGTAGCCAGGGAGAAGATCAAGCAGGATGATGATTACGCCTACATGTTCGCACAGGAAGTGAGACGCTTCTATCCGTTCGTCCCTTACCTGCCTGGTAAAGTGAAAGAGGATTTCCAATACAAGGGATATGATTTCGAGAAGGATACGATGCTCGCGATAGATATCTATGGTACGATGCATGATCCCGACGTATGGGAAAATCCGAATGAATTCTATCCTGAAAGATTCAAGGACTGGGACGGCAGCCCGTTCGACCTCATCCCGCAGGGTGGCGGCGATTATTACACGAACCACCGCTGTGCCGGAGAATGGATGACGATCATCATCATGCAGGAAACGATGAAATACTTCGCTTCCCGCATCACTTATGATGTGCCTGAGCAGGATCTGACAGTCGACCTCAACAGTCTGCCGGGTTATGTGAAGAGCGGCTTCATCATTGAAAATGTCCGTGAAGTGGTAGACAGGGACTAAATCAGTTATCAATCAAAAGGCCTCTCCATATATGGAGAGGCCTTTTTTACAATTCTTCCCTGTCGCCTTCGTATTCCAGAATGCCGCCTTCGACATTGACTGCATCATAACCCTGATCGATGAGCGCATGCTGGACGGTTTCGCTGCGCCTCCCGCTTCTGCACATGATATACAAAGTATCATCCCCATGTTTCTTCAATGTGTCGTCTTCAAAATCAAGGGTGGACATCGGCAGATGGATCGCGCCGGGCACGTAACCCGTTTCTTTCAGTTCGTCCTCTTCCCTTACATCGATCAGCACCGCGCCATCATTTTTGATGAGGGGTCCGATCTCACTTACATGTACTGTTTTAGCCATACTTTCCAACCTTTCCATTATGTTTTGATATTATTATTTTACCATAACAGCCGAACTGTTATAATTGATGTATTATAATACTTGGGGTGAGTTATGAAGAAAGGTCAGATTGTAAAAGCATTGAGCGGTTTTTATTATGTCAAGTCGGACGGCCTGATCTATCAGGCCCGTGCACGCGGACTGTTCAGGAAAACTTCCGAGTCGCCCCTCGTCGGGGATATCGTCGAATTCCAGATAGAAAATGAAACTGAAGGGTACATCACAGCGATTGATGATCGGAAAAATGCCCTGGTCCGCCCTCCTGTCGCCAATATTGATCAGGTGCTGCTCACGACGAGCCTCGTATCCCCTGATTTCAATTATTATCTGCTCGACAGGTTCATTGCCTACGCGGAAGCCCACGACATCGAGCCTGTGATCATCGTGACCAAGATGGATCTATCCGAAGATGAATCGCTGCGTGCCAAAATTGAAGATATATATGATATGTATCCGGTGTTCTTCACCGATAAAGAACAGGTGAATCATGAACTTCTGGACATATTCAAGGATAAACTGAGTGTCCTTTCCGGTCAGTCCGGTGTGGGAAAATCGACTTTGATCAACACGATACTGCCCGAGGCGAAGCTGAATACGGATGAAATATCAAATAAGCTCAACCGGGGCAAGCACACCACGCGGCATGTCGAACTGATTGAGATCGCCGGCGGATATATTGCCGATACACCGGGCTTCAGTACAATCGATTTTTCGGTCATCGACAAATATAATTTAAAGTTCTGCTTCATAGATTTTGATGAACACAGTGAAAACTGCAAGTTCAGGGAATGCCTTCACATCAATGAACCTAAATGTGGTGTGAAGAAAGCTGTCGGAGAAGGGGCGCTTGCTTCCTCCAGGTATGAGAGTTACAAACAGATATTTGAAGAAATCGAATCCAGAAAAGAGAGGTATTGACATGAATAAAGTGCTGCCATCACTGCTTGCGAGTGATTTTTCAAAATTGGGTGAAGAGATTAAAACAATGGAGGAAGCGGGTGCGGACATTTTCCACCTGGATATCATGGACGGGCAGTTTGTGCCGAATATATCCTACGGCCTGCCGGTCACAGAGGCCATCAGCAAGGCGTCCAGCATTCCCCTTGACGTCCATCTGATGACGCTGAACCCGGACCAGTTCATTGACGAGTTCAAAGATATGGGGGTGGCCATGCTGTCGTTCCATATCGAGGCTTCCGATCACCCCCACAGGGTGGTGCAGCTGATCAAGAGCAAAGGGATGAAGGCGGGCATCGCCCTGAATCCGCATACACCTGTTTCCGCCGTGCAGCATTTACTGGGGGATGTGGACTTCATCCTGATCATGACCGTGAATCCCGGATTCGGCGGCCAGAGCTTCATCGAGGAAGGTCTCGTGAAAATCGGGGAACTGAACACCATCAGGACCGAAAAAGGCCTGTCATTTGATATTGAAGTGGATGGCGGCATCAATGACGAGACAGCATCACTGTGCAAAGCGGAGGGTGCCAATCTGCTTGTGAGCGGCTCATTCCTATTCAAGGCCGAAGATAAGAAGGCGACCATTGAAGAGCTGAGGAAATAAATGAAACATATCAATGTGTTGATCAGGGAGACGGACGCGCCTGTCTCCGATATGGGGGATTCGCCGTGGGCCGGGGTCGACCATGGTGTGTATCTGCTGCTTAAGGCGGGGATCATCCCAAGTTATACTTATGGTGACTTCGACTCGATAAATGAAATCGAGAGGCAGTATATCGATGACAGGCTGGACATCGACCCTGTGGAAAGTGAAAAGGATGATACAGATCTTGAGATTGCACTGCTCGACCTGGCAGAAAAAGGTTATGGATCGATTGACGTTTACGGGGCGACCGGCGGCAGGCTGGATCATTTATTCGGCAATACACAGCTTCTGCTGCATCCGGGGCTTGCTGAAGTCAAAATCAGGATCATCGATGCACAAAATGTACTGGAACTGTTGAGGGAAGGGGAGCACGAGCCCCTAAGAAACCCGGCGATGGAATATGTATCGTTCATCCCGATTTTTGCGTCTACAGTGCTGACACTTGTCAATTTCAAATATCCATTGGATCATGCACGGTTGGAATTGGGGTCCACATTGACGATCAGCAATGAATTCACACACAAAAAAGCGCATGTTAAGACTTCCCGGCCGATTTTAATGATACAATCAAGTGATTGAATGGAGGTGTCATCATGATATTGATGGGTGCTGTAGCGAACGCACTTGCAATTTTTATCGGTGGATTACTCGGACTGGTCTTCACTTTCATCCCCGAGAGCATCAAGGATTCCGTAATGAAAATCCAGGCTTTGGTCATCATGACACTCGGGATCCAGATGGTGGTCGGGGCGGAAGCGATCATCATCACCCTGCTCAGTCTGATCATCGGGACGATCATCGGTGAAGTCATCCAGCTTGAGGCCCTGCTGAACCGTTTCGGGCACTGGATGGAAATCCGTCTGGGTGATAAGCACTCCGGTAACTTATCCCAGGGCTTCGTTTCCGGGACGCTCGTATTCATAGTGGGTGCGATGGCGATTGTCGGGGGGCTTGATGCCGGACTGCGCGGTTCGAATGATGTGCTGTATACTAAAGCGATGATGGACTTCTTCATCGCAATCGTCATGACGACCACTTACGGACTCGGCGTCATCATTTCAGGTGTACCGGCGTTCATTTATATATCCATCATCATTTTATCCGCACAGGGCATTGCGGCCGTTGTACCTGAAGACATCCTGCAGCAGATCATATTCCAGGTCAGCGCGACGGGCGGTGTGATCCTGCTAGCAATCGGTATGAACATGATGAATATTACAAAAATGCGCGTAGGTAACATGATCCCGGCCATTTTTGTCGGAATGATCATGGTGTATATCATGAATATCATTTAATGTATGGAAGCGGCCTGATGGCTGCTTTTTTTCATTTCAGGAGGCCTCCCGGGTGTGCTGAAAACGAAAATGGATGCAAAAATCCCCTCATCCACAGGATGAGGGGATTCAAGTCTTCGTCATTAAACGCGTTCAACTTTACCGGATTTCAAAGCACGGGCGGATACCCATACTTTTTGAGGTTTGCCGTCGATCATCACTCTGACTTTCTGCAGGTTGGCGCCGAAGCGTCTTTTGTTTGCATTCAAAGCGTGTGAACGGTTGTTGCCTGTCGAACTTTTGCGTCCAGTGTAATAACATTCTTTAGCCATGCCGTACATCTCCTTTATTAACAAAATTCACTTTAATTTAAATGTATCTTCATTGACATACTATAACATAATACATGATTTTCCGTGATGTGTCCAGTGGAAATCGCAGTATATCAATGACAGGCCCGTCCGGACCTGTTGGAAAATCAATTTTATCACATTGTGCACTGGTATGTAATCACCCATGGCACCAGCTTATCCTTTCAACTTTCAGCATAATAAATTATAATGTACATGAATTCCTCTGCGTACATGAATTCCTCTGCGTACATGAATTCCTCTGCGTACATGAATTCCTCTGCGGATGAATGGGGATTGATGAATTAATCTGCAAAGAATCACTATTGCGCTTGTAATTGCGGGATGTTTTTGATTATAATTATATGATGTACTGGAGGCGAGGGGAATGACTATCGAAATTAAAAATGAACTTGGATCAATCGACATTGCAATAGATGTAATCGCAAACATCGCCGGAGAGGCCGTAGTGGAGAGCTATGGTGTAGTCGGTATGGCCTCAAGGCACCAGGTGAGGGACGGTTTTGCCGAACTGCTGGGCAAGGAGAATTATTCCCGCGGCGTGGTTGTGGAAAATAACGACGGCCTTCTTGATGTCGATCTGTATATCATCGTCGGGTACGGGGTTAAAGTATCCGAAGTCGCAAACAATGTACAGACAAGTGTAAAATATAGATTGGAAAAAACTTTTGGATTGACTATAAATACGGTTAACATTCACGTGCAAGGCGTCAGGATGATTAACACGGATGAGTGAGCTGGGAGGTCGCAGACGATATCATGGATAAGATTGATGGAGTAATTTTCAAGGATATGATTTTGACAGGTGCTGACAATTTGAGGCAGCATGCCGATTATGTGGATTCACTGAATGTTTTTCCGGTGCCTGACGGGGATACCGGTACAAACATGAACTTATCGATGACTTCAGGTGCCGATGAAGTCAGTGATAAAGAGATGGAACATATAGGGGAGATGGGGCGGCATTTCTCCAAAGGGTTGCTCATGGGTGCACGCGGTAATTCAGGGGTGATTCTTTCACAGTTGTTCAGAGGGTTTTCAAAAGCGATCGAGAATGAGGGTACGGTGGATGCGAAATCATTTGGCGAGGCGCTGGACCAGGGTGTGAAGACGGCGTATAAAGCCGTGATGAAACCTGTGGAAGGGACGATCCTCACAGTCGCCAAAGATTCGAGCGCCAAAGCAGTCGAGGCGGCGGAAACGTCATCTTCTTTGATAGAAGTGATGGAAAAGGTGATCGAAGAGTCAAAAGCCTCCCTGGAACGTACCCCGGACCTCCTGCCTGTACTGAAGGAAGTCGGTGTCGTCGATTCCGGCGGGCAGGGACTCGTATATGTTTATGAAGGATTCCTTGCCGCTTTGAAAGGTGAAAAGGTCGAAGTGACGGAAAAAGAAGTGGATACGGAAAATTTCGTCAATGATGAACATGACTTCAATGAGTTCATGTCCGTAGATGATATTGAGTACGGGTTCTGCACGGAATTCATGGTCCGCTTCGAAGATGGCAAACGAGAATTCGACGAAGACGAATTCAGGAATGAAATGAGTGAGTTCGGCGATTCACTGCTCGTCATATCCGATGATGAAATCGTCAAAGTGCATGTGCATACTGAAACGCCGGGCGAGGCGATGACACACGGCGCCAGTTACGGCGAGTTGATCAAGATGAAGATAGAGAACATGCGTGAGCAGTTCAGGGAAGTGCACGGCAGTAAATCACAGGCGGCCGCAGTGAAAGAGAAGCAGGCATATGATACCGCAGTCATCACGGTGTCGACCGGGGATGGCATCAAGACACTGTTTGAAAGTGTCGGGGTCACACATGTCATCAACGGCGGCCAGACGATGAACCCGTCCACGGAAGACATTTTAAATATAATCAAGGACGATGATGTGGGGCAGGTCATCATCCTGCCGAACAATAAAAACATCATAATGGCAGCCGAACAGGCACAGCAGATGCTGGACATCCCTGCAGTCGTCATTCCGACCGTCTCGATTCCGGAAGGGCTGGCAAGCATGCTGATGTTCTCGCCTGACGGCACGCTTGAACAGAACAAGGCAGCGATGCATTCCGCGCTCGAGCATGTGAAGACCGGTCAGGTCACCTATGCTGTCCGTGACACAAAAATCGACGGTATGGATATCAAAAAGGGTCAGCATATGGGAATCAACGATGGTAACATTGATGTTGCGAGCGATTCCCGGAGCGAGACGCTTGAAAGCCTGATCGTCAGCATGCTGGATGAAGAAGCGGAAATCGTCACGGTGATCATCGGTGACGAGGGGTCTGAAGAAGAAGTCGATTCAATTGTCGAAAAACTGGAAGACAGCTATAATGATGTAGAGTTTGAGATTCATGACGGTCAGCAGCCGGTGTACAGCTACCTAGTATCTGTAGAATAATTGCTTAAAATAATCATCATGCCACATCAGTGAGAAAACTGGTGTGGTATTTTTACAATGGAGGTTTCTCATATGAAGTACAATAGTGTGTTTGATATAATCGGGCCGGTCATGGTCGGACCCTCATCCTCACATACGGCAGGAGCTGCACGTATCGGGCTGCTTGCCAAAAGCCTTTTCGGCGGCACCCCGGATCATGTGGATATCTATTTATACGGTTCATTCAAGGACACGTATCGTGGACACGGCACGGATGTCGCCCTGATCGGCGGGCTGCTCGGTTTTGATACCGATGATAACCGCATCATAAAAGCCGAAGAATATGCGGAGGAAGCAGACATGAAGGTGCACTTCATAGAGATGGAAGAGGAAAGAAGCCATCCGAACACTGCCATGCTGCGACTCGTCAAAGGCGAGGAGCGTTTGATGATAGAAGGTATCTCAATCGGCGGGGGCAAGATCGAGCTGGTCAGCATCAATGATTATGCAATCAACATATCGGGGAATTATCATGCCCTGCTCGTATTCCATAAAGACAGTTTCGGCACCATCGCACGAGTGACGACGGTGCTTGGAAACAACGAAATCAACGTCAGTCAGATGAATGTCTCCCGTAAAGAAAAAGGGGATATTGCACTGATGACGATTGAGCTGGATGAAGAAATCAGTCCACGGATCATCGAGGAAGTCCGGAACATCGACGGTGTCGACAGAGTGATAGAAATGGCTGAAAACTAAAATGGAGGAGATATCATGTTCAACAGTATCGCACAATTAATCGACCTTGCTGAGGCGGAAAGTAAGCCGATCAGTGAAATCATGATGGAACAGGAGATCAATGTCTCCAAACGTTCATTTTTGGAAGTGTACCAGGATATGGAACGCAACCTGGACGTCATGCAGAGTGCAGTGGACCAGGGTGTGGGCGGTGTGACAAGCCAGACGGGACTGACGGGCAATGACGCCGTCAAAATGAAGAAGTATATCGAAAGCGGCCAAGGTCTCGGCGGTGATTTGAATCTGCTGGCCATTGCATATGCGGTGAGTACGAATGAAGTCAACGCGGCCATGGGCAAAATCTGTGCGACCCCGACAGCGGGTTCTGCAGGTGTGGTTCCCGGCGTTTTATTTGCCATGAATGAAAAGAGGAATCTTTCCAAAGAAGAGATGGTGAGATTCTTATTCACTTCGGGTGCGTTTGGGTTCGTCGTTGCGAATAATGCGAGCATCTCCGGAGCGGCCGGCGGCTGCCAGGCGGAAGTCGGCAGCGCGAGTGCCATGGCTGCGGCGAGTCTCGTGGAAGTGGCCGGCGGCACACCGGAGCAGTCCGGCCATGCATTCGCCATTGCATTGAAGAACATGCTCGGCCTTGTCTGCGACCCGGTCGCAGGACTCGTCGAAGTCCCTTGTGTAAAAAGGAACGCTGCCGGTGCCTCCAATGCACTCACGGCAGCCGATATGGCCCTGGCGGGGATCGAGTCGAGAATACCTGCGGATGAAGTGGTGGAAGCGATGTATAAAATCGGTCTCACCATGCCATCGGCACTGCGTGAAACAGGGCGCGGCGGACTTGCCGCCACTCCGACGGGCAACCGCCTGATGCAGGAAATATTCGGGGCAGAGTAGAATGTGTGCGATGTATGAAGTCATCACTCCCGGCACGCCTGTAAGTGAACTGAAGGGTGTAGGTGAAAAAACGGCAGGGAAACTTCATGAGCTTGATATACGTGATGTGAACGATATCATCTTCCATCTGCCGACGAGCTATGTCGATCAGTCCGTCGTGGATTTGCGTGAAGCGGAGCATGGCAGCTCGATCACTGTCGAGGGGACGGTCAAAACCGAACCCAAACTTGCCTTCTTCAGGCGCGGCATGAGCCGTCTCACATGTTTCATGGACATTGACGGCATCTATACGAAGGTCGTTTTTTTCAATCAGCCGTATTTGAAGGAAAAACTGATTGCAGGTGAATTTGCGAGGGTGTACGGTAAATTCGACAAGAATAAAATTGAAATGAGCGGCCAGCGTCTGATCTTCGATACATCCCCGGGGTATAATGTCAGGTACAGCCTGAACCGGCTCATGCATGCGAAAACCTTCACCAAACTGGTCCGGGAGGTCTTTGATCACCATCACTTCAATCATGATCTGCCCGAGCCGTTGAAAAGTAAATACCAGCTTTGGAGTTTGCGGGAGGCCCTGTATGAACTGCATTTCCCCGGCAGTCAGGACAGGCTGCATCATGCAAGAAGAACTGTGAAGTTTTACGAGCTGTATCAGTTTCAGATGAAGCTGATGCACAAACGCCGGGCGGAACGTGTGCGTGATGATCACTTCATCATTGATTATGACGTCGGGAAACTGAAACGGTTCATCACGACACTGCCGTTTGAATTGACGGGCGATCAAAAAACGAGTGTCAACGATATATGCCGGGATTTCAAACAGAATATCTCCATGCACCGGCTCCTGCAGGGTGATGTGGGGAGCGGTAAAACGATCGTTGCCGGCATATGTGTGTATGCCCTCAGGACAATCGGCGAACAAAGTGTCGTGATGGTGCCGACGGAGGTGCTGGCCAATCAACACTATGAATCGTTCAAAGAGACGTTCAAGGAAGAGTTGACGATTGAAAGACTGACCGGCAGTACTTCAAAAAAGGAGAAAAGCCGTATATTGGAAAGGCTGAGGCTCGGGGAAATCGATCTGCTGATCGCCACCCACGCCGTATTGGAAGATGATGTCGAATTCAACAGTCTGTCTTTCATCATCATCGATGAACAGCACAGGTTCGGCGTTAATCAGAGGCAGAAGCTGGAGCGGAAGTCATACCGTAAAAATATACTGTACATGACGGCGACCCCGATTCCGAGGACCCTGTCGATCACGGCTTTTGGGGATATGGATGTATCGATCATCCGGGAGATGCCGAAAGGCCGGAAGCCTGTAGAAACTTCATGGCATACCTTCGATGAGCTCGACCATGTGATGAACGAGGTGCAGGTTCAGCTGGATGACGGTTACAGCACATATGTCGTGGCACCTTTGATCGAGGAGTCGGAGACGCTGGACTTGAAGAATGTCAATGAAATCTATCACTCATTCGTGGACCGCTTCGGCACGGAGACAGTGGAGTTTGTCCACGGCAGGATGAAACCGGAAGAGAAGAACCACGGGATGCATTTATTTGAGACGCTTGAAAAGAAGATACTCATCTCCACCACCGTCATCGAAGTGGGTATAAACGTCCCCAATGCGACGATGATGGTCATCTTCAATGCTGAGCGTTTCGGCCTCTCCACACTCCATCAGTTAAGGGGGCGTGTCGGCAGGAGCAGCAGGCAGAGTTACTGTATTCTTGTGAGCCAGCCCCAGACGGAGAATGCGCAGCTGCGGATGGAGATCATGACTTCCACCTCGGACGGTTTTGAACTGAGCGAGCGGGATTTGGAAATGCGCGGCCCCGGGGATTATTTCGGTGTCCGACAGAGTGGCCTGCCGCAGTTCAAAGTTGCGGATCTGATCGAGGATTACCGGATGCTCGAGTATGCAAGGAAAGAAGCGATCAGTGAATTCGAACATATGGAGGATCCAATATGAGAGTGATGATGAGGGCAGTCGGTGTGCTTTTGATCGGCGCGGCGGCCGTGCTGTTTTTCTGGCAGGACATCCAGGAACTTTTCACCGACCGTGTCAATGAAAGGCTGGTTGAAGCATTTCAGAATGGTGATGAAGATGTGAGGATCAATCAGGTCGAAAGCTTCATCACCGGAATCGAACCGGCCAGCAGTGTTTCGGCGGACACAGGGGACGGGCCTGAAAGCGGCATCAACATCAGTGATGAGATGGCAGGAGTGCTCAACATCGACAGTGCGGACATCAGCGAACCGCTGTACTATGGTCCTGTCACCGAAGCCAAGCTGCGCAATGGCATATCGTTCGTCCATGAAGGTGATCACCTCGATATGCAGAATATACCGATCGCCGGGCACCGAGTGGAAGGTGCGGGGATCCGTTTCAACTATCTCGACCGGGCTTCCATCGGTGATACGGTGGAACTCAGCACACGCGATGAAGTGAGGGAGTATGAGATTACGGAGATTTTCAATGTCGACCCTTCCGAAGTCGGGGTGATGGATCAGGTTGAAGGCGATCCACAGCAGCTCACCCTCATCACCTGCGATGATTACAATCCCGAAACATTGCTGTTTGAAGAGCGCATGATCGTCAAAGCGGAAATCATTCAATGAATGAGGATTCAAAGCCTGCAGTTAACAAAAAGAGGCTGGGACCGAATTTTATATGAACAATTAAATCCGTACGTTTGCTTTCATGGGGCATCGCGCAAGCCTGTAGTCTTGCGCAGATGCTGTTCCCCCGGGAGTCAAACGTACGGAATTTTTGTCTCTTTCATTCAATTAATACTTTTTTAAGGACTGATGGCCCAGCGCATTTTAAGATTTAACCGGGCTTCATTTTTCTTCGGCGAGCCGCCTCAGTTCATCCCTCGTCTCTTTTGGCAGGCCCTCGCCGTAATCCATCATTCTCACGATATCCTTGAATGCAGCCGTCGGGATTTTCAGGTCATCCAGATCATCGATGGTGAACTGCAGATTGATCTCATCCTCACGGCCCTCTTCAATTTTCCGGACGAAGTCGGGTTCCGTGATGAACGGGGTGGAAGCGCCGACCATGTCGGCGTGACGTAGTGCTTCAACTGCCTTGTCCGGACTGTTGATGCCGCCGGTCGCCATCATCGGAATCCTGTTTTTGACATGGTCATGGACCACTTTATTGACAGGTTCAGCCTGGCTCGGACCTTCAGCGCGCACGGTGTTCTGATAAATGTTCCTTCCCCAGCTGGCGATCGCGAGGTAATGTATGTCGGTAATCTCTTCAGCCCAGTCTATGAATTGTAAAAACTCATCGACGGTGTAGCCGATTTCATTGCCCCGCGTTTCTTCCGGTGTGCCCCTGAAGCCGAAGATGAAGTCATCCGGCGCCTCTTCTTTTACGACATCACTTACCGCCTGTATCACTTCGAGTCCGAAGCGGGAGCGGTCTTCAAGTGTGGCGGCTCCGTATTCATCTTCACGTTGATTTGAAAACTTCGAGAAGAAAGTCTGGATGAGGAGGCGCTGTGCCGCGGAGACTTCCACGCCGTCGAAGCCCGCTTTGATCGCGCGCCTCGCCGCATCTGCGTACTGCCTGATCACCATGTCGATCTTGCGCTTCGTCATCGGCAGCACCTGGTGTTTCACCGGAACATTCAATTCCATGAAGCTCGGCCCGTAGACGACGCCGAGGTCGAGTATCGCCTGATTGGAGAAACGTCCTGCATGTGTCAGCTGGAGTATCGCTTTTGCCCCGTCTTTCTTCATCGCATCCGCAAGCCTGGTGAGACCCGGGATCGTCCGGTCATCGGCCACACTGAAGCCGTATTCGAAAAGCTGTCCATACGGTTCTATATATGCAGCACCCGTCACCTGGATCGGTGCAGAACCTGCCCGTCTCCTGTGGTAAAGTTCATCCTCTTCTGTGACGTGGCCGTCGACGGTTGAGGAATTTGTGATGACCGGCGAGAGGACGAAGCGGTTATCCAGCCGGATGCCGTTCTTAAAGACGAGGGGTACGAATAAAGGTGCATATTTACTGTTCATCTCTTAACTCCTTTGAATTTCATCTGTTCTTGAATCATTATTTCAAATTAGCAATAGAACGGATTTATGTCAACGCCGGCTGTGTGGATTGACGGGTAAAATATGCATAGTTATAATTGACGATATACATATGTGAAATAAATGCCAAAGGATTTGTATGGATGATAAAACTCAATGTACTGGATTATGCGGTCGTCGATGAAGGATTATCGGCGGCGGATGCTTTAAAGGAAACGGTCGACTTATGCAAAAAAGCGGAGGCGCTCGGCTACAGCAGATTCTGGATGGCTGAACATCATGATGTCAGTGCATTCGCAAGCAGCAGCCCCGAACTCGTGATGATGCATCTGCTCGGGGAGACCGATTCGATACGGCTCGGTTCCGGCGGGGTCATGATTCCGCACTACAGCCCGCTGAAAGTCGCAGAGAATTTCAGGATGCTTGAAACTTTGCACCCCGGCCGTGTGGACCTCGGGATCGGCAATACGATCGGCACGAAAATCGTCAATAAGGCGCTGAATGAAACGCGGCGGAGAAAGCAGCGGTATGAAGAAAATATCAGTGATATTTTGAAATATGTGACCAATACGGATGATCCGGAGCACCGCTTCAACGATCTCACCGCGAATCCGGAAAGCCGGACCAACCCCGAGTTCTGGATGCTCAGTACAAGCGTGAAATCGGCGCTTGTCGCCGCACGGCAGGGCATC
Source organism: Lacicoccus alkaliphilus DSM 16010 (assembly GCF_900142805.1). GTDB lineage: Bacteria > Bacillota > Bacilli > Staphylococcales > Salinicoccaceae > Lacicoccus > Lacicoccus alkaliphilus. The sequence continues at coordinate 662,406 of NZ_FRCF01000002.1, read as the reverse complement.
GGCTACACGTTCGGCCTCTTTCCCTATGCCTCGGAAGATAAGATGGCGGCCGGCCGGGAAGCCATCCGTGTTTACAGGGAAAACTTCCAGCCCTCCGCTGTCATGAAGTCACCTGCGGTGATGGCCGCACCTTTCGTCGTCGTGGCCGATACGGCTGAGGAAGCCGACCGGCTTGCAGCTGCACTTGACCTGTGGCTGCTGGGCAAAGACAATTTCAGTGAGTTCGACCGCATGCCGTCGGTTGAAACTGCGGAGAATTATCCTTATACTGAAACAGACAGGAAAAGAATCGGGGAGAACCGCACACGGATGATCGTCGGGGATAAAGAGAGCGCAGCTGCCGAACTCTCTTCCATTGCCGAGGCACTGGATGCGGACGAACTGCTCCTCATCCCGCTCATGCCGGGATCGGAGAACCGTGCACGTGCACTTGATCTGATCGCGTCGGAGCTGAAAATAAAAAAACATGGAAAGCAGGGTAACGAATGAGAAAAGTCGCAAATTATTTATGGGTTGAAAAAAACGGTGAGGAGTACAAGCTCATCATGACACCGGAACTGCAGGATGATATCGGCACGGTCGGGTTTGTTGAATTCACCAAAGAAAAGACCCTCAAAAAAGATGATTCGGTGCTGGAGCTTGAAGGTTCCAAAACGGTGCTCGACCTGACTGCGCCGATCGGCGGAAAAATCGTGGCGGTCAATGAAAAAGCTGAGGACGCACCTGAACTTTTAAATTCTGCCGACCCGGATGAAAGCTGGGTTGTAAAACTGGCAGAGGTGGATGAAGCTGAATTCAATGCGCTGGAAAATGCTTAATGCATACTAATATTTAATTTTTAAGCCTGCGTTCAAATGTCCCGGCATCGAATGCAGGCTTATTTTTTAGGGATCGGGTGGTAAGAATGATGACTCAACTCCAAAGGCTGCATTTTTTAATTTCGTATATGCAGCAGGAAATGAAGGAAAAAGGACCCATACCGGAGCATTTTGATGAACGGTTCGCGATGTTCCGCGGTCTCGCCAACCGGCGGCCGGCCCGGCCCGCCGCCGGTGAGTTCATCGATGTCCAGGATGCTTTCCTGGCTGAATATAACGCAGCAGGCATCACGGATTCAGATGCACTGTCCCCGGTGGCGGCCCAGCTGTACTTGTGGCAGGGGGACATCACGACGCTCCGGGCTGAGGCGGTCGTCAATGCGGCGAACCCGGATATGCTCGGCTGCTTCATCCCGAACCATGACTGCATCGATAATATCATCCACACGAAGGCGGGAGTGGAACTGCGCCTGGAATGCGCGGAATTGATGCAGCGGCAGGGCAGGAAGGAAGCCGTCGGGCGTGCTAAGATCACTTCTGCATATAACCTGCCGGCGGAATATATACTCCATACCGTCGGACCTTACGTACGTGAGGGCAGGGTGACTGCGATGAAGGCAGATCTTCTCCGCAAATGCTATACCAGCTGCCTTTCGCTTGCCGATGAAAACGGCATCCGGAACATCGCTTTCTGCAGCATTTCGACAGGCGTGTTCGGCTTCCCGAAAGAAGCGGCCGCGAAGATTGCCGTCGATACGGTCAGGAATTATTTAGAGGAGACGGGTTCGGGTCTGGAAGTCATATTCAATGTATTTGATGAAGAGGATCTGAAGATTTATGAGGCGCATTTAATTTAGGAAAGGTCGTATCTGAATGAAAAATTGGAAGACTTTAGAAAATGAGAAGGATGAAAGCCGGCTGCTTGCCGGGTTGATTGATGAGGCGGATGCGATAGTGGTCGGAATCGGTGCAGGCATGTCCGCAGCTGACGGGTTTACATATACGGGCGACCGCTTCAAGCGGAATTTCCCGGATTTCATTGAGAAGTATAAATGGTTCGACATGCTGCAGGCGAGCCTGTTCGACTTTCCCACACTGCAGGAATACTGGGCATTCCAAAGCCGTTTCGTCGAATTGAACTATCTCGACCAGCCTGCAGGGGAGGGTTATATCACCCTTAGGAAAATGATCGAAGATAAAAACTACCATGTCATCACGACGAATGCGGACAATGCATTTTATGCCGCTGATTACGATATGGACAAGGTGTTCTATTATCAGGGGGAATACATACTGTGGCAGTGTGCGTCCTTCTGCCATCAGCAGACTTACCGTCATGATGAAAAAATCCGTGAAATGGTCAGCGTGCAGAAAGACATGGAAATTCCGCCCGAACTCATCCCGCGCTGTCCGGAGTGTGATGCCCCGATGGAACTCAACAAGCGCACAGCGGAGAAAGGGATGGTGGAAGATGACGCTTTTGAAGCCGACCGCCGCAGGTACGAGTCATTTTTGGAAGAAAACAGATCCGGCAAGGTGCTGTACCTTGAAATCGGGGTCGGGTATACTACGCCGCAGTTCATCAAGCAGCCTTTCTGGCGGATGACCCGCAGGAATGAAGAGGCGGTCTACGTGCCGATGAACCAGAAGACATATCGGATTCCTGAAGCAGTCAGGCCGCAGACCGTGGCACTGACAGGCGATATCCGGGAAAATATATTGAATGCAGGCAGGGCATTGACACATGGAGGGTGATTTGAATGTATCTGATCGAACCATACAGAAACGGTGAATACATCACGGACGGGGCCTATGCACCCGCGGTGCAGGTGCATGTGCAGCAAAATGTATTTTTGGATGAAGGCATCCTTTTTCCGTACTATTGCGATCCCAAGATAGAGATTGGACGGTTCCAGAATGCGGCATCCGAAGTCAATCAGGACTATCTTGATGAGAACGGCATCGCTCTGGTGCGGAGAGAGACCGGCGGTGGTGCGATACTCGTCGATGACGGGGCGGTGAACGTCTGCTTCCTCGTCCCTGAAGACAGCGGCGTGTACGGTGATTACAAGAAAATGTACGAGCCGGTCATCAAGGCACTCAAAAACCTGGGAGTGGACAATGTCGAGCAGAGCGGCAGGAACGACCTGGTCATCGACGGGAAAAAGGTATCCGGTGCCGCGATGACCCTCTCCCACGGGCGGGTTTACGGCGGGTTTTCACTCCTCCTCGACATCAATCCCGAGGCGATGGTCAGGGCGCTGAACCCCAACCGTAAAAAAATCGACTCCAAAGGCATCAAGTCCATCAGGTCACGCGTGACGTCACTGAGGAAGCATCTGGCGCCTGAATATAAAGATGTCACGACATCGGAGTTCAAAGACCTCATCATACAGCAATTCCTCCAGATCGATGACGTCAGTGAAGCAAAACGGTATGAACTGACGGATGAAGACTGGCAGGCGATCGATCTGCTCGCTGAAGAGAAGTATAAGAACTGGGACTGGAACTACGGCAAATCGCCGCGTCACTCATATAACCGGGATGCACGGCTCAATGCCGGTACAGTCGAAATATCTTTGGAGATAGAGGCCGGAAGGATCGCCAGCTGCTCGATCCACGGCGACTTCTTCGGCAAAGGCGACATCAAAGATGTGGAAGCGGTACTGATCGGCACGCGAGCCGAGCGGGGTGAGCTGGAACAGACACTGAAGTCAGTCGACCTGAATCACTATTTCGGCAGGCTTGAAGCAAAGGAGCTTGTCGACCTGATCATCAGTTGATGACTCAAAAAGCGCATTTTCAATTATGAAAGTGCGCTTTTTATGTCTGCCTGACCGCATATGAAAATTTGGATGATGAATTGCATAAAATCATTTGAAATCATGCAGGCACTTATATATACTGATTTTAGTACCAACTACTAAATGAGGTATTAAAATGACAAAATATAAGAAGCACGAACGTCAGGAAATACTGCTCACAAGGATCAATGAAGATCCGTTCCTCACCGATGAAAAACTTGCCGATATTTTCAAAGTCAGCATCCAGACCATCCGGCTGGACCGGCTGGAGCTCAGCATCCCTGAACTCAGGGAGCGCATCAAGAATGTGGCAACGGAGGAAGTGGACAAGATCAAAAGCCTGTCCCTCCAGGAAGTCATCGGTGAAATCATAGATATAGATTTGAATGCCCAGGCGCTCAGCCTTTTCATCATCGAAGAAGGTCATGTATTTGAGCGCAATGAAATCGCAAGAGGGCATTTTTTATTTGCGCAGGCGAACTCGCTGTGTGTGGCAGTGATCAACAGACCGCTTGCACTGACAAAAAGTGCGGAAATTGAATTCATAAGGCAGGCAAAACTGCATGATAAAGTGATATCAAAAGCTGTGGTCAATGAAATGGACAACAATAAGGCAGCCATCACAGTGGAATCGAAGGTGGACGGCAGGCTGATCTTCAAAGGACGGTTTGTCATGTATTATTCAAATGAGGGTGATGAGATTGGTTAAAATTGCTGTGGATTTAATGGGTGGCGACAATGCACCGGAAGCAGTCACAAAAGGCATCATGGAAGCCGTGAAAGACGACGGTACGCTTGAAATCCTCGCCTACGGTCTGGAGGGGAGCTACAACGGAGATCACCCGCAGATCGAATTCATCGAAGTGACGGAAAAAGTCGAATCTGAAGATGACCCGGTCAGGGCGGTCAGGAAAAAGAAGGACAGCTCACTCGTCAGGGCGGCGAAAGCTGTGAAAGACGGCGAAGCGGATGCATGTGTATCCGCAGGCAACACAGGTGCGATCATGAGTGCGGGACTCTTCGTGGTGGGCCGCCTTAAAGGCGTGGAACGCCCGGCCATCGCCTCGCTCATCCCGAACACATCAGGCAAGGGCATCATGCTGCTGGATATGGGTGCGAACGCCGACAATAAGCCGAAACATCTGTACCAGTTCGCAGAAATGGCAAGCATCTATATGGAGGAGATCGAAGGCAGGAAGAATCCGGAAGTCGGCCTCGTCAATATCGGCAGTGAAGACAATAAAGGCAACGAAATCACAAGGGCTGCCTTTGAACTGCTGCAAGAAAGTGATCTGAACTTCACCGGCAACTTTGAAACGCGGGATATCATTTCCGGTACGATCGACATCGCAGTGACCGATGGCTTCACCGGCAATATCGTGCTGAAGACGATCGAGGGGACGGCGAAGTCCATGATGACCGAGATCAAGGACATCTTCCTGAAGAACACCAAAAATAAACTCGCAGCCGCCGTTTTGAAAAATGACTTCGGCAGGGTGAAAGATTTGCTCGATTACCGGGAAGTGGGCGGTGCCCCGCTTCTCGGCCTCGACGGCTATGTCCTGAAGGCACACGGTTCAAGCGATGCCCGTGCGATCCACAATGCCGTCAGGCAGGCTGTGCGCATGGCGGAAAGCGGCGCACTTGAAAAAATCAAAGCCAAAGTGGGTGGACAATCATGAGTGAAATCATTTTATTCCCGGGCCAGGGTGCCCAGTACAGCGGGATGGCAAAAGACTTGTATGGAAATGATGAAGCTGCAAAAGAAGTGCTGGATGGGATATTCAGTGAGCTGGATTTCGACCTGAAAGCCATCATGTTTGAAGAAGATGAACGGCTGAACCGGACGGAATTCACCCAGCCCGCATTATTCGCGCATTCCCTTGCGGTGACGAAGGCGGCCGGATTAAAGGGTGAATACGTGCTCGGCCACAGTCTCGGCGAACTCCCGGCGCTTGTTCATGCGGGGGTTCTGTCACTCGGGGACGGCGCGCGGATCGTCCAGAAGCGCGGTGAGCTCATGAGCCATTCTGAAGGCGGTAAGATGGCGGCGGTCATCGGGATGGATCATTCTGACCTCGTTGAATTGTGCGAATCAGTCTCGAATGAGTCGGCCAGGGTCGCGCCGGCGAACATCAACGCGCCCGACCAGGTCGTGGTATCGGGGGATGCCGAAGCGGTGGATGCTTTCAGTGAAAAGGCGAAAGAAGCGGGTGCGAGACGCGTCATGCCTTTGAATGTCTCAGGAGCCTTCCACTCGCATCTGATGAAGGAAGCCCAGAAAGAATTCGAAACTTTCGTTGAAGACATCACTTTCAATGAAGCAGAGGTACCGGTCATCCAAAATGTGAGTGCCCGGCCGGAGACCGACGGACTGACGATCAAGCGCCAGCTGGTCGAGCAGATCACGCATCCTGTGCGCTTCGTCGAATGCATTGAAAGTGCTGCCGCCCTCGGCGTCACCTCAGGCATCGAGGCGGGGCCGAAGAAAGTGCTCAGCGGACTGGTGCGCAAGATCGACAAATCGATCAAGGTTAAAAATCTGGACACACTAGAACAAGTAAAGGAGCATGTATATGACTAAAACAGCGCTGGTAACAGGTGCTTCAAGAGGTATCGGCAGAGGGATCGCACTTGCGCTCGGCAGCGAAGGCTACCACGTGATCGTGAATTATTCAGGTTCCGAAGACAAGGCGAAGCAGGTCGTTGCGGAAATAGAAGATGCGGGGGGCAGTGCGGAAATCCATCAGTGCCACGTTGAGATCTACGATGATGTCAAGAAGATGATCAAGCACATCACTGATGCGCATGGTTCGATCGATCTCGTCGTGAACAATGCAGGCGTCACAAAGGATGGTCTCCTCATGAGGATGAAGGAAGCGGACTTCGACCGTGTCATCGATGTGAACCTGAAAGGGACGTATAACGTCATCCAGAATGTGTCACGTCCAATGCTGAAACAGAAGTCGGGCAAAATCATCAACATTTCAAGCATCGTCGCCTCCCTCGGCAACGCCGGCCAGGCGAACTATGTGGCTTCAAAAGCGGGGATAGACGGGCTGACCCGTTCCGTGGCGCGCGAGCTCGCCCCGAAAGGCATCACGGTCAATGCCATCGCTCCCGGCTTCATAGAGAGCGAGATGACTGATGTGCTGTCCGATGAAATCAAGGAAGGCATGCTCGGGCAGATTCCGCTGAACCATTTCGGCAGCGTCGAAGATATAGCGGATACCGTAACCTTCCTTGCAAGCGGCAGGGCAGACTATATCACCGGACAGACTATCCACGTCAACGGCGGTATGTACATGGGATAGCCGCTATGATATTATTAGAGGGAGGTGAGACATATGGCAAACTTTGACAAAGTTAAAGACATCATCGTCGACAAACTTGGAATTGACGAAGATAAAGTGACTAAAGACGCATCTTTCAAAGATGATCTTGGTGCGGATTCATTGGACATTGCAGAACTTGTAATGGAACTTGAAGACGAATTCGAAATGGAAATTCCAGATGAAGAGGCGGAGAAAATCGTCACAGTCGGCGATGCTCTTGACTATATCGACAAATTAGAAAAATAATTGATGATTGATAAAATCCACTTTTTCAAGTGGATTTTATTTATGAATTTCTTTTCCGGACAAACTCTTTTGGATACACTAAAGGTATAGAGGTGAGACACTCATGAAAGTAGTTTCAAATAAGATTGATAATGATAAATTGGCAAGACGCAAAGTCCATACATTCGACAAGCTGTTCAAAGCATTTCAACAACGGATCGGAATGGATCTGGGCGACCATGAGATTTACCGGCAGGCGTTCATGCACAGCTCTTTCATAAATGACCTGCATCTCAATAAAATCTATAATAATGAGCGTCTGGAATTTTTGGGCGATGCTGTACTAGAATTGATGGTGTCAGACTTCATCTACAATAAGTTTCCAAAGCTGCCGGAAGGCGATCTGACGAAGCTCAGGGCAAACATAGTGTGTGAACCGTCACTTGTGGTATTCGCTGTAAAATTGAAAATGCCTGAACTGATCATACTCGGAAAAGGCGAGGAAAAGACGGAAGGGCGGAACAGGCCGTCAATCATTTCGGATACATTCGAAGCCTTTTTAGGGGCACTTTATATTCAGAAAGGCCACGGGGCCGTGAACGAATTTTTGGAGAAATTCGTCTTTGTGGATATTAAGGATGCACATTATAATGCGGTGGTCGATTATAAAACATTATTACAGGAAGAGGCACATAAAAGGTTTGAAGAAGAGCTGGAATACAGGCTGCTGAACGAATCGGGCCCAAGCCACAGCAAAAACTTCGAAAGCGGGGTCTTCATCGGCCAAAAACGGCTCGGCATAGGCAGCGGGCGGTCTAAAAAAGAATCGGAACAGCGTGCTGCTGAAAATGCATTGCTTGAGATTCACGGGTAGGAGTCAGGAAATGGTTTATTTGAAATCAATCGAAGCGAACGGATTCAAATCATTCGCGAATAAAGCAGATATAAAGTTCGACAGCGGCCTCACCGCCGTGGTCGGACCGAACGGCAGCGGCAAGAGCAACATCACCGATGCCATCCGCTGGGTGCTGGGTGAACAATCCGCAAAAACCATCCGCGGCATCAAGATGGAAGACGTCATTTTCAGCGGGACGGAATCCAGGAAACCGATGAACGCCGCGTCCGTGAAGCTGACGCTCGACAACGGTGCACGCGGACTCGCGGTTGAGGCGGATGAGGTCAATATCATGCGGAAGCTGTACAGAAACGGCGACAGTGAGTACTTCATCAACGATGAACGTGTCCGCCTGAAAGAAATTACGGAGTTGTTCCTGGATTCCGGTCTCGGCAGAAATGCTTATAACATCATTTCGCAGGGCGAAGTGGACACACTCCTGAAAGCACGCCCGGATGAGAGGAGAGTGCTGATCGAAGAGGTCGCGGGGGTCATGAAATATAAGCTCCGCAGAAAAGAATCCGAAAAGCGCCTGGAAGATACGAAGGATAATTTGAACAGGGTCAATGATATCGTCGGGGAACTTTCGGGGCGCCTCGATAAACTGGAAATCGAAAGTGCCAACGCCGAAGAGTATCTGGCTTTGAAAGATGAGATGAAAAAAGCGGATATCGAAGTCAGCATATATGATATCAACCACCTCCTGAAAAAACTGGAGGAAGAGAACACCAAGATCACGGCGTCGGAAACACTTCTGAAACAGTACAAAAGCGAGACATCCGCCCTCGATGAGAAACTTGCGGATCTTGGCACGGCACGTGATGAGGAAGACGCGGCATCCAAATCGATCAACAGGAAAATTGTCGAAACATCCAAAAAGCTCGAGCAGCTCAATGGTAAGATCGCCCTTTTTGAAGAAAGGAAATCCAACAAGGGCCAGCTGAAGGAAGAGCTTTCGGGACGTCTTGAGAAGGCAGTATCCGAAAAGGAGACACTTGAAGCCATGATCTCGGACATTGATGAAGGGCTCGGGGAGTATGGTGCGGCCATCAGCAATTTACGGCATTCATTGAAGGAGACCGATCAGAAAAGGGCTTACCTGAACAGGGACCACAGCGATGAAATTGAAAATTTGAAAGATCGGTACTATGCGCTCATGGTCGATAAGACGACCCTTGAGAATGAACGGAAAAGAAACGCAGAGATGCTGAATGATCAGCACTCCCTTTTCAGCCAGCAGCGGACAAGACTTCGGGAACTGACCAATGAAGTTTCTGATATGGAAGCTGAATTGAAGGAGAAGGAACAGGCAGAGGAAGAAAGTGAAGCACGGCTCACGTCATTGAGGACACAGTTCAAGGAAAAGCAGCAGCAGAGGAGTGCGCTGGCTTCGGAATACCGCGGGGAAAATGACACGTATGAAAAAAGCCTCACGTATTTCGAAAGGCAGAAGTCCCGCCTCGATATGCTGAAAAGCATGCAGAACGAATACAGGGGGTACTTCCCCGGTGTCCGTGCAGTCCTTCAAAACGACGGGGGACTGAAGGGTATCAAAGGTGCCGTCGGTGAACTGATCGAGGCAGACCCGAAATATGTGACTGCACTCGATACGGCTCTCGGCGCTACAAGTCAGAATATCGTGATGCAGTCGGAAGCCGATGCCAGGGCAGCCATCCAGTTCCTGAAGAAATTGAAACGGGGATTTGCGACGTTCCTCCCGCTTGATGTCATAAAAAAGCGGACCCTTTCCGAATCGCTTTTGAACACGGTGAGACATTCACGTGTGGAGGCACAGGTGCTGGCGGAAGCAGTGGATATCAATGCGGAATATGAGAATATCCTATGGCACCTCCTCGGCACGACCGTCGTAGTTGAAAACATCGATGATGCGAGCACCATCGCAAAGGAGACGAACCACCGCGTGAAAATCGTCACGCTCGACGGCGAGACCGTCTTCCCGGGCGGGGCAATGAGCGGCGGTTCAAAGCAATCCAAGGGTTCCGTCCTTGAGACGAAGAGTGAGATTGATGAAATCGGCAAAAAGTTGAATGAGCACGAAATGCTCATTGCCGGCCAAAAAGAGAAAGTACGGACTTTAAGTGCCGCGATCACCGATGTGGATATGGAGCTCTCAAACCTTGAAGAGGCCGGCAGGACGGAAAGTGAACGTCATGATGCACTTAAACAGTCTGCTGCATCGCTGTCCTACCAGCTTTCTTCAAGAAAAGAGACCATACGGATGCTTGAAGATGAAATTTCTGCAAGGGCACCGGAGTATGACGATGTGGATTTCACTGAACAGATCAGGAAGAAAGACGCCGAATTGAAACAGCTGGATGAACATATACGTCTCATCAGTGCTTCAGATAAAGACAAAAAGGCCGAACTTGAAACGCTGTCCGATGAGTACAATGCGATACAGAATGAATTGACGAAGGCAGAGGAGCGCTACAACCATAAGAAAAGCGAGCGCTCGAGGCTGTCCGGGGAGCTCGAGGCAATCACCGCAACGATGGATGAAATCCAAAATGAACAGGAGATCATCTCGCTCGACCTGAGCACCCTGGATGTCAACACCCTGATTGAAGAGCGGCAGTCACTCAAAAGGGCCCTTGAGGTGCTGTATGAAGAAGCTGATGCACATTCAAACCTGCAGTACAGCCTGAAAGGCGAGTACCAGGAAGCGGGCAGGCAGCGCGAAGCAATCTACAGGCAGTCGGAAGAAGTCCAGAATACACTGAGGCATGCCACCGGCGTGAAAGAGAAGCTGGACACCCGGCTGGAGCAGAAGATCGAGTACCTTGCAGACAACTATAAGACGACGTATGAACGTGAAAGCGGCCGGTTCACCGAGTTTGAAAACATTGAGGATAAGAGGCTCCAGATCAACCTGAACAAGAAAAGCATCGAGGAGCTCGGACCGGTCAATCTTGGTTCAATCGATGAATATGCAGCTGTCAATGAACGGTACACTTTCCTGAAAAGCCAGGAAGAGGATCTTCTGGAAGCTCGGGAAACGCTGCTGGAAGTGATTGCGGAAATGGATGAGACCGTAACTGTCCGGTTCAAGGACGCATTTCACGAAGTGGACGGGCAGTTCGGCGAAGTGTTCAGGGAAATGTTCGGCGGCGGTCTTGCCGAGCTGAGGCTGACCGACCCGGATGATTATCTGAACTCGGGAATTGAAATCTATGCCCAGCCGCCGGGCAAGAAACTCTCGAGTCTGTCACTCCTCTCAGGCGGCGAGCGGGCACTGACGGCAATCAGCCTGCTGTTCAGCATGCTGAAGGTGAGAGTGAGCCCGTTCATCATCCTGGATGAAGTGGAAGCTGCCCTGGATGAAGCGAATGTGGTGCGTTATGCACAGTACTTGAAGAAGCTCTCCATGGATATGCAGTTCATTGTGATCACGCATAGGAAAGGTACAATGGAAACGGCTGACAGGCTATTCGGCGTGACGATGCAGGAGCGCGGCGTCAGCCAGCTGATCAGCGTGGATTTAAAAGAGTACGAAGAGACGAAAGTCTGATTAAGATGATATTGGGGTGTATATAAATGGGTATATTTAACCGCTTTAAGAAGAAGTTCAAACCTGAAAAGACGACCGAAGACCTGCCGTCGGCAGAACAGCAGCATGAAAACCTGGATGACGGTCTCATTAGCATCGATGAATTTGAAGAATGGGAACAGGAGCAGATCACCTACAAATTCAAGGCGGGCCTTGAAAAAAGCCGGGACAAATTCCAGACGGAGATCAACCAGCTGATGTCAGTCTACAGGAAAGTCGATGAGGACTTTTTTGAAGCGCTTGAAGAGGTCCTGATCGGGGCGGATGTGGGATTCAATACGGTCTTGGAGCTGACTGAAGAACTGAGGCAGGAAGCAAAGCTTAAAAACATTACAGAAACGGAAGATTTGAAAGAGACGATCGTCGAGAAGATGGTCGAGATCTACAACCGCAATGACGAGCTTTCCGAAGAAGTCCACATCGAAGAAGATGGCCTGACGGTGATCCTGGTCGTCGGTGTCAACGGCGTCGGTAAAACGACGAGCATCGGTAAACTGGCCCACAAATATAAAAATGAAGGTAAATCGGTCATGCTTGCAGCAGGCGACACCTTCCGTGCCGGTGCGATCAACCAGCTCCAGATCTGGGGCGACCGCGTCGGGGCCGACGTCATCAGGCAGGGGGAGGGCAGCGACCCTGCAGCAGTCATGTATGATGCTGTGAATGCAGCTAAGAACCGCGGTACCGATGTGCTGATCTGTGATACCGCCGGCCGCCTGCAGAATAAAGGCAACCTGATGAATGAACTCGGAAAAATGAAGAAAGTGATCCAGAAGGTGGTGCCCGAAGCACCGCATGAAGTGCTGCTCACACTGGATGCGACGACCGGGCAGAATGCCCTGATCCAGGCGAAGTCGTTCCAGGAAGTGACCGATGTCACAGGGATTGTCCTGACGAAGCTTGACGGCACCGCAAAAGGCGGAATCGTACTCGCCATCAAAAACGAGCTCGGCATCCCGGTGAAATTCGTGGGTCTTGGTGAGCAGCTTGATGATCTGCAGGAGTTTGATGCGGAAAACTACGTCTACGGTCTTTTTGCCGATATGATCCATCAGTCCGATGAGATCGATGAAGCTGCGGAAGAAGCGGTGGATAGGGATGACTGAGGAACTCGAACGCACCACCAGGATCAATTACCTGTTCGATTTTTATCACTCCCTGCTGACTGAAAAACAGCGTGCCTACGTGGAACTTTATTATCTGGAGGATTATTCTTTCAGCGAGATTGCAGATACTTTGAAAGTGACAAGACAGGCGGTATATGATAATTTAAAACGTACTAAAGATCTGCTTGAGGATTATGAGGCCAATCTGGGACTGTACAGCGACTTCATCAGGAGGCAGCAGTGTTACCAGCAGATCAGGGAGTATATAAAAAATCAGGATTTCAATAAGATAGACGCAGTCATAAATGAACTTGAAACTCTGGAGGAGGAGTAATAATGGCATTTGAAGGTTTAGGAGAACGGCTTCAGGCCACCATGGACCGCATCAAGAGCAAAGGTAAAGTTTCGGAAGCCGATGTCAAAGTGATGATGCGTGAAGTGCGTCTGGCACTTCTTGAAGCGGACGTCAACTTTAAAGTGGTCAAGCAGTTCATCGGCCAGGTGCGGGAACGTGCCCTCGGCAGTGATGTCATGCAGTCGCTGACCCCGGGTCAGCAGGTCATCAAAATCGTCAAGGAAGAGCTGACCGAACTGATGGGCGGGGAGAACCAGAAGATCAACCTTGCTCAGAAGCCCCCGACCGTCATCATGATGGTCGGCCTGCAGGGTGCGGGTAAGACCACCACCGCAGGCAAACTTGCCCTGCATCTGAGAAAGAACCACAATAAGAAACCCCTGCTCGTGGCGGGGGACATCTACCGTCCGGCAGCGATCGACCAGCTGGAGACGGTTGGAAAACAGATCGACATCCCGGTGTTCAACCTGGGCGATCAGGTGAAGCCGCAGGAAATTGCAACGAAAGCGCTGGAACATGCAAAAGAGGAGCACCACGATACGGTCATCATCGATACGGCAGGACGCCTGCACATCGATGAGGATCTGATGAATGAGCTGAAGGACATCAAAGAGATTGCCAGCCCTGATGAAATCATGCTGGTCGTCGACTCGATGACCGGTCAGGATGCCGTGAATGTCGCGGAGTCCTTCAACAACCTGCTCGACATCACCGGCGTGACGCTGACCAAGCTGGACGGGGACACACGCGGCGGTGCCGCCCTATCCATCCGTTCGGTCACTGAAAAGCCGATAAAATTCGTCGGTGTATCCGAGAAGATGGACGGACTCGAGTCTTTCCACCCGGACCGCATGGCGCAAAGGATCCTCGGCATGGGGGATATGCTTTCAATCATTGAAAAAGCACAGACCAATGTCGATATGGATGAACAGAAGAAGATGGAGCAGAAGATCAAAGATCAGAGCTTCACCCTGGACGACTTCCTCGAACAGATGGATCAGGTGAAAACACTCGGCCCGTTGGATGAGCTGCTCAAGATGATGCCGGGCGCGAACAAGATCAAAGGTCTCGATAAGATGCAGATGAGCGGGAAGGAGATCGACCACATCCAGGCGATCATCCGTTCCATGACGATGGAGGAACGTGAGAGACCCGAAAAGCTGAATGCAAGCAGAAAGAAAAGGATCGCCAAAGGATCGGGACGTTCACTGCAGGAAGTCAACCGTCTGCTGAAGCAGTTTCAGGACATGAAGAAGATGATGAAGCAGATGACGAGCGGAAAAGGCAAGAAGAAAAATCCGCTTGGGAATATGCAGCTGCCGTTTTAGGATGGCGGAAAAACTTGTAAAGGGAAAGCCCTTTACAAGTTTTTTATTATCTGGTATAGTATTAAAAGTGAAATCGAAGAGAGAAAGGAGTTATTCAAATGGCAGTTAAATTAAGATTGACACGTATGGGTTCCAAGAGAAACCCTTACTACCGCATAGTCGTTGCAGATTCAAGAAGTCCGAGGGACGGACGCATCATAGAACAGATCGGTTCCTACAACCCGGTATCCAAAGAGGATGAAAACATCACTCTGGATGAAGAAAAAGCGATCGAGTGGTTAAGAGAAGGTGCGAAACCAAGCGACACGGTCCGCAACATCCTCAGCCGCAAAGGTATTATGGAAAGATTCCATAACGAGAAACTCGGGAAATAATCTATATGGAAAAATTACTGCAAACCATTCTTGAACCGATGCTTGAGCATCCGGAGGACTTGGAAATCACTTCAGAAGAAACGAAGTACAATATTTCTTATAAAGTATCTGTGCACAGTGAGGATGTCGGCCGTGTCATTGGTAAGCGCGGGCGCGTGATCAAAGCGATCCGCATCATCATGTCCAATACGAATCATGAAAGTTCCAAGAAAGTGTTTGTTGATGTAGATTAATATTAAAATTTTCCAGGCACACCGGTAGGTGTGTCCTTTTTTATGTGGTGCAGCTGAACAGGCCGCGCGGCACTTTCAGTTGTTACACCGCAGTCAACAGGTATATAATAATGTGGAATTGATTCCGGAACAAAATTTGAGGTGGTTATAAAATGATAACAATCGGCAGACTCGTCAGCTTTCACGGTGTGCGCGGTGAAGTGAGGGTGCTCAGTGATTCGGATTTCACAGCGGAGCGTTTCCAGCCGGGCAATAAAGTCCTGATAAACAATAAGGAATTCACTATTGAAAATTACCGCACGCATAAGAATTTTCATCTTTTGACTTTTGAAGGCATCACAAATATCAACGAGGTGGAAGATCTTAAAAATGCGGATCTCCTGCAGGATGCAGAAAGCGTGGAATTGGAACTGGCGGAAGGCGAGTTTCATTTCAGCGATATCATCGGCCTGGCGGTGGAGACCGACGAAGGTGAAGCGCTCGGTACGGTGACGGATATTTTCCAGACGGGTGCAAATGACGTCTGGGCAGTCGGGGACGGTAAAAAGGAATACATGATCCCTTATATCGAAGATGTGGTGAGAACAGTCGACATCGGGAATGGAAAGATCATCATCACACCGATCGAGGGGCTGCTGGAATGAATATACATTACTTGACGCTGTTCCCGGAAATGTATGAAGGTGTGCTCAATGCCTCCATATTGAAACGTGCGAAGGATAAAGGCATCGTAAATTACAACCTCATCAACTTCCGTGATTATTCGAATGATAAACACAACAAAGTGGATGACTACCCGTACGGCGGCGGGGCGGGCATGGTGTTGAAGCCGGGGCCGGTCTTCGATGCCATGGATGCCCTTGAAGTCGACAACCCGCGTGTGATCCTGCTGTGTCCCCAGGGCGCACCCTTCAATCAGAAGATGGCGGAAGACTTGAGCACCGAAGCGGACATCGTGTTCATATGCGGCCATTACGAAGGTTATGATGAACGTATACGCACGCTAGTCACCGATGAAATTTCCATCGGTGACTATGTACTGACCGGCGGCGAACTTGCGAGCATGACCATGACGGATGCGATCGTCCGACTCATCCCGGATGTGATCGGCAAACAGGCAAGCCACGAACAGGATTCATTTTCAACGGGGCTGCTTGAACACCCGCATTACACGAGGCCGAGGGAATACCGGGGCATGGAGGTGCCGGAAGTGCTTCTGAGCGGTGACCATAAGAAAATCCAGGAATGGCGGCATGAGGAAAGTCTGAAGCGGACGCGGGAAAGACGCCCGGACCTGCTGGAATGATAAATTTATTTTTTCTTAAATGAATTGAAACAAAGCATGGATTGTGGTAATATTATACGAGTGTAAAGACACATATCACAACTATCCGCTGCTATGATGGGCAAGAAAGTTGGAAGAAGGAGAAGATAATCATGTCACAGCAATTAATCAATGAGCTGACAAAAGAACAGCTTAAAACAGATCTTCCGGACTTCAAGGCCGGAGACACTGTACGTGTACACGTACGTATCGTAGAGGGAAGCCGTGAAAGGATCCAGGTCTTTGAAGGCGTAGTCATCAAGAGACGCGGCGGCGGCATCTCCGAAACTTTCACAGTCCGTAAGATCTCTTACGGTGTGGGTGTTGAGCGTACATTCCCTGTACACACACCGAAAATCGAGAAGATCGAAGTTACCCGTCGTGGACGTGTACGTCGTGCGAAACTTTACTACCTGCGCAACCTGCGTGGTAAAGCAGCGCGTATCAGAGAACTTAGATAATACGATGAAAACCCGGACATCACATCTTGATGTCCGGGTTTTTATTTTGTTATGCTGAATTGGATATGATTTGAAAAAAATAAAATAGGATTCGAGGGGAAAGCCGTGAGTATAAACTGGTTTCCAGGCCATATGGCCAAAGCGAGAAGAGAAGTAGAGGAAAACTTGAAGAAAGTGGATGTGGTGATAGAGATTCTGGATGCCAGAATCCCTTATTCGAGCCACAATCCCATGATGGATGACATCACACAGCATAAGCCGCGTGTGGTGGTCCTGAACAAGATGGACATGGCGGACCAGGCAGAGACGGATAAATGGATCAGCCATTTCAAAGCGGAAGGTAAATATCCGGTCGCAATCGTCGGGCGCAGCCATCAGATCATCGGTAAAATTGAACCGGTGGCCAAAGCGGCGACTGAAGAGGTTTTTGAAAGGATGGAAAGCAAAGGCATCAATAAAAGGGCGATCCGGGCGATGATCATCGGAATCCCGAATGTCGGGAAGTCGACGGTCATAAATAATATTGCAAAGAAGAAAATCGCCAAAACCGGGAACACCCCGGGCGTCACCAAAGCACAGCAATGGATCAAAGCGGGAAAGAATATGGAGCTGCTCGATACCCCGGGCATACTGTGGCCGAAATTTGAAGATGAAACCGTCGGGAAGAAGTTGTCCCTGACCGGTGCCATCAAGGATTCCGTCGTGGCGCTGGATGAAGTCGCCATATACGGCCTCCGCTTCCTGCTGCAGCACCACCCTGAGGATATCAACAAATTCTACAACATCAATGCTGATGCGGACACCGGAGTCATCGAATTATATGAGTCAATCGGCAAAAGCCGCGGACTTAAAATGAGCGGCAATGAAATCAATTATGAAGCTGTGACCAACAGGGTGATCTATGACATCAGAAATGGAAAAATCGGCAGATACACTTTTGACAAAGTGAGTGACTTCAATGACGACAGTCAATGAAACGGTCAAAGCGATCAAAGCGATCCAAACACTAGAAGCGCTTGCGGTCTGTCCGCATCATGATGACAGTCGGGCAGGGGTAAAGAAAGCATTGCTGCAGCACCGCAGCCACCTTGAAAAACAGGTTGTGCTGATTAAGAAATATGAAGAGATGAGCAGGTATGAGAACAGCCTGGAGGGCCACATTGCGGGTGTGGATGAGGCCGGACGCGGCCCGATCGCAGGCGAAGTGGTTGCTGCTGCAGTCATCCTTCCTGATGGCTTCATGCTGCCGGGACTTGATGATTCCAAGAAGCTTTCGCTCAAAAAACGACTGGCATTCCGTGAAACAATCATGCAGGTGGCATATTACGGTATCGGCATCGCAAGTGTCGAAGAGATAGATATGCTCAATATATACCAGGCGAGCAGACTCGCCATGAAGCGTGCGGTGGCAGGCCTCGGCGAAAGGCCGGGACACCTCCTTGTGGATGCGATGACGATCGATGCGGGCATCCCCGAGACATCGATCATCAAGGGGGATGCGCACTCCGTCTCCATTGCAGCGGCGAGCATCATCGCCAAGACGGAGCGGGACATGCGCATGGAGGCCCATGACATGAAGTATCCAGGCTATAATTTTTCCGCCCACAAGGGGTATGGCACAAAGGAGCATCTTGAGGCACTCGAAACCCTCGGCCCGTGTGAAATCCACCGGCGGACGTTCGAGCCGGTCCGTACCATCTCACAGGGACGACCGGAAATGTCGTGACATGGGGATAGTGCCCTTGAAGTAAAGCTGAAGGAGCCTTCAAATGAAGAAGGCCTGAAATGTTTCAGCGATCCTGACATCCCCTTCTGCTTTCATCCGTCTGGAGGGGGATACGGGTTGATGACCATCAATGCCGTAGAACAGCCTTCGCACGAGTGCGGCATGCTGATGCCGAACGCCCCATAAAGCTTCGATGTCGGCGGGTCATTTCCCGGCACGAGGTAAATTTATACAGGAAAATGAATTTAATCATTGCAGTTTACTTTGATGAAAACCTTTTCTATAATTGAAGGGCAAGGTTTAAAAAAGCTTAGGAGGAAAAACATGAATATTCATGAGTACCAAGGGAAAGAAATTTTTCGCTCTATGGGTGTGAACGTCCCGAATGGGAGCGTTGCCTATACACCTGAAGAGGCGGTAAAAGCAGCAAAAGAACTGGATTCCGATGTCTATGTTGTGAAAGCTCAAATACACGCCGGCGGCCGTGGTAAGGCGGGCGGGGTCAAAATAGCGAAAACACTGGATGAAGTGAAAGAGTATGCAAAGGAACTCCTTGGAAAAGTGCTGGTCACTCCCCAGACAGGTCCTGAGGGCAAAGAGGTCAAAAGGCTTCTTGTCGAAGAAGGCTGTGATATTCAAAGCGAATATTACATCGGTTTCGTCATCGACCGTGCGACTGACAGCGTCGTGCTGATGGGCTCTGAAGAGGGTGGCACGGAAATCGAAGAGGTGGCTGCCGAAACACCTGAAAAGATTTTCAAGGAGGAGATAGATCCGATCGTCGGATTGATGCCTTATCAGGCAAAACGCCTCGCATTCAATATCAATATACCTAAAGAGTCTGTCAACAAAGCAGCAAAACTGATGCTTTCCCTTTACAATGTATTCGTTGAAAAAGATGCTTCCATCATTGAAATCAACCCGCTTGTAACGACAGGCGACGGCGAAGTGCTGGCACTTGATGCGAAAGTCAATTTCGACGGCAATGCCCTGTTCAGACAAAAAGATGTGGTCGAACTCCGTGATCTGGACGAAGAAGATCCAAAAGAGATCCAGGCTTCCAAGTATGACCTTTCATACGTGGCACTGGATGGTAATATCGGCTGTATGGTCAACGGTGCCGGTCTTGCGATGGCGACGATGGACACAATCAACCATTTCGGCGGTGAACCGGCGAACTTCCTTGATGTGGGGGGCGGTGCGACAGCAGAGAAAGTGACCGAAGCATTCAAGATCATCCTTGGTGATGAAGGTGTCAAAGGGATTTTCGTGAATATATTCGGCGGTATCATGAAGTGTGACATCATTGCCCAGGGTGTGGTCGAAGCGGTGGAGAATGTCGGACTTGAAATTCCTTTGGTCGTCCGACTTGAAGGCACCAACGTCGATGAAGGCAAAAAGATCCTGGAAGAGTCGGGCCTCGACATCACTCCGGCGACGACGATGGCTGAAGGTGCCGAGAAGATTATCGCAGCGGTAGGAGAAAATAAATAAAAATTAACGGAGGAATTTACTGTGGGTGTTTTTATTGATAAAGATACAAAAGTGTTGGTTCAGGGTATCACCGGTTCAACTGCAATGTTCCATACAGAGCAGATGCTGGAGTACGGGACCAAGATCGTTGCAGGTGTGACACCTGGTAAAGGCGGTCAGGAAGTTCAGGGAGTGCCCGTCTTCAATACTGTGGAAGAAGCCAAAAGGGAAACAGGTGCGTCCGTGTCCGTCATCTATGTGCCGGCGCCATTTGCTGCAGATGCAATCATCGAGAGTGCAGAAGCTGAACTGGATCTTGCAATCTGTATTACAGAGCACATCCCGGTGCTTGATATGGTCAAAGTGAAGCGTTATCTGGAAGGCAAGAAAACACGCCTTGTCGGTCCGAACTGTCCTGGCGTCATCACTGCCGACGAATGTAAAATCGGCATCATGCCAGGGTATATTCATAAGAAGGGGCACGTGGGTGTCGTCAGCCGTTCAGGCACACTGACTTATGAAGCTGTCCATCAGCTCACTCAGGCGGGCATCGGCCAGACGACTGCCGTGGGCATCGGCGGCGACCCGATAAATGGCACGGATTTCATCGATGCGCTCAATGCCTTCAATGAAGATCCTGAAACGGAAGCAGTCGTGATGATCGGTGAAATCGGCGGTACGGCTGAAGAAGAAGCTGCTGAGTGGGTCAAGGAAAACATGAAAAAACCTGTCGTCGGCTTCATCGGCGGAGTCACGGCACCTCCGGGCAAGCGTATGGGTCATGCCGGCGCAATCATTTCAGGCGGTAAGGGTACGGCTGATGAAAAGATCAAGACGATGAATGCCTGCGGTATAGAAACAGCAGATACACCGTCTGAAATCGGCCAGACACTGATCGACCGCATCAAAAAAGTCGATGGTCTGTATGAAAAATGTCTGACTGTAAAGTAAATTTAATAAAATGATGTCATGAATTATAGAATAGTACTGTCCTCATCTCAGGACAGTACTATTTTTGCATTTATTTTCCAGTAAGTGACCCGATAATGTAAAACACGGCAGACCATCCCTCCATTATAATTAAAGTCAACAATCATAAGGAGTGAGGATGTGGAATTAATAGCGTTGTCCCATGCAGGCATCACCGTCCAGGAGTACAATCAGATGAAAAGAATGAATCAAAGGCTTCTGTTGCCAGAAAAGTTTCAGCGCAAATTGTCCTTGGCGGAACGGCTGAATATTGATGAGATAAAAAGTCATCTGGCCTCGAAGGGCATCGGCTATATCACCCTGAACGACGCATGCTATCCGCCTCTGCTCAGGGAAATTCATGACCCGCCCTACATCCTGTATTTCAAGGGTGACCCATCCCTCCTTCACAGGAGGACGATCGCAATCGTCGGGAGCCGCAAATCATCCAGGTATACATATGAGTCACTCCGGGAGGTCATCCCCGGACTGAAAAAGTTATCTGTCGTCTCAGGACTCGCCTACGGAGCGGATGAGGCGGCCCACCGTCTCTGTCTGAGCTGCAACATCCCGACCGTCGGGGTGCTTGCCTTCGGTCATGACATCCATTACCCGAGATCTACATACGATCTCCGCATCGAGATGGAGAGGCATCATTTGACGATCAGTGAATATCCGCCGGCAACCCCGGTGGATAAATGGCGTTTCGTGGCACGCAACCGCATCATAGCAGGTTTATCGGAAGGTGTCCTCGTTACGGAAGCCGAAGAAAAAAGCGGCAGCCTCATCACTTTGGACATGGCGGTGAATGAAAACAGGAACATCTACTGCCTCCCGGGGAATATCACTTCAAAACTGTCACGGGGTACAAATCTGCGTATTCAGGAAGGGGCTGAGATCGTGCTCACGGCGGAAGACATATTGAAGGATTTCCACTGACAGTTTTCAGTAATTTATGATAAATCTAAACATCAATGAGTTGACAAAAGAATTTTTTCCACTTAATATTTGATTCTGAAACTACAAACGAAGGAGGCAAACGCATCGTGGCTGATAATTTAGTGATAGTGGAATCCCCGGCGAAAGCAAAAACGATTGAAAAGTATCTTGGCAAAAGATATAAAGTCGTTGCGTCGATGGGACACTTGCGTGATTTGCCCCGCAGTCAAATGGGAATTGACACAGAAAACAATTACGAACCTAAATATATTACAATTCGTGGCAAGGGCCCGCTTTTGAAAGATTTGAAGAAAGAGGCCAAAAAAGCCAAGAAAGTATTTTTAGCAAGTGACCCGGACCGCGAGGGGGAAGCAATCGCATGGCATCTGGCACATGCGCTCGGTGAAGATAATGAATATTACCGGGTGGTATTCAATGAAATAACGAAAGATGCAGTCAAGGAGAGCTTCAAACATCCGAGTGAAATCAACCAGGACCTGGTGGACGCGCAGCAGGCAAGGCGTATTCTGGACCGGCTGGTGGGCTATAACATTTCTCCGGTATTATGGAAAAAGGTGAAAAAGGGATTATCTGCTGGACGGGTCCAGTCCGTGGCACTGCGTCTGATCATCGACCGGGAGAATGAGATCAGGAAATTCAAGCCGGAAGAATATTGGACGATCGAAAGTGATTTCAAATACAAACGCTCGGAGTTCAAAGGCAAATTCAACTCTGTAAAAAATGAAAAAGTGAAACTCAATGTAAAAGAAGACGTGGACAAGGTCCTGGCACAGATATCAGGGGAAGAATTCACAGTGGATAAAGTGCTGAAAAAGGAAAAGAAACGTTTTCCGGCCAACAGTTTCACCACCTCATCGCTGCAGCAGGAAGCTGCAAGAAAGTTGAACTTCAAAGCAAGGAAAACCATGATGGTGGCACAGCAGCTCTATGAAGGCATCGATATCAAAGGGGAAGGCACTGTGGGTCTGATCACATACATGAGGACAGATTCCACAAGGGTCTCACCTGTCGCCAAAAACGAGGCAGCCGGTTATATAGAAGAAACTTTCGGCAAGGAGTACCTGGGAGCTGCAAAGCAGCAGAAGGCCAGTGCCCAGTCCCAGGATGCACACGAAGCTGTGCGGCCGACCTCGAGCCTCAGGACACCGGCAAATATGAAGCAGTATTTGAGCCGTGACCAGCACAGGCTGTATAAGCTCATCTGGGACCGTTTCATTGCGAGCCTGATGGCGCCGGCCGTCCTCGATACGGTGAGGATGGACATGACGAATAACGGTGTGATGTTCAGAAGCAACGGACAGACCATCAAATTCAAGGGCTTCATGCAGATTTACATCGAAGGTAATGATGACGAGGAAGAAGAGCTGAACAACCGCCTGCCTGTCATTGAAGAAGGTGAGACGGTCAAGAGTCTGAAGATCACTCCAAACCAGCATTTCACCCAGCCGCCGCCGAGATACACAGAGGCAAGGCTCGTTAAAACACTTGAAGAACTGGGCATCGGGCGGCCGTCCACATATGCCCCGACCATCGATACGATCCAGAAACGCAACTATGTACGCATGGACCAGAAACGTTTCATGCCGACAGAAATCGGTGAAATCGTCAATCAGTCGATGGAGGAGTATTTCCCGAACATCATCGATGTGGACTTCACCAAGACAATGGAAGCGGACCTTGACAGTGTGGCCGACGGTGATGCTTCATGGGTGAAGGTCATCGACGATTTCTATAAGTCATTCGAACCGAGGGTCGAACGTGCCGAAGAGGAAATGGAGAAGATTGAAATCAAAGATGAACCTGTCGGTGAAGACTGCGAGAAATGCGGCTCTCCGATGGTTTATAAGATGGGCCGTTACGGTAAATTCAAAGCCTGCTCGAATTTCCCCGACTGCCGCAATACAAAGGCGATCGTCAAATCCATCGGCGTCACCTGTCCGAAGTGCAAGAAGGGCGACGTCATAGAGCGTAAATCGAAGAAGAACCGTATATTCTACGGCTGCGACCAATATCCGGAATGTGATTTCATCAGCTGGGACAGGCCGATCGGCAGAGATTGTCCGAAGTGCGATCATCATCTGGTGGAAGCTAAAAAAGGTAAGAATGCACAAGTTAAATGTTCAAACTGTGATTACACAGAAAAAGTGAATAATTAACCTTCAATCTACCTATGTTTATTAGGTAGATTTTTTGTGAATGGATGAATTAGATGGTTAATTGATAATATTCATAGTATTGTGTGCAATTTTCCTGAAAATATATTAAAATGTTTAAGTGGCATTTAAACCGGTCTGTGAATGCATCTAAATCATTGAAACATTATTTGGAATTGTGATAAGATTCTGATAAAAAGGGGGGGCGGGTCCATCAGCTATAAACAGCGTTTTTTAGACAGACTGCTTTATCAGAGAAATTTATCGAACCACACCATCATGAGCTATCAAAACGATATCGATGAATTTCATGCTTTCCTGGAGAGTGAGGGCTTAAAGATTGAAACATTCAAATACATGGATGCCAGAAACTATTTATCTGTACTTTATGATAAAAGCCTTAAAAGGTCGACGGTTTCGAGGAAAATTTCAACCCTGCGGAGTTATTATCATTTTCTGATCGAAATCGGTGCAGTTGAAAATCATCCATTTTTAAGTCTGCCTTTTCCCCGGAAAGAAAAGAAACTGCCCACCTTTTTGTATGAAAATGAAATCAATGCACTTTTCGAATCTTTGGATCAGAGCAGCAAGATGTATTTAAGGGATAAAGCGATACTCGAACTGCTCTATGCGACGGGCATCCGCGCATCGGAGCTGATCACGCTGAAGAGGGAACGCATCGATTTCAATTATCAGATCATAAAAGTATATGGAAAAGGCAGCAAAGAGAGGATCGTGCCTTTCAATGAGAGTGCCAAATCCAGTCTGGTTGAATATATAGAGCATTTCAAAAAACATATCGATCATCATGATTCATTATGGCTGAACTACCGCCTTGAACCATTGACGATCCGCGGTCTCCGTCATGTGCTGGATATGATGGTCAAGAAAAGTGCTGAAAACTTCGACCTTCATCCGCATATGCTGAGGCACAGCTTTGCGACCCACTTGCTCAACAACGGTGCGGACATCAGGGCGGTCCAGGAACTGCTTGGCCATGAATCATTGCAGACGACCCAGAAATATACCCATATTTCAAAAGAGCAGCTCAGGAAGACTTATTTGAATACACATCCAGGTAATCAGAAGAGGTGAAAGAATGGCTATTAAAGGTACAACGATATTTGCGATAGAACATAATGGTTCCAGAGCGATCGCCGGAGACGGTCAGGTCACCCTCGGCAACCAGGTGGTGATGAAGCATACAGCCAGGAAAGTGCGCAGGTTGTTTGATGATAAGGTCGTCGCCGGTTTTGCAGGTAGTGTGGCGGATGCATTCACTTTATTTGAAAAGTTTGAAGCCAACCTCCATGCTTATAACGGCAATCTGCAGAGGGCGGCAGTGGAACTCGCCAAAGAATGGCGCGGTGACAAGATGCTCAGGCAGCTTGAAGCGATGCTGATCGTCATGGATCAGGAAACGCTGCTGCTCGTCTCGGGCACCGGTGAAGTGATTGAACCGGACGACGGCATACTCGCCATCGGCAGCGGCGGTAATTTCGCCCTCAGTGCAGGACGGGCGCTGAAGCGCTACAGCAGTGAACTGACGGCGAAGGAAATCGCATATAACAGCCTGTTGATCGCAAGTGAAATATGCGTATTCACAAACGATAATATAATAGTGGAATCTATCGATTAAAGGAGCGTTTATATTGAAACAGAATCTGACGCCAAGGGAAATAACATCCAGGCTGGATGAAGACATCATCGGCCAGGGCGAGGCGAAAAAGAAAGTCGCCATCGCGATGAGGAACCGTTTCAGAAGGATGATGCTGGATGATGACCTGCGGGACGAAGTCATCCCCAAAAATATACTGATGATCGGCCCGACCGGGGTCGGCAAGACGGAAATAGCACGGCGCATGGCGAGGCTCACAGGTGCACCTTTCACAAAAGTCGAGGCGACGAAATTCACGGAGGTCGGTTATGTCGGCCGTGATGTCGAGAGCATGGTCAGGGATCTCGTCGAGGCAAGTGTCAAACTTGTAAAGGATGAGAAGATGAAGCTTGTGAAAGATGAGGCGGAAGATCGTGCCAATGAAAGGCTGACAGCCCTGCTCGCACCCGGGTTCAAAAAAGAGAAGGCCACCACCAACCCTTTCGAGGCGCTGATGAATCAGCAGGGCCAGGAAGAAACGGAAGAGGTGACACCGGAAGTCAAGGACAGACGCCGGAGCCTCAGAGCAAAATTGATGAATGGTTATCTGGAGGATGAGGAAGTCACGATTGAAGTGGAGGAGGAACAGAACGCCATGGGCATGATGATGCCCGGTATGGAAGAGTCCGGCATGCAGGACATGTTCAAGCAGTTCATGCCGAAGAAGAAGCATAAACGCACCATGCCAGTCAAAAAGGCGCGTGAATATTTAAGCCGTGAAGAAGCTGAAAAAATAATCGACACGGACAACGTCAATGACGAAGCGATCAACCTGGCCCAGACGATGGGCATCATCTTCATAGATGAAATGGATAAGATTGCAAAAGGCGGCCAGAGTTCCGGGGACGTTTCCAGAGAGGGTGTCCAAAGGGATATACTCCCGATCGTCGAAGGCAGCAGGGTCCAGACCAAATACGGCGCCATTGATACAGAGCATATACTGTTCATAGGCGCCGGTGCTTTCCATGTTTCTAAGCCGAGTGATCTGATCCCTGAACTGCAGGGCAGATTCCCGATCAGGGTGGAGCTCGACAAGCTGACGGATAAGGATTTCGAGAAAATATTGAAAGAGCCGAAGCGTTCCCTGATCAAACAGTACGAAGCCCTGCTTCTGACGGAGGATGTAACGATTTCATTCACTGACGAAGCGCTTGCTGCCCTGGCAAAAATCGCACACCAGGTGAATACCGATACGGATGACATCGGAGCCAGGCGACTGCACACAATCCTTGAAACACTGCTCGAAGAGCTGTTGTTCGAGGCGAGCAATATGCAGGGTGCACACGTCGAAATCACTGAACAGTATGTCAGCAGCAAGTTGTCCCATATACAGAAAGACAGGAATTTAAGCCGGTTCATACTATAAATTATAAGAGGAGAATTTCAAATGAGTACATTACTGCAAAAAACAAGAGAAATCAATACATTGATCCAGAGCCATTCGGGCGTTAAAGTCGACTTCAACGAGGTATCTCAAAAAGTGAGCCGGGTACTGGAATGCAATGTTTTCATCGTTTCGCGTAAAGGTAAGCTGCTGGGGTTTGGAGTCAACCATAAGATAGAAAACGAACGGATTGTTGAAATGCTTGAAAACCGCCGTTTTCCAGAAGAGTACGTGAATAAGATCATGAGGGTCAGTGAAACGACTGAAAACATCGATTTCGACAATGAACTGACGATTTTCCCTACTGAAGATTCCTTCCAGGATTCGGAAACGACGATTCTACCGATTTACGGCGGCGGCGAACGTCTGGGGACGCTGGCTCTCGGCCGTGTGTCGGAGGCTTTCAGCGAGGATGATCTGGTACTTGCCGAATATGCGACGACAGTCGTCGGTATGGAGATCTTGAGGGAGAAACAGGAAGAGATCGAGCAGAAGGCAAGGGATAAAGCGAGCATCGCCATGGCCATACGCTCACTTTCTTATTCAGAAAGAGAAGCGATCGAGCATATCTTCGATGAATTGAATGCCGACGAAGGCCTTCTTGTGGCATCGAAAGTCGCCGACAGGGTGGGCATCACACGTTCGGTCATCGTCAACGCCCTCAGAAAACTGGAAAGCGCGGGTGTCATTGAATCGCGCTCCCTCGGTATGAAGGGGACTTTCATCAAAGTGAAGAAAGAGGACTTCCTGCCGGAACTTAGAAAAGACAGCTGAATCCATTTGATTTAAGGCGGAATTTATGGTATATTATTAAACGGCTAAAATTTGCCGATTACACACAGTGTCATGAATGTGGGGCCGGTTGCCCGGACAGGGTGGTTCCATCCAGTGACACTGGAGGTAACAACAAAAGGAGGAAATTATAATGGCAGTAATTACTATGAAGCAACTGCTTGAAGCGGGTGTTCACTTCGGACACCAGACACGTCGTTGGAATCCTAAGATGAAGAGGTACATCTTCACTGAGAGGAACGGCATTTATATCATCGACCTGCAGAAAACAGTCAAGAAAGTGGCTGAAGCTTACAACTTCGTCAAAGAAGTTTCTGAAGACGGCGGCAAGGTCCTGTTCGTAGGTACAAAGAAACAGGCACAGGACGCCATCAAAGAAGAGGCTGAAAGAGCCGGCCAGCTTTATGTCAACCAAAGATGGCTGGGTGGAATTCTGACCAACTACAAAACGATTTCAAAACGTATCAAACGTATAGATGAAATTGAAAAAATGGAAGCGGACGGTGTATTCGAAGTCCTTCCTAAAAAAGAAGTGGTGGAACTCCGTAAAGAATATGATCGTCTGATCAAGTTCCTCGGCGGTATCCGCGATATGAAAGAAATGCCGAAAGCGATATTCATCGTTGACCCTCGTAAAGAGCGCAACGCGATCGCAGAAGCGAAAAAGCTGAACATTCCAATCGTTGCAATGGTTGATACCAACTGTGATCCGGATGAAGTGGATTATGTCATCCCGGCCAACGATGATGCGATCCGTGCAGTGCGTCTGATGACCAGCAAAATGGCCGATGCCGTTCTGGAAGGCAAGCAGGGTGTTTCTGATGAGGAAGTTGCAGCAGAACAGAACATTGAGCTGGAAGAATCCGCTGAGACTGCTGAAGAAAAGCCGGCAGAAGCTAAAAGCGAATAATCTTAACAGATAAAAATAATGATAATATCGGTGATAAGTTAATTCTCTTATCACCTTTTTTAAAATATGAATTCCAGGAGGATAATATTATGGCTACTATTTCAGCAAAATTAGTAAAAGAATTACGTGAAAAAACAGGTGCAGGCATGATGGACTGTAAAAAAGCGCTCCAGGAAACTGATGGAGATCTTGATGCTGCTGCGGATTACCTGCGTGAAAAAGGTATTTCAAAAGCAGCGAAGAAAGCAGACCGCATCGCAGCCGAAGGTCTTGTCCATGTAGCATCCAAAGGTAATGACGGCGTGATTGTCGAAATCAACTCCGAGACAGACTTTGTTGCCCGTAATGAAAATTTCCAACAGCTGGTCAAAGATATTGCCGACCACATCCTCGAGACGAAGCCTGAGAACGTCGAGGCGTTGAACCAGTCTGAGCTTGACGGTCAGACGGTTGAAGCGAAGATGACTGAAGCTGTTGCCAAAATCGGTGAAAAACTGACTTTAAGAAGATTTGTTCTTGCCGAGAAGCCTGACAATGGTGCATTTGGCGAATACCTGCACATGGGCGGCCGCATCGGTGTGCTGACTGTGGTTGAAGGCACGACTGAAGATGCAGTGGCTAAAGGTGTAGCCATGCATGCAGCAGCACTCAACCCGAAATATGTCTCTTCCGACCAGGTCCCTGAAGAAGAGCTGAAGCATGAGAGGGAAATCCTTAAGCAGCAGGCACTCAACGAAGGCAAGCCGGAAAACATCGTCGATAAGATGGTGGAAGGCAGAATGCGCAAATACCTTGAAGAGATCAGCATTGTAAACCAGCCATTCGTAAAAGACTCTGATGTCACTGTCGAAGAGTATCTTCAGAAGCACGATGCGAAACTGGTGGATTTCATCCGTTTCGAAGTGGGAGAAGGTATTGAAAAGAGAGAAGACAACTTCGCAGACGAAGTCATGGGTCAAGTGAATAAATAATATAAAAGACACTTCGGTGTCTTTTTTTAAGATTAGCTCATCAAATATCATAAGTGAGGGAATTATAATGGCTGAATCTTCAACGTTCAAAAGGATTGTATTAAAACTCAGTGGGGAAGCACTGGCGGGAGATGATGGTTTCGGCATCAATCCCGCTGTCATCAAGAATATTGCGAACCAGGTATCGGAAGCAAAAGAACTGGGTGTCGAGATTGCTGTGATCGTCGGCGGCGGGAACATCTGGAGAGGCAAGACGGGCAGTGATCTCGGTATGGACCGCGGCACAGCCGATTACATGGGCATGCTTGCCACGGTGATGAACTCACTTGCTCTCCAGGACAGCCTTGAACAGCTCGACTGCGAAACGCGGGTACTGACTTCGATAGAGATGAAACAGGTGGCAGAACCCTATATACGACGCCGTGCAATCAGGCACCTTGAGAAAGGCCGGATCGTCATATTCGCTGCAGGCATCGGCAATCCATATTTCTCAACGGATACGACTGCAGCGCTCCGGGCAGCTGAGATTGAAGCAGATGTGATCCTCATGGGCAAAAACAATGTCGACGGTGTCTACTCTGCAGATCCAAAGCTCGACAATACTGCACTGAAATATGATAATCTGACCTATATGGATATGCTCAAGGAAAACTTACAGGTCATGGATGCGACCGCAGCCTCCTTCTGTATGGACAATGACATTCCACTTGTGGTATTTTCAATTACAGAGCAGGGTAATATCAAACGTGCAGTTTCCGGTGAATCCATCGGTACAACCATCAATAAATAATGATTGGCAGGAGAGAGTCAAATGAGTGATGCAATTTTAAAAGATGCAAAAAGCAGAATGCACAAGTCGATTGAAAGTCTGCAGAGGGACCTGGCAGCGATTCGGACAGGTCATGCCAACGCCAGCCTTCTGGACAGGGTGACTGTGGATTACTATGGTGCGCCGACCCCGGTCAACCAGCTGGCCACAATCTCTGTACCCGAAGCAAGGATGCTGACTGTCACACCATATGATAAAAGTTCGGTAGACGATGTCCTGAAAGCAATCCAGCAGGCGGACCTCGGCATCAACCCTACGAGTGACGGTACAATGATCCGTATCACAGTCCCTCAGCTGACTGAGGAACGGAGAAAAGAATTCGTCAAAGATGCACGCAGGGAAGGTGAGGACGCCAAAGTTTCCGTCAGAAATATCCGTCGTGAAGCGAACGATAAGCTGAAGAAGTCTGAGAAGGACGGAGATATCTCAGAAGATGAGCTGCGCAATTACACTGATGAGGTTCAGAAGATCACTGACGACTCAATCAGGAAAATCGATACCCTCTGTGATGAAAAAGAGAAAGACATCCTGGAAGTATAGTGAAAGCAGTGAGCAGGTGGAGCCTGCTCTTTTTTTTGTGTGTGCACTTTATGTTACAATAAACTGATTGAGTCGACATAGGTATAGATGTATACTAATAATTATAATTCTTGTGGAGGACTATATGTTAGGTAGAAAAAAAGAACTGAAAACAGCGAAGGACTTACCTTTACATATTGCGATGATCATGGATGGCAATGGCCGCTATGCGCAGTTGAAAAGACGCCCGCGTGTACATGGTCATTATGAAGGTATGCAGAATGTAAAACGTATCACGAGACATGCCTCTGATATAGGGATAAAATATTTGACACTGTATGCATTTTCAACCGAAAACTGGAGCAGGCCGAGCTCCGAAGTGAGTTACCTGATGAAGTTGCCGGGTGACTTTCTGGGTACTTTCCTGCCCGAACTCATTGAAAAGAATGTCAAGGTGACCACCATAGGCAATCTGGAAGATCTACCGAAGCATACAATCAAAGCAGTGATGAAGGCCGTGGATGATACTAAGGACAACACAGGATTGAACCTGATATTTGCCCTCAATTACGGGGGCAGGGACGAACTGGTCCAGGCGTTCAAGGCGATGCATGAAGACTTAGACAGTGGACGGCTGTCCCTGGAATCAGTTGATGATGCCACCATAGACCGTTATTTGATGACCACATCAATCCCCGATCCTGAAATGATCATCAGGACAAGCGGTGAATACAGGCTGAGCAATTTCCTCCTGTGGCAGTCTTCCTACAGTGAATTATTCTTCACTGAGACGCTGTGGCCGGACTTCGCTGCAGAAGAACTGGACGACTTGATTGAACAATACAGAAGACGTGACAGACGTTTTGGCGGACTGAATAATAAGGAGGTATAGAATGTGAGGACCAGGACAATTACTGCTGTTATTGCATTGTTGCTTTTCATTCCCATTATCGTGATCGGCTCCTGGCCGATGCTCATCGCAGTATACCTTCTTGCTCTGACCGCTTTATATGAAATTCTGAAGATGAACCGTATACATATATTTTCGATTCCCGGAATTCTCTCATTGATCGCATTATCAATATTGATTCTGCCGCGGGCGGATTACCCTTTCATCACCATGATTACAGACATACAGGTCGACATGATCATCGTCATGGCCCTGTTGATGCTGAGCTTCACCGTCATCAGCAAGAACAGGTTCTCATTTGTGGATATGGGTTTTTGTGTACTCGCAGTCGCCTATATCGGCATCGGGTTCATGTATTTCTATGAGACTAGGGAAGCAGGCTTGATCTTCATACTATATGCACTTCTGATCGTCTGGATGACCGACACCGGTGCTTATTTGGCAGGGCGGACGTTCGGCAAAAGGAAATTATGGCCGCAGATCAGCCCGAATAAAACTGTCGAAGGCTTTGTGGGCGGGATATTGTCGAGTGTGCTGCTTGCGGTCATATTCAGCCTCTTCGGCCTGATAGACAACCCCCACGTCATTCTGCTCATCTTATACACCATGATACTGAGTGTGTCCGGGCAGCTCGGCGACCTTGTGGAATCTGCCCTGAAACGCCACTTCGACGTCAAGGATTCCGGCAGTCTGCTGCCTGGGCACGGCGGTGTATTGGACCGTTTCGACAGTTTCATATTTGTTCTGCCACTGATGAATATCCTTCCATTGGTGAGTTAAGTTTATGGAGTGTGGATCATGAAAAAGATTTCAATACTGGGAGCAACGGGCTCCATCGGCACACAGGCGATCGAGGTGCTGAAAAATAATCGGGACCGGTTCGAGCTGGAGAGCATGTCAATAGGCCGCAACACAACACGGCTGCATGAAATACTGGCATCGGTCACTCCGAAGATGGTATCCGTCATGGATGATGGAGACCGGAAATCGCTGGAGGCCCGGTATCCTACCATCACATTTGTGAGCGGGGAGGACGGTCTCCAGGCCGTGGCTGCAGATGACAGTGATATGCTGCTTACCGCAGTGATGGGCAGTATCGGCCTCCCGCCGACACTCACAGCGATAGAAAATGGCAAGGACATCGCCCTTGCGAACAAGGAAACGCTTGTCGCCGCCGGTGAAATCGTCATGGACAAAGCCCGTGAACACGATGTGCAGATCATACCCGTGGATTCGGAGCATTCGGCAATCTTCCAGTGCATGAGGGGCGAATCCCCCTCCGAGATCAAACGGCTCATCATCACCGCAAGCGGCGGTTCATTCAGGGACCTTTCAAGAGATGAATTGCATGATGTGACACTGGCCGATGCACTGAACCATCCGAACTGGGCGATGGGCAGAAAGATCACGATCGACTCCGCCACCATGATGAATAAAGGTCTTGAAGTCATCGAAGCGAAATGGCTCTTCGACCTTGAAGTCGATCGGATTTCCACGCTGCTGCACAGGGAGAGCACCATTCATTCGATGGTCGAGTTCGTGGACAACAGCATCATCGCTCAGCTTGGCAATTCGGATATGAAAGGGCCCATCCAGTTCGCCTTCAGTCATCCCGAGCGCCTGGCGATGGACAATCCGCTCGATTTCGACACCCTCACCCAGCTGAACTTCAAACCGATGGATTTCGAGCGTTTCAGGATGCTGAAGCTCGCATACGAAGCGGTTGAAATCGGCGGCACGATGCCTGCGGTCATGAACGCATCGAACGAGTATGCCGTGGACCGCTTCCTGAAAGGCGAGATTTCTTTTCTTGATATAGAAAAGATAGTAGAATTACGTATGAACGGACATGAAGTGATCGATGAACCTGATTTGGAAACGATCCTTTATTATGATGAAATATTTAAATCGGACATGAGGTGATAGATTTGACCGGCATTTTAGCTTTTATAGTCGTATTCGGTGTGCTGGTCACTGTTCACGAACTTGGCCACCTGATAGTTGCAAAACGTGCAGGTATAATGTGTCCCGAGTTTGCAATCGGAATGGGACCAAAAATTTTTTCCTACAAATTCAATGATACTGTGTATACAATCCGACTGCTGCCGATAGGCGGTTATGTCAGAATGGCCTCCAGTGAAATGGAAGTCAATCCCCTGAACCCCGGCATGCGCGTCCAGCTGAAATTGAACGACCTCGGTGAAATTTCCCACATCCTGCTTGATGACAAGCATAACTTCAACGACATAGAAGAAATAGAAGTGGTCAGTGCAGATATCCAGAAAGCGATGACTGTGAGGGCCGTGCGTACTTACGACGATGTTGAAACTTCATATAAAATCGCACATGAGGCTTATTTCGTGCAGGATTCGGAGCTTGAGCGCATTGCGCCGGCTTCGGCACGTTTCGAGTCGAAATCCGTCATGGCAAGATTCTGGACTTTATTTGCAGGACCTTTAATGAATTTTGTACTGGCTTTT
Organism: Lacicoccus alkaliphilus DSM 16010; assembly: GCF_900142805.1. Classification (GTDB taxonomy): domain Bacteria; phylum Bacillota; class Bacilli; order Staphylococcales; family Salinicoccaceae; genus Lacicoccus; species Lacicoccus alkaliphilus. The sequence continues at coordinate 627,847 of NZ_FRCF01000002.1, read as the reverse complement.
GTTTTATTCACAACGCTGTTCTACATCAACGGGAAAGCGACCGATGAGCCGGTCGTCGGCGTGGTCGCCGAAGATACACCCGCTGAAGAAGCGGGGATAGAAGAAGGTGACCGCCTCCTCAGCATCAACGGCAACGAAGTGGACAGTTGGGACCATATGTCAGCGATGATCCAGCAGCATGGAGATTCTGAGCTCGATATCGTTGTAGAGAATGAAGGGGAAACACGGGAAGTGGAGATGACGCCTGTTGTGGAATCGACTGAACTGCCTGACGGCGAAGTGGTGGAACGGCTGATCATAGGCATAGGTGCAGAATTTGAACAAGGCACCGTTGCACCGCTGTGGTGGGGTGTCCAGCAGACTTTTGAAATGGGTACACTGATATTTGAACTTGTGGTCCAACTATTCATCAGCATATTCGAAGGCACATTTTCATTCGACATGCTGAACGGTCCGGTCGGCATATATTATGTGACTGAGGAAGTGGCGGCCCAGGGGCTCCTGGTGCTGATGAACTTCACCGCCGTTCTCAGCGTCAATCTCGGCATAATGAACCTGCTGCCGATACCGGCATTGGACGGCGGACGGATACTCTTTGTATTATATGAAGGCATATTCAGAAAACCGCTCAACAAAAGGGTCGAACTGAACATACAGTTGCTCGGAGTATTGTTCTTACTGGTAGTAATGGTGCTTGTCACCTGGAACGACATCAAAACATTTTTCCTATAGGAGTGAGTCACATGAGACAGTCACAAATGTTTATCCCGACTTTAAGAGAGACACCGCAGGACGCTGAGAGCCTGAGCCACCGCCTGATGCTGAAGGCGGGCATGATCAAGCAGATGGCGAGCGGAATCTACACATACCTGCCGATCACAAGGCTTGTACTGCACAACATAGAAAAAATCGTCCGTGAAGAGATGAATAAGATCGGCGGGGTGGAAATCCATATGCCCGTGCTGCATCCTAAAGAGTTATGGGAAGAGTCCGGACGCTGGGATGCCTACGGCAGTGAACTGATGAGGATGAAAGACCGTCACGGGCGCGAATTCGCCCTCGGACCGACGCATGAGGAAATGATCGTGGCCCTCCTCCGGGACGAGCTCAGGAGCTATAAGAAACTGCCGCTGACACTGTTCCAGATCCAGACGAAGTTCCGTGATGAACTGCGGCCGAGATACGGGCTGCTCCGCGGCAGGGAGTTCATCATGAAAGACGCCTATTCGTTCCATACGGATGATGAGTCATTGACGAAGACTTACAACGATATGTATCAGGCGTATTCAAACATATTCTCACGCATGGGGCTGAACTACCGCGCCGTCGAAGCGGATTCAGGCGCAATCGGAGGCAGCCATACCCATGAATTCATGGCACTTGCCGACATCGGTGAAGATACGATCGCCTATACGGAAGAGAGCGATTATGCGGCGAATATTGAAAAAGCCGAATGCCAGCCGATGGAAAAATCGGCGGATGAACAAAAGGAGATGACGAAAGTGGAAACACCGGGCGTCACTTCATGCCAGTCGCTGTCAGACCACCTCGGGATTGCGCTTCAGGAAACGACGAAGACGATGGTCGTCAAAATCAACGGGGAGTTCCTGATGATCCTCGTACGCGGGGACCAGGTGCTGAATGATGTCAAAGTGAAGTCTTTCTTCAATGCGGAAGAAGAGATCGAATTTGCAGATGAAGATGAGATCATGAAACATTTCAATGCAACACCGGGAAGCCTCGGGCCCGTCAATACGGAAATTCCGGTCTATCTGGATTATCAGGTGGATGCGATGGTGAATTATCCGACAGGTGCGAACGAGACCGACCACCATTATGTCAACGTCAATCATCACAGGGATTTTGACGTGAAGGGCATCGGGGATTTCAGGTTCATCAATGAAGGTGAGACGGCGGCGGATGGCAGCGGTCCTGTCAAGTTCATGAAGGGCATCGAGGTCGGACAGGTCTTCAAGCTCGGAACCAAGTACTCGGAGTCCATGGGTCTGAATGTCCTTGATGAGAACGGCCGAAGCGTGCCCGTCATGATGGGCTGCTACGGTGTCGGCGTCTCGAGGACGCTTTCTGCGATAATCGAAAGCCACCATGATGAGCGAGGCATCATCTGGCCCGAATCGGTCACCCCGTTCGATATCCATATCATCACTGCCAACACTAAGGATGAGACGATTTTGAAGGTGGCGGAAGACCTTTATGAATCACTTCAGGAAAAGTACAGGGTGCTGTATGATGACCGTAATGAGAGGGCGGGTGTGAAGTTCGCCGACTCGGACCTCATCGGCCTGCCTTACCGCATCGTGGTCGGACGCGGGGCGAAAGACGGCGTGGTGGAAGTGAAGAAACGCACGGATGAAAAAAGCGAAGATGTCGAAATTGACGATGTTTTAAAGTTCATAAATGAGTATTGATTCATACGCCCGCAAGTTATCAGGTTTAGGAGTGTTGTGAATGCAGGGGCATGAGCAGTTTAAAATTTTATTATCACAGGCGAATATAGAAATGAATGAGCACCTCACAAGTGGGGTGCTCAAAAAAGTCATTGTGGACGATGAACAGAGGTTGTTCCATTTCCAGTTACACTTTGAAAAACTGATTCCCGCCTCCCTCAGGCTTTTATTGATCGAAAATATCAAAAAAGCATTTGCGGATATCGCTGACATCGAAGTGACTTTGACGAGCGATCATTTTTCGGATGCCAACGTGATCGACTACCTGGAAGATGTATTACTGTATTTGAAGATTAACGATAATGTCAGATATCAGCTGTTGAACTGTAAAAAAGAATACAGCGACGGCATACTGACCTTCAATGTACAGAACGAAATAACAAGGGCTCATTTCAATAAGCACGTCAACGGCAACCTGAAAGATGCCTATCATGCGTTCGGAATGGCCATCGGGGATATCGAATTCAGCGTGGATGCAGACATGGATGCCGAGAAACGTGAAAATCTTGAAAATCGTCTGCAGGAAGAAAAGACGGAGCTCGTGCAGAATTTCATCTCACATCAGGAAGAGATGAAGGAGCAGCAGAGGGATGAGGGCGAAGCGGTCGAAAAGCAGATCGGAAAGCATGTCAGCTTCGACGGCGTGAGACCGCTCGCCAACGTCCTCGACGAAGAATTCAACGTGAAAATCGAAGGCGTCATCTTTGATAAAGACGTCAAAGTACTGCGTACAGGGAGACAGATACTGAACATCAAGATCACGGACTACAGCGACTCGATCAGCGCCAAAATGTTCTCAAGGAACAACAAGGGTGATGAAGCGGTGTTCGATGCACTCGGTGAAAATGATTGGGTGATCATCGAAGGTAATGTCGAGTATGACGACTTCGTCAAAGACCTCGTACTGAACATCAAGAACCTGACTGCCGTCAATAAACCGCCCAAAAAAGATGCAATGGAAGATAAGCGGGTGGAACTCCACCTGCATTCCGCCATGAGTCAGATGGACGGACTGAACCACATCAACGAATTTGTCAAGAGGGCGAAGGACTTCGGACACCGGGCGATCGCCATCACCGACCATAACAACGTGCAGGCTTTTCCGGATGCGTATTATGCATCCCAGGATACCGGAGTGAAAGTCATTTTCGGCATGGAAGGGCTGCTTGTGGATGACGGTGCGGACATCGCGTATAAATCTCAGGACATCGACCTTGAAAACCACGAATATGTCGTTTTTGACGTGGAGACGACGGGACTGTCATCAAAATACGATAAGATCATCGAACTCGCAGGCGTCAAAGTGAAGGGCGGCGAAATCATCGATCGCTTCGAGGCATTCAGCAACCCGGGCGAGCCGCTCACGGAAACGATCAAGGAAATCACCGGCATCACCGATGACATGCTCGTCGGTGCACCGCCGGTCAGTGAAGTCATCACCGACTTCAGGGAGTGGGTCGGAGATGCGATTTTCGTCGCCCACAACGCCAGTTTCGATATGGGCTTCATTGAAGCCGCCTATCAGGCAGAGGGTTTCGGAAGCTATCAGAATGGCGTCATCGACACGCTTGAATTATCGCGGACGATCAACACCGACTTCAAGAAGCACGGATTGAACATCCTCGCCAAAAAGTACAATGTCGAGCTGACCCAGCACCACCGGGCGATCTACGACGCCGAGGCCACTGCCTATATATTCATTAAAATGCTTTACCAGTTGAAAGAGATGGGTGTGAGCAATCACATCGATATAAACGACAAGCTCAGGAGTGAAGATGCGTATAAGCGTGCAATGCCTTCCCACGTCACGCTTCTGGTGCAAAATCAGACAGGGTTGAAGAATTTGTTCAAAATCGTTTCTTACTCCCTGACGGACCACTTCTACAGGACACCGAGGATACGTAAAAATGTACTTGAAAAGCACCGGGAAGGCATTCTTGTTGGCAGTGCGTGCGATCAGGGGGAAGTGTTCACTGCAATGATGCAGAAGCCCTACGAAGATGCCAAAGCGGTCGCCGGGTTCTATGACTACCTTGAAGTATTCCCGAAGCCGCTATACAGAAGGCTGCTCGACAGGGAAATCGTCAGGAGCGAGAAGACGCTCGAGGAGATCATCACAAACATCATCAAGGCGGGGGATGAGCTCGGCAAACCGGTCGTTGCAACGGGGAATGTGCATTATCTGGATGAATCGGACAAGCTGTGCCGTGAAATCCTGGTCAAAAGCAACCCGGGCAATCCGTTGAGCCGCGGCCGCCTGCCGGATGCCCATTTCCGTTCGACTGCCGAAATGTATGAGGACTTCAGCTTCCTCGATGAAGCAACCAGAAAGAAAATTGTGATCGAAGCGCCGAATGATCTGGCAGACAGCATAGATGTGGTCAAGCCGATCAAAGATGAACTCTATACACCGAATATTGACGGTGCGAATGATGAAATCAGGGATATGAGCTACAGCAACGCAAAAGCACTGTACGGCGAAGAACTCCCGGACATCGTCGTGGACAGGCTCGAAAAAGAGCTGGAGAGCATCATCGGAAATGGTTTCAGCGTCATCTACCTGATCAGTCAGAAGCTTGTGAAGAAATCACTTGATGACGGATACCTCGTCGGCTCCCGCGGTTCCGTCGGCTCGAGCTTTGTTGCGACGATGACCGAAATCACCGAAGTGAACCCGCTGCCGCCGCATTACATCTGTCCGGGCTGCAAGGACTCAACCTTCTTCATGGACGGTAGTGTGTCATCGGGGTACGATCTTCCGGACAAATCATGTGAAGCGTGTGGCGCCCCCCTGACAAAGGAAGGGCAGGACATCCCGTTTGAGACGTTCCTTGGCTTCAAAGGCGACAAAGTGCCGGATATCGATTTGAACTTCAGCGGGGATTATCAGCCGAAGGCCCATGGTTATACTAAAGATCTGTTCGGTGAAGATTATGTCTTCAGGGCGGGGACGATCGGCACCGTCGCCGAGAAGACGGCATACGGTTACGTGAAAGGCTATATGAACGATCACGGCATCACACGGCGCGGTGCAGAAATCGACCGCCTCGTCAAAGGGTGCTCAGGGGTGAAACGGACGACCGGACAGCACCCGGGCGGCATCATCGTAGTGCCTGACGACATGGATATATACGATTTCACACCGATCCAGTATCCGGCCGATGACATCGAAGCGGAATGGAAGACGACCCATTTCGATTTCCATTCGATAGACAATAACTTATTGAAGCTCGACATACTTGGACACGATGACCCGACGATGATCCGCATGCTTCAGGACCTTTCACACATCGATCCGAAGACCCTGCCGACGGATGATGAGGAGACCATGAGCCTCTTCAGTTCACCGCAGGCGCTCGGTGTCACGGAAGACGACATCATCTGTAAGACGGGTACGCTCGGAGTGCCGGAATTCGGCACCGGATTCGTGCGGCAGATGCTGGAGGATACAAAGCCTTCCACATTCAGTGAGCTGGTGCAGATTTCAGGGCTTTCACACGGCACGGATGTATGGCTCGGCAATGCACAGGACCTGATCAGGCGGGGGACATGCGACTTATCCAACGTCATCGGGTGCCGTGACGACATCATGGTCACCCTGATGTACAAAGGCCTTGAACCCTCCCTCGCCTTCAACATCATGGAGAAGGTCAGGAAGGGGAAAGGGCTGACCGAGGAACACGAAGCTGCCATGCGGGAGAACGGTGTCGAGGAATGGTACATCGATTCATGTAAAAAGATAAAATACATGTTCCCGAAAGCCCACGCCGCGGCCTATGTGCTGATGGCCGTGCGCATCGCCTACTTCAAAGTGCATCATCCGCTCTACTACTATGCAAGTTACTTCACGGTGAGGGCATCGGATTTCGATCTTTTGACGATGGTGAAGGATAAATCCACCATCCGCCATAAGGTCAAAGAGATGAACGGCAACTTCCACGAGCTGACAAAAAAAGAAAAAGACACGCTGGTGGTTCTTGAAATCGTCAATGAAATGGCCCATAGAGGGTATAAAATGCACCCTGTGGACATAGAAAAATCGGATGCATTTGAATTTAAACTCACCGGAGACGGACTGATACCGCCTTTCATCGCAGTACCGGGTCTCGGGGCAAACGTTGCGAAGAGAATTGTTGCGACAAGGGAAGAGGAGCCGTTCATATCCAAAGAAGATCTGAATAAACGGGGCGGTGTCGCACAGAAAGTGGTGGAGTACCTGACCGAGCTCGGCACCCTTGATCATCTGCCCGATAAAGCCCAGTTATCAATTTTTGACCTGTAATGTAAAGTTGCATAACAATTGGGAATATGGTATCATAGTCAGTGATATTAATACTCATGCACATGGAGAAGAACGGGTCCGCCCGTTCTTTTCTTACGTTTAAAGGAGGCGATTTTGGGATGAATCATACTGAACAAAAGGTTTTTGACAATGCTTCGCCAGTGGTCGAAGCGCTCGGCTTCAAGCTCATCGAAGTGGAATACGTCAAAGAAGGCAAGGATAATTTCCTGAGGCTCTATCTTGATAAAAAGGGCGGCATCACCCTTGAGGACTGTGCAGCCGCAAGCGAAGTGGTCAGTGAAAAACTGGATGAGTGGGATATTGTGAAAGGTGCTTATTTTCTGGATGTCTCCTCCCCGGGAGCCGAACGTCCGATCAAGAATGACGAAGATCTGGAACTGACTCTGGACAGCGGCATCTATGTGAAGACCTACCAGCAGATTAACGGTGAAAAAGAGTGGACAGGCATATTGAAGTCCTACGATCAGGACACTGTTACTGTGGAGTACAAAGACAAGACCAGAAAAAAAACCATCACGGTCGACCGTGAGAAAATCGCCACTTTAAGGAAAGCAGTATTAATCTGATCGGAGGAGATAAATTGTGAACCAGGAATTATTGAATGCCATGGAATACCTTGAAAAAGAAAAGAGCATTCCAAGGGAAATATTGATAGAAACAATTGAAGCAGCGCTGTTGACTGCTTATAAAAAGAATTACACGCAGCACAGAAACGTCAAAGTTGATCTGAACATCACAAACGGCAGCTACCGTGTGATTTCACGTAAAGATGTCGTGGAGGAAGTCGAGGATCCGACGGGGGAAGTCGATCTGGAAACTGCACGTACAGTGAATCCCGCCTATGAAATCGGGGATCCATTTGATGAGGATGTGACCCCCAAAGATTTCAACCGTGTCGGTGCACAGGCAGCGAAGCAGGCGGTGATGCAGAGGCTGCGGGATGCCGAGCGCGGCATCCTGTATGATGAATTCATCGACAAAGAAGATGAAGTGATGACCGGTCTGATCGACAGGGTGGACCACCGTTTCGTCTATATACAGCTCGGACGTACAGACGCTGTCCTCAGCGAGTCGGAAAGAATGCCGAATGAAGTCTACAGGCCGAATGACCGCATCAAGGTGTACGTCAACAAAGTGGAGCAGACGACGAAAGGTCCGCAGATTTTCGTCTCCAGGACACATCCGAATCTGCTGAAGCGCCTCTTCGAAAAAGAAGTGCCTGAAATCTATGACGGCACCGTGGAAGTCATGAGTGTGGCGCGTGAAGCCGGTGAACGTTCGAAGATCAGTGTGCATGCTGAGAACACGGACGTCGACGCCGTCGGTTCATGTGTCGGTGCGAGGGGCGCAAGAGTCGAAGCTGTCGTCAACGAACTGTCAGGTGAAAAAATCGACATCGTCCTGTGGGACAGCGACCCCAAGGTTTTCGTCAAAAATGCACTGAGTCCGTCGCAGGTGGTCGATGTGCTTGTGGATGAGGATCATCAGTCCACAGTCGTCATCGTCCCCGACAACCAGCTCTCGCTGGCCATCGGCAAAAGAGGTCAAAACGCGAGACTGGCGGCTAAACTGACAGGTTGGAAAATTGATATTAAAAGTGAATCCGATGCTGTGGAAGAAGGCATTATTGAACAGGACTAAAAATATTAATTTCAGCGGGTGATAACATGGCAAGAAAAGTTCCACTGAGAAAGTGCATTCTGACTAATGAAATGTATCCGAAAAAGGAGTTGCTCCGCATCGTCGTCAACAAGGAGGATGAAATCTTTGTCGACCCGACCGGTAAAAAGAACGGGCGGGGCAGTTATGTCGTAAAAGACCTTGAAAAAGTGGAAGCAGCAAGAGGGAAGAAAGTTCTGGAAAGAAAATTTGGAAAGTCCGGTGAAGAGCTGGGCCCGATATATGATGAAATCATCAGGCTGATATACCGGGAAGATATCCCGAAACGATGAATGACAGATTACTGAACATGCTGGGCCTGATCGTCAAAGCGAACAAACTGGTGAATGGTGAAGAGCGGACGTTGGAAGCGACCAGGAACAATAATGCGAAAGTGATCTTCCTGGCCAGTGATGCAGGCAGATCCACCGCGAAGAGAGTCTCTGACAAAGCGCGATATTACAACGTCCCCCTCATCGACAAATACAATAAAAATGAACTGAGTGCAGCTACAGGCAGTGAAAACCGTGTAGTACTTGCAGTCACAGATAAAGGTTTTGCAAATAAGTGCATCGACCTTCTCGAGAAAGGAAAGTGATTCAATGAGTAAAATCCGAATTCATGAATACGCCAGGAACAATAAATTAACAAGCAAAGAAGTTATGGAATTTCTACGCAAAGAAGGTGTGGAAGTCAGCAGTCATATGCGTTCACTGGAAAGCAGTGAAGTATCTTTGCTGGATAAGCATTTCGGCAAAAAAACGAACGATAAGACACAGGACAACAAACAGCAGAACAATAAACCGCAACAAAGAAACAACCAGAACACGAGACAGAAGAAACAGGGCAGGAAGAAGAACAGCAGACAGAACAATAAAAATCAGCAGAACCGGAAAGATCAGAAAGCGGCTGTTGAAACCGGGGAGTCCGCCGAAGCCAAGTCATTCACTTATGAAGCAGGCATCACGGTAGGGGAGCTTGCCGAAAAAATCGGTGCCGATGCTTCAACAGTGATCAAAGATCTTTTCATGGTGGGCGTTGTCGCAAACATCAACCAGTCCCTTGATAAAGAAACGGTGGAATTGATTGCGGATAACCATGGCTACACAGCCGAAGAAGACACCCAGGTCGACGAGGCTTCACTCGAGCACTACTTTGAACTGGACGAAGCATCACTGACCGAGGAAAGACCGAGTGTCGTCACCATCATGGGGCACGTCGACCATGGTAAAACGACTCTGCTCGATTCCATCCGTGAGACGAAAGTGACAGCCGGCGAAGCGGGCGGGATCACCCAGCACATCGGTGCATACCAGATTGAAGCCAACGGAAAGAAAATCACCTTCCTGGATACCCCGGGGCACGCAGCGTTTACGACAATGCGTGCGCGCGGTGCGCAGGTGACCGACATTACAATTCTTGTCGTGGCAGCCGATGACGGTGTCATGCCTCAGACCATCGAGGCGCTCAACCATGCCAAAGCTGCAGGAGTGCCGATCATCGTGGCAGTGAACAAAGTCGATAAACCTACCGCCAACCCGGACCGGGTGATGACGGAACTCGGGGAACACGGCCTGTATCCTGAAGACTGGGGCGGCGACACCATATTCGTCCCGCTTTCCGCTTTAAGCGGCGAGGGCATCGACGACCTGCTTGAAATGATCACGCTGGTCGGTGAAGTCGAAGAGCTTAAGACTGAGAGCAACCGCCCTGCAGTCGGCACGGTGATTGAAGCTGAACTCGACAAATCAAGAGGACCTGCTGCATCCCTCCTTGTACAGCACGGTACTTTAAAAGTCGGGGATTCACTTGTAGTGGGCAACACATATGGCAAAGTGCGTGCGATGGTCAATGATCTTGGACAGCGGATCAAGAGTGCAGGACCGTCCACACCTGTTGAAATCACAGGGTTGAATGATGTGCCGCTTGCCGGTGACCGCTTCGTCGTATTCAAAGACGATAAAAAAGCACGTGCCATCGGTGAATCCAGACAGAGCGACATGATCGTCCGTGAACGCGAACAGACCCAGAAGGTCAGTCTTGATAACCTGTTCGAACAGATGAAAGAGGGAGAGACGAAAGATCTCAACATCATCATCAAAGGTGATGTACAGGGGTCTGTCGAAGCGCTCAGCGCATCGCTCCTGAAAATAGATGTCGAGGGTGTCAATGTCCGCATCATCCATACGGGCGTCGGTGCAATCAATGAATCCGACGTGACGCTTGCGAATGCTTCCAATGCGATCATCATCGGCTTCAACGTCCGTCCGGATGTCAATGCGAAAAGTGCAGCGGAACAGCAAAAGATCGATATGAGGCTGCACCGCATCATCTACAAAGTGATTGAAGAAATCGAACAGGCCATGAAAGGCATGCTTGATCCGGAGTATGAAGAGCAGGTCATCGGTAATGTAGAAGTCAGACAGACATTCAAAGTCTCCAAAGTGGGTACCATCGCAGGATCCTACGTCACTGATGGGAAAATCACACGGGATTCAGGTGTGAGAGTCATCAGAGAGGGTATAGTCATTTACGAAGGCGAACTGGATACTCTGAAACGCTTCCAGGACGATGCAAAAGAAGTGGCTGCAGGTTATGAGTGCGGCATCACCATCAAAAACTTCAACGACCTGAAAGAAGGAGACCAGATCGAGCCTTACATTATGGTGGAGATTGAAAGGTGATTAAATGTCTAACAGAAATGAAAGAGTAGCTGAAGAAATCAAGAAGGTTGTCAGTGAAGCATTGAGGACCAAAGTATCCGATTCTGATATCGGGATGGTTACTGTAACCGAAGTTGAAGTGACAAAAGAGCTGGAGAACGCAGTCATTTACTATACTTCCTTGAATGAAAACAAAGAAGAAGTTGAAGCCGGCCTTGAGCGTGCGAAAGGTCTGCTGCGCAGCGAAGTCGCCAGGGAAATCCGTTTGAGGAAAGCGCCTGAGCTGTCATTCAAGTATGATACTTCAATCGAGTACGGTAACAAGATTGAATCTTTACTGCGCGATCTCAAAGAAAAATAAATCAATGGCAAACCATAATGGTTTGCCATTTTATCTTATATGCAGGTGATGATATGTATAATGGAGTGTTTCCAATATTCAAGGACAAAGGCATGACGAGTCATGATGTCGTTTATAAAATGAGGAAAATTCTACATATGAAAAAAGTGGGGCATACCGGCACACTCGACCCGGAAGTGACAGGGGTCCTGCCTGTGGTTGTGGGCGAAGGCACAAAACTGGCGGAATTCATGCAGACCAGGGATAAATCCTACAGGGCTGAAGTGACTCTCGGAGCCGCTACCGATACCGAAGATGCCCACGGTGAAATCATTGAGCGCCAACCTCCGGGAGATATTCCGGCTGAAGCGATCGACCTGGCTTTACGCGCTTTCCAAGGCAGTTATGCCCAGCAGGTGCCGCTGTATTCTTCCGTGAAAGTGAATGGCAGGAAACTTTATGAATACGCAAGAAAGAATGTGCCCGTCGAGCGGCCTGTAAAAACGGTTTTCATAAAAGAAATGGTGCGCACCGGCGACATCATCCGGACAGGGTCCGAAATCAAATTGACCGTCGATGTAGTGTGCTCAAAAGGCACATACATCCGGACGCTTGCAGTGGATATAGGCAGGAAACTGGGCGTGCCGGCCCATATGTCAGAGCTCATGCGCACCGGATCGTGCGGCTTCGGCCTTGAAGATACGGTCAGTCTGGATGAATTGTCACGTCTGTCCGACGATGAGAAAAAACAGCACCTTCAACCGGTCAAAGAAATAATAAAATCTGAAAATCTGTTGGAAGTCGATGATGATGAGCTGCTTTTCAAAGTAAAGAACGGGCAGAAGCTGATCAAATCTGATATTATGGAAATGGTTAAAGACAAAGGCGCTTATATTGTATTTTTGTATGAAGGGGCACCGATCGGCATGTATCACCAGCATCCTTCGAAGGAAAACGTGCTGAAACCATATAGAATGTTCAACAGATCATGATTAAGAGGCGGTTTTTATGGAGATTATACGACTGAATGCTACAGACCATATTGACATGGATGAGATCCGGGAGAATGCAACGGCGATAGGTTTTTTCGACGGCCTTCACAGGGGCCACCTGAACGTCATCAAAACGATGATTAAAATAGCGGAGGAAAAACAGTTGAAGAAGGCGGTCATGACTTTCGACCCCCATCCTTCCGTTGTCCTCAACCCAAAGCACCAGCGGACGACTTACCTGACTCCGCTCGAGGTTAAATTGGAAATGCTCGAGGAGATGGGTGTCGATTATGTATTTGTGGTCAACTTCTCAAGTAAACTTGCGAAACTCGAGCCGGATGAATTCGTGCGGAATTATATCATCAGCATGAATGTCAGGGAGCTGATTTCCGGATTTGATTATACGTACGGCAAAAAAGGGCAGGGCAACACGACCACGCTGAACAAATATTCCGAGTTCAACATGACGACAGTCGGAAAATATGCGCTGACCGATGAAAAGATATCCACGACAAATATTCAGCATAAGCTGGCAAGGGGTGACCTGGAGCAGGCCAACATTGAGCTCGGGCGCATCTATACGATCAGGGGTGTAGTGGTGCAGGGCGAAAAAAGAGGACGCACCATCGGTTTTCCGACAGCGAACATTGAAGCCAGCTACAAGTACTTCCTGCCTAAAAACGGGGTCTATTCTGTGACCCTGGAAGTCCATTCGACGGGCGGCGTACATAAAGGCGTCGGAAACATCGGGGTCAAGCCCACATTCCACGATGATATCGTCAAACCCATCATTGAAGTGCATTTGTTCGATTTCAATGAAAGTATCTACGGGGAGAATGTGACAATCTACTTTTACCACTATCTCCGTCCCGAAGTCAAATACGAAGGCATCGGCCCACTGGTCGAACAGATGGAAATCGACCGGGAGCAGGCAAAGAAATTACTTGAAGATATAGATTGAAGTGTGTATAATCCTATAAGTACCTTATCTTGGCTGCAAGACACTCCAACTGCTGCTCGGATAAAGGTGTAACAATTATAAAAGGAGGCGTTTCTTAATGGCTATTTCACAAGAACGCAAAAATGAACTGATTCAGGAGTACCGTGTACACGAAACTGATACCGGATCTCCGGAAGTGCAGATTGCTGTACTGACTGCTGAGATCAACTCACTGAATGAGCACCTGAAGACACACAAGAAAGATCACCACTCAAGACGTGGTCTTTTGAAAATGGTCGGCAGACGTAAGCACCTGCTCACCTACCTTCGTGGAAAAGATGTTCATAGATATCGTGACTTAATCGCCAAGCTTGGCTTGCGCCGTTAATCACGTGTGGCATATCCTATCGGGATATGCCTTTTTTTATATATATTTTAAAGTAAAAGTGATATGATTATTATTAAGTAGTCATACTAAGGAGAGAAGATTAAAGATGACAGAATCTCAGAAAAAGACATACAAAACAAAATTGGGTAAACACGATTTAATCGTCGAATATGGTGAAATGGCCCGTCAGGCGAACGGCTCTGTGCTCATCAGATACGGTGATACGGTGGTATTATCCACAGCAACGGCCTCAAAGCAGCCGAAAGACATCGGCTTTTTCCCTTTGACGGTGGCTTATGAGGAAAAACTCTACTCCGTCGGCAAGATTCCCGGAGGTTTCAATAAGCGTGAAGGACGCCCGAGCGAGGAGGCGACGCTGACAAGCCGCCTGATCGACCGTCCGATCAGGCCTTTATTCCCGGAGGGGTATAAAAGGGATGTACAGGTCATTTCCATGGTGTTTTCCGTAGACCCGGATGCATCACCTCAAATGGCGGCCATGTTTGGGTCATCGCTTGCCCTCGGCGTGAGTGACATTCCATTCCAGGGTCCGATTGCAGGGGTCACAGTGGGCCGCATCGATGGTGAATTCATCATCAACCCTTCAGAAGAGGAAATGGAACAGTCGGAGCTTGACCTTCAGGTGGCAGGCACAAAAGACGCCGTCAACATGGTTGAATCAAGTGCGAAGGAAGTGACGGAGGATGTGATGCTCGAAGGCATCCTGTTCGGTCATGAAGAAATCAGGAAGCTTGTCGAATTCCAGGAGAAAATCATTGAAGAGATCAGTCCAGAAAAACATGGTGCTGACCTTGAAGAAGAGATTCCGGGCCTCAGGGAGGATGTTGAAGAAAAAGTCAAAACGCACGGCCTTTATGGCGCCATCCAGGAAGTGGATAAACAGAAGCGTGAAGAAGGCATCGCCAATGCAAAAAACAGCATTCTCGATACTTACGATGAAGAGAGCGACGATTACACCAGTACGGTGAAGGAGGCGGGCGGCATCATCGAAGAACTGCTCAAAGCAGAAGTGCGCCGTCTGATTACAGAAGATAAAGTCCGTCCTGACGGACGTAAGCCGGATGAGATCAGACCGCTTGATTCACAGGTGGGGCTTCTGCCGCGCACCCACGGTTCAGGGTTGTTCACACGCGGGCAGACCCAGGCGCTCTCTGTATGTACGCTCGGCGGACTGGGCGAATACCAGATCATTGACGGTCTTGGTGCAGAAGACCAGAAACGCTATATGCACCAGTATAACTTCCCGCATTTCTCAGTAGGGGAGACCGGGCCGATCAGAGGTCCCGGACGCCGTGAAATCGGCCATGGCGCGCTTGGTGAACGCGCATTGCTGCAGGTCATCCCGGATGCGGAAGAGTTCCCGTATACGATACGGGTGGTTTCCGAAGTGCTGGAATCGAACGGCTCTTCCTCCCAGGCTTCGATATGCGGCTCCACACTTGCTTTGATGGATGCCGGTGTGCCGATCAAGGCACCGGTTGCGGGCATCGCCATGGGCCTTGTCAAAAAGGATGAAAACTACACGATTTTATCCGACATACAGGGTATGGAAGATGCCCTCGGGGACATGGACTTCAAAGTCGCGGGCACGGATAAGGGCATCACTGCAATCCAGATGGACATAAAAATCGAAGGGCTGGATGAGAGCATTCTCAGAGAGGCGCTCGAACAGGCAAGAACCGGCAGACTGGCAATACTGGACAACCTGAAATCTGCAATCAGCGCACCGAGGGAAACACTGTCCCGTTATGCGCCGAAAGTCGAGGTCATGAAAATCAGTCCCGATAAAATCCGCGACGTCATCGGACCCGGCGGCAAGAAAATCAATGAAATCATTGATGAAACAGGTGCGAAGCTGGATATTGAACAGGACGGCACCGTCTTCATCGGCCACAGTGATCCTGAAATGATCAAGCGTGCAAGGGAAATCATCGAGGACCTGACGCGTGTCGCCGTAGTCGGGGAAACTTATATGGGAGAAGTCAAACGCATAGAAAAATTCGGTGCGTTCGTCCAGATCTTCCCGGGTAAAGATGCGCTTGTGCATATATCCAACCTGGATACGAAGCATGTCAAAAATGTTGAAGACGTGACAAAAATCGGTGACAAGTTCCTCGTCAAGGTGACGAACATCGACAATCAGGGGCGTGTGAACGCTTCCAGGAAAGTGATACTGGAAGAAGAGAAACAGGGGGAGAAAAAATGATATTCGATAAGATCTTTTTGGACGACAGGGAATTCGAAGTGGAAGGGCAGCTGAGGATCAAAGAAGCGGACGAAGTCAAACTCATATTCGAAGATTTGAACCTCGGCACTTATTTGAAGGAATTGCACCATGAAGATAAAACTATCGATCATCTGGTGATCAAGAATGTTGAAGAGACGAGATACGACACTAAAGATGTGACGCTCACTCATATTACGATTGACGGCAAGCATTATCATGCCACGTTCAAATGATTTTAGGAGGTAAAGATTTGAAGTCAGCAGATAAAGAGACAGGAAACGTCAAAATCATCCCGCTCGGCGGCGTCGGTGAAATAGCCAAAAACATGTACGTCGTCGAAGTGGATGATGAAATGTTCATATTCGATGCAGGTTTGATGTTTCCGGAAGATGAAATGCTCGGTGTCGACATAGTCATACCCGACATTTCATATATAAAGGAAAATAAGAGTAAGTTGAAGGGTATATTCTTAAGCCACGGCCATGAGGATGCGATCGGTGCGATACCATACATCATCGGTGAGCTGAATGTCCCTGTATACGGATCCAGATTGACCCTGGCGCTTGTCAAGGAGCGCCTTAAAGAAAAGGGCGTCAACAAGAAAGTCAAGTTCTACACGATCAACAGCAAATCAAGGATGAAGTTCAAAAATGCGGAAATGGTCTTCTTCGAAGTCAGCCACAGCATACCTGATGCCTACGGCGTCAGCCTTGAAACCAAATATGGTTCCATCGTCTATACAGGTGAATTCAAATTCGATCAGAGCCTGAGCGGCAGCTACCGCTACAATATGGCGAAGATGTATGAAATCGCCGGAGAGGACGGGGTGCTCGCCCTGATCAGTGATTCCACAGAAGCCGAGAAGCCGGGCTATAACACCGCAGAAAATCTCGTCGAGGAGCAGATTCTGGACGGCTTCCATAAAGCGGACGGCCGAATCATCGTCTCATGCTATGCATCCAACTTTGTAAGGATACAGCAGGTGCTGAACAATGCTGCGAAGACCAGGCGCAAAGTGTCATTTTTAGGACGGACTCTGGAAAGCTCCTTCAAGACGGCGAGAAACCTCGGTTATTTCAATATACCGGAAGGCCTTCTCGTGCCGAGCCATGAAATCAAGGATTATCCCAAAAATGAAATCGTCATCATTGCGACAGGCTCACAGGGTGAGCCGATAGAAGCACTCGGTCAGATGTCGAGGGGCACACATGACGTGACGAACATCATAGAGAGTGATACGGTATTCATACTGACGACGCCTTCATCCAATATGGAAGTGATCCTCTACAGCACGTTGAATGATCTTGTGAAATCGGGTGCGAATGTCGTCACACCTTCACAAAACATTCACGCTTCCGGACACGGTCTCAGCGAAGAGCTGAAGATGATGCTGAATGTCATGAAACCCAAATATTTCATCCCGGTGCAGGGTGAATTCAAAATGCAGATTGCGCATGCCAAGCTTGCAGCAGAGACGGGCGTGGCGCCTGAGAACATCTTTTTATTGGAGAAAGGTGATGTTGCAACATTTGACGGTAAAGAGATGGTCAGTTCTGATAAAGTCACTGCCGGCAATACTCTCATCGATGGCAGCGGCGTGGGTGATGTGGGCAACATCGTCCTCAGGGACCGCAGGCTTTTGAGTGAAGACGGCATATTCATAGCGGTCGTCACGATCGACCCCGCCTCCCGGACGATCATGGCAGGACCGGAACTGCAGTCCCGCGGTTTCGTCTATGTAAAGAAAAGTGAAGACCTGCTGAAGGAAGCGGAGAGCCGTATCACCGACATCGTCAATGATGCGCTCGAAGAGAAGAAACTCGACTGGAGCACAATAAAACAGAGTATCAGAGATGATCTCGGAAAGTATTTGTATGATAGTACAAAAAGACGTCCGATGATCATTCCGATCATTTCTGAAATATAAATCATAATGAGACTGTCAGCGATGACAGTCTCATTATCAATCGAAAGAGGAGTTTTTATGACTTCAAAACGTAAAAAAAGTTCAACTAATAAGAAAAGGAAAAAACAAAATAATAAAACATATTACTCACTGATGACTTTTGCTTTCATCGTGATAATATTTATCGCCCTGTTGAGGCTGGGAGTAGTTGGTGCTTTTTTGGATGCCGGTATGGCTTACGTTTTAGGTGAAAGCCGCTTCTTTACATATTTGGTGGCTGTCCTTGCAGGTGTATATATGATGAGGGAACAAAAAGTGCCGTTCACGAGACGTATGGGCGGGTATTTGCTGCTGCAGTTTGGCCTGCTCTTCCTGCTGCATTCCGTATTGTATATATCAAACCAGCCGCGAACTGAAAATTTTTACAGCTTCAATGAAATTTTTACAGCAATCCGTGAACCCGGAGGTTCGGAATTCTTCGGGGGCGGAGTATTCGGACAGCTGTTATTTGCATTTTCATCCACAGGTGTTTCCCTGTTTGGCACGCTGCTTCTCAGTATCATCTTCATCTACTTCAGCATACTGCTGATCACCCATAAAAATATTGCAGATACACTGACCGCGCATACGAACAAGCTGGTTGCAGGACTGCAGGCAGCAGGATTGGCAGTCGCACGTCTGTTCACCTGGTTGTACAACGCCATTAAAGATGCCATTCAGACGTTGTTCGATAACAGGAAGGTCGAGTCGGCGCGGGAAGACAAGCCGACGCAAAAGAGCCGGAAGCGCAAGGCGGACAATATACCCGCAGCGACTGCTGAGAATCCGGTCTACCAAGAACCGAAAACACTGGATTCCTTCTCGGCTGATGAATCGATCATAGAAGATATGCACAGCTTCGACCGTGAGAGTAACATGAAAGCACTCGAGCAGAATAAGAAGGAAGCAGAAGACCGTGCAGAAATGAGGGGACCGGAGGCCCCTGTCGAGCAACCGGTATATGAGCCGGATGCGGATGATGCACCGGCCTTTTCCGCTGCCCGGGAGGATGCACTCGAAATTGCAGAAGCGGCGGACGAGCCGCAGCAGATCGAATATGAGAGTGAAGACTTCACAGACACGGTGGCGCCGGAGCCGGGGGAAGGCGAAAGTGAAATCGCAGAGTTCGAAGAAGAGGAGCTGAAAAAGCTCATCGAATATCAGCTGCCGTCAATTTCCCTGCTGGATGATGCGGAAGTGACGGAGAAAGTCAGCAATCAAGAAGTGCTGAGCCAGGGCAAGATCCTCGAGGAAACGCTGAAGAACTTCGGAGTCAATGCGAAAGTTTCGAAGATCAGGATCGGTCCTGCCGTCACGCAATTTGAAGTGCAGCCGGACATCGGCGTGAAAGTCAGTAAAATCATCAATCTTCAAAACGACATCGCCCTCTCCCTCGCCGCCAAAGACATCCGCATCGAGGCACCGATACCGGGGAAATCGGCCGTGGGCATAGAAGTGCCGAATTCGGTCATCAGCATGGTCACGCTGAGGGAAGTGCTGAAGCGGAAGACATCATCCAATCCGCTTGAAGTGGCGCTTGGGAAAGATATCTCCGGGGCACCGATCCTTGCTGAACTCAATAAAATGCCGCACCTTCTAGTGGCAGGGGCGACCGGCAGCGGAAAATCAGTCTGTATCAACGGCATCATCATCAGCCTGTTGATGAATGCAAAGCCTCATGAAGTGAAACTGATGATGATCGACCCCAAAATGGTTGAACTGAATGTCTATAACGGCATCCCGCACCTGCTGAGTCCGGTAGTGACAAATCCCCAAAAGGCGAGCGATGCGTTGAACAGGATCGTCTCCGAGATGGAACGCCGTTATGACCTGTTCTCACATTCGCATACAAGAAACATCGAAGCATACAACCAGTATCTTGAAAGGGAGAGCGAACATCCGGAAAAAGTGCAGAAGCTGCCTTATATCGTCGTCATCATCGATGAGCTTGCAGACTTGATGATGGTCGCTTCAAAAGACGTGGAGGCGAGCATCACCAGGATCGCCCAGATGGCCCGTGCTGCGGGGATCCATTTGATCATCGCGACACAAAGGCCCTCCGTCGATGTCATCACGGGCATCATCAAGGCCAATATACCTTCACGTATCGCATTCAGCGTAAGCTCGAATACGGACTCGAGGACCATCCTGGATACACAGGGGGCGGAAAAGCTGCTTGGCCGGGGCGATATGCTCTTCCTGCCTTCCGGACGCTCCAAGCCGCTCAGGGTGCAGGGGGCTTTCCTTGCCGATAATGAAGTGTATGATGTCGTCGAATTCATTACGGCGCAGATGAAGGCGAATTATGAAAAGTCCATAATGAACAATCAGCCGCAAAAAGAAGAAGTGGAATCTGAAGATGAACTATATCCGGATGCAAAATGGTTCGTCATCGAGGAACAGCGGGCGAGTGCCTCCCTTCTGCAAAGGCAGTTCCGTGTGGGCTACAACCGTGCCGCAAGGCTGATTGATGACCTGGAAGCGAACGGCGTCATCGGGCCTGCAAGCGGCAGCAAGCCGAGGAATGTGTTGGTTAAAAATGACGAGTGAGGAGTAGTGTATGTATAACGTTGAAACGAAGTCCATAAATAATGTACCGGTTGTTTTCATTCATACCGAAAAATTCAAGACGATCAATTTAAAAGTCCAATTCAGAAGTGAACTGAGACGGGAAAGGGTATCCGTAAGATATCTGCTGAGCAGGATGATGGTCAAGAAGACAGGGTCATTCAGCACGGAAAGTGAATTCCTGAATTATCTCGCCCACCATTACGGCGCACACCTGACTTCCAATGCCACTAAAAAAGGCCGGGATCACATGGTCTCCTTCAACCTGGAATTCATCAACTCCAGGTTCGTGAAAGAGGATTTGAACTTCCTTGAGACGATGACCAGCGTGCTGAAGGAAGTGCTCGCCACACCGGCTGAATATGATGAGGCGGATGAGCAGTTTTTCGAGAGGGAAAAACGGCTCTATAAAAACAGGCTGAAAGGTCTGAAGGACAATAAAGCCCAGAAGAGTTTCGAAAATCTGCTGAACATCATGTTTGAAGATGAGCCATATAAGTTTTTATCACACGGTGTGCTTGAAGATATCGACGGGATCACCCTTGAAGACATCAAAAAAGAACACCGGCAAATGATGGCTTCTGATGAAGCGGCCATACTGATTTCCGGCCACCTGGATGAAGTGGGTGAGGAGAGCCTGAGGGGCATCCTCTGCCGCAGCGAGACAGTGAAGCTGCCCTACAGAGGATACGCCTTCAAAGAAACAGAATACAAGGCAGTCACCGAAAGGGAGAGCGTCGAACAGGCGAAACTCAACATCGGATTCAGGGCGGATGTAAAGACGGCGGAAGAACGGATGGCTTTGAATGTGATCAATCAGATGTTCGGCGGCAGTGCCACGAGCTATTTATTCAAGAATATCCGAGAAAAGGAAAGTCTTGCCTATCAGATACATTCCCAGGCCGACATTAAAAATGGCTTTATTTTCGTCCTGGCAGGGGTTTCACCCGATCAGACGGCGAAGGCTGAAAATGCAGTCATGCATGAGCTCGAAAGGATCAAAAAAGGCGATTTCACCGATGAATTCGTGGAAGAGACCAAACATTTGATGAAAGTGAACAGGAAGGAAGCCGTCGATAAACCGAAAGGCCTGATTGCCCTGGTTTACAACCAGTTTCTGAATGGCACGACCGGTAAAGACTGGGAGGAATGGATGGATGCTGTCGACCGTGAACTCATCCTGAAAGTTGCAGACCGGATTCATGCAGATACAGTATATACATTAACAGGGAAGTGACTTGATGAAACATATAGAGTATAGGGAAATAGATGAAAATGTTTACCAGGACACACTGGAAAACGGCCTTGAAGTCTTCTTGATCCAAAAGTCAGGCTATAATAAGAAATTCGTCACTTATACGGCAAAGTACGGTTCGATGGATAACAGGTTTGAAGTCAATGACGAAACATACAGCGTGCCGGATGGCATCGCACACTTCCTTGAACATAAGATGTTCGAAAAAGAGGATGGAGACGTCTTCGATTCATTCGCTAAGGGCGGTGCAAACGCCAATGCCTTCACCTCCTATGACAGGACCTCGTACCTTTTCAGCACGACCGATGACTTTTATAAGAACCTCTCGCTTTTGATGGAGATGGTGGAGCAGCCGTACTTCACCGAAGACACGGTAGAGCGTGAAATCGGCATCATCAATGAAGAGATCAGGATGTACCAGGATAATCCCGGTTACCGGCTTTATTTCGATACGATCAGTCAGATGTATGATGAGCTGCCGGTAAAAATTGATATCGCAGGCACCGAATCATCCATCAGTGAAATCACGAAAGACCATCTGTACTTATGCCATGATGTGTTCTATCACCCTTCGAATATGGTGTTGATAATGGTCGGTGATTTCGACATCGATGAGACTTTCGGATTCATCCGTGAGCATCAGGACAGCCGTGGTCCCATAGAGCCATTGGATGTCCGGCGGATATTGCCGGAAGAAACAAGGGAAGTGGTCAAAAGGAAGAATGATCTCTATATGGATGTGAAAGAGACCAAAGTCATGCTTGGTTTCAAGAATGAAAAGATCGACTCCGCTTCCGAACGGTTGACACGCGATATCGCTATGATGTTCGGACTCGATATGATGTTCGGAGAGCAGTCGGATCATTATTACCGTCTGCTGGAAGAGGGGATCATCGATGATTCATTCAACTTTGCCCACAATGAGGAAAAAGATTTTGCGCACGTGCTCATGACCACCCAGACCGACGATCCGGAACGGTTCATTTCCTCGATACTGGAGATCATTGATGAAATAAAGGCACAGGACTTCTTCACGGATGAAAAACTGGTGAATCAGAAAAGGGAGGTGCTGGGGGACTATCTGTCCAGCCTGAATTCACCCGAATATATCGCAAATCAGTATACCAAGTACCATCTGGACGGATATGACCTGTACAAGCTGCCCGACCTGATCGAAGAAATCACAGTGGATGATATCAAGAAGTATATCTTCGACAGCCTGGATGCGGATTACCTTGTAGAATGTGTCCTTCGTCCCGAGACCCAGAAAGAGGCTGTGCATGGCTGACGGATGTTATTTGCTGGTGGGCGCCTCCGGTGATATCGGCAGGGCGATCCACTCCGGGCTTGAAGGGGAGAAGGTGATTTCAGTTTCAAGGTCGCGAGTGCCGGAATTCGAAAGCGAACACCACTTCCTAGACCTGTCCCGCCCGATTTCAGAAGATGAGGTGAGGGCAATCACTGCCGGCACAGATGTGATCGACGGATTGATATGGGCGCCCGGCACCGAACTGTTCGGAATGTTCCAGGATACGAGCCTTGAAGCTCTGGATGCGCAGTATAACCTATCTGTGCGTTCCCTCATAATATTCATAAAAGAGGTTCTGCCTAAACTAAAATCCAGTAAAAGTGGTAGAATAATAGTGATCACTTCAGTGTGGGGAAGCGTCGGTGCAAGCTTTGAAAGCATATATTCGACGATGAAGGGCGCACAGAACACCCTCGTCAAATCATTGGCCAAAGAACTGGCTGCGACGGAGGTGACGGTGAATGCCATTGCGCCGGGGGTCGTCGAAGGCAGCATGACACAAGCGCTTTCGGACGAAGACCTTGCAGCCGTACTCAGCGAACTTCCGCAGCAGAGGCTGATCGAACCCTCGGAGATCGGCAGTCTCACCACTTTCCTTCTGAAAGGCGAGACAAGGAGCATCAATGGTGAAATACTGAATATAAACGGAGGATGGTATACATGATGGATACAGATGACATGCATCCCGAGCGTAATATAGAGCAGTATTTGGAATATGAGAACGTCATCAACCGGCCGGGGCTGCTCGGTGACATTTCCTCCCTGCTCGGAAATCTGGGCATCAGCATCAACACCATCAACGGTGTTGAGAAAACACGGCGCGGGCTGATCGTGCGTACGGACAATATCGATAAACTGAGGCGGTTCGTCTACATCAGCCAGTATGTGGAGGATATCAATATCATCAAGGTGAGGAAGCCTCAGGTGCGGGACAGGCTTGCAGTCAGGCATGGCCGCTTCATCAAACGGGATGAAGAGGATAAGAAGATATTCAGATTCACCCGTGATGAAATCGGTATCCTGGTCGATTTCCTCGGAGAGCTTTTCCTGGAGAAGCAGCACAGGCTGATCGGCATAAGGGGTATGCCGAGGGTCGGTAAAACCGAATCCATCGTAGCTGCAAGTGTGACGGCGAAGAAGAAATGGCTGTTCCTGTCCAGCACATTGATCAAACAGACGCAGCGCAAAAGCCTTCTGAAAGGTGAGTATGATGACAGCAACGTCTATATCATCGACGGGGCGGTGACCGCCAACACGATGAACAGTGAGCATAAGAACCTGATCAGGGAAATGATGAGCTATCCTGCCGTTAAAGTTGTGGAACACCCCGACCTGTTCATAGATGACATGAAGTATACAATGGACGACTTTGATTTCATCATTGAACTGCGGGAACATGAGGATCAGAAAATCACATATGAGAAACATAAGAAGAAACACTGGTTCGAGAATGAGGACATGGACTTCTTCGATGGTTTTTAGGAGGCATTATGAAACTTGGAGCGTATTTAAGGGATAAACGTGAAAAAGGCGGCATCACCTTAAAAGAGATGCAGGAAAAATCAGGCATCAGAAAAAGTATAATAAAGATCATAGAAGCGGATGATTTCAATAACCTTCCTGACCGGAACCATGTATATTTCCTGTTGGAAAAGTACGCAGGAGTCCTTGACCTTGATCCCGATGACTTGTTTGCAAGGTTCGGTGACCAATTGCCCGAAGAGAATGAACAGTCGAAAAAACGCCAGCAGAACGATAGCGAAGATTTCAACTATATGAAGAAAGTACTGGTGAGTTTTGGAGCGATGGTTGCGGCTCTATTCGTCATGTGGCTGATATTGCTGCAGGTCGGCTCGGAGGCCGGGCTGTTCGAATCAAAGCCGATATATGAAGCGACCGCATTTGACATGGATTCTTTAAGCGATGAAGCCCCTTCTGAGGATGCGGAGGGCACCGAAGAGGCGGAGGTGGCTGAAGAAGAGGCGCCGGAAGCGGATGAAGAGGAACAATCCGGTGCGGAGCTCAGTTATGCAGGTACTGAGGACAATATATTATTTTACGATATTTCAGTGAGTGATACATTGGTTGTGGCCCTGGAAGGCGAGAATTCATGGGTGAGCCTCTCGGATGATGCCGGCAACACTTATGTATACGAGGAGATTTCTGAAGGAGAGTTTGAGATCAGTGATGAAGCATCCATACTGTACCTGACCCTCGGTAATGCCTCCGGTCAGGAGTTGACGGTGGGCGGGGAAACTGTCGAAAGCAACCCGGCGGATGATGCCATCACTGTGCACTATCAATTTATGGTTACAAGGGAGTGACGATATGAACATACCTAATCAATTAACGGTTTTTCGAGTAGTCCTGATCCCCGTCTTCATGTTGTTCGCTCTCGTGGACTTCGGATTCGGGGAGATGACATTTCTCGGCGGTGAATTGATCCGGGTCGAACAATTCATTGCAGCTGTAATATTCGTCATTGCGACATTCACGGATTTTCTAGATGGTTACCTGGCCCGGAAGTGGAACCTGATCACGAACATGGGTAAGTTCCTTGACCCCCTGGCAGACAAATTACTGGTCACTGCCGGCCTGGTCGTCCTGGTGGAATGGCACACGATCTCCTCCTGGATCGCGGTGGTGATCATTGCCCGCGAGTTTGCGGTCACGGGACTCAGGCTGCTGCAAATCGAACAGGGGTTTGTAAGCGCGGCTTCACAGCTTGGAAAAGTGAAGACGGTGTTCCAGATGCTTGCCCTGATCTTTTTATTGTTCGGTGACATCTTCACACAGTTCATCCCGTTCTCGCCCGGAATGCTCCTGATGTATGCTGCGGTCTTCTTCACAGCGCTTTCAGGTGTTGAATATTTTTATAAAGGCAGAGCGGTCTTCAAAGCCGACACTGAGTGATCTTTGCAGCACTTTTCCTACAGATATCGGATAACTGCATGAAAAGCGGGCCAAATTTTCGAATACCGCGCTTGAAAGCGAATATATGTTCGCTTTTTTGGAGTGTACATGGTATAATATTATAGAATTAATATTTGGAGGGATAACATGGACGAAAGACAAAAAGCATTGGAAACTGTTATTAAGAATATGGATAAATCTTTTGGCAAAGGTTCGGTCATGAAGCTGGGAGACGACGCCGGAAGAAGGGTTTCCACAGTTTCCAGCGGCTCGATCACATTGGACAAAGCGTTGGGTGTAGGTGGTTATCCGAAAGGCAGAATCATAGAGATATACGGTCCTGAATCCTCTGGTAAGACGACAGTGTCACTCCATGCGATCGCCGAAGCACAAAAGCAGGGCGGCATCGCCGCTTTCATAGATGCGGAACACGCCCTGGATCCCGAGTACGCGAAAAACCTGGGTGTGGATACGGAAAATTTATACCTTTCACAGCCGGATCACGGTGAGCAGGGACTGGAGATTGCAGAGGCATTCGTCAGAAGTGGTGCTGTGGATATCGTGGTCGTCGACTCGGTTGCGGCCCTCACGCCGAAAGCGGAAATCGAAGGCGAAATGGGGGACAGCCACATGGGGCTGCAGGCACGTCTGATGTCCCAGGCGCTGAGAAAATTGTCCTCCGCCATCTCCAAGAGTAATACAACGGTGATATTCATCAACCAGATCCGTGAAAAGATCGGTGTGATGTTCGGCAACCCTGAAACGACGACGGGCGGCCGTGCGCTCAAGTTTTACAGTTCAGTGAGGCTTGAAGTGCGTCGGGCGGAACAGCTGAAACTCGGTCAGGACATCGTGGGTAACAGGACGAAGATCAAAGTCGTCAAAAACAAGGTCGCACCGCCGTTCCGTGTTGCCGAAGTCGATATAATGTACGGCAAAGGGATTTCGAAGACCGGCGAAGTAGTGGATCTTGCATCCGAGATGGATATCGTCGATAAGAGCGGTGCGTGGTATTCCTATAACGGGGAACGCCTCGGCCAGGGGAAAGAAAACGTCAAGGCACATCTTGCTGATCATCCTGAGCTGTTTGAAGAAATCGAGAAGAAATTGAGGGATGCACTCGGATTCGGTGAAAAAGTCGAAGAAGATATTCCTGAAGATTCAGCGGCAGATGAAAACGCGTTGTTCCAGGATGAAGACAACTGAAATTGAGATTAAACGCACCAGCATGCACAAATGTGATGCTGGTGCTTGATTTTATTTGAAATTATATTTAGAATTGTTATATATAATATTTTAAAATTTATATTATATATAATTAGCTTGAGCCCTTTTAAGGAGGTGTTTATTGTGGAATTGATAGACATTTTCTTAATCTTGCTCGGCATAATTCTAGGCGTTGTAATCGGATATTTTATAGTGAAATCAATTTTGACCAGGCAGCAGCAGGAAGCGCGCACATCAGCTCAGCACATCATCAGCGAAGCTGAGAAGGAAGCGAACAGCCTGAAGAAAGAAAAGCTGCTGGAAGCAAAAGAGGAAAATCAGAATCTTAAGGATGCCATGGAGCGCGAAGTGGATGCACAGCGCGACGATTTAAGGGCATTCGAATCCAGACTGCTGCAGAAGGAACAGACGCTTGATCGCAAAAGTGAAAATCTGGAAAAGAAAGATGAAGCTCTGGATATAAAAGAGGCGAAAATTGAAGAAAAGCAGCAATTGGTTGATGCCGAGGATGAAAAGATTAAAGAAATTATCAATCAGCAAGAAACAGAATTATCCCGCATCTCCGGTTTAACACGTGTGGAAGCACGCGAAGAACTATTCTCTGAACTAGAGAAAGAACTGTCACATGATATGGCTGTTATGGTTAAGGAAAAAGAAAACCAGATGAAAATGGACGTAGAGAAAAATGCGAAGGAACTGCTCGCCATGACTGCACAGAGATATGCAGCAGAGTATACTTCCGAATCTACCGTCTCGGTAGTGAATTTACCGAACGATGAAATGAAAGGCCGTATAATAGGGCGTGAAGGCCGTAATATACGCACACTTGAAACACTGACAGGTGTCGATCTGATCATCGATGATACACCTGAAGCCGTAATTTTATCAGGCTTTGACCCCATACGCCGGGCCATTGCGAAAAACGCATTGGAATCACTGGTGCAGGATGGAAGGATCCATCCGGGAAGAATTGAAGAAATGGTGGATAAAGCGAGACGAAATATGGAATCGGAAATTCGTGATGCAGGTGAAGCTGCGGCGTTTGAACTCGATATCCATAATTTGCATCCGGAACTCACAAAACATCTTGGTAAAATGAAATATCGTTTGAGCTACGGACAGAATGTACTTAAACATTCTGTTGAAGTCGGTTATCTTGCAGGCATGCTTGCAAGTGAACTCGGTGAAGATGTAGCGATGGCACGACGTGCCGGACTGCTTCATGACATCGGCAAAGCGATCGACCATGAAGTGGAGGGCAGCCATGTCGAAATCGGTGTGGAACTTGCCAAGCGTTACAAAGAGCCGGAAACCGTGATCAATGCGATTCATTCACACCATGGTGATATTGAACCGAACAATATAATATCTATACTTGTTGCTGCAGCGGACGCATTAAGCGCTGCAAGACCGGGCGCCCGCCGTGAAACGCTTGAAAACTATGTGAAGCGTCTGGAACGGCTTGAAGAAATTGCAGACTCCCATCCGGGCGTCGAGAAAACATATGCCATTCAGGCCGGCCGGGAAATCAGGGTGATGGTGGCACCTGATGCCATCGATGACCTGAATGCCCACAGACTTGCGAGGGACATAAAAAAACAAGTAGAAGATGAACTGCAGTATCCAGGACACATTAAAGTGACAGTCGTCCGTGAGATGAGGGCAGTGGAATATGCCAAATAAAAGCACCCCGAACTGATGAAGTTCGGGGCTTTTTATTTTGTAACTGTTTTGTCTATTTTATTATTCCTGAAGAGGTGGGACTTCAGGGCTTTTTCATGTATAATTACATTTTGGTGTCATTATCCTTTAAAATCTGAAGGATCTCGGAAGTTTCCTGGGTATTATGTGTGGTCGAGAGCCTCTCATATTTTTCCGCGAGACGGTATGCGCTTAAATATAGTTCCAAAGCTTCCATCGCTTTTTCGTCAGAAGTGGCGCCCTGGGTGTTATTGGAGATGACTGCGGTTTTGGCGAACTCTTTCGGATCGATTGATAATGACATATGTTTCACTCCTAAAAATTTTTATATTAACTACTACCCAACCTGATATCCAATAAACATAATTCCATTAAAATAAACATAGTAAGGATGAAATCATGAGAATCTTATTTATAGGCGATGTGGTCGGTAAAGTCGGCAGGCGGATGGTCCGCGAGCATCTGCTGCCGCTGAAAAAAGAGCACGGGGCACAGATCGCCATCGTCAACGGTGAGAATGCCGCACATGGCAAAGGCATCACTGAAAGTATTTATAAAGAACTCCTGGGCTATGGCGCGGATTTCATAACACTCGGCAACCATGCATTCGCCAAAAGGGAGGCATACGGACTCCTCGATGGTAAAGTCAATATGGTCAGGCCGCTGAATTATCCGGACGCTGCACCAGGCCGGGGATGTGAAATCAAAAATGTCAATGGCAAAAAACTGCTGATCGTCAATCTGCAGGGCAGAAGCTTTCTGCCGGCAATCGACTGTCCGTTCAAGGCGGCTGATGAGGTTCTCGAGAAAAATGAGTATGATCACGCACTCATTGATTTCCACAGTGAAACGACCAGTGAGAGCCTGGCGATGGGCTATTATCTCGATGGCAGGGTGGATGCGGTCATCGGGACCCATACACATGTCCAGACGAACGACGAGCAGATTCTGCCGGGCGGCACCGCTTATATTACCGATGCCGGCATGACGGGCTTCAAAGACGGCATTTTGGGCATACGAAAAGAGGAAGTCATAGAACGCTTCCTGAATCAGCTTCCCGTCAGGCATGATGTACCGGACGAAGGCCGGGGCATATTGTCCGGTGTCATCATCGATACCGATTATAAGAAGATAAAAAAGATAAAAATCACGGAGTGACACGCTCGGACTCAAGTATGATTTTGCCTGGAAATGGCACTGCCATCATGATTGTCGGACGTTTATCTGATATAGTTTTAAATGAATGAGGAGGCACTTATTATGAAAGAACAATTGTCCTGGAAAGTGGGTGGACAGCAGGGTGAAGGTATCGAGTCGACAGGTGAGATTTTTTCAACGACACTCAACCGGCTGGGGTATCACCTTTACAGCTACCGCCATTTCTCCAGTCGTATAAAAGGTGGACACACCAACAACAACATCCGGATTTCTGTCGATGAAGTCCGGTCGGTGGATGACAATATAGATATTCTTGTCGCATTCGACCAGCAGACGATCGACGTCAACAGCCACGAGCTTTACGATGGCGGAATCATCCTGGCGGATGCAAAATTCAAGCCGACAGTGGATGAATCACTCGATGTGGTCCTCGTGGATATTCCATTTACGGAAATCGCAAAAGAGCAGGGCAGCCAGCTGATGAAGAACATGGTTGCAATCGGTGCGAGTGCAAGACTGATGAATCTGCCGATGGAACCATTCAAGGATATGATCCATACGATGTTCATAAGAAAAGGCGAAGAAATCGTGAAGAGCAACCATAATGCCTTGACACTCGGTTATGAAGCGATGGATGAGAAGCATTCCCATATGAATATCACGAACGATTTCGAGCTTGCGGCTTCAGACGGAAAGGAGAGGCTATACCTCATCGGTAATGACGCCATCGGCTTCGGTGCGGTGAACGCCGGTGTGCGCTTCATGCCGGCATATCCGATCACGCCTGCGAGTGAAATCATGGAGTATATGATCAAGCATCTGCCTAAACTCGGCGGCACCGTCATCCAGACCGAGGATGAAATTGCTGCTGTGACGATGGCGATCGGTTCCAACTATGCCGGTGCAAGAAGCTTTACGGCTTCAGCCGGGCCGGGATTATCCTTGATGATGGAATCCATCGGCCTCTCAGGCATGACGGAAACACCGCTCGTCATCGTCAATACGATGCGCGGCGGCCCGTCGACCGGTCTGCCGACCAAACAGGAACAGGCGGATCTGAACCAGATGATCTACGGGACGCACGGGGACAGCCCCAAAATCGTCCTTGCGCCGGCCGACGTTGAAGATGCTTTTTATTCCACTATAGATGCATTCAACCTCGCGGAATACTATCAGGTGCCGGTGATACTGTTATCCGACCTTCAGATGTCACTCGGAAAGCAGACATCCGACCCGTTTGATTTTTCAAAAGTGAAGATCAACCGCGGCAAGACGGTGCTTGAAGATATAGAACGTGAAGAAGAGGACCAGGGATACTTTGAAAGATACGGCGACAGCGATGACGGGATATCTGCACGTCCGATACCCGGCCTGAAGGGCGGCATCCACCATGTGACCGGTGTGGAGCACAGTCCGACGGGGACGCCGAGCGAGACCGCTGAAAACCGCCAGACCATGATGGAGAAGAGGATGCGCAAGCTTGACGACTTCGTCATGAAAGAGCCGTTCAAAGTGAGCGGCGAGGAGGACAGTGAACTGCTCGTCATCAGCTTCCTGAGCGTCAACGGTGTGGCAGGCGAAGCGATTCGGAGGTTCGACCAGGATATCGTCGGCAACATCACGCATGTCCAGCTGAAACAGCTGCACCCGTTCCCGGCGGAAGCGCTTTATCCGTATCTCGACGGTGCAAAAGAAGTGCTCGTCATCGAACAGAATTACAGCGCGCAGCTCTTCAACATCGTCAAAATGAACTATCATAAGCACAGCAAGATGAAGTCATTCACAAAATATAATGGCACTCCGTTCAAACCGAATGAGATTGAGCAGTATATCCAGTCGATCTTAAAGATAAAGGAAGTTTTATAAATGGCGACATTCAAAGATTTCAGAAATGATATAAAACCCAACTGGTGCCCCGGTTGCGGCGACTTCAGCGTCCAGGCCGCCATCCAGAAAGCCTGTGCAGGAAACGGCCTTGAACCGGATGAACTTGCGGTCATCACAGGCATCGGATGCAGCGGTCGCCTGAGCGGCTACATCAAGTCCTACGGCTTTCATGCGACACACGGCCGCAGCCTGCCTGTGGCACAGGGGGTCAAGATGGCGAATAAGGACCTGACGGTCATCGCTTCCGGCGGTGACGGCGACGGTTTTGCGATCGGCATGGGGCATACGGTGCACGCCCTGAAGCGTAATATCGACATCACCTACATCGTTATGGACAATCAGATTTACGGCCTGACGAAAGGTCAGACGAGCCCCTCCTCTTCGAAGGGATTCGTCACGAAATCCACACCGAAGGGTTCTCTCGAACAGCCGATCCAGCCGATCAAGACGGCACTCGCGAGCGGTGCGACATTCGTTGCACAGAGCGTGAGCTCGGACATCAAGGAACTGACTTCGATCATTCAACAGGCCATCGACCACAAAGGCTTCAGTTTCGTCAACGTCTTCAGCCCGTGTGTCACCTACAATAAGGTGAACACATACGACTGGTTCAAAGAGAACCTGATTCCGATTGCGGATTTTGAAGATTACGATGCCCATGATGCGACGGCAGCGATGAATACGATCATGGAGCAGGACGGACTGCTGAAAGGGGTCATCTACCATGACCCGGATGCACCATCATATGAGGAGCAGCTCGAAGGATACGGAGATCAGCCGCTGATATCACGTGAGATGAGGCTTGAGAGAGGCACTTTTGATGATATGATGGCGGAATTCAAATAGAAAAGTGAGAGCGCCCGGAATTCAGGTTCCGGGTGTTTTTTGAGTCAGAAACGAAATTTCACAGATTTCATATTTCAGGGTGCAGAAACCGGGAAACTGCCGGTTTTTGACACATCTTTTGAATAAATGTCCCAATTTTGCTCCAGAAATCGAATTGTTGCAATGTGACAACAATTCAAACCGGGTTTAAGCTTGGAATAAAAACTGGAGGTTAGTGATGAGGGAGAAGACCAGAAGGCACCGTCAGCTGGAAATACTGAACCGTCGATATACTTTGTCAATTTACGAAGTTGAGGAGCTGCAGAAGCTGGATGCAGGCTATGAGGGGGAGTTGATATTTGACGGGCTACTGGGGGCCTTTATTAACGGGACGAATATCATACATATTAAAGATTACAACTTTTATCCTGCAAATGCCGACCATCACCTGCTGACACGTCCCAAAGATGAAGCGGCACATGTGCAGGTGGATAATGTGGTGATTGCGAAAGACTCACTGTATACATTCGAGATCAAGAATTATAATTTCGACCTTCATTATGAAGATGCCAAATGGTACTTTGAAAATGGCAATGATTTCACAGATCCGTTGATGCAGTTGGTGAAGCAGCGGGATATGCTGGTGAAGCTGTTCCGGGGTATGAATCATCAAATCAGGATGTTCAACGTACTCGTGTTCATCAATAAAAATCAGACCATATTCAATCTGCCTGCCCGTAATGAAATCATCGTCAGGAGTAATCTGCAGAAGAAGTTGTCGAAGGCGATGATGTATAATCATTATGATCATTCAAGTCTTGCAGCGAATCTCGAATCCCGGCGGGCCGGTGTGCTGAAGTATCAGGGAGATACGACAGTGGAGTTCCGTGAGCTTGCGAAAGGGGTGTTCTGCATCTCCTGTACAGAACGTCTGGTGAGGGTGAACCATTATAAATTCAAATGTGCAAAATGCAGCGAGGAAATCCCTGTTTTAGATGTAGTTAAACAGCTGATCATGGAATTAGGCATATTGAATCGCTCATGGACTGTTACGCCCTCTTTAATCCAACAATATTCGGATCATGAAATCAGTGAGTACTGTGTAAGGGACAATAAGAATAGAGGGTTATTGGATTTTTAAGACGTATGCGCCTTAAATTCGATTTGGAAGAAGTGAAATGATGGTGCAAATCGAAATCCCTCACTGAAATCGATTTGAAGTGGGTAAAACGGCATCGCAAATCGAAATCCCTCACTGAAATCGATTTGCGTTAGAGAAGAGGGGAGTACAAACCGGATTCCAAACCATGAAACGAGCAAACCCCTGGAAATCGGGAAGATATACAATCCCCACACCCGCATCGCCAGCCCCAAAATGTTTAAACAGAAGAACGCAGGGGATAATATTAATGAATCAATCCCCAAAACCAACCACAGGAGGTGCAACCGACGATGCTTGTAGCAATCGATCTGCAAAATGATATATTTGATGAAAGAGGTTCCGGTTTTGCCAAATGGACCGGCAAGATCAGGGACGGCATAGAAGAGAGGATCCAAAGGGCCATAGATGAAGGTGAACCGATCATATATACACGGAATCTGTATCCGGACTTCGAGCATGATGAGCGCTCTACCGAAAGCATCCGCTTCGATGAGGCGATCTTCCCCCAGTTCCGGAAGCTGCTTGAAAACCACGGGGACGAGTACACGAAGACCTTCTACGGCATCCCCCCGGAAGAAGCGCAGAGTCTTAAGGACACGTATTATCAGGACGTCGAAAGCAACAGGCCGATCGAGTTCATCGGTGCCGAAACGAATATCTGCATACTCGCAAATATAATGGTGATCCAGAATATCTTCCCGCATGCAGAGCTCCTTTTAAATAAAGACCTCGTGGCCAGTACGAGTGACGATCTTCATGATAAGGCCATCGAACTTCTGTCCAACATGAACGTCACGATTACCGCGACGGCCGGCTGATCCATGGTCAGCTGGTTTTTATTTATGTATGAAATCCCCTACTAATTTTTTAAAAATTGTGTCATAATAGGATTAATTCTTCGGTAATCGAAAGAAATGTGGTGTGAAGTGTGCGTAGGATTTTCAAATTTTCATTAAAATACAAATGGTTTATGGCCATCGCTCTTTTATGTATGCTGACAGAGCTGACTGTAGAGCTGCTTCAGCCTTTCTTCATATCCAAAGTCATCGATGACGGGATAGTGGCCGGGGAACTCGATGTCGTCTGGATTTACCTCGGTGTCATGCTGGGTCTCAGTCTTGTGTCTTTTGCCGCAGGCATCATCAATTCATACTTTGCGAGCTTTGTCGCAACAAGTTTCAGTTATGATTTGAGAACGGCGATATTCAAAAGGGTGCAGAATTTCACACTCACGACGTTGTCCAAGTTTCCGACTTCAAGTCTGATCACGCGTCTGACCCAGGATGTGCTGCAGACCGAGATGCTTTTGTATATGTCGCTGCGGATTGTGCTCAGAGCGCCGCTTCTTGTGATCGGTTCCCTGGTCATGTCATTTGTCGTCAATCCGACATTGGGCCTTTATCTGTCCATTCTGACACCGTTCCTGCTGATTTTCCTCTACATAGTTGCAAAAAAAGGGGCGGCGATCTTCCTGCGGGTTCAGAAGCGTCTGGATAAGCTGAACAGGTTCATCCAGCAGAATCTCGAGGCGGTCCGCCTGATAAAAGCCAATGACCGCGCCTCCTATGAAAATAACAAATTCTTCAGTGTTGCGAGGAACCTTAAAAGTGATACGGTGGCCGGTCTCCGTCTGATGGAGTCCATCCTGCCGGTGCTTTTGGTCATCATGAATACGAGCCTGCTGCTCGTCATATGGGCCTCATCCGACCTGCTCGCCACCGGCGGCGTTCAGATCGGTGAAGTGGTGGCTGTCATCAACTACGGCCTCAGGATGCAGGGCGGATTTTCCATGTTCGCATTCATCATCATCGCCTATTCCCGTTCCAAAGCGAGCAGCGAACGTATGAATGCAGTGCTGGAATCCCCGATCGTTGAAAATAATCATGAAGTCATCAATAAAGAGGCCAAAGCCGGCTCGGTCAGATTTGAGAATGTTTCATTCAAGTACCCGGGATCGACAAGGTATGTATTGAAGGACATATCTTTCGAGGTCGCTGAAAATGAAAAACTCGTCATCATGGGCGGGACCGGCTCGGGTAAAAGCACCCTGATCAGCCTCATCCCGAGGATGTACGATGTCATGGAAGGCCGGGTGCTCGTCAACGATAAAGACGTGCAGGACTGGAACGAAGAGGATTTGAGGCAGACCATCGGCTACGTGCCCCAGTCGGCAATCCTCTTCTCAGGCTCCATCTATGAAAATCTCCTGTGGGGGGATGACGAAGCGCTGCATTCGGACATAGTCTCCTCGACTGAAAAAGCACAGATCCATGATAATATAAAAGATTTCGACCATGAGTATAAAACCATCGTCGGTCAGCGGGGCGTGACTTTATCAGGCGGACAGAAACAGCGCCTGTCGATCGCCCGCGCACTCGTGAGGCGGCCATCGATCCTCATTTTGGATGACAGTACTTCTGCCCTTGACATCAAGACCGAGTCCGCCCTGTGGTCGGCCCTCGACGGGGAGGAAGCGACGCGCATCGTCATCACCCAGAAGATCGTCACGGCGAAGACCGCGGACAGGGTCATACTTCTCGATGACGGCAGGATTAGTGCCATCGGCTCCCATGAGTCTCTCATTGAGGAATCCGAACTCTACCGCAGGATCAATGCATCCCAAAATGAAGGGGGTCATCTGGATGATTGATAAAATAAAAAGACCGTTCGGATATGAGCCGTTACTGAGAAAGGAAGATCTCGGCCGCAGGAAGAAGAAGGAAGATCAGCGTGCAAATGACTTCTGGGGGACACTGGTCCGGCTGTGGCAGTTCATGCGGGGCGAACGCAGACTGTTATACTTCATCATCTTCGTTGTGATGATCACGAGCCTCCTGACGATCGTCGGTCCGTTCATGATCGGTTATACTGTGGATAATTATCTGGTCGTTCAGCAATTCGACGGCCTGATCACCCTGCTGATGTTCATTTTCTTCATCTATGTTTTATCTGCGGGGACACAATATCTGGCATCCTTCCTCATGGTCGGCCTCGCCCAGCGGACGATCTATAACCTGAGGGTGCGACTGTTTTCACATATGCAGCAGCTGTCGGTGAGGTTTTTCGACAAAAGGCAGCACGGTGAACTGATGAGCAGGATGACGAATGATATCGAGACGTTGTCCCAGACGATGAACTCATCATTCATCCAGTTCACCACCAGTATCGTCACACTGATCGCGACGGTATCGGTCATGCTTTATCTGAGTCCGCTGCTCACGCTGCTCACGATGACGATCGTGCCGCTGCTCGTGTTCGGGGTGGCATTCGTCACCAGGCGCACCGGACCTTTATATAAACAGAGGCAGCGCCGGACTGGTGAGCTGAACGGATATATAGAAGAGGTCATTTCCGGTCAGGAGATCGTCAAGGTCTTCTCCCAGGAAGAACGCACCATCAATGACTTCGAGGAACGTGCAGCAAACCTCCGTCATGTGACTTTCTGGGCCCTGCTGTATGCCGGGTTCATACCGAAGATCATGAATATGCTGAACAACATCAGTTTTGCGATCGTCGCCGGTGCCGGCGGCCTCATGGCACTGTATACGGACGGCCTGATCACAATCGGGACGATAGTGATCTTCGCTGAATTCGCAAGGCAGTTCACACGC
This sequence comes from Lacicoccus alkaliphilus DSM 16010, assembly GCF_900142805.1. GTDB lineage: Bacteria > Bacillota > Bacilli > Staphylococcales > Salinicoccaceae > Lacicoccus > Lacicoccus alkaliphilus. The sequence continues at coordinate 590,285 of NZ_FRCF01000002.1, read as the reverse complement.
CCGCTCGCCGACCTCTCCAACCAGTTCAACCAGGTGCTATCCGCGATTGCCGGTGCGGAACGGGTATTCACGATCATCGACACGGAACCTGAAACCGATGACGGCACCATTGAAGATCAGGCGGTCGAGGGAAAAATCGATTTTAAAAACGTCTATTTCTCCTACGATAAAGAACAGTTCGAGCATACGATCCGTGATCTGTCATTCTCCATCGACGCCGGTGAATCGGTCGCACTCATAGGCTCGACCGGGGCAGGCAAGACCACGGTCATGCAGCTGCTCGCAAGGTTTTATGAAGTGGACGGCGGTGAAATACTGATCGATGGAACGAACCTCACGGATTATAAGCGCCATACAATACGCTCACAGACGGCTTTCGTATTGCAGGACCCCTACCTCTTCGAGGCGACGATCAGGGAAAACATCAGATACGGCAAGCTTGATGCGACGGATGAAGATGTCATCGAGGCGGCGAAGCTCGCCAATGCGCATGATTTCATCATGCAGCTCGAGGACGGCTATGATACGGTGTTGGAGCTTGATGAAGGATTCATATCGCAGGGGCAGAAGCAGCTGATATCCATCGCCCGCGCCCTCGTCACCGACCCGGCGATATTATTGCTGGATGAGGCGACTTCCAGTATAGATACCGTGACCGAGCTTAAAATCCAGGAGGCACTGGAACATCTGATGAAGGGCCGTACGAGCATCATCATTGCCCACCGTCTGAATACGATCAAGGCCGTCGACCGGATATTCGTACTTGAGCAGGGGCAGATGCTCGAATCAGGCTCCGAGGAAGAACTGATGCGCAGGAAAGGCCGCTATTATGAAATGATCAACGCAAAATGACTTCACAAATTCACATGAATGTACTATCATATGGGTTAACTGAATAATAAACACATCCACTGGGGGTGCCCGTACGGGCTGAGATTCACCCTTAATACCTGATCTAGATCATGCTAGCGTAGGGAAGTGGCATATTTCATTATATGCACACCGTACGTTTTGCGGTGTGTTTTTTTATTTGGAAATACGTTTTAGGAGCAGGGATATGGAAAGAAAAAGAGGTTTGACTTTAACCGATGTGCTGATCACGGTCGTGATCGGACTGGTGTTTGCAGTGATTTATTCAATATGGGGCGCCGTATATACGGTGCTGCAGCCGCTCGGACTCCATCTGAATGAGCTTGTATACGGCATGTGGTTCATCGCGGCTGTCGTTGCCGTACTGATACTCCGCAAACCCGGTGTGGCGATACTCGCAGAGTTTGCGGCTGGTGCCGGGGAAACGATCGTCACATTGCAGTTTGATGCGTTTTTAATGGTCTATGCGCTGCTGCAGGGCCTGGCTGTCGAGATTGTTTTTGCCTTTACGAAATATGAGAGCACGAGGATGATGACGGCAGTCTGGGCAGGCATCGCCGCCGCCCTCATCACCCTGCCGCTCGACTGGTTTTACGGTTATCTTGCTGAAGTGGCGGCCTGGAACATCATACTGATGTTCACTTTGCGGATCATCAGCGGTGCACTCATCGCCGGCGTTCTTGCACACCTGATCTATCAGGCACTCCGGGAGACCGGAGTATTGAAGTTTGTCGGGAGCCGTAACATGAAGCACCATGAAGGGTTGTAAAGGGCTTGGTCATTGAAATTGAAAATCTCAGATTAAGATTCCCCGAAGCTGAGGAGAGACGGTTCGACCGGTTGAATATATCCATCCGGCAGGGTGAGAAAGTGCTGCTGCTCGGACCCTCCGGCTCCGGGAAAAGCACACTTTTGAACCTGCTCGGCGGCAATATACCGCGCAGTATGGATATACCTTTCAAGGCGGATGTCCTCACTGTGGATCCAAAAGCAGCCTATGTCTTCCAGGATCCGGATTCCCAGTTCACGATGCCCACGGTCGGCGAGGAGCTTGCCTTCATACTTGAGAACAGGCGCATCCCGCGTCCGGAGATGGGCGGGATGATGGAAGATGCACTCCGTGCAGTCGGCCTAAGGGTGGAATTCACCATGGCAATCAACGATCTGTCCGGCGGCATGAAGCAAAGGCTCGCCATCGCATCTGCACTGCTGCAGGGGGCCGATACACTGCTGTTGGATGAGCCGACAAGCATGCTTGACGAGGCGGCGGTGACGGACCTCTGGGGAACGCTTCAGGATGTGTGGCATGATAAGACGGTCGTCATAGTTGAACACAGGGTGAATGAGATATGGAATAAAGTGGATCGGGTCATACTGATGGATGCAGCCGGACAGCTGATCATAGATGAGGCCCCCGAAGCAGTGATGAGGGATCATATCGAACTGCTGAACGACTATGGTGTCTGGCATCCCCATTCATGGGACTATGCGCCCGTTTTTGAAACAGTGGGGCCTCGCGATGAAGCGGTCATCGAAGTCCGGGATATGAAACTGGCACGCGGCGGCAGAACGCTTCTGAACATTGATGCGCTGAACGTCAAAAAGGGTGAATGGCTGACGATTGAAGGGGAAAACGGCACCGGTAAGACGACACTGATGCTCGCCATCTTGAAACTGATCAAGTCCGAAGGTCACATCCATGTCAATGGCAGGCGGGTCAAAAAGACGAAGGACATTGCAGGCACCGTCTACCCGGTATTCCAGAACCCGGAGCTCCAGTTCATGACCAATAAGGTGTTTGATGAAGTCTTCATCAACCTGGAGATGCATTATCCGCGTGATGAGGCGGAGAGGAGATGTGCTGCACTGCTCGAGAGGATCGGACTCCGGCATGTCAGCCACCTGCACCCGCTCGAAATATCCACCGGCCAGAAACGGCGCCTGTCCGTGGTGACGGCTGCGGGCGGGGTGCCTGAAGTCATCATCTTTGATGAGCCGACATTCGGCCTCGACCAGAAACTGTCATTCGAGCTGCTTAAAATGTTTAATGAACTGGTAGAAGAAGGTGTGACCGTCATCATGATCACGCATGACAGTGAAATCAAAAAACGCTATCCGTCGAGGCGGTTGATCATTGAAGAGGGACAGTTGAAGGAAATCCGGGGTGCGGGACATGCTTGAGAAAATAAAGCGACGCAGCACATTCATCGACAAAGTGAATCCGATCACCAAAATCTCCACCGGGCTTCTGATGTTCATCCTTGTCGTCCTGATGCATGATCCGAACCAGCTCTTTTATTTAAGTGTGCTGATGATGGCGGTACTCATCATACTTTCAGGTGTCAGGTTGAAATATCTGGCCATTGTTCTAATGTTGTTTTTGGTGTTCGGCGCCTTTTCTGCAATGTATATGGTTCTGTATGGGGCGGGCGCCACGACCCTTTTCCGCTTCGGGCTCATCCACATCACTGAAGAGAGTCTGGTGCGCGGTGTGCATGTCATGATGCGCGGCCTCACACTGTCTTTCTTCGGCTCGCTCGTCATATTCACCACCAGGCTCACCGATGTCTTCTACAGCCTGATGATCCAACTCGGACTGAAACCCAAGTTTGCCTATTCATTCATGGCTGCAATACGCATGGTGCCGATCATTGCGGGTGAGTACATGATGCTCCGTCAGACCCGGAAAGTCAGGAAACCGCTGATCCATAAGAGGCATGTTTCAGGGCTGAAAGGGTTCATCACCACAGTGATCACATTATTGTCACAAAGCATCAGGCGCGCATACAGGCTCGGCGTTGCGATGGAGGCCAAACAGTTTGATGACGGGCCGAGAAGCTACTATTACGAAACCCGCTTCACACCGTACGACATCCTCTTCCTCGTGATGATGCTCGTGATCGTGTTCACCTCTTTCGTGACGGGCAGTACATTCAGCCTGATTGGAGTCACCGATGCCAGGTAAAAGATTAAATGCACTTTAAATTATCATTAAAAACCGCTATACTGAATAAAGATATTTCAATGGAGTAAATGGGGTTTTAAAATGAATGAAGAACAGAGGCTGGATGCTTCGAAGGTCACTCAGAAAAAAGAAGAGAAAGACTACAGCCAGTACTTCCAGCATGTCTATCAGCCGCCCAATTTAAGGGATGCAAGGAGGCGCGGCAAGGCTGAAGTCGAATACCATATGGATTTTGAAATAGATGAACGCTTCAAAGGCCTCGGCAAGGGACGCAAATTCTTCATCCGGACTTACGGCTGCCAGATGAATGTACATGACACTGAAGTCATTGCCGGCATCCTGACGGCACTCGGCTATGAACATACCGATACGACCGATGATGCGGATGTCATACTGCTGAATACATGTGCAATCAGGGAGAATGCGGAAAATAAAGTTTTCGGCGAGATCGGTAACCTGAAGCACGTCAAACAGAATAACCCTGAAGTTTTGATCGGGGTGTGCGGCTGCATGGCACAGGAGGAATCCGTCGTCAATAAGATCCTGAAGTCATACCAGAATGTCGATATAATATTCGGGACTCACAATATACACCGTCTGCCGAATATACTCGATGAAGCTTACATGTCCAAAGAAAAAGTCATCGAAGTCTGGTCGAAAGAAGGGGACGTCATCGAAAACCTGCCTAAAGTGCGTGAAGGCGGCACTAAGGCATGGGTCAACATCATGTACGGCTGTGATAAATTCTGTACATACTGCATCGTCCCGTTCACACGCGGAAAAGAGCGTTCCAGAATGCCTGAAGACATACTCGATGAAGTCAGGGACCTGGCGGCAAGGGGCTATCAGGAAATCACCCTCCTCGGACAGAATGTCAACTCATACGGTAAAGACCTGAACCTCGATTACAATTACGATCTCGGTGATCTGATGCGTGATGTATCCGAAACGGACATCCCGCGTGTACGGTTCACGACGAGTCATCCATGGGATTTCACGGACAATCTGATCGAGGTGCTCGCCACAGGGGAAAACCTGATGCCGCACATCCACCTGCCTGTACAGTCCGGTAATAACGATGTCCTGAAGATCATGGGGCGGAAGTACACTCGTGAAGAATATCTTGAACTTGTCGGCAAGATCAGGGACCGGATGCCGGAGGTGGCCCTCACCACCGACATCATCGTCGGTTACCCGAACGAGACGGAAGAACAGTTCCAGGATACGCTGACACTGTACCAGGAAGTCGGATTCGAACATGCATACACATATATCTACTCCCCGAGGGACGGCACACCCGCCGCCAAAATGGAGGATAATGTGAGCGACCAGGACAAGAAGGACCGTCTGCAGCGGCTGAACCGACTGGTGACACATTACACACGTGATGCGCTCAGCAAATACCAGGATGAGTATGTCAATGTGCTGTGCGAGGGGACAAGCAAGAAGCGTGATGATGTTTATGCAGGTTATACGGATAAGAGCAAGCTCGTGAATTTCACGGCACCGGATGATGGCGTGATCGGTAAAATAGTCAAAGTAAAAATCACTGAAACAAAAAATTATTCCTTAATGGGTGAGTTTGTAGAAGTGCTTAATGAAGAAAAGGTGGAAGCGTAATGTATACAAAGCAGGAAATCGTGGAAGAAGCAAAAAAATTGGGCAAGATGATGGCTGAGACGGAACAGGTGGAATTCTTCAAAAAGGCGGAAGCTAAAATTCACGAAAACCAGGAAGTGCGTGAAAGAATGGCGAGCCTGAAGAGTCTCCAGAAGCAGTCGGTGAATTTCCAGAATTACGGTAAGGAACGTGCTTACCAGATGACGGAGGAAAAAATCAGTAAAATCCAGGATGAACTGGACGAAATGCCGATTGTGAACCAGTTCCAGGATTCGCAGAAGCAGGTCAATGAACTTCTGCAGCTTGTTTCCCATGCAATCAGCCGAACTGTGACCGAGGAAGTGATCACTTCGACTGACGGAGATCTGCTGATGGGTGAGACCGGCTCTGCCGTGAGGAACAGGCCCAACCAGGATGCTATGGAATAATAATAGGAATGCAGCTGTACGCCGTCGGTGTGCAGCTGTTTTTATTTGAGGGGAGCTGTTGATATGACAAGGAAATTGACGATGACGAGTATACTGATTGCACTGAATGTAGTACTCGGCATGATCGTGACGATACCGCTCGGTTTCATCAGGGCTGCACCGGTGCAGCATCTGATCAATGTGATCGGCGCTGTGCTCACCGGACCGTGGGTGGTGCTGCAGGCCTTCGTGTCTTCGACGATACGCATCCTGCTCGGCACCGGCACACCGTTCGCCTACCCCGGGAGCATGGCGGGGGCGCTGCTGGCCTGGCTCCTGTACCGGCGGCTGAAAAAGCTGCCCGCTGCAGTGGCCGGAGAGGTCATCGGCACAGGACTGATCGGTGCACTGATGACTTACCCGCTCATACTGGTGCTCGGACTGGACGGCAGCTTCTTCATGGTGCTCGCGCCGGCATTCATCGCAAGCAGCCTGATCGGCGCGCTGATCTCCTGGTTCATCCTGAGGCAGCTGGAGAAGCGCAATGTGTTGGCGAGGATGATGGATGAGCGTTAAATCCTTCAACCCGGACTTTGAATGATGATATAATTAAAAAGATAAAATTATTAATTTGGAAGTGTTAATATGGCAACGTCAGTCACACCGATGATGAAACAGTATTTTACAATCAAAGAACGGTATGAAGATGCACTTTTATTCTTCAGACTGGGTGATTTCTATGAATTATTCTACGATGATGCCGTGACTGCGAGTAAAGTGCTTGAAATCACGCTGACATCAAGGGATAAGAAAAAGGACCCGATTCCCATGTGCGGGGTGCCGCACCACTCTGCGAAAAACTATATCGCAAAGCTGATCGACAATGGATACAAGGTCGCTATATGTGAACAGATGGAAGATCCGAGGGAAGTCAAGGGGATGGTGAAACGCGATGTCGTGCGTGTCATCACACCGGGCACCCTGATCGACGATTTCGGCATGGAGGATGGCAGGAACAACTACCTGCTCGCCTTATATACCGATGGAGAGTGTTACAGTGCCGCCTATGCCGATATTTCGACAGGTGAACTGTATGCATTCAGCACCTCCGATGAAAATGAACTGAAGAGTGAAGTGGAAAGGGTGGGACCGGCGGAAATCGTCGTCGATGAAGACAGTGAGGGGCTGCTCGGGCTGATCTATAATGATCCGCCGCTTTATACGGTCTATACTGAAGTGGCAGAGCACGAGCTGGAGAAGGCGGGGGATGTCGAAGAGCATGAAGTGCTGAATCTGCTCCTCTCATATATAAACGCAAATAATATGAAGAGCCTCATGCATTTCAGGCCGGTGAAGAAGCACAGCATCAGCGGGGCCATGAAACTCAACCATGCGGCGGTCTCCAACCTGGAACTGTTAAGCAATTTACAGACAAAAAAGGAAAAAGGTTCACTTTTCTGGTATTTGAACCGGACCGAAACGCCGATGGGCAAAAGGAAGCTCCGGTCATGGATCGAGCGTCCCCTCATGAACATTTCCGAGATCAAGGCGAGGCATGATGTGGTCAATACGTTCCTCGACAATTTCATCGACCGGGCGGACCTGATCGGGCTGCTGAACCAGGTATATGATATAGAAAGACTGGTGGGCCGGCTCAGTTTCGGCAATATAGATGCAAAAGACCTGGTACAGATCAGGGATTCACTGGAAGGCCTGCCCGACATCAAAAACATCCTCTCCGAGCTCGGACTCCTTGAATTCCCGATCTTCCACGGCTTCGATGCACTTGAAGACCTCTTTCATATCTTGAACGACAGTCTGCTCGACCCGCCGCCGAAAACCGTTCGGGACGGGAACATATTCAAATCCGGGTACGATGAGAAACTTTCCGAACTGAGGTATATCCAGGACAATGCAAGGAGTTATCTGAATCAGTATCTGGAAGAGGAGCGTGAACGGACAGGAATCAAAAACATCAAAATCGGATTCAATAAAGTCTTCGGTTATTTCATTGAAATCTCCAAAGTCAATGCGATGAATTTCGATGCCGAAAAGTTCGACTACAGCCGCAAGCAGACTTTGACGAATGCAGAACGGTTCATCACGCCTGAACTCAAAGAGATGGAATCGAAAATACTGACTGCCGAAGATGAGAGCATCGTGCTTGAATACCGGCTGTTCACGGAGCTCAGGACAGTGATGGAGAAGTATGTGGAACGTCTGCAGAAGACCGCTGAAATGATCTCCACACTCGACTGTCTCCTCGCTTTTGCGGAAGTCGCCAATACGTACCGGCTGACCGAGCCGGAATTCGACCGGGAGAAATTCGATGTGGCGGACGGGAGGCATCCGGTCGTCGAAAAGGTGATCGGTGAGAACACATATGTGCCGAATGATCTGAAGATGGACGGCGATGAATTCATCTATCTCATCACAGGACCGAACATGTCCGGCAAGAGCACCTATATGCGTCAGGTGGCAATCATCAGCATCATGGCCCAAATGGGCATGTTCGTACCTGCTAAAAGAGCGACCCTTCCGATCTTCGACGCCATATTCACACGCATCGGCGCCAGTGACGACTTATCGAGCGGCAAGTCGACCTTCATGATCGAAATGATGGAAGCGAATGAAGCACTCAGAAAAGCGACGAAGGACAGTCTGTTGATCTTCGATGAAATCGGGCGCGGCACTTCCACTTATGACGGCATGGCGCTTGCCGAGAGCATGCTCGTCTATATCCATAATTTCATCGGGGCCAAAACGCTTTTCTCGACACATTATCATGAATTGACCAGACTGGATTCGGAACTTGCAGGGCTTGGCAATTATCATGTCAAAGCGACGGAGTATGACGGAAAACTCGTCTTCCTTCATAAAGTGAAGCCGGGTGCGGTCGAGAAGAGTTACGGCATACATGTCGCAAGGCTTGCCGACCTGCCTGAAGAGGTCACGACATATGCAAGGGAGAAGCTGGCGGCGCTCGAGTCGGGCAGAAAAACCGGGCATGCAGAGGATATATACCAGCTGGAACTGCCGCTCGATGATCTGGAAACGGTCGGGGAGGAAGCGCAGGATGTCCTCGAAGCGCTGAAGGCGATTGATGTGAACAGTCTGACACCGCTCGAAGGACTGCAGAAACTGAACGATTTGACCAGCATGGTAAAGGATGATCGGAATGAGTAAAATAAAGATCCTCGATCCAAAAATACAAAATAAGATTGCTGCAGGGGAAGTGGTTGAACGACCGAGCTCCGTCGTCAAGGAACTCATCGAAAATTCAATCGATGCAGGGTCCGGGGAAATTCAGGTGAGCATCGAAGAATCCGGCATGAAGGAAATCCGGGTGATCGACGACGGTGAGGGGATTGAAGCGGAAGATGCGCCGCTTTTGTTCGAGCGTCATGCGACAAGCAAGATCGGTGACGACTATGATTTATTCCAGATACGCACGATGGGCTTCCGGGGGGAGGCACTTGCAAGTATCGGGGCAGTGGCGAAGGTCACCCTCGAGACGATGCACAAGGAATCGGAACCTGTAAAACTGCAGTATGAGGGCGGTGCCATCGTCGCCGATGAACCTGGCAAAGCAAGGAACGGCACGGATATCACCATCCGTGAGATTTTCTTCAACACCCCTGCGAGACTTAAGTATGTCCGTTCCCTCAGGACCGAAGCGGGAAAGGTCATTGATATCGTTCAGCGTATGGCCCTGAACCATCCTGCCATCAGTTTTACACTGCTGATCGACGGGAGGGAGAAACTCCGCACGGGAGGAAAGGGGGACCTGAAAGCGGTGATCGCCGATATTTATGGTATCAATGTCGCAAGACTGGCGGTGCCTGTGGAAGCCGAATCACCGGATTTTCATATCACCGGTTATATCGTAAAACCTGAAGTGACGAGGAGCCACAGGAACTTCATCAACCTATCCGTAAACCAGAGGTTCATCAGAAATTTCAAGCTGACACAGAGCATCATAAACGGCTATCATACCCTGCAGCCGAAAGATAAATATCCGATAGCGGTGCTCAACATGGAAATGGATCCGAAGATCGTCGATGTGAATGTGCATCCCGCAAAAACGGAAGTCAGGTTTTCAAAGGAGATGGAATTGAACGCGCTTGTTGAAAACACTGTAAGGAATGCTTTGAGGGAAGAGACATTGATACCCGATGTTGAAAAAAACACTGAGAAACGCGAAAAAGAAAAAGCCGAACAGCCGAAGTTCGAATTCTCCCGGCGTGCCGGGACGGCAGCGCCGGGCACGTCTCCAAAACAAGATTTCAATACCGGCAGCGTCAAAGAAGCGGCTGAGCGGCCGGCTTCCAGAGCCCGGGAACCTGTGTTCAGAACTGAAGAGAGGGCTCCATACAGCCACCGGGGGAGGGTGAAGAGGGAAAAGCCCGGCGGCAGTGAGACCGGGACAGCCACCGGGACAGCACCATCGTTGCAGAAGCAGAAGCTGCCTTATCTTGAAATCATAGGTCAACTGCACGGCACTTATATATTGATGCAGAACGACAGCGGGATGTACATGATGGACCAGCATGCCGCACAGGAAAGGATCAAATACGAATATTACTATGAAAACATCCAAAAGGACGGGGACGGCGTGCCGCTTTTGATTCCGTATACATTCGAATTTCCGTTGGATGACGTCATCACCATCGATGAGAAGATCCACGACTTGAAGGATCTCGGGTTCGAGATAGAGAAGACAGGTGCAAAGAATTATTCGGTCTCCCGGTATCCGGACTGGATAAGAACGGAGGATCCGGAGGAAGATATCGCCTCAGTCATCGACTTCATCTGTCATAAAGACCATTTCAGCGTCAACGATTACAGGGAAGAGATGTCGATCATGATGAGCTGTAAAAAGTCCATCAAAGCAAACCATCATCTGGATAAGAGGCAGATGGAAGCCCTGCTTGAAGCATTGAACAAGTGCGAAAGTCCGTACACATGTCCGCACGGCAGACCGGTGATCATACAGATGACGACATATGAGATTGAAAGGATGTTCAACAGGATCATGAAATAGGGGGAAGGCCGGATTGATTTATTATGAGGAAGTTTACAATGGAGATTACAGGATTACAGCGAAACTGTTCAGGCCGGCAGCACCGGTGGTGGCGGTGCAGATACTTCATGGCATGGCGGAACATATGGGCAGGTATGACGAGTTTTGCACATGGCTGATGGCCAATGATATTTTAGTCATCATCCATGACCACAGGGGCCATGGAGCTGAAGCTGAAAATCCGGGTCATTTCGCAAGCTTCGATGACCTTACAGAAGATGCCCTGATGGTCAGGACACTCATACCCGAACATTTGAAGACCTTCATAACCGGTCACTCGATGGGGTCGATTGCAGCCCGGCGCCTCCTTGCCGAATCGGTATATGACGGGGGGATCATCATCGGCACCGGCAGTAAAAAAGGCTTATCAAACGCACTTTTATCACGGCTGATGAACGGGGCAAAGCATTTCATACCGGAAGTCAGGGGTGACTGTCTGACGAGGCTCGCCTTTTTCGGGTATGATGGCCATTTTCCTGAAAAGGCACATAACCGCTGGTTGTGCAGTGATATGGAAGTCGTCCGGGATTTCAACGCAGACCGGTTTTGCGGACATAATATGACCTTCAATGCACTGGCTGAAATAGTGAAGAATATAAGGGTTGTGGACGGTGCCGGGATCCTGGAGCGTTATCAGCCGGATATTCCGGTTTTACTGATCGGTGGAAAGGAAGACCCGTTTTCCGGTTTTGGAGAAGACGTCCGTGCACTGGGGAAGAAAATGGCCCGGCACACGGATTCCGTGACAGTTCAGTTATATGAAAAGAGCCGTCATGAAGTGCTGCATGAAAAAAACAGGGAACAAGTATATCAAAAACTTTTGGAATGGGTGATGTCACATGTCGACCAATGAAAAATTAATCGTGCTGATCGGTCCTACGGCAGTCGGTAAAACCGAACTGTCGCTTGACATAGCTGAAAATTTCGATCTGGATATCATCAGTGGTGATTCAATGCAGGTGTATCAGCATATGGATATTTTAACGGGTAAGATCAGACCGGAGGAAACGAGGGGTGTCGTCCACCATATGATTGACATTAAAAAAACCGGCGAGAGTTTTTCCGTTCATGATTTCAAACTCGAAGTTGATGATCTGATAGATACGTATCACGAAGATGAGAAAATCCCTTTCATCGTCGGTGGCACCGGCCATTATATACGCGCCCTCATATATGATTATGATTTCCATGATGAAGACGATGAAGATAAACGTGAATTGATGCAGAAGCTCGATAAATTGAGCACCACCATACTGTACGGCCGGCTGAAGGACATATCCGAAGACCTTGCCTCAGGCGTCCATCCGAATAACAGGCAGAGGATACTCAGGCAGCTCATCAAATTTGAACTGTCCGAGAGGATCAGCCAGCGGCCGGCCGCTAAGGACTCTGACTATCAACACACGCCTAAATATGATACATTTATAATAGGATTGGAACGTGAACGTTCCATATTATACGATAGGATCAACCGGAGAGTTGAAGAGATGTTTGAGATGGGGATTGCCGCTGAAGCCGAAAAATTATACTTGGAACACAATTTATCGACGACGGCCAAAGGCGCAATAGGGTATAAGGAATTCATCCCTTACTTCGAAGGCCATGCCTCTTTACAGGAAGTGAAGGAGACGATCAAGCAGAATACACGTCAATTTGCAAAGAGACAGCTGACATTCTTCAGAAACCAGCTGGAAGTCAACTGGTATGACATGGAGGATGAAATGAGCAAAGAGAGAATCTTCAATGATTTGACTCAATTTTTAAGATCATGAAAAGGGGCACGAGACTATGAACAACTTAAATCTTCAGGACGAATTTTTGAACGGCATCAAAGATGCGGATTTGGAAGTCACGGTGATTTTGCAGAATGGTTATCAGATGAAAGGCAAGATCAAGGATTTTGATAAATATGTGATAAAAGTGGAGTCCGGCGGCAAGAGTCATATGATCTACAAGCATGCGATCAGCACTTTTGTAAAATAATAAAACCCATCCAATTTTGGGTGGGTTTTATCTTTAGCCGCTGAGCAGCTGCTGGATTTCCTCTTCAAGCTGTGAAACGGGAACCCGGGGTGAGTGTCTGGAAACGACCCGTCCTTCACGGGAAATGATGAATTTCGTATAGTCCCATTTCACTTTATTGGTGAAAAGTGCAGACTTGCCTTCAGTGAGATACTGGAACAGCGGGTGGACATCCTCGCCGCTGACGTGGACGGTCTCCATGAGAGGGAAAGCCGGGACGTAAGTGCTTCTTTCTTTATTGCCGGCCAGAGGATTTGGAACAGGTATCCTCCTGTTGAAGTCATCGGAAGGAAAACCGAGTACATTGAAACCGACTTCCTTATATTTAAGGTACAAATGATCAAGATCAGCCAGCTGTTCCGTATACTCGGGCTCTGCCGGAAGATTGATGATCAGCACGACTTTTCCTTCATAGTCTTTCATGAAATGTTCCTGACCATCCGCACCTTTAAACTTCAAGTCATATATATGTGTTTTCACTTGAAGCGCCCCTTTCTGAATTAAAAACGATTATTCCATATATATAATAAGTACACTAAACACTATAGATTTAAACATTTATCCGAGACGAAATCAATTGTTGGAGGTGGCCCGATTTCATGGCAGAGAATCTTAAAGGCATCATCATCGCAGTCAATACGTTCGATGTAAAAGATATCCATTCTGAAGTGGAGGAGTTGAAGAGCCTGGCGATTTCGAGCGGCATTGAAGTGACAGGTTCATATATACAAAACAGGAATGCAATCGATCCGAAAAGCTATGTCGGCATCGGATTCCTGGAGTCGGTGGCAGAAGAGAACGGGGATGAGATGGACTATTGCATCATCAACGATGAAATCACGGCGAGCCAGAACCGGAAGATTGAATCTGTACTGGACACGAAAGTCATAGACCGGACCCAGGTCATCCTCGATATATTCAGTCTGAGGGCCCACAGTAAGGCCGGACAGCTGCAGGTTGAGCTGGCCCAGCTCGAATACCTGGTGCCACGGCTCAAAGGCCAAGGCATCAATTTATCCAGGCTGGGCGCCGGGATAGGTACAAGAGGCCCCGGTGAAACCAAGCTTGAGACGGACAGGCGCCATATCAACACACGCATCAAGGAAATCAAAAATCAGCTGCAGACGATCATCAACCACCGGGAGAGGTATCGGGAGCAGAGAAGAAAAAATCAGGCTGTCAAAGTATCGCTGATCGGTTATACGAATGCCGGCAAATCCACTCTGTTCAATATCATGGCGGACAGCGATGCGCTTGAGGAAGACAAGCTGTTCGCCACCCTCGACCCAAAGACGAGGCAGCTGACGACACCTGCCGGCTTCAACTGTATAGTGACTGACACCGTCGGGTTCATTCAAAACCTGCCGACCACTCTGGTGGAAAGCTTCAAGTCGACACTCGAAGAAGCCGGGGACAGTGATTTCATCATTCATGTCATCGATAACAATGCAGACGATATCATGGCGCATTATGATACTGTCAAAAAGTTGATGAAGGACCTCGATATGACGGATATTCCACAGATCATATATTTCAATAAGACCGATTTGAACCATTATGAAAATCTGGTCACTGATGAACATGCTGTGCATGTATCGAAAAATACAGCGCAGAACGAACTGAATCAGCACCTGGAAGATTTCATGAAGCAGCATTTTGAAAAGTATGAAGTCGAGTTGGCTGCGGAAAACTCACATTTATATTATTCTTTGAAGAACGCAACGATTGTTGAAGGTACGCGCACTGATGAAGAAACAGGTGCATTGAAAGTATACGGCTATTCACCGGAAGGTGGATGGATTGAAAGGATTGTAGGCAGTGACGACATTGGCAGTAAGAAATTTGATTGAAGCATCTCTGGAAGAGATCGAACCGATCATTAAAGAAAATAAAAAATTGGGATACAAAAATTTTTCAAAAGTGATGCAGGCTTTTCTCGACAATGAAGTGACCGATACGGATTTCTCAGGAACGACGGGATACGGCTACAATGACATCGGCCGTGACAAACTCGAGTATATCTACCGGGATGTCTTCAAGGCTGAAGATGCACTCGTCAGAAGCCAGATCATCTCAGGCACCCATGCAATCAGCCTGGTGCTCTTATCGCTGTTGAGGAAAGGTGATGAACTGCTTTATATCACGGGCACACCCTATGACACACTTGAAAAAGTGGTGGGGCGCAGCAAAGATGACATCGGCAGCCTTCATGAAGAAGGCGTGTCTTACGGGGAGGTGGATTTGAAGGACGGGACTTTCGATATTGAAGGGATAATGGACGCCATCAATGACAGGACGAAAGTGATAGGCATCCAGCGTTCCAGAGGCTATTCTTTGAGACGTTCGACGTCGATCGATGAAATTGAAACGGTCTGCCGTTCAATCAAGGAAAAGCATCCGGACCTCATCATATTTGTGGACAACTGTTACGGGGAGTTTGTTGAAGAGAAGGAACCGCTTGAGGCGGGTGCGGACATCATTGCCGGCAGCCTGATCAAGAATCCCGGCGGCGGGATCGCCAAGATGGGCGGCTATATTGCGGGGCGGACAGACCTCGTCGAGCGGGTGAGCTACCGGCTGACGGTGCCGGGCATCGGCAAGGAGATGGGGGCGAGCCTCAATGTACTGACTGATATGTTCCAGGGTTTTTATATGGCCCCGCATGCTGTCATGGAGAGTCTGAACGGCGCTGTTTTAACGAGCCATGTACTTGGCAGGCTCGGTATGGCAACCGATCCGCTTCCGGGGGATAAAAGGACGGACCTCATCCAGACGGTCAGCTTCAACAGCGAGGAAGAGATGATCAAATTCACACAGATGATCCAGAAGGCCAGTCCGGTCAATGCGAAATTCATGCCGGTCCCGGACCTCATTCCAGGTTATCAGAGCCCGGTCATCATGGCCGCTGGCACCTTTGTCCAGGGCGCTTCCCTCGAATTGAGTGCAGACGGCCCCATCAGAGCGCCATATACCGTTTTTGTACAAGGCGGATTGGTCATGGAACATGTCATCTATGCACTGCATATGGCTTTGGAAGAATTAATATGAATTTGGAATGGAGATGAGACAATGACGTTCGGTTTCAATTTTGAAACGACCTATAAGCAGTTGACACCGCACTTTTATACAGAAACAGAACCTGAAAAATCCAGCAGCCCTGAAATAGTATTGTTCAACACCGGGCTTGCTTTGAGCCTCGGATTGGAGGCATCGGCACTCCATTCACCCGAAGGTGCGGGGGTGCTGTCCGGTAACGCAATCGCTGGAGAGACACCGATTGCGATGGCATACGCCGGGCACCAGTTCGGAAACTTCACACAGCTTGGTGATGGCCGGGCAGTACTGCTCGGGGAGCATGTCTGCAATGATCAGAGATATGATATACAACTGAAAGGCTCCGGGCGGACGAAATACTCCCGGTCGGGGGACGGACGCGCCCCGCTCGGCCCCATGCTACGGGAGTATGTGATCAGTGAGGCGATGCATGCGCTCGGAATCCCTACGACGCGGAGCCTCGCAGTCACACTCACGGGTGATACCGTCATAAGGGAGACGACACAAAAAAGTGCCGTACTGACCAGAATCGCAAGCAGTCATTTAAGAGCGGGCACTTTCCAGTATGCGATCATTGAAAGTGAAGTTGCTGCAAAAGAGCTTGCCGATTATGCAATTGAACGTCATTATCCGGACTTTACGGAGAAAGAGAATAAATACGAGCTGTTTTTGGAAGCTGTCGTCCATGCTCAGAGCTATCTGATTGCGAAATGGCAATCGATCGGATTCATCCATGGTGTGATGAATACGGATAATATGGCAATCAGCGGTGAGACCATCGATTACGGACCATGTGCATTCATGGATTATTACGATCCAACAACGGTGTATAGTTCGATCGATGTCCAAGGCAGGTACCAATTCAGGAATCAGCCGGGCATCGCGCAGTGGAATCTGGCCAAGTTCGCTGAAACGCTACTGCCGCTGCTCCATGAAGAGCAGGAGAAGGCGATAGAAATCGCTCAGGAGAAGCTGGATAACTACAAGGATCTGTACCAGGCGTACTGGCTGGCGGACATGGTCAATAAAATAGGCATACCGGCGCCGGAAGAGAGCGATGTGGCGCTGGTCCTCGATCTGCTTGAAATATTGGAAGAAGAGGCGCTGGATTATACTTCCACATTCAGGGCGCTGTCACTCGGCAATATTGAAAGCATCAAAGTGGAAGATGAGGAAAAGCTTCGTGGGTGGCTTGTCAGATGGGAATCGGCGCTTCAGGAAAAAGACCAGACGATCGAAGATGCCCGCGTGCTGATGGTCAACACCAATCCCGCCGTGATCCCGCGCAACCATCTGGTGGAAGAGGCCTTATTCTACGCTGAGAAGACCGATGATCTTTCCAAAACCAAAAAACTGATAGAAGTGCTGCAGACACCATTCGATGATTCACACGATGAATACTATAAGCGACCGCCCGGTGAAGAAGAGATGATCCGGAACACTTTTTGCGGCACATAATATTGAAGACCGCATCTGCCTGGCAGATGCGGTCTTTAACTCTTTTCCCTGCCGATGGCATAGCCCTTCAACAAAGTATATATCACATCAAGCACGGGTGTATCGAGTTTTCCCTTATTATCATAGAAGTATTTCTGTATGAACGCATACTCCGTCACCGTTTCATTCATAACGTCATAATACATGCTTGTACCCATATGGTCCGGGTAGCTTTTGAACAGTTTGACCGATTCGTCGATGAAATCATCACTGATGACATGGGATCTGCGGTTGATGACAGCCTGCCCTTCCTTCAGCAGCCTGCGGGTGAGGGCCACCACGTCCGCATCCTGGAAGATCCGGGCGGTATTCTGGGAGAGGGCAGTCATGGTGTTGACACCGAGGTTGATGAGCAGCTTTTCATATCTCAGCTTTTCAAAATCATTCACTTTTAAGATTTCAAGGCGGATGTCTTCCTCTGCTTCAATCAGCTTTATAAGAGAATCAATGTATCGGTATTTTTCATTCTGGATGATCAATCTACTGTCCCTGAAATGCTCTATATGATCCTCTTTTTTCTGGCCGCTGATATAAACCACACTCGGCACGCCGTTTTCAAACCAGTGATCGTACCCCATGCCGTTCTGACACAGGACGACTTCTGTACCGTCATGTGACATTTCCGGAATGATTTCCCTCAAATATTTCAAGGCGGTGGCTTTTGCGGCAATGAAGATGATGTCATATACTTTGTTCCGTGCTTCATCTACCGGGTCTACAGGATATTCATATGTAGTGTATTCATCATTTTCATAAACTGTGAAGCTGGCGCTTCCCGTCCTGGAGTATAAATCGACATGAAGCGTCGTCACCTTCAATTCCCTTGCGATGATGCTGCCGACGGCGCCGATCCCTATGCAGGCAATTTTCATCACGGATACCTCCTATTAAAATAGTATAATGTGGTAAGATAATTATAACTTAAAGATCTCTCAGGAGGAAAATTAATGAAGTCGACAATGGATTTTATTGAGATGAAGAAAAATGATGAAAAAATCACGATGCTGACTGCATATGATTATCCGGGTGCACTTCAGGCTGAAGCTGCCGGTGTGGATATGATCCTGGTCGGGGACTCGCTCGGGATGACGGTGCTTGGCTACAATTCCACGGTTGAAGTGACGCTCGATGATATGATCCATCATACCAAAGCGGTGAGACGCGGTGCACCGGATACATATATCGTGGTGGATATGCCATTCGGGACTTACCATGTGAGCCATGAGGAGGCAGTTGGAAATGCCATCAGGCTGTATCAGGAGAGCGGGGCAAATGCAGTGAAGATCGAAGGTGCACACCTGCAGTACTTTGTGCATCGACTCGTCGATGCCGGCATCCCTGTGGTGGGGCATCTCGGCCTTACCCCCCAGTCGGTCGGCATCACCGGCTTCAAAATGCAGGCCTCTTCAAAAGAAGAGGCGGAAGAACTCATCGGGACACTTGAAGTGTTCCAATCACTTGGTGTGGTGATGACGGTGCTTGAAGCGATACCGGCCGATCTTGCAGAAAAAGCTGCCGGTGCGGTGGAAATGCCGCTGATCGGGATTGGTGCGGGTGTCGGCACGGACGGCCAGGTGCTTGTTTACCATGATGTGCTCAAATACGGCACAGGCAGACCGCCGAGATTTGTTAAACAGTATGGGGATTTTGACGGCATTGGCATCAAAGCCATAAAAGCATATGTTTCCGAAGTGAAAAGCAAATCATTTCCGGATGAACATACAACTTATAAAAAGAAGGTGTATGAGGATGAAGACGACAGGTAATATCAGTGAGATCAGGAAGTTCTTAAAGAGTGAGGATACCGGCAGTATTGCTCTCGTACCCACGATGGGTGCACTGCACAGTGGACATATGAAACTGGTGGAGGAAGCAGGGAAGCATGGTGATACCGTAGTGGTGAGCATCTTCGTCAATCCATTGCAGTTCGGACCGGATGAGGACTTCGACAATTATCCACGCGACCTTGAGCGTGACCTTGAAATATGCAGGGAAGCGGGTGTGGATTATGTTTTCCACCCCGCGACGGAAGAAATGTATCCGCGTGAACCTGAACTCGACATCTCACTGAAGAGCATGGCCGATGTGCTGGACGGCTTGAAGCGCCCTGGCCACTTCGAAGGGGTCGTTACAGTCGTCAATAAGCTTTTCAATGTCATCAGACCGGATTATGCGGCATTCGGTGAAAAAGACAGGCAGCAGCTGATGATCATCCAGCGGATGGTGGAGGACTTCAATCATGATGTGGAAATACTGCCTGTTAAAACTGAAAGGCATGCCAGCGGTCTTGCCAAAAGCAGCCGGAATACGAACTTGAGTGATCAGGAAGTATCCGAAGCCCCCCAAGTATACAAAGGCTTGAAATTGGGTCAAGAAATCATACATGATGGTGAAAAAGATGCAGGGGCCGTCATCCGGGGAATTAAAAATTACATTGATGCTCATACTTCGGGGAAGGTCGACGATCTTCAAATATTCAGTTATCCCGATCTGGATCCTGTCGATCGTATTGAAACGGATATCATTATATTCATAGCCCTCCAGTACGAAAGGGCAAGGTTGATAGATAATCTGCTCGTCGAAATTTCCTGAAGCAGTGCAGGTATAAGGTATGTTCCAAAGATAAGTTGATTTTCTCGATAAATTCTTAGCAGTGAGACGGGTGATGTCGTGTTTAAAAAACTGATATATCTGATGGTGATGACAATGTTCGTGTTCTTTATGCATCCGGCGGCCGCATCCTATGATATGAGGGAAGGGCTGCACCGGGATTATGCCACCGAATGGCTGAACATGTACATCCTGCCTAATTATGATACTTCTAAAATAGAGCAGGTCAACAGTACACAGTCATATTCTGTCGAATATGACATCGGCGACCCCTTCACTGCGGAAGCGGAAGATATTGCGGTGACGCTCGGCAGTGAATTTCAAGGTGATTTCAATATCATCAATAATGGGATATTTCATATGGTGCTGGTGAATGACGGGATGATCACCGGTCTATACACCAATAATGACGAAGTCACCGTCAATTCCATCAATATGGAGGGCATGGACCGGGCCAGCATCCATGATGTATATGGAACTCCCATCAGAACAGTGGATAAGGGCGCAAAACACCTGATTGTGGAGAATGATGAATACGATGTATTTAAAATAGATGATATATATGTCTACTTCTTTTACGATTTACACGAGGCGGATAAAGTGAACGGGCTGCTTGTTGCCAAGGCATCGGAAATGAAGGGCGGCAACGGCATGTATAATCACCCGTCAGTCATGGATAATGAAATGATGAACTATCATCTGATCAATGCAGCACGCCTTCGATACGGCGCCCGGCCTCTAGAATTGCATGGGGGCACCGGCGCTGCAGCAAGGAAGCACAGTGATGACATGGCGGAAAACATATATTTCTCCCATGACTCTCCAGATGGCGGTACTTTAAAAGACCGTATACTGGAAGAGGAATTCCGGTTCAGGCAGGCCGGTGAAAATATTGCGATGGGTCATACTTCTCCGATCTTTTCACACCATAGCCTGATGAATTCAAAAGAGCACCGCGTCAACACTTTGAACGACTCGTACACCCACGTGGGCATCGGGGTGGGATACAGTGCTGAAGAGATACCGTACTACACCGAAAATTATATAGAAAAGTAAAATCCGCCGGGCCCCGGCGGATTTTACTATTGGATGCTGCATCAGAATTCCCTGAAAAGACCGACGACTTTTCCAAGTACCGTGACACTGTCCAGGTAAATCGGATCCATCGTTTGATTTTCCGGCTGCAGACGGTAATAGCCTTTTTCTTTATAGAAGCGTTTGACCGTCGCCTCGTCATCTTCGGTCATCGCAACGATGATATCGCCGTTATGTGCGATGTTCTGTTTGCGGACGATGACCCGGTCGCCGTCAAAAATGCCGGCGTCCACCATACTGTCCCCCTCGACGTTGAGAAGGAAGATTTCACTGTTATGGTTGGCAGTGAAATGTTCGGGCAAAGGGAAGTACTCATCCACATTCTCAACTGCCGTAATAGGCAGCCCGGCAGTGACTTTACCCAGGACGGGAACCTGGATCACAGGAGTATGCGACTGGTTTTCCACCTGTACTATTTCAATCGCCCGCGGTTTGGTGGGGTCCCGTTTGATGTAACCTTTGTCTTCAAGCTTTGCCATATGGCCGTGTACCGTCGAGCTCGACTGCAGGCCAACGGCATTTCCGATTTCCCTGACACTCGGCGGATAACCTTTATCCTGTACTGTTCTCTTTATAAATTGAAAAATCTGTTTCTGTCTGTCGCTTAAATCTTTCATAACATTACCTCCGGCCCTTTATTTATAACAATGATACCATATATGGACAGGCGTTACAAACATTTGTTCGTAAAATGGTTGACCTAGAACGCTTGTTCTGATAATATTTGTATACAAACAAATGTTCGAGGAGGAAATGGTGATGTTCAACGAAGTGAAAGGTTTCGTCCTGTTATTCATGGCAGTGGTGATGGTGGGGACGATATACATCATGTTCAACGACGACGACAAGAACGCATATTCCGATGATTTATATACAAAAGAGGTACACAATGAAATCATGGCAGTCGAACAGCATACGAACACACCGGAGGATATCGATGGGCTCGTGGAAGAGAAGATGCTGACGGAAGAGGATTACGGGAGTGGATTGAAGACGGTCACCATGGTGGAGTAAATATTTAAGTATGAGAATGGTCTCATACTTTTTTTTGTGTTAAATTATATTAAGAAAGGGTTGAGGCTTATGCTCGAAAAACGCAAACTTGATCGCATAAATGAACTTGCGAGAAAGAAGAAGGAAGCTGTGCTGACTTCAGAAGAAGCGGCAGAGCAGAAAGAATTACGCCAGGAATATTTGAAGGCTTTCCGGCAGTCATTCAAATCCCAGGTCGAAAATACGAAAGTGATCGATCCGGAAGGAAGCGACGTCACTCCGGAAAAGTTGAAGACAATCCAGAGAGAGAAAAATATTAGAAAATAAGAGGAGATTTTAAACATGGCTTTTGATAAGACAGATCAGTTAGCGATCAACAGAATCCGTACACTTTCAATTGATGCAATTGAAAAAGCAAACTCAGGTCACCCGGGCCTGCCGATGGGTGCGGCGCCTATGGCATATACATTGTGGAGCAGGCATTTGAACTACAACCCGAATTCGATGTCATGGTTCGACCGTGACCGTTTCGTCCTGAGTGCGGGTCACGGGTCAATGCTGGTCTACAGCCTGCTTCATCTGGCCGGCGCACTGGAAATGGAAGAAATCAAGAATTTCAGGCAGTATGAATCCAAAACACCGGGGCATCCGGAGTTCAAACATACGGAAGGCGTTGAAATTACAACGGGTCCTCTCGGTCAGGGTTTTGCAATGAGCGTGGGCATGGCAATGGCGGAAAAGCACCTCGCTGCAAAATATAACACCGATGAATTCAAAGTGGTCGACCATTTCACTTATGTACTGGCAAGTGACGGTGATCTGATGGAGGGCGTCTCCCATGAGGCGGCTTCACTTGCAGGTCATTTAAATCTCGACAATCTCATCGTGCTATACGATTCCAATGATATTTCCCTGGACGGAGATCTGGATAAGAGTTTCTCTGAAGACATCAAAAAAAGATTTGAAGCTTACGGCTGGAATTACATTCTGGTCAAGGACGGCAACGATCTGGAAGAAATCGACCAGGCGATCACCGATGCCAAGGGGGCGGATCAGCCTTCGATGATCGAAGTCAAGACCGTCATCGGCTACGGTGCGCCGACAAAATCAGGTAAGAGTGATGCCCATGGTGCACCCCTCGGCCCGGATGAGCGCAAGGCAGCCTTCGAACACTACGGCCTCGATCCTGAAGAGAGCTTTGTGATCGAAGACGAAGTATACAAACGCTTCAATGAAACCCTGAATAAAAGGGGCAACGAAGCTCAGGATGAATGGATCAGACTCGTTGAAGAATACACCGGGGCCGAACCTGAAAAGGCGGCGGAATTCAAAGCGGCGATCAATGAGGAAGTGCCTGAAGATTATGGCGAAGAACTTCCGGAGTATGAAGCCGGCACCAAAAAAGCGACCCGCGGCACTTCCGGCGACATGATACAGGCACTTTCAAAATCCGTTCCTTCATTGTTCGGCGGTGCAGCCGACCTTGCAGGAAGCAATAAAACTTCCATCAGCGGTGAGGAAGACTTCAGCAAAGATAATTACGCCGGCAGGAACATATGGTTCGGCGTACGTGAATTTGCAATGGCGGCTGCATTGAACGGCATGTCTGCCCACGGCGGCATCAAACCTTACGGTGGCACGTTCTTTGTATTCAGTGACTATCTGAAACCTGCCATCCGTCTGAGCGCGCTGATGAAACTGCCTGTCACATATGTACTGACCCATGATTCCATCGCGGTCGGCGAAGACGGGCCGACGCATGAACCGGTCGAACAGCTGGCCGGGCTGCGGGCGATTCCGAATCTGAACACGATACGGCCGGCAGACGGCAATGAAACAAGAGCCGCTTGGAAAGTGGCGATCGAGTCGACCGACGCACCGACGGCGCTAGTGCTGACACGTCAGGATGTAGAAGTGACCGAGGCTGCGCAGGAGACGGTCGAAGAAGGTGTGAAGCGCGGCGGGTATATCATCTGTGATGAAGGCGATGATGCAATCGTCTTCGCTTCCGGCAGCGAGGTCCCCCTTGCCGTGAATGCTGCAAAACAGCTTAAGGAACAGGGTGTCAACATCAAAGTGGCTTCCATCCCGAACATGCAGGCCTTCATGAAACAGGATCAGGACTATAAAGACAGTGTACTGAACAAGGATATCAGTAACAGGACGGCGGTCGAAATGGCGGCGAGCTTCGGCTGGCACCAGTTCATCGGCATGGACGGCAAACTGATGACCATCGATACATTCGGTGCGAGTGCGCCAGGAAATATCGTCGTGGAGAAATACGGTTTTACAGTAGAACAGGTGATGAGAACCATTTTGGAAAAATAGTTTATTGAAAAACGGCTGTTTTTACGATAAACTATATAATGGTTTATGTACGGGAGAAAGAAGGTGAAGTCACTTGGCTACTTGGATTTGGATACTCATCGTTATTGCGGCACTTGTTGGGGGTTTGGCACTCGGATTCTTTCTTGCGAGAAAGTATATGATGGACTACCTGGAGAAAAACCCGCCGATCAATGAAGAAATGTTACGCATGATGATGATGCAAATGGGTCAAAAACCATCACAGAAGAAAATCAATCAGATGATGAGTATGATGAATAAAAATGCTGGCGCTCAAAAGAAAGAGCGTGCCAAAAAATAACGTGGGTATTTATCAGCCGCCGGTCTTAAATTAAGACCGGCGGTTTAATTTTGTACCCAAACTTGCATATTATAAATATGAAGTTATAATATTCGAACTTATCCGAAAATTATATTGCTAATGCAATTTATAATGTATATAATGACTTTACATATAAATTAGGGAGGGGAGACCATGGGAAAGTTCC
This sequence comes from Lacicoccus alkaliphilus DSM 16010, assembly GCF_900142805.1. GTDB lineage: Bacteria > Bacillota > Bacilli > Staphylococcales > Salinicoccaceae > Lacicoccus > Lacicoccus alkaliphilus. The sequence goes on along the minus strand of NZ_FRCF01000002.1, from coordinate 565,235 downwards.
AGTTGTCGTTGTTGTTTGTCTTCATGGCGGCAGTACTTGCCGCATGTGCGGATGATGGGGATGTCGAAGAGGGAGCGACCGATGATGAAGGTGGTGAGACTGCAGAAGAAACGAGTACGGAAGGCGATATCACCATCGGGATGATGGATGAAATGGTCACCCTCGATCTTCATGGCTCGAATGATTCAGCTTCATCACAGGTGAGGCGGAACATATATGAAACATTAGTATTCCAGACGGTGGATATGGAACTGGAACCCGGCCTGGCAACGGATTGGGAGCTGTCCGAAGATGGTGTTTTGAACCTGAAGTTGAGGGAAGGCACGACTTTCCATAATGGCTCCGACTTTACTGCTGAAGATGTCAAAGCGACGCTTGACCGTGTCCGTGACGAGGCGGTGGCCTCCCAGGTGGCATTCCTCTTTGAAATGATCGAAGAAGTTGAGATTGTAGGAGATCATGAAGTGAACCTGCATACAGCGTACCCTTTTGCACCGCTTCCAAGCCACCTCGCCCATACGACAGCGGGGATCATGAGCAAGGAACTGATCGATGAAGATTATCAGGCGGCACTTGATGAAGCAGGCATCGGGATGAGTGCGGATGAATATTATGAGCTGCGGGAAGAGGGCGGTTCAGAATATGCAAGGGTCGCCGACCGGATTTCAGAAGATCTCGGAAGCGTCCTCGGTTCAAATACGGATGGCACCAACCATCTGCAGTATGAATCACGTTCTGCCGGAGATTCTGTATCCCTGTCCAGATTCGAGGATTTCCAGGGCGGGGAGCGCAATTTTGAAAATGTGACATTCAGGGTGATTCCGGAAAATGGTGCCAGGATGGCAGAGCTCGAAACAGGCGGTATCGACATTGCGACTGACGTAGATTCCTCCAGCATCGACAGGGTGGCCTCGGGTGAAGGGACCGAACTGATTGAGCAGGAATCCGTCCGTATGAGCTACCTGGGTTTCAATACACAGAAGGAACCGTTCGATGATGTGAAAGTGCGTCAGGCGATTTCCTATGCAATAGACCGTGACGCCATCATATCCGGAGTCTATGACAATATGGGGATAGCGGCGGAAGGACCGCTTGCACCGGATGTCTGGGGTCATAACAGTGATCTCGACAGTGCCGAATATGACCTGGATCAAGCCCGGGAGTTGCTTTCTGAAACGGAAGTTTCAGGCGGTTTCAGTACGACGATCTGGGTGGATAACGACCCCCAGATCGTCGATACGGCGGTCTTCATCCAGGAGAGCCTCTCGAGGCTCGGCATTACGGTCACCATCGAGCAGTATGAGTGGGGGGCATACCTTGAAACACTGGCAGACGGTGAGCATGATATGTTCATCCTTGGCTGGACGACAGTCACAGCAGATGCCGACTACGGACTTTATGCCCTCTACCATCAGGATAACATGGGGGCACCCGGCAACCGCTCGTTTTATGAAAACCAGGAACTGAGCGACCTGCTTGATGCAGGGCGTGAAGAAGCAGATGAAGATAGGCGGTATGACATTTACCAGGAGGCCCAGGCTATTCTTGCAGAGGAAGTGCCGACGGCATTTCTGTTCCATACGAATTTTGCAATCGGTGTGAACTCGCAGACCGTCAGCGGAATTGAACTTGATCCGACAGCAGGAGTGAGACTCGACGGTGCATCATTTGTCGAGTGATGAAAAAAGGAACTGGGACATTAATATTTCACGAAAAAAATAATCCGTACGTCAGTTTTCCCCCTGGGAGTCTAACGTACGGATTTTGTCTATTCTGTGTGAAATACTATATCTTTTGAGGACTTATGGCCCATCCCCTTTTCAAATTCAATATAGCTGGATAACTATTTCAAAATCCGAAATATATGGTAAAATTTTAAAAGGAGAGAGTGACAGGGGAGGAAATGTGAATGAAGGTTTTTAAGGATCTTGGCTGGTTCTTCAGACAGGAGAAAAACAGTTACATATACGGCATCATCATGCTGATACTTGTCGCCTTGATGGAGCTGGTGCCGCCGCAGATCATAGGCAGGGTGATCGATGGCATCACGATGGAGACGCTGACCCCGACGGGTCTGTCGGTCTTTATCGGTGTGCTGCTTGCAGCAGCGATATTCACATACATATTCAGATATTACTGGCGCATCCTCATATTTGGTGCGAGCCACAGGCTCGGCAGAATATTGAGGGAGAGGATGTACAATAAGTTCTCATATATGAGTCCCTACTTTTACCAGCAGCGGCGGACAGGGGATTTGATGGCGCATGCAACCAATGATATCCGTGCCGTCCAGATGACCGCCGGTGCAGGGATTCTGACGATTGCGGACTCCATCATCACCGGCGGTGCAGTGCTGGTCACGATGGCAATCACCGTCAGCCCGCAGCTGACTTTGATCGCCATGATACCTCTGCCTTTCATGGTGGTGTTGACGAGTTATTACGGCAGGCTGCTCAACAGGGGCTTCCGAAAAGCGCAGGCGGCCTTCAGCCAACTGAATGATAAAAGTCAGGAAAGCATTGCAGGCATCAAAGTCACAAAAACTTTCGGCTACGAAGAAAGTGACCAGGAAGATTTCAAAGCACTGAGTGATGAAGTGGTTGATAAGAACTTGAAAGTATCGAAAGTGGACGCATTATTCGATCCGACGATCATGCTTGTCATCGGGACAAGCTATTTCCTGGCAATCGTTTTCGGGGCACAAATGGTGCTGTCCAATGAAATCACACTCGGCCAGCTGATCACCTTCACCACATATCTCGGCATGATGGTCTGGCCGCTCCTTGCCCTGGGGTGGTTCTTCAACCTGGTCCAGCGCGGCCGTGCCTCATATGAAAGAATAGAGGAGATCATGAATACAGAAAACGATATCGGACAGGAGCATCTGATTGAAGATGCACCGGCCGGCGATATAGAATTCAACATCGGAGCGTTCAACTTCCCGGGGAACGGAGAAGTCTCGCTCAGGGACATCAGTTTCGAAATCAGGAAAGGCCAGACCATTGGCATCGTGGGACGTACAGGAGCGGGAAAGAGTGCACTGATCAAATTGCTGCTGCGTGAGTTCGACACGAACAACCCGGAGGACATCACATACGGGAATGTAGCACTCAGGGACTACAACATCACGAATCTGCGTGCCCAATTCGGATATGTCCCGCAGGATCATTTTCTGTTTTCGACGACCATAAGGGAAAACATCGCATTTGCCGATCCGGAACTTGACGATGAAACAATCCACGAAGCAAGCCGGCTCGCCAATATTCATGAGGATATCACCGGCTTTCCTGAAGGATACTCAACGGTCGTCGGTGAGCGGGGTGTGTCACTGTCCGGCGGCCAGAAACAGCGCATATCCATCGCAAGGGCACTGATCAAGAACCCTGAAGTATTGATACTTGATGATTCCCTCTCAGCGGTGGATGCCCAGACCGAAGTCACCATCCTTGAAAATATTTCAAGGGTTAGGCAGGGGAAGACGAACATCATCACCGCGCACAGGATGAGTGCAGTTTCAAAAGCGGATCTGATCATCGTCATGGATGCGGGGACCGTGGTGGAACGTGGCACCCACAGGGAGCTCCTGGAACAAGGTGGATGGTACCATGACACCTACAGGCAGCAGGCGCTGAGGCAAAGCCTGACAGCAGAACTGGATGATCTTGTGAAAGGGGATGAGGACGATGAATCACATCAATGATACGGTTCACCTGACTGCCCGAGACCAGTTCAAAGTGCTCATGCGGTTGATCTCATACACCTACCCTTACAAATGGACCATCATTCTCGCTTTCATCATGCTGATCTTCTCAACGGTTGCAGGTATGATCATCCCTTATCTGGTCATGGTCTTCATAGATGAATATCTGACACCGGCGGTGTTTCCCGAAACTGAAATCACCATGCTCATCACCATCTTCATCATCGTGCAGATCGTGGGGGCGCTGACAACGTATATGAACATATACCTGTTCCAGTATCTTGCCTTCAAAGTCATCCAGCAGCTCAGAATCGATGCATTCAACAAGATCGGCCGGCTCGGCATGAGATACTTCGATAAAGTGGCGGGCGGCAGCATCGTCTCAAGACTGACCAATGATACAGAAGCGATCGTCGAGATGTTCATCGGAGTATTTGCAACATTCCTGATGGCATTCTTCATGATGGCATCGAGCTATGTAATGATGTTCGTGCTCGATGTCAGGCTTGCGTTCATCGCACTCATATTCATGCCGTTGATACTGATCATCATGCTGATCTACCGTAAATTTTCTGCAGTGTTCTTTTCTTATACAAGACAGCTGCTGGCAGATTTGAACTCGAAACTTGCAGAGTCCATTGAAGGGATGAAGATCATCCAGGTCTTCAACCAGCAGAACCGTCTGCAGGACGAATTCAACCGGATCAACGAAGAGCATTATGATTATACGATGAAAACCGTTCGCCTGGACGGCCTTTTACTGAGGCCGGCAATCAGTATGATCCAGATCCTCGCGATTGCAGTCATCCTGGGTTATTTCGGTCTGCTCAGCTTTGAATCTTCAATCACAGCAGGATTGATATTTGCATTCATCCAGTATATCGAGCGTTTCTTTGAACCGATCAACCAGGTCAGTCAGAATCTGAGTATTTTCCAGCAGGCACTTGTTTCTGCAAGCCGTGTCTTCACACTGATAGATGACGATACACTTGAACCGGGCCAGGACGCGCAGCAGGAACATAAGATCATCGACGGCCGCATCGACTTTGAAAATATCACTTTCAGTTATGACGGCAAAAACGAGGTGCTGAAAGACATCAGTTTCACGGCCATGCCCGGGGAGACCGTGGCGCTTGTCGGCCACACGGGTTCCGGCAAAAGTTCAATCATCAACCTGTTCATGAGATTTTATGAATTCAATGAGGGCAATATCCTGGTGGATGGCCATTCCATCAAGACGTTGCCGAAGTCGGAGCTGAAAAGTCATATCGGCCTGGTGCTTCAGGACCCATTCCTCTTTTATGGCACGATCGAGTCGAATATCAGTCTTTATCATCCAACGATGACATTTGAGGCTGTGAAATCAGCTGCCGAGTTTGTGGGTGCGGACAAGTTCATCGAGGCACTCCCCGGCGGTTATCATCACGAGGTTCTTGAAAAGGGGAGCACGCTCTCAAGCGGCGAGCGGCAGCTGCTTGCATTTGCAAGGACGATGGCAGTCGAACCGAAGATATTGATACTGGATGAGGCGACGGCGAACATCGATTCGGAGACGGAGGAAGAAATCCAGAAGTCGCTTCACCTCATGAGGAAAGGCCGGACGACGCTCGCAATTGCACACAGGCTGTCCACCATACAGGATGCAGACCAGATACTCGTCCTCAATAAAGGGGAAATCGTTGAACGCGGGACACATGATGCACTCATCAGTCTGAAGGGCATCTATCATAAGATGTATCTGTTGCAGAACGGACAGTGAATTTTCAAATGTCATAATTTCTTCTAAATAAAGCCCCCTGTTCAATTGTATGTCTGTTAGAATACAGTTGAATAGGGGGTATATTTGTGGGTAGTGAAGTCACTTTTTTATTGGCATTTGGAGCAGGCGTGCTCAGCTTTGTTTCGCCATGTGTACTGCCGGTCTTTCCGGCCTTCGTTTCATACATAACAGGGATGAGTTATAACGAAGTTGAAAAACAAAAATTCAATGCCCGTGCAATTTTCCATACATTATTCTTCCTGATAGGCTTCAGTCTGATATACATTGCGCTGGGCTTCGGCACCTCCTTCTTCGGCGGCGTATTCATAGAACACGGCAACCTGATCAGGCAGATCGGTGCAATCCTTATTATTGTATTCGGCCTCATCATCACCGGAGTGCTGCGGTTTGATTTTCTCATGAAAGACAGGAAAGTCAATTTCAAGAACAGGCCGGCCGGATTTTTTGGATCCATATTGATCGGTATGGCTTTTGCAGCAGGCTGGACACCATGTAACGGCCCGATCATCGGTGCGATTTTTGCGATGAGTGCCACTGAACCGAACAATGCGCTGATGCTGATGGTGGTCTATTGTCTGGGATTCGGTGTACCGTTCTTCATCCTGAGTTTCTTCGTATCGAAGACACGCTGGATGCTCAAATATTCCAATGCCATCATGAAGGGCGGCGGAATCGTCATGATCTTGATGGGTATACTTTTGTACTTTGACGGACTGACGCAGATAATAATCTGGCTCCAGCCTTTCTTTGGGGATTTTCAGGGATTTTAAGAGGGTGGTCAAATGTCTGATATAGATTTGGAAATGTTGTTGTTCACACTTGCTTCCATCATGGCGGTCTTCATGGGCATCGGAGTGATCTTTGTGCGCCAGAAGGCATCGGCACGGCCGCTCAGCCTAAAAAAAATCCTCATACCACCTGTAATGATGTCGACGGGTGCCCTGATGTATGTATTTCCCTACTTCCGGTTATCGGTTGTAGAGATATTGGAAGCACTCGTCATCGGTCTGATATTTTCTTTGCTTCTGGTGTTCACCACACGATATGAGGAAAAAGATGAAGAACTATATGTAAAACCATCCAAATGGTTCATCGGCATATTATTTGCATTGCTGATATTGAGGATAGGATTGAAATCCATACTGTCCATATCCATTACGCCTGGTGAAATCGGGGGGATGTTCTTCCTTCTGGCCTTCATCATGATTGTGGTATGGCGTTCATCCATGCTCATCAAATACAGGAATTTTAAAAAGCAGCGGGCTATTTAGCCAGCTGCTTTACTCTTTCCGTCTGTTCGAATATTGAAAACTTCTCTTTTTCATCATCTGCATATTGGAAGAGTTCCTCATACGGGGAATAGTCTATCCCCAGCTGCTCCAGTTTTTTCTTCATGAACCGGTGATCCTTTTTCGGTGTCGCTATGATGTAACCTTTCATGATCTGATCGAGTTCGATCTCTTCCACACCTTCATCCAGCGCAATCTTTGATATCCTCCCGGCGATCCTCTCTTTGGCGACCTGCCTGAACAGTTCCGGCACGGGGCTCACGAGTTCATTCAAAAGAGCTTTCGTATCGTCGTTCCAGAGCGGCAGCGCCTTTTCTATATAATAATCCTGCCAGTCGAGTTCGCTGTAACCGTCTTCCTTCGGCATCCTTCTTAAAAATTTCCTGAACATGAAAAATCCGCCTATAAAAAACAAGCCGACCATTATGAACATCCACAGGGTAATCCCCCACATGAACAACGTATCAGTCATACCCTTCACCTCACCATCATTATATTGGTAAAAATGAAATATGTCCATATACGGATTTGTGACGATATATAGGACGAGGAGGTGAAGCACATGCATAAAAGTACAAGCGCAAGGTTCTATTATCTGGCTACGGATGGAGAGGGCAGGGAGTCACTGCGTTACCGCACAGTACCGAATATAGATATCGGGGCGGACAATGACGCAATCAACCAGGTCAAGGAAGTTTTTGAAGCACTGACGCACGATGTCTACGCCATCGTCGAGAAAGAAGAAACATACGTGATCGGCTAAATCTGATGAAGGAAGGGTTTTAATATGGAGAAAAGACTGGTTGTCGTATTCAACACGGATGCCAACAGACGTTTTACGATGAATTTCCGCAATCCGGATGAAGGATTGACAGAAACGGAACTGCTTGAGGCTGCTGATAAACTCATCGCCTCCAATGCGCTCGACCCGACACAGGGGAAGCCGGTCAATGTCGAGTCCGCCAAAGTCGTCAGCACTGAAACACAAATCATCATCTGATGGACTGGATTCCTCTGGTGAGCGATGTCGGTTTCCCGGTAGTGATTACATTTTTCCTTCTGCACAGGATGGAAAGGAAACTTGATGACCTGATCATCACTATCCGACAGCTCCAAAATGTAACGCCCTGATTTTTATTGGGGCGTTTTTTTAGTATAATTGATTTTGAGGTGTTGATCATGAAAATTCTACATACCGCCGACTGGCATATCGGAAAAAAATTAAACGGCAGGGACCTGATGGAAGATCAGGAGTTTGTACTGGACCAGCTGATTGGACATATAAAAGAAATGAAACCCGATATCATCGTGATAGCAGGGGATATCTATGACAGAAGCAACCCGCCGAGGGAGGCGCTCAATCTTGTCAACCGCTACCTCCATAAGATGAATGTCGAAATGGGCATCCCGGTGCTGATGAACAGCGGCAACCATGATTCCAGGGCTTTGCTTGATTATGGCTCGGCATGGTTCAAGGCGACGGACCTATACATACATACGGCGATAGAAGAAGTCTTCACCCCGGTCACCATAGGCGGCATCGATTTTCATCTGGTACCGCATATAGATGTTTTGGAGGCAAGGCAGTATTTTGGTGAGAGCAGCCTTCGTACACATCAGGATGTTTATGAACATATTGTGGAGAGGATGGGTCCAGACCCCACCCGGAAGAATATCCTGATCGGACATCTGTTCATCCAGGAAGGCAAACAGAGTGATTCCGAGCGTGCGCTCTCCATCGGGATGTCGGAAGAGGTGAGCAGTGATGTCTTCCGGGATTTTGATCATGTGCTGCTGGGGCATCTGCATCACCCGTTTGCAATCAACCATGAAAAGATTCACTACAGCGGTTCATTGCTCAAGTATTCCTTCAATGAAGTGAATCAGCCCAAAGGTTTCAGATGGCTGGACACGGACGAAGGGACAGTGAAGTTCATACCATTGCCGCCGAAACATGACATCGTTGAATATGAAGGGGATTTTGATGATCTGATCAATGAAAGGATCGATTTCAAAGATAAGAGCGCATACTTCAAATTCATCTTGAGCAATCTGAGCCATGTCAAGGAGCCCATGTCGAAGATCAGGATGATCTACCCGAACACACTGGAATTGAAAGTGAAAACGGAAGATCACGGCTTCAATATGACGACGATTGATATGAAGGAAACGAGTGACTATGACATCTATGCATCCTTCATAGAAGAAGTCGCCAAACGGCCGCCTACAGAAATTGAAATGGGGATTTTCAAAGAGCATTTCGGAGGTGGTCAAAATGAAGCCCATTAAATTGGAGATGGAACATTTCGGCCCTTTCAAAAATGAAACGATCGACTTCAGAAGTGTGGAGGGTCAGATGTTCCTCATCAGCGGTAAGACAGGGTCCGGCAAGACGATGATCTTCGATGCGATCACATTCGGTCTGTACGGTCAGACTTCCACCAAGGACCGGGATGAGGATTCGGTCAGGAGCCAGTTTGCAACAGACGAGGACGTATCGAGGGTGAGCCTGGAATTTAAAATAGGCGGGCAAAAATATAAAGTGGAGCGGGAACTCAGCTTCAGCAAGGAAGGCAGGAAATCCAAAGTCCCTTCGAAAGCGGCACTTTATGCAGAAGATGGCACTGTGCTCGAAAGTTCCGTGACCGGCGTGACGAACAAAATCATAGAAATCATCCAGTTGACGGCTGAACAGTTCAGACAGATACTGATCCTTCCACAAGGGGAATTCAAAAGACTGCTTGTCTCGACAAGTGAAGAGAAACAGAAAATATTAAGGACGCTGTTCCGCACGGAACGCTTTGTGCATTTTGAACTGAAGCTGAGGGACCTTGAGAGGAATGTGCAGACCGAAATGCATCACCTCGAAGCAAAGATTTCAGAACAGCTGAGCACATTGCCTGACAGTGAAGAGCATCCGAGCTTCCACCACAGACTCACCTTTCTTGAAAAGAAGATTGAAGGGGCCCGTCTTGAGTCAGGCGGACTGGAAGGGAGAATCCGGGCGGCAAGGGCAAAACGCAACGCGCTGCAGGAAGAATTGAACAATAAAACCGCACATAATGAAAAAGTGGCCAAACTTCAGGAATTGACCGGGCAGCAGGAAAGGCTTGAAAACCGGTCGGGGAGCATCCGGCTGATGGAAGGGGAAATCGCCGATTATAAAAGGGTTTCTGCAATCAGTTTTGAACTGAAACGTGAGCAGGAACTCAAGACCCAGCTCATAAAATCGGAAGATAAATTTGAAGAATTGAATTCGGATCATGACAAAATTGAGGAGGAGTACGCGGCACTTCAGGAAGAATTGTCCATCCTCGGAAGTAATGAATGCAAAATCAATGAAAGTGAGCGCTTCATCACGCGTAATGAACGATTTTTGGATGATAGATTCGAGACCCTTCCAAAGCGTATTGATTGGTTGAATAAGGAGTTGGAACAGCTCAGGCAGTCATGCAGAAAATTGAATGATGAATATGCATCGCTCGGTGAGGCGCTTGAGACACTGACTGTTTCTCATGAGGATTTTGAAACGCTCACATCGGGGAAGCATGCTCTGGAACTTGAACAGCAGGCGCTCAAAAGGGCACTGGAGCAGGAAGGGAAATACATCGGCTACGACAGTGAAATCAACGCCATAAAAGAGAAATTACGCATCAATGAAAATAATCGTCATGAGTGTGAACAGTCGCTCGAGAGCGTGAAATCCACTGTTCACAGCAAATTCAAGAAAGAAGACCGGGAACATATCGAGCACCTGTTCAGTCACCTGGAAGTCGGCGGGGCGTGTCCAGTCTGTCAGAAGACGGTGGAGGAAATGCCGGACGCGCCGTATTATATGAGCGAGGCGGAGGAAGAGCATATCAGCACGCTGAATGCCCGCCTTGAGAAGTTGAAGGATGAAAATGAATCGCTCCGTCATGAAGAGAGAATGTACGTGAAACTGTTGCAGGATGCAGAACGTCTGCCTTACGACAAGCTGGCGGAAGAGCTTGAGGTCATCAAAGCCTCTGTGTCTGAAGCCGACGGGGAACTGAAAGATATAAAAAACAGACTGGAAAGAAAAGAGACGATTCAAACAGAACGGGATGAAAAGTCCAACCTGCTCCATAAAGGGAACATTGAAATCGAGAAGACCGGAAACAGGATCGGACAGCTTGAGGAGCATCTGAAAGATTTCAGTCGCGAAACCGGTTTTGATGATTACAGTGAGTTCAAATACCATATGGAGCACTCCAAAAAAGAAGCTGAAGCATACAGGCAGCATAAAGAATCTCTGGAGGCACGCCGTGATGCCCTGAATCAGGATTTGACGATGTTGTCCCAGTCCATGAGGCACCTGAAGGAGATGATGGACGGGGACAAGGAGACGATCAGTGGCTTGAGTGCGGTGGTGGATGACTTTCTTGACAAAGAGCCGTTCATCGACAGGGCTGAACTCCATCAGTTATTGAGTATGCACGATATGGAAGCCAAAGAGCAGGAAGTACATGACTTCCACCGTGAAAAATCATCCATTGAGACCCAGATCGATGCCATCAAAAAGGAATTATCGCACGGGGAGTCCTTTGACCTCAAAGAAGATCGGGCAATGGTCGGGCAGGCTGATGACGAACTGGAGCGGCTGCAGACGGAGCTTGCCGTGCTGCATAATGATATCCGCCAGTTCCAGCGCGTTTTTGAGACTGTCTCAACATACATCGGGGATTATGAGACGAAGAAAGAGCGGTATCAGGCGGTCCATGAGCTGTTTCAGAAAGTGACGGGCAACAACCACAGTAAGATTTCACTGGAACGTTATGTGCTGACTTATTTCCTTGAGAAAATATTGAACATCGCAAACAGCCGTCTTCTGGAGATGACGAATCACAGATATGCCCTGATCCGCAGCCGGGCTGCGTCCAGGCGCAAAACCGGACTGGATATTGAAGTGTTCGATTATTACAATAACTCCGCGAGGCATATATCTTCATTGTCGGGCGGCGAAACCTTCCAGGCGTCCCTGTCCCTTGCGCTTGCACTCAGCGAAGCGGTACAGCAGGAAGCGGGCGGCATCCACCTCGACACCATGTTTATCGATGAAGGTTTTGGTACACTGGATAAAGAAACGCTGGAAATAGCGATCTCGACCTTGATCGATCTTCAGTCCGGGGGGAAGACGATAGGTATCATTTCCCATGTGACTGAATTGAAAGAGCAATTGCACCATATCCTGGAAGTCAAATCCGAAGATGAAATGAGTACAGCCACATTCAACATATAGTGCTTTATTTCTGATTTAAGAAAGAAGTGTCAACATGGAGAATAAACTGTCGAAGTTTTTCAATGAGAGGAACTTCGTTGTCGCAAATTTACTTTTTGGTGCCTTTATCGCCATATTGAACCAGACATTGCTGGTCACGGCTGTACCATCCATCATGGAAGATCTGGAGATCCCCTTCAGCACCGCCCAGTGGCTGACGACCGGTTTCTTTCTGGTGAACGGGATTATGATACCAGTGACTGCATTTTTAATCAATAAATTCACAACGAGAAAATTATATTTATTCGGCATGACCTTATTCACCATCGGCACTGTCATCGCTGCCGTTGCCCCTTCCTTCGGCATACTGCTTACAGGGCGCATTGTCCAGGCGGCAGCGGCGGGCATCATGATGCCGCTGACCCAGGTGGTGCTGCTCAAAATGTTTGCACCGGAAAAGCGCGGCCGTGCGATGGGGCTGTTCGGCCTGATCATCGGCTTTGCGCCGGCCATCGGCCCTTCATTATCAGGCTATATCGTTGAAATCTGGCCGTGGCGTACAGTCTTTTTCATCATCGCACCTTTTGCTGCAGTGAATATTTTGTTTGCGTACAGATTCATGAGGAACGTCACAGAAACCACAGATCCGCCGGTGGATTACATATCCATCATCTTCTCCACACTCGGTTTCGGCGGTATGCTGTACGGATTCTCGGTTGCAGGGATAAGCGGGTGGATGGAACCCGGGACCATTTTACCGATTCTCATCGGCGCGGCAATCGTCGTCATATTTGTGCGCCGACAGCTGCGGCTGGATATCCCGCTCCTCGAGCTCAGGGTCTTCAAGAACAAATATTTTCTGCTCAGCACTTTAATCGGTGTGATCGTCTTCACCTCGATGGTGAGTGCAAACAACATCCTGCCGGTGTTGATGCAGGATATGCTTGGATATACAGCGTTCGAGTCAGGTCTTGCGCTGCTCCCCGGTGCTTTGATGATGGGATCCTTCGGCCTGGCTGCCGGGTTTTTATTTGACAAGTACGGCATCAGGCTGCTGACTTTCACTTCAATGGGGATCATTTTAATCACCTCGGTCATGCTGGCGTTGCTGGATGAAAACACATCCTGGACCTACATCACAATCGTCTATGCGTTCCGGCTGGTCGGGGCCGGTTTATCCATGATGCCGCTCACCACGTTTGCCATGAATGCATTGGAGGAACATTTGCTGCCCCATGGCACCTCCATCAATAACACGATGAGGCAGATCGGCAGTTCACTGTTCACCGCTCTCCTCATCACAGTGATGACGGGGTTTGCCTTCAATTTTTCCGCAGGCGGAGCACCCACGACTGCAGAAGAGATCATGGGAGTCAACGTCTCCTTCATCGTGGCCGCAGTGCTTGCCTTCATCGGTCTTGTCATGGCTTTCTTCCTGAAGGAACAGCCCGGTGCAAAAATGACAGAAACGTGATAAATACCTCAATGACATATTAAATTCACAATGATGAGGCCAATCAACGTTTTTAATTTGTTATATTAGAAGTAATTGAAATATGGAGGGAATGGATTGAAGAACTTTATTTTGTTTGCACTGATCTCTTCATTGTTGCTTGGTGCCTGCAGTGATTCGGATGTTGAAACGATGGCCAGTTTTGGCAATGAAATACAGGACTACTCAGTGACGAATCAAAATGATGAAACGTTTGAAAGAGAGGATATGGAAGGGCAAGTATGGCTGCTTGACTTCATATTTACAAACTGTGCAACAGTGTGTCCTCCAATGACAGCTAATATGACCCACGTCACCCAAGAGCTTGAAGAACGAGGCATTGAAGATTACGGGGTCCTCAGCTTCACGGTCGATCCGGATAATGACACCCCTGAAGCTCTGGCTGATTACTTAAGTTATTATGACGTGCCTGAAGAGACGGAGTGGCACTTGATGACAGGGTATGATTATGACTTCATCCGCAGTTTTGCAGAACAGAACTTCAAGACGATCGTGGCGCCGCCGCCGTCAGGCAGCAATCAGGTCACGCACGGGACCAGCTTTTATCTGATTGATGCAGATGGTAAGATCAGAAAATCCTATCCGGGGCTCGATACAGGGGATACGAGCTTTCCCGTCAATGAAATTGTGGATGATGTCTCAACATTGACTGCAGAGAAGGATTCCGATTGATATCAAAGAGCAGGGTTCTGCTCTTTTACCGGCAGCAATCAAACTGTGACAGCTGGGAATCAAAGTTAAAAGTCCTCTAAAAAAGAGGACTTTTTTTGTTGGATTATGCTACGATTAACTAAAATCCGAAAGGCTGATTTTAATGAGAAATGTAATATTGGACTGCGATCCGGGTCATGATGATGCGATATCAATCATCATTGGAGCATCAAAAAGAAGTGAACTGAACATACTCGGCATCACGACCGTGGCCGGCAATGTCGAAGTGGATAAGAATACAAGGAATGCACTGCAGGTCTGTGAAATGCTCAACCTCGATGTACCGGTGGTGGAAGGTGCTGTGAGGCCGCTGGTCAGGGAAAGTGAAGTTGCACCTGAAATCCATGGGGACACGGGGCTCGACGGTCCTGTGCTCAGCCCGCCCGAGAAAAAGAAGTCACCGGGGCACGCGGTGGACTTCATCATCGGGGAAGTCAGGAAGAGCGATGAGAAAGTGACGCTTGTCCCGACGGGACCGCTCACCAACATAGCACTTGCCCTGATCAAGGACCCGTCAATTAAAGACAATATTGATGAAATCGTCCTGATGGGCGGCGGGACATTCGGCAACTGGACACCGGCAGCCGAGTTCAACATTTATGTGGATGCAGAGGCTGCGAAAGTCGTTTATGAGAGCGGTGTACCTGTCACGATGTTCGGTCTTGACGTCACTCACCAGGTTATTGCGGATGAAGCGGTCATCAGCAGGGTGGCTGAAATTGATAACGATATCGCCGGCTTCGTCAAAGAACTGCTCATATTCTTTGCAGAGACCTACAAAAACCATTTCGGCTTTCCAGGCGGACCGATACATGACGCATGCACGACGATGTATCTGCTCGACCCCGAAATGTTCACTTTTGAAGATGTCAATGTAACGATTGAAACGAAAGGTGAAGCGACATATGGCATGACTGTGGTCGACCTGCTCAAAACGACAGGTAAGGCTGAAAACGTCAAATTCGCAACCGGAGTTGATGAGGAAACTTTCTGGAAAATCTTCCTGGATGTGCTGGCATCTTATGGTGAGGCGGATGCGTAAACCGAAAATCACGATCGTCGGCAGCATCAATATGGATCTTGTGACCATCACGGATGAAGTGGCTAAGCAGGGTGAGACTGTACACGGCGAAGATTTCCGGACGTTGTTCGGGGGCAAAGGTGCCAACCAGGCCGTCGCAGCAGCAAGGCTCGGTGCAGATGTTTCCATGATCGGTAAAGTCGGTGATGATGCATTCGGCAGCAGAATGATTGAAAACTTTGAAGCGAACGGTGTGGACACCAAGGGTGTCGGCATGGAAGAAGACACCCCTTCGGGAATCGCGAACATCATCGTTTCCGATAAAGACAACCGCATCATCATCGTTGCCGGTGCCAATGGCAAAGTAGACAGAACACATGTCGAACATTTTTCAGAAATCATAAAAGAGAGCGACATCGTGCTCGTCCAGTTTGAAATACCGATGGAAACATTGAGATATACGATTAATATATGTAAAAAGGAAGATGTACCGGTCATCATCAACCCCGCTCCAGTGACAGCACTTGAGGGTGAGTATTTTAAAGCGGCGGCATATATTACGCCGAACGAACATGAACGTGCCAGTCTGTTCAAAATGCGTGAGGACGGACTTCCGGAGTATTACGATAAACTGATCACCACACAGGGAGCGCAGGGGGCCTCTTATTTTAAGGATGGCAGGGAAATCGTGATGCCGCCGAAAAGCGTCGACGTCGTCGATACGACCGGCGCGGGCGATACCTTCAATGCTGCATTCGCAGTCGGCATCGCCGAAGGCAAGGATATTGAAGATGCGATTGCTTTCGCCAATACCGCCGCAGGACTGGCTGTCGGCAAAATCGGCGCACAGAGCGGAATGCCCTACAGAGCGGAAATCGGATGATATATTAATTTAAAAACCCGTAAATCCTATTTGGATTCACGGGTTTCTTCTATCAGATGTTGTGAGTATTCATGATGTTCACCTGTTCTACTCTACAATTTCCCCATTAAGTACAGCGATTAAACATTTTATCTGGTGTTTATATGAAATCAGCATACGGAATCATTCGATTTAGGGACTGACAATCCGAATAAAGGTCTGAGGTAAAGCGCCAGGAACGTGCCGCCGATTGCGACGATGCCCCAAATATAGCCGTGAAGGCTGAATGAAGCGATGCCGCCGAAGTATGCACCGATGTTGCATCCGAATGCAAGGCGTGCGCCGTAGCCCATCATCAGACCGCCGATGACGGAAGCCATGAAGTTGCCTTTGGTGATTTTAGTGAACTTGAACAGTCCTCCGGCCGCAGATGCGATGAATGCACCGAGTATGACGCCGAAATTCAATATTGTCGTGGAGTCTGCAAATATGGATGAGTTCAGTGCCGTTGCGGCTTCACCCTGCCAGTAGCCCCAGCTTGCCACATCGAAGCCGATGAACTGCGCGGCTTTTGAGCCCCATAGCGCAAAGGCTGAAGTGATGCCCCACGGTTCCCCGCGCGTCATCAGCGTCAATGCGTTGAGCACGGCAAGCGCGATTGCAGCCACCCAAAGAGGCCATGACCCCCTGAAGATCCGTTTCCAGCCGCTGGCACTCGGGAGAGGTGCAATCTTTGGAGCGTGCCTCTTCCTTTCGACCACTTTACTGATTATAGCGACGGCGGCAAATATGATCAGTGACGCAACCAACGCGCCCCCGTAACCCAGTCCTGTGGATGTCGCGAGAGAGAACTCTCCCATGGAGGGCATCTCCTCGGTCCAGAACGGCAGATGTGCTGCACCGATCGTCGTTCCGATGATGAAGAATATCAAAGTGATGAACATCACCGAACGGCCGCCGCCGATTGCGTAAAGTGTACCCGACGCACATCCGCCGCCAAGCTGCATGCCGATGCCGAAGATGAATGCCCCGACGATCAGACTGACCCCGACGGGTGCGACATATCCTGCAACCTCGGCGCCGAAGAACGATAGCCCGAGCGCGAGAATGGGTGCAAATAATACTGTTGCGGCACCGAGCATCAGCATATGTGCCCTGATGGCTTCACCGTTACCGACGGACATCAGGCGCCTGAATGCGGAAGTGAACCCGAAGCGCGCGTGGAATAAAGTATAGCCGAGCAGCAGGCCGATCAACAGCAGTACTGGCTGTACGATGACCTGGGTCACCGCCAAATATATGAGTAAGATGAGACTGGTTAAAACGCCGCCGCCGATCAGCAGTTTTTGGGGGTCATGAAGTGCATCCGTGTGACGGCGGACCGGATCCACAGGCTTACTGACGGTATTTATATTAGTTGTCAAATGAATTCTCCTTTTACCTAGTTATTAAGTATGAATTAACAATTATAAAAGGAGCACAGTCATTTGTCAAAGGAAATAAAAGGCAGTGCTTTGATAGGTGCTGCCTGAATCCCGTCTCATTAAAATTCTGCTGATGTCAATTCTGCATCCGCTTTGCACGTACATATAGGAATATGTATATGATCATGGCCATGAGTACCGAGCCGGCAGAAGCTGCGTAAATCGATGCATATCCGAAGATATAGGCCATCTGACCGAACAATATGGCACCTAGGCCGATCCCGAGGTCAAAGAATGAGAAGAAAGTGGCGTTTGCCATACCGCGCCTGTTGGCAGGTGCATTTTCAACAGACCATGCCTGGAGTGCAGGCTGTACACTGCCGAAACCGAGACCGTAGAGTGATGCTGCTATCAGCAGGACTGCCGTATTCGGCAGCCAGGCGAGCATAAGCATCGCAATGAAAATCATTAAAGCGCCCGGCATGAAGACATATAAGTGACCTCTCTTGTCATATATCCTGCCGGCGAAACTCCTGGATATCATCAGGAAGGCTGCGTAAAGAAGAAAGTACAGTTCTATCCCCGCTATGCCTCTCTCTATCGCAAAGATGGGAAGGAAAGTTGCGATCCCGCCGAAAGTAGCCGTAATGAAAAATAATAGAATGGCCGGCTGGATGGCAGTTCTTTCGAAGATGTCAAACCTCACAGGTGATGCTGCGGCTTCGGACTTCTCCACTTTCTTATAACGGATTCTTGATGCAAAAAGCAAAGCGATCAGGCCGAACCCGGCACAGATCATGAACAGCTGCGCAAATGAGATGACGCCGACAAGTGTCAGACCGAGTGTCGGACCGAGTGCCAACGCCAGGTTGCCCGAGAGGCCGAAGTAACCAAGACCCTCACCGCGCCGCTTCGGCGGGATGATGTCTGTCGCGATCGTGCCTCCGGCTGTGGTCGAAAATCCCCAGCCCATGCCCTGTAAAACCCTTAAAAGGAACAATAACAATATGCTGGATATGAAGCTGAAGCTCGCAATCGAGATGACGAATACAGCGAGCCCAACCATGTAGACGAAGCCACGGCCCTTTGATTCCAATGCGTGCCCTGCATAGGGTCTCAGCAACAATGCCGAAAAAGTGAATACACCGACGATCACTCCGACGAGCCGGTCATTGCCGCCAAGCTCCTTCAGGAATAAAGGAAGCGTCGGGAGAGTCATCTGGAAGCCCAGGAATACGAAAAAATTGGCCAGACAGACGAAGACGAAGTCGCGGGTCCATATCCTGTCTTCCATAACGGCAGCCTGTCTGTTTGGCTGAGCATTCATGAAGAAGTCCCCATTTCTTTTGAAGTTTAGTTCCATTATACAGATTAAAACGGTAAGGGACTAGAGGTATGTCGGATTTCGAAATTTTTTATCATGAAATATTATTTTATAAGGATACTTTAATTAAATTGTGGCGGAAAAACGTCTTTTCAGTAGTTTAACAATTAGGAAAATTGATAAAAGCATTGTATTGATCAGGCGTTATCGATTATCATAAGTCGGCGGTATTCAATACGGCCATATGAGGAGGTTCATTCAATGAAACGTAATAAAAGTAAAAGAAAAAGAAATTTAAAAAATATGAAATTCTTCAATACACCAAAAATCACTCTCGAGACAGTTTTGAATATATTATCAGTCATAGCAGGTTCATTCATATTTGCAGTGGGTATCAACGTGTTCATGATTGCAGGAAATCTGGGGGAAGGCGGTGTCACGGGCCTTTCAATCATCTTCCTGTATGCATTCGATATACCACTGGCCATTTCGACTTTGGTCCTGAATGGGATACTCCTGGTGATAGGCTTCAGATTCCTCTCTAAAAGGGCCATGTATTATACGATATTTGCGGTCATCCTGATGTCGATGTTCCTCGGCCTGACCGGATCGTGGTCCATCGAAAATGATGAAATCATGCTCAATGTACTATTCGGCGGCCTGTTGATCGGACTCGGCAACGGTCTTGTCATCAGGATCGGCGCGACCACCGCAGGTTCTGCAATCATCGGCAGGATCGCCAATAAGTATCTGGATATGAAGATTGCTAATGCCATATTGGCAGTGGACCTGTTCGTCATCCTGCTCAGTCTGACGGTGCTTTCAGTCCAGCAGGTGCTGCTCACAGTGGTGGCCATGTATACGGCTGTCAAAGTGATGGACTTCGTCATTGAAGGTCTCAACCCTAAAAAGGCCATCACCATCGTGTCTACAAAACCGGAAGCACTCGGTACATTGATCAACAGTGAAATCGGCCGCGGCGTCACTATGGTGAAAGGGAAGGGGTTTTACTCCAGGCAGGAGACCGATATACTGTATGTCGTCATCAGCAGATCCAGACTGGTCAGGCTGAAACGCCTGATTCAAAAGTATGATGAAAATGCGTTTGTGGTCGTAAATGACGTGAACAGCGTGCTTGGAAATTCATTCGTTAAGGAATAAAAAAATTGATCCCCCAGGAAATTTCAAAGCATAATCATTGACTATTTTTGACCAATTTGATATATAATAATTGTAAAGAGATTAAGAGTGTTTGGGAGGAGTTGGTATGGCATTGGAAAAAGTGTATATCAATGAAAAAAGCAGACCTCTGAAGCATTTAGATCAGTATCAGGAAGGTTACGGAAATGAGTACTTTGCAACAGGCGCTTTTATTAAAACCGAAGGGTTTCGCAGTTGGAAAGAATATCTAGACTCAATCGATTTAGCAAGACAAATCAGCAGAAGAATCAGTTAATATTCTACTAAGGAGTGGTCTGTTATGGCATATGATATGAAACCATTCAACAGAGATTACTTTGATATGAGTCCAAGTGAGATGTTCAGGGATTTTGGCAGACAGTTCTTCAGCAACTTCCCGGAAACGAAAAGTGTCAGAACCGATATCAATGAAATGGAAGACCGTTATGAAATGACTGCGGAGCTGCCGGGCTTTACGAAAGATGCAATTGATGTAACCTATGAGAATGGTCTGCTGACCATCAAAGCGGAAAACGATATGATGAATGAAGCGAAAGATGACGATGGCAGAGTCATCCAGAAGGAAAGGGCCTTCAGCAACGTCAAGCGGGTGTATTCGATCGGCAACGTCGATGAGGACAGCATCGAGGCTTCCTTCAAAGACGGCGTTTTATCGCTGACATTGCCAAAGCTTGAGAAGAATAAGAAGAAGTCCATCGAGGTAAGAGAAGGATAAGAATATGAAAAGAGACCCTTGAGGTCTCTTTTTTAATTTTACTTATGAATTTTTCTGCGAGACATCTATAGTGTATCCGAACGGTTACTCCGGAGATTCCCCTCCATCTTCAGCTCCTTATTAATGTAATCCATATCCCGAGAACCCAGATATCCTGCTGACTGTTTGAGCGAAGCATGGAAAAACCGGATGATTTCCTCTGAATCTGCTGACTCGACCTCTGTTTTAATTTCCATTACATATTCAGCCATCTCACTGCTGAAGTGAGATCCTCCGGGGAAGTCGTCCGTAACTTTCAAATCCTCTCCGCTGACGAAGGGATAGGGCAGTACGAAGAAGGTCGGATGATTGAAATGGTCGTCGCCCAGCCAGAAGCCGAACTCCACCATGTGCTCATCAAAAGCTGCACGTTCGATCACCTTCGAATTATCCGGGAACGGCTCATGCGCGTTGAAAACCAGAATGCATGACACATCAAAGGTACCCCAGAACAATCCCGGATAGACTTTTCTGTTTCTGAGCGGGGCGATGAATTTCAACTCGGTATCACGTGCGAAGTGGAACCACTTCAATATTTTCAACGCTGTCTCACTGTTGTAATGATGATGGTCGGTGTCCGCTTCAAAAGGCGTTTTTGTCTCCATCTCCTGGGGCGTGGTATTGATGCTGATGGCTAGACCGAGGTCCTGTGTCACGGTGATGATTTCATAGTAATAGTCCCGGATGGATTTACCGGCAGTCATCTGCACATTATTCTCATTATCCGTCGTCCTGATTGTAATGATATTATTGGCAAGGTTCGCCTCAATTTCAAAGTATATATTATTGCATTTTATTGTACCGGTCGAAAACCCTCGTGTTGTGATGTCCAGAGTGACATGTGCCCATTGCGGCTCCTGCGGTGCACAGTTCAGCTTAATTTTACCGAGAATCTGTGATATCAGCTGGATTGTCAGAACTTCCTTCTTATTGTTTTTATAAAAACTCATCAACATCACCTCTTGGTTATAATTATATACAATTTCCCCCTTTATACTAATTATTTGGATTTCGAGATAATCGAAAACTACAAAAATTAAAAAACTGCATGCAGAAATGCAAAAACTGTTGATTTCGCAAGCAGAAAGCCTGAATCTGTATAAAATATACTTCAGAAATCGAATTGTTGCGATTTTACAACAATTCAGGGTGGAAGTATGATGAATGCAGCTGAGATAAGGAGGGGTTGAATGGTTGTATTAATCGTACTTGGCGGCGTTTGCGCTTCTTTTGTATATGCGCTGACTTCCGCAAAAAATGTGTCATTCCTTTATCGAAGAAGCATTTGTGACAGTTGCAGAAGACCACTGAAGTGGTATGAACTGATCCCAATATTAAGCTTTATATTCCTGAAGGGTAGATGTCCTGTATGCAGGGAAAAAATTCCTGTCTCCAATTTCATAGTGGAGATGCTCACGATCATCGTATTTTTAGCACCAATATTTTTTCAGTTAAGCTTAAATGATTTGACGCTCTATTATTTGATCGTCCTTTTTTTGGTCCCTCTTTCCATCTTTGACTTCGAGACATTCACCATTCCCAATCACATAAATCTTATATTTCTATTTACAGGATTATTTTTAACCAACCTTCAATACCTTGACCCGCTTGGAGATTTTGCGGCCATACTGGTCCTGCATTTATTTTATTTTTTGTTCTATGGCAGTGTGGGCTATGGGGATATAAAACTGTTCAGTGTACTGACTTTGATTACACCGTTGAATTTCTTTCTTTATATCGTCATGTTCACATATTTGATCGGCGGTCTTTTTGTTGTACTGATCAATCTGTATAAAAGCAGCAGGGTCGATAAAGTGCCATTGGTCCCTTTTATAACAAACGGGGTCATGATCGTCTTTTTTCTGTATGAAGATATTCATCTAATATATACTGGAGGATTTTTATGACATTGATGATCAAAGAAATGCATTCTTCTGATAAACCGAGGGAAAGACTATTGACTTACGGTGCTGATAAATTGAATAACCAGGAACTGCTCGCGATTTTAATCAATTCAGGCAGCAGGGAAGAATCCAGCCTGTCTCTTGCAAATAACATCATTAAAGATTTCAAGACGATCAGGGATTTAAGAGATATCACCTATCAGGAATTGACGGGCATCAAAGGTATAGGCCAGGCCAAAGCGGTCACCATACTCGCCATGATTGAATTGGCTGTCCGCATGCATACCCACTCTCTTGAAGAGGATGTTTATATCAAAAGCCCTGAGGATGTATCCATGCTTTTAATGGAGAAGCTGAGATATTACCAGCAGGAACATTTTGTTGTGCTTTATTTATCAACTAAAAATATGGTCATCCATCAGGATACATTATTTAAAGGTTCATTGAACACTTCCATTGTACATCCGAGGGAAATCTTCAAAGAAGCGGTCAAAAGAAGTGCTGCTGCAATCATCTGTGTCCACAACCACCCGAGCGGGGATCCCACACCATCCCATGAAGATATTGAAGTCACGAAACGTCTCAAGGAATGCGGGGAGTTGATCGGCATAGATTTTTTGGATCATATCATAATCGGGTCGGGCCGATATTTGAGTTTAAAAGAAATGAACTATATAAATTGAGGGGTAAGAATATGGGACTGGATATGTACTTATATTTGGAAGACAAAGAGACATCAGAAATCACAGAATACAGCTATTATAGAAAGTTCAATGCGCTGCAGGGTTACTTTGTTGAAAAATACAATATTCCCAACTGCGGCCGGGTGGAGCTGGACGTGAAAACCATTGAAGGCATCTATCAGTTACTGAATGATATAAGGTACAACCGGGAGAAAGCAAGTGTGTTGATGCCGACTTTTCCGGGTCCATTTTTCGGTTCCTATGAGTACGACAGGATTTATCATAATTATGTGGATCAAGCTGCTTCCGATTTTTATCATGCCAGGTTCATAGATTTTAATAAATACAGGTTTTTCTATACTTCAAACTGGTAGAGGACAAAATGAGAAAGTGGGTTGAAGGCAGCCGGGATGTCGCTTTTGCAGGACTTCCTTCTTGTGTTAAAAAAATCGAATAAAATATTTGACATCATTAATTAGACCATGTTATCATAAAGAATTTTACTATATTTGATAAAAGTGTTATACTTAGATATGAGAAGATATTGGAGGAGATACTTTGTATCAAGTAGGCGATAACATTTTTTATCCAATGCATGGTGCCGGCCAGATAGACGCGATTGAGGAGAAAGAGGTTGGTGGTGAGAAGCAGCAGTATTATATCATCCATATGATTGATGATAATATGAAAGTGATGATACCGCAGAAAAAGGCCTCCAAGTCGAATATCCGTCCTGTTACGGATATGGATACAATTAAAGAAATTCTGACGATGATGGACACGGAAGAAGCTGACGTTGAATTGTCCTGGAAACAGAGGTTCAAAGCCAACGAAGACAGGATAAAAACGGGCAGTCTTAAATCTTGTGTCGAAGTGATTTATGATTTATTGCGTATGCAGAAGGAAGAGAAGCTGAATTCCAGTGAGAAGAGGCTGTTGAAGCAGGCTCAGAAATTCCTGATGAGCGAATTAAGGTTAGTGGAAGGCATGGATAAAGAAAATAAGGATAAATTCATATCCAGATTATCTGACGATCATGCAGCCATTTCCTAAGTTCATCCTGTTATAGCTTGTATACGGAAAATTGGTGAACAATATTACAATCTCATTACAAATTGGAGAAATAGGTTTTATCCCTTGAAATGAGAATCAGATTAAAATATAATGAAGATAACATAACAAGGCCGTCAACGAAGTATTCCTATATAGATATTCGTTTCATCGACGCCTTCCGATAGAGTGGCACTGCTTGCCCTCTAGATATCATATATTATATTATTTATCTGTGAAAGAGACTGGATGCCCAGTCTCTTTTTTTTCTTGAAATTCTCCGGAGTGCCCAAATCTATCAATAAACTTTTGGAACGTCATGCCCAGGGTATTGATCAACCTCAATATCCAGGGCTTTTTAGTGTATAGTATAATGTAATAAAATCATCAGTTGAAAAGGGCGTATGACGAGAAGGGGGATCTTCATGTTTGAGACCGAAGGGGAAAGCTTGAAATGTGCTGGGAATGTTGAATCGTATGTCCTCGGCATACAAAGGGACCTGCATGCACATCCTGAAGTGAGCGGCGAAGAAAGAAGGACGATCAGCCTCATTACAGGGGAATTGGGGAAGATGGGACTATCATATGAAGTGATACCGAACGGGGGGATCCTTTCAATAATAGAAGGGGCTCAGCCGGGCCGCTCCCTGGTGCTGAGGGCGGATATCGATGCTTTGCCGATGCAGGAGGATGAGCATAACCTAAAAATGAAGAAGACCGTCATTTCAAAATATGATGAAGCCGCACATCTTTGCGGGCATGACGGTCATACGGCGATGCTGCTTGGAGCCGCAAAAAACCTTGTGGAAAATAAAGACAAAATCCATGGCAGGGTGATACTCGCCTTCGAACAGGGCGAAGAAGACGGCCGGGGAATCGTCGGTATATTAGGAAGGATTCTGCAAATCGGAGCGGATGGCGTGTGGGGCATCCATTTAAAGGCGGATATACCATCGGGGAAAATATCGGTTGACCCAGGGCCCAGAATGGCAGGCGCGTTCATGTTCGATGTCAAAATCAATGGCAACGGCGGCCATGGTGCGAGGCCGGACCTCGCTGATACACCGATTGATGTATTTACGGATTTTTATAATCAACTGAAATCCATGCGCATGAATACTTTGGATCCGTTCAAAGCCATCACTTTTTCTATGGGGAGCGTGAATGCCGGCTCGAATCATAATATCATCCCGGACAGCCTCAACTTCAAAGGCACATTCAGATATCTGCATTATGAGCAGGGGTTGGCTGCCGAAAGGGCGTTCAAGGAGAAACTGAAGAGTATCGCCGAACTCCACAACTGTACATATGAATACATTGCAGAGCCTTTCGCGATGGATCTAGCGGTCTATAATCAGGAGGAATGTGCGGCAATTGCTGCAGAAGCTGTAAAAAAATCGCTCGGGCAAAACGTGATCTACAATTACGCTGCGTGGATGGCGTCGGAACCTTTTGCGTTCTATCAGAAATACCTGCCTGGAGTCTTCGCTTTCGTCGGCATCGGAAATGAAGAGAAAGGTACAGGTGCGGATCACCACCATTCAAAGTTCGAACTGGACGAGGATGTATTGAAGCTCGGGGTGGCTGTGACACTCCAATATACAGTTGATTTCCTGAAATCTGATAAAGATATCACGTTTGAAGCTGAAGAGATGGATGTGAAAACACTTGCTGAAAAAGCAGGGATCAAAGTGTATGAGCAGGAGGGGTCATAGTGGAGATTGAAGGTAGGAACGGTACCGCAAAAGCATTCATAGATACGATTGAAGACCAGACCAAACAGCAGATTGCCAAGATGCTGGACAGTGATATTACAGAAAACACCAAAGTGCGGATCATGCCGGACGTGCACTTCGGTAAAGGTTCGACGATCGGTACGACGATCCGGCTGCGCGAGTCACAGGCAGAGTGGAAAGTCTCCCCGAATGTCGTGGGTGTGGATATCGGTTGCGGCATGATGTCGTATAAGCTCGCGGATTTCAATGTCCCGTTGGATCAGTTCGACAAAATTGTAGGGAACAAGGTGCCGAGCGGCAAGGGCGTGCATGCAGCGCCCAATTCCGATTCTGACGAATGGACGAAAAACCTTACGATCCCTTTATCGGATAAAGAGAAGGAGTACATCAGCCGGTCACTCGGCACGCTCGGCGGCGGGAACCATTTCATTGAGCTTGCTGTTGATGAAAACGGCGGCCACTGGCTCACCGTCCATTCAGGTTCAAGGAAGCTCGGTCATATGATTGCGACATATCATCAAAAAATCGCCAACTTCACGCGGGACAACCCGGAAAATGAAGAGCTGCTCCACTCCTTAAAGGAGACGGGGCATTATGAGGAAATCCATAAACACTTGAATCCCGGCAAGAAGAAACGGAAGAGGGTGGATGATCTTGCATATCTCGAAGGTGACCTCCTCGCCGACTATATCAATGATATGGCGATCGCCCAGCAGTTTGCGCATGCGAACCGTAAATCCATGCTGGATGCGATGATCGAGGCCGCGGGACTCGAGCCTGTAGATGCATTCGATTCCATCCATAATTTCATAGATATCGAGAATGGCATCATCCGAAAAGGGGCGACGAGCGCCCGGGAAGGCGAGCGTCTCATCATCCCGCTCAACATGAGGGATGGCTCGCTGATCTGCGCGGGTAAAGGCAACCCGGACTGGAACTTCTCCGCACCCCACGGGGCGGGCAGGGTGATGAGCCGCACACAGGCTAGTAAAACCATCGACGTCAAAGCCTTCATGGATTCCATGAAGGGAGTCTATTCCTCATCGGTCGGCCAGAAGACCGTGGATGAATCACCTTTTGTATATAAGGCGGCAGAGGATATCATTTCCCGTATCGGGGATACGGTCGAAATCCAGCACTGGATCAAGCCTATATATAATTTTAAAGCAAAGTAGGCGTTTCGAACGGAAGAGGTCACCTTTATCATAATCACTACTGTATATGAAGATGTATGTCGGTTTGAATAATATTAAAAATGAGTAATTTAGTATATACTTATATATACATGGATATACTTTTATAAGGGAGGGTTTACTTTGAAAATTTTAGATACCAGAAAAGTCCGTAAAGTAGGAAACAGCAGCGTAGTCACTTTACCAGTTCATTTACTGGATAAACTTAACATTGAAAATGACGAGGATATAGTATTCGTAGAACACGATGATAAAGTTTATATACAATCTGCAGTATCTAAAGAAGAGAAATTTAATTCTAAGATGGATCAGATTACAAAAGAATATGATGATGTATTCAAAGAATTAGTGGATAGATGAAATATTTATCTGAGCAGGAGATCATAAAAATTAACAGATACGTCATTCATAAATATAGCCCGTCTGAACCGGTGGGAGTTATACATTCGACAGCGTTAAACATGATTGTAGAAACACCGAAACAAAATGTGTTTGGAAAAGAATTATACCCTGGTGTTATAGAAAAATCTGCATTTATTTTTAAGAGTATCATTCAAAAGCATGTTTTTATAAACGGAAATAAAAGAACAGCTTTCTTAGCTTTAAATATGTTTTTAAATATGAACGGTTATAAATTGAACGTTGATAAAGTTGAGGCTGTGAGTTTTACAGTGAAAGTTGCAACTGAGTCGCTAACTGACAAAGAAATTAATACTTGGATCGGAACACATACTGAAAAAATGATCTAGTAATAGGCTCCGGCAATATTTATGAAACAATGACTATTGTGCCAACTGAAATTATTTTTTGTACAAATATAGAAGTTAATCATCCTCTATATCTTTTATTATAAAATTGATTGTTTCTGTAACACTATAATCGGACGTAATGACTTTCTCCTTATCAAGATTGAGAAAGTCTTTTTCATTCCACCATCTTCTCATTTCCTTCTCGCCAAATTCATGTGAATTGGGTTTTAAATTGTGTCTTCTTACAGTTTCTTCAAATGGAATATCAAAATAGTAGGCAAGGTATCTGTCATCAAAATCATCAATCAATTCGTTGAACATATCACCGTACCATTTCGCTGCAGTGATGCCTTCGACAATGACGAACTTACTTTTCCCGTTGCCATATTCAGCAATCCGTTTCATAAGGTCGATCGCCAAATTATCTTTGCCGTCTTTTACGAACATCATTTCCCTTCGTACGACATCCTGCGCGACGAGGAGAGTGCCTCTGCCAATTGTTTTCTGCAAAGTTTTAGCCACCGTGGTTTTGCCCGCACCAGAATTTCCACGTATGATGATCAGTTTTGATTTCATAAGGTCTCCTTTCAGATTAAACATGAACGGATTTGATTAAATTTCTTATAAGTGAAGAAGAAGTTAAGCCGAAATTTATAGTAGGGGATAGATTATTGGACTTTAAGGCCGGTCGAGAAAATGGAATTGAAGTCGTCGGCTGCCGGTTTTATTTTTCCAAAGATGAAGAACTGGCAGAAGCGGATCATATCATCACATCTTTATCGGAATTGAAAAGAATCATCACTTGAAATTAAAATTTATTATTAAGAGAGTAGTTAAAACTTCATCCTCACCTTCGAAGATGAAGTCTTTATGATTAGATTTATAATCTTTCTGAAATTATATTGTACTTCTTATAAACTTCTTAAATTTCTCCTCCTCTTCTATATCCGGACTGTGGTTGCTGTGTTCAAATGTGGTCAGGGTTCCCTTGGGCATCAAGCGCGCCGCTTCAGCACTGAATACATGAGGACACTGTACATCATGCCTGCCGCAGTATATAAAAGCTTCGACGGGTGAAGTCTTCAGCTCTTCCCTTATGTCATAGTCCTTCAGCTCTGAAGTGAAATAATCGATTTTTTCTATCAACGTTCGACCACTTTGTTTTCTTATAGACAGTGTAATATTCAGCTAAATGTTGTGACATAATATTTCCCAGTTCATTGAATTCGCTGTAAAGGTGTGTAAAAGCAAGCGGTGCTCCAAAACCTCTCTTGAATATTTCAAAATTCCCCCGGGCAGTCTCTATCATCTGTGGATTGAACATATTATCCCCTTTTCAACTAGTATT
Organism: Lacicoccus alkaliphilus DSM 16010; assembly: GCF_900142805.1. Lineage (GTDB taxonomy): Bacteria > Bacillota > Bacilli > Staphylococcales > Salinicoccaceae > Lacicoccus > Lacicoccus alkaliphilus. The sequence goes on along the minus strand of NZ_FRCF01000002.1, from coordinate 535,755 downwards.
CTAAAAATTCAATAATATTTGCTATAATTGTAGCATAAACTAATTTTCATTATTAAGGGTGACTTGTATGAAAATAAGAGCATTGATTGAAGATGATGCAGAGGAATTCTTGAAACTATATAAAAGGCTGGATGAGTCGGGCTATATGCTCTATGATCCCGGCGAACGGCAGACGAGCGTGGAGGACCAGAAAAAAAGCATAGCCGGGTTAAAGAAGGATGATGGGGTTTATTTTCAAGTCGCTGAAGTGGATGGCAATCTCGCCGGATTCATGGCGGCATTCAGGGGAAAGCTCAACCGGAATAAGCATTCGGCCTACCTTGTGCTTGGAGTGGATGCGGCATGCAGGGGCAGGGGGATCGCCTCATCATTATTCGATCATGTATTTGAATGGGCTGAAGACCAGGGCATCACGAGACTTGAGCTCACGGTCATTAAAGATAACGTGCCGGCGTTCAACCTCTATAAAAAGATGGGATTCACCGTTGAAGGTGAGAAGGTGCATTCCCTGATGATCGACGGCAGGCCGGTGAATGAGTATTATATGTATAAATTGATTTAAAAATGGATATTCAAGTTTACGGGGGAATGGAAATGAAGATCAGACAAGCGGTAGTGAAAGATGCACCGGGCATCGCAAAAGTCCATGTGGACAGCTGGAGGACGACTTATAAGGAAATCATACCCGGCAGTTATTTGAACGATTTATCATATGACGAAAGGACCGATCTATGGAACAGGATCCTTATGGAAGAAAGGGACAATGTCATCGTTGCGGAGGATGAAGCGGGCCGGATCATAGGCTTTGCCTCATGGAACGGCAGGGACGACTCATGTGACCTGACGGCGATCTACCTGCTGGAGGAATTCCAGGGCAGGGGGATTGGCAAGAAGATGTTTGAAAAACTGTTCAGTCACTTTAAAGCGAAGGGCTACGACAAAATTACTGTCGAAGTGCTCGAGGACAATAAAACCCGTTACTTTTACGAACATTACGGTGCTGAACTGACCGATACCGTGGAGATCAGCATCGGCGGGGAGATGTTCAATGAGCTGATCTATGAATGGGATGATGTGGAGGAAGTGATTGGAAAGTTACGATAGCAGGATGCTTAAATATATATTAATAACAAATGGATCATTGCTTCTACGAGTGTGAACATTGAAAAGGTTGGGGCTATTAACTATCTCACGATGAATGATGACATTTACATATCAATCATTCTGTTTGTCGGTCACATGGTACTTTTGGATCAGCCTGAAATTTCTAACACAATAAATGGGAGATTTTTAATTTTGAACGGGCAGGGAGAAAGAAATGGAAATCAGACAACTCAATAAAAAGGAAAATCATCCGATGAATTTATTGTTATTGGATATCGAAAAAGGACGAATAAAAGAGCCCTTTAAGGACTCTGATAATGATTATAGACTAAAGGTTTACCCAGCTTTATTATCTTAATATCTGGAGATAGTCCCTTGCTTCATGAAGAACCCTAAAAATATAGACCGTGTTGTCTATAATCCGATAAAATACGATATAGGGGTCTGAAACGATCATTCTAAGATCTAAATGAACCAAACTTTCTTCTACAACTTTTAATCCAGCATAGGAAGAAGTCTCTAAATGCCTCAAAGCATCCGTAATACGATTTAATACTCTCTCTGCAGCTTTCGCATCATCTATCAAGATGTAATTTAATATATTATCCAAATCACTTTCAGCTACAGGAAGTAATGCTACTTTATAGCTCCCCATCTATTCTCTCCTTGATCCTTTTATTTACAGAATCAAGCGATGAAGTCTTTTCCCCGTATAATCTCTGTTCTTCAGCTACTAATAACTTTTCTTTTAAATCAATGAGCGCTTCTCTTTTTTCAAACGCCTCAATACTCTTTAGTACAAGATCACCTTCACCATTTTTGGTGATATATACAGGTTTCTGCTTTTCATGAGCCAATTTTGAAATGGAATTATAATCATTTCTTAACGTAGTTGAGGATTTTATAAGCATTGACAAAACCTCCATTCATTTATTCTACCTTTGTAATATCATAATTCAGTAATTATAAATGATTTTTTGTGGGAAGGGGCATGGTTATGAATTTTGTTCATTCATCCTGAAAAGCATTGAAGAAAATATAAGAAGACAAGATTTCGCCTGACTGTCGCCAAATTCAACACAAGAGCCATCCATCTTTACGAAAAGCTCGAATTTGAAAAGATGGAGGAATTCCGTGCTTATTCCAGGGGGTACCGAACGATGGTCAGGCATACCGATTCAATATGATGAAGTAATTCCATCATTATATCCAGGCGGCCCGGGGTAATAGTGAAGTAAGGAAATGAACCGGAGGGATCATGATGAACAGTATGGAAACGTTTGCCACCGAGCAGCAAGTCATTAAAAGGATAGAAGAGTTGAAATCGGACGGTGTGGATGAAAATCAGATTACGCTCGTTGCGGCTCATGGCCTTGAAGCGGGAGGGGCGTTCGAAGCATATTCAGGAGTGGAGGCGAAAAGCTCAGAAGGCAGTGCGTGGGACAAAATCGTGTCGTTCTTCACCAATGACCAACCTGAAGAGAAGTTGGCCGGCAGACTGAATCTGACTTCTTCAGAATAGCAGGAATTCATGAAAACATTGGACCCCGGTAAGATTCTGCTTAATGTGGACAAACAGGTGACGGTGTCCGGGCAGGATACGGGCTTCATAGGCGATCCGGATGCAGGAGCGGCCGGCACCGATGGCCTCAGAGGGACAGGCGTGGCCGGCAGAACGGACCTAGGCACAGCAGGGCTGGCAGGCGCCCTCAATCCCGATGGCGATGAGGCTGAGTAAACCGTCAGTGATGAAGGAGCCACCTCCGACGAAGAATTACGCAGGCTGCGTGAAGAGGAAAACATCGATGTAAATTCAGGTGACAGGAAGTGAATGGGTTGATATTCGGACGGAAGGTATCTTACTTGAAAACATGTTAACCGAAAAGGGGGATGAACATGGACAGGATCAATTTGATCACTCTCGGCGTCAAAGATCTTACAGAATCAGTCGAATTCTACAGGAACCTTGGATTTGAACCATCTATCATGGGACATGAGGACGAAATTGAAATCGTGTTTTTCAGGATGAACGGCTCGAAGCTAGCGCTCTATCCAATGGAAAAATTGGCAGCGGAAACAGGACATGAAGCAGGATTCGCAAAGGGTGAATTCAACGGCATTACACTGGCCTTCAATGCCAAATCGGAGAAGGAGGTCGATCGGATTTTGAAAGATGTCACCATGTATGGCGGTGAAGTCGTACGTAAAGCAGCACCAACCGAATGGGGCGGCTACGGCGGTTATTTTACAGATTTGGACGGGTATTATTGGGAAGTCGCATATGGAGCAGACTGGGAATTTGATGAAAACGATATGCTGATCATTTAAATCCTCCACTTTTAAGCTGAATTTCAGTTTTATCATTTCTTAAATTGGGAAATTGGTTGAAAACGGAGGTATGATGCATGGATTTGAAAGAAACATGGAAAGATGTGGACGCGTATTTCAACGATGAACTCAAAGTTTCAGACGAGGTCACAAATTCTATATTGAAGAAGAATGAAGAAGCAGGGCTGCCGCCGATAGAGGTTGCTGCAACACATGGTAAGATGCTTTTCCTTTTGGCGAAGATGAGCGGAGCGGGCTCGATTCTGGAAATCGGCACCCACGGTGGTTACAGCACAGTCTGGCTTGCCCGTGCCCTGCCGAAGGACGGACTGATGGCTACGCTTGAAGTGAGTGATCAACATGCGGATATTGCGGAAGATAATATCCGGAACGCCGGCTTTGAAGATCAGGTGACGGTGATCAGAGGCCCGGCCCTGGAAAGTCTGCCGAAATTGCTGGAGAGGGGCTATCCCCGATTCGATTTCATTTTCATCGATGCGAATAAGGACGGTTATCCGGAATATCTGGAAGAAGCGCTGAATGTTTCGACAACCGGGACTGTCATTGTTGCAGACAATGTCGTCAGGCAAGGCAGGGTGATCGACCCTGACTCTGGAGAAAAGAGTGTCCCGCATATCAGGAAATTCATCGACATGCTGTCAGAAAATGATGAGATTGAAACGACTGTGATACAGACGGTGGGCCGAAAAGGCTATGACGGCTTCCTGCTGGGAAGAGTGAAGTGAATAAAAAACAGGACCTGGGAGTTAATCTCAGGTCCTGTTTCCTAGATATTACATCAATTTTCTCTTCGTATATTTGTTTGCAAGCCATCTGAACGTCAGGGCAGCGGCTATCGCAAGACCGATATAGCCCAGTATCGGATAGACGAAGTTCACCAGTTCGACGAAGCCGACATTAGATACCAGGAAAGCGGCAGCAAGCGAGACGGCGAGCATGATTTTATACCTGCCTGAGAAAGGTTCGGTGAAGCGCGTCAGGAAGGGGTACATCAAACCGACCACCGAGTTGTAGATCAGAAGTATGATGATGATCGAGTAGACTGTACCGATTCACGGTGCAATCTGATCCGCCATCGTCATCGCAGGCAGCGGGACGGTATTTGCTTCCGGCATGATGCTGAGCACACCGACATTGACGAGCAGCATCAGCAGCATGATGATGAGGCCGCCATAAATGGCGCCCCGGCGTGCAATGACGTGGCGTGAGGCCTCAGATCCCATGATGGATAAGAAACTGAAGGCTGTCGCAAGTGCTAGGCCTGCATAAGTAATTGCGTCGAACCACCAGAAGTTCGAAGGTGTCCTTGTCAGATCGGCGAAGTCATCCACTTCCGAATACGGTACCACAGGGTTCAGTATGTTATATCCGGTTATGATGATGACGGCTATGATCAACAGGGGTGTGATGCCGCCGATGATGCTGATGATCTTATTAAAATCGAGCAGCAGTGTCAAACCGGCAAAAGCGATGATGATGATCACGCCCAATTGTGGATGTATACCGAATGACTGGTTGAATGTCGCGCCGCTGCCTGCAATCATTACAACTGCTATCCCATACAGGAAGAATATGAGTGCATAGTCGACCACCAATCCGACTTTCGGACCGAACAGCACCCTGAGCGGGGTTTCGTGGGACTCCGCATTCAACCTGAAGCCGAGTTTGGCCGCCTGTCTTCCCGCAAACATCAGGATGAGCGCAGCGACGATGATGCCTAAAATACTGACCAGACCGTGGCTCGCGAAAAACTGCAGCACTTCCTGGCCGGTTGAAAAGCCGGCACCGACGATGATCCCCGCATAGGCGAAGCCGATCCTCCAAGATGAAAAATTTTTCCCTTGTGACATAAATTCATCTCCTCACTAATGTACATAATTAATATTAACTACCGGCTGCGTTATAAACACACTGTAATAATTCTTATTACACTATAATTGTTAAATTAAATCTAATGAATTTGATTATAATTTAATGATTCAACATCTTGGTATCAGTGTTGAAGCAGATGTTGGTATTGAAACATTTGAAGGTACCTTGTAAGGTTATGTTATATTTGAAGTGACAACACTAAAGAAGAGGGGTATTCAAATGGATGTAAGATTTCCGATCGGCAACCTCGATGTGCCGGAAGAAGTGACTCTTGAAAATGTGCAGGAATGGCTCGGCCAAATTGAAACTTATACGGATCGCCTGAGGGAGGCTGTCAGCGGACTGAGTGAAGAGGAACTGAATAAGACCTACCGCGAAGGCAGCTGGAATGTACGGCAGCTCGTCCACCACATCACAGATTCGCAGCTCAACATGTACCAGCGTCTGAAGCTTGCCTTGACGGATGACGGGCCGACGGTACCGGATTTCGATCAGGAGGAATGGGCGAAACAGCCGGATAATGAACTGCCGGTGGAGGTGTCGATCAAAATTCTGGAAGGCCTGAACGAACGTATCGTGGCACAGGCCAAAAATCTGACTGAAGAACGATTGGACCGCTACTTCATCCTTGAAACAAACGGCAAAATCACCGTTGCGACAAAAATTGCGAAACTGGCTTGGCATGAAGAACATCATTTGGAGCATATCAAGATCGCTCTTGCGAAATAGTAAATGATTTCCGGGACCGCTCTCTCTGGGGGCGGTCCCTTTATGTGACCAAAACTAAATATGGGGGATTACACCAATGATTCATAAGATGTATATGAGGATGGTTTGGGCAGCATTGGCAGGTACATTGATCTCTATTGTGCCTTTCTTCATCTATTACATATTTTCAAGAGATTTGGAAAGCTTCTTCGTTTTCATCATTATACTTGTGAGCGGTCTGATTACGACGGGGGTCGGTCTTTATTTTGCGAAAATCACTAAAGCACACGACCCGGGTCTAAATGAGCTGGACTATCGCACAATCGACGATATCATCATCAAACAGGATATATGGTACTTCAAGCGGCTGATGAAAAAGGGAAGTACATCAGCATGGCGACAATGAACATTCAAACAATCAAACACTTTTTCCTCTCTTTCCTCTCACATTTCAGCATCACTGTGCCGATCGTCTATCATCTCAGGGACCACCGGGGAGATCTCATCAGCATCTTCAATAGAAGGGGCGTCAGAAGTGCAATTGTGGATATTTTCGACAGTCAGAGGAAACCGATTGGACGTGTCGAATTTGATGAACTGAAGGTCATCATCACATTCAAAGGGACGGTGTTTACTGAGGATGATTCCTACCCCGTGACAACGGAATTCCTCTTTGAAGATGCAGATGTGAAAGGGCTGCTTCACTTGTCTTCGTTCAACAATGCGATTACATACCATAATAGTTTCAGGAGCATGCACAATGAAGTCGCGAAACTGGATGAGCCCATCAGCACCGATACAGGGAAAGTCGCGCTCAGCCTGATGACGATACTTTACTATGTGAGATGGAACAGTAATTGAACGATTTCAATGATGCGGTACAGCCGGTCATCGACCTGATTTTATGATATAATAAACAACAAATTATCCGGATTGCAGAAGCAGTCTCCACTTCCCTCACACAACTTTGAAAGCATCGAAGGAGATGCAGTTTGACGGGAAAAGGATGGTGCGGGAAATGGTTGTTGCTCAAGCAAGGTAGATCTATCTGTATATCAGAGTATCAGCTGAACGTTTTAGGATCACCATCATGTCCACAGTTACAGTTTGAGTGCATATGGTCTTTAGCGTGTATGTAAAAAACAAACGAAAAGAGGAACAGGGATGGCTGAGAATAATTTTGAACAGCAAGTGCTGCAGATGCTTGGGAATATGAATCAAAGGTTTGACGGGATTGATCAGAGACTTGAGGGAATTGACCAGAGACTTGACGGTTTTGAGAAAAAGTTTGAAGAAATTGACCGTCGATTTGATGAGATCGATGAAAAGTTCATTGTGATCGACCGCCGCTTCGACGAGATCGATGAAAAATTCATTGTGATCGACCGCCGCTTTGATGAGGTTAATGGAAAGTTTGTGACCATGGATCGCCGTTTTACTGCAGTGGAAGTGCAGTTGTCCGATCTGAACCGTAAGGTGGACGGCATCCAGGCGCAGGTGGTGGCCAATTCGGAAGCGCTGACCGACTTGAAGGAAGCCGGACGGACGCATCATTATTTAAGGGATAAGCTTGCAGAGCATGATGAAGAGATCTACCACCTAAAGAAAGAGGTTTTCGTGGAATGACTCCCGTCCATGAGGTGCCAGTCATTTAAGGCCCTCTTGCAATAGGGCCGCCTTTAATATATGATGGACTTCAATTGTATAGCAATTATCCAGAGCAGACGGAGGGATTTGGCCCGCTGATGTCTCGGCAGCGGGCCATCAGGCACTGTGCCAATTCCAACAAGCAGATGCTTGAACGATAATCCATCCGGCCATCTGCAGCACGCAGATGGCTTTTTATTTTGATGAAAATGAGGAGGGCTTCCATGTCCATAGTATTTAAAGATGTTTCCAAAACTTATATACATAAGGGTAAGGAGATCAATGCACTGCGGCCGACTTCACTCACCATCCATGAAGGTGAAATTTTCGGCCTGATCGGCTTCAGCGGCGCCGGGAAGAGTACACTGCTGCGGTTGATCAATATGCTGGAATCACCGTCTTCAGGCATGATTCACGTCGGTGATGATGAAATGACGGGCTTGAGCAATAAAGACCTCAGGGTCAAGCGCCAGAAGATCGGTATGATCTTCCAGCAGTTCAACCTCATCGAATCGAAGACAGTCGCCGAGAATATCGAATTCGTCCTGAAGGCGGCCGAGTATCCCAAAGGCCAGCGGGACGGCCGGATCGATCAGTTGCTGGATCTTGTCGGGCTGTCGGATAAGAAGACTGTGTATCCGAAAAACCTGAGCGGCGGCCAGAAGCAGCGTGTCGGCATCGCCCGCGCACTTGCCAATGATCCCGACGTGCTCCTCAGTGATGAGGCGACGAGTGCACTCGACCCCGATACGACGAAGACGATACTGAACCTTTTGAAGCGTATAAATAAAGAACTCGGCATCACCATCGTCGTCATCACGCATGAGATGGCAGTCATCAAGGAACTTGCAGAGCGTGTCGGTGTCATGTCGGACGGAGCGGTCATCGAACTCGGTGATGTCTATCAGATCTTCAGTGAGCCGAAGCATGAAGTGACCAAAGGATTCGTCCAGGATATTTATGATTTTGAAGTGCCGGCTCATATCGTGGAGACTTCGGAGAACCGGATCATCACCTTGAAATTCCTGCGTGAAAGTGCAGAAGAAAACCATCTGAACAAACTCTACAGGAACTATGACCTCTCCATCAGCATCCTGAACGGGCGTGTGGAGTACATCAACGGCATCCCGCTCGGCATACTGATGCTGCAGGTGTCGGGTGAATCTGATGAAATCAGGCGGCTTATAGAAAGTATCGACAAGACGCCGGGAGTGGAAAGGGCTGAAATATATGACTGATCTATCAAGCTTATGGCCGCTGCTTTACAGGGCCTTTTTAGAAACGACGCTGATGGTGTCGATATCGATTTTCTTTGCGGTGCTCGTCGGGCTGCCGCTCGGTGTCCTATTGTTCATCACACAGCACCATCTGTTGTTTAAGATAAAACCTTTGAACCAGATTCTCGGGGCACTGGTGAACGTCATACGCTCGTTTCCGTTCATCATACTGATCGTCGCCATCATGCCTTTTGCGACATGGCTCGTCAATGCATCGCACGGTCCTGTGTTTGCCAGTGTCGCACTGTCGATCGCTGCCGTGCCGCTGTTTGCCCGGCTCGTCGAGTCGAGTTTCAACAGCATCCACAGCGGGGTGATCGAAGCGAGCATCGCAGGCGGTGCTTCTGTGTTCATGATCGTGACGGATGTGCTGATCCCGGAGGCGAAGAAGGGGATCATCCAGGCGATTACGCTCACGATCATCACCATCATCGCATTCAGTGCGACGGCGGGCGTCGTCGGGGGCGGCGGTATCGGTGACCTTGCGATCCGCTACGGATATTACAGATACGATACGCTCACGATGGTGGTCACAGTCATTTTACTGATCATCATCGTGCAGCTCATACAATGGATCGGTGACTTCCTCAGTCGCCGCGAGGAGGGGAAATAGATGCGCGGAATCTTATTGTTTCTGGCAGGCACATTGGGTGTCATCATCATGTCAAGTGTCTTATTATATGAAGATGAAGGCGAGGTCATCACAATCGGTGCGTCCACCGGTCCTTTCAGTGATATGGTGAACTTCGCGCTGAAGCCGCCGCTTGAAGAGATGGGCTATTCGGTGGAAATCATTGAATACACGGATTATGTACAGCCGAACAACGCCCTCCACAACGGCGACCTCGATGCGAACCTGTACCAGAACATCCTGTTCATGGAAGACTTCAATGAAGAGAACGGTACCGACCTTGAAGCACTTGTGCAGGTGCCGACGGCGCCGATGGGACTTTATTCGGGTGAATATGACAGCATTGAAGCGATTGAAAACGGCAGTGAAGTGGCGCTGCCGCTGGATCCGGTCAACGCTTCCAGAGGGTTCCTCACCCTCCAGGATGCCGGGCTGATCACGATCAGTGAGGATGCCAACACATTCGCGATCGAAGAGGCCGATATCACCGCAAACAATAAAAACCTCGAATTCGTCTTCCAGGATGCAGGACAGCTGCCAAGGAGCGTGGATCAGATCGGACTGTCGCTTGTACCTGGGAATTTTGCCCTGGCCAGCGGTATGGATCTGAATGATGCTCTTGGCCTGGAAGTCATGAACGAATATGTCAGGAATCAGGTGGTCATGAACGCATCGGACACGGACAGTGCCCTCGCGGATGACCTCGTTGAAGCTGTACAGTCCGACTATTTTGAGAGCGTCATCGATGAGGATTTTGAAGGGTTCGATAAACCTGAAGAGGAGGAATGACTTGAATGAATGAGTTATTGAAGTCGGTGCCTGAAAGCTACTTTGCAAGTGTCAGCACATTGGATGAAAACCTGGAGATTGGTGAAAAGCCGCTCATCAATATGGCGGTCGGAATTCCGGACGGACCGGCGCCGGAGACCGTCATGGGGACGGTGAAATCAGCGGCCGATGACCCGCTCAATCATAAATATCCCGGCTTTCGCGGACGGCCGTCATTCAAAAAAGCGATCATTGATTTTTATAGGAGGCATTATGATGTTGAACTGAAGGATGAAAACATTGCGATCCTTTACGGTACGAAAAGCATGCTCGTCCAGTTTCCGATGATCTTCATCGAGCCCGGCGAGGGTGTCTATCTGCCGGACCCGGGTTATGCGGATTATGGGGCGGGTGTGGACCTTGCCAGGGGCATCAGGTATGATCTGCCACTGCTGGCGGAAAACAACTTCCTGCCTGACTATGAGTCACTCGATCCGGATGAGCTCGATAATGCCCGGCTGATCTATCTGAACTACCCTTCCAATCCGCTCGGTACGGTGGCGACGAAGGAATTTTTTGAAGAGACCGTCAGCCGATTCAAAAACACAGGCACTAAAATCGTACATGACTTTGCATATGCTGCCTTCGGCTATGGAGGTGGGCATCCAAGCATCCTTCAAAGCGATCGGGAATTCTCAACGGCGGTCGAAGTGTATTCATTTTCGAAAAGCTACAATATGTCCGGGTTCCGCTCCGGGTTTGCGGTGGGCAATAAAGAGATGATCGAAGCGATCAACATTTATCAGGATCATACTCAGACAGGCATGTGGGGTGTGCTGCAGGAAGCCTCCATCACGGCGCTGAATGAAGAAGATGACTTTTTGATCCGCCAGAATGAGATTTTCAAAGCGAGGAAAGATAAGGTGATCGGGGCACTCTCGGAAGCGGGGATCCCCATACGGCCGATCGAAGGTGGCATATTCGGTTGGATCCGTGTGCCTGAAGGGTTCGACGGTGAGGGCTTCGTGAAATACCTGCTTAAGGAAGCATCCATCCTGGCAACTCCGGGGATCCCGTTCGGTACCCGGGGCAAGGCGTTCATCCGTATATCACTGGCTGTGGATGATGCAGACTTGGATGAGTGCATAGAAAGGCTCAAAAACATATCACATTTGTGGGATGAATAAATATTTTGGATTGGAAAAGCCCGCAAACCTCATGGTTTGCGGGCTTTTCCTGTTCAGACGAGCGGAATTTTCCTCTTTGCCATATAAGTGACGATCAGAGCCATCACCGGGATCAGAGGCATGAAGGTGAATCCGCTGATGAAGTAGACGATCGGAATGAAGATGGATGTCAGCCCGAGAAAGAAAAAGAGCTGCGACTGTTTTTGCAATGCGTAGAAAAACAGGAAGATGCCCTCGATCATCAGAATGATCAGTATGATATTGACCAGCATTACGAATCCGTCCTTCCCGGATGAGTTGCGGTATGAGTCATTTGACTATAAGAACCGGTGTATTGACGCGTTTGGCAATCTTGTGGGTGACGTGTCCCAGCACATGTTTGATGTCACGGCGGGAACGTTTGTTGCTCATGACCACCACATCATAGTGATTTTCATTGATCTGCTTTAAAAGCGTCTGGGTGATCAAACCGGATGCGAATTCAAACTGGTAATTCAAACCGAGCTCATCCAATTGATCGGTGAATGGTTTCAATTGTTCCTTTTTGTCCCCGGCGAGCGTCTCGAAGTGTTTCCCTGCATACCTGACACTGTTAGCAAGTTCACCTTCAGGAATGACATGGAAAATGGTGATCATATGATCCGGGTCGTCCCCGGCCAGCTTTTTCAGCTGCCCGGGCACGTTGCTGAAAGAATTTCCGAAATCGTATGGCAGCAGTATATTTTTGTACATGGTTCCACACCTCTCATATCTTGTTACTTTTAAGGTACTGGTTTTTCATTGAATTGGCAATCGCCAGGCCGGGTTTTGGTAAATTTCCGCGACTGAAACCCGGAAATATGCCGTATGCATGGAAAGTGTGATATGTAAATTAAATCTTGCCGATAACCCTTGATTCATAAGTGGGATATGGTTACCATATAGTTACACGAAGACGACATAACAAGGTCACTTGTTCGAACGAACAACACCTTTTGATAGAACGCTCTGTTCTAGATATCATATATTATATTATTATCTTTCATAAAAGGGGCCGGGAAACCGGCCCCTGTTTTTATGTGCTTATTCGACGATATATGTATTTCTTATGGCTCATGGTTTATGGTATTCTCTTATATACATAGTCTACTGGAGGAGTGGCTCGGTGAATAAACTTTTAAACAGGAATAAGATGTTGATCATCCTATTCGGCATCATAATATTGATAGTGTTCATAGGGTTTTCGATGACGGACAGGTCGTCGACCACCAAAGCGGAACAGTTCACGGGTGATACCGTTGCTGCCTCACAGTCCATAATCGGGGCGCCTGTGCACTTCGTGTCCAACATTTTCACAAATATTACAGAATTGTTCGGTGCAGCGGCGGAAAATGAAGCACTCCGGACACAGCTGGAAATGGTGCCGCAGATGCATGCCGATATAGGACGCCTTGAAGCTGAGAACGAGAGGCTGAGGGATGCGCTTGAAGTCAGTGCAAAAAGGAATTACGACACGATCAATTCACGGGTGATATCCCGTTCCCAGGATCAGTGGCTGAACAATTTCACCATTGATAAGGGGGAAAATGACGGCATTGAAGAGGGGATGGCCGTCATGACGCCTGAAGGGCTCATCGGGATGGTCAGGCGTGTGAACGGGAACTCGAGCTTCGTTGAAATGATCACGACCAGCGTTTCCCAGAACAACCTGTCGGTCGAGATTCATAACGGTGATGCCACCATATACGGTGCGATTGATCATTATAATAGTGAAAGAGGCCTGCTTGTCGTCGACAATATACAAAACACCGCAACCATCGAGCCCGGCGATGCCGTGTTCACCAGCGGTCTTGTCGGTGATTTCCCGGAAGGCCTGATTGTGGGTGAAGTGGTGCGGGTTGAAAATGATGAGTACGGATTGAGTCAGAACGCATTCATCCAGCTGGCAAGCGACCCATCCGAAGTGGATGTCGTGTTCGTGCTGGAACGCGATCCGGATTCGCTGGGTGAATGATATGAGGATGATAGTGATATTCCTCATGGCGCTCGTGCTGATGTACGGTGATTTTCTATTTGCGGACTTCAGCCCGTTCGATGCGGGCCGGTTGACCATATATACGGTGCCCAAGATGCTTCTGATGTTCATCCTCTTGATGTCGGTCTACATCAACCGATCGATCAGCAGCTTCTTCGCCATCGTTTTCGGTATTTTGATCGATATTTACAGCGGCCTCGTCTATGGTGTACATACATTTGGTATGGTGGCGTTCGTCTTTTTCATGCATACCGCCTTCCGTGTATTTTATAAGGATTTCGTAGCGATGGCTTTCGTGGTGCTCACCCTGACATTTTTGTACGATGCGTACATCTATACAATCTACAGGATACTCGGGCTCGTCACCCTGCCGATATTCGACTATATCGCACTCAGGGGCCTGCCGAGCCTGATTTTGAATGCGCTGCTTTTCATCATCGTCTTCATCATCACTCTGCAGACTTCGAAAGTCCGTAAAAACCTCCTGCCGAAACATTGACATTGAAGTTGTCGGTTGGTATAATCTAGAAGTTGATAAATTTGTAAACATCAACCGCACAATCATGGGTTCAAGTGTTGAGGCCACCCATGGATGGCGTGTCTTAAACAAATCAGGAGGTGTAAGTATGTTTGCAATCATTGAAACCGGCGGTAAGCAGGTTAAAGTAGAAGAAGGTCAGACGATCTTTGTTGAAAAACTGGAAGCAGAAGAAGGTGCAACCTTCACTTTTGACAAAGTGCTTCTAGTCGGAGGAGACAGCGTCAAAGTCGGTGCTCCTACAGTAGAAGGCGCGACTGTTTCGGCAAAAGTTGAAAAACACGGCCGCGGCAAGAAAATCACAGTTGTCAAATTCAAACGCAGAAAGAACTACAAGCGTAAACAGGGACATCGTCAGCCTTATACAAAACTGACTATTGAAAAGATCGAAGCCTGATGATCAGAGTCGATATTCATAAAGATCAGGCTGGCCGGATCGAATCTTTCGAGATGAGCGGTCATGCGGGCTTTGGTGAATATGGAAAAGACATTGTCTGTGCAGGTGCTTCGGCAGTCGTATTCGGCAATGTGAATGCAGTCCTGTCCATGACGGAATCCGATCCGGGCATCGAATTGGATGATGACGGCGGATACTTACATTTCGATGTGGACGATCCGGACGATGAAAAACTGCAGACGATCCTTGAAGCGATGATCATTTCATTGAAGACCATTGAAGAAGAATACAGCGAACACATAAGAATCGAATATTTGTGAGGTGAATGACATGCTAAAATTAAACTTACAGTTCTTTGCATCGAAAAAAGGGGTAGGTTCGACAAGAAACGGCCGTGACTCCGAATCAAAGCGTCTTGGTGCTAAAAGACAGGACGGTCAATACGTTACAGGTGGATCCATTCTATTCCGTCAGCGCGGAACTAAAATCCATCCGGGTGAAAATGTGGGTCGTGGCGGCGACGATACATTATTCGCTAAAATTGACGGCGTAGTTAAATATGAGCGTCTTGGACGTAACAAAAAACGTGTTTCCGTATATCAGGAAGCTAAATAATTTTTTGTAACCAAAAGCATCAGCGGCTGCTGATGCTTTTTATTTTGATTACAGGAAAAAGGCAAAGTATTTTTAATAATGATATAATATTAAAGTGATTGAGGTGAGAATATGTTCATAGATCAGGTAAAGATTTCTTTAAAGTCCGGAGACGGCGGTAACGGTCTCGTGGCGTACAGGAGAGAGAAGTATGTGCCACTCGGCGGACCGGCCGGCGGTGACGGCGGTGACGGGGCAAGCATTATATTCGAAGTGGATGAAGGTTTGAGGACGCTGCTTGATTTCCGTTACCAGCGCCACTTCAAGGCGAAACGCGGTGAAAACGGCATGAACTCCAATATGCACGGTAAAAACAGCGAGCCGCTCATACTGAAAGTGCCGCCCGGCACGGTGATTAAAAAAGTCGAAGATGGCGAGACACTTGCAGACTTGACGACACATGGCCAGCAGGCTGTCGTCGCCAAAGGCGGACGGGGCGGACGCGGCAACTCAAGGTTCGCATCCAGCCGGAATCCGGCACCGGATTTTGCGGAAAATGGTGAACCGGGCGAGGAGTTCGAAGTTACGCTTGAACTGAAGCTGATGGCGGATGTGGGCCTTGTCGGGTTCCCGAGTGTCGGCAAATCAACGATACTGAACAGTGTGTCGAGGGCAAAACCAAAAATCGGCGCCTACCACTTCACGACGATTTCCCCGAACCTCGGGGTGGTGCAGTCCGGAGACGGCCGTTCATTCGTCATGGCGGATCTGCCAGGCCTCATCGAAGGTGCTGCTGAAGGGTCCGGTCTGGGCCATCAGTTCCTTCGGCACATCGAGCGGACACGGGTGATCGTCCATGTGGTCGACATCAGTGAGATGGAAGGCCGCGATGCTGTGGAAGATTATCATGCCATCCGACGGGAACTCGGTGAATATAACCCGGTGCTGCTTGAGCGCCCGGAAATCATTGTGCTGAATAAGATGGATCTGCTGGAAGATGAGGAGATCATCGATCTCTTCACCCAGGAAGTCGGGGAAGATAAAGAAATTCTGCCGATATCTGCAGCGACGCATGAAAATCTTCAGCCTCTGCTTTATAAGATAGCGGATACGCTTGATGCTGCAGAAGAAGTTGAAGTGGAAATCGATGATACTGATGAGCGTGTCGTCTACAGACATGAGAAAGATCCTGATGCATTCAAAGTCAGCCGTGACGACGACGGTGCTTATGTCGTCAGCGGACCGAGCATCGAGCGGATGTTCATGATGACCGACTTCAACCGGGATGCAGCAGCCAGAAGGTTTGCCCGCCAGATGCGTTCGATGGGCATCGATGATGCCCTGCGTGAAAAAGGGATCCAGGCAGGGGATACTGTCAGGATACTCGGCGGAGAATTTGAATTTGTGGAATAGGTGAGGAAATGTATCAGTATATAGAAGGTACGGTGGCATACGTCTCCCCGCACAATATCACGGTTGACGTTTCGGGCGTGGGATATCTGATCCACGTACCGAATCCGTTCAGGTTCGAAAGTGAACAGGGGACGAAACTGTGTATATTCACGGAATTGATCGTAAGGGATGACAGCCATACATTATATGGTTTCAAGGAGCGGGAGGAAAAGCAGCTCTTCCAGCATCTGCTTAAAGTAAAGGGCATCGGCCCTAAAAGTGCGCTTGCGATTCTTGCATCGAGTGCACCGGATGAAGTCATCACTGCAATCGAACGGGAAGACCAGGCGTTCATGAGCAAGTTTCCCGGGATTGGGAAGAAGACGGCAAGTCAGATCATACTGGATCTGAAAGGCAAACTGGAAGCCGGGGACGGGACTGCCGCACCGGCCCGAAATAATCATGTCAAAGAAGCAGTGCTTGCTTTGGAGGCACTTGGCTACAGCAGGAAAGAACTTGCAAAAGTGGAGAAGAAACTGCAGGAGGAAAACTTCGGTTCAGTGGATGCCGCAGTGAAAGCAGGCTTGAAATTATTAGTTCAATAGAGGTGTTATTATGAATGAACATGATGACAGGATTTTAGATGAACATCAGAATCTGGAAGATATGGATATGGAGATGTCATTGCGTCCGGAATATTTAAAGCAGTATATCGGTCAGAATGCCATGAAGAAGAATCTGGAAGTCTTCATAGAAGCTGCAAAAATCAGGGGTGAGGCGCTTGACCACGTCATTTTACACGGCCCGCCGGGACTCGGTAAGACGACGCTTTCAAACATCATCGCCCGCGAGATGGATGTCAATATACGCACGACTTCCGGTCCGGCCATCGAGCGGGCCGGAGATCTTGCTGCCATCTTATCGAGTCTTGAGCCGGGGGATGTCCTGTTCATCGATGAAATCCATCGCCTGCCGCGTGCTGTGGAGGAGATTCTTTATTCGGCCATGGAAGACTTCTTCATCGACGTCGTGATAGGCAAAGGGGAAGAGGCGAGAAGTATCCGCATCGACCTGCCGCCTTTCACACTTGTCGGGGCCACCACGAGGTTCGGCAGTCTGAGCGCTCCGCTGCGCGACCGTTTCGGTGTTCAGCTGAGACTCGAATACTATGATATCGACAGCCTGATCACCATCGTCCACAGGACGGCGGAGATTTTCAACATCGATATCGATGAGGACAGTGCCGTCGAACTCGCAAGACGTTCGAGGGGGACGCCGAGGATTGCGAACCGTCTGCTCCGTCGTGTGAGGGACTTCTCCCTCGTCAAGGATGAGACATCAGTATCCCTTGAGACGACCAATCATGCCCTGAAAGTGCTTGAAGTCGATCCAATGGGTCTTGATCCGGTGGACCACCGTATCATGAACACCATCATCGATACATATAACGGGGGGCCGGTCGGACTTGAAACGGTTGCAGTGTCCATAGGCGAGGAAGTGATCACACTGCTTGACGTCTATGAACCGTTTCTGATCCAGCAGGGGTTCCTCGAGCGGACACCGAGGGGCCGCAGGGCGACAGCCAAAAGTTATGAATACTTTAAACAGGGTATACAGCCGAAAGTTTTTGGAAATGAGGAATGATTTTGAAGCTTGAAGAATTTGATTTCGAACTGCCGGAAGCGCTGATTGCGCAGACACCGCTCAAAGACCGCGCAGCAAGCCGGCTGCTCGCATTGAACAAAAATGACGGGACCATTGAAGATCATACATTCAGTGAGGTCGTCCGGTACTTCAACGAAGGAGATGTTCTGGTGCTTAACGACACCAAAGTGCTGCCTGCGCGCCTGTATGGCGTCAAACAGGATACAGGTGCCAAAATCGAGATGCTCCTCCTCACCCCGCTGGAAGACGGTTATGAAGTGTTGATACGACCGGCGAAAAAGGTGAAGGCAGGGACGAAGGTCGTTTTCGGCAACGGCGAGCTGATCGCCGAATGCACCGCGACTTTCGACGAGGGCATCCGTCATGTGAAACTCCATCATGAAGGGATACTGGAAAATGTTCTTGATGTACTGGGTGAGATGCCCTTACCGCCGTATATAAAAGAACGGTTGGAAGACAAGGACAGGTATCAGACGGTGTTTGCCAGGGAGTCCGGTTCTGCAGCTGCACCTACGGCGGGGCTGCACTTCACGGAAGAGCTGCTTGCAGAAATCGAGGCCTCCGGCGTCAAAATCGTCTACATCACCCTGCACGTCGGCCTGGGGACCTTCAGGCCGGTCAGTGCCGAGACGATTGAAGATCACAAGATGCATTCTGAGTATTATTTGATTTCCCGTGAGACCGCTGATATATTGAATGAGGCGAAAAGTGCCGGCAACAGGATCATCAGCGTGGGCACGACCAGCACGAGGACGCTCGAGACGGTCATGAGGGACCACGGCGCTTTCAAAGAAGCCAGTGGGTTTACGGATATATTCATATATCCCGGATTCAGCTACAAGGCTGTGGATACGCTCATCACCAATTTCCATCTGCCGAAATCCTCCCTTGTCATGCTGGTCAGTGCATTCAGTTCAAGGGGTATGATACTGGATGCGTACGCGCATGCGGTTGATGAAAAATACCGGTTTTTCAGTTTTGGAGATGCAATGATCATTCATGGAGGTGAAAATGATGGCGATACGCTATGAACATATTAAAACATGTAAACAGACAGGGGCGAGGCTAGGAAAGCTCCATACACCCCACGGGGTGATTGATACGCCGATCTTCATGCCGGTGGGTACTCTGGCGACTGTGAAATCCATGACTCCGGAAGAACTTGCAGATATAGGGAGTCAGATCATCCTGTCGAACACTTATCATTTGTGGTTGAGACCGGGAAGTGATCTCATCAGGGAAGCGGGCGGACTTCATAAGTTCATGAACTGGGATAAACCGATCCTGACCGATTCCGGCGGATTTCAGGTGTTCAGTTTAAGTGACTCACGAAAAATTGAAGAGGAAGGCGTGCATTTCAGAAGCCACCTCGACGGCTCCAAACTGTTCTTGAGCCCCGAAGGCGCCATGGATATACAGCACGATCTCGGTTCCGATATCATGATGTCATTCGATGAATGTCCGCCGATACCCGCTGAGCATAAATATGTGAAAGATTCCATAGAACGGACGACGAGATGGGCCGAGAGGGGTCTTGAGCACCACATCAAAAAGGGCCGTGATAAACATCAGGCACTTTTCGGCATCGTCCAGGGCGGTGAATATGAAGACCTGCGTGCCCAGAGTGCAAAAGACCTGGTGAGCATGGATTTTCCGGGTTATTCAATCGGCGGGCTGTCCGTCGGTGAGCCGAAACCTGTGATGTACAGGATGCTAGAACAAACGATTCCGCTCCTGCCTGAGAACAAACCACGCTACCTGATGGGCATAGGCTCCCCCGACTCATTGATCGAAGGTGTCATGCGCGGAGTGGATATGTTCGACTGTGTGCTGCCGACGAGAATCGCAAGGAATGGGACGACCATGACTTCCAGCGGCAGGGTCGTCGTGAAAAATAAAAAATTCGAGCGTGATTTCACGCCGCTCGATCCGAATTGTGACTGTTATACATGTAAAAATTACAGTAAAGCGTATTTACGCCATCTGTTTAAAGCAGATGAAATACTCGGCCTCAGACTTACCACTTATCATAACCTGTATTTTCTGTTAAAATTGATGGAAGATGTTCGAAGTGCGATTTTAAATGATAATTTATTGGATTTTAAAGAAGCGTTTTTCGACTCATATGGATTGAATGTTGAAAATCCTAAAAACTTTTAAAGGAGTGTTTGAGAAAGAATGGAATTCATAATGCCATTATTACCTTTTATTGCAATCATTTTGGTCATGTACTTCCTGATGATCCGACCTGCCCAAAAGAAGCAGCGCGAAGTCCAGGAAATGCAGGAATCGCTGCAAAAGGGCGATGACATCATCACCATCGGCGGCGTCCACGGCCGTGTCGAGTCATTCGACCAGAAACATATGTACATACTGACTGATGATCAGGGTACAGTGCTTAAATTCGAAAGAGTTGCATTAAAAGAAGTCGTTAAATAATACAAAGTCGGCACTCGTTGTCGGCTTTCATATTTTAATTTGACATCATTAACGTTATAATGAGTACGTTAACTTGTGAAAAATAGAGGTGTCATACTTGAGGAATAAATTAAGTTACATAATCATAGCTTTGATCGTGAGCATCGGACTGGTGACGGTCGTCTCACTCACTGCAGAGGATGTCGGGGAGGATGTCAGCCTCGGACTTGACCTGCAGGGCGGTTTCGAAGTGCTTTACGAAGTGGAGCCGTTGAATGAAGGGGACGAAATCGACGAGACGGCAGTCACAAGCACTGCCAGCACTCTGGATTCACGTGTCAACGTCCTCGGTGTCTCAGAACCCAATATTCAGATAGAAGAAGGGAACAGGATCAGAGTCCAGCTTGCCGGTGTGGAAGACCAGACCGAGGCAAGGGAATTGCTCAGCACCCAGGCGGAACTCACCATCCGCGATGTGGATGATGAACTCCTCTTATCCGGCGCGGACCTGGTGGAAGGCGGGGCAAGCCAGAACTTCGATGAGTTCAACAATGCAATCGTCTCCCTTGAACTGAGGGATGCGGAAAACTTCCGGGATATCACGGAAGAGATTTCCGAACGTCCGCCCGGCGAGAATATGATGGTCATCTGGATGGATTTCGTGGAAGGTGAAGATTCTTTCGAAGAGGAAATCCAGAAAGAAGACCCCAAGTTCATATCGGCACCGACAGTCAGTGAACCCATCTACTCCACCGAAGTCATGATTTCCGGCGGTTTTGAAGGACAGGAAGGTGTGGAAAGGGCCCAAAACATCGCAGCCCTTCTAAACTCCGGCGCACTGCCGGTGCAGTTGACAGAAGTATACTCAACTTCTGTCGGTGCGCAGTTCGGCGAACAGGCGCTCCAGGAAACGATTTTTGCGGGCCTGATCGGCATCATGCTCGTTTTCATATACATGATCGGTTTCTACAGGCTGCCGGGTCTGATTGCAACAGTCACGCTGATCGTCTATATATATCTGACGGTGTTCGGTTTTAATATGATCAATGGTGTTCTGACACTGCCCGGCATCGCGGCCCTCATACTCGGGGTCGGCATGGCGGTGGATGCGAACATCATCCTTTATGAACGCCTGAAAGATGAGGTGCGTATCGGCCGCAAAATTAAAACAGCTTATAAAAAAGCGGCGCAGAATTCAATCTGGACGATTCTGGATGCGAACATCACGACGCTGATTGCCGGTCTTGTCCTGTTCGCATTCGGTACAAGCAGTGTAAAAGGCTTCGCTACAATGCTCATCCTTTCCATAATCATGAGTTTCGTCACCGCAGTATTCCTGACCAGGGTGCTGATGAGGCTTGTGATCCATTCAGGTTACCTGAACGATAAATTATGGTTGTTCGGCGTCCGCGAGAAAGACAGGTACAAGCTGAGTGAAGGCAAGGATATAGAAGACCTGTCGACCCCTTGGGACCGTTTCGATTTTGTTAGGCATATGAAGAAATTCTTCCTCCTCAGCGGCATTTTGCTGCTGCTTGGCCTTGGTGCGCTTGCGGCATTCAACCTGAACCTCGGTGTTGATTTCACCAGCGGTACACGCGCGGACATCGAAACCACGGAGGATGCAGGTGTGGATGAAGTCGAGGACACTCTCGTCGAACTCGGCATCCCGCCGGACAGCATCACGACGTCCGGGGATGATATAGTGGTGGCGAGGTATACCAGCGATTTATCGCAGGACGAACTGACGGCCATGCAGGACACCTTCGAAGAAATGTACGGGGTCGTACCGATGACCAGCACAGTGAGTCCGGTCATCGGCCAGGAACTGGTGCAGAATGCAATCATGGCATTGCTGATTGCTTCGATAGGCATCATACTCTATGCCTCCATACGTTTCGAATGGCGGATGGCACTGCCGGCGGTCGTCGCATTGATGCATGACGTATTCATCATGGTGGCCATGTTCTCGATCCTGAGGATAGAAGTGGACATCACATTCGTCGCAGCAGTCCTGACCATCGTCGGTTACTCCATCAATGACACGATCGTGACACTGGACAGGGTGCGGGAGAACCTCCGCAAGGTCAAAGTCATCCGGGACGAAGCGACGATTGATATGATCATCAACCGATCGCTCAGGCAGACGGCCACCAGGTCCATCAATACCGTATTGACGGTGGCACTGGTCGTAATGCTCCTCGTGGTGCTCGGCAGCAACTCGATATTCGGCTTCAGCCTCGGGCTCCTGATCGGCCTGGTGAGTGGCGTGTACTCTTCATTCTTCATCGCCATCCAGTTGTGGGGTGTGCTGAAGAAACAGCAGCTCAGGAAAAACGACGGTGAACTGGTCGTTTATGAAGAAGAGAAACCGGACGATGAAAAGATTTTAGTTTAATATTATTGGAAAATGCCTGGATGTTCCGGGCATTTTTTTAAAGGGATGAAGATTGTATGTTTAAATCCAAATATGAATGGAAAGTCCGTAAGACTGGAGATGCGCTCGCTGAATCACTCATAAAAAAGTATGGCCTGAACAATCTTGAACAGCACATATTGGAAAAGAGAGGCTATACGACAGAGGCACAGCTTAAAAGCCTCTACGACGTCCAGCTGTATGATGAGAATGGCATCTTCGAGATCGGGGAAGCGGTCAGGAGGATTGAAGCGGCCGTGAATGACGGGGAAAACATTCTAATTTACGGCGACTTCGATGCTGACGGCATAACGAGCACCGCCATCCTGTATTCAGCATTGAAAAAGGCCGGTGCTGCCGTCACCTACATCATTCCAAACAGGATGGATCATGGATACGGCCCGAACATCGATCTCTTCAAAGAGCGTGTCACCGGCCGTCATGACCTTGTCATCACAGTGGATAACGGTGTCGCTGCAGTGGAAGAGATCGATTATCTGAAAGGTGAAAACATTGATGTGATCGTTGTGGACCACCATGAATTCGCAGAGACCATGCCTGAGGCGGTCGTCGTACACGCCGGCCATCCTGAAGGGAATTACCCCTTCAGGCATCTTGCGGGGGTGGGCGTCACATACAAACTGATCGCGGCCCTCGGTCTTGCAGAGGACGATATGCTTCCGCTTGTAGCGATCGGGACCGTCGCAGATATGGTCAGTATCACCGGGGAAAATAAAAAGCTGGTGATCGAGGGACTGAGGCGGCTCAACTCCGACCCTTCCACAGGAGTGAAAACCCTGCTCTCCGTCTCAGGACATACGGGTGTCGTGGATGAGGAGACCATCGGTTTCGGCATCGCTCCAAGATTGAACAGTTCAGGCAGGATTGCAGATGCAGAAATCGCAGTGGAGCTGCTGCTTACCGAAGACAGGACAAGAGCTTTTGAACTGGCTTCGGAACTTGAGTCTCTGAACGACGAAAGAAAAGAAAT
Source organism: Lacicoccus alkaliphilus DSM 16010 (assembly GCF_900142805.1). Taxonomy (GTDB): domain Bacteria; phylum Bacillota; class Bacilli; order Staphylococcales; family Salinicoccaceae; genus Lacicoccus; species Lacicoccus alkaliphilus. The sequence continues at coordinate 511,787 of NZ_FRCF01000002.1, read as the reverse complement.
CGTCAAGGAGACATTCACGGATGCGAACCGAATGTACAAAGAGGATGAGGACATCATCATCGTGTACAGTGAACATTACCATCCCGGCGTCATCGGCATCGTCGCTTCTAAACTGACGGAAGCCTACGGCAAGCCGGCCATCGTCTTCACGCTCGACGGGAAGGTCTACAGAGGTTCAGCCCGGTCCGTCGAAGGGTTGAACCTGCTTGGGACGGTCAGGGAAAAAGACGCATACATCAATAAAATCGGCGGCCATTCTCAGGCCTTCGGCATAGAAGTGGATATGGAACATATCCGGGAGTTCCGGCAATCCGTCGAACAACATTTCAAAGAGAAGGATTTATCTTTAAAACCTGTAAAATATATCGATATGATGATGGAAAAGGATGAGTTCAAACTTGCTGAATTTGAACGGTTCGAAAAGCTGAAGCCGTTCGGCCAGGGTTTTGCGCGGCCGACCTTCATGATCAACCAGGGCCGCATACGGAGTCTGCGCCAGGTGGGTAAAGATAAGAATCACATCAAAATATCATTTCAGGATATTTCAATCGATACCATCGGTTTCAATTTCGGGCACCTCTTTCATGAAGTGGCTGTGGGGGATAAGATCAGTCTTGTCGGCACGGTCAACATCAACGAGTTCAACCAGAAGCGCTCACTGCAGATGATCATACAGGATGCGGAAATTTCAAATGTGCAGATCATCGACATGCGGAGCAGGGTGAGCCAGAACTTTGATATGATATCATCCGAAGACCATTTTTTAATCAGCAGCGACAAGGAGAAGAAGGGCGGGAATTATTTCCATTACGGAGAACAGCTCCCGTTTGCAATCGATACGCTGGTATTGCGTGATCTGCCGGAATCTCTGGAATCGCTCGCCGTATCCATCAAGAACATACACGTATCCAAAATCATCATGATCTTCAACACAAGGGACGAGTTTTATTTTACCGGCGCGCCTGATTTCACCCTGGTAAATGGTATATATCAGCTGATCAGGGAAAAAGAGGACCGGTCCGTCAACCTGATCAGGGATGCAGGGGCCTGGGCCGGCCACTTCAACATCAGTATGAAAATATTAAAAATGGTCACAGATATACTGGAAGAACTGCAGAAAATCAAAGTGGAAAATGGTATAATCAATAAGAAAGACACCAATACCGACATCACTGTAAGTGACGTCGAAAATTCGAAAGTTAGATCTGAAATCGATCATAGAATTCAATCTGAGGCAAAATTGAAAATGTCCTCGACCCAGGAATTGAAGAACTATATTAAATTATTGATTGCAGATGATGGAGGAAATGATGAATCTTAAAGAATATGTATCAGAAGTACAGGATTGGCCAAAAAAAGGTGTAAGTTTCAAAGATATCACGACGATCATGGATGATGGCGAGGCTTATGGCTATGCAACAGACCAGATCGTCGAGTTTGCAAAAGAGAAAGAAGTCGATATCGTCGTCGGGCCGGAAGCACGGGGCTTCATCATAGGATGTCCTGTTGCCTACAGCATGGGCATCGGTTTCGCTCCAGTGAGAAAAGCGGGAAAACTGCCGCGTGAAGTCATAGAGTATGAATATGACCTCGAGTACGGCTCCAACACCTTGACGATGCACAAAGATGCAATCAAGCCGGGACAAAGGGTACTGATCACCGACGATTTGCTTGCGACCGGCGGGACGATCGTTGCCACAATCAAACTTGTGGAAGCGCTCGGCGGAATCGTTGCCGGAATCGCGTTCCTGATCGAGCTTGATTATCTTGGCGGCAGAAACCTTCTTGAAGGTTACGAAACGGTTTCATTAATCTCATATGATGCTTAAAAAGTCTGGGAAATCAGGCTTTTTTTATAGCAGGATTTATTTGTTCCATAAATTATAGTATGATGGTTCTATCTATTTAAAATAAGGCGGTGAGGTCATGAGCAGGGAATATCCATATACTAAAGATGATGTCATGAAAATGTGTGAAGCTTATCTCTCCGATGAAGATATGAAGATGATCGGAAAAGCTTATGACCTGGCTTTTGAAGCACATGATGGGCAATTCAGGAAAAGTGGGTTACCCTATATTCTCCATCCTGTGCAGGTTGCGGGGATATTGGCCGAACTGAAGCTCGACGGCCCGACAATCATAGCCGGGTTTTTGCATGATGTCGTCGAGGATACAATTTACACTTATGATGATCTTGTGGAGATGTTCAATGAGGAAGTTGCAATCATCGTGGACGGTGTGACCAAACTTGAGAAAGTGAAATACCGCTCCCAGCAGGAGCAGCTGGCCGAAAATCACCGCAAATTGTTTATTGCGATCGCCAAGGATATCCGGGTCATCCTGGTGAAACTGGCGGACCGGCTGCATAACATGCGGACATTGAAGGCCATGCCGGAGGAAAAGCAGTACAGGACCTCCCTTGAAACACTTGAAATCTACGCGCCGCTTGCCCACCGCCTTGGTATTTCAAGCATCAAGTGGGAACTTGAGGATACGGCGCTCAGATATATCGAGCCGAAACAATACTTCAAAATCGTCAGCATGATGAAAAAGAAACGCAGCGAGCGTGAGGATGTCATCAATGATGCCATAGACAAGATAGAGTCCGAAATGGGGAAGACGAACATCGAAGGCAGTCTCTCAGGCAGGCCGAAGCATATTTTCAGCATATATAAAAAGATGAAAAAACAAAGCAAGCAGTTCGACCAGATTTTCGACCTGCTTGCTGTCAGGGTGCTGGTCGACAGCATCAAAGACTGTTACGCGGTACTTGGGGTGATCCATACAATCTGGAAACCGCTGCCCGGGCGGTTCAAAGATTATATCGCCATGCCGAAACCGAACATGTACCAGTCGCTGCATACGACGGTGGTCGGTCCGCAGGGCGATCCGCTTGAAATCCAGATCAGGACTTATGAGATGCATGAAATCGCAGAACACGGGGTTGCTGCACACTGGGCATATAAAGAAGGGAAAGAGGTCAAGGATACAGGCATCGATTGGTTCAAGGAACTCGTTGATCAGGAAACGTCCTCACCGGATGCCGAGGAATTCATGGAAGCATTGAAGACCGATCTGCTCAGTGATAAGGTTTACGTCTTCACCCCGAACGGAGATGTGGTGGAATTGCCAAAAGGTGCGGTACCCATAGATTTTGCATATCAGGTGCACTCTGAAGTCGGCAACCGGATGATCGGGGCCAAAGTGAACGGTAAAATCGTCACCATCGATCATCCTCTGGAGACGGGTGACATCGTCGAAATCAGGACGAGCAAGCAGTCGTACGGTCCAAGCATGGACTGGTTGAAATTGGTGAAGTCGTCCAGTGCCAAAAATAAGATCAGGTCCTTCTTTAAGAAGCAGGACCGGGCAAGTAATATTGAAAAAGGCAGGGTCAGTGTGGAAACGGAAATTAAGAAACGTGACCACAAACCAGACGATATATTGAAAGATAAATTCATCGAACCGGTGCTCGACAGATACAATCTGAATAACGAAGAGGATTTGTTTGCAATGATCGGGTTCGGCGGTGTGACCGCCCAGCAGGTGACCAACCGCCTCATGGAAAAATTCAAGACCGCTGAAGGCACCACGGCCAATGAGGTGGAGCAAATCGACCGCTCGCACCACTATAAGGAAATATCGACTGAATCGGGTGTTTATGTGGAAGGCATGGACAACCTGCTCATCAACCTTTCGAAATGCTGCAATCCCATACCCGGTGATGACATCACCGGATACATCACCAAAGGCCACGGGGTCAAAGTCCATGTATCCAGCTGCCCGAACATCGTCAATGAGACTGAACGGGTCATCGATGTCGAATGGGTCAAAAACAAGAACAAAGACCGGAAGTACCAGGCGGATCTGGAAATCAGAGGATATGACCGCACCGGCATGGTGAATGAGATATTGAATGTCATTGCAAGCACAAAATTCCCGATCACCCATGTCAATGCGAAAAGCGATGCAGATAAAAATGCGAGGGTGAATGTGGCGGTGATGGTGCAGAATACGACCGATCTGTACCGTATTGTTGATAAGATTAAACAATTGAAGGATATCTACAGTGTCGAAAGAGTATTTAAATGAGGTGGAAAGATGAAGGTAGTACTGCAAAAAGTGAAAGATGCGCGTGTAGTCAAACATGACTTGTATAATGAAATTAATGACGGTTATGTACTGCTTGTCGGAGTCAGTGAAGAGTCGACTTCTGCCGATGCTGTGAAACTGGCTGAGAAGATAGCGAAGTCCAGGAACTTTGAAGACGGGGAAGGTAAGATCAACCTTTCAATCGATGATGTCAAAGGTGAAATCCTGAGCATTTCCCAGTTCACATTATATGCAGATGTCAAAAAAGGCAACCGGCCGAGCTTCACCAAAGCTGCGGCAGGCGACCGGGCAATTAAATTGTATAAAGAATTCAATGCGGCGCTGGAAAGTTACGGCCTTACGGTGAAAGAAGGCTTTTTTGGAGAGCATATGAACGTGTACATCAACAACGACGGGCCGATCACCATCATCTATGAGTCGCGGGAGGGCAAGATCCTCTGATGAATGGTTTAAATAAAGGGACGGGCGGATTTTTGCGTGCTTTCACCGGCTTCCTGAAGCACAGGAAACCTGTATATATCATTCCGCTGTTTTTCATTGTATCAGCGATGGTGATCATATCTGCCGTATATTTTTTGTTTCAGGCAATGACTGCATTTGCAGGAAGCGGTGAAGATGGTGAGTGGACCCGTATCACCATGGACTTCGACCAGGAGTCGGATATCGCCTTCAACGGCGAGACGATCGTCATCGATCCCGGCCACGGCGGAAGGGACCCCGGTGCACCGAGTGTCTCCGGCAAGACGGAAGCCGAAATCGTCTACAGCATTGCAGTAAAAACCGCTGAAACACTGGAAGCAGCAGGTGCCAACGTGGTCTTCACAAGGGGTGAAGACGAGTATGCCTCGCTGGATGACAGGGAAGCTGAAGGCGATTTGTTTATCAGCTTACATAGTGACGCGATGGAAGACCCTTCCATCACTGGCTTCACCACCTTTTATACTTATGATCATCAGAGGGATTTTGCGGAGACGATGAATGCTGCGCTGGATGAATATTCAAGTTTCCGAAATCGTGGCACTCAGCAGTCCAACTTCCAGGTGATCTGGCAGCTCGATTATCCGGCCACACTGATCGAACTGGGGTATCTGAGCAATGAAATCGATGACAGGCTGTTATCGGATGAAGAATATCAGGCATTGATGGCCCGGGCGATCGTCGAAGGTATTCACGATTACCTGAACGGATCAGCTTGACTTTAAACGGTATAATGACTATTATAAATATTAATATGAATGAACAACCGTTTTATCTGAAGAGGGTATATCATAGCGGGCTCCAGAGATGTTTACACATGCTGAAAGTAGACACCTGCAAAATATATCTGCTGACACTTCGGAGAGGGTTCTGTCGGTACAGACGGTGGCAATCGTTATCATGCTAAAGGATCGGTCCGGTGTGGATTGATCAAATTAGGGTGGCAACACGGCAACTTCGTCCCTTATACCTTCATGGTATAAGGGGCTTTTTTATTTTTTTGAGGAGTGGATGAGATGATTCAAATACCAAGAGGTACACAGGATATCCTGCCGCAGGACAGTTATAAGTGGCAGATCATAGAAGAGAGACTGAAGAATATTGCTGCAAATTATAATTATCACGAATTGAGGACCCCGGTGTTCGAAGCGACTGAGTTATTTGTGAGGGGGGTCGGCGGATCAACGGATATTGTGAATAAGGAAATGTATACATTTGAAGACAAGGGCGGCCGCAGCCTGACTTTAAGGCCCGAAGGAACGGCGCCGGTCGTGAGGAGCTATATCGAAAACAAGATGCAGCATGATGTCAACCAGCCGGTGAAAGTGTTCTACAAGGAACCGATGTTCAGGTATGAACGCAAACAAAAGGGGCGTTACCGCCAGTTCGTCCAGTTTGGCATCGAAGCGATCGGTGTCGAGGACCCGATGATCGATGTGGAAGTCCTGAGCATGCTCATGCACATCTACCAGTCTTTTGGGTTGAAAAACTTGAAATTGTATATCAATTCAATCGGTGACCATGAGAGCCGGAGGGAATATAATGACGCGCTTGTCAGGCACTTCAAACCAAGAATTGATGAATTCTGCAGCGACTGCCAATCCAGGATCGACACGAACCCGATGAGGATACTCGACTGTAAAAAAGACAGGGACCATGAACTCATTAAAACTGCACCGGTCATCCATGATTTTTTGAATGATGAATCAAAAGCGTACTTCCGGACAGTGAAGGAAAAGCTGACAGATATCGGCCTCGATTATGAAGTCGACTATAATCTGGTCAGAGGGCTTGATTATTATACGCATACCGCCTTTGAGCTGATGAGTGATGCTGAAGGGTTCGGTGCCATCACCACGCTGTGCGGGGGTGGAAGGTATAACGGCCTGCTTGAACTGCTCGATGGTCCGCATGAGACCGGCATCGGCTTTGCGCTCAGCATAGAAAGACTTTTGATGGCACTGGATGCGGAAGGCATCGAGCTTGAACAGCCGGAAGGCATCAAGCTGTACATCTGCACGATGGATGACAATTCATTCGATAAGGCCGGCACTCTGCTGCATCAGCTCAGGACGGAGGGCATCAGCGCGGACATGGATTATAAGCGCAGGAAACTGAAAGCCCAGATGAAGGACGCCGACAGGAAACGTGCTGAACATGTCATCGTCCTCGGTGAAGACGAGATCAATTCCGGCGAGGTGGAGCTTAAAAACATGCAGGACGGGGAGTCCAGTACGATAAACATAGATGAACTGAAAAACTACTTGGAGGATTAAAAATGACTAGAGCATTCATTTCAGAAACGATTGGCAAAGAGGCGGGGGCAGCCGTCCAATTATCCGGATGGGTCCAGAGAAGGCGGGACCTCGGCGGATTGATCTTCATTGATCTCAGGGACCGGAGCGGTGTCATCCAGATTGTCTTCAATCCGGAAATTTCGGAAAAAGCGTTAAATACGGCGGAGGATGTACGTAGTGAATACGTCATCAATATAAACGGTACGATATCAAAAAGGGATGCATCGCAGGTCAACCCGAACATCGATACCGGCAATATCGAAATCATCGTCGATGAAATTGAGGTGGTTTCCAAGGCGAAGACACCGCCGTTCCACATTCAGGACGAGACAGTGACCGAAGATGTCAAACTGAGATACAGATACCTGGATCTTCGCCGCCCGAAACTTCAGGACATACTTAAGCTGCGTCACCGTCTGAAACAGAGTGTCAGCCGTTTTCTCGATGAAGAAGGTTTCATAGATGTGGAGACGCCAGTGCTGTCAAAATCGACTCCGGAGGGTGCAAGGGACTATCTGGTGCCATCCCGCGTGCATGAAGGCGAATTTTACGCGCTGCCACAGTCTCCTCAGATTTATAAGCAGCTGCTGATGCTGTCCGGCATGGAGAAGTATTATCAGATCGTCAAATGCTTCAGGGATGAAGACCTGAGGGCCGACAGGCAGCCGGAGTTCACACAAATCGACATCGAGCAGTCATTCGTCGATCAGGAGGACATCATCACACTGAATGAAAGAATGATTACGCAGATCATGAAGGATGTCAAAGGCATCGATATCGAAACACCCTTTCAGAGGATCACTTATGATGATGCCATGGCGAAATACGGTGTGGACAAACCGGATACAAGATTTGATCTGCATCTGCAGGATATCACGCAGTTCAGCAGGACGACGGAATTCAAAGTATTCAAATCCACAGCAGAATCGGGCGGCATGGTGAATGCACTCGTCATTCCGGATAAGGCGGATGCCTATTCAAGGAAAGACATAGACAAGCTTGAAAGCTTTGTGAAGACATATGGAGCCAAAGGACTCGCCTGGATGAAATCTTCGGAAGACGGGTTCACAGGACCGATCGCAAAATTCTTTGATGAGGAAAAGCAGGCAGAGCTGAAAGCGCTGCTCGGCATCGGCATCAATGACCTTGTGTTGTTTGTGGCCGACAAGAAAAAAGTCGTCCATGCATCACTTGGGAACCTGCGTAACAAGCTCGGAAAAGATCTTGGACTGATCGATAAGGAACAGTTCAACTTCCTGTGGGTGACGGACTGGCCACTGCTTGAATACGATGAAGACAGCGGCCGCTACGCCGCCGCACACCATCCATTCACCTCGCCGAAAAAAGAGGATGAGGATAAGCTTGAGACCGCACCGGAAGAAGTGAAGGCCAATGCCTATGACATCGTTTTGAACGGATATGAGCTGGGCGGAGGATCCATCCGCATCCACGACAGGGCGCTGCAGGAGCGGATGTTCCGCACACTCGGCTTCACGGATGAAGAGCGGGACAATCAGTTCGGATTCCTGCTTGAAGCATTCACGTATGGGGCACCCCCTCACGGCGGCATCGCATACGGCTTCGACCGCTTCGTCATGCTGCTTGCAGGCACCGACAACATCAGGGATGTCATCGCCTTCCCTAAAACCGCAAGTGCAAGCGATTTGATGATGAACGCACCATCAGCCGTATCCGAAGATCAGCTGGAGGAACTGCATATCAGCGTGGAAACGGAAGAGTGATGACAATATCATGGTCTGGATGCAGTCAGTCGATGTTTCAAATGACGGATTGCAGGTTATATTAAGGTCAGGGCACTGACTCTTTGGCGGTCATAAACCGATAGTTTATGTCCGTCTTTTTTATCACATTCAATTATTCTGAAAAGTTTGATATCATTAATTAAAAATGGAGTGAAGTCTTTATGAAGTATTTTGCGGTGTTCTTACCGATGAAGGATGAAGAAAAAAGCAAGGCCTACAGAGAAGAACATTTAAAATTTTTAGAAGGACTCCGTGAGAAGGATGTCATCATAATGAACGGCCGTTTTACGGACGGTGCAGGTGGTCTCGTGATCTATAAAGGTGAACATGATGAAGAAGTGGAGAAACTCGTAAAACAGGATCCTTATGTCATCAACGGTGCAAGGGGTTACGAAATGCATGAATGGGAAATGGTGACCAACTACGAAATTTAGGAGTGATTCAATGAACATCGGATTTATCGGTCTCGGAATAATGGGGAAGCCGATGTGCATCAACCTGTTGAAAAAAGGGCACAGTGTATATATCTGCAGTTCCAATGATGATACAAACGAGGAGCTGGCCGGCTACGGGGCGAACGTCACGAAAGACCGCGAAGCGGTGGCTGCAAAGTCGGAGGTCATCATTCTGATGCTGCCTGACTCGGCAGAAGTGCAGGAAGTCATCGTCGACAGCGGCCTGTATAAGAAGTTCAATCCTGAAACGACAGTTGTCGACATGAGTTCAATCAACCCTGAGACGAGCAAGGCAGTATTCGAGGCGATCAATGCACACGGCCATCAGTATATCGACGCGCCTGTGAGCGGCGGGGAAGAGAAAGCGGTGGCAGGCACCCTGTCCATCATGGCAGGCGGTGATGAGGAGGAGTTTGAAGCGGTGCGGCCGATACTGGAAGGCATGGGCACGAGCATAGTGCACACGGGTCCGGTGGGGTCCGGCAATGCCGTGAAACTGGTCAACCAGGTGATCGTCGCCAATAATATTGCCGCACTGTCGGAAGGCGTCGCTCTTGCAGAAGAAATGGAACTTGATCTGGATACCGTGTACGACGCCATCAGTGGCGGGTTGGCCGGGAGTGCCGTGATGGAGGCCAAGTTCAGGAAAATGGCTGAAGACGAGTACCGGCCTGGATTCAAGATGAAGCTGCATATGAAAGATTTGAACAACGCATTCGCAAGTGTAGATGGAAGCTTCATCGAAAACCTGTGCATCACCGGCCGGACCAAGGAAATCATGTCTGAACTGATGGAAGAGGCCTCCATTCAGGAGGAAGATCATAGTGCATTGTACAGGTATTACAGGAAAAAGGACCGCTGACAAGGGAGTCAGCGGTCCTTTTTTACCAGAGTTTATAACCATGGGCACCCGGTATGTTTTCCGTGAACATCTGTGTGATGGGCACAGTATATGCAATCAATACGAGGAATACAGTGATGATGATCAACAGTCTCCAATTTTCAAGCCACTTTGTGACCGGCGCATTCTGATCCATCATTGGCGCGACAGGGAATTCCTCCGGAACATTTGTTTTGGGACCGGTCATCAGCTGGATGAACAGCAGCACTGCAATGATGATGGCAACGAAGAGGAAGGTCCCGCCGACCGCCTGCAGTATCTGATAAGTGATCCATTCATCTGCGATGCCCGCACCGCCATACTCGGAATAGGTGGAGCGCCGAGGCGCACCGCGCAGACCGGCAAAGTGCATTGCCGCCGACATCAGCCCCATGCCGAATGTCCACGTATATCCGAGATACAGCCCCATATTGTTCAATTGCTTTGTTATTCTGGTGCCTGTAATATGCGGCAGCAGGAACATCATGATGCCGAAGTAGGTGAGTATGACCGGCGCACCTACAGTGATGTGGAAGTGACCGACAACCCAGATCGTATTATGGACGAGCTGGTTCATCTGACCGGAAGCGTTGATGATGCCGCCGATGCCGCCCGGTATGAAGAACAGCATGCCAAGGAAAGGGAGGACGAAGCGTGCATCCTTCCAGGGAAGCTTTTTGAACCAGTCGAGCAGGCCCGTGGCGCCCATCTGACGTCCGTGCGTTTCAAACACCGCAAACAGGCTGAATGCAGTCATTAGGGAAGGTACGATGACCGCAAAGGTCAGGACGACCTGGAGCCCTTTCCAGAATGCATCGATGCCCGGTTCGGTCAGCTGATGGTGTATGCCGACGGGGATGCTGAAGAATAAAAACAAAACGAAGCTCAGTCGTGCAAGACTGTCGGAAAACCCTTCAGTGCCGAGCACTTTCGGAAGCACTGCGTACCATGCCATATAGGCGGGGAGTAGCCAGAAATATACAAGTGCATGGCCGAACATCCAAAACAGCGTTCGGCTCAATGAGACGTTGATGCGATCGGTCAGGCCGAGGGACCAAGGGATGTACTGGAAGATGACTGATGCTGCGACTCCTATCGTACATACCAGCCACATCACATTGTTTATCGAAGCCATATAACTCAACAACGGCGTTTTATGACCTCTGAATTCCCTTTTCCATCTGATATACCGCATCAGCTGTCCGGCAACAGAGCACCATGTACCGACTATGATGACCGCGAGGGCTATGTAATAGAATGCGTGTGCCTGAAGCGGTGCATAGAAAGTATATAATACCGAAGCTTCATTTGTGGCAATCATGACAGCCGCGACCAGCGTGCCGGCAGACATCAGCCAGAAGCCGATCCATCCCAGCCTTCTTTCCGTCCGGTTCAGAGCTCCCGCTGTCTTTGACAGGGCCGCAATCTGAAACCCCATAATGAAGAAGAAGGTCAGTACAAGGGCAAGTATCACACCGTGTAATGTCAGCAGCTGGTAGTACCCGATGCCGAACGGGAGTTCAAACATGCCTGATCTGACCAGCGTCTGCAACAATCCGGCGGCACCGCCGATGAACAGGGCGAATATCACCCATATCATATTTGCAAGCACCAGCCTGCCGTCTTTTGAATCTACGCGGTTATTCAACGAAAATAAATTGTCGGGGTGTATATTTCTACTCATCTTCTGCATCTCCTTCTTCAGGCACCACTTTTATGACGGAAGTCATATCGGTATGTCCGACACCACAATATTCATTGCAGATCACGAGGTATTCTCCCACGGTATTGAAGTTTGTGCCGTAAGTGGATACCAGTCCCGGTTCCACCATCATGTTGATATTTGTATTGACGACCTGAAAGCCATGCACCACATCCGTAGTGACCACCTGCATGCGCACCCTCGACCCCTGTGGAACTTCCACTTCGGCCGGTTCATAGCGGAATGCACTTGCTACATAATACAAGTCATAATCATAGCCTTCTTCTGATGATTCATACAGTCCGGGCTCACTGAATCTGTTATCGTCCCTGACATAATCCGGATGTATCGTCTCTATTCCGCTCGCTGCCGGTGTATGTCCAGCATGGACGGCAGAAACACCCAGAATGACCAGGAATAAAATCAAAGATCCTGTACCGATGCTCATCCATATCTTTTCAAATTTATGCACTTTCATTCATCCTTTCTACATTCTTCCTAAAAACAGCATGAAAGCTCCGAACCAGCTGACGAACATCAATGCCCCCAAAAACAGCACCATCGTGAAGGTGCCTCTTAAATCGAGTTTCGAATGATCTTCTTCATGGATTTCCAGACTTTCCCTCGCACGGTCTTCATTCTTTTCAGTCATGTTATCACCCCTGGATAATAATGATTCTTATTTATGATGATAGATAATGACTTCAAATAAAAAAGTGATAAAAGTCACATATTGTGATATTATTTTATTCAGAAGGCGGGGGGGGGGGGTCACATTATGGATGAGGAGATATTCAAACCCGTGTCGGTCGTGCGCTTGATCAAAGAGAAGGGTAAGCGGATCATTTTTAATAAGGGTGAATATGTATTTCACCCGGGGGACGCTGCGGAATATGTGTATTGTGTAGATGAGGGGGAGATCTTCATCAGCAGGATGCAGGAAGATGGCAAAGAAATGATAACGAATCATCTGACGGGGGATGGAATATTCGGTGCCCTGGGGATTTTCACGCCGGCCCGGGAGCACACCACTTATGCCAAAGTGAGATGTGCCAGTGTGATATATAAATTTGATAAAAGACAATTTGATCAATTCATCATGGCGAATGATGAATTGAAGATGGAATGGATGCACTGGCTTGATATAGAAAGGGACAGGAATGCTTCTAAATTGCGGGATTTATTCCTGTATGGCAAGCAGGGGGCGATGGATTCCATTTTGATACGCCTGTGCAATTCTTTTGGTGTGCCGGTGAGAGATGGTGTTTTAATCGACACCCAGCTGACCAACCAGGAACTTGCAGGGCTTTGCGGTACTTCGAGGGAAGTGGTCAACAGGATGCTTGCCGGGCTGAAGAATGACGGTATCGTCAAAGTCGAGCGCAAATATATTACAGTCCTCGACATACAGGCACTGCGCCGGAACATCAATTGTGAGCGCTGTACGCTCGATGTCTGCCAGGTTTTTTAAATTTACATACCTTTTTGCTTCTCAAAGTTTTTGGCCTGTGCTATAATGTCTGTAATAGAAATATCTGAGAAGTTCGTGATGTGTTGAATTATATTTTGACCTAACACCAATTTAAAAGGGAGTCTAATAGGTTTTCCTTCGAAAAACATGCCTGCACGCCAGGACGTTTGGAGTTGGAAACAGGACACCCACCTGCAAATAGCAGGCCAAAATAATCAGCTAAGACACACGGCTTGGCTTGGATATTTCAATATTAAGTACCGGGCGCTTGCGCGCCCGGTGCTTTTTTTATTTGCTTTTGCGAAGTATCGTCTTCAGCTTCGAATAAATCTCCTCGAGCTGCCCTTCGTACTTCGTATCTTTGGAAGGTATGAAGTATTGCCTGTTCTTCAAAGTCTCGGGCAGATACTGCTGGGCCACGACATGATTCGGGAAGTTGTGCGGATATTGGTAGCCGACACTGTTCCCGAGCTTATCCGCACTGTCGTAATGCCCGTCCTTCAAGTGCTTGGGCACTGTGCCTGCCTTCCCTTTCCTGATGTCTGCGAGTGCGCTGTCCAGGCTCTTATAGGCACTGTTTGATTTGGGGGAAAGTGCAAGTTCCACCACGGCGTTGGCAAGCGGTATCCTCGCTTCGGGGAAGCCCAGTCGCTCGGCCGAGACGATCGCATTGAGGGTCCTCGTGGCGAGCTGTGGATTGGCAAGACCGATGTCTTCATAAGCAATCACGAGCATCCGCCTTGCGATCGTCACGAGATCTCCCGCTTCAATCAGCCTTGCAAGGTAATGCAGACTCGCATCCACATCACTCCCTCTGATTGATTTTTGGAATGCACTCATCACATCATAGTGGGCATCCCCGTCCTTATCATGAAGAAAGGCCGATTTCTGCATGCAGGCTTTCGCATCGTCAAGTGTGATATGGACCGTGTCCCCGTCGGTCTTTGTGCTGAGCGCAGCAAGTTCGAGTGCATTCAATGCACTCCTGACATCCCCCTGTGCGGATAAAGTGAAATGTTCCATGGCCGCTTCATCGATATCGATGTTTATATTTCCGAGTCCGCGTTCCTTATCTTCCATGGCCCGTGAAAGTGCAAGTCTGAGATCTTCCTGATCCAGCAGCTCGAGTTCGAATATCTGTGTTCTGGACCGGATGGCCGGGTTGATGGCATGGTATGGATTGGAAGTGGTGGCACCGATGAGGATGATGGTCCCTTTTTCCAGGTGTGGCAGCAGGAAATCTTGTTTGGCCTTATCCAGGCGGTGTATTTCATCCAGCAAAAGGATGACGGTTCCGCTCATCTTTCCTTCTTCGACTATCTGCTGCATATCTTTTTTTGTATTTGAAACAGCATTCAATGTTCGGAACATATATTTTGTGGAGCCGGCGATGGCGCTTGCGATACTGGTTTTTCCGATGCCCGGGGGGCCGTATAAAATCATCGAAGTGAGGCGTTTTGCATCGACCATCCGCCTGATGATCCCGCCTTCACCCACCAGATGCTCCTGTGAAATCACTTCGTCGATCGTCCTTGGACGCATGCGGTAACTCAATGGTTGTGTACTCATATTTTCACCCAACTGTTTTATTATGATATATTTAATATACTATAACATTAACAAGATTATTAAAAAGTATATGCAGAGGTGTATTATGAAAATATCCACACGTGGAAGATATGGTTTATATTTTATGCTGGCACTTGCCCGGGATTACGGTGAACAGAGAAGGAGTGTCAAATCAGTCGCTACGGAACGCGGCATCAGCGATCTCTATCTGGAACAGATTGTTGCCAGCTTAAAAAAAGAGGATCTGGTGAAAAGTACCAGGGGCGCGTACGGCGGCTATGAACTGAACCATCCGCCTGAAGAAATCACGGTCGGCCAGATATTCAAAAGCGTCGAAGAGAACATCGTTGCAGTTGAAAGTGATGAAAAGGACGGCAACAATGAGAGGTTCCTCTGGGGGAGGATCAGGGATGCCATCAGTGATGTGCTGGATCATACCACATTGAAGGATATGGTCGAGTATGACGGTGAGGGTCTTGATGATTATATGTTCCATATATAAATAATTATTTTGGAGTTTTTATATGATTATAAAAAAACGTATTGAATACATTAACCGTTACAGGGAAATCGCCATGAACTTCTCTTATGCCGGCTTCGGGTTCCTGGTTGAGGAACTCGGTCTCGATGAATTGCTGAGCCTGCCGAAAAGGATCATTTTAAGGCAGCAGAAAAGTGCCGAGGAAAAATCCAGGGGTGAACGTATACGGCTGTTCATCGAAGAGATGGGCCCGACTTTCATCAAACTCGGCCAGATTGCCAGTACCAGGCCGGACCTGATTCCTAAGGATATCATAGAGGAACTGGAGAAACTTCAAAGCGATGTCCCGCCGTTCAGCTTCGAGGATGTGACGAGGGTCATCGAGGACTCGCTGGGTGTGAAAGTGGATGATGTCTTTTTGAATATGGACGAAAAGCCGCTGGGTTCCGCTTCGACAGGTCAGGTGCACAAGGCACAGACTGTGGAAGGGCAGGTCGTGGCAGTCAAAGTCCAGCGTCCCCACATTGAAAAGACGATGCGTAATGATCTTGAAATACTGCACCATCTTGCCACCCTGGCAGAACAGCGCATGGAATGGGCGAAGCGTTATCATGTCAGAGATATGGTCGAAGAGTTCTCGGAAGCGATTCTGGATGAACTGGATTATACAATAGAAGCCAATAATGCGGATAAGATACAAAAACAGTTTGAAAATGACAGCGGAATCAAAATCCCGGAAATGGTCAGGGAACTTTCGACGAAAAATGTGCTGGTCATGGAATTCATAGACGGTATACCGATCAACCGCCATGCAGAACTGGAGGAGAAAGGATTCTCGAGGGAGGTTCTGGCGGAAAAATTGTCGAATGCGATATTTCACCAGATCATAGTGGAGGGATTTTTCCATGGCGACCCGCATCCCGGCAATGTCAGTGTGCTTGAAGATGGTTCAATCGCTCTCATGGACTTCGGCATGGTCGGCAGGTTGTCATCCGAAATGAAATATAACTTCGGCTCGCTCCTGATCAGCATGATGAGGAAAGATGCCTCGGGGGTAGTACGGGCCATAACCAAAATGGGCATCGTCCCGGCCGGCGTCGATATGGGTGTCCTTAATCGGGATGCTGAGAAAATAAGGGATAAATACTATGATCAGCCGCTTGGTGAGGTGAATATCGGTGAAGGCGTCCAGGACATCTTTCAAATTGCCAACAAGCATCGCATCGGATTGCCTCAGGACTTCACCATACTTGGAAAATCAATCATCACCCTGGAGAGTGTCGTCAGCAGCCTGGATCCCGAATTCAGTATAATGGATGTGGCCGAGCCGTTCGGCAGACTGCTTGTCAAAGAAAAGTATGACCCGAGGAATTTGGCGACACGTGCCTACAGCAATTTACAGGAGGCCAGTGACACGGCTGTGGACGTCACTGACAATCTCAGGATATTCTCTGAGTCGCTGCGTGATAAAAAGATTCCGGTGCAGCTGTCCCTGAGACGGTTTGAAGAATTGTTCCGGCGAATGGACCGGATCGGCAACAGGCTTTCATTCAGTATCGTCCTCCTCTCATTCAGCATCATCATGGTAGGTCTGATCGTCGGTGCGGCGATTGCCGGACAGACCACGGTGATATGGCAGATACCGGCGATTGAAATCGGTTTTGTACTTGCAGTATTTCTGTTTTTCGGTCTGTTGTATTCCATTTTCAAATCCGGAAGGTTTTGACACCCGATATAAAAAAAGAGGCCCGAAGGCCTCTTTTTTAGTCTATATTTCTGAAATATTCATTGTAGACGGCACTCAGGGCTTTTTTATAGTCGCTCATTTTAACTGCGAACACCATGCTTGATTCTGAAGCACCCTGGTTCATCATCCTGATGTTGATCCCATTTTCCGTGAGTGCCTTCGTCGCTTTATTTGCAAGGCCGACGGTGTACTCCATGCCTTCCCCGACGATGACGAGCAATGCGAGGTTTTCTTCCGTTTCCACTTTTTCAGGTTCCAGCTGGTCATTGATATCCTCGGTGACCTGTTCGGTCTTGCTGCCGTCCAGATTCTTGCTGCGGGCAATGATCGAGATGTTATCGATACCGGAAGGCATATGTTCGACCGACACTCGATGGTTTTCGAATATCTGCAGCAGTTTCCTCATATAACCGACCTGACGGTTCATCAGGTAGTCTTTGACCGATATTGCGGTGAACCCTACATCGCAGCTGATGCCGATGACAGGAATATCTTTCAAAAGTGCCCGCTTGGATACGATCTTCGTGCCTTCGATGTGTGGTTCATTGGTGTTTTTGATCATCACCGGAATTTCGACCTGATACAGAGGTTCCAGCGCTTCATCATGGAAAATGCCGAAACCGGAGTATGAGAGTTCCCGCATTTCGCGGTAAGTCAGTTCTTCGATTGCATGCGGATTCTCGATGAAGCCCGGATGGGCCGAGTAGATGTGGCTCTGATCCGTATAGTTCTCATAGATCTCGGCATCGAGACCGCGTGCCACGATGGCACCGGAAATATCGGAACCGCCTCTCGGGAATGTGACGATGTTGCCGTTTTTGGAGAGGCCGAAAAATCCCGGAATGACGATGACTTCCTCAGAGTCTTTGAGTCTGGCGATATTATCATAAGATTCATCCAGCAACTGGGCATTGCTTGCCTCATCCGTCACGTAAATGCCGGCATCCTCCGGCGAGTAGTATTTAGCAGCTGTGCCTTCGAGTGTGAGGTACTCAGCGAGCATCTGGGCATTGAAATCCTCACCGCACGATTTCAATGCATCAAGCAGCCTGTCATTATCTGTGATGTTCTGCAGGTAGGACAGGATCGTCTCCCTGAATTTCTCAAGCATCTCAAGACCGATGCCGAGGCCTGTTATGATTTCCTCATATCTGCTGAGGATGGCATCCAGTGCTTCATTATACGGCAGACCCGTAATTTTATTCGCATGCAATGCAATGAGCAGGTCCGTCACTTTGATATCATCTTCAAAACGGCGTCCCGGTGCACTGACGACAACTGCACCGATGTCCGGATCATTCTTGATGATTTTTGATACTTTTTTCAATTGATTGGATGATGACAATGAACTGCCACCGAATTTTGCAACTTTCACTTGGCTGACATCCTTTTATAGAAATTTAGACTTAATAATACATGAAATTTGAAGAAATGTGTAGATTAAAATAATATTATCTTGAATTTTTAAACTTTTCAATCTAATATGGTTATCTATAAGTATTTAATTTGGAGGCTTCTATGTTATGAAAATTGCTGTCTTAGGAATGGGCACGGTAGGAACAGGTGTCGTTAAAGTATTGAATACCAACAAAGAGAAGATACAGTCATTGATCGGAGGAGACGTCACAATCACACATGTGTTTGCCAAAAACGTGGATAAGGCACGTGATGTGGATCTCTCCGACATTGAGATCACTGATGATATCAATGACATCTACAATGCGGATATCGATGCAGCCGTCGAAGTGATGGGGGGCATCGACCACACATATGAAATCATACTTCAACTGCTGAACAAAGGCGTCCATGTGGTGACCGCCAATAAAGATCTGCTTGCTGAAAGGATCGACGATCTGACGGCAGCTGCGAATGAAAACAACGTCCATTTGAATTATGAGGCGGCTGTCGCGGGCGGTGTGCCGATCATCAGGACGATTGAAAATTCATTGAATGCCAATCAGATTTCCGAAGTGATGGGAATATTGAACGGCACCACCAACTATATTCTGACCAAGATGACAGTCGACGGGTGGTCATATGACGATGCACTGGAAGATGCAAAGGAAAAGGGCTATGCGGAAGCTGATCCGACGAATGACGTCGAAGGCATAGATGCCCTCAGGAAGATCGTCCTGCTGTCAAGGTTGTCATTCAATAAGAAAGTGGATATCAAGGATGTGCCGAGCACAGGCATCTCGAATGTCGATGCAACGGATATCCAGCTTGCAAAGGACCTCGGCTACATCATGAAGCTGGTCGGTATCGGCAAGTATGACGACAGCATCAGTGCAAGTGTTGAGCCGATATTCTTCAAGGCCGACCACCAGCTCGCCTCCGTCAACTATGAGAAGAATGCCGTCTACGTCAACGGTAATGCAGTCGGCGAGACGATGTATTACGGTCCCGGTGCGGGCAGCCTCGAGACGGCAAGTGCAGTCGTTTCCGATCTGATTCATGTGCTGACGCACCCGGCCCGCGGCAACTTCCAGCCGGATGAGGAAGCGGTGATCGAAAACAAAGCCGTGGAATACCAATACTATCTGCGTTTTGATGACACAGAAGAAGAAGTTAAAAAAGCGCTTGTTGGCAAGGACATCGGGCATAAGCTGAGTACAGCCAGTGGGGCAGTGGTTGCTGTGACTGAAAAACTGAATGAAAACCAGTTGGAAGATGTACTGGAAGGGCTCAATGCAAAAGCCCAATACCCTGTAATTGGAGATGAGTGAGATGACCTACTGGAGAGGTTTATTGGAAGAATATAAAGAATACCTGCCGGTGACCGATGCGACCCCAGAATTATCACTGCAGGAAGGCAACACACCGCTCATTCCATTGAAGTCTTTCAGCGAGGAATACGGGATCAACGTGTTCGGTAAATTCGAAGGGCTGAACCCGACCGGGTCATTTAAAGACCGTGGGATGGTGCTCGCCGTGGCCAAAGCCAAAGAAGAGGGTGCGCATACGGTCATCTGCGCCTCCACCGGCAATACTTCGGCTTCAGCGGCCGCCTATGCTTCAAGACTCGGATTGAACACGATTGTGGTCATTCCGGAAGGGAAGGTTGCACTGGGTAAAATTGCACAGGCCATCGTCTACGGTGCAAAAATCGTATCGATCCAGGGGAACTTTGATGATGCCCTGAAAATCGTCCGGAAAGTGGCGGAAAACAATGAAGGCGTCACACTGGTCAACTCGGTGAACCCTTACAGGATTGAATGCCAGAAGACATCTGCATTTGAAATTGTGGATGCTCTGGATGATGCACCGGATTACCTCTTCATCCCTGTCGGCAATGCCGGAAATATATCCGCCTATTGGAAAGGGTTCAAGGAGTATCACGAAAAGAAAGGCTCAAAGCTGCCGAAGATGTTCGGATATGAGGCTGAAGGCGCAGCGGCCATCACTAAAGACGAAGTGATCGAAAACCCGGAAACTGTCGGTACGGCAATCAGGATCGGCAATCCGACCAGCTGGCATCTCGCCACAGCCGCACGTGACGAGTCTGGCGGCCTCATAGATTCGGTCACCGATGACGAAATACTCGAAGCCTACTCAAGGCTTGCGCGGCAGGAAGGCGTGTTTGCAGAACCGGGCTCCAATGCGAGCATCGCCGGCCTGAGCAAGGCGGTATCTGAAGGCAGGATCGAAAAAGGCAGTACAGTGGTGGCAATCCTTACAGGCAACGGCCTGAAAGACCCGCAGACTGCTGTGGATGAGGCTGCGGTCCAGCCGAAGATACTGCCGAATGACGAAGCGGTGATTACAGAATACATCGAAAGTCTGAACACGGATGAAGGAAATTAATCTGAAGATCCCGGCCACAAGCGCCAACCTCGGCCTGGGATTTGATTCCATCGGTGTCGCCGTCACAAAATTTTTGAAGATCAAAGCGTATCCAAGTGCAGAATTCAAAATAGAGTTTTTGAATCCCGAACTGAAAATCCTCCCGGCCGGTGAAGACAACCTTGTCATTTCAACTGCGAAAAGCATCGCCTTGAAGTATAATAAGGAAATGCCGCCGGTCACGGTGGAGATGGACAGTGAAATACCGCTTGCGCACGGGCTCGGCAGTTCCTCTTCCGCAATTGTGGCAGGCATCGAACTGGCCGCCCATTTCTGCGAGTTGAATTTATCCGACCATGACAAAATAATGCTCGGCTGCGATATCGAAGGCCACCCGGATAACATCGGACCGTGCATCACAGGCGGGGTGTTCGTTGGTTATTACAATCACGGCGAACTGTATTATCATGTGCTGGATGACGTCGATTTTTCTCTGGTCGTCTCTGTGCCGAACTACATGATCAATACGAATGAGGCGAGAAGGGCCCTGCCTGATTCTTATGACAGGCAGACTGCGGTGAATCAGAATGCCATCAACAATGTCATGCTGTTCTCTTTATTCAACAAAGAGTATGTCGATATGGGCAAACTGATGATGAAGGACCAGTTCCATGAAATCTACCGCAAGCCCCTCATCAAGGAATTCGATGACATCAAGGAAAGCGCCCTGAAGAATGACGCCTATGCGACCGTCATCAGCGGGGCGGGGCCGAGCGTGATGACCCTGTGTCACCCGAACGATCTTCAGGGCATCCTTGAGGATCTGGAAAAAATAGATAATGTCGAGCATGAAGAATTGGAAATCTATAAAAAATGACAGGCGCATTGCGCCTGTCATTTTTTATGACTGGCCATTCTGAAGGCAACCCTCATTTTATGTTAGAATGGATTATTGACAAAACAATGTAAAGGAACGATGATCATGAGTCAGTTGAAGAGTAAAGGCTATGCAATCTATGATTACATGGATGCATTGGAGTACGAAGGCATCAAAACGGACTATAAAGTGCTTCTGGATTATTTCGAAGATTTGCCGGTGGACGACTATGCACCTGAGCTGAACCGTTACAGGAGATATTCCCGTGCACTGGTGCTGCCGACTTCGAAAAGCCTTGAATGGTTGCCGAACGTGGAGAGGGACGGGAATGAGTATGCGGCTTACTTCCAAGGGAAGTTCAACCCTGAACACCCGGGTTCCTACCGCGAATTCCACGCAATCGACCCGCATATCCTTGAGAATGAACTGCTTAATAAAATAATCATGGCAGACTATGAAGAAACTTTCTGGGGGGAAGAAGATCAGATCATGCCGATCCATGTCGGTGTGCACTTTGTAAAACTGGAAGTGGAGAAGGAAGGGGACCGTGCGGTGTCTTCCCCGGACTGCCTGCATCAGGACGGGGAGCCGTTCACCTTCGCCCACCTGATCGAGAGGAGAAACGTGAAAGGCGGGCTGAATGCCATCGGTGTCCCTTCAGTCGGCGGTAAGCAGCCGGAAGAAGTGGCCGACGAAGACCTGCATGAAGTCTTCAAGCTGAACAGACCGCTTGAATCTTACGGTGTGGAAGATTCCAGTGTGAGCCATTATGTCGGTCCGGTGATGAAAGGCGGGGCGGAAGGCAGAGCCGTCCGCTCGGTGATCCTGATCGATTATCAGCTGACAGTGGTCGCTGATGTGGGGGACGAATAAAAAAACTGGGGCTGGGACATAGTCCTTAAAAAAAGCATTAATTGAATGAAAGAGATGAAAAATCCGTACGTTTGACTCCCAGGGGAACAGCATCGCGCAAGACTACAGGCTTGCGAGATGCCCCGGGAAAGCAAATGTACGGATTTTTTTTTCATATAAAATTCTGTCCCAGTGCCAGTTTTTCATGTTTCCGGATCATGGGCTGATAATGATCAACCTACTCACCGTTATACTCATCGACCAGTTCTTCAAACAGGTCATACGATTTCTTAAGGGCATCCATATCATAGATATATGAAACAGCCATGATTTCATCGACATCGAACTGGTTCTGGAACAACCGCAGCTCTTCCATCGCTTTTTTCTTATCTCCCGAAAAGGCAACAGGAAACTGTGTTTTCACTGCCTGCTCCTCTCTCGGCGCCCAGTGCTCTTCCATATTTTCAACAGGCTTCGGCAGCTGCCCGCGGGTGTTCCTGATCAGGTTCAGGATGTTGAGGTAGTGGGTTGTCTTGATGAATTCCGCTTCCTCGTTCGTATCCGCCATGATCACATTCAAGCTTGCCATCTTATAAGGTGCTTCGAGCTGATTGGACGGTCTGAAATTATCGTCGTATATTTTAAATGCGTTCTCCATCTTTGCAGGGGCAAAATGTGCGGCGAATGCATAGGGCAGACCGAGTTCAGCGGCGATATGAGCCGAGTCCGTCGATGAGCCAAGCACATATAATGGAATCTCGGTGCCCTGTCCCGGATAGGCGGTGACATGTGTCGGTACGGTCGACAGATACCTTTTCAACTCTTCAATTTCGCTTTTGAATGAAAACACCCCGTCATGGTTGCTGCGCCTGATGGCATTGGCAGTCGCCATGTCCGTGCCGGGCGCCCGCCCGAGACCGATATCCAGACGGTCGCCATATATGGCGTGCATGGTGCCGAACTCTTCCGCCACGATCAACGGTGAATGGTTGGGCAGCATGACGCCTCCGCTCCCGACCCGTATGTTCTTCGTGTTTTCGAGAATGTGCTTGATGAGGATCCGTGTTGCAGATGATGCGATCGAGGTCATGTTATGATGCTCGGATATCCAGTATCTCTGATATTTGGACGCATCAATATGTTTTGCAAGGCCGACCATGTCTTCGATGGCCTGTGTGGCATCGGTCCCTGCCCTCACCGGTACAAGGTTCAATGCTGATATATTCAATCTTTTAGGCATTCTTTCATCTCCTGTTTCATATTATCTGTATAAAAGTGTACAAATTTATATGGATTATAGCTAACAATTGGTTTCAAACATTATAAATTTACATTGAAACATGTTAAAATATATTAGTTATTAATTTAAATTGGTTGAGGGTGAATGAAATGTCAGTATATGTCGACTATGCATCGACGACACCATTCGATAGAGAAATCTTAAATGAAGTCATGGACAGCGCAGATGTCTTCGGCAACCCGTCAAGCATCCACCGTCCGGGGAAAGATGCGAAAGCGGCCCTGCAGAAGCACCGCACGCACATCTCGCAGAAGATCAATGCGAAGCCTAAGGAGATCATCATCACAAGCGGTGCGACCGAAGCGAACAATCTGGCGATCAGAGGCACGGCAGACCGGCATGAAAGACCGCATATGATAACGACTGACATTGAGCATGCTTCTGTAAGGACGACCTATCAAAATTTAAGCGAGGCATTCGAAGTCACTTTTCTCAAAGCTTCCGAGAATGGGCTGATAGACGCCGACGACTTGAAAAACAGCCTGAGAAGTAATACAGTATTGGTTTCCATCATGCTCGTCAATAACGAAACGGGCAGTATCCAGCCGGTCTTTGAAATCGCCGAAATCCTTAAAGACCATCAGGCACTGCTCCATGTCGATGCAGTCCAGGCTTTCGGCCATATGGAAGTCGATGTGCAGAAACTGGGTGCAGATATGTTGACTTTGAGCGGTCATAAAATATACGGACCGAAAGGCATCGGCCTGCTTTATCTGAGGGAAGGAATCAAGTTGTCAGCCCAGCTCACCGGCGGCTCCCATGAATTGTCAAGACGGGCAGGTACGGAGAACGTCATGTGGGTGCATGCTCTGGCACTTGCCATGGAGAAAGCGGCTGATGAAAGGGCTCAAAGAAGCTTAAAAGAGATGCAGCTGAAGGAGCGTTTCCTGAATGAACTGACTGCAAAGAAAATCCCATTCGAAGTGAATGGCGACCTGAACCAACAGGCCAGTCACATCACGAATATATATTTCCCGTGGAGCGAAGCTGAATTCCTGCTCACAGCACTCGATATGGCGGGCATATTCGTTTCAGCAGGGTCGGCCTGCAATGCAGGCACGGTGCAGCCTTCCCATGTCATCCAGTCCATGTATGAGGATGAAGAAAGGGCGCTCTGTTCCGTCCGCTTCAGCTTTTCCTATTTGATGGAAGAGGATGAGGTCACTGAAATTGTTAGTCAATTGGATGCGATTTATAAGAGATTGTCAAAATGAAATGATTTGAATTGAGAAAGGAATGTTTTAAATGGATCCATCACAAACAACAGTCGTCGTTGGTATGAGCGGAGGTGTCGATTCTTCAGTCACTGCACAGCTGCTGAAAGAACAGGGGTATAACGTAATCGGTATATTCATGAAGAACTGGGACGACACGGATGAGTTCGGTGTATGTACGGCGACGGAAGATTATGAAGATGTGAGGCTGGTGGCCGAACAGATCGGCATCCCGTACTATTCGGTCAACTTTGAAAAGGAATATTATGACAGAGTGTTCAAATATTTTCTTGAGGAATACGAAAAAGGGCGCACACCCAATCCCGACGTGATGTGCAATAAAGAAATCAAATTCAAGGCGTTCCTCGATCATGCCATGAAGCTCGGCGCGGACTATGTGGCGACGGGACATTATGCAAGAGTGAGCCATGAAGACGGCTCAGTCACCATGATGAGGGGTGTCGACAACAATAAGGACCAGACATACTTCCTGAACCAGCTGTCGCAGGAACAGCTTTCAAAAGTCATGTTCCCGCTCGGCCATCTCGAGAAGTCCGAAGTGAGGGCCCTTGCGAATGACTACGATCTGGCGACAAAAGACAAAAAAGATTCAACGGGCATATGCTTCATCGGAGAGCGCGACTTCAAGGAATTTCTGAGCGGCTACCTTCCTGCAAATCCGGGCCGTATGATCAACCTCGATACAGGAGAGGATATGGGCTCACATGACGGTTTGATGTACTACACCATCGGTCAGCGTCAGGGACTCGGCATCGGCGGCGAAGGCGGACCGTATTTCGTTGCAGGTAAAAACCTCGCGACGAATGAACTGTATGTCGTTTCGCAATATGAAAATGAATCATTGTATTCGACCAAGCTCACCGCTTCAGACGTGAATTTCATCAACGATGTCGAAGACGGACGCCACTGCACCGCAAAGTTCAGATACAGACAGCAGGATGTGCCCGTGACGGTCCTCAGGATCGATGACGACACCATTGAAGTCGTTTTCGACGCGCCTGCCAGAGCGGTGACACCGGGCCAGGCCGTTGTCCTTTATGATGGGGATGTCTGTCTCGGCGGCGCGACGATCGATACGGTGTATAACGAAGAAAAAGTATTGGAGTACCTGGGATGAGCCTGCCTTACGAAGATGCATTGAAAAAAGGGAATACGGAAGAAGCGCTCCAGTCGATCTTCACGAGCATAGAAGAAGCGCCTGATGAAGAAGTGCATTATATCAACGGCGGCAATCTGCTGCACCGTCTCGGCCGTGACGAGGAAGCGGAGAAATTCCTGCAGAAGGCCATTGACCTGAATCCGCATAGCACCAGTGCCTTCTACAGCCTGGCGAACATATATTTCAACCATGAGCGGTATGAGGAGGCAATCAGGCTGTACCTGCTTGCCTACAGCAGGAATCCAAAAGATGCGGATCTGAATTTCATGCTCGCCATGAGCTATGTGCATACGAACGAGCCTGGAAACGCAATGCAGTTTTTTGAAGTGGCGCATCAGGAAAGGCCCGATGATATCGAGACGAATTTCCAGTACGGGCTGCTGTGCTGCCAGCTGAACCTTTTCGATCCGGCCGAGAGGCTTTTGAAGCAGGTCGTGGAAAGCACGCCGCATGCGGATGCGGAATACAACCTCGGCCTGCTCAAGCTCGTGCGGGATGAAGATGCAGCTGCTGCTAAGGTGCACTTTGAGAATGCAATAGAAGTGCAGGCGGATCACCATCTTTCACATCATGCATTGAAGAAGGTTTCAGATTAGTATATTTTAAACGGCGGTGATTATTATGGAACAGTCGTCCATTTATGATGAGAATTATATCATCGGTGAAGTTGAGCGTGTCATTTTTCAAAGCGAAAAAACACGCTTTTTTGTATTGAAAGTCACCATTGATGAAACCAACACAAATTTCGTTTTCGATGCGATCGTCACCGGCTATTTCCATGATATAACCGAAGGTGAGACATACAGGTTCACCGGAGGCATCACGAATCATGCGAGGTTCGGCGAGCAGTTCAATGCAACCCATTTCAAACGCGAACTGCCGAAGACGGACGAAGGCGTGATACAGTATCTGGCCAGTGATACGTTCAAGGGCATCGGCCTGAAGACGGCTGAAAAGATAGTGGCTAAACTCGGCTATAACGCCCTCGAGATCATATCGGACGATAAAGACGCGCTGAAAGCCGTCGGCGGTCTGTCCAGGTCAAAGATCGACATGATCCACCATACGATCCTTGAGAATAAAAAAACCGAGGAGATCATCATCCGTCTCAACGAACTCGGTTTCGGCGCAAGGATGAGTGCGAAAATATTAAAACATTACGGGGACCATACATTAAAGATCCTGGAGAAGTCACCATACAGGATGGTGGCGGACATTGATGGAATCGGCTTCAATACAGCTGATAAGATTGCGCTTGCCCAGGGCATACAGCCTGATGATATCGGCAGGCTGAAAGCCGGTCTCCTGTATATCGTCGAAGACATCACACTGTCCACCGGGCATACTTACATCGGCCATGAAATCTTAAATGTGGAATTGAAGAAACTACTTGAATATAACGGGCAGGACCAGTTTGAAGATGAAGATATCGAAGGCGTGCTCACCGAACTCAAACAAGATGAAAAGATCGTCGTGTTTGAAGGCAAAATCTATCTGCCCACGATTTTTTATGCCGAGCATAAATCGGCGGACGAAATTTACCGTATCGTGAAATATATGGATTCTGAAGACTTCGATGAAGAGCAAGTCGATGAAGAACTGGAAGAAATTGAGCGGGATGAGCAGATCACTTACAATGATGAACAAACCTCAGCTATCCACAGTGCCGTGAATGAAAAGATTTCAATCATCACAGGCGGGCCGGGTACCGGGAAAACGACGATCGTCAAAGGGATCATCGGGTGTTATCATTCGCTTAAAGGATATGAAGAATTTGAAGAATATGATGAAGGTGAGTATCCCATCAAGCTTGTCGCCCCGACGGGACGTGCGGCAAAACGGTTGAGCGAATCCACAGGGATTGAAGCATCAACGATCCACCGTCTGATCGGCTGGGGGCAGGATACGGAGAAAGATGATTTTCTGGATATAGAGCTGAATGCCAAAATGATCATCATCGATGAAATGTCCATGGTGGATACATGGCTTTTCTATCAGCTGCTCAGGAATGTGCCGAGCGAGACCAAGCTCGTGTTCGTCGGGGACAGGGACCAGCTCCCGTCCGTCGGTCCGGGCAAGGTTTTCAACGACCTGATTGAATCGGATGTCATCAAAGTGACCGAACTGACTAAAATCTACAGACAGGGTGAAGGCTCATCCATCATCAAGCTCGCCCACGACATCAAAGAGGAAAAGCCGATCGATATCAGAATGAAGTTCAGGGACCGGGTCTTCATCACTGCGAACATCAGCCAGATTTCAGGACTCGTGGACAACATCGTGAGCCGCGCAGTGGAGAAGGGCTACGACATGCGTGACATCCAGGTGCTTGCACCGATCTACAGGGGCAATGCCGGCATCAATAAACTCAATCAGGTGCTTCAGGAGATATTGAACCCCCTTGATGAGGATAAAGAGGAAATCAAATTCGGTGATATCCAGTTCCGTACGGGGGACAAAGTGCTCCAGCTGATCAACCGCCGTGAAGATAACATCTTCAACGGCGACTCCGGCATCATAGATGAGGTCATACTTAAAGATGGGGACGCGAAAGCGGAGAAGGATATGCTGATCGTCGATTATGACGGCCGGCACATCGCATATGAGCGCAAAGACTTGAGTGAGCTTGCCCATGCTTATTGTACAAGCATCCACAAGGCCCAGGGCAGTGAATACCCGATCGTCATCATGCCGCTGGTTAAAAGCTACAGGCATATGCTGATCAAGAACATCATTTATACAGGCATCACGAGGGCCAAGGAGTCACTGATACTGTGCGGGGATGAAAAGGCCTTTTACGATGCGCTGAGCAATGAGGGCATCACCCGTCATACAACGCTGATCGAAGCGCTGCATGACAAGTTCGGCATCACACAGGAAGCCGTCGGACACGCCCCGGATGCGGACCATGTCGATCGGGAAGTCCGGCCGGTCCGTCTGACGGAGGAGAACCTCTTCAAGATTCCCGCAATGATCAATATGGATAAGACGCCTTACGATTTCAGTTGACAGACCGGATTTTAAATTTTATAATCATTAACGATCAGACTCGGAGTGATCGAGTGTATATGCAGTGATGCACAGAGACATTGTGGCCGGTGAAAACAATGACACGCATATTCACGTGCTGCACTTCGGCGAATAACAATATTTAGAGTGATGGCTTTGCCATAACCTGGGTGGTACCGCGGAATTTTTCGTCCCTATATTCATTATAGGGGCGTTTTTTATTTTAATTTGAGGAGTGAGTGAAATGAAACAAATGACGGGAAACGAAATCAGGGATTTATTCATTGAATTCTTTAAAGAAAAAGATCATATGGTGGAGCCGAGTGCACCGCTCGTACCCATCGATGACGATTCCTTATTGTGGATCAATTCCGGCGTCGCGACACTGAAGAAGTACTTTGACGGGCGCATCATACCCGATAATCCGCGTATAGTGAACGCACAGAAGTCCATCCGGACGAATGATATTGAGAATGTCGGATTCACGGCAAGGCACCATACGTTCTTTGAAATGCTCGGGAATTTCTCGATCGGGGATTACTTCAAGAAGGAGTCCATCACACTTGCCTGGGAGTTTCTGACGAGTGAGAACTGGATGGGATTCGATGAATCACTGCTGTATATCACCATTCATCCCGAAGACACGGACGCATTCAATATCTGGCGGGAGGATATCGGGTTGAGCGAAGACCGCATCATCAGAATCGAAGGCAACTTCTGGGATATTGGTGAAGGTCCGTGCGGTCCGAACAGCGAGATATTTTATGATCGCGGACCGGATTATGAATATGATGCACCCGATGAAGAAATGTATCCCGGCGGTGAGAACGAAAGATATCTTGAAATCTGGAATCTTGTATTCAGTGAATTCAACCATAACAGCGACGGCACTTATACGCCACTGCCTAAGAAAAATATAGATACGGGGATGGGTCTTGAGAGGATAGCGAGCATCGTACAGAACGTGCCGACGAATTTCGACACGGATCTCTTCATGCCGCTGCTTCAAAAGATTGAGGAAGTCTCCGGGAAAAATTATGGTGAAAATGATCAGCAGGACGCAGCATTCAAAGTCATCAGCGACCATGTCAGGACGGTCAGCTTTGCGGTTGCGGACGGCGCACTGCCTTCAAATGAAGGGCGGGGTTATGTGCTGCGCCGTCTTCTGCGCCGCGCTGTAAGGTTTTCAAAAGAACTCGGCGTCAAAGATGCATTCATGTTCTCGCTTGTGGACACCGTCGCGGATATCATGAAAGGTTTTTATCCGAACGTCGAAGAGAAAAGTGATTTCATAAAAGAGGTCGTGAGGAAAGAGGAAGAGCGTTTCCTCTCCACTCTGGATGAAGGCATACGGATTTATGAATCGATTAAGGCATCAGTCAAGGATACCACCGGTGTCATTACAGGTGAGGAGGCATTTAAGCTGTATGACACATATGGATTCCCTTATGAACTCACTAAAGAGTATGCAGAGAATGACGGGCTTAGAGTGGATGATGAAGGATTCAGGGAAGAGATGAAAAAGCAGAGGGAACGCGCGAGAAGTGCACGTAAGGCAGGCGAATCGATGCAGGTCCAGTCTGAAACCCTCTCAAACTTCACTGAACCAAGCACCTTCACAGGATATGAATCGATGCATGAAGAGGCGGAACTTTTACTGATCGTCAAGGATGACCAGGCGCTGGATTCGTATGATGGTGAGGAGACTGTGGAACTCATCTTTGACAAAACGCCGTTTTATGCTGTGAGCGGCGGACAGACGGCGGATACGGGCGTGATTAAAAATGGAACATCAGAGCTCCGGGTCGAGGCGGTTTACAAAGGCCCGAACAATCAGAATGTCCATATCGCGAGACTGGTGAACGGGGCTGTGGAAGCGGGGGCTTCGTACAGCTTGAGCGTGGATGAAGACAAGCGTAGATTCATCGTCAAGAATCACTCGGCAACACACCTGATGCATCAGGCTTTGAAGGACACAATCGGAGAACATGCGAATCAGGCAGGTTCACTTGTTGAAGCGGAAAGGCTCCGTTTCGACTTCTCACACCTGAATCCGTTGACGGAAGAAGAAATAAGAACGATAGAAGATGCAGTCAATGAAAAAATTTATGAAGGTCTGGACGTTCAAATTTCTGAAATGCCGATTGAAGACGCCAAAGAGAAAGGTGCTATGGCTTTATTCGGTGAAAAATATGGTGATGTCGTACGCGTCGTCGATATGGAGGAATACTCCGTTGAACTCTGCGGCGGCATCCACGTAGTGAATACTGCGGATATCGGCCTCTTTAAAATCATTGCAGAGACAGGCATCGGGGCCGGCATCCGCAGAATCGAAGCGGTGACGAGCAAGTATGCCCTCGAATATTATAAACAAAAGGAACGTCAGCTGCAGGAAGTGGCATCTGCCCTGAAAGTGAAAGAAGATAATATTGCCAGGAAGATATCTCAGCTTTATGACGAAAGAACTGAACTGAAGCAGGAAATTAAAGATTTGAAATCCGCATCGGCAAAAGATAAATTGACGGATCTTAAAGACGTCAAGCATGAAGTAGGCGACGTCGAATTGATTGCGACCGAAGTCAGTGCAAAAAATGCCAAAGAATTGAGGGCGGTCATGGACGATGTAAAATCGGCCAACCAGGATGCCGTCATTGCTCTGGGAAGCGTCTCCGACGGCAAAGTTGCACTGGTCGTCACGGTGCCGAAGGACCTGACTGACAGGTTCAAAGCGGGCGATATCATGAAAGGCATGGCTGAACGCGTCGGCGGAAAAGGCGGCGGACGTCCGGATATGGCCCAGGGCGGCGGTACAGAGCCCCACAATTTAACAATTGCATTACAATTTGTTAACGACTACATTACTACTGCCCTGAAGCGCGTATAAATGGTATAATGGTGATAAATCATTTAGGGAGTTAGGAGTGCTTTTGTGGGACAATTTGATGAGACTGTAAAATTCAATGTAGACGAATCCCGGGCAAAACATGTTAAAGAAATATTGACTAACGTTTATAAAACTTTGGAGGAAAGGGACTACAATCCGGTCAACCAGCTGGTCGGCTATCTTCAAAGCGGGGACCCTGCATATATTCCACGTCAGAATGAAGCCAGGAATCAGATCCGTCACGTGGACCGCGACGAAATCATAGAAGTGCTTGTCAGAACTTATGTCGACAGTGAAATTAATGGGTAAAGTGATGGGTCTCGATGTCGGCACAAAGACGATTGGTGTTGCAATCAGTGATGCCTTTGGCTGGACGGCACAGGGTCTGACCACTTTGAAAGTCGATTTTGACAATGGGAAATACGGTCTCGAAGAGATAGCTGAAATTGCCGAGGCACATGATATTTCCTCGGTGGTCATCGGCCTCCCCAAAAACATGAACAATTCCATCGGGGAAAGCGGCGAGCGGTCATTATATTTTAGTGAAATACTTGCGAATCATCTCCCAAGTGTTAAAATAATCATGTGGGATGAACGCTTGAGTACTGTTGGAGCCGAAAGGACTTTACTTGAAGCTGATGTATCACGCAAAAAACGCAAAGCCGTGATCGATAAGATGGCCGCAGTTTTCATATTGCAGGGCTATCTTGATAAACCGACAAAAGGAGAGCTATGAATATGTCTCATGAATTGGACTTTAACAATGAAGAAGAATTGCTGACTTTGTTCGATGAAGAAGGCAATGAGGTACTGTACCGTAAAATGCTGGAATTCCATCATCCTGAATTCAACAAGGATTATATTATTTTAGCGGAAGAAGGCAACTTCGAGGATGAAGAAGGGGATATCGAGTTGATTCCCATGATCAATGTGCCTGACGAAGATGGGGACGGTGGTAAATTTTTACCAGTCGAAACAGATGAGGAATGGGACATGATTGAAGAAGTTGTAAATACTCAGATGGATGAGCCGGAAGAGTAATAAACGAATGATTCAAAATAGCTTCCAATTAAATTGGAAGCTATTTTTAAAGATAAGGAGTCTATTATGAGTAGATATGAGGATATCAGGTTTTCAAAGAATGTATCTTCTTATCTGTCATTGATCATCATCGGGCTGCTGGCAATCGGTGTGATAGTGGTGGCGATCTTCGCCTACCTTTTCCTCACATCGATTGGAGAGCCTATGGATGCCAATTCCGAAGAGACTGAAGAAATCGTCATAGAATCAGGTTCTTCAGCAGGTATGATCGGTGAGCAGCTGGAAGAAGAGGGCATTATCGACAGTGCCACTATGTTTGAAATTTACTTGAGGTTGAACAGCATCACCAATTACCAGGCAGGAGAATATGAGCTTTCTCCGGCGATGGATTATGAGCAGATTGCAAGGACTCTTGAAACAGGGGCGATTTATCAGGAAGTGCTCCACAGGATTACGATTCCTGAAGGCTATTCAGTGGAACAGATTGCAGAACAGCTCAGTCAAAACCTGCCTGTCTCTGAAGAGCGGTTCCTGGAGCTGATGGAGGATACTGAATTCATTCAGTCATTGATAGAGGGCTATCCGGATATGCTCACAGAGGAAATTTTGGATGAAGATGTGAAATATCCGCTGGAAGGCTATTTATTCCCTGCAACATATGATATCACGGAAGAAGAGCCTGATATTGAGGGCATCATCAGGCAGATGCTTGACGCGACCCAGATCAACAGTTTTCAAGTCTACAATTCCGTAGACGAGGTGAGGGTCAACTATGAAGGCGAATCGGTAGCGTTGTCATTCCATGAGTTTCTGACATTCGCCTCATTGATAGAAATGGAAGCCACTTCCCTGGCAGACCGCTCGATGATCGCGAGCGTCTTCCTGAACCGCATGGCCGAAGTTCCCGCCATGCCGCTGCAGACGGACCCGACGGTGCTTTATGCACTGGGCGAGCACCAGGAGCGTACATTGTTTGAAGATCTGGAAGTCGAAGATCCATATAACACTTACCTGCATACGGGACTGCCGCCGGGGCCCATCGCTTCTCCGGGCATGGAGTCCATTCAAAGTACGATGAATCCGAGCAGTACGGATTACTTCTACTTCCTTGCCGACAGTGAAGGCAACAATCATTTTGCAGAAACATTTGAAGAGCATATCGAAAACAGGGAAGAATATATCAACAATCAGTAAGATTTTCTTTTCAATAATCGGGTAATGTGGTACCATATTCATTAATGATTACACAACTGATAACTTTTGTTATCAGTTGTATTTTTTGTATGTGGTGATTATATGGATTTAGCTCAATACGTAAAGACTTTGAATACAGGTCATGAAAGTTATCCGGATATACTGTCGTATGCTGTTGAAAAAAATGTTCCTGTCATAGACAGCGATGCTTTGGCAGCGCTTAAACATCTGATAAGGATTAAAGCGGCGAAGACATACCTGGAAATCGGCACAGCGATCGGCTACAGCGGCCTGCATATGTTATCCGTTTATGACGATTCCCGTTTGATCACCATAGAAAAAGATGAAGCATCTTATGAAACGGCTGTTGAAAATTTTTCAAAGTACAAAGTCGGATCGAGGGTGGATGCCCATCTGGATGACGCAAAAACCATAGACTTGAATTTGGATGAAGCGTCGGTCGACATGTTATTTATAGATGCGTCAAAAGGCAACAACCAGCTTTTCTTTGACAAGTTCAGCCCTTTTGTAAAGGAAGACGGTTTGATTGTAGTGGACAACATACTTCTGAGAGGTCTGGTCATCGACGACGGAATAACCGGCAGGAACAAAAGGAAACTGAAGGAAAAAGTGGATGCCTTTAATCAGAATATGAGCAAAAGCAATTATCCCACATCCTTTTTACCAGTAGGTGATGGGTTATTAGTTATTTCAAAAAGTCAGGTGTAGAAGATGGAAAAACCAACGATTATCGGTATTGCAGGCGGCACCGGTTCAGGCAAGACTTCGGTGACTAGGAAAATCATCGCCTCCCTCGAGGAGCACGACATCACTCTAATAGAACAGGATTACTATTATAAAGATC
Organism: Lacicoccus alkaliphilus DSM 16010; assembly: GCF_900142805.1. Lineage (GTDB taxonomy): Bacteria > Bacillota > Bacilli > Staphylococcales > Salinicoccaceae > Lacicoccus > Lacicoccus alkaliphilus. The sequence goes on along the minus strand of NZ_FRCF01000002.1, from coordinate 476,633 downwards.
AGAGCAACAAGACGATGGAAGAACGGTTGAAAACGAATTATGACCACCCGCTCGCCTTTGATAATGATCTGCTGATTGAACATGTCAAATCATTGATTAATATGGAGAGTGTGGAAATACCCACCTATGATTATGTCAATCATACACGCAGTGACAGGACGATCAGGGTCGAGCCGAAGAATGTGATCATCATTGAAGGTATTTTTGCATTGGAAAATGAGCAGTTGAGGGATTTGATGGACGTTAAAATCTATGTCGACACAGATTCCGATATCAGGATACTGAGGCGGATGTCGAGGGACATCAAAGAACGCGGACGTTCCATGGAATCAGTGATCCACCAATATTTGACGGTTGTGAGGCCGATGCATCTCCAGTTCATCGAACCGACAAAACGTTTCAGTGACATCATCATCCCCGAAGGCGGGGAGAACATTGTCGCAATCGATATCATAACTACGAAAATCAGAAGCTTGATTGAAAATTTATAAAAATAAAAGTGAAAGTTTTACGGAGGGTGAAAAAATGAACAATAACAAAGAATATCCAATGACGGAAAGCGGATACGAACAATTACAGGAAGAACTGGAATACCTCATCACCACCAAGCGTCCGGAAGTGGTCGAAAAGATAAAAGTGGCAAGGAGCTTCGGGGATTTATCGGAGAACTCCGAGTATGATGCGGCCAAAGATGAGCAGGGCTTCGTCGAGCAGGAGATCACAAAAATAGAAGAAATGATCCGCCATGCGAAGATCATCGAAGATACCGGGGACAATCATACGGTGCAGCTCGGGAAAACAGTCACATTCACTGAGCTGCCTGACGGGGATGAAGAACAGTATCAAATCGTGGGGAGTGCCGAAGCGGATCCGTTCGAGGGTAAAATCTCCAATGAATCCCCGATGGCCCAATCCCTGCTTGGTGCTAAGCTGAAAGATGAAATCAATGTACCTCTGCCGAACGGCTCGTCCATGAAAGTGAAGATCGTTTCCATTGACTGATGAAAAGAGCGGGGAAGTCATAGGTATCATCGGTGCCATGAAAGACGAAGTCGACATCTTAAAAGGGTGGATGGACGTCGATGAAACGACGACCATCGCACATACGGACTTCTATTCAGGCACTCTGCAGTCCCGAAATGTCATCCTGGTTGAAAGCGGCATCGGTAAAGTCAACTCAACATTGATTACTGCAATGCTCATTGAAAGATTCGATGCGGATATGGTGATCAATACCGGTGTTGCCGGTGCGTTAGCCAAAGATCTGAATGTGACCGACATGGTCGTGTCCAGTGAAGTCCGTCACCATGATGTGGATGCAACGGAGTTTGGTTATTTGCCGGGACAGGTGCCCGGGATGCCTGAGGCCTACAAAGCCGATGGAAACCTTGCTTCTGCAGCGCTTGGTGTCTTGAAGGGCAATGAAACGATTGCTGCCGTGAGCGGATTGATCGTAAGCGGGGATTCCTTCATCGCCGGTGAGGAGCAGAAGGAAGCAATCATCAGGAAATTCAGTGCAGGACTCGCTGTGGATATGGAATCGGCAAGCATTGCCCAGACATGCCACCAATTCAACGTCCCCTTCCTCATCCTCCGTGCGATTTCGGATAAGGCCGGTCAGAGCGCCGATATGACTTATGAGGAATTTCTTGGGAAAGCTTGTATAAATTCGTCTGAAGCTGTAATATTATTATTAAAAGAACTGTAATGTGGAGGGACCATAATGACTTTATTAATGATTTTATCAATTATAGCGACAGTTGTAATTGGATACTTCATTTACCGCGACACAGAAACTGAAGATAATGATATTATTGAGTAAATGAAAAGCACCTTAAAATTTAGGGTGCTTTTATTAATGTGATAAAATAGAAGAAATGAGTTTAGAGGGGACAGCTTTTAAATTGATTAAAAAATATTTTATGCCAACTTCCTACGTGGAAGACTTTACGAAAATCACCCCGGCAAGGTTGAATCAGCTTGATGTCAAGTCGGTGATCATCGATCTGGATAACACCCTTGTAGGCTATGATGAAATGAACGCGAATGACCGCGTACTGGAGTGGGTCCGCCTGATGAAAGAAAATGGCATCAAAGTGACCATCGTTTCCAATGGAAAGAAGAAGAGGGTCAGGCAATTTGCAAAGCCTCATGATATTGATTATATTTTCAATGCAAGAAAACCATTATCAAAAAACTATAAGAAAGCCATAAGTTCAACAGGTGTATCCAAAAATGAAACCGTTATGGTGGGGGATCAGTTATTGACCGATATATTTGGTGCAAACCTCATCGGCATCAAGAGCATACTGGTGGTGCCTGTAAAAAACAGGGATGGTTATGCAACCCTGCTGAACAGAAGAATCGAGAGGTTCATCATGAGATATTTCAGGAAAAAAGGGCTGTTGGTTAAGGAGGACTAATCATTGAGTGATTTAAAATGTATCGGCTGCGGTGCCGCACTGCAGTCCGGGGATGAAACGAAAAAAGGCTATATACCCGAAAGCGGCATGAAAAGGGAAGATGCCATTTGCCGGAGATGTTACCGTCTGAAACACTATAATGAAATAATGGATGTGGATATCGATTCCGGAGAGTTCATGACCATGTTGAACTCCTTATACGAGGTGGACGGGCTGATCATCAAAGTGATTGATGCTTTCGATATCAACGCAAGTCTCATACCTTCATTCAATCGTATCGTCGGAGATAAGAAAGTCATTGCCGTGCTAAATAAAACCGACCTTCTGCCAAAATCTGTGAATGTCAACAGGCTGATTCACAGGGCTAAGTTGATGCTGAAGGAAAACGGCATCACCGCGGTGGATATGGTCGCCGTCAGCGCATTAAAAAATCATGGGCTGGATCGTTTGATAGACATGATCACCAGCCATGCCGGAGGAAAAGATGTCTATGTGGTCGGGACCACCAATGTCGGAAAATCGACGCTCATCAACCAGTTGATTAAAATGACCACCGGTGATGGCGAAGTCATCACTACAAGCAGATTTCCGGGGACGACACTTGACCTCATAGACATTCCGTTGGATGAAAATGCATTCATATATGATACGCCGGGTGTCATCGTACCGAGCCAGATGGCACATTATATATCAAAAGATGATTTGAAGCACATTACACCTTCAAAAGAGATCAAACCGGTCACTTTCCAGCTTGAAAGCGGACAAACATTGTTTTTGTCCGGTCTTGCACGTGTGGATTTTGAAGCAGGGGACAGAAGCAGCTTTACCGTATATGCGTCCAACCAGCTGACACTCCACAGAACGAAGACGAGCAATGCAGAAAATTTCTATGAGAAGCATTATTCCGGGCTGTTGGCACCGCCGGAAATCGAATCACCGGTATTGATGGAGAACGGCAAAACCTTCTCGTTCGATGTTACAGAAGACAGTGATATTGAGATCAGCGGATATGCTTTCATCAGCGTCTCCGGAGGTGCCCGGGTTTCTGTACATGTTCCAAAAGGTGTGGAAGTGAACCTGAGACAAACGATTTTCAAAGGTGGTTCATCATCATGAACTTCGCTGTAATCGGTTCTCCAATCGGGCATACACTGTCTCCAATGATCCATGATGCCAACTTCAGGGCACTCGGCCTTGAAGATACTTATCAGGCATTACATGTGATGCCGGATGATCTTCAGTATATCCGGGATATCATAAAACAATATGAACTGGATGGCTTCAATGTGACGATTCCGCACAAGGAAACAATCATGCAGCATCTGGACGATATAGACCCAAGGGCGCTGGAAGTCGAGGCGGTCAATACAGTGATGGTCAAAGGTGACCGGCTGATCGGATTCAATACAGATGTGACTGGGTATAAGCAGGCTTATACAGAGCGTTTCGGCAGCTCACCATGCAGGGTCCTCATCCTTGGCGGCGGCGGTGCGAGCAAGGCGGTATTCCGTGCGCACCGTGAAATCGGGGATGAGATCACCATCTATGCTCGACGGAAAGCGAGTTTTGACACTTTCCGTGATCAGGGCTTCAGCAAATTATCCGGTTTTGACGATATCGGCCATTTTGATGTCATCATAAACACTACACCGGTGGGCCTGAAGAACGAAAACCTTTTTGACATGATGAATTTCCCTAAGAGTGCAATCACGGAAAATACGATAGGCATTGATTTGATTTATAATCCTCATGTGACACCATTCCTGGAGGCTTTCCATGAAGAAAAAAGGATGAACGGTCTTGCGATGCTGGTCAACCAGGGGCTGCATGCATTCGAAATATGGCATGAGCATGCATACAAAGGTAATTACGAAGCTGTATATAAAGAATTGGACAAAAAATTCGGAGGTGACATAAAATGACGGAATTATCATCTAAAAATATCAAGCAGCTTAAGAAAGAATCTCACGACCTGAACCCGATATTCCAGGTAGGGAAGAATGGGGTGACCGACAATTTCATCGAGCAGATCAATGATGTACTCGAAAAAAGGGAACTGATCAAAATTTCGGTTTTGCAGAACTGTCTTGAAGATAAAGATGACATTGCACAAGAGGTGAGCGAAGCGACCGGCAGTAATGTTGTGAGCATCATCGGCAATACGATCATCCTTTACCGTGAATCCACCACGAACAAGCAAATAGAATTGTCATGAAGACAGGGATATTCGGGGGCACTTTCGACCCCATCCACATCGGCCATATCATTTCCGTATTGGAAGTGAAATTGAAGTTTGGACTCGACAGGGTCATCTTCATACCCGCCAGGCAGTCACCGCATAAGACTTTAAAGCCCTCGGATGATGATGACCGGGTGGAGATGTTGAGAAAGGCGACGGCCGGTTACGAGGGGATCGGGTTGGATACTGTGGAACTGCAAAGGGAAGGCAGGAGCTTCACATACGATACGGCAGTCTACCTCAAGGAGAAGTACCCTGAGGATGAACTCTATTTCCTGATGGGTACGGATCAGTATGAAAGCTTTGAAAGTTGGTACAGACACGAAGACCTGCTTGAAATGATGAAGTTTATTGTCATGATGAGGCACAGTGACGATGTTGACATAGCGAACCCCTTCATCCGGGCGGATCAGCTGGTCGTGGAGATCTCCTCCACACTCGTCCGGGCACGCATCGGCCAGGGCTTGCCTTACAGGCATTTTCTGGATGCATCGGTTTATGAATATATTAAGGAGAATGCATTATATGAAACACAAAGCAGCACTTAAATTGGTCAAAGATAAACTGCCTGAGAAAAGGTATGAACATTCTGTGCGCGTCGCCGAGACGGCTGTGAAGATGGCCGGGATATTTGAAGCGGACAAAGATAAATGCTACCTTGCGGGCATACTGCATGATTACTCCAAATATGATGACCTTGGCACCATGTATCAGTATGTCACGAAATATAATCTGGATCCGGCCTTGCTGGCCTTCAATTCAGAGCTTCTGCACGGACCGGTCGCCGCGACGATCATGAGGTTTGAATACGGCATCGAAGATGAAAGCATCTATTTCGCGATATCCAGCCATACTTCCGGACGGCCCCAGATGCTTTTGATAGAGAAAATCATTTATGTAGCAGATTATATCGAACCGGACAGAAAACAGCCGGGCGTAGACAAGATCAGAGACCTTGTCTTCGAGGAAAAGAACCTGGATCTCGCCATATACGAAATCACGAGAATGACACTTAAGAGTCTACTGAAAAAAAATCGGCCGATTTATAATAGGACAATCGAATGTTATAACTATTATAATATGGTCAAGGAGTGAAAGAATGAAAAGTGAAGCATTACTGGAGATGATGGTTGACGCATGTGATAATAAGCGTGCAGAAGATATAATGACTTTCGACGTCAAAGATACGAGCTCAGTGACCGATTTTTACGTCATATGCCAAGGTAATTCAGACCGGCAGGTGCAGGCGATTGCAGATGAGATAAAGGAACAGGCGAAAGAACAGGATATAGAAGCGCTTGTTGAAGGCTATCGTGAAGCCAAGTGGATATTATGTGATCTCAACGACGTGATCATCCACGTCTTCCACAGACCAGAAAGGGAATATTACAACCTGGAACGGTTATTCAAAAATGGTGAGCATGTTGACACCAGAATTTAACCATCAGGACGGGGCCATCGGTCATTTTTATAATGAACTGACATATGATATTCCTTACAATCTCTGGCTCGACATCATCGATCATTTCAAGGGTGGACGCGGATCCGTGCTGGATATGGGGTGCGGCACCGGACGACTGACAAGAGAGCTTGATTTCCATACAAAGTATGGAATGGATATATCCGAATCGATGCTGGAAATCGCGGAGCAGGGTAATGAAACGATCCATTATTTCCAGGCCGACATGAAAGATTTCGAACTTGATGTGACGTTCGACATGGTGGTTGCGACAGTCGATGTATTAAATTATCTGGAAGATGAAGAGGCATTCGTCTCCACTATGAAGAATGTGCGGAATCATCTGGATGACGACGGGGTCTTCATATTTGATATCCACAGCAAATATAAGATGGAAAATGACTTCAATGATATGCTCTATACGGACGACACCGAGCATATCACCTACATCTGGCACGCCAATAAAGGCGAAGCCCCATTGTCTGCGGTCCATGAAATGACCTACTTCGTAAAAAGTGATGATGATCTTTACCACAGGATGGATGAAGTTTACAGACAGAGGACATATGAACATAAGGATGTCATCAAGATGATTGAAAAAGCGGGTTTGTACCTTGACACTGCATTCAGTGATTTTGATATAAACAATCCTGTGACGTCGGTTTGCGACAGGGTGTTTTATGTCGTCAAAAAAGCTTTGTAACTGTTAGTTGCAAAGCTTTTTTGAGTTTTTTAATTTACTTGATGAAAAAATAAATCAAAAACTGCATTTTCCTCCTAATATAGTAAAAGGGTTTTTTAAGGAGATGGGGAAATGTTCAGGGAACATTATGAAAAATATAAAGAACATCTGCCGTTGGTCAGTTTAGGAGCCGCAGCATTACTAATCGTCCTTTTTGTTGGCAGTCTGATATTTGACGGGAATGAAAAAGTCAGCATCAATGAAACCCCGATTTCTGAAACTGCGTATGCAGAGGAAGATGAGGAACCGGAAAAGGCAGTAGATACCGCTCCGATTTACGTCATCGTAGAAGTGAAAGGCGCTGTGAAAAACCCCGGTGTATTTGAAGTGCCTCAGGATGCAAGAGTGACGAATGTATTGAGTCTCGCAGAAGTTTCATCATCAGCCGATCTTCTGACAGTGAATCAGTCTGAAAAAGTGAAAGATGAGATGGTGATCTATGTACCTGAGCAGGGGGAGATCGAAAAAGCCGTCATTCCCGGCACTCCCGTAAGCCCTCAGGATGAAGCGGGAACGGCTTTGGTCAATATAAACACTGCCACTGCAGCCGAGCTCACAACTTTGAATGGTATCGGTGAAAAGAAGGCTCAGCTCATTTTGGAATACCGGGAACAGAATGGCTTGTTCATGGCCAAAGAAGACTTGATGACTATCACAGGCATCGGAGAAAAAACTTTTGACAGTCTGGAACCATATATTACAATAGAATAAAGGCGGGATGAATGATGAGAATAGATTGGCATGAATACTTTTTGGCACAAAGCCATTTACTCAGGCTCAGATCGACTTGTGAACGGCTGAAGGTCGGAGCTTTAATCGTCAAGGACAACAGGGTCATAGCCGGCGGCTACAACGGATCCGTATCCGGTGAAGACCATTGCATCGATGTCGGATGCTACATAGAAGGCGGGCATTGCATACGTACGATACATGCCGAAATCAATGCACTGCTGCAATGCTCGAAATTTGGAGCCTCGACAGAGGGGGCGAGTGTCTATGTCACCCACTTCCCCTGTGTGCACTGTACAAAATCGATGATACAGGCGGGAGTCAAAAACATCTATTATGCGGAAGACTATAAAAATCATCCGTACGCAATTGAATTGCTCGATAAGACAGGCGTCAATTATCAACAGATTGACCTGGACCTCCAAAAGGTCGCCGGTTATTTTGAAAACTTCAAATGATCGCCTTCTTCGTGTTCCTGTCGTTGATCACCGGATGCATAGTCCTGAAAAGCCCGATGCTGGGCTTATTTTTTTTGGCGGTTTTTTGCATTTTGTGCTTCAGAAAACTGAAGAACCGCTCACATGTATTATGGTTTTTACTGATTGCAGCCATTCCGCCCATATTTTTGAATCCTTCTGAATTGGGAGGGAGCGTTGCAACAATTGATGAATTCATAATCGTTGATTATAAGCATTACCGGGATGAAACACATTATATCGTGTCTTCCGGAAGTGGGACTTTTGAGCTGTTCACGGAAGAATCTGATATGGAGGAGGTAGGCCTCCGCTGCACCGGGCCGTTTGATGTCGCCGAAATCAAACGGCAGAGGAACTTTTTAAAACAGGACGAAGCGTCCCGATACGCCGTCAACAATATCTTAGGAAGAATATATTTGGAAGAGCTTGAGGAGGAGAGGTGTGAAGGGGGAGATAAAGATTTTCAAATGTGGCTTGCACATTTCAGGAATACTTACATGCAAAAAGTACTGGAGTATACGGAATATGATTATAAATACGACCTCCTCACCCTGACGGTGGGGAATAAGAGCTATATTGAAAGTGAGTTTTTTGAGGCGTTGCAAAGACTCGGGATATATCACCTGTTCGTCATCTCAGGTACACATGTCGCATTCATCACTGCGGTCCTCTACTTTATCTTAAGGAAGATGCGGCTGACCTCAGGCAGCGTGAAGTTGCTGCTGATCGCCTCACTGCTGATATTCTATATGATGAATATCTACAGCCCGAGTGTTTTCAGGGCAGTATTCATGGCCATCATGCTGATTCTCGCCTCTTTTTTCAGAAAGAAACCCTATTTGACCGTCATTTCTTTGAGCGCCCTGCTTCAAATGTCACTCAACCCCTATATAGTGTTCCATGCCGGCTTCCAGCTTTCTTACATCACTACATATTTTATTTTGCTGAGCCGGACGTTCATCCATGGTAATAGTCCGCTTACTCAGCTCATTCAGATTACACTGATTTCTGAAGTGGCCACATTTCTGATCATACTGATACAGTTCAACGAAATCAGCATCAGCGGAATCATAATGAATTTGATATTTGTACCTTTTTTTTCACTGGTCATTTTTCCGATGGTGATCATTTTTCAACTCCTTCTGCTTCTGCCCTATATACCCGCTGTCGATCACTTGTACCACTTTGTTTTTTCCTGGTCGAAGGAAGTGATTTATTTTCTTGCTGATATGATCAAACACCGTTACTCCATAAAAAATTTGAATGCACCGATCTATATAGTGGTCGCTGTACTCAGCTATATGATGGCTGCAGACATTTGCAGGTTGAACTTTTTCAAAGTATTTCTGAAGGGTGCAGTGTTCATCACACTGATATTTACAGCCAATATCACAGACAGGGATGATTTCACTTTCACCATGATAGATGTGGGGCAGGGCGATGCATTCCTGATAGAAGATCATCAGAGTGACATCACCGTGCTGATTGATACGGGCGGACAATTCACGTTCGGGGGGAGGGAGTCCCTGCTTGCGGAACGGACTGTGCTGCCTTATTTGAAGGAACGGGGAATCGATGATATAGATTTACTGGTACTGAGCCATATGGATATCGATCATGTCGGGGAAGTGGAGGACATACTTGAGGCTAAAAACGTCAGGAACCTTCTTGTCAATTCAAAGGATCCGAAATTTGTAGAGTGGTCCCAAAGTCACATTGAGGGAAAATACAACGGGAATATATTGGCATCAAAAGATATAAAGACTCTGGAAGCAGGGCACATACTCATGGAAAACCTGACCCTGGATGATGGTTTGGAGGGTGCCGACTCGAATGACAGTTCAATAGTACTGAAAGTGTCACTTGGTGATTATGATTTTTTGATGACCGGGGATGTTACAGAGGCTGTGGAACGGAAGCTTCTGGAATCCGGGGAGGATCTCACAGCGGATGTTTTGAAGCTCGCACATCACGGCTCGGCCACTTCAAGCAGTAACGGGTTTATCGAGGAAGTGAGCCCCGCGCATGTGCTGGTTTCGGCAGGGGCCGATAATCGGTACGGGCATCCACATGAGGAAGTGATCGACCGGGTTTCGCATACTAATATTCTCAGTACAGCTGAAGCCGGCATGGTACAATTGAACATCAGGGATGAGACGATGTGCATCATCAGCCGTCTGGATCCTTTCCTGAATCAGTGCACAAAAAAAGAGCTGATTACTCAGCTCCCTTGACGAAAGTCTTCCTACCACAGCCTGCCGACCACTTCAAAAACCTGGGCGATGACATAGATGACCGTAAGCCCCAGAAATCCGACCACAAAGGCCAGGCCGGAGTCCACAACGTCATTATTTTTGGATTGTACATTCTTTTCGAATTTATTCATTGAGAAACCCCCCTAAACTATTCATCATCTATTATAGGATAATTATCAAATAAAAGCTATAATAGATTCATGATTTAATACGGAGTGAAGATAATGAACCTCATACATGTGATTTACGGTACGAACACCATACGTATAGAAGAACAAGCCACACAGCTGGCTGAAGATTATCTGGGTGAAACGGATGAATTCAGCCTGGTCTCCCTTAATTACAGGGAAACCAGTGTGGAGGCCATCATTGAAGAAGCACAGACGCTGCCTTTCCTGTCGGACAGGAAGGCAATCATCATCAATGATGCGTTTTTGCTGACCGGGTCTAAGGTGAAAAGTGATGTCGAACATAATATAGACCTGTTTTTGGATTATATACAGAATAAGAACGATGATACTCTGATGATCTTCAAAGTGTTTAATGAGCAACTGGACAAAAGGAAAAAGCTCACAAAACTTATGATGAAAGAAGGCGCGGTCACTGAAATCCGGGAAATGACGGAGACCGAAATAAAGGATTTCATAAAAAAACTTTTAAGGGATGAAGGGATGGACATCGGGGACCGGGCACTCGGGATGTTCCTTGAAAGAACCGGGGTAAATTACAGCAATGTCAAAAGTGAGCTTGCGAAAGTCATGCTGTACGCGGAGGAGAAGATAACGGAAGAAGATGTAGCGGACGTCGTCAGCACCAGCATGGAGCAGAATATATTCCAGTTGACCGAATTTGTGCTGAACGGCCGTAAAGAAGAGGCTGTGAAGCTGGTGAGGCAGCTCATTTTACAGAAAAATGAGCCGATACAGCTGCTCCACCTGATCATCAGCCAGTTCAGGCTCCTGTACCAGGTCAAGCTGCTTGCAGCAGAAGGGTTCGCACAGGATTATATGGCAAAACAGCTGAAGGTTCATCCTTACAGAGTGAAACTCGCTTTACGCGAAGCTAAAAAGCACAGGCAGGGTAATCTGGAGGAGAAAATGGTCATGTGCCGCAACATGGATTATAAATTCAAATCCAGTTACCTGGACCGGGACACACTGTTTGAGCTTTTCATAATGGAAATCTGACAAAGAAAAAACCTTCTTGTGAAAGAAGGTTTTACTTAGTCATTAACTTTGATTTCATACGTGATGCTTTATTAGAATGAAGTAAGTTTTTCTTGTTAGCTTTGTCCACCTGCTTGACAGCATATGATACAAGCTCGTCAGTATTCTCTGCATTTTCGGTTTTGGCAGTTTCCGCGCGTTTCACTGCAGTCCGCATGGCATTCTTTTGAGCAATGTTTAAATCTTCAGCTTTCTGACTTGATTTAACTCTTTTGATTGCTGATTTAATATTAGGCATAACGTCACCTCCACAATTTAGTTGTACAACTTTAATTGCAACAAGAAGTATTTTACCAAATAACCGTGCAAGATGCAATAAGCAAGCCGAAATGAATTGAAGAAAATACAGATCACTGATATAATATTGACATTCGATTGAACAGAAAGTTGGGTATTAATGACAGATAAAGAACGCATTGCAAGGCAGAAGAAAATCAGAAACTTTTCAATCATTGCCCATATAGATCACGGTAAGTCGACTTTGGCTGACCGTATATTGGAAAACACCAAATCCGTAGCCGACCGGGATATGAAACATCAGCTGCTGGATTCAATGGACTTGGAACGGGAACGCGGAATCACAATCAAATTGAACGCGGTACAATTGAAGTACACGGCAAAAGATGGTGAAGATTACATATTTCATCTGATCGACACCCCGGGACACGTCGATTTCACATATGAAGTCTCGCGCTCCCTGGCAGCATGCGAAGGGGCGGTCCTCGTGGTGGATGCCGCGCAGGGCATCGAAGCCCAGACGCTCGCAAATGTTTATCTTGCCCTGGATAACGAATTGGAAATGCTGCCTGTGATCAATAAAATTGATCTGCCTGCAGCGGAGCCGGACCGTGTTGCCCAGGAAATAGAAGATGTGATCGGTCTTGAAAAAGAGCTTGCAATCCATGCCTCGGCCAAATCGAATATCGGGATCGAAGAAATTTTGGAGGCGATCGTCGAAATGGTACCGCCGCCGGAGGGGGATGTGGGCGCCCCTTTGAAAGCACTGATATTCGACTCCATCTATGATCCGTATAAAGGCGTGATCTCTTCAATCAGGGTCAAGGAAGGAGTCGTAAAGCCCGGTGATAAGATAAAGATGATGGCGACCGGCAAAACATTCGAGGTCGCGGAAGTCGGCATCAACACTCCTGCCCCGATGCCGGTTGCAGAACTTTCGGTCGGTGATGTGGGCTACCTCGTCGCTTCCATCAAAAATGTCGGAGACTCACGTGTGGGGGATACCATCACGCATGCCGACAACCCGGCGACTGAAGCCCTTGAAGGATATAAGAAGATGAATCCAATGGTCTTCTGCGGCATGTATCCGATAGACTCGAACCAATACAATGATTTGAGGGAGGCTTTTGAAAAGCTCGAGCTGAATGACTCCTCCCTCCAGTACGAACCTGAAACTTCCCAGGCCCTCGGCTTCGGATTCAGGACAGGTTTTTTGGGTCTTCTTCATATGGAGATCATTCAGGAAAGGATTGAACGCGAATTCGGCATCGATCTCATCGCAACCGCACCTTCAGTGATTTATGAAGTCGCCATGACGGACGGCTCCGTGATGAAGGTGGACAATCCTGCCCAGATGCCCGATCCCCAAAAAATCGACACGATCGAAGAACCTTATGTCAAGGCACAGATCATGGTTCCGAATGACTATGTCGGGGCAGTGATGGAGCTCTGTCAGAGGAAACGCGGGAACTTCATCACTATGGATTATCTGGATGATATCCGTGTCAACATCATTTATGAAATTCCACTTTCGGAAATCGTTTTCGATTTCTTCGACATGCTCAAGTCCAATACGAAAGGTTATGCATCCTTCGACTATGACATCATCGGCTACAAGGAGAGCAACCTGGTCAAGATGGACATTTTATTGAACAATGAAAAAGTGGATGCGCTCAGTGTGATCGTTCACCGGGACTTTGCGTATGAACGCGGCAAGCATATCGTGGAGAAGCTGAAGACCCTCATACCGAGACAGCAGTTCGAAGTACCCATCCAGGCGGCAATCGGCCAGAAGATCATATCGAGGACCAATATCAAATCCATGGGTAAAAATGTACTCAGCAAATGTTACGGCGGGGACATCAGCCGTAAACGCAAGTTGCTCGAGAAACAAAAAGAAGGTAAAAAGAAAATGAAATCCGTCGGTTCTGTGGAAATTCCGCAGGAGGCATTCCTGTCAGTATTGAAGATGGATGATGATTAAAGAAGCCACATATTGTGGCTTTTAATTTTGTTAGGACGTGTGAAAATGAAAAGCTTGTATATTCATATTCCATTCTGCAACCGTATATGCACTTATTGCGACTTTACGAAGGTGCTGATTAAAAATCAGCCGGTCGACGATTATATAGAAGCATTGATCAAGGAAATGAAGACGCTTGAGCATAGGGACTTTGAAACAATTTATGTGGGAGGAGGCACGCCTACCGCGCTGAGCGTAAAGCAGCTCGAACATCTGCTGTCATTCATTTCTGAAAATTTCACAGTCTCCGGGGAGTATACATTCGAGGCGAACCCGGATGAGGTGACGACGGCGAAACTCGATCTTCTCAAGTACTACGGCGTCAACAGGGTGAGCCTCGGCGTACAGACTTTTAACGATGATATATTGAAAGTGCTGAACAGGAGCCATGACTTCAATGATATTTTCAGAAGCATCGATCATCTGGAAAAAATCGGCCTCAACAATTATTCCATGGATCTCATGTATAATCTGCCGGGTGAGACGTTTGATGATATCGACACCAGCCTCAAGTATGTGGAGGAATTGAAGCCCAGGCATATTTCCTGGTATTCGCTGATAATAGAGCCGCATACAGTCTTCTATAATGAAATAAGAAAAGGCAGAATGAAAATTGATGACGACAACAAAGAAGCTGAAAAGTATATCCGGGTGATGGACGGCCTGCAGAATCTCGGTTACCCTCAATACGAAATTTCCAATTTTTCCGTAAAAGAATATGAGTCTGCCCACAACAAAACATATTGGCATAATGATAATTATTACGGTGTGGGGGCGGGTGCCCACGGATACATCAATAATGAACGTTACTATAATGTAAAGCCTGTGCCGCACTACATCAAAGCGATTAATGAGAATGATTCAGCTGTCAAAGAAACTTTACGCCTGTCCGAAACTGAAATGATTGAAGAAGAGATGTTCCTCGGCCTCAGAATGACCGAAGGTGTTTCCAAAGAGAGGTTCAGGATGAAATATGGAGTATGCCTGGATGAGTATTATAAAGAGGAATTGACCTCTTTGAAAGAGAAGCGATGGATCTGGGACGACGGTCTCAATATCGCTTTGACCGATTCCGGCAGGATGGTCGGTAATGAGGTGTTCATGAGATTTTTAAAGTCCTCATAAAATGAGTACAATTGATTGACATACTTTGACCAATTTGATAAGTTATATTTAGCACTCGATGTTATAGAGTGCTAAAGAGGTGAAGTCAATGCTTACTAAAAGGCAAGAGCTCATCTTATTTTTGATTGTGGATGAATTTCTGGCCGCCATGGTTCCCGTTAGTTCGAAACAGATTATTCAAAAATATCGACTTGATATTTCCAGTGCTACGGTTAGAAACGAAATGGTCAAGCTTGAAGCATCGGGCTTTTTGACAAAACCACACACATCTGCAGGCAGAATGCCTTCCAGAGAAGCACTCAAATTTTATATTGGAAAATTAAGCGAAAAACTGGATCATGAATCCTATACAGAACCGGTCCCTCTGAATGTGAACAATCATCATAATCCTGAAGATCTGTCGAGGGGCACTGCTGCAAAAATCAGTGCGCTGACCAATCATTTGACTGGAGTCTCCTTTACTGGTAAAGATGAAACAGTCAAGGGTGTTTATTTCACTCCGCTGAATGAAGGGATCCTGCTTGTCATCATAGTCCTGGAGTCCGGTGATATCAAGGAGATCCCCGTCAGGATGGATTACAGCGTATCACTTGAGACTTTGAAGATACTCACCAACTACTTCAATCAGACAGTCGTCGATACACCGTTACAGGAACTGTCTGATCTGCTCAGAACTTCATTGAAGGACACTGCGCTTGAATATACAATCAACAGCGTGGCTGACAGCATCAGGGCGGACCTTGATCAACCGAGGAAATTCAGCGGCTATTCCGGCTTCAATCACCTGATACAGCAGATCAGCGAAAATACAGACACCCTGCGGGCATTGTATGATGATCTGGAGGCCGATCAGCTGGACAAAATCATTGATATCACTGAAAATGATGGAGTTGATATATATTTGGGGGACGAATTGCCTGAAGACTATCATTCGATCTCAATCATCACAACAAACTTCAAGTTAGCCGGTTTTGATGGGAATCTTATGATCATCGGACCTGAAATGATGGGCTATAAGAAAGTCATAAGATTATTGCATGCGATTAATAATCAGAGCACAAAAGGAAGTGAATAATTTGTTCGATAACGAAAAAAATCAAAAAGTCAAAGATGATTTGACAGAAGAAAACGTCTTGAAGCAAAATGTCGAGGAAGATTCGACAGATGAAAAAGAACAAAGAATCAACGAAGACCCCACTCAAGAAGAAAGCGCTTCTGAAGAGGTGGAGGAAACTGCTGAAAGTGAATCGTTCGAGGAAAGCAGCGCTGTTTCCGAGGAAACAGCGGACGAAATCGATGAAACTCAGCAGGAGTTGGAAAAATTGAAAGAAGAAGCAAAAAAATACGAAGATAAGTATTTTAAACTCTACGCCGAATTTGAAAACTTCAAACGCCGCAATAAGCAGGAAATCGACCTGAACAATAAATATAAAGACCAGAAGTTCGCGGAGAATCTGCTTCCGGTACTGGACAACCTGGAAAGAGCGATGGAAATCGAAGGGGACAATGAATCCTTCGCATCACTGAAAAAGGGTGTTGAAATGGTGTACAATGATTTCCTCAATATTTTCTCCAAACATGACATCACTGTCATTGAAGCGAAAGGCAAGGAATTCGACCCTAACTTCCATCAGGCAGTCATGACTGAATCATCATCAGAAGACTCGGGTATCGTCATTGAAGAATTTCAAAAAGGATATCAGTTAAAAGATCGTGTCATTCGGGCTTCTATGGTTAAAGTCAGCGAATAACCGGTTCTCTCAATCAGTTTTAGATCAATAATTTAATATATGGAGGCTATTTTTTATGAGCAAAGTTATCGGTATTGACCTAGGGACAACAAACTCTGTAGTATCCGTCCTTGAAGGCGGAGAAGCTAAAGTGATTCAAAATGCTGAAGGCAACCGCACCACCCCTTCAGTGGTGTCATTCAAAAATGATGAAAGACAAGTCGGGGAAGTGGCGAAGCGTCAAGCCATCACGAACCCGGATACGATAATGTCCATCAAAAGACATATGGGTACCGACCATAAAGAAAAAATTGGCGACAAAGAATATACTCCTCAGGAAATCTCGGCGATGATCCTTCAAAACCTGAAGGAAACTGCCGAGAGCTATCTGGGGGAAAAAGTGGAAAAAGCGGTTGTGACAGTTCCAGCCTACTTTAATGACTCGGAGCGTCAGGCAACCAAAGACGCAGGAAGAATTGCAGGCCTTGAAGTGGAAAGAATCATCAACGAGCCGACTGCAGCGGCACTCGCTTACGGTCTGGACAAGCAGGAAGAAGATCAAAAGGTCCTTGTATTCGACCTTGGCGGCGGTACGTTTGATGTTTCCATCCTTGAACTTGGAGACGGTGTTTTCGACGTGCTTGCGACAGCCGGTGACAACCGCCTTGGCGGTGACGATTTTGACAACGTCATCATCGATCATCTGGTCGATACGTTCAAGAAAGAAAACGGCATTGATTTATCAAATGACAAAATGGCGATGCAGCGACTGAAAGATGCAGCTGAAAAGGCGAAGAAAGATCTCTCAGGTGTATCTTCAACACAGATATCACTGCCATTCATTTCAGCAGGCGATGCCGGTCCGCTTCACCTGGAAACAACGCTGACACGCGCGAAGTTCGAAGAACTTTCCGATGATCTTGTGAAACGTGCCATGGACCCGACAAGGCAGGCAGTGAAGGATTCAGGACTCAGCAAAAATGAAATTGATGAAGTGATACTGGTCGGTGGCTCCACAAGAATTCCAGCCGTACAGGAAGCAATCAAGAAAGAGCTGGGCAAAGAGCCGAACCGCAGTGTCAACCCTGATGAAGTCGTTGCCATGGGTGCAGCGATCCAGGGCGGAGTGTTGTCAGGTGACGTGAAAGATGTCGTGCTGCTTGATGTGACGCCTCTGTCACTCGGTATCGAGACGATGGGCAATGTCATGACCACTCTGATTGAAAGGAACACGACGATCCCGACAAGCAAATCCGAAGTGTTCTCAACCGCTGCAGACAACCAGCCTGCAGTCGATATCCATGTACTTCAGGGTGAGAGGCCGATGGCGAACGACAACAAAACTCTCGGACGTTTCCAGCTGACCGACATACCGCCTGCACCACGCGGTGTGCCTCAGATTGAAGTGACGTTCGACATCGATAAGAATGGTATCGTCAATGTAACTGCAAAAGATCAGGGTACAGGCAAGGAACAGAAGATCACCATCCAGTCTTCATCCAACCTGAGTGACGATGATATCGACAGAATGGTCAAAGAGGCAGAAGAAAATGCTGATGAAGATAAAAAGCGCCGTGAGGAAGTGGAAGCACGCAACGCAGCAGACCAGCTCATTTTCTCAACTGATAAGACCATCGAAGATTTAGGTGATAAAGTTGAGGCAGAAGAGAAGGAAAAAGCTGAAAATGCAAAAGAAGAATTGAAGACCGCTCTGGAAGGCACCGATATGGAAGAAATCAATGCGAAGAAAGCTGCATTGGAAGAAATCCTTCAGGGCATGTCCATGAAAATGTATGAGCAGATGGCTCAGGAACAGCAGGCCGAAGGTGGAAGTGCTGAAGGCGGCGAATCAGGCGACGACGACGTGATTGATGCAGATTTCAAAGAAGTCGATGATGAAGAAGATAAAAAATAATTATTAACAAAAAGTCAAAGCCAATGCATTTGGCTTTGACTTTTTTAAATGTTATGATTTGGAAGTTGGAGGGAGATTCGGATGGCTAAAAGAGACTATTATGAAATCCTTGGTGTGGAGAAGAATGCATCGAAGGATGAAATCAAAAAAGCATATCGAAAATTATCAAAAAAATATCACCCGGACATAAATCAGGACGAAGGTTCTGATGAAAAGTTCAAAGAGGTTGCAGAGGCATATGAAGTCCTCTCGGATGAAGATAAGCGTGCCCAGTATGACCGTTTCGGACATGAAGGGATGAAATCCCAGTTCGGCGGCGGTGGCGGCTTCCAGAGTTCAGGCGGTTTCGGCGGCTTCGAAGATATTTTCAGTTCATTCTTCGGCGGGGGACGGCAGGCCGACCCAAATGCCCCGAGAAAAGGTGATGACCTTCAATATACGATGACCATCGATTTTGAAGAAGCCGTCTTTGGAGTGACCAAAACGATCACCATCAAAAAAGAGGTCTCCTGTGACGTGTGCGACGGCAATGGTGCAAAGCCGGGCACCTCCAAAACCACCTGCAGCATGTGCAGCGGTGCCGGACGTGTAGCAGTTGAGCAGAATACACCTTTTGGACGTATACAGACAGAACGCACATGTCCGACATGTCAGGGCACAGGACAGGAGATCAAAGACCCTTGCAACAATTGTAAAGGTGCAGGGACGGTTACTAAAGATGTGGAGATCGAAGTCACTGTACCGGAAGGTGTGGACAATGGACAGCAGATCCGTGTGCACGGCAAAGGTGAGCCGGGAATCAACGGCGGACCGTCGGGTGATCTGTATATCGTCTTCCGTGTAAGGCCGGATTCCAGATTCACGCGCGATGGCGATGATATCCATTATGAACTGCCGATTTCATTCGCACAGGCTGCACTCGGTGATGAAGTGAAAGTGCCGACCATCAGTTCTGAAGTCGTCCTGACGATACCGGCAGGCACGCAGACAGGCAAACGTTTCCGCCTTAAAGAAAAAGGTGTGAAAAATGTCCATGGTTACGGCTATGGTGACCAGTTCATCACTGTCAAAGTGGTGACGCCGACGAAACTTTCCAACAGGGAAGTTGAAATTTTCAGGGACCTTGCTGAAGAAGGCGGGGAGGTCATCGAAGAACAACAGGAGAATATCTTCGACCGTACAAAACGCTTCTTTAAAGGAGATTGAAGATGAAATGGCATGAAGTGGCAATTCATACTAAAGAAGAAAATGAAGAAAAACTTTCAGCTTATTTGAACACTGTATCCAAAGGTGTCTCCATCGAACACTCCATAGATATCCTGAGGGGGAAGATAGACGATTTCGATGAGAAATTCAGACTGGATCCCAAAGATTACCCTGCTTCCGACATCAGAATATTGGTCTACTTCGATGAAACACAGAATATGGATGCCAAGCTTCAAGAAATTGAGGCTTTCATCGGGGAAGCGGACCTGGCTTCAAAAGAGGACATCCGCATCACACATGAAGTGATCGAGGAAGCCGACTGGGAAAATGAATGGAAGAAACATTTCCACAGTTTCCGGGTATCTGACACATTCGTCATCGTCCCTTCGTGGGAAATGGAAGATTACAAATATCATGAGGCAGACCGCCTAATTAAGTTGGACCCGGGCATGGCTTTCGGGACGGGGGATCATCCGACGACAAGCATGTGCCTCCGCTTCATAGAGAAAACGGTGAAACCGGGCGATTCTATCATCGATGTCGGCACAGGTTCGGGGATTTTGTCGATTGCAGCACACCTGATGGGGACGGACGAAATCAAAGCAACCGATATTGATGAATTATCCATTAAAGTTGCACAAGAAAATTTTGTCCTCAATGACTGTGAGGAAGCGATTCGTCTTGAAACTGCGGATTTGTTGAAGGAAGAAGATGGAAAGTACGACGTGGTGATCGCCAATATACTGGCACATGTCATCGAAGAAATGATTGAAGATGCTTACGTACGTCTCAATTCGAATGGATATTTCATCGCCTCAGGCATCATTGTGGAAAAACATGAACGTATTATGGAGAAGATGAAGACGGCAGGGTTCAGCATCAGGGAAATCCTGGAAGACAACGGCTGGGTAAGCATTTTGGCTGAAAAGGTGTGATGGGACATGCAGAGATATTTTATGTCTGAAACATTAAACTTAAATGAAAAATATGAAATAGATAATGAAGATACGCATCATATGATCAATGTGATGCGTTTTCGTGTTGATGATGCATTTGAGATGATCGACGGTACAACAACGGGGTTTGTATGCAGGATTACAGGCATCGAAGGCAGGAAAGTGGCTTTTCTGACTGAGCAGGTTTTGGATTCAAATACGGAATCGCCGGTCGGCACGACAATAATATGCCCTTTGCTGAAGGGTGAGAAATTCGAATGGATGCTTCAGAAATCGACGGAACTCGGGGCCGTCCGGTTCATCATTTATGAGGCGGACAGAAGTATAGTGAAGCTGGATGATAAAAAAAGGGGAAAACGCCTGGCACGCTTTCAGAAAGTGATCAGGGAAGCGAGTGAACAGAGCAGACGCTTTTCCATTCCTGAAATACACTTCGAAGGCAGGTTGAAGAATGTGGATTTTTCAGATTACGATTCTGCATTCATCGCGTTCGAAGGTTATGCAGGTCAGAAAGCGGTGTCATTCAAAAATCTTGGAGGCGTCGAAACCGGCAAGAAGATCGCCTTCATATTCGGTCCCGAGGGCGGCCTGACGGAGGACGAGGTTGAAGCGGATGCTTCTTTCACACCGCTCTCACTCGGTCCGAGGATCCTCCGTGCGGAAACGGCGCCCCTTTACTTCCTGGCCGCTGTAAGCAGCCTTCACGAATGATGTGCAATTGAATGACTTTTTATATTATGCTATTATATGTAAAGTTATCATAATATTTTTTAAGAAAGATTTGATGGTTATGAATGAAAAGACAATTGCTTTCCACACACTCGGCTGTAAAGTGAACCACTATGAAACAGAAGCGATGTGGCAGATATTCAAAGATGATGGATATGAACGGATAGATCTTGAACAGAACGCCGATGTTTATGTGATCAATACATGCACTGTGACCAACACGGGTGATAAGAAGAGCCGACAGGTCATCCGCCGTGCCATCCGTAAAAACCCGGACGCGGTCATCGCCGTGACAGGCTGTTATGCACAGACTTCTCCTAAAGAGATAATGGATATAGCGGGTGTCGACATCATCATCGGCACTGAAGACCGTGACAAACTGCTCGGTTATGTCAACCAGTACCACCGGGAGCGGCAGCCGATCAACGGCGTCAAAAATATAATGAAGAAGCGTACATATGAGGAAATGGATGTGCCATACTTCACCGACCGTACACGGGCAACTTTGAAGATACAGGAAGGATGCAACAACTTCTGTACCTTCTGCATCATACCGTGGGCCCGTGGGCTGATGCGTTCCAGGGACCCTGAAAAAGTCATCGAGCAGGCACAGAACCTTGTGGAGCAAGGATATAAGGAAATCGTCCTTACAGGCATCCACACCGGCGGCTACGGGGAAGACCTCAAGGATTACAACCTGGCTCAGCTCCTGCGTGACCTGGAGGAAGTGAACGGACTGAACCGTCTGAGGATTTCAAGCATTGAAGCCAGTCAGCTGACCGACGAAGTCATCGATGTCATCAGGGACTCCAATAAGATCGTCAGGCATCTGCATGTACCTATCCAGTCGGCAAGTGATACGGTTTTAAAACGTATGAGAAGGAAATACACGATGGAATTCTTTGAATCCCGTATTTTGAAATTAAAGGAAATCATGCCGAATGTGGCCATTACAAGTGATGTCATCGTCGGATTCCCGGGAGAAACTGAAGAGGAGTTCCAGGAAACCTATGACTTCATCAATAGACACCATTTCTCGGAACTGCATGTGTTCCCTTATTCCATCCGGACCGGGACTCCGGCTGCAAGGATGACTGATCAGATAGATAATGACACCAAAAATGAAAGAGTCAGGCAGCTGATCGACCTGTCAGACCGCCTTGCCTTGGAATATGCAGAAGGGTTCAAAGATGATGTACTTGAAATCATCCCGGAAGAAATCAAGGATGGCAAACTGGTCGGTCACGCCGATAATTATATGAAAGTTGCCATCGATGCTGATGAGACCCTGGTAGGGGAACTCATAAAAGTGAAAGTGACCGAAGCGGGGTATCCACTGAGTCACGGAGAAGTCGTCAAAGTGCTGGAAAAGCCGATGGTGAAAAATTATGCTTATATTGAGCGCATGATTTAAAGTCTACATCCGGAAAGTGCACAAATAATTACTGGAGGCAAAGCTATGAAATTGTCGAAATATATAGACCATACATTATTAAAACCTGTGGTGACGCAGGATGAAATTTTTGAACTCTGCCAGGAAGCGATGGAACATGATTTTTTCAGTGTATGCATCAATCCGGCATGGGTGCAGATGGCATCGGAGATTTTAACGGACAGTGATGTCAAAGTGTGCACGGTGATCGGTTTCCCCCTCGGCGCCTCCACTTCTGAAGTGAAGGCTTTTGAAACGATGAATGCCATCCAGAATGGTGCCGACGAAGTGGATATGGTGATCAACATCGGGGCTTTGAAATCCGGAAACCATGACCTTGTATATAATGATATAAAAGCCGTATGTGATGCAGCAGGGACTTCTGCCCTGGTGAAAGTCATCATCGAAAGCAGCCTGCTCGACAGTGATGACATCGTCAAGGCCAGCGAGCTTGCCAAAAAAGCAGGTGCCGACTTCGTCAAGACTTCGACAGGATTCAACGGGGGAGGTGCAAAAGTGGAGGATGTGGCCCTGATGCGCATGACAGTTGGAGAGGAAATGGGTGTCAAGGCAAGCGGTGGCGTCAAGTCTGCTGAAGATGCCCTCAACATGATTGAGAGCGGTGCGACCCGGATCGGTGCTTCAAGCGGCATCGAAATTGTAAGCGGTGGCACATCCGATTCAGAGTATTAAAAATTAAGTTGACCTGAAAACTTTGTTATATTATAATGTTTGAGTACATAGTAAATGCTATGTGAGATTAACCTTTGGTTATTCGGAGGGAGGGAAATTTATGACTAAAACATCTGTTAATAAAAACGAGCCGATCGAAGATGCACTGCGTCGTTTTAAGCGTAATGTCTCTAAAAACGGCACAATTCAAGAAGCCCGTAAAAGAGAATATTATGAAAAGCCAAGTGTAAAACGCAAGAAAAAATCCGAAGCAGCTCGCAAAAGAAAATTCAGATAAAATATCCTCCCTCGGATAATTTATCATAGACGGACAGTACTGTTATCTTGATAGTACTGTCTTTTTTTTGCATTAGGACGGCACTGTTTATTTATTTTTACAGGTTAAGTATGTATAATGAAGGTGGAGGGGATTTACATGGCTATTAATGATACATTTTTGATTGGAAATATAGTACATACGTTCAGGGATGTCATTACTATGCCTGTAATTGCCTTTATATTGCTAGCTGTTTTCATTATCGGACTGGTCATGCAGCTTTTTTCTGAACGCTTCAACTTTTACGGCCTCTTCTCAATCACTGCGATGGTATTGTTTTTCTCCGGCCATCTCTTAGCCGGTGAAGATAATCTTTGGGCATTAGGATTGTTTGTCATCGGTTCTTTCCTGATAATTCTCGAGTTTTTTGTAATCGGTACCTTTTTGGGGTTATTGGGAGTGATCCTGCTGTTGCTGAGTGTTGTGCTGGTCAGCGGGGACATGATTTTATATTCTATATTTCTGCTGATAATAATTATTATTGCATCTTTTATGGCGGTGGGGCTTATCAAATCCAAGAAAAGAAGAATTCCATTTTTAAACAGGTTGATTTTAAGCGATGCGACCGATGCCGAATCCGGTTATACTTCGTTTGATGACCGGTCCGACCTCATCGGTGTCACAGCGAAGACTTTAACACCCCTGAGGCCGGCGGGTACGATACGTTATGGCGAGAGGCGGATTGACGCTGTTGCTGAAGGGTCCTACATCCCGGCTGATACCGAAGTGAAGGTCATACTTGTTGAAAGTTCAAGAGTTGTAGTACGTCCGATTGAAGATTAGAATAATTTAAAGGAGAGTTTTAATATGGACTTAATGTTTATAGGTGGCGGGTTATTGACGGTTATATTTTTAATCGTAATTGTATTTATCATACTGTCGTTCATCTTGTCCTTTGTTCCGGTCGGTTTGTGGATTTCAGCCATTTCTGCCGGGGTTAAAGTGGGTATTTTCTCACTGGTGGGGATGCGCTTGAGGCGTGTCAAACCGAAACGTGTCATTGAACCGATGATCAAAGGTGACAAAGCAGGTATCAAGCTCAGTGTTAATCAGTTGGAGTCACACTTCCTTGCTGGAGGAAATGTGGATAGAGTAGTGGATGCTTTAATTGCAGCCCAGCGTGCAGACATCAATTTGACGTTCGAACGTTGTGCTGCAATCGACCTTGCAGGCCGTGATGTATTGGAAGCGGTTCAAATGAGTGTCAATCCGAAAGTGATTGAGACACCATTCATCGCAGGTGTGGCAATGGACGGTATAGAAGTGAAGGCCAAGGCGCGCATTACTGTCCGTGCAAACATCGAACGTCTTGTCGGCGGGGCCGGCGAAGATACGATTGTCGCCCGTGTGGGTGAGGGTATCGTCTCCACGATTGGTTCTTCTAACAAACATTCCGATGTGCTGGAAAATCCCGACCGCATATCCCAGACAGTGCTTTCTAAAGGTCTGGATTCAGGAACAGCCTTTGAAATACTGTCCATAGATATTGCAGATGTGGATATCGGCAAGAACATCGGAGCAGACCTTCAGACAGAGCAGGCGGTTGCCGATAAGAACATCGCCCAGGCTAAAGCTGAAGAGCGCAGGGCCATGGCCGTAGCGCAGGAGCAGGAGATGAAAGCCCGCGTCGAGGAGATGAGGGCGAAAGTGGTGGAAGCCGAGTCCAAAGTTCCACTTGCATTTGCGCAGGCACTCGAAAGCGGCAATATCGGGGTAAGCGAATATTATGATCTTAAAAATATCGAAGCAGATACAAACATGAGGGATTCCATCAATAAGATGACAGATCCGACTCGTTCCAAAGATGAAGAATAGGGCGTGATATCATGGAAGTATTACTGCCTCTATTAATATTTGCAGGCGGAGTAATATATTCTATTATAGCCAGCACCGGTAATAAGAATGAGGAAAAAAGGGACATCGATCCGGGTAAAATGGAAAGGCCCGGCCGCTCGGCACCAAGGCCGCGTCAATCTGAGTCGGATACGGGCGGTAGACAGTCGCAGGGCTCCGGCGGTATGTTCGATGAGTTGAAACGCGAATTTCAAAGTGAATACGAAAAAGCCATGGGCCGGACCGGCACCGATACGTCCGCCGGTCCTCCTGAAAGACCGAGCCGCGAAGATGTCAAACGCCGCGTTGAAGAAGAGCGGCGGAAACTTGAAGAACGGCGTCAGCGGGAGAAAAAAGAAACCTCAATGCGCGAGCGTTCCCGCAGGGAGACGTCCAGGGACAGAAAGCCTGTCGAGAGAAAACAGAGTGAAAGAGCCGAGAGGGCAAGAGAAAGAGTCCGTACCGGCGCCGCAGATTCAAATGTGGAGGTTGCAAAACCGGTTGAAGGGGTCGGCAGTGAAATCACAGATGAGCTTCGTTATTCATATGGCGATGACCGGACTTCCGTAGCAGATACAAGGAAGAGTAGTGCATTCTCCTCAAAAGACCTCACATTTGACAACAAGGCGATCGTAAATGGGGTCATCTTCAACGAAATCCTGGGTAAACCCAAATCACGTAAGTGATCTTAACGGTACATGACACTATTGTCATGTGCCGTTTTCATGTTTTAAACAGTCCGAAGATGAGAATATGATAAGTGATCAGGAGGTGTGAATAATGGATGTTGATATTAAAAAAGGTGAAAACATGTTCTTCGTCGGTGAGGATGAATTGAATCCAGAGGCTTATGTATCGTATATTGTGGACGACGAGGGCGACTTCATCATAGACAGCACTCAGGTTGCGAATCAGTTGAGCGGACAGGGCATGGGCAGTGCTTTAGTCGGAATGGTGATCGAGTATGCGCGTGAAGAGGATAAAAAAATCGTTCCCGAGTGTCCTTTTGCCAGGGCAGTCATGGAGAGGGAAGCAGAGACAAAGAAAATGATAAAGTAAAGCAGTTGAGTCAGAGTGATTTCTTGTTATTTTTTTCACAAAATTGTAAAGATGATCTGGTATGTTCGCGGTTTCGTTGGATATAATGGCATTAAGAGGTGACATTATGAAATTCAAGAAACAAAACCAGCACGGGGCATGGGCCATGATTTTCATGCCTCTCCTGCTTGGAATTGCCGCAGGCGGTTTTCATTTTTCACAATTGTTTTACATGGCCGGCTGGCTGCTCATGTTCTTTGCGGCCGATCATGCGCTCATGTTCATCAAGAGGATGAAAAGGAACAAAGAGTTCGGATACTTGAAATCAGCGTTAATGTTCGGGGGCATCGCCATACTGCTCTTCTTATATCCTTTGATGGTGGAATACCGCATCATGTTTTTCTTTATCGTGATGCTGCCGCTGGGACTGATTACTGCTTACTACGCAAAAATCAGGGATGAGAGGAACATCATCAACGACATTGCTGCAATCATGATATTTTCAATAGCGGGTGGCGGTATAGCTTTTTTGAACTCTCATGAGTGGACCCACGGCATCACAACCGTAATTGCAGTCAGCTTTTTATATTTTGTCGGATCGGCGCTGGTGGTGAAAACAGTGGTCAGGGAGCGTAAGAATATCCGGTACCGGAATGCTTCATACATATATCATGCACTGTTGTTCCTCGGAATGCTGGCTTGGCATTATCTTCTCGGCATAGCCTTCGTGGTCGGCATCATCAGGGCGGTGGGTGTCTATGGTAGAGGGTGGACACCTAAAAAATTGGGTATTCTGGAAGTCGTTCATGTGCTTTGGATCAGTGCGTGGGTGGTCGTTTACCTGACTGCTGTACTATGAAGAAGACCTTCATAAGGTCTTTTTCTTTTTCCGGTCTTCCGATTTCCTGTATGTGACACTTGGTGAACAGTGCAGACCGGATGGCCTGGTTGAAGGGGATAAACTTTTCAGCCTTCCGCTAATTGATTGCAGTAGGGTTTTGATAATGGTAAATTTAAGGTAATCACAAAATAATTAAAGGGGTTTGTAAATGCCTAATATAATAAGTATAGAGAGTCTCGAAGAGGCGCAGGCGCTCATCGGGGCGAATGATGCACATATAACATTTCTGGAGGATATGTTCGACGTCACCATCCATACGCTCGGCAATGAAATTACAGTGAGCGGGCAGGATGATGAGAATGTTGAACAGGCAGAGGATGTGCTCATACATTTGCTTAAAATCATCCAGCGTGGGATGAAAGTGAATCTGAGGGATGTTCAATCGGCATCAAGCATGGCTAAAAACGGGACGATTGAATATCTTCTTGATCTATATAATGAAGTGATTGCCAAAGATAATAAGGGCAGGGGCATTCGTGCCAAAACCACCGGACAAAGATTATATATTGAAAACATTAAACGCAGTGACCTGACTTTCGGGATCGGCCCGGCAGGCACAGGTAAGACATTTCTTGCGGTTGTTTTTGCCTGCCAGATGCTGAGGGATGGGCAGGTCAAGCGGATCGTGCTGACCCGTCCTGCCGTCGAGGCCGGGGAGAACCTCGGTTTCCTGCCGGGGGACCTGAAGGAGAAAGTCGACCCGTATCTCAGGCCCTTGTATGACGGTCTTCATACGGTCCTCGGAACGGAGCAGACCGACAGGCTGGTGGAACGGGGCGTCATAGAGGTCGCCCCGCTCGCCTATATGAGGGGGCGTACATTGAACGATGCGTTCTGTATACTTGATGAAGCCCAGAATACTACGGAAATGCAGATGAAGATGTTTCTGACCCGTCTCGGTTTCGGCTCCAAGATGGTCGTCACCGGTGACGAAACACAGATCGATCTGCCGGGAGCCACAAAAAGCGGTTTGATCGAAGCGGTGAGAAGACTTGATGACGTCAAAGGCGTGGCAATCAACCGCATGGATGAGACGGATGTGGTCAGACATCCGCTGGTCTCAAAAATCATTAAAGCCTATGAATAGGGGTGCACTATGCTGACAGTCGATTTTATAGATGATGACGGTTACACTTCGCATGAGGAACAGCAGGAAATCAGCCGGTTGTTGAATTTCGCATTCGGAAAACTGGAGTCCGGGTCAAATGCGGAAATCAGTGTATCGTTTGTGGACAACACGTCGATACGTGAAATCAATCATCAATACAGGGATAAGGATGAAGTGACGGATGTCATTTCTTTTGCCATGGAAGACGATGAATTCAACCTGATACATGAAGAGGCTCCGAGAACACTCGGGGACATCATCATTTCCACCGATCGCGCCGGGGAGCAGGCAGAGGAGTACGGCCACAGCTACAGGCGTGAATTATTATTTTTGTCGCTTCATGGATTCCTCCATCTGCTGGGTTATGATCACTTGGAAGAAGCGGAAGAGAGAGAGATGAACCGGACCCAGGATGAAATTTTGGAAGCGTTTGGAGTTTCGAGAGATGAATAACGATGAACCGCTTTAAATTTGCGCTCCAGGGCATCGATGCATTGTTGAGAAAAGACTTCCATTTTGCCGTGCATCTGCTGATCGCCTTCATTGTCGCAGCAGCAGGATTTTTATTCAGACTGGATACTGTAGAATGGCTTTTCATCATCAGCGCAATATTCATCGTGCTGATCAGTGAAATTTTGAATACAAGCATCGAGTATACGGTTGACCTCGTGACCGGCGAAGTCCATACGCTCGCGAAGTGCGCAAAGGACACGTCTGCGCTTGCCGTATTGCTTGCGGCAATCTACGCCTCAATCACAGGAATGATAATATTCATCCCAAAAATAATCGGGTTCTTTGCCTAGGAGAGTGACTTACATGAATGATGGAATATTCAAGGAAGAATGGCTGAAAGAAGCCATCGAAGCACAGAGCCGCGCATACACGCCATATTCGAATTTCAATGTGGGCGCGCTGCTTGTAACGGAAGATGATCAGTATATATATGGGGCGAATATTGAAAACGCAGCCTACCCTGCAACAATCTGTGCCGAGAGGAGCGCTTTGGTCAGCGCTTATTCGAATAACATCACAAAGTTTAAAGCACTTGTGGTCGTCACGGATGCGGAAGCGCCTGCAAGCCCCTGCGGCGTATGCCGCCAGGTGATGAAAGAGCTGTGCCGCGATGATATGCCGGTATACTTGACGAGTAAGACCGGCGAAGTGATTAAACGCTCGGTGGACGACCTGCTGCCGCTGGGCTTCTCAGGAAAGGACATGAAAAATGAGTGAAGATAAATTTAAATCCGGTTTCATCAGCATCATCGGACGCCCGAATGTAGGGAAGTCGACTTTCATGAATAAAGTGCTCGGCCAAAAGGTCGCGATAATGTCTGATAAACCGCAGACGACGAGAAATAAAATACAGGGTGTATACACGACCGAACAGTCTCAGATGATTTTCATCGATACACCGGGCATCCACAAACCGAAGCATCAGCTCGGGGAGCATATGATGAAAGTCGCACGAAACACTTTGAGGGAAACGGAAGTGATCCTCTTCATCGTCAATGTTGCCGAAGAGATCGGGCGTGGTGATGAGTTCATCATCGAAATGCTTGAGCACACATCCACTCCCATCGTGCTCGTGTTGAATAAAATCGATCTTGTGCATCCGGATGATCTGATCAAACAGATCGAAGTTTATAAGGATAAGCTCAACTTCAGTGAAATCGTACCGATATCAGCGCTCCAGGGCAACAATGTGGATAAGCTTGTGGAAGTCATCGAAAGCTACCTTCCGGAAGGCCCGATGTATTATCCTGAAGACAGGGTGACCGATCATCCCGAGCACTTCATAGTCAGTGAACTCATCCGTGAGAAAGCACTGCATCTCACGAGTCAGGAAATTCCCCATGCCATCGGTGTTGAGGTGGAGAAGATGAAAGCGAATGAGGAAGGCGGAAAGGTCCATGTCCAGGCCACGATCTACGTTGAACGGGAGTCACAAAAAGGCATGGTCATCGGCAAAGGCGGTAAAATGCTGAAGGAAATCGGCAAATTGGCAAGAGTCGACATAGAAAACCTTCTTGGAAGCAAAGTTTATCTTGAACTCTGGGTCAAAGTGCAGAAGGACTGGCGCAATAAAACCAACTTCATACGCTCACTCGGCTACAGGGATGATGAATATTAGGTGATGATATGATTTATCAGCAAAAGGGTATAATGATCCGGCAGACCAATTATAGTGAGTCCAGCCGGATCATTACCATTTTAAATGAAGAGGGCGTGATGGTGCCCTTGATGGCCCGCGGATTCAACAAGCCGAAAAGCTCTTTCATCGTCCTCAGGCAGGGATTCAAGGAGGCATTATTCACCTATAACCGCTTCAAAGGGATAGGGACATTGAATGAAGTCGATGTAATTTCCCATTTCAAGGGCATCAATGAGGATTTTGAAATGTTTGCATACGGCAGTTACATCATGGAATACGTCACGAAAATTTTAAACGACGAGGATGTCACGCCCAAAGATTATGAACTTCTGATGAAAGCCTTTAAATTACTTGAAAAAAAGGACGAAAATGAAAAGAACGCTACTACTGCCATGGTGGCCGCAAAACTGATGCCGCGTTACGGCATCGAGATAAACGTAGATGAATGCGCACTGTGCGGCAGCCGGGAATACAATGTTTTCAGTCATTATTCATTCAAATATCACAGTGTAGTCTGCGATCATTGTCTTGATGAAGAAACCCTGGAGCGGTCTGTGCATATCGGCAACCGTATAATATATCTGGCCGCTTACATGAAAAACGCCAGGCTTGATTTGATTAATTCAATTAATGTGGCCCCGGAAAACGGGAGGAAGCTCTTGAAGTTCACAGAACTGATTTATGATGAGTATGCAGGAGTGTACTTTAAGGCCAGGCGTTTGATCACGTAATGATTAGATGGGACCATACAGAGGGTGAAAAAGATTTTAAAGTTATTCTTATCCCCTTCTGGTCATTGCGGGCGGTCATTGAAAAAACAATGCCATTCCAAGTTCATTATGAGCGACCGGCTTGTCGAATTTCTGATAAAAACCCCGGCAGCTGACTTCAGCTGCCGGGGTTGCATAATCTTAAAATTTGATTCTTTCTTTCAAGAAGCCGTTCACTTCATCTATCGGCATTCTTATCTGTTCCATCGTATCCCTCTCGCGCACCGTCACCATATTGTCCTCCAATGAATCGAAGTCGAAAGTGATGCAGTACGGTGTGCCGATTTCGTCCTGACGGCGGTATCTCTTACCGATCGACTGTGACTCATCGAATTCGACATTGAAGTCAGGGGCAAGTTTTTCAAACACTTTGAAGGCATCGTCACTCAATTTCTTGGATAACGGCAGGACCGCTGCCTTGTATGGTGCCAGGCTCGGGTGGAATCTCATGACAGTTCTGGACTCACCATTTCCAAGCTCTTCCTCTTCATATGCATCACTCATGAAGGCAAGCGTCACCCGGTCGAGTCCAAGCGCCGGTTCGATGACGAACGGAATGAATTTCTCTCCTGATTCCTGGTCATGATATGTGAGATCTTCTTTGGAATGTTCCATATGCTGTCTCAAGTCGAAATTCGTACGGCTCGCAATACCCCAAAGCTCTCCCCAGCCAAACGGGAATCTGTACTCGATATCTGTAGTGGCATTGGAGTAGTGGGACAGCTCATCATCGTCATGGTCGCGCATGCGGAGGTTGCCGTCAGCGAGACCAAGTTCCAGCAGCCAGTTCTGACAGAAATCTTTCCAGTATTTCTGCCATTCGACTTCCGTACCCGGTTTACAGAAGAATTCAAGTTCCATCTGCTCGAATTCCCTTGTTCTGAAGATGAAGTTGCCCGGTGTGATTTCGTTACGGAATGATTTGCCGATCATGCCGATGCCGAAAGGCAGTTTTTTGCGCATGGATCTTTGAACATTCTTATAGTTCACAAAGATGCCCTGGGCAGTTTCCGGACGCAGGAAAATCTCGTTCGTTGAGGATTCTGTGACACCCTGGAAAGTTTTGAACATCAGGTTGAACTGACGGATGTCGGTATAAGCATGTGCACCGCAGTTCGGGCACGTTATATTACGCTCATCGATGATGTTCTTCATTTCATCGAAGCTTAAACCGTCGGCAACAAAATTGTCATCTTCTTTCTGGAGGACATTTTCAATGAGTTTGTCTGCACGATGACGGCTTTTACATTCCTTACAGTCGATCATAGGGTCATTGAAGTTGTTGAGGTGACCTGAAGCTTCCCATGTTTTCGGATTCATGAGGATGGCGGCATCAACACCTACATTATACGGGGATTCCTGGATGAACTTTTTCCACCATGCGGCCTTTACGTTGTTTTTAAGTTCAATACCGAGCGGGCCGTAGTCCCAAGTGTTGGCAAGTCCGCCGTAAATTTCACTGCCCGGGAATACAAAACCCCGTGCCTTTGATAAATTAACAATTTTGTCCATGTCCATACATAACACTCCTTAAAGTAGTTGGTTAAAAATAAAAAAGTCCCAGGATAGCTGTGCTATCCTGGGACGGGTCCATACCCGCGGTTCCACCCAAATTAGTGTGTTCCACTCAACTTTTAATATTCCATTATATTCGATGAATTCAAAACATATGTGCCATTTGAAGTCGTTAAGCTCACACCATCCTTAACTCGCTTAAAGCCATTATATTAAATGTTAATCGGAAGTGCAAATATTTCATTGTATTTCTTTATTTTTCAAGATGTATTATAATTAATCATATTGGGAGTGAGGCCATGGAATTGAACAGCAGGCAGGAAAAGATATTGAAAATCGTCAAACAGCATGGGCCGATAACCGGAAGCAAGATTGCAGAGCAGCTCTCTTTGACAAGGGCGACCTTAAGACCGGACCTTGCGATTTTGACAATGAGCGGTTATCTGGATGCCCGCCCGCGTGTTGGATATTTTTACACCGGAAAGGAACCGGAGGAAATCTTAACCACCAAAATACGGAACATTTTAGTCAGGGATGTACAGAGCCTGCCTATTTTAATCAAGGAGGACACATCCATTTATGAAGCGATTGTCAAGATGTTCCTCGAGGATGTCGGTACTCTGTATGCCATAGATGACAAGAGGGACCTGGTGGGGGTCATATCAAGGAAAGATCTCCTTAAAGGGACTATGGGGAAAAGTGATATTGAAAAGACGCCGGTCAGTGTAATCATGACCCGCAAGCCCCACATTACGACATGTTATCCCAACGATTTGCTGATTTATGCAGCGAATCAGCTGATTGAAAAGCAGATCGACTCCATACCGGTCATAGATAAAGAAGATGGACAGGAAGTGGTGATCGGAAGGATCACCAAAACCAATATCACAAGAGTGTTTGTCAATTTAATGGAATAAGGAGTGTCCCTATGTCTAATATTAAAGTAATCATTGCATCGGATTCAGTCGGGGAAACAGGTGAACTGGTCGCCAAAGCCGCATTGGCGCAATTCGAATCAGACAGTACCTCGGATGTACTGATCAGATATCCTTATATCGATTCAGAGGAGAATATTGATGATGTCGTCGATCTTGCCAAAAGCAAGGGGGCAATTGTGGTCTTCACAATAATCACTCCTAAGTTCAGGCACTACCTGAAAGAGGAACTGAAGAAAGAGGACATTCCTTCTGTGGACGTCATGGGTCCGCTCATGTCCATTTTGGAAGGGAAGGTGGAAGCCCAGCCTTATTATGAGCCCGGACGTGTGCATAAGCTGGATGAAGATTATTTTCAAAAAATCGAAGCGATCGAGTTCGCGGTCAAGTATGATGATGGTAAAGATGCGGGCGGGCTCGACAAGGCGGATATCGTGCTTATTGGTGTGTCAAGGACTTCAAAAACCCCCCTGTCCCAATTCCTTGCGTTGAAAAAATATAAAGTGATGAATATGCCTTTAGTCCCGGAAGTGACTCCGCCCAAAGAGTTGTTTGACATCCCGAAATCCAAATGTATAGGACTCAGGATCAAATCCTCTTCGCTCAATAAAATCAGGAAGGAACGGCTGACCCAGCTGGGCCTGAAGGACACGGCAAGCTATGCGAGGGATGAAAGGATAAAGGAAGAACTTGAATACTTCGATTCAATCGTAGAAAAGATCGGATGCCCTGTCATCGATGTATCTGAAAAAGCCATTGAGGAAACGGCAAATGAGATTATGAAGTACGTAGATGGTAAAATAGATATCAAAGGGTGATAGCTTATGAGTATCCCGCAGGAAACAATAGAATACGTCAGGGAAAGGACCGACATTACCGATCTTGTTTCAGGTTATCTTAAACTTGAAAAACGGGGGCGGAACTACGTCGGTCTTTGCCCTTTTCATGATGAGAAGACACCATCTTTCAGCGTCAGCCCTGAAAAGCAGATCTGCCACTGTTTCGGCTGTAAAAAAGGTGGAAATGTCTTTCAGTTTATAATGGAAATCGAGAACATTTCCTTTACGGAATCGGTGAAGAGACTGGGAAAGCCGCTTGGTGTTGAAATCTCCGCAAATGAAAGCAGGGTCGATGATGATGACATGCAGTTCATCAAAATGCATGAATATGTCTCGGAACTGTTCCATCATATACTCATGCATACCAACGAAGGCGCGGAAGCTTTGAATTACCTCCTGGAAAGAGGGTTCCCAAGCGACCTCCTGAAAAAGGAGAAGGTGGGACTTGCGCCTAAAATGTCTTCATTCACCAAAAATGCAATATTGGAGAAAGGTTTTACAGAAGAGGCGGCTTACAGTGCAGGACTGCTGTCAAGAAATGAAACGAACTTCTCCTATTACGACCGGTTCGTCAACCGTATAATGATTCCCATAAAAAACCACCAGAATTATATCGTTGGTTTCACGGCGAGGAGTCTTGATGGTGCCGAACCGAAGTATCTGAACACACCTGAGACGAAAGTGTTCCAGAAACGTCATCTGATGTTCAATTTGAGTGATGCCAGAAAATCGATCAGGTCGCAGGACGAAATCATTCTGATGGAAGGGCATCTTGATGTATTGAAGGTGAAGTCACTGAAGATAGAGAACATAGTCGGATTGATGGGCACGGCATTAAGTGAGGAGAACATCAATCTCCTGAACCGGCTGGCCTCCAATGTGACACTGATGTTCGACGGTGATGGCGCCGGCAGACAGGCGACGATGGATATTGGTGAGACACTGCTGAAATACGGTCTCAACACTTTTGTCATCCAGTTGCCCGGCGGTATGGATCCTGATGAATATATTGAAAAAAACGGAGGAGAAGCCTTCCGCTACCTCGTGAAGAATGAAAAGCGCCACTATATACATTTCCTGGCCGAAAATCTGCTGAATGAAAGTATGAATAATGACCTGGCATTTTCACAAAATATCAACATTTTGACCGACCTGCTCGCCTTTGTGAGTGATGAAGCCATCAAATCAAGGCTCATCATGCATATAAGTGAGGCATATGATATAGATAAATCTCAAATAGAAAGCAAACTTCCTGTTAGAACATCCCAAAAACGGGAAAGTGTTATACAACACACCGAAAGACTCTCAATAAGGCAAAAAAAAGAGCGCTACTTTTTAAAAGCGCTTATGAATGATAAAAATCTGTTCGACTACGCAAGAGACAGAGTCGATATTGAAGTATTAACGTCAGAGCAATACTATGGTATATTTAAAGGGTTGTGCAATTATTTTGACACTCATGACACATTTGAAGTATCATCATTTATCCACCAACTTCCGAATGACCTGCTGGAAGTCGTTATTAACATTGATAATATCAGGATTCAAAGCGAAGTTTCGAAGGATGAAATCGATGATTATCTGGATGATCTGAGTGGAAAAAGGAACAGTAACAAAGAGAAACAGATCTTATTTGCACGTCTCAGGGAGGCGGAAGCGGATAATGATATTGATCTGCAGGCGCAGATCATGCAGCAGCTTTTGGATATTAACAGCAGATATAAAAGCTAGTCAATATATTTAGGAGGTACATTTATGGCTGAAAATACCGTTGGGACAACCGGAAATAAAGAAGCGGAGTTGTTTACCTCAATTGAACAAGTGAAACAGGTGCTCCT
Source organism: Lacicoccus alkaliphilus DSM 16010 (assembly GCF_900142805.1). Taxonomy (GTDB): domain Bacteria; phylum Bacillota; class Bacilli; order Staphylococcales; family Salinicoccaceae; genus Lacicoccus; species Lacicoccus alkaliphilus. The sequence continues at coordinate 439,793 of NZ_FRCF01000002.1, read as the reverse complement.
TGAAAAAGGGAAAAAGGAAGGTCATTTATCACATGAGGAAATCGCTGATAAAATGGCCAATTTTGAGCTTGATGCAGATGCAATGGATGAATTTTTTGAAGAACTCGGTGAAAATGATATCCGTTTGATAAATGAAAAAGATGCTGCAGATACAGATGATAAATTGAACCTCCATGACATGAGTGCGCCGCCCGGGGTGAAGATCAATGATCCGGTCCGCATGTACCTTAAAGAAATCGGACGGGTCGACCTCCTCAGCGCGGCAGAAGAAATAGAACTTGCCAAGAGGATTGAAAAAGGCGATGAGGTGGCAAAAAGCCGGCTGGCCGAAGCCAACCTGCGACTCGTGGTCAGCATCGCAAAAAGGTATGTCGGACGCGGGATGCTCTTTCTCGATTTGATTCAGGAAGGGAATATGGGACTGATCAAAGCCGTTGAGAAATTCGATTTTTCCAAAGGCTTCAAATTCTCCACTTACGCGACATGGTGGATCCGTCAGGCGATCACAAGGGCGATTGCCGACCAGGCAAGGACGATCCGCATACCTGTCCATATGGTGGAGACGATCAATAAACTGATCAGAATCCAACGCCAACTGCTTCAGGATCTGGGGCGTGAACCGCTCCCCGAAGAGATCGGTGAAGAGATGGATCTTCCGGCGGATAAAGTCCGTGAAATCCTTAAAATCGCACAGGAGCCGGTCTCACTCGAAACCCCTATCGGCGAGGAGGATGACAGTCATCTGGGGGACTTCATAGAGGACCAGGAAGCACAAAGCCCTTCGGATCATGCCGCTTATGAATTGCTGAAAGAGCAGCTGGAAGATGTGCTCGACACTCTGACCGACCGTGAAGAGAATGTATTGAGACTGCGTTTCGGTCTCGATGATGGACGTACAAGGACACTTGAAGAAGTCGGGAAAGTCTTCGGTGTCACACGCGAAAGGATACGTCAGATTGAGGCGAAAGCCCTGAGGAAGCTGCGTCACCCGAGCAGAAGTAAAAGGTTGAAGGATTTCATGGACTAAGTTCATGGTTCAATGTGTAATTTTATCTACAAAATTATTTTGACATTACTGGTTTTTAATATACAATTATAATTGTATATGCTTATTATAAGGGAGGGTCAACATTTGAATAAGAATCCGATTATACCATTTTTACTTATCATCTTTTTAGGTGTGGGTCTGGTTTTCTTACTTTCTGCACAAGGTGCGAACCAGGAGGAAGAAGGAGAAGAAGTCGCCACTGAAGAAAACGGCGAAGAAGGCTCAGAAGAAAACGGCGAGAACGGTGAAAACGGCGCTTCATCCGGCGACGTGGACGCTGAAGGTGTAGCTCAGAACAGCTGTGCGTCATGTCACGGTGAAGACTTCTCAGGCGGTATGGGGCCGGCACTTGCAGGCACTGATCTGAGTGAAGAGGAATTCACTGAGATCGTGAGGGAAGGCCAGGGCTCAATGCCGGCATTTGACGAGGGTCAGGTGAGCGATGAAGAACTGACTGCAATGTATGAGATGTGGTCAGAATAATATCAAATGAAAAACCTCCACGGCATGTGGGGGTTTTTATTTTAGAGGATGGTTTGAATGATAGATGAAAGATTGAAATACGCAGCAGATCATATAAAGGGGGATAACCTTGCAGACATCGGGTCTGATCATGCCTATCTCCCCATCTATGCTGTCAGGGAAGGACTCATAAAAAGTGCAATATGCGGGGAAGTCGTGCCGGGCCCCTATGAAGCGACGGTTAAAAACATCAGCACTTATGGATATGGTGACAGGATCGAAGCGCGTCTCGGCGACGGACTTAAAATTTTGACCCCCGATGATGAATTGGACACCATCACCATATGCGGGATGGGGGGACCGCTGATAGCGAGTATACTAAGGGACGGTTTTGATAATGTCCGGGATTTCCCGCGTCTCGTTCTGCAGGCCAATAATTACACTCATCCGCTGCGGAAAGCGGTATCGGAATTGAACTACAGCATTGTACATGAAAAAGTTTTGAAGCTCGGGAAGCATTACTATGAAATCATCGTATGCGACCATGGTGAAAGCCGCGAAATGCTGACGGAGAAAGAACTCCACTTCGGTCCTGTGAACCTGGAGCGTCGCGAGGAAGCATTTCTGATGAAGGTAAGGTGGGAATATGAACATCAGAAGAGGATATTCGACAATATAGACGGCGATAAGAATACTGATAAGAGGAATGAAATAAAGTCCAAAATCAAACTTTTAGAAGAGGTGTTGGAAGATGAAGATTAAAGACCTTTTAAAAGAACTGGATGATATCGCTCCTTTCAAGGACAGTGAGGACTGGGACAATACAGGACTCCTGGTCGGGGATATGGAAGATGAAGTGACCGGCATCCTGACGGCCCTGGACTGTTCAATTGATACGGTCTCTGAAGCGGTGGAGAGTGGTTTGAATACGATCATTTCACACCATCCCCTGATATTTCCCAAAATAACTGAGGTGACTGAAGATTTTTACGGAAAGATCATCAGGAAACTGATAAAAAATGACATCAATCTCATTACGATGCATACAAACCTGGATCATCAGCCTAACGGAGTCAGTCATATGATAGCTGAAGCATTGGGTTTTTCAGAAACGGAAATCCTCCTCCCCAAAAAGTATGAACTTAAAAAACTCAGGGTCAATATCCCGGCAGAAGATAAAGAAGCGCTTAAAGAGGGGCTCTCGAAAGGCGGAGTAGGGAACCAGGGTGATTACAGCGAGTGCTTTTTCGAATATCCGATTACTGGTCAGTTCAGGCCGAATGAAAATGCGAACCCGCATATCGGCACGAACAATGAACTTGAAATCGTCGATGAATATGTTGTCGAGGCAATATTCGAATCCCATGAACAGGATAAGGTCATTGAAGCCCTGTTGAAGGTCCATCCGTACGAAGAACCGGCATTCGATATATTCACCATCAATAACGTTCCGAATAAGGGGCTTGGTGTGAAAATCGATTATGAAGGCTCCCTCGAATCATTGGTGGCGCTGCTCGAAGAAAAAACCGGAGCAAGCATTGTAAATGTCGTGAAGGGCAATGATGAGAAGATAATGACGGCCGGCATCATCGGCGGCTCCGGGATGAGCTACGCAACTGACGCCTTCAGGCGGGGAATAGATGTACTGATTACAGGCGATGTCAAATATCATGAGGCATATGATGCAAAGCTTCAGGGCCGCAATATCATTGATGCAGGACACTCCCTCGAATCTTTCATGGCAGAGGGCCTCCGGGATCTGTTAAGGCGAAAGGTGGATACCAAAGCTGAGGCGAGCAGTGTGAATACGGACCCATTCCAGAAAAGAAAATAAAACTCTGTTTTTTTGATGTTTACAGAATTTTTACATCCTCCTAATATACATTTACATGTTCACCATGTCAGGTTAATAAACCGCTGATAATATGTGGAACAGTAATCATATTTAGGAGGGTTTTTTATGAAAAGAATTTCTTTATTGTTGATGGGGATACTATTTACGGCTGTCCTCGCTGCCTGCAGCGGGCAGACTGAAGCGGGAGATGCCGTGGATGCTTCAGACGGTGACGGGGAGGCACGCGGTGATGACTGGCCTGAATCTGTATCATTTGCTGTAGCGGGCATCGAAGGGCAGGAAGAATTGCTGCTGCGCTTTGAAGCATTCGAGGAGACAATGGAAGACATGCTTGATACGGATGTTGAACTGTTTGCACTTTCCGACAGGACCGTCTCTTCCACGGCACTGGAATACGACCAGGTGGACATCGTACTGTCCGGACCCTCTGAATACATATTATCAAAAGAAGCGAAACCCGAAATCGAGCTTGCCGGCGGCGTCCATAGGGCCGAGGGACATTATCATGTCGTCTTCATCGCAAGCGAAGAAAGCGGGATAGAATCACTGGACGATGCAGTGGGTAAAACGATAGCCATGAAAGATACCGGCTCGACATCAGGTCATATCGGTCCCAGCGGCATACTGGTGGACGAGGGTTATGATCTGGATGCGGATTTCGATATTCAACTGCTGGGGGACAATGCGCTGGAATCACTTTTGAACGGTGAGGTCGATGTCATGGCGGACGGCGTCAAACATTGGCATACCATCCAGGAGGAAGGGCTTGGAGATGAATACAGGCTGATCTATGAAGGGGAGCCGCTGCCTGCAGACCCATTCATTTTGAATGATACACTGCCTCAGGCGTTCAAGGATGAGTTCCTGAACATCCTGATGGAAAATGAAGAAGAAGTGCTTAATGCCATATTATCAAGCGAAGAGAATGATAAATATGAAGATGGCGGAATCATCGAAGCTTCTGATGAAGATTACGATAATATGAGGGAAACTTATGAGATTTTAGGTCTGGAAATCGAGGAATAAAATGAATGCCATCGAAGTGAACCAGATCAGAAAAGTATATAATCAGCGAGATGTTGCATTGAATGGGATTTCCTTCACCATTAAAACAGGCGAGAGCATAGTGATACTTGGGCATAACGGCTCCGGGAAGTCCACCCTGTTCCGTACATTGACCGGGTTTGAGGAACCGACCGAAGGTTCCGTCAAATTGCTTGGACGGGGAGTGGATGCCGGGAAGCGGAATCATCTGCGCGAGACGAGGAAAAAGGTCGGTATGGTATTCCAGGCTTTTGGTCTTGTCGATAATGTCTCGGTTTTTCAAAATGTATTGTTCGGTGCATTGGGGCAGGTTAAGTTTGCACCGGCAACCTACAGCTTATTTGCTTCAGATGCCCTCAGGGAGCGCGCAATGGAATGCCTGGACAGGGTGGGGCTTGCCCATCTGTCGGAAAGACGGGCAGACCGGCTTTCAGGCGGTCAGAAACAGCGCATTGCCATCGCCAGGATGCTGATGCAGGATCCTGAAATCATTTTGGCGGATGAACCGATAGCAAGCCTGGATCCGAAAGCCGGCAGGGAGGTCATGGAGCTGCTGAAGGGCATCGCTGAAGAGAGGAACATCACATTGTTGATGATCCTGCATCAGCTGCCGATAGCGAAAAAATATGCTGACCGTTTCATCGCATTGAAGAATGGTGAAGTGTTTGCCGATGGTGATGTCACGGTCATCGATGAGAATTTTGAGACGGCACTGTTTGGTAATGCCGGTCCAGAGGAAGCATCTTCCGATGAGACATCACAGCATATTGAACAGGAGGCCAAAAGCTCATGAGTCCAAAGCCTCCGAAAAGATTTGAAAAGCCGTCGATATGGTCTTTTATACTTATACTCATCGTCCTTGCATTTCTTGTAACAGGGATCAACAATGCAAATATCACATTTAGCCGGATCACAGGCGGAATCATGAATATCGGGGATTTTTTGGCACAGGCTTTCCCCCCTGATTTCAGCCGCTTCGGTCCCATAATGAGTGCCATGATTGAAACTTTTGAAATGGCCCTTGTCGGTACTTTCGCGGGTGTGATCATATCGATCCCAGTGGCGCTTCTGTCTTCCAAAACGACGAACTCTTTTTCATTCCTGCGCTCCTTGACGAAAGGTGCGGTCACGGTCATGAGGACGGTGCCGGACCTGGTATGGGCATTGCTTTTCGTGATCGCTGTAGGGCTCGGTCCTTTTGCGGGGATATTGACGATTACAATCGACACAATCGGATTTTGTGCCAGATTCTTCTCCGAAAGGATTGACGAACTGGATAAAAAGCCTAAAGAGGCACTTGAATCCACAGGATCGGGATACTTCGGCGTCATCACGGGTTCAGTCCTGCCTCAGGCCACCCCGTCATTCGTGGGAACAAGCCTGTTTGCGCTGGAGAAGTCAATCAGGGGTGCGACCGTTCTCGGCCTAGTCGGTGCAGGGGGCATCGGTGTTGAACTCAGTGCACAGATGTCATTGAGGAACTTCGATCAGGCGCTGATGATCATAATCATCATTTTAATACTCGTCCTCGTTGTCGAGAATATATCGCAGAGGATACGCGCAAAATATATATAGTATGGAAAGCAAAGGAGCATTCATCCAGGTGGACTGGAAGAATGCTCCTTTATCAATACTATATCATTTCATGATTTCAACCGGTTTCGGTTTTTTTATTTTAGGCAGGATTTTGTCCTTCGGAACTCTTGATTCCGGTGCTTCATATGATTCTTCGTTGTATTTGTTCAAATACTCGATCACTTCCCTGACGATCGGTGTCGGGGTGGAAGCGCCGGCAGTAACTGCGACGGAATTGATGCCCTTCAGCCACTCCGTATCGAGTTCACTCAGGGAACTGATGCGGTATGCATTCGTGTGTGCGATTTCCTTGGAGACCTGTGCGAGCCTGTTGGAGTTGTTGCTTTTCGGATCACCCACGACGATCAGCAGCTCTGCCTGGTTCGCCTGTTCCGCCACCGCCTCCTGGCGGACCTGGGTCGCCATGCAGATTTCCTGCTGGACTTCGATGTGCGGGTATCTTGACTTCAATTCATCCATCAGGTGACTGACGTCCCACTGGCTCATCGTCGTCTGGTTGGTGACGACGATTTTCCTTTCGTGCAGCACTTCAGGGAGTAAATCAATGTCATCCATCGTCTCGACGAGATGAACGTGTTCCGGGTTTACACCGACCGCACCTTCAGGTTCGGGATGGCCCTTTTTACCGATATAGACGACATCATAACCTTTTTCCGTCTTGTCGCGTATCAGATCATGTGTCACCTGGACATCGGGACATGTTGCATCAATGCAGGTCAACCCTTTTTCTTTTGCCCGCTTTTTAACTTCGGGTGATACCCCGTGCGCCGTGAAAATCACAGTACCTTCGTTGATTCCTTCAAGGATCTCCAGTCTGTTCGGCCCGTCAAGGGTGACGATGCCATCCTCTTCAAAAGCATCCGTCACATGTTTGTTGTGCACAATCATTCCTAATATATATATCGGCCTTGGCAACGACTTGTCCATCGATGCGTTCCTGGCGATCACCATCGCATCGACCACGCCGTAACAATAACCACGTGGTGTTATTTTAATAATATCCATAGAGTTCATTCCTCCTCAACAATCATTATACCTGTTCCGGCATATAATTAAAATCATCATGAAGTCCGAAATTACATTATAGCATGTATCGCGTATTTCAGTTATAATTGAAGTCGAATTCAAAAATGAAAAGGTGATACTATGAGTCACGCATTTAAACGTTTCAAATTCAATGATTCATTACTCGAAGCCATAGAATCAATACATTTCACCCATCCGACACTGGTCCAGGAGAAAGTCATCCCCAAAGTCCAAAAAGGGGAGAACGTCGTCGCGATGAGTGAAACCGGCAGTGGTAAGTCACATGCTTTCTTACTGCCGATCATTGAAAGTATAGATACCGGTCAACATTCGACTCAATCCATAATTCTTGCACCCACAAGGGAACTTGCAAGCCAGCTGTTCCAGATGACCAATGAGATACTGAAGCATTACGAAGATATTAGAACGACTTTGTTCATCGGCGGTACAGATTTCAACAAAGATCTGGAAAAAGCTGAAAAGTCGCCTCAAATCGTCATCGGCACACCGACACGGGTCAGGGAGCTGATGCAGGATGGTGCACTGAGACTCCGGCAGTCGAAGTCCATAGTCATCGATGAAGCGGATTTGATGATAGACCTCGGTTTCCTTGAGGATGTGGATATACTTGCGAATGCATTGCAGGAGGAGGCGCAGTTCCTTGTGTTCTCGGCAACAATCCCGGTAATGCTTCAGCAGTTCCTGCAAAAATATATCGGCCATGTCGAAACGGTCATCGTCGATCAGCCCAAAAACAAAGCTTCCATAGAATATCTGCTTGTCCCTGTAAAAGGGGACGATAAGATGGCCAAAGTCAAGGAACTGACAGAAGTCATCACCCCGTACATCGGAATAATATTTGCAAATTCCAAAACACGTGCAGACGAACTCTTCGAATATTTAAGAAGTGAAAACCTGAAGGTCGGCATCTTTCATGGCGGGCTGAAACCCCGTGAAAGGACGAAAGAAATCAAAAATATCCGGGAATTGAAGTATGAATGGGTCATAGCAAGCGACCTGGCTTCACGCGGCCTGGACATCGACGGTGCTTCCCATGTGATCAACTACGATATCCCAAAAGACATCGAGTTTTTCACGCATCGTGTGGGGCGTGTCGGACGCGGTCAATATGAAGGTGTGGCGATCACAATCTATACGCCTGAAGAAGAAAGTCTGATCGATCAGCTCGAGAAAAAGGGCTATGAGTTCAGGCATGAGGACGTCAGACGGGGAGAACTGCAACCGATCAAATCAAGGACTGAACGCACCAACAGGAAAAAGGTCCAGAAAGATATCGGACAGGACCTCAAACATAAAGTGAGGAAGCCGAAAAAGGTCAAACCTGGCTACAAAAAGAAGATGTCCAGGGAGCTTGGCGAACTGAAGCAGAAAGCAAGAAGACAGCATGCCAAATCAGTGAAGAGAAAAAAATAATCGGTTAAGGATGGTAATATGTTAATAGGGTCACACGTTTCCATGAGTGGTAAAAAGATGCTTGAGGCAGCGAGTGAATCTGCTGCAGATTACGGTGCCAATACATTCATGATTTATACAGGAGCGCCGCAAAATACAAGAAGGAAAAAGATTGAAGACTTGAACATCGAAGCGGGGAAGGCGCATATGGAGGCGCACGGCATGTCCAATATCGTGGTCCATGCGCCGTACATCATCAATATTGCCAACACTGTGCGGGATGGTGTTTTTGAGCACGGTGTGGAATTTTTGCAGGAGGAGATCGTGCGGACGGAACATCTCGGTGCCAAACAGATTGTACTTCATCCTGGAAGCCATGTCGGTGCCGGCGCCGAGGAAGGCGTAAACTCCATCATCAAAGGGCTGAATGAAACGCTGAGTGTGAAACAGGATGTTCAGATTGCCCTTGAAACCATGGCAGGAAAAGGCTCGGAAGTCGGCAGGAATTTTGAAGAGCTTGCAAAGATCATCGACGGTGTCGGAAACAACGAACGCCTCAGTGTCTGTTTCGATACATGCCATGTTCATGACGCAGGTTATGACATCGTCAATGATTTTGACGGGGTGCTGGAAGCATTCGACAAAATCATCGGGATAGACAGAATCAAGGTGATCCATGTGAATGATTCCAAAAACCCTGCAGGGGCCCATAAGGACCGCCATGAGAATATCGGGTTCGGCCATATCGGCTTCGATGCCCTGAATTATATCATCAACCACCCGGAGTTCAAGGCACTGCCAAAAATCCTGGAAACGCCTTTTGTGGGTACGGATAAGAAGAATAAGAAACCGCCGTACAAACATGAAATCGACATGATAAAAGATGGGGAATTCAATCCGGATCTGCTCAAAGAAATCAATCCGGTGATGGCGGAAGCAGAATAATAAAAAGCCGCAGCATTTTTACGCTGCGGCTTTTTCGTAATCATTCCTATTTACAAACCGTAACCATTCCTATATAATAAGATGATCGTATTTTAAAGGGGCGAGAAGATGGCTGAACCAGTCTTTGAAATTAAAGATATATCATACACCTATAAAGATAAACTTGAGCATACACCTGCACTGAAGAATATAAATTTGAAGATAGATAAGGGCGACTTTGTGGCTCTGGTCGGTCCGAACGGCTCCGGTAAGACGACTTTGATCAAATTGATTCTCGGCGTACTGAAACCTCAGCAGGGAGAAATCTATATCAATGGTCAAAGTTCGAGGAGATATAAGGCCGGACAGGAAATAGGATATGTCTCCCAAAAATCCAACAGTTTCGCAAAAGGTTTCCCTGCCTCGGTCAGCGAAGTCGTCATGAGCGGGCTCACCAAACAAAAGGGGCTGTTCAAAAGGTTCACTAAAAAAGACAGGGACAGGCTTGACGAAGTGCTGGGGATGCTTGATATAGGACACCTCAAAGACAAAAATATATCTTCCTTGTCCGGCGGCCAGACCCAGCGGGTCTTCATCGCCAGAGCGCTGGTGAATGATCCGTCGATCCTTGTGCTTGATGAACCGACGGTCGGCATAGATAACAGGCATGTCAAAGAATTTTATGAAGTTTTATTGAAGCTGAAAGAGCGGTCGGTCACCATACTTTTGGTGACGCACGATATCGGGGTCGTAGTCGATAACGCTGATGAGGTCGCGTGCCTGAATGAACATCTTCATTTCCATGGAACCAACCATGAGTTTAAAAATCTTGGCGAAGCCGAATTGTCAAAAATTTATGGTTTTCCTCTTCAGCTCGTGAGCCATGATCATGACAGGGAGTGCTGTATATGATCGAGGCACTCCTTGATTATGAATTTATAAGATATTCATTCATAAGCGGCATCGTTGCGGGACTGATAGCGCCCTTGATCGGCACATTCATCGTCATCAGAAGATTATCGCTGATAGCGGATGCGTTGAGTCACGTGACTCTTGGAGGGATTGCCTTCGGTGTATATCTCTCCACCCTCTTCACATTCACAATCAACCCGCTCATAACCGGAATTATTTTCTCCATTCTGGGCGCGCTGGGGATCGAGAGGCTGCGCAGCGTTTATAAACATTATCAGGAACTGGCGATTCCCATCATAATGAGCCTTGGTATTGCCGTAGGAATCGTATTTCTATCCCTGGCGAACGGGTTCAACCAGGATTTATTCGGCTACTTATTCGGCAGTATCAGTGCTGTCAGCATGAATGATCTGATTCTGATAGTGAGTATAGGCATTATTGTCATCTTATTCATTTTTTTACTGTATAAAGAACTTTTCATGGTTTCATTCGATGAAGAGTATGCAAATGTCATGAATGTCAACCGTTGGATTTATATTGCATTCATCATCGTTGTCGCACTGGTGATCAGTGCTTCGATGAGGATCGTCGGCATATTGATGGTCAGTGCACTGATGACACTGCCTGTAGCCAGTGCGATGAGGATTACATCAAGTTTTAAGCAGTTGATGATTTTGAGTGTAATCTTCGGGGAGACTGCAGTCATCAGCGGTCTGTTCTTGAGCTATCATTTGAATATCTCTCCGGGCGGAACCATAGTCTTAGTATCCATATTGATATTGATGGGCACCATTATTCTTAATAAGTTGGGGGTGAGCAGGAATGGCGGAAGAAATGAAGAAGTACCGGGACAGACTCAGGGATAACGGATTGAAGGTCACAGAGAAAAGAATGACCATGATTGAATTATTTTTGAGTGAAAACCGTTATTTGAGTGCAAAAGAAGTCCAGGAGAAGCTTTACGAAAAATATCCAGGTTTAAGTTATGACACGATATACCGGAATCTGTACACTCTTAAGGAAATTGATGTGTTGGAAAATACCAATCTTGAAGGCGAGATGCAGTTCAAGATTTCTTGTACAGATCATCATCATCATCATTTTATATGCGAAGAGTGCGGCAATACAAAAGTGATTCATTATTGCCCGGTGGAGACTTGGCAGGGTGAGCTTGAGGGTGTAGAAATCACCAGTCATAAAGTGGAGCTTTACGGCCTGTGCAGGGAATGTAAAAGTGTTGCCTGATTAAACACCATACGAATAAAAGGAGCGTGGACAGACTCAGTGTCCACGCTCCTTTTATTTGATTTCTATTTGCTGGCTGCTTCCTCTTTGGCCAGGCGTTCTTTTTCATAATGTGCCTCTGCCAGAATGTCGATTTCCTTTTTAAGCTCATCGACCATCGTTTCCTCAGGGACTTTCCTTACCGTCTCGCCATGCATGAAGAGCAGGCCTTCACCGCGTGCACCGGCTATGCCGATATCTGCCTCACGGGCTTCACCGGGACCATTGACGGCACATCCGAGTACGGCAACTTTAATTGGTGCCTTGATCGTTGAAATGTACTCTTCCACTTCATTCGCTATGGAAATAAGATCGATTTCTATCCTGCCGCATGTCGGACAGGCGATCAGTGTCGCTGCATTGCTGGCAAGACCATAGGATTTCAGGAGTTCTTTGGCAACCTTGACTTCCTCCACCGGGTCGGCCGACAATGAAATCCTGAGCGTGTTTCCGATGCCCTGTGAGATGATGGCACCGAGCCCTGCAGCACTTTTGACCGTGCCGGCGAATAAAGTTCCGCTCTCTGTAATCCCGAGGTGCAGGGGATAATCAAAAGCTTTGGCCGCTTTGGTATATGCTTCGATAGCGAGATTGACATCCGACGCCTTCATCGAAACGATGATGTCGTGGAAATCGAGGTCTTCAAGAATTTTGATGTGGTGCAGTGCACTTTCCACCATACCGTCAGCAGTAGGGTAGCCGTATTTCTTGATGATGTGCCGCTCAAGGCTGCCCGCGTTGACGCCAATGCGGATTGGTATGCCTTTTTCCTTACATGCTTTGACGACTTCCTCCACACGTTCACGCCGACCGATGTTGCCCGGGTTGATGCGGATTTTATCCGCGCCGCCCTCTACAGCCAGCAGCGCAAGTTTGTAATCAAAATGTATATCGACCACGAGTGGTATATTAATCTGTTTTTTTATTTCGGGGATCGCTAAAGCATCTTCTTCTCTCGGGCATGCCACTCGGACAATCTGACATCCGGCTTCCTCTAAACGGTGGATCTCAGCGACAGTCGCTTCCACATCATGTGTTTTGGTCGTTGTCATGCTCTGAATGACAATCTGGTCTTCGCCGCCGATGGTCACGTCGCCGACTTTCACCTGTCTTGTTTTAGTACGATGTGTTATTTCAGACATATCCAAACTCCTCATATAAATACTTTCTTAAATCATCTGTTATTATACTAGATATGACTGTGAAATGTAACTGTTACGAATCGTTTAGTCCATTATTTCTCCAAACGGGAAACTTGATTTCCATATGTGGAGGCAATCCGGCATCGTCTGGATGTTTATAAACAATCATACAAAGGTATGATTATAATGCAGCAGGAACAATTCATTTGTTATTCTCAGACTGACTTGGTATATTTAATATGTAAAATCTTATTGGAGGGGAATTAACTATGGCTTTTGAACTACCAGAATTACCTTATGCATATGATGCATTGGAACCACACATTGACAAAGAAACTATGGAAATTCACCATTCTAAGCACCACAACACTTATGTCACCAAGCTGAATGATGCAGTTAAGGGGACGGACCTTGAATCCAAGGATATTGAAGAAGTGATCAAGAATTTGAATTCAGCACCTGAAGATATCAAGACTGCGGTACGCAATAACGGCGGCGGACATTATAACCACTCATTATTCTGGGAAATGCTGACTCCTGATGCTGCTGAGCCAAGCGGCGAAATCAAAGATGCAATCGAATCCAAATTCGGTTCATTGGATGCTTTCAAAGAAAAATTTGAAGCGGCGGGTGCCGGCCAGTTTGGTTCAGGCTGGGCTTGGCTGGTTGTTAATAACGGAGAACTTGAAGTCGTTTCCACACCAAACCAGGATAACCCGATTACAGATGGTAAAACGCCTGTACTTGGCGTAGACGTATGGGAACATGCATACTACCTCAAGTATCAGAACAAGCGTCCGGAGTACCTTAAAGCATTCTGGAACGTCGTTAACTGGGAGAAAGTGAACGAACTTTATAAAGCGGCTAAATAATTATAAAACAGTCAAAGACGGGACCCGTGTCCCGTCTTTTTTATATCTATAAAATCGCGGCTGTGATAGAATAACTTTAGTATTTTTGTATTGAGGGATGAAGTCCATTGAAAAGAGCAAAAGTGAAAAGTTTAGAGGCATTGAACAGGCAAACATTGAAGGCCAGGATAAATATCATCATATCCATAATATTCTTTCTGTGCCTGATATTGATATTCAGGCTGGGGTACCTGCAGATTGTACAGGGCGATGAATACCAGGAAGAGATTGAGAACGCACAATATGTTGAAATCAACCAGAGTGTCCCCCGTGGTGAAATCTATGACCGGAATGGAAATCTGCTGGTCGGCAACGAATCCAGACCGGCGATTTATTTTACACGTCACAGGAATATGAACAATTCGGAAATCATGGACGTGGCAGAGCAGTTAAGTGAATACATACATATGGATGTGGACATGATTTCCCTCAGGGACAAGCAGGATTTTGTCATTAATCATTATCATGACGAAGTTGCCTCTTTGATGAGTGATGAATACACTCTGCTCCAGGACGGCAATATCAGCAGAGCTGATTTCAACGAAGAATTTTACAACAGGGCGGATGAAGGTTTCGTCGATGAACTTTTATCGGAGGAGGACCTGAATATTCTCGGCATTTATGTGGAGATGGTGAACGCACCTGAACTCAATCCGGCCATCATCAAGAATGAAGGCGTGACGGAAGAGGAATTCGCAAGTGTCAATGCTGCCCTGGATGACCTTGAAGGTATTTCCACAGGAATGGACTGGGAAAGGTACTATCCGTATGACAGTACGCTCAAGGTCATTTTCGGGGAGGTTTCTTCACCGGATGAAGGGGTCCCGAGGGAACTGCTTGAAGAATATCTGGCTCAGGGCTATTCCAGAAACGACAGGGTCGGAAAGACTTATCTCGAGCGGCAGTATGAGGATGTGCTCAGAGGTGAAAAAGAGCAGGTGAAATATTCAACGGATAAATCCGGGAGGATCATCGACCAGGAAACGGTGGAAAGCGGTGAGCCGGGCGATGACTTATATCTGACCATTGATATAGAACTGCAGCTCGAACTGGAAGGACTCGCAGAGCATCATCTCATGTCACTGAGAGAACTTGCCGAAGATGTCAATGCGCGTGATGCAGTGACGGGCGAGATAGATTACACGATCATTCCTGAACATTTGGATACCGTACTGCTGGTCGTACAAGATCCCAATAACGGTGATGTCCTGGCCATGGTCGGCAAGCAGATTGACCAAGATGGTGACATCGTCGACTTCCATTATGGAACGTTGACTTCAACATTTGTACCCGGATCCTCGATCAAAGGTGCGACCATCGTGACGGGTTACCAGGAAGATGTGCTCGATCCCGGGGAAGTCTTGCTCGATGAGCCGCTCCGCTTCAGCGGTGACAATCCGAGGACCTCCTTCTTCAACAGGGACTCAAAGATTCCGATTGATGATCAGGAGGCACTGATGGTGTCGTCAAACGTGTATATGTACAAGGTCGCTTTGAGGCTCGCCGGTATCGAATATGAGGAAGGTATGTCACTGCCCCATGACATTACTGGAGCAGGCCAGAAATTGAGGAACGGATTCAGCCAGTTCGGCCTCGGCGTCTCCACAGGCATCGACCTGCCGAATGAGGCACTGGGACTTTCGCCGGATTTCGGTCAGTACCCTGCCAACAATTATCTATCCCTGTCCATTGGCCAGTACGACACATATTCTGCACTGCAACTGAGCCAATATGTCTCGACCATAGCAACAGGCGGCAAAAGGATGGAGCACAGCCTTGCAAAAGAGGTGAGGGGCAGCAACATGAATGAAGACGGCCCGGTATTGAAAACATTCAATCCGACTGTATTGAACAACGTCAATATTTCAGAAGAGGAATGGCAGCAGGTGCATGACGGTTTCTACGATGTGTTCAACACCCATGACCAATCGACGGACCGCTACGGGACCGGTTGGGATGCTTATCACGAATTGGAGCCGAAAGCGGCGGGCAAGACGGGTACAGCGGAAACTTATAAAGATGGAGATGGTGTATTCAACCAGACATACCTTGGTTATGCCCCGTATGACGATCCGGATATGGCATTTTCAGTCATATTCCCGAATATGCCTTATACCATACCCTTCTTCCCGGCACAGTACTTCGGTGCGGACGTGGTCAACAAGTTCTATGAATTGAAGTACGGCCACGAGGCGGAGGCACCCTTCGATTATGATGTGGGCTGGTTCTACCCACAATTGGAATACGGGGATTACTAAACCTTTCAGATTATATTCTGAAAGGTTTTTTAATGCTCCGGAAATTTACACAAACTTTACAATCCGTTCATTACACATTTACATTCAACCGTTATTGTATGTATGTAACATCAGTTACTACATCGACAAATGGAGGAATTTTAGTATGAAGAAGAGCTTGTTTCTTGCAGCATTGCTTATGAGCTTGATGTTCATTCTTGCTGCCTGTGGCAGCGGGGAAGCGTCTGAAGAGGAAAGTGCAGACGATACAGCCACTGAAGAGTCTGCTGATGATACAGCAGAAGAAGAGTCAATGGTGGAAGAAGGCTCTGAAGACGAAAGTGCATCATCTGAGGGCAGTGGTCCTGCTGTAATGGGTGGGGTCAACGAAGATGATGAGCAGATCGTCGGTGAAGGATCGTCCACAGTATTCCCAATACTTAACGTTCTAGTGGAAGATTTCAATGCTGAACATGGCGTCCCTGTTGAGCTTGGCGGAAACGGAACAGGCACAGGTTTCAGTGCATTGATAGATGGTTCTGCACAGTTTGCGAACGCTTCACGCCCGATCAGTGAAGAAGAGGATCAGCAGCTTTCAGATGAAGACATAGATTACACTGAAGTCCTGATAGCGACTGACGGCCTGACAGTAGCGGTCAACCCTGAAAATGACTTCGTTGATTATTTGACTTTTGAAGAACTTCACACCATTTTCAGTGGCGAAGCATCCAGCTGGTCCGACGTACGTGACGATTTCCCTGATGAAGCGATTTCCGTATATGGTCCTGATCAGTCACATGGTACGTTCGACTTCTTCAATGAAGAAGTCATGGATGAAGAAGGTGTGGACGCCGAACTGATCCAGGACACGAACCAGGTCGTCTCTTCCGTAATTGGTGACCCTAATTCAATCGGATTCTTCGGGTATGCGTTCTATGTCGAAAACCAGGATAATTTGAACGCTGTGCCAATCCAGGGCCCTGACAGTGAGGAAGCTGTGGAACCTACATTTGAAAATGTCATGAGTTTCGATTATCCTTTGGCCCGTCCACTTTACTCTTATGTAGCCACTGAAGCGCTCGAGAATAATGAAACACTTCATACTTTCTGGGAGTTCGTAATCGTGAACTCGGCGGATGCAGCAGAAGCGGTAGGCTATGTACCACTTGAAGAGGAGGCAATTCAGGAAGAGTACGATAAGTTACCCAACAGCTGATCACAAATCAATATAGATTATTGGCCTGAAATGGACGGGATGATTCTCCCCGTCCTTTTTGAACGAAATGGAGGCAAAGCATGAGCAATTATAATATACAAGAAATGATTCAAAAAAATAAATCCAATAAAGGTGCATTCGTCGAAAAGTCGATTCCAGTCATATTATTCCTGATTACATCAGTTTCAGTTTTAGCGACGATCGGCATCCTTTATACGTTGATATCCCAGTCACTGGAGTTTTTCAGCAGAGAATCATTCACTACATTCATCACATCCGCTGACTGGAACCCCTACGGTGCCGAGCCGGAGTTCGGTATATGGGCCCTTATAATGGGAACTTTGAAAGTCGTCGTGATCGCAACGGTCTTTGCAGTCCCTGTCGGTCTCGGGGCGGCGATCTACTTAAGTGAATATGCAACTGAACGTCTCAGGAAGGTCATCAAACCGGTACTCGAAGTGCTTGCAGGCATACCGACGGTCGTATACGGCTTTTTTGCAATCAATTTCGTAACTCCCGTACTTCAGTCGATCTGGTCTGAAATCTCTCTCTACAACGCGGTCAGCGCCGGTCTCGTCGTGGGGATCATGATCATCCCCATGATCGCGAGCCTGAGTGAAGACGCCCTGAGCGCAGTGCCGAACTCGATGCGCGAAGGATCGCTCGGCATGGGAGCAACCAGGCTTGAGACGACTTTCAAGATTGTCCTGTCCGCTGCAGTATCGGGAATCATCGCATCAATCGTCCTTGCAGTATCCAGGGCCATCGGCGAAACGATGATCGTATCGATTGCAGCGGGAAGTACGCCCAATGCGAGTCTTGACATCACATCATCGCTGCAGACGATGACCGGTTTCATAGTCCAGATCACTTCAGGTGATGCGGCATACGGTTCGTCCCTTTATTTCAGTTTATTTGCAGTGGGGATGACATTATTCGTCATTACATTCGCAATGAATATAATATCACAGTGGATCACTAAGCGTTACAGGGAGGAATATTAAATGCAGCTGATTGATAAAAGCGTGATTGCCGGGAAACGTTCAGGCAGGCTGGCACTGAATAATTCGATGAAATGGGCCTTCTTCCTCTGTACTACAGTCGGGTTGGTGGTGTTGGTGACTCTGATCGTGGACACCCTGATGGACGCTGTCGGTTATCTGGATTGGGATTTCCTGACGAGCTTCAGTTCCGCACGTGTGGAATCTGCCGGCTTTTACGGAGCGGTCATCGGGTCACTCTGGCTGATGGTCGTGACGGTCCCGGCCGCAATTTTCCTGTCGGTCGCCACTGCGCTTTACCTGGAGGAATATGCACCTAAAAACAGATTGACCGATTTCATTAAAATCAACGTCTCCAACCTGGCGGGGGTGCCTTCAGTGGTGTTCGGACTTCTGGGGCTCGCAATTTTCGTCCGGGCCATGGCGATGGGAAACTCTGTACTCGCTGCCGGGCTCACCCTTGCACTGATGATCCTTCCGGTCATTGTAGTATCGTCGCAGGAGGCCATCCGCTCCGTGCCGTCCTCGGTGCGTGAAGCATCCATCGGCATGGGTGCGACAAAATGGCAGACGGTTTCAAGGATCATCCTGCCGGCGGCGATACCCGGCATCATTACAGGTATCATACTCGCCATATCACGTGCAATCGGGGAAACGGCTCCGCTTGTCGTCATTGGTGTGCCGACGACACTGCTGGTGACACCCGACGGCGTATTAGACTCTTTCCAGGCCATGCCGATGCAGATTTATGCATGGATCAAAATGCCTCAGGAGGAATTCCAGTACTTGGCCGCAGCCGGCATCATAGTATTGCTCGCAATACTTCTCCTGATGAACTCGGTGGCGATCTTCATTCGTTACAAGTTCTCGCAACGTTATTAATTTGGGGGTAAAATCAATGGTGAATATAATGACAAAAGAAAAGAATACTGTAACACGAGCCGCAGGCACCACTGTCGTGGAAGACAGATTCCGGGACAGCGCAGCAGACGATGGCATCAGAGAACCCGTTTTTAAAACGAATAACTTCAACTTATGGTACGGGGACAATCATGCCCTGCAGGATATCAACCTGACATTCAATCAGAATGAAATCTCAGCGATCATCGGGCCGTCAGGCTGCGGCAAATCGACATTCGTCAAAGCATTGAACCGTATGGTCGAGCTCGTGCCTGTCGTCAGGACCGAGGGCGAGATTCTCTACCTGGAAAATAATATCTTCGACAGGAAGATGACCGTGGAAGAACTGAGGACGAAAGTCGGGATGGTATTCCAGAAACCAAACCCATTTCCAAAATCGATTTATGACAATGTGGCTTACGGCCCGCGTGTCCATGGCATCCGTAAAAAGAAGGTGCTTGATGAAGTGGTGGAGAAAAGTTTACGTGATGCAGCAATATGGGAAGAGGTCAAAGACCGTCTGAATGAAAATGCCTATGGCCTCTCAGGCGGGCAGCAGCAGCGTGTATGCATCGCGAGAGCGCTCGC
Source organism: Lacicoccus alkaliphilus DSM 16010 (assembly GCF_900142805.1). Taxonomy (GTDB): domain Bacteria; phylum Bacillota; class Bacilli; order Staphylococcales; family Salinicoccaceae; genus Lacicoccus; species Lacicoccus alkaliphilus. The sequence goes on along the minus strand of NZ_FRCF01000002.1, from coordinate 420,234 downwards.
CACTGAACCCGATGTCATTTTGATGGACGAACCGACCAGCGCACTTGATCCCGTTTCCACGACAAAAGTGGAAGACCTGATGCACGAACTCAAGAAAGATTACAGCCTCATCGTGGTCACTCACAATATGCAGCAGGCAGCGAGAGTATCGGATACGACCTCGTTCTTCTATCAGGGGTATGTCGTGGAACATGACGATACTAAGATCATCTTCGAAAATCCGAGAGATCAGAGAACTGAAGACTATGTCTCCGGAAGATTTGGATAAAGTGGGTTTCAGGGAAAAGTATACGGGTGAACTCCAGGCCCTTGTGGATGAAGTGATCGAGCTGGGTCGTCTATGCTATGAGCGTCTCCAGGGTGTGACCGGCGTGCTCAGCATGGAAGACATCACCCCGGCGAGGGAACTGGTCTTGGGGGATAAGGAAGTGAATAGGAAAGAATACAATATCAACTCGAATGCCGTCACACTCATCACGACCCAGGCACCTGTTGCAACGGATACAAGAATCATCATCTCAAGCATCAAGATCGCCTACGACCTGGAGCGGATCAGTGATAATATTGGAAATCTCGGAGAGGTGAGGAAGCGTGTGAAAATCACGAATGAAAAACTGCTCCTCCGTCTGAGTACGATGGAACAGCTGGCTTCCCTGATGCTTAAAGATGTCCTCACCGCCTATTTGGAACAGGATGCTTCCCTATGCGAAGAAGTTTATGAGAGGGATGAAGATATAGACAGCCTGTTTGTCCATGTGACGACTTCCGATATATTCGAAGAAACCGATTTGTTCGTCACCGGACAGAGTCAATTATGTGCCAAATATCTGGAACGGATCGGTGATCATGTCAAGAATATCGCCGAGCATGTTTATTTCGTACTCACTGGTGACAAGATTGAAAAATTGGATTAAACAAAATGAAAGCACCCGCAGTGGTGCTTTCATTTTGTTTTTAAGACATGTATATTTATAATTGAGTTATATAAGGAAAGTAGGGATCATGAATGTCCAAAAAAGAATCAAGAAAAAAGATGATCGGCCGGCTGTCCGGCCTCGACGAAAGTTATAAGCAGCAGCAGGAGGATGTACTCAAATCCGAGCTGATCGACTATATTAAAAGCAATGATTTCAAATCAGTGGGCATAGTCCTGTCCATGCCCCACGAAATGGATACGGACAAAATCATCCTGAGCCTGCTTGATGATGGCATAGAGGTTTACAATCCGGTCTGCGACTATGAGAAAAAGGTGATGAATTTCCATCCGTTCACCACAATGGATGAGGTGACGCTTGACGAAAAAGGAATCCGGATACCACCTGTGACCACTCCCTTCAATGATTTCGACCTGGTCGTCGTGCCGGGCCTCGTATTTGATGAGGCAGGCTACCGCATCGGATACGGCGGCGGGTTTTATGATAAATTCCTGAAAGATTTTGGGGGACATAAAGTTTCTGTCCTCTTCGAAGAGCAGTTCGGTGAAGTGGAGAAGGAACCGCATGACATACCTGTGGACTTCATCATCACTCCCGACAGAAAACTGAATGCCAAAGCAGGTCGTTGATTGATGTCTGAAATATGGAGAACAGCCTATGAAGTCATAAGATTCACCAATTATTCCTTTTTCAATCATGATGATTACAACAATATCATATGGCTGAAAAACGAAGCGAGCCAGAGCATGATGCTCATCAATGATGGCATGATGTCGGCGGAGAGAAGGGGAATGCTGACAGAGAATGTGATGAGCCGTCACTCGGAATTCTCAAGGATCGCGGGATTCGAGATAAAAAATTTCAAAGTATACCATGAAACGTCTGAACCTTTCAAAGAAAAGGTCAAAGGCGATGGCATCAAAATCACACATAAAGGCATCAGCAGTTACAGCAGCCTGATCAATCATCCATACTACAGGCTCGAAATGCAGCAGCAGACTAAAAAGACGGAACAGCACCATGCGAGAAAAGTGACTTCGTCACATCCACTCGAGTCCCATCTCAGCAAGTATACACCGATGACTTATCTGCTTGTGGCAATCAATGCGGTGCTCTTTATGATAAATGCCTTCCATATCAATATACTGGGGTCACTTACGATGGTTGATCAGCTGGCGGTGAGCTACCATGCTGTACTGAACAATGATTACTACCGCCTGCTCTCAAGCACTTTCCTGCACAGCGGTATGGAGCATTTCCTCTTCAATATGGCAGCCTTGTTCGTACTGGGTAAATTTGTGGAGTCATTATATGGTAAATGGGGTCTGCTGCTTGCCTATGTGTTGACAGGGACGCTTGCCAGCCTGTTTTCACTGATGTTCCTGACGGATGCCGTCTCTCTCGGCGCCAGCGGGGCGATTTACGGACTGCTCGGGCTGATAGTGGTGCATCTTCTGCTCAATAAAAGCATGGGGTATAAGTTGTTGATGCAGGTGGCAATCATATTTATCGCCATAGCATTCCTGTCTTCATTGTTCAGCAATGTCAACCACTATGCGCATGCCGGTGGTCTGATGGCCGGACTGCTGCTCGGGGTGCTCTACAATCCTTACCGTTTTCAGATGAAATGGTACATCGGCGCTGCAGCTGCCTTTATTGCCATGGCGGCAGTACCCATTTTCTTCCTCGGCACCGGAAGCGGAAATTCGGAAGAGAGCGCAGTAGATACGGCAGCACTGGAAGCAATGGGGAACGGGGAGTATGAAGAGGCACTGATGATGGTGAATGAGCGCTTTGCCGAGGGCACGGAGACAGGTCTCACCTATTTTGCTCTCGCTTCTCTGTATGAACATGCAGGCGAAGATGAAAAAGCGCAGGAATATTATGATCTGAGCCTGGAGATGTCACCCGGAAACGAGACCATCGTCAAACACCGGCTGATGGAACTGCGTAAGAACAGACAATATGATGAAATGAAGGGCATCGTCGACGGGCTGGATGAGGTCAACGATCCTGACCTGCAGCTCATCATTGAGGAGTTAGAGTGAATTGAAGAACGATCTGACGTATATAAATGATATACTGTTGCGCTTCGGCATCTATGTATATGATCGCGACATGAGCAACAGACTGATGCTGATGAAGATGGAAATCGAGGAACTTCATAGGAATCAGCTGATAAGCAAGGAAGAATATCTCAATTCCATTTTAATAATCAATGGAAGGATGGCTGAAGAAGAATGATTCTAGCAGTGGATATTGGCGGCACCACATGCAAGCTTGGTATATTCGACCTTTCTCTCAAGCAGATCGCCAAGTGGCAGATTCCGACGGAGACAGGCCGGGAGGGCAGGGATATACTCCCGGCTGTGCATGCGGCATTCAAAAATAAAACCGGTGAGCTGGGCCTTGAGCCCCTTGATTTTACTGGTGTCGGCATCGGTGTGCCGGGACCTGTCGAGTTTGAGTCGGGTACTGTCAATGGCGCGATCAATCTGAACTGGCACACTCATAAAAACGTAAAAGAAGAATTCGAATCCCTCAGCGGCCGCCCTGTGATAGTGGATAATGACGCAAATCTTGCCACGCTGGGTGAACAGGCCTTCGGTGCAGGCCGCGGCTGCAAGGACGTCGTCATGTTCACTCTCGGGACCGGGGTCGGCGGGGGGATCATTACAGATCATCATCTCGTTCATGGTGCGAACGGCAGTGCAGGGGAGATTGGCCATATTAAAGTGGCGGTGGAAGAAGGCTTCATTTGCAACTGTGGCGGCGCAGGCTGTCTTGAAACTGTCGCTTCGACACTTGGTCTTAAGAACATGGCACGGAAATACCATTCGGAATTCAAGGACTCACCTTTGAGGCAGTATATTGAAAATGATACATTGAACGCTCTCACCGTTTTTAAAAATGCGGAAAAGGAAGATCCGCTCAGCTTATTCCTGGTGGAAAGAATGGCTTTTTATCTTGGCATCGGAATCAGTAATGTCACTGTCATGACGAACCCGTCACACATCCTGCTGGGCGGGGGGCTGAGTCAGGCGGGAGAAACCCTGCGCGGCAGAGTGCAGACATATTTTGAAGAATATGCTTTTCCACCTGCGGCAGAGGGTGTTGAAATCTTCCTTGCAGAACTTGGTAACGATGCGGGGATATACGGCGCAGCAAAAATAGTGTCCCAATATATTGGCCGGGCATGACAGAAGACAACCCGCAAGAGTGATCCAATGTCACTTTTGAGGGTTGTCTTCATTATATCTTATAAAAAGTCACTGATGCTGAAACTTTCGCTGAAAGCGAAATTATCTGATGTGATCACACGTTTCAGGACGTAGGCGACGGTCTTTTTATTGTATAATTTATTGGTCTCTTTATACTTTTGAAAGCGGGCGAGATCAGGAAAATCTGTCTCTTGGGAAGACCTGATTTCCTGCTGCATATCCGTGTCGATGATCCCCGGCCTGAAAGTCGCGCTGAAAATTGGGTACTTCAACCTGTCCATTTCGAGCCTCAAGACATCACTGACCATATTCACAGCTGCTTTCGAGCTGCAGTATGCGGCCCAGCCTTCAGTAGGGTTCAAAGCGGCTCCGCTGGACACTGTAAGGATCCTCTTTGCCCCACGGTGGTCCTTGAAGTGATTGACGAAGCCCTTCATGAATAAAGCCGGCGCGAGAACATTGACCTTATAATTATTCAGGAAGCTTTCAGCATCTATATTTGCAACGGACTTCACCGGATCGACGATCCCTGCGTTATTGATCAAAAATATCTCATCGCCATGTTGCGGGTCAATCGAGCTGAAAATTTCATCGACTGATTGTTCCAGCTTATTTTCATCAAGGAAATCTATATGGAATGCCCTGTGGAGAGGATACCCGGTTTCCACTTCACTCCTCGAAATACTGATGATCCTGTCTTCCTGGAACATTTCCAGCAGAGCGTTGCCCAGCCCCCTTGAAGTTCCTGTTATGAATACATATCTCATTGAAATCTCTCCTCATACAAAATATAAAAAAGAGATTAGGGTCTCCTAATCTCCATGATTTAATGTCTAAACTCCAAGTTCCGGGTAGCCGTATGTAAGTATCGTCGCAACCGTGAAGAAGCCGAATGTCAAAGTTGCAGCAACACTGAATACAACAGCCAATATATTTCTTGCTTTAAGTGCACCGATGATGCCCCAGATTGAAAAAGCAGTAACGATGACCATCAGCAATGCAAAAGCATTCAGACCGAAACGAATTGTCACGCCGCCAATTTCAAAGAGTTCTCCTGTGTCTAAGAAAGGCATAGTATTGTAACCCCCCATATTTCTCTTTAAGCTCATTGTTATTGTATAATTAATATTGTACCATGTCTAGAAGAATTTTAGGGAGTGGTTAGATGGATGTTAAAACTTTATCATTGGGGATGCTCGGCACGAATTGTCATTTGCTTATAAATGGAGAAGAAGTGCTGATTGTAGACCCTTCCGACGAGGCAGAGGTCATTGTTGAGGCCATTGATGAAATCGGCCTTCCTGTAGCCGGTATTTTATTGACCCATGCACATTACGATCATATCGGCGCGTTGGATGAAGTCCACGGGAAGTATGGGGTGGATGTCGTTATGAGCGGTGAAGAGAGGGAATGGATCAGGGATCCGCAATTGAACATGTCCGCCAAACGCGCCTCATTAGGCTTCAGTCCCATTGCGAGTGACATCAAACCTGTACTTGTGGAGGAAGGACCGTATTCAATCGGCAGTTTCAGTTTTGAGATATTTCATACGCCGGGTCATTCTCCAGGCAGCTTGAGTTTTTATTTCGAGGGAGAGGGGAAGATATTCTCAGGCGATGTGCTGTTCAAAGGAGGCGTCGGCAGGACGGATTTGCGAGAAGGCAGTTTTGAAGTGCTGATGCGTTCCATCAAGGATAAGCTCTTTCTGCTGGATGGCAGGACGACGGTTTATCCGGGGCACGGCGCAGAGACTTCAATAGAGAAGGAAAAGGCGACGAACCCTTATATATTTCAATAAAAAAAGTTCAAACCCGCGGGGTTTGAACTTTTTTGCTTTTCTAGCCGAAAGCCGGCTCCATCATAAACGTCGTATAATAAGTAAATCCAACGAAGAAGAATACCAGATATGCTGCAAATATATACACATACATTCTCTCAGTCAATTTCATATATCCGAGTAAAATGAAGAATCCTGTCTGGGCAAGGAAGAATAAAGTCATCATCATCATATCTCCCACATAGAACAGAATAGTGAACATCGCTGTCCAGAAACCTAAAGTTTTAAATACCTTATCCATTGGAACAGTCCTTTCATCGAGGTGATATTTATATACATTTCATCATTACTAATTATAAGTAATGTATTTCGTAAAGTAAATAGGGTTTATATTAAATCTGCTGTCAGTTAATTACATAATACTATAATCGTCCTCATTTATATATACCGAATTCAAAAATCTGTGTAATTATCTCAGAAAAGATCAAAACCATGAATTTCAGGCTTATATACAGTAGGAGGGATAATTATGAAAAACAAAATAAGAAATATTTTGGAAAGTGCCAAGGAGAAGCAGGCGTCGGACATTCACATTACACTTGAAAGTGAATGCGGAAGAGTGAAGTTCCGTCAAAAAGGCATGATGAGAGATTTCTCGGAAATCACAAAAGATGAATATAAGCGAATAGTGAATTATTTAAAATTCATCGCTGAACTTGATATCAATGAACATAAAATCCCTCAAAGCGGTAAGACCTCGGTTAATGTGCATGATGCGGAACTGACAATCAGAGTCAGCACATTGCCTCTCACTTTAATTGAGGAAGTCGTCGTCATCAGGATACTTGATTCTTTGACTGAGCGACAGTCGGGAACACTGTTTTTAAATGAAGCTGAGTTCGATTTCTTCAAAGATTACATCCAATTATCCCAGGGGCTCATCCTGTTTACAGGGCCGACAGGGTCGGGAAAATCCACACTCATGTTTAATTTGCTTAACGAGATCATTAAGGATGGGACGCGCCAAATCATCAGCATTGAAGATCCGATCGAATATGAAATTGATGGGATGATCCAAGTCGAGATCAACGAGAAAGCAAATATCTCCTATGAGCCTTTACTCAGAGGTGCACTGAGATGTGACCCGGATGTATTGATGTTCGGAGAGATCAGGGATAAGTCGATTGCAAGGGAATTGATACGTGCAAGCCTTTCAGGACATCTTGTTTTCAGCACTTTCCACAGTAAGTCGGCCATCACCACACTCAGCCGGCTGAAAGATTTCGGTCTTTATGATGAAGAGTTGAAACAGAGCATTTCCCTCATCATTAATCAGAGGATTCTTCATTCAGAGGCTGGAAGCTTCATCATCTATGAGTTTTTAAGTGCGACACAAATCAATGATTATCTTCTGGGTCACCCGGTCGATTATGTGACATTGAACGACCGGATCATTTCATTAAAAGATGAAGGGTATTTAAGTCATGAAGAATTCACTCATTACACACAGAAATTCCAATAAACTCGGTATCTATGATGCACATTTCCTGCAGAAATTGAGTGCGCTGATGAACAGCGGATTTACGATGTACAACGCATTGAAATTTTTGCTTGAACAATACGATGGCCTTAAACCGCATACTAAAGAAGCAGCGCAGAGGATGATAGAAGAGGGGGAAAAACTCAGTGAAATACTGAAGATGCTGGGGTTCAGGAAATCAATAATCATCCAGGTCACTTTTGCCGAAATTCATGGGGAAATGATAAATAATTTAGAAGAATCGTCACTTTATCTGGAAAATAGAAGAGCGACATTTTCAAAAGTGGTCAAGGCCATTCAATATCCACTTCTTCTGATCAGCATATTCATCATTATGCTGATCATTTTAAATTATACCGTCATCCCTCAGTTTGAATCTCTTTACACCTCCGTCGGAGCCGAGGCGGAAGGGATTGTCAGCATATTGACCACACTTTTGGAAGTCCTTCCCAAAACAGTGATTGGGATGATGGCAGGTCTTGTGGTCGGGGGAGTTTTCATTTATACAATAATCAGATATGTCCCGGTTGAAAGCCAGTTGAAAATCCTGCTAAAGATTCCCCTGTTAAAATTTTATGTAGTGAATTACCATACTTACAGGTTTTCCAGGGAATTCGGTTATTTTATAAACAACGGCCTGGAAGTTAAAGAAATCATTGCACTGTTTAAAAATCAGTCTTTAAGCAATTACTTAAGTCACATTGCCGCATTGATTGAAATTGATCTGAATCGGGGGGACTCCCTCTCTGAGGCTGTCAGTCACATCCCAGCCCTGGATAATAAACTTTCGACTTTCATCAGCCACGGGGAACTGAATAGTGATGTCGGAAAGGAACTCGTCATATTCAGTGAATACACGCTTGAAAAGATAATCATGAAAATTGAAAATTTGACGAAAAAAATACAACCGGTGATCTTCACTGTGCTCGGAGTACTGATCATCTGTCTTTATCTGGTGATTGTTCTTCCTATCTTTCAGATGATGTCAGTCGTTGGTTGAAAAATGGAGGATTTAAAATGAAAAAAACATTTATGAAGAAGTGTATTAAAAACGAGGACGGATTTACATTGATAGAGATGCTCCTGGTGCTGCTGGTCATATCCGTGCTGATCATACTCATCATCCCGAATATCGCTGCACAGAGTTCAAATGTACAGAATACAGGATGTGATGCACAGGTGAAAATGGTTCAGAGTCAGGTGGAAGCTTACACATTGAATGAAGGTTCAGATCCGGCTAATATCGGTGCGCTTGTATCTGGTGGTTATATCACCAGTGAACAGACGGCTTGTGCGAATGACGTTCAAATTGTGGTGACAAATGGACAGGCCCAAAGAGCAAGCTCAGGGAACTAGCGGGTTTACAATGATGGAGATGATGCTGACACTTTTTCTTGTCAGCATCATTTTACTGATTTCCGTCAGCACCATTCCTGATTATGATGTTCAAGACATCGATGAAGAACTGGATAGTATCTCATATTTCTTCAAGGCAGCCCAGACCCGGGCGATTTATGAAAAATCCGCACACATCATGATGATGGACCATGAGAATAACCGTTTGATTGCCAGGTCTTTTGACGGCAGGAATGTTTCACAGCATGAACTGAACGGCTGCAGATTGACAGCCAACGGGTTGAAAAGGTTCATGTATATGGCGTCCGGGGATACGAACGCTTTCGGAACGATCAATCTGAAATGCGGGGAGGAGGAAGTGCGTATTGTTTTCCAGATTCAGAAAGGACAGTTCAGAATTGAAAGATGAGGGATTTCTGCTTGCCGACTCACTGTTGTCATTGATGATCTTTGTCATGATAACAAGTATATTACTGCCTGCTGCTTTACTTCTGGTGCAGTATGATGTCAAGACGAAGGAGCAGCTCGACTTCAACAGGCATTTATATATAGTCATGAACGGCTATGAGGACTTCGATGAATTCAAAGATCAGAGTAAAGGATATGTTATCAGTCAGGGTGAGATCTGTGACAAAGATGAAAAGGATTTATGTATTGTTTACAAAAATTGAGGGTTTCAGTTATATCGAAACGTTATTATCCCTCTCAATAATCAGTATGATTGCTTTCATAATGCCCGGTGCCTTCAGTGTATTTTCCCAAATGGAGTTGGTGGATGCCAATATGGAAGGTGATATATTCGTGATGGATATCATAGCGGTTTCAGGAACCGCAGAGGAAGTGATCACCAATGGCAGGGACACCATCACTTTTGAGACGGCCAGGGGACACGAGGAGTACAGGTACCGCAATTCAAGAGTCATCAAGAGTATTAATGGGGAAGGCTTCATCACCATGATGTTCGATGTAGTGGAATGGAAGATCAATGATAAGGAAGAAGTGGTAAGTCTAAAAGTCAAAACGAATGGGGAGTTCGATGAAACGCTTATTATTAAAAAATGACGGATTTATCAGCTTTTCGCTTTATATCGTTTTAATTTATTTGATTACGGTGTACTATCATTTTTATAATAGGTATATGATGATAATAGAAATCAGATCGAACCTGATATTGATTTATGAGAATTACATTCATCAAATAATTGGAATAAGGTGAAATCATGATTTTGACAGGTTTTATGGGCAGCGGAAAAACCACCGTCGGCCGCAGGGTCGCTGAGTTGCTGGGCAGGGAGTTCATCGACCTCGACCATTATATCGTCGAATCCGAAGGGCGGACGATTCCTTCAATATTCGAATCGGACGGTGAGTCCGGTTTCAGGGCAATCGAAAAAGCATCATTGAAAAAGATCATCAACAGCACTGATGCCGTCATTTCGACCGGGGGCGGCATCATTACATATGAGGAATCGAGAAATTTGCTTAAAGATAATGAACACCACACCGTGTATTATTTATCGGCCCCTTTCGAACTTTTGTACGAGCGCATCAAAGATGACGAAAACAGGCCGATGCTGAAACAGGGTTACGAAGCGGTGAGTGCGCTCTATGAATCAAGGGCCCCCTTCTATGAGGAATCCTGCCATTATACGGTCGATGCGGCGCTTTCAGCGGAAGAGACGGCGGGAATACTGCTGGCCCTTGAAAATACGGGCGGAAAATAGTTTTAATGTATCTAATACTTGCCTACCATTTCTTATTATTGGTATAATGCAGTAGTGTACAGAATAACAGTCATATCAGCGTAAGATCAATACTGGAGAGCACGATGAGTCGTCGCCGAAGGAGCAAGCCGTCAAGGTGAATCTCTCAGGTAAAAGAACAGTATTGTGACGCAATCCTGAAGATCATTCAACAGGGCAACTGAGCAGTTGTTCTGTTTTAACTATTTTAAGGAGGAATTTAAATGGCGGAATTGAAGAAAACCCCGTTAAACGAGTATTATCATGAAAGTGGTGCGAAACTTGTAGATTTCGGCGGTTGGGAAATGCCGGTACAATTTTCAAGCATCAAGGAAGAGCACAATGCTGTAAGGGAAAAAGCAGGGATTTTTGATGTCAGCCATATGGGTGAAATCAAAGTGTCCGGCAAGGAAGCTGTAGAATTCCTGAATCATGTGCTGACTAATGATATTAACAAATTGACTGATGAAAAAGCACATTATACTTTCCTATGTAATGAGAAAGGCGGAGTCATCGATGACCTCGTTGCCTACAAACTGGACGAAGAGGAGTATCTGCTTGTGGTCAATGCAGGCAACACTGATACAGACTTCGAATGGCTTAAATCAGTAGAAGGATTCGATGCCAAAGTCGAAAACGTTTCTCCGGAGTGGGGTCAGATCGCAGTTCAGGGGCCTGAGGCCAGAGATATGGTCCAGAAGCATGTTGAAGAAGACATCAGCGGAATCAAGATGTTCGGCTTCAAAAAGAATGTTTCAGTCGACGGCAGTGAAGTCATCCTTTCACAGACAGGCTATACAGGTGAAGACGGCTTTGAAATTTACTGTAAGAGCGAAGACACCGTAAAACTTTGGAAACTCTTCAGAGACGAAGGTGCAGTCGAATGTGGACTTGGTTCCCGAGATACGCTGAGGCTTGAAGCAGGTCTGCCGCTTCACGGCCAGGATCTTACTGAAGAAATTACGCCTATCGAAGCGAAAATGGGCTTTGCAGTCAAAGTTGATAAAGGTGACTTCATCGGTAAAGAAGTGCTGCAGAAGCAAAAAGAAGAAGGCGCAAAACGTAAACTCCAAGGCTTTGAAATCACTGGCAAAGGCATTGCACGTACCGGTTATGAAGCGTACGATAAAGATGGCAATAAAGTTGGTGTAGTGACGAGCGGTACCCAGTCACCCGCCTCCAAACGCTCCATCGGTTTTGTAATGGTGGATACTGATTTCCACGAGCTGGAAAAAGAGTTCATCATAAAAGTCCGCAACAAAGATGTGGATGCTAAATTCGTCAAAACACCTTTCCACAAAAACTAATTAAATCACAGCAGGTCTGGGACTCAAGTCCCGGACCTTTTTTCATGTCACTGTCTGTTCAAATTTGAACAATGATTTATATTGATTATATACCCCTATGGGTATATAATGGGAACAACAGAGACAGGAGGATGAAGTGATGAAAATTGTAATTGTTGGAGGAGTGGCGGGTGGCGCCACAGCAGCCACACGCATCAGAAGGATGGACGAATCAGCAGAAATCATCATGCTTGAACGAGGGGAACATGCCTCCTACTCAAACTGTTCACTGCCTTACTATTTAAGTGATGTTGTGGAGGACAGCAGCAAACTGCTGGTCATGTCAGAAGAAAAATTTTTGGATCAGTATAATATAGATGTCAGGACTCTGAACGAAGTGATTGAAATCGACAGAGATCAAAAAAGAGTGATGGTGAAGGATCTGACGAGCGGAGAAACATATGAAGAGTCCTACGACAAACTGATAGTCTCCCCGGGTGCAAAGCCCATCATGCCAAAGAGCATCGGCGGCATTGCTATGCCCCATGTGTTCTCTTTACGCAATGTAACGGATATAAGAAAAATCGAGGGATATATTGATGAAAATGATGTGAAGCATGTAACCATCGTCGGGGGCGGCTTCATCGGTCTGGAAGTTGCTGAAAATCTGGTTGAGCGGGGCACGCAGGTGGCACTGATCGAGGCGCAGAACCTAGTCATGGCCCCTTTCGATTATGACATGGTGCAGATCCTGCATAAGACACTTCATGATAATGGGGTGGACCTTAAAGTCAATACCGCCCTTGAACGGGTGGAGAAGGACAGGGTTAAATTCAGTGATGGCAACTCACTTCATACAGACATGGTCATCATGGCGATCGGTGTTGCTCCCGAAACAGAACTCGCCTCCCAGGCAGGTCTCGAAATCGGCCGAACCGGCGGCATCAAAGTGGATGCACGCTACCGGACTTCTGATGAAGAGATATATGCCATTGGAGATGCGATTGAAGTCACCCACATGCTCACTGGGGAATCAACACGCCTTGCACTTGCCGGCCCGGCACAGAGGCAGGCACGTACAGTGGCGGACGATATTTTCGGCGGTGAGGCTTTTGAAGCACTGGTCACCGGCACAAGTGTCGTCAGGGTCTTCGACTATAACGCGGCCTCAACCGGGCTCAACGAAAAAATGGCAACTGCCTTCGGAGCCGATTATGGAACCGTCCATGTCATCCCCCCGGACAAGGTCGGCCTGATGCCGGACAGTCATCCGATGCACTTCAAACTTTTATTTGACAAGCACTCGGAAAAAGTGCTCGGTGCCCAGGCAATAGGCAAAGGAAACGCCGATAAGCGGATTGATGTCATCGCAACCCTCATCAAGATGAAGGGGACAATCAAAGACCTTAAAAATCTGGAGCTCGCCTATTCCCCTATGCATGGCACTGCCAAGGATGTCGTCAACGTGGCAGGTCTTGCTGCAGAGAACATACTGAAAGGGGACCTCGCTCAGGTGCCGGTATCAAAAGTTCGCGAGCTCGTCGAAAGTGGTGCCTATATTGTGGACGTACGGGAAGAGAAGGAGTACGCAGCAGGACACCTTAATGGTGCGCATAATATACCACTTTCAAAACTCAGGGAGAGAATGGATGAAATTCCTGAGGACGTCCCCGTATTCCTGCACTGCCGCACCGGTCAGAGAAGTTATAATGCTTTCCGTCTTCTGAGTAATAAAGGGGTTGGAAATATAAAGAATATCAGCGGAGGCTATCTGGGCATCAGTTTCTTTGAGTACTTCAACGATTTGGTTGAAAAAAGAAGTCCGATTGCAGATTCCTACAATTTCAATTAGTCCCGGTGGCTGTATGGAGGATTTCTTTTCAGGACATGCCTGCCGGAAATCATGAGTGACTCCTCTATTGGGGAGGACCTTTGAAAGAACCCGGAAACTCATGCGTATATAAGAATGGCGATTCACCCTGATGGATGAACCGCCATTTTGTTTTGATTTCAGAGGACTTCCCACTCCTCTTATTTATTTTTCGATTTTATTTTACCCGTCCATTTATTGATGCCGTTCTTCAGCATATAGACATCCGTATAGCCTTTTTTCTTCAGCATTTTTGCTGCCCGGATGGAAAGTCTGCCTGTCTGATCGTACAGATAGATCGGTTTATCCTTCCGCAGTGAATTCATTTTGATGGAAAAGTTCATTATCGGGATGTTTCTGGCCCCTATGATATGACCGTGTTCAAACTTTTCCTTCTCTCGTAAATCGACCAACTGCACTTTGCGCATATTTTGTTTAAATTCATCTTCTGACAATGCCTTGACGTTTCTCATGTTCCGAAATCCATTAATCAGTAATATCGCAATCAGTACGGCCAACACGATTAATATCATTAACCAAGTGTCCACTTCTTGTCCTCCTCGTAAATTCAAGCATATTTTATATTATAATTAACTTTCTGTGACTTTTAAAGAGTAAAGTCATGGAAGGGGGCGCAGCGGCGGTAAGTGCGGCAGGCAATAAAATGAAAGCCGCCGGGAATTTTACCGCCGGCGGCCTCCAGACCATCATTTCCTCTTTTTATATTTCCTTTTTGACTTGCGCACAGCGCGTCTGTACTGCCTCTGGCTCGGTGTCAGTATGAAGAAGTAGTACACCGCATACAAAACGGCACCCAGCACCAGTATAAATATGAGTGAGCTGAGGATCATATTCAGCACCATATCCAAATTGAAAACCAGACCCACGACCGCAATGGCTATGAATATATATAGGAGAATTTTTTTCAAGCTTTTTCCCTCCGTACAAGTTGATTGAATGAATGGATGGCAACTTCCACCTGGTCATCCTGTGGGTGCTTGGTCGTCAGGTACTGCAGCCACAGCCCCGGCAGGCCAAGCCATTTAAGGACGGGCACATCCCTCAGCTTATTCGTCAGTTGCAGTACTTCGAACGATAAGCCCAATACTACGGGTATGAGAAGTATCCTGTTGATGACCCGGACATATAAAGGATCCACGGGGACGAACATATAGACGACGAATCCCACCAAAACTGTAAATAATATGAATGAACTGCCACATCTGTAATGCAGTCTGGAGCTGTCCTGCACATTGTCGACGGTGAGCGGCTGATCCGATTCATAAGTATTGATCACTTTATGTTCCGCACCGTGATATTGGAACAGTCTTTTGATCATGGGAGTAAAGGATATCGCATAAATGTATCCAAGTAAGAGGAGGAGTTTGAAAAATGTCTCAAGAGCGACCTGTCCAAAATGACCGGTGACAATTCCTGAAAACATTTCTGCAACAAAGACCGGGATGAGTGTAAACAGGAATTTGCCCACCAAAAAGGAAAGGATGGCCACGATCACAGTTGAAACGACTATCTTAGCAGTGTTGGCGGATTGTTTTTCCTCTTCGATGTTCTCATCATCCTCAGGGTCCCTCTCAAAACGGTCGGTGGCATACTCCATATGCTTCATACCGTATACGCTTGATTCTATGATGGCGACATTGCCTCTCAATATCGGTATCTTCTTTAAAGTCTGCACCCATTTCTTCTGCGGACGTTCCATTTCAAAATATTCAATTTCATCATTCGTTCTCCGTATCGCAGTCACCATATTGCTGGTGGACTGGAACATCACACCTTCAACGACTGCCTGACCGCCAAACTTAGCTTTTTCCATAATCTACGCTACTTTCCTGATTAATAAAATTCACTGATGCCATTCAGGGCGGAGACGCCCTCTTCCACGCCATCCATATTATCATCCTCTGCACCATTTTTTATATGAGCCAGGGCTGCAGGGAATGCCTCATGAGCCAGCTGAAGTGAATTGTGCCTTCTCATCAGCGTTTCATTCAACTCAATTTCAATGACTTCCTCTTCATAAGTATCGATGGTCTCCTCGATATCCTGGATGATGATTTCAATATCATCCTGCACTTCACTGAGCTCCTCAGTTTGCCGGGCCTCCTCGATTAAAGTGCCGAGCGACTCCAGCTCACTTATCAGAGATGAAGAATATTCCTCGACGATGGCCATGTATGCCTGGACATCCTCATCATTTTGTGAAGTTTCCACCTGGGAAATTTCATTCTCCAGAATTTCAAGCCTTTCCCTGTTACGTTCAAGCGCCACGGATTCCGTCTGCAGCATTTCCCCGAGCTCTTCACGCTGCTGCTCCGCAGAAGCGAGTTCCTCTTCCGGGGAAGGGCTGCCGCATGCAGTGAGAATGATTATAAACATACTTATAATTAATAATTTTTTCATACCTCTAACTCCCTAACATCATTTTATTATTTTAACATGTTATGTCATACTTATAAATGAAAAAGAATCTTGATTATTGTAAAATACATTTTGAGGTGAAAACATGACTAAAATCGACAAGGTCCGGGAATTGATTGATTCCGAAGGGATTGATGCTTTACTCATCATGAGTGATTACAACAGAAGGTATCTTTCCGGTTTCACGGGATCGAGCGGCGCTGTGATCATTACAAAGGATGAGAAATATCTGGTGTCCGATTTCAGGTACAATGCCCAGGCACAGGAGGAGGCACGGGACTTTGCATTCGTATTGCAGAAAAATGCCCTGCTTGATTTCCTCATACAGTTTCTGGAAGAGAAGGATTTGAATGTCATCGGCTTTGAAGGGGCGCATGTAAATTACAATACATACAGCCGGCTTGAACAAAAGTTTGATATGAAACCCCTGACGAATGAGATTGAAAAGATCAGAATGCATAAAACATCCGATGAACTTCAGCTGATAAAAAAAGCATGTGAAATTGCAGATGAAGCATATGAGCATATACTGAATTATATTCAGCCGGGCATGAGTGAGCTCCAGGTGAAGAATGAGCTGGAAAGCCATATGACGAAACTCGGTGCAAGCGGTGCAAGCTTCGATACGATTGTGGCAAGTGGATACAGGGGGGCGCTCCCGCACGGTGTGGCTTCTGAAAAGATCATCGAGAGAGGCGAGATGGTTACATTGGATTTTGGAGCTTATTATAAAGGGTATGCCTCCGATATAACACGTTCATTCGCTGTCGGTGAGGTCAGTGAGGAAATGGAGCGCATCCATAATATCGTCCTTGAAGCACAACTTGAATCCCTCGATCGCATCAAAGCCGGCATGACCGGTTCTGAAGCCGACAAAGTGGCACGCGATGTAATTGCAGGACACGGCTACGGGGAGAACTTCGGCCACTCCCTCGGCCATGGCTTCGGACTGGAAGTGCATGAAGGGCCGGCCCTTGCTAAAAGCAGCGATACGGTACTTGCAGAAAACATGTGTGTGACGATCGAACCGGGTATATATGTCGAGGGCCTCGGCGGTGTAAGAATAGAGGATGACTGTGTTGTGACGGAGAACGGACTCGAAAAACTTACACACAGCTCGAAGCAGCTGTTCATTCTATAACTTAATAACAGGAGGAAGAAAATATGATTTCAGTAAACGATTTTAAGACAGGTTTAACGATTGAGACGGACGGCAGTATTTGGAGGGTGACGGATTTCCAGCACGTCAAGCCAGGAAAAGGTGCAGCTTTCGTACGCAGTAAGTTGAAAAATTTAAGGACGGGCGCCATCCAGGAAAAGACTTTCAGGGCCGGTGAAAAGGTTGCACGGGCCCAGATAGACAATATGAAGATGCAGTACCTTTATGCAGATGGGGATACTCATGTTTTCATGGACAATAATTCCTACGAGCAGGTGGAGCTCCAGGCTTCCCAGCTGGAACACGAACTGCAGTTCCTGAAAGCGAATATGAATGTGACCATCATGATGTACGGAAGCGAGACACTCGGGGTCGAACTGCCTAAATCAGTGGAGTTGGAAGTGACGGAAGCTGAACCCGGCATCAAAGGGGATACTGCTTCAGGTGCGACTAAAGCAGCAACGCTGGAAACAGGCGTTTCCGTTCAAGTGCCTCTTTTTGTCAATCAGGGCGATACCGTGGTGGTCAGTACGGATGACGGCTCATACGTGTCAAGGGGATAAAAGCAGAGTTCTCTCTGCTTTTATTATTTTACTTGAATTGGTATGACCACTGAAGTAGAATTATAGAAAGAAATTTTCTTAAGGAGTATTGCTATGAACTTTGATGATCTTGATAAACTTATTGAACGTATGGAAAAGGCCTCCCTCTCCGAAATATCTTACAAGGACGGGGAAGTGGATATTAAATTGAAAAAAGAAATGCAGAAGGAAATGGTGCAGACACCTGCACAGCCCGCGCCGGCTGCCCAAAGCGCCGAAAAGCCGGCCGCTGCAGAATCAGGCCCTGCTGAAAAAGAAGGCGTGCTCGTCAAAGCGCCGATGGTCGGCACTTTCTACAAAGCACCGTCCCCGGAATCCGACCCGTTCGTCGGTGTCGGGGACAAAGTCTCGAATGACAGCGTAGTCTGCATTCTGGAGGCGATGAAACTGTTCAATGAAATCCAGGCAGAAACTTCCGGTGAAATCGCTGAAATTCTTGTCGAGGACGGAGAAATGGTTGAGTATGATCAGCCATTGTTCAGAATAGTATGATTAAAAAAGTACTGGTAGCCAACCGCGGTGAAATTGCAGTAAGAATCATACGTGCCTGCAGTGAGCTTGGAATCGAGTCTGTCAGCATCTACTCAGAGGCTGATGAGAACAGCCTGCACCGGAAGATTGCAACGGAATCCTACTGCATCGGACCAAAATTATCAAAGGACAGCTACCTGGATATGATCAGCATCATCACAATTGCGAAAAAGACCGGGTGTGATGCGATTCATCCGGGCTACGGATTTTTGGCGGAAAACAGTGATTTTGCAGAAATGTGTGAAGCTTCGAATCTCATATTCGTCGGGCCGATGTATGAGACCATCGCTCTGATGGGTGTCAAGGATGTGGCCAAAAATACGATGGAAAAAGCCGGCGTCCCGACTGTCCCCGGCAGCGACGGCGTGATCCAGTCCATTGAACATGCCAAGGAAATCGCTGGGGGTGTGGGTTACCCGGTCATCATCAAAGCAAGTTACGGCGGCGGTGGGAAAGGTATACGTGTCGCGCGTAACCAGGAAGAGCTGATTCAAAATTACAGGATGACGGAACAGGAAGCGGAAAGTGCTTTCGGCAATAAAAGCCTCTATATTGAAAAATACATTGAGAACTTCCGTCATATCGAAATTCAGGTCCTTGGAGATTACCACGGGAATGTGGTCCATCTCGGTGAAAGGGACTGCACGGTGCAGCGCCGCATGCAGAAGCTCGTCGAAGAAGCACCGAGCCCGGTCCTGTCCGAGGCCAAACGTCGGGAAATGGGTGAGACGGCAGTCCGGGCGGCCAAGAGCATCGATTATATCGGTGCCGGAACGATAGAGTTCATCTATGACTTGAATGATGATAATTTTTATTTCATGGAGATGAATACACGCATTCAGGTCGAGCATCCGGTGACAGAAATGATCACGGGGATCGACCTTGTCAAGATGCAGCTCAAGATTGCCATGAGGGAAGTGATCCCCTTCACCCAGGAAGACATCACATTCAACGGCCATGCGATCGAGTATCGGATCAATGCCGAAAATCCATCCAAAAATTTCATGCCTTCAGCCGGTAAAATCACCAATTACATCATTCCGGGCGGGTTCGGCGTAAGAATGGATACAGCAGCTTACAGCGGCTACACCATCCCTCCTTACTACGATTCAATGATCGCAAAACTGATCGTTCACAGCGATTCAAGGGGAGAGGTCATTCAAATTTCAAAAAGAGCACTCGGTGAATTCATCATCGACGGCATCGATACGACGATTCCATTCCACATGAATCTGCTCAGAAACGAAGACTTCATAAATAACAATTACAACACAAACTTTTTAGCTGAAAATGATATCATGTTATAATGGTATCAAGAGGTGATGTCAGTGGAAATTTCAACAAAAAATTCAAATTTGGGTATTATCAATATTTCTCCTGAAGTAATAGAGGTCATAACCAGCATTGCAGTCACGGAAACCCCGGGCGTGCACAGTCTCCAGAATAATTTTGCGAGCGGAAATATAGAGAAGCTCGGTAAAAAGTTCCGCGGGCGCGGTGTCAAAGTCGATTTGAAAGATGATGAAGTCATCCTTTCGATTTATGTGGCATTAAAAGAAGGGGTGAATGTCCATAAGGTGGCTGAGAACATTCAGTCCAATGTCAATCAAACCTTACGCACTATGCTGGAACAGCAGGTCAAAGAAATCAATGTTCACATTGTGAACATCATTAAATAGAGATAGATTGGTGTTATTTATGAACAGACATGAACAGCGAAAGAAAATATTTCAAATACTTTTCCAGATCGACCATGATCTGGTGGCCCTGGAAGACGTGGCTTTTTATGATCTTTATTCGGAACATGACTATATCACGGGTGTCATCGGTTATTATATCGAACATAAAAAAGCGGTGGACAGCAACATCAGCAGACACCTGAGCAACTATACCCTGGAAAGGATTTCCAAGGCGGAGAGGAATGTTTTGAGGATGGCCATCTCGGAGTTGATGCTCCGCGAATCACCGCCAAAAGTGATCATCAATGAAGCTGTCAAGATCATCAAACTTTACGGCGACAGGGACAGCTATAAATTTGTGAACGGTGTGCTTAAGAACTACCCGGAGTTTTATGCAGAAATGGACGAAGAACATGATGGACAATAATAAGTATTTATCAGTGAAGGCACTGACAAAATATTTAAAATACAAATTCGACCAGGACCCGTATCTACGACGGGTCTTTGTTACAGGTGAATTATCAAACGTCAAGCACCATACCAACGGCCATATATATTTCGCATTGAAGGATGGGCAATCTGTCATCAGAGGTGTCATGTTCAGGTCTTCTGCGGGTAAACTGACCTACAACCCTGAAGAAGGGCAGAAAGTGCTCATAGAGGGAAGGATAAGTATATTCGAAATGAATGGCCAATATCAGATCTATGCTGAGGATATTCAGATGGATGGTATTGGCCAGCTTTTTGAACAGCTGGAAAAAGATAAGAAGGCACTTGCCGGAAAAGGATATTTTGATCCCCGTCATAAAAAAGCCCTTCCGAAATATCCGGAGCATATTGCAATAGTCAGTTCGGCCACCAGTGCTGCGGTCAAAGACATGATCACCACATTCGAAAGGCGCTATCCGCTGGTCCGTCTCACTTTGTTGAACACCCTGGTGCAGGGACCTGAAAGCAGGCAGGATGTGATCAGGAAACTCAGGCAGGCGGACACTCTGGGGGTGGATGTCATACTCCTCGCCCGAGGGGGCGGTTCAATCGAGGATTTATGGACCTTCAATGAAAAAGAGGTCGCTCTCGAGGTATTCGGGACCCGGACACCGGTCGTCACCGGGGTGGGGCATGAAACAGACACGACACTGGTGGATCACGTCTCTGATTTGAGGGCACCGACACCGACCGCCGCCGCTGAGCTAACAGTGCCGTTCCATCAGGATATTGCAGAACGGCTGAAGGAGACCGGGTTGAAGATCACCCGCAACCGGATGCAGGCGATCCAATCCGGGAAGCAGGCGCTTCTCCCGTTGTCGGGCTATTACAAATTCAAGACACCGGCCTTACTTTATGATCAGCAGACTGAAAAGCTGATCGTCCAAAAAGATAAACTGTCAAACAGTTTTAACAGGCAGTTCACAGATCATGCGCATTCACTGAGCCGGCTCAAATCGACCCTCACCCACCTCTCCCCGATGCCTGACATCAAAAGAGAGCGTAATCGCCTGGCTGTTATGAATGAAGACCTGGATGATGCCGTCGAAGCGGTCAACCGCGACTTCAGGCAGAAATTACTGAGCAGAATCGATATGCTGGATTCACTCAGCCCGAGCGCAGTATTGAAACGTGGTTACTCTTATACCGTCAAGGACGGCGACGTCGTCAAAAATGCCCGGGACGTTGAAAAAAATGAGGTGATCACCAGCCATTTCCTCAAAGGCAGCATTATCTCAAAAGTGATAGAGGTGAAAAAAGATGAATGAACAAAAAACAGAAACTTTTGAAGAAAAGATGAACAGGCTTGATGAAATAGTGCAGGCGCTCGAAAAAGACGATGTGCCGCTTGAAAAATCACTCGAACTATATAAGCAGGGGATAGAACTGTCACGTGAATGTGAACGTATCCTGAAGGATGCAGAACTGAAAGTGGAAACTTTAAATAAGGATACTGATAATGAAGAATAATATAGAGGAATATATGAAAAGAATCGACGATGTAATATTATCCCACCTGGATGGCGGCCACGTTTCAGGAACCATCACTGAAGCGGGGAGGTATTCAATCAAATCTGGCGGCAAGAGATTCAGGCCGTACTTATTGTTTGCAGCACTGGATGCTTTTTCCACCCCGTTGGAGAGAGGGTTGAAGACTGCCGGCGCGATTGAAATGATCCACACCTATTCACTGATCCATGATGATCTGCCGGCGATGGATGATGACGATTTAAGAAGGGGCAACCCGACGAACCATAAAGTCTACGGAGAGGCTGCGGCCATCCTTGCCGGTGACAATCTGCTGACTGAAGCCTTCCAACTGATTGCCGGGGATGAGCAGCTTGATCCCGCGACCAGACTGGAAGTCATACGTATCATTTCAAATTCTGCAGGTCATAATGGTATGATTGGCGGACAGATGCTGGATATCGAAGCAGAAAACAGGGAAATATCTTTTGAAGAGCTGGAAAAAATCCATAAGTATAAGACGGGCCGGCTGATCAGCGCCCCCGTCCATACCGCACTGGTCATTGCGGGTGCCGAGAATCATACCGCTTCCCATCTTTTGAGTTTTTCCGAGTATCTCGGAATCATTTTTCAAATAAGGGATGATATACTCGACGTCACAGGTGATGTGAAGGTGACAGGCAAAAACACCGGAAGTGATGCGCGTAAAGATAAAGTTACATACGTCAGCACATTCGGTCTTGAAGGTGCTAAAGAACGGATGGAACAGAAAGTGTCACTTGCTGAAGCTGAGCTTGATGCTGTAAGCGGAACAATAGATGTGACCGAACTGAAGAATGTCCTGAACAGATTTGCAATAAGGGACTATTGAATAAATTTCACTTATCGTATTCTTAGATACTGTTAGTAATGCTATAATTGAAAACAGTAAAATTAAAGGTTGGATGTAATATGAATCTCTTTCAAATAGAAAACCCTAAGTTTTTGAAAGATCTGAACATAAAAGAGCTGGAATCGCTTTCTCAGGAAGTCAGGGAATTCCTGATAGAATCATGTGCGATTACAGGCGGTCACATCGGGGCGAATCTCGGTGTGGTCGAACTGTCCATTGCGATGCATAAACATTTCAATTCCCCTGTAGACAAGTTTATTTTCGACGTGGGGCATCAGGCATATATCCACAAGATCCTGACCGGCAGAATCGGTCAGTTCGACACCTTGAGACAGTATAAAGGATTGTGCGGCTTCCCTAAAACACGCGAATCGGAGCATGACGTCTGGGAAGCCGGGCACTCGAGCACCTCTTTGTCTGCAGCAATGGGCATTGCAAAAGCGAGGGACATCAAGGGCGAGGCGTACCATGTCGTACCTGTCATCGGAGACGGGGCCCTGACCGGGGGGATGGCGCTTGAGGCACTCAACCATATCGGCTCCGATAAGACGGATATGACCATCATTTTGAATGATAATGAGATGAGCATTGCCCCCAATGTGGGTGCACTCCATAACATGCTGGGACGCATTAGAACAAACAGCAAATACAACAGTTTCAAGTATGACGTCGAGGATGCGATCCGCAAGATGCCTCAGGTCGGTTCAAGGCTGAGGGATGTTGCGGACCGCATTAAAGACAGCCTGAAGTATCTCGTTGTGGAAGGCATCTTTTTTGAGGAACTTGGAATCAAATACATCGGGCCGGTGGACGGCCATGACTACGAAGACCTTGAGCAGGCGATTGAATCGGCAAAGGATTATAAAGGCCCTGTGATCGTGCATGTCATCACCAAGAAGGGCAAGGGGTATCATCCGGCCGAAGATGACAAGCTCGGGACTTGGCACGGGCTCGGCCCATATAAAATTGATACGGGCGAAGTCCTCGGCAAGAAAAAGACCGTCTCCTGGAGCGAATTCATGTCGAATTCTGTGCTCGAAAAAGCTTACGATGACAACAGCATCGTAGCCCTCACTCCAGCCATGCCGGTCGGCAGCAAGCTGACCAGATTCCAGAAAGAACTGCCCGGCCGCTTCTTTGATGTAGGCATTGCAGAACAGCATGCGGTGACGATGTCGGCGGGACTCGCTTCAAATGGCATGAAGCCGTACCTTGCCATTTATTCCACATTCCTGCAAAGGGGCTATGACCAGCTCCTGCATGATGTCGACCGCCAGAACCTCAATGTTTTCATCGGTATAGACAGGAGTGGGCTTGTCGGTGCAGACGGGGAAACGCATCAGGGAGTATTCGACATCAGCTTCATCACGCCACTGCCGAATATGACGCTCATGATGCCAAGGGATGAGTACGAAGCCTCCCACATGGTCGACTTGGCATTTGCACATGAAGGGCCTGTGGCCCTCAGATATCCGAGGGGCAATGTTCCCGGTGTCGATATCAAGACCCCGCGCGCCTCTTTTGAAATCGGGGATTGGGAGATGGTGAAAGAGGGCGGGGATGTCCATATCATTTCATTTGGACCGACTGTTGCCCTTGCCGAAGATGCAGCAAATGCGCTCGATGGCGAGAAAATCGAAGCGGCTGTGGTGAATGCAAGGTTCATCAAACCACTTGATGAAGATTATCTTCATGAGCTCGGTGCGTCGGGCAGACCACTCGTCGTCGTCGAGGAATCCATGCTTGAAGGCGGACTCGGCAGCATGATTGCGGCTTTCTTCAGCGATCACCACTATACCAACAAATTGAAAAGGATCGGTATAGACAACGAATATATTGAGCATGGTGATGTCAACCTGCTGCTGGAGGATATAGGCATCACTTCTGAAAACATTAAATCCGAAGCAATGAAACTGATTGGGCTAAAACATGAAGAAAGTCCGAATTGACACTTACCTGGAAGAAAACTTCAACATCGGGACACTTGAGGAAGTCAGACGCTTCATCATGGCAGGGAAAGTGTTGAACAAAAATCAGCTGATATATAAACCTTCGGAAATGATCGACCCGGAGAAAGCTGATATCAGGTTCAAAAATTTAAAGTCCTTTGTCTCAAGGGGCGGGCTGAAGCTGAAGCAGGCCCTTGAGGAATTCGAAATAGATCTCGCTGGAAGAATAATGATTGATATCGGCAGTTCGACAGGCGGCTTCACCGACTGTGCCCTGCAGAACGGTGCAGAGCGCGTCTATGCCGTTGATGTCGGAACCAACCAGCTCGACTATAAGCTCAGGATCCACCCGCAGGTCGTCGTCAAAGAACAGACCAATTTCAAAGCCACCGGCCAGGATGACTTCAAGCCTGTGCCCGACATCATGACAATCGACGTTTCCTTCACTTCAATCGTCCCGATTTTGCGGCATGTCAGAAAATTATTCGACCATGAGTATGAAATCCTTGCTTTGATCAAGCCGCAGTTTGAAAGCTTTCTGGAGGAGCGGGAAGCGGACGGCATCATCACTTCCGTGGAAACGCACAAGAACGTGATCCAGAGGGTGGTTTCTGAATGCAAAGAGCTGGACTTACAGCCGGCAGCCATAAGCAAGTCGAAAGTGAAAGGTGCAAAGGGGAACCAGGAATATCTCCTCCACCTGACTCATAATATGGCCGGCAGAGGAAGCTTCACTGCAGAAGACATCCACTTATTATTTTAAGTGGGTGTCTTTTTAGTGCACTTTGACCCCGTGCTGTGATATTATATGTATAAATATACAGCTTTATTATATGGGGGATAAGAATGTCAAACAAGTCGATCAGACAAATCAAGATAAGAGAAATCATCACAAACAACAAGATAGAAACGCAGGAAGACCTTGTAGCCATGCTGAATGATTATAACTTCAATGTCACACAGGCCACCGTTTCCAGGGACATCAAGGAACTTCAGCTGATTAAGGTGCCGACCCCGACAGGTGCGTACGTCTACAGTCTGCCCAAAGACCGTAAATTCCACCCTTTGGAGAAACTGGGACGCTACCTGATGGACAGTTTCGTCAAGCTCGATTATACCCAGAACCTGCTTGTATTGAAGACTCTCCCGGGCAATGCCCAGTCCATCGGGGCGATTATAGATCAGCTGGAATGGGAAGAAGTCATAGGAACCATCTGCGGAGACGATACATGCTTATTGATTTGCCGTGATGAAGATGCACAGCAGACAATCAGGGACCGTATTTTCAATCTGATCTAAAAATTGGAGTGTTGTAAGTGCTCTTACGTTTGAATATTAAAAATTTCGCTATTCTGGAACATGTGGAACTTGATTTCCATACCGGCCTGACCGTGATATCAGGGGAGTCCGGTGCCGGTAAAACCATGATCATCGAATCCATCAATTACCTGTACGGGAAAAGGGCTTCCCAGGAAGATATCAGATATGATACCGAAGGCTCCATCATAGAGGGGGTCTTCGATTTTCCCGACACCCCGAGAATGAAGGAACTGCTGGAAGAATATAATATCTCCGAGGACGAGTTATATATTGTTCGCCGTGAGATCATGCAAAACAAAAAAAGCATCATCAAGCTGAACAATCATATGATCACGCTGTCGCAGCTCAGGACGATCATGGAGGAAGTGGTGAGCATATTTGCCCAGTCTTCACAGCTCGATGCACTTGATAAGCGGAAGCATATACTGTACCTCGATAAATTCCTTGAAATTCAGAATGAAGATATCTTCAGTGAATATCAAAAAGATCATCAAAAGTACCAGGCGATCGTCAAAAAAATCGAGGAGCTGGAATACAGGGACCGTAACCGGAGGGACTCCCTTGAATTGTATCAGCATCAATTCCAGGAGATTTCCGCCCTGGAGTTGAAAGAGGGCGAGGAAGAGCAGCTGGAAGAGGAATTGGA
The DNA here is from genome assembly GCF_900142805.1 of Lacicoccus alkaliphilus DSM 16010. Lineage (GTDB taxonomy): Bacteria > Bacillota > Bacilli > Staphylococcales > Salinicoccaceae > Lacicoccus > Lacicoccus alkaliphilus. The sequence goes on along the minus strand of NZ_FRCF01000002.1, from coordinate 393,334 downwards.
ATACTTGATGAACTTCGAAAAGGTATTCGATTCTTTGAGTGCAATCAAAGCGCTCCTGTCTTCGGAAAAAAGCCCGCAGGGTACATTATATGAACTCAATCAACAAGTTGAATCATTATCCCAATACGATTCGGAATTCAAGGATTACAGCCCGACGATCATGGACGGTTATTATATCGTCCAGGAAATCGAGGCGCATGTCACTTCCGCGATGTCGTCCATGGACTATGATGAACAACGGCTGAACCAGATTCAGGAAAGGCTGAACAGCATCAACTTCCTCAAGAGGAAGTATAATAAAACCTATGAGGAACTCCTGTCTTATCTGGAGGAGCTTGATAACGATATACAGGAACTTGAAAATATTTCCCATTCATTTGAAAAGCTGAATTCGGAGAAGGAAGCGCTGCTCGCGGATATGGAGAAAAATGCGGATGCACTCCATACATTCAGGAATGAACGTAAACATTTCCTGGAAAGCCGCATCCAAAAGGAACTGATGGATCTGGAGATGTCCCAGGTGGATTTTGAAATCAAAACAAGGCAGGATAAATTTCATGCAAGAGGATACAGTGATGTCCAGTTCATGATCTCCACAAATAAAGGGGAACCTTTGAAGGAAATGAACAAAGTGGCTTCAGGCGGGGAAATGTCACGTGTCATGCTTGCCATAAAATCCATTTTTGCTGAATATGATCAGCAGTCCATCCTCATCCTTGATGAAATCGACACAGGAGTCAGCGGCGGCGTAGCCACAAAAATGGCGGAAAAGATGAAAATCCTGTCCAGATCCAGGCAGATACTCGTCATCTCCCATCTCCCTCAGGCGGCGGCCATTTCCGACTATCATTTATATATATACAAAGACAGTGATGGGGAACGCACGATCACCAACACCAGATATCTGACGGATGAAGATCATGTATATGAAATAGCCCGCATGCTGAGTGGGCAGGATGTGACGGAAGCAGCCCTTCTGAATGCACGTTCACTGATAAAAACAAACACAACCGTTGATTAATATTTATCAACGGTTGTGTTTTCTTTTTGCTGGAACCTTTCGGCTGCCCGTTTATTCTTTTTCTCGCGGTGCAGGATATATCCGCCGATGAACCAGATACCGGCAACGGAGAGTGCCAGCCCGACGCCAAACTGCAAGGCGGTCATGGTGAATGGGTCATTCAGGACACCGAATACGCTGTCCCTCATCCATTTCACACCGATTCCGGCAAGGATTGCCGGGACCACAAGAATCAATAAAGCTATGATTTTCTGCATATTACTCACCCAATCCTAATGTCCTGATTATTATACAATGTTCTTTTGAATAGTACAATTCTACAAAAATTCTTAATATTCCACGTTTCTTATTTTTTATGTAATTTCATATGCATATATGTATAATAAAAATTGCAGAGGGGAGGAACATCATGGAATTTGATGAAATTTTCAGTCATTTGAATAATGAAATGGTGGCGCTTTCAATTTCACGTGCCGCTGATGAAACGCTTCTCAGACCGGTTCTGAGTCTGATGGAAGAGTACAATATATCCGTACACCTTGTGGATGATGAAAAGCAGCTTAAGAAGCTGTTGGAATCCATGGGGGCGGAATATGCAGGTCATCCCGGCATACGCATCCATCATGCAGGGTCTGACGCTGAAGCAGCGGAAATTGCTGTGGAGCTCGCGGCGGATGGCACATGCGATATACTTATGAAGGGGGCGTTGCCCACTTCCATAATTTTAAAGGCGGTTTTGAATAAGAAGCACGATCTGATCTATAATGAAATTTTGAGCCATATCGCATTGTTCGACGTGCCAAACTATCATAAGGCCTTCATACTTACAGATGCTGCAATGAATATTGCACCGGGGGTTGAGGAGAAGAGGTGCATCATCAATAATGCCGTTGATTTTGCCCACACCCTCAACATTATGAGGCCGAAGGTCGCCCTGTTGTCCGCTGTCGAGAAGATCAATCCAAAGATTTCATCGACTGTGGATGCAAAAGAGGTTATTCGAAGAATTTATGAGGAAAATATGAGACAATTCATAGTGGACGGACCACTCCAGTATGACCTGGCGATTTCCAAAGAATCGGCCGCGGTCAAGAACATCGACTCCGAAGTTGCGGGTGACGCGGATATACTCATCGCACCGCAGATCGAAGCAGGCAATATATTGTACAAGTCGCTTGTCTATTCTGCCGGAGCAAGGGTGGCTGCAGTCATAGTCGGGGCGAAAGTTCCGATAGTGCTTACTTCAAGGGCGGACAGTGCTGAAGATAAATTCAATTCCATATGTCTTGCCATGAAATCATTATCTTAGTCTATAATATTATTGAAGGAGAGTTTTAGATGATATTTGAAAAAATGGAACAATATGATTATGAACAGCTGGTTTTTTGCCATGATGAAGCGAGCGGATTGAAGGCCATCATCTGTATACATGATTCGACATTGGGACCTGCACTCGGCGGTGCCAGAATGTGGAACTATGAGACGGAAGAAGAAGCCATCACTGATGTATTGAGGCTGGCTAAAGGCATGACCTACAAAAACGCGGCAGCAGGACTGAATCTCGGCGGCGGGAAAACGGTCATCATGGGAGATGCAAAAAAAGATAAATCCGAAGCTTTCTTCAGGGCGCTCGGCCGCTATGTCAACAGTCTCGGAGGCAGGTACATCACAGCAGAAGATGTCAACACCACTGTCCAGGATATGGATTACATCTATCAGGAGACGCCTTATGTCTGCGGCATCAGTGAATCATACGGTTCAGGCGGCGATCCGAGCCCGAAAACGGCACTTGGTGTCTACATGGCCATGAAACGTACTGCAAAGGAAGCTTACGGGAATGATTCGCTTTCAGAGAAGACGATTGCAGTACAAGGTGTAGGTGCTGTTGCATATAAAATGTGCGAGTACCTTCATGAAGAGGGCGCCAGACTGATCGTCAGCGATATCAACCAGGAGGCGGTCGACAGAGCTGTCAACGATTTTGGAGCCACGCAGGTCGGACTTGACGAGATTTACAGTGTCGAAGCGGATATATTTGCACCATGTGCACTGGGCGGCATCATAAACGATGAAACGATTCCGCAATTCAAGTTCAAAGCAATCTGCGGCAGTGCAAACAACCAGCTCGATGATGCAGAAAAGCATAGTAATATGCTGGCTGAAAACAACATCGTTTACGCACCCGATTATGTCGTCAACAGCGGGGGCGTCATCAATGTCGCAGATGAACTTGAAGGTTATGATGAGGACAGGGCGGTCATGAAAGTGAAAGGGATATATGAACAGATGGATAAAATCTTCACTATTGCAAAAGAGCAGGGTATATCCACCGCACAGGCGGCAGATCGTCTGGCCGAAACACGCATTGAGCAGATGATGCGTGTAAAGAGCACATTTTCTCTAAATGAAAAAAATCAATTCAATAAAGGAAAATAAATACTTATGCCAGTAAAAATACTCGTTTTGAACTTAGGCAGCACCTCCACTAAAGTTGCATATTTTGAAGATCTGGAGGAAGTGTACGCGGCTACTTTACGGCTTCCCACTGAAGAAGTCAGCCTCCCGCTGATCGAACAAGTGCCTGCCAGATTAAAATCGATTTATGACTTCATGGATCAATACGGCTTAAATGTGAAAGCCCTGGATGTCATCAGTGCCAGGGGCGGTTTATTGAAACCCATCGACGGGGGGACTTACGGCGTGAATGAACAAATGCTGGAAGAGCTGAAAGCCGCCGGCAGCGGGGAGCATGCTTCGAACCTGAGTGCCATACTTGCTCATGAAATCGGGAGCAGCCACGGCATCCAGGCGACGATCACCGATCCGGTCGTCGTAGATGAATTGATGGACGAAGTCAGGGTGACAGGCATAAAAGGGATTGAGAGGGCCTCCATTTTCCATGCACTCAACCAGAAGGCCGTCGCCCGGGACTATGCAGCCAGCATCAACAGGCGGTATGAAGACATAAATGTCATAGTTATACATATGGGCGGGGGCGTAACCGCCGGCGCCCATATGAGGGGAAGGGTCATCGATGTGAATGACGGCCTGTACGGCGACGGGCCGATGAGCCCGACACGGAGCGGTGCACTACCGAACAGGGCGTTTGCAAAATATATACTGGAAAATGAGCTGACGATCGGGGAAGTGGAAAAGGCCATCAGCAAAGAGGGCGGCTTCATCTCTCTGAAAGGCACAGGGGACGCGCTTAAGATCGAGCAGGAGGCGCTGTCGGGAGATCAATATGCACTGGATATCTACAAAGCACTCAGTGTTCAGATCGCCAAAGAGGCAGGGGCCCGTGCAGCAGTTTTGAAAGGTCAGATCGACGCCATTTTATTTACGGGCGGTCTCGCATACAGCGAATTTCTTATCGATCTGATCAGACCATATATTGAATTCTTAGGTGAAATACATGTATATCCGGGAGAAAAGGAAATGCTTGCGCTCGCTGAAGGTGCATATCGTGTGAAGACCGGTGAAGAAATACTCAAGGAATACAAATGAGGGGGAGAACCAATGGCAAATCAGTATGATCTGGTCGTCCTGGGCGGAGGAACGGCGGGCTATGCGGCCGCCATCAAAGCATCCCGGGCAGGCCTGAAAACCGCAATCGTCGAAAAATCCAAACTGGGCGGGACGTGCCTTCATAAAGGCTGCATTCCGACAAAATCATTCCTTAAGTCGGCAGAGACCTTGGCGATGATGAGGAGTGCCGGGGATTTCGGGATCGACAATGTGAATCCGACCTTCGATATGAAAAATATCGTGGCAAGGAAGGACCAGGTGGTTTCCCAGATGCACAACGGGATCCGGCAGCTCATGAAAAAACATAAAGTTGATGTATTTGAAGGTCATGGCCGGATATTAGGGCCGTCACTCTTCTCTCCCATGGCCGGAACGGTTGCGGTTGACAACCCTCATGACGATGAAGGAGAAAGTGAAATACTAGTGAACCAGAATGTTTTGATCTGTACAGGGTCGAGGCCACGTGAACTTCCATTCCTGCCTTTTGACGGGGCCATGATATTATCAAGTGATGACATGATGGTGCTGGAAGAGGTGCCCGACCGCATTGCAATCATCGGAGGGGGAATCATCGGCCTGGAATTCGCAAGCATGCTGAACGACCTTGGGGCGAAAGTCACTGTCTATGAGGCAGGTGAGCGCCTCCTTCCAAATGAAGACCGTGACCTCAGCAACACTTTGAAGAAGTACCTGGAGGAAAAAGGTATCCTCTTTGAGTTGTCAGCGGAGCTGAATGAAAATAATGTGATTTTGGAGAGTGATGCTGTAAAATTCAAAGCAGGGGAAGAACAAATCTACGATAAAGTCCTGGTGGCAATCGGCAGGTCGCCCAATATCGAGGACATCGGCCTGGCCAGCACCAGGATAGAATTGAAGGATGGCTATATACGGACTAATGAATACTATCAGACGAAGGATGACAATATATATGCTGTCGGCGACTGCATTGGTAATTTACAGCTGGCGCATGTTGCCACAAAAGAGGCACTCAATGCCATCACCCATATGACGGATGAAGAACCGTTCAAACTCGATTACAATCAGGTGCCAAGATGTATATACACCTCTCCAGAAGCAGCATCCATCGGAATGACCGAGGATGAACTGAAGGCGGAGGACATTACATTCGAAGTGCATAAAATACCGTTGAATACCGTTGCCAAAGCAGTGATCGAAGGTGATAAGAACGGTTTCGGTAAAATCCTGACCGAGCCGGATACGGGGGATATCCTCGGCGCGAGCCTCGTGGGACCCAACGTGACTGAACTCATCAACGAAGTCTCACTTGCAAAGTTTCTGGATGCTTCTGCACTGGAACTGGGCTCGAGCATACATGCACATCCATCAGTATCTGAAATACTGATGGAACTCGGCCTGGATGCCGAGGGAATGGCTATACACGTTTAAGGAGGTAAATTATGATAAATCATGAAGAAGTCGGCTTGACTGATGGAGATGTTAAAGAAATGTACCGTACCATGCTGCTGTCGAGAAAGCTCGATGAAAGGATGTGGCTGCTCAACCGTGCGGGTAAACTGCCTTTCGTAATATCCTGCCAGGGTCAGGAAGCGACACAGGTAGGCGCGGGATTTGCACTGGACAAAGAAGAAGATGTTCTGAGTCCTTATTACAGGGATCTTGCACTGGCGACCCATTTCGGTATGACCCCGCTTGAAACGATGCTTTCCGCTTTTGCCAAAGACGGGGATATACAAAGCGGCGGACGTCAGATGCCCGGCCACTTCAGCAAAAAAGCCAGCAATATCCTCTCCCAGGGGTCTGCCGTCACCACCCAGGTGCTACATGCTGTGGGCGCAGCCTATAAGTTTAAACTGGATGGTGAAAAGCGGGTGGCTTTGACGACGCTTGGAGAAGGTTCCACAAGCCAGGGTGATTTTCATGAAGGCCTGAATTTTGCAGGAGTACATAAACTGCCGGTGATCTGCCTGATTGAAAACAACAAATATGCAATCAGTGTACCGACACGTCTTCAGTACGCAGTTGATAAACTTTCCGACCGTGCACACGGTTACGGCATGCATGGTGAGCACGTGGACGGCAACGATCCGTTCGCGGTCTATGGAGTGGTCAAGGCGGCGAGGGAACGTGCGGTCAATGGCGAAGGCGCCTCATTGATCGAAGCCATGTCCACCAGACTGACTGCCCATTCTTCCGACGATGATGATTCATACCGTACAATAGAAGAACGTGAGAAAAATAAAGAAGAAGACTGTGTCGTCCTGATGAAGGATTATATGGTCGAAAAGAATATTGCTGAAGAATCATGGTTCCTGGAGATAGAGGAAGAGTTCAAACTGATCGTCAAAGATGCAACCAAAGAAGCCGAAAACGCACCTTACCCAAAGGCGGAGGATGCGCTCAGGCATGTGTATGAGGAGGTAGACAATGGCTAAAATATCTTATTTGCAGGCAATCACCCATGCTCTGGACCATGAAATGGGCAAAGACGATGATGTGTTCATACTCGGTGAAGACGTTGGAAAAAAAGGCGGCGTGTTCAAGGTGACTGACGGACTCCAGGAAAAATACGGTGAACTCCGTTGTCTTGATACCCCGCTTGCAGAATCCAACATCGTCGGTACGGCGATTGGGGCGGCGATGATGGGCAAAAGGCCTGTTGCTGAAATCCAGTTTGCCGACTACATCCTGCCTGCCACAAATCAGATACTGAGTGAGGCTGCAAAAATCAGGTACCGTTCCAATGGGGAGTGGAATTGCCCGATCGTCATCCGTGCACCTTTCGGCGGCGGCATCCACGGAGCCTTATACCACTCACAATCCGTTGAAGCGCTGTTTGCGTCCACACCGGGTTTGAAAGTCGTCATACCATCGACACCAAGCGATGCGAAAGGACTGCTCATCTCGGCCATCAGGGATAACGATCCGGTCTTGTTTTTCGAACATAAAAAAGCCTACCGCCTTTTGAAGGAAGAAGTGCCGGAAGGCGACTATACGGTACCGATCGGCAAAGCAGATGTCAAACGTACGGGCGAAGACATCACGGTCATCACTTACGGCCTCTGTGTCAATTATTCACTGCAGGCAGCCGAGAGGTTATCCAAAGATGGACATGATATTGAAATTCTGGACTTGAGGACCGTCTATCCCCTGGATAAGGAGAGTATCATTGAATCCGCCAGTAAGACAGGAAAAGTTCTGCTCGTCACCGAGGATAACCTTGAAGGGAGCGTCATGAGCGAAGTTTCAGCGATCATCGCAGAGAACTGCCTTTATGACCTCGACGCACCGGTCATGAGGCTGGCAGGTCCGGATGTGCCGGCCATGCCATATTCACCGCTGATGGAAGATTACTTCATGGTCAATCCGGATAAAATAGAAGAGAAGATGCTTGAATTGTTAGAGCACTGATGGAGGGGATAAAGTGACTGAGATTAAAATGCCCAAATTAGGCGAAAGTGTTACTGAAGGCACGATAGAACGTTGGCTCGTCAAACCCGGGGACACGGTTGAGGAGTACGATCCCCTGTGTGAAGTGATCACGGACAAGGTCACGGCCGAAGTGCCGTCGGCCACAGCCGGAACGATAGGAGAGCTCCTAGTCGGTGAAGGTGAAACTGTGGAAGTCGGGGTTGCGATATGCACCCTGGACACTGGGAACGGCGAAGGCACACTTGAAGCAGAGGAAGAGCCTTCCGCAAGTGCAGAGGAGACTGCACCGGCTCCTGAAAAACCTGAGGCACCTCCTGCACAAACTGCCGACAAGCCCCGGGGTGCACGGATTTCTCCTGTGGTGATGCGGCTGGCCAGTGAAAATGATATAGATCTGAGCAAGGTCAACGGCTCGGGCTTCAACGGCAGGATAACTAAAAAAGATATATTGAAAGAGATTGAAGAAGGGCCTGGAACCGCTCCTGCCGGTAAGCCGGTGCCTGGGCATGCACCTGAAAGCACCCAGCCTTCCGTCATGGCCGGTGAAGAAATTCCGGTCACCGGGATACGTGCAGCCATAGCAGATAAAATGGTGCAGTCAGCAACGGAAATACCGCATGCCTGGCTGATGATGGAAGTGGATGCGACCAATCTCGTCAACCTGCGTAATGATCTGAAAGATGATTTTAAAAAGAATGAAGGATTCAATCTGACTTTCTTCAGCTTTTTCGTAAAAGCTGCAGCAGAGACATTGAAGGAATTTCCCATGCTCAACAGTTCATGGCAGGGGGATAAGATTGTAGTGAATAAAGATATCAACATTTCAATCGCTGTCGCAGGTGATGATAAGCTTTATGTGCCTGTCATCAAAAATGCAGATGAACTGACGATCAAAGGTATCGCAAAGCAGGTCAATGAACTTGCGAATCTCGGCAGGCAGCACAAACTCACCTCAGAACATATGGCGGGCGGGACTTTCACCGTCAATAACACAGGCGCTTTCGGCTCCGTCCAGTCCATGGGCATCATCAATCATCCGCAGGCTGCCATTCTCCAGGTGGAATCCATAGTCAAAAAACCTGTGATCATCGACGATATGATAGCGGTCAGACATATGGTGAATTTGTGCCTGTCGATCGATCATCGTGTTCTCGACGGTCTCGTCGCCGGACAGTTTTTAAAGAAGGTCAAAGAGAAAATCGAAAAGATGTCTGCAGAGCATACCTCGGTGTATTAATCTTTACAAAGTAAAATTTTATGGATAAACTGGGATTAACGATAATAATATAAACCTTATCTGCGTGATAAGGTTTATATTGACTAGGAGAGATTCAATAATGAACATGGACTTTAACTTGTACATGAATGATATCGTGACGACTGCCCGCAGTGAGATGCGTGAATCAGGCTACACTGAAATGACGACACCCGAAGAAGTCGATCAACATTTAAATAAAGAGGGGACGGCACTCGTAGTCGTCAACTCGGTCTGCGGCTGTGCGGGCGGGATTGCACGCCCTGCAGCCAAACATGCATTGAATTATGACAAGCTTCCCGATCAGCTGCTTACAGTTTTTGCCGGTCAGGACAAAGACGCGACGGAACATGTCCGCGATAAAGCGCCGGACTTCCTGCCATCTTCACCTTCTTTTGCATTTTTCAAAGATGGAGAAATCGTAGATATGATTGAAAGGCATGAAATTGAAGGGCATGAGACGATGAGCGTCATTACAAACCTTCAGGCATGGTTCGAAGAACATTGTGAAGAGGTATAAAAAAGAGGTCCTGTAAGGACCTCTTTAATTTAGTTAAAATGATGTGATCATGCTCACGCCGAATAGTAAACCTGAAACAACAATCAAAAACACCATGAACCAAATGATTACTTGTCTTACTTTTTTATTCTGCATAAGAATCATCCTTACTTGATTACTGTAATCAGTATATTATACTCGTTTGTCACAATCAATATTATTATGGAGGAAAAGTTATGAATGAAGAACGTTTGATCCGGCAGTTCATGGATATGCTCCAGGTCGACTCGGAGTCGGGCGATGAGCGTCAGATCGCCGACTACTTAAAGACCCACTTCAATCAATTCAATGTCGAGATCATTGAAGATGACAGTGTAGAAATCACCGGACACGGTGCGGGGAACCTCCTGATCCGGCTGAAAGGCACGGAAGATATTGCCCCCGTATATTTTACAGTACATATGGACACCGTCACCCCGGGGAAAGGGATAAAGCCGAAAATTGAAGAAGGTTACATCGTCTCTGACGGCACGACGATACTTGGCAGTGATGATAAGGCGGGCATTGCTGCGCTTGTGGAAGCAATCCATATCATCCAGGAAAATGACATCCCTCATGGCGATATTGAAATCGTGATCACGGTCGGGGAAGAGTCGGGGCTGGTCGGGGCAAAGGCTTTTGATACCGGCCAGCTTAAAAGCGACTTCGGCTATGCCATCGACTCCACCGGGAAAGTGGGCACGGTGGTCACCAGTGCACCGACCCAGAGCAAGGTGGAAGCCCATCTCCACGGCAGGACCGCCCATGCCGGAGTCGCGCCCGAAGAAGGTGTAAGTGCCATCAATATTGCCGCCAAAGCGATCAGTATGATGAAGCTCGGGAGGATCGATTCCGAGACCACTGCCAACGTGGGGCGTATCGAAGGCGGAAGCGCCACGAACATCGTCGCCGATTATGCCTATGTGCTCGCCGAGACGCGCAGCCAGCACCCTGAAAAGATGGAGTCGCAGGCACAGCATATGAAAGAAGCTTTTGAAAAAGCTGCAGAAACATTTGGCGGAAGCGCAGAAGTCAGTATTGAAAAGATGTATGATCACCTCTATGCAGAACAGGACTCGGAAGTGGTGTCCACCGTAAAAACTGCGATAGAGAATATCGGCAGAGAAGCAGATTTCATATCACTCGGCGGTGGGAGCGACGGCAATATATTCAATGGCAAAGGCATACAGACTGTTGTATTGGGCCTCGGTTATGAGAATATTCATACCACCTCGGAAAGAATGCCGATTGAAGAACTGATCAAGGCAACTGAGCTCATCGTGGAAATCATCAAAGTTCAGCAGGCAAAATAAACAAAAAAAGAAGGTGATATCACCTTCTTTTTTTCATTCCAACGCCTGCCATACCTGTAATTTTGAATCGTCATAGTCTATATCAAATGGACTTTTGAGCACTTCAATTGAAAAATCGCAGTTCAGCTCCCTTGTGCTTTTGAAGCGCCATCTTCTGAATATATACCGGTAAATATCCTCCATCAGCATACTCGCCCTTCCTGTCCCCTCAAAAATCGTGAAATCACCCGATTCCGTAAAGGTTTCATTGAAAGGTGAAGCATCCGAAGAAGCCACGCCGACCATCAGTTCCAGTTCATCCCTGACGATCCTCTCATGTAAAATGACCCCTTTGATGCGTCCGCTGTTGAAACCGAGCAATTCATCGATCAAGCCATTTTTCTCGAGGTTTTTAAGCATATTCAATTTGTTGGTGCGGCTGTAATCATTGAGTGAGAAGTATTGTGTGAAACCCACAATCCTGAAGCTCTCCACATAGACTGTGCGGGAAGGGTATTCAGGCTTGTCCACGGGGACGACTTCGAATGTGATGCGCTCGAGCAGATCGAGCGTCCCAATATATTTATCAGTCTCATAAGGGGAGATGCCCATGCTTTCCCTGTACCTGTGCTTGAATTCATCAGCATCCTTGAAGCCATAATATTTCGCAATATCTATCAGTCTGCGATGACCTTCGTAAAGTTCGTATGCAATCTCGGTCATCCTCCGCTTCTGCTGATATTCATAAGGTGTCATACCCACCAGTGAAGTGAATATCGTAATGAAGGATTTCGGTTCGACACCCAATTTATAGAGTGCTTCACTGAAATCGATCTCTTCCCTTAAATGATCTTCTATATATATGATGAATTTTTCAATAAAATTAACAGTCTCCATACTGCCTGATGCCACCTTCAAAGTTCAGTTCTTGTAATATAATTATTTCACTGTCATCTTAAAAACTCAATTATTATGATATAATTGACAAATCAATCAAAACAGGTGATATTTTATGCAATTTACAGTTCTCGGTTCAGGGGCAGGGCTGCCGTCCAAGAAAAGGCACACCCAGAGTTACATATTGGATGCAGTGGATGAAACCAATCAGTACATATTGATAGATGCGGGGGAGGCGTTGCAGCACAGGATACTCCATACAAGCATCAAACCTTCCAAAGTGAGGAGTATATTCATCACGCATTTGCACGGCGACCATATATACGGACTTCCGGGCTTCCTCTCTTCACGTGCACACCAGGGCGGGGAAGATCTGCCGCTGACCATCTACGGGCCGAAGGGACTGGCAAATTGGCTGGACATCACTTTTGAAATCAGCGGTTCCAGACTCAATTACCCGCTCAGCATCGTGGAGGTCGGGCACAAGGACTGTATAGAAATCGACAACTTCAAGGTCCATGTCCGTCTGCTGGACCATAATATAGACAGTTTTTTATATGTCTTTAAGGAAAATGATAAAACGGGAGCACTGGATCCGGACAAACTGAAGGGCATAGGAATCGAACCGGGCCCGTTATATGCTGAAATAAAAAAGGCGGATGTGTTTGAATTCAACGGGGAAACATATCGTACATCGGATTTCACTGGTCCTGATATCACCGGGCGCAAAATTTCCGTTCACGGCGACACAAGGGTGATGGCAGAGCCGGAATATCTTTCACTGATAGATAGGAGTGACGTCATCGTCCACGAAGCGACGTATCTGGATGGTGAACAGGAAAAAGCACACCGCTATTTTCATTCTGAAATAACCAGTGTGCTTGATAATCTAAAAAATATTGATTATGGTGCGCTGCTGATCACCCATCTGAGCAACCGCTATGAGGACGGGTTCTTAAATGAATTGGCGAAGGAGCTGCCTTCAGGCGTCCACCTCACCCACGACTTTTTCGAACATCCCATTTTACGTAATTCTCAAGAAAATAAGTGACTTTCGCGACATAGGCATCCTGATTGCGGTTAAAGCTCTCGACATGTCCTCCGCGGCCGGGGTACCAGGCAATCTTGGGCCCTTTTTTCTTTTCATAAAGTTCTTTCGTCTGATGATAAGGGATGAACTTGTCATTCTTCGAATGGATGAACAATATCGGCTGTTCAATTTTGTCGATGATTCTGATTGGTGATACCTTAAACAATGAAAACCTGCTTCTGAATCTGAAGAAAAGGTTCGTCATGACCAAAACGAATGGAGAAGCGAGCCTTGAATACTGTCCGAAAATGAAGGTCAGCTGATCTGCAAACTTTGAAAATGATGCATCCGAAACATAGAACTTCGCCTTATTCGACAGTTCACCCGCATAGAGCAGCATGGTCGCCGCCCCCATGGATTCGCCGTGAATACCGAATTCGATGTCCTCGCCGTAGTGCTTATGCAGGTAGTCGACTACGCTTTCGAGATCGTATTTTTCATAGAAGCCATAAGTGGAATGTATACCTCCCGAATTGCCATGTCTTCTTGCATCATAAATCACGCAGTTATATCCCATCCCGACGAACATATTCAAATATTTGATGGAGCTGATCTTGTTTTCAGTGACCCCGTGGCACAGCACCACCCATTTATTCGTATCATTCGGATAAACGAAAACAGCATTGATGCTGTAGTCGAATCTGGATGGAATCAGGATATCGTCCTGGGGCAGCTTTCTGAATTCATCCAAATTTATTCTCTTCGCCCGTGTTTCCCTGCGTTTGATCACTTCCACATCACGCAGTTTGAAGAAAAGGGTCTGTGTGGAAGCATAATACCCCAGCGCAGCAATAATGGTGAACACAGAGAGTACACCTGTCCATATCCAAACACCTAAATTTTTCATAATCTGTGAACCTCGTATCTTTCTTTTTTAAACAGCTTTTCCGCTGTCTTCATTTCATTTTCATCCATTGCAGCCGCTTTTTTCAAACTTTCCAAATTCTTCTCCAGCTGCTCCAGTGTGCTTACACCAGTCACGATGACTGCGCCTTTATCGATGAGGTATTTAAATGACAAAGCGGTCAGATCGTCATGATGACGGGCGAGCATCGCGAATATGCGGCTCAACTCCTCCTGCGGGTAATTAAAGATACCATCAGGGAATTTCTCTTTCAAGTGATATTCATGGCAATCGGTGAACAAACCCTGCATGACAGGCCCGCGGGCAAGGATCGTGATGCCATCCAGTGCTTCAAGGAATTCCTCCGGCCGGTTGTCAAGCGGGTTCAACTGCAGCATGAGTGTATCCATATTACTTTTCCTGTAATAATGATCGATCACATTCGGCCGGATGGAGGAAATGCCGTAACTTCTGATCAGACCTTCTGACTTCAGCTCTTCAAACGCAAGGATGGTGTCATCCATATCATCTTCGATGGTACCACCGTGAAGCTGGTAAAGATCTATGTGGTCCATGCCCAGACGGCGGAGCGACATTTTGATTTCAGCCTTGATATACTTCCTTCCCGGATTCCATCCGGTCTTCTGCTGCAGCGACCTGTCAAATTCATTGCCGACCTTGGTGCCGACATAAAGATTATATCTGCTTTGGTACCGCTTCAAAATTTTACCGACTGTTTCCTCATTCCTGCCAAATTGATATAAATCGGCAGTATCAAAGAAGTTTATATGCTGTGATAAAGCGTATTCGATGATTTCTTCAGCCGCAATTTCATCTTCGACCGGTAAATTCATACACCCAAGCGCCATCCGGGAGAAGTTCAACCCGCTTTTGGATTCCGTATATTCCATAATACCTCTCCTTCATATACAGGGATAAGATAACTATACCAATTATTCCATACAAAATTTGAATCATCAAAGCTTTTCGGCCCTTTTTAAAGCAATAATGTTAGTGCTATAATTGATGATATAAAAAAGCTGAGGAGCATCATTATGACTAATCATTAACCATATGATCACTTGAAGGAAGAGGTCATCGAAACTGAGGAAATATTCAACGGCAGGGTCATTAAAGTAACGCACGATAAAATCAGACTGCCTGACGGCGGGACCTCCTGCAGGGAAATCGTCCATCATAAAGGTGCAGTCGCACTGATTGCCATCCACGCTGACCACCTGTATTTTGTCAGGCAGTTCAGGGTGCCGACAGGTGAAGTGCTGCTTGAAATCCCTGCAGGCAAAGTGGAAACGGGCGAAGCGCCGATTGAAACTGCAAAAAAAGAATTGAAAGAAGAAATCGGAGCAGTTGCTGCAAACATCAATAAGTTATATGAGTTTTATACTGCGCCGGGATTCGCCAGTGAGCTCATCCACCTTTACATCGCAGAGGATTTGGAATTTGAAGAACAGGCACTTGAGAAAGATGAATTTCTGGATATCGAAAAGATTCCTACAGACTCGCTTCAGGACGCCCTCGACACAGGAAAATTCCGTGATGCCAAAACCATTATTGCTGTACAATATGTATTATCATATTTATAATTCTCAATTAGAATTACTTTATTTATAATAATTATTAATAACTTTCATTTCATGGGCAAGTTTTGTATAATGTATATGATTAATGATAAAAGTAGGTGGCGTCGTGGAAAAGAGAATCCAGCACATAAAAGAAGCCCTTCATGATGCAAAATATAAATTGACACCACAACGTGAAGTGACACTGAAAGTATTGTTGGAAAATGAAAGTGATCATCTCAGCGCGGAAGATGTTTTTATGAAAGTGAAGGAAAAGTATCCCGAAATCGGTCTCGCAACTGTATACCGCACACTTGAACTTCTCAATGAACTGAAGATCCTGGATAAGATCAATTTTGGTGACGGCGTCTCAAGGTATGACCTCCGCAAGGAAGGTGCAGAGCATTTCCATCATCATCTGGTATGCATCAGCTGTGGATCGGTCGAGGAAATAGAAGAAGACCTCCTGGGAGATGTCGAAAGTATAGTCGAGAGTGATTTTCACTTTAAAATCACAGACCATCGTCTGACTTTTCATGGTGTATGTAAACATTGTACACTGAAGGTGGAGCAGGCCACGGATGATTGATAAGCATATCGATGAATACATCACTTTCCTCAAAATTGAAAAGGGGCTGAGCCCGGCTTCTCTCAGTTCCTATAAGCAGGACTTGAAACATTATTTAAGTTATCTTGATGAGCTGGGCGTCAAATCCTTGGAAAAAGTGGATACCGATATGCTGATCAGTTTCATCAAACATCTGAATGAAAAGGGATTAAGTTCAAAAACGATTTCTAGGACACAGTCGACACTCAGAAATTTCCATCAATTCTTATTGAATCAGGATGTCACGAAAATGAACCCGGCGATCAAGCTGACTGCTGTCCGGGGGGAGAAGAAGCTGCCTGAATATCTGACCATCGAAGAGATGGAAACACTGCTTGCCACACCCGAAGACTCGCCGGCAGGCGTCCGGGACAGCACCATGATGGAAGTCCTTTATGCTTCAGGCATCAGGGTGAGTGAGCTGATCAGCATCAAAAAGCCCGATGTCAATACGGAAATGGGCTTCATCAGGGTGCGCGGCAAAGGCAGTAAAGAACGTATCGTACCGATTACGGACTTTGTCGCCCGTCAGCTGGAACATTATATCGTCAGCATCAGGCCGAGGCTGCTCAAAACCGAAGACACCGAGGATCTTTTCATCACCAACAGGGGCAGGGGATTCACACGTCAGGGTTTATGGAAGACAATCAAAAAGTATGAGGTACTGAGCGGCATCAGTAAAAATATCACTCCTCATACTTTCAGACATTCGTTTGCAACGCATTTAATCGAGAACGGTGCGGACTTAAGAGCTGTCCAGGAGATGCTGGGGCACTCCGATATCAGTACGACCCAGATTTACACACAGATCTCCGCTTCGAAAATCCGCGAAATGTATAAACAATTCCATCCGAGAAAGTAGGTATTATATGTTTAGAAGAGTTCATTTGATAGTACTTGATTCAGTGGGTATCGGTGCGCAGCATGATGCAGCTGAATTCGGGGATGAAGGGGCGCATACTTTAAAGCATCTCCTCGAAGATTCCCCGGTGACACTCGGTAATCTGGAGAAGTTGGGACTCGGCTGCATCGATGAGCTGCCGGGAGTCGGCTGCCCTGAAAAGCCACAGGCATTTTACAGCAAGATGGCAGAAATATCCCGCGGCAAGGATACCATGACCGGACATTGGGAAATAGCTGGACTCAACATTACAGAACCTTTCAAAGTTTATCCCGACGGTTTCCCGGAAGAACTGCTCGACAACATCAGGACGGTGACCGGCAGGGGGATCGTCGGCAACATCCCGGCAAGCGGTACGGAAATCATCAAAGATCACGGGGAGCATCAGATGGAAACCGGCGACCTCATAATATACACCTCCAATGATCCTGTGCTTCAAATTGCGGCGCATGAAGAGGTCATCCCTTTGGATGAACTGTATGATATCTGTGAAAAAGTCAGGGAGATGACCAAAGCGCCTGAATTCCTGGTGGGCCGAGTCATCGCCAGACCTTTCACCGGTACCAATAAGCACGACTTCACAAGGACGGGAAATCGTCACGACTACGCACTGGAGCCATTCGGCAGGACTGTGCTGAACGCCCTTGAGGAAAGCGGGAAGGATGTCATAGCGATCGGTAAGATCAACGATATTTTCACCGGGTCGGGCATCACCGATACAGTCAGAACCAAAAGCAACGACGACGGGGTGGATAAACTGCTCGAAGTGCTTGACCGTGATTTTGAAGGACTGTCATTTTTAAACCTTGTCGATTTTGATGCATTATATGGCCACAGGAGAGATCCGGCGGGCTATTCCAACGCATTGAAGGAATTTGATGAGAGACTCCCTGAAATCATCGAAAAACTGAGGGAAGACGACCTGCTCATCATCACTGCCGATCATGGCAACGACCCCACCCACAAAGGAACTGATCATACGAGGGAATATGTGCCTCTTCTGATGACTTCCAAAAAAGATCTGGACTACGGGCCGGTGCGGCAGAGTGAGACGTTCAGCGACCTGGCTGCAACGATGGCAGAGAACTTTGGCATAGAGTATGAAACGGGCGGAAGAAGTTTATTAAGTGAGATGGTGCCTTATGAAAAATAGAAAAGCCGTTTTTTTGGTCATACTGTTGTTTGCCCTGTTGTGGGGTTTTGCATATTGGTTCCTCATATTCTAAAAAAGCTGCAGACTTTCACAGTCTGCAGCTTTTTGCATTTAATCCCGGGGATTCCGCGACCTTTTCTCCCTGAGCTTTTCGTTCCTCACTTTGATGATTTCCGACCTGTCCCGCAGGCGGTGCTTCTGTACAAGTGTGATGTCTTTTTTGTGGATTTTTGCTATTTGCCTCAGAAATTCCTTCGAAGAGAGCCCGGGCATTGCATAGGCGCGCAGCGCTTCAAACATCTGGCCGGTGAGGGGCAGCAGGAGGGGAGTGAAGGGTTTGCCCCCTATGGCGTCAAGCCGCTCCTTTATGAGCGGTGTGACATCACTCTCCAATCCATATTCAAGATGAGGGAAAGGGCGTTCCTCCAGACGTTTGACAGCACGTCTGTATATTTTGCGTGCGCCATAGAAGTTGTTTCTGCGATAATGGTATTCAGCTGTCGAGAGCTGGATGAAGAAAATTTCATCGTCCTCTTTTGAATAATGCTTTTTCGATTTCCAGGCGTCCTCCATGATTTCATGGCATTCGAAGTAATCTTGCTTTATAATAAATTCGTTATAGTATTTTAACAGAGTGATTTCATCCATAATGATTCTCCAAGATTGAGGTTTTAATATGTTTACTTATGAAGTTAAATTAGATATTTTCGAAGGGCCGCTGGATTTGCTGCTGCATCTGATCAAGGAACTTGAAATTGATATATACGATATACCGATGGCCTCTCTTACAGCCCAGTATATGGAATATATCAATCAAATGAAAGAACTTGAGATCAATGTGGCCAGTGAATATCTGGTCATGGCGAGTGAACTGCTTAAAATCAAGAGTTTCATGCTGTTGCCGGAACCCGTTGCTGTCGAAGAGGATTACACGGACCCGAGAGAACAGCTCATGGAACAGTTGCTGGAGTATCAAAACTACAAGCAGTATGCAGAGGAACTCTTCCAATTGAAAAAAGAGAACGACAGGACGTACATCAAAGCGCCTCATGAATTCGAGGAAGCGGATGAAGAGGCGGACAACCTGGAATTGACCCTGGACCACTTACTTGAAGCATACCAGAAGGTCAGGATGCGGGTCTCGCTGAATCAGAAGCAGATGGTTTCCATCAGACGGGAAGTGATTTCAAAAGAGCATGCGGAGTCCTATATCACTGATAAGTTCAATGGGAAATCATCACTCCGTCTTACTGAATTATTCAGCCTGGATGAATCAAGGGCGATGGTGGTTGCGCTTTTCATGGTAGTGCTGGACTGGGTGAAATCGCATAGAATGATCATCAATATTTTGGATGATGGTGAATACCAATTTGAAAGGCAGCAAAAATATGGAAAAGATTGATATTATTGAAGGTTTGCTTTATATTGCAGGAGATGTCGGGCTGACGGAAGAACAGCTGATCATGCATGTCCCGGTGACGAGACAGCAGCTTCGGCAGGAAGTGGGAAATTATGATAAGCCGCATCTGGATATAAGTCTGCATGGGGAGACTTATTTTCTTAAAACGACGCCCGCGATGGAAAAATATATCATCCGTATACTTCAGGACAAACCGAAGAATAAACTGTCACAGGCCGCCCTGGAAGTCTTATCCATCGTTGCGTATAATCAGCCCGCTTCCCGTGCCATGATAGAGGAACTGCGCGGGGTCCAGTCGGATGGTCCGATCACGACGCTCCTGAACAAAGGTCTGATCATGAAAAAAAACATTGAGAATGAGCGTGCTTCGCACTTTGTCACCACCCGGACTTTTCTTTATGTATTCGGCCTGGAAAGTCTGGAAGAACTGCCGACACAGGATGACATCAAGGAACAGGAAGAAATCGACCTGTTCTTTGATAATTTAAAGGAGGAAGAAAATCATGAGTGAAATAAGACTGCAAAAAGCAATAGCAGACAGCGGCGTCACATCACGCCGAAAAGCAGAACAGCTGATCATCGACGGACGTGTGAAAGTGAACGGCGGTACCGTCACCGAACTCGGAACGAAAGTGCGCAAAGGAGATAAGGTGGAAGTGGACGGCATCCCGCTCACCAAAGAGGAGAAAACATACATCCTATATTATAAGCCGGTTGGCGAAATTTCCTCTGTGGAAGATGAGAGCAAGCGTAAAACGGTGATAACGAAGTTCAAAGCGCTCGATCTGCGCCTTTATCCGGTCGGTCGGCTGGACTACGACACATCAGGCATCCTGCTGTTGACGAATGACGGCGAATTCACACAATACATGACCCATCCCAAATATGAAATTTCCAAAACATACAGGGTGAAGGTCAAGGGCATCCTGAAGAGACATGAGCAGAAGATGATGGCAGAAGGCATCCTGCTTGAAGACGGCAAAACAGCGCCGGCCGATGTAAATGTGGTGCGCGATAAGAAAGATAAGAACATGATCGTCGATGTGACGATCCATGAAGGACGCAACCGTCAGGTCAGGCGGATGTTCGAGCATTTTGACCTTGAAATCCTGAAATTGACCCGCATCAGATATGATTTTCTGACCCTGGAAGGGTTAAGCGAAGGCGATCACAGGTTTTTAAAGCCGCATGAGGTGAAAAAGCTGATCGCCAATGCGAAAGGCTGATTCAGCAATTGTCATAATAATGTCAAACCGTGACTTTGTATGAATGATATAATGGGTGGAGCAAACTAGTTACTGTAGGTGAAATTTATGAAGAAGCAAACGAGGAATATACTCAGGGTGGCCATCATTACAAGCATTGTCGTTTTGGTCGGGGTGACCCTGTGGTTCAACCTGACTTCTGATTCACAGGCCGTGCAGGTCGGTGATGATGCAGTCGATTTCCAGCTTGAGACACTTGATGGTGGAACCGTGCAATTGTCCGAAATCAATGAAGACAGAGGCGTCATATTGAATTTCTGGGGCACATGGTGCGAACCCTGCCGCGAGGAAATGCCTGATATGAACACGATATATAACGAAGGTCACGATGAATATGAACTGATCGCTGTAAATGTTTCGGAAGGGGAACAGCAGATCAATCAATTCCTTATGAGCCTTGATGAAGAACTTTCCTTCCCGATTGCACTGGATCGTAACAGGGACGTGACCAAAGCTTATCAGATCGGACCCCTGCCGACGACGATAGCAATCGATAAAAGCGGAGTTGTCGTTGAAAAGCAGGAATATCAGCTATCTGTAGATGATATCTACAATTTCGTGGAACAATCTACTTCGGAATAGGATGAAGTGTTATGGAATTGAATGAAATAGAATGTGCATCCTGCGGACATGTGAATCCACCGGGCACCCAGCTGTGCCAATCATGCGGGAAGATGATCAACAGCGATTATGACAAAAAGAAGATAAAAGACCTCATGCGCTATGATGGCAGTGCCATCCGGTCCAAAACGAGGTCGAGAAGCATCTTTGATAAAATCTGGATATTCTTCACTTCCATAAAAGTCGGAGTGTCAATCATCCTGTTGATCGCTGTTGCCGCTTCAGTCGGGACGCTTTTCCCCCAGGAATATTTCATCCCTGTAGGAGCGGACCCGCTGCAGTATTATACAGAACATTACGGCACTCTCGGCAGGCTGTACTATGAGCTTGGCTTCCACAACCTGTATTCTTCATGGTGGTTCATACTGCTCATGGGGATGCTTGCATTGTCAATCATTTCAGCAAGCATCGACAGAGGCGTACCTTTGTACAAGTCCCTGAAAAATCCGCGGGCCAAAAAGCACCCGACGTTTTACAGGAGACAACGATTGAACCTGCATGACGCAGATTCAGGCAGCATTGCCGGCGTCATAGAGGGGCTTAAGAAAAAAGGTTATAAAGTCAAATCCGAAGGCCGTCACCACCTTCTCGAAAAAGGAAGGCTTTCAAGATGGGGACCCTACATAAACCATACAGGGCTGATCCTGCTTCTGTTCGGCAGCATGTTGAGGTTTTTCCCGGGCATGTATGTCGACGAGCTCATTTATATCACAGAAGGCGAAACCGTCCAGCTTCCTGAAACGGAAGGTGAATATTATGTCGAGAACAATGAATTCATCGTTGACATCTATGAAGAAGGAGGATCGGTGTTTGACGAGACATTGCAGAACACCAATGAAGTCATCACAAGCAATTATCAGACCGACATCACTTTTTACGAAAACCAGAATGTCGATGTTGTCGGGGCTCAGCCGGATCTGCAGAAAGTTGAAGATTACAGCATACGTGTGAATCACCCATACCGCTTTGATCAGTTTGAACTGTATCAGTCGAGTTATGATAACTCACAGATGAAGTCGATGACTTTTCAGCTGGAAGACAGCAATGAACAAGTAATCGGCGAACCGTTCACCATCGATCTCGATGATCCTGACCGTACTTATGATGTCGGAGACGGTATGGAAGTGAATATGAGGGCATATGCACCGGACTTCGTTGAGATAGATGATAATGGGGCGCTCATCTCGCAGACACCTGTCGCCACGAATCCGGCATTCGTTTTTGAAGTGACAGACGGTGACTCAAGTGAACTCAGTCTGCTGCAGATCATGCTCTCGACCGACATCACACAGGATAATGAATATAATGTAAGGTTCGTGGAAAATGAAAATCACATGGCGACCGTGCTGACTTTGAAGAAAGACCTGACTTTACCGATCATAGCTACCGGGTTCGGCATCTTTCTGATCGGACTCTTCATCGGTTCCTACATCAACCACAGGCGTATATGGATCAATGATGAAGATGGCTTCAGTATCGGTGCCCATACCAATAAAAATTATTTTGGCCTGAAAAAAGATATCGATCCTGTTTTGAAGGAAAACGGCTACGATGAGATATTTGACAGAGATGCAACAGATTTTGATGAAGGCGTCATCATTGGTGAGGAGAAATAAATATGGAATCAACACTTTTATCGATTAGTAACTGGCTGATCACTTCAGCATTCTTCATATTATTAGTGGCACTCGTGCCTCTTTCAATCAGCATAAGGAGCGGGAAGAAGAGATTTGAAAATACGGCCATCATCATGACGGTAGTGGCTTTTGTTATGCAATTGGGCTATTTTATATTAAGATGGACAGCAACGGGACATGCACCGGTATCGAATATGTATGAATTTATCGCGACTTTTTCGATAATGCTAATTCTGGGATATCTGATCACTTATCATTATTATAAAACAAAGGTGCTTGGATTATTTGCAATCCCGGTTTCTCTACTGCTGATTGCATATGGGAGCCTGTTCTCGACCGATGTCAATCCCCTGATCCCATCATTGCAGAGCAACTGGCTTGCGATTCATGTGATCACTGTATCGATCTCCTACGGCATTCTGTCCATGAGTGCCGTTGCGGGGTTCATTTACCTTCTTAAAGCGATACCGCTCAACGAAAAATCATGGCGGGCACGTACTCTGGAGATGATCATGGCAGGTATCGTCATCGTCCTGGTATATATCGGCACGACACTTGTCATGCAGGGTGCAGTGGGTTACAGTGATGAATTCATGTATACCGACCAGCGTGGGGAGACGATGGTTGCAGATTACCACCTGCCAAGTCTCGTGAACTATGCAGAGGCCATACCTGTCGAACATGTCGGTGACAACCAGTATGAACAGGTAGACCACTTCCATGCAGGCATCGATCTGCCACCGGTCATCAATTCACAATCGCTGAATACGGTACTCTGGTCCCTCATCCTTGGAACCCTGGTATATGGCATACTCCGCCTTATTCTAAGGAAACGGCTTTTCGCATTCGTCAAGCCGCTTGCCAACAAAGCCGACCTTAATTTAATGGATGAAATCGGCTACCGTTCAGTGATAATCGGCTTCCCTTTATTCGCACTCGGCGGCATCTTTTTTGCAGCAATCTGGGCGCAGATCGCCTGGAGCAGATTCTGGGGCTGGGATCCAAAAGAGACCTGGGCCTTCATCACGTTCATGTTCTACACCATTTTCCTGCACTTGAGGCTGAACAGGGGATATGAAGGTGAGAAATCCGCATGGCTTGCAGTGGTCGGCTTCCTACTGATACTTTTCAACCTGATTGCAATCAACCTGATCGTTGCAGGGCTTCATTCATATGCATAATTAGAGAAGAGGGTGAATATGACAGAAAAAATTCTTATTGTTGACGACGAAGAACGCATCAGAAAATTATTGAATATGTACCTGGTCCGGGAGGGTTATGAAATCACAGAGGCTGAAGATGGTGAAGAAGCACTGGAACTTGCTTTGGAAAATGATTATGACTGCATTCTTCTTGATCTGATGATGCCTGTGATGGATGGCATAGAAGTGGCCAAAAGGCTGCGCCGCGAGAAATCCACGCCGATCATCATGCTCACTGCCAAAGGCGAGGAAAATAACCGGGTCGAAGGTTTCGAGGTGGGTGCGGATGATTATATAGTGAAGCCGTTCTCCCCTAGGGAAGTGGTTCTGCGCGTCAAGGCCATACTGCGGCGCTCCTCCGAAACTGCCTTCATCCAGCAGGAAACGACGGCAAAAGACGTCATCGTGTATGAACATCTGGTCATCGACAATGATGCGCACCGGGTGCTTGCAGATGATAAAAGAGTGAACCTCACACCTAAAGAGTATGAACTGCTGCTGTTCCTGGCCAAAAGTCCGGATAAGGTGTTCGACCGTGAAGAACTCCTTAAAGAGGTGTGGCATTATGATTTTTACGGCGATCTCAGAACAGTGGACACCCATGTCAAGCGACTGAGGGAGAAACTTAATAAAGTCTCCCCGGAAGCAAGCCGTATGATCCACACAGTGTGGGGCATAGGTTATAAATTCGAGGTCAATGAGCTGTGAGATCATTAAATAGTCTTGTCTCTAAACTGTGGTTGACCATCATTCTGATGGTGACTGCAGTTTTAATTATATTGACGCTGGTTTTAATATTTTTTTTCAGGAGTTATGTCTTCAATACCACCGAGACGATTTTGGAGGAAGACGTCAACAGGGTGGGGGAGGTACTCCTCACAGAACACGACATAGACAGCCTCGGCAATACAAGCCTTCTTCAGGAGGATAACCTGATCATTCTGTACGCTGGTGATCCACTGCTGCCATTGTCAGCGCTCGATGAAGAGATATACAACAGGATGAACACCGAGAATCTGACTGACAGCACATTCATCATTGACGACCTGTACAACAGCATGTATATGATAAAGACTTCCAGCCTCACAAGGTATTTCGATGAAAATCTACACATCATCATGTACAGGGATCTGGATGCCGTGAACCAGTCGATCAGCGGCATCACCATCATCATGTTCTTTACGACAGGCATTCTGATCATCGGAACGACCATTTTCGCCTTTCTTTTACTTAACAGGATCACCCGGCCGCTCATCAATTTGAAGACAGCCGCCTACAATACTTCCCGCGGCAAATACAAGCCTCTTGAAGTGAGAAGCAGGGACGAAATCGGGGAACTGACTCTTGCGTTCAATAAAATGAACAGGGACATCAAGAAGAACATCGAAGCCGTGCTTCATGAGAAAAACCTGCGTGAAGAGATTTTCAGCTCAATGGAAGAGGGTGTGCTGTATTTTGATACGGACGCAGAATTGATCTACAGCAACGCCAAGGGGAACTCCATTTACACCGCACTCTCCTCGAACAGTCATGAGAAGGAGATGTTCCTTGATAATGTTCTGAACATTGCGGATACGAAGACCCCCCAGATTGAACGCCTCAATATGTCCAACCACCATTATCAGGTGTCATATACAGCGGTTGTGAGCGATAATATGACATACGGTACCATCGTCCTGATCAGGGATATCACTGAAATTGTAAAGACGGAAGCGATGCGTGCCGATTTCATTGCGAATGTCTCCCATGAGCTCAAGACGCCGATGGTCATGCTCAGCGGTTATTCGGAGGCGATTCTGGATGGTATAGTCACGGAACCTGAAGAAGTCAATGAAATGATCAAGATAATCAAGGATGAATCGGACAGGATGAACAGGCTGGTCAATGAACTGATAACGATTGCGAGGATGGACAGCGGTTCAGATCTGATGAATATCGAGGGCAATGACCTGATGGGTCTGATCAAAGAAATAACCATGAAATTCAAACACGCCCTGCATGAAAAAGAAATTGATCTTGAAATCGATACTGTGTCGAAACGCGTATTTTTCGACTTTGATTATGGCAAGATAGAACAAGTCATCAACAACCTGATTGACAACGCCATACGTTATACAGAACCGGGTGATAAAATCACATTGACGGTCCGGGATGCAGAGGACGAGGTCGTATTCTCCGTGGCAGACACCGGCATAGGCATCAAAGAAGAGCACCAGGATCGTATTTTTGAACGCTTTTATAAGGTGGACGAATCACGGACGCGCGGTAAACACGGCACCGGCCTGGGTCTGTACATCGTCTCTTCCATCATCAAAAGACATCAGGGGAAAATTGAGTTATACAGTGAACCGGGTGTCGGCACAACCTTTGAAATCATTCTTCCAAAAAATAATCATGAATAGGAGTCAGCCATGGATAGAAACCGTTTAAGGAAACTCATCATCATCAGTATACTTTCTGCAATATCCTTCGTGCTCATGCTGATCAAGTTCCCGCTGCCCTTCATACCCCCGTATCTGACTGTCGATTTGTCTGATATACCGGCATTCATCGGCTTCATACTATACGGGGGGGTCACGGGTTCCTTGATCATCGTATTGAAAATATTGATCTACGGACTGCTTGCCGCGGGGGAACCGATTGGTCCGCTGGCCAATCTGCTGGCCTCCTTTTCACTGCTGCTGCCGGTGTATTTCATCTACGTCAGGAACAAGACTTCAAAATCGATCATCATCGGCTTCATCGTCGGGACGGTTTCTTTGACCCTCGTATTGTCGGTCCTGAATTATTTTGTCCTCCTGCCTCTCTACGGTATGATCATCGATCAGA
Source organism: Lacicoccus alkaliphilus DSM 16010 (assembly GCF_900142805.1). Taxonomy (GTDB): domain Bacteria; phylum Bacillota; class Bacilli; order Staphylococcales; family Salinicoccaceae; genus Lacicoccus; species Lacicoccus alkaliphilus. The sequence goes on along the minus strand of NZ_FRCF01000002.1, from coordinate 366,243 downwards.
CTGATATCATAGAGAATCTGAGGATCATCGTCACTGCGGGAATCATTCCTTTCAATATCATAAAAGGGATCATCGTCGGTCTCGTCGCTTTCGTCGTTTATAAGAAGTTGATTCCCAAATTGAATAAAATATGAGAAAGAGGCGGTCACGGACCGCCTCTTTTGACTATTCGAATTTTAACGGGTCCCCGTCAAACGGCTCCCTGGCAAGTTTGATCGAGTCGGTCGGACAACCGTTGAAGGCATCGTCAAGATCATCGTATAGTGCTTCCGGCACAGCCGCTGTACCCGTATTATCGTCGAGGATGACATATGCTATACCGTCATCATCATAATCATATATATCCGGGGCTGATGCACCGCATGCCCCACATGCGATGCATGTGTCCATATCCACTATGGTGTATTTTTTCACGCCCATAAATTCACCTCTTAAGAAAATCTTCCTTATCAATTTTATAGTGAAGAATATTCTTTTACAAACAAATACGTTTATTTATGAGTGCTTCACATCTTTGGTCTGATAATGCTTTGAAATTCATACAATTAATAATATAATATATAAGTAAGATTTAAGGTTGAGGAGAATGTCCAATGAAAGACAATTTTTATAAAGATATCAAACATAAACGTACACAGGATGAGGCTGAACAGTCCAAAGGTAAAGCTAAAAACAAAGAAAAAAAAGATAACGTCAAAGAAGATGAAAACAAAACCGAAGAGCAATCGTTCAAACGCAGCGCAAAATATAAAGAGGATGCAAAAAATGCTACGACCCGATTTTCATCCAAAGTCAAAGAATACTTCAACCGGGAGAATCTTGAGAAAGGCAAGGCTTTCTTTGCGGGCAAACTCTCGAGTTATAATGAGAGGTTTTCCGATGAATTGAAGGTGACGAGGGAAAAACTGGACGAATTCAGGAACAGGCCGAAAAATCAAAAGATTGCAGCGGATGAATCCCGTGACGAGCAGGGAGCCGGCAGGAACAAGGGGCTGGTTCCGTTGATCGCCGCCGGTGTCATCATCGTTCCACTCACCCTGTTCCTCGGATTCATCATCATCAGCAATTTCTGGCCTTCAAATGACGGCATGGAACTTGCGACAGATGATGGGGGTACTGAGGAAACTGAAGAGGCTGCGGAAAGCGAAGAAGCTGCAGAAGACGAGGGCCGTGATGAAGGGCTTGAGGATCAGCGCTTCGAGATGGAGAGGCGCATGGCCGAATCCAGGGGGACGGAAGATGATGAATCCGGTGAAAGCGAAGAGGAAGATGTTGAAGTTACCGAAGAGGAAGATCTTGCTTCTGAAAATGTTGAAGCCGTCTACAGCAGTGATGAACTTTCAATCCTTGAAGATATCGCCGGAGATGCGATCGAAGAAAGGGAGGGTGGAGATGAATCCGCGGAGGAAACATCAGATGCTTCGGGAGAGGCTGAAGCCGGACAGGCACAGGATGAAGATGCTTCCGGGGAGGACCAGGAGTCGGTTGGAGCGACCCATGTGGTGGGCGAAGGTGACAACCTTTACCAGATTGCAAGACAATATTATGGCAGCGGATCTGCCGAGAATGTCCAGAGGATACGCGACGCCAACGGCGTCACCGGTAACAACATCAGTCTTGGTCAGGAACTCGTCATCCCCTGATGGGCAGTCCAGCGGAGATGAAGTATCATGAAACGATCATCATCGGGGCCGGACCATGCGGTCTGGCTGCCGCAGTCGAACTTGAAATCAATGATATGGACTATCTCGTACTTGAAGAGTTCAATATCGTCAATGCGATATATAATTACCCGACCCACCAGACTTTCTTCTCCTCATCCGGGAAACTTGCAATCGGCGATCTTCCGTTCATAATCGAAGCCGGCAGACCCGCGAGGAACCAGGCTCTCGTATACTACCGGGAAGTGGTGAGACATTATGGTCTGAACATCAATGTCTACGAGAAAGTGACTTCCGGAAGGAAGACAAGTGAGGGATTCATCATCGATACACTTAAAAGCAGGTATTCCTGCAAATATTTGATCATCGCGACAGGCTATTACGGCCAACCGAATAAACTTAAGGTACCGGGCGGGGATAAGGAGAAGGTGTCCCATTACTTCAAAGAAGCCCATCCTTACTTCAACCGGCATGTCCTGGTGGTCGGAGGCAGAAACTCCAGCGCCGATGCCGCGATAGAACTTGAAAAAGCGGGTGCACATGTCACAGTCATCTATCGGGGGCAGGATTACTCCAAAAGCATCAAACCATGGGTGCTGCCCCACCTGAAATCACTTGGAGACCATGGCAAGATCGATTACCGTTTCAACACGGATCTCCTCGAAATCAAAGAGGAGAATGCAGTGATCAGGACGGGTCCGGAAATGACGGTGCTCAGAAACGATTTTGTCCTGGCAATGACGGGATATCATCCTGACTATGACTTTCTTCGATCATTCGGCATCGGGCTCACTGAACGCGGAGAAAGCTTCATACCGGTGTACGATCCTGCCACAATGGAAACTGATGTGGAGAACCTGTACATCGCAGGCGTCATAGCAGCCGGCGATGATGCAAACACCATATTCATCGAAAATGGACGTTTCCACGGCAGGAAGATCATACCGGATATCATAAAAAAATCAGTCTCTGCAAGGGGAGACTGATTTTTTAATGTTCAAATACATCTTTTATAAGATGACGCTCGAGATTGGAGAGTGCAAGCAGCAGCTTCAGCCTTGCCTTCTGGCCATTGAGGCCGTTTGAGAAGATGATGCCCATCGATTTCAATTCGTAGCCGCCGCCCCGGTAATCGTAGTAACCGCCGACGATGCCGTTGAATGAACGTGAAACGAGGACGGTGACGATACCTGCCTCAAGCACCCGCTCCAGGGCAGGCATGACTCCCGGAGGCATGTTGCCCTGTCCCATGGCTTCGATGATCAGCCCATCATACTCAGCTTTGATCAGAGCGTCGAAGAAAGTTTCATCAAGGCCGACGTGGGCCTTTATCAGACCGACTTTCATCTCCGCATCCACCTCATCGAATTTCATCCGGGGCTTCACCGAATGATGATAGTAGACTTTCTCCTTCGTTAGAAAGCCGACCGGGCCGTGATTCGGACTCTGGAATGTCGCGATATTGGAAGTATGTGTTTTCGTCACGGAATGTGAAGTATGTATTTCATCATTGAAGACGACAAGCACACCTCTGTTTTCAGATTCCCTCTCTGCCGCGACACGTATGCTTGAAAGATAGTTGTACATCCCGTCACTGCCGATTTCATTCGAGGAGCGCATCGCTCCAGTGATGACTACGGGTGGCCGCACATCCAATGCGATGTCGAGGAAGTATGCCGTCTCTTCCAGTGTATCCGTCCCGTGGGTGATGACGAAGCCGTCATAGTCCCTTTCTTTGTCCTGGATGAACTTCCTCAATTCCTTCATGTCATCAACAGTGATGTGCGGGGACGGTTTTTTGATGGGATAGATTTCCACCACACCGACATCGTCGATCATGTGGCTGCCGATGTTCAAAGGGTTTTCCACCCCCTGGCTGACCACGCCATCCGTTTCCGACATGCTGATTGTACCTCCAGTATGTATAGCAAGGATTCTTTTCATTTTCTTCCTCCCGGGACGGTTTTTTAAGTTTATCTTATTAAATGTCTCCAAATTTAAGCTAAGGCCTGAATATATGATAAAATAAAAAGGAACAATCAATCAAGGTGGGTAGATTTCGAATGGATAAAAAAATCAATATCGCAATTGACGGGCCCGCTGCTGCAGGGAAAAGCACCATTTCCAGACGGGTGGCCGAAAAGCTGGGCTATATTTATATCGATACCGGGGCCATGTACAGGGCCGTGACTCTATTATACATAGAAAAAGGAAAAGATATCATCGATTCTCTGGAAGATGTTGAAATCACATTCAAAAGAGGGGATGGAAACCGGGTGCTCCTGAACCAGCGGGATGTCACGGAAGAAATCAGATCTGAGGCGGTGACTTCAAAGGTGAGTGAAATTTCAAGCTTTGAATCTGTGCGCAATTACCTCGTTTCCATGCAGCAGAAACTCGGACAGGAGAGAGGCGTCGTCATGGACGGCAGGGATATCGGAACGACGGTTCTGCCGGAGGCAGAACTCAAGATATTCATGCAGGCATCCCCCAGGGTCAGGGCAGCCAGGCGCCTGATCGAGGAGAAGGATCGCGGCAGCGATATAGACATTGAACAGCTCACGGCCCAGATCATCAAAAGGGATGAGCTGGATATGAACCGTGAAATTTCACCGCTTGTCAAAGCTGAGGATGCTGTATTACTGGACACGACAGAAATGACGATCGATGAAGCAGAAAACTTCATTCTGGAAATTGCGCAAAATAAGATGGGGGAAGTATGACATGTTCTATAAAGTGGCGAGAGCAACGGTAAAAAGATTTTATCATACGCGTTTCAAAATCCGCGTCATCGGGGAGGAGAGAATCCCGGAAACCGGTCCCGTGGTCATCTGCAGTAACCACATTTCAGAGTACGATCCGCCGCTGATCGGCATCAGCACAAGGCGTGAAATGTCCTTTTTTGCCAAAACCGAACTATTCAAAATACCTGTACTGGGCTATCTCATCAAACATCTGAATGCGATTCCGGTCGACCGCGGGAAAGGCGACAGGCAGGCACTCAAGAAATCGGTCGAAGCGCTGAAAGAAGGTAAGATGCTGACCATGTTTCCGGAAGGGACAAGGACAAAGGACGGCAAACTGCAGGATTTGCAGGAAGGTGCCAGCTTCATGGCTGTGAAATCGGGCGCGACGATCGTACCTGCAGCCATAAAAGGCGAGTACAACAGGCATAAAGGCATCACCCTCGTATTCGGCAAACCGATGGATATCAATGACATGGTGGCATCCGGAATGACACGGAAAGAAATCACCAAAGAACTGAAAGTACAAATCAATAATTTACTATTATCATAATAATTACTTGACAAAACCTCATATTTATAAGAAGTTAGGTATATAGTCTATAGTAATGTAATGGAGGCAGGCACATGACGGCAGATAATATCTTGAATGAAGAGAACAATGAAAAGAACGATGAATTGGAAAATTCACAGGTCGAAGTAAACTCACCTGAAGAAGAAAACCAGGGGTCACAGGAGCAGCAATCACAGGAAGATGATTCAACTTCCGGTGGACAGGATGACTCTGAAGCGGCTTCAGAGGGCTCGGACGTCAGCTTTAATGAAGGCGACAAGGTGACTGGCACGGTTTTCAAAGTTGAAGACAAATTTGTCAGGGCACACATTGACGGTTCAGATTTTGAAGGGATCATCCCAATCAGCCAGGTCACCAACAAAAGGATCGAGCATCCTAACGAAGTCGTTGCGGAAGATGATTCCATCGAAGCGGTGGTCATCAAAGTGGAAGATGAAAACGAGCGTCATAATTTGATCCTTTCAATCAGAAAACTGGAAGAAGATCAGAGTTACGATTCACTGATCACTGCCAAAGAGAACGACGAGACGCTTGAAGGAACCGTAATGGAAGTGGTGCAGGCGGGTCTTGTAGTGGATGTTGGGGTCAGAGGTTTCATACCCGCTTCACTTTTATCAGATGAATATGTCGAGGACCTGGAACAATTTGCAGGACAGACGCTTGAAGTCAAAGTCGAAGATATCGACAAAGATAAAAACCGCGTGATTCTGAACCGCAAGAAAATCATTGAATCTCAGAAAAATGATGAGCGCAGGGGACAGCTTCAAAAACTCACTGCTGACACAATCGTCGAAGGGGAAGTCGTCAGGACGACGAATTTCGGTGCATTCATCAATCTTGGTGCAATCGACGGACTCGCCCACATTTCCGAGCTCAGTTATGAACGCGTTGAAAAAGTGGAGGATGCTGTAAACATCGGCGATAAGGTGGATGTCAAAATACTTGATGTCGACGTTGATAATGAACGCGTGAGCCTCTCGATCAAGCAGGCCCAGGCCAGTCCTTTCGAACTTTTCATCAAGGAGCATGACGAAGGTGAAACGCTTGAAGGCACAGTAAAAAGACTGGTTGACTTCGGTGCGTTCGTAGAAGTCGCCCCTGGTGTCGAAGGTCTTGTACACGTTTCCGAGATCAGTCATGACCATGTGGCACAGCCGGCCGATGTTCTGGACGAGGGTGAAAAAATTCAGGTTAAAATATTGTCCCTGAATGCGGATGCCGAGAAAGTGTCGTTGTCAATCAAGGAAACGACAGATCCTGGTGAGAGAAGTACGGCGCCATCAAAAGTTTACAGAGATGAAACTGAAGATGACAGACCGACTTTAGGTGATGTTTTTGGTGATAGATTTAAAAATCTAGATTTATAAATCCATAAAATATTCGAAAATAAAGGGCGATGGGAATCGCCCTTTATTTTGTTTTTATGTTAAAATAATTTTTAAGCAGGGAGGCAAAATCATGTATAAACCGACAATTGCTGTAGTTGGCCGGCCCAACGTCGGCAAATCAACTTTGTTTAACAGGATCATCGGAGAGAGGAAAGCGATTGTGGAGGATACCCCCGGCGTGACGCGCGACCGGCTGTATGCGGATGGCGAATGGCTGAATCATGAATTCAATGTCATAGATACAGGTGGAATCGAGATAAAGGATGAACCTTTTCAGGAACAGATAAAAATGCAGGCTGAAATCGCAATCCTTGAAGCCGATGTCATTTTAATGATCGTGAATGGCAGGGAAGGCGTGACCAGTGATGATATGCACGTCGCCCGTATTTTACAACGATCAAAAAAACCGACGGTACTCCTGGTCAATAAAATCGACAACTTTGAGATGAGGAACGAAATTTATGACTTTTACCAGCTGGGCCTCGGCGACCCGTTCCCTGTCTCCGGCTCGCATGGACTGGGGCTCGGGGATGCACTCGATGCCGCAGTCGGGCATTTCAAAAATATCGAGGCCGAGGTGGAGGCGGACGATTCGATCAGAGTGTCCCTCATCGGCCGTCCGAACGTCGGCAAATCGAGTCTGATCAATGCGATCTTAAATGAAGAAAGAGTGATCGTTTCTGATATTGCAGGGACTACACGGGATGCCATCGACACCGAGTATACGTTCGAAGACGAAGCCTATACTTTGATCGATACGGCAGGTATGAGGAAACGCGGTAAAGTATATGAAGCCACTGAAAAATATTCAGTGCTCAGGGCGACCAGGGCCATCGAACGTTCTGATGTGGTGGTCATAGTCCTGAATGGCGAGGAAGGCATAAGGGAACAGGATAAACGTGTTGCCGGACTTGCACATGAGGCTGGACGGGCGATTGTCATCGTGGTGAACAAATGGGATGCGGTGGAAAAAGATGACAAGACTATGAAGAATTTTGAGGATGACATCAGAAATGAGTTCCAATTCCTGGATTACGCTCCGATCACTTTCCTTTCAGCCAAGACAAAGTCCCGTCTTACGACTCTTTTCCCATTGATCAAAATGGTGAATGATTCCCATAAGAAGCGCGTACAGTCCAGTACATTGAATGAAGTCATCGTTGACAGTGTCAGCATGAATCCAACCCCTACGGATAAGGGCGGGCATCGTCTGAATATCTTTTATGCTACTCAGGTGAGCGTCGCCCCACCTACATTCGTCATGTTCGTCAATGATACCGAACTGATGCATTTCAGTTATAGAAGGTATCTGGAAAATCAGTTGAGACGCGCTTTTGACTTCACCGGGACGCCTATTCATATAATAAGCAGGAAAAGAAATTAAAGGAGCGGGCACTAATGAAGATTTCAGTTTTGGGTACCGGTAGCTTTGGTACAAGCCTGGCAATGGTATTAGCCGACAACCGGCATGATGTGATGATGTACGGAAGGAATCAGGCGGTTGTTGAGGAAATCAACAATCAGCATACGAACGGACACTATTTGAAAGACATCACCCTGCCCGAGGCTTTGTATGCCGTCAGTGATCTTGAAGCAGCGGTGCTGCATGCAGAACTGCTGGTCATCGCGGTGCCGGTCAAAGCAGTCAGAAGCATCACCAGAGAGATTCAAGGCATATTACTTTCCCATAATAAGAAAGTTTTGATCGTTCACGTGGCAAAAGGCCTTGAATTAAATACCCATCTCAGAGTGTCGGAAGTGATTGAACAGGAAACGACAGATCGGACGGTTGAAGATATATGTGTGCTCGGAGGTCCGAGTCATGCGGAGGAAGTCGCCCTGAAATCACCGACGACCGTGAGCACCGCCTCGCTGCACAACAAAGGTGTGGCGACCATACAGGATGTCTTCATGAGCAAATACTTCAGAGTCTACATCAACGAGGACCTCATCGGGGTTGAAATAGGTGGAGCTCTGAAGAATATCATAGCCATCGCTGTCGGTACTCTGCACGGCTTGAACTTTGGTGACAATGCGAAAGCTGCAATCATCACCCGCGGCCTCCAGGAGATCGCCAGACTCGGAACAAAGATGGGGGCCGAGCCCCTGACGTTCCTCGGGCTGTCCGGCATCGGGGATTTGATCGTCACGGCAACAAGCCAGCACTCACGCAACTTCCGCTGCGGAATCATGCTTGCTGAGGGCTTGAGCCTTGAGGAAGCTGAGGAGAAGATGGGCATGGTCGTCGAAGGCGTCAATACGACACGTGCGGCTTATGAGCTCAGTGAGGAGTACGGCGTCGAAATGCCGATCACCAAGGTGCTGCATCAATATCTGTTTGACGAAATCAGTGAAGAAGAAGCATTCTATAAACTGATGATGAGGGAGAAGACCTCTGAGACGATCGGTTTGAAGGAACTGCTTCAGGAGCAATACAAAGATTGGAGTAATCATTAAATTATGTTTGGTATATCCGCAATGGACTTAATGTGGCTGTCCTTCATTTCCATGGGATCCATGGCGATTGCAGCGGTGCTCATCTATGTTGCAAGATACGTCATTAAAATCAGGGTCATCAGCTTTGTCGTCTCGCTGTTCGCGTGGGGACTGCTATTTTTGGCCTTCATCCTGATGATTCCTGTTTTGGGAGGCAGTTAAATGCAATTTTCGAATATTTTAAAGATGACAGTCATGGCGTTCACCGTTATATTTTTAAGTGCATGCATGTATCCTGAATCACAGCGGGCCGGGCAGGTGCCGAGTGAATCCCAGGTGGAGATGGTCCAGCAGGCTGTCGACCGTTTCAGGGAAGATACCGAGGGTTTGCTGCCGATCAGAACAGTATCCGATACACGTGAGTATTTCGAATACCAGATAGATTTCGAAAGGCTGGTGCCGGAATATCTGGATGAAAGGCCATCGATATCGTATGAAGCAGGCGGCTACTATCAGTTTGTCATACTGGATGCAGAAGATGATCCGACGGTCAGGCTTGCAGATCTGCGTATCACGGAAGAAATCCGTTCACTGCAGCTCAGAGTTGATGGAATGGGTGAGCATGTGGAATTCGAGGAGACCATCGGGCCGAATGTTTATAAACTCGACCTCGACTTTTATAACCTCACGGAAAATCCTACAGTGACCAGCCCGTATTCAGGTGGCACATTGAATATATATTATAGCGGCGGGGAGGATTTCATCGTGGACTACAGGGAAGAGATCGGCCGGATGATCGAAGAGAACGATCTGGAGTTTGAAACAGGTGACGATGCCAGGCAGGTATTATATGAGTATACACCGGTCGTACCGATCTATTCCCCTGAAATCACAGTGGATGAAAATAATGACCCCATTTTTATGACAAGTGTCCACAGAAGTGCGCAGTAAAGCCTTTTTTATGGTGAAAAACATCAAAATTCATTGCAGTGCTCAATTGACTGTGTTAAAGTCAAAACATAATGATAAAACATATCATTATACTCATTATGGGAGGTGGACTAGTATGAATAAGACTGATTTAATCAACGCTGTCAGCGATAAGGCTGACCTTACTAAAAAAGAAGCAGGTGCTGCTGTAGACGCAGTATTTGAATCAATTCAGGATTCTTTGAAAAATGGAGAAAAAGTGCAACTGATCGGCTTTGGCAACTTTGAAGTTCGTGAACGTGCCGCACGTAAAGGACGCAATCCACAATCTGGTGAAGAAATAGAGATTGCAGCTTCAAAAGTACCGGCTTTCAAAGCAGGTAAAGCACTTAAAGATGCAGTAAAATAATTTATGTTTTAGGCCTAACGGTTAATGTTAGGTCTATTAATTTATAAGGTGATTTTTTCATGGAAAATCTTATACAACAGATAGAGAAAGATTTGAAAAACAATAAACTGGAACTACATAGTGAACCTTTCTTCAACTTCTTCGCAGATGAGAGCAACATCGTCCAGGGCCCCCATATCTGCCAGGCGGTTTTATTTTTCAATAAAGCACTGCAAATACTGGATATTGAACCTGCTGAAGCAGACAGGGAAGAACATGTCCTCACCGGCGATTATTTTTTCAGTCAGTTCTATAAAATCCTCGCGGCACATAATGAGTATAAAGTGATAAACGATGTCTCCGGCATATCAAAGGTGATCACTTCCAAGAAGTCGGCCTATGCCAGGATTCCTGAAAATCCCTCCCATAAGGAACTGCAGCACCTTTTATTTGCACCTCTTATTTATCTTGTGGATAATGGTTATGCACATGAAAGCCTGTTTAACTTGATCGATCAATACATAGAAGATGTTGATGCAGATCGACTACCTTACATTACGAAGAAGTTCGGGTGACAATAATGGATAAAGAACAACGTGTACATAAAATTTTCAATACCATATCAGATGACTACGATCATATGAACAACATCATCAGCCTGAACCAGCATACGTTATGGAGAAATAAGACCATGGCCCACATGTTTTTGGATGGAGACATGGAAGTTCTGGATGTTTGCTGCGGCACGGGTGACTGGACCGTCCAGCTCGCTTTGAGCGGGGCGGATACCGTCGGTCTTGATTTCAGTGAGAACATGCTAGGAGTGGCTGAAGAGAAGACGGCCGATTTCGGTAATATATCCCTGTTCCACGGCAACGCGATGGACCTCCCTTTCGAAGATGACCGGTTCGATTATGTGACCATCGGGTTCGGCTTAAGGAACCTGCCGGACTACCAGGCTGCAATCAAAGATTTCTACCGCGTCCTGAAGCCGGGCGGCACGCTTGTGATACTGGAGACTTCCACTCCCGAAAACAACTTCGTGAATTATGGTTTTGAAGTGTATTTCGGAAAAATCATGCCGGTTCTCGGCGGATTGCTCGCAAAAAAGAAAGATGAGTACACCTGGCTGTATGAGTCGACCCATTCATTCCTTTCAAAAGAGGCCCTGAAACAGATGCTGGTATCCACGGGTTTTACAAACATTAAAATCATTCCCCATACTTTAGGTACGGCAGCCTCTCACTTTGCCATAAAACCGATAACTGAGGGCTAGGCATGGTCTCATTGAAGAAATATCTCGCACCGGATTTCATCAAAGTCGACAGGCTCATAAAGGAAAGCCTGAAACCTAAAGGTGTCCTGTCCAATGATTTGAGTCTGGAATTATATAAATCAGGCGGGAAGAAAATAAGGCCGACCTTATCCATCTTGGCCGGGCGTCTGGGGAATCCCGACAAGATGGGCGATGTATATAAGGTCAGTGCGAGCCTTGAACTGCTTCATATGGCTACGCTGGTCCATGATGATATCATAGACGACAGTGATATGAGGCGGGGCAGGGCGACGGCATATTATGAGTACGGTTATTTTCAGGCGGTGAGTACCGGCAACCTGCTGTTATCCACTGCAGTTCATCTCGTAAGTGACATAGAACATCCGGAATTTCACCAAACCTATTCCGAGGCGATTGAGCAGATCGTCAGCGGAGAACTGCTGCAATTCAATCACCAGTTCAATTCCGGACAGAGTTATGATGACTATTATAAGAAAATCTACCGGAAGACTGCGCTGCTCATAGTGCTCAGTGTCAGACTGGGGAGCTATGCAAGCCATCTGGATGAAGAGACGATGGAAGATTTGACCGGATTTGCAAAGCATATCGGGTTGAGTTTCCAGATCATAGATGACTGCCTTGACTTCACCGGGAATGAGGCCGCGCTTGGCAAGCCGAAGTTCTCTGATCTTGCGAACGGCCATTTCACTCTGCCCGTGCTGCTTCTCCGGGATCAGGATGAGCGGTTCAGGCAGGATCTGGCGGACTTTAAGGACAGACCGGAACTGCTGGATGAGCTGATATCACAGATAATCGGCTCCGGAGCACTGGAGGAAGCAATGGATATAAGCTCCCGCCACTATGATCAGGCCATCTCACATCTGGAGGGCATCAGTGAACCAGTCAGAAGCTACCTGCTTGAAATTGCAGAAAAACTCGAAAAACGTCTGAAATAAATTAACATTAAAATTAAATAATGATAAAATGGTCACATAACTAAATTATAAGGAGATTTAATAATGGAAAAAACTTTTCTAATGATTAAACCTGATGGGGTTCAAAGAAACCTTGTCGGCCCGATCGTCTCGAGACTTGAAAATAAAGGGTTTAAAATCGTCGGGGCAAAATTGATGCAGGTTTCAGAAGACCTTGCCAAAACACATTATCAGGAACACGAAGAAAGGCCATTCTTCGGTGAATTGGTCGACTTCATCACTTCAGGCCCTGTTTTTGCAATGGTGCTTGAAGGTGAAAATGTGATTTCGACTGCGAGGCTCGTCGTCGGATCCACCAACCCGCAGGAAGCTGCACCGGGGACCATCAGAGGCGACTTCGGTTTAACTGTTGGAAAAAATATCATCCATGGCTCAGATTCACCTGAAAGTGCTGAAAGAGAAATCAACCTGTTCTTTGATGAAGCTGAAATACTGAATTATGATTTGATCAATAAAGAATGGATTTACTAAACATGAAACAATGAGCTGGGTTTTCTACTCAGCTTTTTTTAATATAATTTTAGAAGAGAAGGTGGAACTATGAGATTTTTAACATCCGGGGAATCACATGGCCCGAAACTTACTGCAATCATTGAAGGCTTTCCATCGAATATGCCTGTCGATAAAGGACGCATGGAAGCTGAACTCATAAAAAGACAGGGCGGTTACGGCCGCGGACGCAGAATGAAGATTGAAAAGGATACATTCACTTTTGGAGCGGGCATCAGGCACGGCAAGACGCTCGGCAGCCCGATCATGATTGAACTCTCCAACGATGATTTCAAAAGCTGGACGACGATCATGGGGAGCGATCCACTCAGCCCTGAAGAAGAGGAAAAGATGAAACGTGTCATCACGAAGCCGAGACCGGGCCATGCAGACCTTGTCGGCGGCATCAAATATAATGCACGGGATCTCCGCAATGTCCTTGAGCGCTCATCGGCCCGTGAAACTGCAGCGCGTGTCGCTGTAGGCGCACTCTGCAAGGAATTGCTCCATGCACTTGGCATCGAAATGTCGAGCCGTGTGGTTCAGATAGGAGAAGTCAAAGATGAGGGCGAGTACACTTACGATGAAATCAGTGAAGGTTCCGACCGGTCTTCAGTCCGCATGATTTCTGAGGAACAGACCGCTAAGACGGAAAAGCTGATCGATGCGGCGAAGAAAAACGGCGATTCCATTGGGGGCATCGTCGAAGTGATCGTCAAGAACCCGCCCGTCGGGCTCGGATCATATGTCCATTATGACAGGAAGCTCGATTCGAAGATTGCAGGCAGTGTAATCAGCATCAATGCATTTAAAGGTGTTGAATTCGGCATGGGCTTCAAACTCGCTGAGACTCCGGGCTCGGAAGTCCAGGATGAAATCCTTTACAGCAGTGAAGCGGGTTACACACGCAAAACCAATAATCTGGGCGGATTCGAAGGCGGCATGTCCACAGGGATGCCGATCGTCGTCCGTGCTGTGATGAAGCCGATACCTACACTCTACAAACCTTTGATGAGTGTCGATATCAATACAAAGGAACCGTTCAAGGCCACGGTCGAACGGAGCGATTCCTGTGCTGTGCCGGCAGCTTCCATCGTGTGTGAGCACATGGTTGCAATCGAAATGGCGAAAGCGATCCTGGAGAAGTTTCCTCATGACAGCTTCGAGGAGTTGCAAGATGCAGTCGAAGTCCATAAAGAAAAAGTGAAAGACTTTTAAACATGAAGGAATTCAAGACGACTTATCCAGATGAAAACTACACAGTTCACGTCGGACACGGCATCTTCAATGAGACACTGCAATATTACACATCCGGGTATGACGATGTTTTGTATATAGTGGATGAAAACGTCCATGCCCATTTTAAACACACCGTTATAAAACATATTAAAGCGCCGGTCCTCACCCGTTCGGGCGAGGCTGCCAAAACGGCGGAAGCTTTCATGCAATTGGTGGAAAGCCTGCTTGAACGTGGCATTAAACGCTCAAGCCTGGTCGTGGTGATCGGTGGCGGGGCGACAGGGGATGCCGGCGGTTTTGCCGCATCAGTCACCTTAAGGGGTGTGGATTTCATCCAGGTGCCGACCACCCTCCTGGCACATGATTCCGCCATCGGCGGAAAAACAGCCATCAACTCATCCCACGGTAAAAATCTGATCGGGGCTTTTCACAGGCCACGCGGGGTGATTTACGATCTGGATTTTCTGACAACCCTCCCCGAGCCGGAAATATTGAGCGGTTTCGGCGAAGTATATAAACATGCTTTACTGAACAGCGAAAAAGCAGTGACCGTGTTGATGGACCGCACTGCCGGGGGCATAAAGGCCGAAGACCTTGAAGACAGCATCATTGAAGGAATAAGGACTAAGATGTATTATGTATCCGAAGATGAGTTTGAATCAGGTTCGAGGAAATTTCTGAATCTCGGCCACACACTCGGCCATGCAATAGAATATGAATATAAGATACCCCACGGCCATGCGGTCATGCTGGGATTATATGCGATGATGTTCATTTCCAATAATGAAACAGACTCCGGGCTTTTTGACTTGGAGGCGCATCAGCGGTATTTTTCAAATCTGGGTTACCCAATGGAGATACTGGAGACGCTCGATCCGGTGCGGATGCTCAAATACATGAAACATGATAAGAAGAATACGAGTGATGACACCGTGGGTTTTATATTAATGAATAACGATTTTCAGCCCTATTTTACTGAAATCGGGACCGGAAAAATGGTAAAATATATACGGGCAATGAAGGAGTCATTATGAAATCATTACTGAATCATACATTCACCGGCACCATCCAGGTGCCGGGCGACAAATCCATAACACACAGGGCACTGATGATGGCCTCATTGGCTGAAGGGACCTCTGTCATCCATTCACCGCTTGAAAGTGAAGATACGTTCAGGACTGCTGAGATAATGGGCCAGCTCGGTGTCGAAATCAAAAGGGAAGATGACAGGATGACTGTGGTTTCACCCGGCAGCAGCAACTTCACGACCCCTGAAGGGGTTTTATATACAGGCAACTCCGGAACCACGACACGCCTCCTGATGGGATTGATTGCAGGACTGGGTATCGAGGCGACGATAGAGGGTGACAGCTCGATCGCCGGACGGCCGATGGACCGAGTAGCCACACCGCTCGGGGAAATGGGCGCGGACATCTCCCTCGTCGACGGTAAATATCCTCCGATTGTGATGAAACGGAGCAGCCTCAGCGCGATAGAGTATGAAATGCCTGTAGCCAGCGCCCAGGTGAAAAGTGCCATCCTGTTTGCGGCACTGTATGCGGATGGCGGAACCACCGTCCATGAAAAAGTCAGATCGAGGAATCATACAGAAATCATGCTGGAACAGTTCGGGGTAGATATCGAAGTCGACGGCCTCTCCATCAGTATGAAGGGCGGCCAGTCGCTGAGCGCGAATGATGTCCAGGTGCCGGGAGATATCTCATCCGCCGCTTTCCTCATGGTACTTGCAGCAATCACCGAAGGCTCCGACATTATGATAGAAAACGTCTCTATGAATGAGACGAGGGCCGGCATCATCGACGTGTTCAAACAGATGAATGCAGATATTGAAATCGAGGAGGTCTCCAATGAAGGGGAGGCCATCGGAAATATACATGTCCGTCATTCAAAAGACCTCACTTCATTCGACCTGTCCGGGGAGATCATCCCGAGACTGATCGATGAGATCCCGGTGCTTGCAGTTCTGGGGGCTTTCGGGCGCAGCCCGAGCTTCATAAAAGGTGCGGAGGAGCTGCGTTACAAGGAAACGGACAGGTTGCGGGCGGTCATCGATGAGCTCGTGAAATTCGGCGTCGAGTTTGAAGAGTATGAAGACGGCTTCATGGTGTATCCACTTAAAGAATTGAAAGTCTCAGGCAGGGAGTTCAAAGGCTACCATGACCACCGAATCATCATGATGCTGCTTGTCATGGCCATCTCCACCGGTACTGAAATCAATATAGATGATACATCGGCAATCAACATTTCATATCCGGAGTTTCTAAAGGATTTGCAGAAACTGAAAAAGGCCAGATGAAAGGGTTTTTAAAATGCAGGAAATGATCTACCAGGCGACCGATTCGCTGAACAAGGGAGAATATCCCGAGGAGAAGCTGAATGCCATCGTCCACAATCTTTCTGAAATGAAGGGTACAGGCGACATGGAAGCTTTATTCATAATGGGGGACGCGCTCGTTTCGGGCGGTCTTCATGATTATGCTGAAAAGGTTTATCTGCACCTTTATCATAATACCGACCATGATGACGAGGTCATCGCTTATCTCACCGATCTGATGATTACGGACAACCGGCTGGATGAGGCGCTCAGTCTGATCAACAGTTCAAAAAGAACGCCGGTCGTCCTCATGCTGAAGGCTGAGATTTTTCAGCAGCTCAACATGAACGACATTGCACTGAAATCATTATTTGAGGCTAAATCAATGGCCGATGACCCAATCATTGATTTTGCAATCGCAGAACTGTACTTCCACGATGGTGACTTATCTGAAGCGAACAGGCATTATCAGCTCCTCATAAACCATGGGATTGAACAGGTCAATCAGATCGACGTCAACCTGAGGCTTGCTGAAATCAATATGAACCTTCTGAATCTTGAAGATGCGAAAGAGTGCTTCGCTGCTGCCAGTGACGAAAACTATTCCAACGATGACTGGTATCGCGAAGCCCTTCTCGAATATCAGCTTCAGGACTATGATGAGGCCATCAAGCTTCTTGAAAAAGTCCTTGATAATGAACCATATTATATGAATGCATATATCCTGCTGATGAACATTTACGAAACACAGCATGATTTGCCGGGGGCCGTCGGGATCATGGAGAGATACCTGACCGAGAATGACAGCAATCCACTTGCTTATTTTCATCTGGGACGGCTGCACTTCAGGACCAACCAGCCAGAAAATGCACTGGAGTATTTCAAAAAAGCCATTGAACTCGACCAGGATTATGATGATGCTTATCTGATGCTGTTCGAAACGCTGTTGAAGATGGATGCCGCCGAAGAGATCGACGATTTCCTGGGTGAGTTCGATCATCATACATTGTCAGGCGAATCACTGTACCTGCTCGCCAAAATCCACGCCGTGAACGAAGATGACGAAAAAGCGATGAAGTATTACAGTGAAGCGGCGGGCCTCATAGGCGATTCACTGGAGTTTCATGAAGATTACTATTATTATTTAAGTGAAGTCAGAGACCCTTTACGCAGGGATATACTCGAAAAGTTACTTGAAATGGATCCTTCCAATATCAAATGGCAGGATGAAAAGGAGCGTTTAATGGATGAGGACAGCGAACTATAAGCGTGATTTTCTGGATTACGTTCTCTATCATTATGACTTTCGGGACAGGACGGCTGTGTGGATATTGAATTTCATCAAAGCACATCCGACGATAACCAATTTCATATCCTTTACAGACAGATCATCGGACCGCAGATTGAGGATTGCCGAAGAAACCACCGGGAGACCGACACTGGTCTTTGAAAAAGGCCAGATCATAACGACCGACGGCGAAGTGATATTTCACGACATAAACAGCAACAAGGCATCACCCCTCTATATTGAATTCATCTTCCATGACCGGAACAGGCGATATGAGGCAGTCAAAGAACGGGAAAAGGGCGACGTAGGCAGCCATATCAATTCTCAAATCAGAAATCTTGAGGCGGAGATCGACGCAGCACTGCAGAATAACGACAGGAGTTTGTTTTATGAATTGAGCGATCAGCTGAACAAAGCAAGGTCCATTGAAAGGTGAGCATATGCTATATAAATATGATGATATAAAAGTTCTGAAGGATCAGCTCGAGTTTGTGGATACGGCAATTATCCCGTTTGTAAGTGCAGATATGGACAGCGGGGCACTGTCGTATGCAAATGACATCGAATTGCTCCAGCTGGTCACCATCCAGCTGGAAAAGCAGTTCAAAGGCCGGGTATTCATCACTCCTGCGATGACCACGGTCCAGTCCGACACGACAGTACTTGAGCAGTATGAAGCACAACTCTATGATTACGGGTTCAAAAAAGTGGTGATCATCACCCACCTGGACCTCGGCGAACCCCATACGGCCATACGTCTGAATCACATCCCGCTGCAGGATATGACGAACGATATCAAGTTCGATTTGGTGAACGAAGAAGTCAAGAAAGTGATGAAAACCATCATTTCAATATGGAACAGTTAGTTTTAAGTATAATTACACGATTATCGCATATTGCGCACATTAAAAATTATGAAAGCTTATTGACCGTCAGAATTTAATAGGCTAAAATTGATATGTCCTAGTTATATTTAATGTAAAAGAACGCATGTGCTTGAGGGGGGAAAATATAATGTCGCAAAAAGTTACAAGACGCCAGTTCCTGAACTATTCCTTAATGGGTGTCGGGTCATTCATGGCGGCCGGTATGATACTTCCGATGGGAAGGATGG
Source organism: Lacicoccus alkaliphilus DSM 16010 (assembly GCF_900142805.1). Lineage (GTDB taxonomy): Bacteria > Bacillota > Bacilli > Staphylococcales > Salinicoccaceae > Lacicoccus > Lacicoccus alkaliphilus. Next base: position 347,386 of record NZ_FRCF01000002.1, on the reverse strand, counting down.
CACTGGATCCGCTATTCCAGGAAGATGCAGAAGGAGATATGGTGACGACAAGTGTCACTATTGATGAAATTACAGAAGAGCCGATGCAGGTCGACTTCACTTTCGAACAGGAAGATGCCTGGTATACAAGTGAAGTGACTGATTTTGCATGGGTGTTCCGGGACGGTGATGAGATCATCGCATTCTCGCCTGTATGTAAACACCTGGGCTGTACAGTCACATGGGCTGCTGATGATAACAACCCGGAGAGATTCTTCTGTCCATGCCATAATGGCCTGTATGAGAAGAATGGGAATAACGTTCCAGGAACTCCTCCAACTGGGCCATTGGATCAGTTTGAAGTCGGCGAATCCGATGGTTATCTTACAATAGGCCAAGTAGTTCCAAACCAATTAGTATAGGAGGGAAACTAGATGTTCAATAGAATTTATGATTGGATAGACGACCGCATGGATATCACTCCTATATGGAGGGATGTGGCGGATCATGAGGTGCCGGAGCACGTTAACCCTGCCTATCACTTCTCTGCATTCGTCTATTGTTTTGGAGGACTGACATTTTTCATAGTATTGATACAGATTTTATCAGGTATGTTCCTGACGATGTATTATGTACCGGATATCGTTAATGCCTGGAATTCTGTTTACTATCTTCAGCACGATGTAGCAGCTGGTTTGATTGTCAGAGGTATGCACCACTGGGGTGCGAGTTTAGTTGTTGTAATGATGTTCTTACATACGTTAAGAGTATTCTTTACAGGTGCTTATAAGGCTCCTAGGGAATTGAACTGGGTTGTCGGCGTACTGCTCTTCGCAACGATTCTCGGACTTGCATTCACCGGATACTTACTGCCTTGGGATATGAAAGCATTGTTCGCAACTAGAGTAGGGTTGGATATTGCAGGTAGTGTGCCATTCATAGGTGATTGGATCCAGACACTGCTGGCCGGTGACGATACAATCATTGGTGCACAGACATTGACACGATTCTTCGCTATCCATGTATTTTTCCTGCCTGCTGCATTGTTTATCTTGATGGCCGTTCACTTCATCATGATACGTAGACAAGGTATCGCAGGACCACTATAGGAGAAATGGGAGGTAAAAATATATGAAACGTGGAAAAGGACTGACATTTGTCGGAGATTCCCGTGTACAGAAGTATGATAAACCAAAGCTCAATCGTGACTACTCAGAATTTCCAGGGCGTACCGAAGAATTTTACCCTGACTTTCTCTTAAAAGAATGGGTGACAGGCGCAGTCTTCCTGATTGGTATCCTATGTTTGGTGGTTGCACACCCGGCCCCGCTCGAGCGGGTGGCTGATCCGACTGATACAGGATATATTCCTCTACCTGACTGGTACTTCCTATTTCTTTATCAAATACTGAAGTATACTTATGCATCCGGACCGTTCAACGTCATCGGTGCAATCGTTATACCCGGTATTGCGTTTACCGCTCTTTTATTGGCCCCTTGGCTCGATAACAAAAAAGACCGCCACTGGAAACGCCGTCCGATTGCAAGCGGACTCATGCTTGCATCGGTAGCAATCATTTTCTACACGACTTGGGAATCCGTTGCTTACCATGACTGGGAGCAGCAGAACCAACAGGGTGAGATCGTTTTCTCAAACCTTGATGCCGACGATCCCGTGTTCAATGAATTGATACGGACGAACTGTACGAGCTGTCACGGCGGTGAGCTTGCAGGCGGTTCCGGTCCGGGTCTGATTGAACCGGATTATAATCCTGAAACGGTGGAAGCATTCGTAAGAAATGGTGTAGGGGAGATGCCTGCTTTTGAAGGCACCCTGACGGATGATGAAATTGTTGCAATTTCAGAGTTCGTGGCTGATCTTGAAATAGTATCGGCGGATGAGGCCGATAACGTACCTGAATCAGAAGAATAAATTGAACCCCCTTGGTAAAAGGGGGTTTTTTATTAGGTGATGAGGATGAATAAATTAATTGGATTGATGTTCAACAGATGGTTCTTGATACTACTGCTGATAAGTAATTTTATAGGTACGGTATATGGATATTACTGGTACAGGGGACAGATTGCCAATACCGAATGGTACTTCATCCCCTTCGTGCCGGACAGCCCGACTGCGACGCTTTTCCTCTGCATATTGATCGTCCTCATACTGATGAGGAAAAAGTGGGGACTGATCGATGCACTCGCGTTCACAACACTGATCAAGTACGGGGTTTGGGCGGTCGTCATGAACATGCTGACATTCGTGGAGACGGGCTTCATTTCCTGGATCGGGCTCATGCTTGTCGCATCACACGGCATCATGGCTTTACAGGCATTTTTATTCCTGCCTCATCTCGAAATCAAGCCGGTGCATCTCTATATCACCGCCATCTGGCTCTTCCATAATGATGTGATCGACTATGTATACGGCCAGTATCCGGTTTATGGGCAACTGGCGCAATACAGCGATCATATCGGTTACTTTTCATTCTGGCTGACGGTGCTCGTCCTGGTCCTGCTGCATCAGCTTGTACCGAGGCGTAATACATTGACGAACGAATGAATATTAAAGTAAAATATAAGAAGACAATATTAGGAGGGAAATAACTTAATGGGTATCATCCTTTACTTCGTCATATTGATGGTCGTTCCAATGCTTGCCCAGATGAATGTCAAATCCACTTTCAACAAGTACTCTAAAGTACGTTCAACAAGTGGACTGACAGGACGGGAAGTCGCAGAGGAAATCCTACATGAGAACGGCATTTATGATGTGGGTGTCGAAAGGGGCCAGGGATTCCTGAGTGATCATTATGATCCTAAAAACAAGGTCATCCGCCTTTCACCCCACAACTATGATAAGCCGAGCGTGGCAGGCACTGCAGTGGCCGCCCACGAAGTCGGACATGCGATACAGCATGCCACCGGCTACAAATTCCTGAACTTCAGGTCAGCGTTGTTCCCTCTTGCACAATTGGGCACAAATTTCTCATATTTCCTGATCATAGCAGGCATGCTGCTTACCGCAGGTATGGATACGCAGTTTGGAACTACATTGCTCTGGGCAGGTATCGGCCTGATGGCATTTGCAGTCCTCTTCCAGCTGGTGACGCTGCCGGTGGAATTCGACGCATCGAACCGTGCAATGAAGCAGATAGAATCGCTGAATATAGTCAATCAGAAAGAGTACAGGCATGCCAAGAAAGTGCTGAATGCAGCAGCCATGACATACGTGGCGGCGACAGCCGTGGCAGTGGCGGAACTCGTGAGGTTCATACTGATTGCAAGAAGCCAGAGCTAGAAGAACAACTAACAGCCGGAGTGCTCTCCGGCTGTTTTTTTGATTATTTCACATGACACCTTTTTTTCTCTATAATGAACGTATATAAATCAATTTGGAGGCATCTATGAAAATTGCACTGATCGCCCATGACAAGAAAAAAGAAGCATTGATTGCATTTGTGAAAGAAAATGTGGACACTTTCAAAAAGCACGGTTTGTATGCAACCGGCACCACAGGCAAAAAGCTGATGGAAGAGACGGGGCTCAGCATACACCGCTTCAAGTCCGGCCCACTCGGCGGGGATCAGGAGATCGGCGCCCTGGTTGCAAAAGGCGGGATAGATGCAATCATATTTTTCAGGGATCCCTTGACGGCGCAGCCCCATGAACCGGACGTCTCTGCACTGCTGAGGCTCTCAGACGTCTATGATGTGCCTCTTGCGACCAATGAAGGTACGGCAAGTGCCGTAATGCACTATATCAGCATCAACGAAAGCGGGGTGGGGGAATGAAGATAGGCATAACATGCTACCCCGGCGTCGGTGGCAGCGGCATCATTGCAACCGAGCTCGGCATACAGATGGCGAAAAGAGGGCACGAGGTACATTTCATCACTTCCAAAGTGCCCTTCAGACTGACGATCAACCACCCGAACATATATATACATCAGACTGACATCAACAGTTACAGCGTGTTCCAGTACCCGCCATATGATATCACGATCGCGAGTAAAATAGCGGAAGTGATAAAATACCACGAGCTGGATCTCATACACATGCATTATGCAGTGCCTCATGCCGTATGCGGCATACTGGCCAGACAAATGTCCGGCAGTGATGTCAAAATCATCAGTACACTGCACGGCACTGACATCACGGTACTCGGGCATGATGCATCGTTGAAGGACGCAATCAGATTCGGCATCGAGTCTTCCGACATGACCACTGCTGTGTCTGAAAGCCTGAAAAATGATACTTACAGGCTGATCGAGCCCGACAAGGACATAACGACCGTATATAACTTCATCGACGAAACCAAGTTCAACCTGGAGGACAGGGAGCTGGTCAGGGCTCAGCTGAAGAGACAATATGCCATTTCCGAAGATACTAAAGTGATCATGCACACTTCCAATTTCAGGGCTGTCAAAAGAATCGAAGATATAATCAGGGCATTCAACATCGTCTGCCCGAAAGTGGATTCCATCCTTCTCCTCGTCGGGGACGGACCTGAAATGAACAGGATGCGGCAGCTCTCCCATGACCTGGGCCTTGAGGACAAAGTCATTTTTGCAGGACAGCAGACCGATGTCGTCAATCATTATAAGATGTCCGACTGCTTCATGCTGCTGAGCGAACAGGAAAGTTTCGGCCTTTCCCTGCTGGAAGCCATGAATTGCGGCTCTGTCCCTGTCGGTTCGAGTGCAGGGGGGATCAGCGAAGTGATCGAGCACGGGGAAACGGGCTATGTCGTAGATGTCGGTGATTATGAAAGTGCGGCCGTGCACCTGTGCCGTCTACTGACAGACCCGGAAAAGTATGCGGAGTTGAAGAACAATATGCTTGATGATATCGGCATACGCTTCAGGAGCGGGAATATCATTGACCAGTACGAAAATTTATATTTTTCATTAAAAGAGGGTAAATGATGCAAACGTTATTCGAAGCCGGGGCAAAAATAATAAGAAAACTGAATGAGCGTGGTTTTGAAGCATTTTTTGTCGGGGGCTGCGTGCGGGATTTCTACATGGCGAGGGATATACAGGATGTGGATATAACAACGGACGCGAAACCTGAAGAGGTGGAAAGCCTCTTTGAAAAGACGATCGATGTCGGGAAAGTACACGGCACAATCATCGTCATGGCTGAGGGCACCCCTTTTGAAGTCACCACTTACAGGACTGACGGCATATACACCGATCACCGCCATCCGGATGAAGTCATCTTCTCCAATCGTCTGAATGAAGACTTGAAGCGCAGGGACTTCACCATGAATGCGATGGCCATGGCTGAAGATTACACTTTCCATGACCCCTACGAGGGGCGTGAAGCGATAGAGAAGTGTGAGATAACCACCGTCGGATATGCGTCTGACAGATTCGGCGAAGATGCCCTGCGGATGGTCCGCGCGCTCAGGTTCATGTCGGTGCTGGACTTCGGGATTGAAGAGGAGACAGGAGTAGCGATGACAGCCAATGCGCATTTAATGAAACATGTATCAGTGGAACGCATCGTCACGGAATTTAAAAAGATGTATAATGGTGTGGCCCTCGACCAGGCAAAGGTCAAACTGGTCCGCACGGGGTTGGCCCGTCACATCCCGTTCTTCTCTGAAATCACGGACGATGACCTTTTGAAGAGCAGAGTCGATGACCTGCTGGATGAACTGATTGTACAGGTCATCCGTGACCCCTCCTTGAAAGGGTCACTCCATCATTTAAAACTTTCAAATAAAGAACTCCATACCGTCAAAGGATGCGCAGCGCTTCATGAAGCATTGGAAAAGGGCGATCATCCGCTCGAGGTTTCCTATTCATTTGACGAAGATATACTCGAACGGTTCGCCGCCGCCAATGATCAGAATCATCTGACACAGCAGTCGTCATTACTTCAGAAGGCGCAGGCACTCAAGCTTTCCCTTCCGATCAGCAGCAAGAAGGATCTGGAAGTCGACGGCAGGGACCTGATGGAATTGTACAGTTCACGGAGTGGACCCTGGATTAAAGAATGCCTGAACATCATAGAGAGGGAAGTGTTGTTCGGAAGATTGAAAAATAATCATAACGATATAATCGATTGGGTGAAAACACATGTCAAAGTTGAATCAGCAAGTATTGAAATTATTGAGTAAACATGAATTCATATCCGGCCAGAAGATGGCTGAAGCGCTCAGCATATCCAGGACTGCAGTCTGGAAGGCCGTGCAGAACCTCAAAGAAGACGGATATACGGTGAAGTCGGTGGCCAGCAAGGGCTACAAGCTCATCGGGGCATCGAATGAATTGAATGAGACGCTGCTGACCTCAATGATAAAGGACTCAAAACTATTTTCCGAGGTCATCTACCGGGATACTGTGGATTCCACACAAAAAATCGCATTCCAGAAAATCACCGATATTAAAAAGCCATTCATCGTCGTGGCGGGTGAACAGACCGGGGGCAGGGGTCGCTTTAACAGGGAGTGGACCTCTCCTGAAAAATCGGGGCTCTACATGTCTGCAGTCTTTAAACCGGATATTTATTTGAATGAGATCATCAAATTCAACCTCTTCCTTTCACTTGCCATTGCGAACGCAATTGAAGAAACTTTCGACCTTGATGCCGGCATCAAGTGGCCGAATGATATTTACATAGACGGCAAAAAAGTCTGCGGCTTCCTGACTGAAGTGGTCAGTGAGAATAATGTGATACAAAATATCATTTGCGGCATCGGCATCAATCTGTATGAAACAGAGGAGATCACTGCCCTGGAGACGGCGACTTCCATAGAGAATGAAATGAAAAAAAATGGTAGAATGAATAGTGATACAGAATCGTTTTTGACCCGCCTGATCCATGAATTGGAGCAACAGTACCATCAGTTCATGAATACGCCATTTTCATCCATCAAAGAGGAATGGATGGCAAAATCCATCATTTTCGGCAAAGAGATGAGGATTTCAGAAATGAACCGGACATTCTTGGCAAAACCGGTGGATATCACCGATGAAGGTTTTCTGCTTGCAGTGGACCGCTATGGTGAAACACATAAAATAATCAGTGCAGATATTGAATTTTAAAATTTGGTGATATTTAATGATTAATCAAAAGTTCGCTGTTGTCGATCTTGAAACATCCGGCAACAACGTGAATAAAGACAGCATCATCCAACTCAGCATAGTCTTCATCGATAAGAGGGAAGTCACCGGCCAGTATACGACGTTTCTGGGTGACAGGACCGAGCTGTCGGTGTTCATCCAGGATCTGACCAACATAGATGGTGATATGCTCAAAGGCGCTCCGTTGTTCAGGGAGGTGGCCCGTGAACTGTATGAAATGCTGCAGGGCCATGTCTTCGTCGCCCACAATGTGGACTTTGACCTGACGTTCCTTCAAAATCATTTCAGGCACTGCGGCCTGGACTATTCACCGCATTTGACACTGGATACGGTCGAGCTGTCGAAGATCTTCCTCCCGGCTGAAAATAGCTTCCAGCTCGCCGAAATCACTTCGAAAATCGGAATAGAACTATCCAATGCACACCGGGCGGATGAAGATGCGCTTGCCACAGCCAGACTCCTGCTGTTTTTATTCGAAAAGATGGTAAATACGAACAGTGAGACGCTGAAGCAGCTCTATCATTTATCCAAACATTTGAGGTTCAGCCTTGCCGACCTGATCTTCAGCATCCTTTCCGAAGCGGAACTGGAAGCTCCCCCGCAGAATTTGAAAAGATATAATGACTTTTACATCAACCGGACCGATGTATCCACACATGAACTTCCCCAATATACGGTCGGGGAACTGTACGATCGTTACATCGAAGTGACCGGGGCGGAGTACCGGGCAGAACAGCTGAAGCTTGCGAATGAGATCTTCAGCCATTTTGAAAACGGGAGGCATCTTGCTGTCGAAGCATATACCGGAATAGGGAAAACAGGTGCACTGTTGATCGCAGCCATCAGCTTTCATTCCCTTTATCACGAACAGGTGCTGGTTTCCACTTCCAGAAAAATCCTTCAGAACCAGATGGTCAACATTGAACTGGACAGACTGACCCGCGCATTGGAGCTGGACATGGCATTCACCAATTTCAAGGGACGGGAGAATTACCTCGACTTGAACGCGGTGAGTGCACTCCTGGAAATGGAAGATAATAACCCGGAAATCATCCTCCTCAAAATGAGGCTGCTGACATGGCTGCTCGAAACGGAGACCGGAGATTTATCTGAAATAGGCCTGCGGGGACCGGAACAGGCGTATTACAAGACGATGCTCATCCAGACCGGGAGAAGGGAACGCCATTACTACTTCTCCCTTGCACTTGAAAAGGCGAGGCGGGCTCCGATTGTTTTTACGAACCATTACTTCATACAGGATTGTCTGGAACAGCTGGAGGGTGTGAAATATATTATCGTGGATGAAGCGCATCAGCTGAAAAATGCCCTGGATCAACGCACGGAAACGGAATATACTTATCAGGATATGAAGTTTTTTGTCGGACAGATCGGTACACCGAGGCAGAACCGGCTCCTCAGTTCATATATCGAGAATAATGATTTCAGACATGCTTATCTGCTTGAAGATCTGATGGGAAAACTCAATGATCACGTCGATATGCTCTTCAATGCCATCCAGGCGAAGAATCTGAAGAGCGCCGGGAACATCATAGATCGCGCTCTGGAATTCTGTTCAATATTCCTCGGTACCATACGGGGCACTCATTCATACCAGCCGCTCTATAACCATATACATTATTTTTCCGTGACCTTATCGGACCTCGCCCGCGCATTTGAAAAAGAAAACTATCATATTCATCATGACAGGAACATTCAAAGGCTGAAATTCATCGTCAGGAAGCCTGCATTCTCGCTGTTTTCAAAAACTCATGATATTCATTCCCTGATCATGATGTCAGGGACGCTGGAAGTGAAGGGCGCGTTCAAACATCTGGATGGTGTGTTCAACGGCGAGGCTTTCGACACCGCCATCATAAGCAACGAAGCGCTGTTCAGCAATACGAGGCTGTTCATACCAGACGACATACCAGCCTTCGACCAGAATGACGATGAGTATATATACGCAATGCTCGATTACATGTCGATGTATTTAAGCGAGACGGAGAGTAAGCTGCTTGTGATCTTTTCAAGCTACGAACTGTTGAATAAAGTGTACGAACTGACGAAGGAAGTCGAATTATTCGATGACTTCATCGTCCTCAGGCAAAACCGTACCGTCTCCCCGGACAAGCTGCTGATGCAGTATAACCAGCTTGACAATGTGCTGTTGCTTGCAACTTCCAGCTTCAGCGAGGGCATCAACATCGAAGGGACGGATGACAAGTGCATCATGCTGTCCAAGCTGCCTTTTCCGGTGCCGAAAAATGATGGTTTCCAGTCGTTTTATACAGACGATCTGCCCCAGGCGGTATTCCAGTTCAGACAGCTGGCCGGCCGTGTCAAAAGGAATACACAAGATAAAGGCCTCATCCTTCTGCTGGATGACAGAATACTGTACAAGCCGTACAGGAATGCTTTTTTGAAGTACTTCCCCGAAGAAAATATCATCAACGGCTCACGGAAGGCTTTCAAACGGTACCTGGGTGATTTATAATTGTAATGATCTAATATAATTTGTAATGAAAAGGAGCAGAAATATGGAATTATCTCAGCGTGTTCAAAACTTGACGCCAAGTCAGACACTGGCCATCACTGCAAAAGCGACGGAACTGAAGGCGCAGGGTGTCGATATCATCGGTCTCGGCGCAGGAGAACCGGACTTCAACACCCCGGATGAAATCATTGGGAAGGCCTTTGAAGCCGTAAAAGACGGGGCTACAAAATATACACCTGCAGCCGGCATACCGGAGTTGAAATCAGCCATTTCAGAAAAGATGATGAGAGACCATCAGCTCGAATATGAACCGGCCGAAATCTTCGTGGCTTCCGGTGCCAAGCATGTACTCTACAACGTCTTCCAGGCATTGGTTGATGAAGGTGACGAGGTCATCATACCGTCACCATACTGGGTGAGCTACACGGAGCAGGTCAAGCTTGCCGACGGCACACCCGTGCTCATCCATACCGACGAATCGACTTCCTTTAAACTCACACCGGAGCTTCTGAAGGAGAACATCACTGATAATACAAAAATACTCATGCTGAATTCACCGAACAACCCGACAGGAATGGTCTATTCTAAAGCGGAGCTTGAAGCAATCGCAGAAGTCGTACTCGATAACGACCTCATCGTCGTGGCCGATGAAATTTATGAGGTGCTCGTCTATGATACGGAACATTATTCAATCGCTTCCGTGAGCGAGGAGATGAAGGCCCGCACGGTAGTGATCAACGGCGTCAGCAAATCGCATGCAATGACCGGATGGAGAATCGGCTATGCATGCGGCGACAAAGCATTGATCAAAGGACTGACCGGTCTTGCAAGCCAGTCCACATCAAACCCTGCGTCACCCTCACAATGGGCTGCAGTCGCAGCTTACGGGATGGATGAAGGTTTCCTGACTGAATTCAACGAGACTTTCAAAGACCGCAGGGATCATGCCTACGCGCTCTTGGAGGAAATACCCCATACGACGTGCATCAAACCGGACGGCGCATTTTACCTGTTCCCGAACTTCAAGGCGTGCACGGTGAAGATGGGATACGAAACAGTCGACGATTTCGTCAAGGACCTGATTGAAGAAGCACATGTGGCAGTAGTGCCGGGCTCGGCTTTCGGCCTGGATGATAATATCCGTATCAGTTACTCGACGAGCAAGGAAATGATGACCGAGGCGATGACACGCATGAAAAATTTTGTTACTGAGAGGTTAGAAGGAGTTTAAGGATGAAGATCACAATAAAGGAATCACCAAAGTATGAAGGTCAGGAAGTTACAATAGGATGCTGGCTGCTGCAGAAACGCGGCAGCGGAAAGCTGCAGTTCCTGCAACTCAGGGACGGCTCCGGATTTATGCAGGGCGTGGTGGTCAAGGCAAACGACGAAGAATTATTCGATGTGGCCAAAGGTCTGAACCAGGAGACGTCCATGTATGTCACCGGACTGATCAAAAAGGACGAGCGTTCTTCCTTCGGTTATGAGATGGAAGTCGGCAAAATCGATATCATCCATGAGGCGGAAGGGTACCCGATCACACCAAAAGAGCATGGGCCGGAATTCCTGCTCGATAACCGTCATTTGTGGCTCCGGTCAAGGAAGCAGCATGCCGTCATGAACATCAGGAACCAGATCATCAAGAGCACGCATGACTTTCTCTTCGACAACGGTTTTAAAAAGATCGACTCACCCATCCTGACCAACAGTGCACCGGAAGGGACCACCGAATTGTTCCATACGAAATATTTCGATGAAGATGCTTTCCTTTCACAGAGTGGACAGCTTTATGCAGAGGCTGCGGCGATGGCACATGGTAAAGTTTTCACCATGGGACCGACGTTCAGGGCCGAGAAATCGAAGACCCGCCGTCATCTGATAGAATTCTGGATGATCGAGCCGGAGATGGCCTTTTATGAGCATGACGACAGCCTGGAAGTGCAGGAACAGTATGTGGAGTATATCGTGCAGAACGTGCTGGAGCATTGCAGGTTCGACCTCGAGGCTCTCGGCAGGGAGACTGCGGTACTCGAGCAGATAAAAGCACCGTTTCCACGCATCACGTACACCGATGCAATCGAGCTGCTGCATGAAAAAGGCTACGATGACATCGAGTGGGGCGAGGATTTCGGTGCACCGCACGAAACGGAAATCGCAAATCACTATGATAAACCGGTCTTCATCATCAACTATCCGAAAGCGATCAAATCATTCTATATGGAAGAGAACCCTGAAGATCCAAGGACGGTATTGTGTGCGGATCTCATTGCACCGGAAGGTTATGGTGAAATCATCGGCGGCAGTGAAAGGATCCATGACTATGACACATTGAAACAGCGCATTGAAGATTCAGGGCTCAGCACCGATGATTACGAGTGGTATCTGGATCTCAGGAAATACGGCAGTGTACCGCATTCAGGTTTCGGTCTCGGGCTGGAAAGGACGGTCGCATGGCTGTCCGGTGTCCAGCATGTGAGGGAAACTTCCCCGTTCCCTAGATTGCTGAACCGTCTGTATCCTTAATATGAAATAGCAGTATAATGGCAGTGTGTTGCAATTCAATTGTGCACACTGCCATTTATTAGAAAGTGGGTATTACCGTGATGGATAAATATATACGCAACATCACTTTCCCGGTCAATAAAATCCTTTTTGACCATTACAGTGCGCTCGGACTGGATGAAAGTGAGCTGATCATACTGATTAAACTGATGCAGCACCATTCGGATACAAGACCGCTCCCCGATATCACACAATTGATCGAGGGGACGACCCTGTCCGGCAAATCCATCAACATGATCATTCAGCAGCTGATCAGTAAATCCTTCATAGAAATATATAATGAGACCACCGGGGACGGGCACAGGGAAGTTTTGAGCGTCGCACCTGCATATGAAAAGGTCGCCGCTTTCATCTCCCCCGATAAGAACGATGTGAAGGATGAGCATCAGATACAGGAATTGTTTTCATTCGTCGAAAACCTCTACGGCAGGGCACTGTCACCCAGTGAATTTGAACGGATGAACAGCTGGCTTTCAGATTCCAATTATTCGGTGGATATGATCAAGGAATCGGTCAATCTCGCCTATAAGAACCAGATCACATCGCTGCAGTATGTGGAACGTATTTTAAATAACCTGAACCGCACGCCGCTTGAACCGAAAAGGGAGCGCCCGCCGGTCAGGAATTGGCTGAAAGGAGAGAGTCTGGATGATTAGTGGTAAAAAAACCGTTGAAATGCTGGATGTCATCGATGAATTGTTCCCGGATGCAGAAGCGGAGCTCGTCTACAGCAACAATTTCGAACTGACGATCGCCGTGCTGCTGTCCGCCCAGGCCACAGACAATCATGTCAATAAAGTCACAAAAGAACTCTTCAGGAAATATAAAACACCCGAGGATTATGTAGCCGTCCCACTGGAAGAGCTTCAAAATGACATACGATCCATCGGCCTGTACAGGAACAAAGCAAAAAACATCCAAAAACTCTGCCGGGATCTCCTCGATAAGTTCGACGGCATCGTGCCCGGCAATTATGATGACCTGGTGAGCCTTGCCGGAGTCGGACGCAAGACGGCGAACGTGGTGCTGTCCGTGGCCTTCGATGTCCCGAGGATTGCTGTCGACACCCACGTCGAGAGAGTGAGCAAGCGCCTCGGCATCGCACGGTATAAGGACAATGTCACACAAGTTGAAGAAACACTGATGAAGAAGATTCCCGAAGAGAGATGGAGCAAAGCGCATCACCAATTGATATTCTTCGGCAGGTATCATTGTACGGCCCGCAGCCCAAAGTGCGGGACATGCCCGCTTCTGGATGAATGCAGGGAAGGACAGAAGCGTATGAAGCGGAAAACTAATGAAGAAAGCACAGCTAAAAAGTGAATGATTGCATAAAAAAGGACCGGATCATTAATTTTGATCCGGTCCTTTGAATATTTTACGCAGCGTCATCTTCCGCTTCTTCAGTCGGCTCATCGGTGTTACCCTCTGATTCATTGCCGTCACTGCCTTCTTCCGGAGATGATTCATCAGGGGCGGTTTCGTTCCCCTCATCATTCGAACCCTCATCCTGATTCGTGCCCTCGGATTCTGAGCCGCTTTCCTCAGCAGGCTCTTCCCGTACAGGCACTTCATTGACTTCCTCCTCGGTCACAGGGTCTTCAGTGACCGGTGTATCTTCGACTGCTTCCTCCTGTGGGGGGTCATTTTCGGGAGCCTGCCCGTTGTCCTCATCATTGCCGCCGGTGCCCCAGCTCCAGTTCCAGGTGTTGCCGCCGTTATCGCCATCGTCACTGCCGCCATTGCCACCGCCGGTGGTCCCGGAGCCTTCCTGGCTGTATTCTTCAAAATCCTCACTGCCTTGAACGGCAAGTTCACCGTTATTCAGTCTGAGCACACTGTCGGGCTGTTCGAAGTCCTGCCCGTTGTATGTGCTGATGCTCTGCATGATGTCCCTGAAGAACCATTGCGGGGTGATATGTTCATCCGTACCTACGAAAGAAGTCTCACCACCATCCCTGGTCGCTGTAAAACCGGTCCAGACGCTCATCGTATACTCGGGTGTGTAACCCACTATCCATGCATCTTTGGCCGCATTGTCCGGCAGATTCTGCTCTTCACGCAGTTCCCTCGTGTAGGATGTGGTCCCTGTCTTGGCAGCGATGTTCAATCCATCCATGCGGATATAGTCGGCGCTGCCATATGGCTCAAACGTATCCTTCAGTATATCTGTCAGCATATAAGCGGTATAGTCCGCCATGACCTGGTCGGAATCATGTTCGAATTCGACCAGGTCGCCTTCACCCGTGACGACATGCCTGACTGCGTGCGCTTCATTGTATTCCCCGTTATTACCGAGTGCAGAGTAGGCTTCTGCCATCTGCAGCGGTGTGAACATGGAATCCCTGCCGCCGAGCACATCATTGAATGATACTTCGTAGTCGCCTTCGCCGATGGTGGAGTAATCAAAACCGATTCCTTCAGCAAATTCCCGCGGCGCATCATTGCCAGCTTCATCTTTGACGATTTCATAGGCTTTGACCGCAGGGATGTTATAGCTCCTGCTGAGTGCCTCGCGGATGGTCACCTGTCCGTGATTCTGCATATCATAATTGTAGATGCTGATATGATCCAGACCTTCCGGGGAATAAGAGTACTCATCCTGGATCCTCTGATCCGTACGCCACTCAAGTTCCTCGATTGCCGGACCGTAAGACATGAAAGGTTTCATCGTCGAGCCGACGTTTCTCGGTACAAGGGCCTGATTGTGGTCGACCACTTCCTGGTAATCCCTCCCGCCGGAAATCGCGATAAGTTCACCTGTCTGTGTGTCCAGTATCGTCGATGCGATATCAAAATCATCACTTTGGAATTTCGGGTTGTAATAATAATCCCTGTCATCCGTCAGGTTCTGCAGATTTCTCTGGATCCCTGCATCCATGTTCGTATAGATTTCTATGCCGCTCGCCATCAATTCACTGATGTCCGCATTCGTGAAGCTGTCATGGCTGGAAATCTCATTCTTGATGAAATTGATGTATGACGCATACTCCGGATCATCGGGTTCTGTCGATGCCCTGTCCTCATCGCTTCTGTCCACCAGGTTTGCGTAGACATCAAGATTCTGCGCTTCCTCATATTGTTCCGGGGTGATGCGTTCATGCTCGTTCATCAACCTGAGTACGATGTAAGCACGGTCCTCGCCGCGGTTCTCATCAACATACAGGTTGTATCTGTTCGGCAGCTGGGGGAGACCGGCAAGGTAGGCCGCTTCCATCAGATTCAAATCATCGAGTTCTTTATCGAAATAATAAAGGCTCGCTGTCCTTATACCGTAAATGCCATCCGAGTAGTAGATTTTGTTCAGGTACATCTCCAATATCTCATCTTTTGAATATTCCTGCTCCAGCCGGTAGGCAAGGTATGCTTCCTGTGCCTTCCTCTCGATGGTGGTTTCCTCGGTCAGGAACGTCCTTTTCACGACCTGCTGGGTGATTGTGCTTGCACCTTCGGAGCCGAAGCCGTTGAACACATTGCCGACCACTGCCTGGGCGAGTCTCCAGAAGTCGATTGCACCATGCTCGTAGAATCGGTGGTCCTCGACCGCGAGGACCGCATCGACCACGCTGTCCGGCACATCTTCGATCGCAACCGATTCACGTTTCTGGCCCTGATACACCGTGGTCACGAGTTCATCGTTCCGGTCATAAATCTGTGCAGGCACGGGGTCGCGCAACTTCTCTTCGCTGAAAGCCGGAGCCTGCGAGGCATAATAGGCGAACAACATGGAACCCAGCACGAGAAAAATCAATCCGATTAAAACAGTCAGGACGATGATGCGTTTTATGATTGATTTCCTGCTCAGCTTCTTTTTCGTCTCGCCTTTCTTTTTACCGGCCTTCGATCCGGCTCTTCTTTTATAGTCTTCTTTCATTAAAATTCTCCATTCCGAAAATAAATTTCATCCACCGCTTTCAGATAATCGATGCGGGGGTTTAATCCTTCTTTGAGGAGATGACTGTCAGTCCTGACATCTTCAATTGAGATGGACATCTTTTCATCGTTCAAAAACCGCTCCCAATGAACATGGAATTTCCCGATCGGCATCAGATAGGTTTCATCAAGTGTTGAAAATCGGATGATCAGAAAAACGATGCCGCCGTGCGCCCTGCACTGTATCATATGGTCCACCTGGTGGGCATGGATGTTGATCAGGGGGAAGCGGGTTTTATTTTTGGTTTCCTTCGCTTCAAAATCAATGTATCTGCCTTTGTATATGCCGTTATAGTCACTGGTGGAAGGTGTCTTGAAATATGCTTCGTCGATCTTCGCCCGGTTTCTGGATGGATAATCCACGTTGACGATCTGCACCGGGGTCGGTTTCTTATGAATGACTGCACGCGATATCTTTAAATAATGATCATTTGTAATATCGAGGTCTTTCTCCAGGGTCATGCCGCGCTGACCGTATTTCACTTTCCTGCCGGACCCCTGGCGGACATTCCGATATTGTCTCGGCTTGACGCCTTTAGGATATTTCATGTACATCGCCTTTCATTATAATATATGTCATAATATTATACATTAATTAACACACAGGAAACCAATCAATAATTATAAGGAGTGTGACATTTTTGTCAAGAAATGAACAAGCCTCAACATATCGTCAGTTGATGGAAAATATATATGAGAGGTATCAGAGTGCTCTCTCGGGATATGAATATGACTTCAGGACCGAAGTGGAGCCATTTTTGAATGAGAACAAGACACTGGCCCTGGATATACTGGAATTTGATACGGATGCAAGGTTCCATTATAACACGCGCGAAAAAATGTCGTCAGAACTGATGGAATTGCTGATGTCCTGCCACACGTCCAAATTCAGGGAAAGGCATTTTTACGAAAAGTATAAATTCATCAACATGTGGCTCAGGCATGCAGAGAAAGAGGGATTGATGTGAGGGTGCTGATCAGCGGATACCGGCCGTATGAACTGGGCATCTTCAAACCGGATCAGAAGGAAGTGACCGTGCTGAAAGCCTTCATAAGGTCCAAGCTGCTGGAATATATAGATGAGGGCGCGGAATGGTTCATCATCCAGGGGTATACAGGTATTGAACTGTATGCAGCAGAAGTCATCATCGAACTTAAAGAGGCACGGTACGATATCAGACTCGGTGTGCTCATGCCCTTCCACCAGTTTGACGACCGATATAATGAAGTGGATCGGGAAACGCTCAATAAAGTGCTTGCAGAAAGTGACTTTAAGGATTATATTTATAAACAGCCGTACGCCAATCCCGGTATGTTCAAACACATCAACCAATTCCTCATCTCCAATACCGACTGCGCCCTCATCTTCTTCGATGAGGAAGCAGAGGCTAAAGTGCGGTTTCTTTATAACACAATACTTGAATTTTCCGAGAAAAATCCGTATAATATTGAAAGAATACAATTTGATGAGATCAACAGTTTCATCGATACCGGGTTTGAAGATTAAGAGGTGAGGCGATGAGTGAGACAACTTTAAAATTGTCCGCGAAAGACATATTTGAAAAAGAGTTCGAAAAGTCCATCAGAGGTTTCAAACCGCTCGAAGTGGACAGCTTTCTGGATGATGTCATCAGCGACTATCAAAAGATGGCGGATATGAACAACAATGTGAAACGGCTGGAAGAAGAAAATGCCCGCTTGAAAAAAGAGGTTGAAGAATTAAGGATAAGACTGGCCACCAGCTCCCGGTCCCAGGAGAACCAGACTCAAAATCATCAAATCGATATTTTGAAGCGGTTGTCCAGCCTGGAGAAGAAAGTTTTCGGCCAGTCCAAAGTGAATTGATCGAATACGGTATGTCGGATAATCGCTATATCATAGAAGATATAGAGGAAAGTCCATGCTCACACGCACCTGAGACGGGCGTAGTGTTCGTGCCTGACGAAACAATAAGTCAGGGCAGTACGTGAATAACGGCTGACGGCTGTGAAATAACCTAAGTTGACGATATGGTTAGATTAGCTGTAAAAGTGCCACAGAGACGAGCTTATCATGAAAATGATAAGGTGGAACGCGGTAAACCCCTCGAGTGAGCAATCCAAACAAGGTAGGAGCACTTTCTGACGGGAATTCAACCTGATGAGAGATGCTGCAGATGCAGTATAGACAGATGATTATCACCAATGTGCGAGTGTGACTAGTACACGTCTGTAGCACAGCGGTACAGAACATGGCTTACAGACATACCGGACTAGAAACAAGCTCTCCATTTTGATGGGGAGCTTTTATTTTATATAATCAAATTGACGGAATTATAATATGAGGCATGTGGAGGACAAATTATGAATTTTAAAATGCTAGCCAATACACCGATGGGCCTTGAGAGGGTCGTCGCAGATGAAATCGAATCACTGGGATACGATACACGACTTGAAAACGGCCGTGTTTATTTCGAAGGGGATGAGACGGCGATCGTCAGAAGCAACCTGATGCTGCGGACGGCGGACCGGATCAGGATCATCATCGGAGATTTCCATGTGACGACGTTCGATGATCTGTTCGAGAAGACGAAGGCGCTGCCATGGTCGGAAATCCTCGGAGCGGACGCGGAGTTCCCGGTGACCGGCCGTTCCCATAAATCCACACTATACAGTGTGCCCGACGTGCAGCGAATCGTCAAAAAAGCGGTGGTTGAACATTTGAAAGATGCATTCAGTCTGAGCGGCAAACTGAGTGAGACCGGGGCGCGTTACAAGATCGATGTCAACATACTGAAAGACCGTGCGGTGCTGACCATCGATACGAGTGGTGATGCACTGCATAAAAGGGGCTACAGGCGTGAGCAGGGCGAGGCACCCATCAAAGAGACGCTTGCAGCAAGCATGCTGAAACTTGCCAATTACGACGGGACGAATCCGCTTTACGATCCTTTTGCAGGTTCCGGGACCATTGTCATTGAAGCGGCGATGATGGCAATGAACATCGCCCCGGGTTCAAACCGTACATTCGACAGTGAAAAATGGGACATCATCCCCGAAGCGCTGTGGGAGGACACACGGATGAAGCTCGAAGAAGAAGCGTTGTACGACAGGGAAGTGGTGATACGCGCATCCGACATCGATCCGCATATGATGGAAGTCGCAAAGACGAACATCCAGGAGATCGGCCTTCATGATGACATCGACCTTTCCGTCATGGACATTCATGACTTGACGATCGGCCATGATAGAGTCCAGGTCGTCACCAACCCACCTTACGGCGAGCGCATCGGAGAGGCAAAAGCCGTCGAGGAAATGTATCGTACCGTCGGCAGCCTGATGACCCGCCATCCGGATATGAGTGTCTACCTGATGACATCGAACAAGGAATTTGAACATATCGTCGGGAAGAAGGCGACAAAGCGCAGAAAGCTGTTCAACGGCTACATTGAAACGACCTTTTATCAATACTGGGGGCAGCGGTAGATCGTGAATGAAGATTACAAGACTTTAAATGTACTCTACAAACTGAAAAAAGAGATTCTCAAGTCCGACAATGAGACGCTTGTCTCCCAGATAGACCATGCGATATTGAAGGCGTATAAGGAACAGCTCGTCTTCTCATTCATCGGACATTATTCGGCGGGGAAGTCCTCACTGATCAACCATCTGCTTGAAGCAGAGATTCTGCCGTCCTCACCTGTACCGACCACGAGCAATACAGTCGCCGTGCAGATCGGCGGGGGTGATGAGATCAAAGCTTTCCTGAACCAGTATCAGTATGTCCCTGTGGCGGACTATGCGAAGCTGCGTGATTTGAATACGCGTGATATCGATATCAGTGCCATCAACATCGATGTGGCGCATGAAGATTTCACCATGAACACAGTGCTCCAGGATACTCCGGGTGTGGATTCGAACACGGACAGCCACCGGGAGTCCACAAACCGCTTCCTGCTGAACAGTGACCATATCTTCTTCACAGTCGAGTACAACCATGTGGAGAGCGAACATAATATGTCACTGTTGAAGGAGCTTTCCGTGATGAACATCCCCCTGACACTGATCATCAATCAGGTGGATAAACATGATGATGATGAATTATCCATGGACACTTTCCTCTCCAGGATAAAGAACACCCTGAAAGACTGGAATATTGCACCCGACGACATTTTCACGACGAGCATATATCCATGCGAGCATAATGAGGTGGATAAGCTGAAAGCATTCATCCACAGCCGGGAAGCGGACAGGCAGCATCTGCTGGAAGCATACTTTGAAAGGATCACCGGAACGATAGAAGGTGAACAGGTCGAGTATCTCAGTGCAGCACTCGATGCGCTGAGAATCCCCGGGGAAGATGTCGATATTGAAGACGTTGAGGCGGTGAAGTCGCATATCCGGTTTTTGAACGGTGAAATCGAGAAGGTGAAGGTGGAGGCCCTCCACAGTGATGATGCAACACTGAACAGCCATGTCAAAGAAGCGGTCAGGAAAATCGTGCGGGACAGTTATATATTCCCACACGAGGTCAAGGAGGCGATCACCCATTACCTGAACATCCTTGCAGGGGAAGTGAAGGTGCCCGGACTTTTTGGCAAAAAGAAAAAAGAGGAAGCGATGCTCCGGGAAGCGGTGGATGATATCCGGGAAAAATTTGATGCCGTATTCAAGACCGAAGTGAATGCACCCATCAACAGCCTGTTCGGCAGTCTGGGGCTGACAGGGGAGCCCTTCAAATATGAATTCAATGAGGACCTGCTCATAAAAGAAGAGATTGGCCACCTGAATAATCAGTTCATCCTGAACTACATGGATAAATTGAAAGCATCGATCGTCAATGATGTGAGCGGGAAAGTGCAGAGCCATATGCAGAACCTCGTAAAATCCGGCACCGGCTCCGCCCAGGAGGAAGAAGCATTGAAAGATGCTCTCGGGAGATTTGAGGAAATACTTACGCTTCTCAGCCTGATCGATTCCATCGAAACGAAAAGCTACCGCCATTTCTTCATACATCTGGATGAAGAAATCGAAAAGTTGAACCTGACAGAAGCAGTGGAACTTGAAGGTGGAAGCGTCAGATTACCTCAAGCAGCCGGGGACGCGGGACATTACAAGTTCAAGGGCGCAGACGATGAGGACCTCGGGTTTTATCATAAGCTTGCAGCACTGATTGAAGACAATGAACGATACAGTGATTTCCACACCATCATCAAAGAGAAGCTTGCACGCATAGAAGAAGGCAAAGCCAACATCAGTGTATTCGGGGGATTCAGTGCCGGTAAGACGACCTTCATCAACGCCCTGATGAACGAAGGACACCTTGCGATGAGTCCAAACCCGACCACGGCGACGATTACGGAAATCAATGATGCACCTTCCAGTGCACTCACTTATAAAAATGAATCAGAGCTGACGGACACTCTGGGCATGCTGTCGAATCTCCATTATGATTATGTCGAAGACTATTTCAAATGGATAAAGAAAGAGCGCAGCAATGTGCCGGAAACTTATAAACCCTTCCTTGACGGTATATTGAACAAATACGGTGAATATAAAGCTGATCTCGGGACGACGAAGGACATCGGCACCGATGCACTGATCAGCAGGGTGAGTTCCGACGAGGATGCGACATTCATCCATAAAGCATATGTCTCGCTTGAAAATGAAATCACAGAAAAGTACACCCTGGTCGATTCGCCGGGCATCAATTCCATCAACCAGAGACATACAAAAGAAACGAGGAACATCATCTCAGGCAGTGACCTGATCATATATGTCTCATATTACAACCATGTCTTCTCAAGAAGCGATGAAACGTTTTTAAAATATGTCCAGTCGATCAAGGGTGAGGATTTCCCGATCATCTTCATCATCAATGCCGTGGACCTCATGAAAAATGAAGCGGATAAGGAGAAGGTCATCGATTACATGTCGGATGCGTTGATCTCCCTCGGCATCACGAATATGATCTTCCCGGTTTCAAGCAAACAGGCGCTGGAGTCTCATGATGAGGATTTCGAAGAGGCGAAGAAGAATATATTCGACATCACGGATCAGCTGTCCATGTCGGTGCAGATCCAGTCCTTGAAGGAAGCCTGGCGCCAGCTCGCTTCGAACATCAACAGCAATATACGCCAGTACGAGAATGCCGATCTTGAACGGACGAGGATCGAATCCGCAAGACAGTCGCTTCTCCGGGACCTCGCGGACTTCAGCGCATTCCGCCTGGAAAGCCCTCTGCACCAGGAAATCGGTGTGCTCCTCGCATTCATCAGCAGACGGTTCGAGCTGCAGCTCTATGATCATCTGAAAGGCATGATCACGGTATCCGATGCACAGGACAAACGGTTCCTCGTGAAAAAGGAAGCGTTGATCAAAAGCAATATTGAACAGTTCCTGACCATTGAAGTCAGTACAGTGTTCAACGCCGTCTACCGGCAGGCTGAAATGGAAATGCTGCAGGACATCACCCAGTTCAATGAAAGGCTGTCGGATGCCAGCATCAGCCGGGCATTCGTATTCAATGGACCGGCGGAAGATGAACCTGAAATCAGCATAACGACTTCCGGCTTCGACGAATATTCCAAACTGCTGCATCAATCGAGAAATGATCATAAAGCATTCAGGGACAGGCTTCTTGAATTCGCAAAAGATATCAGCGCCCGTCTTGACATCGACCGTCTGGAAGAACAGATGAAACGCCTTGTGAACGATTATTTGACTCTCATACAGGATGATATCGCCGCCCAGAAGCCCGAAATAGAAGGTGCTCTCAAAACACCGCCGGCGGTCATTGTAGAGAGTGATTATGAAGCGGATAAAGTACTGCTCGAATCATTAAGCAGATTAAAGGATGATTAGATGACTATAATGAATCTTGAAACCATTGGACAGCTGAACAGGCAGGAAACCATCCTCCTGGACTGCCGCAATATCATGGATCAGTTTGGTGAATCGGAAAGACTTGTTCAAAGGGATGCGGTGGAATACGCCGTTCATATCCCCCAGATGCCGTTTATGTTCAAGTTCGACGGCCTCAATGAAGGTCGGCACCCGGTTCCTGAGATGAGTGTGGTGGATGCGCTGTATGACAGTCTCACCGAAAGCGGCCGGTATGATGTTTTATTGTTTGCCGATGAAAACAGCTTCTTCCATACCCGATTATATTACCTGTTTCTGCTCTATGGTCATAAAGCCTATTTATACAATGATCGCCTGGCTGCCCTGAAGGGGTCGGGGGAGGAATTCCGGGAGATCGATGTCGATCTTCCGATTCAGTTCGAATCCACGGAGTCTTCATTCAAAGAAGACATTTACCGGTCGATGGAAGAAGTACAGGAACGCCTGGATGATAATGTACTGCTGATTGATGTCAGGAATGAGGAAAGGTATCTCGGCATATCCGAACCGGTGGACTATAAAAAAGGACACATCCCGGGTGCTGTCAACATACCGAACGGGAAGATCCATGCAGAGGGTGTCATCGACTTCGGGGCCCTTGATGATGTCATGGAAAAGTTCAGGGCGTATGAAGAAGTCATCGTCTACTGCGGGTCCGGCATGAGCGCGACCCCGATGTTCACACTGCTCCACCACAAAGGCATCAATGCAAAATTATACGCAGGCAGTTTCTCGGAATGGATCACAGATGATTCCAATCTGATTGAAACTGCACCAAATATACTTTAAGGACTTGGTCAAATGACTGACAAAACACTTGTGATCGACGGGATGGCATTGCTGTTCCGCCATTTCTACGCTACCAGCTTCCGCAATCAATTCATGTACAACAATAAAGAAATTCCGACCAACGGGATACAGGGCATGATCCGTCATACATTCAAGCTGGTCGAACTCACACGTCCGGAAAACCTCGTCGTGACATGGGATATGGGGAGGGAAACGATCCGTAATGAATGGTATGAGGATTATAAGGCGAACCGTGAAGCACCGCCCGAAGAAATGATTCCCCAGTTCGACTATGTCAAGGAGATCATCCATGATATGGGGATATATCAGCTTGGCATTCACGGGTATGAAGCGGATGACATCATCGGCACCCTGGCAGATAACTATGATGACCTGCTCATCGTCAGCGGGGACCGGGATCTCCTCCAGCTTCTCGGGGGCAGCAATGAGATCTGGCTGACAAAAAAAGGGTTTACTGAATACAGGCATTATACAGAGCGTGCTTTCAAAGAGGAGTATGCCATCGCACCCTCGCAGTTCATCGATGTCAAAGCCCTGATGGGGGATACAGGCGACGGATATTTTGGTGTGAAAGGCATAGGTGAAAAGACTGCACTCAAACTGATCCGTGAATATGGCAGTATTGAGAATTTGATTCAAAACATCGATGCGCTGAGCAAGGGCGTCCGGACCAAAATCCTGAATGATATGTCTTCCCTTCAGATGTCCTACAAGCTTGCCAAAATCATCACCGATGTCGATTTCTCACACGATGAATATTTGAAGCACCGAAGACTCACACTGGATAAAGGACAGATTGAAGAGGCCCTCATACGTCACGATCTCAGGATCACCCGCAAGTATATGGATACATTAAACATTTAGGAGAATATCATGGCACTGATATATATCGATGCGGCAGCACGTCAGAACCCTGCGTATGCAGCCGGTGCTGCAGTCATCAAGGAGGAAGGCAGCAGGCTCGAGTTCACCTTCGACCTCGGGGTGGTGGATAATCATGAAGCGGAATGGGCGACGCTTGAACTTGCGCTGGATGAAGCGGTACGCCATGGCATCAATTCCGTCATCATCCATACCGACTCGAAGATCATCACCGACAGCTTCGATAAGCAGTATGTGAAGAATAAAAAATACCGGCCTTATTTCGACAGGATCCGGTCAGCCACGGATGATTTCGATTTATTTTTAATCAGCCATACACCAAGGGAGAGGAACAGATCAGCCGACCGCCTGGCTAAAAAGGCACTTTACGAATACACCAGGGAATGATGAAAGTCATTCCTTTTTTTATATAGCCGTATTCTGTATAATTGATGCAGGAGGTTTGAAATGAAAGAAAAAACCTTATTAAAAATCAACCAACTTGAAGAGAAGTACTGCCATGGCTGCCTGCTGAAAAAAATGAACAGGGAGCAGGGAACCCGTACGAGCGCCCATAAATTCTGCATCACCGAGTGCTCTGTGGGGCTGAGGATACGGAGTCATGGAAATCAACTACAATAGGAGGAATATCAATGGAAATCATAAGAATCGAACCAACGCCGAGTCCGAATACAATGAAAATCACTGTGAGCGAGGAAAAAGGTGATATGAAATCAGCAACATACAGGAAAGTTTCTGAAGAGAATCCAGATTTCATCAATAAGGTGCTCGAGCTCGAAGATGTGACCAGCGTATTCCACGCAATGGATTTCATTTCGGTGGATAAATCACCTAAAGCCGATTGGGAAGAGCTGATCCCTGAAATAGAAAGTACGTTCAGCTCCGACGGTGATGACACGGAAGTAAAAAAAAACCAGTAAATGATTCATATGGTGAAGTGGATGTACAGATACTGACTTTCAAAGGCATCCCTTACCAGGTCAAGTTGAACGATGGAGAAGAACACAGACGTCAGCTGGATGACCGGTTCATCAACGCTGTCGCCGAAGCGACACTGCCCGAAGACAACATCATAATGGGCCGCAAATGGGAAAAGATCCCGACGCGTTACGGCACACCGGAAGAAGTGTTCGCTGAGGTGATTGAAGAGGTCAATGCTCTTCATGACGATGAAACCCTGAAGGAAATGGTGTCTGAGGCGAAGAGCAAACAACCGCCGAAGCCTAAAGCTTACCGCAAAGTGAGCATCGAAGAATTCAAGGCAGCGGCCGACTGGAAAGAGAGGCTCAGCCTTCTTGACCATATGGAGAACCCTGACAAAGATGACTATGAACTGTTGTCGCTTGCCCTGCAGGATGGAAAGATGCAGGTGCGCAGGACAGCCGTTTACCTCCTCGCCATGATTGAAAACGGAGAAACGCTGCCATATCTGAAAATGGGACTCGAAGACAAAGCCGTACCGGTCAGAAGGACGGCCGGGGACGGCTACAGTGACCTCGGCCTGAAAGAGGGGCTGCCGGATATGTATCCACTCCTCGATGACGCAAGTCCCATCGTGCGCTGGCGTGCTGCAATGTTCATCTATGAGGTCGGGGATGAAGAGAGTCTGCCTCATTTGTATGAGTACAAGGAAGATCCTCAGTATGATGTCAGGCTCCAAAAGGAAATGGCGATTGCAAGGATAGAGAAAGGTGAGGCTGCCATGGGCAGTGTCTGGAAACAAATTCAGGAAAGGGAGCGATGATTTGAACCCGTATGAAGAGTACATGAAAGAAGTTGCAAAACCGATGCGCGAAGAGCTCACGAACCGTGAGTTCAAAGACTTGACCACACCGGACACGGTGGATGAATTCATGAATTCACTCGAGGAAGATGACACAGCATTCGTCGTCATCAACAGCGTATGCGGTTGTGCTGCGGGCCTTGCACGTCCCGCAGCGGTTACTGTTGCAGAACAGAACCCGATAAAACCGACACATAAAGCCACTGTATTTGCCGGCCAGGACAGGGAGGCGACTGAAAAGCTGAGGGAATTCATCAGTGAACCGCCATCCAGTCCCTCGTATGCACTGTTCAAAGGCCGTGAACTTGTCCATTTTATGCCGCGCGAACAAATTGAAGGCCGGGACATCAACGATATAATGATGGATTTAAAAGAGTCATTTGATCAGAATATATCATAAAAAAACCAGGAATCTTCATTCCCGGTCATCATTTCAACTATTCTGTTATACACAGTGAGGTGAACCATGCTGCCATCAGAACGAGGCCGATCGAAAATACCATCTCCATAATCAACACTCCAAATAATCAATTTATTATCATATTCAATTATATATAAGTCTGGTGAAAAAGAAAAGAGGGGTAATATGAATAATTTTGACAAGGTATACCATGACCTGCTTGAGCGCATCACAACAGAAGGTTCTTTCAAAGATGACCGTACCGGCACAGGCACGTATTCAGTGTTCGGTCATCAGATGCGTTTCGATTTAACCGAGGGGTTCCCTTTACTCACTACTAAAAAAGTCCTGTTCAAAATGATAGCGACGGAATTGATCTGGTTCATACGGGGTGATACGAACATCAGATTTTTACTTGAGTACGATAATAATATCTGGAACGAGTGGGCCTTCAAAAAATGGGTCGAATCAGAAGAGTATGAGGGCCCGGACATGACGGATTTCGGCCGGCGTGCACTCGAAGATGAAGACTTCAATGCACTTTATCAGGCAGAGATGAAGCAGTTCAAGGAACGTGTCCTGGGGGATGATGAGTTCAGCCGTATGTACGGCAGTCTCGGCAATGTCTACGGTAAGCAGTGGAGGGACTGGGTCGGTCCGGACGGTGAATCCATCGATCAGCTTAAAAATGTGATTGAAGCCATCAAGACGAACCCGGACTCAAGGAGGCATATCATCACGGCATGGAATCCCGCTGAGATCGAATCGATGGCGCTTCCGCCATGCCATTCCTTCTTCCAGTTTTATGTCAAGGACGGCCGGTTGAGCCTCCAGCTTTATCAGAGGAGTGCGGATGTTTTCCTTGGGGTGCCTTTCAACATCGCCAGTTACTCATTGCTCCTCCTGATGGTGGCAAAGGAATGCGGGCTAGAGGCCGGTGATTTCGTCCATACGATGGGTGATGCACATATATACGCGAATCACCTTGAGGCGGTCGATAAGCAGCTTTCCAGGAAGAGTTTCGAACCCCCGGCACTGAAGATCAACACTGATGCCTCAATTTTTGAAATCGATTATGAAGATTTTGAAGTGGTCGACTATGAATCACATTCTTATATCAAGGCACCTATCGCAGTATAGACAGGAGGACGATTATGGTATCTTTAATAGTTGCACACGCCAACCAGAATGTAATCGGGTTCAACGGTGATATGCCGTGGAGCCTGCCCGCCGATTTGAAGCGATTGAAAAAACTGACCGAAGGCAACACCATCGTGATGGGCAGGAACACATTGGATACATTGGGGAAACCTCTTCCCAACCGTAAAAACGTTGTGTTGACGCGCAACGAGGAATTCGTTTCCGAAGGCGTGGAAGTCATCCATGACATCGAGGAAATTAAAGATCTTGAAGGTGAAATTTTCATTTTCGGTGGCGCAGATGTGTATGAACAGACGATGCATCTTGTCGATGAAATGTATATCACCAGAATTCATGAAACTTTTGCAGGGGACACCTTCTTCCCTGATTATGATATAACCGAATGGGAAATCGTGGACATCACCCCGGGTGAAGTGGATGAAAAGAACAAATATGCACATGAATTCCTTCATCTTAAAAGAGAGCTTTAGAAGGCGGTTCCCATGAATATTTGGAAATGGTTGTTCATACTGCTGCTCATGGCGAATGCAGCGACGCTGGCGGCACTGTACTTTTTCTTATCCAATGACTATGATGCACTTGATGTGGAGGAAGAGCTACCGGAAGAATATTCCGAGCATCTGATCACACTCGAGAATCATACCGTAGAATTTCTATTGAACACATACCTTCAGGAAGATGCGGGAAGCAATATGGCAGTGACCATAGATGAGGAAAACATCCGGCTGATGTCGGAAAATGAATATCTTAACATGAACTTTGATACGATATTCATTCTGGAACCATACGTCACCGACTCGGAGCTGATCTTTGAAATCAGTGACATTTCCGTAGGCCAGCTGCCGTTGTCCGAGGACATGTTATACACGTTGATCAGGACGGGGGCAGATCTGCCTGAAGGGATGAGGTTCAGCACAGAATCCAAAGCACTGGTGATTGATAAATCCATGTTCGATGGCTACACGGACTTTTCTGTGGATATTGAAAGTATTGATTATCAAAACAATGCGTGGTATTTTTCTTTTGAAAACGAACTTAATTAATTTATGAGGTGAGCATATTGGCAAAAGCAACATTAGGCGGAGGATGTTTCTGGTGTCTGGTCAAACCATTCGATCAATGGGACGGCATCAACAGCGTGATTTCCGGTTATTCCAACGGAGAAGTGGAAAACCCCACTTACGCACAAGTGAGTACCGGTACGACGGGTCATATCGAAGTGGTGCAGATTGATTTTGATGAGGATGTGATCTCATACGAGGAAGTACTGGAAATTTTCTTCAAGACATTCGATCCGACAGACACCGGAGGCCAGTTCGGCGACAGAGGCAGCCAGTATATGCCTGCAGTGCTGTATCATGACGAACCGCAGAAAGAAACTGCAGAAAGAGTGATTGAAGCGCTCGACAGCAGCAATGTTTTCGACAAACCGATCAATACGCCCGTACTGCCGTTCAAAAGTTTCTACGAGGCGGAAGAGGAACACCAGGACTTCTATAAGAAGAACAGGGGACACTATAATGCATATTATAAAGGTTCCGGCAGAAAAGCATTTTTAGAAAATCATTGGAGTGAATCAAAATGAGTGTAAAAAAGAATATCGATGAATTGAACGAACTGGAATATAAAGTGATGAAAGAGCAGGGCACCGAACCACCTTTTCAGAATGAGTACTGGGACAACTTCGAAGATGGCATATACGTCGATAAAATCAGCGGAAAACCCTTATTCACCTCAAAAGATAAATTCCACTCCTCTTGTGGTTGGCCGAGTTTCGCCAAAGGCGTATCCGATGATATTACAGAGGAGTTCGACGATTCCTTCGGCATGAGACGCACTGAAGTACGGAGCTCGGATTCCGACAGTCATCTGGGTCATGTCTTCGAAGACGGCCCCGAGGAGCTTGGCGGTTTACGCTACTGCATCAATTCTGCGGCTGTGACTTTCATACCCAAGAATGAACTTGAAGAAAAAGGGTATAAAGAGTACGTAGAATACTTTAATGACTGAATGGGAGTTGGTTCGATGTTCAAAAATCTATTTGGTAAGAAAAAAGAACCTGCCGATAAGCTGCTCGAGATAAAAAGTCCGATGAATGGGACCTATGTCAAAATCGAGGATATACCGGATCCTGTCTTCTCAGAAAAAATGATGGGGGAAGGTTTTGGGATAGTGCCTTCGGATGGCGAAGTGGTGTCACCCGTCGACGGTGAAATCATGCAGGTCTTCCCGACTAATCACGCCATCGGCATCAAAGCTGCCAACGGCATAGAGCTGCTGATCCATATCGGCCTGGAGACGGTGGCGATGGAAGGCGAAGGGTTCACCGGGCATGTGAGTGAGGGGGACACCGTCAAAACGGGTGACAGTCTGGTCAGTTTCGACATGGACCTCGTCACAAAGGAAGCAGACAGCACAATCTCACCTGTCATCATCACCAACAGCGACGCCCTGTCATCCTTCAACATTTTGGAAACTGGTGAATTAGCAGGCGGACGGACCGTCGTAGCGAGAGCTGAAATCAGCTGATGAAGGACTATTCTTATTATCAGTATATGAAAACGCGGACCGGCGAGAAATCTGAAGCGAGTACTCTGGCTGAGTTCATAAAGAATGATACGATGTTTCCGAAGCAGGAAACCGAATATCAGGAACTGAGCGAGTATTTGGAACAAAACCCTTATCCGGCCATCACACTCACCACTTTTGATGAAACTTACCGGGATTATCAAGACTGGTTAAACCACTAAGTAAAAGGAGATCCAAGAATGAGCATCCATATTAATGCACAAAAAGGCGATATAGCCGACACGATTCTATTACCGGGTGACCCCCTGAGAGCAAAGTACATTGCCGAAAACTTTTTGGAAGATGTGACCTGCTTCAATGAAGTGAGGAACATGTTCGGTTACACCGGAACTTACAAAGGCAAGCGCATCTCCGTGATGGGCACCGGCATGGGCGTCCCGTCCATTTCAATTTACGTCCATGAACTGATGGAAGAGTACGGCGTGAAGAATCTGATACGGGTCGGCACTTGTGGCGCCATTCAGAAAGATGTGGAAGTGCGTGATGTCATCATTGCCCAGAGCGCATCCACCGATTCATTCCAGAACAGGAAGCTGTTCGGTAATTTCGAATACGCCCCGACCTCGGATTTTGAATTGCTGCTCGCAAGCTATAACGAAGCAAAGAAAAAAGGCCTTGAAGTGAAAGTGGGCAATGTATTTACAGCAGATTCCTTCTATGATGAAAAAGGCGACGTGGAAATGATGGCAAAGTATGGTGTACTGGCACTTGAAATGGAATCAGCGGCACTTTTCACGATCAGCAAAAAATTTGATGCCCGTGCACTCGCCATCCTGACCGTGTCGGATCACGTTTTAACGGGCGAAGCGACATCAAGCGAAGAAAGACAGACGACATTCAATGAAATGATAGAAGTCGCTCTTGATGCTGCAGTGCCATTCGCAGGTGAATGACATATCATTTTGAATTTTTCTTAGAACAGTGGGCCTCCCGCTGTTCTTTTTCTGTTATTATTGGTATTTTACTGATAGAATATAAATATTATGCCATTAGAAGTAAGGTGTGGGTAATTTGAATGAAAACCATGATTCCAAAGAAACAAATGCCAAGTCCAATAGAATAAGCATCAACCCTTTTTGGTTGATCATAACGATACTTGCAGCAGTGATTTTATCCAGTGTCATCACAGCGCTCAGCCTCGAAGCCGGTTCAGAAAAAGCGGTCAATGTAGGCACGGATACAAGAAGCGAATTTTCCAAATTGTACAATGTTTATGATACGATCTCCACTGATTTCTATGACGAAGTTGATAATGAACAACTGATTGAATCAGCGATAGATGGTATGGTGCAAGGCCTGGAGGATCCTTACAGCGAGTATATGAATATGGATGCGACGGAAGCATTCCAGGAAACCGTGACTGGAGATTTTGAAGGTATAGGGGCTGAGGTCATCCAGGAAGGGAACCGCATCATCATCACTTCACCTATGAGAGGCTCGCCGGCTGAAGAGGCAGGTATCGAACCTGGCGACCAGATCATAGAAGTGGACGGGGAAAGCCTGGAAGGCATGAATACTACAGAAGCAGTCCAGCTGATACGCGGTGAGAAGGGGACGGATGTGGTCCTCACGATTGTGCGTGGGGAAGGCGAACCCATAGATATCACCGTCACCCGCGATACCATCCATATAGACAGCGTCACATATGAAGAAGTGGATGGTGTCGGCCATATCAGCATCAACAGATTCCAGCAGGGAACGACGGAAGAGTTTGAAGAAAACATCAACCAGGCTGCTGATGACGGGGTGGAAGACATCATCATCGACTTCCGTTACAACCCGGGCGGTCTTCTATCCGAAGCTGTGACGATGATCAATCAATTTGTGCCTCAGGGGGAAACAGCACTGCTGCTCGAGGACAGTGACGGAGAGCAGGTTCCGCTCAGGACGGAAGGCTCCCATAATGAAAACACAGAAGATATGAATGTCCATATTCTGATCAATGAAGGTTCTGCGAGTGCTTCTGAAGTTTTCGCCGGTGCTCTTGATGATCATTTTGAAGAAGTCGTCATTGCCGGCACACAGTCTTTCGGCAAAGGTGTAGTGCAGCAAACTCAGGAATTCAGTGATGATTCGATGCTCAAATACACCAATACGAAGTGGCTGACGCCTGATGGCCGCTGGATTCATGAAGAAGGTATCGAGCCTGATGTAAATCTTGTGAATCCTGATTATTACAGGGTTGAAATATTGAATGAAGAGGATGTCTACACAGAAGGTCAGGAAAGTGATACAGTCACTTCCATCAAAGTGGCACTGGATACCCTCGGTTATGAAGTCGGGACGATCAACGATGATTACGATGGGACGCTGACTTCAGCAGTCGAAAGCTTCCAGGAAGATAATGACCTTGAACCCGACGGCAATGTCACCGGTGAAACCTCACGCCTCCTCATGTCGGAGCTGAGGAATTACATCAATGAAAATGATGCTCAGCTTGACTATCTGGTGAGTTTCATCAACGATGAACATGATGCCGGCGAAATTGAAGAGATTGCAGAGGAGAATGCCCGCCATATCGAAATTCCGACTTTGGAAGAGCTTCATGAAGAAGCGTCTGAAGATTCAACCGAATAATAATAACGGGTCGCACAAATTTTTGTGCGACTTTTATTGTTTCAAAACTGCAAATGGTTTAAAGTTATAGAATAAACACATTACGGAGGCTGCCATGAAATCTTCAAGACGCAAAGTAGTACTGACCGGCGGCGGCACAGTCGGTCATGTGATGCTGAATAAGCTGCTGATACCTGAATTCCTCAATCAGGGTGCAGAGCCGGTTTATATCGGTTCTAAAAATGGAATCGAAAAAGAAATGATCAGTTCGACCTCCATCCAATACCGTCAAATCTCCAGCGGTAAATTACGGCGATATATATCATTTGAAAATTTAAAGGACATCTTCAAGGTGACCAAAGGCATCTTTGATGCCCGCAGAGTGTTGAAACGGGAGCAGCCTGAATTTGTATTTTCCAAAGGCGGATTCGTCAGCGTACCGGTTGTACTTGCGGCGAAGTCTTTGAAGATACCTGTATATATCCACGAGTCCGACCTGACACCGGGCCTTGCAAATAAGATTTCGGTAAAATTTGCGACAAAATGCTTTGTGACGTTTGAAAAGACTCTGGATTACCTTCCGACAGATAAAACAGAACTCCTCGGTCCCGTGATCCGTGATGAATTATCCGGAGGGCAGAGCACCGCGGGTTATAGAATCACCGGTTTTACAGCAGATAAGCCGGTCCTTTTATTCATGGGGGGATCTCTAGGAGCGAGGTCCATCAACGCGTTCATACGCGATAATATAGAGGCTTTGACTGAAGGCCACCAGGTCATCCATTTGTGCGGCAAAGGCAATACCGATGAAAGTCTGGAGGGTCACGAAAATTATATACAGTTTGAATTTGTGGACGAAGAGCTCGCACATCTGATCAAGATATCCGATGTTGTCATCGGCCGCAGCGGTTCCAACGCAATATATGAATTGCTTTTAAACCAAAAACCCATGATTCTGATACCTCTGCCACTCAGCCAGTCGAGGGGGGACCAGTTGGAAAACGCCCGCTATTTCTCTGCCCAGGGATATGCTGAAGTGATTGAGGAGGAAGTATTGACGCTCGACAACTTTCAGGAGAAAATGGAGGTCATCGTTAAAAACCGTGATGATATCATCATGAAAATGGCACAGTATGACGGAGGGTTCAAACCTGAAACCCTTGTTGGACTGCTGCTGGAGGAGGAAGTGCAGTGAGCCGCACGAAAAAATTATCCTTGTTTCTAGTCTTCACATTGATATTCGGTGTAATCGCCGTCTTTCATGAATCCAGGGCTGGACAGTGGATCGACAGGGAAGTCTATGAGTTCATCTATGCTTCGGAGAGCTTCATCACCACCGCATTGATGCTTGGATTCACCCAAATCGGTGAAGTGATTTCCATGATCATCCTGTCATTGATCATGATTGCCATCCTGATGCTGTACAAACTTAAAATTCATACGCTCTTCCTTGTGATCTCCATGCTCACAAGCAGCATCATGATTCCTGTGATGAAAAATGCGTTCGACAGGGAAAGACCTTCACTGCTCCGCTTGATTGATATCTCAGGCTTCAGCTTTCCCAGCGGGCATGCGACGGGATCGTCCATATTCTTCGGGTCATTGATGACGATCATCAATAAGACATCACTGAACAACAAGGGTATACTCTACGCACTCTGTGCCTTCTTTGTACTGATGATCTCCTCTTCGAGGGTGTATCTCGGTGTACACTATCCGACGGATGTAATCGCCGGAATCACCATCGGTACTGCAGTCGTGATGGGTACAAGCTACCTGCTCCACAATAAGTTCAAAAGGCGCAGTTATATATAATGAGCTTAATGGCAATGCAACCAATTTTGCATTGCCATTTTTTACGGCCGCAATTATAATTAATCTGCATGAGATTAAGATAAGGCGGGTGACTCCGGATGGCTGTAAACTTATATGGATCCATCACACTTGAAAATGAAAGGATCAAACTTATTCCACTACAGTTAAGTCATGCAGATGAACTGCAGGCGATCAATCACGAAAGCATCTGGTCATATATGCTATTCCAGGCAACCACCCTTCCGTTGATGGATGAATGGATCCGGAGTGCCATTGAGCTGAGGGACCAGCTAAAGAGCATCCCTTTTGCCGTGGTATTGAAAACCACCGGTGAAGTGGTCGGCAGTACGAGGATACAGCACATGGATTATGAGAGGCAGAGCTGTGAAATAGGGGCCACATGGTTCGGCACGAAAGCACAGAGGTCTTTCATAAATTCGGACAGTAAATACCTGTTACTGGAATTCTGCTTCGAAACACTGAACATGATGCGTGTCCAGGTCAGGGTGGATGAGAGGAATGAAAGGAGCTCAAGAGCAGTCGAGCGTCTCGGCTTCACCAAGGAAGGCATACTCAGAAAAGAAAGGGCACTCCACGGCATCCCAAGAAACCTGATCATATTTTCAATCATCGATGATGAGTGGCCGGAGGTCAAACGGAATCTGCTGATTAAACACCAGAGTTATATGATGGAAACCCCGGATATATCAGCAAGCTGACACATAATTCATATTATGTGTTTTTTTGTTTTCATATATATGATAATGGTATGATGAAAAAAAGGAAGTGATTGAATTGAAGCATGTGCTTGTCATAGAAGATGAACTCAACCTGGCACGTTTCATAGAACTTGAGCTGAAACATGAGGGTTATGCCGTGACGCTCAGCGCAGACGGCGAAGATGGCCTGGAGAAAGCGTTGAAACAGGATTATGACTGTATACTGCTCGATCTTATGCTGCCTGCACTCAACGGCCTCGAAGTATGCAGGAGAATAAGGAAGGCCAAGAACACACCGATCATCATGATCACGGCAAAAGGGGAGACCTACGACAAGGTCGTCGGTCTCGATTACGGTGCGGATGACTACATAGTGAAACCATTTGAAATAGAAGAGCTGCTCGCAAGGATAAGGGTCATGCTGAGGCGGAACAGCGAATCTGAAAGTCATAACAGGGTACTCTCCCTCCATGGCGTTTCAATCGACACGTCAGCCTACAGGGTCACCATAGATGAACTGGAACTGGAACTCACCAAAACCGAATACGAGCTTCTGCATCTATTATTCAAAAATGTGGGGATCGTCTTAAAACGGGAGCAGATACTTGAAGATGTATGGGGTTATGACAGCGAAGTGGAAACTAATGTCGTCGATGTCTATATACGGTACCTGCGCAATAAACTCAAACCCTTCGATAAACATAAAATCATCGAAACTGTGCGCGGGGTCGGCTATGTGGTAAGAGCATGAACAGGAACTCATTGAAATATAAATGGTTGAGACTCTCCACCCTCATCATCTCTTTCACTTATCTGATTTTCAGTACACTCCTGATTTATTTCACCAGCCTGTATTTGAGGGACCTGGAGGAAAGGGCACTTGACCGGAGTCTGGATGAACTGCAGCATATATATGAATCCCAGCCAATCAACACGATTTCAAGGAATGATATCCTCACGAGTCTTTATGATGAACAGACCATGATCCTCTACACACGGAGCGGTAATATCGTCAGTACCGAACCAGCAGGAGACGTCACCGATTTCGCTGTCGACTTCGTCCCGGTGAGTGATGATGTCATCACAACGCTCGAGACGGAGGACGGCAACTTTCTCGTCGGCCGTTCAAATATCGACTCGATGTACTGGAGTGGCTTCCTGACGGTGATCCACCCGCTGGACAACTACTATCTGATCATCCGGACAATGGTGATGATCGCTTTATTGATAGGCTTCCTGTCGATATTATTCACGTCCATCGTCAGCTATTTTTTCTCAACACAGATGGTCAAGCCGATCCGAAGCATTGCCAACCAGTTGAAAAGGATTGAGGGAGAAGGCGTATCGGAACGTCTGTCATTGAAGACAGATACCGAAGAGACGGATTACATGGTGACTTCCTTCAATAATATGATGGATTCACTGGAGGAATCGTTCAACCAGCAGAAGCAATTCGTGGAAGATGCCTCACATGAACTGAGGACACCGCTCCAGATCGTACAGGGACATTTGAAGTTAATTAACAGATGGGGCAAGGATGACCCGCAGGTGCTCAATGAATCTCTGCAGATTTCGATAGATGAACTTCATCGCATCAATAAACTTGTAGAGGAATTACTGTTGCTCACCAAAAATAATCCGAGGCAGCTCGAAGAGATTGAATCGATCAATATTGTGGAAGAAATCAATTCCCGAGTCAGCACCATGATGAAAGTCCATCCGGATTACCATTTTGCCGTCGAGCACTCTCATGATGACATTCAATTTAAAATAAACAATCACCACTTTGAGCAATTGCTACTGATATTTTTGGACAACGCCGTCAAGTATGATACGGAAAACAAATATATCATCACCAGCACGGAAAAACACGATGATCACTTTGATATAATCATCATGGACCACGGGATAGGCATACCCGAGGAAGATCTTGAAAATGTTTTCAACAGATTTTACAGGGTCGACAAGTCGAGGAGCAGACAACAGGGCGGAAACGGCCTGGGCCTGTCCATCGCGAAGAAGCTGATTGAAAACTATAAAGGCCGCGTATGGGTTGAAAGTGAAGAAGGTAATTTTACAAAAGTTATTATCAGATTCCCATCAAATAAAGACAAATGATAAATTCAGTCTCTTTAAAATACTAAAGTATAGTGCTAAAATGGTAAATGTATAATAAATTAAACACATAATACTAAAGAGGTGCTGCAAAGATGGAAGGGAAAGCCTATGAGGAGGCTCCACTCAGATTCGGGATGAATCTGGGATTGATTCTTGATATTCACGATTCTTACTTGGAAGATCCCGACAGTGTCAGCGAGGAAATGCGCACACTGTTTGAAAGTCTCGGAACATCAGAAGATGGGGGACTGAGCAATGATGCCAAGCAGAATGTTAAGGGGATGCTTCGCCTGCTTGACGAAATCAGGTTGTATGGTCATTTGAAGTCTGACATTTATCCTGTCTATAAGCCGGATATAAAAAATAAACCTGCTCTTGATTTTGAATCACACGGTATTTCAGATGAACTTTTAAAGAACGTCCCCGCATCTCTTGTGAGTCCGCATTTAGGATCACTCTATGAGAATGCGAGCGAGGCCTTCAATCATCTGTATGAGGTCTATACAGGACCGATTGCTTATGAATTCATGCATATCAACGATTCAAAAGAAAGAATCTGGCTGAAAGAAACGATTGAAAATCAGGGAGAGGTCAATTTTGATGCGGAAGATAAGATTGAACTCTTTAAGCTTCTGGCTAAAGTCGAAGGGTTCGAGAAATATCTGCACAAAAACTTTGTGGGTGCCAAAAGATTCTCCATCGAGGGCCTGGACACTTTAGTGCCGATGTTCGATCATTTACTGAAGATGATGGCGGACGAAAATATTCCCAACCTTCAAATCGGCATGGCTCACCGGGGGCGTCTGAACGTTCTGACGCATGTCCTCCAGAAACCTTACGAGATGATGCTCAGCGAATTCATGCACACCGATCCCATGAAATTTCTTCCTGAAGACGGTTCGTTGACATTGACATCCGGCTGGGTCGGGGACGTCAAATATCACCTGGGTGGTTCGAAAGTGAGGACGGATAAAGGAATAGAGCAGCATATCACACTCGCAAACAACCCGAGCCACCTTGAAGTCGTCAGTCCTGTCGTGCAGGGCAAAACGAGGGCTGTTCAGGAAACCACCGACCACAACGGTCTGCCTGAGCTGGATTTCAACCGTTCACTTGCAGTCATGGTCCACGGGGACGCCGCTTTTGCAGCGCAGGGCGTCGTGTTTGAAGCTTTGAACCTCGGCAACCTGAAAGGATACACGACAGGCGGCTCCATCCATGTCATCGCCAATAACCGCATCGGCTTCACCACCGAGGAGTCCGACGCACGTTCGATGGTCCATGCATCCGGAGCTGCACTGAGTTTCAACCTGCCTGTATTCCATGTCAATGCAGACAAGCCTGAACACGTCCTGAGAACAATTGAGCTTGCCTTGAAATACCGCCAGAAGTTCAATAAGGATGCAGTCATCAATCTGGTCGGCTACCGCCGATACGGACACAACGAGATGGATGAACCGAGCACGACCAACCCTATGCTTTATAAAGAAGTTAAATCCCATGATACGATTGAACATGCCTACGGCAATCAGCTTGTGGAAGAAAACATCATTTCCAAAGAGGAAAAAGAAGATATCATCGACGAAGCTTTCAAAGCAATGCGGAAAGCGCATGATAAAATCGATAAAAATGATACCGTTATCAAATCGTCGATTGAAGTGCCTGAAACGATGAAGGAAGGTTTACCGAATGATGAAGATCCTGAAATCACCCATGAAAGATTGAAGGACATCAATGACTCATTATTCAATTATCCTGAAGATTTCACTGTTTTCAAGAAGTTGAAGCAGGTGCTGGACCGCCGTAAACTGCCTTTTGAGGATGACTCT
Source organism: Lacicoccus alkaliphilus DSM 16010 (assembly GCF_900142805.1). Lineage (GTDB taxonomy): Bacteria > Bacillota > Bacilli > Staphylococcales > Salinicoccaceae > Lacicoccus > Lacicoccus alkaliphilus. Next base: position 307,777 of record NZ_FRCF01000002.1, on the reverse strand, counting down.
GCACTGGTGGATTGGGCACATGCCGAAGCGCTGGCATTTGCAACGATCAATCAGGACGGCACACCGATCAGACTGACCGGACAGGATTCGCAAAGAGGTACATTTGCACACAGACATGCGGTCCTCCATGACTCGGAGACCGGGGAGGAATACATTCCCCTGCATCATGTCCCTGATGCCAAAGCGACGTTCGACATTTATAACTCACCATTGTCGGAAGCAGCGGTCGTCGGTTTTGATTATGGATACAACGTGGAGAACAAGGAAGCGATGGTCATCTGGGAAGCCCAGTACGGAGACTTTGCCAATATGGCGCAGGTTTATTTTGATAACTTCATGTCATCCGGGAATGCAAAATGGGGTGAAACAAGCGGTTTTACTTTATTCCTCCCCCACGGCCAGGAAGGGCAGGGCTCGGAACACTCGAGTGCCAGACTGGAAAGGTTCCTGCATTTATGTGCGACCAATAATATGACCGTCGCCAATATGACGAGCACTTCAAACTATTTCCACCTGCTGAGGAGGCAGGCAAAATATCTGAATACAGATAAAATGCGTCCGCTTGTGATCATGTCCCCTAAAAGCCTGTTGAGGAATCAACTGGTGAGTGACCCTATTGAAAACTTCATCGGCAACCGTTTCAGGGAGATCATCGTCGAAGATTATGATAAATCCAAGGTTAAAAAAGTCGTCCTCGCCCACGGTAAGATGGCAGTGGACCTGATGTCCCACCAGGATGAAAATCCTTCTGATGCAGTGCTGCTCATCAGGGTCGAACAGCTTTACCCTTTCCCGGGTGATGCAATTAAGGAAATCCTTGAAGGCATTGAAAACCTTGATGAAGTACGCTTTGTACAGGAAGAACCCAAAAACATGGGTGCTTACAGTTCCGTTTTACCGAAAATACTCGATATTCTACCGGCGAATGTCAAACGTTCCTATGTCGGCCGCCCTGTATCATCTTCCCCGGCTGAAGGTGATGCTGAAACTTATAAGAGAATACAGCAAAATATTATAGAAAATGCTATGAAAGTGCAGGAGGATGAATAATGGCAGAAGTTAAAATTCCAGAACTGGCTGAATCGATTTCAGAAGGGACGATTGCGTCCTGGTTAAAAGGTGTAGGTGATCCTGTAGAGAAAGGTGAAAACATCCTTGAGCTTGAAACTGACAAGGTCAACGTCGAAGTGATCAGTGAAGAGTCGGGTGTGATTACAGAACTCAAGGCAGAAGAAGGGGACACTGTGGAAGTGGGGCAGGTTGTCGCAGTCGTTGATGAAAGCGGAGAAGCCTCATCTTCAGAAGATAAGAAGGAAGACAAGCCATCTGAATCCAAAGAAGCAGAGCAGGATGCATCTTCAAAAGACGATGGAAAAGATGAAAAAGAACAAGATGAATCCAAAGAGGACAGCAAAGAGGATGAATCTTCAGATGAAGGTTCGGACCGTATCATCGCTTCACCTGCTGCAAGGAAGCTCGCGCGCGAAAAAGGGCTTTCTCTGAAGGAGATCAATGCAGGCGATCCGAGAGGCCATATCCGTTCCCAGGATGTTGAAAATCATGAGGCTTCCAAAGAAAATCAGGAAACCGCTGATAAAAAGCCTGAAAGCAAGCCTGAGAAAAAACAATCCAATGCCCAGCCCGAAAAGCCGGTCATCAGGGAGAAGATGTCAAGACGCCGCCAGACGATTGCAAAACGTCTGCACGAAGTTCAGCAGAACACTGCAATGCTCACGACTTTCAATGAAGTCGACATGACGAATGTCATGGAGCTCAGAAAGCGGAAGAAAGAAAGTTTCCAGGAAAAGCATGACGGCACAAGGCTCGGCTTCATGTCATTCTTCACAAAAGCTTCAGTAGCTGCCCTGAGGCAATTCCCTGCAGTGAACGCGGAAATTGATGGTGACGAAATGATTTATAAACAGTTCTACGACATTGGCGTCGCGGTTTCAACAGAAGAAGGACTGGTCGTCCCGGTGGTAAGGAATTGTGACAGGAAGACATTTGCAGAAATTGAAGCTGACATTGCCGGTCTTGCATCCAAGGCCATCGATAAGAAATTATCTCTGGAGGAGATGACAGGCGGCTCCTTCACCATCACCAACGGCGGTGTGTTCGGTTCACTGTTGTCCACACCGATCATGAACGGTACCCAGCCGGGCATCCTCGGCATGCACACCATCCAGAAAAGACCTGTCGCAATGCCGGACGGTTCCATTGAAGTCCGTCCTATGATGTACATTGCATTGAGTTACGACCACAGGGTGATCGACGGCAAGGAATCAGTGAACTTCCTCAAGACCATCAAAGAACTGATTGAAAATCCTGAAGACTTGTTGCTCGAAGGTTAAAATATATATAAAAACAAGATACTGTTCAGTATCTTGTTTTTATTATGTTAAAATATAGACACTCAATAAAAGAATGGAGAATGAATGATGCTACACGAAACATGGCAGAATAATAATTTAAAGACAGTGAAAGTCAGCCATACCGATGCAAAAAAGTACAAAGTGGACTCAATGCTGACGGCAGGCAAAACTTATACCGTAGTCAATGAAACTGAAGAATATATATTTGTTAAAGATGATTCAGGAAAAGTCGGCGGTTTCTACAAAACATACTTTGAAGATGCAGATGAATAAAATGCCGGAATTCAAGTTCAAACATGAAGATGAGTCGATACGCAGCGATTCACTGGACATATTGAAACTGGGGAAGAACCTGCTTCTGAAAGGACCTACAGGAGCAGGTAAAACCAGGCTCGCAGATGATCTTGCGGCAAATCTCGGACAGGACATGGTGAGCATCAACTGTTCCGTGGACACCGATATGGAGGCTCTGCTTGGATTCAAGACGATTGAATACAAAGAGGGAAAACAGGAAATCCTTTTTGTGGACGGTCCGGTGGTGCGGGCGATGAAAAACGGTTGTATACTCTACATTGATGAAATCAATATGGCCAAGCCAGAAGTCCTTCCCATACTGAATGCAGCCCTGGACTACCGCAGAACACTGACCAACCCCCTGACCGGTGAAGAGATTACAGCAGATGGCGACTTTCTTGTCATTGCAGCCGTCAATATCGGCTATGCCGGCACCATGCCAATGAATGAAGCATTGCTGAACCGGTTCAATATCGTCGAAATCGATTATGTCGCCGATGAAGCCCTTTTGGAGATTTTACAAAATCAAAGCCTTCAGGATGACAAGGCTGTTTTAAAACAGCTGACTGACTTTCATAAGGACCTCGTCACAATGGCAAGGCAGGGGCAGATATCCAAGGAATCATCCAGCGTGAGAAGTTTACTGGATCTTTCCGACCTCAGCACCATGATCCCCACTGAGAGGGCATTAAAGAGGGCAGTCATTGATAAACTGGACAATGAGCAGGAAAAAACAGCAATATATAATGCGTTCAAATTACATTTTGAGTAGTGATTAAAATATGACATATTCATTTATCAAATTTAATGATGAACTGGTCGATTCAAGAAATATGATGGAGCTGACCGATCTCGCTCGCCTCCTTTTCAAAGACCCGGATTTGACTGTGAACGTTCAAAAGTATTCTTACTTCAATCCATATAAAAATGTATTGAATTTCAGCATGTTTTGGAAGCACAGAAATGACATCACAGAACTTGATGGTTTCAAGCATGACATCTTCACGCATTTCACTGCAGTTGAAACATTGGATTATCCCAAGTATCCTGAGATGAAGAAGCACGATGAATACTTACGCCAGATTTTTTTATCCATAGAGTATTCGAGGCTCAGAAAAAATTCAGTGAAAAAAAGGCCCGTCATTGAAAAACTTCTTCAAAAAGGCGATGCAGTGCTTAAGAACCGATATCTTATAAAGACAACTAATCGCGCAGATGATTTTTTGCAGTTTATGAATTTGAAAATTCTGGAATATGAAGATGAATTTGAATATGAAGGCCTTCATTTTGATATGGAAGCTGTATCCACCGGGGAGAGTATAGCGACAGCGATTTCATTTTACAATAAATTAACTGAAAATTCCGTTATCAATAACTTCACATTTTCACCTATACATGATATCACGTTCAGTGATATTGATGCCCACAATAAGGCCAATGAACAGAGGAAGGATTCCAGGCATCTGTCTTCTGATGAGGATGACATTGATGAGACGGATAAAGGTTTGGTCGATACGAAGACGAGTGGGGCAGCTAAGGATGCGACTGTTCTTGGTGAAGTCGGAGAAGCACTCAATAACCAAAAAACCGAAAGCAGACAGGTGAACATGTATGATGATGAAATTGAGGAATATAATGAAGGTTTCGGAAAAAACCGCGGTGATAATACATTCAGGGACCGGTCTTCCACCAACCGTCATGCCTTTCTGGAAACAGGCAAACCCAAAATCAATCTGAATAAATACCAACAGTACAGGACACTTTACAATCAATATACAATGGTGACCAAGCAGGCGGTGGGGGATATTCAGCAGCTTTTGAATCATAAACAGAATGAGATGCGTATGAACCAATCGAGCGGCAGATTGATGAAGAACCCTGTAATGCCTATGATTGAGGGCAGCCATAAAGTATTCGTCAAAAATCATTCGGAGTCGAAGGAGATTGATGCCGTTTTCACCCTCATCATCGACCAGTCTTTTTCAATGGAACCTCACATGGAAAATACGATTGGAGGCGTCATCGTCTTCAACCATATATTGAAATCTTTGAATGTCAGACACAGGATAATATCACATCACGAGGATACCTTTGAAGTCAGTCCGAACAATTTTCCAAACAGGATATATGAGCATATGAGCTTTGATAAATCCATATATTATCACCCCGTTTCAATACTGGATATCGAAGCTTCGGGAGACAACAGGGATGGCTTCATATTGAAGCATGAAATTTCCATGTTGAAAACACGAAGTGAAGCAGATAAGTTCGTCATCATGTTTTCCGACGGTCTGCCAAGTGCAGAAGACTATAATCAAAGCGGGATCGTCGATACCCACGAGGCGGTCAACATCGCTAGGCGGGAAAATATTAATGTCATCAATGTGTTGATAAGTGAGGACAATGATGAGCAGACCATAGAATCCATAAAAAATATTTACGGTGATAATACCATAATGGTGTCACATGCTTATGAAATTCCTCAAGCTGTGGCAGGAGTACTGAGAAAGATCCTCCTGCATCTTATTAATTGATTTTAGCAAGTTAAATTATCTATAAATATCTGAAAGTTTTAAATCTTGTAGACTTTATGAATTTAATAATGTAGAATAGTTCTATAATTTCAGTTAGATGGGGGCTCTTAAATGGATACAAAAATGAGTACTAAAAATGTTTTTGTTGTAGGTTTTATGTTATTTGCAATGTTCTTTGGTGCAGGTAACCTTATATTCCCACCTGGCCTGGGGTTTGTCAGCGGTGATTATTTCTGGCTGGCAATATTGGGATTCGTCATTACCGGGGTGGGTCTGCCTTTGCTCGGAGTGATCGTCGGATCGATTTCCAAAGAAGGTTATAAAGAATCATTGAAAGCAATCCATCCGGCGTTTGCCATCGGACTGCTCGTAGTCATATATTTGACGATCGGACCGTTCTTTGCCATACCAAGAACTGCGACGACCGCATATGAAATGAGTATCATTCCTTTCCTGGATTCACCAGGCGGAATATCATTATTCATATTTTCCTTATTGTTTTTTATAATTGTTTTTGCACTGAGCTGGCGCCCGGGCACGATAGTGGACAGCATTGGTAAAATTTTGACACCTTTGCTGCTGATCACGATTTCATTGCTCGTTATTACTGCTGTGGTCATGTACATATCGCAACCTGTCAACCCAGCCGGCGAAGGCTTCAATACAGAAGCACCTTTCTCTGCAGGTTTCACTGAAGGCTACCTGACTATGGACGCAATTGCAGCAATCGCCTTCTCTGTGATTGTTTTGAACGCAATCCGCGGTACCGGTGTCAAAGGCAGAAAGGCTTTATTATTCGGAACAATCAAGTCCGCATCTCTGGCTGCTCTTCTTCTGGGTCTTGTATATGTCTCCCTGGGCTGGCTTGGCAACAGGGTGGATCTCGGCGGTACGGCGCCTGACGAACAAAATTTGGGCACGTTCCTGCTGACCTATATTTCAGCTGATGCTTACGGCGGTTTCGGGGCAATTTTGCTGGGCACCATCGTACTGCTTGCTTGCCTCACCACTGCCACAGGATTGATTGTCGCTGTGAGTGAATACTTCAACAGTATTGTTCCAAGAATCACTTACAGGGTGTTTGTCATCATTTTCACATTAATTTCATTCGGTCTGGCAAACCAGGGTCTGGACCAGGTGATCACGACAAGTGTGCCTGTACTGTCCATCATCTATCCGATAGCAATGGCTTCGGTGCTACTGTTGATTGTCAGTTACTTTGTTCCGACTCCACGTCTTGCAATGCAGATTCCAATTGTATTGATCATCATCACAAGCATATTGGCAGTCATCCATAGAAATGGCTGGGTCGAAATGTCCTTCCTTGAAGCCATGCCATTATTCAATGCCTCCTTTGAGTGGATTCCTTTATTGATCATCGGCTATATCGTCGGTTATCTTATTGGCATGAAGAAACCAAGAGTGCAGTATACATGATGTCGAAAGAATTTTAAACAGCGCACAGTGTGCGCTGTTTTTTTATCGCTGTTTATAAGTTTTTCATATAATCACATGACTATTACTTATAGTTAATCTGTATTATAATAAGAGTAACTTATTATATAGAAAAGAGATGATTTGGGTTGAACTATATCATCCCCGTTTTTATCGACGTCATCGTCCCGATTTTAATTCTTCTCGGCATCGGTCTCATACTTCAAAGGAAATTCCAGTTCAGGCTCAGACCGATTGCCAACCTTGTCACTTATTGTTTCATGCCTGCAGCGGTATTCATTAACATTTACTACGCTGAGATAGATCTCCAGTTGGTCTTTCAACTTCTCTTATACCTTTCTTTATTCATTACCATTCTAATCATTTTGAGTAATATCCTCAGCCGTCTGTTGAAGTTGGGGAACGGGGAGGCGGCTGCCTTAAAAAACAGTATCTCCCTTATGAATTCCGGCAATTACGGCCTTCCGGTCAGCCAGCTTGTCTTCAGCTCGAATCCTCTTGGCGTTTCGGTGCAGATCATCGTGCTCGTGGTACAGAACCTCCTGACATTCACTTATGGTCTTTATAATTTGATTTCAGCTTCGAAATCCATCATTGAACTGCTCAGGGACCTCATAAAGCTGCCGATCATACATGCCTTGATCCTTGCCGTCATCTTCAAGATTTTTGAAGCACCGATACCGACACCTCTTCTCGTGCCCGTCGAGCAGCTGGCAGGTGGATTTCCCGCGCTGGCTTTGATATTGCTCGGTGCACAGCTTGAAAGCATAAAAATCCGTTCATTTCATAAAGTCATTCCATGGAGTCTGTTCGGCCGGCTGATAACCGGACCGGTTGTGGCACTGATTTTAATCTTCACTCTCGGGATGGAAGGTGTCATTGCACAGTCACTATTCATCGCCAGTGCTTTCCCGACTTCAAGGAATACAGCGACACTCGCACTGGAATACGATGTTGAACCGGAATTGCATGCACAGATCGTCCTGTACAGTACTCTACTCAGCAGTATAACGGTCACCTTGGTGATATTCCTGTCGATGCAGCTCTTTTAAGCAGTGTTCATCTGTTGGCATATCAGTGGCTGTTACGGCTTTCATGCCCGGTGTGGATCCCTTCATGACACACCCGGACTAAAGTCATACACAGGCAATTAAAGACGAAAAAGCGGCCCCTGCCTGATGTTCATCAGTCAGGGGCCGCTAAATTCATATAATATTTAATATCTGTGTTCTTCTTTCAACTGAAGCAGTCGCTTCTTCAAATCTTCTTCCATTTGAACAAGTTCGGTTTCCGCCTCTTTTCGTTTCTGGGAGCCTTCGGCCTGGATCTGTAAAGTCTCTTCAATTGTAGTGACAAGGTTTTCCTGGGTCACTTTCAAGGTCTCTATATCCACGATGCCGCGTTCATTTTCGCGCGCTGTGCGCAGCGAGTTCTGTTTCAGCATCTCGGAGTTTTTCGTCAGGAGCTCATTAGTGGTATTCGTCACTGCCTGCTGTGCTTTTGATGCGGACTCCTGGCGGAGGAGGGTGAGTGCGATGGCCATCTGATTTTTCCACAATGGTATGCTTGTCAGGATCGAGCTCTGTATCTTTTCTGCCAGGGTCTGGTTGATATCCTGTATCATTCTTATTTGAGGAGCAGACTGCAATGTGATTTGTCTTGATAATTTCAGGTCATGCACCCTCTTTTCAAGACGGTTCAAATACTGCATCATATCATTGACGTCCTGCACGTCCATCTGATTCCCGGACTGATCCGCTTTCTCCCTCAATTCAGGCAGCACTTCCGTTTCAATTTCTTCACGCTTCAATTCCGCAGCTGCAATATAAATGTTGATTGCATCGAAATAATCTTTGTTCTGATCGTATAAGTTATCCAGCAGGTGCACATCTTTGATCAGGACTTCTTTGGCATGCTCCAGCTGTATACTGATGCGGTCGACTTGCGATGCGACACTCTGGTGCTTGGAAATCAGTTCATTGACGGATTTCTTCATCCGGCCGAACAGGCGGCTGACGATGTTCTTCTTTTCATTGGTCAGCTCATCAGGATCGATCTCTTTCAGCTTTTTCATAAGGTTTTCGAGTGTGTCGCCGATCGGCCCCACATCTTTCGACTGCACTTCGTTCAGCATGTGATGGGAGAACTTGGACAGCGCCTGTTGTGCATTGGAACCGTATGTGATGAGTGCATCATTGTCCAGGGGTTCTATCTTCGATTTTATATCCCGGATGCGCTTCATATCTTCTTCACTGAACTGTTCCTTGAATGTCGCAAGTGTACTTTTGCCGCTGGCGCTCCCGGTGGCTTCCTGTTCCGTCTGGGGGGCAGGGTAGTCTGAAGAGGTCTTGGCATCAAACGGGTCACTCAGAAGCTGTTCTTTTAAATCAATGTCATTTTTCTGATTCATTATTGTCACTCCTAAAAACTTTTACTTTTTCCCGTTTTTGATTTGGGATGTTCACTTCTTCCCGTTCATCGGACGGGATATTCACTTTTTTTTCGTCTAATGTGTTGTCGAGCTCCATTTTCCTGCCTGCACGTCTCCTGTTCATGCTTATGATGTCCTTTTCGACTTCCAATGACTGGTAAGCCGGCTGGTTCATATGGGAAAGATTGGACTGTAAGGTCCGTTTGAGCTCCAGCATGGAGAGTCTTGTTTCATGCAGTTTCATCTTCTCTTCTTTTGATTTCCCCGGCATCCTGTATAGAAACAAATACTGTTCAATCGTATTGACTGCCGAGTCCAGGTTGGAGTGGAAAAACTGCTGTACATTGTAAAACACTTTCGGATTGTCTTCGACGGTACTGACAATCGATTTGACGATGCGGTTGATGTCAAAAATGAGCTTGGCATCCTTTAATGTACGGATATTATAATAACTCTGTCTGAGACGGTTCATCTTTTCTTTTGCTTCCTTCAGTTGGGACTGTATATATCTGTACTCACTTTTTGTCAAACCATACTCTTTCAGCTGCCTGTTGAAGCTTACAGACTGAGTAGGGAGATAAGCTGCAAAAAATCCACCCGCCCCGACCATCATGTCAATGAGCAGATGAAAATCAAGAGCAAGCATTGAAACCAGCCCGGTCACAATGGAGACCGGTATGGCGACTATAGTTGCAGTCCAACGTGAAATATTGAATTTCATATGTTAACACCTGCAATCATTATAATGTTTTAAAGTTAGTGTAATCATCATCCGGTTCGACAGATTCAACAGAATAGTCTGCGACACGGGACAGAGGGGCGGGGCCGCTGACCACTGCATCGGTGAACTGTGCAAGGGACGGCTCATCTCCCTGTGCGAACACTTCGACATCCTCCGTCAGATTTTTGGCATACCCCTTTATGCCATATTGATCGGCTATGGCTTTAGTATGATATCTGAATCCCACACCTTGCACTTTTCCGGTTAAAGTAATCAATTTAGCTTCCATGTTCCCACCTCTTATTAATAATTATAAAAGTTTCTGCTTGATATTGCTAATTATTCGCGTATATAATATGGCTATTATCTCAATAAACCGAATAGGGGTTTTAAAAATGTATCAAGTGGCCGTTTTAAAAGCTGATTATGAAGGTTGGTGGCTATTTGAAGGGTGGCAGGAAAAATTGACGGATGTCAGGCGTTTCAGCTCTGAGGAAGCCATGCTTGATTATTATTGGGAACTCGTTGAAAGCATGATGGAAAACTTCCATTCTTATCAGACCGGCAAATATGACCTCATGGCATTCTATAATGCATGTGAGCTTGAATACTGCGAAGAGTGTGAAGAAGATCTCCAGATTTACTATACTCCGATCTGCCTTAAAAATGATGTATTCCTTGAAGTCAGGAAAAATATGAATATTTAATGAATTTGTGTTTGCAAAAAATTGCTATCTTTAGTATACTTTACGTATCAATAAGCAATAGAAGCATGTGTAAGGAAGACTAGATGATCTATTTTTTCGGAACAGTGATTTTATTTGCTATTGTAATATAGTCTTTTGGAGGAACAATTAATGAAACAAGGTACAGTAAAATGGTTTAATGCAGAAAAAGGTTTTGGTTTCATCGAGATTGAAGGAGAAAACGACGTATTCGTTCATTTCTCAGCAATCAATCAAGAAGGTTACAAATCTCTTGAAGAAGGCCAATCAGTAGAATTCGAAGTAGTTGAAGGCGACCGCGGTCCACAGGCTGCCAACGTTGTTAAACTATAATTAAAAACTAATCAACGATTGTCATAAATTGTCAATTGAGCCCCGCCACTGGAAAGTGGTGGGGCTGTTTATTTACAGTAAAAAAAATAAAAACAGGATCCACCTGTTTTTATTCTTCTATGCGCACATCATTCTGGATCAGCTGATCCAACGTCTGCCTCCTGATGACTTCTTTCACTCCGTCCGGTGCAATGAAGATGACGGCCGGCTTGAGCATCTGATTGTAGTTCGAAGCCATCGAATAATGGTATGCACCTGTCGATTTGACCGCTATAAGATCACCGCGTGCCGTATCGGCGGGCAGGGATTTATCTTTCCCGATGATATCACCGGATTCACAAAGCTTGCCAACAACGTTCATGGATATGCTCCCAGTATCGTCTGTCTGCTTCTTGACGGGTATGATATCGTATTCGGCCCCGTAGAGCGGAGTACGGATATGATCGCTCATACCGCCGTCTACGGATACATAGCGGCTTACACCCGGTATCTCTTTTACAGTGCCGACTTCATAGACCGTGACCGCTGCTTCAGCAGTGATCGAGCGGCCGGGTTCAATGATGATGTGCGGCATTTCGAAACCGTACTGTGATGTCACTTCTTTCAGGCGTGTGAAGATTTCATCAAAACCTTCTTCGACCGGGAAACTGATGTCTTCATCCGTATAACGCACACCGAAACCGCCGCCCATATTAAGGATTTCAATGTCGATTTCATGGTCATGCAGCCAGTCGTAGACAGCTGTCAGTGCATTGACGAAAGGTGCCGGGTCGGAAAGTTGTGAGCCCAGATGATAATGGATGCCCTTGAAGTTAAGGTTATCCTTCTTCTCGATTTCCATAATCGCTTTCAGTGCCGTGCCATCCGATATCGAAAGGCCGAATTTGCTGTCGGTCTGTCCTGTCGAGATGAACTCATGTGTATCTACATCCACACCCGGATTGACCCTGAGGAGCACATCGACGGAAGCGTCTGCCATGCTGTCCAAAAGGAGGATTTCATCAAGTGAATCTATAATGAATAAATTGACACCCTGGCTGAGGGCGAATTCAATCTCTTCTCGTGTTTTATTGTTGCCGTGGAACTTGATCCTTCCGGGGTCCATACCGCCCTTGATTGCGGTATACAATTCACCGGAAGAGACCACATCGATTTCCATATCCTCTTCTTTCAACAGCTGAATCATTTGAAGGGAGGTGAATGCTTTGGAGGCATAGGACACCGAATAATGCTCGACATGCGAGGAAAGGACGGCGTGGTACCTTCTCATCATCTCCCTCAAGTATACTTCATCATAGATGATGAGCGGGGTGCCGAAGCGACCGGCAAGACTTGTGACATCCTGTCCGCCGAACTGCAGTTTATCATTATGGTATTCAAGACTCATGGCTGATCTCCTTTGTTAATGTATTGTAGTTCAATGTCGCGAGCTGTTCCGAATTTGCACCGACGCCTTTGAAGGTGTATTCATCAAGGCGCATATCCGGATGGTATATGAAGACCTTGTCATCGACTGAAACCTCTTCATCGACTTCAACGATCATATGGCTCATCATCAGGCTGACGATGGGGTAACGCCTGCCGTTTATCAGGCAGTCGTATTCGGCACGCTTCCTGAGCACACCGTCCCCATAACCGATATCGACGATAGCGACTTTCGTCTTGCGGCCTGCCACGAAAGAGCCGCCGTAACCCATCGGCATATTCTCATCCATTTCCCTGATCTGCACCACAGACGAATAAAGTTCGAAAGGCTGGACGAACAGTTCGTCATTCAGGCCGGAGTAGGGCTTGGAGCCATATAACCCAATTCCGAGCCTTGTATGTGTATGGCCCGGAAGGATGCCGTCACGGACGAAGCTCGCGGTATTCTGGGCATGTACATATTCCGGAGTCATATCCAGCCTGTCAAATTCCGCCAGGAATCCGAGCCAGTTTTTCCGTTCTATTTCATAATTGCCATCAAATTCATCCGCATAGCCGAAATGGCACCATAACCCCTCGAGGAAGAAACGTTCCACTTCATTCATCTGAGCCTGATGATGCAGCACCTGTTCAACTTCTTTGAAATTATCGAAACCCGACCGGTTGAACAACCCGGCATATTCGATATGGATACTGATGCGGGAAAGTTCCTCCCGGTACTTTTCGTAATATGTGAGGGAGGGGAGGGTGATGCTCAAATCGAGCCCTCTGACCGCTTCAAACTCCGTGGTCGGATTCAACAGAAATATCATCGACTGATCAGTAATTGACCTGATTTTCTCCGCCTCTTTCAAGGAAGTCGTCGCAAACGCGGTGATGCCCGCATCCAAAAATGCCCGTACCGCGAATTCAAGACCGAAGTTGTAGGCATTATTCTTCACAACCGCAATGGTCGGCGTGCCGTTTTGAATCTGCCCTGCCTGTAGCACTAATTTCTTTCTGTCTATAGTCAATATTCCGCTCATATCATTAACCTCAATGTTTATAGTTCTTCAATATATTTTCATAATAGTCGGCGACTGTGATCAGTATCGATTCATCAAAGTTGAAAGTTGAAGTGTGTAGACTGCTTGTATACCCTTTTTCCCTGTCGCCTGCGCCGATGAATACGAAATATGTCGGTGCGACTTCACTGTAAAAACTGAAATCCTCCCCGAAGAGATAAGGCTTCTCTTTTATGACAGGTTCAAGCCCCGCAGATTCAACACTTTGATGAGCGAGAGTGCGTAATTCAGGGTCATTTTTGACCGGTGGATACCCCTCATTGTATGTCACTTCCACTTTGCAGTCGTACAACACCTCTGCAGCAGCCCTGATCTTATCCATCTGGCCTTTTATCACTGCGAGATCATCCTCTTCATACGTACGGATCGTGCCTTCGAGATATGCATTGGACGGTACGGTGTTGATTGCTTCCCCGGCATCCATCCGGCCGAGGTGTATGATGTTGCGGTTCAACCCATCCAGATGGAACTGCTGTATCTGCGAGATTTCACGCGTCGTGAACATGAGTGCCTCCAAGGCGGACTTGCCGTGCTGTTTATTGGCGACATGTGCAGATTCCCCTTTGATGTAAAAGCGGTACTCCGTCGCACTGGCAGTCATTTCATGATCCCTGAAAAGTGCGAGGCCGGTTTCTTCATCCGGCATGATATGGATGCCGAAAACAGCATCCATAGCTTCCTTCCCACTCCAGCTGTCCAACAGCTGTTTTGCTCCGGCCATCGTTTCTTCACTCGGCTGGAAGATGAAATAACAATTATGGGGAAGTTTCCCCTCATCGGATAAAGCCTTGCATCTCTTTGCAAAAAGGAGGAGGGCGGCTGTGTGCCCGTCGTGTCCGCAGGCATGCATGACGCCGTCCTCGCTACTTCGGTACGGCACATCGTTCTCTTCATGTATCGGCAAAGCATCAATATCTGCACGGAATCCAAGGGTGGTCTCACTTTCGCCTTTTAAATACGCAACCACCCCTGTAGGGAGTGGTTGCGTATAATTGATTCCAAGAGATTCAAGAACCTCTATGATATAGGATGTTGTTCCGAACTCCTTCATGCTGAGTTCGGGATTTTCATGCAGATATCTGCGATGTTCACTCACAAACTTAATCTCAGTCATTGAGCTTCCTTAATGCTGAAACGATTTCCCTTTTCGAGCCCTCGACTTCGCTCGCCTGTTTGATGACTCTCGCCGGCGTTCCTGCAACGACTGCGCCTGCCGGCACATCTTCGGTAACGATCGCGCCTGCTGCGACGATTGCGCCTTTTCCGACACGTACACCTTCCAGAATGACTGCATTGGCACCGATCAGCACATCATCTTCAATGACGACCGGTGATGCGCTTGGCGGTTCGATGACGCCTGCAAGCACTGCACCTGCACCGACGTGCACATTCTTACCGGTGGTCGCACGTCCGCCGAGTGAAGCATTCATATCGACCATGGTACCTTCACCTACGATGGCACCGATGTTGATTGTTGCACCCATCATAATCACTGCTCCATCTTCAATGACGGCATGTTCACGGATGAAGGCACCCGGTTCGATGCGTGCTTTTGTATTTGTAAGATCTTTTAATGGAATAGCCGAATTTCTGCGATCCTGCTCAATTTCAACCTCCGTAAAAATATCCTCGTTCTGCTGATGGAATGCCTTGAATTCCTCATAATCGGCAAATATCGTCTTTGAGCTCTTGCATCCGAAGACTTTGAAATTTTCAGGGAAGGTGACGTCCCCGAAATTGCCGTTTGCGTATACTTTTACAGGTGTTTCCTTCCTCGCATCCGAGATGTACTGAATGATTTCCTCTGCTGTAAACTTTTCCATTAATTATTCTCCTTTGAACAAATTATTATAATCATAAAAGCCGTTGGCCTTGTGCTGAAGCACCTCTGCCGACTTGATCGCACCATTTGCGAAAATCTCCTTCGACTGGGCGCGGTGCCTGATTTCTATCACTTCATCCAGGCCGGCAAACAGGGCGGTGTGGTCACCGACGATGGTGCCGCCACGGATGGCTGAAACGCCGATTTCTTTGGCGTCCCTCTTCTGATAGACATCTGAACGGTCATACACTGCATGACTGTCACTGCGGTGTTCAAGCGCCGTATCCAGAAGCTTCACCAGGGTGCCGCTCGGGGCATCGACTTTTTTATTATGATGCGCTTCGATCAGTTCCAGATCGAAATCCTCAAGCTGCTCCAGGGCGCTTGCAAGAAGATTATTAAGCACATGTACACCATAACTCATATTGGCACTAAAAAACACCGGTGCGCTCTGACTTCTCGACTTCAACTTTTCGACAATCGTTTCCTTTTCACCGGTGGTCGCAACGACCAGGGGGGTTTTAAAATCTTCATTGATCAAAGGGAGCAGCAACTCCGGGTTTGAAAAATCGATGGCAACATCCGCACCGGCTTCATCGATGGATTCATAAGCCGGGTAAGCTGAGTTGTTTGTACGGGCAACCACACCGGCGATCTCATGGCCCGATTCAAGCAGCAGGCGTTCGGTGATCTGATTCATGGCGCCGTAGCCGATGAGTAATACCTTCATACTTTCGATCCCTCTTTGAATGTTTCATACGCTTGCACTATTTTAGCACGGGTCTCTTCCTCAGCCGGAAGCAGGGGGAGCCTCAGTTCATAATTCCCGAACCCGAGCTCGCTTGTCAGCGCTTTGATCGGTATCGGGTTCACATCGACCTGGACCGCATCTATCAAAGGCATGATGCTAGTGAACGTGTGCTTCGCGTTATAATCGCCCTGGGTCAATCTTGTATAGACATTCTGAAGTTCTCCCGGTATGACATTGCCGACCACACTGATGAGTCCTTTGCCGCCAAGTTGGATGAAGTCTGCAAAATTATCATCATTGCCGCTGTACAGGACAAATTCCTCCTGATCGATCATGTTCAGTAATTTGATCGTGTAGTTCAAGTCGCCGACTGCATCTTTCAGTGCAACGATATTAGGATGTCCACTCAGTTCGAGAACAGTTTCAGGCTCGATCGTCATGCCGGTGCGCGCAGGCACATTATAAAGGATCACCGGGATATCGATTGCATCCGCAATCGCATTGAAGTGGGCGACAAGTCCCCTCTGGTTCGCTTTGTTGTAATACGGGGTGATGAGCATGACACCGTCGGCACCGGCATCCATTGCATATTTTGAGAGGTCGATGGAGTGCATCGTCGAGTTTGTCCCTGTTCCCGCAATCACCGGCACACGCCCTGCAGCCGTTTCAATGCCGACTTTGATCAGTGTTTTGATTTCCTCAGCGGAAAGGGTCGGTGATTCCCCGGTGGTGCCGTTCACGATCAATGCCTGCGTATCATTCTCTATCAGGAACTCTATGTGTCTTCTGAATGCGTCGTAGTCCACTTCGTCATTAATGAACGGGGTCGTCATTGCTACACCGATACCTTCAAAAATTGGATTCATATATAACACTCCTATTAATTATTTGTCGTCCATGATCGATTTCAAGATCTGGACCGTGTTCTGGGCGGCACCCTTCAGCAGGTTATCTCCGACACACCATACATGGAAAGTGTTCTGGAGAGTAGGGTCCCTGCGGATCCTGCCGACGAATATTTCAGGCCGGTCTGCAGCATCCAGCGGCGTCGGATATTCATTCTCACCCGGGTTGTCCATCAATACGATATGCGGATGGTCCTCAAATGACTGCCTCACTTCTTCCACAGTCGCTTCTTTACCAAGCGTAACGTTCATCTGTACTGCATGACTGTTGATGATCGGGACCCTGACACATGTCGCAGTGACTTGAATCGAGGCATCATCCAGTATCTTCTTGGTCTCATCGATCATTTTCTTCTCTTCTTTTGTATAACCATCGTCCAAAAAATCATCTATATGAGGCAGGACATTATTATGGATGGGGTGGGGGTAAGTGGTCGGTTCAGCACCTTTTGCACCTTCCTCAAGATCACGTATACCGCCTTCGCCCGACCCGGAGACACTCTGGTAGGTTGCATAATGCACCCGTTCCACTCCGAATTCATCCTGCAAAGGCTGTAATGCCACGACTGACTGGATTGTGGAACAGTTTGGATTGGCGATGATATTCCTCTTGAATTTAGGCTTATTGATTTCAGGGACGATCAGATCGATATCTTCCTTCATTCTCCAGTAACTCGAGTTATCGATGACGATTGCACCGCTTTCTTCGAATAAAGGTGCGAACTTCTCACTGGTGGAACCACCGGCACTCATGACCACATAGTCATATTTCTTTTTTGCCGCTTCTTCAGTGAGTTCCTGAATCGTATACGTTTCACCGCCAAACTCAACTTCTTTGCCGGCAGAACGTTTTGAAGCAAATAAAACCAATTCATCAAACTTTATTTCATAACGCTCCAGCATTTCCATCATTTTGCTGCCGACAACGCCAGTAGCTCCAACAACCGCAACACTTACCATCGAAATTCCTCCTAAATAGTTTTAAATGCGAGACGGTCCAAGATAATAAAAAAACAAGCCCGGCGTGCCGGACTTGTTAAAGTGTTATATACAAGTGATGCACTCCATTATCTTTAAAATAATGACAAGTCAGTAGCTCTTAACCTTCTGACCCAACAGCCTGTTCCCCGAAAAAACAGATCATTTCGGCATCTTACCCTTTCACTCACCATGACCCCCGGGGATCAATTGCTTGATAAGTTACTGATGATGGATGCGCCTCATCTCGCTATTCAATTATTAAATGCCATTATACACGCTAAATTTCATAAAGTAAACCTTAAACTTTCAAGACGCCTTTATCCTTCAAATATTCCTCATAAGTCGACTCCTTGACGATTGCACCTTCCGGCTTGAGATCAAGCACTTTATTGGCAATTGTATTGATGAATTCGAAGTCATGGGAAGTGAAGATGATCGAACCTTTGAACTTCTTGAGCCCTTCGTTCACAGATGTGATGCTCTCCAAATCAAGGTGGTTCGTCGGCTCATCGAGCAGTATGACATTGGCTTTCGACAGCATCATCTTACTCAGCATTGCACGCATCTTTTCGCCACCGGACAGTACGCTTGCCTTTTTCTTGGCTTCCTCGCCACTGAATAACATCCTACCAAGGAAACCGCGGATGAATGTCTCCGTCTGCTCATCTTCCGGTGCGTATTGACGCAGCCATTCGACGAGGCTCGTATCGATGCCTTCAAAGTATTCCGAGTTGTCTTTCGGCATGTAGCTCTGTGATGTCGTCACACCCCATCTGACTTCACCTTCTTCAGGTTCCATTTCCCCTGCGAGAATCCTGAGCAGGGTGGTGCGGGCAATTTCAGTATGGCCGATCAGAACCACTTTATCATAAGGGTTCAGGGTGAAGCTCACATTATCAAGTACCTTTTCTCCACCGATCGAATGCGTCAGGCCGCTGACGTAAAGCAACTCATTGCCGATTTCACGTTCCGGTGTGAAGTTGACGAACGGATATTTCCTTGAAGAAGGCTTGATGTCCTCAAGCTCGATTTTTTCGAGCGTTTTTTTACGGCTGGTGGCCTGTTTGGATTTTGAGGCGTTCGCGCTGAAACGCGCGACAAAATCCTGAAGTTCCTTGATCTTTTCTTCTTTTTTCTTGTTCTGGTCCTGCGCCATCTGCTGTGCGAGCTGGCTCGACTGATACCAGAAATCATAGTTTCCTACATAGAGTTCAATCTTTCCAAAATCCAGGTCTGCAATATGTGTACATACATTATTCAGAAAGTGACGGTCGTGGGAAACGACGATTACCGTGTTTTCAAAATTGATCAGAAAATCTTCAAGCCATTGTATCGCTTCAATATCCAGGCCGTTTGTCGGCTCATCCAGCAACAGTACATCAGGGTCGCCGAAGAGGCTTTGTGCGAGGAGCACTTTGACCTTCTGGTTGTTTTCAAGCTCAGACATATTCTTATACACAAGGGCACTCTCTATACCCAGGCCGTGAAGCAGGCTTTCTGCATCGCTTTCCGCAGTCCAGCCGCCCATTTCGCCGAAATCTCCTTCAAGTTCTGCAGCACGGATGCCGTCCTCGTCGGAAAAATCCGGTTTCATATATATTTCATCTTTCTCTTTCATGATGCTGTACAAACGTTCGTGACCCATAAGGACGACGTCGATGACCCTTTCATCCTCATAGCCGAAATGATCCTGCTTCAATATGGCAAGACGCTCATCTTTGCCCATTGATACATGACCGGTCTGCGCATCCATTTCTCCAGATAAAATCTTAAGAAATGTCGACTTTCCTGCACCATTCGCCCCGATTAAACCATAACAGTTCCCCGGTGTGAATTTGATATTCACATCTTCAAAAAGTTTACGGTCGCCAAAACGTAAACTTACGTCACTTACTTGTAACATACACATTCTCCTTAAATATATTCCTTAAGCGATAATACCATAAATATGGTACCATTGAAATAACTTAGCAAGAGGAGATATGATGATGAGACAGCAATATCAGCAACTGGCCGATATCATTGAAAAATCTGACAACATAGTATTTTTCACAGGTGCTGGTGTTTCCGTTGCCAGCGGCATACCGGATTTCAGGAGCATGGGTGGCCTGTTTGATGAAATTTCAAACGCCGGTCATTCACCCGAGTACCTGCTGAGCATCGACCATCTGAAGGATGACCCGGGTAGCTTCATCAGCTTTTATAAAAAGCGCCTGCTGCTCGCGGACAAATCCCCGAATCCTGTGCATGATTTCATCGCAGGTCTCGAAGCAGAAGGCAGATCGCTTGGTGTCATCACCCAGAACATCGACGGCCTGCATACCGACGCCGGCAACAGAAAGGTGGATGAACTGCACGGCACGCTGAATCAGTTTTACTGCGTGGAATGCAGGGAAACGTATCATAAGACAGAAATCATTGAACAGGATATGTCCTACTGCCGCTGCGGCGGGGTGGTGCGGCCGGACATCGTTTTATACGGTGAAGCACTGAACGAGTTGACTGTCATGAGTGCGATGGCCAAACTGCAGAAGGCGGATACGCTGATCGTCCTCGGGACATCACTCGTAGTCAACCCGGCAGCTTATCTGACCACTTACTTCAGCGGCGAGGCGTTCGTGATCATCAACAGAGACAGTACGCCGTTCGATGATGAAGCGACGCTCGTGATCAATGACGACATGACGGATGTAATAGATGCAATAACATGACTTGAATTATAGGAGACATTAATATGGAAAATATATCAGGAACAGTACAATTTTTAGAAGTGATCAAAAAGGAAGGTTCCACATATCACCTTGTATACGATGAAGATACATTCATCCGGATGAATGCTTCGTCGACGGAACAGGAATTCGGCATCGGCGAGGAAATCAGTGCCTTCATTTATCCGAACAGGAGTGGCGAGTTGTTTGCAGTTCCGTTGGTGCCGGATGTCGCAGTCGGGAAATTTGGATTTGCGGAAGTGACGGAAGTGGGCAGGGACGGTGCATACATCAATATCGGATCCCCAAGGGAGATTCTGATTCCGTGGGTCGACCTCCCCAAAGTGAAGGACGTATGGCCGAAACCGGGTGATGAGGTTTATACCCAGCTGAGGGCGGAGTCCGATAATCAGCTTTACGGGAAGCTCATTTCCGAGGAAGAGATGAGCGAACGGTTCACTCCGGTCGCACAGGAAGGATTCGAGGCCATCAGGAACAAATGGTTTGAAGCAAGACCGTACAGGCTCCTCCGGATCGGCACTTTCATGCTGACATCCGAAGGGCATAAAGTCTTTGTTCATGAATCCGAGAGGAAAGAGGAGCCGAGACTTGGCGAACTGGTCAAGTTCAGGGCGATCGGCATCAATGAAAAAGGGGAGATAAACGGCTCATTCCTCGAACAGGCATACAAGAGGATGGATGATGACGCAGAAAAAATCCTCGATTACATCACTAAAAATGACGGCATGATGCCAATGTCCGACAAATCGGACCCGGAGGATATCAAAGAGGCCTTCAACATGTCTAAAGGCGCTTTCAAACGAGCGCTCGGCCGCCTGATGAAAGCAGGACGTGTGGAGCAGAAAGACGGCGGCACCTACTTGAAACAGGCACAGCCCCCATCCAACTGAGTTTCTTCAATTTAAAACGCTCTGCATGAGATGCAGAGCGTTTTTTAATGTCCGGTTGCATGTGCAGCCTATGACCACTTTTACATCCACTATGACCAGGCTTTGCAGCATAAGACAGTAATACACTCAAAGTCATGAAATCATTCCATTGAATAACAAGCTTATAAATTCAAAAAGAACATGCATGGCGTCCGCCATGCATGTTCTCCTATCCTTCAATCTCTTCGGTCAGCTTCTCGAGCTCATCCACCAGGTCGCCGATATAAGCGATTGTATCCTTCAATGGCTGGTCTGTCGTCACATCTATCCCTGCCATCTTTGCCAGTTCCACAGGCGGTTTTGTACCGCCCGTCTTAAGCACTTTCAGCCAGTCATCCACAGCCGGCTGTCCTTCATCCAGCACACGTCTGCTCATCTGCGTTGCGATGGTGAGACCCGCAGAGTATGTGTAAGGGTAGAGGCCCATATAATAATGAGGCTGCCTCATCCATGTCAGTTCCGCATTTTCGGAAATGACGACATCATCCCCCCAAAATTCTTCGATGATCCCGCGTTTCAGTTGGTTCAGGTCGGCCGCACTGATGCTTTCATTGTTGTCGACCTTCTTATACACTTCACGCTGATAAGCCGCTTCCAGCAGATGGGTCACGAAGTTATGATAATAAGTCCTCGAAATGATGGAACTGATGACCCAGCGCTTGAATTTCGGATCATCTGAATTTTTGAGCAGGTGGTTCGCCATCAGCATCTCGTTCATCGTACTCGGCGCTTCTATGAAATACATGGAGCTCCTTGCATCAAAGACATTCTGTTCACGGTTGGCATTGTAGAAATGTCCGGCATGTCCAAGTTCATGGGCCAGTACGAACACTTCCGTCATCAATGAAGTCCAGGAGATGAGTATGAAAGGGTGATTTCCGTGAGGGCTTGAGCAGAAAGCCCCGGTGGATTTCCCTTTATTCTTCACGAAGTCGATCCATCTCTCATCATATGCACGGTTCAGCATCTCCGTATAATCTTCACCCATTATGCTGAGTGCATCCAATATATATTTTCTGGAATCTTCGACGCTGATTTCAGGCTCGCTTGCCGGGTCAAGGGAAATTTTCAAATCTTCGTAACGCATTTCTTCGAGACCGTTCACTTTTTTAAGGAGTTTTGCATACTTCCTCATATGAGGTGCAAGGTCCTTCATGATCAGGTCGATTTGACGGTGATACATTTCGCTCTCCACTTCCTGGGGGTGGAGGAGATAATCAATCACCGAATCGAAACCCCTCAGATCGGAGGAAGTCTTCTCTTTCTTCAAATGTATTTCGTAAGTGCCGGCAGTCGTATGTTCATATTCTTTGAGTTTTGAGTAAAACTTTTTATATGCATTCCGACGGACTTCAGGATCCGGGTGACTTTCCAGTTCCCCTTCATAAGCGAGGTATGAAAGCGGGATTTCCTCACCATTCGCCTCGAATGTACCGAAATCGATGTCCAGCAGCTTCGTCTTCTGATACAGGCTGTACGGGCCATTAAAAACGTTGGAGTAGGCGGCAAGTGCCTTTTCGACTTTTGCATCCAGCTGATATGGTTTATCACGCAGCAGGGCATCTATAAACCCTTCGTATTCACCTTCTTTTTCTTTGACGGACTTCAGGAAAGACGCATCCTGAGCGAGCAGATCACTCTTCACGAAACTCGTGGCCGTGCCGAACTGTGTCGTCGCATTGCTGACTTTGCCGCTCAGTCTCTGTGCATCGGCATCTCCCTGGTCCGAAGACATGCGGAGGCTGGCATATGTACCGATTGGAACGAGCTTTTCCACCAGCTTTCTGTAATCATCGATGGCACTGACGGCTGTATCCACTTCATCCAGGTTACCTTCATACTTTTTGACGAAGTCGGCCAACTCCACTTTAATACTCTCAATTGCGCTCTCACAGGCAGAGTCGGATTCAAACAGGGGCGTCAGATCCCATGTATAATTTTCATCCACTTCATGTCTTGATTTTAATTCTCCCATTGGTATTCACTCCTCTTATAATTTCGGAAACCGAAGTATAAAGCCATTATACATGAATATTCTGATAAAACACATAGATTTGGGCAAAAATAGTTTCATCGGGTCGATTTAGGATATTATAACTAATAAATGAGGTGATGAAGTGATAGGTAATCCCTGGTTTTATGTGATAAGTATTCTTACAGTCATGATATTATCTTTTTTGATCCCATTGATCAGGATGAAACATTGGTGGGTGATACCTTTGCTGACACTGGTGACAATGACACTCACCGGTTTCATACTTCCGAACTTTTATGATGACCTGAACTGGGAACCGCTGATCGGCTATGCTGTATTCCTGACTGTAATGTCAGTAACCATGACGATTTTGTCGGTCATGCTTTGGCGTAAAAGGAAAAGTGTGAAAGAGGAGGGGCTTCCCGGACATGGTGATGAACAAGATGAATACAAAAAATGATTCACCACCTTCAAAACAAGCGCAATAATACACTTGTTTGTTTAGGCGTGCAGCAGCTTTGAGGATATCGGTAAAAAAAGGCGGAAATGCCTTCAACAACAGCTAATTGACGATTTCATTAAAAATAAAAATACTAAAAGCCTTTGAAAACCCGGCCTAAGGCCGGGTTTTTTATATCCCTTTTATCACTCTATATCCCTTTTCACTTTAATATGCTACATGGGAAGGCTTACAATATTGATGAGAGTTTTCATTAAAAAGGCAAATATATGAGGGAGGTAACGGGAATGATCAGATTCGACAACGATTATACAGAGGGCGCACATCGATCGATTCTTCAGCGACTGGTGGAAACGAATGAAGAGCAGCTGCCTGGTTACGGTACAGATCACCATACCACTGCTGCAAAAGAATACATTAGGAAACTCAGTGAAAATGATGTGGATGTTCACTTTGTGTCGGGAGGCACCCAGGCCAATTTGACCATCATTTCTTCAGCGCTCCGGCCGCATCAAGGTGTCATCGCTCCCAGCACGGGGCATATCACTGTTCATGAAACCGGCGCAATTGAAGCCACAGGTCATAAAGTATTGGAAATTGAGGCTGAAAATGGAAAGATAAATGCCGGTCAGGTCCGGGAATACGTGGAAAATCATTGGAATGATCCCACCCATGAACATATGCCTCAGCCTAAAATGGTCTGTATTTCGCAGCCGACGGAATCCGGGACATTGTACTCCAAAAAGGAGTTTGAAGCCATCAGAACTGTATGCGATGAGAAGAACCTTTATTTGATGGTTGATGGCGCAAGACTCGGATATGGACTGGCATCTAAGGAAAACGATGTGACTTTGAGGGATCTATCCAACATGTGTGATGTCTATTACATCGGCGGGACTAAAGTCGGTGCATTGTTCGGCGAAGCGATCGTAATCGCGCATGATGGCCTCAAAGAAGATTTCCGCTATATCATCAAGCAGAAAGGCGGTATGCTGGCGAAAGGACGGCTGCTCGGAATACAGTTCGAAGTGCTGTTTGAAAACAATTTATATGTTGAAGTATCGGAACATGCAATCGAGATGGCTGACCTTCTGAATGAAGCGTTCAGAAGCAATGACATAGAAATGTACTTTCCATCCCCCACGAATCAGATATTCCCCATACTGACAAAAAATCAGATGGACCGGTTGAGCTCAAAATATGCATTTCATATTTGGGAACATTTGGATGAGGAAAGAAAAGCCGTCCGTTTCTGTACAAGCTGGTCGACGAAGACAGAGGATGTTGCAGCATTGATCAAAGATATAAACCACTTGTAAGTATGCAGTGGATTTGATGAAAACTTTACAGGGAAACAAAAAATCAGCAACTTACAAGTTGCTGATTTTACTTCTACATATCATTTATCGAAAACCTTCAGCTGCTCTTCATTCGGTTTTTGGGTGAACATGCTGACCCCGAATACGACAAGCAGCGACACGACGATTGCGGGAATCATCGAAGGCAGGCCAAACGGTTCCTGCAGTACATACCAGAGCAGTGCAGTCCCGCCGCCGGCGATGACGCCGGACGTACCTGCAGCTGCTGTCGCGCCTTTCCACAAGTAGCCGGCATAGAGTGGAACGAGCAGGCTAGCACTGTACATGGTGTATGCGAAGACGATTGCCGTGACGATATCCGGCATGACGACCGCAAGGATGAATGCAAGAATCGAAAAGATGATGACTGAAACCTGCCCGACACGCATCAATTCAACATTGCTGACATCCCGTTTCACCAGTTGCTGGTAAAAGTCCCTCGTCAGGTTCACACTGGAACTGAGAAGGATGGAGTTCGTAGATGTTACTATCGCAGCCATCACGACCGCAAGCAGCAGGCCACCGATGAAAGGTGTCATCAGATTCGTCACCACCACTGCGAATACATCCGATTCAGGAACGTCCGGACCGAGGAGCGCCTGTCCGCTGTAGCCGAGCAGCGCAACCAGCCCGTATCCGATCAATGCGGTAGGTATCAGCCACATCAATCCGCGTTTGGCCACTTTGGAACTTTTAGCTGAAAACACCCTTGTGAATATCATGGACTGGGATACTGCAGTGGTACCGAATGAGGCGATTGCCAGCCCAAGTGCCCCGAGGTAAGTGACCTCTGTAAATGGCGAGAAATAATTTTCAGGGAGGGCGGTGAAGACGGCGCCCGGGCCGTCACCCATGTTGAACACCACAATCACACCGAACAATAACCCGCCGAAAATCAAAATGGCCTGGATGGCATCGGTGATGGCGACACCTTTCATGCCCCCGAATAATGAAATCAGGGTAAAAGAGACGATGCTGATGATCATCGCAGGCATCCGGTCAATATCGGTGAATGTTACCAGGATCCCTGTCAAGGCGAGTATCTGTACGGTCACTATCGCGATATCCCCGACGATGATCATCGCGGCACTGACATAACGCGTACTGCTGCTGTACCTCAATGCAAGCATATCCGGGACGGTGAATTGTTCCAGGTTACGGAACCTTTCGGCAAGCAGGAAAGTTGCTGCAATGATACCGAGAATCGCCCCGAGTCCGCTGAACCACCAGTCGATCCCCATGGTATAGAAGCTGCCTGTCCAGCCGACGACGGTTGCGCCGCCGATATAGGTGGCAAACAGTGTTCCGAGCAATACCGGAGTATTCAACCCTCTCCCGGCCAGGGCAAAATCTTCGATGTTTTTCGTATACTTCGCAAAATATACTCCTATTCCAACTACGATGACTAAGTAAGATAAAACTAATACAGTATACATGATGTTACTCATCCCCTTCATTTCTTTAAATTTGAGTATGATCACACCCAGTCTACTATAGAGTAGTATGAATATTCAAAAGAATAAGGAACCTGGAATGAAATTTTATGTAGAACGGGAGCACTATGATTCATTTAAAGGGTCATTTAGGAGTATAATCAGAAGTGGAGGAGGGCGGACGGACCTCACAGACATCAATTGGAAAGGGACTGAAAAGAATGTCATTTGAAGACCTTTATACTCGGGCAAAGGAAGTCAGGAACCGCCGTGAACTGACAAAGTATGCGACAGTCGCAAGCGTCGGCGCTGCACTCCTGGCGGAGAACGGAAAAGTTTATACAGGGGTGTCCATCGTCACCGACTGCGGCACAGGCTTTTGTGCGGAGCACTCGGCAGTGGCTGCTATGGTCACTGACGGGGAGAGCCGGATTTTACAAGTGGTCGCGGCCGGCAAAAATGGGTCCATCCTGCCTCCCTGCGGACGCTGCCGTGAATTCATCAGCCAGATCCACCTCGGCAACATGAGCACCGAAGTGATGATCGGGAAGGACAAAATACTTACAATCAAAGACCTTCTGCCTTATGACTGGAAGGCTGTTGAGGCCCATACAATATAAAAAAAGTGCCTGGAATGAAAATTCCGGGCACTTCTCATTTGATGACTCCGAGTGGTTTCGAACCACCGACCTCTTGCATGTCAAGCAAGCGCTCTCCCGCTGAGCTACGGAGTCAAAATTTTAACGTCTGCTTAATAATATATTATGAATCGGTTTATATGTCAAATGGATGCAGGGATTTAATAGTAGAATATTACTTCAATAGGGTGAAGTGACAAAATTCAATATCGGAAGAACCATTTTTGCTCTAAAGGAAGGGGCCGCAGCCGAAGATGATTGCACAACTTCACAAAGAGACGGAGGACAGGGTGGAACGTCAACCGGTCACTCCGGGAGTCGTGCTGTCGGGAGTTGTGCGATAGTGCAGCACTCAGCTGCTGAATGGTGCCGTACACCGCATAGTCGGAAGATGAGTGATGCGGAGAAAAAGCAGTGACCAACTGCGACCGGGCAGCACCGGTGCCAGTGAGGCCTTATATTTGTGCAAGTGGTGCGCAGACATGATTTTCAATGATAATATACTATATGCTGATTGCACTTGGAATTGATGCATTGGATATATGATGGTAGGGGGAGATCATCCACGGTTTTACCAGCGGCATATAACTTCCTATAATATATGTTATGTAAACTTTAAGATGTATTTCAAAAGGGCGGTATTTTTATGGTATCATAACCATATTAATCTGATATCTGGAGCGATTATTTGTGGGTCTGATCATTTTAGTTTTTATTATTGCCGTCTCAGTGTTCGTGGTATTCAAAAATGCCAAGGAAATGGAATCCGATGCTGATGTTCCCAAAGATAAATACGGGCTCAGTAAACGATTCATGTTCACAGTCATCGGTTCATTTGTATTTTTACTTGTAGCTTTTGTCATCGCGTTTATATACCTTTAATGTCTGTGTGTTTATCTCCATTACAGTCATCTTTCCTTTAAATCATACTTAACCTGGTCAATTTAACTGTAATTGCACTGTTTGATGTACAAAACTTTCCATCCTGTCATTATTTTCATATAAACTTTACTTGGAATGTTTTCTTCCTTCAGTGCATATTGCAGTTTCATTTGTGTTTTTCCTCATGATCTTCTGCCAATCATTTGTGAATTTCTTTGCATATTTATATCCTTTATTACTATATTTCACCCCCCTTTATAATTTTCAAAAAATTCCGAATTATTTATCGATATAAAAGGGCGAAATTACATATCATCCCGCCCTATCACCGTCATATTTTATTGAGTTTCCGTGCTATTTTGAAAATCAGTTTGCGGAACACTTTATCGAATGTTCCCGGCAGTTCTTCTATTTCAATGTTATATCCCTTTTTGAACTTGTAGACGCCGTAGTCTTTGGCATCTTCTGTAAAGTCCCCTGTCAGCCCGAAGAAGTTGAACCGTTTCAGGCCGAGTGCTTTTGCCTTTTTGATCATTTCCCATGTTGCATAGTTCGTGCCTTTGAAGAATGACAGTTCAGGATAGCTGCCGCTGAATAAGTACACCATTTCATGATTGTTATAATAATACATCGCTGCGGACAGGTTCAGTTCCGTGCCGAATTCCGCTTTGTAGCCTTCGACTTTTTCAATTCTCGAGTACTTGCTGTCGAGTTGCTGGTCGATCTGCCCAAGCTTCTTTTTCTGACCCTTCGTCGCCCTGCCCTGTTTTTCCTTATCAAGTATGTCTTCTTTCTCCTCAAGCAGTGCGTCGCGTTCATCTGCCAGTTGATTGAGGTACTCATCCACATTGACATATGTCATCACGAGATACATCTTATCCTTCAACGTTTTCAGCAGGTTTTTGATCTTATGCGAAGGGACCGGGTCGAAACCGATTCTTTCCTCGGTTTCCTTATAGATTTCTATGAAGGTGTCATACTCGTCCTCTTCCAGGTATCTCAGCCTGACCGGCATGATATCCGCCTGTTTTGTGTTGTACCTGGTGGTTGAATCCATATTCTTCATCAGTTCTTGTTCACTTGGGGTGATGTCCAGGACGCCCTGATATCTGAGCAGCTCCTCCGTCACCAGCTGCTTTGTGAAGCCGTGATGGCTGTAGCCAAGGTTTTCATAAATTTTAATGATGTCCGGATTGTTCCTTGCATGCTCAATTCCATTTCCATCCTTATCCCGCATCTGATAAATGTGGTACGGGGAATGGATCAGCTGCAATGCGCCTTTTTGTTGAACATATTCATCAATTTCTTCAAGGAAAAACTTCAGCCGTTCATTATTGAAATCTCTGATCAGCGGACCTGTATGGGATGTGAACAAACGGTATTTCTTCATGACTGATGTGGCACTGAGCATTGTTACACCGATTAATTCATCGCCTTCATACAGACCGAGGAGATGCGTCTCATAAATGGCGGAGATGTAATCATAATATGAATCATCATGCAGGTAATGCATATAACTGTCATATTCACTGATGAATTTTTTGAAAGTTTGTTCATTTACACTCGCTGTATGCATTCAAGTTCAGCCTTTCTGTATTTACTTTGAAATGATCTGGTTCATTTTCGCCTTCACTTTATAAACATTGTACGGCACTGTTTTGATGACTTTTACAAAGTCGCCGACAAGTTCTTCAATCTCCGCATTGAAACCGCGCTTGAACCTGTAGACACCGTAGTCTTCGCCATCTTCACTGAAGTCGCCGCTCACACCGTAGAAATTATAGCGGGCGATGCCATTTTCGATGCAGTATTTCATCATTTCATGGTGCATCATGTAAGGTCCGACGAATTGCGGGTACTTGCTTGTGCTCGCACCTGAGTTATATACCAGTTCATAAGGCGTCTCGAAATATATGCCTGCAGCAAGGTCCAGCGTATTGCCTTCAATCTTCTGTATTTCGCGTGCCTCTTCAAGATCTTCCCCAATCTTGTTCATCTGCTTTTCCATCTCTTTGATCTTGTTGAGCGTCTTATCGTTCTTATTCTCTTTGGCACTTTGCTGGTCATGACGTTTTTTCAGGTCTTCATGTTCTTTCGTCAGATTTCCAATATATTCATCCAGCTCAATATAGGCAAGCGGGACCAGCAGCTTGTCCTTGTAGGTCATTTTAAAGTAGGTGAAGTATTTGAGCGGGTCCGGATGTGTGAAGAAGCCCTGCCTCTCCGAAGTGGCAAGATACAACTTCATGAACTTATCCATCTCATCCACTTCGAGGAACCTGACTTTCACACCGTACTTCTGAGCTTTCTTGATATTCCTTTTGCGCTGTGAATCGAAGGTCTTGACGAGTCCATTGACATCATCATAGCCGCTCACATCCAAGACACTCATCCAGCGGGCCTGTGAGGTTTTGGAATAGCCGCGTGTAAAGCCCTGATGCACATATCCTTCCTCTTCAAGGATTTGAATCAATGCATCCTGGACAGGGTAATCGGCCTTTTCATTCACGTCTTTATCGTACTTCTTATAAATCCAGTTCGGGTCGACCTTCACATAGGAACAGTTATTCTTCTTTAAATACCGTGTCAGTCCCTGAAGATAAAACCTCACGAGATCATGGTCATGATAGTCAAGGACCGGGCCGCGGTTGGAATAGTAAAAGTATTGTCCGAGCCCCGTTGATTTCAACGTGAATAAACATGCTGCAATGACTTCACCGGCATCGTCCTTGACGCCGAGCAGCCTGACGGACTGGCCATCTTCCAACTCCCGGTTGGCCTTATTCTCGATCATCTGAAAAAAGGCGGATTCCTCCCCTTTTTCAATATAATTCTGATATTCCGAGTCAGTTAATTCTGTAAAAATCATCTTCATCCTACCTTCCCAATTTTTGGCGCACTTGATTTAAAGTCTGATACAGGGCGTATGCCGGCCGGTTGACCGGCTGTATGAAATCACCGATATACTCATTGACTTTGGCGTTGAAGCCTTTCTTGAACTGGATGACGCCGTAGTCTTCCGCCTCCGGTGTGAAATCACCGCTGATACCGTAGAAATTATATATATCTATATCATTTTCAAGCGCATAGTTGATCATCTTCCACTGGATCAGGTAACTTCCTGCAAAATGCCTGAAATCGTTGTCACTGCCGCCGGCAAGATACACCACTTCGTGAGGTGTCACAAAATAATAGGCACTCGCCACAGGCAGCTCCCTGCCGTGTTCCTGAAGCAGCGCTTCCCCTTCTTTGAGCTTATCCTCGATGTTGGAGAGCTGTTCACTTAAATTCACGATTTTCTTTTTCTGCTTTTCATTGGAAGGGTCTTTTTCAACTGCATGTTCCGCTTTCTCGATGTTCTTTTTCAGCTTGTCGATATCCTTCTGCGTCGTTTCGTTGTAGCTTTCGAGATCTACATAGACAAGCGGGATCATCACTTTATCCTTGAAGTACTTTTTACGGCTGATGTAGTACTCATCGTCCCTGTCGACGAAGTCCTTCTTCTCGGAAGTATCCTTCATGAACTTGCGGAATACATCAATGTTGTCGAGATCCAGAAATTTGATGCGGAGACCGTGTTTTTCAGCTTTCCTGATATTCCTCTTCCTCAGGCTGTCCATATCGTTCAGCACATCATCTGCGGTCTTGCCGGTGAGATCCAGTATTGAATGCCAGCGGATCTGGATGACGGGATCGAAGCCGACGGAAAACCCTTCGTGACTGAAGCCATGGGATTGGAAGTGATTGAAAATGTATCTCTTACCCATGTCTTTTGTTATTTCCCCGTCATGATTGCGTTCATTGATGACCTCATAAGGGTCCACCCTCAAATGCAGTACATTTTTGGATTTTAAAAACTGCTTCAGACCGGTGAAGAAAGCATCAAACACTTTCCTGTCACTGTAGTCCATTACAGGCCCCCGGTTTGTATAGGCATACTTCATGACTTTCATCACAGGGGTCAGGGTGACTAAACAAGCCGCACGGACTGCGTCTTCTTGTTTGACCCCGACCAGGTAAGTCTCTGTCCCGTTCTCCTTTTTCAGACGGTAGTTTTCCTCCGTCTGGGTGAAATGACTGAAATTGTGATGAGTGAAGTGATTGAACTCTTCTGTCGTTAATTCTGTAAATTCCATTTTGGCACTCCTGTCCCTTTTTTTCACTTTTAGTATATTAGCAGAGTTTCATATGAATTTCATCTTTATATATGTGATCAATCGATTCCTCCCAGTGACCGGAATCGATCATGAAGCACTCGTCCCCCATTATATCATTAAACTTGAGTGTGATTAACAGGGATGCGGTTATTAATACAGGATGTTTCCGGCCGATGGTGAAATATGGGGAAAACCTTCAAAAATTGACGGAGTTGAACAGTCCTGCCCATCACCTCTTATGTCCGGCAATCAGCCCTTCCCTGAGCTTCAGTGTCGAGGCATCCGTCCGGCTGAGGGCACGCATGACGGCAAGCTGGCCGTATTTCACTTTCAGCTCATCCACCGTTTTCATCAACGCTTCTTCTTTGAGCACCTTTTCCATATCTTCAAACAGGGACACCTGCCTGGCACTGTCCGGTATGAAGTTGGTGAGCGAGACGCTGATTGTGCGGTACAGTGCATGCGGCTCTGCGATGTGCCGGAGATGCCCCCAAACGATCTTCATCATCTCATTTTCATTATTGGTGCCTTCTTTGATCGTATGCTGTTTGCGGAAGACTTCCCCGTCTTTCGTACCGACTGAAAACTGCACCGTCCTGGCGAGCCGGTGTGCGAGCCGCAGGCGGTGTGCCACTTCATCAATCTGTTCGAATAAGACCACGTAGACCTCCTCGAATGTATAATCCCTCATCAAAATCTGGCTTTTTGCGATGGAAGGTGAATGGGCCTCATGCTTCTCCCGTATCACACTGAAATCTATCCCATTTGCATGAAGATGCCAGTCGATCCCGATGATGCCAAAATCCCGCTTTAAATAGGCAGGATTATAATGCGCGAGGTCCCCTATATTGAAAATCCCCCGCTCATTGAGTTTCACTTCGCTGCGCCGGTTGATGCCCCAGAAGGCCTTAAGCGGTGTAATTGGCCAGAGCTTCTCCGGGACATCATGATACCGCCATTCGGCGATGCCACCCTCCATTTTCTTGGCTTCAATATCCAGAGCCAGTTTGCTGAGCAGCATGTTTTCACCGATGCCGATGGCGCTGTCGACCTTCGTCTCTTCATGGATCTCCCTGTGGAGCCTTGCTGCCAGCTCATACGGCGATGCGGCAAACAGATGGAAACTGTTCGTGACATCCATGAAGAATTCATCGATGGAATACTGGTGAAAATCTTCCGGCGCGGTATACTGCAGTGCAACTTCCGTTATTTTTGAAGAATAATCCAGATAAGTCTTCATCGAAGGATTAATGATATAAATATCACGGCGGTTCGGAATTTCAAATAATCTTGATCCTGTCCTGACGCCGAGCTTCTTCAGTTCCGGTGTTGCAGCGAGCACGACCGAACCGATGCTTTTCGTGTCGCCGACGACGGCAAGCTTCGTCGTCTTCGGATCCAACCCTTTCAGAATACATGAAACACTTGCGAAAAAACTTTTCAAATCGACGCACAGAATATGACGGTGCGGACAAATATAATAATCATACATACCACCACCCCTTATATACGAACGTGTGTTCGTATATAATATAGCATGTTTCTCTTTCCCGGGTCATTAAAAAAGGCGTCAAAAGACGCCTTTTAAATCATTCGTGTGATATTTCCTCATTTTCTTCCAGGTTTTCTTCAGGGACATGGCTCTCCGGCGCTTCAAGTTCATTATTCAAAAACTGATGCAGCACCTCCCTGTTCCGTTCAAAATCAAGGTCGATGACGTTCCCTGCATGATGTGTATCCACGAACTGATACGATCCCTCCACGGGCAGAGTCAGCGATTCGATGTCCTTATCCCCGCGCACAAGGAACGAAGCGGCCATACGGTAAAGCTCGGCATCCCCCATGCTCGTATTCACATATCCCATGCCCGTGCCCATGGCGTACGGCAGGTTGAGGATGCCCCCGACGGTCAGCACTTCGTCTTTTACGGCAGTCACGACCTGCTGCTGTCGCCTGACACGTCCGAAGTCACCTTCAGCATCCTGGCGGAAGCGTGCATATTCGAGCAGTTCATCACCGTTCAGCTTCTGCTCGCCTGCAAACAGCTCAGTCGTGATCTTCTCAGACATATCCCTTTCAACATCGATCATGATGCCATCTTCATTTATCGCATCCACCACCGATTCGAATGCCTGATAATCGACGATGATATAATCCTCCACCTGGACCCCGAAGTTTTCCTCAACGGTCTGTCTCAAAAGTTCAACACCCCCGAGAGAGAACACCGAGTTGATTTTATAATTCTGGTAGCCTGTAATATCGACATAGACATCCCTCATTATCGAAACAAGCTTCAGATCCTTCTCCATGTAATCATATTGTCCCAGCATCACGACGTCAGTCCGTGTAGCACCATCCTCCTCCCGGTCCGCACCGAGCAGCAGGAACAGTTTTCTTCCATCATTGTTGTCACTGCCGTTGAAGACCATCTCCTCATGATCCACACCATCTTCCCCGGCAGTGTTCAGACCGGAATGATAGGACACAAATATATATAAAACTGCAGTGATCGTTAAAATGATCAAAACAATCGGTATGTATGCTCTTCTCCTCAGTTTAAACTTCTTATGGCGTGCTTCCACGTTCCTGTCCACACGCTTGTATTCATTCTCCATATTCAATCTCCTAAAAATTCTCTAAAAGATATTCTACTCCTAAAAGTGAAATTAATAAAGTAAATGTACAGAAGGCACTTAAAATTGTCTTGCTGCCCAAGATATAGTAATATGAATGAAAATCTTAGGAAATGAGGATTACTATGTATAAGAAGTTCACACTGCTCGCTGTGGCGGTGCTGCTCATATCCATGCTGCCCTCAACTTTAAAGGCAGCTTCGGAATGGGAGAATGCCGTCACCATTTTTGGGGCGGCTCTGGAGAATGATGATGATTTGAGGGTGGATACTGCAGAACTCCTTGGCGTAGAAGACGATGACGAGACCGGGTATGTCTACTCCGGGGACCTTCAGAATTACCTGGGCGTCTCCTATGATGACAGTGTGCTGAAATCCAGCATCCGGATCATCCAAAGAGACCCGGGCCACGGCCTCGAAATCACGCTCAATGAAGAGATGGGCGAAATCACCAAAATCACAGAAGAGACATATCAAAATGCGCTCATCACTTCAGGCGTCACCGATGCCGATGTCACCATAGCCGCAGCAGAAAATGTGACAGGCGAGAGTGCTTTATCGGGCATCTACAAAGCATATGAAGTGCAGGGGGAAGAAATCTCCGAAGAACGTACACAAAACGCACAGGATGAACTTGAAACGATTACGGACATCGCCGAAGAAAACAGTGATGCCGAAGGGTTTTCACAAGTCCAGCTCAACAAGATGATCACCGAGATCAAGATTGAAATCGTCAACAATTACGGCGGTGACGTGAGTGAAGATGAAGTCAGGAACATCGTTGATGAAAAAATGGCGGATAATGGACTTGACGGCATCCTGTCCCAGGACCAGATCGACCGTATCGTCGTCATCATTTTAAATATCCGCGACTCCGGCATATTCTCCGGTGAAGAGGCCGAAAGGCTGATGGAATCTTCAAGGAACCTCATCGATCAGATCACTTCAAGTGATGCATTCAGTGAAGCCCAGGACAGGGCCCAGGAAATCGGTGAGGAAATCCAGGAATCCGGAGCATGGGACTCCTTCGTCACCGCCCTCCGCAACTTCTTCAACAGCATCGTCGATTTTTTCAGAAACTTGTTTTAGATGAAGATGGGGCTGGGACATAAGTCCCAGCTAAAAGCGAATGCCCCCGCAGTAAAATGTGAATTTTACTGCGGGGGCATTTTTATATAAATCGAAGACAAAATAAAGCCCTTCTTATACAATGTAAGTGACGAAACAAACAAAGAAAGAAGGGACTTTATGTATAAAGATTATAACATGAACCAGATCACAATACCATTGAATATAGAAGTGATGATACCGGAAGATGATATCGCCGTCGCGGTGAATGACCTGGTGGAAAGCATCCCGGCTGCGGCGTTCGAAGGATTTGACCATCACTTCGGCGCATCCTCCCATCACCCGAGAATGATGATGAAGATCATCCTGTGCGGGTACGCCCAGTCCGTGTACTCCGGCCGGAAGATCGCAGCGCTACTCACCGACAGCCTGCGGGTGATGTGGCTCTCGCAAAACCGGTGCCCCTCATACCGCACCATCAACCGTTTCAGAATACACCCCCACATGAGCGCGCTCATCGAAGAGGCCTTCATCCAATTCAGGGGACAGCTGCAGGCCAATGATATGATCGATGCGGACGCGATCTTCATCGACGGCACAAAACTGGAAGCCAATGCCAACAAATATACATTCGTCTTCAGGAAAAGCGTGGAAAAACACCAGGAGGCGCTGCGGGCCCAATCGAAGCTGATGTATGACACGATGTACGAAGAGATGATCATCCCGGCATTGATTGAAGAATCGGACGA
This sequence comes from Lacicoccus alkaliphilus DSM 16010, assembly GCF_900142805.1. Classification (GTDB taxonomy): domain Bacteria; phylum Bacillota; class Bacilli; order Staphylococcales; family Salinicoccaceae; genus Lacicoccus; species Lacicoccus alkaliphilus. The sequence goes on along the minus strand of NZ_FRCF01000002.1, from coordinate 270,954 downwards.
AGCGATCACGGCCGGGCACCTGAACACCATGCATCAGGCATTGGAGACGGTGGAAACCGATTTGACAGACACCATCGATGCCACTGAGGCTGTTGAAGATCGAAAAGGGATCCGGGCCAGGCGTTCAGTCATCCGGAAGACTAAAAAGAGATGTGCCGACCTGCGGGAGCGGGAAATGAAATATACCGGGCAGCTGGCGACACTCGGTGACCGCAATAGTTATTCAAAAACCGACCCGGATGCGACGTTCATGCGCATGAAGGAGGATCACATACGCAATGGCCAGCTGAAGGCCGGCTACAACCTGCAGGTGGCCAGCAACAATCAGTTTGTCTTAGGCTTTGCCCTCTACCCCAACCCGACCGACACCCGCACATTGGGCCCCTTCCTCAATACGATGCTTGAACAGTTCCAGCATCTGCCGGAAAAGATCGTCGCCGATGCCGGCTATGGCAGTGAAGCCAACTATGAAATGATTGAGGATGATTATGAACGGACGGCGCTCATCCCCTACAACACGTACTACAAGGAACAGAAGAAAGCATACAAGACGGATGAGATGCATCCCGCCAACTGGTCCTATGACGTTGAAAACGACCGGTACATTTGTCCAGACGGGCGGGAAATTCGGTTTGAACGCTATGCGAACCGCACCAATACATACGGCGAGACACGGCAGTTAAAAATATATGCCTCCGATGATTGTTCAGGCTGTGCGCGCTATGACCAGTGCATCAAAAGCGACAGACAGATCAACAAGCGCATCCAAAAGAATATGAACCTGGAGTATTTCAAAGCCCAGGCCCGACGCACGCTTTCAATGAAAGAGAACCGGAAGATCTATCAACAGAGGAAGATAGATATCGAAACGGTTTTCGGAAATTTGAAGGCGAATTTGGCGTTCAAACGCTTCTCCGTCCGCGGCGCACGGAAGGTGAAAATTGAGACCGGCCTCGCGTTACTGGCCCTGAACCTGCGGAAATTCCGGAAGATACAAGCGGACCGTCTGCAGAAATATGGAAAAAGTGGCGATTCATCTGAATTAATCGATGAATCGCCACTTTTCTTAGTTTTCAAAGGGCTTTATGTCCCAGCCCCATTTTTTCTGTAAGATACGCCGGAAATGCCCGTATCAATCATTCTCTTTTCTTTCATCGTAACGATCTCTGTCCCATTCTGCAATCCCGTTTCTGTCGATATCAACATCATCGATGTAGAATACGGGCTGTCTCCCGGCCTTCAGCTGATCGGCATAATCTTTGGATACTTTAAAGACAGTCCCACTCAGTCCGATGATCGCAACGATGTTCGTCACAGCCATCAGCGCCATGAACACATCCGCAGTGTTCCATGCGAGTGTAATGTCCATGACTGCACCAATATAGACCATGCCGATGACGAGCATCTTGAATACAAACAGCACCACCGGATGCTCCTTGATGAAATTAAGGTTGCTCTGGCCGTAGAAATAATTACCTAGAATCGAACTGTAGGCGAAGAGCAGTATGACGATTGCTATGAAGATTGCACCGAAATCCCCCATCTGTGCAGACATTGCTGCCTGGGTGACTTCGATGCCCTGGGTCGCATCTTCACCGAAGCTCAAATCGGAATACATCAGTATGATCACGGCAGTGGCCGTACATACAATCATCGTGTCGAAGTAGACACCAAATGACTGAATCAATCCCTGTTTGACAGGATGGCTCACTGCAGCTGATGCGGCGGCGTTCGGCACGGAACCCATGCCGGCCTCATTCGAGAACAGCCCTCTCTGGAAGCCGTTCAGTATCGCGGCACCCACCGCCCCTGCAAACGCCTCCTGCAGGCCGAATGCACTTGCAAAGATCTGGCCGATCATCGGCAGGATCATGTCGTAATTGATGATCAGCAGCACGAACACGACCGCGAGATAGATCGCCGCCATGATCGGCACTATGTAGCCGGTCACATTCGCAATCCTCTTCGCCCCGCCAAATATGACGAGGGCGGTGAATATGGCGAGGATGATGCCGATGATGCTGCGGTCGATGCCGAAGGCGCCGTTGTATGCGGCAGCGATCGTATTCGCCTGCAGGCCGTTGAAGGCAAATCCGAAAGTGAGGGTGATCAGAATGGCGAAGAACACGGCGAGCCATTTTTGATTCAGCCCTTTTTCCATGTAGTATGCTGGGCCGCCGCGGTAACCGCCCTCCCTGTCCTTCACTTTATACAGCTGACCGAGCGTCGATTCGAAAAATGCGGTGCCTGCACCGATGAATGCAATGACCCACATCCAGAACACCGCCCCGGGACCACCCAGCACAATCGCCGTGGCGACACCCGCCACATTCCCTGTACCGACGCGCGAAGCGGCGCTGATGGTGAATGCCTTGAAAGCGGAAATCCCTTTCGTACCGTCAGGCAGTGTTTCCGGTTTGTCCCGGAGGACGGTGAACATCTGCTTAAACCATCTGATTTGGACAAAGCGGGAGGATAAAGAAAAATAAAGCCCCGCGACAATCAGTATCCCGATGAGGAAATCGCCCCATAAAAGGTCATTCATCACTCCGATGATGTTTTCAAACATGCTTGTAAAACCTTCCAATGAAAAAGCCCCCTTCGTGTTAAACTATTATAACACCGGGGGCTGAAATTAGAACCATTTTTATTTAATTATAGAATCAAAATGCACATCCTTGACTTCACCGAATTCATCCTCATCCACCACGAATGACCCGTTAACATATTTCCCGGTCACACGGATGTTCCTGCCTCTAAGTGTCGAGCGATCCGATTCCGATATGATCAATGCGTTGATATCGTCGGCAAACAACACCGCACCAACCAGCCTGTGCGGCTTTGACTTGATTTCCTTCAGAAGCATCGTACCGACCTGGGCGCGCGCGCCTGTCTCGAACATTGACAAATCCGTACGTTTGGCCGCACCTCTGTTTGATACCGTCAGTAAATATTTCTGATTGCTGATGAGCCCCGCGAAGATGATTTCATCATCCGGCTTCACATTCATCGCCCTGACGCCCTGGGTCCTGAGTCCACTCGTGTTGACCAATTCTACCGGATATCTCAAAGTAAGTCCTTTTGCGGTGACGAACAGCATCTCTTCCGTACCGGTTTCCGATATCTCCAAAGAGATGACCTCATCATCCTTCTTCAGGTTCATATAGGCGATCGGCCTCCTGATCCGCACTGCTTCAAACAAGGACAGTTCACTGCGCTTGATCTGCCCGTTCCTTGTCGTGGAGACCACAGTCACCGGCGCTTTGAAGTCATCGACGGCTGTCGTAAAGATCGGTTCCTCCCCGGGGTCGAGTTTGAAGCGGCTGGACAAATGGACACCATGGTCCTTCCATCGTATTTCAGGTATTTCATGGACTGGGATGATCATATAATTCCCCCGGTTGGTGAAGACGAGCATCTGCTGAAGTGTATGGGATTCAGCAGAATAAACCAGGAAGTCATCTTCCTTCATGCCGATCTCGTCCGGTTCGCTTGCATTGTAGCTCCTGGGGCTCGTCCGTTTGACATATCCGTCTTTCGTGAGTGACAGGATGGTTTCTTCCTGGGGTATGAGCACCTTTTTATCCAGCTCGATATTTTCGATTTCATCTTCCACAGCCGTCAGCCTCTCAGACTTGTACTTCTTCTTTATGTCCCGAAGTTCTTTTTTAATGACGGCCAACAGCCTTTTATCGTCGTTGAGTATTTCATTCAACTGATTGATAGTAAAATCCAGTTCGCTATGCTCGGTTTCCAGCTCGACTATGTCCGTATTGGTCAAACGGTAGAGCTGGAGCATGACGATGGCTTCGGCCTGCGCTTCGGTGAAGCTGTATGCTTCAATCAGATTTTCTTTCGCATTTTTCTTGTTGGCAGACTCCCTGATGACGCGTATCACATCGTCCAGTATGGATAATGCCTTCATCAGCCCTTCAATGATATGCATGCGCTTTTTGGCGCGCTCCAAATCGAATTGGGAGCGTTTATGGATCACTGCTTTCTGGTGGGCGATATAGCTGTTCAATATTTCCTTCAGCCCGAGGAGTTTCGGCGCCCTGTCACTGATTGCAACCATATTGAAGTTATATGTCACCTGCAGGTCTGTCCGCTTGTACAGGTAATTGATGATGCCTTCGACATTGGTGTCCTTACGCAGTTCAATGGCGATCCTGAGGCCCTGCCTGTCACTTTCATCCCGGACTTCAAGGATGCCGTCGACTTTCCTCTCCGCCCGGATTTCATCGATTTTCTTGACGAGGGTCGCTTTATTGACCTCGTAAGGCAATTCACTGATGGCGATGAGCTTCTTGCCCCCGCGCAATTCTTCCGTTTCAACTTTGGAACGTACGACCACCCTGCCCTTTCCAGTCTCATAAGCTCTTTTCAGCTCTTCTTTACCCTGGATGATGCCGCCGGTCGGAAAATCCGGTCCTTTTACGAGTTCCAGCAATTCATCGATTCCGGCCGAAGGCTTATCGATCATCTTCAGAGTGGCATCGATGACTTCACTCAGATTATGAGGAGGGATATCGGTTGCGTAACCGGCGGAAATCCCGGTCGAGCCGTTCACGAGCAGATTCGGGAATTTCGCAGGCAGGACAGTCGGTTCGAAATCGGTATCATCGAAATTGTTCATGAAAGTGACCGTATTCTTATTGATGTCCCGGAGCAGTTCATTAGAAAGCTCCGCCAGTTTCGCTTCGGTATAACGCATCGCAGCCGGCGGGTCTCCGTCGACACTGCCTTTGTTGCCGTGGATCATGATGAGCTCTTCCCTCATCTTCCACTCCTGGCCAAGACGGACCATGGCGTCATATATGCTGGACTCGCCATGCGGATGGTAGTTCCCGATCACATTACCGACCGTCTTTGCACTTTTACGGTAGTTTTTGTCGAATGTATTCCCCGCACGGAACATCGCATAAAGTATGCGCCGCTGCACAGGCTTCAGACCGTCCCTCACGTCGGGTATTGCACGGTCCTGGATCACGTACTTGCTGTAACGGCCGAAGCGGTCGCCGAGTACATCTTCAAGCTTAAGATTTTGAAGTTTTTCAACCATTGGCATCACCTTCCTCGTTCATAAGATCGATTTCATCATTCTCTAGAATGGAGTTCTGTTCTTCAAGTGTGAAGCTTACATTGGACTCAATCCACTTTCTCCTGAGTTCGACATTGTCCCCCATCAGCGTGGTCACACGCTTCAAAGATAGGGCTTCATCGTCGATCGTCACCTGGATCAATGTCCTTGTCTCGGGGTCCATGGTGGTCTCCCAAAGTTGTTCCGCCATCATCTCACCGAGACCCTTATACCTCTGAAGTTCAATATTGCTCCCCATTTCTTCCTGGGCGGTCTCCAGCTCTTCTTCGGTCCAAACATATTTGATGATATCTTTTTTCTTCGATTTCTTCTTCAGTTGGAACAGCGGCGGAAGTGCAATATAAATTTTTCCGGCTTCGAAGAGCGGACGCATATAATTGAAGAAGAAAGTGAGCAGCAGCACTTGTATATGAGCGCCGTCAGTGTCCGCATCGGTCATGATGATCACTTTGTCGTAGTTGGCATCTTCTACTTTGAATTCCGTGCCCACACCGGCGCCGATGGTGTGGATGATCGTATTGATTTCCTCATTTTTGAAGATGTCTTCAAATTTCGCCTTCTCGGTATTGATCACCTTGCCTCTTAAAGGGAGGATGGCCTGGAACTTCCGGTCTCTGCCCTGTTTGGCAGAACCGCCGGCCGAGTCCCCCTCGACAAGGAAGAGCTCATTCTTCTTTGCGTTTTTGCTTTGTGCCGGCGTCAGCTTACCCGACAGCAAAGTATCCTTCCTTTTTTTCTTGCCGCTGCGTGCTTCTTCACGTGCTTTCCGTGCAGCTTCCCTGACATTCCTCGCCTTCAGTGCTTTCTTCACCAGCTGGCTGCTGAGCGCACCGTTTTCTTCCAGATAGAACGGTAATTTATCCACGAGCAGTGACTCGACTGCCGAACGTGCTTCATTGGTGCCGAGTTTGCTCTTGGTCTGACCTTCGAACTGAAGCTGTTCCTCGGGTATCTTGATGGACACCACAGCTGTCAGGCCTTCACGTATATCGTTACCCTCAAGGTTCTTGTCCTTGTCCTTCAACTCGTTGATCTTACGGGCATATTCATTGAAAGCTTTTGTGAACCCGGTTTTGAAACCGACTTCGTGGGTGCCGCCGTCCTTCGTCCGTACGTTGTTGACAAAAGAGAGGATGGTCTCGGTATACTGGTCATTATACTGGAAGCTGACCTCCGCCTCGATCCCCTGATAGTCACCTTTGAAGCGGACGATCCGCCCTATAGAATCTTTGCCTTCATTTAAAAACTCGATGAAGGACTCCAGTCCGTCTTCGTACTGGAATTCCTCCACTTTGTCTTCCTCACCACGCGAGTCGGTGACCGTCACTTTCAATCCGCTCAGCAGGAATGCGGATTCCCTCATCCTTTCAACGATCATTTCATAGTTGAATGAAGTGCCGAGCTTGAATACGTCCGCATCAGGCTTGAAAGTCACGACAGTCCCTGTCTTTTTCGTCTTGCCGGTGACTGTCAGCTTCTGATCGACCGTTCCGCCGTCCTTGAAGGACATCGAATGGACCTTACCGTCCCTGTAGATCTCAAGCTCCAACCATTCACTCAGTGCATTCACGACTGAAGCCCCAACGCCGTGAAGTCCGCCGGAAGTCTTATAACCGCCTCCGCCGAACTTACCACCGGCATGCAGCACCGTGAAGATGACTTCAGGCGTGGGCTTCCTGGACGAGTGCATCCCTGTCGGAACCCCGCGCCCGTTATCGGTGATAGTGATGCTTGAATCTTTATTGAGTGTGATGCTGATTTCATCACCGTAGCCATTTAATACTTCATCCACTGCATTGTCTGCAATTTCGTATACCAGGTGATGCAGTCCTTTGACATCGGTCGAGCCGATGTACATCCCCGGACGCTTGCGTACCGCATCCAATCCTTCCAATATCTGAATTGAATCATCACTGTATGTGTTCGTTTTAGACAAAGAGTCAACCTCCTACAAACATATGTTCGAATTTTTTATCTACCTTACTATTTTTATATAAAATCCCGATCTTTGCAAGCATCTTGTAAAATTCTTTTAATTAACAGTAAGTTTACATAATAAAATTATAGTAAACTTACTGTTTTATAGATTTATAAATGATTATTTATATGGTAAACTATTAGTACCTGATAATAAAGGGGAGCATGAAATGACGAATATTATAATCTTGGTCATCATCAGCTATTTGATCGGGGCCATTCCATTCAGCCTTCTGATAGGTAAGATTTTTTATAAAGTGGATATACGGGAACATGGGAGCGGCAATGTCGGCACCACCAACACTTTCAGGATTTTAGGGAAAAAAGCGGGGATCATGGTGCTGATACTCGATATCCTTAAAGGTGCGCTGCCGGTGTACATCGCGATGTTGATGGCTGTGGATATGCATATTTTCATACCCGGTCTCATCAGTGCCATCGGCCATGTTTATCCTGTGTTTTTGAAGTTCAGGGGCGGCAAAGCCGTAGCTACGGGTTCAGGGGCTGTACTTGCATATAATCCAATCGTCTTCATAATTTTAGTATCTGCATTTTTAATCACTTTAAAGTTGAGCAAGTACGTTTCTTTATCAAGCATCGTTGCGGCCCTGACTTTCATAGGCGTCTCTTTGCTTCTCCAGGATCCCCTCATCATCGCTTTCGCAGTCATCCTGGGTGTGGTGATCATCATCAGGCATATATCCAATATTAAAAGAATCATGAATGGAACAGAGTCCAGGATCACCTTTATGTAATCGCCTTTAAAAACAAGTTAACCCGGTGAAATCATCCGATTTCACCGGGTTTTTTAATGGCTCGATTACTCTTTCAATTTGTTTCTTAAGACAAGTGGCAGTATGCCGCCATGACGGTAGTAGTCGACTTCGACTTCAGAGTCGAAACGTGCCTTGACTTTGAATTCCTTCACTTCACCATCAGTGCTTGTCGCCGTGACATCAATGATATCGCCGGGCTTCACTTCCTCGCCCACTTTGATGTCGAATGTTTCGCTGCCGTCGAGGCCGTGGTCTTCAGCGTTCTGACCGTCCACGAACTGCAGAGGCAGGACACCCATCATCACGAGGTTTGAACGGTGGATTCTTTCATAGCTCGCTGCAATGACAGCTTTGACACCTAAAAGGTTTGTACCTTTGGCTGCCCAGTCACGGCTGGATCCCATACCATAGTCGTCGCCTGCGATGACGACAAGGCCGGTGCCGTCTTCCTGATATTTCATGGCTGCATCATAAATGCTCATGACATCGCCTGTCGGCCAATACGTCGTGAATCCGCCCTCAGTACCCGGTGCAATCTTATTGCGGATACGTATGTTTGCGAATGTACCCCTCACCATCACTTCATGGTTGCCGCGGCGGGAACCGTATGAGTTGAACTCACGTGGTGATACACCCTGCTCGATCAGCCATTTGCCCGCCGGTGTATCTTTGCCGATTGCACCAGCCGGGGAGATATGGTCGGTGGTGACACTGTCACCGAATTTACCCAGCACCCTCAGACCATTCAAGTCATTGATCGAACCTGGTTCTGTAGCCAGATCTTCAAAGAATGTCGGGTTCTGAATGTAAGTGGACTCAGGGTTGAAGTCGTACATCGGTGCATCCGTCGTTTCGATATTATTCCATATTTCATTGGATTGGAAAATATTTTCATACTCTTTACGGAACAATTCAGGTGTAACATTGCTCATCACAGCGTCCCTGACTTCCTGGATGGAAGGCCATATATCTTTCATGAACACATCATTTCCATCTTTATCCTGTCCAAGCGGCTCTTTATTGAGGTCGATGTCCACAGTTCCTGCCAGAGCATAAGCAACGACAAGAGTCGGTGATGCAAGGTAGTTCGCTTTGACAAGCGGGTGGATACGCCCTTCAAAGTTCCTGTTGCCGGAGAGGACTGAAGAAACGAGCATATCATTATCGACGATCGTCTCGGAGATTTCAGGCAGTAAAGGTCCTGAGTTACCGATACAGGTCGTACAACCATAACCGACCAGGTTGAAGCCCAGCTCATCAAGGTAAGGCTGCAGCCCTGCGTCTTCCAGGTAACCTGTGACGACTTTGGAACCAGGTGCAAGTGAAGTCTTGACGTAAGGCGGTACCGTCAGCCCTTTTTCCACCGCTTTTTTGGCAATAAGGCCTGCGCCGAGCATTACGTACGGGTTCGAAGTGTTCGTACATGATGTAATTGCAGCGATGACAAGGTCGCCGGTTTTCAGTTCGGAATTTGATCCGTCCTTGAAATTGACTGTCGCCTTTTTGTCATATTCACTCTCGTCCAGTCCGTGGCCGTGGTTGCCGCTTTCTGCTGTTATGGATTTATGATACTCGTCTTTCATTTTTGAAAGGGGAATCAGATCCTGAGGACGTTTAGGTCCTGCCAGTGACGGCTCGACAGTGGAAAGGTCCAGTTCCACGATATCACTGTATGTCGGTTCAACGTCCGGATCGAAGAACATGTCGTTTTCTTTCAAATATGTTTCTACGACATCAATATGTTCCTCACTGCGTCCCGTCAGCTTGAGGTAATCAAGCGTTTCCTGATCCACCGGGAAAAATGCATTTGTCGCACCATACTCAGGCGACATGTTGGCGATCGTGGCACGGTCGGCAAGAGGCAATTCAGTCACACCGCGGCCGAAATATTCGACGAACTTCCCTACCACACCGTGTTGACGCAGTAATTCCGTGACTCTGAGTGCAAGGTCCGTCGCTGTTGCCCCTTCAGGCAGTGAATTTGTCATGCGTACACCGATGACTTCAGGCACCGGGAAGTAAGATGGTTGACCGAGCATCCCTGCCTCGGCCTCGATACCGCCGACACCCCAGCCTAAAACGCCGAGACCGTTGATCATCGTCGTATGCGAGTCGGTGCCGACGAGTGTATCCGGATAAGTGACGAGCCCGTCATCTTCTTCCCTGACATGCACGACATTCGCGAGATACTCGAGGTTCACCTGGTGGACGATACCTGTAGCCGGCGGTACGGCACGGTAGTTGTCGAATGCTTTCGTCGCCCAGTTCAGGAATTCATAACGTTCTTCATTCCTTTCGAACTCAAGCTCCATGTTCTTCTGGAGTGCTTGATGTGTACCATATTCGTCCACCTGCACAGAGTGGTCGATGACCAGATCCACAGGTACTTCGGGATTGATTTTCTGGACATCCCCACCGACATCATCCATCGCTTTTCTGAGTGAAGCCAGGTCCACGACTGCAGGAACACCGGTGAAATCCTGAAGGATGACACGTGACGGCTTGAACGGCACTTCCGCAGTCCCGAAATCGCCTTCATCCCATTTTGCAAGTGATTCGATATGCTCATCCTTGATCACTGTACCATCATGCTGCCTTAAAACGGATTCAAGCAGCACGCGGATTGAATACGGCAGTTTAGCCGGATCGGAAAAGCCTTTTTCAGCTACTGACTTCAGACTGTAGTAATTGTATGTCTTACCATTTACACTGAATGTCTTTTTGGCATCGCTTTGATAATTTTGCCCCATGTAATGTTGCCCCCTAAAATTAGTCTCATCTACAGTATACCTGATATTATGCCCTTGTAAATGGCGCTCATACATAAGGGTGATACAAAAAAACAACGTATTATGATAACTTAAACTTATTGCAATAGGTGCATAGCATAAAGATTTATTATGAGATCTCAATTATACATTTACCATGGCCTTTATATGCGGCAAATAATACTGTATATTGAAAAATGGATTTAAATGCATATTTCAGGAAGGATGATTTTCATGTGGCAGGAATTCAAGGATTTCATATTACGCGGCAATGTGCTGGATCTCGCGGTGGCAGTGGTCATCGGAGCGGCATTCGGAAAAATCATTGATGCCCTGGTCGAAAACATCATCATGCCTTCGATTGCACTGATGTTCGGAAATACCGACTTTGCTTCGGACTGGGCATACATGGGAATCACCTACGGGGTGTTCATCCAGGCGGTCATCGACTTTTTGATCATCGCAGCTGCAATCTTCATCTTCATCAAAGTGATCAATAAGCTGACAAGGGAGCGCTTTGCCGCCGAAGAGACGGAAGATGAACAACTGGTGCTCCTCAGGGAGATCAGGGATGCCCTGGTCCGGGATGATGAAAATGAAAGGCAAAAATAAAAAACCGGCATATGCCGGTTTTTTCAATATCACTGCAGATTCAGAAGAGTCGCAACGACCAGTGCGATGGAAGCCAGCAACAGCCATAAAAGGGTCAGCTTCCATACAAACTGCACCCATTTCAAGTAAGGGATGCCCGCCACTGCCAGAACCCCCATGAGGGATGCTGACGTCGGGATGATTGTATTCGTGATCGCATCACCGTATTGATAGGCAAGCACTGCAATCTGCCTCGGAATCTCCTGGAGGTCTGCGATCGGCACCATGATCGGCATCGTCGTCACTGCCTGACCGGATCCCGACGGGACGAAGAAGTTGATGATGACCTGGATGACGAGCATGCCGAGGGCAGTGAAAGTGCCGGGAATGTTATCCAGCACGCTGCTCATGGAATGAATGATCGTATCGATGATCACACCGGATTCCAAAACCACCAGGATTGCACGGGCGAAACCGACGATGATGGCACCGAATACGACAAGCTTCATGCCCTCGATGAATGCATCAAAGACGGCATTCACTTTCAATCCGCCGATAAAGCCCGCTAGCAGGCCGATCAAAAAGAAGTTCGCCGACAGTTCGGTCAGGAACCAGTCGTGTACGAAAATGCCATAAATATTGACGATGATGCCGATCAGAAATACGACGAGTATGAGAACATGACGTTTTTTCAGCCGTTCAAATTTAAAGACGTCTTCCGTGAAGTTGATTTGTCCGGCTTCATTCTCGGAGTACACGAGACTTTTGCCGGGGTCTTTCTTGACCTTTTTTGCATAGTGCATGACATAAAGGATGCCGGCGCCAAGTACAAAGAAGTAGACGATCAGCCTGAAACCCCAGCCCGAGAAAATCGGAAGTTCGGCAATGCCGTGGGCAATACCGACTGTGAACGGATTGAACATGCCCCCGATGAAACCGGCAGCCGCCCCGAGTGTGACCATGGCCGTACCGACGATTGCATCGTAGCCAAGAGCAACTGCAAGGACGATGCCGATCGGCACGAAGATGATTGCCTCTTCAGCCATACCCGTCGTGAAACCGAGGATAGAGAAGACCAACATGATCACCGGTATCATCAGCTTTTCATTGCCTTTCACCTTTTCCATCACTTTTTGAATGACCGCCTCTATCGCCCCGGTCGCCCGGATGATCCCAAAAGCACCGCCGATCAGGAAAATATAGAAGATGATGCTTGAAGCTTCGATCAGGCCATTCGGTATGGCCATGAACAGCTCGAAGATGCCGACGGGGCTCTGCTCCACCCCCTCATAGCTGCCGCTGACGACGACAGTCTGTCCATCGACTTCGGTTCGTTCGTACTCCCCTGCAGGTATGATGTAGCTGAGAATCGCCCCGATGATTACAACGGATAAAAGTATCGCGTATGTATGCGGGAATTTCTGACTGATATCTTTCGGGTCCCCTGTCTGTTGTGAAGCCATCTTACTTTCCCCCTTTTCTTTTAATGATATCAGTATCGCCTATTAAAATACAGAATTATTGCATAATTACAAATTAACCTGTAAATAAGGAAACCGGTAAGATATAATTGAATCACACTTATAAAAGGGGGGTTGATCACCATATTAAGGAACATTAAAATGCCACATGCTTTTGTCCTGATTTATTCAATAGTGATCCTGGCGGTCCTGGCCAGTTACATCATACCGGCCGGTGAGTACGAACGGTATGAAGATTCTGAAGGCAGGGAACTCGTCGATCAGACCAGCTTTACATATGTTGAACAGGATCCGGTCAACTTGACCCAGATCTTCACAGTCGTGCCTGAAGGCATGGTGGATGCCGCAGGCATCATCTTCCTGATTTTCATCATAGGCGGTGCTTTCGGAATGATAAACGGCACCGGTGCTATCGAAGCAGGTATCAATAAGATAGTATCTTTACTGAAGGATAAGGAAATCATACTGATTCCGCTGACGATGCTGATATTCTCATTCGGCGGGGCGACATTCGGCATGGCGGAGTCCACTCTGATATTCATCCCGATGGGGGTCATACTCGCACGTTCCCTCGGCATGGATGCCTTGACCGGGATGTCCATGGTGGCACTCGGGGCTGCGGCAGGATTCGCAGGCGGATTCATGAACATATTCACCGTCGGGGTCGCCCAGGAAATTGCAGAGCTGCCTTTGTTCTCGGGTATGGGCTTACGCATCATCGTTCAACTCGTCTTTGTGGCGATCGCTTCGGTCTTCGTCTACCGGTATGGTAAACGGGTGCAGAGAGATAAACAGAACAGCTATGTCTACGAACTGGAAAAAAGAGCGGATTCGGATGCTGAAGGTTACGACTTCAAGGAATTGACCGGCAGGCATATCGCAGTGCTCATCATCGTCTTTGCCGGGCTCGCGCTCATCGTCTACGGTGTCATACAGGGTTGGTCCACCGGCACGGAACTCGCTGCGATATTCCTCGCTATGGGAATATTCTCCGGTCTCGTCGGAGGAAATACCCCGAATGGCATTGCGGACAACTTCATCAAAGGGGCGAAAGATGTCACTTTCGGTGCACTGATCGTCGGTCTGGCAAGGTGTATCCTTTTGATTTTGGAAGACGGCACCATCATCGACACCGTCATTTTCTCAGTAAGCAACATACTTGAAGGGCTGCCGACGGCAGTTGCGGCGGTGGGTATGTTCCTGACCCAGTTCATCATCAACTTCTTCATCCCGTCAGGATCCGGCCAGGCTGCGACGACCATCCCGTTGATGGCGCCGATCGGAGATATCGTCGGTATTCCAAGACAGTCGATTGTGCTGGCTTTCCAGCTTGGTGACGGTTTATCCAACTATCTGTTCCCGACTTCAGCGATCCTCATGGCCGGATTGTCGATTGCCAACATCCCATATGCCAGCTGGCTGAAATTCGTATGGCCGCTCATGCTGACATGGATTCTGGCAAGCGCATTCTTCATGGTTTTGAGTATCATGATCGGATACGGCCCCTTCTAAAATCCAAATATCTTCATGATGAAACGACAAAATCCTCAGATCCCTTAAGAGATCTGAGGATTTTTAATGTCACGACCCCTGATGGCCACTGAAGAACTGTTTTACATTACTGATGAAATACAGGCTGCCGGTGATCAGGAGCAGGTCCCCGTCGAAATCAGCAATGAATTTTTCATAATCGGGCACTTTCTCTTTGCGGGGATGGCTCACTGCCTCGTAAATATCATCGAGTGGGCGTGACTTGAAGAATTCGAACTCCGTCACTTTGAATTCATCTGCGATGTCATTCAGCCTGTCCACCATGGGAGCGATCGGCTTGCCTTTCACTGCAGAGAACAGCACAGTGATCTTCCTGCCGCTGTAATGTTCTTCCATCGCAGCGGCAAGCGCTTCGACGGCTTCATTGTTGTGGGCGCCGTCCGCAATGATGAGCGGAGACTCCTGAAGGACTTCTATACGCCCGCCCCACACCGTCTCTTCCATTGCATCCACCATCTTGTTCAAATTCAATGTCAGCCGGCCACTGTCTTTGAGCTCAAGCAGGGCAGCCATCGCAAGTGCGGCATTTTCACGCTGATGCGCCCCGATCATCTTCAGCTGGATGTTCTCAAAATCATATGCGCCATATTCAAAGTCGAATTCATCAGAACGGTGGAAAATCATGATATCCCGGTCCAGTTCGACACCTTTCGCCTTTTTTTCCTCCAGCACTTTATGGACATATTCCCTTGAGTGCTCATCAGCCACGTTGTAGATGAGCGGCACGCCCTCCTTTATCACACCGGACTTGTCTTTAGTGATGTCGATCAGACTGTTGCCCAGTATCTCGATGTGATCCAGTCCGATGCTCGTCAGCAGAGTCATCACAGGGTCGAATACGTTCGTCGAGTCATAGGTTGCACCGAGACCAGCCTCCACCACCACAAAATCCACAGGAGAAATTCTCCCGAAATAAACGAACATCATCGTGGTGATGATTTCAAACTCGGTGGCCTTCCCGAAATCCGTCTCTGCTTCCATCATCTCACTGACCGGACGCACAATCGTCGCGAGTTCCGCTATCACTTCGTCCGGAACAGGGTTGCCATCCACTGCGATGCGTTCATTGAACACCTCGATATAGGGGGAGGTGAAAGTCCCCACCGTGTAACCATTGGCATTCAGCGCACTTCTCATGTAATTCAGCGTCGACCCTTTACCGTTCGTCCCGACTACATGAATACCATTGATTTTCTCTTCCGGAGAATCCAGCCGGTCAAGCATCCAATGCATCCTCTCCAGTCCCGGTTTGATGCCGAATTTCAACTGATCATGGATCCAGTTCAAACTTTCCTGATAGTTCATTGAATAAAGGCCCCTTTTAAGACAAGTTCTGCAGACGTGATGACACTTCATCATACTGCGCCTGGTACTTGGCTTCTTTTTCTCGTTCCTCAAGCACCACTTTTTCAGGTGCATTCGCTACGAATTTTTCGTTGTTCAGTTTACCGTGCACGCGTTTCAGCTCACCTTCGAGACGCTCTTTCTCCCTGGTGAGACGCTCGATTTCCTGGGCTTTATCTATCAGGCCTGCGAGCGGCAGCACAACTGTGGCCCCTGTGATTACGCTCGTCTTGTCATCATCGTCCTTATCGATTTCAGCTGCGATTTCCAGTGTGCCCGGGTTGCAGAACCTTTCGATGTAATGCCGGTTCGTTTCCACTGCTGTACGCCTTGCATCATCTTTGACTTCTATCTTGATATCGATCGGTTTCGACAGCGGGGTGTTCACTTCGCTTCTTGTCTGGCGCACGGACTTGATGATTTCGACAAGCAGTGCCATTTCTTTTTCCGCAGCCTCATCAATGTGGCTGTCCTCGGCTTCCGGCCACGCACTTGTGACGATTGTACGGTCACCTTCGATCGTCTGATAGATTTCCTCTGTGACGAACGGCATGAATGGATGGAGCATCTTCAGGATTTTATCCAATGTATACAGGAGCACTGAACGTGTCATATGCTTCTCCTGCTCCGTTCCTTCAGACATCGGCACTTTAGCCATTTCAATATACCAGTCACAGAAATCATCCCATATGAAATTGTACAGGAGACGTCCGACTTCACCGAATTCATATTTTTCGGAGAGTCTCGTCACTTCTTTGATCGTAGTGTTCAGATTCGTGAGTATCCACTTGTCCGCCAGTGATTTCTTCCCTTCCAGGTCGATGTCCACCATCTTGAAATCGGGGCCGATGTTCATCAGGGCGAACCTGGAGGCATTCCATATCTTATTGATGAAATTCCATACAGATTCCACTTTTTCGTCACTGTAACGGAGGTCCTGACCCGGTGTCGTGCCCGTGGAGAGGAAGTATCTGAGTGCATCTGCACCGTATTCTTCGATGACATCCATAGGATCTACGCCATTGCCGAGGGATTTGGACATCTTCCGGTTCTGTTCATCACGCACAAGGCCGTGGAGCAGCACATCGTCGAACGGTTTTTGTCCTGTATGTTCAAGAGATGAGAAAATCATCCTCGCCACCCAGAAGAAGATGATGTCATACCCTGTAACAAGCACATTCGTCGGGAAGAACTTTTTAAGATCATCCGTATCTTCCGGCCAGCCCATCGTGGAAAACGGCCATAATGCGCTTGAGAACCAAGTATCCAGCACATCTTCATCCTGTGTCCAGTTCTCCGAGTCTTCCGGTGCCTCCATGCCGACGTACATCTCTCCCGTTTCATTGTGATACCAGGCAGGTATCCTGTGGCCCCACCACAGCTGTCTCGAAATCACCCAGTCACGGATATTCCCCATCCAGGTGTTGAAAGTCTGCTCGAACCTCTGAGGGACGAAGTCAATGCGGTTACCGGTCTTCTGGTTATCCAGTGTATCTTTGGCCAGAGTTTCCATGCTGACAAACCACTGGGTGGACAAATAAGGCTCGACAACAGCGTTGCTGCGCTCAGAGTGGCCGACGGAGTGGACGTGGGACTCTATTTTGATCATCAGTTCCTGCGCTTCCAGGTCTTTCACCAGCTGTCTGCGGCAGTCGAAGCGGTCAAGGCCGGCGTAAGGCCCGCCGAGGTCGTTGATGGAGCCGTCCGTATTCATCACATTGATCCGCTCAAGGTTGTGCCTGTTGCCGATTTCGAAGTCGTTCGGATCGTGTGCCGGGGTCACTTTCATGACACCGGTGCCGAACTCCTTATCGACATAATCGTCAGCGATGATCGGCAGCTTCCTTTCCAATATCGGAAGGATGGCAGTCTTGCCGATCAGGTCCTTATAGCGCTCATCATCCGGATGGACGACGATCGCCGTGTCTCCAAGCATCGTCTCCGGACGCGTCGTGGCGATTTCCAGGTGGCCGGAGCCGTCGCCGATTGGATATTTCACATGATAGAATTTACCTTCCACTTCTTTGTGGATCACTTCGATGTCCGACAATGCAGTCTCAGTGTCCGGATCCCAGTTGATGATATATTCGCCGCGGTAGATCAGACCTTTATTGTACATGTCGACGAACACTTTTTTGACGGCACCGGAGAGGCCCTCATCCAGCGTAAACCGCTCTTTGTCATAATCCAGGCCGAGACCGAGCTTCGCCCACTGGTCGCGGATGAACTCCGCATACTCCTCTTTCCAGTTCCATGCATGTTCCAGAAACTTTTCACGGCCGATTTCATGACTTTTGATGCCTTCATCGCGCAGGCGCGCATCCACTTTCGCCTGAGTTGCGATTCCGGCATGGTCCATTCCCGGCAGGTAAAGCACTTCGTAACCCTGCATGCGCTTCATGCGTGTAATGATATCCTGCAGCGTCGTGTCCCAAGCATGCCCGAGATGCAGACGGCCTGTCACATTCGGCGGCGGAATGACGATTGAGTAAGGCGGCTTCTCAGAATCTGCATCCGATTTGAAATAACCCTCTTCCACCCACTTCTTATATTTACCTTCTTCAACACTCGCTGGATGATACTTTTTCGGCATTTCCATAAATGATTTCTCCTTCCATAATAAAAACCCCACATCCTGTAAATAGGACGGGAGTTCCGCGGTACCACCTAAATTCAGCAATCACTTGCTGCACTTAAATTATTTAACGCATAATTACGTTCAACCCTACTGCAATTTTCAGATTAAATTGATTCCGGTCTACTTTCACCCTGAACTTCGATGTGTTCCCACCAGCCACACATTCTCTGTAAACCCGCTCAGGACTACTCTTCCGGCCTCGTTATTCGATTAAATACATCTTATACAAATCTGCATAAACTGTCAAGCTTCACCGCGTCTGCGCCTTCTGTACCCCAAGTACCAGCTGACGAGCGGTGTGACAATCAGAATGATGAAAAATATACGGAAAATATGATAACTTGAAATCATTGCAATATCCGCACCCATCTCAACCGCCACGATGATCAGCTGGCCGATTCCACCCGGTGCGGCACTCAGAAACAGGTTGTTGAACTCATGTTCCGTGAACAACTGATAAACACCAGCGATGAAAAGTGTGCCGAGAATCAGCAGTATATTCTGTATGAGCATGGAGACGATCATCCGGCCGTTCAGCTGATACAGCAATGAGGTGAGCTGCCTGCCGATTCGGATCCCGAATAAAATCTGCGCCACATTCATGAATTCGATGTTTAATGAAAAATGATGGCCGGTCATGATGTTCCAGATCAATACGGCAAAAATCGGCCCGAGCAGAAAAGGGACCGGAAACCGGATCAGTTTGAATATGTACATTAAAACGAAGGCACCGGCCACGATGAAAAGCATCGACGGTTCAAACACTTCGGTCAACACCGGGGCAGGTTCCCCGTCCCCTGCCCCTGCCGGTTCAAAAGCGAAGAAACTTGCGATGAAAGGCACCAGGATGACGACCAGTACGATCCTCGACATCTGGGTGATCGTCACAAGAAGCATATCCGCCTTTTCATCTTCTTCAGCCATGATCAGCATCTGGCTCAGTGCACCGGGCACCGAAGCGAGTAAGGCGGTCTCGGGGGTGCACTGCGTCATCTTCATGAAAATCACCGATAAACTCAGGCTGAGTATGATGATCAGCAGGCTGACGAAGAAGATGTTCCAAATATCCCCAAGCATTTCCTGCATGGCATCGACTGTGAAATTCGAACCGATTTCGAAACCTATGACGAAGATGCCGAGGTTACCGAGCCATTTCGGAAAATGAAACTCATCCGAAATGAACCTGATGAAAAGGAAGGTGGCGATCATGGATCCGAACAGCCATGGAAGTATGATGCCTATGGCATTCAATGTCCATGATATGGCCAGTGCAAGCAGTAACAGGAGGAGTAAACGGACTATTTTCATAGAGAAAAAACCTTCCTTGAATCAAAAATTGATTAAAAACACAAACCCCCCCTGAGCCAGGGGGGTTTATGTATAAATTATTCAGACCATATGTCTCACATGGCCGCCAGGTCTTCATCTAAAGCAGGCATGGATCCTTCGCTGGGAAGTCTTCACCGTGACATGAGGACCAGCTGTTCCGGGAGATACCTTCAGCATCTGCATCTCCTGATTAAGCGCCGTTGTCTTCTTCAGCATCTTCTTCCTCAGCGCCTTCTTCAGCCTCTTCTTCCTCAGCGCCCTCTTCAGCATCTTCTTCTCCGGCGCCCTCTTCAGCATCTTCTTCCCCGGTGCCTTCTTCATCTTCTACTGCTTGGTCTTGCGCACCTTCTTCACCGTCAACCGGCTCTTCGGACTCACCTGAATCATCACCTGATTCTCCAACTTCCGCACCGGTGTCGGCCGTTTCCTCTCCGCCTTCACCATCGCCGCCGATATGGAAAATCATTAATGGAATGATTAATATGATTACCATGATCGGAATGACCCACACTAATGGATTGCGTATATCTTCTTTCTTATCTTCCTTAGAATGAATAATCATTTCACGGCCCTGGCCCTCGATGTAGGTCTTGCCTTCATCCCTGACACCCTCCATGTTGACTTCCTTATCTGTAAGGTTTTGATCTTTTTTATCACTCATTCACTGTGACCCCCCAAATATTATTCATACCTATTATACACTTAATTGAGTAACTATGAAGCATAATTTTTGGTTACTTTTTACTTATGCGTGCCAGAGCATTGTCAAATGCCGTTATTGTCGCATTTATATCATCCTTGGTATGTTTGGTCGACAGGAACATCCCTTCGAATTGGGACGGAGGCAGATAGATGCCCTCTTTCAGAAGTTCCTGGAAGAGCGTCTTGAACAGGACAAGGTCACTCTCATTGGCACTGTCGAAGTCTTTCACAGGGCCTTCGGTGAGGAAGAACCCGATCATTGAACCTGCACGGTTGACCGTGATCGGCCTGGCATGTCTGCCGAAGACTTCTTTCAATCCATCCTCAAGCAGGTCGGCAAGTTCATTGAAATATACATAACTTTCTTCAGTCAGCTGGCTGAGCGTATGATAACCGCCTGCCATGGCCAGCGGATTACCGGAAAGTGTCCCTGCCTGATAAATGTCTCCGACAGGTGCAACACGTTCCATGATTTCCCTCTTTCCGCCGTAAGCCCCGACCGGCATGCCGCCGCCGATCACCTTGCCGAGGCAGGTGAGGTCGGGCATGACACCGTAATGACCCTGGGCACAGTTGTAACCGACCCTGAATCCTGTCATGACTTCATCAAAAATCAGCAGGGCACCATTATCTTCCGTGATTTCACGGACGTACTGCAGGAAGTCGCCCACCGGAGGTACGACGCCCATGTTTCCTGCGACCGGTTCAACAATCACACCCGCAATATCCTCACCATACTTGTCGAAAGCCTCTTTCAGGCTCTCAGGATCGTTGTAAGGTACGGTGATGGTGTTGAGGGCTGTGCCTTCAGGCACGCCCGGGGAATCGGGAAGCCCCAGTGTCGCAACACCTGATCCCGCTTTGATGAGCAGTGAATCACTGTGACCATGGTAGCAGCCTTCAAATTTAAGTATTTTATTACGGCCGGTGTAGCCTCTTGCCAGTCTGAGTGCTGAAAGTGTCGCTTCCGTACCTGAGGACACCATGCGCACCATTTCAACAGACGGCACGCGGTCTATGACAAGTTCAGCCATTTTGTTCTCCAGTTCGGTCGGTGCACCGAAACTCGTACCTTTCTTCGCCGTTTCCGAAACTTCTGAAATCACTTTGTCATCACTGTGCCCCAGGATCAAAGGCCCGAAGCTCAGGCAGTAATCGATGAATTCGTTGCCGTCGACGTCGTAAAGGCGTGCGTCTTTTGCCCGCTCGATGAACAAAGGGTGGTCACCGACGGATTTGAATGCCCTCGCAGGTGAGTTCACACCGCCCGGCATCAGTTCAACTGCTTCTGCATATAGTGCTTTTGATTTTTCAAACATGATTATACCTCTCCTCGATCAATTTTCTTACAAATATCTTTTGCAAAATAAGTGATGATTAAGTCCGCCCCGGCACGTTTCATGGAAACCATCTGTTCGATGATGACTTCTTCATCGACAAGGCCCATGTCGATTGCCGTTCTCGTCATCGCATATTCCCCACTGACATTATAAGCAACGACGGGCAGGTCCGAATGGTTCCTCACATCGCGGATGATATCCAGGTAGGACAGGGCAGGTTTCACGATCATCATGTCCGCGCCTTCGATTTCATCGCTTTCCAGTTCCCTGAGTGCTTCCAACCTGTTGGCAGGATCCATCTGATAAGTCCTGCGGTCCCCGAACGAAGGTGTCGACTCCGCCGCATCACGGAATGGGCCATAAAACTTGGAAGCATACTTGATGCCGTAGCTCATGATCGGGATATGTCTGAAGCCGTTCTCATCGAGCCCCCTCCTGATCTCGGTAACGAAGCCGTCCATCATATTGCTTGGCGCGATGATGTCGGCGCCTGCCCGGGCCTGTGAAACAGCAGTCCTGACCAGTAAAGGTAAAGTCGAGTCATTATCGACATCTTCCGTATCCGGATCGATCAGGCCGCAGTGGCCATGATCGGTGTATTCGCACAGACATGTGTCAAGTATGACGAGCAGATCCGGATGATGTGCCTTGGACAAGCGGCATGCTTCCTGGACGATGCCATGGTCATGGTATGCACCGCTGCCCACTTCATCCTTTTCATTCGGGACGCCGAAGAAGATGACCGACTTGATGCCGAGGGCTGCCACTTCGTCCAGCTCTTCTTTCAATAAATTCAATGAAATTTGATGAACCCCCTTCATTGAAGGGACTTCCTTCCTGACATCGTCTTTTTCCACCACGAATATCGGATAGATGAGGTCCTCTTTATGGAGGTGGGTCTCCCTCACCATATCCCGCATATTTGCTGTGCGTCTGAGTCTTCTATGACGGTCAAAATTCATTATTACACCTCAAATTTTTCGTTGATTAATTCATACATGCTTTCAAGTGTCGCTTTTTCAGGAGAGATGGACGGCACATTAAACTGGTCAAGCTGATTTTTAGTGACCGCGCCGATCGAGATGACGTTCTTGTCATGCAGTTTTTCCGGCTCGATGTATTTCATGAACACTTTGACACCGGACGGACTGGAAAAGGTCACTATATCGATCTCATCGAGCCCTTCCCTGATCTTTTCCATCGATTGGATATTATCCCGGGGTTCATATATGGAAAGCTGATCCACCATCACCCCATGGGCTGTCAGATGATCTTTCAGATGGGGCCTTGCGGCTTTGCTTGTCGGATAAAGCACCCGTTCACTCTTCACTTCATGAATGGGGAAGTCATCAATGAACCCCTCCTGGGTGTAGACGGACGGTTCAAAGTCGACGGTGTAGCCGTTCTTCACAAGTGCCTCCGTCGTCTTTTCCCCGATGCTTGCCAATCTGGTGAATTTCAAATCCGTCATATACGGCAGGAAGAGCTTGACGGCATTTTTACTCGTCAGTATCAACCAGTCATAATCATGCTTCAAAAACTCTTCTTCAATATCAAGCGGATGGATTGAGATCAGAGGCGCATGTAAAATGTTAAACCGGTCGCTGGTACCGTTCAGCTTTGTCTGGGTCACCAGCACTGTCTTTTTTTCTTCTTTACTGTGCTTCATTGATCTTGTCGATGATTTCCTTGGCCCCGATCTTCTCCATTTCATCAGCCACAAGATTCCCGAGCCCTTCCGGATCAGTCCCGGATTTTTTGACGACGTATTTCTCGTTGCCGTCTTCCGACATGATCAGACCGGTCAGGTAAAGTTCACCGTCTTCAAGCGTCGCATAACCACCGATCGGGACCTGGCAGCTGCCATCCATACGGCGCAGGAACGTCCTTTCTGCAGAGGTGCATATCGCGTCCTCAGTAGAGTGGACCGCCTCCAGCATCTCAGCGAGTTCATGGTCATCTCTCCTGATCTCTATGCCAAGCGCACCCTGTGCAATTGCCGGAATGAATTCTTCGGCATCAAAATACTCCGTGACACGGCTGTCGCCCCAGCCCATCCTTTTAAGGCCGGCGGCTGCAAGTATGATTGCGTCGTATTCCCCCGACTCCATCTTCTTGATGCGGGTGTCGATATTGCCCCTCACCCAGTTCACGGTGATGTCGTCCCGCATCGATTTCAGCTGGGCCGCACGTCTCAGGCTGCTCGTCCCGACGATGCTTCCGGAAGGCAGATCTTTGAACAGCACCTTGTTGTTGGAAAGGAAGGCATCCCTCATATCTTCCCTTTCAGGAATACAGCCGATTTTGAACTGCTCGGGCAGCCGGCTCGGGACATCTTTGAGACTATGGATCGCCATATCGATTTCTTTATTTTCAAGGGCAAGTTCGATCTCTTTGACGAACAGCCCTTTACCGCCGACTTTCGACAACTGGACATCCACTATCCGGTCGCCTTTCGTCACGATTTCCTTTATTTCAAATTCTGCTTCCGGGAATTTTTCTTCAAGCGAAGCGATGAATTGCTTTGACTGTGTCATTGCAAGACCGCTGCGGCGTGAACCAACGATAAACTTTCTCATTAAAATACTCCTTTTTTTAAGTCCAGATATGGAAACTTGAAAATTGTGATACAAATAAGTAATTGATCATGCAAAATATGAACAATACAATGTTCAACATAGCAAATATATAAGTATTGCGCATTTTTTTCAAATAAATGAAGAGCACGATATACAGGAGCACCACAAACGCAGTGCCGATCACTTTGACATCCCATATTATGTCCATACCCATGATTTGTATGCCCCAGTACAGTCCAAGCAGGATGCTGACCGTCATTGTCAGCAGGCCGATCACCAGACTCCTGAGCATGATCTTCCTTGCCGTCTCGATGCTGAATAAGGAGAAGAATGTACGGTTGAAGCGCTTCTTCTTCAAGTTGTCATGTTGTATGAGGTAAATCAGGGAATGCAGCGCCGATATGAAAAACAGCACATAGGCAAGCAGAGCCAGCCCCACGTGTATGATCAGAAGTTCGTTCATCATCATTGTCGCTTCCACTTCCCTGGTCAGCGGCTCAGGATGGAACGTGAATATAGAAAAGAATATGAAACTCAGAAATATGAATCCGAACAGCACCTGTTCACTTTCATTTTTATAATAATATAAAATCCCGAGGATTGATAATATAAGGGATAAGGTGAACATGCCTTCATAGGTGGTGAACACCGGAATCCTCGAAAGGCTGAAAATGAGGCTGATGTAAGTCACCAGGTGCAGAGCTGTTGCACCTGCAATCAAATAAAAGGAAACCTTTCTGGCTTGGCGATTTCTTAAAGCTAAATCGTACGCCAGCACAGAAAGGCCCGTGAAATATAAAAGCATTATAAATTCATTGATGCGGAACACAATATCCATATTCGTCCCCACCCATATCAGTCATATGCAAGTTCTGTATTGATTTTGTGAGTCTCCTGTCGGTATTTCTCCATTTCTCTCTCTCTCACTTCACTGACTTCATCTTCTATGCCAAACAGCATTTCTATTTCCTGAAGCTTTTTTGCAGCTTGTTTATCATTCGCAATTTCCTTCGTATAGATGATCGGATCCTTCAGCATCTGATTGATGATACTCTTCATGTGCTTGCTGATGACAGTGCGTTCGCGCTCGGTCATATCGGGCATTTTACGTTCAACGCTCTCAAACGTCTCTTCATGGATCGTGAGGGCTTTCGTCCTGAGCGCCTGGATCACCGGCGTCACACCGAGCATATTGACCCAGTTCTCAAACTCATCCTGGGATTTTCTGATCATAGCTTCCACTTTCTTCGCTTCCTGCTGGCGCGTTTCGAGATTGGAATCGATCAGACCCTGCAGGTCATCGACATTATACATATATACATTTTCATATTGGGCGGTGCTTGGTTCTATGTCCCTCGGCATCGCAATGTCGATCATTATCAAAGGACGGCCTGCCCTTGATTTCTGGATATCCTCAATCGCTGCTTCAGTGATCACGTAGTTTCTGGAAGCCGTGCTGGAAATGACGATGTCCGTATTCCTCAGATGCGTTTCCAACTCTTCCATGGCAGCATAAGTGCAACCATATTTTGCAGCGAGTTTTTTGGCATTCTCCTGAGAACGGTTGACTATGGTGATATCCTTGATGCCGTTTGAAGTCAAGTTGATCACCGACTGCTCAGACATCTCCCCTGCACCGACCACGACCGCTTTCGTTTCCCTTTTCCGTTCAATGATCTTATTGATCAGCTGGACCGCAGCATAGGAAGTTGAAATCGCATTTTTAGAAATATCCGTGTCATTGTGCCCTTTTTTGGCTACGGTGATCGCCTCTTTGAATAGTTTATTGAAGATGGTCCCCGTCGTTTTTTCATTCTGGGCTCTGATGAAAGCATCACGTATCTGACCAAGTATCTGCGTCTCGCCGAGCACCATGGAATCCAGTCCTGCTGTCACGTAGAACAGATGCTCCACTGCCTCATCCCCGACTTTGACATCGATGATCCTCTTGATCGTGTCAAGTTCCACATCAAACCACTGTGCCAAAAAGTTTTGGGCATAATATTTACCGGTATGCACCTGATCACTCACAATATAGACTTCCGTCCTGTTGCATGTGGAGAGCATCACCGTTTCCAGTATACTTTTTTCAGACCGCAGTTTGTGCAGCGCTGCCGTCAGTTCCATTTCATTGAACTGCACTTTTTCACGTTCTTCAACTGTCGCTTTTCTATAATTTAAACTCAGCGATATTACGTGCATTACATTTCCTCCTACCACCGTTATAAGTAGCAATAATTACCCTAATTGTATCAAATAAACCATGCCATTTCTATATAACATGGTTGAAATTCTATATTAATTAAAATTGTTCTAAACTAGACATAATTGCTCAATGCTTCATACACTTTTGGGAGGTTCTTTTTATCGACGGAGGAAAAATCGATGAGATGATCTTCCGGTTCCACTTCAAGCGTCTCCCTGACCACTTTCAAATGTTTCTGAACTTTGCTCTTCCCTATCTTGTCGGATTTGGTGCATACGACTATTACAGGTATTTCAAGGTGCTTCAGGAAGTCATACATCAGGACATCATCCTGGGTCGGCTTATGACGCAGATCGATCAGCTGCACCACTGCCTGAAGCTCCGCCCTCTCAGCAAGGTAGGACTCGATCAGCCGTCCCCATTTTTCCCGGCTGGTCTTGGACTGTTTTGCGTATCCGTATCCCGGCACATCCACAAATATGAACTGGGAATCTACGTCATAAAAGTTCAGGGTGGCGGTTTTACCAGGTTTGGAGGAGGTTCTCGCTATATTTTTACGTCCGCATACTGCATTGATGAACGTTGATTTGCCCACATTGGAGCGGCCGCTCAGGGCGATTTCTTTCATATTCCCCTCCGGGTACTGGGAAGGGTCCATGGCTGAAAACATGAATTCTATATTATTCGGGTTGATCTTCATAATTTGTACTCCTCATGAAAAAAGCTGTCTGGGCTTCAGACAGCTTTTCTATTTCTATTATGCACTTTTACGATCGATGTTGACCTCTTCGCCATCTGCGTTGTAAAGCAGAGGATCACTTTCATCCATGATCGTATTCCTGGTGATTTTGACCTTTTTGATTTCTTCATTTGAAGGTACATTGAACATGATGTCCACCATACGTTCCTCTATGATCGAACGCAGACCGCGTGCACCGGTTTTACGTTCGATTGCAAGTTCGCTGATTGCATCGAGTGCATCGTCATCGAATTCAAGTTCCACTTCATCGATCGCAAGCATTTTCTTATACTGCTTGACGAGGGCATTCTTCGGTTCTGTAAGGATGGATTTGAGTGCATCAACATCAAGTTCTTCGAGGTGGCTGATGATCGGCACACGACCGATGAATTCCGGTATCAGACCGTAGCTTTGCAGGTCTTCCGGACGTACATTGGACAGTATCGCATCTTTGTCCTCGAGCGCAGCGGAAGGTCCGCCGAAACCGATGACTTTTTCACCGACTCTGCGCTTGATGATTTCGTCCATGCCGTCGAAGGCGCCGCCCAATATGAAGAGGATGTTTTTCGTGTCGATCTGGATCGATTCCTGGTTAGGGTGCTTCCTGCCCCCCTGAGGCGGAACGCTTGCAGTCGTCCCTTCCAATATTTTAAGAAGGGCCTGCTGTACGCCTTCGCCGGATACATCACGCGTGATGGAAGTATTTTCACTCTTGCGCGCAATCTTGTCGATTTCATCGACATAGATGATGCCCTGCTCGGCACGTTCCACATCGAAGTCTGCAGCCTGGATCAGGCGCAGTAGGATGTTTTCAACATCGTCGCCGACATAACCGGCTTCAGTCAGGCTTGTCGCATCAGCAATGGCGAATGGTACATCCAATGTACGTGCCAGGGTCTGCGCGAGCAATGTCTTACCGCTGCCGGTAGGACCGATCAATGAAATATTACTCTTGGAAATTTCAACATCATCATTACTGTTTTCCTGATTGATACGTTTATAATGGTTGTAAACTGCGACACTCAAAGCACGTTTAGCCTTATCCTGCCCGATTACATAGTCATTCAGGGACTCGAGTATCTCCTGAGGTTTTGGAAGCTCTGTGAATACCGCCTTGTGCTCGGTTTTCAGCTCTTCTTCTATTATTTCGTAACACAATTCTATACATTCATTACAAATATACACGCCGCTGCCTGCGATGAGTTTCTTCACCTGTTCCTGGTCTTTACCACAGAACGAACATGTTAAATTTGTATCGTCTTCATTAAATTTGATCATATAAACACCTCTTTTATCATTGTCGTAAACTATACTAGAATTCAGGCCTGAAATCAAATAAATGAACTTGCCGCAACTGATGCCAATAGCTCTGCAACATTGCGTTGCAGAGCTATTTTGATTTAAAGGATTCTACTTTTCTTCTTTGGAGGATTCTTCCGTCTCTTCTGTTTCAGCTTCAGAAGCTTCAACAAGTTTGGCATTATCCACAAGTACATCCAGTGCCTTCTGTACTTTGATGTCCTGTTCAAGCATTGACAGGTCGCCTAAAGTTGATTTGATGTCTTCAACTTTGATTCCGAACTGTTCACTCATTTTCTCAAGCTCTTTATCAAGATCTTCTTCCTTGATCTCGATGTTTTCATCAACTGCGATCTGTTTCAATGTCAGGTTCGTTTTAACACGGTTTTCAGCGTCTTCCTTCATCGTTTCACGGAGCGCGTTCTCATCCTGACCGGACAACTGCTGGTACATTTCTAGGTTGATGCCCTGCTGGGAAAGGTTCTGTTCGAACTCCTGGAGCATTCTGTCAAGTTCCGTCTGGACCATCGCTTCAGGAACATCAATTTCAGCATTGTCACTTGCTTTAATGAGCAGTTCTTCTTTCAGTGAAGTGTCTGCCTGGTTTTCTTTTGCTTCTTTCAGGTCTTTTTCAAGTTTGGCTTTCAGCTCATCCACAGTTTCAACACCCTGATCCAGCTCTTTGACAAGGTCATCGTCAAGTTCAGGCGTCTCTTTCACTTTAATGGAGTTGATTTTGACTTTGAATACTGCAGGTTTACCGGCAAGCTCTTCAGCCTGGTAGTCTTCAGGGAAAGTGACTTCAACATCTTTCTCATCATCCACTTTAAGGCCGGTGAGCTGTTCTTCAAATCCGCCGATGAATGATCCGGAACCGACTTCAAGGTCGAAACCTTCTGCTTTTCCGCCCTCGAACTGTTCGCCGTCGATATAACCGTCGAAGTCCAGGTTCACTGTGTCGCCATCTTCCACTTCACCGTCTTCTTTGACGACCATTTCCGCCTGATGTTCAAGCATGTGCTCGATTTCGTGGTCCACGTCAGCTTCGGTCACTTCCGTCGGAAGCTGTGTGCCTTCCAGACCTTTGTATTCGCCGAGCGTAACTTCTGGCTCCACTGTCACTTTCGCTGTGAAGATAAGGTCTTTGCCTTTTTCCATTTCAACGATATCCACTTCAGGCTGATCAACAGGAGTAATACCTACTTCATCAACAGCTTTAGCATAGTTCGGTGAAAGGACGATATCCAGCGCGTCCTGGTATAAGGATTCTACACCGAAACGACTTTCAAACATTTGACGTGGAACTTTCCCTTTCCTGAAACCTGGAAGTGAAACATCCTTGGAAACTTTCACAAATGCTTCATCCAATGCTTGATTGAATTCCTCTGCAGGTACAGTGACCGTGAGGATTCCTTCGTTACCTTCTTGCTTTTCCCATTTTTGAGACATAGTATAATTCCTCCGTTAATACATTTTTTCATAACCAGTTTAGTATAACATACTAGTATTCCTTATCCAACATCTGACTTTCATTAAGTTTCACTCGTCGTAACGAGGTGTTCCATTTCATCTATCCACTCATAAATACGCCTGTCGGCCTCATATGGATGATCCACATTCAGCAGGTCCAGTATATATTGCAGGTAGCCCTGAACCAATTCTTCTGCCTCAAAATCCGGCTCTTTCGGATAATTGAATATCGCATGGCTCGTCATCAGCAGTGTCGCTTCGCCCACAATCTGCGGTGCCCGGGATTCAAGCACTTCGATCACATCCGGTTCGACATCCTTCATCAATGTGACCTCCTCGAGCGACGGCAGATTGACCGGCACAACATCAACAGGTGCTCCGAACTTATGATGGCGGACTGCTTCGTTGTAACCGATTTCCTTCAAATAAAGCAGCATGAAGGTGACGATGTCGCGCGCATGGATATCCTCGAGGTGTTCCAGCACAAAATCCTTATACCTGATGTCCTTTTCATCGGCAAATGTGCTGAACATCCGGAGTATTTCCTGATGCGACATATCATCGAGGTCGATATCTTCCTCCTGAGTGCCCTTTTCATCCGCCATCCCGGCACTGCGCCTGTACTGGCGGTCATCAATCGCCTTCTTCGCCTTGTGCCTGATTGCTGCGATTTCGATCCGGAAGCCCTGGGGGATCTTCTCCTCCATAATATGATCGGAGAAGTTGATCACTTCATAATACCTCTCCTGCGCATTCAATGCCTTGAGCATTTCGATCATGTGGGTTTCATAATCACCCGTACCCTCATTCAACTGCTTCAGGGCGTAGTCCACAATATCATCATACTCGCCAAGCGCGTCCATGGCTTCGTAGAACATCTCTTCGAGGCTGATATCCGGGGTGCCCATTTTGATGAAGTGATGATACTTTTCCCGGAAAGTTTTAAACTCCCCGTCCTTGAACATGCGGACCAGATCCTTCTCAGCTTTCTTCATGAAGCGCTGGTGGGTCGTTATCTTATCTGCCATAAGCATCACGAATGATCAATTCGCTCCAGGACTCATAAGGAGACAAGCCGGACAGGCCCTCGTTACCGGTCCATTTCAGGGAAAGGGTGTCAGCCTCCATGTTGGCTACACTGTCTTTCTCGACCGACACTTTAAGCACCAGCCCGATGTGCACCCGGCCGACCTCATTCCCGTCATCATTGATCAGACCCATGATTTCGATATTTTTGATATCATCCCCGGCAAGGCCGACCTCCTCTTCAAGCTCCCGCTTGGCGTTGATGGATAGTTTTTCATCAATATCGTCGACATCTTCTATATCGTTCATATGACCGCCCACGCCGATCGACAGCAGACCGTGCAGCCTCTTTTCACCGCCGCCGTCAAGCCTTTCATATACAAGCGTCTCATCATCGCCGGATGAGATGATGACATAGCTGACCAGCTGCTTGTAGGAAGGATCTTCTTCCATATCACCCCGGCGCCTGACTTCATAATCGCTGAAAGTCTCCACTATCGATTTATAACGTGCGTCATCCCTGCCGATGAAACCGTTGAAGGCATTTTCCTCGGAATTGAACAACCTGGTCCGGGGCACCACTAAAATCTGTTCATCAAATTTACTCATATGCTTTCTCCTATTTTATATTTCGCTCACAATCATTCTATAAAACTCATTATTACTTGTAAATCAAATACTGAGGATATATTACTGAACGGGTTAAGTAAAGTATATTTGAATGATGTAATAAAACAACATTAAATTGAAAAATTGATTTGACTTATGACAGGCCTTTTGATTATAATAGAATTTGTCTTAATTAAGTCCTGGTAGCTCAGCCGGATAGAGCAATGGCCTTCTAAGCCATCGGTCGGGGGTTCGAATCCCTCCCAGGACGCTACTTTCATATCATTTAACAAAACCCTGTCAAAAATTAATTTGACAGGGTTTTGTATGTTTTAGGGAATGATTAAAAGTGGGTATACCATATTAAATATTATTTTTTAATATGGTATTTCTTTTCAGTTCCTCAATTATTAGTAAAGTTTCTCAAGGATTTATAATTATTTTCAAGTGATGGATACATTTTTCAATCTTTATAAATGTTCAATCTTCCAACTTTAGAAGTCTGCGCGCATTCCCCTCCATGATCTTGACTCTAATGTCAGGGGGCAGATCACCACCTCTATAATGCTTCATCGCGTAGTCATAAGGTACATTGGGATAGCAGCTCGCATACAGAAACTGACCTTCGAGCCCTTTATTCGCTGCTTCCAGATACTGTTCTGCTCCCGGGAACCCCATGTAGAAATCCGGACAGAGATACAAGTTTGGATAATGGACAGCCACCGCTATGGACTCTTGGACAAAGGGCCAAGCGGCATGTGAAATGATGAGGTCGAGGTCCGGATACTTCTTCAGTACGCGAATCAGCTGTCCGGGGCGGATATAGTCATAGTCAGCCCCGTCAGCCAAAAGTGTAATCAGCATACTGAGCGTCATGCAGAATGGCAGGTCATGCTCTACACATGCCTCAAATATCGGATCCAGTTCTGGGTCACCGATGGGTGTAAGCGGTCTGATCTTGGCGGGATTCGCTGCGACACCATGGAACTTCCCGGTCACGGCATACTTGTGGATGGTCGCCACTGCTTCTTCCACCGTCATATCTTCGATGCCCATGAACCCGAAGAACCGCTCCCCTCCTTTACCGGAGAGGAAATCAAGCAGTTCGTTGTTCGAGCTGCCCGCCTGATTGTTCCTTCCCAGGATCACGGAATGGGTGATCCCCTGTTCGTCCATCTCATCAAGCACATCCAACAGAGTGGAAGCTTTGGTTGGTGTGAGACCCTTCAGCACACTGAACCGCTCCAGCACCGCGGTCCTGCCCTGCTCAAAAAGCGGTTCCCAATTCGGAATCGGCGCCTTCATCTTGAAATCGATTGCCATATCATATATACCTCCTCATCTTGCTGTCAGTCCGCCATCTATTACACATTCGGCGCCGGTAGTATAACTGGATTCATCAGAGGCCAGGTGCAGTACGAGATTGGCTACTTCCTCCTTCGTCAGAACCCTGCCAAGCGGCCGATCACTCGCCACGCTGCCACCTTCGGCGTTCTCCGAAAACATGTTCGTATTCACAAGGCTCGGGTGGATTGAATTGACCCGGATACCGTACTGTCCAAGTTCCAGGGCTCCAACTTTCGTCATCCCCGTCACCGCAAACTTCGAGGCGCTGTAGGCGATGCTCTCCAGACGCCCCCGTATTCCCCCGATGGACGAGATGTTGATGATGGATCCTGTCCCTGCTTTTTTCATGGATGGCACGACAGCTTTCATCCCTAGAAATACCGCCTTCTGATTCACTTCTATTACACGATCATAAGCATCCTCCGGAAATCTTTCCAGTGCAGCACTGTAATTTATGCCTGCATTATTGACCAGCACACTGACAGGACCAAAGGTGTTTTCAGCTTCCTCTATTACGCTCTTCCAGGCATCTGCATCCGTCACATCCTGTTCCAGGAACAAGACATCCGGACCGATATTCGCCTGTAAAGTTTTCCCTGCTTCGACATCCAGGTCCGTAAACACCACCTTTGCCCCTTCAGATGCAAGCTTTTTCACATGGGAAGCCCCCATGCCCCTGGTGCCCCCGGTAACTATTGCAATTTTTCCATCCACCCTTTTCATATAAACTCTCCTATTCATCAACTGTCATTCCCCAGCGCTTACGGTCACATCTTCCCCAAACCACTCAAGCGAATTTATGTCCTAATTATCCTACGCAATTCCAAGCCCTGGGATAGTAATCAATATTAATCCATACTAAAAAACTATGCATTCTATTTCCAACACTATACCATCATACGAGAGATATCACAATCGTATCTGCCCCGTTACTCCAAATACACGATTAAACTTTTGTCATTCTTCTGACCGATGTTATCGCCGCTTTCTTTGTTATACTCACTTTAGGAAGGTGGTGTTACCAATGCATTTAAAGCAATATAGCAAATCCCAAATTTCAAAGGCATCAGAAAAACTTGAAAGCGTCAATAAAACGCCATGCTGTGGCACTCCGGATAAAGAAGTGATGCCGGAAATCACGCAGCTGATCGCGAAAACTGACCAATCACAGATCATCGGTATGGATATGATGACTATAAAATGTAATCATTGCGGCCTGGTTGAGCAGTATGATCCTGTAGTCCTTGGGGCCGAATAGAAGGATGACCTATAATAGAAGTCACGTTTTTATCAACTCTCTTATTTACAATGTGACTTCTTCATTTATATTTAATGATTTCAGACCCTGATAAAATCACATTTATCAGGGGTTCATCGTATTAATTTAAATTTTAATAATCATAAAATACTTTTTTGTTCTTTGTTATGATCTTCTATAAAAGGTTGGGAGGGATAATCCGAAAAAAAGGTGAAAGGTTTTTGATCAACTCAGTAAAGTATAGCAAGGGGAAATTAAATTATGATTACTAATCAAGTCGACTTTCTGATTAAACCTAAGAAGACACTTAAATGAAGAGACTCATATTAGTCTACGAACTTACAATGTTCACACTGGCTGTCATATCGGTTTCGCTGATATGGTCCGAAGCACAGCAATTTCAATTTATAGACCGTCTCGTTTGGTTTATTTTTTTAGTGGATGTCACAATCAGAATCATTTCAACAGACGATAAAAAGAACTGGCTTAAGAATAATTATTTTGATATTGTTGCAATCATACCGTTTGATGCCATTTTTCAATTGGCACGTATCGCCAGGTTATTCAGAGTAATACGTCTTGTATTTATAGGTAAACACTTCCTTAAACCTTTTTTCGGCATCATCAGAACAAATGGTTTAAACAAAGTCATTGCAATGACTTTTATCAGTCTGCTCATCTCAGCCATACCAATCAGAATTTTCGAACCATCTATAGAAACATATATGGATGCAATCTGGTGGACGATCGTCACCACCACGACTGTCGGATACGGTGATATCAGTCCGGAGACAGTAATCGGCAGAATGATCGCAATATATTTGATGTTTGTGGGAATAGGTCTTGTGGGGATGATCACAGGATCAATCGCGACTTATTTCATCACTGAGGATGAGAAAGACACCACGAAAGAATATCTTAAGAAAGAAGTCGATCAGCTGGGCGACCTCTCCAACGGAGAAATAGATCGCTTAGTTAAAATAATTGAAACTTACAAACATGACCATCACCCAAGCCACACAGAAGAACAATGACAACCGGCGGAAACAAAAGCCGGAAAAATTTGGCAATAAACCACTGGAAACATCGATGGATGTACATTGTACTTCCCTCCCGTGATTCTATAGCTGAAAGTTGCAGCCATAGTATGGATGCAACTTTTTTTCTTCAACCAGGTACAGGCACTAAAAAAACCACTGAAAATATTCCATTCCAGTGGTTTTTATCATCTCTATTTATTTTTATCGCCTTTACCGAACTTGTCGATGGTTTCGTTCGCCTTGTTCTTCGCATTTTCAACGAATTCCTTGGCTTTACCGGAGCTTTTCTCCTTCTTGCCTTCGGATTCCATATCCTTATCTCCGGTTGCGTTACCAATCGTTTCTTTCATGTTGCCTTTCTGCTGATCGAATTTACTTTCATCTGCCATATTCAACACTCCTCTGTTTTGATTTAATTATCAATACCACCCATGAGGAGTTTCAAAACATATTAGTACGGCCATTCGCTCTTCAACATGCGGTAAAGTATGCAGTCATGGTAATGGTCATACAGGAATTCATACTCTTTCATGACCCCTTCCGGGATGAAACCCAGAGCCTCCGGAAGTTTCCTGCTTCTGTAATTCATCTCGCCGCAGACGATCTCTATCCGGTTCAGTCCGACCTGCTTGAATCCGTGGTCGATCAGCTGCTTCACCGTCTTCAGCATCAGGCCCCGTCCTTCGAAGTCCTGGGCAAGCCAGTAACCGATCTGCGCGCGCCTCGAATTCGGGTCGATCGTCGTGAACCCGCACATGCCGATGAGCTCTTCACGATAGAAGAGGCCGAGTTCCATCCCCGTGCCCATCTCGATGTTCTGCTGCCATGATTTGATCACTGAAAGGTAGCTGTGCGGGGACTTTGTATAATTCAGCCAGGGCAGCCACCTCTTCAGGAACGTCCGGTTTTCATCCACGACATCGTACAGTTTCTTACGGTCCTTCTGATGTATCTCCCTCAATTCCAGGTCTTCATCTATCCTTATACTGATCATCGTCTCACTTACTTCCTTCTGATGAAATGATTCTCTTCCTCACTGCCGGATTGATTTCACATGCATCCCCCCGGTTCAGGCGGTATCTGTTCCGTGCAATGAACTGATACAGGCGGTTCCTGAAACAGACCGGGACGGCTTTGAAGATGCTGAAGATTTTTGTCCCTGTTGCATCGTTCATCACTTCGATGACCGCGTCACTCTTCATATATAAATCATCCGAATAATACACTACAGAATCAATTTCTTCTGGTAGAATATCATCAAGCTCTTTTATGGACGCAAAATGAATCCGTTCTTTCCGGTCGAGTCTGACGATCGTTTTAGCGAACGTATTGCACATGATGCAATCATCGTCGAAATATAGAATGATAATAACACCCCTCAATCTTGTTAAAATAGGTGATTAAATGAAACAGAGCATACAAATCTTCTTATCCACATATTTCATCATCATCGCGTTGCTTTATCTCATGATGCGCTACACAACATTCAGTATGAACCCGGTCATATATACATTCATCGCTTCACTGCTCATCATTACAGTGATTATACTTTATTTCAAAAAGCAAATCGAGCCCGGCATATTCACAGTCAGCATCGCCGTTCTGTCATTGCTGATGATTTTAAGTCTGGCCGCATAGTAAAAGAAGGGAAAATAACATGGTGTTATTTCCCCTTCCGTCCCTACAGTTCCAGAAGATTGACTTCTTCGAATTTCTCGTGTTCCCTGTTGTAGAATTCCACTGTGTCATTCTCTGTATCCAGTACGCAGTAGCTCGCTTCCCATTCGCCTTTAGGTTGTGAAATGCTGCCCGGATTGATGCAGTAGATGCCATTGATGTTTTCGGTCAGGGCGACATGTGAATGGCCGTAGAGTGCGTATTTCGCTCCGAATTCCAGCGCCCTCTCGCTCAGCACTTCCCTGTCCGGCTTGATATTGTAGAGGTGGCCGTGTGTGAGGAAGATGTTCGTATCCTCATCATGTGACTCGACAGGGAACCTGCTGTCATCGTCCACATTGCCGCGCACTGTACTGAAGTTTTGAAGCTCTCCACTTTCATAGGTGAACTCGCTGTCCCCGAGGTGAAGGTTCAAGTCACCGCCATTGTGTTCCAATGCACCTTGAACGATCCCCTCTTCCCCGTGATTGTCACTGACAATTAAGACTCTCATTGACATTCTCCTTTAATTTGAAGTTAATTTTTCGAAGACTTCCTCATCATTCATCAATTTTTTCAAAGCCTTGCTTCTATGACTGATTTCCCCTTTTTCTTCGCTGTTAATCATGCCAAGGTGAATGCCGTCATCCGTTTTGAATAAAGGATCGTAGCCGAAACCTTCCGCACCATGGGGTGCTTCCAGTATCACACCGTCCAGTATGCCGGTGTATGTCCGTGTCGCCTCCCCCGGTATGCTGAGTGCGATGACGCATGTGAAATGTGCCTTCCTGTCTGCCGCACCCGACATCTCTTTGAGCAATTTGGCGTTGTTGTCGGCGTCGGTTGCATTTTCACCTGCATACCTTGCCGAGTAAATGCCCGGGGCCCCATCCAGCGCATCGGCCGACAGGCCGGAATCGTCACTGATCACGGGCAGCCCGAGCGCTTTTGATGCCGCCTCCGACTTCAATACTGCATTTCCGCTGAAAGTCCCAGCCGTCTCCTCGACTTCAAAATCCGGAAGCAGTCTTTTTATGCCGACCACTTCATAATCTTTGAAGACGGCTTTGAAATCATTGATCTTTCCGCTGTTCCCTGTTGCGATTACAATCTTCCCTGTCATTTTTACACCTTCAATTCTATTTCTCTCATATCGTATTCCAGTTCCGGCAGCCAGTCCCTGAGGATGTACCTGAAACGGCTGCTGTCCCCATTGATCAGTATCTTATGCGTCACTTCCCCCGACGCCACCCTGAACAGGTTATGAAAAGTCAATAATGAACTGACTTCCCGTGCCGTTTCATACCCTGAGTCGATCACTGTCTTCCTGCCGCCGAAGTACCTTCTGATATCCTCTTTCAGCAGAGGATAGTGCGTACATCCCAAAATGACAGTATCCGCATCACTCTGCGTAAGATCTTTCAGTGCCTGATGGATGACGATGCCGGTGACGATATGATCTTTGTAACGCAGTTCTTCAACCAGCGGGACAAATGCGGGGCACGCCCGGCTGGTCACTTTGAAGTCCTGGTTCAGCCTTTTGATCGCATCCGCATATGCTTCCGATTTGACCGTGCCCGAAGTCGCAAGGACCAGCACTTTCTCATTCCGACTGTTCTGTATGGCACTTCTCGCCCCGGGCCCTATGACTCCGATGACCGGAATATCGAGCCGTTCCCTCAGTATGGGCAGTGCGGCTGCAGTTGCAGTGTTACAGGCGATCACAAGCATTTTAATGTCCCTCTCCACAAGATACTCCGCGACCTGAATGGTGTATTCCTTCACCGTCCCAAGGCTCTTTTCACCATACGGGCACCTTGAGATATCCCCGAAATAAAGGATCTGCTCGTTCGGAAGCTGCCGTGTGATCTCCTTCACGACCGTCATGCCACCGACACCGGAATCCATGACGCCGATCGGTCTATCCATGCGTCAGCTTTTCACTTTCACGCAGGATGGATTCAAGCAATTCAGGAAGCATGATCATCTGCTCCTCATCGAGGTGCGCTGTGATGTCGCGTATATACGAAATACGCTTATCAATCACCTTGCGGATGATTTCCTTTCCTTTCGGTTCCATCTCCACAAGCACCAGACGCTTATCCTTCTCGGATTTATAACGGCGGATGAGCTGCAGGTTCTCGAGCTTATCCACGATATCGGTGGTGGTGGAATGTGCGAGATACATCCTGTTGGAGAGTTCCCCGATCGTAATGCCTTCTTTGTCACCCACCCACTGCAGTGCAACGAATTGCGGCGGGGAGATTTCATATTCATTCAGTATTTCCCGACCATGAGCCCTCACATGCACTGAAATATACCTGATGGATTTTTCTATGGAAATGATCAAATCTTTATCTGCCATGCATTCCAGTCCTCACTCTGATTTTCTTTTCATTATATCTTAAATGAACATAAAAAAATAGGAAGAGCTGTATGCTCTTCCCATAATCTGATTAATCGACCTGATGGTCACTGCCGAAGAATGATTTGAACGCGTGGAATGTCGTCTCTCTTTGCATCGCAGCGATTGAAGTGGTCAAAGGGATGCCCTGAGGACAAGCTTTGACACAGTTCTGTGCCATGCCGCACTCGGAAACACCGCCGACACCCATCAAAGCATCCAGCCGTTCGTTCTTGTTCATGCTGCCTGTCGGATGCAGGTTGAAGAGTCTGACCTGGGATACCGCTGCAGCCCCCATGAATTTTGATTTGTCATTGACGTTCGGGCAGACTTCAAGGCAGACGCCGCAAGTCATGCATTTTGACAGTTCATAAGCCGTCTGACGTTTTTTCTCAGGCATTCTCGGACCCGGCCCCAGATCATAAGTACCATCGATCGGCACCCATGCCTGGACGCGCTTCAAGCTGTCGAACATGAATGAACGGTCGATCTGCAGGTCTTTCACGATCGGGAATGTCGACATCGGTTCAAGCTTGATCGGCTGCTCGAACTGGTCGATGAGTGCAGTACAGGATTGTCTCGCCGTACCGTTGATCACCATCGAACAGGCGCCGCAGACCTCTTCAAGACAACTCATGTCCCATGTCACCGGTGTCGTCTTTTCGCCTTTGGCATTGACAGGGTTCCTCTGAACCTCCATCAACGCGCTGATCACATTCATGTTTTCACGGTATGGGACTTCGAAGTCTTCCCAATACGGGCTTGATTCCGGGTTTTCCTGTCTTTTTACTGATAGTTTGATACTTTTATTTTCAGCCATTATTTTTTGGCACCTCCAGCGGATTTTGATGTATAGTCACGTTTACGAGGCGGAATCAGGCTGACATCAACATCTTCATACTCAAATTTCGGTGCCTCCAGAGCTCCCTGGAAATAAGCTTTCGTGGTCTTCAGCCACTCTTCATCATTACGTTCCGGGAAATCCGGTTTGAAGTGTGCACCACGTGATTCGTTACGGTTGAGTGCTCCGATTGTAATCACACGGGCCAGCACAAGCATGTTCCACAGCTGTCTTGTAAAGAATGCTGCCTGGTTGCTCCACTTCCTTGTGTCATTGATGCTGATGTTCTGATAACGTTCCATCAACTCGACAATCTTTTTATCTGTTGCTTCGAGCTTGTCGTTATAACGCACAACCGTGACGTTGTCCGTCATGAGCTCGCCCAGTTCCTTATGGATGACATAAGCATTCTCTTCGCCGTCCATATGCAGGATGTGTTCGAACTTTTCAACTTCAGCCTGTTTCGCTTTTTCATAGATCGATGCGTCAAGATCTTCGTATGAATCTTCGAGGCCCTTGACATAGTCGATCGCCTTCGGCCCTGCAACCATGCCGCCGTATATGGCGGATAACAGTGAGTTCGCCCCGAGACGGTTGCCGCCGTGCTGGGAGTAGTCACATTCCCCTGCTGCAAAAAGGCCGGGGATGTTCGTCATCTGGTCGTAGTCCACGTACAGCCCGCCCATTGAATAATGCACGGCAGGGAAGATTTTCATCGGTACTTTACGCGGATCGTCCCCTGTGAACTTCTCGTATATTTCAATGATGCCCCCGAGCTTGATGTCGAGGTCGCGCGGATCTTTATGTGAAAGGTCAAGGTACACCATGTTTTCGCCGTTGATGCCGAGCTTCTGGTTGACACATACATCGAAGATTTCACGTGTCGCGATGTCACGCGGCACGAGGTTTCCGTAGTCCGGATACTTCTCTTCAAGGAAATACCATGGTTTACCGTCTTTGTATGTCCATATCCTTCCGCCTTCACCGCGGGCAGACTCACTCATCAGGCGCAGCTTATCGTCCCCGGGTATCGCCGTCGGATGGATCTGGATGAATTCCCCGTTGGCGTAGATGGCGCCCTGCTGATAAACGATGGATGCAGCCGACCCTGTATTGATCATGGAGTTGGTGGATTTTCCGAAAATGATGCCCGGTCCACCGGTTGCCATGATCACGGCATCCGATTTGAATGTTTCGATTTCCCCGCTGTCGATCTTTTGTGCAGTGACGCCGCGTGACCTGCCTTCATCATCGATGACGATGCCGAGGAATTCCCATCCTTCATATTTGTTGACGAGACCGTCAACTTCATATTTACGCACCTGCTCATCAAGTGCGTAGAGCAGCTGCTGGCCGGTCGTTGCACCGGCAAATGCCGTCCTGTGATATAGTGTGCCGCCGAAACGCCTGAAATCAAGGAGACCTTCAGGCGTTCTGTTGAAAGTGACACCCATGCGGTCAAGCAGATGGATGATTTCAGGTGCGGCGTCCGTCATTGCCTGTACAGGCGGCTGATTTGCAAGGAAATCCCCGCCGTACACCGTGTCGTCAAAATGTATGGCAGTTGAATCGCCCTCACCTTTTGTGTTCACAGCACCGTTTATACCGCCCTGGGCACATACAGAGTGAGATCTCTTCACAGGCACGATTGAAAACAAATCAACTTCAGCACCTGTTTCTGCCGCTTTAATCGTCGCCATAAGCCCGGCCAAACCGCCGCCAACGACGATGATCTTATTATTCGCCATGTTTTACACTCCTCTAATTAAATAAACGCTAATATTGCCTGGATACCGATAAAACTCACTATTACGAATACAAGCAGTGACACATATCCCATGATTCTCTGGGATCTGTCGGATTGCGTGATGCCCCATGTGATCGCAAAGCTCCATAAACCGTTAGCGAAATGGTAAACGGTTGCAAGGATGCCCACAATATAAAATACAAGCCATAATGGATTTTCAACAATATCCGCCACGAGGTCAAAATCCAGATCAGCACCCATGAATACCTGCACCCTTGTCTGATAGACGTGGATTGCTATGAATATGAAAGACAGGACCCCTGTCACCCTTTGCAGTAAAAAGCTGATATTACGGTATGTGCTGGGATAACCGTATTTATACTGGGCTGTGAAGGCTATGTATATACCATAAATTCCATGGAACAGTATCGGGACATAAATAACAAAAACTTCCAGAAATATTACAAATGGTAAGTTGCCCATAAAACCGGCCGCTTGGTTGAAAGCCTCCTCACCTCTGGTTGCAAAGTGGTTAACCACCAGGTGCTGAACTAAGAACACACCCAGAGGAATCACACCAAGCAACGAGTGGATCCGGCGTATTAAAAAGCTTGAATCTTGTTTCGACACTTGAATTCCCCCCTAACTATACTATCATTACGTTTTCACAATCTCTATTTTACGCTTATGGATATTATAAATCAAGGCACTTTCAAGTGTATTTGGCAATGTTATTATAACATTGTGAAAATTTAATCGCAGTTCGTCATGTGATGCTCTCGATAATATGCTCCGCCACTTTTTTAGGTATGCCGATTTCAGTGAAATCCTCCACACCTTTTTCCTTCATACGCTTGATCGATCCGAAATGTTTCAACAGTTTCTGCTTCCTCTTCGGACCGACACCTTCAATATTATCAAGCACAGACATCGATTGTGACTTGCTGCGCAGATTCCTGTGGAAACTGATCGCAAACCGGTGGACCTCATCCTGGATGCGCTGAAGCAGATAGAAGCTCTGTGAATTTTTCTTCAACGGCACGATTTCCGCATCATCCCCGAACAGCAGTTCAGCTGTCTGGTGCTTATCGTTTTTTGCAAGACCAGCCACAGGGATGTCCAGTGACATTTCATCAAGCAGCACCGATTTCACAGTGTTCATATGGCCGATCCCGCCATCCACGATGATCAGGTTGGGCAGAGGGAGTTTTTCTTTCAGCACCCTCGTATACCTTCTTCTGACCGCCTCCGCCATTGAAGCGTAGTCGTCGATGTTCTCGACCGTCCTGATCTTGAATTTCCTGTAGTCCTTCTTGCTTGGCCTGCCATCCACGAATGAGACCATGACGCTGACCGGATCCACGCCCTGGATGTTCGAATTATCGAATGCCTCAATGCGTATCGGCGTCTCGATATCCAGCGCTTCACCCAGCGCTTCAATGGCTTTGACGGTCCTTCTTTCATCACGTTCGATGATTTCAAACTTGTTCTCCACGGCAATCCGTGCATTCTTATGGGCAAGGTCCACCATCTCTTTTTTGGCACCGCGCATGGGCTGCAAGACTTTCGTGTCGATGATTTGTGAAATGATGTCTTTATCGAATTCTTTCGGTATATGGACTTCTTTTGGCAAAAGATTCGATTTGAGGTCATAGAACTGGACGATGTAACGGTGAAATTCCTCTTCCACATCATCTTTGATGGGGAAGAGTTCCGCTTTCTTCTCTATCAGATTGCCGTTCCTGATCAACAGGACGGAAACAGACATCCAGCCCTTCGCCACGCTGTAGCCGAATACATCCCGTGCCGTCATGTCCGCGGTCATCATCTTCTGCTTCATCATCGTATTCTCTATATGGCCCATCAAATCACGGTATTCCTTCGCCTTCTCGAATTCCAGCGATTCAGCAGCCTTTTCCATCTTGATTTTAAGGTCATCCATGATTTCCTCGGTCTCACCGTTCAGGAACCGTGTGATCCCGCGTTTCATCTCGTCATATTGATCCTGCTCCACGTTGAATACACACGGTCCGAGACACTGGCCGATATGATAGTAGAGACACAGTTTATCCGGCATGGTGTTACATTTCCTGAGCGGATAGATGCGGTCGAGCAGCTTCTTCGTCTCATGGGCGCTGTAGGCGTTCGGGTA
The DNA here is from genome assembly GCF_900142805.1 of Lacicoccus alkaliphilus DSM 16010. Classification (GTDB taxonomy): domain Bacteria; phylum Bacillota; class Bacilli; order Staphylococcales; family Salinicoccaceae; genus Lacicoccus; species Lacicoccus alkaliphilus. The sequence goes on along the minus strand of NZ_FRCF01000002.1, from coordinate 226,983 downwards.
AGGTCCGAAATATGTGCCCGTCGAGGGTTTGACCGTCCGCGTCACAAGTAATCGGGGGTGCTTCTCCCTGGTGATTTTTATGAACGGATAGCTTTTATCGTCTTTGAGCAGGACATTATATCTCGGATAGTGTTTTTTGATCAAATTCAATTCAAGGAGCAGGGATTCCACTTCAGTGGATGTGACGATGAAATCGAAATCCGTGATCTCCCGCACCAGCCGCATGGTCTTCTCATCATGCGCCCCGGTGAAATATGACCTTACACGGTTCCTTAGATTTTTGGATTTGCCGACATACAGTATTTCTCCGTATTTATCCTTCATCAGATAACATCCGGGCTCAGCCGGCAGTACCGAGAGTTTCAATTTTAATTCAGACATACTCATCCCTCTTTAAACTTATATGTACAAAAAAACCGCCAGGATTGGCGGTTAAATTATTAAGCGTGTTTTTCAATCAATGCAACCAGCTGTTCTTTAGGCTGGAATCCGACGACTTTATCAACCGGCTCCCCGTCCTTGAAAAGAATCAGTGTCGGGATACTCATAACTTCATATTCACTTGCAGTGGCGCCGTTGGCATCCACATCGAGTTTTGCGATGTTTGCTTTACCTTCAACTTCAACCGCAACCTCTTCAAGTACTGGAGCAATCATTTTACATGGTCCACACCAAGTTGCCCAGAAGTCCACCAATGTAACACCGTTGGAAACTTCTTCTTTAAAATTCTGATCGTTCACATCATATAATGCCATGTTAATATACCTCCATTATTTCCAGTTTATAAATTGATTATAACTTATTGTCTTTAAGTCCACAATCGAATTGCTTATGCGAAGAACAATAAATAGATTATTCCCGCAATGAACATGAGGACGCCCACCGCAATCAGCACCTTCGCCAATTTCAGCATATCAAAGTTATCCAAACCGTCACCTACTTCATTTCAACTATCGTCACTCCGAACCCGCCTTCATTCGGATGCCCCATCCTGTATGACTTCACTTTCGGGTGCTGTTTCAAATGTTCCTGCACGCCTTTTTGCAGTGCGCCCGTACCTTTGCCGTGGATGATCTCCACCTGGCTGTAACTGCTCAGGAGCACCTGATCCAGATACCGGTCGAGCGCCATGATGGCTTCTTCATATCTACTGCCTCTGAGGTCCAGGCTGCTTTTAACCACCGATTTGCCGGTCCGCCTTGCGACGGGTCTCGTGACCTTCTCTTTTTTTCGCTTCTTCAGTTCCTTGAGCGGGATGTTCATCTTCAGTATGCCCATCTGTACGATGGCTTCATCTTTTTCGATTGAAAGGATTTCCCCCTTCTGGCCGTAGGACAGGACGTCCACGCTGTCACCCGCCTCGAAACTTTCGGTCTTTTCATTCTCCACCTGCTGTTTCAACGATTCCTGATGATAGCTGTCCCGGAGACCTTTGCGTTTTTCGATGATTTCATGCTCTTCAAGGTTTTTGGCTCCGTCCGCCTTCATACTGTTCAATTCTTCAATGATTCCTTCTGCCTTCACCTCACTCTGCCTGATGACCCTGTTGGCTTCATGACGGGCTTCCTTGAAGAGTTTTTCCTTATGCTCCTGATACTGGTCATACTGCTCCTTGAGCTCACCCTGCAGTTGCCTCGCTTCCTGAAGCAGCCTTTCCGTCTCCTCTTCATATCCACGTGCATTTGTCGTATGGCTTTCAAGTGCAGTGATCATATCATTGACATCTTTCGAATCGGACTTGACGAGTTCTTTCGCCCTTTCGATGATGGATGGATCAAGCCCGAGCTTATTTGAAATCTCGAATGCATTGGAGCGCCCGGGGATGCCCATAAGCAGCCGGTACGTCGGTGAAAGCGTATTGACATCAAATTCGACGCTTGCATTCACGACATCATCCCGTGTGTAGCTGAAGGATTTGATCTGAGGGTAATGGGTCGTCGCTATCAGGGTCGACCTTTTGGCAAGCAGGTTTTCTATGATGCCGATCGCAAGGGCCGCCCCCTCTTCCGGATCCGTCCCTGCACCGACTTCATCCAGCAGGACGAGCGTTTCATCATCCGCATTGTCGATGATCACTTTCGTATTGGTCAGGTGGCTCGAGAATGTGGAGAGAGACTGCTCGATGGACTGTTCATCACCGATATCGCTGTAGACTTTCTTGAATACCGGCAGGACACTGCCGTCCCTCGCCGGAACCGGTATGCCCGCCTGTGCCATCAGCTGGCTCAGCCCCACCGTCTTCAGCGTGACGGTCTTACCGCCCGTATTCGGGCCGGTGATGATGACAGCCTGCGTATCCTCATCAACCATGATATCGTTTTTGACGACTTCTGCGCTGTCTATCAGAGGATGGAACGCGGCTGGAAGGTATATTCTCCGCGTGTCGCTGATTTCAGGTTTCGTACCGCCGATGCTCATGCCGTACTTTGCTTTCGCAAACACCATATCCAAATGATGCAGGTTGTCATCGGTCATGGAAAGTTCCTCCGACACTTCCGCAGTCCTTGCACTCAGATCATAAAGTATCCTTTCGATCTCCAGGGCTTCCTCATCCCTCAGGCTCTGTATGCGGTTGGTCATCTGGACCACCGCCATCGGTTCCATGTACACCGTCTGACCGCTCTGGGACATGTCATGCACGATGCCGTTGAAATCCGAACGGTGTTCAATCTTGACCGGGACGACATAGCGGTTGTTCCTCATCGTGATGATGCCATCACTCAGTTTCCTCTGCTGGTTGCCGCGGATGAGATCGTTCAGCTTCTCACGGATCTTTCCTTCTTCAGCATTGATCCTCCGCCGTATGCGGAGCAGATTTTCCGAAGCATGGTCCAGTACACCGGTCTCATCGACCGTAGCCGAAATCTTTTTATAGAGATGATGTATATCCGGCAGGTTCATGATGAAGTGGGAAATCCGTCCCACTTCCACTTCATCGCTCTCAAATTCCTCGAACAGATTATATAAAGAATGCTTTCTGAAAAGCATGTTTTTAATTTCGTTGAAATCACCGATCGATAACATACTGCCGATGAGGGCCCTGCCTACATGTTCCTTGATATCCGTGATGCCCGCCATTTCGACATTGCGGTACCTCAGGATGGTGGAAGCGTCATCCACTTCTTCTATCATGGTGCGCACCTCGTCCATATCATTGGAAACAAGAGCCGGAGTGACGGCCTGTCTTGTCTTATCACTTACGGCATGGCCCCTCATCTGTGAGAGTATCTTATCGAATTCAAGTGTTCTGAAAGTACGTTCATTCATACTAAAACCTCTATTTTTGCTTATTTAAGAAATCCCGGAATTCATCCCGCGTCATCGTGTTGATCACCTGGTTCTTCCTGATGAGACCCTTTTGCAGTGTGGCCACACCATACTTCATGAAGTCCAGGTGTTCCGTATGATGGGCGTCCGTATTGACCGTGAACATGACATCCTTATGGCGGATGACTTCTGCACCGAGGTCGAGCCTCATCGGATTCGCATTGACTTCAAGCGCCGTCCCCGTCTCTGCCGCAAGTTCAAACAATCTCTCCATATTGACGGGATAGCCCTCGCGTCTGCCGATCAGCCTGCCCGTGGGATGTGCGATATGACGGACATGGGGATTGCGGCAGGCGGACTCCAGCCTGTGCATGATCTCCTCTTCCGTCTGCTGGAAGCTCGAGTGGATGGCGGCGATGACGTAGTCCAGTTCTTTTAATATATCATCGGAGTAATCCAGTGTGCCGTCTTTCAAAATATCCATCTCGGTGCCTGAATAAACATCGATTTCTTCATATTCTTCATTGATGGCCCTGATTTCCTCAAGCTGGGCCATCAGACGTTTTTCATTCAGGCCGTTGGCGACCCTGAGACTCTTGGAATGATCCGTGATGACGATGTAGTCATATCCTTTTTCGATGCAGGCTTCGACCATTTCACGGACTGAAAAGGCTCCATCACTGTAGACGGTGTGCATATGGATGTCACCTTTGATATCTTCCGGCGTGACGATTCCACCGACATCAAGATCAGTCTCTTCACCCGTTTCGCGCATAGCCGGCGGGATATACTCCAGCCCGAAGTGGCTGTAGAACTCCGCCTCGGATTTGAAAGTGATCGTTTCCCCGTTCCTTTCTACCCCGTACTCGCTGATTTTTTCGTCACGTTTTTTTGCGATCTGGCGCATCTTCACATTATGTTCCTTCGAACCCGTGAAGTGATGCAGGGTGGAGTAATACTCACCTTCCGTCACGAAGCGAAAGTCCACGTTGATCTCATCCAGGTCGTCACGGATGATGATGGAGAGCTTCTTATCCCCTGACACCACAGTTTCTTTGACGAAATCCCTTGAGGTGATTTCATCCGTGAAGGCCTGAGGGTCATTGGTTATCAATATATAATCGATATCCCTGCTCGTCTCTCTCATGCGGCGCGCACTTCCGGCGACATCGAACCGCTCGACATGCCCGCTTTCCAATAGATGAGCCTCTACAATCTCCCTGAATTTCAGGATCTGGTTGATTGCGTATCTTTCAGGACGCATCAATATATCATCGATCGCCTGGCTGATGTTCTCTTCAGTCTTCTTGCCGAAGCCCGAAAGTGCGCTGATTTCTCCGTTTTGACAGGCGGTCTTCAGGTCTTCCAGTGTGTCGATGCCGAGCGCTTTGTAGATCTTCGCGATCTTTTTCGGTCCGAGCGTCGGGATCTTCGTCATCTGTACAAGACCGCCCGGTACGCTGTCCTCCAGTTCGGCCAGGACAGAGGACCCACCGGTTTCCACGTATTCGACGATCACGTCGTTGACACCTTTGCCGATGCCTTTGATATCGATGAACTTGTCGATCTCGGAAAGCGAACGCGGATCCGTTTCGAGGGCCTGTGCCGCTTTTCTGTATGCGGAGACTTTGAACGGGTTCTCCAGTGAAAGTTCCATATATGTAGCGATGTTTTCAAGTAATCTGATGATATCTTTTTTAGTCATGATTTCCTCCAAAAAAAGAGCCATATCTCTATGACTCAAGTTGTAACCACTCCATGAATCTGTCGGAGAGGACAAATGTGTTTTCCAGTATGAAATTAGCCAATCCTGAATCTTCGATAAGCGTTTGGATAAATTCTAAAGGGACCATTGACAGCATGAATAATATCACTGTCAGCACATAAATCATTTCAATGAGGCCAAGCACCGCACCGAATATTTCCCCGACGACACCGAATACCGGAATCTGCTGAAAATAATCAAAAGCACTGACGACGAGCTGTATCAATATCTTGGAGACTATGAAAATGATGAAGAACGCAGAGATGTCATAATAAGCATATTCAGCGTCCATGATATCCGGGAATATGGGGTTCGACAGCGTCTCCGTCGTCGATGGATACGGGAGTATCAAATCCAGTCGGTTGGCCAGGGTTTCATAGTTCAATGCGGCGATGGTGACTGCGGCCAGCGTTCCCACCAGGTGGAAAAACTGTAATATGAAACCTCTCCGGTAACCGACAACCACTCCGATTATAAGTAATATTAAAAGAATTAAAGTCATACGTCTCTTCCTTGATCAGTTTGTTCTTCAGGCTGCTCTTTTACGAGCTCATCATACTTTTGCTGAAGTTTTACATAGTCATCCATTACATTCACTGCTGTCAGAACTGCCTTTCTCGTCGTATCCAGGCCGGCACTCTTCGAGCCGATCTCCCGCATCTTCTGGTCGACAAGGTGTGCGATATGCCGGATATGTTCAGGTTCGTCCGTGCCGATGATGGTATACTGCTGATCGTAGATATCGACATATATACGGTTCCTGTATTCAGCCATGGCGTCACCGCCTCCTTTATCCAAACTGTTTACAATTATGTTATCATTAATTTATTATACTTATCGTGAATGATTTTAACAAGTAAAGTAATTAGAAAATAAAAAAGGGAATCTGATATATGAACTATGATGAATACAATACCATAGGCAGCGATGAAGCCGGTGTGGGCGATTACTTCGGTCCGATGACCGTGTGCGCCGCTTATGTACCGAAGGCCAAAATTGCACTGCTGAAGGAACTCGGCGTGAAAGATTCAAAAAACTTGTCCAACAACACGGTGATGAAGATCGCCGGAGACCTGATCCATACTGTCACCTACTCACTTGTCGTACTGGACAACCCCTCCTACAACAAGAAGATAGATGAAGGGTGGAACATCGTGAAACTGAAGGCGGTACTGCACGACCACTGCATCCGCAATGTCCATGACAAGCTGGCAGAAGATGAACGGGGTGGCATCGAAAAAATCGTGATCGACCAGTTCACCACATTGAACGCCTATAACAAATATGTCCCAGACCCGTTCATGATCGACAAGATCCATCAGGAGACGAAGGCTGAGAGCAAATCCCTTGCAGTCGCCGCAGCGAGCATCATCGCAAGGGCGAAATACCTGGAACAGATGGCGAACCTCGATGCCGCCCTCAAAGATAAAGTGCCGAGGGGTGCAAGCAAGCAGGTCGACGCCTTCGCGGCACGGCTCGCCAAAAAACACGGCATGGATTATCTCGACAACCTCACGAAAAAACACTTCAAGACGCGGGAGAAGGTACAGGCGCTGATGAAATAGCCCATGGACGCATTGGATGGGAGAGTTACTCGATTAAGTCGATGTAAATCTTAAGGATAATCGAATAAATTCCAATAAATCGATTAAATCTGTAAAAACCACAAATATCATCGAGACCATCAAAAATCCACAAATAAAAGCTGCAGGAGACACTCAAATCTCCTGCAGCTTTTTTATCATCCTCTCAATACATATCCTTCATCTTTCAACGCCTCAAGCACAGGTTGATGGATTGCTTCGACCGCTTCATCCGTCAGCGTCTCTTCCTTGTTCAGGTAAGTGAGCCGGATGGCGACGGACTTCTTATCTTCTTCTATCCGTTCGCCTTCATAAACATCGAACACATAGACATCAATCAAGTATTTCTCAGCAGCATTTTCGATGATTTCGACGAGTGTGCCGGCAGTGATGTCCCTGTCCGCCACAAGCGCAATGTCCCTCATGATCGACGGGTACTTCGGCAGCACTTCGTATTCGATGGTGCCCGACTTCACAGCAAGCAACGCATCGAGATCCACTTCGAAGACGACCGTCTGATCCAGATCGTGATCCTTTTCATGTTTTGGATGCAGCTCACCGACGAACCCGATATATTTTTCACCCAGCGTGATGTTCGCAGTACGTCCCGGATGCATCTCTGCATAGCTCTCTGATGGGACGTATTTGATGTCATCCTTCAACCCGAGTTTTTCGATCACACTGTCAAGAATGCCCTTCGCCGCATAGAAATCCGCCGGCACATGGCTGCCGAGCCAGTCCGTATTGTTCATCCTGCCCGTCAGTACGCCGCCAAGCTTTTCAATTTCCTCCGGCTGTGCATGCTGACCTTTGGAAATGAAGACCTTGCCCACTTCAAACAGCTGCACATCTTTTTGCTGACGGCTGGTATTGTACACCGCATTGTCGACCAGGTGCGGCACCAGGCTGTTACGGAGCACGGCCCTGTCCTCGCTCATCGGCATCATGAGGCGCAGGCCTTCGGTCCGTTCCGTGAACTGCGACGCCTTCTTCTCGCTTGTCAGTGCATAATTGATGGACTGTGACAGACCGAGTGCTTCAAGCTGATGGCGGATGATACGGTGCTTCTGCTGTGCATCGGTCAGCCTGCCCGGCGTGATGGTTTCGAATTTCGGAAGCGACGTCGGCAGTGCCTCATAACCGTATATCCTCGCAACTTCTTCTGTGATGTCTTCCGGAATCTGCAGATCATCCCGGCGTGACGGCACATGGATTTCAAGCTCATCACCACCCGACACCGTTTCAAGACCGAGTTTAAAAAGTGTTTCCTCGATCTCTGCCGTTTCAAGTTCCATACCCAGCCTGTCGTTGATGAAATCCGTCGACGTCCTGATCACTGAATCACTTGTATCCAGTGTCCCGTCGGAATTGTAACCGATCTGTACTTTACCTCCTGCATACTCCTGCAGGAGATAAGCCGCACGCTCGAGGGCCGGAATCACGAACTCATGGGAGACCCCCTTTTCAAAACGGCTGCTCGCTTCACTCCTCAGGTTCAGCCTGCCGCTCGTCCTGCGGATGGCCACCGGATCGAACACAGCGGACTCGATCACGACGTTCGTCGTCTGATCCGTCACCTCGGAAAAATCGCCGCCCATCACACCTGCGAGCGCAACAGGCCCTTTGCCATTCGTGATGACGATATCACTTTCATGCAGCGTGCGCTCTTTCTCGTCGAGCGTCGTCATCTTTTCATCCTTGCGCGCAAACCTCGTCACGATTTCTTTCGAACCAAGCTGATCGTAGTCGAACATATGAAGTGGCTGTCCGTATTCAAGGAGTACGTAGTTTGAAATGTCCACGACGTTGTTGATCGGGCGGATGCCTGCTTTCACCAGCCTGATCTGCATCCATATCGGTGCAGGCTTTATTTCCACATCTTTGACGACACGGAGGGCGTAGTAAGGGACCGCTTCACCATCCTCATTCTTCACGGTCACATCCACGTTTTCACCCGTTTCGGTGAAATCCGTCGACGGACGCTTCACTTCGCCGCCGTACAATGCTTTCGTTTCATAGGCCGCACCGATCATCGAGAGCGCATCTTTCCTGTTCGGGGTGAGGTCGAATTCCATCACCGCATCATCAAGATATACCGCAGGCAGTGCAGGTCCACCCGCTTCCTGCTCCCCGCTGAAGATGAAGATGCCGTCCTGGAACTCCTTAGGGACATACTCTGACGGTATGCCGAGCTCATCCAGCGAACAGATCATCCCTTCGGACACTTCGCCGCGCAGTTTCGCTTTTTTGATCTTGATGCCACCCGGCAGACGACCGCCCACCTGGCAGACGACCACATATGTGTCCGGCGCGACATTATCGGCGCCGCAGACGATCTGCTTCACTTCCCCGCCTGTGTCCACCCGGCACAGGTTCAGCTTGTCCGCATTCGGATGCTGCTTCACATCCTCCACGTAACCGATCACCAGATTTTTGATATCCGATGTATAATCGATGATGTCATCCACTTCGATGCCGCCGCGTGTGATCCGTTCCGACAATTCCTCTACATCCGCATCCACATCTATAAACTCATTTAACCACTCTTTAGAGACTCTCAAGTGTTTCGCCTCCATCTTCTGTTTGTTTGAATTGATTGATGAACCTTAAGTCGTTCGTATACAGGTGACGGATGTCCTCGATGCCGTACTTGAGCATCGCCACCCTGTCCGGGCCCATGCCGAATGCAAATCCGCTGTATTCGTCCGGGTCATACCCCGCCATCCTGAGCACATTCGGATGCACCATCCCGGCACCGAGAATCTCTATCCAGCCGGATTTCTTGCATACGCTGCATCCTGCACCTTTGCATTTGAAGCATGAGATGTCCACTTCGACGCTCGGCTCCGTGAACGGGAAGAAACTCGGGCGCAGGCGGATTTCACGTTCCCCACCGAAGATTTCCTTGGCGAAAAGCTCGAGCGTGCCCTTAAGGTCGCTCATGTGTATGTTCTTATCGATGACCAGCCCTTCAATCTGCGTGAACTGATGGCTGTGCGTCGCATCATCGCTGTCACGGCGGTACACCTTACCCGGGCAGATGATCTTCACCGCTTCTTTACCCCCACGTGCTTCAAGCACACGCGCCTGCACCGGTGATGTATGGGTCCTGAGCAGGATTTCCTCGGATATGTAGAACGTATCCTGCATATCGCGTGCCGGATGTGATTTCGGCAGATTGAGCGCCTCGAAGTTGTAGTAGTCCGTTTCGACTTCATAACCTTCCTGGATCTCATAACCGAGCCCGAGGAAGAAATCCTCGATATCTTCAATGATTCTGGATATCGGGTGCTGGGAACCGATGTTGAACGTGCGGCCCGGAAGGGTCACATCGATCGTCTCACTTTTCAGCCTTTCCTCCAAAGCCGCCGCTTCAATTTCAGCGCGCTTTTCTTCAACCGCTGCATCGATGTGCTGACGCAGTTCGTTCACTTTCTGTCCGTACGCCGGACGCTCTTCATTGGAAAGGTTCCTCATTTCTTTCATGAGACCCGTCACTTCACCTTTTTTACCGAGATACCGGACTTTCAAATCCTGAAGGCTCCTTGCATCCTCCACGGTCTTCAAAGACGCGTCGAAATCATCCTGAATCCGGGACATTTGCGATGTATCCATTTTATTCACTCCTTTAAAATAAAAAATCCCGCCCTTGAAACATCAAGGACGGGATTCCGCGGTACCACCTAAATTTCTGCATGATTAAATACAGACACTTCAAAAGATAAGGGTTTTACCCGTCACTTCATCCGTCAGGTGAACCTGACCCCATTCACCGTACGGCATTTCAGTCATGTGCCGCACTCCCTGAAGGTGAATGCCGGGGTCATTTATTCCTGTCTTCATGTGAAGCCTGCATTTTCATTTATAGAATCATTATAAGTCAAAAAATTAAAAAATCAAGCTTCCACGGGATTTTATGTGCTGGCGCTAATCGGCATCTTCCGCTTCTTCCTCAGACTGCCCCTCGCCTGTTTCATCGGCAGCGCCTTCATCAATCTCCTGAGTTTCTTCACCGGTTTCATTATCCGCCTCATCCTGGTCGCCTGTACCATGGTCCATTTCTTCAGCATCTTCGCCCAGGTCGGCATCGTCCTCGCCGCATGCGCCGAGCACCAATATCGAGGCCAAACCGCCGGCCAGTAAATATTTCTTCATATCCATCCTCCTAAAAATCATTGTCTCCGGTTGCATCTTTCACCTTAACACATGAATCAAATGCTATTCGGAATCTTCATCCTCATCATCAACATCAGATTCATCATCGAGCGTGTCCTGACGGTCCGACTCGTCATCTTCAGACTCTTCTTCGCCATTATCCGCATCGATTGCCGTGCCGTCCTCTTCCGCTTCCTGTTCCGTATCCACAGCATCATCGCTCATCTCAGGTTCTTCTTCGTCGCCACAGGCACCGAGCAGCAGTACAGATGCCAAACCGCCGGCCACCAGATACTTTTTCATAATAACCCTCCTAATGATTTTAATAATCGTTGTTAACATGTGTTTACCCAAACCCGGCACAATTTATTTATATTTCCTTAAAATTCAACGGATAAAGGCTCCATGACCTTATCATCATGGAGCCTGCAGACCTTGATTCATGATTTAAAATGATGCATCAGTATGCCACCGGCGATAGCGACATTCAGGCTCTCGGACCGTCCCGGCATATGGATCTTCACCGTACGGTCCACAAACCCGAGCAATTCGCCGCTGACTCCGCGGCCTTCGTTGCCGAGGACGACGAGCAGCCTGTCCGGTTGGGGGACCTCATCCAGGAACTCCGCATCCCTCAAGCTCGTACCGATGGTCATCCCGTCAAACTCCCGTATGGCCCCACCGGCATCAGCGACCTCTATGCTGATGTGGAATGTGCTGCCCTGTGCACTGCGGAGCACTTTATCACTGAAAGGGTCCACAGTCCCGCGGGAGACCACTACACGGTCGAAGCCGAATGCGTCCGCCGTGCGGATCAGACTGCCGAGATTGCCGGGGTCCTGCACATCATCCAGCACGAGCACTTTATCGCCCGAAACTTCAGGCGGCACATATGTGAGGGCCGCCATGACGCCCTGCGGGGCCTCAAGCTGCGATAGGGACTTCAGCACGGGCGCACTCACATAAACCACTTCAAAATCCGATGCATCGAAAGTGAAGGTGTAGTCCGCTTCAGCGATGAGGTAGTGGATCCTCTGACCTGCCGCCACCGCTTCCTCCACGAGATGTTCACCGTCGATCAGAAACATCCCCGTTCTGCTGCGCTCTTTCCTCTTATGCAGCTTACGCAGATTTTTGATGCGGGTATTGTCTTTTGAAGTGATGACCTCTCTTACCAAATGATGTTCTCCACTGTGTCATCGTCCAGCGATTTGACGATCTCGGTGATCAGTTTCACTGCATTGTTGACATCTTCCTTATGCAGGATGGAGACGTTGGAATGCATGTACCTGAGAGGCACCCCGATGTTGACGGAAGGCACCCCTTCGTTCGCAACGTGGAAACCGCCGGAATCCGTACCGCCGCCCGGCACCGCCTGGAACTGGAAAGGGATGCCGTTTTCTTCGGCGACCTTCTGGATATGGCGGCGGAAGCCGACATGGCCGATGTTGGAGGCGTCCATCAGGACGACAAGCGGGCCGTCACCGAGCTTGCCCTGGCCGTTTTCAGGCTTCATCCCCGGCGTGTCCCATGCGATGCCGACATCGACGGAAATCGCAAGGTCCGGCTTCACGGTGTTGGCGGAAGTCTTCGCACCGCGGAGGCCCACTTCTTCCTGTACAGTGGCGCCGCTGACGACGTTGATGCCGAGGTCTTCGCCTTCAAGATTCTGAAGCACATCGACCGCCACGACACAACCCATACGGTTATCCCATGCTTTTGCGAGCAGGTAGTTCTTGTTCGCCATCTCGGTGAAATCCATATAAGGTGTGATCTGATCGCCCGGTTTCACCCCCGCTTTCAGTGCCTCTTCCTTATCTGCAACACCGATATCAATGAACATATTCTTGATTTCAACCGGCTTTTTGCGCTCTTCAGGCGAGAGGGCATGCGGCGGCTTTGAACCGATGACGCCTGTCAGTATGCCGTCGTCCGTGATGACGTTCATGCGCTGTGACAGCATGACCTGATTCCACCAACCGCCGATCGGTGTGAACTTGATGAAGCCGTTATCGTCGATTTCTGTGACCATGAAGCCGATCTCATCCAGGTGCCCGCCGATCAGGAGCGTCTTTTCACCATTTTTGGCACGGCGCTTGCCGTAGATGCTGCCGAGGTTGTCCGTGATGATCTCATCACTCACCGGCTCGATGTATTCTTTCATGACCTGTTTCACATCATATTCAAAACCAGAGATGCCGTGGGCATCCGTCAAACTTTTCATCAATGTCAGTTGTTTATCCATTATGAGTCTCCTTTATCTTGTATTCCCCATCATTTTATCATAACCATTTCCATATCCGAAATAATAATACCGCTTTCAAAATCCCGGTAAAATGTTAGAATTGAAGTGCATTATTACATTCACGACTCAATGAAGAGGTGGAAAATATGTGGCACCAGACCGAAGTGACAAGACAATTGGACATCCGGTATCCGATCATCCAGGCACCCATGGCAGGCTCGACCACGCCTGAACTTGTTGCAGCAGTCTCCAATCAGGGGGGACTCGGCAGCATCGGTGCAGGCTATTACACTCCGGAAAAACTGCGTGAAGATATCAGAAGCACACGGGCACTTACGGATAAACCCTTTGCAGTGAATCTGTTCGTGCCGGAATACAATGAAGTCACCAACACCGAAATCCATCGTATGAAGGAAGTGCTCGCACCTTATCATGAAAATCTGGGAATCACCCAGGATGAACCGGAACTCAAACATGATGATGATTTCGACCACCTTGTCGACGTCATTGCCGAGTCCGGTGTGAAAATATGCAGTTTCACTTTCGGCATACCGGAGACTTCAACTATCAGGAAACTTAAAGCAGCGGGCGTCACCCTCATCGGCTGCGCCACCACGGTTGAAGAAGCGGTGATGAACGCTGATGAATGCATGGATATGGTCGTCATGCAGGGATATGAAGCCGGCGGCCACAGGGGCTCATTTTTAAATGATGCTCTTACCTCCACTGTCGGCACGATGGCACTCGTACCGCAGGCGGCCAATGCGGTGGATATACCCGTCATCGCGGCAGGCGGCATCATGGACGGCCGCGGCGTCTATGCGAGCCTTATCCTGGGAGCATCGGCTGCACAGCTCGGCACGGCATTCCTCACAACAAAAGAAAGTGCCGCACCCCGCATCCATAAGGATGCGATACTTGCCGGAGAAGAATCCGGGACGGTACTGACACGGGCCTTCAGCGGAAAATATGCAAGAGGCATAAGGAATGACTTCATGGCTGATATGGAGGCGTTTCAGGACGAAATACTCCCTTATCCATTCCAGAACCAGACAACGAAAAAGATGCGGAGTGAGGCGGCGAAGGCCGGAAGAAGCGACCTGCTGCACCTCTGGAGCGGCCAGGGCTTGAGGCTCGCCCGTGAGGGGGAGGCTGCGGAAATTTTCAGGGAGATCGTGAGAGAGGTGGAGACCATTTATGGCACTGGTCAATAGTGTTGTATGAGTCAAATCCTGAGGGGGAACTGAATATGATGATCAAAAAAATCGACCATATGGTGATGACCGTCTCAAGTATCGAGCAAACTTCAAAATTCTACAGGGATGTTTTGGGCATGGAGGTTGGTAAGATTTGGTGAAGACAGGACCGCTTTGAAGTTCGGCAGCCAGAAGATAAATCTCCACCAGGAAGATTCCATGATAGAACCTCGGGCTGCGTCGCCTGCAACAGGTTCTGCGGATGTATGCTTCATTACCGAAAAGTCCCTTCAAGATGCAGTCAACCACCTGGAGCTGCATGGTATCGAAATCGAGATTGGCCCGATCAACAGGACAGGCGCCGGCGGGAAGATCATATCACTGTATATAAGGGACCCGGATCACAACCTGATCGAGTTGTCGAATGATTTGCAGGCGTTATGGGTGGACGTGGGTGGGATCCGAATTGAAAACAGACCTTGGACAGGTCTGCTTGTCATTTGGTCGCCTGAGGATTTCAAGTCAGTCCTGCTTCGGCGGCCATGGGCCATGGATATTCCACTCCGCTGCTCACCTTCCAATGTATAATTAATTGCTATAAAGTCCGGGTATGATACTTTATAATAAAATCATAAATTCAAAAGATGGAGGACACCATGGAAATCACACTGCATAAAGACATCGCTGCGCATCTGCAGGATAAAAATATGATCCCCAACTACCCTGCATCCGGACACGGTGTGATATGCGAGGCGGAAGATGAAATACTCTCCTATCTGTATTACTCACTGAATCCCTACCACCCTTCAACACTTTACTTGAGGTTTGCCGTGCTGGATAAGAGTATAAAACCTGAAACTGTAGTTGATATGTATGAAAAATTGAAGTCGACCCTTCCTCTCTCCGACATCATCCTGGAGGTCCACTGCAGGCACGGGTTATATGAAAAGCTCATTGATGAACACGGCTTTGAGAAGTTCAGAGAGACTTACGAGCTTGAAGTGGACATCACTGAAATGTTCAGTCATTTCGATGGTGATGAAGCGGGAGGGGAAGTGACTGAGAAGAATTTCGAAATGACCGGCGAGCTGCTCGACATTTCTAAGAAAGTGTACGAATCCGTCCATCAATTAATTCCATTAAGGGAGATGAGCCTTGCCGGATGGGAGGGCCTCATCACTGATGAGTTGGATTTTAAAAATTCTATAGTGATTTATGATGAAACCGGAAAAATTACCGCTTATATGCTGATGTATGAGAATGATGAAGCATCAGTGGATGTCGGTTATTGTTATTATGCAGATACGGAAGCAAAGCAAAGTCTCATCTCAACGTTCAAAGATACATTGCTTCACCTGCTGGAAAAGGATTTTGAACAGATCAATCTGGAAGTGGACACGACGGACGGATATGCATATGAATTCTTCAAAAGTATTGTGGCGGATGAACAACCGGTACTCGTGAGCTATATCAGCCGGCAGCCGCAAGTATGAGGCATCATACACCATCATAAGAAGGAGGGGCTTATGAAACGTTTATCTGAATGTACAGTGCTGATCACCGGATCGACAGACGGTCTCGGTAAGGCGGCAGCGGAATGGTTTGCAGGAAAAGGTGCGGAAGTGCTCCTGCATGGCAGAAACGAAGATAAAGGAAGACGTACGCTTGAGGATATAAAAGAGGCAACCGGTAATGAAGAGCTGGAGTATTACAACGGGGACTTCTCCTCCCTCCGGTCCGTCAGCCGGGCAGCCGAAGATATACGTTCCGGTGGAAAGCAGATTGATGTCCTGATCAACAACGCAGGCATCGGCGGCGGACCGAAGTCCGGCAGTGCGCGCAATACAAGCGAGGATGGCTTTGAACTAATCTGGGCGGTCAACTACCTCGCGCAGGTATTGTTCACAAGAAAATTGCTCCCTTTATTGAAAAAGGATGCCAGAATCGTAAATGTCGCTTCCATCGGGCAGGCCGAGCTGGATTTTGATGATTTGAATACGGAAAAGAGTTATGACGGCTTTCTTGCATATGCACGCAGTAAACTGGCGTTGATCATGTTCACTTTCGACCTTGCTGAAGAATTGAATGATGAAGGAATATCCGTCAATGCCCTCCACCCTGCGACACTGATGGACACGAATATGGTCGATGAACATTTCGGCAGTTCGCAGTCTTCGGTGGCACAGGGACAGGAGGCACTCGCATTTCTTGCAGCTTCTGCAGATTTGGAAGATGTGACGGGTGAGTTTTATGACGGGAAAAACCGTTCAAAAGTATTGATGCAGGCATACGAGCCAGAATCGAGGCAAAAGCTCCGGGAAATCACCGAAGATGGACTGAAGGAGTTCATGAAATAAGTTCAATTAGTAATCGAGGTCCCTAGTATAGTAGAATTGAATTATAATATCATGACCGACTGTGGAAGTATTGAACGCTTTCTCTTGTGAAGGAAACCGGTATTTGAAGGAAAATCGATATGGAGGAAGTAGGAATGAAAAAAAGAAACGTTATAAATAAGCCTGAAGCGGAATGGACAGTGGAAGAACCTGCGGCATTGCTCGAATATTTGTTTGAAAAGATGCCCTCACGCAGCCGGAAAGCAGTAAAAGGTATTCTGAGCCGTGGCCAGATCAGTGTAAACGGCGAAACAACGACCCAGTTTGACGATGCACTCAAACCGGGTGACCGTGTCGAGATGGAGACGCGCACCGGAAAGCATGATGCAAAGATCAGAGGCCTTAAAATCCTGCATGAAGATCAGGACATCATCGTGATCGATAAAGAAGCGGGTATCCTGTCCATCGCATCTGAAAAGGAAAATCAGATGACCGCCTACCGTCAGCTGTCTGATTATTTACAGAAGGTCCATCCTAAAAACCGCATTTTTGTCGTCCATCGTCTGGACCGGGACACTTCCGGGGTGATGATCTTCGCAAAAAATAAGCAGGTCCAGCAGAAGCTGCAGAACGACTGGGGCAGCATCGTGTCAGAACGCACGTATATCGCACTCGTGGAAGGCAAAGTCGAAAAAGGGGGCACGGTCACTTCATGGCTCTCGGAAAACAAGGCACTGATCATGCGCTCCAGCCAGAACCCTGAAAAAGGAAAAAAAGCCATCACACATTATAAAGTGCTGAGATCCAACAACCATTTTTCGCTGCTGCAGGTGAACCTGGAAACCGGGCGTAAAAATCAGGTCCGTGTGCACATGCAGGATATCGGCCACCCAATCGTCCGTGATAAGAAATACGGCGCACAGACCAACCCCATCAAAAGGATGGGACTCCATGCACAGGCCCTTGAATTCAAACACCCGGCGACAGATGAATATGTGCGATTCGAATCAAAAGCACCGGCTGCGTTTTCCCGCCTGTTCAAAAAATAGCCCCATACTCCGCTCCCGCGCGTTGCCGGTGGGCGGATATTTTTATGTCAGAAGTCAATAAAATCCTTCGCCAAAGATTTAATACAAAAAATTAGACTGCCGGTTCTTAAGCCGGCAGTCTTCTTCATCTTCTGATACCAATCATACGTCCGATTTCCTTCGGTGTTTCCATGGCCCCCTGGCCGTCATAATACGCTTTGACAGCCTGATCAAGCACTTCCGGGAACTCACCCGGCCGGCCGGTTTCAGTATCCATGCCCATATACATCACTTCATAAGTGGCACACTGCGTCCCCTCTTCATTATGGAGGCTCATGAAGACATGCATCCTCTTGGCATCAAAGTCGTAAATCCTGATTTTGATCGTGATTTCTTCACCCGCAAACACTTCTTTCTGATAAACGATATGATTCTCCAGGGTGAAAGTGGTGAAAGACAATGCCTTGACCTTCTCCCCATCAAGTCCGAGATGTTTCATCCATTCAAGCCCGGCGTCGCTGAAGGCGCGGCTGTACTGGCCGTCATTCATATGGCCGTTGTAATCGAGCCAGGATTCAGGCACCGTGGTGCGGTATTCATATAAACCCATAGTCATCTTCCTTTACAAGTATTATATCCACTGTACCATCAGTCCATGAAAATTTAAACGGCATTCACCCATCCGATGTCAGATCCAATATGGAGTTGGATATCAGGTAGACATAGGCTTCAAATACTTCACCGGCCGGGGTGGCCGGCTCCTCTGTGATCCATTTCTCGAGAATATAGACGAGCCCTGAAGCATGGTACATCTCAACCACTGTCTGTGTGAGTGCAGATAAATTCTCATCAAGGTTC
This sequence comes from Lacicoccus alkaliphilus DSM 16010, assembly GCF_900142805.1. GTDB lineage: Bacteria > Bacillota > Bacilli > Staphylococcales > Salinicoccaceae > Lacicoccus > Lacicoccus alkaliphilus. The sequence continues at coordinate 208,550 of NZ_FRCF01000002.1, read as the reverse complement.
AAACCGTGCTTATCGTACACTTTATTGTAGAACAGCTGCATCTTGTCCCTGAGGACCGCTTCGAAGGAATTCTGTCCGTGCACCTGGAATGCCTGCGCATAAAAATCCCGGTTCTTTTCAAAATAGCTGAAGATCATCTTCAGCGATTCCCTTTCCATATCCGCCTCCATCATCGTATGTATTGCCTGGAAAAGCTCCTCTTCAAGGATCACTGAAAACAATTCGTATTTGTCCAGAAAATGATTGTAGAATGTCGCCCGCTTCACACCGGCATTTTCAGCAATCATCTGTACGGTGATTTTTTCAAACGGATATTGCGGAAGCAACATTTTAAAACTTTCTATCAACAGCGGCCGTGCATTTTTCTGTTCTGTCATGCATTTCCCTCCCGGTATCGTCCAAACAATTGAATTCCTGTTTTTCATATGACAATTCATCCATCCTGTTCCCGAATCCCGACAAATCTAATCTGAATGTATTCAAATCTGCACACCTTCTCCGATACGTTTGTTAGGCATATGCCGGTAATGGTTAATTTATAAGTAGAAAGAAAGACAAAGGAAGGCGATCATTCAGATCACCCCCTGGACGTCTTCCTCCTGAAACTATTTCAATGGAAAGGTGGTAAATTCATGAGTGAACATACTGAAAGACAATCAGAAAACAGTCTGAACAACACGACAGGACTGTGGGTCGGATGGATTGGTATCATCCTCGGTTTGATCGGTTTCTTCTGGCAGCCGGTTTTCCTCGGTATCGCAGCGATCATCCTTGGGATCCTCGGTCTGTTCTCCCCTCAGAAAGCACTTAATGGCGTCGCTTTGGCAATAGGTGTCATCGCGCTTATATACGGCATAGCCATATTATAACCTGACATTCAAGATAAGACTTTAAGAGATGATTGATGACAGCCCGGCCTCTTTAAAGGTTCGGGCTGACTTTTTACATAGAAATCTTTTGGTGAGAGGTTTCATTTTGCATTATGATCCTCTGGTCCGTGTTGAATATATGGACACCCTCCAGGAAACTTAAAAACAACAAGGTGCATACAATTCTGAATAACCTTCATTTCATGATGAGCCATTTCATTCTTATAATCATGAATCATTCTATAATTCCTTACTAAAGCGAGTAAAGGTATATATCGATTTTCATGCTCCCCGAATGATCATCCATTCTTAATGAATGGCACTATATATACCGATTTACCAGTCCCCGCAATTGAATGTCTTTCGCAAGTAGATTAAACTGAAGAGACATAAAATTCCACAGGAGGCACATGATGCAAAGCGACACAGAGTACTCAAGAGAAGAATTGATCAAAGAAATCGATTCATTGAAAAGGTTGAACAAGGAGCTGCTGGATACATTCCATGAGACGGAGAGGCTGGAGTTCGGATGGACGGGCAACCTGGGACAGTGGTTCTGGGATTTCACGGTCAATGAAGTGACATACAACCCGATGAAGGCCACGGCGCTCGGCTATACGAAAGAAGAGCTGCCGGAGAAGGTGGCCTATGAATTTTTCACGGAAAAACTGCATCCGGACGATTACGAACCCGTCATGCAGATGATGCGGGACCACCTCGAAGGCAAAATACCGGTCTGGGAAGTGAGGTACCGCATCCGGGCGAAGGACGGTTCATGGAAAGTCTACCAGGACCGTGGGAAGGTCACGGAACGGACGGAGGACGGCGCACCTCTTTTCCTAAAAGGCATCGTGTTCGACGTGACTGAGGAGGAGCAGGAAAAAGCGCAGCTGAAGAGGAAGAACAGCAAACTGAGGAGCCAGATGAGGATGGATGCCCTGACTTCCCTGTATGCTCGGCAGAGCGTGCTTCTGGAGCTGTCCTACCTCAAGGAGAGGGAAGATCCCCAGTCCATCATCGTTCTTCGTATTGACGATTATGCAAAATATGAAGAGGAGCTCGGCGTCGTGATGAGCGAAAACATTTTAAAGACCGCAGGTGGCATCATCCGGAGTGCAGCCGGCGGGAATCATTTCGCGGGGCGCTACCGGGAAACGGTCTTTATGATCCTGCTTGATGATGTGCGTGAGGAAGAAGCTTATGCAATGGCTGAAGAAATACGTGAGACGGTCATGACCACCGTATTCGAAGTGCCCCGGGACATTACGGTCAGCGGCGGCGTCGCGGCGTACATACCCGGTGAAACGGTCAGCGAACTGCTCCAGACGGTCACGGAGAAGTTGGTCGCAGCCCAGCGTCAGGGCGGCAACCAGGTCATCAGGTGACCCGGGGATGCCCTGAAGTTCACTCTCCCCTGCAATGGACAAAAGCATTGGGATGTTAAGCACAGTACCCTTTTTATATTCGATTGATGTTTTACACCCCTTTTAAATGGAAATCTAATATAATGAATGGCATAATAACATGAAAAATGATAATTTCTTTTTATCAATATTTAAAGACTTGAAAGGATGTGGGCTTATGTACGGAAAAATTTTGCTGCCGTATGATTTTGGCAACACTTTCACCAACGTCCCGGAACAGTTGGTGAAACTGACCAATAAAAATCCAAATGCTGTCATCACCATATTCCATGTCATCTCGGAAAATGAAATGGCGGATAATGTGAAATATCACGGTAAACATTTTGATGACATCGAAAAAGGTAAAGTTGAGGAACTCAAGCCTTTCACCGACCAGCTTGACGAACTGGGATTGAATTATGAAATCGTTATAAGATCAGGGCGGGTCATCAACGAACTGTTGAATGAAATCAAGGAAAATGAGTATGAAGTCGTCATCATGAGCAACAAGCGTGCCAAAATGGAACTCAAGCATGTACTGGGGCATGTCACACATAAAGTGGCAAAACGCGTCAACACGCCTGTCATGATCATCAAATAACTTGTGCTCTTCTGTCTAAAGAAAATACTAAAAAACACCCTTTTTTCAAAGGGTGTTTTTTTCTCATTCAACGGACTTTTAATCATCTTTTGCGTGTTCCCTTAAATTATGCAGATAAAGCGGCGCATCCATCGGATCCGTGACGAAGAGTTCTATGACACTAGGCCCATTAAAGTCTTCCGCATTTTCAATCGCCTCCTCCAGCGCTCCGTTTGTAGTCACCCGGGCTTTGAACACTTCCGTGACACTGGAGAAAGTATCGACCAGCGACATGTAATCCCACACGGGCACATCATTATACTCTGCATAAGGCCTGTCCGTGTTCAAATACCGTTCAATCGTATAGCCCTGGTTGTTCAACAGGAATATGACGGGCTTATAGCCTTTTTCAATGATGGTGCTCAGCTCCTGGGCCGTGAACTGGAAGGCACCCTCCCCGATGAACAGCAGTACACGGCGGTCCCTAGCCGCCACCGAGGCTCCGAGTGCCGCCGGTGTGCCATAACCGATGCTCTGCCATGCACCATGGGATATGAACGTTGTGCCTTCGGGCAGCTTCACCTGGCTCATGCCGTAAGAAAGCGTCCCTGTATCAACGACGAGTATATCATTCTTTTTAAGCATCCTTTGGAAGCGCGGGTAATAAGACTCCGCCGCAATTTCCTCTTCCGGTCCGCCGGCTGTATCATCATAGATGGAAGGCGGCGTCTCCACTTCCCCTTCTCTCCGGTTTCCGGATTTCTGAAGTGCTTCCAGTGCATCTGCTGCATGGATGCCTTCATACTTCTCACCCGCGACCTCGACTGAATGTGGATGGATGATGATCATCTTTTCGGTGTCGAGTTTTGCAGTATATTTTGAAAGGTTGAAGTCGGACCAGAGCATACCGACTGCAATGATGCAGTCGGCTGCCTCGACGCTCTTCTGCACTTCAGGATCGCCGAAGGCGCCGCCGTACATGCCGATGTACTGGGGATGCTGTTCATTGAAACCACCCTTCCCCTGCATCATCTGTGCCACCGGCACATTGAGCGCCTCGGCAAGCGATTGCACCTCCGGCTCGAGATGAAAGCGCAATGTGTTGAAGTCGACAAGCATCACTGGTTGATCCGCCTCTTCCAGCTGCACCTTCGCTCGATCCACAGCCGCTTCAAGACTCTTTTCATCTGTCTCCTCTACTGCTTCGGCAGCTTTCACCTCTCCAACCGGTTCAGTCACCTGATCGATCGGAAAATCCAGATAGACCGGTTTCTTCTTCTTTTTTGCGATGCGGATCGCTTTTGGAATCTCGGTGCCTGCATTCTCCTTCGTCACTTTGACGGCATAGGCAGTGATGTGTTCATACATATGCCTGAACACTTCAAAATTACCGTCCATCAATGTGTGATGGACATGATCTCCAGCCTCCTGCGCATCGAGATCCGGGGAACCTGCAATGTGTACCAATGGGATGTTCTCACTGTATGCTCCGGCGATGGCGTTCGAAGCACTCAATTCACCGACCCCAAAAGTCGTGATCAGTGCCGCAAGGCCCTTCACCTGTGCATATCCATCTGCTGCATAACCCGCGTTCAGCTCATTTCGATTATCGATCAGATCGATGCCATCGTAATCTTCCAGTGTATCGAGCAGGGAAAAGTTGAAATCTCCCGGCACACCGAAAATTTCGGTGATGCCCTCCGCCTTCAAATGATCGAATAGAAATTCTCCAACGGTTTTTGTCATTAACCAACCACTCCTATCTTGAAATGCGTTAATTAAGTGTTCCCCATAAGGGGCCGGATTAATCAACGGCATAGGAAGAGTTATCCCAGCACCCTGCTTTCACGGGTCATGTCTTCCATATTCACGAACGGGCGGTCGAATTCGAGCAGGCCTTTAATCTGTTTCACATACACATCATCGCCGGCGAGCCATTTGCCGAAATCGAAGATGACCGGTGCGCGGCCCGGTCCCATGGCAAACCATGCCTTCAGTTCTTCCGGAAAATAAACTGAAGTGTGGATGGTTCCGGCCGAGGCATCATATTTGTTTGAAAATATACCGTGTGCCGGATCGTTCATCACCTTATATGACTCATAAGCATTGTCCGCACCCTGTTGGCGGGTCTCGATCCTTTCTTCACGTCCCCGTGTCTCCTCCTGGCGGTAGCGGTTTTCCTCGTTCAATATATGAAAATGATTCGTGCATACATTCGCTGCCCTCACCACGACCTTCCTCGGGGACGCTTCGACAACATATGACCTGCCGCTCGTATCCATGACGGGGTAGCTGAATGAATGCCTGTGCGGAATATCCTTCAGCATTTCCACCGCTTCATCGACATCTGCACAGTTTTCAAGGATCAGCCGGCCGATCATGTTACAAATGAAGCCATCATCCGATTTCTTGCTGTGGGTGAAATTATAACCCAGGACAAGACCTTTTTCGTTCATGCCGTCGATCCTTCCCGTGATCTGCATCGAAGGACCGATCACCGCATATCCGCCGTCGGTCGGCTGATAGAACATGTACCGGCCTTCATAACCTTTCGGATGGCTGTCGTAATTGCGGACCATGAAATCATCACCTGTATAAATCGAACAGCCGCTCGTGACATATTCAAGATAATACCCGCCGAACTGGCGGATCGCATCGGGTGCCTCCATCTCCAGCGCATCAGCAAGACCTTCGATCTCCTCCAACAACAACGGGGAGAATTTTTTCATGACTCCGGTGAATTCATCCTCATCAATTATGAAGTGCCGGTGCTGCCGGGGTTTCCACTGGCGCTCACGGTTCGTCAATATGGGCGAATCTTTCAGCATCATCCCCTGGTGATATCCGAAGTCATAATGCGTGCCCCTGAATTGGATGACATCGCTGTAATACTGTTTCATTATGCGTTCACTCCTGCTTTTTTCTTTCTATCAGTGTACGTCATTCAGCTTCCGAGGGGAAATTTACGGCCTGTAAATGCTCGCCCCGGTTATACGGCAATAAAAAAATGACTCCGCAGAGTCATTTTCTTAGTAACCTTTATAATCCTCATAATAATCATCGACCGGATCGCTGTCCGGACGGTCTTCAGCGGGCGGCTCCAGGCCGTCTTCCGTGCCCCCGGACTCATCGGCACTTTCGTCTTCGGAAGTGGATGGATCATGTGGTGTCGGTTCATCTTCCTCGATTTCCCTGTATTCCGCTTCACTCTGCTCCCCTGCAGAAGCGGATAAATTGTTCAGGAACCCTTCCAGATCGAACCCTGTCATCTGCCCCATGCTTTCCTGCAGCTTTGCCATTGTACCCGTGACCGTGTTCGGCAGCGAACTCATCTGTTCACCTTTACCGCTGTCCAGGATTCGGATGGATTCGACATTGCTTAAGGAGTCGCTCACGGCTCTTGCGAACTCAGGCATGATTTCGATCAGCTGTTCAAGAATGATGACGTCCTTATGTTCAGCCATCGCCTTGGCACGGCGCTCGATCGCTTCAGCTTCCGCAAGGCTCTTCTCCCGGATGACTTCCGCCTCAGCCTTACCTTCGGCCATGCGGGCTTCAGCCCTCGCCTCGGCCTCTTTGGTCTGTGCATAGTAATCCGCCTCAGCCTGCTGCCTTCTGATCGCGACCTGCTGGCGTTCCAGCTCGACGTCGTTTTCACGCTCCAGCTGACGGAGTTTCAAATCATTCTGTTTCTCCTGTTCGCGGATTTCAAGACGCTGCCTTTCGACTTCCAGGCGGCGTTCTTCCTCTTCAAGCTGACCTGCAGCCCTTGCAGCGGCATTTTCCTTCTCGGTCTCCGCCAGGATCCTCGCATCTTTCAAATCCTTCTCTTTACGGCTTTCTGCGATGTTCATCTCCCGCTTGTACTGTTCATTGGAGATGTCTTCATTATCTTTCGCCTGCTGGATTTCCGTTTCACGTCTGTTTTCGGACTCTGCGATTTCCGCTTCTTTCTTCACCCGCGCAATTTGCGGACGCCCGAGATTTTCAAGATAATTCTCATCATCCCGGAGATCGGATAAGCCGAGTGATGTGATTTTGAATCCCATCCTGTTCAGCTGGTCCTGAGCGATTTCACGCACCTGCTCATTGAAGCTCTCACGGTCCTTATTGATCTGCTCGACCGTCATCTTGGACAAAATCGCACGGAGGTTCGAGTTCAGGACCTCGGAAATCTCATGTTCGATATCCTCCTGGTCTTTGCCCAGGAACTGCTCTGCATATTTCACTATGCCGTCGAGATCATCCGCGACTTTGACCGTTGCCACGGCCTGGCCGTAAATGCCGACACCTTCCAATGTGTAGACCTTAGGTGTCGATATCTGCAGCTGGAATGACTTCAGTGACACCCGGGTCCCCGTCTGGAACAGTTTCAATCTGTGACCGCCGCCACGGATGACTTTCATGTAGCGGCCCTGATCATCTTTATAGATGTTGGTCTCCTTCGTCTCATCCCCAAGATTCGGACCTGTAACAATCAACGCTTCGTTGGAAGGCACCGTCCGGTATCTCGCTTTCATGAATAGATACCAGCCGACAGCGGCAATCAGCAGCACGGCCACAATCGCAATGACTATAATCAACGTACCCGTTATTTCAAACATATATAAACCCCTTTCCCTTTTTAAACATTCATTTCTTTAAGAGTTCCATAAATCACTGACCGAGTCAATGGATAACAAGGCTTTTACATCTTTTCAACCATAAATGAAAAGACTGGAGGAGATGGGTGCTTTCTGTCCTCGATCCTTAAAAATATATGCATTTTACGTTTAGCCCTTTTTTATAAGGGAATACTTTCAGTAGCATGAAATAACAAGGAGGAGACTTTATGAAAGCATTGGACATGATTGCTTTGGCACTCGTGATCATAGGTGGATTGAACTGGCTGCTTGTAGGGCTGTTCGAATTCGACCTTGTGGCATCAATCTTCGGAAGCCAGGAAGACATCGGGGCCAAAATAGTTTATATCCTGGTTGGTTTGGCAGCACTGTACTCCTTAAAATTCTTTGGTCTCATCAACGACCATCATGAGATCGCAGATCGTTCCAATAGAACGGCAGCTACAAGTACTACGGGCACGACGGATACAGGTACAACAGGTACAGGTACTACTGGTGCGACCGGTACTACTGGCGCAACTGATGCGACCGACACTACAAAAGGCGCTGACGCGAGAACCGCCGGTGTTTCCGATCGAGATGATACGGTTGACCCTACCAAAGGTTCCACAAAGAACAAAACTGTAGATGCTGATACACGTACCGGTGCCGATACAAGAGATGTCGACGACCTGACGGACAAAAGATAAGCAGCATCATATCTATTCACAAAACGATTCATATATTAAAAGTCCTGTTCAGAAAGGTTTCTGAACAGGACTTTTAATATATGGCACTTTTTTATGCAAGGTACGATCGATTAAAAAGATGACTGCCGATCGGCAGTCATCTTTTTGACTCGTCTATGCCTTTCCGTTTAACAGTCCGTACCAGTACATGAACGGCAGCATATTCTTCTTGAACTGGTAGAACAGTTTCTTATCATCGGACTGATCCAGGAAAGTGGTTTCCTTCGGTATGTTGTCATAACCGAATTCCGCCAGGATCAACTCTCCGTACTCTGTAGCGACCGGACATGCCGTTTTGCCTTCATATATATGGCTCGGGTCTTTGTCCTCCATGCGTTCAATGAGATTATCGACAAGGATTTTGTATTGTTCCCTGACTGCAGCACCCATCTTCACCGTCGGCAGGCTGGCGGCGTCCCCGAGTGAAAATACAGTCGTGTAAGTGTTGTGCATCATGGTGTGCTTATCTACATCCACCCAGCCCCCGTCATCAAGCAGCCCGGATCCATTCAATGCGGCCGGTCCATGCATCGGCGGTGTGATGACCAGCATCTCAAACGGCACCGTATGCCGCTCTCCTGTTTCATGGTTTTTGAACACCGCTTCTTTCTCCTCACCCCGGACTTCAACCAGTTCCTCATTCAGTTTATAATCGATGTTTTTTGCTTCCAGCTGCTCTTTCAGGCTGTCACTGTATTTCTTCACCTCGAATATTTCAGCACGGCCCGACCTGAAGACAATATTGGCCTCACGATCATGTTTCTTAATGTAATCATCCATGGTGAATATCGAGTTTTCAGCTGAAACTCCACCTTTGATTTTTGACCGGGGTCTTGATACCACTATATTCCCCGTCATCGTATTTTTGAGCGATTCATACGTGTACCCTGTCAAATTGTACAGGTAGTTTGTAGTGACGCCGTTTTTACCGAGTGCGGCCTTAGCCCCCTTGATCGAGTCAAAATCCAATTCAAGGCCCATCGCCACCACCATGAAGTCGTAGCTGACCGTCGTCCCCCCTGCTGTCACTTCCCGTTTGACGGGATCAACACTGTCCACAAACGCCTTCATCCATCTGGCGCCTTTCGGTATCACTTTTTCCGTCGGTTTCTTCGTCGATTCGGGCTTCATTTCCCCGCTCCCGACAAGCGGCCAGCCCGGCTGGAAGAAGTGATACTCACTCGGTTCTATGATGAGGACTTCATTTTTCAGATCTTTTTTCTTGCTTAATATGCTGCTTGCGGTGGAAATCCCGCCGGCACCGCCCCCAAGTATGATCAAGCGAAAATGTCTTTTCATTCGTGCACCTCCGTTAAGATAAAACTTCTTATCTTAACTTCAATACCCTTATACCATAAAAATCATTCGTATTTACAGACTGTCATAGTGTAATCGGGTCATGTTTTCACATGTTTCCCCCGCCCCTGACTCTTCAGGAAGATATAGACGCCGCCCAGTACAATCACTCCGCCCACAAGCTGAAGGGGCCCCAGAGTTTCTGAAAGTATGAAGAAGGCGAGTATGGAGGCCCCCACCGGTTCGAGCAGCATTGCCATCGACACGGTGGTGGGGCTGACTTCATATAATAAGTAGTTGAATATGACGTGTGCAATCGTCGGGAAAATCGCGAGCAGCACGAATAACAGCCACTCTCCTGGCGGATATTCAAACAGTTCGGTATTTGTGATGATGTTGTAGGTCAACAGGAACACCCCGGCGATGCTGAAGACGAGGAAACTGTAAACCCAGTGCTTCAGGCTGCGCACTGCATTCTGCCCGATCATGAAGTAGCAGACGACCGCCACTGCTCCCAGGAACGAGAGGAAGTTCCCCGTGATGGCACTCAGGTCCGTAAGGCTGAAATCCCCCCAGCTGATGAGGACGACCCCGAGGAAGGAGACGAACACTGAAACCGCCACTCTGGCACTCACCTTTTCCCTGTACACCAGGTAGGCCCCGACCATCGCGATGATCGGCTGCAGCGCGAGGATGACCGTCGAACTTGCGACGGATGTCAGGTGCAGGGATTCGAACCAGAAGCCGAAATGCATGGCGAGGAACAAGCCTGCAATGATTAAAGCGCCCCACTCCCTTGCAGTCAGCTTAAGTAACTCGCGCCTGTATTTATAGACGACAGGTGCCAGCAGGAGACTTGCAAAAAACATCCTGTACATACTGATGATGCTTGCCGGCGCCCCGGACAGTTTCACGAATATGGCAGCGAACGCAATGCAGATGACGGAAATGGCGAGTAAGACGAGCACTGATTTTTTCAATATGTATTCCGGCCTCCTTCCGGGCATGATCTTCTTTTAATATAATGGCATTCTTTACATACAATCATACCAGAGTGTGATTGTATTTTGTGAACACTCTCCCCGGCCTTTTCAATGATGAACTGACCACCTGGAAATCTCATTAAAGGATGGTTGTGCAGTCCTCGGGGAGATGTGAAGGGTTTATGTAAAACTGACGAGGGAATTGAAAGTTAACTATACACAGGGGGGGTGTCGTCTTGTCCGCTTCACAGATGATACTGCTTTTATTGATCGGTTATATTGTTTTTACCATCGATAAAAAGCAAGAGAACTTTCCGGTACCGGTCATTTTAGTGCTGTGTGGTGTCAGTCTGCACTTCATGCCCTACTTTTCTTCAATTGAAGTGACGGAGAGCATGGTTTACCATGTGTTTCTTCCGGCGCTGCTGTTCACCGCCGCCTATCAGTTCCCGGCAGAAGGCTTCAGAAAAAATGCCGGCATCATCACTTTCCTCGCCACCGTCGGAATAATCTTGACAGTGGCACTGCTCGGCGCACTGATATATGTATTGAGCGGCCCCTTCGTTTCCATATCGTTCCTCGGCGCGCTTCTGATTGCATCAATCCTCACACCAACCGATCCGGTGTCCGTCACATCAATCATCAAAAGCGCTTCCGGTGATATGAAGGTGGTCGAAGTGGTCGAGGGTGAATCGTTGATCAATGACGGCACGAGCATCGTCATTTTCAGTACACTCGCCGGCATGTTCACCGGGAGCGAATCGGTCAGTATCTTATCATTTTTTTGGGAATTCCTCCTTGTTTCATTGGGAGGGACATTGCTTGGTCTCGCATTGGGATGGCTGATGGGCAAAGCCGTACATCTCACCCATCACAAGCAATATCAAGTGATGTTGAGTATCATATTGGCTTATGGCACCTTCAACCTGGCTGAAGCCATCGGTGTATCCGGTGTGCTCGCAACAGTTTTTGCAGGCATCATGCTGTCCTTCGAATATGGGCGGGCCACCAGGGAAGATCACTTCAGGGAGGCGCTGGATGGCTTTTGGGGCATCGCTGAACTGTCGATACTTTCACTGCTTTTCCTGTTGATTGGCGTTCAGGCGGCCAAATTCCTTGTCTTTGACGGATGGGGGTTTGCATTCATCATCTTTGCCCTTGCCCTGCTCGTCCGTTTCATCATCATTACAACCACCACTCAATTATTTCCGCACTGGCGCCGGCATATCAGTTGGCGGGAATCGGTGTTGATTTCATGGTCGGGCCTTAAGGGTTCCATGTCCGTTTATCTCATATTGAGCCTCTATGCCCAAAGCAGTCCAGGAGATGCCGAACTGATCATTTCCCTCTCATTTGCCGCTGTTTTGTTGTCACTCGGCATTCAAAGTCTTGGTGTATCACCGCTATCCAGGAAATTGATGAAATGATGTTTTTTTGAAATCAATGGTTTTTACCGTATGAACCGACCTGGAGTCATGAGGACCCTCCATGATGTAACTGAATCCATTATTTGAATCTCGTGCATACCGGGTAAGGGAGAAGTGAACCATTTCATTACACTGAGGAGGATTATCTTGAAGAATGAACAAATTGTTTTGGCAGAGCACCCGGACGGGGTGCCCGGCGACGAGGTTTTCAGATATGAGGAAGTTGAGACGGGCTCACCCGGTGACGGGGAACTGCTGATAGAAAGTGTCTATATATCAGTCGATCCGTACATGCGCGGACGGATGAACGATGCGAAATCATATGTTGAACCATTTAAGATTGATGCACCGCTGGCCGGCCACATCATCGGCAAAGTCGTCGAATCCAATGCGGACGGTTTTGAAAACGGGGATGTCGTGACAGGTGCCCTGCCGTGGAAGAAATTCATTACCGTCTCGGGTGATGCGGTCAATAAAGTGCCGTCGACGGAAGTGCCGCTGTATCTATACCTCAGCACACTCGGCATGCCGGGGCACACCGCATACGGTGGTCTACTGAATATAGGAAAGCCACAGGAAGGTGAAACCGTCGTCGTCTCTGCAGCATCGGGCGCCGTGGGGTCCGTCGTCGGACAGATCGCCAAAATCAAAGGTGCAAGGGTCGTCGGGATTGCAGGCGGTCCTGAAAAAGTGAAGCACCTCACCGACAATCTCGGGTTCGATGAAGGTGTGGACTACAAGGCCGATGATTATGCCGAAAGGCTTGCTGAAGCGGTGCCTGATGGAATCGATGTGTATTTTGAAAATGTCGGCGGCCCGGTGTCGGATGAAGTGTTCAACCATTTGAACCGTTTTGCCAGAATACCCGTGTGCGGTGCAATTTCAGCCTACAACAGTAAAGAGGACAACGGGCCGCGCGTACAGGCCAAACTGGTGAAATCCCAAGCCCTGATGCAGGGATTCCTCGTCGGCCAATTCAAGGATGAGGCTAAAGAGGCCAGCGAGCAGCTCGCAAAATGGATAGAAGAAGGGAAGATCAAATCCGAAGTGTCCATTGAGGCAGGCTTCGATAAGCTGCCGAAAGCATTCAGGAATCTTTTCACCGGGGACAACCTCGGCAAACAGATCGTCAAAGTGTCGGATGCACTGGATTAAAACAGCTGAACACTTTTAAAAGTTCTGATCAAATTTAAACCCACCAGTCTGCACTGGTGGGTTTACTTGTTGCATATCTTTTTATTCGCTTAAAGTCACATCTCGGAAATCCGGCTTATTATAGTTGTTGATGTACAATCCTTCCACGTCACTGCGCTGGGCGTTCATGCTGAGCGCCTGCCTCATATAGATCATCGGTGCCTCGTCCACAAGGATTTCCTGCAATTCATGGTAAATTTCCACACGTTCTGCCTCATCAGTCGTCGTCCTTCCCGCTTCAAGCAGTTCATCGATCCTTTCATCATCGGTGAAGGTGCGGTTCCCCTGGCTGCCTTCCATTGATGAATGGAACAATGGCCATACGGACTGGTCCGGGTCGCCTGTCGGATTCGGCCAGCCGAGGATGAAGATGTCATGATCGCCAGTGCCGGTCTCTTCAAGGTAGGCACCCCATTCCAGCTGGTCGACGGTGGCATCCACATTGATTTCCTGCAGTGCTTCCTGCAGGTAGATCGCGACATCGACCCGCTCCGGCGCATCATTGGTGATGATGCTGATGTCAAAGCCGTCTTCATATCCGGCTTCCGCCATCAGTTCCTGTGCGCGTTCGACATCATGTTCAAGCCCTTCCAAATCCTCATCATGCCCGAGCAGTTCGGGCTGGATCGGCCCTGCAGGAATCCTGCCGGTGCCGCTGTATATGCCGTCGATGATTTCCTCTTTATCCACGACATGCGAGATCGCCTGCCTCACCCTTTTATCGTCAAGTGGTTCTTTTTGCGTGTTGAACCCGATGAATTCCACTGCGATATTATAGAGCGTGTAAGATTCGGTTTCATCGTTATCCTCGATGCGCTGCAGATGGTTCGGCTCGAATCCGCCGATCATATGGGATTCGCCCGTCTCGAGCTCGGCAATCCTCGAACCGGTCTCCGAGACGACCCTGTAGGTCACTGTATCCAGGTTCATCGCTCCGCCCCAGTAATCATCGAATCTCGATAATGTGGTGCTCTCACCGGGATTCCTTTCCTCGAATTGGGCATAGTTCGTGCCGATGGGCTGTTGTTCCACCACAGTCCCCACTTCGCCTGAGATGTCATCCACTACAGCTTCATACTCCTCGCCGCCGGCTTCCCTCAATTCATAATAGTCTTCTACAGTCATATCCGAACCTGCAGATTCAAGTGCCGATCCGTAGTCTTCATCGATGACCTCCTTGCTGATCATGCTCGCACCGTCACTTGTCAGGTGGTTGAGGAGCGGTGCAAACGGATATTCCGTAGTGATCTCGACCGTATACTCATCGACGACCGCCACTTCCTCTATCATTTCAAACAGGTTCATCCTCGCTGATGCGGTCGCAGGATCCAGCAGACGGTCGAAATTCGCCTTGACTGCTTCTGCATTGAATACGCTGCCGTCATGGAACGTCACATCTTCACGCAGGTTGAAGACCCAAGTGTTGTCATCCGTCTGTTCCCAGTCCTCGGCAAGGAGCGGCTCGATCTCCATTTCCTCATCCTGCGTGAGCAGCGTTTCATAAATGTTGGTGTTGACCTGATCTGATGGCAGATCACTTACAGCGTGCGGATCGAGGGAAGTCAGATCACTGCCGTATGATACGACGAAATCCCCGCCGCCCTCAGCTTCGCCCTCCGTCCCATTTTCTGCTTCCGGATCCACATCCCCGTCATCCGTGCAGGCCACAAGCAAAAGAAGCACCGGCAGCAGTAGTAATGGTAGCTTTTTATTCATCCTATTCATCCTTCCATAATGATGGCATACATTTCCTACTCGTAAAGTATGATATACAAGAAGAAGGACGAATGCAAGACCTTGATCCGGCCAAAATCAAAGTGGCTGGAAAAATTAAAAAGTGGGTCCCTTTATGTTAAGGGACCCACTTTTATATTTGATGAATGTCTTTATTTTAAGTCTCACCTGCAACGGGCGCGGCAGTCTGCACCGTCTTACCGCTTCTTTCACGGACGAACAATAATGCAGTGCCCCCGAGGAGGCTTGGTATGGCGAATGCCATGAAGGCAGTCTGCGGCTCCAGGTTCGTCATCAGCACCAAACCAATCAATAACGGCGCTGTGATGGAGCCGAGCCTGCCGATGCCGACGGCCATGCTTAGGCCGGTTCCCCTGATATCCGACGGATAGAAGGCGCTGATGTATGGGTTCACCAGATTTTGCGTACCACCCGTACATGCCCCGCCGATCGCGATCAGCACATAGATGAGCAGCGGCTGCTGCGTGATGCTCAAAGCGATGAAGCATACAGCGCCGATCAGGTACATCGTGAGGAGCACATTCTTATGGCCGATCCGGTCGACCATATAACCACCGGTGAGCGAGCCGATGATCTGGCCGAGTGCAAGTATCATGATGAACGACATGCTTGAGGCGACATTGAACCCTGACTCCTGCATCATCGTCGGCAGCCATGTGTTCAGACCGTAAATCATCATCAGGCAGCTGAACACCATGACCCAGAAAGCGATTGTTGTGATCGCACGGTTGTCCGTGAACAACTGTCCGACCGGAAGGCCTTTGGAACCTTTTTTGGCTGCTGTATAAACGAATTCATCCGCCTTATCATAATTGCCGCCAGGATTCGCCCTGTTCAGTATTTCAGCAACTTTTTCCTTATGCCCTCTCGGCAGGTGGTAGGAAATCGATTCCGGGAACTGTTTGATCAGGAACGGCAGTGCGAGCAGCGGCAGTGCGCTCAGCAGATACATGAACCGCCATCCCAGGCTCTCAATGAAATACATTGCAGTGAGGGAGGCGATGATGGCTCCGATCGAATAGCCGGTGTACATCATTGCAACAGTCAGGGCCCTGTTCTTCTTCGGGGAATATTCGCTCATGAATGAGATCACGACAGGCATCAGACCGCCCATCCCGATTGCTCCGATGAAACGGAACACCAGAAACATCGTTGCACTTGTCGCAAGGCCTGCCAGTGCATTGAATACACTGATGAGCACGAGGCAGATGACCAGTATGCGTTTCCTCCCGATGACATCGGAGAAGGAACCGAGCACGAAAGTGCCGAGCATCATGCCGATCAGGGCATAGCTGCCGATGGCACCGCCTTCGGCAGCGGATAAGCCGAAGTCTTCCATCATGTGCGGAAGTCCTATTCCATATAATGCGATATCGAATCCGTCAAAAGCGATGGCAAAGAAACACCATAGAAACACGAGCAGATGGAACTTATTGAAGCGGCTTTTATCGATCGCCTCTTCCACGTGCACTTTCCGCACATTAACCCCTCCTGATATAAAAAATCTATTGTTTGATTATGACCATACTTCTCCTGCAATCTGGACGACATGCCGGATCTTCTCCCACTGCTCGTCCTCAGTCAGCAGGTTGCCCTCCTCTGTCGAGGCGAAGCCGCACTGCGGACTGAGTGCCAGCTGATCGAGCGGCACGAATTTTGAAGCTTCTTCAACGCGCTTCTTCACTTCTTCCTTGTCTTCCAGTTCGCCGTGCTTTGAAGTGATGAGTCCGAGGACGATCGTCAGGTCATCCCGTTCCACGTGGCGCAGCGGTTCGAACCCGCCGGCACGCTCCGTATCATACTCGAGGAAGAAGCCATCGATGTTGAGCTTTCCGAAAATTTCTGCAGCCACCGGCTCATAACCTCCTGAAGAGATCCATGTGGAGCGGAAGTTTCCGCGGCAGATGTGCATCGTAATCTTGAGATCTTCCGGACGGTCCGCCACTGCCTTGTTGATCGTCTCGAGATATTTCTCCACGAGATGATCAGGATCCAGCCCCTTTTTCTTCAATTGTTCTTTCTGCTCATCCGAGCAAAGGTATGCCCATGCCGTATCATCCAGCTGCAGGTATCTGCATCCTGCATCATAAAACTTCCTGATTGCCGTCTTGTAAGCTGCCGCAAGGTCTTCGAAGAAGATTGCTTCATCCGGGTAGACCGCCGAATCCACTTCACCTCGGAAGTGCAGCATGCTCGGGCTCGGTATCGTCACTTTTGCCGTGTGCTCCCCTGCCTGCTCGTTCAGGAATTTGAAGTCCTCCAGGAAAGGATGCTCATCAAAGCCGAGTTGACCGGTGACTTTGATGGCACGTGATTTCGTCGCTTTGCCCTGGAACTGAATGCCGTCGCCACTCCAGTAACCTTCGACACCCGTCAGGTGCTCGAGGAAATCGAAATGCCACCATGCACGGCGGAATTCACCGTCTGTGACCGCTTCAAGTCCGGCTTCTTTCTGCTTTTTCACGACTCTCTTTATTTCTTCATCTTCTATTTGTCTGAGCTCCTCTGGAGTGATTTCCCCCGCCTCAAGCTCGCGTCTCGCATTTTTGATCCGTTCAGGCCTGAGGAGGCTCCCCACCTGATCCGCACGATATATGTTTTTAGTATTTACCTTTGTCATGACCACCACTCCAATTTATGTATTGGATAAATGCTACCATGTCTATGGGATATAGAATAACAGTATTTTTGAATAACTCGATATAGCTTTTTGCTATATCAGGAATTGAAGTGTGACAGGTGAAGGATGGCTGCGCTTACAATTTTGGAGGAATGATCCTGAAAGTCGATTATCTTCACGGATTTTTCCAACTTAATCGATTTCAGGGACGATATTCGATTATCTTCGTGAAATTCCTCCAACTTAATCGATTTCAGGGACGATATTCGATTATCTTCGTGAAAGTCCTCCAACTTAATCGATTTCAGGGACGATATTCGATTATCTTCATCGGATTAGTCTGACTTAATCGAAGTGCCATATAATTTACGCTTCGGCTGCGCCCCGGTAGAAGCCAAATTACCCTGGTCTCCCAGCCCCTCAAAAAAAGCATGACAAAAAACCCCGCTGCATCTGTTCAGCGGGGTTCCAATACCTATATATTATATTACTTATTTAGACAAAGCGTCTTTCGCTTTGTTTGCAAGCTCAGCAAATGCCGCTTCATCAGAAATCGCAATTTCTGAAAGCATTTTTCTGTTCACGTCGATGCCTGCCACTTTGAGGCCATTCATCAGACGGCTGTAGCTGATGTCATTTTGACGTGCTGCTGCGTTGATACGTGTAATCCAGAGCTTTCTGAATTCACGCTTTTTATTTTTACGGTCACGGTATGCATACTGACCTGATTTGATTACCTGCTGTTTTGCTGTTCTGAACAGAGTACTCTTGGAACCGACGTACCCTTTTGCCTGCTTTAATACTTTTTTACGTCTTTTACGTGACGTCAATCCGTTTTTTACACGTGTCATCGTTTATTCCTCCTTGAAAAAGTGTTTTATTTAGCGCGTGCCAGTAAGTGCTTCAGTCTTTTTGAATCTGATTTGGCAACTAAAGTCGCCTTTCTCAGATGACGTTTTTGTTTTGTAGACTTGTTTGCGAATAAGTGGCTTGTGAACGCTCTGCCACGTTTGAATTTACCTGTGCCGGTTTTCTTTACGCGTTTTGCGTAACCTTTGTGTGATTTCATTTTTGGCATTTTTCTGACCTCCGAATTTAATGGTTATTTGTTTTCTGTGATGGGTGCAACAACCAGGAACATGGAACGGCCTTCCATTTTAGGTCTCTGTTCGACTGTTGCAACATCTTTGAGTTCCTCAGCAAAACGTTCCAATACTTTACGACCGATATCTTTGTGGGTGATTGCACGACCGCGGAAACGTATGGAAACTTTGACTTTATCTTCTTTGGCAATGAACTTCTTCGCATTTCTCAATTTAGTGTTGAAATCATGTTCTTCAATCGTTGGCGAGAGTCTGATTTCCTTTAAACTGATTGTCTTCTGCTTTTTACGTGCTTCTTTATCTTTCTTCTGCTGTTCGTACCTGTACTTTCCATAGTCCATGATGCGGGCAACAGGCGGCTTGGCCTTAGGTGCAACCAGTACCAGATCCAATTCCACACGTTCTGCCATTTCCATAGCTTCCCTCGTCGGTTTGACACCGAGCTGTTCACCGTCCTGTGCAATTAAACGAACCTCTTTGGCGCGAATACGATCATTAATGATTGTTTGGTCTTTTGCTATCTTTGACACCTCCAGAATATTTAAGACGAACAAAAAAATAGCGGGTGCATGTAAATGCGCCCGCTAATCACCATCAATACATTCATGCAGCATACGAATCCCGTATACGCATAGTATTTTTGAAACCCGGTCACTGCTTTATAAGCGTTTGCGGGTGAGAAGCGGGTGCTCCTTCTTGTCCGTTCTTATCAACTCTTACTACTATACAGGCCACCTGTTATTTTGTCAAGCTTTTTTTGAGCCTGATTTCATCGACGAGGTGCCAGACGAATTCTTCCTTCTCGAAAGTGTTCTGTTTCTCATCCCCATATTTGCGGACGTTCACTTCATTGCTTTCAATTTCCTTATCGCCGATCACCACCTGATAAGGGACTTTACGCATCTGTGCATCACGGATCTTGTAGCCGAGCTTCTCATTGCGGTCATCGATGCGGACGCGGATGCCGTGTGATTTCATCTCGTCCTGCACGCTTCTCGCATAGTCGTAATGAAGGTCGAGGTTGACCGGGATGATTTCCACCTGCTGCGGTGCGAGCCACAGCGGGAATGCACCCTTGTACTCTTCAGTCAGGAATGCGACGAAGCGTTCCATCGTGGAGACGACGCCGCGGTGGATGACGACTGGACGGTGTGCTGCGCCGTCACTGCCTGTGTAAGTCAGGTCGAATTTTTCAGGCAGCAGGAAGTCCAGCTGCACCGTGGACAGAGTCTCTTCCTTGCCGAGTGCGGTCTGCACCTGCACATCGAGCTTCGGGCCGTAGAATGCAGCTTCGCCTTCAGCTTCCACATATTCCAGGTCCATCTCATCGACTGCTTCCTTCAGCATCGCTTCCGCTTTCTGCCACATCTCATCATCATCGAAGTATTTATCCGTATCCTCGGGATCACGGTAGCTCAGACGGAAGGAATAGTCTTCGATGCCAAAATCCTTATACACTTCGATGATCAGCTGGACGACGCGGATGAACTCTTCCTTGATCTGATCGGGTCTCACGAAGACATGGGCATCGTTCAAAACCATGCCGCGGACGCGCTGCAAGCCGCTGACCGCCCCGCTCGCTTCATACCGGTGCATCATGCCGAGCTCTGCAATGCGGATCGGCAGCTCCCTGTATGAATGCTTTTCATTTTTATAAATCATCATATGGTGCGGACAGTTCATCGGCCGGAGCACGAGTTCCTCGCCATCCATGTCCATCGGCGGGAACATATCTTCGTGGTAATGATCCCAGTGCCCGCTCGTCTTGTACAGATCGACACTCGCCATGATTGGTGTATATACATGGTCATAACCGAGGGAGACTTCCTTATCGACGATGTATCGCTCGATTTCTCGGCGGATCGTCGCGCCGTTCGGCAGCCATAAAGGCAGCCCCGCCCCCACTTCCTGACTGTTCTGGAAGAGTTTCATCTCCTTGCCGATTTTACGGTGGTCACGCTCTTTGCGTTCTTCCAGCAGTTGAAGATGGGCATTCAGGTCTTTCTTGTTGAAGAACGCGGTGCCATAGATCCTCTGGAGCATCTTGTTATCCGAATCACCGCGCCAGTATGCACCTGCCGTCGATAACAGCTTGAAGGATTTAATTTTGGATGTCGTCGGCACGTGGACCCCGCGGCAGAGATCTGTGAATTCCCCCTGGGAATAGATGGTGACGGACTCATCTTCAGGAATCGCCTCGATCAGCTCCTGCTTGTATGGATCGTCCTTGAACAGCTCCTTCACTTCATCACGTGAGAGGACCCGGCGTTCAATCTCCACATTCTCATCCACGATGCGCTGCATCTCTTTTTCGATTTTCGGGAAATCTTCTGAGGAAATGCTCTCCTCCATATCGAAGTCATAGTAGAATCCTTCATCTATGACCGGGCCGACACCAAACTTCACATCACCGTATAATCTCTTCAGTGCCTGCGCCATCAGGTGCGCCGTCGAGTGCCTGAGCACTTCCAGCCCTTCTTCATTCTTGTTGGTGAACAGTTCTATGTCGCTGCTCGCTTCGATCGGCCGGCGGAGGTCGTACATCTCACCGTCGACCTTAGCAGCAACCGCCGCCTTTTTCAGCCCTGGGCTGATTGATGCGGCAACCTCCTCCGGTGTCACGCCGAAATCATATTCTTTAGCATTGCCGTCAGGAAATTTGATTTTAATCGCTTCTGTCATAACATTCATCCTCCCATAAAATAAAAAAACGCCCCTCTGTATAGTAGAGGGACGGCTATAACCGTGGTACCACCCTGATTCACGACCGGCGCACGCCGGTCATCTCAAGTCGGGATGTAACGGTCCCGGCCGGCCGGGCATTAACCGGCAAATCGAAAGGTAGTGACGGCCGACGGTTTAATGCACATCTTTCAGCAGATGATATGCTCTCTTTGAAAAAACCCATCAGTGTCTCGTCCTTTGAATTTTATTAATGAAATTTACAGATTAATTATACTTTAAAAATTATTTTAACGCAACAGTCACCTTGTCCTGTAGTTATCGCCGGTCATCCGGACTTCTTTGCACAGGGCGCGTATGCGCTCCGTCATCCGCCTGGCCTTCGTCTCTTCCACACCATTCTCCTTCGTCCGTGAATACCGGTACTCGAGCTCATCGATCGAGAAATTGGAGCTGATGAACGTCGGCAGCTTTTCGACCATGCGGGAATGCAGTATGCCCGTGATCACTTCGTCCCGCGCCCACGGGGTGACATCTTCGGCACCGAGGTCATCGAGGATGAGCACATGTGCACTTTTGATGGCCCTGTACTTTTCATCCGTCGTGCCGTCCCTGAACCCGGACTTCAGGTCACGGAGTATTTCAGGCACATAGACGATCAGGGATGAGACGGACTTATCCTTCAATTCGTTGGCGATGCATCCGAGTATATAGGATTTGCCGATGCCGAATTCACCGTGGATATACAGCCCCCGGCTCTCTTCACCGGAAGCGACCGCCTCCGTCACCTGAATCGCCTCTTTCAACACTTCGCTGCGGTTCGAATCCTCATCGAGGTAGATCGTGTCGAACGTCGCATTTTTGATGTCTTCAGGCACATGATAGGATTGGATCAGATTTTCACGCTTCCTGAATTCATCATTCCTGACCTTGATCGGGCACGGCGTGTAGAACATGTTCGCACGGCCGTTCCGGATTTCAATGTTGATGATATATCCGTCAGGATGATTGTCGCAGCCGCCTGCGCTGTTTTCACTGCATTCGAGCGGCTGATCTGCATAATGCTTCAAAGTGATCAGGTCGTTTTTGATCATCGAAGCGGTCAGCGGATTTTCCTCATCTTGAATCAGGTCCACAATTTTGGGGTTGCGGATGAGTTCCTGGTAAATCCGTTCGTTGTTTTCTTCTATTTTCCTGTTGTTTTTAATGAATTGGTTGATCGGCTCCATACTATCACCTGTTTTTTCTGAATTCCTCAATCATCTTCTGCAGTTCCGGGTCATCTTTGGCGGTCTTCTTCACAGTGCCGGACGTTTTATCCGGCTTTTCTTTTTTCGTTTGTTTCTGCACCGCCGGGGCGTCCTGCTTCTTCGACATCCATTTCGGTGCCTTTTCACCCTGGCGTTCGGAAGGTATGAACCGCCGCTTCCGCTTCTCCTGCTGTGCATCCCGCTCCTTTATGGCAGCGATAGCTTCATCTGGGTGCTGGTACCCTTTTTCCATCCAGTCCTTAGCGATGGTCATCGTGTAATTATAAGGCAGTTCGCCTTCCATTTTCAAATAAACATATTCAAGCAGTATATTGACGACACCGTGGCTGAGCGTCGTATTGACTATGATGTCGGTGACCAGTTTCAAATCGATGTCCGTCGGCATGCCATGCCGCAGATCACGCAGCCGGTCGATCGGGTTCGTTTCATTCAGCATCCGGATATAGCCTGCATCCGAATCCGAACGGCCCTCTCCGGTGTTTTCACCACCGGGGGCTTCAAGGACGGGGCTGACCTGTTTCGATTCCATCTGGAAATACTTCCTCGCTTCATATTTCAGTTTGGCCGTGTCGATGCCGTGGTAATTCGATGTCACCTTCAGCAGTATATTCTTCATGTCATATGCATTCAGGTTGAAGAGTACACTCAGTTTCACGATCAGCATCCGGACTTCTTTCGTGAAGTATTTACGATCTATGATGGTGCCCTTCAGATGGGTGAACAGGACCTCGAAGTCGAAATCATCGAGATCCACATTGACGCCGGCCGATACAGCTTCCTGTTTGAAGTTCTCTTTCGGCAGTGTAAACGCGGGGTCGTTATTCGGGTTGAAGACTTCGGTGAATTTCGCCGTCACTTCAGTGATGTTTTCCGGGAGCGCCGGATATACGAGGCGCTCTTTTCTGATTTTGTACTGGGCATTCCCTACTTTTCCGTAAAGGTACATGCTCAGCATCGGATCTTTGAAGAAGACTGCGGGGCTGAGCGGGAGCAGCAGTTCATAGACGAACAGGTCTTCATGTGCATTGTTCGAGACATGGCTCTTCAGCAGGCCGATGCCCTCCAGCTTACGGATCATTTCCATCAGGTCGGACAATGATATGGACAAGGCATCCATGAATTCCTTATGGAAACGGATCGCGAGCGGCTCATGATGCTCCGTCGATTCGAACATGTAAATATAAACCATCGATGCCTTTGGACCGATCAATGGCAGATACAATTCATTCAGGCTCGTCATATAGTCTGCACCGGCGTGCATCGGCCTGTAGATGATGAACTCGGTATTCGGCTTCAGACGATTATTGATGTTCATCGTCGTTGCTGCCTTTTGTCAGCTGATTCAGAGCTTCCATCAGCTGGTCTATATCTTTGAATTCCTTATACACGGAGGCGAACCGGACATAAGCCACCTGATCAAGCGTCATGAGCTCCTGCATGACGAACTCCCCGATATCATTTGATGAAACTTCCGCCTTATTGAGGTTTCGTAAGCTCGCTTCGACCTGGTCCGTGCGTTTTTCAAGCTCTTTGTAGGGTATCGGCCGCTTCTCGCACGCCCGGAGCAGTCCTGCAAGCACTTTATCCCTGTTGAAGACTTCCCTTGTGCCGTCTTTTTTCACTACGACCAGAGGTGTGACTTCTATCCGCTCGAATGTAGTGAAGCGAAACCCGCAACGCTCACACTCACGCCGGCGCCGGATCGCTGCCATTTCATCCGTATGGCGTGAATCGACCACTTTTGAGCTGCTGTGCTGGCATTGTGGACATTTCATAAATGATCACCCCTTTTTAACGTTTTGTTCCTTTATATTATATCAAATTTTATGCATTCTCTATAGAGATAGAAATAAAAAAAGCCCGGAAATCACTCCGGGCTTGGGACAGCTTATAGTTTTTCCGCAATCTTTTCAGCCAGTTCGACGGTGCGCACGGAATACGCCCACTCGTTGTCGTACCATGCCAGCACTTTGACTTTATTGTCGTCCATGACCATGGTGAGGCTTGCATCGATGATGGAACTTCTCGAATCAGTGTTGAAGTCCCTGGAAACAAGCGGCTCGTAAGTGACACCAAGGATGCCTTTCATATCGCCATCGGCATACTTTTCGAAAATTCCGTTCACTTCCTCCGCCGTCACTTCCTTCTCAAGGTCCACCACCAGGTCGACGAGGGAGACGTTTGGTGTCGGTACACGAAGCGCCATGCCGTCAAGTTTCCCTTGAAGCTGAGGCAGCACTTCACCGAGGGCTTTTGCGGCACCCGTGGAGGTCGGTATGATGTTTTCAGCAGCCGAACGCGCACGGCGCAGGTCCTTATGCGGGTTATCTATACTCTTCTGATCATTTGTATATGCATGGACCGTCGTCATCAGACCATTGATGATGCCAAACTCGTCATCCAGTATTTTTGCGACCGGAGCGAGGCAGTTCGTCGTACATGAAGCATTTGAGAATACTGTATAATCATCCACACTTAGGTGTTCATCATTCACACCGACGACGACCGTCTGTACTTTGCCGCCTTTGGTCGGACCGGTCAGAACCACTTTTTTGGCCCCTGCTTTGATATGTCCGGAAGCTTTTTCCTCACTGTTGAATTTGCCGGTCGCCTCGAACACGATGTCAACACCAAGGTCGGACCAGGGTAAATTCTCAGGATTACGGTCGCTTACAATCTTCACCTCGTGGTCATCGATGAGCAGCGCACCTTCTTTGGGCTCCACTCTTTTCTGCCACTTTCCGTGAGTTGAATCGTAATTAATCAGATGAGCAAGCGTTTCAGCCGGGTAGCTTGCATTCACTGCCACAACATCCAAATGTTCGGATTCTGATGCAATCCTGAAAACCATCCTGCCGATTCTGCCCAACCCGTTTATCGCAACTTTTTTCATGATAAATCTCCTTCGTGTTATACTTTTCATAAATAGTATAACACATTTAATTTCTTAGAAAAGCCCATTTATTACAATTCTTCATTTTGCAATTCTTTCAGGAATTCATCGATCTGCCTGAACAAATTTTCCTCTTCGCCGTTATTGTCAAACACACGGTCACTGAGTGCTTTCTTCTCATCAAGGGACATCTGGCTGTTGATCCTCGCTGCAGCATCCGCTTCATTCAGACCGTTTCTCGACATCAGCCTGTCCAACTGATTTTCCCTCGTCACATAGACTGTCACGGTCAAATCACACTTTTTGTCCAGGCCGTTTTCAAACAGCAGCGGTATGTCCAGGAAGACATGGTCTTCTTTTATGAATGCCTCCTGGTCCGCATTCATCATCCGCCGGATTTCCGGGTGGGATATTTGATTCAGTTTCTGCCTCTCTTCCGGATCATTGAAGATGATCTTGCCGAGGGCCGCCCGGTCGATCTCTTCATCGTCATCCAGAATGTGCGCGCCGAAAGCATCGATTATCTTATGATAGCCCGGACTGCCCTTTTCGGTCACTTTCCTCGCATAGACGTCCGCATCCAGCACTTTGAAACCCTGTTCTTCTATGTATGCGGATGCTGTGGACTTACCACTCGCAATACCGCCCGTCAAACCGATCACCTTATACATCGCTGCAATCCTCTCTTAGAGCTACCGCTGGCACTTCGTACAGTAGAACGTGTTGCGCCCGGCGATGACCCTGGTCATTATATTATGCCCTGCAGGGCAGGTTTTCCGCTGGTATACCTTGAACCGATTCTGCATTTCCCCGCTCCCTCCGGTCGAGCTCCGGTAATCGGATATGGTCGATCCGCCCTGGGACAACGACAGCTCGAACACATCGACGATCGAATGAAACAGTTCCCTGAGCCTTTTGACTGAAACGTTCCCGGCTTTTCTTGTCGGCAGGATGCCTGAATCATAAAGGCTCTCACAGGCATAGATATTCCCTGCCCCTGTCACCACGGTACTGTCCATGATCACCGCCTTGATCGCTTTTCCGGCATTCCTCGGGTGCTTCACAGCACTGATGAAATGTTCCAGCGCCCCTTCATCGTCATATTCCGGCGCCATCCTGACAACGGGAAGGAAATCGCCCAGCCTGTCTATCGTCCTCAGTTCGCCGAACCGGCGGATATCTGCATACACAAGCATCGTTTCGTCGGACAGGTGGAATATGACCTGCCAATGTTTCCTGAAGTTCTGTTCGACGATTTCATCCAGCGTCTTCAGATGGAAAAATGCACCGCTCATCCCCAGATGACCGATCATGTATTTCACCTCATCATCATTTTGAAGGATGAAGTACAAGTATTTTCCGCGGCGTCCGAGCGAAATGATATTCATATTTTCCGCGTTGTCTGTAAATGTGTCCACCGGCTCTTTGACGATCGTCAGTTTTCCGGAGTTATGACCGCTTCTCACCTTCTCCGAAACTTCAACTCTTTCTATCTTCAGGTTCTGAACCGTGGACAGTTCCCTTTTCACCAATTCAACTTCCGGTAATTCCGGCACATCCTCACCTACTTCACTTCGTACCAGTCACTGCCGTAGCCGTGTTCGACTTTCAGCGGCACACCGATATCGAGTGCATTCTCCATAATATTTTTAATCACTGTGATGAAATCTTCGACTTCGTCTTTCGGTACATCGAAGATCAGCTCATCGTGGATCTGCAGCAGAAGCTCGGCCTTGAAACCCTGGGCCTTTTCATCTTTGGCATAATTGACCATGGCGAGCTTGATGATGTCCGCTGCACTGCCCTGTATCGGGGAGTTCATGGCCGTCCGTTCGGCCACGCTCCTTGCATTGAAATTTTTATTGTGGACATCCGGGATGTAGCGGCGCCTGTTGAGCAGCGTCTTCACATAACCGTCCCGCTTGGCATCCTGGATGATCGAACTCATGAATGCTTTGACTTTCGGGAAGGAGGCAAGATAATTGTCGATGAAAGTCTTCGCCTCCTTACGTGTAATGCCGAGGTTCTGGCTGAGCCCATAGTCGCTGATCCCGTAGACGATGCCGAAGTTCACCGCTTTGGCATTCCGTCTCATCGTCGATGTGACATCTTCACGTGCCACGTTGAACACTTCCATCGCCGTCTTCGTATGGATGTCGAGGTCGCTCGTGAATGCCTCCTGCATCGTCTCATCCCCAGTGATTGCAGCAAGGACGCGCAGTTCAATCTGTGAATAATCCAACGCGAGCAGTACATGGTTTTCATCTTTGGGTACGAATGCACGCCTGATGCGCCGTCCTTCATCCAGGCGGATCGGTATGTTCTGCAGGTTCGGCTCAACTGATGACAGCCGTCCGGTCTGTGCAAGCGTCTGGTTGAAGCGTGTATGGATTCTGGAATCCTCCCGCACTTCCTTCTGCAGGCCGATCACGTACGTCGACTGGAGCTTGGATATCGTGCGGTAATCCAGCAGATGCCGGATGATTTCATGTTTGTCCTGCAGTGCTTCCAGCACATCCACGGCCGTCGAGTATCCGGTCTTCGTCTTTTTGATGACAGGCAGGCCGAGTTTTTCAAACAGCACCACACCCAGCTGTTTCGGAGAGTTGATGTTGAACTCCTCCCCGGCCAGTTCATAGATGTGCGACTTCATCTCCTCAAGTCTTCCCTCGATCTCCTCTTCCATTTCAACAAGGCGCCCAGGCAGGACGCTTATCCCCCTGAGTTCCATTTCTGCGAGCACTTTGGAAAGCGGCACTTCAAGATCATGGTACAGGTCCGCCATTTCATCCTCGGCAAGCTTTGCCACCATTTCATCTTTTGCGTTGTGGACGGCCATCACCTTATCCTTAAGGAATTCGATCATTTCTTCTTCGGACGGGGTCTTCTTGTTGCGCCCTTTGCCGTAATGGAAGTCATCGCTGTTGATATTGATGCCGTAGGGGCTCACCGTCTCCGCCACATCGATGATCTTTTTCGACGGGTCCAGCAGGAAACTGGCCATCATGATGTCATGCGTGAAACCGGTGAACCCGATGCCGAGCTGGCGCAGCAGCGCAATCTGTCTTTTGATGTCATACGCGTTCACTTCTTCGCGTGCGTCCAGGAATGCTTCCAGGGCTCCGGCATCAACATCATCGATATTTTTGACGTAAACTTTTTCCCCGTCGGTCACTGCGATGAATTCCGGCCTGTGATATAAATAGTTGGCCGCATGGACTTCAAGGTGGAGGGAGACTTTCTTCCCAAGTTCAGAGAGTTCCCCCGTCATCGCGACATCGAATGCGCTGATATCTTCGGTCTCCGCTGCATCCATCTTTTGAAGCAGGGAATTGAACTCATATTCTTTGAACAACTCATATTTCTTGTCTTCGGAATCATTCCTGAATTCAAGGTCGTCGATTTCAAAATCCAGCGGCACCTCCCTGTGGATGGTCGCAAGGCTCTTGCTCATGAGTGCTTCTTCATTGAACGCCTTCAGCTTCTCCTGAAGTTTTTTGCCGCCTGCCGCCTCGGCATTCTCAAGCACCTTCTCCACCGTGTCGAACTGATGCAGCAGCTTGAGGGCAGTCTTCTCCCCGACGCCCGGTATGCCAGGTATATTGTCGGACTTGTCTCCCATCAGCCCTTTCAGGTCGATGATCTGTCCGGGTTCCAGGTCATAGATCTCCCTGATGCGCTCAGGTGTGTATGCTTCGATGTCACTGATCCCCTTTTTGGTGAAGTATATGACAGTGTGCTCACTTGCAAGCTGGGTGAGGTCTTTATCCCCAGTGATGATGATCGTCTTCATCTTCTCTTTATCAGCCATGTCTGAAAGTGTCCCTATGATGTCATCCGCTTCGTACTCATCCAGCTCGAAACGTTTGATGCCATAGGCATCGATCAGCCGCCTGATCGGTGCGAACTGTTCCCCGAGCTCCGGCGGAGTCGACTGCCTTCCGCCTTTATAGTCCTTATACTCCTTATGCCTGAAAGTGGACTTTCCTGCATCGAAAGCGACGAGGAAGTGTGTCGGCTCTTCTTCCTTTATGATGCGCTCGAGCAGCCTCGCATAACCGAAGACCGCATTCGTATGCAGGCCGCTTTGATTGGATAATAGGGGCAGCCCGTAAAACGCCCTGAAAGCCACACTGTTGCCATCGATTAAAATTAACTTCTTCATGAACCAGTCTCCTCAGATTGTATTATCATCACTGTAAATTATACATGTCTTAAATCGATAAAGAAATGAAAAAAGGCACAGTATGAACTGTGCCTTTGAAAAATTGCTTATCCAGGATAATGGATGGGTGCATCCGGGCCGAGCGGAATGCCGAGCAGCATCCAGACGATCAGCATTATGCTCCAGGTGACGAGGAAGAAGATCGAGTACGGCACCATCACTGAAATCAGTGTGCCGATGCCGATGTTCCTGTCATACCTCTGTGCAAATGCAATGATGATCGCAAAGTATGTCATCAACGGTGTGATGATGTTGGTCGATGAATCGGCGACGCGGTATGCCATCGTGGTCAGTTCCGGCGAATAGCCGAGCTGCATCATGATCGGCACAAAAATCGGTGCCATCATCGCCCACTTCGCACTTGCGCTTCCAACGAACAGGTTGATGAAAGCCGTCACCAGAACGAAACCGATGATCAGCGGAATCCCCGTCAAATTCATGTTCTCAAGCATGTCTGCCCCGTAGACGCCGATGACCAGACCCAGGTTCGATTCGTTGAAATAGGCAACGAACTGACCCGCTGTGAACGCAAGCACGATGAACATGCCCATCGAGGCCATCGTTTTGGTCATCTGTGCCGCCACGTCTTTATCATTCCTGATCGTACGGGTCACGATGCCGTATACTAGACCCGGGATGAAGAAGAGTATCGCGATGATTGGCACCAGTGCATCCATGAACGGCGACTGGATGATCGTATCGAGGTATGCCCCCTCGTCCCCGCGCATCGGTGATGCCGGGAAGGCGACGAGTGACGCCGCAAGGATCAGGCCGACGATGACCGAGATGAATGCGAGCAGCATCCCTCTTTTTTCAACTTTCGTAAGGGGTGCCATGTAGTCCTCTTCTTCTTCATCGGTGTCCGCACCATCAGAAAGTGAAAACTTCCCAAGTCGCGGTTCGACGATCTTATCAGATACGAACCAGCCGACAAGCGTCAGTACAAATACACTTGTTGCGATGAAGAACCAGTTCATCGTGACGTTCATCGTTTCCGCGTAGGCAGGGTCTATCGTCGCGGCAGCTGCAGTGCTGAGCTCTGCGAGCATCACATCCGTCCCGCTGAGGAGCAGGTTTGCCGAGAACCCGGCCGAGACCCCTGCAAATGCAGCAGCCAGTCCTGCCAGCGGATGCCTGCAAACACCAGTCCTGCTGTGATCAGGCTTTTAGGTATGGATAATACAAATCCGCGCAATGCAGCGCTGATCAGACCTGAATGTTCGGCGACCCCGATGCCGAGCATCGTCACCAGGACGACGCCGAGCGGTGCGAAGTTTATGAAATTATCTGTCATAGTCAGGAATATGTAGTTGATGCCTTCCACACTCAAAAGGTTTGTGACTTCTACAGTCCCCTCTTCCTCTCCCGGATGCTCAACCGATACGTCCATCATCGAGAAAATCCACGATCCGATCAAAGTCAGACCTGCAAGTATCGCAAACAATGTGACCGGATGAGGCAGTTTATTGCCCAGCCATTCTATAAAGTCCAGAAACTTTTGGAAGAACCCTTGATTACTTTTACCATTTTCCATTCAAACTTCCCCCCTAAAAAAATAAAAATCACCATGAAGGTGAGATGCCGCGTCACATTATAAACGCTTACACCCTGATTTTCAAATATCCCCGTCCGTGGACCGGGAGTTGGAAGTATGGCGGGAAAGAGCAGTTATACGAATGCCCGCCCAATAAAAAAGCATGGCACAGAGTGCCATGCTTCATCACTTTATTAGTCCATGTTTTTGACGAGTTCTTCACCGAATTCGGAGCATTTGACTTCTTTTGCACCGTCCATCAGTCTTGCAAAGTCATAAGTCACAACTTTGGAAGCGATCGTCTTTTCCATTGCCTTGGTGATCAATTCAGCCGCTTCGGTCCATCCGATGTGCTCAAGCAGCAGCACACCTGAAAGGATGACGGATGAAGGGTTCACTTTGTCCTGTCCTGCGTATTTCGGCGCAGTACCGTGTGTCGCTTCAAAGATCGCATGACCGGTTTCGTAGTTGATGTTCGCTCCCGGTGCGATGCCGATGCCGCCGACCTGCGCAGCAAGTGCATCCGAAATGTAGTCACCGTTCAGGTTCATCGTCGCAACCACGCCGAACTCCTTCGGACGGAGGAGGATCTGCTGCAGGAAGATGTCCGCAATCGAATCCTTGATGATGATCTTGCCGGCGTCTTCAGCTTCGCCCTGTGCTTTATCCGCAGCTTCGCGGCCGTCTTTTTCAACGATTTCATCGTATTCCTTCCATGTGAACACTTTATCCCCGAATTCCCTTTCAGCGAGGTCGTAGCCCCAAGCTTTGAAGGCACCTTCCGTGAATTTCATGATGTTGCCTTTGTGCACGAGTGTCACGGATGGACGGTTGTTGTCGATCGCATAATTGATCGCTGCACGCACGAGGCGCTCCGTCCCTTCTTTTGATACCGGCTTGATTCCGATGCCTGAAGTTTCAGGGAAGCGGATGTTTTCAGATCCCATTTCATTCCGGATGAAATCGATGACCTTTTTGACATCGTCCGTTCCTTCCTGGAATTCGATGCCGGCGTAGATATCTTCAGTATTTTCCCTGAAGATCACCATGTCGGTATCTTCCGGGCGTTTGACCGGTGAAGGTACACCGTCGAAATATCTCACCGGACGCAGGCATGTGAACAGGTCCAGCTTCTGACGCAGTGCCACGTTCAATGAACGTATGCCGCCGCCGATGGGTGTCGTGAGAGGCCCTTTGATCGCAATCAGATATTCATTGATTGCATCGAGTGTGTCCTGAGGCAGCCATTCGCCTGTTTCATCATATGCTTTCTGACCTGCC
The DNA here is from genome assembly GCF_900142805.1 of Lacicoccus alkaliphilus DSM 16010. Classification (GTDB taxonomy): domain Bacteria; phylum Bacillota; class Bacilli; order Staphylococcales; family Salinicoccaceae; genus Lacicoccus; species Lacicoccus alkaliphilus. Next base: position 176,084 of record NZ_FRCF01000002.1, on the reverse strand, counting down.
AGCACTTCTTTCCAGTCGATTTCCTTTTCACCGTTATATGCTTTTTCTACAGCGCCGTCCAGCACTTTTTGAGCAGCATTCCAGATGTCCGGTCCTGTGCCGTCACCGATGATGAATGGGATGACGGGATTGTCTGGTACATTGAGTTTTCCATTATTGGTTGTAATTTTTTCACTAGCCATTATATTGCCTCCAAATTTTATGATCTGTTTTCGATTGGTTCGTATTTCCTGTCCGTGGCACCGACGTATTCAGCTCTTGGTCTGATCAGTCTGTTGTCTGCGTATTGTTCCAGGATGTGCGCTGTCCAGCCGGACGCACGACTCATTGCGAAGATTGGTGTAAACAGGTCCGATTCTATGCCGAGTGAATGATATACAGTCGCACTGTAGAAGTCCACGTTCGGCAGCAGGCCTTTCTCCTCTTTGACGATGTCCGCAATCTTCGTTGAGATTTCAAACAGTTCACTGTAACCATTTTCATCAGTGAGCTTCATGGACATATCTTTAAGATACTTCGCCCTCGGATCCCCGTCTTTGTAAACCCTGTGGCCGATACCCATGATCTTTTCTTTATTATCAAATTTTTTCTGTAAGTAACCTTCTACATTGTCGAGGGAACCGATCTCTTTCAGCATTTCCATCACCTGCTCGTTTGCACCACCGTGCAGCGGGCCTTTGAGCGCACCGATTGCAGCCGTCACACCGGAATATACGTCAGACTCGGTACCGACACATACGCGGGCGGTGAAAGTCGAAGCGTTCAGCTCATGGTCCGCCTGCAATACCAGCACTTTGTTCATTGCCTCCACTTCCGTGTCCGTCGGCTCTTCCCCGTTGAGCATATAAAGGAAGTTGGCAGCATACGTCAAACCCTCTTTAGGTTTGACCACTTCTTTGCCCTCCCTGATCCGTGCAAATGCAGCAACCAGTGCCGGCATCTGGGCAAGAATCCGCACCGCCTTGTTTTTCGATGCCTCGACCGAGCTGTCCTCGGCGTTTTCATCATAGTGGGCCGTCAGTGACAGGCCGGTTCTTATGGCTGACATCGGGTGGACCTTGTCAACCGGATATAATTCAAAATGCTTATAGATGTTGTCATCCAAAGTCATCAAATTGAACAATTCATCAGTGAATGCATCCAATTCCTGCTGATTCGGCAACTGATCATTCCACAAGAGATAAACCACCTCTTCGAACAATGCATTTTCAGCAAGATCGTCAATTTCATATCCACCGTACGTCAATTGTGACCCGATGATGGAACTGATCTTGGAATCAGCAACAACTACCCCTTCTAAACCTTTGTTTTCAGGCATTTCAAATCCTCCTCTAAATTACTATTACTAATATTCATAGTTTCTCCCATTATATCAAATAATAAATGATTGTGAATGAATCAATATAAGCCCAAAGGTTGTGAAAGCATTTACAAAAACGCTTTCAATCCCCATCGCCAAAGGATTTATGCATTATTTATACATTGTGATCACGTATGATAAGAAACGTTTAATTATCTTATCATACGTGATAAGTTTTCATTATAAAAGACCAATTAATGAATAATTGGTCTTTTACATGCCGCTCGGCTTTTCGATAACGGGTATATTATTGATGTTTTCAATTGTAAAAGTCGAAGACAGCTCCGTTTCTTCACCGTCGTTCACCAGTACGGCCGTCATCTCACCGCCGGTATAACGGTATTCTTCGTCGAAAGTCAGAGTGATTTCACCGGAGACATCATCGGCCGCCTGCAGCAGATCAGCCATTTCTTCGCTCATCAGATTTTCCGCATCTTCCGCATCTTCGACCTGCATCATCAATTCGTATCCGTCTTCAGAGCGCTCCACTCCGCCGGAACGGTACCGATCCAGGTCACTGATCAAATCCCTGTAGGCTGTGCCGTCTATATCCATTGCTTCCGCCTGCTGCTCAAACTGATTCCCGCTGTATATATGATGTTCGTCTTCAAAGATGTAATGGGTCACCGTCGCCTCGATATGGTTGATTGCCACTTTCAGTTCATCCTGGTCGCTGTGTGTGGTGATCATCCGCACCGCATCGGATGTATCGCCGTCTTCAATCAGGAAGACCTGATTCAATTCATAACTGTCGGTCTCTCCCCACTCATCCTGGGCGGCATCGATCAATTCGTCAGCGGACGTTTCAGGCTCGCCGTTGGCCTCTTCCCGGTCTTCCTCACCATTTCCTGAAGATTCTTCTGTTGTTTCTTCTGTTGTTTCTGTGGTATCAGCCGTTTCACCCGACCCTTCTTCGGAGGAGCCGGCATCTTCCTCATCGCCGTTACATGCAGACAATATCAGAACAAGAGTAAACATCGTCATCAATAAAAAACGCTTTTTCATATGAACACCTCAAAATTATTATACCAGTGAAATTTTCATAGTAAAACAAAAACATGAATAAAAGACGCCTGTCAGCGTGATTGAAGCTGACAGGCGTCTTTCGGGGGCCTTAAAGTACATTCGCATGCCCGCTGTAAATGGAATGCTGTTCTGCATCTATCGTCACCAATTCACCATCTTCGAGCAGCTCGAATGCTTTTGCAGCGCCGACGATGGTCGGGACGCCGAGGTTCAGGCCGATGATTGCACCATGTGAAGTCAGTCCGCCCTCTACCGTGACGAGTCCTGCCGCTTCTTCCAGGAGCGCCGTCATTTCGGGTTCCACAGACTGGAGCACGACAATTTTATCTTTAAGGTCTTTTGATTTCAGTTCCTCGAAATCACGGGCCGCCACAACTTCCCCCACCGCACTTCTCCTGCCGATCCCCTGTGCTTTCAGCAGCACATCACCGACTACATGCAGTTTCATCAGGTTTGTCGTGCCGGCATGGCCCGTCGGCACACCTGCAGTGATGATCAGCAGGTCGCCGTTGCTCGCATACCCTTTTTCCAAGGTGACGGCGACGGACATGTTGAGCAGGGTGTCCGTATCTTTGGTCGCATCTTCCACGATGGGATGGACGCCCCACACGAGTTCCAGCTGCCTCGCCACATATCCATACGGTGTAACGGCAATGATATCCGCCTGTGGTCGGTATTTGGATATCATCCTCGCCGTATGGCCGGACTCCGTTGCAGCGACTATCGCCTTCGAGTTCAGGTTCAGTGCCGTATGGGCCACTGAAACTCCGATGGCTGTGACAAGGTTCGGCTGCTGGACTTTCGTCCGTGCAGACAACATTTTTTTATAATCCTGTGCTTCTTCGGCGGAAACCGCAATGGAAGCCATCGTCCTCACCGCTTCCACCGGATAGTCCCCGGCTGCCGTTTCCCCGCTCAGCATCACTGCATCCGTACCGTCATAAATGGCGTTTGCCACGTCACTGGCCTCAGCGCGCGTACAACGCGGATTCACCTGCATCGAATCCAGCATCTGGGTCGCCGTGATCACGGGTTTACCGATCAAATTGCACTTCCTGATCAGATCTTTCTGGACCATCGGCACGCTCTCCGGCGGTATTTCCACGCCCAGATCTCCGCGTGCCACCATCAGGCCGTCGGATATTTCAAGGATGGAGTCGATATTATCGATGCCTTCCTGGTTTTCAATTTTCGGAATGATATTGATATGTGTGGCATTGTGCTTTTCAAGAAGATCGCGTATTTCAAGCACATCTTTGTTCCTTCTAATGAAACTTGCGGCGATGAAGTCCACTTCCTGCCCGATGCCGAAAATGATATCCTTTTCGTCCTTTTCCGTGATGCCCGGGAGGTTGACCGAAACCCCCGGCACATTGACGCCTTTTTTATTTTTGAGCACACCGTCATTCAGGACCTCGCAGAGTATTTCATTCGAAGATTTATCGATGTTCTTTATCTTCAGTTCCACCAAACCGTCATCCAGCAGTATTCTGCTGCCGGAGTCGACGTCATCGATCAGTCCTGCATAAGAAATCGAGAACTTCTCGGATGTCCCTGTGACTTCGTCCATGCTGACGATGATATCCTGCCCTTTCTTCAGTTCGACTGCACCATTTTCCATGGAGTGCGTCCTCATTTCCGGCCCTTTTGTATCCAGCAGTATACCGATCGTCTTATCCAGTTTCCGGGCCACTTCCCGGATATTTTTGATACGCGCCGCATGTTCTTCGTGGTCGCCGTGCGAAAAGTTCAGCCTGGCGACGTTCATACCTTCATTCATCAGTTTTTCAAGCATTTCCGGTGACTCTGAAGCTGGTCCGATGGTACAGACAATCTTAGTGTTTCTCATTAATTGCATCCTCCTAAATTGATAACTCTTGTGATAGTTTATATAAAACTCTGTCGATCTGATGATCCTCTGCAAATACTTCATCGAATGATGTCTCGGTCAGACGGTTGTTCTCAATGCCCACTGCACAGCCGGAAACGCCGTCTTTCAATAGATCCACCGCAAATGCACCGAGTCTGGATGCAAGCACCCTGTCGCTGCCCGTCGGCTTGCCGCCGCGCTGCATATGGCCGAGTACACTCTCCCTCGTATCGACATTGATGTATTTCCTGAGTTCCCTGCCGCACTCACCTGCAGACATCACACCTTCGGCAACGATGATGATCGAATGCTTCTTGCCCCGGTTCATGCCGGCTTCTATCCGTTCCGCGACAGCTTTGACATCGGATACATCTTCGGGTATAAGAATGGTCTCCGCGCCGCCGGCGACGCCCGCCCAGAGAGCGAGGTCTCCCGCGTCCCTGCCCATCACTTCAATGATGAACGTTCTTTCGTGGCTGGTCGCCGTGTCGCGGATTTTATCGACGGCATCGACGATCGTATTCAATGCCGTGTCAAAACCGATGGTGAAATCAGTGCCGTTGATATCGTTGTCAATCGTTCCGGGGACGCCGACCGTCATGATGCCTTCCGCATCCAGCCTCTCGGCACCTCTGTAACTTCCGTCGCCGCCGATGACCACAAGCGAATCGATTCCGCGTCTGCTCAGATTCTCAATGGCATTTTTCCTGACACCTGCATCGATGAACTCCGGGCATCTTGCCGAGAAAAGCTTTGTCCCCCCCCTTTGGATGATGTCACCGACATCACCGAGTTCAAGCTTCTCTATATTATCCGTGATCAGGCCCTGAAACCCCTGGTAAACACCATAGACTTCATAACCTTCAAAAATACTCTTCCTCACCACTGCACGGATGGCCGCGTTCATGCCGGGCGAATCTCCGCCGCTTGTCAAAACTGCCAGTTTTTTCATATATAGTCCCCCATCTGGTTACTTACTCTAAAAGTATCATATACATTTTATTCTAGCCATTATTTGTACCCGCAAAACGTCCCCAATAAAAAAGCAGCCCGGAGGCTGCTTATGTCTGTTCTTCATATTCACCGATTGCCATATATTTCTGGAATCTGTCCTCAACGAGCTCATCACCCGACAATTTTTCAAGCTGCGTGAGGTGATCGGATAATGTCTCATCCAGACTTCTGAACACATAATCCTTATCGTTATGCGCACCGCCGTCCGGCTCCTTGATGACTGTGTCGGCGATGCCGAGCGATTTCAGGTCGTCTGCAGTGATCTTCAGTGATTCTGCCGCAATCTCTTTCAATGAAGCATCCTTGAACAGGATGCTCGCGGCACCTTCCGGTGAAATGACCGAGTAAGTGGCGTTTTCAAGCATCAGCAGACGGTTGCAGACGCCGAGCGCCAGGGCTCCGCCCGAGCCGCCCTCCCCGATCACTATACTGATGACAGGCACTCTCAAACCCGCCATTTCAACCAGGTTCCGGGCAATCGATTCACTCTGCCCGCGCTCTTCTGCGGCCTTCCCCGGATATGCACCTTTCGTGTCGATGAAGCATATGACCGGCCGGTTGAATTTATCCGCCTGCTTCATCAGCCTGAGTGCTTTCCTGTAACCGTCAGGGTGTGCCATGCCGAAATTGCGCCGGATGTTGCCTTTTGTATCCCGGCCCCTCTGGTGGCCGATCACAGTGACGGGTGTGCCCTTGTACATGGCTATCCCCCCGACGATTGCCGCATCATCGGTGTAAACACGATCGCCGTAAAATTCCATGAAGTCGTCGAATAAAGTTTCGATGTACTCGAGGGTGGTCGGCCTGTGCATGTATCTTGCGATTTCCACCCTTTGCCACGGCGTCAGGTTTTCATAAATTTCTTTTTTCTTTTCATCGACCTTATCTTCAAGGAAACTGATTTCCTTTGTAAGGTCCAGTTTGTTTTTGGCAGCATACTTCTCCAGCTCTTTGATCTTGTCCTGGAGTTCCTTCAACGGTTTTTCAAATTCGAAAGCCATCATCTCACCTCGCTGTGCATGGATAAAATCCGACTTAAATAGTCGCGCATGTCGCGTCTGTCCACAACTTCATCAAGCTGCCCGTGTTTGAGCAGAAATTCGGCAGTCTGGAAATCATCCGGCAATTTTTCTTTGATCGTTTCCTCGATCACCCTCCGGCCGGCAAAGCCGATCAGGGCACCGCGTTCAGCCAGATTGATGTCGCCGACCGATGCAAAGCTTGCCGATACACCGCCGGTGGTCGGGTGCGTCATGTAGGCGATATACAGCAATCCAGCATTGTGATGCCGCTCCACTGCCACACTGACTTTGGCCATCTGCATCAGGGAGATGATGCCTTCCTGCATCCTCGCACCGCCGCTTGCGGTGAAGACGATGACGGGCAGTTTCTTTTCCGTGGCATGGTTGAAGGCACGCGCCAGCTTCTCACCTACTGCGGCGCCCATGCTGCCCATGCGGAACCTCGGATCCATGATGGCGATCACCACAGGTGCACCGTCAATCAGACCCTCGCTCACGATCACAGCTTCGTTCAGACCCGTTTTCACCTTGTCACTCTCAAGCTTCGACTCGTAATTTGGAAAATCCAGCGGATTCACCGACGTGATCCCTTCGAACAACGGTGTCTCCGACCCTTCGTCCAGCAGGGCTTCCATCCTGTCGGTGCTCGTGATCATCAGGTGATGATCACAGTTCGAGCAGACGTTGAGCCTTTTATAGAGCTCCTTTGAATACAGTATCTTCTTGCAGTTCGGGCATTTCGTGATGATCGACTCACTGTTTTGAGATACACCGGGCTCTTCTTTTTTATCGTTCGCTTTTTTGTTCAACTTGAAAAATAAATCCCTTAACATATTTGAATTCCCCATTTTTAAACAGCTTATCGTCCTGTATATTTTTTTAATATCACATAAATTTTCCTCATGATCTTATTGTCATAAGAGAGGACGGTTTCATCACCGCCGGTTTTCCTGCCTACGTACTCTTCCATCATGTGCTGGACTTCGCTCAATTCCCGCCTCTGCTTATCCGTGCGGACCAGATATTTTGCGATCAGTTCGAACAGCTGATGGCTGTCGATGTCAGCAAGGTACGTGCCTTCGCCCCGCTTGACATATATGATCCCCAAAAACTCGAGGGCCCTCAGCGCCTCCCGGACACTCTGCCTGCTGACATTCAGGTTTTCACTCAAATATCTTTCACTGGGGATCTTTTGTCCGACCTGGATCCGTTCGGAATCGATGATCATGTAAATTTCCTCTATAACAGCTTCAAGTCCTTTTTTTTCACTCATATTTTACCCCGATTCAGTTAAGTCGATCGTTTTGTCGTAGACATCCTGGGCGTCCACCTTGATCCTGCTGACACCCGAATGCATCGCCGCTTCAGCGACCGCCCTGGCCACCGATGGCGCGACAAGCGGATTGAACGGGTCAGGGATGACATATTCATTGCTCAGTTCGTCTTCCGGAATCAACTCGGCAATGGCACGCACCGCCGCTTTTTTCATTTCCTCATTGATATGGGTGGCGCGGACGTCGAGCGCCCCCCTGAAGATGCCGGGGAATGCGAGGACATTGTTGATCTGATTCGGAAAATCACTGCGGCCCGTGCCGATCACCCTCGCCCCTGAAGATAACGCAATATCCGGCATGATTTCGGGGTTCGGATTCGCCATGGCGAAAATTATGGACTCATCCGCCATCGACCTCACCATATCTTCCGACAGTGCATTGGCGACAGAGACACCGATGAAGACATCGGCACCTGCGATCACCTCTTCAAGCGTCCCTTCAAGGTTGTTCATGTTCGTGTATTTACTGATATCTTCCTTGATGGGGTTCATGCCATTCGGACGCCCTTCATAAATAGCACCTTTGGAGTCGCACATGATCATATCCTTCACCCCGAAGCTGTGCAGAAGTTTGACGATGGCGACGCCTGCGGCCCCTGCGCCGTTCAACACCACTTTTATATCCTTAAAAGAGCGCCCTGTCAGCTTCAGTGCATTCAAAAGACCGCTTAAAGTGACGATGGCCGTACCGTGCTGGTCATCGTGGAAGACGGGAATGTCCGTCTCCTTTTTCAGCCTTTCTTCTATTTCAAAGCAGCGCGGTGCTGATATGTCTTCAAGATTGATTCCGCCGAACACCGGGGTCATCAGTTTGACCGTATTGACGATTTCATCGACATCGTTCGTCTTCAAAGCGATTGGAAAAGAATCGACACCTGCAAATGCCTTGAGCAGTACGCTTTTGCCTTCCATGACGGGCAGGCTGGCTTCTGCACCGATATTGCCGAGCCCGAGTACCGCAGAACCGTCCGTAACCACCCCGACGGTGTTCCCCTTGATCGTATAATCGAAGAGGGTTCTCGGATCTTCATATATTTCCTTGCATGGCTCAGCCACCCCCGGTGAGTAAGCCAGGCTCAAATCATTTTTATCCTTCAGCTCGACTTTCGAATTTACACTGAGTTTTCCCTGGTTAATTTTGTGCATGTGCAGTGCGTCATCTCTTAAAGACATTCAATCAACCTCTCTTTTTTGGTGGTCATACCACTCTGTATATTACCAAATTATCATAATTTACACAACAACTTATGCCATAAATCTCAAGTCAGACGGTTCAATGATATTTTGCAGATTTTCCAGGCTGTGACCGGCTATCCTGCCAATGATGCGATTCTCTTCGAATGAAAAGACGATGATCCCCGACTCGCCCAAAAGGTGATCGAAGTCGTATTTATCCTCATTCCTCACATAGATCTTTTTCACGCTTTTCAAATAATTTTCTTTGAAAGCTGCCAGTTCTTCCACCTTTTCAATGATCATCTGCGCCCGGCCCTTCCTTTCATCAAGCTTCCCCCGCACAACGAGCACACCTGCCTCGAGCTTCGGATGCTCGGTGAAATAGACGTTCGGAAAAATCACAGCGTCCATGTCGGTGATGCCGTCCGTGATTTTGGCAAATGCCATATTCTGCCCTTTTTTGGTCTTGATGACCTTCAACTCTTCAAAGAACACAAGGTAGGTGCCGTATAATTTCTGCTGGCTGAACATGTTGAACGGAATGGACTGGTTCTCATGCTGGATCAGCTTGATCGGATGACTGGAAAGGTAGAAGCCGAGTGCGGCCTTTTCGCCTTCGATCTTTTCCATCTGCGTCATCTCCTCCACATATTCATATTCCTTTTTGACATTGAAACCGAGCGCGCTTAAGAACGATTCGGTTGAGAACTCCTCTGCATTGATATCTTTCAGATGGCCCATCGACTGGAGCATGGTTTTGCGGTTTTCTTCAAATCCGTCCAGCGCACCTGAAAGGATCAGATTTCTGAGCACCTTTTCCGATAAATTGATGTCGGCCCGCGTCTTCAGATCATATATATCTTCGAACGGCCCCTCCGACCTCGCTTTCAGGATCGATTCCGCCGTCTTATATGTGACACCTTCAATCATCCCTAAGCCGAGTCTGACACCTTTTTCCGCCGTGTTGCTGTACCGGGACCTGTTGATGTCCGGTGGGAGGATTTTGATTTTCAGGAGTTTCATCTCTTCGATCAGTTCATTGATTTTGGCATGATTGCCGATGTTCTGCATCAGTATCACTGAATAAAAGATATCCGGGAACCGCGTTTTTATATAGGCCATGATGTATGCGATCTTGGAATAGGCCACCGCATGGCTTTTCGGGAAACCGTAATCTGCAAACTTCATGATGAGGTTGAAGATATGCTCGGCGAGTGATTCTGCATATCCTTTATTTTTTGCCCCGTCAATGAAGTTCTCTTTTTCCCTGTACAGCGTCTCCCGGTCCTTTTTACTCATCGCCCGCCTTAATATATCCGCCTGGGCGTATGTATAACCGGCGATTCTGCTTGCAATCAGCATGATCTGTTCCTGGTAGACGATGACCCCGTTCGTCTCCCTCAATATATCCTCCAGGTCTTCATGGGGATACGTCACGGTTTCCGGCTCATGCTTGCCGCGTACGAAGTTTGGTATTTCCTTCATCGGGCCCGGGCGGTATAAGGCCAGAACGGCGGCAAGATCCATGAATTCCGTGGGTCGGACCTCCCTCAGCACATTGCGGATGCCCGCCGATTCCAGCTGGAAGACACCGAGGCCGAGCCCGTGCCCGAGCATTTTATAGACCCTCGGATCTTCTTCAAGATCATGGATGTCGATCGAGCCGCCCCTGTAACTGATCATGTTCACCATTCTTCTGATCAGGGAAAGGTTTCTGAGCCCGAGCACATCGATTTTGAGCAGCCCGGCACCCTCCACTTCGTTCATCGGCCATTGGCTGATCGTGTGTCCTTCAGTGAACATGATCGGAATGTTCTCCGTAAGTTTCGTCTCGCTCACCAGCACCCCGGCCGCATGTGTCGAGGCATGTCTCGGCAGTCCTTCGACGGAGAGGCATACTTCCCTGTACAGCTTGTACTTGTCATCACCCGACATCAGCCTTTCGAAGGCGTCACTGCTGAAAGCCTTATCGAGTGTGACGTTCAATTCCGGGCCGATGATGCCGGCGATGTATTTCAGTTCCTCATCACTGAAATTCAAAACCCTGCCGACATCCCTTGCCGCCATTTTGGCACTGAGGGTGCCATAGGTGATGATGTTGGATACGTTCATCCGGCCGTACTTATCTATAAGATACTCCACAACTTCATCCCTGTTCGTATCTTCAAAGTCGATGTCGATGTCCGGCATCGTCACACGTTCAGGGTTCAGGAAACGTTCGAACAGCAGGTTGTATTTGAGCGGATCGACTTCGGTGATGTTAAGAAGGAACGATACGAGGCTCGCACTGGACGAACCGCGGCCGGGCCCGACATATATATCATTACTTTTCGCATAATTGACCGCATCACTGACGATGAGGAAATAATCGGAGTACCCCATGCTCGTGATGACATCAAATTCATATCTCAGCCGTTCGGTATATGCCGCACTGCCGTCCGTCTTCTCCTTGAGCTGCCTGTTCAGCTGCCGCCGGAGGAATGCATCCGAATCATCATTATCAGGGTGCGGGAAATGCGGGAGCGTGGTGCCGACTTTCGGCACCGGCACATTGCATTTGCCGACGATTTCTTTATTCGCATCGAGAAACGGCCACATTTCCTCCGGCACATCTTCTTTTTTCAATATGTATTCCCCACCGGTGATTTCGGTGAGTTCATGCGGTTCCAGCCGGTCGTTGTCCCGGATGGCGTTCAGCACTTTAAGCGCCTTCCTGTCCTCCTTCCGCATATATCTTGAAGTGTGTATGAACACACGTTTATGGCTCGTCCCTTCTATATGGTGAGCGGCATATTTATCGTCGGGGTCTGTCGGGAGTTCCTCCAGCAATGCTGTACCGGTACCGGATTTGGCGATGCAGACACAGCCCTGGACATTTTTCATAAAGAAGTCTTTCGGGGTTTTGGTGATGCCTTTATATGAAAGCATCGCAGAGGTTCTGATGAGGGAGCGGTACCCCTCGTCATTTTTTGCATATAAGATGAACGGGATGCCGCCAAGGCCGTCGTCAATGAGTATCTCCATGCCGGCGAGCGGTTTGATGCCGTAAGCCGGTGCTTTAGACAGCAGCTGATAGATGCCGTGCATATGGTTCAAATCGGTCACAGCGACGGCAGTCTGTCCATCTTCCTTCAGAAGATTCAAAAGAGGATCAATTTTAATATTACTGTTCAGAAATTCGTAACTCGAATGGACATTCAAATTGATCATTTCAATCTCCTCCTAATCATTCCTGTTCGATTTTTTCTTCCAGTGCCCGGATGAGGCTTTCAACTTCATCCTTATGGCCAAGCGTGATGCCTGCGGCAAGCGGATGGCCGCCGCCGCCGAAGTGCTGTGCCACGTCATTGATCACCGTGGATTTTGAGCGCAGCCTGACTCTGACTTCGTCCCCTTCCTCGATTGCCATGAACCACACACCCACTTCATCGAGGTCCCTGTAGAGATTGACGCTCATGCTCGCTTCATTGCTGCTCACGCCGAAATTTTCAAGTTCTTCGCGGCTGATGAAAATATGGAGTAGTCCGCTCGGACGCAGGGTGAAGTGATTGATGAGATGCCCTTTGAACCTGAAGGATTCAAGTGAGGTCTTCTGCATCTCCTGGACCATTCCGGCTGCATCGAAATCATACTTCTTAAGTTCCGAAACGACGTAGTGCGTCATGCTTGTCGTATTGTTGAATAAAAACCTGCCGGTGTCGCCGACGATGCCCATGTATAGGAGCTTCGCCACTTCACCGTTGACGTAGTCGTTCTGAAAACCCCACATGTTCGTGAGCAGATACAAGAGCTCCGACGTGGAGGATACATCCGTCTCGACCAGGTTGATATCACCGAATGAATCATGGTCCGGGTGGTGGTCGATCTTGATCACTTTGGCATCTGCCGGTATTTCCCCGTCGATGCGGTCTTTATTTGCCGTATCCACCACAATGTACAACGCCCCGCTGCCCACTTCCGCTTCATCCATGTTCCCGAGGAAAGACAGGCTCGGCTCGGCTTCCCCGAGCGCACTCACCTTCTTGTTCGGAAAGATTTTCCTGATGATTTCCTTCAGGCCAAGCTGGGCGCCGTAGGCATCGGGGTCAGGCCTCACATGCCTGAAAATGATGATTTCGTCGTATTGGTTGATCATATTCAGTACTTTTTTGTAATTTTCTTTTAATGATGTTAAATCATTTATATAATTTGTGAACAAAATGGATTCTCCCTTTAAAAAGATTTACTAAGTAATCATAAAATATTATACTACATGAGGAATGGAGTTGTAACTGATGGAGTTAATGTATCAAATCATCGTCTCATCACTTGTCACACTGCTGCTTCTTTCTTTTTTCATGTTCCTGATTTATAAGATCAGACAGTTCAGGACCAACCGCGAAGTACGGACCGTCTACTACAAGAGCATCTCAATGATATGGCTCGGCATCGCAATGCTCTCTTTCGGACTGAACTCGATCGTCCAGTTCGGGACTGCCGTTTCATACCTGGTGGGGATCATCTTCATAGTCTTCGGCGGCTATAACATCTGGTACTACAACAAAGCACGCCGTAAATTCAAAGGCAACCTGCCGATTGAGGAAAAAGCATGGGAAGAGTTTGAAAGGAATAAAAAGACAAGTCGCAGATAGACCGGCAGAAATGCCGGTTTTTTATTTATCGTGCGGGAGGGCAGTTCCTCCGATTTGGACAGCCATTTTCCTCCCCATCAGATCGGATCCCTCTTCTTTTCCCCGCTTCAGACCGGGTTTAACGCACCCAAGACCTGCTTCTCCGCCGGCTCTGCCCTGACCCGGACCGGCATCATTTGAAATACTGGACCATGAGCCCGACTTTACTGTACAGTACACCATCGGTCATCGTCTTGATTTCCATCCGGATATACTGATCGCCGATGTCCAGGATCTCCCCCTTCATTTGGATGTTCTGATTGATCTGGACGAGCTTCAAGTTGGTCATATGGAGCGAATCGATATGGTAGTTCGCGATATCATGCTCCCTCGCCACCATCATGATCATCCTTTCCACGAGCCGCATGAATCCGGTCTGTGTCAGTGTACCGAATTCATCAGTCATGAACGGCATCACTTTTATATGCAGTTCATTTTCCTTGATGGTGATTTCGCGGTCGATGATCTCTTCAGTCGACATGCCCGTCTGCAGCGTGTGCGGGACCGCATCTTTGAAGACGTCCCGGCGATGGACGACGCCGAGGAATTGGAGTGAATCACCGACAATCGGGATGATGTTCAGCTGGTGCCAAGTCATCATCTGCCTCAGGCTCTGGATCGTTGTATGGGACGGTACATGGATATCCTGGTGGAGGTGGTTCTTGTAGTTGTCTTTGTTGATGTATGCGACATCCTGAGACTTCAAAGTACCGAGGAACTGATCACCGTCCAGCAGGAAGCTGATTTTGTCATTTGAGACGAAACGGGAATGGTCTGCATTCAGGTCAACCGAATAATCATTCTGTTTGATCATGAGATCATTTGCCGTGGTCACCTCATTGATCAATGACAGGCTGTAGAGTTCACGATGTATGATCGAAGCGATCGAGAACGTATCATACTCCGTCGAAATGACAGGGACTTCATGCGCTTCGGCTTTCTTCAAAATTTCCTGGGAAGCACCGAACCCGCCGGTGATCAGAATCCCGGCACCGCTGTTGATTGCCCGCAGTTGTGCATCTTCCCTGTTTCCGACGATCAAAAACGCACTGTCTTCCAAGTATTTCTCGATTTCCTCAGTCCTCATCGCCCCGATGATGAACCGGCTGATTTCCCGGTCCAGATACTGGTCTCCTGTCAATACAACCCCCTGGATGACACGGTTCACCTGTTCGAATGTCAGATCCCCGACGATGTGATCCTCCTTTTTGATGATCCTGATCGTCCCGACACGTTCGATCGTCTTGACCAGCCCTTCTTTTTCAGCCTGTTTGATCGCACGGTAACTTGTACCTTCAGACACCCTGAGATAGCTTGAGACCTGTCGGACGGAAATCTTCGTCCCCTCCGGCAGCCCTTGTATGTATTCCATTATTTTCTCCGCTTTGGTTTTCATCATTTTCATCACCTTGACTACATTATACCTGTTTGGTCACAAAATAAAAAAGACCTGCCGCAAGGCAGGTCTTCCAAAGTATGCACGTTAAAATTTGACGGATTCGCCGGGCTTGAGCAATTGACAGTCCGCATCGACTTTCTCTTCAAATTTTCCGGCATCCACTTCGATCGGCGGGAATGTGTTGTAGTGAACCGGTACGACTGTTGCCGGTTTCACCAGTTCGTTCACAGCATAGGCAGCATCATCGATACCCATGGTGAAATGATCGCCGATCGGAACGAACATCAGGTCGATCGGACCATTGATGTCGCTGATCAGTTTCATATCACCGAACAGGCCTGTATCCCCGGCATGATAAACCGTCTTGCCGCCGATATTGAAGACCAGCCCGGTCGGCATGCCCGTGTACTGTATGGTGCCGTCTTCGTGCGTGAAGCTCGAAGAATGGAATGCATGGACCATCTTCACCGTCCCGAATTCAAAATCGAAGGTGCCCCCGATGTTCATGCCCACCGCATTCACACCCTGCGCATCCAGCATGTCGGCAAGCTCCACCGGTGCCACCACCGTGGCATCATTTTCCCTGGCGATTTCCACTGTGTCACCCACATGATCATTATGCCCGTGGGTCAGAATGATATAATCGACTTCCACATCTTCAACTTTCAAATCAGTGAGTCCATTGCCGTTTATGAATGGGTCGACGATCGCTTTCTTCCCGTCATTCTCAAACATTACAACAGAATGGCCATGAAAACTAATATTCATGAATTCTACCTCCAAGAGATTTGTTTTAACCCTCTTCCCTTAACATGGGCTGTTTAATCATCGCTGCGGTACACCGTATTGAAAATCCAGTTTTTGAACAACATAAACCGCTCTTCGCTCAGGGCTTCCGGATAACTCATCAGGACAAGCGGGATCCCCGGATGGTTTTCATTGATGACCGGCTGGGTATAACCGCAGCCGGAGAGATGGTAACCGTTCCTCTCATAAAAGGCGATCCTCCTTTTTTGCATTTCATCTGCAGGAGGTTCGACTTCCAGTATGACAGGCTTATCCCTCAGCGTGTGGTATGCCTGCAGGAGCTTCGTCCCGATGCCGCCACCCCTGGCATGCGCACTGATTGCAAAGTGTTCGACGAACCTGTGGTCCGGTCCGTCCCACTCAGCCACAAAACCGATGATCTCCCCATTCCCCTTCAGACCGTACAAATGATATCCTTCAACATCCAGCAGTTTTCTCTGCCTTTCTTTTGTCCGGCGTTCACTTTCGGGAAAACTGCTTTCCATGATGGCATAAACCTCTTCAAAGTCCTCTTTCTTCAGTTCTTCAAGCATATATGACCTCTCCTTCAGACGGACCGCGTCCTCCTGTTGAGTCTGTACGGAAAATCGGAAAAAATCCGGATGCAGCATCAAACACATATGGAACAATCCGATTTTCCACTCTTTTCCGGACGGCGCGTCATAGATTCAGCCAGCCATCCGGCTCGGCATCTGCCTCTATTCTATCAGCCCCATGCTCAAATATCTCTCACCGGAGTCAGGTGCGATGCATAAGACTCTTTTGCCTTTGCCGAGTTTCCGCCCCACCTGGATCGCCGCATGTACCGCCGCTGCAGCCGACGGCCCGACGAACAATCCTTCTTCTTTGGCGAGCCTCCTGAACATGTTCACAGCATCGTCGTCGTCGATCTGGATGATTTCATCATACACGTCTTCATTCAGTATGTTCGGGATGAAGCCCGGGGAGGTCCCCACCAATTTGTGCTTACCGGGCTTTCCACCGGAAAGTACCGGAGACCCGCTCGGCTCCACGACTGCCACATGCAGTCCCGGAAGTTCATCCTTCAATGTTTCGCCGGTGCCGGTAATCGTGCCCCCGGTGCCTGAAGTCGCCACAAATGCATCCAGGTCACCATCCATCTGCTCGAGTATTTCAATTGCAGTGGTCGTCCTGTGGATATCAGGATTCGCATAGTTTTCAAACTGCTGCGGTATGAAAGCATTCGGGATCTCCGCTTTCAATTCCTCAGCCCTTTTGATCGCACCGGGCATCTTTTCTTCACTTGGCGTGAGCACCACTTCTGCACCATATGCTTTCAACAGGTTGATGCGCTCCTCGGTCATATTGTCAGGCAGCACGAATATTGCTCTGTATCCTTTTGCAGCAGCATTCATCGCTAGTCCGATGCCGGTGTTCCCGCTCGTCGGTTCGATCAATGTGTCCCCGGGTCTGATCAGCCCGTCCTCTTCCGCCTTTTTTATCATGTTGTAGGCTGCACGGTCCTTCACGCTGCGGGAAGGGTTGAACATTTCAAGTTTGACGAATATGTCCGCACTGTCTTCCGGTACGACTTTATTCAGTCTTACAGCAGGCGTTCCGCCGATCAATTCTGTCATATTTTCATATCTGGTCATTTTAATCACCTTTAAATTAGAGTCATACCGAATTATAAAGGAAAACATTTTGCATATCAAATAAGTAGGAATTGTAACTGCTGAAAACAGCCGCCAGTATGTTAATATATTCTCGAGGTGAAAAAAATGAAAACTCTATATCATTGTCATAATTTAAATACAGATTCCCGATCCCTCGTCATGTCACAACGGGACTTCAATGCCCCGAACCCTGTGATTGCGGATATGGCGAAATCCCTGAATCCGGGCGCCGAGATTTTCGTCAGCGTGAACCATGCTGACGAAAAGGAGCCATTCATGCACAAGAACATCGTCTTTGAAACGGTCAAACATTTTAAAAATGTGGAAGGTTATATCACCGATGAGGTGTTTACGGACAACCATCACCACTTGGACTCCATGTTTGTGAACGAGCTGTCGAAGCTGATCGGAGACAGACACTTCATAATAGGGCCGGCTTTCTCCAGAACCCCTTACTTCAGACAGAGCCACATCCTGGATGAGCTCATCGAGTATGATGTTTCCGGTGTGATGTTCGACATCCGCGGCGTTGATTTCAAAAACTACAGTGAACTTCAGCCGTTGGCGAAGCTGAAGATCCATGCCAAAAAAAGGATTGAGATCATTCCCGTCGTCGAGTCTGAAGAAAAGCGTGAAGCGCTTTTAAAAAACATACCTTTCGATGTCGTATATATACACCCATAAAAAAACGGAGTGCAGGCTGCACTCCGTTTTCACTTTACAATAATTCTCTGACGTCTTTATATTCGAGGTCCTGTGCTTCAGCAACAGCCTTGTAGGTTACATGTCCATCGAGTGTATTGAAGCCGCCAAGCAGCATCGGGTTGTCCTGAGCCGCTTTACGGTAGCCTTTGTTGGCGATTTGCACACCAAGGTTCATGGTTGCGTTGGTGAGCGCAATCGTGGATGTACGCGGCACCGCACCAGGCATGTTCGCCACTGCGTAATGGACTACATCGTGTTTGATGTATGTTGGATCGTCATGGGTGGTGACCTTGTCGGTTGTTTCGAAAATTCCGCCTTGGTCGATTGCAATATCGATGACCACGGAGCCCGGACTCATTGATTTGACCATATCCCCTGAAACCAGCTTCGGTGCTTTGGCACCCGGGATCAGCACAGCACCGATGACCAGGTCACTGTCTTTCACCGTGTTGGAGATATTAAGAGGTGAGGACATCATCGTCTGGATACCCGAACCGAACAAGTCATCCAGTTCCCTTAATCTCTGCGGGTTCAAGTCCAATACATTGACCCTCGCGCCTAATCCGATCGCCATCTTGGCGGCATTCGTGCCGGCCATGCCTCCGCCGATGATGGTGACGGTTGCCCGCTCCACTCCGGGCACGCCAGCGAGCAGAATCCCTTTTCCGCCTTTTGTCTTCTGCAGGAATTCGCTTCCAATTTGCGTCGCCATACGTCCTGCGACTTCGCTCATGGGTGCAAGCAGGGGCAGCGAACCGTTGGGCGCCTGGATGGTTTCATAGGCAATCGATACAACCTTTTTATCGAGAAGCGCTTCAGTCAGCTCCACTTCAGGTGCGAGGTGGAGGAACGTGTAGAGAATCATCCCTTCTTTGAAGTGACCGAACTCTTCCTTCAAAGGTTCCTTGACCTTGACGACCATCTCAGCATCCCATGCTTCAGCTGCAGAGCCTGCAATGTCAGCACCGGCATCTATGTAATCCTGATCTTCAAAATAAGAAGCAGCGCCGGCACCCGTTTCCACTTTCACAGTGTGTCCCGCCGTTACGAATGCATGGACACCCCCGGGCGTCAAGCCTACCCTGCTTTCATTATTTTTGATTTCTTTAGGTACCCCGATTATCAATCTAAAACATCTCCCTTCTTTGATTGAGTCAATTGTATCACGAGTTTTTAAATTCGTCATGATTATTCAATGAGGATTATTGTCAATTTTCCCAATTGTAGGTATAATGATATTTGAAAGAGCATATTACATCATTGTAAGATGAAAGGGGTTTCAAAAATGATAGAATACAAAAACTTTTTAATTGCAGTCGACGGCTCCAGGGAAGCAGAATGGGCATTCCACAAAGCGCTCGGCGCAGCAAAACGTAACAACGCAAAACTGACTATCATTAATGTCATCGACACTCGCTCATTTGCATCTGTTGAAGCATACGACCGTTCCATCTCAGACCGTGCAAATGAATTCGCCAAAAAATTATTGGATGGTTATGAAGCACTGGCTCATGAGCAGGGTCTTAAAGATGTTGACAAGATTATCGACTATGGTTCCCCGAAAGCGATCATTCCTAAAAAAGCAGTTGAAAAAACAGGCGCGGACATCATCGTCTGCGGTTCCTCCGGTCTTAACGCAGTTGAAAGGTTCATCGTCGGCTCGGTTTCCGAAGCGATCGTAAGGAACGCCCGTGTGGATGTTCTGGTCGTCAGGACTGAAAACATCCCGACAGACTTCGAAACGACTGTCGCCACGGAAGAACTTGTATCCGAAGGTCAGGAAATCGATGAAGAAACAAAGCGATAAACCACGCTGAATGACAAAGAGCCCTCAAATGAGGGCTCTTTTCTTCATTCATGTTCACGGGCTGTGGTATTTTCGCCCAGCAGCTTCAGCATCACCATATCCGTAAATTCCGCATAATCCATGCTGTTGATCTCCCATGTGCCTTCGACCACATATACTTCATCCTCCGTATATTTATCGAGGGGAAGGATGAACCTCTCTTCCCGGACATCAACCTCCAATGCATGACTGGGGCCGGTATAGGAAATGACGATGTTTTTCCTCATTCCCGATATATGGATGGAAGTATCCAGATCATCATCCCCGCCTGAAGTGATGCGCAAATCGATACCCTTTCCTTCAAAACTCTTTTTATAATCCTCAAATTCTTCAAGTATACGGTCAAGCAGCTTCCTGCCCCCGGCATGGTCAGGTTCAGAATTTTCATCATCCTCAACAGTTTCAGCCTCTTCCTCCCCGGCTTTGAGCTTTTCATCGAATACATTCACTATTTCTTCTCTATCCAAAATGATTCCTCCTTAGAAAGTCATCTGTTTCACTCTTAGTGTATTTTCCCGATTTTAAGGAGTGCAAACCATTGCTCCGCACAAATGGAAAATCACTCCAGCTTTTCCAAGGCTGAAGTGATTTAAGATGACGCTGTGCGTCTACATTCCGGAAATCCGCATGACATCCCTCGCGATCATGAGTTCCTCTCGCGTCGGGATGATGATGATTTTCACCGGTGAATGCGGATAGTTGATGAATTTTTCCTGACCCCTTACATCATTCATGGATTTATCAAAATAAACACCCATGAATTCGAGGCCTTCCAGCACCTTTTCACGGACGATGTCCGAATTTTCTCCGACGCCCGCTGTGAATATGATCGCATCAAGGCCGCCCATGCGTGTGGCATACGAACCCATATACTTATGGATCCTCTCACCGAAGACATCAAGGGCGAGTTCCGCACGGCGGCTCCCATTCCTCGCTTCTTCTTCGATATCCCGAAGGTCGCTTGAAAATCCACTGACCCCGAGCAGCCCGGATTCTTTATTCAGGACACTCAGCACTTCCGATGCGGTTTTGCCGGTCTTTTCCATGATGTATGGGATGAGTGCCGGATCGATATTCCCCGACCGTGTGCCCATCGTCACCCCTGCGAGCGGTGTGAAGCCCATTGATGTATCAACGGACTTCCCGCCCTTTACAGCTGCGATGCTTGCACCATTGCCGAGATGACAGCTGATCAGCCTCAGTTCATCCAGGGGTCTGCCGAGCATTTCACTCGCCCTCCGGGTCACATATTTATGGCTTGTACCGTGGAACCCGTACTTTCTGATGCCATAGTCTTTGTAGTAACTGTAAGGGAGGCTGTACAAGTACGAGCTTTCAGGCATACTTTGATGGAAGGACGTATCGAACACGGCGACGTGGGGCACATCCGGCAATTGTTCCCGGAAGGCCTGGATGCCCATCAGGTTGGCCGGATTGTGGAGCGGGGCAAGTTCACTCAATTCTTCGATCTTCCCGACCACTTCATCAGTAATCAGAACGGAATCATCAAACGCTTCCCCGCCGTGGACCACCCTGTGGCCCGAACCGGCGATTTCATTGATATCATCCACTGCGCCATTTTTGACCAGCGCTTCAAGCATGACATCGACCGCTTCTTCATGCGTGTCGAACTTCTGCTCTTTGGACTTCTTTTCGCCGCCGACCGTAATTGAAAAGACACCGTCCCCCATTCCAATCCGCTCTGCCTGTCCTTTGGCAATCTCCACTTCCTGCGGCATCTCAAAAAGCTGGAATTTAAATGACGAGCTTCCTGCGTTGACCGCTAAAATTTTAGTCATGTTCTCCACCTACTTTTTCTTAACAGCATATTTTTCATACCACGCATCCGTCCTGTCAAGGAACAGCTTCATCTGTTCTGCATTTTTGAAGTCGGGCACGTCACCAAGGAGCACTTCTATGTCCTCAATGGGCTTATATCCTTTTTTCAGGACAATAATCGACTTATGCATATTTTCCGTCTTGAATAATGTGTCCGGAAGATTCAAAAACATCAGCAGGGTCGCCTCTGTCGATACGAACTCCTTGATCGTCTCATTGTTCTCTTCAAGAATGTTCGAAGGTACGACGAAGATGCCGATACCATCTTCCTTCAGGCAGCTCATCGCCGCTTCCAGCATCAGAAGATGTGCAAAGCTTCTCCCTTCTTTGAAAGCAGTCGTGAAGCCTTCGACATCAAGTGGATAATAGCCGATCGGAAGATCCCCGACCGCAATGTCCATTTCGGTCAGTCTGGCAGGTTCGATGATATTCTGAGGATAAATGTCCATCGGGACTTTAAGAAATTCACACAATGCGACATTGAAACGGGCCAGCACCGGATCCACTTCCGCACCATGGAGGTTCACGTTTTCCGCATGTTCCCTGATCGTCATCGACAGGTGGCCCGTGCCGCTCCCCGCGTCAAGTACATTGATTTCATCCTCTTCCTTGAAGAGCTGTACAAGATGTGCAATCAGATAACCGATCGAATCCGGTGTCAACTGGTGATTCGGCTGCACACTTTCCTTATTCAGCTGATAAAGATAGGCAAACTGGACGCCCTTCCTCATGTCGGCGTAGTCATACTTCCCCTCTTCGATCTGAAGGGAGAGCAGTACCTCCGTCATCGCTTCGACCCTCGAAATACCGCTGTTTTCCTCCAGGACTTTTTCAGTTCCGTCCACGATCAGCTGATATACTTTTTCCAAATTACTTTTCGCCATTATATCCCCACTCACATAAAATATGGACTGTCCATCACTGAACAGTCCTTTTCACACATTATATTACATTTTATGAAAATTTCAAAGCATCGAAGGCTGCATAGTCAGCCGGCCCATCCGTCCCGGGCATGGACTGCCATTAAATGTGATTTCTGCCATGACCCAAACCATCTACCTGATGGTCAGATCGTCCCTGTCCGGTCATACCCGCTTTGATTTCCTTTTTGTAGAGGTTGAAGCTGTTCTTCACCACATAAGTATCCGCGAAGTAATCATGCAGGCCGATCCTGCGCTCTGTGAACAGGACCACGAGATAAGGCAGGTACCACAATGTATTGTTGATGTATCTGCCGACAAGCTCACGGAATATGACCTGGGACAGTGAAAGCTTGTCTGAATCCCTGCCCACTACAGTGATTCCCGTAATCATTTTTCCGAGTGTCGCCTGCGCAAAGTACGTCATCAGTATGAAGTACAGGTAATAAAGAACTCCGGTGGCGATATTCGCGACACTGAGCATCGGTGTCAGAAAGTAGACATCCCCCACTCCTGCCAGCTGGAGGACAGGATGGATGATGATCTGACTGAGCCCCCATATTGCAAGGCCGTCGATGATGAATGCCACCGCCCTGCTCAGGAAAGATGCACTCGACATGTAGTCGAGTTTGTCGGTCAATGTATCATGTGCCGGCTGGTATCTGACTGTTTCCGGTTGTGCATTTTCCATACTGTCCCTCCTTATCTGTCATACAGGTACATCGGCTGCAGGCCTTGACGGTGATTGATCAGATGCTCTATACGTGCGATGTCATTCTGGCCTGTGAATTCGCCGATGAGGCTTTTCACGCCATAGTTCAGGTTGATGCCTGCAAAGTTATTGGCATAGCCATATTCGATGATCTGGGGGTTGCCGCCCACTTCTTCCTTCAATGCGGCGATTGCATCCTCAAGATAACCGATTTCGTCCACAAGTCCGTTATCCATAGCGTCTTCACCGAGATAAATGCGGCCGTCCGCCAGGTCCCTGACCTCGTCTTCACTCATGTCACGGCCGTCTGCGACGACCTGCACGAAGTCATCGAACATGCTGTCGACCATACCCTGCACGTATTCCGCCTCTTCCTCGCTCGGCCCCTTTGTCGCACTCAGCATTTCCTTCATATCACCACTTGTGTAGGTGTTGAATTCGACGCCGATATCTTCGGCAAGCTGCTCGAAATTCAGCGACTGCATGATGACGCCGATCGAACCGGTCATGGTCTCTTCCGATGCGAATATCCGATCAGCCGGTGCGGAGACATAATATCCTCCGGAAGCCGCCATGCCGCCCATCGCGCTGTATATGGTCTTGCCCGCTTCTGCTGCTTCCACCAGGTATTTATGTATTTCGGCTGATTCATATACTCCGCCCCCTGGTGAATCCACATTGAGAAGGACTGCCTGTATGGTGTCGTCTTCTATGACCTGCTTCAATGATTCGATGACGAGCTGATGATTATACTGGTCTGCAGAAAGCATGCCCGGCTGGCTGCCCGTGTCGATGATACTGCCTTCGATATTGATCATCGCAATCTGGCTGCCCGGGTTCCCCTGCTCAACAATCTGCGTCGGCGGGAAGTCGCCGCCTGTGAACTGGTCGAATGTATCCTGGAAATCGCTCGCCCACAGACTGGTGAAGATTGAAAAGAAGATGCCGAAGACAAGCAAAGCTGCAGCAATCACTGCTGCGATAATACGTTTCATGAACTCACTCCCTGTTATTTAATCCCATTCCCTTTTATGATAACATATAGATGGTATATTCAAATAATATTTGAGGGGTGGCACATGTGGATCAATTCAAAAATGTATATTTTTTCGACCCTTTCGGCAAAGATACCGAAAGGATCAGAAAAGATCTGATCGAAGTCTTTAAAAGTATAGATATCAATACTGTGGATTCAAGCGCGGAGGCCGACCTGATCGCTTCGATCGGAGGCGATGGCACATTCCTGCAGGCCGTAAGGAAAACCGGATTCAGGAATGACTGCGTCTATATCGGCATCGCCATAGAAAGAGATGACTATATGTATGTGGACTTCTGTTACAAGGACGGCCATGAAATTGAAGAAGCCCTGACTTCCGAGGCGACGCATGTGCGCAATTACCCCACCATCGAAGTGAAGATCAATGACAATCAGTCGAGCTTCTGCCTGAACGAATTCACACTCCGTTCAAGCATCGTCAAGACGATCATGATGGATATTTACATTGATGACTTCCTGTTCGAACAGTTCCACGGTGATGGCATTTTAGTGTGCACACCGACCGGTTCGACCGGTTACAACAAATCCTTAGGCGGCGCCGTGGTGGATCCGCTGGTCAAAGCAATCCAGGTGACGGAACTCGCGAGCGTCAACAACAACAAGTACAGGACGCTCGGCACCAGTTTTCTGTTGAATAAAGACCGCCCGCTGACATTGATGATCGATAAAAGCCGGGATTACTACCCGATCATGTCGCTCGACAATGAGGCGCTGAGCCTGCAGAACACTGAACAGGTCAGCATAAAGGTGTCGGACAGGGTGATTAAAACCTTGAAGCTTCCAAACAATACATTCTGGCATAAAGCGCAAAGAAACTTCCTGTAATCACAGGAAGTTTCTTTTTTTATAATAGATCTTCGAATGCCTCATCTTCATCCTGACCGTTTGGAATATAAGTCTCGATTCCTGCCAGCGCCTTTTCGATCAACGGTTCAAAGTCCACCCGCTCCTCGAATTTCCTGACTTTTTCAAGCGACGGCTTCGTTTTCGGGGATTTCGGTTTGAAGATCGTGCAGCAGTCTTCATATGGCAGTATGGATGTTTCATAAGTCCCGAATTGCTTCGCCATATTGACGATGTCATTTTTCTCCAAAGTGAGCAGCGGCCGGAGTACCGGCAAGGTCGTCACTTCATTGATCGCATACATGCTCGTCAACGTCTGTGAAGCAACCTGCCCGAGGTTTTCCCCGTTGATCACCGCTTCCGCTCCTGTCGTCCCCGCCAGTCTCTCGGCAATTTTGAGCATGACACGCCTTGTGGAAGTCATCGATAAATTGTCGGGTATGCGGTCATACAAGGTCGTCTGCAGCTCGGTGAACGGCACGATATGCAGCTTGATGTCATACCCCGTCCGCTCAGTCATTATATCGATGAGCTTCTTCACTTTTTCAGTGGCTTCCGGACTCGTATATGGCGGCGAATGGAAATGGACCGCCTCTATTTCCACGCCTTTTTTCATGACGTCCAGCCCCGCAACCGGGGAATCTATCCCACCGGAGAGCATGAGCAGCCCTTTACCGCCGGTGCCGAGGGGTAGGCCGCCGAGACATTTTATGGTGTCATAATACATGTAAACTGCCTCACGCCGTATTTCTGCAGTAATCTTATAGTCCGGCTGCCTGACATTCACCGTCAGGTCATCTGTATTTCCAAGCACGTGGGCGCCAATCATACCCTGAATATCGTGCGTCTCCATCGGGAATGTCTTATCAGCACGCTTCACTTCTATTTTGAATGTCCGGTCTGCATCAAAATCCGCGGTGAACTCCAGGGCAGTCTCCTTCATCGCCGCTTCCGTCTTTTCAATCCTCACCACCGGCGAGACACTCAGTATCCCGCTGATGAGTTTCAGCTTGCCGATGACGGCGTAAGCATCCTCATCCCCGAGGACGATATATGCACGGTCCCTCGTCGTCTTTATATGGACATCCATACCCTCGAGCGCACGGTTCAGACGTTTCCTCAAAGCGTCGATGAAGATTTTCCTGTTCCTGCTCTTTAAAGTCATTTCACCATAGCGGATTAAAATATGATCGTATTTCATCTTAAAACATCTCCTATTTCTTCGTATACCTCTTTTAATGCACTAATCAGCACTTCGACATTTTCCGTCTCGGTCTCCCTGGACATGGAGATCCGTATACTCCCGTCGATCACTTCCGGACTCCGGTTCATTGCCGTGAGCGTTTCATTTGAAGCGGCGCGCTTTGAAGCGCAGGCACTCGTCGTGGATACCATGACGTTCTTCTCCGAGAGGGCATTCACCACGACTTCTCCTTTTGCGCCGGTAAAGGATAGATTGATGATATGCGGGACATCGGATGGCTGGATGACGATGGACTCCAGACCGTCAAGCTCACTTCTGAGTGAGTGGTTATATCCTTCGATCCTTGCGAGGTCATCATCCATGTCCTCAAGGGTGAGCCTCAGCGCTTTCGCCATCGCGGCCACCGCAGGCAGATTCACCGTGCCGCTCCGGATATCGTATTCATGGCCGCCGCCGAAATGGATCTGCCCTGAGGATTTCCCTTCTTTCAGCATCAGGGCCCCCGCACCTTTCACTCCATGGAATTTATGTGCGGAAATGCTGAGTGAGTCCACACCTCGATAATCAATGGCCGCTTTTCCAACAGCCTGTGTGGCGTCGACATGAAAATGGACTTTGGGATAATTCATGAGCGCGTCTTTAATCTCTTCGACGGGCTGGACCGATCCGACGATGTTATTGACTGCCATGACGGCGACCAATACGACATCTTCATTCAACAGCGACTCCAGATGCCCGACATCGACCCTGCCCTCCCCGGTCGTGCGGATGAATTCAACATTGAAGCCCTCACCCCCATAATGGTCGACGATGTTGATCACGCTCGGATGTTCAATCTGACTGACGAGGATCGTGCGGCCGAATCTTTTTTTCCTTTCCAGGGTGCCCTGTATGGCGATGTTATTGCTTTCAGTCGCCCCTGATGTGAAAACGCATGTGTAATTCGGCAGACTGAACAATTGAAGCACCTGCTTCCTTGAAGCCTCAAGCAGTTTCGCACTGTCCCTGCCCGCCTGATGTATGCTTGCGGTGTTGAAGTAATAATTTTCGTTGACTTTATTGAAAGTATGCAACACTTCTGCATACGGTTTTGTCGTCGCAGCATTATCAAAATAATGCATCAAATCTCTCCTTCCATGGAAAATGACTTAGAATATTAATATTCTAAGTCATTACAATATACTTATGGATTCACTTTTCATCATAATCATTTTCAATTTTGCGGGCAGCACCGGGCTCCACCTTTTCAAGTGCACCTTTGATGATTTCAAGAGAGCGTTTATATCTGCTTTCCTTGAACATTCGCTCGGATTCACGGATCTGCTTGTCAAAAGCATGATCGTCCCTGCGGTATCTGTTGCCATATTGTATCATGATTTCAGCAAGTTCAGCATCCCTCAGCAGTTCATAGGCCTCCTGCTCGAACTCATTCAGGCTCATCACCGTCTGATTGACTTTATCTTTGATGTATTGGACATTCAGCGGACGTTTGCTGAAATACTCCTCAATTTTGCTGAGGTTGATATCCAGCTCGTTCTTGATGATCACGAATCTTTCCGGGACTTCCGGCAGGTTGGATGTCACCAGCTTGCGGTAGACCTTCTCTTTTTTGTCCTCTATATAAACCGCATTCTCTTTTGCCTCTTCGGCATCTTCCCTTAAATTGATCAGATGTTCCTGGATTTTCTCCTGCTCATCATTGATTTCCAGAATCTGGTCTTTGATATGGGAGACCCTGTTTTCAACTTCGCTGTACCTCGCATTCGTCTTCGATGTTTCGGTGATGATTTCATCATACACATCCACAAGGTTTTCAATCTCGTGCTCGAATTTCTGGACTGAATGGATATCGCTGTCATTGATATAGAAGCGGTCCTGCATATATTGGATTTCAGTTCTGAGTGTATAGTTCGAGTTCCTTGCATGGAACAGCTCATCCGTGATGAGCGGCTGATCCTGATCCACTTTGATTTTGGCTTTCACTTCGATTTCGATCAATTCGAGGATATCGTCCACCTGGTTGTTGATATCGTCGAGGATTCTCCTTGCCTCATCAAGATCCAGTCTGGAGATCAAAGGTTCCACCAGATTCAGCTTGCCTTTTAAAGTCGACAGCTTCCCCTCCACTTTGATATGTTCCAGATCATAACCTTCGGCTTTCAGGTCACGGCATCCGAATCTGATCTCCTGGAATTGGGCAGGCAGATCCTTCTGGACTTCCCTGATCAGAACCGGAATATCATCCATGTTCTCTTTCAATGTCTGCAGATCACTGCGCACATTTTCTATATGACGCCCGGCACTGACATAGTTGCCGCCATTGATCATGACATCGTACTCATTGATTTCAGGTTCGAAGCTGTCGATCAGCTCTTCGAGCGGTCCGCTGGCATCACCGAATTGATACGCACTGGCCAGTACATCCCGCTTGGCCTCCCTGTGAATCTTTTCCGCTTCAGCCCGGGCGATCGCCGATTTTTCGCCCGTCTGCACCAGCTCATCGATTTCCGAAGTCAGCTGGTCATACTTGGAGCCGGCCTGGTTGATTTCCGTCTCGGCCTGTTTCACTTTGGCGTTGCTGTCATTGAATTTGAATTTCTCAAGATCCCTCTTCGCATCTGACAGCCTGTTTTCAGAGGTATCGAGTGCTTCCTTCAACGAAGTCTGCCATTCTTTCTGCCATCCGGCATACAGCTTTTTGGCTTCACCGTGCAGATTCAAATCTTTCACTTTAAATAATTCGTCCTGGAAAGGCAGTGCCCTGACCTCTTCCAATTTTTCGAATTTATAGTTGATGTCTTCCAGTTTCGTGTTTCTTATGTAAAAAACTACAGCAACTGAAATTGCTATTAATACGATGATTCCGATGAGTAGATAGACCCACATACGCTTACCTCCTACATATATAATCAATTATAGCCTAAAAGCTTGAAACAAAAAACATATAATTATATAATTCATAATTAATTTGAAGAACGAGGTGATTGGATATGTTTACAGAAACAAATATTACAGATTATGATCAGTTGAACAAGACTTTAGCAAGTCTGCTCGAAGGCGAAACGGACAGGATCGCCAACTTATCAAATGCTGCCGGACTGCTCAACCAATTTTTGAAGGACATCAACTGGGTTGGCTTCTACCTCTATGAAGAGGAATCGGACCAGCTTGTCCTTGGACCATTCCAGGGACTCCCTGCGTGTGTCAGGATCGACAACGGCAAAGGCGTCTGCGGCACGGCGTTCAAGGGTATTGATGTATTCGTCGTCGATGATGTCCACGCATTCCCGGGCCACATTGCATGTGACGCCAACAGCAAATCGGAAATCGTCCTCCCCATCTACAAAAACGGTCAGCCCATCGGTGTGCTTGATATCGACGCCCCTGTTTACGGGCGGTTCAGCGAAGAAGATCGTCTCGGTCTGATCGATTTCGTAGAAACCTTGAAGAAATACCTCTGATGGTGTTGACATTCACATAAGTTTTATGTAGAATATACTATTGTGTAAATGAACGGATTAAGTAGCTTACAATCATCATGTGTACGTATGTGGTTCCCATCAGTTGGTGTGTTGTGTAACCAATGCTATGAGGCGAAGGCACTTTAAATCATATACCCACATGGGCGGTTGTTACCTTATGATGTTTATTGCATAAATAAAACACAATAAGGAGGAGTCAAAATGGCTCGTTTTACAGGTTCAATTTGGAAAAAATCCCGTCGTTTGGGTATCTCCCTGACAGGTACGGGTAAAGAGTTGGAGCGTCGTCCATATGCACCAGGTGATCATGGACCGACCCAGAGAAAGAAAATTTCGGAATACGGTCTTCAGCTTCAGGAGAAGCAGAAGCTTCGTTATATGTACGGAATCAACGAACGCCAGTTCCGCACGATCTTCGATCGTGCAGGCAAGATGAGAGGGGTCCACGGTGAAAACTTCATGGTCCTTCTTGCATCACGTCTTGATGCCGTCGTTTATCAGCTCGGTCTTGCACGTACGCGCCGTCAGGCACGTCAGCTTGTCAACCACGGCCACGTTACTGTGGACGGCGGCCGCGTGGATATCCCTTCCTACCAGTTGAAGCCGGGGCAGACGATCGGACTTCGTGAGAAATCGCGTAACCTTGACATTGTCAAAGAAGCGGTTGAAGTGAATAACTTCGTACCTGACTATTTGACATTCGATGAGGAAAAAATGGAAGGTACATTTGTACGTCTTCCTGAACGTTCGGAACTCCCTGCTGAGATCAACGAACAGCTGATCGTTGAGTACTACTCAAGATAATAGGAAATTTTCTTTTAAAAGGCTGATGCCCATTGATTTTCAATGGTGCATCGGCCTTTTTTCATCGATTGACGTTTCTTCCGTCAGCCTTGCCGTCATAAGGATTCTTTGTTAATCCGTTGATTTATGATATATTTAATCTGTATTAATATTTCAATTTTGAGGGGTGAGGTTATGGATTTGAAGAAGTATCTGATGGCGGGCGGCCTTTCGCTGGTACTGGTCCTTGGTGCATGCGGCGGCGATGACGGCGCGGATGAAACCGATGAGGCAGCTACAGAAGAAGAGACGACCGGGGATACCTCAGATGATGCAGCAGATGAAGAGTCTGCTGAGGAAGAGACCGCCGGGGAAGATGCAGCGGAAGAAGATGACGGCGAAGCATCCACCGGTGATGTTGATGCGGAAGGCATTGCGCAGAACTCTTGTGCTTCCTGCCACGGCGGGGACTTCTCGGGCGGCATGGGACCGGCACTTGCCGGCACGGATATGAATGAAGACGAGTTCAACGACATCGTAAGGAATGGCGAAGGTTCAATGCCTGCTTTCAGCGAAGATCAAATTGACGATGAGGAACTTTCTGCACTCTACACTTACTTCAGCGAATATTAATGAAAAGACCGTCCTGTTGGACGGCCTTTTTTAATATCATTTCACTTCACGTACTGCTTTTATCAGGTTTGGAAAGATGGAAAAACCATCGACTTCCATGTAAGACTTCTTGTAAGCGGCTGCCACTTCAAGTTCTTTCCTCAAAGTCTCTGCAGTATGGCTTTCAGTTTCCAGCGTCTCTTTTTTTCCTGACTTATAAACGATTTCTATTTTAGACATGTTCCTACCTCTTATCTTCAAAATGTAATAATAATATTACCATATATCCCATTCCATAGTGATGATTTAATGCTGATTTTCCTTTAATGTCTCGAGTGTGTCGATCGCCCCCTGGCTCATCGCCTCGATACCATACTTGAAAGCATCCTCATTCACTCTGAAGGATGGATTATGGAGCGGCTTCTGCCCTTCCCCGATCGATGTCCCGAGCCAGTAATAGACGCCCGGGTACTTAAGCAGGAATCTTCCGAAGTCTTCACCGGCAAGGCTCGGCCTGAGATCCGGCAGCGCCTCTTCACCA
Source organism: Lacicoccus alkaliphilus DSM 16010 (assembly GCF_900142805.1). Lineage (GTDB taxonomy): Bacteria > Bacillota > Bacilli > Staphylococcales > Salinicoccaceae > Lacicoccus > Lacicoccus alkaliphilus. Next base: position 144,226 of record NZ_FRCF01000002.1, on the reverse strand, counting down.
TATAATTTCGATATGGTGCCATGCATGTGTTCCGCCCATTTCCCTGAATTCACGGTTGCCGGATAACCGTCCAGGTATTCGATCTCAACCGACGCCCCCATCGCCTCTGTGACATTATCGACTATTTTGTGGAACCGCTCTTTGACCAGGGCTTTCATTTCATTGGACTGTGTGCGGATCGTTCCCACGATTTCCGCCGTTTCAGCGATGACATTATGCTGGGAGCCGGCCTGGAATTTCCCGACGGTCACGACCGCAGGCTCGAACGGGTCTGAGTTCCGGCTCACTATGGTCTGCAATGCATTGACGACCTGGGTGCCGACGATGATTGCATCCACAGTGTCATTCGGCATGGAAGCATGGCCCCCGGAGCCTTTGATGATCAATTTGAAGCGGTCGGAATTCCCCATGATCGGTCCGGCCATCACGCCGAACTGTCCGACCGGGAGGCCCGGCCACACGTGCTGTGCGAGCAGGACATCCGGCTCCCGCCCTTTGAATATCCCCTCATCCATCATGCGCTGGGACCCGCCGGTCGGCGATTTCTCTTCTGCCGGCTGGAATATGAGAAGGACGGTGCCGTGGATCTCATCGCGCCTTTCCATCAACACTTTACCCACGGCAACCAGCATCGAAGTGTGGGCATCGTGCCCGCAGGCATGCATGACACCCTCATTTTCCGAACTGAATGATTCGCCTGAAACTTCATGGATCGGCAAAGCATCGATATCCGCCCGGAGGCCCACCGTCTTCCCTTCGTGTTTCCCTTCGATGATGGCGAGCACGCCAGTGCCGGCAAAGCCCGTTTCAAAAGGTATATCAAGTGCCTGAAGTTGTTTTTGTATGCGCTCCGATGTTTCAAATTCCTCATCACTCAGCTCGGGGAACCTGTGCAGTTCCCTTCTGAAGTCCACCGCTTCTTCCACTATCTGATTAATATTCATCATGCTTCCCCCTTCAAATAATAATCGATCTGTGAATCTTCAAGATTATCCCCGATATGGTCACTGCCGTGCTCAAGCATCCATCCCGTATCATCGTAATTCATCTTTTTTGCCACACCTGTGCCCTCCAACGGATGATTCAGATTCAACTGCAGCACATGCCTCAGTTTACCGCCATACATATATCTCGTGTTGACTATTTTGAATCCGAGACGCAGCTTATCCTTCAGGCTTGGGAGGTTCGTCGGCATCACTGTGGTGAACACATAATTGAAACGCCCGTCATCCCTGACCTTTTTAATGAGTTCCCGGCCGAGCTTCGTCTGCAGCCCCTGTCCGCGCTCGTCCGGATGGATGAAAGTGATTTCGGAATAGATGACTTCCTCCCTCTGTTCCACACCGCCATCGGCTGCCAGGTGCTCCGGATCGTCAACCGGCGGGATGTACATGGCCCGCACCGCTTTAAGTTCTCCCCCCGTGAACATCCCGATGATGAATCCCTGCTCGATCATCTCACTGAACTCCTCCGGACCGATGGTCTCCAGCACTTCCTTATCATCAAGATCTTCGTAGACCCTATCCTGCAATTCCATTACGTCCTCCAGTTCATCCGGAGTGATATATTTATATTCCAACAATGCACCAGCTTTCAATTTGTAATTGATAAACATTTTCGTATATGAAACGATTATGTGTAAAAATGTTTATTTCTTCATCGCTTTGGCTATATGAATGACGAGGGAGTTGGTGTATCATGACAATTTTAGTCAAGTATAGTGACACCAAGAATAACAAAACAATGTATCACCTTGTAAACGATTCAAGTGATACGGAGCATATAAAAGAACATTATATGAAAAAAGTGAGTCGTTGCGATGATCCGGCATATAATATGATGGAGATCATATATCCTTATCATACCGAGAGAATTAAAATTTACGAATTGAATTACAGGAGACCTTCATAGCGTCTCCTGTAATTTTTTGTTTAAAGATTGACTTTCAGCCATGTGAACATCAGATCGAGCCATCGGCTCGCCCGCACATTCACTTTGCCGGTCAGTTCCGTCGCAAGGCTGAGCCCGTGTTCGCCTTGCTGGAACGTATGGAGTTCCCATGGGATTCGATGCTCATCCAGTGATTTGGCGAAATCCAGTGAATTCTGCACGAATACAAGCTGGTCCTCCATCGTATGCCAGATGAATGTCGGCGGCGTATCGGATGAGACGTAATCCTTCAGTCGGCTCAGCTTCACACTCTTCTCGTCAGGCACCGCCCCGTAGATCATCCTTGAAGCGATTTCCATGAATTTAGGATCCCCCGTGCCCCTTTCCTCCGCAATCTCCTTGTTGAGCACATAATCGAGTATCGGATAACTTAAAATCTGGAAGTTCGGCCTGAACCATCTGTTCTCTATACCTACAGCCTCCTTAAGCCAGTCACTCGACCAGTGCACACCGAGACTCGCAGCAAGATGCCCGCCTGCAGAGAAGCCCGCCACGCCTATTCTGTCCGGGTCGATATTGAACTCATGACAGTTCTCCCTGATGAAAGTCATCGTCCTCGCAAGCTCCGTGAGAGGCGTCGGAAATTCGGATCCGAGCTCTTTGTCATCTTCCACCATTGCTGCCAGCTGGTAAAGCTCATCCCGCGTCGGTGTCCTGCCTTCCTTCTCTATCGCGCTGCCGATTGTTGAATAGTTCAGGATGAAGACATGGTACCCTTGTGCCAGGAACTGGTAGGCGACAGGTTCGGCCTCCCTTTTGGAAACATACATATAGCTTCCGCCGGGGCAGATCACCACGGCCGGGTGACCTTTCGCCGTCTTTTCCTGAGCCCCGAGCATCATGGTCACTTCCGCATGGTGATCCCCGATATAAAAACTTTGCAGATTCATCATTTAACACCTCTCAATAATTTGAAACAAAGACATCTTACAGTCATATTAATGGTATCATATAATTTAATAATTTTATCCCGAGGTGTTGTAAATGACGAAGATTTTCTTGGTAAGACATGGAGTGACTGAATTCAATCAATCGCTGCGCCTGCAGGGTTCGAGCGATATTCCCCTGAATGCATCAGGAATCGATCAGGCAAAAAAGGCCCGCGAATTCTTCAAGGACGAAAATATCGAAATCATGCTCTCCAGTCCACTTTCCCGCGCATATAAGACTGCAGAAATCATCAACGAACACCACAATCTTGATATCAAAGTGTTCGATGAACTGAAAGAACAGTACTTCGGTCCACTGGAAGGCGAGCACATAGAAAATATACGGTTGAGATATCCCCAGGGCGACCTGCCCGGCGCCGAATCCTTCAAATCCCTCACGGGGCGGACACGCAGGATGATGGCTTACATCGAAGAGCATCATATGGGGAAGAATGTGATGGTCACGGCACATTCGAGGACGATCAAGTCATTTTTATCCATGTATACCGGGGAGGTACATATGGTGCTTACAAAATTGGATAATTGTTCCCTCAGCATGATCGAACATCATGATGATGACTGGATTGTGACAGCTTATAATATAAATACACAAAATTGATACGGAGGTGTTCCAATGGCAGAAATCATCATGAACGTAAGTCAGTTCAGGGGCAGCCATTATGACTATGGCATCCATCAGGGTGAACAGCTTAAAGAAACCCATTATATGGAGAACCGTGAGTATGAGTGGGTGAAGAGACGTCCGAAATTCCAGCTCGATCATGAAGAAACCAGAAAATTATATATGGAGATCGCGCCTTCAATATGGGAGGAACTCGAGGGGCTTCAGGACAGCCTTAAAATCAGTGATGAATCGGTTTTATTGAACTTTGCACATTACAGGGTCAGCCCGAAAGATTCAGGCTGCAGCGTGTTCCTGGATGATGACCACTTCATTCGGAATTATGATTACCACCCGAACGCTTACGACGGCGTCTACAAGCTGTTCAAGCCCGAAGCTGGAAGAGGATATGCCCATACCGGCCCCGCTTCGCGTGTGACCGGCCGGATGGACGGGATGAATGAACACGGCCTTGTGGCCGGTTATAACTTCATGAATCGTAAAACACCTTTTGACGGTTTCACCTGCTTCATCATCTCAAGGTTCATACTTGAAACATGCAGGACGGCGGAAGAAGCACGGGTACTTCTCGCAAACATCCCTCACAGAGGCGGCTTCAGCTACATCGTCCAGGATAAGGGCAATGATTCATTCATCGCGGAAACGTCACCACGAAACGTCGTCTTCAGGGACTCGGCGATATGCACAAACCATTATGAGGAGATGCCCGGGGAAAACAGGAGATACATGAAAGATTCCCTGGAAAGGCAGGATATTCTCACAGATATCACATCCCCCACCAAAGAAAGCCTGAAAACCCTGTTCACTGATGAGGAAAAAGGATTGTACGTCGACAACTATAAGAGCTGGTCCGGCACGATCCATACATCCTACTACGATAAAGATGACCTGACGACGGAGTTCCGTATCGGCAACGGTGATTTCCATTTTGTCGATTTTAAAAAATGGCTGGATGGCAGTGACCTTGAAACAGACCACTTCCGATCAACCATTGATACGGACCTGCCCTTCACCACTGCCGACTGGCAGCGGAAGAAGCGCCTTTAACGTCTTGATATGGGCATGACTTTCCAGTAGGTCACCATCCGCCACAGCCATTCCAGCGGCCCAAAGCGGAATACTTTCATCCACATCAGACTGTAGATGACCTGGATGATGAATACACCGAGTACAATCGGGATGAAATAAACTGCATCCACGCGGTTGAAGAGATTGAAACCGTAGAATATCACCATCATGATCACGGTCTGCATGATATAGTTCGTGAGCGCCATCTGACCCACCGGCTGCAGGATTTTGACGAGCACCGGAACCCGGCGTGCGATGATCAGGAACAATGCGATATAACCGAGTGACATCAGCGGTCCGCCTAACGTATTGGCGAGCAGCGACAGCATGTTCCATCCACCGTTCAGCGTCTCATACGTCATCGCATAGCCGGTGAGGGCCTTCACAGGCAGCCCCACGCCGATGCCGATGCCGGCGACCCTTTTGATCAGGCGCCTGTGCCTGTCGAGATCGTTGAAGATGCCTTTCTGACCCGCATACAGCCCAAGCAGAAAAACCGCAAGGACGATGGGAACTAAAAATACGACGTTCATCAAGTTCAACCCCAAAAAGGCCGCATTGATGCCGAGCAGTCCGATGTAGTCGTTATTGTGGATCGTTCCGGTCATGTCGAACCCCAGCGAAAATGTCCCTTCCATCGGTATTTCCATCATGAACATGGGAATCGCCGCCATCAGTAAAAATACGGTGAATACCGAAAGTATGACGATGCTGATGATCAGGTTCACTTTCGCTCTGAATTTATAGAAAATCAGAAGAAGGATGCCCGTCACGGCGTAAGTCCATAAGATGTCGCCGTACCACAAAAAGACGCCGTGCAGTATGCCGAATATGAGGAGCATGCCCATCCGGCGCAAAAACAATACATTGGTCGACTGCACCTTCCTCTGTGCCCTCGATAAGAATATGTAGAATCCAAGGCCGAATAGAAATGAGAACATCGTATAGAAGTTCGCCGTCACAAAAGTGTTGATGAAGAAAATCGTCCATTCATTGTACTGGCCGGTAAACCGCTCCGTCTGCCGCATTTCCATGGCGTCCTGCATCATGGGCGTGGCAAAGGACATGATGTTCATCAATAATATGCCCAGTAATGCAAACCCTCTGATGCCGTCGATTTCATGGACCCTGTCGGAAATAGCCGTCGGCTGATGACTGTTATTCACATGCTCACCTCAACATTTTTTATTCGATGCACCTCCATTATAAACCTTCAGAATGAAAATAAAAAACTGAACGGCGGATTTGCCGTTCAATTTTTCTACCATAATACAAGGTCTACAGACTGTCCTGTAAAATATGAATACAAATAATAAACAAGCAGACCGATCAGGGGCAGGAATACAAATGCGAATACGAATACTCTGAGCAGACGGATGAACAGTGAATACAGTATCCTGAGGAGTACAATCCCCCCGACTGCGATCAGCATATTCACAAATGTGAATTCAACATTTGCGATTTCAAAATAATTCAGCAGGTAGATGGATAACAGCCCAAGCCCTGCATATAACAAAATTCTCATCACCATAAAAATCCCTCACTATCCATTCTCCCTAATTATACAACCTTTTTTCCTCTTTGACTAACAGAGCGAATACGATGCCGATCAAAATGATGAAGAAGCTGAGCCAGGGGGCAAAACTGATATCAAAACGGCTGATGAAGAGTCCCCCGATGACAGCACCGATGCCGATTCCGAGATTCAGTCCGGACATGTTCCAGCTGAAGACATTGGCGGCTGAACCTTCGACCGAGTCGACCAGGCCCGACTGTACCGCCGGGCTCGTACTCCACTGGAACAGGCTCCATACGAAGAGGTTCAGGTAGAACAGCACAGGGACACCGTACAGGAGCGGCATGAGCAGCATGGTGACCGAAAACAATGCGAGCATCGTCACTATCGTCTTCTTCGGGCCGAATCTGTCCACCAGATTACCGCCTAGGACCGTGCCGGCCATCCCGCCGGCCCCTGCGATGAACAATGCTGCAGAAACGTTGGTGAGCGTATAGCCGTTCGATGTCATGAGCGGCGAAATGTAACCGAGGACGATATAATTACCGATCAGTACAGACATCGTCACGCCGATATAGAAAATGACGTTCTTCATATTCTTGATGTGTGTCTTTGATGTGCTGTCCTTGTCCGTCGCTTCTTTGTCAGGCGCGAGCAATATCAATGCAAGGCCGACAAGCAGAGCGAGCACGATCACAAGAAGGAAAATGATTCTCCATCCAAACATCGTACCGAGCAGTGTACCAAGCGGAATCCCGAAGACATTCGCAGCTGAAAAGCCCATATAGACGAGCGCGATCATCTTACCGCGCGTACTCGGCTCCGACAGCAGCACCGTCATGTCCAGTATTTTCACTATGAACACCGCTGCCGCCATCGCTGTGATCACCCTGCCGAGAGCAAGCATCAGAAATGTGCTGGAGAGCCCGAATATGATATTTCCGATGATGAACACCACAATGGAGATCAGGATGACCGGCTTCGGTTTATACCTTTCAGACAGTTTTACCAACAGCGGGCCGAAAAATGCAAAACTCACCGCGTACACGGTGATCAGCTGCCCCGTCACAGCCACGCTGATTCCGAGGTCATCACTCATCAGCTCAATGATTCCCGAAATGATCAATTCCATCATGCCGAGCAGGAAAACCCCGACAGTGAAAGTGACCAATAATTTTTTATTCATAATTTCACCTATCACTTCCAAAAATAATCAACCCGGGTATTATACAATATTGATGAAAGAATTAAAACCAAATGTTTTATACCGCTCCATGGTAAAATAAAAATAAAGCGGGTGACAATATGAAAAAAATGATTCTTTTAATATCTGCTGTCAGTTTCATATTGATGGCATGCAACGAGGGGGAAGTATCGGAGCTTGAAGATATGTATGAGGCTTTCAACAGGAACCACGAAGAATTGAGGAACAACGTGGAAAGGGAGCTGGACCATGTGAGGGAGGCCGGTAACCGGGAAGAACAGCTCGACATCTATTACAATAATCTGCTGCCTCAATTCGATGATTTCAAGGCAGTGATCAATAATTTCGAATTCGGCAGTACGGAGAACCTTGAGTTGCAGGAATCCATGCTGGATTATATCGACAGCCTGGAAAATCTCACCCGGATGTATGGCCAGTTCAATTTGAGCTTCTATGTATCCAATCCATTGGACGAAGAAGACTTCTCCGAATCTTTTGAGGGGGACCTGGAGGAAATACGTGCACAGGAAGTCGAAGTCGAGCGGAAATATGAGGCGGTTGAAGACCAATACAATGAAATTACAGAAGAGTAAAAGGCTGTTTCCAGCCTTTTTTTCTTTATCCGAAAATATGGATGAAGTTGCGGTGGGCGATTTTTTCCGTAAAGTCCCCACCATATTTTTCAACGAAGGCATCGACGAGATTCCGATATTCACCCGAATGGCGGAGCCCCTCGGGATAAGTGGATATGCCGTCAAAATCAGAACCGATTCCGATATGATCGGCACCGCCTAGACTGATGATCCGGTCGATATGCGGGAACAGCGCTTCAATGCCAAGTGCCCCTTCCCCGATGAAAGGTGGACAGAAGACAATATTGATCATGCCGCCTTTTTCAATGATTTTTTCAATCTGTTCATCCGTCAGATTGCGAGGATGATCGAATACACCCCTCGCGTTCGAGTGGCTGGCAAACACCCGGTCAGCCGTATCGATGATGTCATTGAAGCCCGGGACGTTCAAATGGCTGACATCGACGAGGATGTCATCGGCATTGCACAGCTCTATCACTTCGTGACCGAAGTTCGTAAGCCCTGCCCCTCTGTTCTCACCGACGCCGTCCGCAACCAGGTTGGCATTATTCCACACAAGCCCGAGTGACAGGACGCCCAGCCTGATCAACGTGCGCAGTTTCATCAGGTCGTTGCCGAACGCATCGGAACCTTCCAGCGTCAATACCGCCCCGATTTCATGCTCTTCCAGGCGGCCGATCTCTTTAAGGTCTTTGATATGTACGACATTTTCACAGCTCAGCACCTCATTATAGAACAAATCCACCTGCTCGAGGGCGTGCTGCCATTTTTCATTATCCGGTATCTTCGGAGAAATGAAAATCGCGAAAAACTGGACTTTCACCCCGCCATCTTTAAGACGCTCATGATTCGTATCGATTTCCTCTGAGTCCTGAAAGCGCATCGATGGCTTATCATCCATGAAGCCAAGGGCGTTCCTCCTGTTTTTTTGCAGCTTCAACAGTGCATCACAATGTGTATCGATAATTTTCAAATGCTCTTCCTCCTTCCACTTTTCATTATACAGACTATCCGCCTGACTACAAAAATATAAATATTTTTATACATTTTTTAAAAATTATTGAATTGATATGTAGCAGGGTATACACTTGAATCATCATAAGAAAACGTTTTCCCTGAGATTTTCTATTTACTTTGCAATTCTAAATTGTATAATCATATTGAAAGAAGGGATATTTATGAATAAAACTGCAACTTTATTAAAATTCTTGATTCCGTCACTGATTGGTGTCTTCATGTTCTTATTCCCGATGACGGATGCAGAGGGGAATACGACGATACCGGTCGCCTATCTGGCGGGGCTGCTGCTGGATATGCTGGGGCATGAAACCATATTGATCATCATCATGGTCATCATCGCTTTATCAGCTGCCCTTACCGCGATTTTCAGCTGGGTCACCCGTCCGGAATCGAAATTGCTGGCAGATCTTTTCAGCGTCACTCCCATATGGGTCATCATCAGACTGCTTGGTGCAGTATTTGTAGTGATGACATATTTTGCGGCCGGACCTGAAATCATCATATCGGAAGTCACAGGCGGCATGATCTTCAATGATTTGATGCCTACACTGTTATCGGTGTTTCTTTTTGCGGGCATACTGCTGCCCCTCCTGTTGAATTATGGCCTGTTGGAATTCATCGGGTCACTGTTCACCAGGATAATGCGGCCGCTGTTCACTCTGCCGGGACGCTCCACCGTCGACAATCTCGCGTCATGGGTCGGGGACGGTACTATCGGTGTCCTGCTGAGCAGTAAGCAGTATGAGGACGGCTACTATACGAAAAGGGAAGCGACAGTCATCGCGACGACGTTTTCCGTCGTATCCATCACCTTCACTGTGGTGATCCTCGATTTGATCGGTCTGATGGATTATTTTGGCGCATTCTATCTGACGATCCTTATCGCCGGTCTTGCGGCAGCTTTGATCATGCCAAGGATACCACCGCTCTCCGGAATCGATGATACATACTACCGTGAAGATCGGAAGTTGAATGAAGCCGTTCCAGAAGGATACAACCCTGCAACCTGGGGATACAGGCAGGCGATGAACCGGGCCAGAAAAGCTGCAGGTTTCGGGGATTATCTCAAGGATGCATTGAAAACGGTCGGGGACATGTGGTTTGCTGTGTTGCCGATCGTCATGGCAATCGGGACACTCGGTACGATCGTCGCCGAATACACACCGGTGTTCACCTGGATAGGTGCACCTTTCGTTCCCCTCCTCGAATTGATGGGACTGGAAGAAGCACAGGCGGCATCGGAAACTTTGTTCATCGGATTTACGGACATGTTCCTCCCTGCCATCCTGATTGAAGGTGTTGCATCGGATATGACGCGCTTTGTCATCGGTGCATTGAGCATCACCCAGCTGATTTATTTATCTGAAGTCGGCGGTGTGATACTCGGTTCCAAAATCCCTGTCGGCCTCGGCAGGTTATTCATCATCTTCCTGCTCAGGACGGCGATTACACTGCCTATAATTGTCGTGATGGCCCACATCATCTTTTAATATACAAAAACGAGTCCGGATGCTCCGGACTCGTTTTTTACTTGCTATAGGTCACCATATGGTATTTTTTCTTGCCCCGGCGGATCACTGTGAATTCACCGTCCAGTTTATCATCGGCAGTCATCACATGATCCACATCCTGCTGGCGTTCGCCATTGATGTAGATGGCACCGTTGGTGATATCTTCCCTCGCCTGCCTGCGTGATGATGAGATTTTGGTCTCGACCAGCACATTGACAAGCATTTCGTCATCGCCATCAAAGTTTGCCGTCGGCACATCTTTGAACGCATTTTTCACTTCTGATGAGGTGAGGGACTTGATGTCCCCGTTGAATAAAGCATCCGTGATCCTCTCCGCTTCCCGAAGCGCATCTTCACCATGAAGAAACCTTGTCGTCTCTTCAGCGAGTGTCTTTTGTGCTTTGCGCAGATGAGGTTCCTCCTCGACCGACTTGGCGAGCGCCTCGATTTCCTCTTTTCCAAGGAAAGTGAAGAGCTTCAGGAATTTGATGACATCTGCATCACTCTGATTCAGCCAGAATTGATAGAATTCATATGGTGATGTCCTTTCGGGATCGAGCCAGATGTTACCGGATTCGGTCTTGCCGAATTTCTTGCCGTCCGCTTTAGTGATCAGCGGTATGGTCATGCCCTGGGCATCATTTTCACCGTACATCCTCCTCATCAGGTCAAGCCCGCTGACGATGTTGCCCCACTGGTCCGATCCGCCGATCTGCATCTTAACATTATAATGCTTGTTGAGGTGTCCGAAATCGATTGCCTGCAGTATCGTATAAGTGAACTCGGTGTATGAAATCCCTGTTTCAAGACGGGACTGGATTGCATCCTTACCAAGCAGGTAATTCAAACCGACATGTTTTCCGTAATCCCTTAAGAAGCTGATCAGGGATATCTCCTTCAGCCAGTCTTTATTGTTCACCAGAACTGCACTGTTTTCATCGTTGAAATCGAACACGCGGCCCATTTGTTCTTTAATTCCCTCGACATTCCGGTCGATCTGCGCTTCCGTCAGAAGCTTTCTTTCTTCCGCCTTGAATGAAGGGTCTCCGATCATGCCGGTGCCCCCGCCGATCAATACGACTGGACGGTGACCATAATCCTGAAACCGCCTTAGTGTGAGGAATGGTACCAGATGACCGATGTGCAGGCTGTCGGCGGTGGGATCTGCCCCGCAGTATATCGATACCTGCTCGTTGTCCAGCAATTCCTTTATCTCTTCTTCATCGGTCATCTGATAGATGATTCCACGATATTTCAAATCCTCAAATAATGCACTCACTTGCAATTCCTCCTAAAATTTCAAATAAAAAACACCCTACTGATAAAAGTATGGGTGCAGAGCACGGTACCACCAAACGGTTTCGCTGAAAGGACATACGCTGTCCGGACGCCTGAATGATTCACGCGGGTGTATTCATGATATATTCCTCACCGGTTTCCAGCACCCACCGGCTCTCTGCATCAGAATATCTTCACTACTTGTCCCACACATTCAGGTGATATTATTTTAATGTTATAATAACATTTCCAATGGAATTGTCAACTTCCGGCAGTTGTTCCGGCTGTGGAAAAGTTGTCAAGGTTGCGGTGGTTTAAAACCCTAAAAGGGTTGATATCACTATCTATAATTATTTTATCTGTGGTATAATGTCCGTTGATAGGAGGTTCACATGAAGAAGAATATAAATGATTTTACAGAAAATATAAAGAAAATGTTCACGAGAGGGGAACCGCGCGGTGATAAAGATAAAGTCACCGGCAGCACCTTCAGGGAGAAGTTTTCCAATATAAACAGCAGGATGAAAAAAGCAGGCTCTCCGCTGAGGGTGGGATTCTTCACTACATATGAAACGGTGTGGAATGTCATACTGTTCATCATTCTGACCGTCTCATTACTGGGCCTGCTCGCATTCAGTGTCGGCCTCGGTTATTTTGCCGCTCTGGTGAACGACGAAGAGGTCCAATCCAATGAGGAGCTTGTCGTCTCATTGACCGAGATGACAGAGAGCACCACCGTGGCTTTCGGCTCCGGTGAAGCCCTGGGTACGCTCCGTGCCGACCTGATCAGGGAACGTGTGGACTATGAAGATATCAATTCTTATGTCATGGATGCAGTCATAGTCACCGAAGATGAACATTTTTACGAACATAACGGCGTGGTGCCGAAGGCCTTCATGCGTGCAGCTTTGCAGGTGTTTGCCGGCGGGGATGACAGCACGGGCGGAAGTACACTGACCCAGCAGCTTGTTAAGAACCAGCTGCTCACGAGCGACACGACATTTGACAGAAAAGCGATTGAAATACTCCTCGCCTTCCGCGTGGAAAAGCTGCTTGAAAAAGATGAGATCATTGAAGCGTACTTGAACGCGGTCTCATTCGGACGTAATGCGAATGGCCAGAACATCGCCGGCATACAGGCAGCTGCAGACGGCGTCTTCGGTAAAGACGCCGAGGATTTGAATCTGGCGGAAAGTGCTTTCCTCGCAGGAATGCCTCAGAACCCATATGCATATACACCATTCATGCAGGGCGGCGCAGTGAAAGATGAAGAGTACCGCCAGGCTGGTCTGAACCGGCAGGAGTTCGTTCTTGACCGTATGCTTCTTGAAGGCAAGATCACCGAGGAAGAACATGGAGAAGCACTCGAGTATGATATTTATGAGAATCTGACCGACAGCGTCGTCGTACCGAACCAGAACTACCCGTTCCTTACGGATGAAATCGAACGCCGCGGCATCCAGATTCTGAAATATATACTCGCTGAAGAAGACGGAATATCACGTGAGGATATCGACTCCACTCCGCTTCTCAACCAGGAATATACAGAACAGGCGAACCAGGCACTGAGATATCAGGGTTATCATATTACGACGACCATTCAAAAGGATATTTATGACCTGATGCAGGATGTGAAAGACAACAACTTCTACTATTATGCAGACAGAAGTTCAGAGGATGCGGTCGATGCTGATGAATCCGATGCAGAAGAGGAGATGTTGCAGCACGAAATCGGTGCTGTACTGAAAGAAAATGATACAGGCAGGATACTCGGTTTCATCGGCGGACGTGACCATGATGAATCTTCGGTCAACCATGCAACGCAGACTGCACGAAACGTCGGTTCGACGATGAAACCGCTGATCACATTCGGTCCGGCACTGGACAAGGGCATCATCGCACCGGATACAGTCCTGCTGGATGAGAAATTCGAAATTCCTGAACTGGATTGGGCACCGGCCAACTATGATTATGAGGAAGAATTCGGACTCATCTCCGCCAAGCATGCACTCAGCAACTCATACAACTTGAGTACATTGAGATTATGGGCAGATGTCCGGGAAGAAAATCCGCGGGAATACTTTGAACGCATGAACCTGCCGCTGCAGACAGATATGAATCCTTCATTACCGCTCGGTCCAAATGACTTGAGCGTGGTACAGAATGTCGATGCCTTCTCCAGTTTTGCACAGGATGGTACGATGACGGAAGGCTATATGATTGAAAGTATAACAAGCCCTGACGGTGAGGTCGTATTCGAACATGAATCGGTGGTGAATGAGGTCTGGAAAAATTCCACTTCATTCCTAATGTCGGACATGCTGACGGAATCATTCCAAACAGGTTCCGCCTACCACATCAGTGACTTTTACGACAGTATAAGCGGTGAATATGATTTTGCAGCGAAAACAGGTACATCCAACAACTTCGTCGACTCATGGTTCATGGGTTACAATCCTGAAGTCACCCTCGGCCTTTGGATGGGTTATGATGAGAACATCCCCCAGGTTTCAGGCTATGAAGGTGAACAGTACTTCCACATATACAACTGGCGTAACCTGACACAGGAACTTATGGCGCTTGCACCCGATCAGATGGGACGCGGGGCTTCCTTCCAGCAGCCTGACTCTGTAAGAGAGAGGGAATACTGTGCACTGACAATGGAAACGGAAAGTGATTGTGAAGAGGACTTGGATGAGCCGATTGAAGGGCTTGTAGCTGAAGATACAAGACTCAGTGATAAAAGCAGCCTCAACCATCCCGACATCCAGGCAAGGATGGGTGCAGCATTTGATGACGAGCTGTCGAACTCATCACTCAGAGGTCTCGTCACCAACACTTATGACGACCGCTACACAGTCGGCAGTTCATCATCCGCCAGTGATGACGACGATGACGATGCCGATGACGAAAATGCTTGGGATTAAAATTTAAATTGAAAAAAATACCGGCCAATTGGCCGGTATTTTTTATTTCAATTTTAGAATAATCCTTTTGAAGTACCGTCAGCATCAACATCCATGTTGACAGCGGATGGTTGCTTAGGAAGTCCAGGCATAGTCATGATGTCACCTGTAAGGGCAACAACGAAACCTGCTCCAGCTTTGACGATCAGTTCTCTTACAGTTACAGTGAAACCTTCAGGACGGCCGAGTTTAGTCGGGTCATCACTCAGTGAGTACTGTGATTTAGCCATACATACCGGCAGGTCACCAAAGCCGTTGGCTTCGATTTCAGCAAGCTGTTTTTTAGCCTTATCTGCAAGGATTACGCCGTCACCGCCATAAACTTCTTTGACGATTGTTTCGATTTTCTGATCGATTGGAAGATCAAGATCGTAGAGGTGTTTGAATTCCTGAGGCTCATCAAGCACTTCAAGAACGTGGTTCGCAAGGTCTACGCCGCCGGCGCCGCCTTTTTCCCAAACCTGAGTCAGTGCAACGCGTACGCCCTGCTCCTTACACCAGTTCAATACGAAGTCTCTTTCTTCATCAGTGTCGGTTACGAAGTCGTTCAATGCAACAACCGGTTCGACACCGAATTTACGAGCGTTCTCAATGTGTTTGCCTAAGTTAACAATACCTTCTTTAAGAGCGTCGACATTCGCTTCCCCAAGATCGGCTTTGGCAACTCCGCCATTCATCTTGAGTGCACGGATTGTCGCAACGAGTACGATTGCATCCGGCTTGAATTCGCCTTTACGTGCTTTGATGTTCATGAACTTCTCTCCACCGAGGTCGGAACCGAAACCACTCTCCGTCACTACGATGTCAGCAAGTTTACGAGCTGTGTTTGTAGCGATTAAAGAGTTACAGCCATGGGCGATGTTGGCGAATGGCCCACCGTGGATCAGTGCAGGCGTACCTTCCATAGTCTGTACAAGGTTTGGTTTGATCGCTTCTTTAAGAAGCAGAGCCAGTGCACCTTCGACTTCAAGTTCTTTGGCAGTCACAGGTTTTCTGTCATACGTGTAAGCAATGACCATCTGACCGAGCTTCTCTTTAAGGTCCATGAGGTCTGAAGCCAGACATAATACTGCCATGATTTCACTTGCAACAGTGATGTCGAAGCCATCTTCACGCGGTACACCGCGGCTTGGTCCGCCAAGACCTACAACCACTTGACGAAGTGCACGGTCGTTCATGTCAAGGACCCTCTTCCAGGTGACACGACGCGGGTCGATATTCAGTTTGTTGCCATGGTGAATGTGGTTGTCAATGAACGCGGAAAGAGCGTTGTTCGCTGTTGTGATCGCATGCAGGTCACCATTGAAATGAAGGTTGATCTCCTCCATCGGCAGCACCTGGGACTGACCGCCACCGGTCGCTCCACCTTTAACACCCATAACAGGACCTAATGATGGCTCACGAAGTGCAACCATTACATTTTTCTCCAATTTATTGAATGCATCTGATAAACCTACAGTTACAGTGGATTTACCTTCTCCGGCCGGAGTCGGGTTCATCGCGGAAACAAGAACAACTTTTGACTTGTTTACGTCCCCTTCAACCTGATGAATGTCCACTTTCGCTTTATGTTTACCATGAAGTTCCAAGGCCTCATTAGGAATGCCGGCTGTAGCAGCGATATCTTCGATTGGCTGGATATCCGCTTTAGCAGCAATTTCCTGATCTGTTAAATGTGCCATTATCTCATCTCCTAAAAGAATAATATTGAGTTATGCTGAGGCATAACACTTACAGTCTCATTATGCCATATTCAAGTGAATTATTCCACAAACAATGCATTTTCAAAATATTCGGATAAAATAATCACTATCCCCTCAACCCTTAAAACGCTTACATTCTATACAATGATTTTTAAGGGGGACAAATGCAGATGCAAACACTTGCATTCCAGGCACCATAAGGAAAAACGCATGAAAAAATCCCTCCCCTTCGTCAGGGGGGGATCGGGTGTTTAATCTTCATCCATGCTGGATAAATCTCCTGCATCGATGTTCAGTTCCCATGCTTTGAGGACACGGCGCATGATTTTACCGCTTCGCGTCTTAGGCAGCTTGTCCTTGAATTCAATCTCCCTCGGTGCTGCATGTGCAGCCAGTCCTTCTTTCACGTACTTCCTGATTTCTTCCTTCAGTTCATCTGAAGGATCGTAGCCTTCCCTCACAGCGATGAAGGCTTTGACGATTTCACCCCTCACAGGGTCAGGTTTGCCGATGACACCGGCTTCCTGGACTGCAGGGTGTTCCACCAGTTTCGACTCTATCTCAAATGGTCCGACCCTCTCGCCGGCTGTCATGATCACGTCATCCACACGTCCCTGGAACCAGTAATAGCCTTCCTCATCTTTATATGCAGAATCTCCGGATATATACCACTCACCTATGAAGTAGGAATCGAATTTCGGCTTGTTCTTCCAGATTTCCCTCATCATGGCAGGCCATCCTGTCTTAAGCGCGAGGTTGCCCATTCTGTTTGCCGGCAGTTCATTCCCTTCGTCATCGATGATGGCAGCCTCGACACCCGGGATCGGTTTACCCATCGACCCGCCTTTGATTTCCATGGCAGGGAAGTTCGTGATCATATGCGCACCGGTTTCGGTCATCCACCATGTATCGTGGATCCTCAAGTTGAAGACTTCCATCCCCCACTTCACGACTTCAGGGTTCAGAGGTTCACCGACGGACAGTAAGTGGCGCAGTGAACTTAAATCATAGTCTTTGATGATTTCATCACCTGCACCCATCAGCATCCGGAATGCGGTCGGCGCACTGTACCAGACAGTGACCTTAAGATCCTCTATAGCACCGTACCATGCTTCAGGTGAGAATCTACCGCCTACGACGACATTCGTCACCCTGTTCAGCCATGGTGCAAAAATACCGTAGGAAGTGCCGGTCACCCAGCCCGGGTCCGCTGTACACCAGTAGACATCGTCCTCTTTCAGGTCAAGGACATATTTACCTGAAATATACTGCTGGATCATTGCATAATGGACATGCAGGACACCTTTTGGCTGCCCGGTTGAACCGCTTGTGTAATGCAGTATCATGCCGTCTTCCTTATCGAGCCATTCAGTATCGAATTCTTTTGAAGCGTTTTCAAAAGCCGCGTCGAAATCGAGATGATTCTCATCTTCGGTGCCTCCGACCACAATCACTTTTTCAAGGTTCGGCAGGTCATCGGCCGGTATGCGCCCGACCAGTTCAGGAGTGGTGACAATCACTTTCGCATCACTGTTTTCCAATCTGTCTTTGACCGCCTTTTCCATGAAGGCCTCGAATAACGGGCCGACGATCGCTCCGACTTTCAAGGCCCCGAGAAGAGAGAAGTACAATTCCGGTGAACGTGCCATGAAGATGAACACCCTGTCCCCCTTCTCCACACCTGCTTCATTTTTCAGGACATTTGCCGCCTTGTTGGATGCATCCTGCATATCTTTGAATGTATAGGACGATTTCGTCTCCCCATTTTTGTACAGAAGTGCAGTTTTGTCTCCATATCCTTCATCCACATGTTTATCGATGCATTCATATGCCATGTTGAATTTATTAGTTTTCGACCAGGAAAAATTCTTTTCGATTTCCCCCCAGTCGAAGTTTTCATACACCTCTTCATAATTTTTCATGTTTGGATTTTCATCCGTGACTTTGTAACGCTCTACTTTCATGCTTTATCCCCCTATATGTTTTATGTTACCTATTCATAGTATATAATAATGATAACGTACTTTTCAAAATTTTTAAAACCAACAATCCGGGAGGTGTGAATGTGCAGCACCAAAAAACTTATCATCAGGAAATAATCTACCTCAACGACAAAGAAATCATAATCGAGGGCCCTGCGTCCCCCGATGCTTTGGCGTCCTATACATTTGATGAAGGTTTGGATGCTTTCAGGTTGCCAAAAGAGCAATACGCAGCGCTTCTTGAGATATCAGATCTTGAAGAAGGCAGAGTGATCGTTGCTCGCAACGGCACTCACATTGTGGGGTATGTCACGTATCATTACCCAGACCCGCTTGAAAGGTGGTCGGATAATAATCTCCCTTATCTCCTTGAACTCGGGGCAGTTGAAATCGCACTCGATTACCGCAGCGGCGGCATTGCAAAAAAGCTGATCCAATTATCGATGGAAGATTCCTTTGTTGAAAATTATATCATCATCACCACTGAATATTACTGGCATTGGGATTTGAAAAATACGGAACTCGATGTCTATGAATATAAGGATCTGATGATCAGACTGATGGCCAGTGCCGGATTCGAAGTCTTCCAGACCAACGACCCTGAGATTTCGGCACATCCCGCGAACACTCTGATGGCACGTGTAGGAAAAAATATAAAAAGGGACCAGATGATGGAATTCGATAAAATCAGGTTCAAAAACCGTTTCTTTTTTTAATGTTTAGGAGGATTTATTATGTTGGTAGAAAGAATCATGACATCCCCGGTGCGGACACTGGCGCCTGACAACAGTATAGAAGAGGCTTTGAACATGATGGCAAAGTATTCATTCAGGCATGTCCCGATTGTAAATGAAAATGAGAAGCTTGTAGGCATCGTCTCCGACAGGGATATAAAGATGACCCTGCCCTCCGTGCTGTCGGACGATGATCCGGATATGAAGCTGGATGAACCACTGTCAAGAATCATGAGGACCAATGTGACATATTGCCATCCTCTCGATTTCGTCGAAGAAATCGCACTCGATTTTTACCATTTCTCAATCGGTGCCATACCTGTCGTCCGTGAAGGCAGATTAGTCGGCATCGTCACCCAGAAAGATATGCTGAACACATTTTTGGAGCTTACAGGCATTAAGGAACCCGGATCCATCATTGAAATAGATAGCGAGGACAGGACGGGTGTCATTCATGACATCGGTAAAATATTCAAGGATTTGAACATCAGGATCATCAGTGTGTCGGTCTATACCAACAAAGAGACTAAAGGGAATAAAATCATTGTACTGCGCGTCCGTGCCATGAATCCCCGGTTTGCTATAGAAAAATTGCAGAATGAGGGGTTCAAAGTCCTGACTCCCGACAAGATGGGCACACTATGAGACCATTATATGTGTATGACAAATCATTATTGGAATACCGGTTCAATGACCAACACCCCTTCAATCAGATGCGCGTGAAGATGACCACTGATTTACTGATCGATGCAGGATTTCTAAAAAAAGAAGATATCATCAAACCGAGAATGGCCACTGACGAAGAGCTTCTGCTGGTGCACAAGCCGGATTATGTGGAAGCGGTGAAGAAAGCCGGCAATGGCGGGCTGCCCGACTCCCAGCTTGAGAGTTACGGCCTGAATACCGACGACACCCACACTTTTGACGATATGCATGAGAAGAGTAAGATGCTTGTCGGCGCAACATTGACCGCTGTTGATGAAGTCATGAAAGGCAATGCAAAAAAGGTGCTCAGCCTCTCCGGCGGTCTTCATCATGGTTTTGCAGGCCGTGCCAGCGGCTTTTGCATATACAATGATTCGGCTGTCGCCATAGAATACATGAGGAAGCATTACGGCATGAAAGTATTGTATATCGACACGGACGCCCATCACGGTGACGGCGTCCAGTGGACGTTCTATAATACGAACGAAGTGATGACCTATTCCATCCATGAAACAGGAAGATACCTCTTCCCAGGCACCGGTTCCACGACAGAGAGGGGCGGCGATGAAGGTTTCGGATTTTCAATCAACCTGCCTGTCGATGCATTCACTGAAGATGATTCTTTTCTAAGCGTTTTTGAAAGCAGTATAGAAAAAGCCATCACCCATTTCAAACCGGACATCATCCTCAGTCAGAACGGGGTCGATGCGCACTACAGGGATCCGATGACCCACCTCTCGCTGACCTCAAGGTCATTTGAGGAGATCCCACGAATCGTGAACAGGCTGAGCGATCAATATACGGACGGGAAATGGATTGCCGTCGGAGGCGGCGGATATAACATCTGGCAGGTGGTCCCGCGGATGTGGGCCCAAATCTGGCTTGCGATGCTTGATGAAAACCCGCCCGCAGGGCGGCTGCCCGGGCCATTCATCGAAAAATACCGGGTTAAATCGAAAGTTGATTTTCCGATGGAATGGCAGGACGATTTAAGTGATTTCGAAGAAATACCCCGCAGGATGGATATCACTGAGAAAAACGATAACATGCTCCGGCGGATCTTAATGTATCTGGATCAAATATAAAAAACCTCTGAACGGAGAGATTTCTCCATTCAGAGGTTTAATCATTTCGTGGAAGATCTGTATTCGATGGTGTACGGCAGGATGACGTTCGGTTCATCTACCGGTTCATCCTTCATATACTTGGTCAGGAGCCTCATACCCACAGCGCCGATGTCGTAGAGCGGAATCGCTATGCTGGTCACAGGCGGACGCATCATATGCACCAGCCGCGTGTTGCTGCAGCTCACGAGCTGCAGCCTGTTCGGAAAGCTGATGCCACGGTCGAGTGCCCCGTGCAGCATACCGACAGCCGCCTCATCGCTCATCGTGATGAAGACATCCACATTTTGACTGTCCATCAGCTTGTCAAAGACTTCCCGTCCCGCATGGTAATGTGTCGCCACCTCTTCGGTATACTCTTCTTTGAATGGCAGACTGTAATCGCTGTAAGCTTCTTTCAGTCCATCTTCAATGTGGCGTTCCAATTGTTCGGAATATAATGCTTTGACGAAATAGACGTCCTTGGCACCCTGATCGAACAAATGGCTGGCGACTTCTTTAATCGCTTTGAAGTAGTCGATGTTCACGGAAGGCAGGTTGGCATCTTTTTCACTTGTCCCGCAGATGACTACAGGAATATTTGAACTTTTGATGTCCTCGATTGTTTCATCATTGATTGTACCGCCCAAAAACACGATGCCGTCCACCTGTTTGCTGACGAGGTTCAGAAATGAATCTCTTTCTTTTTCAGGATTATTATCCGTATTTGTAATGATTGTCTGATAGTTGTACATTTCCGCTATATCATCCAGCCCTCTCGCCAGTGATGAATAATACAAGTTGGAAATATCAGGTATGATCACCCCTACAGTCGTCGTTTTCTTGCTTGCAAGTCCACGAGCGATCGCATTAGGCCTGTAATTTAATCTTTTTATGACTTCCTTAACTTTTTTTCTGGTCTCTGGTTTAACGTTTGGATTACCATTAAGTACTCGAGACACTGTAGCCATGGAAACTTTTGCTTCACGTGCCACATCATAAATAGTTACCGTCATATATACACCCCCGAGTTAAAAATGTAAGCGTTTGTTCTTAATAATAACACGAAACACCCTCAGGTTACACTATAATTTGATTGTTTGTTCTAAAAATCACATAAATACTAAAAAAGAACCACATGCCTCAACATGTGGTTCTAAGTGGAAATTATTTTTCTTCATCCGGCTGCTCGGAATATTTCGACATATCCACTTTGCGCGGATCTTCGGTGCCATCATCTGCAACATCATCCTGAATGGCTCTCTTTTGAGCCTGAATCTCTTTTTCATCGATGTCTTTGATGCGTTGCTTTTCCTCATGTTCACTTTTTTTGACGACCATATCATCTTTCTTTTCTTCAATCTTCGAACGCAGCTCTTCGGTTTTCTGTTCCGCTTTCTCTTTCAACGATTCATCATCGGAACCTTCACCCTGCTTTGCGTTGAACGTTTCAGTAAGCTTGTTGGTCGTACCTGAAATATCATCCCTCAATGCATCACCGGATTTTGGAGCGAGGAATAATCCGCCCACTGTGCCTACAATCAGACCGATTGCCAGGCCGATTGAAAAATCCCGGCCGGTGGTGCTGTGGATCTGTTCTTCATACTCCTCCACCCCGTGAAGATGGCGATCTCTGTTATAAGTTTCCATAAATCATGAAGACCTCCTTTACGCTTTCAGAATGGGTGTCATTTATCCTGTTCTTCCTTGTAGCCAGGTGAGCTGACTGCAACCGGCAGGTTCTCATCTTTTTCGCCGGTAGAACGTGTACTGGTGTTATAAGATTTGTTCCTGCGCTGTCTCATCTGCCATTTGTCGGCAACTTCCATTGCGACGTTGGACCATTGGACAACCTGCGAAATCTTCTCCTCATTCTGCGAGATGTTGTGAGTGATGGAGTTCGTCACTCTGTCCACAGAACTGTTCAAGTTGTTCACTGAGTCGCCCATGCCCTGGACTGCATCCACAACTGAATTCAGTTTTTGCGATTTGCCCTGGATATCTTCAGTCAGACGGTTTGCTTTATGAAGTAAGTCTGTAGACTCTCTAGTGATACCCTGAATCTGGCCTTCCACCCCATCAAGTGTTTTTGCAATATGATCAAGATTCTTTTTAACAGGGATTAAAACGTAAGCAATAGCAACTGCCACTACAAGCAGTGCAATAGCTGCCACACCTGCGGCAATAGCCAGTATAAGCTGCCAATCCATAATTAAACGCCTCCATATTCTTCTGTCAATTTTTTATTCATTATTTAAAATAACCTAAATCATCACTCAGTAAACATTAATTTGAATGATTATGATAATAATTCCGTGAACCGCTTCTCGTATTTCTGTATATCCCCGGCACCCATGAAGATGATGACCGCTTCAGGATGGTTGTTCAAAAGGCTGATGTCATCATCGTGCAATACCGTCGCATCAGGGATCAGTTCCACCAGATCCGCACTCGACAGATTGCCCGCGGCCTCTCTTGCAGAGCCGAAAATATCCACGATGTATGTCTTATCTGAGCCGTTCAGCGCTTCGGCGAATTCATTCAGGAATTTTTCAGTCCGGGAAAAAGTATGAGGTTGAAATACTGATACAATTTCACGCCCGGGGTATTTTTTACGTGCCGTTTCCAGAGTCGCATTGATTTCTTTCGGGTGATGGGCATAATCATCGACGATGACCATGTCGTTCAGATGGGTTTCACTGAAACGGCGTTTCACACCGCCAAAGGTCAAAAATGCCCCTTTGATATTTTCCATATTCAGTGATTCAAGGTAACATACCGCAATCACGGACAGTGAATTCAGGACATGGTGATCTCCGAACATGGGGATCTTGAATGTATCTTTATATTCTTCACCGATTACCACATCAAACTCGGTGCCCCCCTGGGCAAACTTTATATTTGAAGCGACGATGTCGTAGTCACCTTCCAACCCGTAAGTATACAGCGGCACGTTCACATTGATCCTGCTGATATTATCATCGCCCCCATAGGCGATGACCGCCTTTTTGGCCTGGGAGGCCATTTCATTGAAAGCCTCCACGACGTCATCCAGGTCTTTGAAGTAGTCCGGGTGGTCGAAGTCGATGTTGGTGATGATTGCATAGTCCGGATGGTAGCTCAGAAAATGCCTTTTGTATTCACAGGACTCGAATGTGAAGTAATTGCTTTCCCTGATACCGAACCCTGTACCATCACCGATCAGAAAAGTCGTCTCCACATCACCGTTCATGACATGGCTGAGCAGGCCGGTGGTCGAAGTCTTCCCATGGGCCCCTGTGACAGCGATGGATGTGAATCCGCTCATGAAGTCCGCGAGATATTTATGATAGCGTATGACCTCATATCTCATCTCCATGGCTTTTTTTATTTCGACGTGATCGTCATTGAATGCATTGCCGGCAATATAAGTGTAGTCTCCGACTACATTAGCGGCATCAAAAGGGAGGATTTCAATCCCTTTGTCCCTCAATTGAAATTCCGTAAACACTTCCTTATCAATATCGGATCCACGGACTTCATGGCCCAGATCGTGGAGGACTTGAGCCAACGCACTCATCCCTGCACCTTTTATACCAATAAAATGAAATTTTTTCACGGGGTCACCAAACTTTCTTAATGTATTAAGACTGTTGCTCACGAATGAACGTAAGAATCTTTTCTTTGGTCTGCTGTTCGATTTCTCCTCTGTTCACCCTGAGTGGCTTATTTGAGGTCGGTATCTGAATCAGCATATCATTACCGGTCACTAGATTTTCCGCCCCGTTGATCACCTGATTCTTATCATCCTTGTAGGAAATCCTGGTCTGCATCATCTGGAGAAGATCATAACGTATTTTAGCGGACAGGTCTCCGTGGCGCATCACCAGGTGGATGCCGAGCGGTTTACCCATCTTCAATATCTGGATGATGATATTCAAGGTTGCAGCATTGCTGCTCCGTACCAGGTCGCTCAAATCATCCACGACGACCACCATGACACTCTTTTTGTTGGCATGGCTGACACGCTGGTTGAAACTTGAAATGTTGCGTACGTGCGCCCGCCTGAACTGGTTCTGCCTCGAACTCAATTCCTGCATGACATCACTCAGACACTCCCCCGATCCAAGACTTTGAAAATCGGAGAAGAGATGGGGCAGGCCCTTATAATCGCTGAATTTTTCGCGGCTGAGTGCAAAAGTGAATTTCAGGTCATGTGACGTATGATTCATCAGCAATGACATGAGCAGATTGTCAATCAGATGTTCCACTTCACCGTCCCCGCCCCCGTGCACCAGCAGATGGCCGGCCTTCAGAAGTTCAAAACTGAAAATCTGGTCATCAACGATCTTGCCGAGAGTGAATTTGAAATCATCTTTCCTGAGCTTCAGACTGCTCTTCTGGAATAAAGTGCTGAAATATACCGGCTTCGGTTCCCTGACGGGGATTTCGATGCCCACATTGCTCGTCCCGATTATCGGTGCGACGATCCGCATATTTTCGACAGGCAGATGGGGAATGAGGTGCTCCTTCAGCCTGGGAATGTTATTGATGCGGAAACTCCGGCTCAATTGGATTTCGTATGTGCCGATCACCCCGTTGGAAACGTACCTGTATATGGTTGCAGGGGCGCCGACTGTTTTGAAGGCCCGGATGATTGCTTCGCTCAATTGCTGATCTTCTTCTGCATAATCCGGCGCCTGATTTCTGCCGAGCATATTTAAAGAAGGCAGACTCTGTGTGGGACCCGAGCGCTTTTCCGGGGAGCGGGCTTTCATTCTGACTTCCGTCCCCATCGGCCATGTCGGAATTTTTTCCTCGAGCAGGTCCTCTTTATTCTTTCCGAGAGGTCTGCCTGCCGGTTTCAGACTGTACTTCTCTTCCGCTTTCTTCCCGCGCTTTTTTTCAGCCGTCTTTTTGCGGCTTTCGTCGCGGGCTTTTTTACGGTTCCTTTCCCTGACGATTTCCCTGACGATGACGGATGGTATATCATCATAGTTGGTGTCATCTTCAAAAGGTCTTTCCCTCACCTTTTCGTCACTGGGGGAAGCGGGCTGATCCGCCTGTTTTTTTCGCAGTCCGTGAACAGCCGACGGGATTTCCCTCGCTTTTTTTATTATGAAACTCGAGTTTTCTTTTTTGGGCATATGTGTGGATGGACGGGGCGCCTGCCTTGCAGGGCGTTTTACGAAACCGTCGGTTTCGGTCCGGTCTTCATGGACCGGGCCTATAGTTTCGTTGCTGAAATCATTCCCTAGATCCAATGGGAACCTGAAACGTTCTTCTGATACGCGCTTTTCATCATCCACCGGTTTGAATTCCCTTCTTCT
The DNA here is from genome assembly GCF_900142805.1 of Lacicoccus alkaliphilus DSM 16010. Lineage (GTDB taxonomy): Bacteria > Bacillota > Bacilli > Staphylococcales > Salinicoccaceae > Lacicoccus > Lacicoccus alkaliphilus. Next base: position 118,012 of record NZ_FRCF01000002.1, on the reverse strand, counting down.
TCTTGACCTGGACATAATTTCACCCTACTTCACTTCAAATGGCTCGCCGGCCGTATAGTCGTCGCTCAGGACATAAATACCGTCCACACCGTCATCTTCAAGGTTGAGCTCCGTTTTTGAACAAATCATCCCGTATGATTCGATGCCTCTTAATTTCGATGGCTTGATGAGCAGGCCGTCCGGCATCCATGCCCCGGGCCTCGCCACGACGACTTTTTGTTCCGATGCGACATTCGGCGCCCCGCAGACTATGTTGAGCGTTTCATCCCCTACATCGACTTTGCAGACACTGAGTTTATCAGCATCCGGGTGCTGTGACTTCTCTTCGACATATCCGACGACGAATTTCGGTCTGAGGTCCGCTTCGATTTCCGGTTCCCCGGCCGCCTTAAGGACATCATTGATATTATTCAAATGTTTTTCATTCGGACTGACATTCACCGCACCCTCTTCAAGGTCGAACTTTTCCGAAGCATTGAAGATGTTGAGGCCGACGACTCTGTCACCGTCCATGATGACCGTCAGGCCATCATGGTGCTTATATGATGGTGACGCGGCATTGTCCAAAGATACGAATAAAACATCGCCTACGTGTGGTTTATTATAAGTCAGTTTCATTTACTTCCCTCTTTTTGGATTCTTTTGTTTACCGAGTATGAACACCGGTTGTAATCTTTTGTCTTTGTATGAAAAGGATAATGATGTGATCGGCGTGAGCCCTTCTGTGAAATACTGCATCATCATCTGTGCCATGATATCGTAGCCGACCTGATTTTTCACATCAGCGATGATCAGTACATCCTGATGCGGCAGGCCGACCATCATTTCGCCTTCACATATATCATACATCTCATTCAGGAATTTTTCATTCAAAATTCTCGAGGCATCGTAGCCGTCGTTATGATTCACAAAATAAAAGTCATTTTCCTGTACGGTCTGCTTCTTATGGCCGATCTTCAGGTTTTCAAGGTTATTGTATGCAAGCACTCTGATATTTTCCCGGCTCATGTCAAATGAGGCAGCGAGTTTTTCATCAATCAGGCGGTAAGTGTTTTTGAGGTCGATTGCATAATACACCCTGGTTTCGTTCGTATGGTCATCCATAATGAATGCATGCCCGTCTTTGGTTTCCTTGTGGAAGCTCGTGGACCTTACAACCGGATAGATCATCGACTGGTCGAGGTTGACCGGTTCTTCCGCCATACTGTTCAACGTCTCTTCTATATAATAAATGATTTCATCGATGAATTTTTCGCTGTTTTTGGCCTTCTGGGCTGCTTTTGCGAGCTCAATATCGACACCTTTTTGGTTGTCTTTCCGCTCCACCCTCAAAGCTTCGTCCTGCCTGTTGAATTTGAAATCGAAATCATTCCCCTTCGATTCCAGCCTTTCAATGATAATATCTTTCAGTTTAAAAACATTCATGCGAATGCCTCCATTAATTTTTACTTATTTAGTACGATGACCTGGTCACCGTCCTTGATCATGTTCATCTGGCGCATCAAAGCATAAATGATGTAGGTGACGAGTGCCGGCAGGATGATGTGGAACACTGCAATCAGCACCATCACCTCTGTTGAAGGTCCCATCGTTTCTATTGCCATGATCTGGCCGACGAAACCGCTTGTACCCATCCCTGCCCCGGCCGCATTGTTCTCCATCGGGAAGAACACTGTCATGACCGGCGCGATGATCGCACTGGCAAGCGTCGGGGGCACCACGATGAAGGGGTTCAGGAAAATGTTCGGCACCTGCAGCATTGATGTGCCGATACCCAGGGAAATCAGACCGGAAACGCCATTGTCCCTGTAGCCCTGGACCGCGAAACCGACCATATGGCAGCAGCACCCTATCACTGCGGCACCTGCTGCGAGGCCGCTGATTTCAAGCATCAGGGCAAGCGCCGCGCTCGACAACGGTGTCGTCAGCATCAGGCCGAAGACCACCGCAACGAGAATCCCCATAACGAAGGGACGTTGTTCAGTGGCAAAGACGATGAACTCACCGATATTCGTCATGAAATTCCCTATCCAGGGACCTACGAACTGGGCGACAAGGTACCCCGCGGTGATGGTTAAAAGCGGACTGATGATGATGTCTATTTTGGTCTTCCCGCTGTAGAGGCGGCTGATTTCCACTGCAGCGATGCTCGCTATGAAGCTTCCGGCTGCGCCTCCAAATTCATAGGCGGCATAACTGACGACGACAGTCGAGAAAATGACAAGCGGGGGTGCTTTCAAGCCATAACTGATTGAAGCCCCGATTGCTGCCCCTGTCAAAGCCATCGCAATGGCCCCTATATCCGTCATGAAGGTTAAATATGGGATATAGGTGCCCATGGTATCCATGATCAATCCGATGATCAGGGATGAAAAAAGCCCGAGCGCCATGAAGCTCATCCCGTCGATGAACCATCTCCTCAATAATTTCCTCATAGGTCATCCCCGTCCGATCAGTTGCCGTTCAGTGTATCGACCACATTGGTATTTACACCCTTGATCAATCCTGAAAGGAATTTGTGCGCTTCAACATAGTCATTATAATTGATGATCGAGTGTGAAGTGTGGATGTAACGTGCACATATTCCGACCACACCTGTCACAACACCTTCCCCCGAGACGTGGATGCTGCCTCCATCCGTCCCTCCGGGGGAAGTGTAATATTGATATTTTATCCCATTATCTTCGGCAATTTCAATCATATAATCCCTCATCGGTTTGGAGAGGATCATGGAACGGTCCATTAAGCGCAGCAAAGTCCCTTCCCCAAGCCTGCCAAGGTCGTCACTTTTGCCCATCATATCATTTGCCGGTGAACAATCCACTACAAATGCAACATCAGGTTTGATGCGGTTACTGCTCGCTTTGGCGCCTCTCAGTCCCACCTCTTCCATGACATTGGCACCGACATACAGGTCGCAGTCGAGTTCTTCATCCTTCAGGGCCTCAAGGACTTCTATCGCAATCAGGCAGCCGTATCTGTTATCCCATGCTTTTGCAAGCAACTTCTCCTCTTTTTCCATGACCTCGAATTTTACATCAGGTACGATGGAGTCACCTGGCGCTATGCCCATCTCTTCAATCTCCTCCCGGCTGTCCGCACCGACATCGAGGAGCATGTCTTTGATTTCAGTCTTTTTATCTTTACCGCCTTTACGGAAATGCACCGGTACGCTCCCGACGATGCCGGTGATTTCCCTGTTGTCTTTGGTGCGCACTTTCAGTTTCTGGCTGAGCAGGACATCGCTTGACCATCCTCCGAGCGGAATGAATTTGATCAGTCCGTTCTTTTTAATTTCCGTCACCATGAAGCCCACTTCATCCATGTGTGCGGCGACCATGACTTTCGGGGCATCTGCTTTACCGCTTTTTTTGACTGCAAAAATACCACCCAGCCCGTCAGTGATGATTTCATCGGACAACGGCTCGAGCGCTTTCCTCAAGTATCCCCTGATCAGATCTTCGAAACCCGGGGCCCCGTGCAGTTCAGTCAGTGTTTTCATTCTCTCGACTGTTTTTTTTGATATTTTCATGATAAATCCCCTTTAATTATGATTTTCATTTAATCCATATGGTAAACTACATTTAAGAAGGAGGTAGTTTTATGTCTAAAAGAAGAATATTTTTACTCGTCTCAGTCGTCACAGCACTCCCATTCCTGATATGGTTCTTCCTTTACAGAACGGTGGATGCACAGAAAGTGATCGACGGACTGCATTTACAATTTGATGACGTTTCATTCATCTCACTGGATTATCAGACGGATGAAAGGAACCTGCTCGGTATGAAATCGAAAATCATCAACGGCATCGTGCATGTCGGCGAAGGCGAAGACACTTCGAAATACCAGTTCACCGCTGATGCTTATACAGGTGAAATCATGGAGATTACTAATCAGTAATCTCCTGTTTTTTATATTTTCCCATCCTTTTTCAAGCCGTCGATCGTTTTATGGATCCGTTCCATCCCCATTTCGATCCTTTGCCTGCTTGAGGCCACGTTCATCCTGAACCGTCCGTTCTCAGCCACATCGTAGATATGCCCGGGCGATACCGCAATACCCCCGATATCCACAAGTGCCTTATGCATCACGTCATCCGGAATGCCGCACTGCTCAAAACTGATCCACGCAAGGTAAGTGGACGCCGGCTTTTTAAATGACAGATAAGCGGATAAGTGCGTATCGATATAGTCGGAGATGTAGTCAAAGTTGCCTTCCAGGTGTTCGTTCAGCTCATCCACCCATTCACCACACTCCATATATGCCGCCTCGATTGCAGACAGCACAAGGCTGTTCGCCGTACCTACATTGTAGCGATGGTCGAATTCCCGTACGATTTTAGCCTTCAGGGCATCATTTTTCGTTATGAAATATGAATGAGGGAGACTGGCCAGATTAAAAGTTTTCCCAAGCCCAGTCGTGACGATGATCGGATCGTCTTCTTCCATAAGTTCCACCATGGAGACAAACTCCTCTTTCGGTCTCACGAAATCCATATGGATTTCATCGCTGACAAAGAAGACGCCGTTCGCAAGACAGATGTCTTTCATCTTCTGAAGTTCCTCCCTGGTCCACACCCTGCCGGTGGGATTATGAGGATTGCAGTGGACAAAGACCTTATTTTCCGGTTCGCTGCACAATGTCTCGAAATGTTCGAAGTCAAATGAATACTCATCAGATTCTTCGATCAGCGGTGCAGGGACCACTTTACGGTCGTTGCCTTTCAACACTTTCAAAAATGCATTGTATGTAGGCATATTGAGGATGACACCATCGCCCTTCTCTGAATTCAGCCGTATGGCTTCACTCACCGTATATAGGACGGACGGGGCATAAGTGATCATATCATCTGTCAGATCCACGTTATAACGCGAGTTCCACCACTGTTTGACGGGCCCGTAGAATTTGGAGTTCTTCCATATCGTATAACCGAAAATGCCGTTGTCCAGGCGTCTTTTCATTGCTTCGGTGATGGCCTGCGGTGTTTTGATATCCATATCGGCAATCCAGAAAGGTGCAAGGCCCGTACGGCCGAACAACGGCTCCGTGCCTTCATATTGAATGCTGAAAGTGCCTTCTCTCGTTGTTTCTTCCTCGAAATTGAACTTACTCAAATGCGTTCCCTCCACAATAAATTTACTCATAATGTATTTTATCATTCTTTAATGAGAATTACATTGCAAAGAAAAAAAGCACCTTAAAAAGATGCTTTCAATAAGTATATCCTGTTTCCGTTCCCGGAAAATTTTTCTTCGTATTCAGTCCGGATGTTGGCCTCCGGTTCATCATCATGCAGGTCCAGCCTGACTTCTTCGAACTTCATGCCGTATGCATTAAGATTTTGAAGACTGTATTCGAAGAGGCCGCGGTTATCCGTTTTAAACTGAAGCGGACAGCCGCTCTTCAGTATGCTTTCATATTGAGTCAGAAAAGTGTTGTGCGTCAGCCTTCTTTTGGCATGCCTTGTTTTCGGCCACGGATCGGAGAAATTCAAATAAATTTTCGACACCGTGTCCGGCAGTATATATTCACCGATGAAATTGGCGTCCAAAAGTACCAGTCTGACATTTTTCAAGTCCTGTTCGACGATTTTTTCAACGACACGGATGATGATGTTCTTATCCAGTTCAACGCCCAGATAATTGATGTCGGGATTTTTTTTGGCAAGTTCTGTAATGAACGTGCCCATGCCTGTGCCGATTTCAATGTGGAGGGGTTGTTCCTCATCGAAGAAATCGTGGATATTTTGTTTGTATGTGTGTGTGATATCGACGATGTGACTATGCTCTTTCAAGTAATCCATCGCCCATGGTTTGTTCCGTATTCTCATTTTGCGACTCCATTTCAATTTTACGGCTAGATGAAGCGGTCTCTTCTGATGACATGGTTCAGGAATAAGATCCAGTCATTCATATCCTTGAAACGCTTATGATCTTCATACCACTGGATCATTGTGATGGCCTGCACCAGAGTATACCACTTCATGCGCTTCCTCAAATCACGGGTATGTTCGATGCCATAGGACTCCAACCATCCGTCCCAGTCCCCGGGCTTCACATAAGTATAAAGGATGATGCCGATATCGATGGCCGGGTCGGCGATCATGGCGCCTTCCCAATCAACAAGATACAATTCGTCCTGGTCGGACAGCAGCCAGTTATTATGGTTGACATCCCCATGGCAGACCGTACATAAAGACGGGTCGAGCTTCGGGATCTCATTTTCCAGATACTGAATGGCACTCCTCACAGTATGATGGGCATTCACTTTCGGGGATAATGAAGACTGAATCTTGTTCAACAGCAGATCAGGCAACATGGGTTTCATGCCTATCTTCTTAAGCATGGTCAGCAAAGGGCGTGATGAGTGAATTTTCTTCATCAATTCAGCCACCCTTTTTGAAGACATTTCTTCATGGGTCAGCTCACGGCCGTTCTTCCAATGTTGTGCTGTTACGACTTCTCCCGTTTCAATGCGTTTTGTCCAAACCAACTTTGGCACTATGCCTTCTGCCGACAGCGCAGCAAGAAAAGGGCTGGCGTTGCGTTTAAGAAAGAGTTTGCGTCCATCCTGTTCTGCCTTGTAAGCTTCACCTGAGGCGCCTCCCACCGGGTCCAGTGTCCAGCCGAGCTGATAGAAATGCTCCAAATTCCACACCTCTTTTCGTCCTTGAAAAAAGCGCTAAAATAATAATGAATACATTAGCGCTTTTTTGTTTCGTGATTAAAATAATATAGTGTTTATGGACGGATTTCAAGACTCATATTTTCTTATTCAAATGACAACTCGGAAAAAAAGGCTGTCAAAGTCACATTGTATAAGGCTTCAACCCACTTTAAAAATATAAGTGTAATATCTCCCGTTAACTTTGTTTAACTGATATTAATTCTGTGATTTTTTTATTAAAGAATGACTGCAGCCTGCGGGTCGTCCCGCCCACGGATCCGTCCCCGACCTTACGGCCGTCGATGTTGATGACCGGTGTGATTTCCTGGGTCGTACTCGTATAGAAAACTTCGTCAGCTTCACTCATATCGGAAACCGTGAAGCCTTCCTCACGGAAAGGGATGTCATTTTCTTCAGCCAGCTTGAGCACTTCAAGGCGGGTGATCCCGTTCAGTATGAGATTGTCGGCCGGATGGGTAAATAAAATCCCGTTCTTCACCATGAACACATTTGTGGAGGACCCTTCTGTCACCACCCCGTCGCGATGCATGATGGTCTCTTTGGCCCCGTTTTCCACCGCATGTTGTTTCTCCATGACATTCGCAAGCAGATTCAGGCTCTTGACATGACATTTAAGCCACCTGTAGTCCTCCGTGGTCACTGCCCTGACACCGCTTTCCATCTGCTGCTCCGGCCTCTTGGATGATCTGATGCTCGCATAGATCACAGGCTTGCTCCCGTCCGGGAAACCGTGATCACGCGGGGCGATGCCTCTTGAGACCTGAATGTACAGGGCGCCGTCCGTGATGCCATTCCTCTCCTTGATTTCATGCAGGATTTCAATGATTTCCTCCCGTTCCAGACCTTTGATCATCACTTCTTCTGCACTGCGCATCAACCGATCTGCATGTTCATCCAATGTGAAAAACCGGCCGTCGTAGATACGGACAACTTCATAGACACCGTCCCCAAAATAAAACGCGCGGTCTCCGCTTTTGACCTTCATCTCGTCATGATTCACATATTCTCCATTATAATAACTGATTCTCACTGATCTCACCTTCTACACATATTCTGTAAATTGCTTCCATATATATCGCGGTCGCACTCAACAGTTCATCAATCTTCATCGTTTCATTCTTCTGATGCATGGTGTCCGCAGTGTCTTTGAACATCGCCCCGAAAGCCACACCCCTTTCAAGTGTCCTCGCATAAGTGCCTCCGCCGATTGTGAAGGGTTCGGCCGCATCCTCCACATGATTCCGGTAACTGTCGAGCAATACCGTCACCAGCGGATCCGAAGGCTCGACAAAGTGAGGCGGCTCGTCTGTCAGATCTTCAATTGTGAACCCTTCACTTGAAATCTTTTCTCTGAAAACTTCAATACTGCCTTCAAAATCCAGCCCTTCCGGATATCTCAAGTTCACACCGAAGCTTGCACCATCCACCTCCGTATAATTGATCATACCCGTATTCACACTCACGCTGCCCATCTCTTCATGCGTGTGGACCATGTCGAAAGGGCCCCCGTCATAATTGCCGACGATATAATCTTTAGCAAAATGCACAAAATTCGTCGCATTATCATCGAGTTCCAGAGTCCCCAGGAACTCGATGAGGATGAACCCGGCATTGATACCCGCTTCAGGGGTAGACCCATGGGCACTCTTCCCTTCGGTCCGGATGATCAGGAAGCCGTTATCGACTTCGTAGCTCCCGGCCGCTTCGCTGTTTCTCAAGAAATCCTCAAAGGACTGGATGACTTCCGTCATATTCTGGATCACTTTCAGTTTCGCCTCGGCCTCTTCCGGCACCATATTGTACCTTTCTCCCGATATCATCACTTTCAATTCGATGTTCGGCTCCACTTCATCGAGGAGTGTATGCTTTTGAACAATGTTGAAAGACGTGATGCCTTTTTCTCCGTAGATCAGCGGGAATGCAGCATCAGGCGCGAAACCTGCATCAGGCATCTCCTGGCTGTCGAAATATGCTTTTGTGCATTCCCAGTCGGACTCTTCATCCGTCCCGATGATCAGACGGGTCTTCACCTTGAAATCAAGGTTCTGTTCTTTAAGGATCTTCAACGCATAGTAAGCCGCCATCGTCGGTCCTTTGTCGTCCTGTACACCTCGTGCTGTCACCGCCTCTTCTGTCACCAGCGGTTCGAAGGGCGGGTGGTCCCAGCCGGTGCCGGGCGGAACGACGTCCACATGGCCCAGAATTCCGAACAGTTCCTCACCCGAGCCTATTTCTATATGGCCTGCGAGGCTGTCCACTTCCACCGTTTTGAAACCGTCCCTTTCACCCAGCTTCATCATATAGTCGAGCGCCGCTTTCGGCCCTTCACCCACCGGCGCATTTTCCGACGGGTCACTTTTGACACTCTCGATCTTTAACAATCCGGTCAGATCTTCGAGCAGTGAATCTTTGTACTGTGAGACAAGTCCTTGGAAATCCATGACGTTCATCCTTACCCAATAGTTATTTATACTTAATGATAAATTTTTTTTAATATAAAAACAAGCATTCATAAACGGATGCATTCATTTTTTCGAAAATAAAAACCGGTTCTTAAGAACCGGTTTCATCAATGTCGACTGCTTACTTGTTATCTTTGTTATCATCGTCGTCGGAATCTTCATCGTAAACGACATGGATGTTATGATTATCGTCTTTTTCACCTTTATCACTGACCACTTCAGCTCCCGGCGTTTCCTCCGGATGGAGAATGCCGCCTTCGGAGTCGAAGTTGCCTTCCTCCTGGTCAGTGGTCAGATGGCCGTCGCCGTCTACTGCGTCCGGCTTGATATCGTGGTCGGAGTTGCTGGATTCGTCCGATTCGTCAGTCATCTTTTCTGCTTCTTCTTTGGCTTTTTCCTGATATTCCTTAGCCTGTTCGCTCATCTTGCTCTGATATTCCTTGGCCTGTTCGGTCACTTTGGATTGGACATCCTGAGCATAGGTTTTAGGGTCCTCTTTCGCTTTGGAATATTCTTCCTTTGCAGTGCCCTGTACTTCCTGAGCTTTTTCAGTCACTTTGCTCTGAACGTTTTGTGCATACTCTTTCGGATTTTCCTTCGCCTTATTGTACTCGTTGAGGACAGCGTCCCTGTTCTCCTTTTCGGATAACTTCTTGACTGCCGCTGCAACACCGACTAAAGCTGCAATTCTGATTAAAGCACTGATTATTCTTCCCATTTTTAAACACCTCTATTGAATTGGTTTCTTTTGATTACTAATCAATATTTACCCACTCTAAGGTGATTTAAACAAGTTATGATAATTTTTTAACTTCGGCATCAGTCAGATATCTGCTCTCACCCTCAGCCAGGGCTTCATCCAGTTCAAGGCCGCCGAAGCCGATGCGCTTCAGCGCGGTCACTTCATTGCCGAGATGGAGGAACATCCTTTTGACCTGGTGGAATTTCCCTTCATATATGGTGAGTGCCACTTTTCTGTCGCAGAGCTTCCTCGCGATCGCCGGGGAAGTCGTGAAATCTTTCAGGGGGATGCCCGTTTCCAGTTCAGCCAGGTCTTCGTCAGTGACATCATCCTTCAGCGTCACTTCATAAGTCTTCCCGACTTTTTGCCTTGGACTGAGGAGTGCATGTGAAAATTTACCGTCGTTGGTGATCAGCAGCAGTCCCGTCGTGTCCTTATCCAGCCTGCCGACTGGAAACATTTCATTGACCTGCGGGTGATCGATCAGGTCCATCACCGTCCGGGTGGGCCCGTCCTCGGTGGAAGATATCACGCCCTCAGGCTTGTTCAGCATCAGGTAGATGTATTCCTCGAGGAGGATCCGGCGTCCGTCCACTTCGACATGAGTCGCATAGGATACCTGGTGGTTCGGTTTGATGATGAGAGCACCATCAACCTTCACACGTTTGTTCCTGATCATCCTGGATACTTCTTTACGGCTGCCGATATTGGCATTAGCCAGAAATTTATCCAAACGCATTATAAGAACCTCAATTTCCTTCTGATTTTATCCGCTCTTGCACCAAGAATTTCATCTGCAAGTCCGCTTCTGAATGACAGCAGTATATATACTGCCGCACCGACAGGTACAGTAATCGTCAGGATGATCACTGAATCCATCTTCTGCTCGACATCGAAATAAAACATGAGGAGAAGATATACAATCTCCACGGTAAGCAGCATCACGACCGTATATAACCCGATCTGGACAAGCGGTTTGATCAACGGACGGATATGGAATTTCCCATATTTTTTGATGATCCACAAATTGAGTATGACACCGAGGCCGAGTGCAAGCGCCGTTCCCATGACAGCCCCGACTGTATGAAACTGCATGATCAGCGGAATGTTGACCGCAAGTTTCGTGATCACGACCGCAAGCACCACGTAAAGGGTGAGATTCTGCTTATCAATCCCCTGGACAATTGAACATGTGATTGAAAACAGTGAAATGATGATGCTCACCGGTGCGTAGAACAGCAGGATTTTTATCGCCATTTCATTGTATTCGAAAAATGAAGTATACAGTGGCGCCGACAGTATCATCATGCCAGCCGCAGCCGGCACCGCAAAGAACAGGAGCATCATGATCATCAGCTTGACCTGATGATGGACGTCATCCATCTTTTTACGCTGGAAGTTCTTCGTGATGAACGGCAGGATTGTGATTGCAAACGCCGCTGCCAGTGAGGTCGGGATCATGACGAGTTTATGTGTCGTCAGATTGAGCATGCCGAACCATTTGTCGTGGTACTCTGCCGGCACACCCGCCAGAGCAAGACCGTTGTTATGCGTCAGCTGGTCGATGAAGATGAGGACCGGGATGCTGATCCCCACTATAATGAATGGTATGCCGTAGCGTATGATCTCACCGTACATCTCCCTGTAGCTGAAATCATAACCGGTATCATCCGACTCCACCATCTTTTGAATATTCGGCTGCCTTTTCCTCCAAAACACCAGCAGTGTGATGATGGCACCGAGACCGCCGATGAATGCAGCGAAAACTGCAATTTCGTTGGCCGCCTGCACCGTCCCTTCAAGTACGTACAGCACCACATATGCGCCGCTCAGCAACACTGCAATCCTGACGATCTGCTCAACGACGGATGAAGCACTTGTCGGCCCGAATGATTCGAATCCCTGGAAGATCCCCCTGAAAGTTGCCATGAAAGGGATGATGATGACAGCAATCCCGATGATCCGGATGATCCTTGTCACTTCCTCCGCCGACCAGCTGCCTTCCCCGCTCCCTGCTGCCAGTGTCTGAAGATTGGCTATGTAAGGGGCTGCGATATATAATGCAAGGAATGCCAGCAATCCCGAACCGATCATGACCCATAAACTGGACTGGTACAATTTCTGGCTGGTCTGGTATGCACCGAGTGCATTATACTTGGCAACATACTTCGATACGGCGCCGGGGACGCCGGCAGCGGCGATGGACAGCATGATCGTGTAAGGTGTATAGGCGTAGCCGTAGAGGGCCAGGTTTTCCTCCCCGCCCATTATCGCGTAGAATGGAATCAGATAGAGCATCCCCAGAATTTTGGTGATCAGTGTCGCCAAAGTCAGGAAGAATGTCCCTCTGACTAATTTGTTGGAATCTGACATGTTTTAAAACCTTCTTATTTTATAATAAACTACATTATAATCAATATATCATCACTTTAAAACCCAAAGGAGAAAATCATGTATGACATAATTGTTGTGGGCGGCGGCGTCAGCGGACTGATGGCAGCCTACTCCGCTTCCAAAAATGGAAAGAAAGTAATCCTGATCGAAAAAAACAAAAAACTCGGACAGAAGCTGCTCATTTCGGGCGGCGGCCGGTGCAATGTCACGAACCGCCTGCCCTATGAGGAAATTATAAAGCATATTCCCGGCAACGGGAAATTTTTATACGGCCCCTTCAGCACTTTCGATAATGAAAGCATCATAGACTTCGTCGAGTCCCGCGGCGTGACCCTGAAAGAAGAAGACCACGGCCGGATGTTCCCCGTCAGCAACAAGGCGGCCGATGTCTTGAACGTCTTCCTGACGGAGCTTGATAAAAACTGTGTGACCATACGCTACAGCACGATTGTGGAGGAAATACTGACCGGAGACGGGGGGGTCACGGGTGTCAAGCTGGATGATGGTGAAATCATCCAGGCCGGGAACCTCATCGTCACCACGGGCGGACGGAGCGTCCCCAATACCGGTTCGACAGGCGACGGGCACAGGTTTGCCCGCTCGGCGGGACACGACATCACAGAACTTTTCCCTACGGAAGTCCCCATCACTTCAACTGAAGACTTCATCAGGGATGGCCGCTTGAAGGGATTGAGCCTTGCAAATGTCGCTTTGTCCGTGCTCCGTAAAAACGGCAAACCGCGGATCACTCATCAAATGGACATGATCTTCACGCACTTCGGCATCTCCGGCCCCGCCGCCCTCAGATGCAGCCAGTTTGTATATAAGGAACAGAAAAGCCAAAAGCGGCCGGAAATTTCCATGATGGTCGACTTTTATCCGGATAAGAAAAAAACCACACTTCAGGAAGAGCTGGATACATTGCTGAAGGAAAGCCCCCACAAGTCCATCAAGAATATTTTAAAATCAATGATGCAGGACCGCCTTGCGGAGTTCCTCATCGATTACAATGGTATCGACGGCGAGGCGAACAGCCACCATCTGAAGAATGAAGATAAACAGAAGATCATCGGTTTCCTGAAAGGGTTCATCTTCACTGTCGACGGCACCCAGTCCATCGAAAAAGCCTTCGTCACCGGCGGCGGGGTCAACTTGAAGGAAGTCACCCCCCAAACGATGGAAAGCCGCCTCGTCGATGGCCTTTATTTCGCCGGGGAGGTGTTGGATATCCACGGCTACACCGGGGGTTACAATATAACGAGTGCACTCGTCACCGGCTATGTTGCAGGCCACAGCGCCGGTATGAAGTGAAGAGGCTGCTGATTGTTGAAATCGTCCGCAACCTTTGAATGAGAATCCAGCCAACGTTGCGGATTCGGACCCACAAACCGGAACATGCACTCCCCTGCAGAGAGACCCCGCACCCTAAAAATAGGGTGCGGGGTCTTCACTTACTCCGGCAGGTGCCGATGGGCGATGTCATAAATACGTATTTCATTATCTATGATCGGATTATCTGCAGGCTTATCCCCTGAGGGTTTCGGGTTATGTGCCTTCTCATTTTTACGGCTGTCCCTCCAGGCTTCGAAGGAGGCATGGTCCTTCCATGTCGTTGCGATCAGCAGTTCATCGTGATCTTCAGGTTTCTCGTTCCTGAGCACTTCCATCAGTTCAAATCCTTCAAAAGTGTGCACGGTCTTCGGCTCCTGAAATCTCACTGCCACTTCATCGATCCGGCCTTTCTTGATGCTTAATGCATTCACCACTTTAATCATTCGTGATCCTTCCTTTCATACCATATCTGACTAAAACAATACCACACCTCTGGAATACACCCCATCATAAAGGTTGAAAAAGCGGTGATGGAACGTTTGAACTTGTCATTATAGAGGAATTCACAACTAAGTATAACTTTTGCTGCAATATATCAAAGGAGTGTTCAAATGACATTTGAAGATATGTTTTTGGGTGATTATGAAGTGATCATAAGAACGGCCGTCGTCGGACTGCTCGCATACATCGCCCTGGTGGTCATCGTCCGCTTCAGCGGCAAGCGTACACTCTCACAGCTCAATGCCTTCGATTTCATCGTCACGGTGGCCCTTGGGTCCGTCCTTGCCACCATCCTCCTTGATCAGGATGTGTCTTTGCTTCAGGGTGTGACCGCCTACTTGATATTGGTCGGAATGCAATATGTAATTTCAAAACTCACATTGGCCAGCGATAAGTTCGACGATATGGTGAAATCCGAACCGAAGCTGCTTTATTACCATGATGAATATTTGAAGGAAAATCTGAAAAAGGAACGGTTGAACACATCCGAAATCCATCAGGCTGTCCGGGCAAGCGGGACCGCCAATATGGAAAATGTAAAAGCTGTAATCCTCGAGAGTGAGGGAAAAATATCCGTCATCCCCAAAAGCGGGGAAGCATCGCAGAGTGATGAAAGGGATATCCTGAAAAATGTAAAAAAGTGAGGTCCAAAAGACCTCACTTTTTTAATTTGCAACTATATTAACCAATTTGCCCGGTACGACGATCACTTTTCTGATCGTCTTATCCTGAAGTTCGCTCTGGATTTTGTTGGATTCAATCGCAATCCTTTCAAGATCCTCCTTTGATGCATCAGCCGGTACGTGCCTCTTCTCTTTCACTTTGCCGTTGACCTGGATGACGATTTCCACTTCGTCTTCGACCAGCTTGGACTCATCATATTCCGGCCACTCTGCATATGCCAGCGTATCCGGATTGCCGAGCCTGCCCCACAGCTCTTCACCGATATGCGGCGCGATGGCGGAAAGCATCTTAGCGAAATTTTCGATATATGCCTTTGAGACTTCCTCACTCTTATAGCACTCGTTCACAAATACCATCATCTGTGATATTGCCGTATTGAAGTCGAGGCTGGCATAGTCTTCGGTCACTTTCTTCACAGTCTCGTGATACACCTTCTCAAGCTCCGGCGTTTCATTATCCACGATTTTTTCATTCAGTTCCCCGGTCTCTTCATTGATGACGAGCCTCCATACACGGTCGAGGAAGCGTCTGGACCCGTCGAGACCCGTTGTGCTCCATGATACGGATGCATCAAGCGGCCCCATGAACATCTCATACAGGCGCAGCGTATCCGCCCCGTGTGAATAGACGATATCATCCGGATTGATGACGTTGCCCTTCGATTTACTCATCTTCTCGTTGCCCTCGCCGAGGATCATGCCCTGGTTGAACAATTTCTGGAATGGCTCCTTCGTATGGACCACACCCACATCGTAAAGGACTTTGTGCCAGAAGCGCGCATACAGGAGATGCAACACCGCATGTTCCGCACCGCCGATGTAGAGGTCGACCGGCAGCCAGTGCTTCAATTTTTCAGGATCTGCAAGCGCTTCATCATTATGGGGGTCGATGAACCTCAGATAATACCAGCAGCTGCCCGCCCATTGCGGCATAGTGTTGGTCTCGCGGCGGCCTTTGACACCATCTTCCCTCACGACCTGTATCCAATCTTCATTGTTTGCAAGTGGTGATTCACCTGTGCCTGAAGGTTTGATTTGCTCCATGACAGGCAGTTCCAGCGGCAGCTCATCTTCCGGCACCGTGGACATCGTACCGTCTTCCCAGTGGATCACAGGAATCGGTTCGCCCCAGTAACGCTGACGTGAGAACAGCCAGTCGCGGAGTTTATAAGTCGTCTCTTTGCGTCCGTAACCTTTATCGACCATGATCTCGAGTGACTTTTCTATGGCATCTTCAGTATTCAGGCCGTCCAGCTCACCTGAGTTCACATGCGGCCCGTCACCGACATAGGCTTCCTCTTCAATGTTGCCGCCTTCGATCACTCCGGTGATCGGCAGACCGAATGCCTTCGCGAATTCATAATCTCGCTGATCGTGTGCCGGTACGGCCATGATTGCACCTGTTCCGTATGATGCGAGCACATAATCCGAAATCCATATCGGCATCTTTTCGCCGTTGAACGGATTGATTGCGTAGGCGCCTGTGAAAGCGCCGGTCTTTTCTTTGGCGAGGTCCGTACGTTCCAGCTCGCTCTTCATCGCAGCTTTATCCTGATAGGCCTTGACCGCCTCTCTTTGTTCATCCGTAGTGATTTCGTCCACCAGTTTATGTTCCGGTGCAAACACTGCGTATGTCGCACCGTAAATCGTATCCGGACGTGTCGTGAACGCCGTGAAGTGTGGGTCCTTCCCTTCTATCTTGAAGTCGATGTTGGCACCTTCGGATTTCCCGATCCAATGGCGCTGCATATCTTTAAGCGATTCCGGCCAATCCAGTTCTTCAAGGTCTTCAAGCAGACGGTCTGCATATTCGGTGATTTTGAGCATCCACTGTCTCATCGGTTTCCTGACGACCGGATGTCCGCCGCGCTCCGATAGACCGTCGATCACTTCCTCATTCGCAAGCACCGTACCAAGCGCTTCACACCAGTTCACCGGCACTTCGTCGATATAGGCGAGACCTTTATTATACAATTGGATGAAAATCCACTGCGTCCATTTGAAGTAATCCGGGTCCGTCGTATTGATCTCGCGATCCCAGTCATAGCTGAAACCGAGTTCCTTGATTTGACGGCGGAATGTGTTGATGTTCTGCTCATTGAATTCACGTATGTCATTTCCCGTATCGATCGCATACTGCTCCGCAGGCAGCCCGAAAGCATCCCACCCCATCGGATGGAGGACGTTATACCCCTGCATGCGTTTCATCCGTGAAATGATGTCTGTTGCCGTATAGCCTTCCGGATGACCGACGTGAAGTCCGGAACCGGATGGATAAGGGAACATATCCAAAGCGTAAAACTTCTTCTTATCATACTCTTCCTCTGTTTTGAACGTCTGGTTGGATTCCCAGTATTCCTGCCATTTCTTCTCGATTTCTCTGTGGTTATAAGCCATTTGACTCCTCCTAATATATGTAAAAAAGTATATAAAAATCCCATGTTCAATTAAACATGGGACGATCTATCTGACCGCGGTACCACCCGCATTCACTTTAAAAGTGCATCTTAAGAATATTAAATTGGGATGATACAGACGAGTTCATACTGGGCTGCTGCCGGTTCGCACCACCACCGGTTCTCTTGGAACAGCGTCATATTACTACTTCTGTACAAGTACTAATATATGCCATTTCAAAAATATTAGCAAGCATAATAAAGGATCAGATGAGCTGCAGCCCTTCTATCGTCAACAGTTTAGATTTTCTATCCAATCCGCCCGTATAGCCGCCCAGGGTGCCGTCGCTGGAAATCACCCTGTGGCAGGGCACGATGATGGAGACCGGGTTTTTACCGTTGGCATTGGCCACCGCCCTCGTATAATTGGCACCGCCGCATCTCATGGCAAGTGACTTATAGCTTATGGTGCTCCCATATGGTATGCCCCTCAGTTCGTTCCACACTCTCCTCTGGAATTTCGTCCCCTTGAACGAAAGATCCACCGGCACGGTGAAGCGGGTCCTGACCCCAGCGAAATATTCACTCAGCTCTTCTGCGCACTGCTCCAGGACGTCACTGCCGCCGGCTGATTCACCGGGTGCCTCTTTATAGTCCAGGCCTGTGATCGCTTCACCCGCGCTCCGGATTTCAAGCCATCCGACAGGACTTTCATAATAGATGATATTCTCCATTTGCCATCCCCCTCATACTCTGTATTGCTCCATTCATCTTCATTTTACAACACTTGATAATTTTTCATGAATGATTGACTGCCGATATGGTATTATTTTCTATGAGGTGATCTTATGCTGATGAAAATATTGCCGGCTGCCAAAAAGCTGATGGAGGAAAACGTCTCCCCCGGAGACACGGTCGTCGATGCCACTTGCGGCAACGGCCATGATACGAAGTTCCTTGCGGAGCTGACAGGTCCGGGAGGGAGCGTCTACAGCTTCGACATCCAGAAGACGGCGCTCGACCATGCCCGGGAACTGACCGAAGGACTGGATAATATACAATTCATCCTGGATTCGCACAGCCGCATCGAAAATCATATCGAAGTGCCGGTTCAGGCTGCGATGTTCAATCTGGGCTATCTGCCTAAAGGTGACAAGTCAATCACCACGGAAAGTGAATCGACCATAGAAGCCCTCAGGCAGCTCTTTCACCTGTTGAAGCCAGGAGGCCGGATCGTCATCGTCGTCTATCACGGGCATGAAAAGGGCAAAGACGAAAAGGATGCGCTTTATGACCACCTTTCCCATATTCCACAGCAAGAGGCAAATATCCTTGAATACCGTTTCATCAACCAAAAGAACAACGCACCGTTCATTTTATGCATGGAGAAAACCCATAATGCCTGAAGTGCATATGAGATTCCCCTTTAAAACAATCCGATCCTGAAGAGCTGGGAGTTGAAGAACTTTTCAAGATGATAAAAAGGCACTTCAATGTCCTCCCTTTGGAATATGCCGTGGTCCGCACTGTCCAGCATGATGACCTGAAGTTCTTTATTCGCTACCTTCTTTACATAATTGGATGATATGAACGGTTCGATGATTTCATTGCCCTCGGTGAATATAGAGAGCAGCGGGACATCCGGAAATTCATCCATATTTCCGGATGTGTTCTTCATCTGGTTGATGACCGTCTTATACCAGTGATAGCTGACCTTGTCCACGATCAGCTCGTCATTCTCGTACCGTTCCAGATAAGTTTTATCGGTAGTGAAATATTTCATCTTGATGCCCGGATTGAACCTTGTCTCATCACTGGATGTCCTGACGCTGGTGATCAGTGTGTTTTTACGGTTCATGAACGACTGCTTGAATGATAGCAGCGGGTTCAGCAGTGCGACGCCGTCAATATGGATATTATGCTGCTTGATCAGTTCCATCGCAATCAGGCCGCCAAGGCCCTGGCCGATGATGAATGTCGGCAGCCGGTAGCCCCTGGTCATTTCAAACCATTCCATGACCCGGTCGATATATTGATAGAAGTCTGTGATATGACCTTTATGAACCCTGGTCGTCTGCCCGTGTCCCGGCAGATCTCCGGTGATGACATGATAATTGGCGTTCCTCAGCCGGCTGATCAGGTTTGTGTAGTACTCATGGTGTTCAAGCATATCATGTATGACGACGACGACACCTTTCGGTTCGTATTCCGTTTCCCATTTCCACATTTGAGGCGAGTCTCCTTAAGTCCTTTTATGATTCATTATGATACAATTATTATAACAACAATTTGATGAAAGGATAGTGCAAATGAGACTGGATTACAAAGGAATGGAACCACGGATAAATGAAAGCGCTTTTGTCGCTCCAAATGCAACAATCATCGGCGATGTGACCATCGATGAATATGCCTCAATCTGGTTCGGCAGTGTGCTGAGAGGTGACATCGCCCCCATTAAAATAGGCAGACACAGCAACATCCAGGATTTGTCGATTCTACATGAAAGCCCAGGTCTGCCCTTGGTCATCGGGGAGTATGTCACTGTCGGCCATAAGGTCACTCTTCACAGCTGTATCATCGAGGATAAAGCTTTGATCGGCATGGATTCAACCATTCTTGACGGGGCTGAGATTGGAGAAGGCGCATTCATCGGTGCAGGGAGCCTGGTCACGCCGGGGACCAAAATTCCACCGGGGACACTTGCGTTTGGAAGGCCGGCGAGAGTGGTAAGGGAACTGACGGAAGAAGATGTGAAAGAAATGGAACGGATCAACAACACTTACACCGACCATATTCCACATTACAAAAATGAAGGCTGAGAAAAATTTTGAAGTTTCATATGAATTCCCGGACACTTCTCAGTTATCATTCTGTATTTAAGGGTACAATATATTGAAAAACATTGATGAGCACACATGAATATAATTACATTAGGAGAGGTTTTATGCCATTATTACGAGATATTTTCATACATCTTTCAGAGAATGACATGCTGAATGAAGCAACTAAAAAAGTCGGCCTCAGGTTCGGGGCCGACAAGGTGGTCGGCGGAATTAAAGTTGAAGATACGATTGAGCGCATCAAGGATTTGAATGATCAGGGGATGGGCGTGACTTTTGATAATCTCGGCGAGTTCATCACTGAGAAATCGGAGGCACTTCAGGAAAAGAGCAATATCCTCGAAATGATCCAGGCAATTGATGAACATGGACTGGATGCCCACGGCTCGATCAAATTGTCGCAGATTGGACTGCACATCGATTACGACTTCTGCCTGCAGAATATGCGGGAAATTCTGACTGTGGCCAAACAGGCGGATATGTTCATCAACGTGGATATGGAGAACTATTCCTCATATGACGACACCATCCGCCTGGTGGATACGTTGAAAGAAGAGTTCGATAATGTCGGCACGGTCATCCAGTCCTACTTATTCAATTCAAGGGAAGACATCATAAAGTATAAGGATATGCGCCTGCGCCTTGTCAAAGGGGCTTACAAAGAGGCACCTGAAGTTGCTTTCCAGGCCAAAAAGGATATTGACGCAGCTTATATGAGGCTGATCAAGACCCACCTGCTCGAAGGCAGCGGATATACTTCGATTGCAACGCATGACCATAATATAATAGAAGAAACGATTGATTTCATAAAAGAGAACGATATCCCGGAAGACACTTTTGAGTTCCAGATGTTATACGGTTTCAGAAAAGATTACCAGAGGAATCTGGTGTCTCGCGGTTACAGGGTGATCGTCTACCTGCCGTTCGGTAAAGACTGGTATGCATACTTCATGCGACGTCTCGCTGAAAGGCCTCAGAACATCAACCTTGTGCTGAAAGGCGTGACGAGAGACAAGCGCGTCCAGACCGGCACTGCTGTGATTGCCGGAGCCGGGGCCCTATTGGCCGCTTATAAATTCATCAGAAATAAATAAACACTTAAAACCCCGCTCATACGACCGGGGTTTTATTCATGAGTACTGCTTCAACGCGCCATCAATCATCAACTTTGTATTTTCAACGATGATGTTCACCGAATTTGAAAGATAATCCGAATCGAAAGTCAGATGTCCGATGGCATACATCCCCCTCAGTGTGCCGTACCTGGGACTGATGACCCTGTGCGCCCTGTCGACCAGTATGCCGCCGAGACTGCCGGGGCCGATCAGCATCCGGTCCACCATGTTCGATATCAAAGGTGACTCATCTTTCAGGATATCCTTTTCAGGGCCTGTGGCATTGATCATCCAGTCCATATCATAGACGCCACTGTCACTTTCCACAATGAACGATCCTTCATGATGCACATCTTTCATACCGTCCACGATGGCGACTCTGCCTGATTCCGCCCACTCTACGAGCTGCCGGGCCACCCTGATCGGCATGGGGGAATGATTTTTATCTATATATGGATGAACCTCTTCCATAAAAATTTTTTTATCGGTCAAAGATAAATAAGTGAAGATCCTGCTGAAGAGGGGGTTCAGTGCAATGATCAGATACTGCAGTTTACCGACTTCGGCACTATTGGCAATATCATGCTTCAAATCTTCAAGTGTGCTTTCAGGGTGACGGTAGAACAAAGATTCCTCAATATTCTGGGCATCCATTTCCTTTTTGAATAAGGCGATGATCTTATCAAGAGGTATCAGATCATCCTTTATATAAGACTCCACCGCTTCTTCCGTGAAATGCCTGATTTCAAAATGATGGGTCTCCCCTCTGACCGATGGCATGTCCCCACTTCTTGAAAAGAGATGGACCTGATCCATTCCCCTTTCCAATATCAAGTACCGTACACAGTCTATTGCAGACAGGCCGGTGCCGATGATGCCGATTTTCCCTTCAGCTTCGTCAAGGCGCGCGTTTACAGGATATGGATTGAAAACGTATTTCTCCGTCCCCTTCAGACCATACGGGTCCCTATAATTCATCTGGCCCATCGCCAAAAACACCAGATCATATTTTTTATCATGCGTTTTTGTGTGAACAGTATAGGATATTTCTTCAGCATCATAAATGATATCCACGATCTGCTCATGGACCGCCCGGATTCCCCCGTGTGAATCTGCAAGGCTTTGGAAAACCTCCCGGGAGTATGCTCCGAAATCTTTCCTCGGATTATAGTCGCATACGGGGAGCGACTGCGTTTTCAACCAGTCGACGAACCCATCCGGACTCCCGGTGAGCGTCATCTCTTCAGAGGGGATATTGAGCAGCAGATGTCCGCTGTCCTCAATGTACGGTTTCCCCCGCCCCATCTGTTCCGCTGCATCATAAATGTCGATCTCCGGATCGCCGGCGGCCCCCGGGTGGGAAACAAGGTGCCGGGTGATGCTGATGCCCGCTACACCGCCGCCTATAACAGCTATTTTCACCATTATCTCTTCCCCTCCATTGTCCTGTTGTTATAGAAATCATTATAACATTAAATACAAAACCCCATACTTCACGTATGGGGTTACCAATTATGAAATTTAAGGATTCAAGGTCAGTATTGCTTCCTCGATTTCCGAAAGTTCCTTGACCGTATACTGGAACCTGCCATGGAAGATGTACTTCAGGAAAAACTCTTCCAGCTCTTCTTTGCCGACAAGCACTTTGAGTGTCTCATCATCCGAATAATTCGTGATTGAATAATTGCCCCCGTCGATCGGATTGAAGTAGATCATCGGCACCACCTCATACTGCAGCTTCAGAATATTCCTCAGTTTTTCTGCAGAGAGCTTCGTCTCGTCGATGACCTGGTTGTAATGGTTGACCGAAACATTCTGTTCATCGGCTTTATCGAAGATCAGCGTTTGTTCCTGCCTCTTATCGAGATCGAGCAGTTCAAAGAACGACTCGACATACGGCAACTCGTCGAAGTTGTTTTCACTCACGCCGTGCAGTATATGGCCGCTCCAATACTTCGAATCGATCAGGTATAAGCCGGTGCGTGTCAAAACGAGATGATCGATCTTACGGGTGTTGGTGTAATTGCGGCTCGGCAGAAAGACGTTGGAGAGGATCAGCATATCGGAACTGCGGATCTTCTCTTCCCTGACGAGCTTATCTTTCAGCTGGAGCAGCGCAAGGTCCGTGAGATACTCCCCCTTGTCCTCCGTGAACTGCTGCAGGCTGGAAAGCTTGTTGCTCAGAAGTGTCGTATCATTATGATACCTTTCATTAAGAGTGGACACCTCTTTCTTATGATTCAGATGTTCTTCTTCACGTTCACTTTCATATTTGTCGACCATCGACTTCTTCTGCTCTTCATATGAACTTTGGACCCGGTTGATATCATTCCGGTGCTTCAGATAATAGACTAGAAATACGATTGCCAGAACCACAAGCAATGCCGCAACCGTTATAAAAATCGGGTCCGTAAAAATTTCCGTGTTCATTCACATATCTCCTCTTCATGTGGACTTGTTCCTCAAATCTTATTCAATTGATATTATAACAATACTGTGAATGGTTTTCGATAAAAAAGGAAGTTTTTATTATAATGCCCGAAATATGTGCACTCGGCCCGAAAATCATCGCGAGGATGCCCGGAAACATGGAGATGAGCACACCCCCGATCAGACAATTGATAATTCACCCTTCTGAATATTGAATTTTATCACCTTATTATTTAACATTTCTTAATTTTTATGTTTTAATAGGCCCCACATGGGTAATATTCATATGAGATGCCGGATAGATAAAGAGAACCGGCACATATTACTCATCAATTTATATTGGGAAATTAATTAGGAGGCTATTACTATGGAATTGAAAAAGTATTTGTTGGCAGGCGGCCTTGCATCCGTATTGGTACTTGGAGCATGTGGCGACGGTGAGACTGAAGAAGACCCGGCAGCTGAAGATCCGGCAATGGAAGAAGGCACTGAAGAAGAAGGTGCTGAAGATCCAGCAGCTGATGACACTGAAGATGATATGGACGATGATATGGACGATGACATGGACGATGATATGGACGATGACATGGACGATGAGGACGACGAAGTTTAATTCGTCTTCTAAATTTAAAAACCCGGGGGACATCCCCGGGTTTTTTGTATTCAGCGGTATAGATATTCCTTGATGCGCTCCACCTTATCCAGTGCTTCCCAAGGTGCATCAAGATCCTCCCGGCCGAAATGTCCGTAGCTTGCCGTATCCTTATAGATCGGGCGCTTCAGATCCAGCATTTTGATGATGCCGTCCGGTGACAGGTCGAACAATGCCCTGATCGCCTCGACGATATAAGTTTCACTGATTTCGGACGTTCCGAAAGTGTCGACCGCAATCGACACCGGCTGGCTGACGCCGATAGCGTACGCAAGCTGAATTTCACATTTGTCACAGATTCCGCTTGCCACGATGTTTTTGGCGATATATCTGGCAGCATATGCAGCAGAGCGGTCGACTTTCGTCGGGTCTTTTCCGCTGAAGGCACCCCCACCGTGGCGGGCATATCCCCCGTAGGTGTCAACGATGATCTTCCGCCCTGTCAGGCCGGCATCACCCTGCGGCCCGCCGATCACGAACCTGCCTGTCGGGTTAATGAAGTAACGTGTCTCACTGTCCAGGAGATGTGCCGGCACCACCGCTTCAATCACATGCTCGAGGAGATCATCATAAATCTGCTGCGTGGAGATGTTTTCACTGTGCTGGGTGGAGATGACGATCGTATCGACCCTTTTCACATTGTCGTCCTCATCGTACTCGACCGTCACCTGCGTTTTACCGTCAGGCCTCAAATAGTCCAGTGTGCCGTTCTTCCTGACTTCGGCCAGTTGTTTAGATAATTTATGTGCCAGCGAAATCGGCAGCGGCATCAATTCGGGCGTTTCATTGGATGCAAAACCGAACATCAGGCCCTGGTCCCCGGCGCCTGTCGTCACTTCATCCGTTTTCCTCGTCTCTATGGCATTATCGACACCGACCGCGATATCAGCGGACTGTTCGTCTATGCCTGTGAGGACCGACATCGTTTTATAATCATAACCGTATTTTGCATCGATGTAGCCTATGCCTTTGACGGTTTCCCTCACAATCTTTGGAATGTCCACATAAGTCTCAGTGCTGATTTCACCGACGATCATAGCAAGCCCTGTGTTGACAACCGTTTCACAAGCCACACGTGCATCCTTATCCCGTGTGAGTATTTCGTCCAGAATGGCATCTGAAATCTGGTCGGCAATTTTATCCGGATGTCCTTCCGTCACCGATTCCGATGTAAATAAAATTCTTTCAGTCATTTCGTATAAAGCTCCTTTAAGTTATTTGCTATCTCTTAAAACAAAATAAAGTCTTTTCTCAAACATAGAGAAAAGACTTCGCTCTCCCCCTTATCGCTCAGAATACTCTGCGTTCTTTAGCACCTTTCTTTATAAAAAAGAGGTTGCTGGGCTTCGACGGGTGTGATCCCTCCACCTGCTCTTGATAAGAGATAACTCAGGTTATAATATACTAGAATGGCCGGCATAATACAAGAGGTTCAGTTTTCTCAGTCCAGGTTGTCCACCGCGTACTGCGCCTCTTCAGCCGTGAACTGCTCCCCATATTCCGATGTCAGCTGGTCATATATTGCGGCGTTCGACATGCTCATGATTTCCCTGTAGGACTTCGCAGACTCCAGCGCATTCGCATTCCAGTCCCACTCCATGGTGTCCACGGCATACTGTGCTGCTTCAGCCGGGAAATTCTCACCGTATTCCGAGACGAGCTGATCGTAGATGCCGGCCTTTGACATATGCATAATTTCCGCATATGTATAAGCACTGTCAAGCGCCGCCTGCCATTCCGCCGGTACGTCATCCCCCGATGCCGCTTCCTCAGTGTCACCGATATCACCGGTGCCGAGGTCTGTCTCAGCTTCCGCTTCATCCTCTTCTGTATGCAGGGAGGATATGTCATCTTCAAGTGATGCGATCGCGCCGTTCAATTCATCGTTTTCCGCTTCCAGAGCTTCGACTTCAGACGCCAGGGCCTCATTTTCTTCCTGCAGTTCGGAATTCATGCCTTGAAGTTCTTCATTCTCATTCTGCAGTCCAGTAATTTCTTCATCATTACCTTCACCGCCGGCAGCTTCTTCAGCCTGATTCCTCAATTCCTGATTTTCCTCTTCCAGGTTTCCGATTTCTTCATTCAACTGCTCGTTTTCAGCTTCTGTCTCAGCGAGTGCTTCAGACAATTCGTCAGTTGCGGTATCAGATTCCGCTTCAGGGCTGCAGCCGCTTAAAAGTATCATTATTCCCAGGCCCGACCCTACAAAGATTTTTCTCATGACTTTTACTTCCCTTCTAAATATTTACATATAAGTATATAACATTTTATTCATGAAGTAAGAGGGTAGACCCTTTTATTTCAAATATTATGAATAATGAATTATTTTTTTATATAATAAGTATAAAATGTATCTTTTATAAAAGGTTGTCTTAACAATTTATTTCACAAATAGTATGATGGAGAGTAAACGTGGATAGTCCCATTTTAATGTGTTACATCATTTGATAATGTGTTATACTATTTGCGAATAGTCATCAAATTCTACTCCTGGAGGCATACATATGGTCAACCATTCTGAATTAATTTCCAAGTTGGTATCGAAAGATACTACGCATGTTCAACTTTCCACCCCTCAACTTGTCACCGCTTCACTCAGAAGAGGCGAAGGCGCACTGACGGACACAGGGGCACTCAGGGCTGAGACCGGGAAGTACACCGGACGCAGTCCAAAAGACCGCTTCATCGTTGAAGATAATATTTCAGATCATAAGATCGACTGGGGGACGGTGAATCAGCCCATTTCCGAAGAGGTATTCGACAACCTGTTCGAAAAAGTGGTCGATTACCTGAACAGCAAAGAAGAGACCTTCGTCTTCAAAGGTTATGCAGGCGCGGATGAAAAAACACGTCTTGACCTTCAGGTCGTCAATGAATTCAGCTGGCATAACCTTTTCGTTCAAAACCTTTTCATCCGTCCGGACACTAAAGAGGAGGCCTTGAACATCGACCCGAAATTCACCATCGTGTCCGCCCCCAATTTCAAGGCCGATCCTGAAACTGATGGCACTAACTCAGAGGCGTTCGTCATCATTTCACTTAAAAAAGGCATCATCTTGATCGGCGGTACCGAATATGCAGGGGAAATGAAGAAATCCATCTTCTCCATCATGAACTACCTGCTGCCTGAACAAGGTGTCATGAGCATGCACTGTTCTGCAAACGTCGGTGAAAATAAGGATGTCGCCCTGTTCTTCGGCCTGTCCGGAACAGGTAAGACCACGTTGTCTGCCGACCCTCACCGTGATCTGATCGGTGATGACGAACACGGTTGGAATGACGAAGGGGTCTTCAATATCGAAGGTGGCTGTTATGCCAAGACGATTGACCTCTCGGCGGAAAAGGAGCCTGAGATCCATGGCGCGATCCGTTTCGGTGCCGTCCTTGAAAATGTCACGCTGGACGAGGAAGGCACACCGGATTATGAGGATAAGTCCCTGACTGAAAACACCCGTGCAGCCTACCCGCTCCATCACATAGACAATGCACGCATTCCTTCAGTGGCAGGTCATCCGAAGACGATCATATTCCTGACAGCGGATGCGTTCGGAGTGCTCCCTCCAATCAGCAGGCTCGACAGGGACCAGGCAATGTATCACTTTTTGAGCGGATTCACTTCCAAACTTGCCGGTACGGAAAGAGGTGTCACAGAGCCTCAGCCCGTGTTCTCTTCCTGCTTCGGTTCACCGTTCCTTCCACTGGAAGCGACTGTATATGCGAAGATGCTCGGACGTCTGATTGAAAAGCATGATGTGAATGTTTACCTGGTCAACACGGGATGGACCGGTGGCGGTTACGGCGTCGGACGCCGCATGGAACTCAAACATACACGCACCATGATCCGCCGTGCCATCAGCGGAGAGCTGGAACTCGGTGAATTCGAAAAAGATGAGATATTCGGTCTGAATATCCCGAATACAATCACAGGGGTGCCTGACGAACTCCTCATGCCTAAAAATACCTGGTTGGATGAGGATGGCTACGATGAAAGGGCAAACAAGCTTAAAGAATTGTTCAAGGAGAACTTTGAGAATTTCGGCGGGGAATCAAAAGAGATTGCCGAAAAAGGCGGATTTCAATAACAGATGCAACACCAAACCCATTTGAAAATAGAATTTTCGGATGGGTTTTTACATGTTCAGGCTAAATGTGCCTTCTTCAGTTACTTTTACAAAGTGCATAACATTTCCATATAAATGAACTATATATTAGGTGGTTTGCTTAAAATATCCCCTTATGTTATCGTTGATGATGTTGATTTCCCAAAATAAAAGCATAAGAAGCTTAAGTTAAGGAATGGTATTTTGAGTGTTATAGAAATTAAAAATGTCACCAAAGTGTTTGGGGCATATAACAAACAAGTGGAACAATTATTACATAATAACGCATCAAAAGAAGAAATTCTTAATGAAACCGGATCGACCGTCGCTGTAAAATCCGCAAACCTCGCCATCGATAAAAGTGAGGTCTTCGTGGTCATGGGGCTTTCTGGAAGCGGCAAATCCACTCTGATCCGTCTGATCAACCGATTGATCGAACCCACCGTGGGCGACCTGATGATCAAAGGGAAAAATGTTGCGAAGCTGAGTGCCGGCGAGTTAAGGCAGTTCCGCCGGGAAAACCTGAGCATGGTGTTTCAGAATTTCGCACTGTTCCCCTTCAAGAGTATACTTGATAATGCTGCTTTCGGGCTCGAAGTCCGGAATGTCCCTAAAAAGGAGCGTCTTGAAAAAGCAAGGCACGCACTTGAACTGGTGGGCCTCGGCGGTTATGAACACCAGAAGCCGAATCAGCTTTCCGGGGGCATGCAGCAGCGTGTGGGCCTTGCCCGTGCGCTGGCCAGTGATACCGACATACTGCTGATGGACGAAGCGTTCTCCGCCCTCGATCCCCTCATCAGGAAGGAGATGCAGAACGAACTGCTGCAGCTCCAGCAGAAAATGCAGAAAACAATCGTCTTCATCACCCATGATCTGGATGAAGCGCTCAGCATCGGGGACCGCATCGCATTGATGAAAGATGGTGAAATCGCCCAGGTCGGCACGCCTGAAGAGATAGTGACCAACCCGGCCGATGATTACGTCAAAGCGTTCGTCAAGGACATCGATCGTTCGAAAGTCCTGAAAGTCAAACACATCATGCGCCCTGCAAATCCTCAGGAGAACACCGGGGCCAACCCTACAATAGACTCTGAGGAACTCCTCTATCAATCATATTACCTGTTCAAAAATGGTGTCGGTGAACTGACTGTTAAGGATAAAGGTGAAGTGGTGGGCATCGTGGAGTTTGAACAAGTATTCGAAGTGCTGTCGGTCGGAAATGAGGTGGAAGAAGATGTTAGATAACTTACCACGCCTCCCCCTTTCCGAATGGACTTCCGACTTTGTCAGATGGCTCACCAGTACCTTCAGCTTCGTTTTCGATCCGATCAACGATTATCTCGGTGCTCTGATGAACTGGATCATCAATATACTGGAATTCATACCGCCAGTATTATTCATACTCATCGTGATGGGCTTATCGGTCATCTTCATGAGGAAGAAAATCCTCTCCCCGATTCTTATAGGCATCGGCCTCCTGTTCATATATAATCAGGGGTTATGGGAAAATCTGATCGATACGACCACACTGGTGATCATCAGTGGCCTGATTTCCATCATCATCGGTGTGCCCCTGGGCATACTCATGTCACGAAGCAACACTTTTGAAATGATCATGAAACCGATACTCGACCTGATGCAGACGATGCCTGCATTCGTATACCTGATCCCTGCAGTCGCATTTTTCGGAATCGGCATGGTCCCTGGCGTGTTTGCATCGGTGATCTTCGCATCACCGCCGACGATCAGGCTGACGAACCTCGGCATCAGGCAGATTTCAGATGAATTGATAGAAGCCAGTGATTCATTCGGTACGACGCCGATGCAGAAACTGGTTAAAGTACAATTACCCCTGGCAAGACCATCCATCATGGCAGGCATCAACCAGACGATCATGCTGGCACTGTCAATGGTCGTCATTGCATCGATGATCGGTGCGCCGGGACTCGGAACAGAAGTGTTGAGTTCTCTCCAGAGGGCTCAAGTAGGACCAGGATTTGTTGCCGGTCTGGCAATCGTGATATTAGCAATCATCATTGATCGATTCACCCAGACCAGCAATTCAAATAAATAAATAATATACAGGAGGAATCATTTATGAAGAAATGGCATCTTTTATTTCTTACAGCCGCTTTGACCCTCGTGCTCGCTGCATGTGGTGATGAAGGCGCAGAAGACGGTACTGAGGAAGAAGACGGTGCAGGCAGCACCGAAGAAGAAGGCTCAGAAGCATCAAACGACCTTGGTGAGGAAGACCTCACACTTTCCTACGTGGAATGGGATTCAGAGATTGCATCCACTCATGTCATGCAGAAAGTACTGCAGGATGAAGGCTACAATGTCGAAATCACCCCTTTGGATAACGCTGTAATGTGGCAGTCCATCGCAACAGATGAGGCGGACGCGATGGTCAGTGCATGGCTGCCGCTGACACACGGAAACTTGTACGAAGAATATGAAGATGACATTCTCGACCTTGGTCCAAACCTCGAAGGTGCAGCAATCGGCATGGTCGTCCCTGAAGACTTCCCCGTCGATTCAATCGCTGACCTCGGCGATGAAGCGAACCAGACGGTGACTGCAATTGAACCGGGTGCCGGTGTCGTACAGGCAGCAGAGAGAGCAGTTGACGAAGACTACGATAACCTGGGTGACTGGGAAGTCCAGACTTCATCATCCGGCGCCATGGCGACAGAACTCCGCTCCGCCGTTGAAAGCGGAGAGGAAATCGTCGTGACCGGCTGGTCACCGCACTGGAAGTTCCAGGAATTCGACCTTAAATACCTTGAAGACCCAGAAGGTTCTTTCGGTGAAGCTGAAACGATCAACACCATCGTAAGAGAAGACCTTGAAGCGGACAGCCCGCATGCATTCACTGTACTCGATAACTTCTACTGGGAAACTGACCACATGGAGGAAGTGATGCTTGAAATCGAACAGGGCGCTTCACCTCAGGAAGCTGCTGAAAGCTGGGTTGAAGACAACGCTGATATCGTATCAGAGTGGACAGAATAAAAATGAAGACCCCCTCGACATCCATAAAGATGTCAGGGGGATTTTTTGTTATATTCGATTTGCACGTCTTTATTTACTGCCTTTAATCGGTTTTCACGACAAAATTCGATTTGTGCGCCTTTATTAGTGCCTTGTAATCGATATTCACGACCGCATCCGATTTGAAGGCAGATAAATCTACATTCAAATCGAAAACACTCACCCAGCACCCCGGAATGTCACTCAAAAAATTCATCAGTCCGGGTCAATTCATACATGTGGCGGATGCACGCATCTTCCAGCAGCACACTTCTCTCTTCCTTTGGAATCGCCTCGACAGAACCAAACATCTCCGGCCCGTGGGTCTCCATATACTCACATTTGAAGGTCAGATCAGCGACCTCAATATAAAAGACGGCTTTGTTGAAGGGCTTTTCCGCATGAACCGTATAAGTGCCCGCAAATTTCAATCTCTCAACGGAAGCCCCGGTCTCTTCGAAGAGCTCCCGCTTCACCGCTTCCTCCAGCGTTTCTCCGGCTTCCATCTTACCGCCCGGAAACTCCACGCCGCGCACTTTATGACGTGTGAATAAATACTCCCTGTTGAGTTTTGGTATGGCGAGCACGTGATGGGTCCCGTCGAGAAGCGCTTCTGTAAACGTGACTTTTCTGCCATAAAAATCCGTGAATTCCTTCATATCCTCAGCATCCTTTGTTTGCCTAATATCAAAATACCCTTTATCATTATTTATATCATAATGAAGAATCTGGTGAAATCATGAAACAAATCGTCATATATATATTCCGCTTCTATCAGAAGTTCATCTCTCCGGCATTCCCGCCTTCATGCCGGTTCAATCCCACCTGCAGCAACTACGGCATTGAAGCCGTGCAGGAACATGGCGCTCTCAAAGGCGGCTACATGGCAGTCAAGCGCATCCTGAAATGCCATCCGTTCCATCCCGGCGGGTATGATCCCGTACCTTTGAACCCCAGGAATTATCCTGATGGAAAGAATGATCACTAGTCCGGAGTACCGGACTGGTGATTTTTCATATACTGCTCATGATTTTTCCGCCTGGACACTTTACCGGTCGAAGTCATGATCACTTCATCGACGAAATGGATCTCCCTCGGCATCTTGTACCTTGCGAGCGTCTTCGAGAGATGCCTGAGTATATCGCCTTCATTCCCCGGCCCCCCCTGCACGAGCAGCACAGGGGCCTCACCCCACTGCGCGTCCTGTACTTTGATGACGACGCATGATTCGACCCCGTCCACTTCATGCACCCTGTCTTCTATTTCCTTCGGGTAGATGTTTTCTCCGCCGCTGATGATCAGGTCACTGCGCCGGTCCAGTATATGAAGATAACCTGCTTCGTCGATCCGGGCGAGATCCCCGGTTTTGAAGTAGCCGTCCACCCTTTCCATTTCGGCATTCAAGTATCCCGGTGAGACGTTTTCCGCTTTGACAAGCAACTCCCCTGCCCCGTCCACTTTCAGCTCGACGTTTTCAAGGGCTTTTCCGACGGTACCGTTCAAAATGTTCGGGTCGGAATAAGGGACGGAGACGATCTGCGAACATGTCTCCGTCATGCCGAATGAGTTATAAACGGGCAGATCGTGATCGATCGCTTCCTTGAGCACCTTTTTCGTGACACCCGCACCGCCGAGCAGGATGCCCTGAAGATGGGGACCAAAATCATTGCTGCACTTCAGCAGACGCTGGAGCATGACCGGCACCAGGCTGGTGTGGGTCACCTTTTCATCTTCAAGCAGATTGAGTATTTTTTCCTCTTCAAACCGCTCCACGAGGACATTCGTGCACTGAGCGATGACACTCCTCAATACAATCGACAGGCCGGATATATGGAAGATCGGATTGATCTGCATCCATACACTGTCCACACTGTACCCGAACCTCGTTTCACACCCTTTTGCCGAGGCGTAATGATTCGAGTAAGTTTGTTTTACGGCTTTCGCCCTGCCCGTCGTCCCCGAAGTGAACATGATCGACAGTACATCGTCCCCACGGATGGGATGCTCCTCCAGTTCAACCGGCTCCCACTCATATAAATCCCGGAAATCGATCACTTCAAAACCTTCGATTTCCAAAGGTTTGGCCGCAATGATCGTGGTGACGCCGACATCATGGAGCTGCGCCGTGATTTCATGGTGTGTCAGCCTCGTATTGATGAAGACGATTTCCACCCGCGCCTGAATCATTGCATGGATCAGCTTCAGGGAATCCAGGGAGTTGTAGATGAATACACCCATCCTGTGTTCGCCGAGGGTTTTTATTTTTCCAGCGAGAAGCAGAGCTTCCTCATATAAAGCTTCATATGTAATCATTTCTGAATTGAATTTCACGGCCACTTTATCCGGCACGGCTTCATTTGCCGCCTTAAGCCAATTTTCCATGGTCAACACCTCAAAAAACCCATCGCACGGATGGGTTTGATTTTACGGGAATTTCGGGAATTGATCGAAATCCGGTTTCCTTTTCTCTTTGAATGCATCACGGCCTTCTTTCGCTTCCTCCGTCGTGTAGTACAGAAGTGTCGCATCTCCGGCCATCTGCTGAAGCCCTGCGAGCCCATCCGTATCGGCGTTCATTGCGGCTTTCAGGAAACGGAGTGCTGTCGGTGAATGCTCCATCATCTGCTCAGCCCACTTGATGGTCTCCTCTTCGAGCCTCTCCAACGGCACCACTGTGTTTACGAGGCCCATTTCAAGCGCTTCATCCGCATTGTACTGACGGCACAAATACCAGATTTCACGTGCTTTCTTATGACCGACGATCCTTGCCAGGTAGCCTGAGCCGTAGCCTGCATCGAATGAGCCGACTTTCGGACCGGTCTGCCCGAACCTTGCATTGTCGGCTGCGATCGTCAGGTCACACACGACGTGCAGCACATGCCCGCCGCCGATCGCGTACCCCGCGACCATCGCAACGACAGGTTTTGGAATGACCCGGATCAGCCTCTGAAGGTCGAGTACGTTCAGTCTTGGAATCTCATCTTCCCCGACGTAACCGCCGTGGCCGCGCACCGACTGGTCCCCGCCTGAACAGAATGCGAGGTCGCCTTCTCCTGTCAGCACGATGACACTGATATCCTGATTGTCACGTGCCCGGGTGAAGGCATCGATCATTTCCTGAACCGTAAGCGGTGTGAATGCATTACGCACCTCCGGACGATTGATCGTGATCTTGCCTATACCGTTGTAGTATTCATACTTTATCTCTTTGTATTCTTTTAATGTTTCCCACTCTACTGCCATGATCATTTGCCTCCTAAGTTAAGAACTCTGATATTATTGTACCAAATTTTTCCCGTGATTCTAAATGAATGTTATGCCCGGCACCCTCCACTATTTCAAGCGTGGCGTGAGGGATCCTTTCTGCCATCTCTCTATTGATTGAGACGAACTTCCGATCTCTCCCCCCGGCAATGAGCAGAACCGGCATATCCAGCTGTGGTAATTTGTCCCAATACGACGGCTGGACGCCTGTACCGTACTTCCTTAAACTGTCTGCAACTTCTTCGGGCTGTTGTGATTCCCGCATCTTCCGCTGACGGCTCGATGACTCTTCCGAAAGAGTCTTCTGGGTTTGGAACAGACCCATGCCCTCCCATTCATCCAGGAAGGCCTGGTAGTCGGATATGATCTTCCGGGCCCTTTCCTCATCGACAGCTGCACGTTGAATACGCTCGGATGCAGTTTTCAGTCCCGCGGACGCACTCTCCAATATCAGCGTCCGCACATGGCGGGGGTGCATTATGGTGAATGCAAGGGCGACCCTGCCACCCATTGAATAGCCGAGGATGACGACTTTTTCCAAGTGCAGTTCATCCAGGATCATTTTAAGACTGTCAGCAAGCGTCTCCATATCATAGCCGGATCCGGTGCTTATCGTCCGTCCGAAACCCGGAAGGTCGATATACAGGATGTTGAATGCCCCACCAAGTCCACTGCCGATGCCGGTCATACTCCGGGAGTCCGCCATGAAACCATGAAGGAGCATCACAGTGGTGTCACTGCCGTTATCGATGAAACGATGCTGCACATCAATTTTCAAAATTTTTCACCAACTGACCGATTTGTCCTTTCAGCGACTGGTGGGCACTCAGGTTAGCGGCCCGGTCCGTCATGATTTCAATAAAGTTCCTCCCCGCAGCAGGCAGCTCCATCATCTCCAGGTCGGACACCGATTCGATTTTTGTGTAATTGAAATCATAGAGCCTGGCAGTATGGGAGAAATCCAGGCCGAGCGGCGTGCCGAACAGCCGCTCGAAATGTTCTTTATCCTCATACTGCGGAAGAAAGCTGAAAATGCCCCCGCCGTCGTTGTTGAATACGATGATGTTGATATCGATGTCATTCAGCTTGGACATGACGAGTCCGTTCATATCATGGTAAAGGGCGATGTCCCCGATCACCAGGGTGACATTATCTTTCACAGCCATCGCCATGGCCGTCGAGACCACCCCATCAATGCCGTTGGCGCCGCGATTCGCATAAACTTTGTGCTTCAAATTCATGTCATACCGTTCCACATCACGTATCGGCATGCTGCTGGAGGCGAAGATGATGTCGTCCGGTGAACGCCTGATGACTTCATACATGAACCGTCCCTCATCATCATAATCACGGATGTTTTCTTCGATATGGTTTTTTATCTCCATATCCAGGGCAGAAAACATCTTCTTTACAGCCGGGTTTCCTCCCGTTCCGATCAGGTCCTTCAAAATGGTTGCGGCGTCCCCTGTATAAGCCCGGGCCGGTGGTACGGGGAATGTCTTCAATCCATCGTATTCACTGACCAGTATTTGTGTGACGGAAGCGTTCGCCAGGAAGCGGTTGGTCAATTTTGAAGTGACAGGCTCCCCGACACGGACGATATAATCGAAATCATTTTCAATATGATCCAGCTGGGCGCTTGTGAAGGTGGAAAACATCAGGTCATGCGTTGTGATGATATTGCTGCTGTGGAGGCGCGCATGCTGTCTCGGATCTGCGATCACCGTCACGTTGTCCTGACTGAAAATCGTTTCCAGCCCCTCGAGGGGGTGCGCAGTCTCCCCGAGGATGATCAGTATATTCCCTGTAATCTTTTCGACATTATTATGGACTGTGCGCTGTACTGTTCCCGTTCGTGCCCTGTGGAATAAATCCGTCCGGCTCAAATCCGGCATCAGCGGCTCACGGATCGGAATGTTGAAGTGCACCGGTCCGGTGTTCGTGCCTGTAAAGAACTCCGCTGCCTGAAGCACTCTCGTCTCTATGAGCGCCGAATAATTCTGTGTGCCTTCCGCCACCGGCAGTTCTGTGTAATACGAGACATAATTACGGTACATATCTGCCTGGTTGATCGCCTGCGGCGCCCCGATGTCCTGGAGTTCGGCCGGCCTGTCGGAAGTCAGGACCACCAGCGGTGAACGGCTGAGGCCCGCTTCTGCGACCGCTGGTGTATAGTTTGCAGAAGCAGTCCCGGAAGTGCATATCAAGCCCACAGGTCTTCTGTCCTTCTTGCCGAGGCCGAGGCCGAAAAATGCGGCACTCCGCTCATCAGGGTGGATATAGGTTTTTATGCCGGGATGAAGTTCCGCAGCCAGTGCCAGCGGTGTCGATCTTGACCCCGGGGAAATGACGACTTCTTCCATGCCTTTTTCATAGAGGCAGTCGATCAGTGTGAAGATTTGTATTGTCAGTGCGTCCTGATGATTCAAGTT
Organism: Lacicoccus alkaliphilus DSM 16010; assembly: GCF_900142805.1. GTDB lineage: Bacteria > Bacillota > Bacilli > Staphylococcales > Salinicoccaceae > Lacicoccus > Lacicoccus alkaliphilus. The sequence goes on along the minus strand of NZ_FRCF01000002.1, from coordinate 80,949 downwards.
TCCACCTCCAGGACATTCATCATCGGCGTGAACTTCACATCCGTCTCGAGAAATTCCTTTTCAGATGATGAACCTTTCACGATGCCGCATCCGGCAAAGAGTGTCGCACTTGTTTTGGATACCAGCATGGAGCGCAGGCTCACCACGAACTCCGAATCGTTATTTTCATGAATGAGTCCGATCGGCGCGGCATAAAGGCCCCGCGTGCCGTATTCCTGCTCTTTGATGTAGTCTTGGGCAATCTTTTTCGGCAGTCCGCCCACTGCAGGCGTCGGATGGATTGCCTTCAATATTTCAAATACTTCTATGTCTTCATTCAGGCTGACCTTGATCGGTGTGTGCAGGTGATAGATATATTTGTTCTTCAATATTTCAGGCACTTCATCATATTCGATGACGGAACTGTAGGGCTTGAGATCTTCTACGATCGATTGTCTCACCAGCTCATGCTCATAACGGTTCTTTTCATCATGCAGGAGGAAATCCTGCTGGTACGCATTCTCTTCCTCATCTTTGGTCCTTGGCGCAGAGCCTGCAATCGCATTCGTCCAGAGGTGGTTGTCCTCGATTTCGAAGAGGCGCTCAGGAGATTTCGATACGAAGGCACTGGCGCCTTTTTCGTAATAGATGGTGTAAGTGTCTTTTTCATCCCTCAGGCGGTCCAACAGGAACAAAGGATCAATGCCGGATTTGAATGTGATGAGGCGCTGCCTTGCAAGGACGACTTTCAGGAAAGACTCTTCATCCAGCACATCCACGGCCTCATCCACAAGCCTTTTCCATTCATCGGGGAAAATATCCTTGATGATGCTGACTTCCGCCCTTTCATAAGTGTCGGGTTCCGTCTGTGACAGCCCACTGAGAACCCCCGACAACTCTTCAAGTGCATCGGACAGTTTTTGAGAATGCTGCGGGATGGTATAAAAAACTTCCTGCCGGACCAGGTCGAACTGATAGACCGGCAGGTGGAATTCAACCATCGAAAAGTCCGACCACTCATCATTGGTGTCCTTATCATCGAATTTCACACCGCCGAATAAGCTCAACCGTGATGACAGACCATCATTGAGCGGCACCATCTGTATGCTGTCATACAGCTCATTTTTCTCGGATGTTAAAGATTGCACCTTGAATTTATCTCTTGTGATACTCTTCCTGTATCCTATACCGATACTGTCAAACTCGCCGTCTTTTGACTGGAACCAATAGCGCTCGCCTGTATACTCCTTGAAATAAGTAAACAATTGGGCGTGGCTTATATCATATTCGTGAATCGGTATATGTAAAGTGATATAATCTGAATCAGAATCTATTATCACTTCCTCGACTAAATCTTCATATTCTACCAAATTCATTCTTTTACACTTCTTTCTCCATAGATACTCATATTTTATCATTTATTGACTATGCTGTGTATCCAGAGATATCATTTCCAACGACAAATATGGTAATATTAATTCGTTAATATAAAGGTAAAGGAAGATGATTGTGCAAGGTCCAGACACTCATACAGGCATCAAAAAATACATAAGTTTAATAAGGCCACATACGTTGACCGCAAGTTTCGTCCCCGTGCTCGTCGGGACATTCAGTGTTCTGCTCTTCGCACCGATACGATGGGACATGTTCATAGCGATGCTGATCGCAACGCTCCTGATACAGTCGGCGACCAATATGTTCAATGAATACTTCGACTATAAACGCGGCCTCGACACCCGTGACTCCGTAGGCATCGCAGGGGCAATCGTCAGGAACGGCATGTCTCCGGGATTGGTATTCAATATTGCGGTCCTGTTCTATATCCTCGCTGCAGCAATCGGACTGTACATCGCCTTCAGCTCATCCTTGTGGATACTCATCATTGGTGTCATATCCATGGCAGTCGGGTATTTTTACACCGGTGGTCCGGTGCCGATTTCATGGACGCCTTTCGGAGAAGTCTTTGCCGGGTTATTCATGGGCACGGTGATCATATTGATCACGTTCTATATCCACACCGGCACGCTCCATTACTTTCCGCTGCTGATGTCGATACCTGTTGCAATCACAATAGGACTCCTCAATATGGCCAACAATATCAGAGACCGTAAAAAAGATAAAGAAAGCGGACGTAAAACATTCGTCATCCTTGTCGGCAAGCCGTTTGCCGTGATGACATCTGCAGCCTTACTCGCATTCTGTTATGTCTTTCTCGTATGGATTGCATTCTTTGAATCGTTCGGGTCGATATTTATGCTGATGCCGCTGTTATCCATCCCGCTCGCGTTCAACACGGTGGTCAAATGGAAGAATGGGGACACACCTGTGGAACTGATTCCAGCGATGGCATCCATGGGCAAATTGAATACGATGTTCGGATTGCTGCTGTCCATCGGTCTCCTCATTTACGGTGTCACCGGAATCTGATATCCTCCCCCCTTGCTCCAAGGGGGTTTTTCTTTCCCAAATCTTTTGAAAATGAAGGTTGATATTAAGAGTACCGGGCACACGGCGAATAAAGCCCCCCTTTTATTATGATTTATCTTTTAATCAAATCATAATCCATATTAAAAATTGATTATTTTTCCAAATATTATTATAATTGTGATGTATCTATAAATTAGGGGGAACTACAGATGAGTTTAAAGAAATATTTACTGGCAGGCGGGCTTTCCACAGTTCTGCTTCTCGGAGCGTGTAACGGGGACGACGCTGCTACCGAAGAAGAGGCTGATGATGCTGCGACTGAAGAAACTGAGGACACTGCAACAGAAGATACAGCTGAAGATGATGCAGCAGAAGATGCTGATACCGAAGACGAGGCTGATACCGAAGACGACGCAGATGAGGATGCTGATACGGAAGACGATGCTGAAGATGACGGCACCGAAGATACAGAAGGTGGCGAAGGCACGGGGGATGAGGAAGTTTATTATTCCGGTGAGTATGGTGAATTTTCCATTGTATCTTTCGGCCAGCACACTTTAGAACCTGAAGACACTGACGCTGAGGAAGAAGAAGCTGAAGAAGAAGGGGCTGAAGAAGCCGAACCGACGGAACTGGTATTGATTGAATTCGTATACACCAACAACGGTGACGTGCCGACTTCTCCTGAAGAAGCATTCGGTCTTGAGCTCGCTGTCAGACACATGACTGACGACGGCGAAATCACTTTGGACAACCTGACGATGGATCTGCCGGAAGATCATGAGCATGCCGATCTGGTTGAAGCTTCCGGAGAATTATTGGAGCCGGGCGACTCGGCCTCGGCTGTGGTCGCTTACGGCCCGGTGGACACTTCACAGGAATTGGTGATCCAAAGCCGTAATGACGACGAATTGGATGAGACGATCGAACTGGAAGAGTCCGATGATATAGAGGGGGACCCTGAAGAGTCGGACGCAGCTGACGCTACTGATGAGGATTCAGAAGACACTGAAGACGATGAAGATTCAGAAGAATAAAGGCTGGTTTTCAAGTACCTTCAAGACCCGGGGGAGATTCCCGGGTCTTTTTTCAATATCGTTCTGCTTGATTTTTGCACCGCACATATTGTTATAATGAAATCAGACCTGATTGGAGGGGTAAATAATGCTGGATATCAGCCTTAAGACAGTGGATGAAAATGAAGAAGAAGAGATTGTGAAGCATCATTCTTTCCAGGATGAGGGAGAAGCGAAAGATTTGTATTATAAATTGACTGAAGATTACTCAGAACAGTCCGTTCCTTTTTTTGAAAAAGGTGAGAAGCTGATTAAAATAGAATTGGTCAAAAAAGAGCCGGACGAAATGGATTCGGAATGCTATTTGGAATACAGCAGGGAACTGCTCCACAGTTTAAGTGAAAGAATTTAAAATATGGCTGGACTCTAACGGCCCCTGAAAATAAAGAAAAAGGCGATTCATCCCGACAGCTGATGAATCGCCTTTAAATTGTCTCCCCTATGTTCACCTATTCGAAATCCACCTTCAACCTGATGTCCATTTCCTCATTTTCCCTCACTGTAATTATTATTTCATCAGGCGGTTCATCAAGATAATATGAATAAGTCACCTCTTCACCAGACTGAACCACCGTCGTACCGAGAAAATTTTCGCTGAGCAGATGACTGATGTCACGGATCCGCTTCGAATCGATATCCACCACAGAGCCGTCTTCTCTTTCCGGGGCTTTGAAGCCTGGATGGTGTTTATTGTCAAACACTTCCCCGCCTTCTGAAAATAAACGGATGGCTGTCAGGACAACGGACTGGTCCGAATCGTTGGAGACTGTAAAACGGTACAGTTCCTCCTCATCCAGGGTGTCTTCGACCACCCTTTCGTCTTTCACTTTGATCTTCACTTTTGATTTCCTCTTCACAAGCAAACTCTGTATCATGACACCGCTCAATGCCAGTGCGGAAATGATCAGAACGAAGGTGAGCATATCCATAAATAACGACGACCTTTTCTTTAAGACTACTGTAGTTTTCCTCTTGCAGAAACCGGAGCTTCTTCAATCACTTCGCCATCTTCCACGATGTATGCTTTTTCATAAAGGTTGGACACCGGACAAATATGGTTCATCAGGATTTCAACCTTATCACCGATCTCCACGCGGCTTCTGAAACCTTCATCATATATGATGGCATGCTCATCAAAGACACTGTCGATATGCACTCCGTCAAAACCGACGATCTTACCAAGCCCTTCAGTCGCCGTCAACCCTTCTGTCCTGTGTTCCTTGGTCAGGCCTTTGGCGCCGACATCAGTGATCACACGCTCATCTGTAGGTTTGCTGATGACGGTGGTCAGGATTGTTGCGGCACAGGTATCATGATGGCCGAGGACATTCGCCTGGGAGCCGTCCATCAATATATAGGTGCCCGGCCGGATCTCGGTTATACCCTCCGGTATGTCGAAACCGAGTACGAATGGGGGTGTGGAGCCGATGCTCACGACTTCGCATGCCATCCCATGATCGCGGGCGATGCCGGCAAACTTCAGGGTCCTGGCCGAACTGTCATGATACAGTTCTTTCAGGCGATCGATCGTCGAAGCTTTATAAGTATGGCCGTCATGGGAGAAGACGCCTTTGAATCTCACATTCCGGCTGTTTTTTATCTCATCGAGCAGTGTGATGAAATCATTCCTCATGATGATGCCTGAACGCTTCTCGCCCACTTCGACTTCGATCAGGACTTCCGCTTTTTTGTCTGCACCTTCAAATACCCCATCAATTTCCTTCACGCTGTAGACGCTGTCCACCCCGAATGAAATATTGACAGCCCCGGTCAGCCGGCGTATACGCTCAACCTTCGATCTGCCGATGATCTGGTTGGCGATGAAGATGTCATCGATGCCGGCTTCGGCCATGATTTCAGCCTCCCCGACTTTGGCCACTGTAACCCCTGCCGCCCCCGCCTCCAGCTGCATTTTGGCCAGCCTCGGCATCTTATGTGTTTTAGTGTGCGGCCTCAGATTGACACCGGAGCGGTCCGCATAACCCTGCATGGAAGTGAGGTTCCTTTTCAAAATCTTGTGGTCGATCAGTAATGCAGGCGTTTCAACTTGCATGGTTTTCATCCTCATTCTCTCCTGTCCATAAAGTACATACTTCCACTATATAATTCTTCGGCCGAAAAATCTATTCATTTATTCGCATGCATGGCCGTCATTATCCCTGTCCATCATCGGCTGATATGCCGGATGATCGGACATGACCCCGTCCGGGAAGACCTCCCTCAGCTCAGTGCAGTTGGCAAAGTCATACGCACCCGTACCGGCACCTGATTCCCCCTCACCGGATTCAGGTTCTTCTGCAGCCTGCTCTTCTCCATAATTGAATCCTTCCCCGTCTTCATTGACATAACCCGGTATCGACCAGATGCCGAGCCCTTCATCCTTTGCATATTGTTCGGCTGCCTTGAATTCATCCAGGTACCGCTGCTGTTCATAGATGAAACCGACCCTGGCGAGCCCTTCTTTCAAGAGGACTTCATGGACACTCACCTCATCCGCATAGAGGTAGACGAGTTCCCTTCCATAGTGATCCTGCTTGTCACCTTCATCATATTCGATGAACAACTGTTCCGCTTCGTTCAAAAGATTGGTGAGCCTTTCAGTGGCTTCCGGTCCATATGGCTGGAGGGGTTCATTCGGGTGGACGGTCTCCGGGGTATCGATGAGGAGCAGTCTCAGATTCAAAGTATCATCATTGCCATCGATGACATGGACGGTATCACCATCGACGACGCGGTAAAGTTGGACAGGTATGAGTGCCTCTCTCTGAACAGGTTCCACTCCCCCCGCTTCATTACCGGCTTCGCCATCTTCTTCCACTTCTTCTATGCCCGCCTCGACACTGACTTCCGCTTCATCCACTTCCCCAAAGCCGGCCTCAACCTCGACCTCTTCGTCGTCAATGCCCGCCTCGACAACCACCTCCCGGCTTTCCACCCCCTCTTCAACTTCGCCGGGATCGACAGAAACCCCGATCATAAAAACCGAAAAGATCAGCAGGCCCATAGTGACCCCTGTCGACCGGTTGAACTTTCCCCGTTCATCATGCTGATTTTTATGATGACTGATGAATGTTTGGGATAAAATGAGTCCCACCGCCGCCATTAAAAATATGACTATGAAAACATCCGAAATGCCTATACTGCTGCTGACAGCCGCAAACATCAGCAGCAGGAGAATTGTGGCTGCGGCCGATATGACTGTACCTGCCCATAATTTCTTTCGGGGTCCGTCGTCTGTACTCCTGCTGTAGAGTGCAAAAATGTAAATCCCGAAAGTGATCAAGGCGCCGATGACGATTGCCGCTATAGAAATGATACCCACTGGCTACGCCCCCTAAAATATGTTATTAACATGATTATACATTAAATATTAATGTATTGAACGTGAAAAAATCACAGAATTTTGGAAAATGAATACTGGTGACTTGTGCGCATTCATCTTATGTTGATCACCTTTTATAAGTTTTTAATATCAAAATGTACTTTTAATCATGAAAACATCGGGTATAGTAACAGTAACCTATGAGTGAATCTATGAATTGGAGGGCTTTATAATGAATTTAAGGAAGTATTTAATTACTGGAGGTCTGGCTTCAGTCTTGGTACTGGGCGCGTGTGATGACGGTACATTGGAAGAAGAACCTGAAGATGATACAGCGGAAACTGTGGACACCGAGAGTGATACACAAGTGGATGATGAACCGTCAGACGGTCCTTTGGAAACAATAGAAGAATCCGGTGAAACTGTGGATGAAGAGGAGGTCGATCATGACAGCACCGAGACTGAGACCGAAGCTGATAACACTGCAGACGATGCCGGGGATGAAGATCCGGACGACGAAGACTCGGAGTAATGAACTCATAAGGGGGTAGTGATATGGCTGATAAGCATAAAGTCCACCCTGAAAAGGACGACAAGAAGAATACGCTCGCGTTCGGCTGGATTGTACTCATTGTGAGTATTGCCGTCCTGGTCGGCGGTTTCATATGGCTGCTCGTTTAAGTTAATTTACAAAGAGAATATAATTGAAATGCGAAACAGCATATTAAAGAACCCCTGATGAAATTTTTCATCAGGGGTTTCAATTTAAGCCGACAGCGAGAATCGAACTCGCATCGCAGCCTTACCATGGCTGTGTTCTACCATTAAACTATGTCGGCACTGCCTAATTTGATTACTTATACATTATATCAGTGAACACAGGAATCTTAAATACCCTTTTGTGTTTTTTTGAAATAAAAAATAGTAAAACTCCACCTTTTTAAAAGGCGGAGTTTTGAATCGAATTTTGCTCCCCGGTCACCTGATGCATTCGAAGATGCCGACAAACCTTTTTGCACAGTACCAAGCAGAAACAATTGACCCTTCCTCCCGGATATCAGCTCTTGAACAGCACCTTCTCCCTCCATCCGCCAAACTGATAATATATATAGGCGAATATGCTGCTGAGGATGAAACTGATTCCCATGCCGACACCGATCCCGATCTCCCCGTATTGGGATGAAAAGAAGTCAGCGAGCGGGAATCTCAGGAGCCAGAATGAAATGATGTTCAAAACGAGCACCTGATACATTGCGCCCGAAGCCCGCACGATGCCGTTCAGCACGAAATTCAATCCGAGGAACGGGTAGCACAGCGCTACGGTCCTGAGATATACAGTGCCGAATTCCACAGCTGATTCGTCCTGGATGAACAGCCGGATGGCAGGTTCTGCTAATATGATGACGATGACTGCGACACTGACCATCAGTCCGAAATTATAAAGGGCGGCATATTTTGCGATACGCTTCACCCGCGACCAGTCACCCACCCCGATGTTCTGCCCGGCCATACTGTTCACTGCAGTACCGAGGGCCATCGCCGGAAGCATGATCAGGCTGTCCAGTCTTTGTGCCGCGCTGAAGCCGGCGACGGTATCACTGCCGAACGAAGTCACGACACTGAGTATCGCCGCAATGCCCGCGTGGATGACAGCCATCTGAAGACCACCCGGTATGCCAAGTTCCATTATCAATTTGACCTCATGCTTTTCAGGCAATGAGGGACGACTGAACGGTATGAGTGTGTGCCTGTAGGAATGGCTGAGGCTGTACAGGAAAGCGAGCCCCTGGGAGAGCACGGTGGCCAGGGCCGCACCGACGATGCCGAGTTCCAATACAAACATGAAGACGGGGGCGAGTATCGCATTCATCACGACCGCAAGCAGGACGATCCTCATCGGCGTCCTGCTGTCGCCGAGGGCGCGCAGCACTGTATTGATGAAGTTATAGCCGAAAAGGAAAAACATCCCCAAAAAGCTGATCTGCAAATATGTAACGGCCATATCCATGATAGTTTCCGGTGTGCCGATCAGACGCAGTAAAGGTTCTGCCGACAAGTAACCGGCGATTCCAAAACCGACTGACATCATCGTCATGATGACGATGAACGCGTTCAAGTAGTTTCGCAGCCCCGCTTCATCCCGGCGCCCGTATTGCTGGGATAGAATCGTCAGAGCCGCATTATTCAGCCCGAGTATGAAGGACAACACGGTGACCAGTATCGTCGTTGCCACGGCCACAGCCCCGAGCGCTTCAGCACCCAGAATATTCCCAACCCATAGACTGTCGACGATTTGGAAGGAAGTCTGCAGAAGATTGGTCAGCATGATCGGCCCCGAGAATAAAATCAGAGGCTTCAATATCGGCCCTGTAGTAAAGTCATATTGATGCTTTTTCATTTTTTCACCCATTGCTCGAAAATACTTTTAAATACAATACTATATTATAAGACTTTCCATAATTTAAAGCCAAGTATTGGATTATACAGACCATCGGGTGATTTTGCCGCGGGACCTTCGGTCAATAAAAATGGAAGTGCCGTCCCCGCACTTCCACTATGGGCCGTTCAAGATCCAGAATTTTTAAAATTAAATATTCTGCGCGTTCTTCAAATACTCATCACCCAGCTCAATCACCTCATCGAGGGACAGATCATTGATCCTTTCATCATGGGCTTTGGCTAATTTCCTGATACCGTCGTAATTATCTTTATCACCGAAAACCCCGATGAATGCCTGCCCTCTTTCGGTAAGGAGGGTTTTACTCAGAAAATGCCATTCGCCGCCGGCGGCACTACACTCAAAAGCCGCCAGTCCATTGCACCGCATCAAGTCGTATTGATGCAGGTCGGCTTCATTCACCATCTCAACGCGTCCATCAGACTCGGAATTCCCCTTCATGATCTCCGCTAATTCAATCATACGCTCCAAGTTACTCCTATGAGTCGATTTGTTCATTAGTCTCCTCCTATCATCATACATATCAATTATACCAAATATTTTGACAAAAGAGGATTTTATGGTTTTCCAGGCGGAATGCGGCGACTCTCCCGGCTTGCCCCCTCATCTATACAAAATAAAAAAACCATCCAATCAATGATTGGATGGTTTTAAACAAACAGTACGGACAGCGAGGGATTTGAACCCTCGATACGGGGTTGCCGTATACACGCGTTCCAGGCGTGCGCCTTAAGCCACTCGGCCAGCTGTCCACAATAAAAATAGAAGTGCGAAGTACACTTCTAATATGACCCGTACGGGATTCGAACCCGTGTTACCGCCGTGAAAGGGCGGTGTCTTAACCACTTGACCAACGGGCCATGGCTCCACAGGTAGGATTCGAACCTACGACCGATCGGTTAACAGCCGATAGCTCTACCACTGAGCTACTGTGGAATAATGTAAAGCGGGTGATCGGAATCGAACCGACAACATCAGCTTGGAAGGCTGAGGTTATACCATTTAACTACACCCGCACGGTACTTTAAGGGCGGCTGATGGGGCTCGAACCCACGCATGCCGGAACCACAATCCGGTGTGTTAACCACTTCACCACAACCGCCATAAAGATGCTGAGTGGTCCAGGACGGAATCGAACCGCCGACACAAGGATTTTCAATCCTTTGCTCTACCGACTGAGCTACTGGACCTGCTTATGTAATTGAAAAAATGGCGGTCCCGACGGGAATTGAACCCGCGATCTCCTGCGTGACAGGCAGGCATGTTAACCGCTACACCACGGGACCACTGAAATAAAAAAATTGCGGGAGTTGGATTTGAACCAACGACCTCCGGGTTATGAGCCCGACGAGCTACCACTGCTCCATCCCGCGGTAATATTATTAATGCGTGTTTTAACGCCTGAATATTATATTATACTTTTTCCCGCATATTTTCAAGTCCTATACACCATATTTTAATATTAAATTTACACTTTCTTAAATGACTGCCTCCATCATTACCCATTTGCCGAAATGGGTATTGCATATATATAACTTGTTAGGAGGATTAAAATGGAAAAAAATAATGATGTCAAATTGTCTTTTTGGAGCGATTCCGTTGAACTCCCGCAATTTACTGAGCTTAATGAAGATATCAATACCGAAGTGCTTGTCGTCGGTGCCGGTATAACCGGGATCATGAATGCCTACCAACTGGTCAATAAAGGATATGACGTGACACTGATTGAAGGAAATGAAATCTTAAGCGGCACCACCGCAAACACCACCGCGCGCATCACTGCGCAGCAGGGGCTGCTCTACGGCCAGTTATCCAAGCAGACGGATGAAAAGTCCGCCCGTAAATACTACGACTCTCAGATGGCGGCCATCACCGAGATGGAAAACCTGACAGTGAAGCACGATATCGACTGCGACTTCAAACGTGTGGATACGGTGATGTATGCAGTTCATGAAGAAACGATAAAGGAATTGGAAAAGGAAGCAGAGGTGTATGAATCACTCGGCATCGACGGTTACTTATCCAAAGGAGAACTCAAGCTGCCGTTTGAAACCACAGGTGAACTGGTGATGAAGAACCAGGCTGAGTTCCATCCCCTGAAATTTTTAAAAGGCGTGCTGGACGTTGCGGTGGCCAGCGGGGTTAAAGTATATGAACACACCCGTGCAAAGTCGGTCGATGATGACACTCTGCATACCGAAGGCGGCCACAAGATCAACTTTGAAAACCTGGTCATCGCGACCCACTTCCCTTTCCTGGATTTTGACGGGCTATATTTCAACAGCTTTAAAATCAGTTATGGTTACGGGCTGGTCGTCTCCACCACCACCCCGCCGCCGGAAGATCTCAACCTCAGTGGTCAGGACGGTCCGGGACTTTCCCTGAGGAACATTGTAAACCCCGACAGGGAGACACCCACCGTACTATTCGGCGGCATGGGCCATATGTCTTATGAAATGAAGGAGATGCATGAACAGATTGAAACATTGAAACTCTATGCCGATCAGCAGACGACGAATGAAGAGGTCCTCTATTCATACCGTGCCCAGGACTTGATGACGGCGGATTCACTTCCATTCATAGGCTATTTCGATAAATCACATGACACCCGCTTCGTTGCCACTGGTTTCAATAAATTCGGGATGACGAATGGTGTATTATCGTCCATGATCATCAAGGACCTGATGACTGGAATGGATAATGAATACGGAGATCTGCTGAGTCCACACCGCAGTAAAACGACCTTCCAGAAGATGAAGCAGCACATCACCAACCCGCTTCACATCATGGAGTCGGAAGCCAAACTCATGACGGGCTCGAACCCGGATATGGATTCACTTGAAATCGACAACGGTGAAGGTACCGTAGCCAGCGAAGGCATGAGCAAAAAAGGCGTCTACAGGGAGGATGACACTTACTATGTCGTCTCCAACCGTTGTACCCATATGGGATGCAGCCTTGGCTGGAACGGCGATGACAAGACATGGGACTGCCCATGCCACGGTTCCAGGTTCAACTATGACGGCAAAGTGATCGAAGGACCGGCAGTGGATGACCTCGATATGGAGATCAGAAGATTGGATTCGTAATAGGATTAAAAAATATTAAACACTACTTCCGCTTGATGTTGAGGGAAGTAGTGTTTTTTATATATTCAGAAAACGCATTTAAATAAAGGGTTATATGTATTATACTGGAATTACAAGAAAATATAAGAATACAAAATAAGGAAGGAGTTTAGATTTTGGCAGATGAAGAGAGAAGACAGTTAGACGAGGAAAAGCGCAGATTGGAGCAGGAGAGACGCGAGTTTGAAGCACAGAAACAAGGGACCGGTCAGAAAAAGAAAGGCGGATGCCTCAGATGGGCGTTGATCATATTTGGGGTTCTGATTTTATTTGGAGCATGTACTGCCCTCATTACAGATGACGATACTCTTGATGAAGACGGCCAGGAGGCATCAACTGAAGAGGAAGTCGAGGAAGAAGGCGCTGCTGAGGAAGCAACCGAGGACGAAGAAGCCACAGACGAAGAAGCTGAAGTTACTGAAACCGAGAGTGGCGAACAGGAAGAAAGTGCTTCTGAAGATGAGGATGTTGTTGAAGAAGAGGAAGCAGAAGAGGTTGTAGGTGTGGGTGAACCTTTAGAGGTGGATGGCATAGAATTCACAGTCAACGAGTGGTACCAGGCAGATACTGTAGGTACCGATTTCATGACCTCCGAGGCAAATGATACTTATATAGTTATGGAAGTTACAGTAACGAATAACGAAAATGAAGCAATAACTGTAGATAGTGATTTCTTTAAGATTATAGAAGGTGAAAGAGTATTTGAACCAGATTCCTCAGCATCTATGGATGCTAACGAGGACGACCTGGGATTGTTCCTGGAAGAAATCAATCCCGGTTCCTCACGCACTGCCAGTGTAGTTTTTGATGTCACCCAGGATGTAGTCGACAGTGATGAAAAACAGCTTCAGGTGCAGTCAGGTTTCTGGGGCACACAGACTGGCATCATTAATCTGCAGTAATACAAAGTGGGGCTGGGACATCAGTCCTTAAAAAAGTATTAATAGAATGAATGATACGGAAAATCCGTACGTTTGACTCCCAGGGGACAGCATCTGCGCAAGACTACAGGCTTGCGCGATGCCCCAGAAAAGCAAACGTTCGGATTTATTTTTTATATAAAATTCTGTCCCAGCCCCATTTTTATTTTCATTACTGATGCTTAGTCATTTTTTCTCTCCTCATATTCTGGTATAATACATATGTTATTTTACAGACTGATATATCCATATATATGAAGTCATTGAGAGGATTGTAGTATTATGAAAGAAAATTTTTGGCAGAACCTCCCCCGCCCTTTCTTCGTGCTGGCACCGATGGAAGATGTGACGGATGTGGTCTTCCGCCATGTCGTGGCAGAAGCCGCGGCCCCGGATGTGTACTTCACTGAGTTCACCAACTCGGAAAGCTACTGCCATCCGGAAGGCAGGGACAGCGTGCGCGGACGTCTCACCTTCACAGAGGATGAACAACCGATCGTCGCCCATATATGGGGGGACAACCCGGATCATTTCCGTGAAATGTCCATCGGAATGGCTGAAGCGGGCTTCAAAGGTCTTGATATCAATATGGGATGCCCGGTGCCGAACGTCGTTGGGAATGGAAAAGGATGCGGGCTCATCAGGCGTCCGGATGCCGCAGCGGAATTGATTGGGGCGGCGAAAGCCGGCGGACTTCCCGTCAGCGTCAAAACACGGCTCGGTATGACCGAAGTTGATGAATGGCATGACTGGCTCCGTCATATCCTTGAACAGGACATCGCCAACCTCTCCATCCACCTGCGTACAAGGAAGGAAATGAGCAAGGCGGATGCCCACTGGGAACTGATCCCTGAAATCAAAAAACTGCGTGATGAAGTGGCACCCGGTACGCTGCTTACCATCAACGGCGATATACCCGACCGTAAGACGGGCCTTGAACTGGTGGAAAAATACGGCGTCGACGGTGTCATGATCGGCCGCGGCATCTTTAAAAATCCTTATGCCTTCGAGCATCAACCGGAAGAACATACGAGTGATGAGCTGCTCAATCTATTACGTGTACATCTCGACCTTTTCGACAAGTATTCAGAAATCGAACCGCGCAAGTACACGCCACTCCACCGCTTCTTCAAGATTTACGTCAAAGGATTCAGGGGTGCAGCGGAGCTCAGGAATGAACTGATGAACACCCGGTCGACAGATGAGGCGCGGACGCTGCTCAACAGCTTCCAGCATGCACCCGCAAGTATTTAAACCCTCCTGAGAGAGATGACCAATGAAGCACGTCGCCCTGCTCCGCGGCATCAACATCGGCGGAAGAAATAAAATCGATATGAAAACTCTTAAAAAGACGTTTGAGAATGCCGGTATGGAAGATGTCGCCACTTACATCAACTCCGGCAACATCATATTCACAGATGAAGGGACACCAAAAGTGCACCTTCCCGGTGTACTTGAACAGGCGATCCGGGAAGACTTCGGCTTGGATATAAGAGTGCTGATACGCAGCAAAGATGAAATCGAAGCAATCAACGATGCTCTCCCCGACTCATGGAAAAATGATAAAGGGATGAAGAGTGATGTGCTGTTCCTATGGGAAGATATAGATGACCCGGCCCTGCTCGAAGACCTGAAAATCCACCCGGAATTCGACACCGTCATATATAAGCCCGGCGCGGTGCTCTGGTCTGTGATGAAGGTGAATGCAGGAAAAAGCGGCATCACTAAAATGGTGGGTACGGAAATCTATAGACATATGACAGTGAGGAATGTTAATACCTTCAGGAAGATACACAACCTCATGAAAGATGAATAGCCCCTGAAAAGGGGCTATTTATTTTGGTTACAGTATTCCGCCATGGCCTGTATATGTATTATAATGGGGAAAATGAATCCATTTAAAAAGGAAGTTCAATATGAAACGAAAAGGGATTTTTGATCTCAATCAGCTCAATACCAGAGAAAACAGGCGGATGATCAAAAAGCTGGGATGGCCGGGTGCGGTCCTTGTGCTTGCCATCGCTGCCGTCGCATACTTCTTTGCGGACGATGAAAGTGATACCGGGGATTATACACTCGGTGAATTCCATGAAGTCACGGTGGATCAGTTCATCGACGGCGACACCACCCGCTTCAACTTCAACGGCAGTAGTGAAAGTTTCAGATATCTGATCATCGATACACCGGAAATAAGGACGGATTCAGGAACGCCCGAGCCGTATGCAGTGGAAGCAGGCGACAGGGTACGGGAACTGTTGATCGGAGCGGATACGATAGAAGTCGAATTCGATGTCGGTCCCATGACGGATAATTATGACAGGTATCTCGCCTACATTTATGCCGACGGGGAAATGGTCAACGAAACCCTCGTGCGTGAAGGACTTGCCACCGTGAGATATGCGAACCCGCCGAACACCAGCCATCTGGACGTTCTCGAAGAAGCGGAAGCGGCCGCACAGGAGGAAAATGCCGGTCTATGGTCGGAATGAAAAAGAACCCGGGAAAGTCATTCGACCTTCCCGGGTTCTATGCTGATTCATCAAAATATCGGATCACTCAACAGTCTCTTTTGCTGTACCCGGCTTTTCAATCCACTCTTTGGACCAGTTTTCGATGTCCCGCAACACCGGCTCCAAGGATTCTCCCTTTTGAGTCAATGAATACTCGATGATTACAGGGGTCTCGGGATATACATCCCTTTTAATCAGCCCCTCCTGCTCCATGTTCTTCAATCTATCCGAAAGCACTTTACCGCTGACACCAATCGCAGACTGTATTTCACCGAAACGTTTCGGTGACTCCAGCATCTGATAGATTACGAGCGCAGTCCAACGCTGACTTAAAATATTAACAGCTTTTTCAAAACGCGGGCACATTTCACCTTTAGGTTGCCTCATAGCCATCACTTCCTTTCCAAACATTATATCATAGGTTCCTATCTTTTAAAAGAACAACACATAACTTGATTATATTAATTGTATATATTATACTTGGTAACGTATAGTAAGCTAATGAGGAGGATGGAAATGAATTTCCACACAGCACCTGTTAATAATGTTTCGGAAGTAACGATAAATGTAAGTGATTTAAAAAAATCCCTGGACTTCTATCAGGAGATCATTGGCTTCAAGGTAAAGTCCCAAACCGGTAAAGATGCGGAGTTATCTGCCGATGGTAAAACGACACTGCTCAGGCTGACGCAGCCGTCAAACCCGATCAACAGGCACCGCACCAGTGGATTATACCATTTTGCACTTCTACTGCCCGACCGTACAGATCTGGCAGCTTTCATAAAGCACCTCTCCACCAAGGATATCAGACTCGGTGCATCTGATCATGCCGTGAGTGAAGCACTGTATCTGGATGATCCGGATGGCAATGGAATCGAGATATACCGTGACCGAGATCCGGAGGAATGGTCATGGAACAACGATGAAGTGCACATGGTGACTGATCCGCTTAACGTCGAGGGTGTGATGGCCACTCATAAGGATGAGCCATTTAAAGGACTACCTGAAGATACAATCATGGGACATCTGCATCTGCATGTAGCCGATATAGAAGATGCTGTAAAATACTACACCGAAGGACTGGGTATGGAAGTGGTGACAAGATACGGTCCGCAGGCAGCATTTCTCAGCTTCAGCAAGTATCATCATCATATCGCGGTCAACGTCTGGAATGGTGTCGGCGCACCCCCACCGGCAAGAAACAGCATCGGACTGAACTACTACACCATGAAATATCATACACCGGAAGCTGTTGAAAACACCGTCAACAATTTGGAATCCCTTGGTTACAAAGTGGAAGAGACTCCGGAAGGCATGTTCTCGGAAGACCCTGCAGGCAACCGTGTTCTCATCAGTGAATAATTTTTAAACGAGATATCATATTTTTAATTGACAATGATTCTCACTTGCCATATAATTCTAATTGAAAATGATTATCAGTCAAAGACTGTTGGCCCCCCAAATTAGTACACTTGAGTACTACTTTTATACATCATTTTCAACTACAGGAAACTATATTCGAAATTCCAGACCGGGAAACCCCGGTCTTTTTATTTTCCCCATCACTTCTTAAAAAGTATTAAATCAGCGCACCAGCACATAATAGATGACATAGATCCAGCTCAACAATCCATGGATGATCGCCCAAAGGATCGATTGATGCAGGCTCCATGAAATCGTTATTGCCAGAACCGTGCCGAACCCCACTCCTGTTTTGACGACTGATCTGCCGTTATCCATTCAAACCCCTCCTTTTATTGATAAGGTGTAAATTTCTCATAATAAATGGTCGAAAACCATTGAAAAGGCATTGCCTTGTTGATACAATTAATAATGTTCGATTGAAAAGAAAACTATTCCACAGTAGCTCAGTGGTAGAGCTATCGGCTGTTAACCGATCGGTCGTAGGTTCGAATCCTACCTGTGGAGCCATATGGAGATGTACTCAAGTGGCTGAAGAGGTGCCCCTGCTAAGGGCATAGGTCGCATTGTGCGGCGCGAGGGTTCAAATCCCTCCATCTCCGCTCCTAATTATATCCGCTGAACACTATGTTTAGCGGCTTTTTTATATGAATCAGTACATTTCAGACTTTACCGGAATTCTTTGAAGCCGGTGAGAAAATTATACTACAAGAAGCATGCCTGAACACATTTAAAGCCCTCTTGTTTAATGTAAGGGGGGTTTTTCGCTGCTGCACCCTCCCCTCATATATAAACACACGGAAAAGACCCCTGCCGGGGTCTTCAGATATACTCTATACCTCTATTCTGATTTAACTTTTTCTATACCCATTCTCAGGGAGGATGCTCAATCATTCAATGGCAAATTACTGCTCAAGTCCATTACCTGTAAAACTAAGAACAAGCAGGGAAATGGCAATGATATAGACGAAACCCACCAAAGGAACTGTTACACTGAAAGCCCCTGCTATATCACTACAAACCGATTAATGGTTAAGTGACACCATCATCCGGGGTACTCGATCAATCCATCCTTCATCTGTACAGTATAATCAGCATATTCCAATGCACTTTCATCATGTGTGACCATTAAAACTGTAATGCTGGATTCTTTTGTCAATGATGTCAACAGCCTCATCACTTCTTTCGATCGCTTTGAGTCCAGACTTGCAGTGGGTTCATCGGCAAACAATATTTCAGGTTGATGAATGACAGCACGTGCGATGGCCACCCGCTGCTTTTCCCCACCGGAAAGACTGTCAGGATAAGAGTCTCTGTGATGCTGCATTTCCACTTTCTCAAGAATGTCTTCGATTTCCTGCCTTCTTTCCTCCTTAGACCATTTTAGTTCAGCTGTATCCAGCATCAACTCCAATTGTTCCTGGACCGTCAGGAATGGCACCAGGTGGGCCTGCTGAAAGACGAATCCGAAGCGTTTAGCACGTATTTCCCTCACCTGTTCATCATCCAATGCAGTCAGGTTCTCACTGTCAAAAATAATTTCTCCCCCGGTTGCTTCCTGTAGACCAGCGGCTATGGTCAGCAGGGTACTTTTACCGGAACCGGAGGCACCGACCAATGCAGTCATGTCACCTTTGGAAAGATCAAGGTCAATGCCTTTAAGAATCTTTTCTTCAGTGCTGCCATGCTTGAATGTCTTTTCGAGTCCATTGATAGTGAGTAAAGACATATTATATCCCTCCTTGATTGATTGCCTGCATCGGCTCCACTTTGCTGATCTGGATGCCTGAGGCTGTCGATCCGATGAAACCTATCACCAGGAAAACGAGTGACATCATAGAAGCCGAGTCTATTGTAAGGAGGAAAGGCATGCCTTCAGGCATCACGATTCCCACTAATTGGCTGATGGCGACTGAAAGCAACAGAGCAATGACGGTAATGATGAACATCTGCACCCACATCATTTTGAATAACTTGGATGTTTTAACCCCGACCGCTTTCAATATGCCGTAAGTGGCAATTTTCTGCACATTGATCATATAGAAGAAGATGCCGAATAACATCCCGCTGATGACAAATAAAAATACGACGATCATGTTCAAAGACAGCTGCTCTGCACTGTAGCTCGGTAGTGTATCTAAAAATTCATCGTTGGTGAATTGATTATAACCATCCATATGGGGAGCTTCATCGCCTGGTATGAAAGCCAACTGAAAGTCATCAGTACTGTACATTCTTTGAAAATCATCATGATTGATGAAAGCGACAGGTGCATGGCTGAACTTTTGATGCTCTACAAATTCATCCACCGTCAATGAATGATCCAGCATGCCGTTTGTCACACCGTCTCCTGCGGTGATGCCTTCTTCCATAATGGAAGCATCAAGAACCAGGCCGCCCGTCTCAATACTTGGAAAATAGTCATTATTCGCTGTGCTTACGAACGCAACACTATGCCGCTTTTCATCAGCATCTTCGATCTCCCCCATCTGAATGGACAGAAACATGACCTCGGATGAAACTGTCTCGACTTCCTCCATGGTTTCTCCATCAAGACTTGAAAAGTTGTACTGCCCTTCTGCCTCTTCCTCCATATAGAATGTACCTGCAGGCAATTCTTTGATCAAAGATGCATTATCGTAGGAGAGCCCATTCGCCAATCCTGAGATGATCATCGTCAACAGACTGATCAGAAAGATGATGGCGCCGAGAATCAAATATCTTGTCTTGGATTTCATTATTTCCTGCCATGCCATCTTCATTATAAAACCCCCTCCATCAATCCTTCTCCGGTCTGTAGATGAGCGTCTGTACGAAGAATAGTATGAAGCTGACCAGAACAGCTACGCCCCCGCCGATATATATAATCAACGTCACGGCGTCCGGCAATTCAACCTGACTGACCATGTGCAGGTACATCCCTGCCGTCAAGCCCGTTGTACCGATGATACTGACCCACACATGAATTCTCGTCAAAAGTGAGTTTTTGATGCTGAATACCTTATAGAATACGGCCCATGAGAATAATGTCAGCCAACCGACCACGAGAACGTGTGTGTGCACCGGGCGGAAGGCGTGTGAGCCTGAACCGGCCATATGGGCGCCCATCACCGCTCCGATGACTCCAAACAATCCAGCGAAAACAAGTAAGACTTTACTTGGATGTTTCATAAATGAAAGCCTCCTCAATTCATTGATATTTCACATTCTATCATCGGAATATGAACTCAATATGAACTAAGGAGAACCTTTTCACCTTTTCGGCAGTCTCACAATGAATATGCTGCCCTGACCATCCTGGTTGGATTCAACACTGATCATCCCTTCATGCAGGGAGACCACTTCATGGACGATGGATAAACCGAGACCCGATCCTGGAATCTTTTGGGACCTTGCCTCATCCTCTCTGTAGAACCTTTCAAAGATGTGCGGCTTTGCGGCATCATCCATACCGATGCCTGTATCTTTGAAACTCACCTTCACTTCTTTCTCATACTCCCTCAATTCAATATCGATTTCACCGAATGGATGATTATATTTCAGCGCATTGGAAAGTAGATTATCCCACACTGAATACATCAAGGCTTCGTCGGCAATAATCTCCACATCCGGGACATCATATGAGAGCATCAGATTGTTCGAGTGGATTTTCCATTCGTAGCTGTCGATCAACCGTCTTATCTGCCTGCCCAAATTATATGCTTTGACTTTTAATATATGTGCTTCCTGATCCAGTGATGACAGGAGTAATAACTGGTTGGTCATCGAACTGATCCGATTGGATTCGGCTTCAATGACCTGGATATATCCCAATCCTTTTTCACTCTCCTCCAGTTCATTTTTCAAAAGCATACTGTATCCTTTGATGTTGGACAGCGGTGATTGGATATCGTGGGAAATGTTGGATATGAACGCCTTACGCATATTTTCATTCTGGCGTATTTGCTCTGCCATTCTGACAAAGTTGTTTGACAGTTCACCCATCTCGTCCTTCCTTCCCGTTTCAAGGTCTTTGACATCATAATTTCCGGAGGATAAAACCTGTGTTGCCTTACTCAGGCGGGCCACGGGCCGGACCATATATTTAGTCGCAATGAGGACGAAAACGATGCTTAAAATGATGGTGATCAGAAATAACCAACCAAACAACAGATGCATTTCATTAAAAAGCATCTGTATGTCCGGCCTCATGAACAGTGCGTAATTTCCACCATTATAATTTACAGGGACGCCGATGGTGTTCTCCAGTTCATTGGCAAAAAAACCTGTGACAAAAGTCTCGCGTGGAAACTCACGCATGCCGTGATAGGTGCTTCCATCGAGAACCTCCTGAACTGTGTGCGCAGAAAGTTCATCTTCCCTGAATTCAGCGCCATAGTGGATCCCCTCCCCCGGCGCCCTGAACAGATAGATTTGATATCCGATATCCGCAATATTATCAAGATATTCATCCATTGATATCTCAGGATTATTTTCAATGAAGGCAGATATCTCATGGGCCACCCGCGTATTTTTCTCATCGTTGACCGGTTTCAAATATTGCTGGTAGTAGGCATTCGAGATGAAAAATGCAACCAGGAAACTGGTCAGCATGATACCAATCGTCGTTGCAGCAAAAATGCTGTACAAGGACTTCATCATTGATTCATCTCCAGTGTATAACCCACGCCTCTTACTGTACGTATGCTGAAAGGCACTGACAGATGACTGAAGCGCTGCCTCAACCTCTTGATATGGACATCCACTGTCCGGTTGTCCCCGGCAAAGTCCATATCCCACACATTTTCGATGATTTTTTCACGGGTGAAGGTACGCTGAGGGTTCTTTGCAAGTAAATACAGCAGTTCGAATTCCTTGAGTGGCAGTTTGATTGTTTTGGTATCAATCTTAATCGAGTAATTTTCATGAAGAATCAAAACATTCCCCAATCGTATCGGATCATTGTCACTCTCAGGGACGCCATACCGGCGAAGCAGCGCCTTTATCCTGAACACCAGCTCTTTCGTTTCAAAAGGTTTGGTCAGATAATCATCAGTTCCTGCTTCAAAACCGACTGCTTTATCATCAATTTGATCTTTCGCTGTTAATATAATGATCGGTATGTCGTAGGTGTTTCGAATTTCTCTTGTCAAGGATATACCATCCATAAAAGGCATCATGACATCCACTACTGCGATATCACAAGGATGGCTCTCCAACTTTTTTAATGCATCCCTTCCGTCAATTGCCTCGATGACATCATAGCCTTCTTCTTCAAGATGCAGCCGGACAAAATTCAAAATATTCTTATCGTCATCAACAACCAAGACTCTCGACATCTATAAACCTCCCCTGTTTTTACTGAATGCTTCCCGATAATCATACACTAAATTATAATATACTGGAGTTAACATTATTATGGCACTGCATCTATAAAGGGGCCGGCCATAAATTGCCATAGAATGATAGTATTCTTTCGATACCGGTATGATCATTTTATATATAAATTTTTATCCTCTCCCTTCTTGATGTATAATTGCATTAAGTATAATCGGGGGAGTTTTTAATATGGAATTTATAATTGCACTGATTGCTTTGGTCTTCGGTATTTTAGCGCTTGTCAGTTTCATTGCCGGCATCGTCTTACTCGGCATTTTGATTTACAGGGCAGTCAAAAACAGACCGGCCAGGAAAACAGGTGTATTGAGCGCATTACTGATTGTGGCTTCACTGATTCTGATCATCATTATGTTTGCATTGGCATTCCTCTTAACGGGCGAGGAGACCAACTCACCTGTTGCAAATGTAACAACAGAGCAGTCAGAAACATTAAAGACCACCTGAGCGTACAGATGTTTTACTCCATCTGCACACCCAGGTGGTTTCATTTTCATGCAATCGTCATTTCCCTGTAAAATATTCAAGCGGCTTATCACCTATGATCCTGTTTAAATCAAGATCACCTTCATGACCGGGGAGCCTCCCCCGGTCGGTATATTGATGGATATCAGCCGGGAATTTCGGCGTACTGTCCGGTGCCGGGCTGCCGGATCCGTAATGCGGAATCCATACGGCATCCGCTTCACCGGTATCCAGGTTCAACCGCTCATACAAATGATGGGCGATGTAGAGGCCGACTTTTTCAGCACCGTGCTTGCGCATTTCATTCACATATATGCTGACACCCGCCCTCATATCCGGATGAGTGACCGCTTCCACATCCAGCCACCAGAAAGTCGGCTCCAGTTCTTTTGTCCTGTCCCAGAACATTTTCGCTTCGTTAATCATATGGGTGTCATTCTGCCCGCGGACAAATGCATAGGCTGCGGTCGGGATGCCCTGCGCCCTGAACTTCCTATGGTGCATCTCATATTCCCTGTCGATCACGTCGGCATCCATAGTTCTGATGATCGCATGATCCACATGCCTGGATAGTGTTGCATAGTCAATATTTTTCGATGACTGATGATGGGAAACATCTATGATCATGGAAACATCCTCCTTTATCTCCGAATACCGGGTCTCATTCAGCTTTTCATTCCTCAAGCCCCCGGCACCTTTCCATCCAAGGCGCTGAACCGGCACAGGCGGAAAAGCACGGTCATCTCAACAAAGCAATCAAAATGATCAGGAATAATATGGATGCGATGAAGGGCAATATGAAGAAGAAATAACACCCGAGCTCCATATCCGGTATCTCTTCATTCCCACCGCTGCTATCCTGCTTGTTCACTGAAAACCCATCCTTTGAATCCCGTCCTCCGGACTTCCGTTTCTCAACTTTGTTTTCAGCTCTTTTCTTTTCGCGGTTCCTTATCCTGTCGATGATGTATTCCGTATCCTCACTTCGGTTTTTATCGGGCATCATACCATCCCCTTCACTACTATTGAGGGCATCGAAAGCCGGTGTGCCTCTTTATAATCAATATCCCCCACTGCATGATTTTAACCATGACATATGGAAAAATCCCACGCATCGGCACCCCTCCTCCGGGGAGATCGTTTTTTATGATGATTCAGAACTCGTGAAGGTCGGACACCTTGCCTGCTTTCACAACCTGTCCGGGATAGTCCGATCTTCCGATGATATCCGGCAGTTCTTTTGAGATCGATATCAGTTGATCCAGGTCGGCTGTATGGGAGATGCCCATTTCACCAAACATATGGACCACATCTTCCGTACAGATGTTGCCGCTGGCCCCCGGTGCAAAGGGGCAGCCGCCGATGCCGCCGATGGCGGAGTCGAAGCGGGTCACGCCCGCTTCCATGCCTGCGATCAGATTGGCGAGGCCCATACCGCGTGTGTCATGGAGATGCAGGGTCAACGGTATCTCACCGGCGTAATCCTTCACCTCTGCAGCAAATCTCTTGATCTGGCTGGGGTTGGCCATCCCGGTCGTGTCCGCCAACGTGATGCTGTCCATGCCGAGGTCGATGTATTTTCTAATAAAACCCATCACGGCTTTTTCTGAAATGGCACCTTCAAATGGGCAGCCGAACGCAGTCGCAACCGTGCCATTGATTTTGATGCCGCTCCCTTTAATGTGCGCCGCTATTTTCGAGAATCCCTCCAGGGATTCTTCATGCGTCTTGTTGACGTTCTTTTTATTGTGGCTTGCACTCGCTGACATCACCAGGTTGATTTCATCCAAATCTGCATTCATTGCCCGCTCGGCACCGCGCAGGTTCGCCACAAGCCCCACATAGGTGACATCTTTATTTCTTTCGATGTTTTTGGCGACCTCTTCAGCATCGCTCAACTGCGGGACGGCTTTCGGGGAGACGAATGAAGTCACTTCAATCTTGGAGACACCCGTCCTGCTGATCTTATTGATGATGTTTATCTTATCTTCCGTCGGTATGAATTTTTTTTCCATCTGGAAGCCGTCACGCGGTATGACTTCCTGAATGTGTATGGGCATGTGTTTTCACTCCTCATTAAATGATTCCATTCTTTTTCA
This sequence comes from Lacicoccus alkaliphilus DSM 16010, assembly GCF_900142805.1. Taxonomy (GTDB): domain Bacteria; phylum Bacillota; class Bacilli; order Staphylococcales; family Salinicoccaceae; genus Lacicoccus; species Lacicoccus alkaliphilus. Next base: position 55,767 of record NZ_FRCF01000002.1, on the reverse strand, counting down.
GATATTCCATTTGGTCCTCGGAATAGTTCAGCAGGTCCCGGTAGACTTCGTCATTATGCTCCCCGAGCTTCGGGCCCGCCCATTTGATCTCGCCTGGGGTTTCGGAGAATTTCGGCATGATGCCGGGCATCTTCAACTGCCCGAGGCCATCCACTTCCACATCTTCAATCATGCCCCTGGCCTGATAATGTACATCCTCAAAAATATCGGCGATGCTGTATATCGGTCCGTTCGGCACATCAAATTCATCCAGCTTCTGCTGGGCTTCCGAGAGTGTGTACTGCAATGTCCATTCCGAGATGACGCCATCGAGGTGTTCCGGATATTTTGCCCGGTCATCGTTGGAGGCGTATTTGACGTCATCCCTGATATCTTCCCTGCCGATGGCCGTCATCAGCCGTTTGAAAATGCTGTCGCCGTTTCCGCCGATGACGATATACTTCCCGTCCTTACATTGATATGTATTTGAAGGTACTATGCCCGGCAGAGCGCTGCCTGTCCTTTCCCTGATGAAATTGTAATGGTCATACTCCGGCACCATGCTCTCCATCAGGCTGAAGACCGCTTCATACAAAGCCACATCAATGAACTGTCCGGTGCCTGTACCTGCGACATCCCTGTTGTATACCGCCATCATCGCACTGATGACCGCATATAATGAAGAAATTGAATCACCCAGGCTGATGCCCACCCTGACCGGTGGCCTGTCCTCATAACCCGTGACATTCCGTATGCCGCCGATCGACTCGCCGACACTGCCGAAACCGGGCTTATTACTGTAAGGGCCGTCCTGTCCGTAACCGGATATCCTGACCATGATGATTCCAGGGTTGATTTTCTTTAAATCCTCATAACCGAGGCCCCACTCTTCGAGTTTCCCCGGGCGGAAGTTCTCAATCAATATATCCGTATCCTTTATGATGTCCCTGATGATGTCCTGACCTTCTTCCGATTTCAGGTCCACCGTCACCGACTTCTTATTGCGGGACTGCACATACCACCACAGCGAAGTATCTTCATGCATCATCCGCCATTTACGGATCGGGTCGCCCGAACCCGGCGTCTCCACTTTGATGACTTCGGCACCGAAGTCGGCGAACAGGCGTCCTGCAAAAGGTCCGGCAATCAGCGAACCCATCTCCAGAACACGCAGCCCGCTCAATAATTCTTTAGATTTTTCATCAAACATTTCATGCACCCCACAAAATTATTTTCATGCTGTTTATTTTTGACAGATCACCCTAAAATTTTATGCTTTGCCTACGAATAAATCAGACAGGCTTTCCATATCATATTTAATATGGACCGACATCATTTCGCGCGCCTTGTCTGCCTCTTCATCCTTCAACGCCTGGAATATTTCATTATGCTGCAAATGTGCGGTTCTCCGCCGTTCCCGGTCATGAATATTATATTTCCTGTATAATTTCGTCAGACTTTTAAGCTGGTCGATCTGAGCCATCAGCCTTTTATTACCGCTGATTCCAATGATGGTATTATGGAATTCGCTGTTCAATTCCAGGAAAAGCACCGTCGTTTCACCTGCATCTTCTTTCGAATTGACGATTTCTAGTGAGCGGCTGAGGAGATCCTCAAGGACCTCCACCTCTGTTCCAGTGATGAATCGAGCTGCTTTCTCAGCCGCCATCGATTCAAGGGCCATCCGGCATTCATAGATTTCCTTCAAATCCTCAAGATTGGGCGTATAGACCTCAAGAGCATTCCTCTTATTTCTGAGTATGAGCCCGTCCTGTTCCAGTTTGCTGATTGATTCCCTCACCGGCCCCCTGCTGACATCGAGCTGCTGGGACAACTGCACTTCATTGATGCGTTCCCCAGGCTTCAGCGTGCCTTTGATGATGTCCGCTTTAAGCGAATCATAGACCTGCATGTACAAAGGTACGGGTTTGGATATCTTCATTGAAATTCACCCCAATTGTGTTAACTGTTAACAGTAGTATAGATTTCAGATAATTCTTTGTCAATGTAAAAAGTCTTCTTCGAGACAGGGAATTCCGGTCCAAAGAAGTTGACACGTATAAGATTATGCGCTCCGCTCACTGCCAGCCCATATATAAATTTTATTAGCCCAATTTCAATTTTATGGTCGGTTACATTTTGCACCCTTAATTATTGGAGTGTTATAATAATTTGAACTCACCCACCCATGTTCATTCTGGTTGCTGCATTACGGGAGGAGGTAAGAATATGGCTTTTGAAATTGAATTCATAGTGAAATTAAGTCTTGCGTTGGTTTTTGGCATGCTGATCGGTATAGACAGGAAACTTAAAAACAAACCGCTTGGCCTTAAGACCTGCTCGGTGATCAGTATAGCAAGCTGTTTGGTCACAATCGTCTCCATCCAGTCGTTTGAGCAGCATGCCTCTGCCACTTATAACGCGATCGACCCTATGCGTCTGGCAGCACAGATTGTAAGCGGCGTCGGTTTCCTGGGTGCAGGCGTCATCCTCCACAGAAAAAATGATGTGATTTCAGGGTTGACCAGTGCAGCTTTAATCTGGGCAGCTTCAGGTCTGGGTATTGCGGTAGGCGCCGGGTTTTATCTGGAAGCTGCATTTGCAGTGCTTCTGCTGATCATTGCAGTGAATTTCATCCCCAGATTCTTTAAATTGATTGGCCCAGAGAAACTACAGACTAAAGAAATTTCCATCAAAATGAGTATCGATAAAAATTTAAGGATCACAAATGTACTAGACACAGTTGAGGAAAAATTCCATGAGATGAACCAAAAGGAAAGTAAAGACATTACAATTTTAGATGTTAAAGTGAAGAGTTTCGAAGACGGCAGCCAAAAGATCGATTTAAGGTTATTGGTGCCGGAAAGTCAGTCCACCACTGAGATCTACGAGCTGATCAAAGACACCACCGGTATATTGACGGTTGATATACAAAATCTATAAAGGGGGATGATTATGAAGATTATAGTATTCGGTGCAACGGGCGGCGTGGGTAGAAGTGTAGTTGAGCAGGCGCTGGAAAAGGGGTTTGACGTCACTGCGTTTGCCCGCACACCATCAAAATTGGATGTGTCGGATGAACAACTGACAATCATCAGGGGAGATGCCTTCAATAAGGATGAAGTCGCTGCAGCCATTGCAGGAAATGATGCTGTAGTGTCATACCTCGGATCAAATAAAGGAATGAAAAAGTCTTCAGAACTTGAAGAGATGGCTAAAAATATTGTAGACGGCATGCAGGAACATCATGTGAAGCGCATCGTTTACACCGCTTCAGCAGGGGTTGAGCAGGAGATATCCGGCATCAGCGGGAAATTGATCATGAAACTTCTGAAGAATGTTCTGGCCGATCATCGGAAAGCGGTCGGTCATATCCGTTCAAACGATCTTGAGTTCACGATCGTCAGGCCGATGGGTTTGACGGATAAGGATTTTACGGGTGAGTACAGGGAGGCACAATCAGGTGTCCCCGAAAAATCCAGGACGATTCCACGGGCGGATGTGGCACACTTCATAGTCAGGGCATTAACGGATCCACAATACGAAAATACGTCCATCGGTGTCGCGACGTAATGAGAGCGAGTATGACTGCCCTCTTCATTGAAGAACCCCCTCATTTTGAGGGGGGCCTGTTACATATCCTGACCGGAATGGAAGTCTTCCGCTTTCATTTCTTCAAAAATCACCTTTACGCTGTCTTTCGGTGCAAATTTTGTCGCGTCCATCGTTTTGACGATCTCTTTTGCGAGTGCTTCCTTCTGTTCGGCCGTACGGCCTTCTTTCAGCTGGATTCTTACGAATGGCATGATTGTTCACTCCTGTAGTTTTGTCTTCATTATACGTCGTTTATGTAATACGGTCCACTTTATGCCGCTTGCTGTCACTTAGATGTTGCAGGTAGGCTTTATATGAAACATCACTGACTTTGTCCCCCGCCCCGTCCATATGATAACCGGCACTGTTGTTTTTATATTTCGCCATTTCATTGTATTCATATTTCTCTTTTTCCAAATTGAACTTGTAATGGAGCTTCAAGGCATTAAGGTATTGATTATTGAAGGAAGTAAAGGATATATCGACTTCGATTTCTTCATTGTTATTGAACCTCACCCGCGTATTGCCATTATAATTCCGGTAGGAATGGATATGCTTGATATTGAACCAGTTGTTCTCGTTCACCCTGTCCGAATGTGTGCAAAAGAAAATGATCGATCCAAACAAATCAATGATGACAGGGACTTTAGCACTCAGACCTGTCAACTTCTTCGTCAGCTCTTTGCGGGCGGGATAACTTTGTGAATACTGCTTGCAGTTTCTCTCCATAATCTTATTCGGTGTTGCTATGCAGGCCGTGCTTTCACTTCCGAACAACTCCCCTATCCTTGTTTCCGTCAGTCCCTTATTCTCTACAGATAACATATACATGGTCTCATCATGAATGTGATAGTATTGTTTCATTGCCATGCCCCTTTATTTATGATAAATTTAATATAACATATGTTAACTTAATTGTTAACTTTTAATAACTATATATATTAAATTTTCAATACAGTTTCTTTAGGGTATTTTTACAATATTTAATTATCTAAATATTCAAAACGCATTTGACAATATTATACACACGGTTTATAATTTTATACAAGATAAAATAAGGGGGCGGAATATAATGAGTAAGCAAGTGTACCCGGTTAACCAGTTGAGAGTTTTCATCAATACGATCAATGACCTTTCTGCTGACATCCTGCTTCAAGAAGCTCTTGATGATTTCAACACCAAGCTTTACAAAGAAAAAGTCGAAGAAGCATTGCTCGAAAAAGACGAAGAGAAATTCAACACCTACACTACATTATTGAGAGAGATCACTGAAGATGAAGAATAAAATACACCATTCAACAAAAAATAGCTGACTTTACTCTGTATAATCCATATACATAAGTAAAGTCAGCTCATTTTATTTATACGACAAGTTCCAGGAACTCTTCTCTTGTGATCCTTCCGAGGTAATGGCTGATATCGACATCTCGCAGGGCATGGTCGATTGCCTCATAGCTGTGCTCGACACCTTCAAGTTTCTCCTCGATATCCACCACTTCACCGACACCGAAGAAATCCCCGAATATCTTAGCCTGTGCTATCCTGCCCTGTCTGACATCGAATCTCACATCCAGCAGGCCTGCCGGGAATTTATGGGAGGCATTGAAATTATACTTTGGATTTCTGCCATAATTCCATTCCCATGTCTGGTACTTCTCTTCCGATAATTTGTTTATCTTTTCCCAGTCCTCATCTGTCAGCTCATATTCTTCAACTTCATCCGGAGAACCGAATATTTTGATCAATATACGGCGTTTGAATTCCTCTATATCAATTTTTTCATCCAGGAAGTCATTGATGTTCCCCACCCTGGCACTGACTGACTTGACACCCTTGGATTCAATCTTTTTAGGATTCACTTTCAATGCATTCTGCACTTCACTGATATCACTGTCTAGCATGACCGTACCATGGGAGAACATCCTGCCCTTTTGGGTGAACATCGCATTTCCCGAGACTTTTTTGCCGTCGACTTCAATATCATTCCTGCCTGAAAGTGCCGCGTTAACGCCCATATCCTGGAGCGCCTCCACGATCGGCTGTGTGAAGCGTTTGAAGTTATGGAAACTCTCGCCGTCATCTTCAGTGATGAAACTGAAATTCAGGTTGCCCTCATCATGATAGACTGCGCCGCCGCCCGACACACGGCGTACGACTTTGATGCCGTGTTCACGAATATATGGCTCATTGATTTCTTCAATTGTATTCTGGTTTTTGCCTATGATGATGGATGGCTGATTCACATAGAATAAAAAGTATGAATCATCAGTTGGAATTTCCCTTAAAATATATTCCTCCATCGCCAGATTGATCATGGGATCTGTAATATTGTTGTTGGATATGAATTTCACTGTATGACCTCCTATAAGAATGATATGAAACCATTATATATTAATCAGGTGTCATATGACGTCCATTAAGACTGGGGGGCTGAGAGGATATTTCCGGCAGCTTCTTTCCCGCCTTTTACGCAATCCGGCAGACCGACGGCATAGTGCGATGCACCGATCAGCTGAATACCCGGATAAGCCTCTTGCATATGTGCCTGGATACCGTCGATCATCTCTTTGTGGCCAATATTATAATTCGGCATCGAGTTTTTGAGCCTGGTCACTATTTTCAACCCCGGCTCCCCTTCGATATCCATGATCTTATCCAGGTCCTTACGGGCCAGGCGCAGTATATCTTCTTCCGATTTCTCTTCCACTACGAAGTCACCGGGCCTCCCCACGTATGCCCGCAGCAGCACCTTACCCTCCGGGGTGGAATGTTTCCACTTCTTATTCGTCCAGGTGCAGGCAGTGATGGCCGTGTCCATATTACGGCTCACGACAAAGCCGGTGCCGTCAATATCATTCTTCACCTGATCCGCATCAAAGGACATGACGACCGTTGCGACACTCGTTGCAGGCATATGCTTGAAATAATCCAGTTCTTTATCATCGAACCAGCGCTTATATTGGAAATGGGGGGTCGTTATGATGATCTGGTCATAGTGCTTCACTTCACCGTTGATGGACACTTCGTAACCATCAACGGACTTGTCCACCGCTTCGATATCACTGTTGAAATGGAGCTTCGCACCCTGAGATTCCAGCTTCTCCTGCAGCCTTTCGATGAAGGATTCCAGGCCATTCTTAAACTGGAGGAACTGTCCGACCTTCCTGGTGTTCTTTTTGGCCGGTTTCGCTTTGATCATGCCTTTGATCAGGCTCCCATACTTCTGTTCCTGATGTTTGAAGTTGGGGTATGTCGACATCAGGCTGAGCTTGTCGATCGGCGTACTGTAGACACCGGACAAGAGGGGATCTATCAAATTCTCAAGCACTTCATCACCCAGCCTGTTCCTGAAGAAACTTCCGGCTGAAACGTCCGTGTACAATGGCGTCTTCTTTTTCGTGAGATCCAGGAGCGCACGCAGCTTACCTGAAAAAGAGATCAGGCTTGTCGTCAGGAAAGGCATGATTTCCGTCGGCACACCAAGCATGGTGCCCGGAGGCACCGGGTGTAGACGGTGGTGGGAATAAATATATGCCTGTCCTGTTTCATTCCTTACCAGATCTTCTTCGAGACCGATATCTTTAGCCAGGTCCGTCATCGCTTCCTTACGGCTCAAATAGGACTCGGGCCCAAGTTCTATGACATAGCCGTCTTTGCGGTATGTTTTGATCTTGCCGCCTGCATGATCCGCCTTTTCAAAAATGTCGACTTCCAAATCCCCGGAATCCCTGGTGAGATAGTAGCCTGCAGACAACCCTGAGATGCCTGCACCGATAATAGCAACTTTCGTCATTTTAAAACCCTTCTTTACTATAGTAACTCAAGCTGATTGATCATCGCCTGGATGAATCTCTTGTCAGTGTTCGGCATTGCTGGTCTGTGGTAGCCTGCGCCCACTTCGTCACACACCACTTTACACTCATAGTCGTTGTCGTATAACACTTCAAGGTGTTCACACACGAAGCCGAGCGGCAGATAGATGAAATGTTTGAATCCATGTTTCGCATGTAGATCACGTGTCAGATCCTGCACGTCGGGGCCGAGCCATGGATCCGGTGTGTTGCCTTCCGACTGCCATCCCACGAATACATTCTGCAGGTCCGCCTGCGCTTTAAGCATCTGTGCAGTTTCTTCGAGCTGGGAAGGATAAGGATCGTTCTGCTCTTTTATCTTCTCAGGGAGACTGTGCGCACTCACTATGATCGCCGTCCCGCTGTGTTCAGCTTCATCGATTTCATTCAATGATGATTTGACCGCTTCCGTCCAGTAGTCGAGGAATGGCTGTTCTTTATAGAACGATTCGACTGATTTTATTTCGATGCCGTATTTTTCACACTCTTCTTTGGCACGCTGATTGTAGGTGCCGACTGAAAAGTTGGAATAATGCGGTGTCAACACGACGGTCTCGACTTCTTTGATGCCGTCCTCAGCCATCTGTTTGACCGCATCTTCAATGAACGGATCGATATGCTTCAAACCGAGATAGAGCTGATATTCATCTTCCGATGATGCGTTGTATTGCTCCAGCAAGGCTTCCGCCTGCCTCTTGGTCGTATCGGCCAGCGGGGAAATCCCGCCGATCGCCTCATAGCGGTCCTTCAAGTCCTGGAGCGCCTCCGCGCTTGGTGGTCTGCCACGTCTGATATGCGTGTAATAAGGCTCGATGTCCTCTTCTTTGTATGGCGTGCCGTATGCCATGACCAATAATCCTTTTTTCTCTGTCATCATCAATCACAATCCTTTACTGTAAGTATGAACGAATTCAGTTAATCTCTTAAGCGTGTCGGGGTTCACTTCAGGGAAGACACCGTGGCCGAGATTGAATATATGGCCGGTCCTGTTGCCCTGGGTCACAATCTCTTTCGCTTTCGCTTCGATGATTTCCCAGTCGGTGAGAAGCAGTGCAGGTTCAAGATTGCCCTGCAGCGCCTTTTTGACACCCATTTCCCTTGCTTCGTTGATGGAAGTCCGCCAATCAAGGCCGATCACATCGACATCCAGTGTATTCCATTCCGGTATGAGGTGGGAAGCACCGATGCCGAATACGATCACAGGCACACCTTTGGACCTCACATGGGCGGCGATCCTGTTCATGTAAGGCGATAAATTCTCGGCATATACCGACCTGCTCATCGCTCCGCCCCATGAATCGAATATCTGGATGACGCTTGCACCTGACTCTATCTGTGCATCCAGATAAGTGATGCTCATTTCAGTGAGTTTATTCATCAGCTTATGCCATGTTTCAGGTGCGTTGTACATCATCTGTTTCGTTTTGTGATAATTTTTGGAAGGTCCGCCCTCGATCATATAGCTCGCCACTGTAAACGGCGCACCGCAGAATCCGATCAAAGGTACATCGAGTTTTTCTTTTGTCAGTATTTCAATTGTTTTATAAATATAGCCCAGATCTTTATAAGGATCCAGCTCCCCGAGTTTTTCGACATCGTTGATGTCCTTGATCGGGTTGTGGATGACCGGGCCGACACCAGCCACGATTTCCACATCGATACCTATCGGTGACAACGGTGAAATGATATCCTTATACAGGACAGCTGCATCCACGTTGTAATTCTCGACGGGCGTCGCCGTCAAGTATGCCGTCAGCTCAGGCTGCTTTGTGATTTCGATCAAAGAATATTTTTCTTTGACTTTCATATATTCAGGCTGGCTGCGCCCCACCTGCCTCATGAACCATACCGGGGTATGCTCCGTTCTCTCACCTTTTGCCGCTCTAATCAAAGTATCATTAAACAATTCAAAAGCCTCCGTCTCATAATTTCCCATACCATTTTATCATACCTTACATTTGATGTCATAACGAACTGATTAATGACAAAAAAATGATATTTGCCCCCTCAAGTTTAGTTTTCCAAAGTTGAAGGTATAGTAATGACAAGACATTATGAGAGGTGAACAGAATGAGATTACACATTACAACAGGGACACTGGGATACATGGCATCAATGAAAGAAAAAGACCCCCGGCTGATGATGAATGCCAGGGATCATGAAGCCTTGCTGTACGGCGAAGACGAGGAAAGGTCCGTTTTTGCTTCGGGCTATGATTATGAACTTTTACACAGCCAGGGTCCACTGAGTGAGGAAAATACCGTCTATGTGCAATATATACCTGTGTCCGGGAGCGGTAATGCTTCCATCCTTGGCCACCTGTCGGATTTGAACCAGAAGCTGCAGGACGTCAAAGGTCTCCTTGCATACCGGATAGGCCATTCAGATGACAGGGACACTTTCATCATCTTCACCCAATGGCCCGGTAAATCGACAATCAGCGACTTCAAAAGTTCCGCCGTCTTCGATGACTATTTGTCAACCGAGGTACTGAAGAAGTTCCGTGATGCCGGCGCCATGTTCCACAGCTACAGTGCCTCCAAGATATACCTGCCTGCTGAAGAGAATGAAGAAAAACTGGAGGAACTTCCAGAAGAGGAAAAAGAAGATTACTGAGGGGTTTAATCACTCAGTAATCTTTCTTTTTTATATACATTTTTACTGAAATAACTGTTCAAGGCAAAGCCCCATAAAGGGAACACTGCAGCAATATAGAAATATACCGGATGCAGGAAGATGAATATGACGGCAAGGAGCAGCGCAATCATGAGAATCACCTTGTGGGAAAAACGGATGTAACTCTCCTGGATGTACTCCCTCTCCACAGGCCAGACCTTGGGCCACAGGAGATACGCCTGGGCCGTGTAAAGCTGGGACATCTGAAGCACGATGACATAAAGTGCGAATAACAACACGATCACCGACAACACTGGCGCGTCCACCCATATGATGACGATGCTGAATATCATCAGCAGCCTTAAAATGATCATCGGCAGATCATCATCCCTTAAAAAAGTCCTCCTGAAGAGATATTCATACATATGGTTTTTATTGAACCGGCCTGGTGGCGGCTGCTTCAGCAGCGCGTCGAAGTACTTCCTCCTTTTGTACTGCTTTGACGACAGGCGGACATTGGTGAACATCGACACATACTGATAATATTTCTGTTTCATTGAAGCTTCATGATCGATGATTTTCGGCCAGTCCAGATTCTTATGCTGCTTTTTTTGGACCAGGAAATACAAACCGCCGATCAGCAGAAGGCCCAAAAGAATGAATAACGGATTCACCAGTATTGAAAAGAGTGATATGAAGTGAATGAGGATCAGCATCAATATTACACTGTTCCGGTCCATCGGTGTGTTGACCGCATCCCGTCTGATCAAAAATGCGAAGATATACAGCAGGACGGACATGCCCACAAATAAAACCATCACCCATCCCGGATGTCCGACCCGGAGCAGCAGCAGTGAAATGATCAATCCGGTGATCGGCAGGTAGGCGCTGAGCCAGAATGAATAGCGGTTCATATATGAGAAATATGTCTTCATATACTTTTCATACGGCGGCAGGAACAGCACATCCGCCTCTTTCAGCAGTGAGCGGTACTTCGGCAGCAGCACGATGCTCATGAGCAGTGCTGCTATGATATCGAGATAAATGTTAGGCTCCATCGCTGAGAGCATACCGAGGAGTGAATACAGGAACACCCCTCCCGCTATCGTCAGGAAAATCAGGAAGTGGCTGTTGAATATATATTTGCTGTAATACGCCCTGATCCTGATATCATCTTCTATCCTGCTTTTATGAATGGGTGCTTTCATTGGAACGTGCGCCCCCAGTCAATGACAGATATAATTCGTCGAGTGAGGCCCCCGGCATGTTCATTCCGGTCCTCAGTTCATCAAGCGTGCCGGAGATCAGCAATTTACCGTCGTCAAGTATCACGTAGCGGTCACAGTAGCGCTCAGCCGTGGATAAGATGTGTGTGCTCATCAAAATCGAGCGGCCGTCCTCCCTCTCCGAAACCATCAGTTCAATCAATGACTCTATGCCGAGCGGGTCCAGACCAAGAAACGGCTCGTCGATGATGTACAGGTCCGGCTCCACAATGAATGCACATATGAGCATCACTTTCTGCTTCATCCCTTTTGAGAAATGGGTGGGGAACATACGGCCCTTTTCCTCCAGCCTGAACATCTTCAACAGCTTGTCCGCACGTTCCCAGGCAGTTGCTTCATCCAGGCCGTAAGCCATCGCGGTCATATTGATATGCTCGTTCAAAGTCAGTTCTTCGTAGAGTATCGGGGACTCCGGGATATAGGCAAGCGCCCTCCTGTACTCTTCCGTGTCCTCCCCGATCCGGGTCCCATTCACTTCAATGTGCCCGGCATGCGGGTTCAAAAGACCCAGGATGTGTTTGATGGTCGTACTTTTGCCTGCGCCGTTCAAACCGATCAGGCCGACGATCTCACCGCTCTTTATATTGAAGCTGATATCGTGGATGACAGCGGTCCTGGAATAACCCCCTGTCAGATTTTCTATATTGAGTACCATATTCGACTTCCTTTAATTTAAATAAAATTATTTGTATACTTGATGCTAAGATACAATATATCATAATAAAACAACGGAGGTACAATGAATGAATAAAACAATTTTTGAACAGATCGCCGACAGGGAGATACCTGCAAACATCGTCTATGAAGACGAGACGGTACTTGCTTTCATGGATGCATTCCCTTTATCAAAAGGCCATACACTCGTCATACCGAAGCGTCCGATTGAAAATATCTACGACCTGGATGAAGAGACCGGTGCACAAGTGATGTCCGCAGTGACCAAAGTCTCTAAAGCATTGCGTGCCGCATTCAACCCGAAGGGGCTGAACGTCGTTCAAAATAACGGTTCATATGCCTCACAGTCCGTTTTCCATCTCCACTTCCACATCATCCCGAGATATGACGATGAATATGACGGCTTCAATTATAAGTGGGATCCGGTTTCCGAACCCGGCTCGGATGATGAGCGCAGGGAACTGGAAGGCCGCATCAAATCCGAACTGGAATCGCTTGATGAGTAGAACCCGCCCTTAATGGGTAATGATTGATATAAACTCGCTAAAAGGACGTGTCAAATTATGAAGCTGAAGAATATAGCAGTCGGTTTTCTTGTCGGGGTGACGGGCGGTGCGCTTGTGTCCATATTGAATGCTCCGAAATCCGGTTCCGAATTACAGCAATCTTTGAAGGATGAGTCAGGGAATTTCAAGTCCCAGATGAACCAGGTGAAACTTGAAGCCAATGAAGTCAAATCTTCATTTTTGAAAACGAAACATGAATCCCAGGAAGTCTTCACCAGCCTCGGTGACGAAATCAAAACGATGATCAGCAACTTCCAGGCGGATATCAACCCAAATATCGAGAACATCCAGAATCATGTGGATAACCTTGCGAACCGCGGAGAGGAAATCAGCGATACTGCCAGTGACATGACAAGCAGGAAAAAGAAATAATTTCATATTGAGAGATGGCGGACACGTTAGCATTTGTGTTCCGTCATTTTTTTATGATATATTATCACTTGTATGATATCTAAAGGAGACGTGTCTATGAAGAAAAAAGTGATGCCGGTTCTTATCGGTCTCGGTCTTCTCGGACTCGCAGGATGCGGGAACGGCGAAGAAAGCAGTTCGGATAATGGGAACGGCGAAACGGAATACGGGGAAGTATTGGCAACAAGTGATGCAGGAGAGATCACTGTTGATGATATATTGAATGAAATGGGCACGACTCAGATTGCGAACCAGACCTTCCAGCTTGTGCTTGATCAGATTTTACAGGATAGGTACAGCGATGAAGTCGACGAAGATGAAATCCACGAACAGGTCGATGCTGAAATGGAGCAATACGGCGGCGAAGAGCAGTTCGAAATGATGATGGCCCAGCAACAGCCCGGCATGACAGCAGATAATTATAGAGAACAGCGTATAGCCAGTACATATCATGACCTCTTCTTTGCAGAAAAATTCGACATATCAGATGAAGAAGCCATGGAAAATGCAGCTGAAGGCGCACATATCCTGGTAGCCGTCGACGAAGATGAAGAAGATGGTCTATCGGATGAAGAAGCTGAAGAAAAAGCTGAAGATCTGATTTCTGAAATCGAAGACGGCGCGGACTTCGGTGAAGTCGCAGAAGAAGAATCCGACGATCCGGGCAGTGCCGCAAACCAAGGTGCACTCGGCCTTGTCACTGAAGGACAGATGGTGCCGGAATTTGAAGAAGCACTCTTTGAACTCGAAACGGGTGAGATGACAAGCGAACCTGTAGAGTCTGATTTTGGTTATCACATCATTCAAAGAGGTGATGAGGAAGACCTTGACGAAGAGCTTGAAACTATAAAAAGCCAGATGGTCAACCAGCGGATCCAGGAAGATCCGGGCCAGGTCCTGACTTTCTACCAGGAACTGCTTGACGAATATAATGTCTCCTTTGAAAATGATGAAATCGAATCCTATATTGAGGAAACTTATCTTGCAGACTCAGAAGAAACCGACGACGGTGAAGAAGAGTCTGCAGCTGACAGCGAAGAAAATGAAACAGAAGATGATGACTCAGAAGAATAAATCAACTGATGATGAGACCTGCACCCCGGTGCAGGTCTTTTTATGATGCCCAGGTTACGGCATGGCCGTTTGGCGATTTGAACCCTGCTTGGAAATGCTTCTAATCGAATCTGTCCTCTCATTTCGATTTGGGGCAGTGATTTTGATGCTTCTGATCGAATCTGTCCTCTCATTTCGATTTGGGGCAGTGATTTTGGTGCTTCTGATCGAATCTGTCCTCTCATTTCGATTTGGGGCAGTGATTTTGGTGCTTCTGATCGAATCTGTCCGCTCATTTCGATTTGAGGCAGTGATGATTTCGCCCTGCCATTTCGATTTAAGAACCGCTCTTAAGGACCTCAAATCGATTTACTTAAAAACCCTCCCTAAAAACACCAACTTTTATTATTTTATCTCAATTTTCTGTCATTTCTGTTATAATAAATTTATATCTTGCTATACAGTCACTCAAGTCAAAGGGGAACAGACATTTTTGAAAGCGTTATCATATTTTAGGGGGGAGAAATATGAAAGTCGGTAATCGTTTAACACTGTATATCGTCATAGGTTTGATTGCTGGTATCATCATCGGATCGATATTCAACCTGATGTCGGAACAGGCATGGGTGCAATGGATTGACCAGTACGTCTTCAACCTTGTTGGTCAGATTTTCCTTAGCCTGATCTTCATGGTGGTTGTACCCGTTGTATTCATTTCAATCGTTCTGGGGGTCATAGGCGTCGGGGACCCGAAAAAACTGGGTGGGCTTGGCATCAAGACCCTCGCCTTCTATCTGACGACCACCGCAATTGCAATCACTTTGGCACTGATCATCGCTCTCGTGCTGCAGCCTGGTGAGGGGCAGTCCGACCTTCTCGATTCACCCGAAGTTGAAGAATACCGCCAGACGGAACTTGAGGGTGACACCGGAGAGGCTGTTGAGCAGACATTCGACCAGACGGTCATCAACATCATTCCTAATAATGTAATTGAAGCTATGGCTACGGCAAATATGCTTCAAATAATCGCTTTTGCCGTCTTTATCGGTATAGGGATCATCGCTGTCGGAGAAAAAGCAAAAGGTTTGATCCGGATATTTGAAGAAGCCAACGAAGTCATCATGTGGATCGTCCTGGCCATCATGAAATATTTCGCGGCGATCGGAGCCTTCGGGCTCGTGGCGACGGCCTTCACACAAGCCGGTTTCGGGGCCATCCAGCAGCTCGGCATGTACTTCGTCTGTGTGCTGTTGGCATTATTCATACACTTGATCTTCGTGTACGGCTCGGCCATCCAATTTTTGGCGAAAAAGAATTTCCTCTGGTTCATAAAAGGCTTTCTGCCTGCCATGGGTGTGGCCTTCAGTACGTCCTCGTCCAGTGCTACACTGCCGGTTTCAATGGAAACTGCCCAAAAAAATCTGGGTGTCAGAAAGAGTATATCGAGTTTCGTCCAGCCGCTCGGCGCGACGATCAACATGGATGGCACAGCCATCATGCAGGGTGTGGCGACGGTATTCATCGCACAGCTCACAGGCGTTGACCTCACCGTCACTCAGATGATCACCGTCGTCGTCATCGCTGTAGTGGCAAGCATAGGTACTGCAGGTGTGCCGGGGGTCGGGCTGGTCATGCTCGCTATGGTGCTGACCGCAGTGGGTCTCGATCCGGCGGCGATCGGCATCATCCTCGGTATCGACCGCCTGCTTGATATGACGCGTACTGCTGTAAACATCACCGGGGATGCTGCCATTTCGGTAGTGCTGAATGAACAGGATTTGAGAAAAGAAGCACAGGGAGACACACGCCCGTCTGAATGATCTTTCCAACAATAAAACACCCTCTCCATCATCGTAATGGAGAGGGTGTTTCTTGTTAGAAGCTCTCAGGTTTATACAGGTTCCTGTTCTCCAGAGGGAAGATCCGCTCTGTAAATGTGCCTTCATCCGTCTTTTCAAGATGTTTATCCATCATCATCATACGCGCATCGATGTTGTCGATGAAGTGCAGGATCTCCGCTTCCTTCAACATCGGCACTTTCGGTGATCCGTACTCGAGTTTTCCATGGTGTGAAAGGATCAGGTGCTTGAGCAGCAGCACTTCCTCACCATCAATCTCCAGTTCATCTGCAATTTTGGTGATTTCCTCCACTGCAATGACGATATGACCGATCAGGTTGCCTTCCGTCGTGTAAGTCGTCCCTATCGGACCGGACAGCTCCTTCACTTTGCCGATATCGTGGAGTATGATGCCGCTGTACAGCAGACTTCTGTTCAATGATGGATAGATGTCACATAATGCTTCTGCAGTCCTCAGCATGTAGTGTACATGATATGCCAGCCCCGAAACGAAATCATGGTGGTTCGTCATCGCTGCAGGATAGGACAAAAAGTCACTTTTATATTTTGATAAAAGCTGACGGACTATGCGCTGCAGCGCACCGTTCTCAATCTTTAAAGTATAGTCCAGTATGCTTTCAAGCAATGCGTCTTCATCCATCGGTGCCTTTTCAACAAAATCCTTCGGATGCAGTCCGTCCTGTTCTGTCGCCAGGCGGTACATCGCTATTTTCATCTGACGCTTATTACGGTAGTCGATGACGTCACCTTTGACTTTGATCAGCGTCTCCGGCACAAGGGCCTCCATATCCTCTTTGGAAACGGTCCAGAGTTTGGCCTCGATGTCCCCTGACCGGTCCTGCAGGTACAACGTCATGTAAGGTTTCCCCTGAGTGGTCACGCCCTGCTGGCTCCGCTTGATCAGGTAAAAAGTTTCCACGCTGTCCCCTGCTTTAAGATTTGCGATATTCGTCACAAAATTCACCTCTATTTAACTTTCTCTTTTAATCTGATTGTCTGGTTTGATGGTATCGCCGTATCAAGGTTGCATGTGAAATAGAGGACCTGGTCCTTCACTTCACTCCGCAGATAGTCCATGATGATCTTCTTGCGTTCCTTATCAAAATGGACGAAAGCATCATCTATGATCAACGGCAGCTGGTAATAGCCCTGGAGTGCTTTGATGAGGCTGAGCCTCAGGCTGATGTAGAGCATTTCTTTCGTTGACTGCGAGAGCTCCAAAGGGTGGAAGAGCTGGCCGTTGGAATGTCTGACCGTGATGCCCTGTTCGTCATAGATGACATTGATATACCGTCCCCTCGTCACGAATTCGAAGATGCTCCTCGCTTCTTCGATGACGATTGGAAGCCGCTCATCTTTGATGGCCTTGATGTGGGTTTCTATAAGCAGCTGGATATACTTCAACGACAGATAGTCTTCCGAGAGCCCCTGAATCAGGCTTTTCCTCATTTCATATTCATGGTTGAGTTCGCTTAATTTGCCGTCACTTTCCAGCACATCTATTTCCTTATTGATTTCCGCGAGCACTTTCTGTTCGTCCTGCACAAGTGCATTGAAACGTTCAATCTGTCTGTTGATTCCGGCTTCTTCTTCTTTGAGGTCGGCCAGCATCAGGGAAGCGAGATCGTTCCTCATATCATAATCGAAAAGTTCTTCATCCAGTTTAGCACTGAGTGCCTTGAAACGATCCAGGTTGTCCTGATACTCTTCGAACCTGCGGGCACGATAATAGTAATCGTCTTCGTTTTCCGCATCTGCCTGGTCGAACAGCGCATTGATTTCCCTGACGGCTGAAGCGACCCTTTCTTCCATGACGCTGATTTCATTTTCCAAAAGCTTGATCTGATCAGTCAGATGGTCATGATTTGCGATATTCTCATTGAGTTCGGTGAGCTTCGCATTCACATCGTAAAATATCGCTGAATCATTATATGTGATTCCAAATTTCGACACATCTTC
Organism: Lacicoccus alkaliphilus DSM 16010; assembly: GCF_900142805.1. Taxonomy (GTDB): domain Bacteria; phylum Bacillota; class Bacilli; order Staphylococcales; family Salinicoccaceae; genus Lacicoccus; species Lacicoccus alkaliphilus. Next base: position 37,918 of record NZ_FRCF01000002.1, on the reverse strand, counting down.
CTTCACTTCACGCTTGAAGTCCTGCAGGCTTCTGATGATATTGTCCTTCTCGACGCTGTGCCTGCTGATCTGGTTCCTCTTTTGCTTGATCTCACGAATCGTATATATCGCATCCACGATATACTTGTTCTCAATCTCAGGGTTGATTTTCAATTTCCTTTTCATTTCCAGGAGGTCGGTGTTCAGACGGTCATGCTCTGTTTCTTTCATCGCCAAAGTTTCCTTCAGTTCTTCGATTTTCACATTGAATGAAATGCGTTTCGATTTTTGGGTCCTGAGATCCATCTTTAAATCCCTGGCATCATTCAAGTCGAAATCCACATCATTCCCTTGCTTGATCTGCTCAATCTCATCTTTGAGCGCCGCCACTTCCCTTTCATAATCCGTCCTCAGGTTTTCCTCCTCTTCCCTGTTCGTCAGCAGGAGGATCAGCAGAGCGGCTGCACCGATCACTGTGAAGACCGTGCCCATGCCCGGTGCCGAATTGATGAAGTATATGATGCCGATGACCAATGTCACGACGCTGATGCCGAGTATGAGGGTGGTCTGGTTCCTTTTTGAGCGGTTCCGCTCTCTCTTCTCCCTCTCATATTCCTTTTCAATCAGCTGGAACATCTTGCCTTTTTCTTTCAGCTCGATTTCCTTATCAAGCACTTCTTTCTTGGTCCTGATCCGTGCATCGCTGATCTGGGCTTCCTCGAGTGCCGTGATCTCCTGATCCAGCTGTCTGATATCGGATTTGATATGGTCTATTTCGCGCACAAGGTATTGTTCTTCAAGAGTGACTTCATCGAGTTTTGCAAGCAGTGACTGCACAGATTCGCGTATGATGTTGGAATCATCCACTTCAAGGTGCTCATCCTGCCAGCCGATATCTTTCTGCAGTTGAACGATTTCATCTTCAAGATTTTCAATCGCGTGGTTGAGACGGGTGATTTCAAGATTTTTCTGCTTGATGTCGGGTTCCCGGGCTTTAAGTGACTCGAGACATTCAATGTCTTTCGTTTCAGGCAGCTCGATCCGATTGATTTCCCCCTTCAGGGATTTCAGTTTTTCCAGACGGAGATCGATATCTTTACCCGCCTGTTCATAACCGTTCTTCAAAGACTCATATCTTTCGATGCCTTTTTCAGGGAACACAGGCGGCGCCACATTCAGCACGCCCTCCAAAGCCTTCCAATCCTTGATATCTTTATGATACATGATCTCTTTCATCTTCTGCTTTCTCACTGTATCCAGCTGGTTGAGCGCATCCCGTTTGGCATTGAGGCTTTCCTCATACTTCATCTGCTCTGTGGTCAGATGATTATAATTCGATTCCTCGGCTTCCAGCTTCCTGATCTTTTCATTGATTTCACGCAGCTCAACCAGTTCCTGGTTGATTTTTGGATTGATGCCGTTCTTTTTATATAGATCCTTCAACTCCTGGTCGATGGCGGATAACATCTCATCATATTCATGAGAACCCAGTGCGCCGGCACGGAGCAGGTACTCCTGGAGTTTGTCTTCCGTCATATTTTTATGGATATCCTGCAGGCCGAGAACATCGAATGAAAATATGGAACGGTAGGTGCGCTTATCAATGAAGTTCATCTTCCTGATCAGCCATTCTTCACTCCGGGATGAACCGTCATCCAGGTATATCTTCACATCACCCTGCACCCTGTTGCCTTTGACCCTTTCAATTTCGACCGGCCCTCCCCCATCTTCGAAGTCGACGGTGAGTTTTCCGCCGTACATGTTATGCATGCGCGGCTCTCTCCTGGGTTCCGCTTCTTTACGGGTCGGGAAACCGAAAAGCACAGAGTGGATGAATGACTGCATGGTGGACTTCCCCGCTTCATTTTCGCCGAATATCTGCACGAACTGGTGCGGTGTTTTTATCTCCGTTTCGGCAATTTTTCCGTATCCATATATATTTAAGGATAAAATCTTCATATTTTCACTACTTCCTCATCAACATTTTCAAGCGTTCTTCGCCAAGCTTCATATAATCCTCTTTTTTAAGGTCCTGCATCGGCGGCAGAAGACGGTTGATCTTTGGATCCATATACATGCTGTTCAGGGCCTCTTTGAAAATTTCATTGTTGTCGGAATAACTTGCCTTTATATCATTGAGGATCGCAGTCTGGTTCTGGTTGACATAATCGACCGACAGGGCATCAATCCATATGAAATCTTTTACATCCTGCTCATCTTCATGGAGCAGCAGAAGAAGTTCATTATAATCCGCTTCGGACAGTTCATCATCCCCTTCATGATGGAGCGTCAGCTGAATGATTTTTTTGCCTGCCGGGCGCAGCCGTGATTTGAACTCCACAATGCCCTGATAGACATCATGTTTGTCAAGCGTCGGCATATCCAGTGTATATTCTGCAAAATTGATTTCATGCACAGGGACGAATGTAGTGCCGAGGAAGACCTCATCGCCTTCGACGAGCAGAAATCCCTTATCACCGTATTCGTTTTTATTCCTGCCCTGGATGTTTCCGGGGTAATGGATCGGAGGCAGATCGGAGAGCTGCTCCCGCACATGGATATGACCGAGCGCCCAGTAATGATACAGCTTGCTGTTGAGGTTCTCAAGGTTGAATTCGGTATAGCGTGCCTGTTTGTGCTCCGATTTGGAATAAGTGCCGTGCAGTATGCCGATATGGATGCCTTCATTCAGACTGTTGACGGGATAGTCGTCCAGCTTGTTCTCATAGGAATCATCCAGGAAGTAGCTGAACCCGTGGAGGAATATACGTTCACCTTTTGAGCTCACGGATTCGAATGTTTCCACCTGCTCTTTGAAGACGCTCACATTATCCGGCCATTTTGTTTTCGCATTTTCAGTCAACGGGTCATGGTTGCCATGCAGCATATAGACGAAAATGCCGTTATTTTTGAGGCGTTCAAACTGCCTCTTCAAAAAAGTTTCCGATTTTAAAGTCCGGTTTTCCTTATCGAAAACATCGCCTGCGATGATGATGAAGTCCACCTTCTCTTCTATCGCGGCATCAATCATTCTTGTCACACTTTTATATGTACTTGAGATCAGATCATCGAAGATGTTCTTCGGCATCTTTTGCCGGGATTTAAACGGACTGTCCAAATGCAGGTCAGCACAATGTATAAATTTAACCACAAATTTCACCAACTTTACTTTATCTGTTCATCTATAATCAGTATATCAAATTTCAAAACAAAAGAGGCCTAAGAATAGACCTCTCAAAAATTAATTTTGGTTGTTGATTCCGTATAACTCTTCAATCGGTTTCATGATGACGCGGTTCAAGTCCTGAATCAGCTGACTCATGTTCTGTTCAGCTTCCATCAACGCTTTGATGTTCTCATCATTTTCAATTTCCGCAGCTGAGCTCTGTGCCTTCTGAACATCTTCTTCAAGGATTTCCTCACCCTGCATCTGTTTTTGCTGAAGCTCCATCTGCACCTGTCTGAATTCATCAAACATTGCCTTGGATTCAGGGTTGCTGTTCACTTTTCCATAAAGTTCTTTCATATTGTTGAATTCATCTGATTCTCTGAGTGCACTCTCAAGTGCATTGGCTTGATCGTATACATTTGCTGACATCATAAAACTCCTTATTTTTTTGATGTGTCTACTGTAACATATTCCCTTAAATTATAACAACACCACCACGATGCCCTGGAACAGTCCGATGACTGCACCCAGGATGAACCCGAGCAGGGTGATCATCTGGAACTCTTTTTTAGCCACCTCCATGACCAGATTTTCAATGTGGGCAAGCTCGAAGCTGTCTATCTGTTTTTTGATCACTTCGGCAAGCTGCAGCTTATCCATGATTCTGCCCATATTGTGGGCAAGGTAGTCGATGGTGTTGTCCTTCAGGCGGTACTTTCCACGTTCCTTGAAAGAGATGAAGTATTCTTTGTTGAATTCAATGATCGGCCTGTCCAGCAGACTGCGGATGTCGATGCGTTCTTCCAGCACACTGCTGATGCTGGATACAAGTTCCTCCTTATCATCTTCCGACAGGAAGTCGTTGACGGTTCTGCCTTTCACCTTTGTATACTCTTCCATGATGAACCTTTCCATGATTTCGAACATTTTGGGATGGTTGATCAATTTGACGAGTTCTTTCTGGATATTGAGGGCGATGTTCTCCTTGGTCATGAAATACTTCAGGGATTTGGCGACGCGGCCTCTTTTTTCAATGAACTCATCCGTCATGATGTATAGATCTTCATACCCTTTGTCGGATGTCATATACGCTTCAAGCTTCCGGATGATCTCAGGCTGGAACTGCATCACCTTCATATCGATCGTATGCATGGCATCGCGCGGCACAAGGTCTTCTATCCTCGATGTATATAATCTGTCACTTTCTTCCGATATCTTATTCTCAAGTTCTTGATTGAATCCCGAGATCACTTTTTCGCTGAGGCCGGGATGCAGACGCTCAAGGAAATAACCGATGCTGAGTTTTTCTTCCTCGATCGTGGCAATCTGTCTGTCGATGAAATTCATGATGAAGCGGTCCGTTTCCGGACTTTTGACTTTATTGATGAAAACATCGGGTGTCAGCAGATGGCCGGTGATGATTTTTCCGAGTTTGGTGGAGGCTTCACTCCGGCGGCTCGGTATGACACCCGGGCTGAACGGCAGCTTGATGCCGAATATATATTTCGCCTCATAAGGCCGGAACAGCATCCTGATGGCAAGCATATTCGTAAAACCTGCGATCAATGACCCTGTCACCACCATGAATATTATTAAACCCACTGTATTCATCCAGTTCCTCTCCCTGCATGTCTCACTTTCTTCACTTCGTAATGATACCATAAATCAAAACGACTGTTGAAAAAAGAGCAAAGCGTCATGCGCTTTGCTCATCATTTAGACGATCACAGAGTTTATGCCAGCTGTAAATCTGTCTGTTTATTGAAGAATGTCCTGATTTCACGTTCAATGTAGGAAGCATGGACCGGCTGGTTCTGGTCGTTCAATACCCTGTAGATCTTATTGCCTTTATTGAATTGAAGCACATAGCCATTTCTTGTCTCAAGTGTTTCCCAGTACACTTTCTCACTCTCATAAAGGGGGTAGACACAATGGCCTCTCGATATCACCTGGGCAAGTTCTATAGGATCGCCTGCAAAGGTATTGGTCAGGACCTCACTATTCCTGAATAGTGCACATAAAGAAATGCATGTGGTCCAGTTAGGCAGAATACGTTCTTTCTCAATTTGGACCAGTGTCTTCTTTGATAGTCCGATCGTGTGACTCATCGAGTCTTGTGTGTACCCGGCTTCGGTACGTACCATCTTAAATTTGGACTGTAAAGTTTCTATAAAAGCTTGCTTATCCATTAAATAACATCCTTTCAAAAATACAACGGCCTGTCGCTGCCGACGCTGACATCAAAATATACACTTAACATATAATAATATAAAATTACCAAAAATAAAAGAGTATACAAGATAAGTTCAATAAGTGTTCACTTATGGATATCTTATATACTCTCATCATTATATATCATTTTGCAGAAAAGATGTAAAATTATGCTTTGACTTTGCCGTTTGCCACTATTCTTTTCTCCTGCTCATTCAACACGAGTGCTATTGTCGCGTCGCCGGTGACGTTTACAGCAGTACGCGTCATATCAAGCAGCCGGTCGATGCCGATGATGATGCCGATTGCCGCCGGATCGAGACCCACTGCAGTCAACACCATTGCGAGCATGACCAGCCCGACCCCCGGCACCCCGGCCGTGCCGATGCTTGCCACCACGGCGATGATGACGACCGTCGCCATTTCCATGACAGTCAGGTCGACCCCTGACAGCTGGGCGATGAATACCGTCGCCACACCCTGCATGATGGCAGTGCCATCCATGTTGATCGTCGCGCCGAGCGGCTGGACGAAACTGGATATGCTCTTTTTGACTTTCAAATTGTTCTGTGCCGTTTCCATGGAGATCGGCAGTACTGCACTGGATGAGGATGTACTGAACGCGACACCGATTGCCGGTGCGAATCCTTTGACGAACCAGAGGAAGCTCTTCTTCGCAAGGAACTGCACAGCTGAACCGTAAACGACGGCAAAATGGATGAACAGTGCAAGCAGCACGCAGACGAAGTACATGCCGAGCTGCTGGATCGCCCCGAATCCGGCCTGGGTGAAGGCGGTTGCCACGAGCCCGAAGGCTCCGATTGCCGCAAAATATTTCATGATGGCGAGGACGATCCACATGACGACTTCGTTGGCCTCTTCAAACAGCCTGATCAGGCCGGGCACTTTATCTTTGACCGCAATCATCGCAATACCGATGAAGACTGCGAATGCAATGATCTGGAGCATGTTCGCCGCCCCCATGGCTTCAATCACGTTCGTCGGTATGATGTTGATGATCGTCTGATCGAACGTCTGTTCAATCGCTTCCCCGGTGCTGCCCTCGAGTTCGGTTTCCCGGTACTCTTCCACTTCGGAAGAATCAAGAAGCTCAGACTGCCCCTCGCCCGGCTGCAGTACCAGCGCAACGATGATGGCAAGTGAAATCGCGATTGCCGTCGTCGTCAGATAAAATGCGAGTGTCTTGATGCCGAGCCCGCCAAGGGTTTTAGGATCACCGACACCAACGACACCGAGCACAATCGATATGAACACGACAGGAACGACCATCATGAATATCATGCTCAGGAACAACTGCCCCACCAGATTGAATATGTATTGGTCGATCCACTGCACCCATGCCTGTTCCGACATCAGGTTGAATACGGACCCGATGATGATGCCCGCGACCAGGCCGATGATAATATATATAGTTAAACGATTACCGACTTTCATAATCTTCCTCCCTGTTATGTAATGAAAACATTTTCAAATTATACAGCTAAAACGCTGCTTTAACAACTGAATTTTTCACAAACCTTATTATAGCAGAGAGGGCAGCTATGGATATATAATTTTTTTATAGCATTTCATGGACGGTTCCATTACATTTTTCTAGACCATGAGATGGAAACCGGAAAAATTAAAAGGGGCTGGGACATAAGTATCTTAAGAAAAACTAATCCGTACGTTAGCTTTCCTGGGTCATCGCGTAAGACTGTAGTCTTACGCTGATGCCTTTCCCCTAGGAGACTAATGTACGGATTTTACATTCTCTGTGAAATATTATATCTTTTCAGGACTTATGTTCCACCATATCCTTTCTCAGAGTTTCACCAGGTTATATTTGATGGCGTAGATCACAGCTTGTGTACGGTCGGAGACTTCCAGCTTGTTCAATATATGGCTGACATGTGTTTTAACGGTTTTTTCACTGACATAAAGTGCTTCCCCGATCTCTTTATTGGACTTGCCCTTTACAATCTCCTTCAACACTTCCACTTCCCTCGCGGACAGGGCATTCCTTTCATGCGGCAGATTCCCGGCGTTATCCATCACCTTCAGGATGTTCGGGTGGATGACTTTCTCACCTTGTATCACGTCCTTGATGGAAGAGACGAGCTCTTCCGCTTCCATCTCTTTGATGATATAGCCGTCCGCCCTCGCCTGGAAAACCGGCCTGATATACTCTTCGCTTGTATAGCTCGAGAGGATGAGCACTTTCACCTTCGGATATTCCGCCTTGATGGTCCGGGTGAGTTCGATGCCGTCCATCTCAGGCATGACAAGATCCAGCAGTATCAAGTCCACATTTTTATGGTTCTCCTTCAAATATTCCAGCGTTTCCCTGGCGCTGCCGAAATCTTTGAGCACATTGATGTTATCGGTGGTCGACAGCAGGAATTTCATGCCTTCCCGCACAATATGATGATCATCTGTTATGACGACGTTGTACATATGTTTCACTCCTCAATCGGTACAGTGATCCTGACGACCGTACCTTCATCAATTTCAGTTTCTATATCCAGCTCCCCGCCGAGCTTCCTGATGCGCTCCCTCATGTTGCCGAAACCATAGCTCGTCACCGTCTTTTTCCGGAGGTCGAATCCTGCACCCCTGTCGGTCACAGTGGTCACGAGCTGTTTATCCTGTACGGTCATTTTAACATCAGCTGCCCTGACACCCGAATGTTTCATCACATTATTCAAACTTTCCTGGATGACGCGGTACAGTTCCGTCTCGGCAGCATCACTGATACTGTAGAAGCCCTCGAGTTCTATATTGACGTCGACCCCGAGGAGGTCGCTGTAGGATTCGATCGCATGCAGGATGCCGTTTTCCAGCCCGATCGGCTTCAACTGCCATATCAGCGCCTTCATCTCTTTCATCGCATGCTTTGATGTATTCTCGATTGAAGTCAGCGCTTCATCCACTTTGCCGTTGCCGGATAACGATTTTGCCGCATGGGAGGTGATGCCGATTGAAAAAAGCATCTGATTGACGGAATCATGCAGGTCCCGTGCAAGCCGCTGCCGTTCTTTGATGACGACACTTTCCTTCTCTTTGGCTGTCAGCTCTATCCTCTTCAAGGTCGAACCGATCTGGAATGAGACCGATTCGAGCAGCGCAAGTTCATCCTTGTCGAACTCTTCCCGGTTTGGACTGGCGACGTTCAAAAGGCCGAACGACTCCGTGCCGGATATGAGCGGCATGGTGGCATGATGCGTGATCCCTTTGTTTTCCCCGGGAAACTCCAGCTGTGCCTTCTCGAGCCTTGAGCATACGAAGATGTTCGTCGCAGTCTGCAGGTGCCCTTTTTGATATGCCCGGACGCACCAGCAGCTTCCATCCTCCATGTAATGGCAGTCACGTTTTTTAAGCGACGGCGGCAACTGATAGTGGGCCGCCATTTCATGTTCACCCGCTTCATTGATGAAGAAGATCCAGCCGGTTTCGAACGCCGTATGATCGATGAGCTCACGGAGCGCACCGTCAAGCATCGTCTTCAGGTCGGTCTCTTCATTCAAGAACTCTGCGATATCTTTCAACAATTTTAATTTATCCTTCATCGTCACACCCTAATCTTCATCTCGATGTACTCAATTTGTAAAAATATTGTTGGTAAATGATGACGTGTTGCATTTATAATATTATAGTATGAATGCAACTAAAGAAAGTAAGAGGGAGGGCTCTCATATGAAAAATGACAAACTGTTCATGCAGCTGATATTCCTTGTCTCATTGATCGCGACCCTCGGTTCGCTGTATTTCAGTGAAGTCAGGATGTACGTGCCATGTGAGATGTGCTGGTATCAGCGTATCATCATGTACCCCATCGTGCTCATTTCCTTGATCGGCCTGATCAGGAACGATGTAAATTCGCGGTATTATGTCATGGCCTTCAGCGGAATCGGCATCCTCACCTCCGCCTACCACTACATCCTGCAGAAAGCCTCCTTTGTAGCCGACAGCCTGCCTGCTTGCACGGGTGTGGACTGTACTGTACAATATATAAATTGGCTCGGCTTTATAACGATTCCATTTTTGGCACTGATTGCATTTATACTGATCTTTACGATGTCTTTATTCATTAAAAAATAAAAGGAGCGTATCATTGAATGGGAAATAAAATATTTTACGGAATCATCGCAGCAATTGTTGTTGCTTTCATCGCAATCTTCGTGGTCATGAGCAACAATTCCTCCGAACCGGATCAGCTGAGCGACTCAGGCTACTACCCTTATACGGACAGGGAACCTGAAGAATTGACGGGGCCGACGATAGAGTCACTCGATGATGAAAACTACCACTATAACCAGACCCCTGATGAGGTGGCGTCCGCAATCGAGGACACTGACGGCCAGTACGTCTACTTCTGGTCCCCGACGTGTGCACACTGTCAGGAAGCGACACCACTTCTGATGGAGGCTTTTGAACAGTCGGATGAAGATCTGATCCAGCTGAACGTCCTCGAGTATGAAGAACCATGGATGACGTATCAGCTCGAAGCGACACCGACGATCATCTATTTCGAAGATGGTGAAGAAGTTGAAAGAATGACCGGGAATCCGGGCGATGTTGCAACTTATGAGTCATTCATTGCAGCGACGTCAGGAGAATAGCGGATGAAATTCACAGTGCATGAAAATTTTGACGGCCAGTCCCTCGAAGACGTATTGAAGACGCTTCACTTACCCAAAAAGGAACTTCACCTGCTCCGCATGTCCAAAGACATAAAAATCAACTCGGAGCAGAAGCCCCTGAACACCGTCATCCGTCAAGGGGACATCGTGGTCCTCCCGGCGGAAGAAGAAAAAAGCCAGTACAAGCCGAGCTACAGGACGTGCGAAGTGTTATATGAAGACAGATACCTCGCGCTCCTTTTCAAACCGCGCGGCGTCAAAACACATCCGAACGAAATGCACGAGACGAACACTCTTTTGAACCATGCACTCTACACGCTCGATGTGGATTACCTGGAGCCTGTGCACCGCCTCGACCAGGAGACGAAAGGCGTGATCCTCGTGGCGAAACATCCATACATCAAGAAGATGCTCGACCATATGCTGGCCGAGCGGGAAATCAAACGTGTATACATCGCAAGGGTCGACACAAAGAGACGCCTGGAGCCGCAGACCATTTCCGCACCGATCGTCAAAAATCCGAGGGAACGGAACAAATATCATGTTTCTGCCTCCCACGGAAAAGAAGCGGTGACAAATATCATCAGCTCCAAAGTGACGAATGACTACTGTGAAATCGAGCTGGAGCTGGAAACCGGGCGTACACATCAGATCAGGGTCCACCTGGCACATATCGGTTTCCCGATCATCGGAGATCCGTTATACGGCGGCTCGACATTGCGCGATCTGCAATTGTTCAGCTACAAAATGACGTTCATCCATCCGATTCTTCAAAAGGAAATCAACGTTTCACTGGATAAGGACACATTATAAAAAACCTGGAATCCCATGGATTCCAGGTTTTTTATGTGAGATCAGCTGTTTTTTTTGAATCTGTTCCGGATCCTCGTCAATAAGTAGTTCTCTTTTTCCTCTATCTGTTCACGATTGACTTTCAATGCGCGCCGCATCAGTTCTTCCTGGGCACTGATCAGCGGAAGGTCATTTTTGACGTAGGCATAAGTGCCGTCAGGATTCTGTAAGCGCGCCTTTTTATTGTCGGCAAGGTAAAGTGCATTGATGTCCTTCAGTTCCTCGATGAACCGTCTGTCATTCACCGGGAACAGGATCTCCACACGCTTGATCATGTTCCTGGTCATCATGTCGGCGGATGACAGGAACATCTTATCCCCTCCATTATGGTGGAAGTAGTAGATTCTCGTGTGTTCAAGATACCTGCCGACCACACTGACGACACGGATGTTTTCGCTGACTCCCGGGATGCCTGATTTAAGACAGCATATCCCGCGGATCACGAGGTCGATCTTGACCCCTTCCTGGGAAGCGATCAACAGTTTATCGATGATCTTCTTATCCGTGAGTGAGTTCATTTTGGCGAATATATAGCCGTTACCGTGCGCCTTATGGAAACGTATCTCCTTATCGATGTAATCATCGAAAAGATCCCTGATTTCAAATGGCGCAACATGCAGCGAATTATATTCGGGTTTTAAAGAATAACCGCTCAAATAATTGAAGAAGTTGATCGCATCGTCACCGATTTTCGGGTCTGTCGTGATGATTCCCATATCCGTGTACAGTTTCGCGGTGGAATCATTATAATTTCCCGTTCCCAGATGGACGAATCTCACAAGCGTGTTCTTCACACGTTTGATGACAAGCGTGATTTTACTGTGGGTCTTCAGGTAGTTCATGCCGTAAATCACATGACATCCTGCATCCTCCAGTTCTTTGGCCCAGTGGACATTGCTCTCTTCGTCGAAACGCGCTTTCAGCTCCACCAGCACAGAGACCTGCTTGCCATTTTCGGAAGCCTCTTTCAATGCGCCGATGATCGGCGAATCACTCGACACCCGGTATAGCGTCTGCTTGATTGCAAGCACATCCGGATCTTCCGCCGCCGCCTTGACGAAGTCCACGATCGGCTGGAATGACTCGAACGGATGATGGAGGAAGATATCTTCCTTCAAAGCACGTTCATAAATATTGTCCGTACCGAGGAACTTTGGAGACTGCGGCTCAAACGGCGGGTACGTCAGGTTCGGATGCCTGTCTTTAAGTTTCGAGACGAACTCGAAAAGGAAAGTCAGGTCCAGAGGACCGTCAAATTTATAGACATCCTCTTCACCGAGAGCCAGCTCCTCCCTTAAAAATGACCCGTTGATCGTATTGTTGTCCCTGATGTCCAGCTCAAGCCGAACTGCTGCACCTTTTGTACGTTCTTTCAAAAACCGTTCAATCTCGATCAGCAGATCCTGCGCCCCTTCTTCATGAATGGTGAGGTCGGCGTTCCGTGTGATCCTGAAGGCGAATGTGCGGTCTATATTATACCCTTTGAACAATTTATCGACATTTCTGATGATGATATCTTCCGACAGTACGACATACGTCCTGCCGTCATCATGGAAAGTATAGAACCGTTCGATGATCGTCGGCAGCTGGACGATCGCCGTCTGCGCCCCGAGCTCATTGGATAAATCCACGAAGATATTGATCTTCTTATTCATCAGCTTGGGGAACGGACGGTATGCATCTATACCAAGCGGAGTCAATGAGGGGAATATTTCCCGGTCAAAAATATCGTCCGTCTCCGCCTTGAATTCATCAGGCAGATCCTCAGGCCTCCTGAAATAAATACCATAATGCTCAAGCTCACTTTTCAAATCATTGAATATATTGTACTGCGTTTCGCAATTTTGCCTGTTCAATTCGCTGATGTTTTCAAGCTGTTCGACCGGAGTCATCTTAGTCTTATTCTCAGGCTCATGATAATTCATCTTCACCTGATCTTTCAGGCCGCCCACCCTGACCATGAAGAATTCGTCAAGATTGGAACTGGTGATTGCGAGGAACTTGAATCGTTCGAGTAATGGATTATGCGTGTCGATCGCCTCTTCCAGCACCCTGTAATTGAATCTTAACCAACTCAGTTCCCGATTGTCATAATATGCTTTATCATCGAGTTTATATTCCACAGTCATCCCTCCAATCACCATTGATGCTACTGAAATGTTAAGCTTCTATAAATTTTATGGCCATTTTTTCACCGAGGATTTTCTCGATGTGCTTCTTTTGCCTTGAGGCCTGATATTCTTCGGCGATCGGATCGCCCTTATATTCGACCGTCAATACATACCCGTCTTCATTTTCATCGAGATAGAGGTCATGGACGATATTCGTATGCGAGATGTTGAGTGCATTGGAGAATTTGAGGATGCTCCCGAGGTCGAGCAGCAGCTTGATATCCTCATCATCGAACCAGCCCACATCTTCCGCATAAAATTTGAGGAGCGTCTTATTCTTGAAGCTCGCTATCAATGCAAGCCTGACCCGGTCACGATGGACGATGCCGTTGATGTTGCTGTTGGCCAGCAGATAGAATGTATGCTGGCTCGTCGCGTCACGATCTATGAAATCACCGAGATAGAATATTTTCGCTGCATTCTTCAGCAGATATTTATCGTGCTTCGAGATGGAGAACAAGTCGTGACGGTTCAGTTCGTGATACACACGTTCCGTGATTTCGGTGCGCTTCGCTGCTGTTTCCCGATTCAGTTTGAAATCATTCGCCAGGCCATCCATGGCATCTTCATATATCTTATGTTTGTTGAATGCCTCCGGTTCTTCTTTTGAAATCAAGGACATGGCAAGTCCTTCACGCAATCCCTTGCGGCTGAACTTGAATTCCCTGGCATCGACGAGATCATACAATGTCTGGAATACAAGCAGACTCGGCAGGATGATATCGCTCCGGTCCCTGCTCAGCCCGTCGATGTCATCCAAATCATCTTCGTCCGTCCTCCTAAGGATATCCATTACATCATCCAGCCCATCCCTTTCAAGGGAATAGCCATGTACACCGGCGATCGGATAATTGATCATCGACTGATGGATCCGGGCGACGTTCCGGGCACTGCCGCCGATGGCCAAAATGGGTACACGCCGTTTGGAGAGCCACCTGACCTTTCCAAGCTCTTCTTCAATATGTTTCCGTGCTTCCTTGATGGCGCCTTCATCGTTATGGGCTTTCCCTTCAAAGAACATCTCCTGGAGAGTCACCACACCGTAAGGGATGCTTGTTGAATAGATGAGCTCTTTATCTTCGTAGAAGGTGAGTTCGGTGCTGCCTCCGCCAATATCGATGGTGACGGCGTCCGGGTTGCTGATCGTATGTGTGACTGCGTGGAAGCCGTAATAGGCTTCCTCTTTCCCCGTGATCACCTTGATATCGATGCCCAGCTCCTGTTTGACACGCTTTACAATATCATCCACGTTGGAAGACTTCCTGATCGCCGCAGTGGCGACCGGGTACAAGTCGACTACATCATACTTACCGGCAATCAGCTGGAAGCTTTTGAGTATATCCACCAGAAGGTCGACCCCTTCCTCTTCCATGAGGTCGTCTTCAGTGAGGTACCGTGCCAGCCTTGCCGGGGTCTTTATATTTTGGAGTTCCTTCAAACCCGTCTCTTCCGTGTACTCGAATAACACCAGCCTCACAGTGTTCGAGCCTATATCTATCAAGCCTATCCGTAACATAGTGCGCTCACCTACTCTTTAGATTCGGTCATATCTTCCGGTCTGATCCATTCATCGAACTGTTCCTCTGTCAGGTGGCCTGATTCAACCGCCGATTCCTTCAGGGTGATGCCCTTTTCATGTGCATTTTTAGCGATTTTAGCGGCTTTTTCATAGCCGATATGCGGATTGAGGGCTGTCACCAGCATCAGTGAATTGTTCAGGAACCTGTCTATATTGTCATGAATCGGTCGGATGCCCACTGCACATTTATCATTGAACGTCACCATGCCGTCTGAAAGCAGGTAGATGGACTGCAGTGTGTTGTATAAAATCACAGGCTTGAATACATTCAGTTCGAAGTTGCCCTGTGATGCTGCAAAACCGACTGCCGTGTCATTCCCGAAGACCTGTGTGGCCACCATCGTCAGCATTTCGGACTGTGTCGGGTTGACCTTGCCGGGCATGATGGATGATCCCGGTTCATTTGCAGGGATCTCTATTTCGGCAATGCCGGCACGCGGGCCTGAAGCCAGCCATCTTACATCGTTTGCGATCTTCATGAGGTCGGCTGCAAGCGCTTTAAGTGCACCATGCAGATAGACCACTTCGTCATGCGCTGTCAGTGCGTGGAACTTATTCGGGCTGGATTTGAATTCATAACCGGTCTGGACGGACAGCTCCCTTGCCACACGCGCGCCGAATTCAGGGTGTGCATTGATGCCCGTGCCCACCGCTGTGCCGCCGATGGCGAGGTTTCTGAGCTGACGTTTCGACTCTTCGATGAGTTCCTCACACTTTTCAAGCATGTATCTCCAGCCGCTGATTTCCTGGCCGAGGGTGAGCGGTGTCGCATCCTGAAGATGCGTACGTCCGATTTTGATGATATCTTTGTACTCCTCTTCCTGTGCTTCGAAAGTTTTTTTCAATTTCATCAGTGCAGGCAGCAGCTGCTCTTCCACAGAAACGAGAAGTGCCACGTGCATCGCTGTAGGATACGTGTCATTGGAGCTTTGGGACATGTTCACATCATCGTTCGGATGCACTGTCTCATCGTCGATACCTTTTTGCTGCAAGTACTCGTTGGCCACATAGCTGACCACTTCGTTGACGTTCATGTTGCTCTGTGTACCGCTCCCGGTCTGCCAGACGACCAGCGGGAAATGCTCGTCCAGTTCACGGTTGATCACACGGTCGCATGCATGGGCGACTGCATCTTTCTTGTTGTCGGAGAGCTTGCCCAGATTGTTGTTTGCGACGGCTGCCGCTTTTTTAAGTTCGGCGAATGCCACGATCACTTCTATCGGCATTTTCTCTTTCCCGACCGGGAAGTTCTGGCGGCTGCGTTCCGTCTGTGCCGCCCAGTATTTATCAGCGGGTACTTTGATTTCTCCAATAGTATCTTTTTCAATTCTGTATGACAATGAAAAAAACCTCCTGTAAATTAGTATACATCAACATTTTATACTAGTTTACGAGAGGATTCATCTGTTATTCGTCATTTCCTTTTCGATCTTCATGAGATTCATCGACGGAAGTATCTATCGGATAGTCCGGGTTTTGGGAAAGCTGTTCCATTTCCGCACCGAGTGCCCGCACATCTTCCATGTCATGGGTCATCGTATTCGGGTCCGGATCCACCATTTCCTTGTAATCTTCATCCTCAGTATTTTCATACCGGCCTTTCCACTCTGCCTTTTTCATCACACTTTCACCTCTTCAAGTCTATGCAAATTTATAACTGTAATAATCGACGATGTCAGGGTCGAGTCCGGATGCCGCTTCACGGTCCAGGACGACCGTCACCATACGGTGCGACTTGATCTGGCTGTAAGCATCCTTGTCATTCTCTTTGGCATTGTACAGAGCCCTCACTATATCCGCTTTATCGGCACCTGCTGCCACCACCATCAATTCGCGCGCCTCGAATACAGGCTCATTCTTATTCCCGTCATTGAAGCCGACGTTGCCCTGGTCGTCAAGGTACAACAGGCCCAGGCTGATCTGGTCTTTATCTTTCAGAAGACTGTTGAGCGATTCACTTGATCCGTCCTTATGGAACTGGTTTTCAGGTATCTTCAATTTCTCGAGGACGTCCGTTGTCGGCTGACCGATCAGTGTGATGTTCACCTGTGAAAAATCTGCAGGATGCTGCTTCGTCTCCCCTACGAACTTCTCGTAAGCCCAGTTCAAGTCCTCATTCATTTCCAATGCAAGAAGGCTTGTCGGATTATTGTGCACCTGTTTCCTTAAGATATCTGCAGTATATACACTTAAAGTTTCCTTGTTGTCGAAGATTTTGAAATTCATAGCCATGGTCATTTCCTCCATATAATGTGTTTAAGACATATCATACTTAGTTTACCCATTATTTTATCACAAATAACACTTAAAGCCTTGAAAAGGATAAAACATGCATTTTCTACACCCGTTACTGACCATATGCCGGCTGTTTAAAAATAATTCAAATGCCTCTTTTTAAATGTGATATAATCAGATATAATATAAAATATATGAGAGTACGCTAGGAGGCAGACTAATGGATGCATTTTTAATATTAATGGTATGTGGTGCGTTTTTAACTGCAATTTTAACTGCTGCCCGTGAATCTGAACATGGGTACAAAGACGACGGCGAAACCAGAATCAAATAATATTTAAATTTGAAAGACCCGCCCAAATTGAGCATGATGCCGTAGATCATAAACGATCTACGGCATTTTTTCGAGACGTTTGGGTGGATTTCAGCTCAGAGTTGCGAATCCTCGCCCCTATTTCGCAACCTTTCCAAAAGTTATCTCTCAACTTTACGAATTAAAAGAAGTAAGCAATTAAAAACCTTATTATAGTTAAGTAGAAAATAAATTGTAATAAGAAAAGGACGACTTCAAATGAATTGATCTGAAGTCGTCCTTTTTCATTTATATTCGGTCAAAATGAAGAATGTGAGTAATGCACCACCTGCGAACAAAATCCGGAATAGTGATTGCAACATCCCTCTTCGGTGAATGATTGAAATCTCCGCATATATTTTTTACTGCCCCAGGAACCCCTGCTTTTTAACGACTTCATCAACATCCAGGCGCTGCTTCTTATTGAGCATGCCGACCACCTGGTCGCTCCAGGAATCATCCCGTTTGCCGCCTGTACGTTCTTTGTAATACGCGCTTACACGTTCGTCATAATCTTCGATTTCCTCTTTCGTTTCATCAAGATGCTGATAAGTGTTCTCGTGATACACCGCTTCAAACGGCAGGCGTTCCTTCACACTGCCTTCGTGTGCCGGATGGCCCGCCACCATACCGAAGAGCGGGAACGTGCCTTCAGGCAGCTCCAGTATCTCGATCACTTTCGCCATATCATTCCTCAGCGAACCGATGTAACAGATGCCGAGCCCGATGCTTTCAGCCGCAACGGCCAGATTCTGTGCCGCGAGTGCCGCATCGACGGTGCCGACGATGAACTGCTCCGTCAGATGGAAGTTGATCGGCGCCTCTTTTTCTTCCGACAGATCCCTGTGCCTTCTGTAGTCTGCAATGAAGACGAATAAATGCCCGTTGTTCTCGACATAGGGCTGGGTGCTGATTTCCTTCAATGCTTTCTTCTTTTCAGGATCCGTCACCCCGATGATCGTATAAGCCTGGACGTAACTTGAAGTGCTGGCGCTCTGTGCCGCTTCGACGAGCATCCTGATCGTTTCATCGGATAATTTCTCTTCGGTGAATTTACGGATTGAACGGTGGTTCTTCAACAAGTTGATTACATCATATTGCGTCATTGATTCGTGCGCCTCCTATATAAGTTCCGGATAATTTTGTTGCCTCAATGCTTCATATACTAACATAGTTGCCGTATTTGCCAAGTTCAAAGACCTGACGTTCCCTGTCATCGGCACCCTGAGCAGCGTATCCTCATATTTTTCCCTGACCCACTCCGGCAATCCGGTTGTCTCACGGCCGAAGACGAAATAATGGTTTTCCTCCGGATCCGAGTAATCCATATCCGAATGTGCTTTTTTGCCAAATTTTGAAAGCATATAATAATTGCCGGGGTTCTGGTCAAAAAATATTTCTATGGAATCATAATAGAAAATATCCACATACTCCCAGTAATCCAGACCCGCCCGCCTGACCATCTTTTCTTCAACGCTGAAACCGAGCGGCTTGATCAGATGGAGTGTTGTGTTCGTTGCTGCACATGTCCGTGCAATGTTTCCTGTATTCTGTGGTATTTCCGGTTGAAATAATACGATATGATTTGGCATGACCTTTCCCTTTCTAATGACTGACTTCCTGGATGCCTTTCAGCATTTCCTCTTTCACTTCCGCATCCTGTTCATGCGGATATCTTTCATGGATGTACCCGGCGGCATCACTGCCCTGGATCTGGCCAATCGCCCAGTAGGCGGTGCCCTTGATCACCGGACGGGGATCGTTTTCCGCAACACGCTTCAAAGTGTCCACTGCAGATTCTTCTTTAAAATGTGCCAAGGCGATTATAGCATTTCTCTGGATCGGCTTCTTCCCTCTCCAGACACCTGCAAGATGGCCGTACTTCTCTTTGAATTCCCTGTTGGATATCTCAAGGAGCGGTTCCAGCTCCGGCTTCAATATTTCCGGTTCGAGGACGATATCTTCATGGTGATCTGTATTGATGCCCTTGTTCCTCGGACACACCTGCTGGCATGTATCGCAGCCGTATAAGCGGTTGCCGATCTTATGACGGTACTCGTCCGGCATCCAGCCCTTTATCTGGGTCAGGAAGGAGATGCACTTGTTGGAGTCGAGCTGTCCGTTGCCGACGAGCGCCCCTGTGGGGCAGCGGTCGACACAGATGTTGCAGTCTCCGCATGAGTCGATCAGTTCCTCGTCCGGCGGGAACGGATAGCTTACGATCATTTCGCCGAGATAAGTGTAGGTCCCGAGTTCCGGGTTGATGACGAAGCCGTTCTTGCCGATGTACCCGAGGCCGCTTCGCCGCGCCACTTCACGGTCACTGAGCACTCCCGTGTCCACCATCGATTTCGTCTCAATCCCTGGGTCGATGGATTTGATGTAGGCTTCAAGCTTATCGAGGCGCCTGTTCAGCAGTTCGTGGTAATCCATTCCCCATGAAGCACGGGCAAACATCCCCCGCCGGCTGCCCTTCCTGCCCTTCGGCGCATCCGGAAGTTTATTCGGATACCCGACGGCGATGGCGATGATGCTTTTCGCGCCCGGCAGGCTCGCTTTCGGGTTCGTGCGCTCTTCCACGCTGCCTTTTTCAAAACCAGACGCATATCCCTTGTCCAGGTAATCGATGAGCTTCGCCTTATATTCCAAAAACGGCTCGGCATGCGTGAAGCCGATATCGTCGATGCCGATGCTGTGGGCATAATCAATCACTTTTTGCTTGAATTCATTACGGTCCATGATTATTTTCCCCTCCCTTCAATATGAATTCCATATATGATATGTAATTTATAATGGTTTCTTTATGGTTTTTAATGCCTATCATTATAACATATCAGCGGGATTTCCCGGGTTCAAAAAACATAAAAAAACAGTTCTCAAACCGATTCGGCCTGAGACCTGTTTAAATTAATCAGTCCAACCTCAGCGTCATTGCATTCAGCGCAACAACGACTGTGCTGATCGACATCAGTATGGCACCGACGGCCGGTGAGAGGATGAGGCCGGCTCCAGCGAGCACACCTGCTGCAAGCGGGACTGCCAGTATATTATACCCTGCCCCGAGCCACAGGTTCTGCACTGTCTTCTTCATCGTCCTCTCAGACAATGACAGGAAGTTCATGATATCCGACGGTTCACTCTTGACCAGTATGACGTCGCCGGATTCAACCGCGACATCCGTACCGGCACCGATTGCCACCCCGATGTCCGCCCGTACGAGACTTGGCGCATCATTGAGGCCGTCCCCGACCATCATCACTTTCTTCCCCTCATTTTGATACGTTTTTATCATTTCCTCTTTATCTTCAGGCATCATCTGTGCGTGTACCGTACTGATGCCCAGCTCTTCTGCGACCGCTTCGGCCACCTGCCTGTTGTCTCCTGTCAGCATGACCGGTTCGATGCCGCGGTCAAGCAGATCTTTGACCATACCTTTGGAGCTTGATTTGATCTGGTCGCCCTGTGCGACGATGCCGCTGTTTTCACCCTCAATGACCAGGAAGCTGACTGAATTTCCGCTGCCTGCAAGGGATTCAAACTGTGCCCTGTCATAATTTATGCCGTTATTATCGAGATAGGAGACACTGGTGATCTTCATATCCTTGCCGGCAATTCTACCTTCCAGTCCGATGCCGGGGATATTGTTGATATCTTCCGCCTGCGGGATGTCGATGCCTTTTTCTGCTGCCTTATCCAGTATGCCCAATGCCAGCGGATGGCTCGAACTTTTCTCCATCGCTGCTATGAATCCCAATATTTCTTCATCAGAATGCTGATCATTGAAGCTTTCGAAGTGGTTCACTGCGAAGTTGCCTTCTGTGAGCGTGCCTGTCTTATCCATCATGACGACGTCCAGCTTCCTGGCCGTTTCAAGGGATTCACGGTTCTTCACAATCAGACCGTTTCTTGCACCAATGGAAGTTGACCGTGCAGTGACAAGTGGAATTGCAAGCCCAAGCGCATGTGGACATGCGATGACCAGTACCGTCACCAGCCTCTCAAGGGCGAAATCCATATCACTTGCAATCATCATCCATACAACGAATGAAACCAGGCCTACACTGAGTGCGAAGTAGAATAAATACCCTGCAATCCTGTTGGCCAGCAGTTCGGCGCGCGACTTATCACTTTGAGCCCGGCTCACAAGCCCCATGACCTGCGACAGATAACTGCTCTCCCCGGTACCCGTCACTTTTACGTTAATGGTGCCGGACCCGTTCACCGAACCGCCGATGACAGAATCATCGACCGCCTTCTCGACATTCCGTGATTCTCCTGTAACAAGTGACTCATCCACCGAAGTGCGGCCGGTGATGATGATACCGTCAGTCGGAATATTATCCCCTGCGTTCACCTGTACGACGTCACCTTCATTCACTTCGGAAAGTTCGACTTCCCTCGTACTGCCGTCCTCTTCAACGATCACGGCAGTGCTCGGAAGCAGTTCCGCCATTTTTTTGAGTGCATCCCCTGCCTTGCCCACAGCATTCATCTCAATCCAGTGGCCCAGCAGCATGATGATGATCAAAGTTGCCAGCTCCCAGAAGAAATCCATCGTATGGGCATCCGGGGCCCCGAAATGATTCATATAGAATGCATACAGGCTGTAGAAATATGCAACGGAAATGCCCATGGTGATCAGCGTCATCATGCCCGGTTTACGGGCTTTCAACTCTTCCTTTGCACCACTTATGAAAGGCTGGCCGCCGTAGAAGTAAAGGATTGTTGCAAGCACCAGTACCAGCCAGTCAGAGCCGGGGAACGTAAATTGGAACGGAAGTTCAATCCCCATCATTGGAGCAAGGAAAATGATCGGCACTGCGAAAATCAGTGATACGAAGAATTTCTTCTTGAAATCTCCATGATGATGGTGCGTGTGGTGACCCTCATGGGTGGTGTGCTCGATCTGATCATCATGAGCGGCATGGCCGACTTGGTCATCAGCAGTATCGTGTTCTTCATGGTGGTCATGAGCGTTGTGGTTATCATGATGATCATTTTCATGGTGACGGTGATGTTTGTGATCATGTTCTGGCATGTTCATCCCTCATTCCTGATATATACCCAGTAGGGGTATTATTATATTTAAAAAAATTATGAAACTTCGCATCTGCACTGTCCTGGTGTACAGCTGCACGGCACTTCTTCCACAGCCTCTTTTTTCTTCATCTCCAACATTCTTTCCAGCCGGTCTATATCTTCATGACTCAAAAGCGATTTTTCAATCAGGGCTGCAATCGTACGCCCATTATCCTTATCACAAATATTTTCGAATATTTCATCCAAAGTTTTCCTGATGAATTCATCCTCACCGATAGTCGCAGAATACAAAAATTTCTTTCCTTCTTTTTCCGTCGTAAGCATCCCTTTTTTAACGAGCCTTCCGATAAAGGTTTTAATTGTGGCTGCACCCCACTCTTTTTTTCGCTGCAGCACTTCTATAATCATCCTGCTGGTCACCTGCCCCTGTGCCCAGACGGTGCGCATGACTTCCCATTCGGAAGCTGTGATTTTGAAATCGTGTCGATTCATCTTTCATCCCTCCTATAGATTACAATTGTAATCTTATTAACTATAGTTTATACCTGTAATCAAAAAATGTCAAGCCTGCCTTTAAGACCGCGCTTTATTTCACCATTCAAATATCAGCTTGAATGAAGAAGGTTAGGTGTATTATACTATATTCAAATGAATACTTGAATGAGAGGTGCATTATGGGCAGTAAAGATGCTTGTGAAATTTTTTGTTATGACGAACAGAAGGTCAACCGCATACAGGAAGATTTGGAAACCGTTGATATTTCAGGTGTCTCGCAAATGCTCAAATCCATCGCGGATGTGAACAGGGCGAAGATCACCTACGCCCTGTGCCAGGAGGCGGAGTTATGTGTCTGCGATATCGCAAATATTCTCGGCGTGACGGTGGCCAACGCCTCCCATCATCTGCGGACCCTCTACAAACAGGGCATCGTCACTTTCAGGAAAGAAGGCAAACTCGCCTTTTATTCAATTGAAGATGACCATGTCAGGCAGATCATGATGATTGCTCTAATACATAGGAAAGAAGTGACCGCCAATGCCTGAGGGAATTGCAGAGCTGACTGAGGAGGAAAAAAGCGTCTACCGTGTCGAAGGATTCTCCTGTGCAAACTGTGCAGGCAAGTTTGAAGGTAATGTCAGGAAATTACCCGCAGTCCGTGATGCGAAAGTGAATTTTGGCGCTTCCAAAATCTCGGTCTACGGGAATGCGACCATTGAAGAACTCGAAGAAGCAGGTGCGTTTGAAAACCTCAAGGTGGTGCCTGAGAAAATCCGCAAAGAAAACATACAGGAAGAGGGAACACCTGTCCCGTTTCATAAAAAACACAGCACCCTGCTCTACTCGCTGGCATTCCTGATCTTCGGCTTCATTTCCATGTTTGTGAATGGCAATGACAATATCCTCACACCGCTGCTGTTCATCGCTTCAATGCTCGTCGGCGGGGCTTCAATGCTGAAGACAGGGCTTAAGAACCTCGCCCGGTTGGAGTTTGATATGAGAACCCTCATGACAGTGGCGGTCATCGGCGGTGTCATCATTGGGGAATGGGCTGAGGTGGCGATCGTCGTCATCCTCTTCGCCATCAGTGATGCTTTGGAACGGTTCTCGATGGAACGTGCAAGGCAGTCCATCAGTTCACTTATGAACATCGCGCCTAAAGAGGCACTCATCAAGCGGAACGGACAGGAAATGAAGGTTCACGTCAATGATATTGAAGTCGGTGACATCATGGTCGTCAAGCCGGGACAGAAAATCGCAATGGATGGCGTGATCGTCGATGGATACTCTGCCGTCAACCAGGCAGCCATCACAGGCGAGTCGGTCCCGGTTGAAAAATCGGTGGAGGACGAAGTGTTTGCAGGCACCCTGAACGAAGAAGGCCTGCTGGAAGTCAAAATCACCAAATTGGTCGAGGATACGACGATCGCCAAAATTGTCCACCTGGTTGAAGAAGCCCAGGGGGAACGCGCACCCGCCCAGGCCTTCATTGATAAATTCGCAAAATACTACACACCCGCAATCATGGGTGTCGCAGTGCTGGTGGCGATAGTGCCACCATTATTCTTCGGAGCCGGCTGGTCGGTGTGGGTCTACCAGGGGCTTGCTGTCCTCGTCGTCGGCTGCCCGTGTGCATTGGTGATTTCCACACCGATATCCATCGTTTCCGCAATTGGAAATGCCGCCAAAAAAGGAATCCTTATAAAGGGCGGTGTCCATCTCGAACAGTTGGGCGGATTGAAGGCCATCGCCTTTGATAAAACAGGCACACTCACTAAAGGCGTGCCGATCGTGACGGATTACCGACTGATAAATGATGATGCGGATGAAAAAGAAATGCTGGCCATCATCTCAGTACTGGAATCCCGCTCCCAGCACCCTTTGGCTTCAGCCATCGTCAAGGAAGCGGACACAGAGAACGTTTCTTACTCGTCTCTCACTGTGGAAAATTTTTCTTCCATTACAGGAAAAGGGATACGCGGCATGATCAATGGTGAGACGTATTATATCGGTAACATGGCGTTATTTAAGGAAATACAGCCGCCCGCTTTCTCCGATAAGATCGAAAGGGATGTCAAAGCGCTTCAGGAGCAAGGGAAGACGGTCATGATTGCAGGCACCGGGGACACCCTCCAGGCAATCATTGCGGTTGCAGATGAGGTACGCGAATCAAGCAGGGCAGTGATTCGGAAGCTGCATGATGCCGGTATTAAAAAGAGCGTGATGCTGACTGGCGATAACCGTGATACTGCCAGTGCAATCGGTGGCCATGTCGGCGTGAGTGATGTTCAATACGAACTGCTGCCCCAGGATAAGCTGGAAGTGATCAGGCAGTTGAAATCCGAATATGAGCATGTGGGGATGGTTGGAGACGGCGTCAACGATGCGCCTGCACTGGCCGCTTCCACAGTCGGCATTGCCATGGGCGGCGCCGGCACCGATACAGCCCTTGAAACGGCGGATGTCGCCTTAATGGGTGATGATCTGAAGAAACTGCCGTTCACCATTAAGCTCAGCCGGAAAACTTTGAACATCATCAAAGCGAATATCGCTTTTGCCATCGGCATCAAGCTGATTGCCCTGCTGCTGGTCATCCCCGGATGGCTGACACTCTGGATCGCCATCCTTTCGGACATGGGCGCCACTATTTTAGTCGCACTCAATGGAATGAGGCTCATGCGTGTGAAAGAAGATGAAGATTCAGATGAGCAGTTGAATAAAAATCCCCAGCCCGAAATATTGAGGGCCGAAAGATGAAAATTCCCCGGCTTTAATTGCCGGGGAATTTTTTTGTATGATTCATCGCGAGCACCGATATCACCTGGCTCACGGTCTTCTCCAGATTGAAGCGGGTGAGCCCGCTGTCCATCGCCTCTTCGAGAGACATCGGCGTGTGCTGGATGGAAAATATTGCGCTCATCTCATCCGCCGTCAATTCATAGGCGCTATCCGTGACGCTGCCGCCGAACGCAATGACCGGCACTTCGTGTTTCTCAGCCGTCTTTGCGATACCTGAGGGGACTTTGCCCATCGCAGTCTGCGCATCCAGCCGTCCTTCCCCGGTGATGACCAGGTCTGCATCTTTAATCTCACTCTCCAGATCAAGCAGACCAATGACCAGCCGGATCCCGGGTTCGAGTCGGGCATCCAGGTAACCGTAAAATGCAGCACCCAGTCCTCCTGCGGCACCGCCTCCTTCAACCGATGCTATGTCGATGCCCATCTGCGCTTCGGTGACTTCAGCATAATGCTTCATCGCATCATCCAAATCGGGTAATGATTCCTCAGTCACACCCTTTTGGGGACCGAAGACATATGTCGCGCCGTTCGATCCATAAAGGGGATTATTCACATCGCATGCCACACTGAAATTACAGTCATCGAATTTGAATGCCGCTTCTGTTTTGATGACTTTATGGATATTTGAAAGGGCAGCGCCGCCAAACCCCACCGGATTGCCGGCCTGATCAAGAAAGTCATAACCCATCGCCTGAAGCATTCCCACGCCGCCGTCATTCGTCGCGCTGCCGCCAAGACCGATGATGAATGTCCTCGCACCATCATCATAAGCATGACTGATCAACTCACCGATGCCGTATGTCGTCGCTTTCCCGGGGTCCAGCCGGACCCGGCTCAGCAGTGTCAAACCGCATGCCTCAGCGATTTCGATGACGGCGAGATTTTCTTTATCCACAAAGCCGTAACGGGCATTGACTTGATCCCCAAGCGGGCCGTTGACTCCTCTTGATCTGATTTCCCCGCCGAGACCGTCGATCAGCGCATCAATCGTGCCCTCGCCGCCGTCCGCCATGGGGAAAGTGCGGATGTCTGCATCTTCGAATATGGTTTTTATCCCTTTTCTGACAGCCTCGTTCGCTTCAAGCGATGACAGGCTCCCCTTGAAAGAGTCCATCGCTGCAATAAACTTCATTTGATCCCCCCTGCTTTAATTTCCGGACAGCATCCTGAAACATGCAGGTTCTGTCCGTTTTTTATTTGAAAAACCTGACAGAGCGTCACTAATTTCAGCTTCCATCCGAATATTGAACATTATTCCGGACAGTTGCCCTTCAACCTGAGGCGCCTTCCGTTTTTCGTGTGAAAATCCTGACAGAGCAGAAATAACACCGGTCTCTATCCGTTTTCACCACCATACTTCAGACGGATTCAGCTTCTTGCAAGCTTCCATCCGGAAAGCCTCAATCACTCATCTTTAAGCAGCGCCTGCCCCGCTTCATAATCTTTCCGCCACACTTCATCCGGCACCATGTTTCCACCCGTCGACCACACCAGATGGGTACCGGCAGGGAAATCCGGGAGTGCCTCCTGCAGCCTGTAGGCACCGGTCATGCCGGCAAGTGCCGACGGCTCAAGCTTCATCTTTTCCTCGTCCCACAATTTCGTCAGCAGCCTGTAGAGCTCATCGTCCTGTACGGTGTAGAACCCGGCAATCATATTTTCCACAGTCTTGCCGATGAATTTTGAGGCCCGTCCGACCGCAAGTCCGTCTGCGATCGTCACATTATCAAGCCCGATATCACGCACGGAGATTTCATCATGGCGCCCGCTCATCACCCCGAGCATCATGCACGGCGAGTGCGTCGGCTCCGCAAAAACAGGATGTACATGACCACCGAAGACTTCCTTCAAACCAAATGTGATGCCGCCGGGCGCCCCGCCTACGCCGCACGGCAGGTAAACATATAACGGATGTTCAGCACTGACTTCGATGCCCGCTTCTACGAGCTGGCCTTTCAGCCTCAGCGCACTCACCGCATACCCAAGAAACAGCGTCACCGAGTCTTCATCATCCACAAAATAAAAATCGTCCCGCCTCATCGCTTCTTCCCTGCCTACCGTCACAGCATGGCTGTAATCATCCATATGCTCAATGACGTTTACACCATATTCACGGAGCATCTTCTTTTTCCATTCCTTGGCATCAGTGGACATATGGATGTTCACTTTAAACCCGAGTTTGGCACTCATGATGCCGATGCTCAGACCCAGGTTGCCTGTAGAGGCACAGACGATGGTGTACCGGGAAAACACTTCTTTGAAACGCCCCCCGGCGAATTGGGAATAGTCCTCCCCCGCATCGATCAGCTCATGATCTGCCGCGAGTATTTCGGCAAACGTCAGTATTTCATATATCCCGCCACGGGCTTTCACCGATCCGGAAATCGGCAGTATATCATCCCTTTTTATATGCAGGCGGCCTTTCAACTCCAAGCCATGCACCTCGTCAAGGTACTGCTGCATGCCGGCCGGTCGTTCGACGGGTGATTCGATGATGCCTGCGTCCCCCTCCGTCTCAGGAAAAAGCTTTTCGATGAGCGGCGCGAATTTAAGGAGCCTGTCTTCCGCCGCTTCAATATCCTGCATAGTGAATGCATTGCCCGGCTTCACCGCTTCATATTCCATATATCCTTCATTTTTCCAAAATACTTCAGTTGCTGCCTTCAAACTTTTTAAAACCTTCTCATTCATCGTTCTCCCCCTCCCGAAATAAAAAGAGCAGACTTTTCGTCTGCCCTTAACTTATCACTATTCGAATTTCTAGTCAGCACTTTCCATCGCTTTTCTTATGCGGTATGGAATCATTGTCACAGCTGCTGTCATGTCCTCCGGGCGGAAAGTCCGGTCGATGCATTCTTCGAAAAACTCGAGATGCCTTTTATCGATCTCAGGTGATGTGAGCCCGTCGTCGTCACCCGCCTGATCATCCTGGACGCTGTACCAGTATAAATACTCGACATTGTTGAATGCTTCACGGAAAATCGTCTCGACGTACATCCGCTCTCCTTCAAGGTTCAGGAGTACATCATCCATGTTTTCATGGATGTACTCGATCCATTCATCCACGCGTTTGCTTTTTCCTTCTTTCACCCGGAACTTAGTGAGTTCCACTCTCATCGTTTCCACCTCTCAAGTCACTGTTCAATTAAACATCGTATCACTCAATTAAGGCTGACGCCTGGAACATGTGAGCGATCTTTAAATATGTAATAATATAATAAAAAAGGATGTTTATATGAAATTGATTTTAGCTTCATCTTCGCCCCGCAGAAGGGATCTCCTGAATCAGGTCAATATAAAATTTGAACTGCGCGAACAGCAGACAGACGAATCAAGAGTAAACATAACAGACCCGGTTGAAAAAGTAAAGGTGCTTTCGGAATTAAAGTCATACAGCACGGCATTACATGATTCCGAAGTCATCCTGACAGCGGACACCGTCGTTTCAAAGGATGGGATCATATACGAAAAGCCGAAGGATCTGGCCCATGCACGCGAAATGATCAGAAGTTTGAGCGGTGCGACGCACCAGGTCTTAACCGGCTGCATGCTCCGATCGCAGCATGAAGAAGAATTCATCATTTCAAAAACCGATGTGACATTTTATGAATTGACCGATGAAGAAATCGACAGTTACTTGCAGTACGGCGATCATCTGGATAAAGCCGGGGCTTACGGCATCCAAAGCCAGGGCGCTGTGCTGGTCAGGGAGATTCACGGTGACTATAACACCGTTGTCGGTCTGCCGCTCGCCGAAGTCGTGCGTGCGTTGAATGAATGGCGGGAGTGATCAGCGCTCCCCCTGCCATTCAGCATGGAACTGCTCAAGGTACGCTTCCATGAACTGATGACGTGCAGCGGCGAGTTCTTTTGCCGCATCGGTATGCATCAAGTCCCTCAGCTTCAAAAGCTTTTCATGAAAATGGTTGATCATCGTATTTTCTTCGCGGTATTCCTCTAGTGTCATATCTTCCCTCGCCCCGGCTCCGGGATCGTATATTTCATGGTTTTTAGCACCGCCGTATATGAATGTCCTCGCAATCCCGATGGCCCCCATCGCATCCAGACGGTCCGCATCCTGGACGACTTCATCCTCGATGTTCCTCACTTTGAATGCATTATTCCCGCCTTTGTAGGAGACCGCCTGCATGGCATAGAGTATCCTCTCCACCACCGCTTCTTCCATTGAAAAATCCCGCAGGTAGCGCCTTGTATCTTCAACCGCATCCTGGCTGCCATTCAGCTTATCATCTATCGTGTCATGGAGCAGGCTTGCAATCCTGATGATGAACGCATCGCCGCCGGCACTCTTCTGTATCTGCATTGCATTCCTGTAGACCCTCATCACATGATGGAAGTCATGTCCCGTCGAATCTCCCTTGTGAAAATCTTTGACATAATCTTTGACTGAACTGATGATCTCTTCCTGATTCATATTCAACCTCCGGCAATCCGTATTTTTAAAAGCTTCTTAAAAATGAAAATACCACACCCCGGGGGTGTGGTAAAGTAAATGCCTGCTTATTTTTCTTCCCTGAACTGCAGTTCAAGGTTCACTTTGACGTCCCTGCTTACAAGGACACCGCCTGTTTCAAGTGATTGGTTCCATGTCAGGCCGTAATCTTCACGGTTGATTGCGAAATCACCTTCAAAGCCATATACAGTGTCACCGCTCATCGGGTCCGTCCCCTGGCCGTTATACTCCATGACGATTGTTTCTTCTTTCGTGATGTCCCTGATCGTCAGGTCACCGGTCACTTTGAAGGAATCACCGGATTTTTCGATATTGTTTGAAGTGAAAGTGATCTCAGGATAATTTTCAGCATCGAAGAAATCTTCCGACTGCAGGTGTCCGTCACGGTCGCCGACGCCTGTGTTGATCGTTGCCGGTTTCGCCGTCGCTTTAAGGCTCGCATTTTCGAAATCTTCGATTGAATCTGCTTCAATTTCAATGGAGTACTCCTCGAAAGTGCCTTTAACTTTAGTCACCATCATGTGTTTAACTGAAAATTCGACTTCTGAGTGGAAATTATCTGCTACAAACTTAGTCATTATTAAAAACCTCCGTGATATCTTTATTATTTTTTAACATATATTTATAATAAAGCACTTGGTTACAAAAAGCAAGTAACAAACTTAATAAATCTCAAATTCTAGATAATTTTTATTTTTCCCGGCTCAGACCATTGAAGAAGTTTACGATTTCACCATTCATATCATCGATGTTTTCAGTGTGCATATACTGATGGCCTTCATTTTCATAAGCGACAAAATCTACATCCCTGCCCTTACGCTTCATTCTGCCATACATTTGATCCGACTCGCTGAAAGGCACTCGCACATCATATTTGGAATGGAAGATTCTGAGCGGCGGCATCTCCCTTTGGATGTTTTCGAGCGGTGCCGTCGCTTCAAAGAAATCATCATGCGTCCCGATGAATCCGTATTCATGGGATCGCAGATGCCTGCGCCATTTGGAGGTGTTCTGAAGCAGCGTCCGCAAATGGGAGATGCCGACGATGTCCACTGCACCTTTCCATAAATCCGGATATTGGGTCATGGCCATCAGCGTCATGAACCCACCGTAACTTCTGCCCATGATGAATACATTATCGGGGTCTGCACTTTCCCGTTCTATAAGATGCGTCCTCAAATGAACGATATCTTCGAGCGCATCCAGACGCTTCAGCTGATCATCCAGCCCGATATAGAATTTGTGGTAGCCTGTACTCCCCCTGATATTGGGCACCGCAATCTGATAACCCGCCTCATAGAGTTTGTAATACAATTCGTTGAACTCAGGCCGCGCCTGTGACTCCGGTCCGCCATGTATGTGGATGACGGTCCGGACATTTTCACCCGGCTGCTTATACAGATAGTAGGGCACATCGAGTGCATCGAATGATACATAGGTGTCCGCCGCCGTCTCGACAGGCGTATCGGCCGGGCTGTTGCCGAACATCTTTTCAAGCGTGCCCGATCCGATATCATACTTGTAAAAAGAATGGGGTTCTGACATTGAGGAGTAAAGGATATACAGTCCGCCCTGCTCTTTTTTCATTGAATGGATGACACCGTCCGTCAGGATCTCGAGCGGTGTCAGCCTTCCGTTTTCAATCTCATATTCATAAAGGGTGGAATATCCATTCACATTCAGCGTCAGATAAGCTGTGCCCCCGTCCAGTATGAGATGCTCCACATTCCAGTTGAAATCGGTCAGCCGTTCATATGCCCACGTGTTTTTATCCAATGAGTAAAGGTTCATGTAACCGTTGTTGAAATCACTGACGAAGATGGCTGCATCTTCCCCCATGGAATGATAGTTTTTGAATCGCCCTTCCGGGAAGGGCAGTTTCTCCATTTCATCAGCCACAATATCATATAAGTAGAGCTGTGAATCGATGTTCGTCACATCCTGGCTGAGCAGCAGCTGGTTGTCCTGAAATTTTGAAATGATTTTAGTGGGGTTTTGAAAAGATCTGATGATCCCGCTCTCACCCTTCAAATCAGACCTGCACAATTCAAATTCACTTTTTTCCTGATGATTCCTGAAATAAAAAAGATGCCCGTCCATATATGTGCCGTAATGATGATAATAATCCGGTGCATATGTGAGTTCCAATTCCTCTTCCGCAAGTTTCAGCTGTTCGCGCTCATTGCCGTTATAGTCGGTTGAAATCATCAGATGGTCATTGACGAACCAGTAATTTTTAACATTCTGCACTTCGTTCGTCACCTGTGCCGATGAAGAATCTGCAAGATTGTATTTATGAAGCTCACGCTTCCCGGTCTCGTCGCTGATATAATATAAATGGCCGTCTTTCAGTTTGATGTTCAAATACTTTATAAAGTTTGTCATGCGCTCATCCCTTCTCACCTTGTATAATACAAAAATACCCTAAACCTCATCAGTTTGAAAGGTTTAGGGTATTTTGATCAGAAATCTTCTACTTCGCCTTCTGTAATTTTACGTTCCATCAATTTATCGCCGACATAAATGTATATGATGCCCGTTTCGAAATCAGTGTAATTCGATTTGTAATATACGGCTTCATAATCGTAGTCATTATTGATATTGTCGACGATCCTGCAGGTGCCGTCCACTTTTTTAAGGAACACCCTCTTGCCTGACGCATATTCAAAGAAGTCATTGTCAACCGCAAGGTTGAATGGTATGAAAGATAAATAGGTCTCAGGCATCCTGGTCATTATATAGCTGGACAACGAACCCTGTAAAATCAGATCCATCAGCTGTTCCCTGTCTTCACCGATGATCAGATGGTCCGTCTTCTTCTTCTGGGCATATTGAACTGCTTTTTCAAATGCATGCTTGGGTGCAGATTCAATGATCTCTAGATTACAATCCAATTCTTCGGCACGGTTTTTGATCAGTTGGAAGTCGACTTCCTTGTTATACTTCAAATCTTCGGAACTAATGTCAACGAGAAGGATATTAAGGTTATCATCCTCATGCACCAGCTCAAGGGCATGTTTGATCATGCTCTCACCTTGAATACCGTATTCGATAACAATTGTAACGTTTTTACCCATAACCAATCTCCTCTAATCACAGATATGATATATGGTTGATTATAACATCTTGTCACACAATTGTTACATGTTTAATGAATTTATTTGTGGTAACTGACGGCGATTCGTGTGCCGACTTCCGCATTGTTCTTAACAAGGCTGATATTCGTCTCGAGGCTCTTCCCTTCGGTCGATTCCACGACTTTCCCGAGCAGGAACGGTGTCGAGTCTTTTCCATGTATGCCTTTTACCTGTGCTTCCCGCACAGCTTCACTGATGACTCCGTCGATATACTCCCGGTCCATCGCGTCTTTTTCCGGAATCGGGTTCGCCACGACGATGCCGCCATCCAGGTTCAAGTCATATTTGACTCTTGCGATCTCCGCTATCTCTTCCACCGTCTCACTCGTAGCATTCAGCTTGATGCCGCTCTCGCGTGTGAAGAAAGCAGGCAGTTCATCAGTTCTGTAACCGATCACCGGCACCCCTTTGGTTTCAAGGTACTCCATCGTCTTATCCAGATCGAGGATCGATTTGGCCCCTGCACAGATGACCACAACATTCGTCTGAGCCAGTTCATCAAGGTCTGCGGATATATCCATCGTTTCCCCAACGCCCCGGTGCACCCCGCCGATGCCGCCTGTGACGAAGAAACGTATGCCGGCCATCTCTGCACAAATCATGGTCGAGGCCACCGTCGTCGCCCCCAACTGCTTAGTGGCGACCACCTGTGCCATATCGCGCCTGGAAACTTTCGCGACACCTTCCGTCTTCGCAAGGACCTCGAGTTCTTCGTCGTTCAGGCCGATCTTGATTTTGCCTTCGATGATGGCAATTGTTGCCGGGACTGCGCCATTATCCCGCACAATCTGTTCCACTTCTTTTGCCATTTCCACATTCTGCGGATAGGGCATGCCGTGGGAGATGATGGTGGATTCCAATGCGACTACAGGTTTATTTTCGTCAAGTGCTTTCTGCACTTCTTCAGTTATGCTTAAATATTGTTTCATTTGACTTCCTCCAAATTTTTGATTAATTGATGTTCATCCAGGTCCTGCCTGACTGTATAACTTGTTTCTATCGTTTTTCTGCTGTTGATCATCCCGAGTCTGATGGTGTCTTCAATACCCATACCCTTCAACCAGCCGTATATCACCGCTGCAGAGAACGCATCACCCGCTCCGGTGACATCAACAACATCTGAAGATTCATCTATCTCATACAGGGCGGACCCACCGCTCGAACTGTAAGCCAGTGATTTGGATCCGTTTGTGACGATGACATGTTCGACGCCGGCATCATTCCATCTGCGGGAGCCTTCCAGCAAATCGTCCTCATTCTGGATGGACAAATCGAAATACGCTTCAGTTTCATCACGGTTGACGATCATCCAGTCGACTGCATGAAGATTGTGCGGCAGATGCTTCATTTTAGGGCCGGACACCGGGATCAAAACGACTTTTATGTCCTGCTTTTCTGCGTAAGCACATAAAAATTCGAGCGAGGCCCTGGGAATGTTCAGGTCCGCGATGATGCACTTCGCATGCTTTAATATATATGTGTTCTGGATCAGCACTTCAGGAGTCAGATCGTCATAAACCGCCATATCAGCAAAACCGTATTCCATATCGCCAGTACCGCTGATCAAGGCGGTGTATGAACCTGTACTTTTATTGCTGATCTGATGCACGTAGTCCAGGTTGATGAAAGGTGAACTCAGTGATTTGATGGCCTCCCATTCACTGTCCACACCGCATGCCGTGAGCAGTGTGACATCCTGGGAGAGGCGTCCCAGATTCTCGGCTATGTTCCTCGCCACCCCGCCGACGGACTTCGTCGATTCGATCGGATTGGATGTACCGTGGATCAGCCGGTCCGTGACATAAAACTTGCGGTCGATGTTCGCAGCCCCGATACAGACGATTGGATACTCGTCATTGAGCACATAAGCCTTGCCCTGGACATATTCTTTCCTGATCAGTCCGGAAATGATGTTTGCGACTGCTGAGCGCGACAACCCCACTTTTTCTGAAAGCTCCTGCTGTGAAATGAACGGATTTTCTTTTATATTTGAAAGCACGATCTGTTCGTTCTTATTCATCGTTGCACCTCCTTTTGTAAACACTTGTTTATATAACAAACAATTGTTTACAATATAACATAAATCGCAGCGGAACACATTATTTTGATCGAATTTTTAATAACAAATCCTCTAAGTAAAATTTTAAATACCCCTAGAAACCTATTGACTTCTTCCTCAATGATGGGGTATAATTCTATTGTTGCTTAAAAATATTGAGATGCCACCATGGCGGAATTGGCAGACGCGTCGGACTCAAAATCCGATGGCCGTTAAGGCCGTGCCGGTTCGACCCCGGCTGGTGGTACTACTACCCTTGAAGAAGTCATCTTCAAGGGTCTTTTTTCGTACAAAATGAATTTCAACACAAAAAAGCCGGCTGCAAAAGCAACCGGCCGGTTTATAACAATCAATTTAATTAATGAAACAAAATATAATAAAATGGAGCGGAAGATAGGATTTGAACCTATGTCTTGCTTCAGGAAGAAGCATGTTCTAAGCACTGAACTACTTCCGCTTAATATAAGGAATTCCTAAGGCGCCAACCGGATTTGAACCGGTGATAGAGGATTTGCAGTCCTCGGCCTTACCACTTGGCTATGGCGCCAAAAAACTGGGCTGAAAGGATTCGAACCTTTGCATGACGAGACCAAAACCCGTTGCCTTACCGCTTGGCTACAGCCCAATAAATGGGGCGACCGATGGGAATCGAACCCACGAATGCCGGAGCCACAATCCGGTGCGTTAACCACTTCGCCACGATCGCCATGGCAGGGGTAGTAGGAATCGAACCCACATCAAAGGTTTTGGAGACCTCTATTCTACCATTGAACTATACCCCTAAAATGGAGGGGGGCAGATTCGAACTGCCGAACCCGAAGGAGCGGATTTACAGTCCGCCGCGTTTAGCCACTTCGCTACCCCTCCATAATGGTGCCGGCCAGAGGACTTGAACCCCCAACCTACTGATTACAAGTCAGTTGCTCTACCAATTGAGCTAGGCCGGCCTATTGAAAGGTGGTCCAGGACGGAATCGAACCGCCGACACAAGGATTTTCAATCCTTTGCTCTACCGACTGAGCTACTGGACCTGCTTATGTAATTAAAAAATGGCGGTCCCGACGGGAATTGAACCCGCGATCTCCTGCGTGACAGGCAGGCATGTTAACCGCTACACCACGGGACCACTAAAAAGTATTGCGGGAGTTGGATTTGAACCAACGACCTCCGGGTTATGAGCCCGACGAGCTACCACTGCTCCATCCCGCGATAATGATATTAGAATAAAAATGGCGGAGGAAGAGGGATTCGAACCCCCGCGGGCCGTTAAGCCCCTGTCGGTTTTCAAGACCGATCCCTTCAGCCGAACTTGGGTATTCCTCCGTATGAAATGCAATTGAAAATATGGTGGACCTTGCAGGACTCGAACCTGCGACCCAACGGTTATGAGCCGTTTGCTCTGACCAACTGAGCTAAAGGTCCTTAATGGCGGCGGAGGGGATCGAACCCCCGACCTCACGGGTATGAACCGTGCGCTCTAGCCAGCTGAGCTACACCGCCAAGGTAAACTCAATAATTTAATAATGGTGGAGACTAGCGGGATCGAACCGCTGACCTCCTGCGTGCAAGGCAGGCGCTCTCCCAGCTGAGCTAAGCCCCCATTATAATGTGAATCAAGTCGGGAAGACAGGATTCGAACCTGCGACCCCTTGGTCCCAAACCAAGTGCTCTACCAAGCTGAGCTACTTCCCGTAAATTAAGCGCGCCCGAGAGGACTTGAACCCCTAGCCTTCTGATCCGTAGTCAGACGCTCTATCCAATTGAGCTACGGGCGCATAAGTTGAGATATATATGGTGCCGAGGACCGGAATCGAACCGGTACGGTAATCACTTACCGCAGGATTTTAAGTCCTGTGCGTCTGCCAATTCCGCCACCCCGGCTAAGTATAAAGACATGATTGAATATTATATGGAGCGGAAGACGGGATTCGAACCCGCGACCCCCACCTTGGCAAGGTGATGTTCTACCACTGAACTACTTCCGCCTATACAATTTTAATGGTGCGGGTGAAGGGAGTCGAACCCCCACGCCCTGAAGGCACTAGATCCTAAATCTAGCGTGTCTGCCAGTTCCACCACACCCGCGCATGGTGAGCCATAGAGGATTCGAACCTCTGACCCTCTGATTAAAAGTCAGATGCTCTACCAACTGAGCTAATGGCTCATGCTAATAAATGGTGCCGGCCAGAGGACTTGAACCCCCAACCTACTGATTACAAGTCAGTTGCTCTACCAATTGAGCTAGGCCGGCATAAATGGTGGAGAATGACGGGTTCGAACCGCCGACCCTCTGCTTGTAAGGCAGATGCTCTCCCAGCTGAGCTAATTCTCCGATATGATAAGTACTGAGTATTTAATGAAAATGAAATTGCCTGGCGGCGTCCTACTCTAACGGGACGTCAGTCCAACTACCATCGGCGCTGGAGAGCTTAACGGCTGTGTTCGGCATGGGAACAGGTGTGGCCTCTCCGCCATTGCCACCAGACAATTTGAATGCAATGTACATTCAAAACCATATAGAAGCCAAGCAACATCGTGTAAAAAACCCTCTACACGGTACAAATCTTTGAATAAGTCATCGATCGATTAGTATTCGTCCGCTGCATGTGTCGCCACACTTACACGCCGAACCTATCCACCTCATCGTCTCTGAGGGATCTAATGGGGAAATCTCATCTTGAGGGGGGCTTCATGCTTAGATGCTTTCAGCACTTATCCCG
>NZ_FRCF01000025.1 GCF_900142805.1 Lacicoccus alkaliphilus DSM 16010 | reverse complement strand
AACAGTCCCGTAGGCGAAAATAAAGCGTAAGCCAGGTGGATCCTGAGTACGGCGGAACACGAGGAATTCCGTCGGAATCCGGGAGGACCATCTCCCAAGGCTAAATACTTCTTAGTGACCGATAGTGAACCAGTACCGTGAGGGAAAGGTGAAAAGCACCCCGGAAGGGGAGTGAAACAGAACCTGAAACCGTGTGCTTACAAGTAGTCAGAGCCCGTTAATGGGTGATGGCGTGCCTTTTGTAGAATGAACCGGCGACTTACGATGATATGCAAGGTTAAGCAGAGGATGCGGAGCCGCAGCGAAAGCGAGTCTGAAGAGGGCGTCATAGTATATCGTTGTAGACCCGAAACCAGGTGATCTACCCATGTCCAGGCTGAAGTCCAGGTAACACTGGATGGAGGGCCGAACCGACTTACGTTGAAAAGTGACCGGATGAGGTGTGGGTAGCGGTGAAATTCCAATCGAACCTGGAGATAGCTGGTTCTCTCCGAAATATATTTAGGTATAGCCTCATGAGAGCATCGTGGAGGTAGAGCACTGTTTGGACGAGGGGCCCATCCCGGGTTACCGAATTCAGACAAACTCCGAATGCCACAGATGTGATTCATGGGAGTCAGACAGTGGGTGATAAGGTCCATTGTCGAGAGGGCAACAGCCCAGACCACCAGTTAAGGTCCCCAAATATATGTTAAGTGGAAAAGGATGTGGCGTTGCACAGACAACTAGGATGTTGGCTTAGAAGCAGCCATCATTTAAAGAGTGCGTAATAGCTCACTAGTCAAGTGACGCTGCGCCGAAAATTTACCGGGGCTAAACATATTACCGAAACTGTGGATCAGAAATGATGGTAGGAGAGCGTTCCAAGTGCAGTGAAGCATGATCGTGAGGACATGTGGAGCGCTTGGAAGTGAGAATGCCGGTGTGAGTAGCGAAAGACGGGTGGGAATCCCGTCCACCGAATGACTAAGGTTTCCAGAGGAAGGCTCGTCCGCTCTGGGTTAGTCGGGACCTAAGCCGAGGCGAAGACGCGTAGGCGATGGAAGACAGGCAGAAATTCCTGTACCGGTGAATATTGATTGAGCGATGTGGTGACGCAGGAGGATGGTCAGGCATGCGACTGGAAGTGCATGTCCAAGCAACGAGTTGTCCGGGTAGGCAAATCCGCCCGGAGTAGATGAGTTGTGATGGGGAGCCCCATTAGGGGGCGAAGCTGTTGATTCACACTGCCAAGAAAAGCCGCTAGTGAGATATTGACCGCCCGTACCGCAAACCGACACAGGTAGTTGGGAAGAGAATTCTAAGGTGAGCGAGCGAACTCTCGTTAAGGAACTCGGCAAAATGACCCCGTAACTTCGGGAGAAGGGGTGCTCAGTAAAATGAGCCGCAGTGAATAGGCCCAAGCGACTGTTTATCAAAAACACAGGTCTCTGCCAAACCGAAAGGTGACGTATAGGGGCTGACGCCTGCCCGGTGCTGGAAGGTTAAAAGGCGCGCTTAGCGTAAGCGAAGGTGCAAATTGAAGCCCCAGTAAACGGCGGCCGTAACTATAACGGTCCTAAGGTAGCGAAATTCCTTGTCAGGTAAGTTCTGACCCGCACGAAAGGCGCAACGATTTGGGCACTGTCTCAACGAGAGGCTCGGTGAAATCATATTACCTGTGAAGATGCAGGTTACCCGCGACAGGACGGAAAGACCCCGTGGAGCTTTACTGTAGCCTGATATTGAATCTGGACCTCACCTGTACAGGATAGGTGGGAGTCT
>NZ_FRCF01000003.1 GCF_900142805.1 Lacicoccus alkaliphilus DSM 16010 | reverse complement strand
CGTGGAAAAGGATTATCCGGTATTAGCCACGGTTTCCCGCGGTTATCCCCGTCTGATGGGCAGGTTGCCCACGTGTTACTCACCCGTCCGCCGCTCGTCGCCACGGGAGCAAGCTCCCATGAAGACGCGCTCGACTTGCATGTATTAGGCACGCCGCCAGCGTTCATCCTGAGCCAGGATCAAACTCTCCATAAATGGAAAGCTCATCTTGAGCTCGGTCGGTACCATAAGTACCACTGCGTTTTTTTAGTTGGCCGCCTCAACCGCTCCTGTAATAGAAGCTTTTATCGGAATTAAACGTTGACATATTGTCATTCAGTTTTCAATGTTCTTCGTTTGACTGCTTTACTATCTTAGCACAGCTTTTATTTCTTTGCAACAGTAATTTAATATTAATTTAACAAAATTAATATTTGGAATTTCCGTCTGCCGTGCTAGTTGCGTACGTCTCTTAAGACGACTTTTATAGAATACCAAGTTTCTTCAAGACCGTCAACACATTCCGTTCATCTTTTGTTGTACTTTTACAAGCAACCTCGGATGACCTTTGGATCATAGATGAAAAAAGCGCCCGACACCAGTGAAGGTGCCGGGCGTTAAAAGACTTACTGCTGCTTGACGCTGCCTCTTTTGCGGCTTTTTGCCGCCTTCTTATCATCACTTTTGACTTTCCGTTTCTGTTTCTTAGCCTGCTTTTCCAGACGGGCCTCTTCATCCCGTTCTTTTCTGAGTTCTGCACGCTTTTTATCATTGATGTCACTTTTAGTGATTCTTCCACGTCTCTCTTTCTCCTGCCGGGAAGCTTCTATATAATCCGGAAGTTTAATGAGCTGGTACGCATTCATCACAAGAATTGCGAATACCGACCTGAAAATCCATGAGGTGTCATCCACCACTATGAAAGGGATCATCGTGATTGCTGTAATGAACACCATGAAGAATAATGAAGGGATGAAGACATTTGCGCCTTCCACCTGTCGATTCTTGTATCTTGCCACGACGATGCCGAATACAATCATCATTATCGGTATCCACATGAAACCCCATACGGCTCCCTGATCCACACCGACTTCATAAAATCTGAAATAGAATAGGTCGAAGACCGCGTAAATTATGAGTAGCAGCTGGATATAGGGCCAAAAACCTTTGAATATCCCCATACCCAACGGGTGAATGAACAGATATACGAAAAACGCCACTTGACTGATGGTCGCTATCAGTAAACCGAAAGTGATGAACCATACAAGGCCGGCCAGAAATTCCCCGATCTCGCCCCTGAAGAGGTAGCTGGTCACATTTTCATATTCCAGTATCAGACTGATGACAGTGGATATGAGGGTTCCGATGAGTAAAGTGGTGAAATAAAACTTAACCAGATATTTTGATGTCATACAGCTTTCTCCTACTTGTCTTTACTCTGGGCGATGATCCCGTTTGCTATGTCCCTGTAGATATCGCTGATCTGACCTTCTTTGTATATGGAAGGTGCGAAATCATCATGGTCCCACTCCGGCTGGCCGAGCGGCACCTGACCGAGTAACGGGACTTCCAGGTCTGCTGCGAGTTTTTCACCGCCGCCTGTTCCAAAGACATATTCCTTCTGTCCTGTCGTTTCACTTTCAAAATAACTCATGTTCTCAATCACACCGATGATTTCATGATCGGTGTGAAGCGCCATTGAACCAGCACGCGCTGCGACGAACGCTGCTGTCGGGTGAGGCGTTGTGACGATGATCTCTTTACTCGATGGAAGCATCTGATGCACATCAAGGGCAATGTCACCCGTGCCCGGTGGCAGATCGAGGAGCAGATAATCCAATTCACCCCACTGCACTTCATTGAAGAAACTCGTCAGCATTTTACCAAGCATCGGCCCGCGCCAGATGACAGGGGTGTTCTCCTCCACGAAAAATGCCATGGAGATGACTTGGACACCGTAACGGTTGACTGGTATGATCTTCTCATCTTCAACAGCCGGCTTCTCCATTATGCCCATCATATCCGGCACACTGAATCCGTATATGTCAGCATCGATGATCCCCACTTTCTTGCCCGCATTGG
The DNA here is from genome assembly GCF_900142805.1 of Lacicoccus alkaliphilus DSM 16010. Lineage (GTDB taxonomy): Bacteria > Bacillota > Bacilli > Staphylococcales > Salinicoccaceae > Lacicoccus > Lacicoccus alkaliphilus. The sequence goes on along the minus strand of NZ_FRCF01000003.1, from coordinate 292,200 downwards.
CAAGGGATACTGCAATGTTGACTGCGACCGTCGATTTACCGACACCACCCTTACCGGAAGCGATGGCGATGAATTCAGTCTTGCCGTCACTGAACTTGCTTTCTATCTCGGAAGCGTCACTGCCGCGGTGCTCATTGATGAGATCGTCTTCCAATTCTTCAAAGCGGATGCCGACTGTGGCAAAACCGTTTTCCTTAAGCAGGTCGACCACCGTCATCTGCAGGTCAAGCTGCTCCTGTCCACCCATACGTCCGATGGCGAGTTTGACGCTGACATGCTCTTTTTCTTCTTTTATCTTAACTTCCACGATTCCCTCGGTATCTTTCATGGGAATCTTCAGGACCGGATCATTGATTTCACCGAGAAGCTCTTCTACTTCTTTAGTTGATAACATTGTATTTCTCCTTTGTGTTTAAAATTCAATATAATAATCATAACATAATCACTATCTAATAAATAAAAAAATCTCCCCGGATTTATGATAAGCCCCACACTCTTCACTCAAACTCCCTTTTTAGAATGACAGGAAATATTGATTAATACACTCAGGAATATTTAAAATATTCTTAAAATTATGTTGATTTTTCATATTTATTTTTATAATATCAATTGTAAGAAATAAAAATTGAATATTGGGGATGAGATGGATGGAAACTATTGTCGCAATATCCGACTTCCTGTGGGGATATCCCATCATTATCGCGCTTTTGATCACAAGTGTATTCCTGACTTTCCGATTGAAGTTTTTCCAGTTCAGAATACCGCTCTACATATTTCAGCAGACCATCGGACAGGTTGGTAAGAAGACGAAGGGCAAGGGGACCATCACACCATTTCAGACTATGACCACTGCACTGTCTTCCACAATCGGTGCGGCCAACATCGTCGGTGTACCGGTGGCAATCATGCTCGGCGGCCCCGGTGCATTGTTCTGGATGTGGGTCATCGCTTTTCTCGGAATGGCTTTGAAGTTCGGGGAAACCGTACTCGGTGTCCATTACCGTGAGAAAAATGCCGCCGGGGAATATGTGGGCGGTCCCATGTATTATATGCAGAACGGAATCAAGTGGCCGTTGATCGGGAAAATACTCGCTGTCTGGTACGCCTTTTTCCTGATGATAGAACTGATACCAAGCATCATGGTGCAGAGCAACGCCGTTGCCAGTACAGTGACTGACAGTTTCTCGGTGCCGCCGATTTATACCGGCATATCCATTGCCATCTTTGCAGGCATCGTGGTGTTCGGCGGTGTCAGGCGCATCGGCCGGGTCACTTCATATCTGGTGCCTGTGATGGCTTTCTTCTATATTATTGCAGGATTGATCATCATTTTCATGCATGTCGAAATGGTGCCAGAGATATTCGCCCTTATCTTCACCGAAGCTTTCAACCCGACAGCCGCACTCGGCGGAGGCGCCGGTGTCGTATTGGCGGAATCGATCCGGTGGGGATTTGCCCGGGGCATATACAGTAACGAAGCCGGACTCGGTACATCTCCGATTGCCCATGCAGCAGCACAGACCGATCACCCCGTCAGACAGGCCTTCTGGGCCATCGTCCAAATCGTCGTCGATACTCTGGTCGTCTGTACGATCACCGGATTCGTTGTACTGATCACAGGTGTGTGGCAGCATGGTGATGCACATGAGGATAATGTCCGTGAAGCACTGACTTCACGTGCATTTGAAGAGACTTTCGGAACTTTTGGCGGCAGCATGGTCGCGATTGCACTGGTCTTATTCGTTTTCTCCACAATTACAGTCGTTATATTTTACGGTGCAAGACAGGCGGAATTCCTGTTCGGACTATGGGCCGGCAAAGTGATCAAAGTCGTCTATATCGTTTCAATCGTCATCGGTGCCATCGGCGGTGCCACCTTCCTTTGGTCACTGCTCGACCTGACATTGTTCTTTGTAGTGCTGCCGAACCTGATCGCCGTGTTCCTGCTGTCACCTAAAATCATTGAACTTTATAAGGAATTTTTCCATACTGAAGGTAAATACTATAAAAAGGATATGGAATAAAAGAATCGTACTCATCCCGGGGATGAGTACGATTCTTATTTTATATCAAAACCGATCATCCGATCATGATCTTGTTCAGCTCTTCGGCGTCCTTTATGTCAATGCCGAGTTTATCCAGCGTCAGGCCGATTTCAAAATAATCCCTTTCGAGAAGGACCCCGGTCAGTGTGATCACGGAATCCATCACCGGCGTGTCCACTCCCACAGCATCGCCGATGCTTGCCCAGAGTACAAGCCCGCTTTCCACATCTTCAGTGATGTAGCGGTTTTCAAGATGGGTCGGCCCAAGGATTTCACGAAGTACGGGCGATTCATTGAACTGTTTAAGGAGCGGTTTCCCTTCTTCGAAATACCCGCTTCTCACGCTGCGTGCTGATTTATCGACCGCTTCATAGCCAAGCTTCCTGCATATCGCCTGACGTTCTTCGTCTATTTTATGCACGACATTGACCGTATGTTCCGTGATGCCTTCTTTATATAAGTAGAAACTGTCTCCTGCATAGTCGATGCGTCCGGCATTCAGGATGGACGGCCCCGGATGGCTTTCCGGGTTGCCGTTATTCAGCGTGACCTCGATGATGGTTTCAGCTTTGACGAAATCATACATCTCGCTTAGAACTTCCAGCATTTCATCGGTATCTTTGGCCGGATAAGCTGCAAACAGGTTATGCTCATTGAAGCCGATCAACTTCGCTTCATTGGCTGCCGCATCATATCTTGAAGCATAGGTCAGCGACATGGATTCTCCCACTCTGATGTCTTTATCTATGCCAAGCTTCTCCATGACATTGCGGAATCTGATGCTGCACATCGCACTCGCGCTGTTGATATAGATATGCTGTCCATCTTCGATGTACTGTGCGATGTTTTCCGCCACCTTCTCGACAGCAGGTGCAGGTATCGCAAGCATCAGCACATCCTGCCCGCCGACCGCTTCCGTCACATCACGGGTGAAAGAGTGGATCTTCACCGGGTCTCCGTTCAATATGATTTCATTGCTTTCCCTCAGTTTGCTCAAATCACTTTTCGAATCCGGCGACTGATACAAAGTGACCGTATGCCCTCTTTTCGTCAGATCCGCCGCTGCCGTCACTCCACCGTGCCCGGCTCCAAAAATACCAATTTTCAATGCCACCTAAATTCCTCCTTTTTGATAAACCACTTCATCTTCGATGATCGTATACAATACCTTTGCTTCAGGCAATTCTTCCGCCCTGACGTCCATTACGTCCCGGTCGAATACTGTAAAGTCTGCATAATAGCCTTCTTTGATCAGGCCTGAACGGTCACCCCGGTAAACGATTTCCGCAGCATTTTTAGTATACATCTGAAACGCCTCAAAGACGCCGATTTTTTCACTTTCATTATAAACCCCGCTCCGTCCCTCTCTCGTAACAAGCGCGTGAACACCTGAGAGCGGATTGACATCCTCTATCGGCGCGTCCGATCCGCCGCCGAGCAGCAGGCCTTTTTCGCTCATCGTCCTGAAATTATACAGACGCTCCGCCCGCTCTTTACCGATGTAATCCTCGACCCACGGCATGTCTGATGTGAGGAACGTAGGCTGGATATCACATATCACGTTCAGCCTGGACATTCTTTCCATCAGATCAGCATCGAGCAGGCTCACATGGATCAGCCGGTCGTGCAGCCCTTCAGGTGCAGGGTATTTTTCAATCGCATCCAGCACCATCTCGGTCGCCCGGTCACCAATCACATGCACGGCGACCGCATCACCGTTGCGTCTCGCTTTTTGAACGAGCGCTTCAAGGTTTTCACTTGTATGGATGCGCAGCCCGATGTCCTCACTCTGTTCATAAGGTTTTTTCATCAGGGCGGTCCGTCCTCCAAATGCACCGTCTGCGAATATTTTCATGGCATCTTTGTCCACCCAGTCTTTTTTATACCTCGGCGCCTTCTCCACCATCTCTTCATAGACGGATTCATGCCTGAGCAGGTTCACCCTGAATTTTAAGGCATCTTCACCAATCGTGTTCAAATAGGCGTTGAGCGGAATGTCATTCTCTCCGTAATATGCCATATCCTCAGTATGCACACCCGTAACACCGAGCGTATATAAATGTTCCACGGCGACAGTGATGTCATCGCTGACCGATTCGATCGTATCATCGACCTGTGCGGCCCTGAACATGTCGAATGCCGTATCGTACACCCAGCCTGTAAGCTCCCCGTCCGCATCACGCTCATAAGAACCGCCTTCCGGGTCTTCCACAGAAGCATCGACGCCCAGTGCCTCAAGGGCTTTCGTATTGACGATCCCCGCATGCTGGCAGACCCGTGCAACGAGCGTCGGTTTATCCGTCAACACATCCAGTTCATGACGGCTGATGCGGTAGCCGTCTTTAAAATTGTTCTCATCATAACCCAGTATCAAGTCCCATTCCCTGTCGGAACTGTGATCGTTGATCAGTTCTTTTACGCGGTCGACATCATTTTCATCGTATAAAACAAGTGACTTGAGCCTTTTTCCCACCATGACGAGGTGTAGATGTGTATCATTCAATCCCGGCAGCATCGCACCGCCCTGCAGGTCGATCACCTGATCCGCTTCCACTTCTCCCGGGTTGACGGCCGATACTCTGCCGTCTTCCGTCAGGATGCTCTCAAAGACCTCATCCTTTGAAGCCATGCTGTATATCCTGCCGTTTTTATATAGAGTCCTCATTGAACTGCCTCCTTTAAAAAATACTTCATATTAATTTTAATATGAAGTATTCGTGCCTCACTCATCTTCGTCCTGACTCAGCTCTTCGCTGCGGCTTGCTGCAGCCGTCAGGGTCGTGATCAATATTTTTTTCAGGCTCTCACCGTCCAGGGCATCCAGCCCCGCCTCTGTGGTGCCGCGTTTTGATGTAATATTCTTGCGCAGGTCACTGAAAGAGAGCTCGGAATCTTCGACCATCTTGCCGGCCCCGATGACGAGGTTGCGCGTCAGGAACATCGCCTCTTCTTCATCAAAGCCCAACTCCATCAGACTTTCTGCGTATTTTTCATATATATAATAGAGAAAAGCCGATCCGGACCCCGTCGCCGCGGTGATGTTATGCATCTCGTCTTCCTCGACTGTGACGGTTGTTCCAAAACTCTCCATCAATTCTATCAGTTCATCCCTGTCGGTGAAATTACTGGAATAGGATATGCCGTTCACTGAGTGGCGTACCATTGCATTGGTGTTGGGCATGATTCTAGCAATCGGGTTTTCAGTCTTCAATTCCCGCCGGACCGTCTTGATCTGAGTCCCTGCCATGACGGAGACGACTTTTGTCTTCGGTTCAAGATATGGCCTGATTCTGCTGGCAACTGAAGGAAAACTCTGTGGCTTGCTCGCAAGTATCACATAATCTGCATCTTTCAATAGTTCCGTGTCGTCGTAAGAAACATTGACGCCCAGGTTTTCTTTAAAGAACTTTATCTTTTCCTGCATGCTTCTGCTGGTCAAGTATATCTCAGAAGGCTCCACAACTTGATTTTCTATCATTCCGATAAAAATCGCACTTGCCATATTCCCTGCCCCGTAAAAGACAATTTTCATCAAATCAACTCCATAAATATTTTTGACCCAGGTTACATCTTAACAAACTGATGGGAAAAGTGAAGTTTAAATATAAAATACGATGGCCGCATAATGCAATCCGCTTGCAATGATGATGAAGAAGTGCCATATCATATGAAAGTAATTCCGCTCCTTCTGCGAATAAAACCATGCACCTGCAGTATAACTGAGGCCGCCGAGCACAATCAGGCCGATGAAGACCCAGTTCGTTTCGCTGATGATGATGGGTGTAAATAATACGGCCATCCAGCCCATCAGCAAGTAGAAAATCATGCTGACTTTGGAACTGACTCTTGGACTCAGTATTTTGTACAGTATGCCGCACAAGGCTGCAATCCATTGAACGGCGAGTGTGAATGTGCCCCAGAAGCCGCCGATGACCGAAATCGCGATCGGTGTATATGTCCCGGCAATGGCGATATAGATGAAGCTGTGGTCGAGCAGGCGCATGATGTATTTATGCTGGGTATTATGCGCCATGGAGTGGTACAGTGTCGAGGTCAGGAACATGAGCAGTATGCTGATGACATATATAGAGCCGGCGACAGCATGCGCCGTCCCGCCTTCCAGATACATGTACACAGAGGTGAACGGGAGCAGCATGATGAAGACGAGGGCGGCGACACCGTGGCTTACACTGTTCCCCACCTCCTCACCAAAAGATAAAGGGATGATGCCGCGCATCGAACTTTTCTCGCGGGCTTTCCTGTTGTGAGTATGCCTGATTGCACCGTCGTTTCTCTCCATCAGATCAGCCCTTCGGTTTTGAGGGCCTGATAAGCCGTTTCTATGCTGTCTTGACCTTCTTTATTCTTAAGCGGTGAGAACTCCCCTTTTCTGTCCACCTGCAGTGTATGGTGCGTCCCGGCATGGTTGAATGCATCAAAATAAAACTTCTCGAACTTCAGCACTTCTTCCTTCACTTCGTTCAGCTCCGCATCAAGGAAGGAGAGCTTTTTCAAAGCCAGGTGGTAGGGCATTTCAACTTTCCCCGCCTTATCCAGAAAATCCGTCGTGAAAATGTGGATGCCGATATTGCCGTTCAGGAAATCCCGGTCCGATCCTTCCGGCAGTTCCGTATATTCGACCACCGCCTTGGCACCGCCCACCAGACTCAGACGGCCGACGCTCTCGCCAGGCTTCGGCACGATGGATTTTGATGTGATTTCACTTCCGCTTTCCAGATGGAGACCGGCAAGCAGTGGATCCAGCACCTTTACGACTGCATTATCCACATTGTTCATGAAGACATGCCTGACCCCGCGTGCCTTCATATCTTCAAGCATCCCCGACCTATATAATGACGCGAACACACCGCCGTTGCCGTTCGGGGTCATCATGATGCGCCTGTCTGCCGTCAGCAGCAGCGTCTTGTCCTTTCCGACCGGCGGGAAGTGTTCCTGTTTGAAGAAATGCACATTCTCTTCAGGAAGCCCGAAATGATCATTCTGCTTGAAAAATTCAAGGGTTTCGGTGTGATTGATATCGCTCGTCATGATATACCAGTGCACCGGGAGACCCGCTCCGGCCCCATACTTCTTCAGCTGCCTTGCCTGGAGTGCGAATAAAGACACCCCGTCGAATGAGAATGTGCCCTTCGGGCCCGGATGCCCGAGGCGTGTACCCTGCCCCCCTGCCATCAGCAGTACGGCAAACTCACCTTCGTTGATTGAGGTTTCGGCACGCGCTTTCAGTTTCCTTTTGCGTGCTTCTTCGATCGCCTCCTCTGAAATATAGGGAATCTCTTCTATCTTCGCCATATCCACCGGTGGTGGATTGAGGTAAGTCTCCTCATACACCTTCTCTATCTCCCCGATGTCCAGTGCTTCGAAAGTTTCTGCCAGGTGCTGCTGTTCTTCAGCGCCCAGTTTGTAGTATTGCGGAATCCATTTTTCAATCATGGCTTTACTCCTCATCATATTATTCAGTGATCACTTTGCGAATGAGCGGGATGTCTTTTTCCTCCCCGCCGATCTTATAATTATCAAGGATTTTAGTTTTGACGGCTTCAACGGCTTCGGTATTGCTGTATATCGTGACAAGAGAATCCCCCGCTTCGACACGGTCCCCGACTTTTTTATTCAGCATGAGGCCGACGGCAAGGTCGATTTCATCATCTTTCGTCTGACGGCCGGCACCAAGCATGCTGGATGCGACACCCATTGCCTCGGAACCGATTTCCTCGACGTATCCTGCCTCGGTTGATTCCACTTCAAACTTGAATTTTGCCTGTGGCAGTCTGCCGGTGTCATCCACGATGGACGCGTCCCCGCCCTGGTTTTCCAGGAACACTTTGAACTTCTCAAGCGCGCTGCCGTCTTCAATTGCACCCTGCAGCTTCTCCCGCGCTTCTTCAAGTGTCTCTGCCTTGCCGCCGAGCACCACCATCTGGCTGCCGAGTTCGAGGCTCAGTTCGGTCAGGTCACGGGGCCCTTCCCCTCTCAGCGTCTCTATCGCTTCCTGTACTTCGAGTGCGTTGCCGATTGCACGTCCCAGCGGCTCTTCCATGCTCGAGATGATCGCCATCGTATTACGTCCTACATTGTTGCCGATCGAGACCATCGCTGAAGCGAGTTCCGCCGCATCTTCTTCAGTCTTCATGAATGCACCGTCGCCGACTTTCACGTCGAGCACGATTGCATCTGCACCGGCTGCGATCTTCTTGCTCATGATCGAGCTTGCGATCAGCGGGATCGAATTGACCGTCGCCGTCACATCACGCAAGGCATAAAGCTTCTTATCAGCAGGCGTCAGATTGCCCGACTGTCCAATGACCGCGACTTTATCCCTGTTCACGATATCTGTGAATTCCCGCTCTGAGATTTCCACATGGAACCCTTCAACCGCTTCAAGCTTATCGATTGTACCGCCCGTATGGCCGAGCCCACGCCCGCTCATCTTCGCGACAGGCACATCGAGTGCCGCCACGAGCGGTGCAAGGACGAGCGTCGTCGTATCGCCGACACCGCCGGTCGAGTGCTTATCGACTTTCACACCCTCGATCTCCGAGAGGTCGATCTGGTCGCCGGAAGCCACCATCGCCATCGTCAGGTTCGCCCGCTCCTCATCATTCATATCGTTGAAGAACATCGCCATCATCAGGCTCGACACCTGATAGTCCGGTATTTCATCATTCGTATAGCCTTCCACAAAGAAGTCGATTTCCTCTTTGGTGAGTGCTTCCCCGTCACGTTTCTTCGCAATAATATCCACCATTCTCATATGAATCCCTCCTGTATATCAGTCACTCCTGCCCACGGAATGCCTGTCCCTTGCACCTTTATAGTAATCCAGCAGGCGCTTGGAGGCATTGTCCCAGGAATATTTGAGCGCTTCTTCCCTTGCCTCGACCCTGATCCTCTCGTAATTTTCCTTGTCATCGATCATTTCGACCGCCGCAAGCAGGCTGTCGAGATCTCCACTTTCAAAGAGCATACCGTTTTTCCCATGGGTGACCTGCTCCATCGTCGGTCCGCTCTTTGCAGCGATGATGGGGAGGCCGGATGCCATCCCTTCAAGGATGACAAGGCCGAGTGTTTCGGAGATGCTCGGAAAAATGAAGGCATCGCTCGATGCATAAGCTTTTGAGAGCTCTTCACCATGCAGGAAACCGGTGAATACCGTACCCGTGCCTTCAAAGGTCTTCTCAAGCCCTTTTCTTGCCGGGCCGTCCCCGATGATCGCAAGGCTGATGTCCGACCGCTGCTCGAGCATGGGCAAAAGCTTATGTATTTCCTTTTCTATGGCGAGCCTTCCAATGAAGACAAGCAGTTTATTTTCGGGCCTTCCTCCTGTGAGCCGGTCCCGCATCTCTTCGTCCCGGAATTTTGGATGGCGCTTTTCAATATCCACTCCCCGCGGGATGATTGCAAGCCTTTCGACACCTTCGCGATCCAACGTTTCGTACATCGACCGGGAAGTGACCAGATTGACATCCGCATTTTTATGCTGCCTTCTGATATACCACCATAATAAAGGCTTCAACGGTTTATATACGGAATAAAAATCCAGGTATTTCGGCAGATGGGTATGATACGAGGAGACAAGCGGCACTTCAAGCTTCTGTGCAGCGGTCACCGCGCTCGTCGCGAGCAGCAGCGGATTCACGGCGTGGACCACATCCGGCTTGAACTTTTCCAGCTCCCGGTAGACCTTACGGGACGGGAACCCCCATTTCCTGTATCGGTAAAAAGGGAAAGTGACCGGCTTCACGCCGATCACTTTCGCACCTTTGTAGTCTGACACACCGAGATCGGGGGCTATGACCAGCACTTCATGGCCCGCGTGAAGGAAATGATCGATCGCTTTTTTCAATCGTGTGACGATGCCATCAGTCGATGGCAGGAATGTTTCTGTTACAATCGCGATTTTCATGCGTGAGCAGCCTCCAGATTTAAAACTATTTATTTCCAAGTGACCTGTGGCAGTACATTGTCCACGATGATCCTGTCTTTATACTCGAGGCAGTACTCGAGGATCTCTTTCAGTACGTCGTCGGTCAGGAGATGCGGTTCCAGGCCAAGGTCGATCAAGGCCGTATTCACAGCATTATAATAATGTTCCTCCTTCTCCACACGCGGGTTCTCAAGGTTTGAGACTTCAACGTCTATGCCCAGTTCTTTTGCGACGCCCTGTATCTTCTGTGCAAGTTCCAGGACGGAGAATGACTCTGTAAACTGGTTGAACACCCTGAATTCACCTTTATCCGCCGGGTTTTCCGCCGCAATTTCAACGCAGCGTACGGTATCTTTGATGTTCAGATAGCCCCGCGTCTGTCCGCCTGCACCGTAGACGGTCAAATCGTGACCGATCGCCGCCTGTGTGAGGAAGCGGTTCAGTGCTGTACCGAAAATCGCATCATAATCCAGGCGGTTGACGAGGACCGGGTCCTTCAATGTTTCTTCCGTATTCAATCCATATACGACACCCTGGTTCAAGTCCGTTGCACGGATTCCCCAGATTTTGCATGCGAACATGATGTTATCCGTATCATGCACTTTTGTCAGGTGGTAGAAAGATCCCGGCTGTTTCGGGAACGGCAGGACGTCTTTTCTGCCCTTATGTTCGACTTCGATGTACCCTTCTTCGATGTCGATGTTCGGCTGGCCGTATTCGCCCATCGTGCCCAGCTTGATCAGATGGCAGTCCGGTTCGAACTCTTTGATCGCATACAGCACATTCAGGTTGCCGATCACATTATTTTGGTGGGTGTAAACAGCGTGCTCACGGTCGATCATGGAATAAGGCGCCGAACGCTGTTCTGCAAAATGGACGAATGCTTCGGGACGTTCCTGTTTGAACACAAGGCTCAGGAAATCATAATGGTTAAGGTCACCTTCGTAAACTTTGATCTCTTTACCGGTGAGTTCATTCCATTTCGCCACCCGCTCTTCCAGTGAGGCAATCGGCGTGACCGAGTTGGAATTGAGTTCCTCATCATACTTCCTTCTGACCAGATTATCCACTATAGTGACGTCATGCCCTTTTTCAGATAAGTAGAGTGCAGTCGGCCATCCGCAAAAACCGTCTCCTCCAGCTACAATAATTCTCATTTGAACATCCTCCGATTCGCTACGAATATTTTTCCAAGTATACTTATGTATACACCTCCATTATAAATATTAATCGTCACAGTAACAAATTTTTATACGCATCGGCATATTACTTGTTTACAAATTCCACATGGGAAATAAAAGTGGACGGGCGCTTCCGCCCGTCCAATATTCATTTCGTGCCCGTCGTCCACCCTTTGCTGTTGCGGTGCCTTTTTATATGGGCATATATATTATCCCCTGCATACTCTTCATTGGTGTAGACAGTGATATCGAAGTACTGCCCCGTCCCGGACAGCTTCTCTTCAAGATAAAAATCCTTCAAATGCTCGAACAGGTTCTTCATCTGGTCCATCTTCAGGCTCGTGTATTCCCGCAGGACCTTTTTCTGAAGTCCGCCCGGCTGGTCACTGATTTCCTGCACGACGATGACAAATGTCTCATCCTCTTTGATCACATCATCGAAAATATTCGTCTGGCCGTAATCCTTCAAATCCAGCCCCTCCTTTTTATAATTCAGTCCGTAATTCCCACAATTCCTTGAAGAAATATTTATCGATCACACGCTTCAAATAATTGACGCCGGAACTGCCGCCGGTCCCCGTCTTGAAACCGATGATCCGCTCCACCGTCTTCATATGCCTGAAACGCCACTGGCTGTACCTGTCTTCAATATCCACCAGTTTTTCCAGAAGCTCATACAATACGAAATGCTCCTCGGAATTCAGGTAAATCTGCCTGAATGCTGCCTTGACCGAATCGTTCGCTTCATAATCTTTAGTGACATCCCGGTCCAATACCGCTTCATCTATGTGGAACCCGGCCCGGTGGACCGCACGGATCGCCGCATCATATATGCTCGGGGTTTCCAACTGGCGCTTCAGCCGGTCATATATTTCCGGATCTTTTTCATATATCTTCAAAGCGTGAGTCGTCTTATAGCCGAGGCAGTATTCCATCATCCGGTTCTGGTAGGACTGGAACCCGGAGGCGTTGGCCAGCACATCCCTGAATTTCAGGTAATCGCTCGGTGTGAGGGTCGAGAGGACATCCCATGACGCGATGATCTGCTGCTGTGCGTTCGCCACCCGGGCAAGTTTTTTGAACGCGACCCGGAAATCATCCGATTCGATGTCCCGGATTGCCGAATTCAGTTCATGTATCATCAATTTCATCCACAATTCCGAAACATGATGAATGATGATGAACAGCTGCTCGTCATGCTCATCAGACAGCGGCTTCTGCGCCGTGAGCACCTGTTCGAGTGATAAGTATTCCCCGTACGTCATATCCTTATTGAAGTCCGTCTTCACGTCTTCCCCGTTCAGTGTCTTGTCTTGATACTCTGACATTCCTACTCCCCCTTGGCTTTAACGACCGCCCGGACGGGCGAGCCGTCTCCGCCTTTGATCTTTAAAGGCAGGGCGATGAAATCGTAGAACCCTCCCGGCGTCTCCGCCAGTACGACATTCTCGATGATCATGATATCGTTTTGATGCAGTTTGTGATGGATGGTGAGATCTTTGGAATCGAGTGCGTCAACCGACGGCACATCGATGCCGTAAAGCTTTATCCCGAGGGATGCGATGTAGGCGACTGCATCCTCAGCCAGCACCGGCACTTCCTCCGGGAATCTTTCCGTATCATAGGCTTTCTGCGTTCTGATCAGCAAAATACGCCCTTTGACTGTGAAGCGCTCAAGCGCTTCTCTGGTGATTTCTCCTGTATCATACACTTCGATGATGGTGGCCTCCCCGATGTACCGGTTGACATCGAGTGTTTCAATGGTCCTACCAGCCTCATCGAAGTGGAACGGTGCATCGATATGTGTCCCGGTATGTGTGCTCGTCGTGATCTTGCCGATATTCACCGAGCCTGTATCCGCTTTGGTGACAGGCACTTCAAAATTGAAAGGTGTATCTTCCGGCCAGTGCGCCGTGTCTTCCGTCAGTGTCTGTGTGATGTCGATCCATGTCATGCGACCACTCCCCGCTGATTCCCGAATTTTTTATAAGTTCCGTCGTCCATGATCTCCTTTAATATCCTGAGTGTGTGATAAACATCTTCAAAACTGTTGTAGAGGGCGACAGGCGCAATCCTGACATAACCCGGCGCCCTGAAGTCGGGGATGACACCCCTGGATTTCAATGCCGCAGTGATGCCTGCAGCATGTTCATGACCGATCAGCACATGGCCGCCCCGCGCGTCCGCTCCACGCGGCGTCACGATTTCAATGCCGTATTCCTTGAATTCAGCATCCAGCACCTCAAGCATGAGACCGGTCAGCCTGAGTGATTTCTCCCTGACCTTTGCGATGCCCACGTCATTGAATATCTCCAAAGCGCCGAGCAGAGGTGCCATGGAGAGTATATGCGGGGTGCCGATCTGGTACTGGCTGATGTCTTCCGCCGGGTCGAATGCATGATCCATATCGAACTGGGTTTCTTTATTGTTGCCGAACCAGCCTTTCAAAGAGGCATGTTTTCGGTGATGTCCGGGGTGGACATAAAGACCCGCCACAGATCCCGGTCCGCCATTCAGGTGCTTGTAGGTGCACCACACCGCAAAGTCGACGCCCCAGTCCTTCAATTCGTGCGGGATGGCCCCGATGGAATGGCACAGGTCGAAACCGATGATGATCCCCTTCTCATGTGCGGCTTCAGTCAATCTTTCCATATCCAGGATCTGACCGCTTCTGTAAAGAATGGACGGCAAAAAGACCATCGCCACACTCTCATCCATGAGACCGATGATGTCCTCCGTCTCCAGTGTGTGGCCGTCGCGGCTTTCCGCCTTCAGCAGTGCATCACCGCGTCCGTAATCATCCAGCACAGCCTGTACCGCGTATATATCCGACGGGAAATTCAGTTCATCGACGATGACCTTATACCTGGAACCGGTCGGCCGGTACAGTGTGCGCACGGCCTGGTGGATATTCACCGTCGTGGAATTGGCCGCAAGCACCGATCCCTTGTCCGCTCCGATGAGCCCCGCCATCAGTTCCCCGATCCTCTCGGACATGTAGAACCACGGCCGCTCCCCTTCCGTCCAGCCGTCGATGCCGAGGGTTTTCCAGTCATCCAGAACATCCAGAACACTCGCTTCTGCGCGCCGGCTCATGAGACCGAGCGAGTTTCCATCCATATAATATAGATTTTCGCCGATATAGAATTCATTTTTGTAATTCCCGATATGATCTTCCGCATCGTACTGCTTCGCGGTTTCAAGCCATTTTTCCATTTGATATCTCTCCTGTCGTCATGTGTAAGCGCTTAAGTTCATTTTATAGAAATTCCCGGCCTTTATCAATGATAGACAGTGCCCGCTTTGGTACAATGGCACTAAATGAAGATTGGAGTGTGTTTATGCAGAATCTACAAGGTAAGAACGCCATCATCACCGGGGGCAGCCGCGGCATCGGTTTCCATACCGCGCTGAACCTGGCGGATGAAGGCGTCAATGTGGCAATCATGGGCCGCGATGAAAAAGCGCTGGAAGAAGCGAAATCGGAAATCGCCAAAACAGGCGTTGAAGTCATCGCCATCAGTGCGGATGTATCCAATGAAGCAGGCGTACAGTCAGCTGTCGAAGAAGCGAATGAAACATTCGATTCCATCGATATCTTGATCAACAATGCCGGCCTGATGGATAACGGACCGTTCCTCGAGTCCAATACCGAAGATTTCGAGAAGATGATGCAGGTCAATGTCTTTGGGATGTATCATATGCTGAAAGCGGTGCTGCCGGGAATGGTGGAACAGAAGAGCGGTGATGTCGTCAATATCGCTTCCGTATCCGGACTCCGTTCCGGGCCGGGCGGATCACTTTATTCAGCGACGAAATTCGCCGTCATCGGCATGACCGAAGGGCTGCTCAAGGAAATGCGGCCGCACAACGTCCGTGTCTCCTACCTGACACCTTCCGCCGTCAACACATCGCTGATCGGCAACACGAAGCTCGATGAGGCCACCATGACCCAGCCTGAAGATATTGCAGACATCATCGTCAACAACCTGAAGATCCATCCGCGTACGCTCGTTAAAAACACCGAAATGTGGGCAACGAACCCTCAGGAAAAATAATAGGACTGGAGTGATTGAAATGGTGGGACCGGCTTTAAGAAAGTTCGATTCACACAAAGCGATCCATGACGCCGGGCTCGGCGGAGCGAAAGAAAGAATCGAAGGCATGAGGGGACTCCTGGAGAAAAAGGAATATGCCCATCTCGCCGAAGAGGTCGATTCATTCATCGAATTCGTGGAAGGCAAGATCATCGTCCATGCAGATACGGAAGAGGAAGAGAACGGGCTGTATACAGTTGCGGTGAAAAATGATCCCGGCCTGCACGACAAAGTACAGCATCTGATCCGTGATCATGACATCATGCGGATCATTGCAGGCAAAATGAAAGATGAGATCCGCAGGGAGGACCCCGATTACCAGCAGCTGATCGATTTTGCCAATTCGGTCATCATAGTGAATGAAATCCATTCCCGTGACGAGGAAGAGGCACTGCTTGAGAAGTAACGGCTGAACACGCCTGTAAGGCGTGTTTTTTTATGATAGTGTTTAATATATGTCATTTTAGTGAATATCAATTTTAAAAGGGGTGTGACCAATTTGAAGAAAAAGAAAAATAAATGGCAATTGATTGATAAGAAAATTTTGATTCCTTCCGTGCTCTTCATCATACTTATCAGCATCCCCTTCGCACTGTACGAATCGGAAACATTGGATTTGCTCAACAGCATATTCGATGCCATCGTGACGAACTTCGGCTGGGGGTACATATGGTATGCAAACATACTCGTCCTGATAGGACTCTACCTGGCCTTTTCAAAATACGGAAAAGTGGTGCTCGGGGACCCCGCTGCCAAGCCTGATTTCACGCTCTTCCAGTATTCATCGCTTCTTATTGCGATGGGCCTCGGGTCCACCATCATGAGGACCGGCATGATCCAATGGGCGGACATCGCCAATAATCCGCCCGCCGGCATCGAAGCGGGGTCAGCGGAGTCCATGTTATGGGGTAATTCCTATTCCATGTTCATCTGGAGCCTCCAGACATTTTCCATATTCGTCATGGCTGCTCCTGCAATCGCCTATATCATTCATGTGAAGAAGCGTCCGATGATGCGCATTTCCGAAGCCACAAGGATATTGTTCGGGGATAAGTTCACCGACGGCATCGGCGGCACCATCCTGGATATTTTATTCCTTGTGAGCATCCTTTCAGGTGCCGCGGTGACACTCGGGCTCGGAACACCGATCATCACATCGAATCTGGCGGCACTCCTTGATACGGAAGTGACATTCACGATGACCCTGATCGTCACCATCCTCTGGGTCTTCCTCTTTTCACTCAGCGCATATGTCGGCATCGAGAAGGGCATCAAGCGTCTGAGTGTCGCCAACATCTATATGTCGGCAGGCCTGGCCCTGTTCATAATCATCGTCGGACCGGGGATATTCATCATGGATTTCTTCACGGATACCGTGGGGCATCTGGTCAGCAATTATATGACGATTTCATTCTTCACGGAATCCACCGTGATCGAACAGACATCCTTCATCAAGAACCACCTTGTTTTCTGGTTTGCTTATAACGCCACGTGGGCGATGCTCCACAGCGTCTTTGCAGCGAGGATTTCAAGAGGACGCACCATCAAGGAAATGATCTTGACCTACATGGTCGCCCCGACCGCCCTGTCATGGGTGGCCACGGGAATCCTCGGCGGCATCGGCGTACACCGCCAGCTGACGGGTGAGCTTGATGTACTTTCGCTTGCGGACGAAAATGAACCGACCGCAATCATCCCGGTCATCCTTGAGACACTTCCGCTGTCGACGATCGTCATGGTGGTCTTCATCATCATTGCCATGATATTCCTGACCACCACACTCGATTCCACGACATTCACCATAGCGGCCTACACCAGCAAGGAAGATATGAGTGAGCAGGACCCGTCTAAGTTCGTCCGCATACTTGTCGCTGTGATCATCACGGTGCTTGCACTCGCTCTGATGCAGATCGGCGGACTTGCACCGCTCGAAGTGGTCTCCGGCATGATGGGCATACCGATCATCGCGATCCAGTTCATCCTCGTCTATGCCGCCATCAAGATGATGGACAGGGATAAAGCGTGGAAGTATAACATCAGAAAAGAAGACTAGGATAAAAATGACGACCGCAGCAGATGATCATCTGCTGCGGCTTTTTTTTGATTTCGATTGTTTTCGGGCCAACAATACGAATTTGCATCTTGATTCCTCAACCTTCGGCGACATACTGATGAATTCCGATGGCACTGTCCTTATTTTCACCTTTCAAGTTGACCCTTCCATAAGTTTAGGGTATCCTAATAAATAAGTTAGACTAACCATAATTGGAGGAGATTCATTTGAAACGATTTACATTGATTTTGACAATGCTCTTGACCCTGATCATTTCCGCATGCGGAAACGGGGAAGCGGGAGATGCTGATGCTGAGGAAGACGGCCGTGAGCAGATTGCGGTCACCACAACTTTCCTGTATGACATGGTAAATGTATTGGAAGAAGGCGTGGATGGATTCGCTGTGGAATTGGTCATTCCTGCCGGGGAGGACCCACACGTCTATGAGCCGACCTCAAGCGATCTCCGGACATTCAACGAGGCGGATATCATCATGTATCAGGGCCTCGATTTCGAAGGCCGGATGGTGGATGTCCTTGAAGATGGTGTCGCCGTCGCGGAAAACCTCAGCAATGAGGACCTGGAGACTATGGAAGAAGAGGGGGAAGAGGTCATTGATCCCCATTTCTGGTTCGACATAGATTTGTATAAAGTGGCCATGCAGAATGTCATGGACATTCTGGTTGAAAACCATCCTGATGGGGAAGCGCAGTATCAGGAAAATCTCGATGCATATTTTAGCGAGCTTGAGGAACTGGATCAGTATGTGAGCGACAGGATTGAAGAAATCCCGGACCAATCGAGAATCGTCGTCACGCCGCATGATGCATTCGGGTACCTCGCTGCCTCCTATGACATTGAAGTGCATGCACCTCAAGGCTTTTCGACGGATTCTGAAGTATCCAACAACCAGATACAACAGACTGCAAATTTGATTGTTGAAAATGACATCAATGCCATATTCGTTGAAACGACGACGAACCCTGACCGGATGCAGCGCCTTCAGGAAGTCGTAGAGTCCGAAGGGGGGACGGTTGAAGTCGTGAGCGGCGGAGAAAATGCCCTGCTTTCCGACTCGCTCGCCCCTGAAGGTGAAACTGGCGACACTTATATCACGATGTACAGACATAACATCGATGTGATTGCAGATCACTTACAATAAGGAGGACCATCATGACAAGGAACATAATCGAAGTGAGCGACTTAAGTGTGGCCTACGCCCATAACCCGGTCATCTGGCATATCAACCTGGCAGTGAAGGCAAACAGCCGGACTGCGGTGGTGGGACCGAACGGCGCAGGCAAATCGACATTGATCAAGTCCATCATGAACCTCAATAAACCACTGTCCGGCAAAGTTGAAATCAACGGCAAAAAACCGAAACATGCGCTGAAAAACATCGCTTATGTGCCGCAGAAAGGTGAAGTCAATTGGGACTTCCCCACCACTGTTCTTGATGTCGTTCTGATGGGGAGATATGTTCATAAAGGCTGGTTCAAGCGCATGAACAAAGCAGATGTCGCCGCCGCAATGGATGCACTCTCCACCATGAAGATGGAAGCTTTCAAAGACCGCCAGATCAGTGAGCTCTCCGGCGGACAGCGGCAGCGCGTCTTCCTGGCGCGGGCGATCTGTCATGATGCGGATTTCTACATCATGGATGAACCGCTCCAGGGCATTGACATCACCACTGAGAAACTCATCATCGACACGATCAAGGCGCTTCAGGCGAAAGGTAAAAGCTTCCTCGTCGTCCACCATAACCTGGACACGGTCGAAGAATATTTCGATCATGTGATCATTCTCAACAAATCCGTCATCGCACAGGGCACTATTGAAGAAGCCTGGAAGAAGGAAAATATTGATAAAGCATACGATGACAGGAGTGTCACCACATGATTGATGTACTGACCAGTTACACTTTCCTGATCGTCGCCATCGGCACCGTCATATTGGCATTCGCCTGCGGCATAGTGGGGACGGTCAGTGTGATCAAGGGGCAGAGCCTGATTGGAGACGCCATCGGACACGCAACATTTCCGGGCATCATCTTCGCATTCATGCTGGTCGGGGTGATGGAGACTTATACACTCGCGCTCGGTGCCGTCATCTTCGGCATCTTTGCCTTTTTCACGATCCAGATCATCACCGACTCGTCGAAAGTGACACTGGACAGTGCACTGGCATTGATACTGTCTTCTTTTTTCGGCCTCGGCATGGCGCTCAAAAGCTACGTGCAGGGACACCCGGGTTTCTCCGGCACACAGGGCATAGACGACTATATTTTCGGTCAGGCCGCTTATATGCTCCGTACGGATGTTTATCTGATCATCATTGCATCAGTGATCAGCCTGTTGCTGTTCATGTTGTTCTATTCGCATATAAAGATTTATGTATTCGATCCCATTTTCAGTAAAAGTGTCGGGGTGAACACGGGACTCATGAATTTCATGATACTCTCGATGACGATCGTCCTGATTGCAGTGGGCCTGAAGGCTGTCGGTGCCATCCTGATCGTCAACCTGCTCATCGCCCCGGGTGTCATCGGCCTGTTATGGTCCAACCGGTTTCCGATGGTGCTTATCATCGCAGGCTTCTCCGGTGCAGTATCAGCATTCACAGGAACATATGTGAGTACGGTTTATGCGGGATTCGCCACCGGCCCTTCCATAATCCTTGCGATGAGCATCCTTGTCCTCCTGTCCATGGTGTTCGGCAGTAAAGGCCTGCTGCACACACACCGTAAAAGGAATCAGGGGGTGGTTTCATGATTGAAGTATGGTTCGTTCTGATCGTGACTGCGCTTGCCACAAGCATCCTTGGTGTATTCCTTGTACTGAAAGGGCTCTCCATGACGACGGACGCCATCAGCCATACGATACTGCTCGGCATCGTGCTTGCGTTCTTCATCACCCAGGACTTGAGGTCGCCGTGGCTGATCATCGGCGCGGGCCTCATCGGACTGCTCACAGTATATCTGATACAGGTCATCATCAATACAAGACTGATCAAACAGGATGCCGCAATCGGTATCGTATTCACCGCTTTGTTCGCACTGGCCATCATTCTGGTTTCAAGGTATGCGGATAACGTGCATCTGGACCTCGACGTCGTCCTGATGGGCGAAGTGCTGTTCGCCCCATTGAACAGGATCGAAATATTCGGATTCAGCGTGCCGAACGCGCTGTGGCAGCTCTCACTGCTGCTCGTCATCAACTGCGGCTTCGTCGCTTTATTCTACAAGGAACTGAAGCTGTCTACGTTCGACCCGACATATGCCTACATAGCAGGCTTCAGTACGACACTCATATACTACCTGCTCATGACGCTCGTTTCGATCACAGCTGTGACAGCGTTTGATGCCGTCGGCTCCATCCTGGTCATCAACTTTTTCGTCGCCCCTGCACTGACGGCCTACCTGCTCGTCAAAAGGCTGAGCCATATGATATGGGTGTCCTTCATCTTTGCCTTCATAAATAGTACACTCGGTTATCTGGCAGGTGATCACCTGGACGTTTCGATGTCCGGTGCCACATCCTTTGTCGCCTTCATCGTCTTCATGCTTGTGTTCCTGCTCAACCCGAAAGGCTTTGTCAGCACCAAGGTCAAGCAGCACAACCAGAAAAAGGTTTTTGCAAGAGCGATGATATTGATGCTGATGAACGAGGATGAACACAGGACGATTTCGCGCAGGGGCATCCAGAGTCACTTCAACCTGGATGATAAATCATTCAAAAAGCATATCGAACACCTGCTCCTGAATGGATATGTGGAGCAGAACACCGACGGCTACACACTGACCCGGCGGGGCGAAGAATATACGCATTATACCCGCATCAAATACGAATTGCCGGCCTCCTGAAATCATGGCGGGATTCGATAACATGTATTAGGAGGGGATTAGGATTGAGCCCTACCAAAGAAGATTATTTGAAGATTTTATTTGAACTTGGCGGCCGGACGGTCCAGGTGCCTAATAAGGAAATCGCCGGGAAACTGGGGATTGCGCCGCCCACTGTGACCGAGATGATGAACAGCCTGGTCAAGATCGGCTGGGTCTCCTATACGCCGTATAAGGGCAGCATGCTGACCGATCAAGGCACCTCTTACGCGAAAAAACTCATCCGCAAGCACAGGCTTTGGGAAGTCTTCCTCGTCGAGGAGCTTGGCTTCGATATACACGCCGTGCACAGAGAAGCGGAACTGCTTGAACACAGCACAAGCAACGATGTCGCGGATAAACTGGAAGAGTTTCTCGGTTTCCCTGAATTCTGCCCTCATGGCGGAGCGGTCAACCCCGATCGGATGGAAGAGCAGGAGGAGAATACGCTCTTCCTTCCCAAGGTGCAGGCGGGGGATCACATCATCATATCGAGGATTGTCGATGATAAGAAACTCCTCCAGTACTTCAAGAACCATCACTTGAACATCGGGGATGAAGTCGTCGTCGAAGAGGTCGATGAGGCGCTCGATCTGATCACCTTAAAAAAGCCCGGCTTCGATAAAGATATACAGATCAGCATGACCGTCGGACAGAATTTATTTGTTGAGAAAATATGAGAAACCGCCCCCTGCTCCTGGAGCCGGGGGCGGTTTCATTATGTCAGCCATGCATGAAAAGATGGCGGTTCAAAGGAACCGCCATTAAACATCACTTAAAGATTTTTACTTTTTAACGTCCTGCCCGAGGTACGCCTGCAACATCCAGCTGGTCTTCTCGATATCTTTGATATAAGCGATGAACATATCCGCCGTCGAATCATCGCCCACGTCTTCCGCTTCTTTCACACCGCTTTTCAGCTCTTCTTTGATCAAATCATAATCTTCAATCAGCTGGCTGACCATCGCATTCTCATCGAGTCCGTATTCCGCTTCAGCAATGCTTGACTCCTCAAGCGCTTCTGCAAGTTTGCCGATCGGCTGTCCTCCGATTGCAAGCACCCTCTCAGCAACGTCATCGATGATTACTGCCGTCGAGTTGTACAATCCTTCAAACTTCGCATGCAGTGAAAAGAAATGAGGCCCTTTGACATACCAGTGGAAATTATGGAGTTTACCCCACAGCACCATATGGTTTGCGAGCTGTCTGTTCAATGACTCGATCACTTTGTTCTTTTCAGTTGTCTGTACCATGAAATCACCTTTCCCAAATAAAATTTTATAGGTGTTTTATTTTATATCGCATAGCTGTCATATCCCACTATACATCTTCCCGGTGATTATAAAACTAAACATGGAAAGTCCTTGATTCAAATCAGATCCGCCTGCCGCAGGCCGTTCAGGATCCCATGGTCATCGACGCTGGTCGTGATGTGTTTCGCATGCGGCTTCACTTCTTCCCGGGCGTTCCCCATCGCAAAACTGTTCGGCACATACTGCAGCATTTCAACATCGTTCGCCCCGTCCCCGAATGCATAGACATTGTTGAGGTCGAGGTTCATCTTCCCGACCACTTGTTTGATGCCCTCCGCCTTGGAGCCGTTCCTGGGAGAGACGTCCATCGAGTAGACATGCCATCTTATGAACTGGAATGCATCTTTGAAATGTTCCTGATACACCCCTTCTTCGCCTCTCGGACAGAACAGCAGCGATTGGTATATATTGCGGCCGATATGGTAGTCCGGATCATGGCCCGGCTTGAAGCCGAGCTTCAAAGTCGCGAGCCCTTCAGTCATATGCTCATGCTCAGGTACATTCGAATGCATGTTTTCCTCGTCCAGGTAGACGATCGGATGATCATTCTCCATCGCCATTTCCGTGATGTCGTTAAGTCTTTCCCCATCCAGCGGATTGGTATGGATCAGCTCGTCTTCGAACACGACATAGTTGCCGTTCATGCTGACGAAGGTGCTGATGCCGAGTTCCGCCCGGAGATCTTCATACATGAAAGGCGAACGCCCCGTCGCGATGGCTGCGATATGACCTGCATTCTTCGCCGCCTTCACCGCTTCCTTCGTCGAATCCGGCACGACCTTGTCATCGTTGTAGAGTGTCCCGTCAATATCAAAGAAAATGATTTTCTGACTGCTCATATAATACCCTGCTCCCATTCATATGTTATACGACAATTTCAAATCTCGATAATCCATAGTACAGCACCACAATCAGCAAGAGCCATACGGCCACCATGAAAAGATGCCCTTTATCATGAAATGCCGAGTATAATTTCAAATCGACGAAGGCACTGAGTACAAACTGCCATGCCAGCACCGTCGCAAGCACCCATATCGCCATCTCGCTGTCTGTGAAGATGAATATCGCGAGGGCCGCGAGATATGTCGCGAGCATCAGATAAAGGAAAATCCGTTCAAGCTGTCTGATGTTCAATTCGCTGATTTTAAGGAAATCATCTTCCCCGGTATACCGGCTGTCATCGAAGGAGAAATACCGTTTCCTCTTCGATATGTAGTGCGTATGGAACGACTTGAAGATCAAGCCGGCAAATAAAACGAATAATAATATATACAAAATCTTCAATCCCCATCTGGTCTAAATTGTTGAACTTACGGTAATAATTGTAATAGATATCCCGCAATAACACCAAGGATAACGATCATCCAGGCAGGCAGCTTCATCCTGAACAACATGAAGAACAGGAGCAGTGCCAAAAAGAAGTCCCGCCCCGTATTGATGCCGCTCGTGAACACAGGATCATAAAATGCGGCAAGCAGTATACCGACGACCGTTGCGTTCACGCCCATCAGGACGCTCTGGAACTTCTCATTGCCGCGGAGTACATTCAGGAAAGGCAGTGCACTCATCACAAGCAGGAACGACGGCAGGAACATCGCAACGGTCGCAACGATGCCGCCCGTCGTCCCGAGCATCACCGTGCCAAGGTAGCTTGCGAATGTGAACAAAGGCCCCGGCACTGCCTGCGCCATACCGTAACCGGCCAAAAACTGGTCGGGCGTGACGAGACCCGTCGGCACGACTTCCCGTTCGATCATCGGCAGCACGACGTGGCCACCGCCGAAGACGATCGAACCGACACGGAAGAAGATGTCGATCAGGTTCAAATACTGGCTGTTGAACATGGAGTTCAGTACCGGCAGCAGTATGAGCAGTCCGGCCAGCGTACTGAAAGATATGATTCCGACTTTACGTGTCAAATTGAATTTGAAGTCCGAAATCTTATTTTCAGCCTTGTTCCTGAACAGTATGTAACCGATGATCCCGCCTATGACGATGGTGAGGATCTGGATCCATGCATTTGGATAGATCAGCATGAGTCCTGCGGCACCGATGGCCATGAGCATCCTTGGAAAGTCCGGCGCAAGATTCCTCCCCATCCCGATCAATGCGTGGAGGACGACCGCCACAGCCACGATCTTCAGACTGTTGATGAACACTGCGCCTTCCAGATCGAACGTCTGATACACCAGTGCGAAAATGATCAGAACCAGGACCGATGGTACCGTGAATCCGAGGAACGACAATATACCGCCCGGGATGCCGCCCCTCAGCATGCCGATCGAGATGCCGACCTGCGAACTCGCAGGTCCCGGCAGGAACTGGCAGACCGCGATGATGTCCGCATACAATTTATCATCGAGCCATTTCTTCTTATCGACATACTCATCCTTGAAATAGGCGAGGTGTGCCACCGGTCCGCCGAAAGAAGTGAGGCCCAGCCGGAGGGAGGTCAATAAAATTTCCATCAGGCTGCCTTTTTGGGGGGGATCGTTCACTTTTGAATTGGGTTCATTCGACATAAGTACCTCCATGACATAGGTTTTGTAATCTAAAGTTAACAGGATTGCCATATGAAATCCATAGCGGGAAAGAGAATTAATCAATTCTTAACATTCGAGGCCTGGAATTTTCAAATAAAAAACACTCCCTGCTCCGATGCACCGGGTGCGACTGATTTTTTGCATAAAATTACAGTAATGCTTCGGACAGCTCAACGATATATTGGAGCTTCTTCCGTCAGTTTGTCTCCCATGACTTTATATTTAATGCACAGCAATAATTATTTAATGATAAACATTAAATAATTATTGCTTTAATTTAAATATAGGTGTATAATGTAACTAACAAGGAAAAGGAGGAGTAACCGATGACAAATAACGCAGTGGTGCATAAGCGCTTCAAAACCATGGTGAAGATCCTTTACGTGCTTTCCTACATTCCGCTGGCACTCCTGGCCCTCGGCCTTTTCGCAACCCTTGCGGGGATCATCGCCGTACCGTTCATCCCACTGGACCGCATCGAATCGGGACTGACACAGCTCCCGATCACAGGCACTTATGAAACGACGGGGCTGACACTGGAAGTCACCGAAGCATACCTGGAGACGATCAACCTGGATCAGACAGCCATCCTGCTGTGGCTTTCAGCACAGTTCCTTTACATCACCGCCATCACCCTCATATTCTTCTTCATCAACCGGTGGCTTCACAACCTCACCAATGGGCACATCTTCACACTGAGGAACAGCCGTCTCATAGAGCTCGCAGCTTACACTCTAATGATTTTCACTCTGATCGATGCACTCACAAACATGGCACTCCAAAATTTGCTGCTGCAGACATTTTCACTTGCAGAAATTGCTTCCGAGTTGAATGAGCAATCGATCGTCGGTTTCAACCGGATCAACATCGATTTCAATCTGATGATTTTATTCAGCGGCATCATCATCTGGATTCTCGCCAAAGTGTTCAAGTACGGTGCATTTCTCCAGGATGAATATGATGCGACAGTTTAGGGGGGAAAGACATGATTATAGTCAGGCTCGACAGAGTACTCGCAGACAGGAAGATGCCTCTTGGGAAATTGGCTGATGAAATCGGCGTCTCCATCGTCAACCTTTCCAACCTCAAGACCGGGAAAGTGAAGGCTGTCAGGTTCTCGACACTTGATGCAATATGCAAAGCGCTCGACTGCCAGCCAGGAGACATTTTGGAGTATGCCCCTGATGATCCCGCGGAATAAATTAAAACATCGAAATATTTGCACTCTTCCGTAAATAGATATAGGATTGAACCAATGAAATATGTCATCACTAAAAGGGAGAGTGTAATATGAAGTTAAATGTAACAGATGCCGCACTGAAGTGGTTTAAAGATGATGTGGAACTGGAATCCGGCGACAAGGTGCGTTTCTTTGTCCAGATTTATGGAGACAGCGCCGTCCGCGAAGGTTATTCACTCGCTTTTACTCTGGACAGAGATGACAGGAAGAAGGCAGTCGAATATGAGAAGGACGGCATCGAATTTTATGTCAATGAAACAGATGTATGGTTCTTCGATGACCATGACCTCTCCGTGGAGTACGATGAAGATAAGGATGAAGTCGTATTCAACTATATAGGACAGAAAAAAAGACAAGCGTGAGTGCCCATGCCTGCCTTCATCAAGTGACCCTCCTCAATCGGAGGGTTTTATTTTTTTCCGGAAAAGCTCCCGGAATGTCTGTTTATCTTCTTTTGAAAACGGCTTCGGACCCTTCGTCCTGCCGCCCGCCTGCCGGATCGCTGCACCCATATGGCGGGTGTCGAGCAGATGATCGATGTTCATCGCATCATACTCGAACCCCTTATGATGGAGCACAGTTGCGCCTTTCGGCAGAAGCAGAGAGGCAAGCCCGTAATCCTGTGTGACGACGATGTCGTCTTTTTTGTGAGTGCGACGATTTTGAAATCCGCCGCGTCCCGGCCCGCATCCACATAAATCGTCCCAACATGGGCGGGCACATCCTGGTTGGAAAAATGAGAGAGGCTCGACACGAGCGTGACCGGGATGTTTAAACCGGACGTCTCTTTGAAAATGATATCCTTCACCGGACATGCATCCGCATCAACGATGATCTTCATGCTTGTACCCGCCTTTACAGTTTGGATTTTATGGTAGTCCCATCGGCCGAACCGGCGCCCATTTGGCGATGGACCTTTGAGCGTCATCCGCCTACTCTCCGAGGTTCAGTTTCTTCAGCTGCTCGGCGAGCGCATTGTTGATCGGCTCTTCTTTTTTGTCCTGCTTCAAATACTTATTCACGGTGCGCTTGTCGACGCGCCCTTTATTTTCCTTTTTCTTACGCGCTTCAAATGATGACATCTTCTCACGGTAGCCGCATGTACATGTGAATATCTGACCGTCGCCGGAGCCGCTCAATGTGAGCTTCTTCTTACATTTCGGGCATCTGGCATTCGTGATTTTTGCGACATTCTTCCTATGCCCGCACTCGCGGTCCTGACAGACGAGCATCTTGCCTTTCTTGCCGTTCACTTCAAGCAGCGGCTTGCCGCAGTCCGGGCAGTCACGTCCGGAAATGTTGTCGTGCTTGAACGTCTTGTCGCTCGACTTCACTTCTGCGACGATATCTTTCGTATGCTGCTTCATATTCTCGATGAATTTCTGCTTGTCCAGATGGCCACGCTCGATCTGTTCGAGCTGTTTCTCCCATACCGCCGTCGTCACCGGTGATTTAAGGATTTCAGGTGCAAGGTCCAGCAGCTGCTTACCTTTGGATGTGATTTTGATTGCCTGGCCGTTCTTCTCCAGATAAAACGTATTGAACAGTTTATCGATGATGTCCGCACGCGTTGCGACCGTTCCGAGTCCGCCGGATTCGCTCAATGTCTTGCTGTGCGTTTTGTCCATGTTGAAATATTTTGCAGGGTTTTCCATCGCCTGAAGGAGGGATGCTTCAGTGAATCTCGGCGGCGGTGCCGTTTCACCCGTCGTCTTGTTCACATGCCTTACATTAAGCGTCTCGCCTTTCGCAACATCGACGGTTCTGTCTTCCGCCTCTTCCGCAAAAGCGATTTTGAAGCCCTGCTTCAGGACGCGGTTGTATTTCGCCTCCAGCAACTCACCATTCACTTCTGCGGTCACGATCGTCTCCTCATACTCGTACGGCGGCAGCAGGACGCCCATGAAACGCTGGATGACGAGGTCGTACACGCGCTTTTCGCGCTCGCTGAAATCACTGTAATGGACGGTGCTCTCAGTCGGGATGATCGCATGATGGTCACTCACTTTCGCATCGTTGACGAAAGAGCCGTTCCCTTTGATCGGTGCTTTTAAAATATGGGTCGCCACTTTACGGAAACTACCGATGCCGCTCGCCTGCACGCGTTCCTTCAACGTCGGCACGATATCATTGGAGATGAATTTCGAATCCGTCCGCGGATATGTCAGTACCTTATGGCGTTCGTAAAGCCCCTGCATCGTCTGCAGCGTCTCTTTTGCAGAGAGGCCGTAGATTTTGTTGGCATCCCTCTGCAGTTCCGTCAGGTCGTAGAGGCCCGGGGCGAACTGTTTCTTTTTCTTCTTGCCGACGTCTTTGACAGTCAGATGATCCGCCTTGAGCTTCTTCCGGATGGCATCCACTTTGTCTTCATTGAAGGTCGAGAAGTTCGTGCCGTCCTTCCACTTGAATTTGAGCTTGTCCGTTCCGACCTCAAGTCCGAAATACGTCTTCGGTTTGAAGTTTTTGATTTCCTCATCGCGTGCCGCAATCATCGCAAGCGTCGGTGTCTGGACGCGCCCGCAGTTCAGCTGTGCATTGAACTTTGTCGTGAGCGCACGCGTTGCGTTCAGGCCGACATACCAGTCCGCTTCACTCCTCGCGACTGCCGCCTGGTAAAGATTCCGGTACTTATTACCGGACTTCAAGTTTTTGAACCCTTCGGAAATCGCCTTGTCGGTGACCGAGGAGATCCACAGGCGTTTGATCGGTTTATTGACCTTCACATAATCGATGATCCATCTCGCCACGAGCTCACCCTCCCGGCCGGCATCGGTCGCGATGATGATTTCTTCGACGTCTTTGCGCTTCAGCTGCGTCTGTACCGCCTTGAACTGCTTCGTCGTCTGCGGTATGTGCGTCAGTTTCAGCGGTGCCGGGAGCATCGGCAGATCTGACAGATCCCATTTCTGATATTTATTGTCATAACGCTCCGGGTCCTGCAGGGTCACAAGGTGCCCGAGCGCCCATGTGACGATATATTTATCCCCTTCAAGGAAACCGTTCCCTTTTTTACTGCACTTCAGCACGCGGGCGATGTCCCGTGCGACCGAAGGCTTTTCAGCAAGTACTACACTCTTCGCCAAAATATTCATCCTTTCCGATTCTTACAATTCATCAATCAATTATACTGCTTTTGGACTTCGGAATAAAGTCATTGAAAAAGGACCTCCCGACTTCGGATGGTCCTTCCATTATCATTCCTTTTCCAGGCCGCCCACGAACTGCTTTGCTTCAGACTGTGACATGCCCGTGACATTCCTGACATATCTCACTGCTTTGCCGGCACCCTGGGTCTCGAGCTTATCTCTCGCTTCAACCACCCACTTCTCTTCAGCCGGACCGGCTTCAAGCTTTTCAATCTTCTCCCTCAGATGCGCAAGTTCCTTACGCTGGGCGAAGATGATCGCCACTGCCGCAAAGAGTACGAGGAACAGCCCCATCGTCAGTAAATCCATATCAGACTCTCCTTACACGACAAGCCGGCACTTATTGCACCGGAGTCACTTCGCTGCTGTTTACAGCTTTGATATAGTTCTTTATGATATCACTTCCCGCCTTGCATGCAAAGGACTCGGGGTGGTATTGAATGCCGAAATGCGGCCGCGAGGCATGTTCGAAGGACTGGATGGAATCCACTGTCTCACCGGTCACTTTCAGACCGTCGGGGAACGATTCCCGCTCACTCACTAGCGAATGATACCGCATGATTTCTATTTTTTCACCAAGACCGTCATACAGCCTTGAGCCGCCGATGACCTTCATCACATCCATCTTGCCGTGTTTCACCACATCACCTTCGACGACCCGTCCGCCGTAGTG
The DNA here is from genome assembly GCF_900142805.1 of Lacicoccus alkaliphilus DSM 16010. Taxonomy (GTDB): domain Bacteria; phylum Bacillota; class Bacilli; order Staphylococcales; family Salinicoccaceae; genus Lacicoccus; species Lacicoccus alkaliphilus. Next base: position 262,080 of record NZ_FRCF01000003.1, on the reverse strand, counting down.
GCAGGTCAATGCCTGGGAACCGAGGCAGATGCCGAGTATCGGCTTGTCTTCGTAGGCTGTGATGATGTTCATCAGATGATCTTCATCGAGCGGGTGCCCCGGCCCCGGGGAAATCACCAGACCATCGGCTTCCAGTTCCAGCACGTCACCATCATCCGGATATCTCACCACGACTTCATCAAATGCTTCCAGCATATCGATCAGGTTATAGGTGAATGAATCATAATTATCGATGACAAGTATCATGGGTGCACCTCCAGCAGACTTTTCACTTTCAATTTCGTCTCTTCCAGCTCTTTTTCGGGGACGGAGTCATACACGACACCGCAGCCCGCTTCTACATTCACATATTCCTCATCGACCAGCATGGTGCGTATGGCCAGCGCAAAATCGAGTTCCTGGTTGCAGTTGATGTAACCGACCCCGCCTGAGTATATGCCGCGCTTTTCCGGCCGGACTTCATATATCCGCTCGATTGCACGGAGTTTCGGGGCACCGGACACCGTTCCCGTAGGCAGCAGGCTTGTGACGATATCGATCGGTGAGATGTCTTTTTTCACATCCCCCGTCACGACGCTCACGATATGCATGACGTGTTCATACTTTTCTATTTCCATCAGGCGTTCGAGTGATATGCTGCCCTGCTCACTCACGCGGTTCACATCATTACGCCCCAGGTCGACGAGCATCCGGTGCTCGCTGAGCTCCTTCTCATCCCCGGCAAGCGATTCCGCATTCCGAAGATCCTCCTCCGGATCCTTCCCCCGCCTGATCGTCCCGGCGATCGGGTTCGTGATCACTTTGCCCCCCTGGACTTTCACGAAACTCTCCGGAGAACTGCCGATGATGATAGGATCATCGAAATTCAAATAATACATATAGGGACTCGGGTTCTGCCGCTTCAAATTTTTGTACAGCTGAAATGTCAGCACATTCTTCTCCATGCCGAACGCATGCCTGTATTTATAAATCCTGGACGGCACGGCCTGGAACATATCTCCCTTTTGTATCAGCTCCTTGAAATAGGACACCGTCTTCAAGAAGTCCGCCTCACTGATGTTCGTCTCGATTTCCCGGTTCGAGTTGTCATATGAGAGCACCGGGTGGAACAGCCTGACCGACTTGGCCTCCTCCACCATTGCTGCGAGCCGCGCTTCAAGCTCATCCCCAGGAATGCCGGAAAACAGGTTCGATGTGATCACATGGATCTTCTCCCTGTAATGATCGAAGACATATACGCTCTCGACCATGTAGAACACCAGGTCATCTGTTTTATTTTCCACTTCAATTTCCTGCAGCTTTTTGAATGCATGGCGCACCAGGTCGAAGCTGCAGCTGCCGATGAAGCCGGAAACGAATAAAAGTTCGGCGAGCACCGGATCTTCAATATCCGCCTTGTATTCACCGAGCAGATTTTTAAGCTTTTCATAAGGATCGTTGCTGTAGCTGAAGATGCAGTCCGGATATTCCACCGTGAGCGTATGGCTGTCGAGCGTGACTTTACCGTGGTGATCGAAGGCCACCATCGAGTACCGCCCCTTCATTTCGTGCTGTGACGCACTTTCGAAAATGACTTTCTTCTCCCTCATCTGCGCAAGTGCTTCCGGTGTAAACTCGGCGTTCAATGTTTCATATATGATTTCCATATCGAATCCCCCTTTTTAAAATAAAAAATAAGCCTCCCAAACGAATAGGACGCTTACACGCGGTGCCACCTAAATTGAGGACCAGGTCCCCCACTTGATATTTATTCGGTTATGCACCGGTGAAACCCACTTCATCCGGCATCCATATCGGTTCGCATCACCCACCGACTTTCTGAAAAAGGACACGCCGGACTACTCCATTACCACCTGAATAAAAAAGCACCACAGCAACGCCTCAAGGACGCGTCACCGTGGTGCCACCTTAATTAACAAATGAATGTTCACTCTGGTAAATCTCATTTTAAATTTTAATTTCTGCCCAATTCACAAATATCATGTGCTGATTTGCATCACCCATCAGCTTTCTTTGACTACATTCTATATTTGCTACTGAATAACTAAAATATATAGAGGTTTTTGAGATAAGTCAACTGTTAATTCTAAATATTTGAAATCCACCTCCAGTATGATGTTTATCCATCCTTCAGCAAGGGTAAATTCCTGTGACATACTGTATAGATGTCAAATGCTATCATGATTGCATTTTTACATCCTTCAGAGCACCTCTCATCACACCATTTCCAAAGCATGCCAGGAATAACCCTCGACTTGAGCAAAATTTTACAGGAGGTTTTCAGTGTGGCAGATAAGAATTATCAGAAGGAAAATGAAATACCACGTGAAAAAGAAGCGAACCGGGAGCCGATGACGGACCGTCAGGGCCACCCCGTGACAGATAACCAGAACTTGCGCACAATTGGTGACCGCGGGCCTGCGACTATGGAGAACTATCATTTCCTGGAGAAGATGTCGCATTTCGACCGTGAGGAAGTGCCTGAGCGGGTCGTGCACGCCAGGGGCACGGGTGCATTCGGCTATTTCGAAACTTACGGCAGAGTCGGTGAGGAGCCGGTCGAGAAATACACACGCGCAAAAGTGTTCTCAGGTGAGGGCAAGCGCACCCCGCTCATGGTGCGTTACTCCACCGTGGCAGGCGCAAAGGATTCCCCTGAAACCGAGCGTGATCCGAGAGGGTTCGCCGTCAAAATGTACACCGAAGACGGCAACTGGGACCTCGTCGGCAACAACCTGAAAATTTTCTTCATCCGCGATGCGATGAAATTCCCGGATATGATCCATGCATTCAAAGTCGACCCGGCATCGAATGTCCCGGATCCGACGAAGATGTTCGACTTCGTATCCCGCTCACCTGAAGCGATACACATGATTACATTCCTGTTCTCACCGTGGGGCATCCCGGCGACTTACCGCCATATGCAGGGCTCCGGTGTGAACACTTATAAATGGGTCAACGATGAAGGTGAAGCAGTGCTCGTCAAGTACCACTGGGAGCCGAAACAGGGCATACGCAACCTGACCCAGGAAGAGGCGAATGACATCCAGTCCCAGACGGTGGCACATGCGACGGAAGACCTTTATCTGGCGATTGAACGCGGCGAGTATCCGGAGTGGGAACTGTTCGTCCAGATTATGGAAGACGGTTACCATGAAGAGCTTGATTTCGATCCGCTCGATGATACGAAACTATGGCCGGAAGACAAGTTTCCGTGGCTGCCGGTCGGCAAGATGGTGCTCAATGAAAATCCGACGGACTTCCATGCCCAGATCGAGCAGGCCGCATTCGGCACCGGTGTCCTGGTCGACGGCATGGACTTCTCAGATGATAAAATGCTGATCGGACGCACCTTTTCCTACTCCGATACGCAGCGTTACCGTGTCGGTGCAAACTATCTGCAGGTACCGGTGAATGCGCCGAAGACGAGAGTACGCACGAACCAGCACCGCGGACAGCTCGACCACCGCGACCCCGGTGAGATGGGTGATGATCCGAGCATCAACTATGAACCCTCCATGCGGGGCGGTCTTGAAGAAGCGGAAGAAAGAGGCAAGCCGCATCGGCCGACGTACAATGCGGAAGCATTACGGAAGCCGATCGACCGTCCGAACAACTATGGTCAGGCGGGGGAGACCTACCGGAACTTCGAGGACTGGGAGCGCGATGAACTCATCAAGAATTTATCCGACGTGCTCGCTCAGAGTGACGAGCGTATCCAGGAAGCGATGGTGCACCACTTCACCCAGGCCGACGAAGATTATGGCAGACGTGTCAAAGAAGGCATCGAAGCCAAAGTGAAAGAGATGGAGAACATGAAAGAGTCAGGGCCGCCGGGCCGTGAAGCCGGGGAGAAATCCAAGTACGGCTCAGCAGGCACCGCCACCGAACAGCAGGCTGCAAAGGATGCGGTGGATAAAGGCCATGAAGCGGACCCTTATTAAAATTTTGATTAAGGCGGGACTTTTGTCCTGCCTTATTTTTATTTGAGAGGCTTTTATTTTGATGAGCGGCTAAAAGGCTGCTCATTCGTTCCGAAAATCGGCATTGGATGAGCAGGCCGAGAGGAACTCTGCTCACTCAGCCTCAAAATCATCATCGAATGCGCAGGCCGAGCGGAATTCTGCTCACTCAGCCTTAAAATCACCATCGAATGCGCAGGCCGAGCGGAATTCTGCTCACTCAGCCTTAAAATCATCATCGAATGCGCAGGCCGAGCGGAATTCTGCTCACTCAGCCTTAAAATCATCATCGAATGCGCAGGCCGAGCGGAATTCTGCTCACTCAGCCTTAAAATCACCATCGAATGCGCAGGGGCGTCAATATACCAGAATTCCAAATAAAAAGAAGCCGGGTTCCACCCAGCCTCTACTCATTCTCCCGAAAATAAATTTCCCGGGAAATGTTCTGCTTATTCCTCCGGCACGTTAAAATGCCTTTTGGCGAGCTCTTGCTCATATACATACAAAGCATTGCCATCATCTTTCAGGCGGCCGATGTAGTCGAGATGCGTCTCGAACATTGATTCCTCTTCCACCTGCTCATCCAGGAACCATCTGACGAATGACAACGTCATATGCTCCCGGTCTTCGGTGGCGATATCTGAAATCTCATAGAAATTCCTTGTCACCGTCTTCTCCTGCTCAAGCCCATGTCTGAATGTATCAAGGAGCGACTCGTAATCATTTTTCGGTTCCGGGATGGCCTGGAATTTTGCGTGCACGCCGCGGTCATTCAAATAGTTGTAGATCTTTGTGCCGTGAAAACGTTCTTCTTTCGCCTGTTGCTTATAGAAGTTGGCGAACCCATCATAGCTCTGATTCTCACAATAGGACGCCATCGCCAAATATTCATGCGCTGCTGCAAATTCATGGTTCATCTGATCGATCAAAGCCTGTTTCAACTTATCTGATAACATTTTAGAACCTCCCTTTCATCACCATTTTAACGAATGTGAATGCATACTTCCAAAAATCCGGCTTCCTACCTGCTCACATTCCGCTTCATGTCGCGCGGCAGTTCCAGGAACGGCTGGATGTCCTGAACGTATTCAAGGACCCCCATGAATTCATCCCTTTCGTCGAACATCGCCTTGTAGGTGATGTGAATGAACTGATCACCCTTTTTGAACCACATCGTCTCCGAGTCTTTAACTTTATTTTTAAGATCCCTGATGACATACATCACCTTTTTCAAACTCTTCGGCGGATGACAATTCGCGACATTACGGCCGATTGAAAGCGGGGTGCGTATGAACATCATTTCAGAAGATTCGACGACTTCATTGAAATATTTGAAGATCCCGTTTTTATCGATGAATGTAAGTTCAACAGGCAGGTTGTTCAATATAAGGTTCGCTTCCTTAGCCGTCAGATATCCGCCTCCGAACTGCAGCTGCTCGGTATGATCAAGCGGCTTCACCGTTGGCCTTCGGGATTTGAAATAATCCCCTGCATCGACGGCATAGCCGAATGCACTGCTTTCAACTGCAATGGCACACCAGTCGCGCTCTTTGAAGAGCAGCTGCGTAACCGGGATGAGCAGATGATCCTCCTCCATGACGACTACCCGGCATGCCGCCTTCAATTTGTTGAATGACTGTCGTATATGAACAAAATCCAGGTCCGCCGTGTTCCTCAAAAGCCCTTTCATGCCCTTGAGCAATGCACGGATATGGTCGTGTGCTTTCCATGTCGTCCGCGGCAGTGCATGGATGCCGTACCTTTCAAGCAGGGGGAAATAAAGCTTCTCTTTCCTGTTGAAATGGCGGTTCAACTCGCCCAGTCGTCCAACTTCGGCGATGAGTGTTTCAAGAAGGCTGTCCTCCCCATCCTCCACACCTTCAATCAAATATCCGATGATTTCAAGCGTGTCCGAAAACAGCTCATTCTCCCGCCTCAGTATATGCAGCGGATGGTTTTCATCCCCACTGATATGGATTTCTGTAACATCATGACCATATAAATGAAGGTGCATTTCAAAAAATGCCCGGATATCATCTACCGTCATCCCTTTTTCAGTATGCTTCAACTCCAGGACCGCCTTGAATACGTCCAGCAGATCGAAGGTCTCAGCATATGTGCTGTAATCGGGCAGGATGTCTGCCTGCGGCACCCCTTCCTGCACCCGCTTCATTAAATTCCTGACCGTCTTCACGTCTTCCATGACCTTTGACACAGTATCACCCCATCACCGGAAGCCCCGGCTTTAAAGATATATATTTAATACATCTATCATATATCATTTGAAGTGATAAAAATATCAGATCCGAAAATGTTAACAATATTTTCACTTTTGAACACAAAAAAACCGTGTATGGCCCGGATCATTCATGTGATGGGACTTCACCCATACTTTTTCTGATGGTCACGTTTCAATTTCAGATAATCTTCGTCTTCACGGACCCTGATCCATTTCTCCTCGAAGATCCGTGCGGATTCCGCCTTCTCCTCATCAATTTGCCGTTCATTCACTTCCCCGTCTTTGCCGTACTTCCGGCCGCCTTTGTAGTTGGCATAGCGGCGGGACCGCGTGTAGCCCATCTGCAGGAATTTCCGGGCCATGTCCATGCCGACGAAATCATTTTCTTCTTTATACTCTTCATACATTTCATAGATTTTATTGGACGACTCGCGTGCGATGTCCGGGGTCTTGAAGCGCCAGTGCGGGAGTATCTCACTTTTATAAGGCTCGACAAGCAGCACACCCTGCTCGCCCCGCCCGACGCGGTAGAGCTCAGGCTGTTTACGGAAATCAATCGAATCGAAATCAATGTCATAGTCGAATGCCATCTCTTCACCCCTTGAATTGAATGTTCAACATCTTATACCCTGAGATGCTGATCTTGAATCCAGCACATTGGGGTGCTTATCATGCCAAGTGGTATAATGGATGTAATAAGTCACTGCGCACGGAACGTTCATGCCAATCGGAAATTTTTTTGAAAGGAGGAGAAAAATGACTATCCTCGAGACTGTATATGGCTTTACTGAACTGATACTGTCCAATTTCAACATGGCGTGGCTGCTTTTAATATTCATCATCATGTACCGCAGGAAGATTTCAAAGCTGTTTTCAAGAGTCGAAAAAATAGGATATGGAGACGGATACATCAGCTTTGAAGTGGAACAGGCCCGTAAAAATTTAGAAGACATCGTCGGATCTCATGATGAGGCACAGAAACAGCTCCCCAGTATCGGTGGAGGGGGACAGCCGGATGAGATGACAGATCCCGATATCACAGACATGGAAACACTGAAGATGATTTCCAATGATCATGAGTTGATTGATTACTATGACGCCCAAGGTGATAAAGAAACTGTCACCAGAATCTACCGTTGGTTTGAGAAGACCCTTGCAGAAACATATGCTCTCGACTTCACCAACCGTCCCGCGGCCAATGAAAGACTGCGTAATGAAGACCGGAAATTATATGAGATATTCCAGGCCCTTCAAAGAATCTATTTCATAACATTAGAAAACAAATCCGGGGAACGATTATGGAAAATCAACGACATCCTCAACTACGCCAGTCTGGCCAGAATCGGGATGAACAGAATTTGGGAGCAGCGGGTTTGATCCATCACCTGGAAAATGTTGCATTTACAGCGCCATGCCCTTGAATTACAATAAAAGAAAGCTGACGAGGGGGATTAAGATGAAAGCGATATTATTGATGGTTGGGATGTTTCTGATGCTGCTCCTTTCATTCATCCTGATCTGGGTCCTGAGCGGGACCGAAGAGAGGGTCGAAGATGCTGCGGGATGGCTGCCGGAAAACAGCATTGAATATACAGTATCACACAGGGATACAATACCTGCCCAATGGTTCATATAAATGGAAGTGCATGATGAGTGCAGAAGAATAGATACAGCCGGGACGCCCTAATGCAAGGTGTCCCGCTTTTTTATCTGATGATGGGGAACTTTGGTGCAACGGCCCTGGGCCTGGATGGTATGAACAGCCGGATTATCGATTTAGAAAAATTAAGGGGATGGAACCATGGAGAATGAAGAGGTTAAAGAACTGACCACTGATGCGGAAATCCTTGCCGCTTTTCCCGTAATGCAGCAATTGAGGTCCCATCTGAGTAAAGGACAATACCTTGAACTTGTGAATGAAGCGAGGGATAAAGACAGTTATTCCCTCCATGCTTTGTTCGAAGGTGAAAGGATCGTTGCCGTCTGCGGATTCAAACCGATGATCACGTTGTATTACGGCAGATTCGTCTGGGTGTGTGATTTGGTGACGGATGAGAACTTCAGGTCGAATGGATACGGCGCGAGACTTTTAAGTTTCATACACGCCTGGGCAAAGCGGCATGACTATGAAAGCGTCGCGCTTTCCTCCGGCCTGAAACGTACCGGGGCGCATCATTTCTATGAAGACAAGATGGATTACGATAAAGTGAGTTATGTCTTCAAAAAAGACCTGCAATGATGGATCTTCACCGTTCAGTTGCCCGTCCGCCCCCCCGCCTGTAAGTGAGCCCTTTTCCCAATCTCAAGGTTTTCAGTTTACCCTGCCCGTTTTAGTGCAATAGTATATAGACAGGATTTTTAACAGCGAGCTAATGAAATCATGTTCAGGAGGGGTAAGAAATGCAGTTGAATGTTGCTCAAAAGTTGATCAGGGATCACCTGGTGTCAGGCGAGATGACACCAGGGTCGGAGATCGGCCTGACAATCGACCAGACACTCACGCAGGACGCGACCGGGACGATGGTGATGCTGGAGTTGGAAGCGATGGAACTCGACAAGGTGAAGACGGAAGTGTCCGCCCAATACGTCGACCATAACCTGATCCAGGATGACCACCGCAACCCCGATGACCACATATTCCTGAGAAGTGCCGCCCAGCGTTTCGGCGTTTATTACAGCAGACCAGGCAACGGGGTGAGCCACCCGGTCCATATGCAGGACCTCGCCATACCCGGCAAAACCCTGCTCGGCTCGGACAGCCATACATGTGCCAACGGCTGTATGGGCATGCTTGCGATGGGGGCCGGCGGGATCGATGTCGCCATGGCGATGGTGGGAGAACCATATCACGTGACGATGCCGCGCATCATGGGAATAAAACTCACAGGTGAACTCCCCGAGTGGGTCAGTGCAAAAGACGTCATTTTGGAACTGCTCCGCCGCCACAGCGTCAAAGGTGGTGTGGGCAAGATCATCGAATATTACGGTCCGGGCCTCGACAGCCTGTCCGCGATGGACCGCCACGTGATTGCGAACATGGGTGCCGAACTCGGTGCAACCGCCTCGGTCTTCCCGTCGGATGATGAAGTGAAGCGCTTCATGAAGACCCAGAAGCGTGAACATGAATGGGTGGAATTGAAGGCGGACGAAGGTGCGGAGTACGATGATCACGATGAAGTGAATTTATCCGAGCTGGTGCCGCTCATTGCAAAACCGACGAGCCCGGATAATGTCGTGCCGGTGTCTGAAATCGAAGGGGACCCGATCTACCAGTCGTATATCGGTTCATCTGCCAACCCCGGCTATCGTGATTTTGCGATTGCGAGTAAGATCGTCGAAGACAGGCAGGTGGCGAACGGGATTTCATTCGATATCAACCCGACGTCCAGACAGCAGCTCCAGCAGCTCGTCGAACACGGGCATATCGCGAACCTCTTATCCGCAAGCGGACGTCTCCATCAGGCAGGCTGTAACGGCTGCATCGGGATGGGTCAGGCACCGGCATCCGGCCAGAACAGTCTCCGTACGACGCCGAGGAACTTCCCGGGCCGTTCCGGGACGAAAGAGGACAGCGTCTTCCTGTGCAGTCCGGAAACGGCAGCTGCTTCAGCTTTGACCGGGGTCATCACAGACCCGAGGACGCTGGATATTCCATACCCTGAAATCGAGGAACCGGCAATACCGGAAAAAGGGCTTGAAATGCTGGAGGCACCTCCGGAAGATAATCAAAGCGTCGAAATTGAAAAAGGACCGAACATCTCGAAAATCCCTGATTTCGAGCCGCTCGAAGACAACTTCGATGTACCGGTGCTCCTCAAGATGGGGGACAACATCTCGACTGACGAAATACTCGCCGGCGGTTCAAGGGTGCTGCCGTACCGCAGTAACATCGAGATGATCAGTACATTCACCTTCGAAGGTGTCGATGAAACCTATAACGATCGTGCACATGAAGTGCTGGATGAAGGCGGCCATATGATCGTGGCAGGCCACAACTACGGCCAGGGGTCCAGCCGTGAACACGCAGTGCTCGCCCCGCGCTATCTCGGTATGAAAGTGGCTTTGGTGAAGGACTTTGCCAGGATCCACCTGCAGAACCTCATCAACTTCGGCATACTGCCGCTCACATTCGTGAACCCGGAAGACCACGAATTGATCGAGCATGGTGAGACAATCGAATTCAGGAACGTCCATGACAATATCAAGAACAGTGATACATTTGAAGTGACCTTGAAGGAATCAGGAAAGAGAATCCCGGTGAAGCACAGCATGACACAGAGGCACCTGGACATCATGCTTGCCGGCGGCATCATCAACTGGGTGAAACAGAGACAATAATATGGATGTTAAAAGGCCTTCCGGGGCCTTTAATATTGAGAAGAAAAAAAGCCATCGCACTCGAGAGTGCGATGGCTTTTTTATGCGTAATTTTAATAACAATATCTCTATTTAATATCTTCTCTTCCTCTTTTTCGTATAGCCGTTCCTGCCAAGTGTACCCAGCTGATAATTATGGTACGCATTGAATTCTTCGATGCTCAAGTTATTTTCTTTAAGGATATTGTACGTGATGTGACCTGCCATCCTCGCATCCGCCAGTGCATTATGGTGGTTGTCGGCGGCCACATTGAAGTATTTCGCCATGTTCACGAGTTTATGATTCGGCAGCCGGTATAAGCTTTTCGACAGCCTGTAGGAACAAATGTAATTCAATGGCGGTATCGCCATACTATATTTCCTGTAGGCATCCTGGATGCCGTACATGTCGAACTGGGAAAAGTGTGCGACCATCAGCTGGTCACCGATGAATGACTCAATATCCCTGTTCAATTCAGGGAATGTAGGCTCGCCTCTCACATCCGTCTCCGTGATGCCGTGTATTTCTATATTTGCATAGGAGAAATGAGCCTCCGGATTAATCAGCGTATAAAACTCATCAACGATCTGTCCTTCTTCAAACTTGACCATCCCGATCGAACAGATAGAACTTCTTTCCCTGTTGGCCGTTTCTATATCAAGCGCTACATATTCCATAAGCCGCCTCCTGTTCATAATGTCTTATTATAACATCTTACACTCCGATTTCATTAATATAAAACACTCTTTCTTTCCATTGTCGAAATATTTTGATAATGGTATAATTTTACTGATATCAAAGCAAAGGGGACCTGTCTATGGAAAAATTATTTTCGCATTTGGATGTGCTTTACGGGGAAATTGTCGAAATCAGACGTCATTTGCACAAACATCCGGAATTGTCGTTTGAAGAAGTGGAGACAGCGAAGTATATCGCAGAGTATCACAGGAAACTCGGCCACGAAGTGAGGGAACAGGTCGGCGGGAACGGTGTGGTCGCGATTTTAAAAGGGGATCTGAAAGGGCCGACGGTCGCACTCAGGGCGGACTTTGATGCGCTGCCCATCACTGAAGAGAACGATTTCGATTTCAAGTCGGTGAATGAAGGCGTGATGCACGCATGCGGGCATGACGGTCACACTGCCACTTTACTGGGTGTGGCAAAAGCGCTGAATAAATTGAAAAGCGAATTGAAGGGTGATGTGGTCTTCATCCACCAGCATGCAGAAGAACTGCCTCCCGGAGGGGCTAAGCCCATGATTGAAGACGGCTGTCTTGATGGTGTCGATGTGATCTTCGGCACCCATCTCCAGTCACAGGTGCCTTTGCACGAAATCCACTACCGCAACGATGCGCTTCAGGCTTCCGCCGATAAATTCGTGATCACCATACAGGGCAAAGGCGGCCATGGTGCCATACCCCAGGAAACGAAAGACAGCATTTTGATCGCCTCCCAGGTCGTCAGCAACCTCCAGCAGATCGTCAGCCGGCGGGTGAATCCTCTGGACGCAGCGGTCATATCCGTCTGCTCATTCGATGCCAGAGGCCCGTATAACGTCATTGCCGATTCCGCAACACTTGTCGGAACTGCACGGGCACTGAATGAAGCAGTGCGTTCAAAAATCGAAGAGGAAATCGAGCAGGTGGTCAAAGGGACGTGCCTCCTGTCAAATGCCACATATGACTATACGTACACAAGAGGCTACCCGGTGACCGTAAACCATAAGGAAGAAGCGGAATTCGTCATGGAAGTGGCCAAAGATGTGCCGGGGGTGGAAAACATTGTGGAAACAGAGCCCACCATGGGTGCCGAAGACTTCTCCTACTATCTGCAGGAAGTCAAAGGAACGTACTTTTTTACAGGAGCGAGACCAAGGGACGCTGAGGACCCCTACCCGCATCACCATCCGAAGTTCGACATCGATGAAGAGGCTCTGTTGATCGCTGCCAAAATTTTGTCAAAATCGACGATTGAGTATATGAACAGACATTCCTGATCAGGGAGTCCGGGATGTTCATAATATGAATCAAAAAATGTGTCCCTGTATTCAGGGACACATTTTAGATGACATACAAGATCACGAGCAGTGCATAACCCGAAAGCCATAGCAGCAGACTGTACAGCACGTTATGTTTCGGCAGCGTGAATATGCTTCTGTTCGCGAGGCTCGACATCAGCAGGTTGACACCCGTGAACGGCGACATATTGACGGTGACCGTCCAGCTGAGCAGCAGTCCGATGGCGATATAGTAATGGTCGGCCACGTCCATGTCCATGCTGAGCACGGCCAGGGAGGCAATGGTGATCGTGATGACGGGATGCACACTGAAGAATGACAGGCCGATGATGAGCACCGCGAATATCGGGATGAGCAGGAGCACATGGTTCACACCCGCCGCTTCAAGAGTATCGATCAGAAGCGTATCGAACCCGATGACAAGGAGAGATGTCCCGAACACCCCGGCACTGATGAATACGAGAAGTTCATTACCCATCTTAGGTATCCGCTCCTGCGTATAGGACTTCAGTCCCTTCACCACTTTCTCGACACCGCCGATGGCAACACTCCACACGAAGAACAATACGAGTGCCACGATCGGAATGATGTTGACGATGGCAAAGTTGCTGAATATATCCAGGACGATGATCACACCCGTCATCGAGAGCATGATCACACCCAGCTCCACAATCCGCCGCTTACTGTAGTACACCGGTGGGGAGTCGGGCATCTCCGGATACTTCCTTTTGCGGAATAAAAACCATTCAGCCACAATGCTGATGGCAGCAAGCGTGAGACCGTACGCTGCGATGGTGATCCACTGCACTTCGAAGTAGGACAGGACGACTGCGATGGAGATGAAATAAGGCGACCAGGCGAAGGCGAGTGCAAACCCGCGGTTCAGCGCAGCCATGCGCATCAATTTGTGGTCCTTGAACTGGTCCGTATCGGTCAGATAATAGAGGATCGGAAGTGTCCCGACATTCAGCACGGACCCTATAGAAAATGTCCCGATTTTCAAGGCGTTATATGTTTTTTTAGTATTGGAAAAAGATGATTTCATCAACCCGGTGATGTCCCTCATGTACCTTGGTGAAGTGATGGGGATCGAGAGCAGGGGCACAAAGATGAATATCATGAGCACCGCTGTATTCATGAGCAGCCCTTCAACGACATCGTCGATGGTGCCGCCGATGATGTAGAAAATCAAAGCCGTCACATTCAATACGATGACGACCGTCAATGGCACTTTACTCAAGTATGGCAGGTAACTGATGAGCGCCAGCGCTGTGAAGACCGCAATGGCCACTTCCACACCGGGGATGTCCACAAACAAAGTCGAGAGGAACATGAGCCCCATGCCCAGTACAAAAAATGGTCTGAAGAACTTAAATTTCATATGTATCTTCCTTAATCGGGTTTTGATTTCATCATAGCGTATTTAAGAAGAACAGGATAGTAAACGGATCAGTCATACTAAAATCAGGCCTGTTTTTATAGAATGATTAAAGAACTCTGTAAAAGGTCTCATATCTGTCATATAATTAATGGAAATATTGATAATATCTTATGGACAATTGTCATGAAAGCAGGTTTTATATTGAATATCCTACATAACCAGACTCTGTTAAGGCACTTCTATTATATATATGCCGTCCTGTTCATCCTTTTCCTCTTCTATTTCTTCAGCGGCATCGAAGTTCTTCGAGGCTTCGTGGATTACCTGGCTGTCGGTGTACTGGTCATCTCCTGGATGTTCTCCTCCAGGCTGTTCAAAATGATCGGCGGACTTTTCATTGTCGTTGGGACTTTATTCACACTCACTTCCGGCGGGAGTGCCGGTGAAATCATCGGCAACACGACAAGCAACCTTCCGCTTCTCCTGTTTTTCAGCGTCCTGCCGTGGATCGGCACGGTCGTGAGAGTCGGCGGCCTTGATGCAAGCATCACGGATATGATACAGGACCGGGCGAACAGGGTGGAGAATATCTATGGCAGAAGTGTCGTCACTTCTTACTTCCTAGCGGTCTTCCTGAACATCTCCGCCATCTACATCATCCAGAATGTTTTACGCAACCTGTTCAAAAATTCAACGGAAAGCTTCCGGAATGAATTCATCATCAAAGCGACCCTCCGGGCATTTTCGCTTGCAGTCATATGGAGTCCGCTCGAAGTCATCGTGGGGCTTACGGTCGACTCGACCGGGGTCTCCTACTTCACACTGCTGCCGTGGCTGCTTGTGACTTCCATAATTGTCGGAATGACCGAAGTCTTCCTGACCCGTCGCGAGTTCAGGGGGATCACCATTGAAGCACCGTTCGATGAAATAGACAGTAGGGCGCTTCGAAAATCCATCATCAAAATGCTGGTCCTGCTGGTCAGTTTCCTCATCACGGTGATGTTCTTCAATACGAATTCGGAACTCGGTTTCGTCATGACGATTGCATTGATCATCATTCCGTTCTCCTTTGCAGCGGCATTCGTCATGAAGCGTCTGCCGATATTCATGAGAACCGGCTGGAAGACGTGGAAGGAACACAACAATCATATGCAGAACTTCTCGGTGCTCTTCCTGTCACTCGGCATCTTCTCCGGCGGTTTCAACAGCAGCGCTGTCCCGGATATGATGCAGCAGGTGTTCGGTTATGTCGATTCATTCCTGATACTGATACTGCTGCTGATCATGGCAGTGATCTACGGCCTCGCCATGGTCGGTGTCCACCCGGTCGCGACACTCGCGATACTGGCAGAAGTGCTGATCCCCGTACTGACGCCTGAAAATGCCCTCTCCATCAGCATCACCATGGTCGTCTGCGGCATGAGCATATCCGCCGCCGCGCCATACGGCATCAATGCGACCATGACCGCGCAGAGCATGGGCATCAACCCATACAGGATCACTAAAATGAACATCGGATTTTCGGTCAGGATGGGCCTCACCGGCATCCTGATTGCGATGATTGCGCTTATCGTCTAAAAAAGTTAAAGTTTTTGAGGAAAACTCATTGTCGTGCTACAATTGTCTTACAAAATATCGGAGGTGTGGTCATGAGTATTACCATACGATTAGATAAGGAAGAGGAAGAAATCCTCCGTGGCATTGTCGAGGCCAAAAACACGAATATGTCCGCTTATATTAGAGAAATCATTTCAGAAAAACTCGATGAAGAAATCGACAGAGAGATGTACAAGAAAGCCGTGGAGATAATGGAAGATGATGATACTGAATTCGTCTCATGGGAAGAGGCTAAGGCAGAGCTGGGTCTTTCCGATGAAATATGAATTGAAGATTGAGAAAAGAGCTCTGAAAAAGTTAAAGAAAATGGACAAAAAAACAAGTGCTTTGTTAATCTCTTGGATCAGTAAAAATCTGGATGGGACAAATGACCCAAGGAAGCATGGCAAATTTCTGACAGGTGATTATAAAGGTTTCTGGCGTTACAGGGTTGGCGATTATAGAATCATTGCCAGGATAGAAGATGAGGAATTAGTGATTGCATTAATCGACTTGGGACATAGAAAAGATATCTATCAGCCATGAAAAAAGAGGAATCCGGTGGATTCCTCTTTTCACGTTACGTGTAATATCTCGGGACCGTCTTCTCCCACGTTTTATGGAAGCATTCCTCACCGTTGTGGTAACCAGTCATTTCATTGAAGAGATAGTAATTCTCCGCGTCACAGCTCATGATGCTTTTCGTGACGACTTCTGTGTCGATGTCATCATCCTTCACCACGACCGTCCAGTCACATTCAACTTTTGCGGATAACGGATCATTCTCCCTGATCGTATAGACGTTGTGGTTCGTAGAACCGTAAGTGATGTTCGTATCGGTCAGTGTGCGCAATCCTTCATCGGAGAAATCATCGAGCACCCATTCGTCCGTCGTGAGCTTTTTCACGACATTGCGCGTCCTGTAACCTTCCCTGAGGATTTCCTTCTCAAGTGGTGAAGCGGTCTCGGACTGTTCGTGCTTCAACCGGGCTTCCTTGAAATCATTGATGACCGGTACAAGTAGTGCCGTCCTGTCGAGATCGACACTGAGGTCCGCCAGTTCCGCATCCGGCCATACCTGCGGCCAGTACGTTGGTGATATGGAAATTTCGATATTGTGGCCCGCCTCTATCTGATAGCCGATGACATCAAGCGGGATCTCCACGTCGATGTATTCACCGGCCGGCAGGTCTTCAGGGAATTCATGGCTCTTATAATGATTCAGATTGAGCTGGCCCTTCGTCACAAGCGTCTTCTCACCGGTCGGATGCACATCCGTCACCCTCACATGCAGGTTCGCCTTCGCCTGTTCGGATTTCACACGGACTTTTGCGACCGCCTGGCCGACGATGTTCAGATGCTCATCCTGTTTCGGAAGCATGAACGATGTAGCAAGCGCGTTCTCGATCCTCTGATCATCCGGGAGGTCCCCTTCCTGACCGAATGGACAGAATACGCCCGAGTACAAACCGTGATGCTGGCGGTTCAGCAATTCCACTTCCCCGGTGATGTCCCTCAGTATATCCACCCTCTCCGCTTCTTCATCATAGAGGTTCAACCATCTGCCTTCCCTGTAGTCATAGGTCGTTGCGGGCTTCACACCGTCCTGTACATAGACGAGGAACTCATCCTTATGATTCTCCCGGTCCCCTTCATCGATCATCCAGCGGTCGAGCCACTCGGTGACTTCCTGAAGGTAGCCCATCTGCGGGCCTGGGATCGCCATATCGGGGAATTCATGCGCCCATGGGCCGACGATGCCTTTTTTAGGTACATCGAGGTTGTCCATCAGGCGGAATAAAGGATTCGTATAACCGTCCGCCCAGCCGCCCATGGTCAGGACCGGAATCTGGATCGCACTGTAGTCTTCACCCACCGAACCGTGCTTCCAGTAGTCATCGCGTGCCTGGTGGGACACCCATGCTTCCACGAACGGCGGTGTATTTTCCATGCGGTCGAGCCACATGTCATACCATCTCTCGCCCACATGCTTTGGAAACGGCGGTCTTGCGTTATATGCAAACATCGTCGATGCCCACCAGAGCATGTCGGATGCCATCATCGTACCGCCTCTGTAATGCACGTCATCCGCGTAACGGTCATCCGTGGAACATAACGTGATGATCGTCTTCAGCGCCTTCGGCTGGAGTGCTGCAAGCTGGAGGCCGTTGAATCCGCCCCAGGACTTGCCGATCATGGCGACAGACCCGTTCGACCAGTCCTGGTTCTCGATCCATGCAATGATATCGAGGGCATCATCCTGCTCCTGTTTCGGATATTCGTCTTCGATGATGCCTTCGGAGTCCCCCGTGCCCCTGATATCCACACGGACGGACGTATATCCCATCCCTGCGAAATACTTATGCCGGATTTCATCACGGAGTGCCGTGAATTCATCCTTCCTGTAAGGGAGGTACTCAAGTACCGTCCCCTTGGTCTGTTCCATGCTTTTCGGCTGCCACATTTTGGCGGAAAGCTTTGTGCCGTCGGACATTTCTATCCATGTATGGTGGGTGGTTACCACTTCATATGGAAAGTCCGTCCTCTCTTGGATTTTATTATAATCTACATCGAATACGCCCAATTATTTCTCCTCCTCGTAAATATGTTCGTCGTTCTTCAGCCATTTCATCAGTGAAATGAACAGCAGCAAATAGATGATGACGACCGGAACAGCGACGACCACAGCAGATGTCTGCACTACATTCAATCCGCCGATCAGGAGGAGTGAGATGGACAGGAGCGCCATGATGAGACCCCAAAGGATCGTATGCCATGCCGGCGGCTCAATGCCGTCACCGACTTTGATTGAAGCGGTTGAAGCGAGTATATAGGACGCGGAGTCAAGCGACGTCGCAAGGAAGATGAAGCCGAGTACGACGAAGAACAGTATCGCAATATAGCTCGCCGGCAGTGTTTCGAGCACATTGATTATTGTGGAGGCGTCCCCCACTTCCGCCATGCTGCCCGTGACATCCAATTCACCCGTCTGCTGCAGGTTAATGGTGTAACCGCCGAATATCGCAAAATACAGCCAACTGCCGAGTGATCCCCAGCCGAGTATATGCAGGATCATGCTCTTCAATGTACGCCCTTTTGAAATACGCGCGATGAACAATCCCATGAACAGTGCAGTGGCTGCGAACCATGCCCAGTAGAAGACCGTCCATGCCTGCGGGAATCCTCCCCCGCCGATCGCATCGGTATAGAAGCTCATTCTCAGGAAGTTCTGGGCCATGATGCCGAAGCTGTCTGTGAAATATGTCAGTATGAAACCGGTCGGCCCTGCTATGATGACAAAAATCGCAAGCGCAAGCGCAAGATAGACGTTCAGGTTACTCAGTTTGCGTATGCCTTTATCCAGTCCGAGTGAGGCACTTGTGATGTATATGACTGCCCAGATGACCATGATGACGATGCTGAGTGCAATCGACTGTTCCACACCGAAGAGGTGCCCGATGCCGGCAGAAACCATCGGCACCCCGAGCCCGAGCGATGTGCCCAGCCCGCCGACCAGGCTCCATATGACAAGGATATCGATGATCTTACCGATGATCCCGTCCGAATACTTACCGAGTGCCCCTTTGACGGCCTGACTGACTTTAAGTGATTTGTTCTGCTTATTATAAAATGAATACGCAATGACGATCGTCGGGAATGCATAGATCGCCCAGGCGGAAATGCCCCAGTGGAACATGCCGTAGGCCACGGCCCATTCCGCTGCGGTGTCGCTGCCCGGTTCAAAGCCGAACGGCGGGCCCTGGAAATAATACATCGGTTCGATGATCGACCAGAACATGATGCTTGTACCCATACCGGCACAGAAAAGCATCGCCCCATAACTGAAGTTATTGAACCTGGGTCTGCCCAGCCCCATTTTCACCTTTCCGTATTTTCCGAAAGAAATCCATAACAGTAAAATGAACAACCCGAAGGTCATGAATTGGAAAATCCAGTCCATCCGCGTATTGATGCCGGATAATATGTCATTCAAAAATGGTTCTGCGGCAGATTGGAAAATGATTAAAAGCACTGTGAGCGTCAACAGCACGATGATCGCCGGCCAGAAAATAAAATGGTCCAGTTTCGCTCTTTCTTTCATTGAATCCCTCCATAGAAAAATTTTTTTATGTATATGTTTCCGAATAAACGCAATTATCATTTTGTTTCGGAAAGTTACCTTAGTTAACCTAACATAAATACCAGTGATATTGAAGGGGGAAAAATGGCTAAAGCGCCTTCATGAGCATATCTGGCACTTATCTAACCATACCCCCCATAATGAAATAAACGCTTCCATAAATTAATTTTTTTATTTCTGATTCAGGCGTCAAAATAGTTGCAACATCACTAATTTTAGTTAAACATTTAAAATTAAAGATAATATTTACATAAATATAAATAAATGAATAAATATAGTGGTTTATTTGAAAGTTTACAGAGTATGGCACCAATCAAAGCCAGAGAGACGCTTAAGCCGAAATTCTTCACAACTTGAAATTCCTGTGGTTAGATATATTAGAAAGTAATTTGTAAAGGAGCAGTATACATGCAGAAAATTGAAGGTAAAGTGGCACTCATCACAGGTGCGGGCCGCGGTATCGGCCGTGCAACCGCAATCGCATTCGCCAAGGAGGGCATACACGTCGGGCTTGTCGGGCGTACGCCTGAAAACCTGGAGCGTGTTGCCAAGGAGCTTGAACAGTATGACGTGCAGACGGCGACTGCTGCAGCCGATGTTGCTGATATCGACGCCATCACTTCTGCGGTCGAATCCATCCGCAATGCACTCGGTCCGATCGACATACTCGTGAACAATGCCGGAATTTCAAAGTTCGGCAGCTTCATGGATCTCACTCCTGAAGAATGGACGAACATCATGAACGTCAATGTGAACGGTTTATATTACACGACACGTGCGGTACTGCCTGAAATGCTTGAACGGGAAACAGGCGACATCATAAACATTTCATCCACCGCCGGCCAGAAGGGCGGACCCGTCACAAGTGCCTATTCCGCTTCAAAAGCTGCAGTCATCGGGCTGAGCGAGTCATTGATGATGGAAGTGCGCAAGAAGAATATCCGTGTCACGACACTGACTCCGAGCACGGTCGCAACTGACATGGCGGTCGAACTGAACCTTACAGACGGTAACCCGGAGAAAGTCATGCAGCCGGAAGATATGGCGGAACTGATGGTCGCCCAATTGAAACTGAACCCACGCGTCGTCTTGAAAAATGCCGGCCTGTGGTCGAACAACCCTTAAACACGCTGAAGCACTTCCCGTCCGGGAAGTGCTTTCTTCATGACAATGTGAAAATCTCCTTAAGCAGTGATATGATTACGATATATGTCACATGAAGAAATTCTTTGGGGAAAAGAGGATAAGGGATGGAAGCCGAAAAGTTATGGAATAAATACTTAAAGGAACATCCGGAACACGAAGGTGATACATACGTCGCATGGGCGTACGGCGCTGCGCCGGATGAGCTTGCGGAACTTACACTGAAAGGCATCAAGACAGCGACAGCATCGGCCTATGCACTTTACGAACTGGAAAATGAGCCGCTGCCGAAGCCCGGCGATTTCAGCATCATCCTGGATTCGAAAGGAGTAGCCGTCTGCATCATACGGACGACTCATGTCAATGTCATGCCGTTCGATGAAGTCGGTGAGGATTTTGCATGGAAGGAAGGCGAAGGCGACCGCTCCCTCCGATATTGGCGCAAAGTCCATCTTGAATTCTTCGAGGGAGAGTACGCCGCGCACGGCATGACCTTCAATGAAAAAGTGAAGGTGGTGTGTGAGGCATTCGAAAGAATCTATTGAAAAATGTCAGCTCCGACTCCATGCTTAATCTCCATTAAGCCGGGTAACTTATATGTAAATGCACTCCATTAAGTCAATCCAAGTCAAAAGAGGTGAACCCTGATGACCAATAAACTGCTCTTATGCGGGATACTCCTGTCCAACATGCTCAGTGCCATCGTGCTTGCTCTAACCATATTTCATCACTTCTCGGTAAAAAGCGAGCTGGCTGAGGTGAAGAAGCACAGCCCTGTTGAGAGGGAAGTATGAACAGATTGATTGTCATTACCTCCGGGTAGAGCTAATATGAGGGTTACAATATAGGAGGAATGACATGAAGCATATCAAATTGAATGATGCCGTGGAAATCCCGATCATCGGCATCGGTACAAACACTTACGGCAAGGAAGGCAATCAGTTTTCAGGCACCCTGCGGGGGGACACTGAGGAAGTGGACTGGGCAATTGAAAACGGCTACCGTCATTTCGACTCGGCACAGCTTTACAACAATGAAGAAGTCGTCGGGGAGGGCCTCGCGAAATCTTCAGTTCCACGTGAAAATTTCTTCATCACGACGAAGCTCAATACGATGGATGGCTACAAAGGCGCAGAGTGGGCGCATGCTGAAATTGAAAAGAGCCTGGAGAAACTGCAGACGGATTATTTCGATTCATTCCTCATCCACTTCCCGTGGGACAATGACGATGAAATCCTCGAAGCATGGGGCATTTTGGAAAACTATTATGAACGCGGTGTATTCAAATCAATTGGCGTCTCCAATTTCGAAACTGAGCATATCGACCTGATCCTTGAAAAAGGAGATATCAGACCGGTTGTGAATCAGATCAAGTCCAACGTCGGCAACTGGAATGATGAATTGATCGGTCATAATTACAAGAATGGCATTGCGACCGTCGCATGGGGCCCGCTCGGCGGCATCGAGGGTGAAGCGGAGCAGGTTCTCTCGGAGATTGGTGAACAGTACGGCAAGACGGCAGCCCAGGTCGTCCTGCGCTATCAGATTGAGCGTGAGGTCATCGTCATCCCGAAATCCCACAATAAAGACCGCCAGGCCGAGAGCCTGGATATCTTCGACTTTGAACTGACGGCAGAAGACCATGGACGCATCAGTTCACTGTAATCATCATTGAAATGATAAGCGCACCTGCCTATAAGGCTGGTGCGCTTATCTCATTTTTCAAGCCGCTTCACTTCGACATTGAGGTTGAAGTGGTCATTTAAAAACTTCCCGTAATTATGTCTGTTCACTTCAAACTTCTCTTTTTCACCGTGCTTTGTGATCGTCAGGCTGCTTTCCGACATGGAGACGCGGCCGTCACTCTTAGGCTGTGTAACAATCAATTTCCTGACGAATATGGAGTCCGGGTGATGCTGATTGTACTCCAGGTTATCCTGGAAATCTTCAATTTCCCGCGGTGTGAAGCCGCCCCTGTACAATGTTTCGAACCCCTCGCCCCCATCCTTCTGCACTTCGAATCCACTGTCTGTTTCAACTGCACGGTACCGGCCGTTCACATCATCGATGACGACCGCTTCTTCAACAGGCCTGATCGGCATGGCTTTCAAGGGCAGGTCACCGAATCCGACATCCGCCACATATAAGTCATCCGACTTCACCAGTGTCGACATATGGCTCCCTTCACGCGTCCAGCCGTCCGGATGTTTCACGGTCGCTGATACATTGTAAGCATTATAACCTTTCGCATTCAAGTATTGCCTGAACAGCGTATTCATCTCATAACAGAAACCACCGCGCCCGCATATAATGATTTTATCGAAGATGTCCTCAAGCGCCAATGATATCGGCACTTCATTCTGAACGTCGATGTTCTCAAACGGCACCCGCTTCATATAGCTTGAAATATACTCATCCAGACCGCCTGACGGATTCCCCAAAAATCGATCCATTTCCTTGATCATGACCTGACCTCCTTAAATGTAATATGTGAATCAGAGACCTGTCAGTTTTGTCAGGCCGTCGGGCAGCATCTCCGCAATATAAATATCTCCCTGTGCATCGACGGTGATGCCATGTCCGAAAGTGCCGAGCGTCCGGCATCTGCCGATGAATCCACCTGCTGTGTTGAAAACATGAAGGGACGGCACCTGATCCGTGACGTAGATGAAACCCTCATCGTCTTCACATATATCCATCGGATGGAAGACGTTGTTCAGTTCCTTCAAGTAACTCCCGTCCCGGCTGAAGATCTGCACCCGGTTGTTCTCCCGGTCCGTCACCAGCACCCTTTCTGTTTGGTCGACCAGAATGGCATGCGGTGTCATGAAGCGGCCTTGCTCCGTTCCGAGGCCGCCCCACGTGTTAAGCAGGTCACCTGCATCATTGAAGTGGTGGACATGCGCATTGCCGTAACCGTCCGCCACGAAAATATCGCCTTCCTTTGAAAAGGCGATATCCGAGGGGTGGTTGAACGGCTCCCCCACATCTCCCGGTTCGGTCTCGCCACCCATGGTACGGAGCAATTCTCCCTGCTTATTGAAGACGAGGACCCTGTGCCGGTCCCTTTCCACTACGTACACTTCACCGTCCGGGCTCACTTCAAGGTAATGCGCATCCCTCACCGCTTCATCATGCCATCGGTCCACCAGCTCACCTTCGGTCGTTAAGACGAGCATGAATGGGTCACTCCTCTGCAGCACGTATATATATTCTTCATTATATGAAACAGCCGATACATTCTTGATGTATTGTGCCACGCCTTCTGCCCAGCCGCTGTCCACCCTGTACTTCTTCTTCCCCAGCCTGAATACCATATCAGACATACCTGTCTCCCCCTCACTGTTTTCGTTTGATTCGATTAATTTCATACTATCATAAACTGTGAGGGCCTTTTATTCATAAAGCTTTTATCTTCCGCTTATCACTGTATCTGTGTCACCATGGATATAATAGAAACTGTAAAGTGATGGGAGGGTTATCCAATCAAGTATTTTTTATTATCTGCAGTTTTGTCAATATTTCTGGCGGCATGCGGCGACGCCGGTGTTTCCAATGGAGAGGAACAGCCGGTCGAGGTGCTGGAATCGGCTGGTGTCGAAGAGCCTGAACATGGAGACAGTTTCGTAATTGAGACGGAGGATGCAAATAGCACTGTATATGCTTATGTGGAGACCGGCACGGAATGGACGGCAGATGAAGATGGCGATGCATTGAATGTACATTTTGAAGAACCCGGTGAAGGAGGAGAATTGATGTTGTACAGCATTGACGTCGATTTGGATGCGCACACTCTGAATTTTTATATCAATGGTGAGTCGGTGGACATTGTTGTTTATATCTAGGATGCCGTCACTTGTAATGATATCTGCAGGAAATGATCTGTACCTGGTTTTCCGTCACTCTATATACCAGAAAGTGTTCACTGTCTATAGCCGACTGTAAAAGCTGTTTAAGTTGCCTTTCAGCTTTTCAGATTTACCTATACCGTTCAGAACACCTGCCCTATCAATGCTTTGAAATTTTTACGGGCGTTGGAATAAGTAGTGACCGACATGGCCATCCCTCCCTTTATTATAATTGTACAATAAAAAAAATTTAAAATTCTCAGTGTGGAGGAATAAAATTGTTTAGTAATGAGATCACGTTTCAGCTGCCAATACTTCATGATTCCCGGTTGCACATATTAAAACTTACGATGGGAAAAGTACAGATCAGACTCTCTTCTTTATGATATATCGCAGCTGCGCCAGCCAATACATCACATACATCACCAGGGCACCTGCGATTGCAAGGATGATAAGATAGACCGGGTTGAATGTAAGGCCTGCTACATTGATGGTGGAACCAAGATTATAAAAGTCCTCTAAAGGCGTACCCGCTTCCGGTGCATAGGTATAAAAATAATTGGAAACCTCACCAAAAATCCCGACAAACCAGTTATTCACCATGACCGACAGTAAATATACCGGCACCAGAATGATATACGATTTTAAAAGTGTCTTCCGGTCGACCCGGATCATTCCCGTCAACAACAAATAAAGGCCCGCCGCTACAATCAGTGTATGTCCTGCAATATATGCAAGCCCTTGAATATCGAGTGCATTACTGTAGTTTTCCAGCCCATCGGCAAATATGACGGATGCCAGGCCTGCTGGGAAGTTCAGGCACCAGGCGATCGTACCGATTACACGATAATTTTTATTGAGCGCAACGATAAGCAATAGAATGTTGCCAAAGTGACAGACCTGGAAAGGAAAGACTTCAGGGCCCAAGCCGTATTCGTTGAAAATGTAAATCTGCCTGGAGGCTAATATGACCACCAGGACCGCTCCCATCACCAGGGCCACTTTTCTTTTTAAGGCAAAGGATTTATCCTGTGTCATTTTATACAGGCCAATCCCAAGGATGAATGGGGATACAATCATAAAGTAATGAAAAGTACTCCACATTTCAAACTGCATTTCCATAATGTACACGCCCCTCCACACTGCGCCTCTTCCGCCTGCAGTCCAACTACTGCAAATGAACTAAACGGGGATGATCCTTCTACTTTTCCCTTCTTTTATCGCCTCTGATGGCGTTGATCTCACCGCCTATTAAAATTATGAGGGAAGATAAATATAACCAGATCAATAAAATGATGATGGTTCCAAGATTCCCGTAAATAATGGAATAATCAGCAATGCTCACGTAGAATGAGAACCCGAGCGAAGCCAGCTGCCATCCAATCACAGCGAACAATGTTCCGGGGATGATGTCGAGAATGCGCAACTTTTTATTCGGCGCAAAGTAATACAGACCGGCAACCACGACTATCAATATAATGGAACTGAACGTCCAGCGGAATGTGTTCCAATCCTGCAGGAAATCGGGGTCGAACCCCAATAAGGAAGAAACGGACAACCCGATCTCCCTTCCAAACACCAGCAATGTTAAAGAGACGATGACACCCAGGACCATACCGATGGCAAGCAGGATGGCAACACTGACAGCCTTAAGGAAAGGCCTGCTTTCTTCCACCCGGTGGGCACTGTTCAATGTCCGTACCAATGCACTGGCGCCCAATGCAGACAGCCATATCGTCGCTATCATGCTGAGCGACAATAAGTCCCCCCTTGTAACCTCGAGCACCTGATACAAATTCTCTTCGATCAGCTGCATTGACCCCTCGGGTGCGTACGGGCTGATAATATCCAGTACCGTCCCGGTTGAGATCGGCAGAAAACGCATTAAGGTGAATATTAAAATCAAAAATGGGAATATCGCAAGCAGCAGATAATAAGAAAGCTGTGCAGCCATATCAAACACTTTATCTTTTATGGAATGGTGGACCAGCTTTTTGAAGAAGCGTTTTATCCGGATTGTCATTCATATCCCCTTCAATCCTATTCATTTCGCAAAACATGCAGGATGGAACCCAACAATTGTAGTAATAAATACCCGGATTTTTCTGTCCCTACTCCAGAATGGACGAAGAGGGACCTATTCTTTTCACTTTTCAGTGTACACACCATGTCACCTTGATACAATTTCATTTTGATACAAAAAAGCACTCCCCAATCTTTGGGAAGTGCTTTTCGATATATGGTGATATATTAACGTTTTGAGAACTGTGGCGCACGACGTGCCTTTTTAAGACCCGGCTTCTTACGCTCGACCATACGCGGGTCACGTGTAAGGAGTCCTGCTCTCTTAAGTGGACCACGGTATTCAGGATCCGCTTCAAGCAATGCTCTTGCGATTCCGTGACGGATTGCCTGTGCCTGACCTGTGAATCCACCGCCATTGACATTGACCTTCACATCGTAGTTACCTTCTGTTTCCGTAACTGCGAATGGTTGATTCAAGTCAAGGATCAGACTTTCAAACGGGAGGTACTCTCTCATGTCGCGGCCATTGACCGTGACATTTCCTTCTCCCGGTACTAAACGTACGCGTGCAACTGATGTTTTACGACGACCTGTTCCATAATATTCTACTTTAGCCATTTAATCAATTCCCTCCTATTCTTATCCGCGAAGCGTATAGCTTTCTGGTTGTTGTGCTTCATGTGGATGCGTATCTTCTGCATACACAAAAAGTTTTTTGGCCTGCTTACGTCCAAGTGAGTTCTTAGGAAGCATGCCTTTGATGGACTTCTCCAGAAGACGTACAGGGTTTTTCTCCCTCAGTTCACCGGCTGAAATTGATTTCATGTTACCGATATATCCAGTGTGCTTGTAGTACATTTTGTCCTGTGCCTTATTACCTGTCATTTCAATCTTACCGGCGTTAAGGATGATCACATAATCACCAGTGTCGACGTGTGGTGTGAAAGTCGTTTTATATTTACCGCGTAGTATTGATGCAACTTCTGAAGACAGGCGACCGAGCGTCTGACCTTCAGCATCAATTACATACCATTTGCGCTCAATGTTAGCTTCATTTGCCATAAATGTTTGATGCATTGTTATTCCTCCTGATTACACTTAAATTTCCCTTAAAATAAAAAATTCTCGTTTTACTCTATATACACTTCACAATAAGTTTCCGGGGCTTATCATGGGAATGATATAAAATTATACCGTTGTTTATAATACTACTTATGCTGCATTTTGTCAATACGGATTGTGGATTTTGTTACTTTTCAGAAGCCTTCGTCTAAATGGACCCTCTCAAGATACAAGCCTTCAGCCGGAGCGGTCCTCGGTACGATCGTGCGGTCTTTCTGACCGATGATCTCCCCGGTCTCGGGCGCACGTTTCCCCGCCCCGACTTCAACGACATAGGCCACGATGATGCGGACCATGTTGTAGAGGAAGCCTGACCCTGAAATCACAAAGTCGAAGCCGTCATCCGTTTCCTCGATGCGGAACTCCGTGATGGTGCGGACTTTATTGACGATTTCCGCCTTGGCACTGGAGAAGCTCGTGAAGTCATGGGTGCCCATAAACGGTGCCATGGCCTCCCTCATGCGTGTCTTGTCCAGTTTATGCGGATAATGGGTTTTCAGCCCGTGAAGGAACGGATTTACAGCCTCTGACGTGTAGATGCTGTACCTGTAGGTCTTGCCCTTCGAATGATATCTGACGTGGAAATCGTCCGGAATTTCTGTGACGCCCGTGATGCCGATGTCGTCCGGCAGGTTCCTGTTCAGTACATAATGCCATTTATCGGTGGTGAGGTTCAGGCTTGTGTCGAAATGGCAGTACTGCTCCAGCGCATGGACGCCCCGGTCCGTGCGTGATGCAGGATGGATGCGCACCCCACTCTTATGCATTTTGGTGAGGACTGCTTCAATCACACCCTGCACGGTACGGTAATTGTGCTGATACTGGAAGCCGTGGAAGTCTTTTCCGTTATAACTCATTTTAAGCATGATACGCATTGTCTCACATCCTCACCATGTATAGTAGAACCCCGAATAGAATGACAACGAGGATGGCCGCCGTGTCACGCAGCTGCCATTTGAGCTCACGGTAGCTCGTCCGTCCCGCTTCGCCGGTGTATCCCCGCACTTCCATCGCAACCGCCATCTCTTCAGCCCTTTTGAAGGCTGAAATGAAGAGCGGTATGAAAATCGGGATGAGGGCATTGATCCGGGATTTCAGCCTGCCGGTCATGAACGTTGATCCTCTCGCACTCTGCGCTTTGATGATCTTCTCCGTCTCATCCATCAGTGTCGGGATGAACCTCAGGCTGATGGATATCATCATGGCAAGCTCATGAATCGGGACCTTCACTTTCCTGAGCGGACTCCCCAGCCTCTCGATGGCGTCCGTGAGCTCGATCGGACTTGTCGTCAGTGTGAGTATCGTGGTGATGACGAGCAGCATGACGAGCCGCACAGTGATATAGATGCCGGTGATAACGCCTTCCGAGTCGATCTGGATGAAGCCCCACTCGACCAGTGTCGTTCCGCCACGCGTGAAGAATATATGGAGGAGGAACGTGAAAATCAGTATGAACAACAATATCTTCAGCCCGTTGAACAGGAAGAAGAGGTTGATCTGCGCGGTTCTGATGAG
The DNA here is from genome assembly GCF_900142805.1 of Lacicoccus alkaliphilus DSM 16010. Lineage (GTDB taxonomy): Bacteria > Bacillota > Bacilli > Staphylococcales > Salinicoccaceae > Lacicoccus > Lacicoccus alkaliphilus. The sequence goes on along the minus strand of NZ_FRCF01000003.1, from coordinate 232,734 downwards.
GCCGAGCACGAATAAGATGAGCAGGCCGTAGCCGATCCAGTGGTTCGCAAAAAAGACGATGATCATGAACAGCACGACGGAAACGATTTTGGCACGCGGATCGAGCCTGTGGATGATGCTGTCCCCCGGGATGTAACGTCCGAGCAGCATACTACTGAGCACGGGCATCCCTCCATTCCCGGTACAGCGTAATGAACGCCTCCGTGTTGCGAGGCACCGTTTCGAATACGATCCCTTTACGCTCAAGGTCATGCGTGAGTTTCACGATGTCCGGTATTTCGAGATGATGGTCGGTCAGCAGCAGTTCATCAGTGAGGATGTCCTCCGTCGGGCCTTCCCGGATCAGTCCGCCGGCTGCCAGGAGCTTCACTTCATCCGCATACTCGAAAACGTCGTTCATATCATGTGTGACGAGGATGATGGTGATGTCGAACTCCTGCTGGATGCGTTTGAAGAGTTCCATCACCTCGATATGACTTTTAGGGTCGAGGCCTGCCGTCGGCTCATCGACGATCAGGACTTCGGGCTCCATCGCAAGTATGCCGGCAATGGCTATTTTACGCATCTGGCCGCCGGAGAGGTCGAACGGCGAACGGCCGAAAGCACGTTCCGGCACACCGAGCAGGGAAAGGTACTTTTCCGCACGTGCCTGTGCCTCTGCTTCGGTGAAACCCATGTTGAGCGGGCCGAACATCACATCTTTCAAAATCGTCTCATCGAACAGCTGATGTTCAGGAAATTGGAAGACCATGCCGACATGCTTCTTCACCTGATGAATGATGCGCTGCTTCGTCTTTTTGCCGAGCGTCAGGTCTCCGACCTGCACCTCGCCTTCCGTCGGAAGAATGAGGCCGTTCAGATGCTGGATCAGCGTCGATTTGCCGCTCCCGGTCCGGCCGATGATGGCATAGTATTTGCCGGGCTCGAAAGTTGTCGTCAGATGGTCCAATGCGATATGCTCAAATGGTGTGCCGGCATGATAAATGCTGGTGAGGCCGTCGACTGTAATGTTCATAGGCGTGCCACCAACTCATCGTGCGTGACATAGCCGCCGTCAAGCAGCGCCCTGGAGATCTGCATCTGGTAGGGCAGTACGAGCCGGCTCTCGATCAAGGTGTCCGTATCGCTGAAGATGTGTTCGATCGTTCCTTCGCTGATGACTTTGCCGTCCTTCATGATGACCGCATAATCACTATCCTCGATTTCGCCCAGGTCATGTGTGATATAGATTAAGGTGGTGGTCCGTGTCTTATGGATGTCGTTCAGGATTGCGAGCATGTCGCTCCGCCCTTCCGGGTCGAGCATGGATGTCGCCTCGTCCAGTATGAGGACCGCAGGCTCCATGGCAAGCGCCCCTGCGATTGCCACACGCTGCTTCTGTCCGCCCGACAACCTTGCCGGGGCATGTCTCCTGTATGCGAGCATATTGACTGCCTCAAGCGCTGCTTCCGTCCGTTCCAGCATCACTTCCCTCGGCAGCCCCTGGTTTTCAAGGCCGAAGGCGACATCGTCCTCCACCGTCGCCCCGACGAACTGATTGTCCGGGTTTTGGAAGACGATTGCGAATCGTTCACGGAAGCGCTGCAGATTATCTGGCGTGAGCACCTCGCCATCCACGGAGATCTCACCTGAGTAGCCTTCCAATATGCCCATCATGAGTTTCACGAGTGTACTTTTGCCTGAACCGTTATGACCGATGATCGACACCCAGTCCCCTGTTTTGAAAGATAGGGAGATATCATCAAGCGCCTTGGGCGCATCCGCCTGATAACGATAAGTTAGATTGTCGATTTTTATCATACATCTCCACCACCATTTTTTATGTAAAAAAAGCGCGTACCCTGCATAGAGCCGCGCGTTCATTCTTTTATAGCCTGCAGGATACGTAGAGCTAGACAAGGAGACTGGGCTCCCTATCGTAACACTCCTACTGCTTTTAATTATTCAGCATCTTCTGTGGTTGCAACTGCACCTTCAACGAACTCGATGATGACAAGTTCAGCACCGTCGCCGCGGCGTTCACCAAGCTTTTTGATGCTTGTGTATCCACCCTGACGATCCTCGAAACGTGGTGCGATGTCACCAAATAATTTTTGAAGCGCATCCTGAGTCGTTCCATCTTCATTCAGGATTTCAACGTTGCGTACTGTACGGCCTGCACGGCGTCTTGCCGCAACATCGCCACGCTTACCGAGTGTGACAAGCTTGTCCACTATGCTGCGCAGTTCTTTTGCACGTGCTTCAGTCGTTGTGATGCGTTCGCTTACGATCAATGAAGTCGCAAGGTCTCTCAGCATCGCTTTTCTCTGGCTTGAAGTACGGCCTAATTTTCTGTAGCCCATGTGAAATAACCTCCTTTATCAGTCTTCTTTGCGGAGACCCAGTCCAAGGTCTTCCAACTTGAATTTAACTTCTTCCAGGGACTTGCGTCCAAGGTTCCTGACTTTCATCATGTCCGCTTCCGATTTGTCGGTGAGCTCCTGGACCGAATTGATTCCTGCACGCTTCAAACAGTTGTAGGAACGTACGGAAAGATCCAGTTCTTCGATGGACATTTCAAGCACTTTTTCTTTCTGGTCTTCTTCTTTTTCAATCATGATTTCGACATTCTGCGCTTCATCCGTCATACCGACGAAGATGTTCAAATGCTCGGTCATGATTTTGGCAGATAATGACACTGCTTCCTGCGGTGTGATCGATCCATCCGTCCACACGTCAAGCGTGAGCTTGTCGAAGTTGGTCATCTGGCCGACACGTGTGTTCTCCACAGTGTAGTTCACCCGCTCGACAGGTGTATAGATTGAATCCACCGGAATGACGCCGATTGATAATTCATTCTTGTTGTCGTCAGACATGGTATACCCGCGTCCACGGTCAGCGATCATCCTGATTCTCAGTTGTCCGCCGCTTGCCACAGTGGCGATCTTGAGGTCGGGATTGAGGATTTCAACATCACTATCATGAGTGATATCGGAAGCTTTCACTTCACCTTCGCCTGAAACTTCTATCTCCAAAGTCTTTTCCTCTTCGGAATAAATCTTCAGTGCAAGTTGTTTAATGTTTGTAATGATCGTAGTCACATCTTCGACCACGTTTTCAATCGTTGAGAATTCATGCAGTACATTTTCAATTTCTATCGTTTTTACTGCCGCACCTGGTAATGATGACAATAGAATGCGACGTAAGGAGTTCCCAAGTGTTGTTCCATAACCGCGTTCCAATGGTTCAACAACAAACTTACCAAACTTAGAATCTTCCGATACTTCGACAGTTTCAATTCTAGGTTTTTCGATTTCAATCATTCGTTTCTTTTCCTCCCTTTAAACGCCGAAAATATTATACAACCATGTGTTCTATGATAACTGATTTGACGTTACAAATTAAGCACTTACACACGGCGGCGTTTAGGTGGACGGCAACCATTATGAGGTACAGGTGTCACATCTTTGATCGCTGTGATTTCGAGACCTGCAGATTGCAATGCACGGATTGCTGCTTCACGACCGGCACCGGGACCTTTCACTGTCACTTCGACTGTTTTGAGTCCGTGTTCCATCGCCGCTTTTGAAGCAGTTTCAGAAGCCATTTGAGCTGCAAATGGTGTTGATTTCTTTGAACCTTTGAAGCCAAGCGCACCTGCAGATGACCAGGATAAAGCATTACCGAATTCATCCGTGATCGTTACGATCGTATTGTTGAATGTTGAACGGATGTGTGCAACTCCGGAATCTATATTCTTTTTCACCTTACGCTTACGACTTTGTTGTTGTCTACGAGCCATGATTACTCCTCCTTTACTTTAAATTATTTCCTCTTGTTCGCTACTGTCTTGATCGGTCCTTTACGGGTACGGGCATTGTTCTTGGTGTGCTGTCCGCGTACCGGAAGGCCACGACGGTGACGGATACCTCTGTATGAAGCGATCTCCATCAAACGTTTGACGTTCAGGTTCTGCTCACGGCGAAGGTCACCTTCCACTTTATAACCGTCAACGACTTCACGGATTTTATTAAGTTCTTCTTCAGTCAGGTCTTTCACGCGAGTCTGATCAGAAATGCCGGCTTCTGCCACGATCTCCTGCGCTCTTGTGTTCCCGATACCGAATATATAAGTTAAAGAAATAACGACACGTTTGTCACGTGGTACGTCAACTCCTGCTATACGAGCCATATATTACACCTCCGTTTATTTTATCCTTGCTTCTGTTTATGCTTAGGGTTCTCACAGATTACCATAACTTTGCCTTTTCTGCGGATGACTTTGCATTTCTCACAGATCGGCTTCACTGATGGTCTTACTTTCACGAGTATTACCTCCTTAAAATGTGGAGTCCATTATTTGAAACGATAAGTGATTCTGCCACGCGTCAAATCGTACGGTGACATTTCAACTGTAACTTTATCGCCAGGAAGAATACGTATATAGTTCATACGGATTTTACCTGAGACATGTGCCAAAATCTCATGCCCATTTTCCAGTTCAACTTTAAACATCGCATTCGGTAAAGTATCAAGTACTGTACCTTCAAGTTCAATTACATCCTGTTTACTCACTTCAATTCCCCCTTTACAGTTTCATATTTCTATAGAAATACACTTCAGGTGAAGTTCGAATCCACTTAACGTCAAATCAAAATATTGAACTCATATATTTTTAAACTGCGTCATATCTTATTCACCCAAAAGTACTGTTTAGAGGTGAATGCTTATAAATCCTGTAATATCTCATCGATTTCAACAAAAACATCATCGATGTGTTTTGAACCATCCACATTTACCAAAATGTCCTGTTCCTTATAGAAGTCGAGCATCGGCTGTGTCTGCTTCATGTTCACTTCAAGACGGTTCGCCACCGTTTCCGGATTGTCGTCTTCGCGCTGATACAGCTTGCCGCCATCCAGATCACACACGCCTTCCTGTTTCGGCGGGTTGAAGACCAGATGGTATGCAGTGCCGCACACTTCGCAGATGCGTCGTCCGGTCAACCGGTTGATCAACTCTTCTTCATCCACATCGACATTGATCGTCCGGTCGATTTTATTTCCGAGTTCATCCATTATACCGTTCAAAGCCTCAGCCTGTTCCACGGTACGCGGGAATCCGTCCAATAAAAAGCCGTCTTTCGCATCACTCTGTGACAGACGTTCTTTGACGATGCCTATCGTCACCTCATCCGGAACAAGTTCGCCTTTATCCATGTAGGATTTGGCTTGAATGCCAAGCTCTGTTTCATTCTTTATGGCCAGGCGGAACATATCACCAGTAGATATATGAGGAATCGGGTATTTTTTGATAATCTTCGAGGCCTGCGTCCCTTTACCTGCACCGGGCAGGCCCATCAATATGATATTCATCCAAATAGTCCTCCTACCTGCGTTTTCTGAAACCGCGGTATTCTCTTTGGTTCGCTTGTGCTTCCAACTGCTTCATAGTTTCCAGTGCAACACCGATGACGATCAGAAGGCTCGTACCTCCGACCTGGATTGCAGGCGGCAGGTTCATGATATTAGTGACGATCAAAGGTATGATTGCAACCACCGCCAGGAACAGTGAACCGACGAACACAAGCCTATAAAGCACTCTCGTTATATAATCCTGTGTCGGATCGCCCGGCCGGATGCCCGGCACATAACTGCCCTGTTTCTTCAAATTGTCGGCCATCTTTTCAGGATTGACCTGGACAAATGAGTAGAAATACGTAAAGGCTATGATGATCACCATATAGAAGACCATGCCTGCATAGTTGGTGGGATCTGAAAAACGTGCCAGCGTCTGGGCCCAGTCCGCATCCGGAAAGAACAGTGTGAACGTCTGCGGGAGCATGAAGAATGCCATCGCGAAGATGACCGGTATCACGCCTGCCGGATTGACTTTCAATGGAAGGAAAGTCGACTGCGGTGAAAGCTGTGATGAAGTCCTCTGACGCTTCGCATACTGGATCGGAATTTTACGTACCGCCTGCAGTACGAAGACCGCAAATGCTGTAAGCAACAACAGGAATACAATCAGACCGATCAATTCCAGAATCGCCATCGTCGTGTCCTGACCGCCGGTGAACCTTTGCTGGTACAACTGGATCAGTGCACTCGGCAAGACGGATAGGATACCTGCAAATATGATGATGGAAATACCATTGCCCACACCATGTTCCGTGATCTGCTCACCGAGCCACATCAGGAATGCAGTACCTGTCGTCAGCACAATTGCTATCAGCAGGTATGAAGCGACATTGTTGTCATCGATGAGCGCGCCCCCGAACATCTGGTTGAAAGCATAACTCATACCGATGGATTGGATGAATGCCAATACTATAGTGAAATACCTCGTGAACTGTGCCAGCTTCCGTCTTCCGACTTCACCCTGCCTTGCCCACTCGGCAAATTTCGGAACAACATCCATCTGCAGCAGCTGTACGACGATTGATGCGGTGATGTAAGGCATGATGCCCATTGCCAGAATGGAGAAATTCATCAGTGCGCCGCCGCCGAACGTGTTCATCAGATCAAGGACGCCCTGTTCCCCCTGATTCATATCAAATACGCCCGGGTCGACACCCGGGACAGGGATGTAAGTCCCAATCTTAAAAATGACCAGCATGATTAAAGTAAAGAATATCTTATTACGAATTTCTTTAATCCTAAAGAAATTGGTGATAGTCCCTAACATTAAATCACCTCGTAACTTCCGCCCTGTTCCTCAATTGCTTTGGCAGCTGAGCCGGAAAACTTGTGAGCTTTAATTGTTAATTTCTTTTCCAGAGTACCGTTGCCCAGCACTTTTATACCAGATTTTTCATTTTTAACAATACCATTTTCAATCAAGAGCTCTGGAGTCACTTCCGCGCCATCTTCAAAACGGTTGAGGTCACTAAGATTGACGATCGCATATTCTTTACGATTGATGTTAGTGAAACCACGTTTTGGAATACGACGGAATAAAGGAAGCTGTCCACCTTCAAATGTCAGACCTACGCCACCGCCTGAACGGGAGTTTTGTCCGTCATGACCGCGGCCGGCTGTTTTACCATTACCTGAAGACATACCGCGGCCGACACGCTTACGTGACTTGCGGGCACCTTCAACAGGTTTCAATTCGTGTAATTTCATCATCGCACCTCCTATTTCATAATATCATTATTTTTCTTCTACAGTAACCAGGTGGCTGACTTTTTCGACTTGACCTCTGATCTGAGGCGTATCTTCATGTGTCACTGTCTGGTTGACTTTTCTCAAACCAAGAGAAGCTACAGTTTTCTTCTGTGTTTCAGGTTTCCCGATAACACTTCTTTTGAGGGTGATTTCAATCTTTGCCATTTATCTTTTCCCTCCTTAATTAGTAATCTCTTCTACAGTTTTTCCACGAAGCTTGGCAACTTCTTCCACAGTCTTAAGGTCTGAAATGCCCTGGAGTGTCGCACGTACGACGTTGATCGGCGTGTTCGCACCAAGGGATTTGCTGAGGATATCAGTGATGCCTGCAAGTTCAAATACAGCACGCACCGGTCCGCCTGCGATAACACCTGTACCAGGTGCTGCCGGCTTCATGAATACCTGACCTGAGCTGAATCTGCCTATCGTTTCGTGTGGGATTGTACCATCCACCATAGGTACCTCGATCAGATCTTTCTTCGCAGCTTCCACCGCTTTCTTGATCGCTTCAGGAACTTCCTGAGCTTTACCTGTACCGAAGCCTACACGCCCTTTTCTGTCTCCGACAACAACCAGTGCCGAGAAACGGAAACGACGTCCACCTTTTACTACTTTAGCAATACGGTTGATCGTCACTACGCGCTCTTCGAACTCTTGTACTCTATCATCTCTACGAGCCATTTAAATTTTACCTCCTTCTATTAAAATTGTAAGCCGTTTTCGCGTGCCGCATCAGCGAGTGCTTTCACACGCCCGTGATACAGATATCCGCCACGATCGAATACTACATTTTCAATGCCTTTATCTTTCGCACGTTTTGCGATTAAAGCGCCGACTTCTTCAGCTGCATCTTTGTTGGATCCGACTTCCAATTTGAATTCGGGATCCTGGGATGATGCACTGACGAGCGTCGTTTCACTCTTATCATCAATAAGTTGTGCGTAAATGTGTTTATTAGAGCGGTATACGTTCAGGCGCGGCTTCTCGCTTGTACCGGCCAACGCTTTACGTATGCGCTGGTGTCTCTTAAGACGCACTTTATTTTTATCCACTTTAGAGATCATTGATGTTCACTCCTCACTTGTTTAATTATTTACCGGTTTTACCTTCTTTTTGACGAACTGCTTCACCTTTGTAGCGGATACCTTTACCTTTGTAAGGTTCCGGTGGACGTACAGAACGGATTTTCGAAGCCAGTGCTCCGACATATTCCTTGTTGATGCCTTCCACTTTGACTTTAGTGTTGCCTTCAACTGAAATCGTCAGCTCTTCAGAAGGTTCAAACTCAACCGGGTGAGAAAGTCCTACGTTCAATACCAACTTTTTACCCTGCATCTGTGCACGGTAACCTACACCTACAAGCTCAAGGTCCTTGCTGAAGCCTTCAGATACACCGACGATCATGTTATTGATCAGGGCACGGGTTGTACCGTGTACTGTGCGGTGCTCTTTTGAATCACTCGGACGGACAACTTCAAGTGTATTCTCTTCAAGATTATATGTCATATCTTCATTAAATGTGCTTACCAGTTCACCTTTCGGTCCTTTGACAGTGACTGTCGAACCGTCGATATCTACTGTTACACCATTTGGAATGTCAATAATTCGTTTACCAACACGACTCATTTCGATTACACCTCCTAGATTAAATTACCAAACGTAAGCGAGTACTTCCCCGCCCGTATTTCTTTTACGTGCTTCTTTATCTGTCAAAACACCTTCAGATGTTGAAACCAGAGCGATTCCAAGACCGTTGAGCACTTTTGGAAGCTCTTCTTTTTGAGCATAGACTCTGAGGCCTGGCTTTGAAATACGCTTCAGACCTGTAATAACTCTCTCGTTATTACCTCCATATTTCAAAAACACGCGGATGACGCCTTGTTTTTCATCGTCGATGAATTCGACATTCTTGACGAATCCTTCTGCTTTAAGGATCGTTGCAATTTCTTTTTTGATGTTTGATGCAGGGATTTCTAATGATTCATGTCTGACCATGTTCGCATTTCTGATGCGTGTCAGCATATCTGCAATTGGATCTGATACTGTCATTTAAATTTGCCTCCTTTCAATTTATGGCGATTACCAGCTTGCTTTTTTCACGCCAGGAATCTGGCCTTTATAAGCAAGTTCACGGAAACATATACGGCATAGTCTGAATTGACGAATTACTGAATGCGGACGTCCACATCTTTCACAACGCGTGTATTCTCTTACTTTAAACTTTTGTTTCTTTTGTTGTTTTGCAATCATTGATTTTTTAGCCACATTTTCGCCTCCTTATTAACTTACTTTTGGAACGGCATGCCAAACTGTGTAAGCAGTTCTTTTGCCTCTTCATCTGTATTTGCAGTAGTAACGATAACGATGTCCATACCTCTGACTTTCGAAACTTTATCATAGTCGATTTCAGGGAAGATCAGCTGTTCTTTGACACCGAGCGTGTAGTTGCCGCGACCGTCGAATGCTTTCTTTGAAACACCTCTGAAGTCTCTTACACGAGGCAGGGAAACCGAGACGAGCTTATCAAGGAATTCATACATCCTTTCACCGCGCAGAGTGACTTTCGCTCCGATCGGCATACCTTCACGCAGCCTGAATGTTGCGATCGACCTTTTCGCTTTAGTGATTATCGGCTTCTGACCGGTAATCGCTGCAAGTTCTTCAACAGCGGTGTCAAGCACTTTTGCATTCTGTACTGCATCACCCACACCCATGTTGACGACGATCTTCTCTATTTCAGGCACTTCCATTACAGAAGAATAATTGAATTTATTTACAAGTTCTGTTTTGATTTCATCATTGAATTTTTCTTTTAAACGAGCCACTTGAAGTCCTCCTTTCACTTATACTGATTAGTTGTTTTCAACTGCCGGGATCTCTTTGCCGGACTTGGCTGCCACCCGTACTTTCGTTCCGTCCTCTTTGACCTCATAACGAATGCGGGTACGTTCACCTGATTCCGGATCGATGTGCATTACATTGGACACATGAATCGGCGCTTCCACTTCCAGGATGCCGCCTTCCGGGTTCATCTGTGAAGGTTTTTGATGTTTTTTTACGATATTGACACCTTCGACAACGATTCTCTCTTTTGAAGGGATCGCTTTAAGGATCGTTCCTTCTTTGCCTTTGTCTTTACCGCTGATTACTACGACTTTATCACCAGTTCTTACGTGCATGAAAATTGCACCTCCTTATATAAATTGGGATTATAATACTTCTGGTGCAAGTGAAACGATCTTCATGAAGTTGCCTTCGCGCAGTTCGCGGGCGACCGGACCGAAGATACGCGTACCTCTTGGACCTTTATCATCACGAATGATAACACATGCATTTTCATCAAATTTGATGTACGAACCATCTTCACGGCGCATGCCGGATTTCGTTCTGACGATGACAGCTCTCACTACTTCGCCTTTTTTGACAACGCCACCTGGTGTTGCATTTTTGACTGTTGCAACGACGACGTCACCGATATTCGCAGTTTTACGTCCCGTACCGCCCAATACTTTGATTGTCAATACTTCACGCGCACCTGAGTTATCTGCAACTTTCATGCGGGATTCCTGTTGGATCATGCGAATGGACCTCCTTTATCTTCGATAGTTTAAATAATTACTGACTCTTCAACGATTTCCACTAAACGGAAGCGTTTTGTTTTTGATAATGGACGTGTTTCTTCAATGCGTACCACATCGCCCATCTTCGCACTGTTCTTTTCATCGTGCGTTTTATATTTCTTGGAATATTTAACACGTTTGTTGATGATAGGGTGTCTTTTGTAAGTTTCTACGAGTACCGTGATCGTTTTATCCATCTTGTCGGATACGACGCGGCCCTGGTAAACTTTACGTTCATTTTTTCTTTCCACTATTTTAACCCTCCTATATTATTGATTGGCTCTTGCTTCCTCAAGCTCTCTCTCGCGTACAGTTGTTTTCAATCTCGCGATTGTTTTTCTGACTTCTTTGATACGAGCAGTGTTTTCTAGCTGACCAGTAGCTAGCTGAAAGCGCAGGTTGAAGAGTTCTTCTTTCAATTCTTTAACGTTTTCTTCTATTTCAGATGTCGTCAAATCACGGATTTCTTTAGCTTTCATTCGTATCACCACCTAATTCTTCACGTCTTACGACTTTAGTTTTAACCGGAAGTTTGTGGCTCGCCAGACGAAGCGCCTCTCTTGCAACTTCTTCATCGACACCAGAAACTTCAAACATTATACGGCCAGGTTTTACAACTGCAATCCATCCTTCGACTGCACCTTTACCTGAACCCATACGAACTTCCAAAGGTTTTTTTGTATACGGCGTATGTGGAAAAATGTTGATCCATACTTTACCGCCACGTTTCATGTAACGTGTCATTGCAATACGTGCTGCTTCAATCTGTCTTGAAGTGATCCAAGCAGTCGTCGTCGCTTGCAATCCATATTCACCAAATGATACTTGATTACCGCCTTTTGACTTACCTCTTGTATCCGGACGGTGTTGACGACGGTATTTTACTCTTTTAGGTAATAACATTATCAATTTCCTCCTTTACTTGTTATCTTTTTTGACAGGAAGAACTTCTCCACGGTAGATCCATACTTTGACGCCGAGCTTACCGTAAGTGGTGTCAGCTTCTTCGTGCGCATAGTCTATGTCTGCACGCAGTGTATGAAGTGGGACCGTTCCTTCGCTGTAGCCTTCTGAACGCGCGATATCTGCGCCGCCCAAACGACCGGAGACCTGTGTCCTGATTCCTTTAGCTCCTGCTTTGAGTGCTCTTCCAAGCGCCTGCTTTTGAGCTCTACGGAATGACACACGGTTTTCAAGCTGGCGCGCGATGCTTTCTGCAACCAGTTTGGCATCCATATCAATTTTCTTGACTTCAACAACATTGATGTGTACTCTCTTGCCGGTTAATTTGGAAAGGGCTGAACGTAATTTATCTATCTCACTGCCGCCTTTACCGATGACCATACCAGGCTTGCCTGTATGCACAGCTATATTAACTCGGTTTGCCGCACGTTCGATTTCAACTTTTGAAATTGACGCGTCTTTAAGGTTTGTTTCGATATATTCACGTATTTTCAAGTCTTCATGCAAAAGGTTCGCAAAATCTTTGTCTGCATACCATTTTGCTTCCCAATCACGGATGATACCTGTACGAAGACCAATTGGATTAATCTTTTGACCCAAATTAATTCCCTCCTTAGTTTTTAAGCTTTCTCTTCAACTTGTTCGTTCTCTTCCGTTTCAACTTCCGCATCTTCAACTACATCTGCCGGCTCTGCGACAACGATTGTAATGTGGCTTGTGCGCTTGTTTATCTTGGTCGCACGACCTTGTGCACGCGGGCGGAAACGTTTAAGAGTCGGACCTTCGTCTGCATATGCTTCCGATACGATCAGGTGATCGATGTCCATGTCGTAGTTATGTTCTGCATTCGCCACAGCCGAGTTGATCAGCTTCTCAACGATTGGCGACGTTCTTTTATTTGTGTGCTTCAGTATTGAAATTGCTTCCCCTACTTCTTTGCCGCGGATCAGATCCATGACAAGTCTGACTTTACGAGGTGCAATCCTGACTGTTTTAGCAACTGCTTTCGCTTGCATATTCGGTTCCTCCTTTATAGCGGATGATTTCTGTTATCTGCCTGTTTTTTTGTCGTTGTTGCCGTGACCTTTGAAAGTTCTTGTCGGTGCGAACTCTCCAAGCTTATGTCCGACCATATCTTCTGTAATATAGACCGGAACATGTTTGCGGCCATCGTAGACTGCAATTGTGTGGCCGATGAAATTAGGGAATATTGTTGAACGGCGTGACCATGTTTTGATAACACTTTTCTTGCTTGTTTCGTTAAGGTTTTCGACCTTCTTCATCAGATGATCATCGACGAAAGGTCCTTTTTTAAGACTGCGGGTCATTAGGGCGCCTCCTTTATCAAAATTGTGTGCGGAACTGTGTCCGCACATTTTTTTATTTTAAGTTATTTTATTTCTTACGTTTTCTTACGATCAGCTTATTCGAACGGTTTTTGCCTCTGCGTGTCTTTTTGCCAAGGGTTGGTTTGCCCCATGGAGACATCGGCGACGGACGTCCGATTGGTGCACGGCCTTCACCACCGCCGTGTGGGTGGTCGTTAGGGTTCATGACGGAACCACGTACTGTAGGGCGTTGGCCTTTCCATCTTGAACGGCCGGCTTTACCGACGTTGATCAGTTCGTGCTGCTCATTGCCGACAGCACCGATTGTGGCGCGGCAAGTCGCAAGGATCATCCTGACTTCACCGGACTTGAGTCTTACAAGAACGTATTTGCCCTCTTTACCAAGAACCTGTGCGCGTGCACCCGCTGAACGTGCCAGCTGGCCGCCGCGGCCCGGTTTAAGTTCGATGTTGTGGATGGTGGTACCGACAGGGATGTCCTGAAGCGCCATAGCGTTGCCAGGCTTGATATCCGCATCCGGGCCACTCATGATTTCAGTGCCCACCGTCACACCTTTAGGTGCGATGATATATTTTTTCTCGCCGTCAGCGTAATGCACTAGTGCAATGTTTGCAGAACGGTTCGGATCATACTCGATTGTCGCCACTTTACCAGGTACGCCGTCCTTGATTCTTTTGAAATCGATCACTCTGTACTGGCGCTTGTGTCCGCCGCCCTTGTGGCGTACGGTCATACGGCCCTGGTTGTTACGGCCCGCTTTTTTCGGAAGCGGCTGTAATAATGACCGTTCCGGAGTCGTTGAAGTGACTTCGGCAAAATCCGAGCCGGTCATATTACGACGAGCGTTTGTGGTTGGCTTGTATTTTTTAATTGCCATCTCGTTTTACCTCCTTAATGGTAAGTCGCTCTTAGAATATTTCTATAGAGCCTTCTTTTAGTGTTACGATCGCTTTTCTTCTTCTATTTGTAAAGCCTTCGTAGCGACCCATACGCTTTTTCTTCGGCTTGACGTTCATAATGTTCACTTTTTCCACTTTGACGTCGAAGATTTCTTCAACTGCGTGTTTAACTTGTGTTTTGTTGGCTTTGACGTCCACATCGAATGTGTACTTGTCCGCCTGCATCAGATCCGCAGAACGTTCAGTAATGACCGGACGTTTGATAATATCACGAGCATCCATTACAGAAGTACCTCCTCTGCTTTAGTGATAGCACCTTCCGTAAAGATAACACGGTCAGCAGAAAGGATATCCAGTACATTGAGGTGTTCCGGTGTAAGAACTGTCACGCCCTGCAGATTGCGGGATGAAAGTTCTACATTCGCATCTTCACTCTCAAGGACTAACAGGACTTTTCTGTCTGCTTCAAGATTTTCCAGGATTGCGAGGAAATCTTTCGTTTTAGGTGCGTCTAATGAGATGTTGTCCACTACTGTCAGCACATCTTCATTTACTTTCGCCGACAATGCTGAGCGAAGTGCCAAACGGCGCATCTTTCTAGGCATCTTGTAGGAATAGCTTCTCGGGGTCGGTCCGAATACCACGCCACCGCCTCTGAACTGCGGCGCACGGATTGTACCCTGACGCGCATTACCTGTACCTTTTTGCCTGAATGGTTTTTTGCCTCCGCCGCGTACCGCTGAACGGTTCTTGACCGCATGTGTACCGCGGCGCTGTGAAGCACGCTGTAACTGAACTGCTTCGAAAAGCACGTGTTGATTTGGTTCGACACCAAATATCTCCTGGTTCAGTTCGATTGTATTCACTTTTGATCCGTCTTTAGATAAAACATCGATTGCCATGTGTTAAATCCTCCCTTCTAATTTTTTTATCTATTTAACACTTTTTTTAGTTGCTGCTGATATTTTCACGTAGCCTTTACGCGGGCCCGGCACGTTACCTTTGATGAGTAACACGTTGCGCTCTGCGTCTACACGTACGATTTCAAGGTTTTGCAAAGTTGTGGTCTGGCCGCCCATCTGACCTGGCAATTTTTTACCTTTGAAAACCCTTGCCGGGTCTGCAGCTGCTGCCATCGCACCAGGTGACCTGTGGAAATGGGAACCATGGCTCATAGGGCCGCGTGACTGGTTGTGACGCTTGATTGCACCCTGAAAACCTTTACCTTTTGAAGTTCCCGTCACATCAACAAAGTCTCCTGCTTCAAATGTATCTGCAGTGACTTCTTGACCGATCTCGAATTCGTCAGCGTTCAAGTTCCTGAATTCGCGAATGAAGCGCTTAGGGTTAACTCCTGAAGCTTTTGCATGACCTGTTTCAGCCTTGTTCGCATACTTTTTGGATCTTGCACCCTCAAAGTATTCACGCTTGTCGTCGAAACCGATTTGTACAGCACTATAGCCGTCAGTTTCTTCAACTTTCTTCTGTACTACCACGTTTCCTGCTGTTTCCACTACCGTTACTGGAATCATTTCTCCGTTTTCGCCGAAAACCTGAGTCATTCCAACTTTTTTACCTAAGATTCCTTTGGTCATCGAAAGTCCACCTCCTGTTAAAAATTATAATTTGATTTCGATGTCTACACCGGATGGTAAGTTCAAGCCCATGAGAGCATCAACTGTTTTTGGTGTAGGGTTTAAAATGTCGATCAGACGCTTGTGCGTACGTTGTTCGAACTGCTCGCGCGCATCCTTGTACTTGTGGACCGCCCGCAGAATCGTGTAGACCGTCTTCTCAGTAGGAAGTGGAATCGGTCCTGAAACATCTGCGCCTGAACGCTTAGCTGTTTCAACGATTTTCTCCGCTGACTGATCCAACACTCTGTGGTCATACGCTTTTAAACGAATACGAATTTTTTGTTTTGCCATTATTTAGTACCTCCTTTGGTCGTCATCATTGGTTTGATAGACTTCTCCACGAAAATTCTCCAACACATTGCCATGGCAATGCGGCCGGGTGTGTCGGTAACCTCTCGCTTCACAGATATCGAAAAGCCGGAACATCAACGTTCGACGTGCTTTTCATTTCAAGATGGAAGTTTCCATCTTTTTAGTCCAACGTTAGATATAATACACGAAAAGAGCGGAAAAATCAATAGATAACCTAAGATTTTTCCGCTCTTTTTCCGACAGGTTTTTTCGACCCCGTCATTATACTATATTCTGCTGTATATCACAAGCCTACTCGGACATGAATATGAAGTAGAGTATGAAGATGAGGAAGAGTCCATACATCATCGGATGAATTTCTTTCCTCCGCCCGGCCATGATCATCGTTACAGGATAGAAGATGAAGCCGACTGCAATTCCTGTCGCGATGCTGTATGAAAGCGGCATGATGAACACCGTCAGGAAAGCCGGCACCGCGATTTCGAATTGGTTGAATGGTATCTTGCTCAAATTTGAGGCCATGAGCGCCCCGACGACGATCAGTGCAGGTGCCGTCACTTCAGATGTGAATGTGACGAGCAGCGGCGAGAAGAATATTGCCGACAGGAACAGGAGGGCCGTAACGACACTTGCAAAACCCGTCCGTGCCCCGGCGGCGACCCCCGCAGTGGACTCCACGTAGGAGGTGGTCGTCGATGTACCGAATATGGACCCTGAAATCGTGGCAAGCGCATCGGACATCAATGCGCGGCCTGCGCGCGGCAGTTTATTGTCCTTGATGAAGTTCGCCTGTGAGGCGACGCCCACGAGTGTGCCCGCCGTATCAAAAAAGTCGACGAAAAGGAACGTGAGCACGACGATCAGGAATTGCGTGTTGAAAAGCTGTGCCGGATCAGAGAACGCTTCAAACGCCGCACCGAAAGTCGGTTCCATGCTCGGTGCCGCACTGATGAGGCCATCAGGCACCGGCACCTGGTTGAAGATCAGCCCCGTGACCGCCGTGATGATCATACCGAAGAAAATGGCACCAGGCACTTTCTTCGCCATCAGTATGACCGTGACCAACAGGCCGAAGGCGGCAAGGAGCACACCCGGGTCATGGATCGTTCCAAGGCTGACGAGCGTCGCCTCATCTGAAGTGATGATCCCGGCGCCCTGCAGGCCCACGAAGGTGATGAAGAAGCCGATGCCGGCGCTGACGGCCATCTTCATCTCCATGGGGATGGCGTTGATTATGTATTCACGTACACCGGATATGGTGAGGATTACGAAAATGATTCCCGAGAATAAAACCCCGGTGAGGGCGGTCTGCCACGGTATGCCCATCGTAAGAACGACCGAGAATGCGAAGAAAGCATTCAGTCCCATCCCGGGGGCGAGTGCTATGGGATACTTTGCAAACACCCCCATGATGAATGTACCCACGAATGCTGCGAGTGCTGTCGCTACGAAGACGGCGTTCATGTCCATCTTCATGTCATCCGGTACACCTTCGATCCCCTGGAGGGATAACATGGACGGATTGACTGCCAGTATATACGCCATGGAGAGGAACGTCGTCAGCCCGCCGATAATTTCACGGCGGTATGTCGTGCCATGTCCTTTGAAATCAAAGTACTTTTTCATTACATTTCTCCAATCATTTTATTTTGGTGCAGATTCATGATGCGCCATTGAGATGAGTGACGGTTCCGTCATATCACTTTGATGATGTCAGGGTCATCCTGCCCGATGAATTTTATGAGCATGCGGCGTGTGAGCGGCAGGAATTTTTCGATCAGCCTGCCGAGGAAGAAGACAATGATGAAACTCCCGATGAAGACCGGGCCTCCCAGGAGGAAACCACAGACCAATGCGAAACCTTCCATTAAATTACGTGCGCTCGAAAGTTTCATATTGAACTTTTCGATGAAGAACAGCATCAGTGAATCCCGGGGACCGGCGCCAAGGTTCGGTGTGATGTAAAAGGCGATGCCGAAAGCCATGACGAACACTCCAGCTGTGAAAACCAGGCCGTGCATGATCCAGCCGTCGACTTCCGGAAGCAGAAAGTTGAAGATATCTATGAAGATGCCGATGGTGAACATGTTTATGTAGACCCCGAGTTTGGGCAGCCGCTTCAGCGCAATCGCCGTGAATAAGACGATGAAAGCCCCCACGATGATGGCCCATGAGCCGATCGTCAGCCCGAAAGTCTCCCAGAGGCCGTAGTGGAAAACGTCCCATGGCCCAAGTCCCATCAACCGGCCCTTTATGGTGAGGGCTACACCGAGTGACAGTATGATCATGCCTGTGACGAAAAATATCCAGCGTTTGAATATTGAATTCCTCAATCATTATCCTCCTATCCATATACAGACTTATTTTATAGCTATCCACCTGAAATGACAATAGTCAAATTGAGCGGGAGTTCATTAAGCGGCGTGCATAGCCTCCCCTGATGTTTGAAAGAGTGATTTATAAGGTAAATTATTAATGATTGAAAACAGTACTATTATAATGAAGGAGTTGTTTTGATTGAAGGCATATAAATACAAGCTGGGGGCTATCTTATTATCCGCAGGACTCGTGCTCGGCGCCTGCGGGGATGCCGAGGAAACAGATCCGGCTGGCGATGTCGTTGAAGAGGGCAATGAAGACACTTCAGTGGAAGTCGATGAAGATTCAGACACGCCAGGTGATACAGACGACGGTACGGATGACACAACCGGTGAAAGCACGGTTGATGACACATCGGAAGACGAAGCCGATACTGAACAAGATAACGGGTCTGAAGATTAAAATTGTCCGGAAACGGCTTTTGGACAAATGCGATGCATTAGATAAAGCTGCGTAAATACAATCTTCCGTAATGGTATTGTCTACAGGAGTGGGGCTCAGTGCCTGCGGTGAAGCAGAGGAGACCGGGCCTGCGGAGGATGTGGCCGAAGATGCGAATGAAGAGAATTCACATGAAATGAGTGAGGATGCGGAAGAGACTGATACAGAAACCGGGGCAAGTACGGATGACACATCGTCAGATCCGGGAGACACCGAAGCGGATGAATAATATGAAGGAGCTGGGTTGAATGAAAAAACACAAATACACACTGGCCACACTCGTCCTATCCACCGGGCTGGTATTGGGCGCCTGCGGAGACGTGGGGGAGGATGAAGTCGTCGCACCGGAGGAGGATGACGCTGTGGAGGAGAGCGGTACAACCGAAGAGGCTGAAACGGCCGATGACGGAGAGGATGGCGACCCGGCAGATGACATCGTTGAAGATGAAGAAGAATCTGCGGAAGATACTGACGGAGAAGCTGAAGAGGACTCCGGAAGTGATGAACCTACAGGTGTAGCAGTACTGGATCAGCTCGGCTCCACTCCTGAAGAGGCAGTGAGCGCCGCCCAGGAAAATTTCGACGGTGATCTGGTTGAGCTGAAACTCGATCAGGAAGACGGCGAGTGGGTATATGAAGTGAAGCTTGAAAATGATTCAGAGGACTACGAAGTCAAAATGCTGACGGAAGACCTTTCCATATTGGAGGAAGAGACCGAAGCCGATGACGACAACGACCCTGATGACCGCTTTGCATACGAGGACGCAATTCCCCATGATGAGGCTGTCAGCACTGCTATGGACGAAGCCGGCGGAGAACTTGAAGAATGGACATTGGAGAAAGACGACGGTCAGCTTGAATATGACGTTGAGCTGAACAGCACCGACCTTGGTGATGATGCAGAAGTTAAAATCAATGCCGAATCCGGCGAAATCATTGAAGTCGATGATTGATGAAGACTTTAAAGAGACGGAACCCCTGCGGGTTCCGTTTTTTCAATCCATGGGTGGCTCCGGCCACTTGAATTTTTTCTTATAAAGGTCTCGATTCAACAGGAGGAGGCCGGCAGCATCACAAAAAAAGAGCGGGACCCATGCCCCGCTTCTCCATAATTATGCCCTGAATCTTTTTAAGAAGCCCTGCAGCCTCGGATTGTCCGACTTGTTGATGACTTCGTCGGCCGGGCCGGATTCGGCGATGACGCCCTCATCGAGAAACAGGACCCTGTCAGCAATTTCAAGTGCAAAGTCCATTTCATGCGTCACGAGGACCATCGCCATTTCATCGTTCTCGGCAAGGTCACGGATGACTTCGAGCACTTCCCCCACAAGTTCCGGATCGAGTGCTGAAGTGACTTCATCAAACAGCATGATTTTCGGTTTCATGACGAGCGCCCGTGCCATGGCGACACGCTGCTTCTGCCCGCCCGACAAATTGGCCGGATATGCATCATACTTGTCCCCGAGTCCCACGCGGTCGAGCATCTGCTTCGACATTTCCCGTGCCTCGCCCTTCTTCATTTTCTTGACGTTGATGAGGGGCATTGCGCAGTTGTCGAGAATCGTCTTATGCGGGAAAAGGTTGAAGTGCTGGAACACCATGCCGATGTCTTTTCTGACATCGGCGAGCTGTTTCTCTTTTGCCGGCACCATCTTCCCCTTCCTCTCGACTTTCCACAAATTCTTGCCGGCGACATATATGTCACCGTCCGTCGGTTCCTCCAAAGTCATCAAAAGTCGGATGATCGTCGTCTTACCGGAGCCACTCGGCCCTATGATGGCAATTTTCTCGCCCGGATAGATATCGAGATCGATCCCTTTCAATACGTGTGTATCACCGAAGGATTTATGAATATTCTTATATTGAACAATCGGTTCCATTATTCTGTCACCTTCACTTTCATTTTCTTCTTGTCGAAGCGGCGGTTCATTTTTTTCTCAAGCGCTCTGACTAAGAGCGCGGATGGATAGCTCAACATGAGGAACAGTAACGCGACGATGGTGAGCGGTTCGAGATAGGACCACGTCTGTGCGCCGTAGCTCCTCGCGATGCTCAAAATACCCACGACGCCGATCGTCGCTGCAAGCGGCACTTCCTTGAATAAAATGATCAGATAGTTGCCGAGCATCGGGACGGTCGGCGGAATCGCCTGCGGCAGGACGATGGTGAGCCATTTGTCCTTCACCGAGAAATTCAATGCCGTCGCCGCTTCCCATTGCCCTTTGTCCACACTGTCTATACCCGAGCGGTATACCTCACTGATATATGTTGAAAAATGTATGCCGAGCGCGAGCATCGCTGCAACAAACGGCGTAAATGAGGTGCCGACGTACGGTACCATCGGCCATGCAAAATAAAGGAAGAAAATCTGCACGATCGGTGGTGTGGACCGGATGAACTCCCTGATCCAATAGACGATGAAATTAAATGCCTTCACCGGTGTAGATTCAAGTATCAGCCAGACGAAACCTGCTGCAAGTGCGAGCAGGAAGCTCGCGACGGTGAGGCCGAGCGTAACATTGAGGCCTGTAATGATGATTGGTAAAGCATCCATAAAAGTTTCCCAGCTCCAATAACTCATCAGCTCGCCACCCCTCTTCTTGCGATTTTCTCACCTTTTTTGGACAGCCAGATGAGAGGCAATGCAATGATGAAGTACATGATCAGCACCATCAGATAGGCAAGAGGCCCCTCCGACAGGTTGGTCGAGCGGTATATGTCCCCGAAATACAATATATCTGTGAGGCCGATCAACGACACCAGTGCAGTCCCTTTAAGTATCTGTATGGAATAGTTGCCGAATTCAGGCAGCATAAGTCTGAGTGCCTGCGGCAGGATGACGTCGCGCATCCTTTGGAAGCGTGACAAATTGAGTGCGATGCTCGCTTCCGTCTGACCTTTGTCGACGGAAATGACCGAGGTCCTGACCACTTCGGACATATATGCACCGTAGTTCAGTGCAATCGCCACGACCCCGACCCACCAGTTGCTTCCGAGATTTATGTTGAAAAGCATCGGCACTGCATAATACAGCCAGAACAGCTGGACGATCAAAGATGTGCCCCTGAATACTTCCACATATACAGCAGCGGCACCCCGGATCAGGATGTTACCCGACAGTCTGGTGAGTCCGGCTATAAATGCCATCAGGAAAGAGAATACTGTGGCAGTAAGAAAAATACTTAAAGTGGTGCCAAGACCCTGAGTTAAAAAGTTCAGGATGTTCCACCCTGTCTCAAACATAGGCTCACTCCTCCGAAATCAAATAGAAAGGTCCAGCTCTTCCACCGGAATCACTGGACCCTAAAGTTTATTCTTCTTCCTCTTCTTCACCTGCACAGAGTTCGTCGGCAGTCATTTCACCGACTTCGACTCTGTTTGCGTCTGCTGTGAAGCCTTCAGCATCATCCAGAATGTCATCAATTGTCCCATCTTCTTTCAATGTTTCAAGCGCTTCATTGTAAGCATCCCGCAGTTCTTCATCATCCATATTGAATGCCGCTGCACCGTAACTCGGCACACCTGAGATGTCCGGCTGCTCGAAGTCTTCGACCAGCTCGACGTCATCGCTGTCGAGTGATTCATATGCCGCGCGGAGCGTGGCCTCCGTTGCTGCTGCTACATCCGCATTACCTGATTGGACAGCTGAAAGCTGACCCGGGATATCCGCTACAGACATGATTTGATCATCGGATACACCTTCCTGGTCGACGAAGTCGAACTGTGTCGTACCTTCCATCAAGGCAAGTGTAACTTCTTCATTGTCCGCGATGTCTGCATAGCTGTGGATGTCGTACGGGTTGCCTGCTGCAACGACAAGGCCTTCACCATACTGCATTTCAGGTTCGGAGAACGCTGCGTTCTCACACCTGTCCGGCAGGATGGCCATGCCGGCAGTGATGACATCATACTGACCCGCCTGTACACCCGGAATCAACTCGCCCCAGTCCGTCAGATGACCGTTCACTTCCTCGATGCCCATCTCCTGGAACACCGCTTTAGCGATTTCTATGTTCGCGCCTTCAAGTTCGCCTGAATCGGAGTCCTGGTAAGCGTATGGCGGTTCGTTGGCGAAACCGACATTCACCGTACCTTCTTCCTGCAGTTCCGCGACTCTGCCTTCGCCTTCACCATTACCTTCACCGTCAGCCTCTTCTCCGCCGTTTCCGTCACCGTTCCCGTTACCGCACGCTGCCAAAACAAGCACCATAGCAAAAGTAAGTAAAATCGTAAATTTCTTCAAAAAATCTCCCCCTGTAATTTTTAGTGCTGCGTTTACATATATGGTAAACCAGCCGTCCTAAGTAAATACTAAGATGTATAAATATGGGTGATAAGGCGGTGAAATTACTTTCAATACAATTAATGCTGTATTGAAGAGGCAACCATATTTGTATCTTACTATAAGCGCCACAACATTGTAACAGTGATAGTGTAAATTGTGTCGAGTAATTTATGTTTAATTCCATATTACAACATAGATGATGTACTTTCCATATAAATCTGAATATTTCGAAATAAATTATTGATTACTAATTCACGGCTAAACTTCCTGTGGCTGTGGGACCTTCCCAGAAACCGGAAGCGCCGCGCCCCTTTCGGCTTCCCTCACCGCCTGACCGTATGAATTTCCGGATTTCTTAAGAATTTCCTTATCCAGCAGCACCAAAGATATCACTGCGATGGAACCGCCGCTCACCAAATTGATCACCCAGTAGCCGCCGATATCGTAGAGCAGACCGTAAATGATGGTGCCGATCGGCATCAGGCTTGTCGCCACCAGTGCCATGGATGAGAAGACCCGCCCTTTGATCTTCTGCGGCACGACCAGCTGGAGATATATGCCGAACGGGATGTTGACAAGCTGCAGACTGATTGCGAGCAGGAAGCCGAGCAACCCGATATATATGAAGTTCGGCAGTACCGCCATATCCAGGTATATCGGCAGCGGATAAAGCGCAGTGAGCACAGCAAGGCACAGGAGGCCCTTCTTCTCCAGGGAAAGCGGGTTCTTCATCTTTTTGGCACTGCCGATTAAAATCCCCCCTAAAATCATCCCGGCACCGAGGCATGCATTTGCATAACCGACGAGTGCCGGCTCGAAGTGCAGTTCCGTGATCATCATCTTCTCGGGTAGAACCGACAGTGTCGCACCGGCGAAGTTGATGAAGGCGGCCATGAGGAGCACCCGCTTCAACACTTCATTGCTTTTGATGAACCTTAAACCTCCGGTGATTTCTGCCTTGAAACTGCCGGGACTCTTATCAGCGGTCCCTCCACCTTCATAATCCCCCACTTCATGATAGAGGTCGAACTTCAGGAGAAAATCCAGCATGGTCGAAAGTGCAAACAGCATAAAATAGAATAATATGATCTGATGAAAGCTGAGGAGGCCGAACAGTATGCCGCCAAGGACCGGGCCTGCGATGACCGACGCTGAAATCATCGCCGACACATATCCCATGATTTTCTGAATCCTGTTTTTATGGAACAACTCTGTCATGGATGCCTGGAATGCGTTTTCTATGAAAGGGCTGATGAGCGACATGAAGAATGTTGTGACATAGATGGCTGAGAGGCTGATTCCGAAGAAGTACGTGTAGAGGAATAAACCAAACAACACCAGTGTGAACATCATTTCCCCCGCAATCACAATCCGCCGTTTGTCACCCAGGTCACTCAGCAGGCCGGAAAACGGAAGCAATATGAGCGAGACGACTATGGATATCGCAAGATTGATGGAAAAATAAAGTGAAGAGCCCGTTTCATACAGGATGAAGTACGAAACTGCGAATAGATATACATAATCTCCAATACTCAGCATCAAGCGGCTGAAAAGATACACGGCAAAATTCTGTTTTTCACGGAAAGGCATTTTTTCATCTGCAGTCATCGTGCCACCCCCTTGTTTAATTTAATTAAACTTAGTGTAAAATAACTTCTCTTGCATGTCAAGAAAAAGTTTAATATAATTAAACTAATATGTGGGGAGTGATGGAATGGGACTTGGTCAACGCATAAGGAAACTTAGAAAAGAAAAAAGTCTGACGCTTGCGGAACTGGCAGGAAGTGAAATCACGAAAGGCATGCTCAGCCTGATCGAGAATGAAAAGTCGAGGCCCTCGATGGAGACGCTTGGGTACCTCGCAAAAGCGCTTGACGTTTCCGTGAGCTACCTGTTGCAGGAAGGGGATGAAGAGTGGACGCGTGAAATGGTGGAAAACGACATATTATATAACATGTACACCTTTCCCACGGAATTTGTGGAGGAGAAGATCCTCCCGAACCTGGACAGGATTTCTTCCTCCCAGGTCGGTATGCGCCTCTATCATATCGTTCGGGTATACTACCGTTACAAGGGCCGGCATGACCTTGCAGACCGGGTGACGGAGAAGGTCACGGGTTTTTATGAGGAAACGGGGCTCCGCAACCTCGCCGTCAAAGATCAGGTGAACGATGCTTTATCGATGCTTTACAGCAGGGAATACAAAAAAGCCTACAGGAAACTTCTCGCTCTGGAGGCGGAGGTGCAGACGTTCAAGGAGTATGACTCCGGGCTTGAACTCGACTATCTTTATTGGAGGAGCGGGCTCGCTCTGGAATTTGATGCTGAGGATTTCATCGAGTATGGAAAATTGCTCATTGAGAGCTCGTTCAAATATGAGAACTTCAAATATTACTTCTCTCAAAACGTGCTGTTCGGCTACTATTACGGCACAATCGGCCATGAAGCGGAATATGAGCGATATAACGAAAACCTCAGAAAGTATCTGGGTTTCAATGAGAGTCCCCACTACAAGCTGGAAATTTTCAGCGAAGCACATCCCGTACAGCTGCGGTTTGTACTTGTGGAGGATGAATCACGCCACCTCAGCGATCTTGAAAAATACCGGAAGAAGGTCATGACAACCGAGAGCACCGACCCCATATACTTGAAAAACTATGAGAATACACTGAAGATGATCGACCTTGAAATCAACTACCATAAAGGGCATCTTGAATATGTCCAGGAAAATTTCGACCCCTCGCTGTACGACCGTGAAGTCGCCCAATTCCCGCTCGACCGCATCATCATCGCGACCCGGGCCACCGTCCATCCGATGAGTTTATTCGAGGCCGGCCATGTCGATGAAGCCCGGAAGGCATTCAGGAAGCTGGAAGCCTCCATCGCCGATTTGAAAGGTTCGATGTTCACTAAGGAATTCCATGAAGTGCAGGGCATCATTTTCGGCTGAAAAAAGAACGCGAGGACAATCATGCCCTCACGTTCTTCTTTTTCCGTCGCCGTGTACTTTGAAGTACTCGAGCTTGTCTTCATCGACTTCACCGAGGATGCGGTACCCTTCATAAAAGTGAGCCACGTAAGATGCGCCGAGATTCTCTTCGATGCTTTTGACCATGCTCGCAATATCGACATAGCGGTCGCGCAGGCCGATGTTGATGACATCGACGGCGCCTGTGATGTAACTTTCATTGACGATGACGTTCGCCAGGACGAAGTCGCCGTGGCCGAACACGATGTCATTGTGCATATCATTTTCTTCATCGTAAAATACGAACGGGCACTCTTCTGCCTTCGTTTTATGCAACAGGCTCAAATAACGTCCGGCCTGCTTCATGATGGCTGCACGCACCCCATCGCCGGCTTCCTTCAGGAATTCATCCGCTCCGGCACCCGGCAGGGCGATATAGAATAGGTAGGCGTAGTCTTCCTGATAATAGGTGACCGGTTTCGGCACGCCGTTCACACCGTTGACTTCGAGCCAGAGCTGGCGTTTATGTTCACGTCTCGTCTTTTTGATGTCGTCCGTATAGGACTTGGCGATCAGCGGTTCGGTAGGCTCGTATTGGTTCGGTTCTTCGTCTTTTCCATATTCAAGCAAATATATTTCCGTGGTGTCGTCCCCCTTGAGCGGGTGCCACTTATAATATTCCTCATAGATTTCAAAGGTGTGCATGACTTCTCCTCCATTCGTTATAATCATACCTAAGTTGTAGTGGAAATGTCATTCAGTGATTCCCCTAATATTGTAACTTTATGATATGATACAATCAGTATTTAAGGTGGTGTCAACATGGACTTGGAATATAAACTGAAAGAATTGAAACATGATTATGTCCGCATCCAGGCCGATCTGGAAAAAGTCGAGTCGACCGGCCATAATACCGAAAGCCTTGAGAGGCAGCTCCTCAACATCGAGAATGAAATTACAGAGACGAAAAATAAAATCAGACAACAAAAATAACAATTTCAGGAAGTGCATGAAATGAAAAGAATGATATCCGTAATCATGCTCATCCAGTTCCTGATTTACTTCGGTTTCAGCATGATCATTCCAGTCATCCCGGAAATCGTCACGGAACTTGAGGCATCAACCATACATATGGGGTGGCTGCTCGCCGTCTATTCTCTGGCAAGCTTCTTATCGGCTCCGTTTTTCGGGCGCCTCAGCGATAAATACGGCCGTCGCAAGATCCTGCTTTATGGTTTATTTGCATTTGCGCTCAGCTTTTTCATATTTGGTGTTTTCATAGACAACCTTTTTGTTCTTTACATAAGCCGCATACTCGGCGGGGCGGCATCGGGTGCGCTCTATACCGCAACGACCAGCATGGTCGCAGACATAACGACACGGGAGACCCGCACCAAGTACATGGGCCTTGTCGGAATGGCAATCGGCATGGGCTTCATCTTCGGCCCGGGTATCGGTGGACTGCTCGCCGGCATCAGCCTGAGCCTGGCTTACTACATGACCACCTTCGTCATTCTGGCGACTCTGGTCGTGGCCGTTTTAAAGATAAAAGAAACCTATCGGCCGACGACTTCGGTCAGGAAGGATATCACCCTTCCGACGGAGTACCTCCTTCAGCCGGTCGGCATTTTGCTTGTATGTACATTCCTCATCATGTTCATCAACAGCGGCATGGAAAGTACATTCCAGCTGCTCGGTATTGAAAGGATCAGCATCACCCCGGCGGAGATGGGGGTTTTATTCTTCATCGGGGGCATATTCAATGCCATCGTCCAGGGTGGTGTGATACGCAGGCTCAAGGACGGTCAGGAGCTGCCGTTCATGATTGCAGGCCAGGTGTTTACACTCATTGCCTTCATCATGCTGCCGTTCATGAACGGCCTCTTCTATGCCGGTGTCTGCATCGTCTTCCTGATGGTGGGGAATGCTTTGGTGAGGACGCTCATCACTTCACAGATCACCAAGGAAGCACAGACCGATGAAATGGGACGCATCACTTCGACCACGTATTCGATGGACAGCCTCGGGCGCATTTTCGGTCCGCTCGTATTCAATGCGCTGTTCCTGATCACCCCGGGGATGCCGTTTTGGTTCGGTGCCGCGGTGACGGTGTTCGCTACGTTCTTCATATTCCAGTACTATCGTAAAAGAAAGCGGGTGATTCAATGATCATTGCATTGATGCTTCTGATCTATCTTGTAATCGGGTATTCCACTGTCATGATAATGAGAAGCCGCGCCCTCGATGCCATGAGACTGATTTCCGGTGTCGCTTTTCTCCTGATGATACTGGTCTACAGCCTGTCACTGACCGACCCGGACTCGGTGATCGTCTTCGTGCTCGGCCTGTCGTTGATGCTGTCCATTGAAATAGCCGCATTCAAGGAGACCAGAGATGATCGCGACAATGTGTTTTTAGTCTACGCCTTCACTGCAATGTTTGCAGCCGTTCTGATCATAATGGTATTTATGAATTGAGATGGGAAGGTGAGAATATGAGAAGAGTCATATCTGTCCTGCTGATCATAATGCAGCTGCTTTTTTTCATCAACTATTTCATACACGCGAGCATCATGCAGCTGAACCTGTATTTATGGATCTTCACGGCACTTTTCGGGGTGCTCATCAGCATCCGCCTGTGGCGGAATGCACCCCATATGTATGAGAGCGAAGCACTGTATATGGCCATGCGCATCTCGCTCTCCGCCGTGAGCGCTGCCTCACTCATCTTCATCATGGTCCTCATCATATCGAGGCCCTATCTTTTGTAAGTTCTCAGACAAAACCCGGACAGGAATCCTGCCCGGGTTTTTCATCGTCATTCTTTTTTCCCTTTCCTCAGCTGGTTCATCCTGATCTTGCCTTTTTGGAATATCGGTACACCGATTTCTGCCGCCATATATATGGGCCGCCTCAATATGAAGTCGAATTCCCCGATCTTCTCTGAAACTTCCGTACCCCATACTTTTTTGAACTGCCATAGCCCGAAGTGCGGCGAATCCTTCTCAGGCATCACACTGACACCGCCGAAGTCATACGTTTTTGCACCCTTGTCCCTTGCATACTGCATCATGACGAACTGCATATGATGGTTCGGCAGGTAATCCCTGTATTCATTCGATGAGGCGCCGTATAAGTAATAAGCCTTGTGGCCGGACAATGCAAGCAGTGCACCCGACAAGATGATCCCTTCAGGGTGTGCCTGCTTGATTCTCCGGGCCTCTTCGAGCTGATTTTCAAGTTTTTCCCGCCTGCCGGCGAGGCCCTTCAACTCGTTGTCCTTCTTGATGCCGTCCTTTTTCTTACCTGCCTTTTCGATATCTTTATCCAGCTTTTCAAGGTCCTCGATCACGGACGCCTCCACGTTGGAAGGGATGAGCCGGACAAGGAAGAGTTCCATATGGCCGTTCGGGTTCAGATGGTCGTACATCGATTCGAAATAGGTGATATCACGCGTGAGGAAACCGTCGCGCTCCCCCGTCTCTTTCATGAGGTCGACGAAGACCGGGAGATCCTCACGCGATGCCACATACACTTCCGTCCCCTTCCTGAGTGCACTGCGCACTTTAGTCCGGTTGTTGCGCTCGAAGCTTTTCAGCAGTGAGGCATCGTCCTTGGCGATATCCGTCACCATCGTCTGGCGCGGCTGAATCGTATTCTTGCTCATGCCGTCCTGGAAACCGTGATGCCTGAAGCCGAGTACTTTAAGGTTTTCAAGCGCATCTTCATACCGGGCTACAGGCAGATCAGGGTCGATTTTAATCGTATAGGCCTTCTCTTCCTTCGCGATGGCGACCGCCTCTTTCAGCATCGCCTCGACGAGCGCATGATCGTGGTAGTCGCAGACGAAGCCCCGGGAAATATAGCAGAGCGTCGCATTCAATTTAGGCACCTTTTTAAATAAAAGTGTGGCCGCACCCCGTGTTTCCGAAGTTTCATCGGTGATTGCAAAGCGCCTGAAATACCATCCAGTCAGTTTTTTTGAAGCTGCCCAGTCCGTCAGCTGGAGCAGGTCTCCATTCGGATGGTCTTCTATGAACCGATTATGTTCTTCCTCACTTAAATGCTGTCGTTTATACATAGTTATCTCCAATCCAAAAATCTGTTATAATTCCATTTATGAAAGGTGGCGTTATATATGAGAATCGTTATATTGATCATTTTACTGCTGCTCAATGCAGCCAGCATGATCGAAATGACACAGTACTTTGATACAGGGTTCATCCAGCTGTTGAGCGCCCGCATCATCCTGGCCGTCATTTCATTCATCCTGGCCCTTGTATATCTTCTCGTAGGCGGCTCTGCGGCGATGAAGATATTCGCACTCCTGACCGTCCTGACCGCCGTTTCGCATCTCGTTTTCATGCTTTATATAAACTTGTAATCCGCACCCAGATAATCACCGCTTTCACCGCCCGTGCCGATTTCAATCGACATGTCGGGGTGATCGCCTTGTTCGATCTCAATCACGGTATTTTCATCAACCTGTCCCTTCCAGATGCCGATGACGTCGAAGAACGCCTGCCACTCAGCGGCATCCTTAACCGTCTGGGTGATTTTCATTTCGGCAGGTTCCATCGAGGCCCCAAAACTCCGGATCCTTTCCCTTCTCGCATCGTCATCCTCTTCCCATTGGATGAAAAATGGAAACATATGAGTCTCACTCAATATATAGAGCAGTGACCAGCGCAATGTCTCTCCATTGGTTTCCCGTTCCATATACAGTGGTCCGAATGTTTTGAAGCCCTGGGCCCGGTAGCGCTCGCAAAGCTGTACAATATCGTCCGTGGCAAGCGCATAGCGGATGAACCCTTCCGTATAATTGCATTTATGGATTGCTTTGGCGAAGGAATCCTCTGCTTCACGCAGATGGTCATGGAACTGGTCACGGTCCCTGATGGTGAGATACTCGATGTATCTTGTATCGATGTAGGATAACAGGTTCTCTGTGCCGAGACGCTTGTGCACCCCCCCGGAATGGATTTCGAGCGGTGCCTCTTTCCGTGCTTCGTCGAGATGATTCACGTAATGTATGATGTGGTCGAACTGGATCATGTTTTGCCCCCTCAATTAAGCTCTCTTTATAATAAAAAGCCGACATGAATGCCTGAACACTCCATACCGGCCCATCGTGGACCCCATTCAGACTTTGATGATGCCGGAATGACTTTTCCAGATCCGCTCCGCCTCTTTGTCCCGGTACTCCCGGCTCACAATCCTGTTTCCCGTTTCAATATCGAAAAAGTGGCTGTTTTCCATGTCGAATGCAAATTTCAGTCTGTCGCCGACCGTGATATTATGCCTTGCATCCACCCGTGCAATGAACTCCTGACCGGCGAGATCTGCATAGAGCATGGTTTCTGAACCGTGCATTTCGCTCACACGGATTTCAACATCGAAACTTGATTTCGACGCTTTGACATACCTCGCTTCGTCCCGGATATCTTCGGGACGGATGCCGAATTTGACCTGCTTTCCGTCATACCCTTCATCAATCAGCATCTGCCTTTTATCTTCGGGGATTTCAAAGCTGGTATCCCCGATGAAGAATGCTCCGCCGTCTATGCGTCCCTCCAAAACGTTCATGGCCGGCGAGCCGATGAATTCTGCGACGAAGACATTTTCAGGCAGGTCATACACTTCCTTCGGTGTCCCGACCTGCATGATGTCACCCTTGTTCAGCACTACGATCCTCGTCGCCATCGTGAGCGCCTCCGTCTGGTCGTGGGTCACGTAAATGGTCGTGGTTTCAAGTCTTTTATGCAGCTTGGTGATTTCTGCACGCATCTGCACGCGGAGTTTCGCATCGAGGTTTGAGAGCGGCTCATCCATCAGGAAGACACCCGCATCGCGTACAATCGCTCTGCCGAGTGCCACACGCTGTCTCTGCCCCCCTGACAGTGCTTTCGGTTTGCGGTCAAGGTATTCGGTGAGGCCGAGTATCTCCGCCGCCTCATGGACCTGGGCTTTTATCTCCTTCTTCGGCGTCTTCCTCAGCTTCAGGCCGAATGCCATATTGTCATATACGCTCATATGCGGATAAAGCGCGTAGTTTTGGAACACCATCGCGATATCCCTGTTTTTCGGTTCAACATCATTCATGCGTCTGCCGTTGATGTACAAATCGCCTTCAGTGATCTCTTCAAGGCCCGCAATCATCCTGAGCGTTGTCGATTTGCCGCAGCCCGACGGGCCGACGAAAACGATGAACTCGCCGTCATCGATCGTCAGATTGAAATCACGCACGACCGCCGGACCGTTGTCGTAGCTTTTTTTTATATTTTCGAGTTTCAACTCTGCCATATCATAATCCCCTTAAATAAGAAAGTGTTTAGCGGTGATCATTTCCATGCTCCTTCAAGCGTTTTTCCAGTACATCCCCCGCCATATCGTTCATCGCACGGACATATTCAAAAACACCTTTCAGCACGGGATAGATCGTCCTCACACCCGCTTCCCCGAAAGTCGAGAGGATGAATGTGATGACATTCAGCTTCCTCACTTTGAGCACGGTGGATATCAGAGTCGTGAGCGGGCCGATCATCTTCCTGTAATTGCCCGCCGCTTTGCCCGTCTCCTTCGCCTCGTTGACGAAATCGATGACACGGGGCATCGGCACACCGACGAACGCCGCGTCACTTTCATCAATATGGAAATGCCCTGTCGTCTTCTGTTCGATCGCTTTGAATTCCCTGCTCAATATCAGATCCTTAAATCCCGGCGTGAGCAGCCTGGCACCGAGCGCATTGCTCTTTTTACTCAGGAATTTGTCGAAGTACTTCGTGTCCCCGGCCCTTTTCCTGAATGCCTCATCCTTCGAATTGAAATATGCATCGATTTCTTCTTTCAATTCATCAATGCCTGTCCCATCCTTCACACTGATGAAATGATACTTGAGAGGATCTCTGATGATTTTCTTGAAGGTGACATGAAGCTCTGCATTCTTCTCCCGCTTCAGCAGTTCGCGGTCATGAGCGCCCGATACGTCGATGAGTGCGTCCAGTTTGCTGTAAACGAAGGTGATTCCGATGTTCTTTTTAGCCAGGAAACGGATCACATTTTCATCCGCTTCCCTAATCTTCGAAGAGAATACGTAGAGGACATGTTTCACCTTGTGTTTCTTCAAGAGTTTCTTGTACTCTCCAGGTGTGAATTCTTTCGTACCGACCCCCGGGAAGTCCAGCAGTTCACTGTGTTCACCATAAAGATACCCTGTGACGTCCCTTGTTGCATCGGTTTCGGTCGATATGTGGGATTGCTCACCGGTCAGCGCATTGATCAGCGCACTTTTTCCCGCATCCACCTGCCCTGCGACCGCAATACGGTAATCGATCGTTCCTCTGATGTAGCCGAAAAATTCCCCGACCAGCGGATGTTGATGTGTCATCGTGTCACCTCATCATATAGTTTCTTTATTTTTACTGCCCATATACGTACTTATTGACAATCCGGCAGCCAATGAAACAATTGAAGCAATCCATGTGCCCGGCGTGTCAGGAAACCCGGGATAGAGCGGGAACACCGAGCCGAACAGGAGTCCGATGATGGCCGCATAAGTGAGGTATGTGTAATTCCTGAGCAGGAATTGAATCCCCCTGCTCGCCAGGAGCAGGCCCGATACGATGCCAAGCCCCGTCGCAATGAGTAACGGGGCCACTCCGAAGTTGAGTGAAGTGAATTCACTGATGGCCCGCATGATGATGGGATACGCACCAATGATGAGCAGTACGAGGGATCCCGAGATGCCCGGCAGGAGCATGACTGAAGAGGCAAGCATGCCGCTGAAAAACAGGAGGGTCAATGTGAGCATCGAAATATCGATGGTGTCTGCCGGGGCCCCGCTCTCGTTGACTGTAGACATCCAGTATAAAAGGATGGTCACCAGCCCAATCACCAGGTAATGCGCCGGCCTGAACTCCACCCTGTAATTCGAAATGCCGAACATCATGGGAACGACGCCGAGCACCATGCCGATGAAGAACCAGTGGGTCGGCACCATGTGTTCGGTCAATAGATAATCCATCAGGGAAGACATCGTGAGTATGGCGATGCCCATGCCGATGACCAGCGGCAGCAGATAAAGCACCGCCTTTTTGAAATGCTTTGATACGATACGGCTGATTGCACCGAGGAATTGATCATATATACCTAAAAGAAGTGCCATCGTCCCGCTGCTGATGCCGGGGATGATTTCACATATCCCCATTAAAAATCCCCTGAATAGATTCGTCCATTTAAACATTTCACTGCCCCGCCATTCACTCACGAAATTACTTCATGATGTTTTTACTGCTTCCATATATAAAATGATTGTAGCATAATCGACCTCAATTTTTTAGAAATTAGGCGTATAATGGGGGCAAGAAGTCATTATTAATAAGTGGGAGTTGTACATATGAAAAAATTGGGCGTTTATTTCGGGACATTTGCGCCATGCCATGTGGGCCATTTCGAACAGATCATCCGTGCCAAGAGGGAAAACGACCACGCGCTTGTCATCGTCAGCGGTTATGCAGGCGATCGCGGAGATGAGTATGACATGAGTTTGAACCATCGGGTGAAGGCAATGCGGCAGCTGTGTGCCGGAGATGAGAATGTCACCGTACTGAAGCTGGATGAGACCGATATCCCCCGCTATCCGGAAGGCTGGACTTCGTGGCTTGGGATGATGGCCGACCTGATTCAAAAGCACACACCGGACCATGTGAAAGATTTTGGAAAACTCACGTTTTACGTCGGGGAAGAAGAGTATATGGCACCGCTCAAAGATTTTTATTCAGCTCAATGGCGCAGTGTTTCAACTGATGTCATCCTTGTGGACAGGCAGGTGCTCAGGATCAGCGGGACGAATATCCGTGAGGCGGCACTGATCAACTGGGATTACGTGACCCGCCCCTTCCGCCGTTTCTTTGTAGAGAATGTGCTGATCCTCGGAGCACCAGGTACGGGTAAATCCATGCTTGTGAAGGATCTCGCGCGCCGCTATTCGACGAGCTATTCCATCGAATATAAAAAGGAATATTTGAAAGCGCACCAGGTGAATGAAGATGAGCTGGATGCCAAGGACTATCACGCCATCGGCATCGGCCAGTTCGACATCAACCGTAAGAACATCCACTCTCCTGCAACACGGAAAGTCTTCTTTGCGGACACCGATGTCATGACAGCCAAGGTGATGACCCAGCTGTCCGATTCGAATGAATCCTCGAAGAGACTCTATGATGTATTCGATTATTACATTCAACTGCAGAACTGGGCCCTGATCTTACTGCTTCCGCCGGCAGCAGGCGATCATCATGGCGATGTGCTCTACCAGGCGTTGAAGAAGGAGATACGGGACAACGGCCTCCGCTCTGTTTCACATGAATTGAAAGGGGATTCGTACAGGGACATCTACTTTGAAGCCCATTCACTGGTCGACGGAATGCTCGCGGAAGGTAAAGATAATTGAAAAATCATTTTATATTTTCTTAAAATTGCGATATTATGGAAGTTAGTAAAAAACACAGGAGGAATTCAGTTTGTATAAGAAAATGCTTATGACACCCGGCCCCACCCCGATTCCGGAAAAAGTGAACCAGCGCATGGCAGAAGGCATGATCGGGCACAGGTCCGGCGACTTTACGGAATTGATGCGCCGCATTAAACCGAAGATCAAAGATGTTTTTGGTACGAAAGATGAGGTGGCCATCCTCTCCTCCAGCGGAACGAGTTCCCTTGAAGCGGCAATGGTCAACCTGACTGCACCAGATGAAAGCGTTGTCGTCATCGTGAGCGGTGCTTTCGGGGCACGTTTCGAAGCCATCGCCAAAACCTATCCTTATAATGTCCACACTTATGAAGTCGAATGGGGGGAAGCGGCTGATCCTGACGATTTCAAAAAGTTTCTGAGTCAGCTGGACAATGTGAAAGTCGTCGTTTCACAGGCATGCGAAACATCCACGGCAGTACTGCACCCCGTGACGGAACTCGGGAAAATCGTGAAAGATTATGACACAGATGCGTTGTTCATCGTCGACGGCGTCAGCAGTGTCGGCGGCATGAAATTCAATATGGAAGAGTCGAAGATAGATTGTCTGATATCAGGCAGCCAGAAAGCCCTGATGCTCCCCCCCGGTCTCGCATTCGTCGCCATGAATCAGAATGCGCGCCAGAAAGGCCGGGACAATGATATTCCGAGGTTTTATCTGGATTTGAACCAGTATTTCGATTCATTGGATAAAGACACCACACCTTTCACTCCTGCGGTCTCACTGATCCAGGGACTTGAAGCTGTATTGGATTCGATTGCGGAGGAAGGCCTTGAAAATGTATTTGAAAGACATGGCAGGATGAGGGACATGCTGCGGGCCGGCCTAGAAGCACTGGATTTCGAACTATTGGTGGAGGAGCAATATGCATCACCTACCGTTACGGCGTTCAAATCCAGTTCCGACGAGCTTTCGATCATCAAAGACGAACTCAAGAATAACTTCGGAATAACGATAGCCGGCGGACAGAAACACTTGAAAGGGCAGATTCTCCGCATCGGTCATATGGGCTACATGTTCCCTGCCGACGTCATCCTCGTGCTCAGCGCACTGGAAGGCATCGTCTCAAAGCATAGGCAAAAGAATTATTATGGAAAAGCGATCACAAAAGCTCAGGAGGTATTTTTCAATGACTTATAAGGTTTTAGTCCTGGATCCGGTGAGTGAAGACGGCATCAAGGAACTCATCGATCACCCGAATTATCAGGTCGACATCAATACCGGCCTTACAGAAGATGAAATCATAGAAATCATTTATGATTACCATGCCATCGTCGTACGCAGCCAGACAAAAATTACAGAGAACGTCATCCAGCACGGACGGATGCTGAAAGTGATCGCCCGCGCCGGTGTCGGCGTGGATAACATAGATATCGATGCGGCCACCAAATTCGGCGTCATCGTCATCAATGCACCGGATGGCAACACCATCTCCGCGACTGAACATACGATGGCAATGATGCTCTCGTTATCGCGTGATATTCCGGAAGCCCATAAAGAACTATCCGAAGGCACATGGAACCGCGGTGCACACAAGGGTGTGGAGCTCTACGGCAAAACACTCGGCATCATCGGGGTCGGTAAAATCGGCTTCGGTGTCGCACGCCGTGCCCAGATCTTCGGCATGAAGGTTGTTGCATTCGACCCATACTTATCCGATGAAAAGGCGAAAGAATCGGGAATCGAGAAACTTGAAGTGGATGAAATTGCCGGGGTGGCGGATTTCGTCACCGTGCATACACCGCTCACCCCGCAGACCAAAGGCATCGTCGGCAAGTCGTTCTTTGAAAAATGCAAGCCCGGCCTGAGGCTCGTCAATGTGGCGCGGGGAGGCATCATTGATGAAGCTGATCTGATTGACGCACTGAAAGAGGAAAGGATCGGAGGTGCGGCACTGGATGTGTTCGAAGAGGAGCCGCCGACCAATATGGAGCTGCTGTCCCACCCTTCCGTCATCGTGACACCGCACCTGGGCGCCTCTACGATAGAAGCTCAGGAGAAAGTCGCGGTCAGTGTTTCCCGGGAAATCATCCAGATTCTCGAAAATAACACAATCGTCCATGCTGTCAATGCACCGCGCATGAGTGAGAACATCAATAAAGAGCTTCAGCCATACATCAATATCGCAAGCCATATGGGCTCCGTCGGCATCCAGCTGATGAATAAGCCGCCGAATGAAATCCGCTTGAAATATCACGGTGATATTGCCGTGGATGATACAAGCATGCTGACCCGTTCATTCATAGCGAACCTGCTCCGCCCGCATTTCGGTGAAAGCGTCAATATCATCAATGCGCTTTATTTCCTTCAGGAGCAGGACGTCACATATAAAGTCGAGAAAAAAGGAAAGACGAAAGGATACAACAACTATCTGGAAGTCG
Organism: Lacicoccus alkaliphilus DSM 16010; assembly: GCF_900142805.1. GTDB lineage: Bacteria > Bacillota > Bacilli > Staphylococcales > Salinicoccaceae > Lacicoccus > Lacicoccus alkaliphilus. Next base: position 194,824 of record NZ_FRCF01000003.1, on the reverse strand, counting down.
AGCTGACCAATGCTGATGAGCATCTTGTGCTCGGCGCCAGCGTCCTCGACGGATACGGCGAGCGTATCGTCAAGCTGGACGACTATCAGGTCGACATCAAACCGACCCAGCATATCCTTGTCATCAATCACATCGACCGTCCGGGCATCATCGGCGATATGGGTATGATCCTCGGCAAACATCAGGTGAATATCGCAAGCATGCAGCTCGGCCGTTCCAACGAAGGCGGCGCGGCGCTGTTATCGCTATCACTCGACTCACGCGTAAGCGAAGAAGCACTGGAAGAACTCAGTGTGATAGAAGGCTTCAAAGACCTCAAGCAGGTGGATCTTCAAATTTAATGATCACGAATATGGAAAAGGGAGTTCCTCGGTGAACTTCCTTTTTTTGCGTTCCGGGAGGACAGGTGGAGAAACTGCTCTTCAGGCCAAAAAAACTCCTAAGTTACAGATTTTTTATTTCATCTGTGAACTTAGGAGGCGGCACCTCAGGAGTTTCCGGTTTAAGAACTGTTTTTATTTGACCATTTCCTCAACAGCAAGCACATCCGGGACGAGGTTGTCACGCTCGACCCCGAGTCCGGTGAAGGTCGGGATGATGTCATCACCGGTAAGGCCGGTCAGTGTGCCTATGAACTCGACTTCCATCTTCTCTGCGCAGAAGAAATCGGCTACGGAATCGCCGACGACATACACTTTTTCATCGGAGTTATTCTCACCTTTCACAGCTTCTTCGAAATGGTTCTCATCCTGCGCATACAGCGTCCATAAATAACTGTACGGATGCGGCTTTGAAAGCTGGCGTTCCACGCCTTCAACAGCTTCCGCCTCCTTGACTTCGGAGGCTGTGGATATTCTTTCATCATTAAAGTACTTCAACAACCCTGCCGCTTCGAAAGGAATCAGGGTCTCCTCCCTCGACCGCCCGGTCGCGATGCCGATGGTGAGATCCTGGTCGAGCAGGTTTTGAAGCATCGCCTCAAGTTCATCGACCGGTGCAAGCCATTCTTCCTGGTGGAGGAACCCCTCCTTGTCACCTTCAATCGGCAGCTCACTGTCCTTCATCCGCTCGCTGCCCAGGTACCATTCCTGATACACATGCTGGCCGAGCAGCCATAATGTGCTGTTGGTCCTGAAGTCGTCTTTTTCATTCAGAAATTTCAAAGAGGTGGCATAGTTGACCAGACCTTCGTAAATGGTCTCTTTCGTGTACTCATCGCCATCCAGGAATTCCAGCACTTTTCCGTAATCAGGCTCGACATCACCCAGCATCTCGCCGACACTGTACAAGTCATTGAGATCCACATTACTTATATTTATGCCGGAATCTTTAAGTAAATTGATATATATGACCGAAAAGGTGATATAAAGCATATCCCAGTTCGAGTTCAACCCCAGCTCTTTATAGCGGCTTAAAATTTCATCATCCAAAAAGATTTTACTTCTGATTTCTGCGATTTCCTCATCTGTATAGGATGTTTTGAACTTTTCCTGGGTCAGATTCAAATACCGGGGGTTGAAAAGCAGTTCATGCACAGATAATGCAGATACATCAAAACATCTTTCCTCACTTAAAAATACTCCGTCAACATCAAAAATTACAACGGACATAATGGGGCCTCCTTCAAAGCGGTTTTTCGTCTATGATTAATTAAAGTTTCTCATATTCATACCGAAATGTCGAACACTATCCCGATCATCCCTCCATTTCGATAGCAGGTCTGATATAATATTAACTGAATTTACAAATAAAGGGGAATCGGCATGTCTGTGACCAGCCATTTAAATAATTTGAAGAAGGAAATAGGTAAAGTGATCGTCGGTCAGGAAGAAGTGATCGACCTCATTTTCATCAGCATCATACAGAAAGGGCACATCTTATTTGAAAGCGTCCCGGGCACCGGTAAGACCGTGCTCTCAAAATCCATATCAAATGTGCTCGGCGGGGGTTTTTCGAGGATACAGTTCACACCGGATGTCCTGCCGACGGATATCACGGGGATGAACATCTACAATCCGAAGACGAAGGAATTTGAACTGAGGCACGGCCCGGTCCGCACGAACATTCTGCTGGCTGATGAAATCAATCGTGCCACACCGAGGACACAGTCGGCACTCCTTGAAGTGATGGAAGAGAGGCAGGTCACGATCGACGGTGTCACCCATACGCTGGAATCCCCTTTCATCGTGCTGGCGACCCAGAATCCAATCGAATCAAAACAGGGTACTTTCGACCTGCCTGAAGCGCAGATGGACCGTTTTTTCATGAAGATCGACCTTGGTTACCCTTCCTTTGAAAATGAACGCATGATGCTCGATATGCACACGGATATGGAATTGCGCGAATCCATCGATCAGGTTTTATCACTTGATATCGTTAAGGAGATACAGGAGGAAGCGAGAGGGGTCCATATCAACCGGACGGTCAAAGATTACATCCTCAACCTTGTCCACCGGACAAGGGCGCATGAACACATCGCTCTGGGTGTCTCACCCCGCGGGGCGATTGCGCTGATGCAGGCGGCAATCGGCGCAGCACTGGTCGGCGGCAGGGATTATGTCACACCGGATGACGTGAAATATATCGCACCGTATGTGATGGCACACCGCATCGTACTGAATATAGAGGGCATGACGCTGACTTCCGAAAAAGAAGTCATAGACCGCATTCTCACCACCACGGAAGTGCCGGTGGAATACGGGGTTGAAAGATGAAGTACAGGACACTCCACAGCGATTCAAAAATTGAGGCGGCCCTCTTCTTCATAATCGCTGTCATCGTCATATTCGATTTATTATATACAGCTCAATTGAACGGCTGGCTCCAGCTCATCATCGGAGTCGTCATCGCTGCGGCACTGCTGAACTTCTATTATGAGAAGAATATTGCGAAACACCTTACGGTGGAAGTGCTGCCGGGGGAGCTCAGGAAATATAAGGGTCAGGAGGATGTGCTTCAACTGAAGGTCACCCAGCGCGGCCGTCTGCCCGTGTTGTCTGCAGACATAGATATCACGGCGGGTGACGATATCGCTTTTTATAATGATCAGGCACTGAAAATCAGGAACGTCACAGAGACATCATATTCATTTTCAGTATTTCCCGGGAAATCCACAGTGATAGAAGTTCCGTTCAAAGCGAAAAACAGAGGTACCAGTAAGATCATCAACACAAAAATCACCCTACCGCGCATGTTCGGTTTCGGCCACCTCAAACTCGAACAGGTCGGTACAGCCAATCATGAAATACTGATATATCCCGACCGTCATGCACTTCATAACCGGCCGCTCAAGACGAAAGTCGAGCAGGGGACCTACAGGGAGAAGAATACATTTTTCCATGACCCGCTCCTCACAAGCGGTAGCAGGCCTTACAGGAATACAGACAGCCTGAGGGACGTGCACTGGAAGCTGAGTGCAAGAAGCGGTGAACTGATGACCCGGGAATACGAAAAGACGACGCACACATCATGGCTTTTTCTGATCAATCTGCGTTCGGACAAATCATTCGCACCCCCTGCCAATATTGAAGTCATTTTTGAAAAGCTCGCCTTCCTCTTCGGAAAGATTACAGAAGAGGAGATACCATTTAAAGTGATGGCCAACATGCGCACCTTCGACCGCCATCAGTTCTTCACCCTGGATGAGAGTTCCGGGAAGCTGCATTACCGTCGTGCGCTGGAATCGCTCGCCAGAATAAAGACCGTCACTTACACGATCAGCTTCGACCGTTTCCTGAAGTTCGTAAAGCAGTCGGAAAAAATACCGACACACATCATCTTCACAGGGAAAACAGATGATCTCATCATGGCTGAATTGAGATATTACGTCGAGAAAGGGACAATGATATATCAGCTGGATGCCCATGGCCTCACACCTTTCGAATACAGCACCGGGGAGGCGGTGAAATGAGCCGGCTCAAGTATCATGCTGCATTTCTGCATGCCTTCCTCGTTGAAATGACATTTTTACTGTCGTTCTACCTGTTTTTGAACATTCATAATATGGCCGGTGACCGGAATCACGTGTCATTTTTCCTCACCGTCACAGTGCTGCAGTACTTGGCCGCTCATCTGATTGCCCGGTGGCTGCCGGTGAAGTACGTCTATATTTTGGTGCCCGCCACATTGACCGTTACACTTTTGGCAGGGGATTACTTCCTGTCGGCACTTCTTATAAGCACTCTGCCCGTCTGGCGCCTGGAACAGCTGCTCTACACCCTGAATGACAACCTGGCACCCCAGTCCCTCGTCGCAGGCCTGATATGGCTGATCATCATCACTCTGGTTTCCACGCCGGAAGTCACTTCGCACTTCGGTGCGTTCAACCTCATATACATTATAGCTCTGACAGGTTATTTCAGTGGAAAAATACTCACACTCGCCATGGACAGCGGATATGGCGGGCGCCTCTATATCAGGCTGGTCTCATCCTTCATACTGATGTTCATTGTGCTGGGGGTCGCGATGACCCAGGTTTACAGACTCGCAGTCTTCACTTTGAGCTATGCGGTCATCTTCCTCTTGAATGCGATGGTGTTCATGCTGAGGCCATTTTTTGATTTTCTTGAAAGTGTGGAACTGGATTATCCAGAAGATATATTCCAGGAAGACGAAACACAGCTGAACGGTCACCAGTCGCCCGAGGAAGTGATATCGGAGACGGACCGGGCGCTCGGCATACCGTTTGGTGCGATCGTCCTGGCTCTGGTGGTGATTGGAGTCATTTTCGCAATATGGTCATACTTCAGGCAGCGCGACCCCGCAGTGCGCGAACAGGTTCAGGACAATAGGAAGCACAATACGGTAGATCATACACCAGTCAGCGTCCCGATCCCCAAAAAAGCGCCGGCCTGCAAAGCCCGCAGGTTGTATTTTGACTTTGAAAAGTGGGCCGCTTCAAAAGGGCATGGAAGGTATGCGGACGAAACGATCGAGCAGTGGTTCAGGCGCCTCTCCCTCCATGAGCACACTTCCGTCTCTAAGCTTGAGCATTATCAGGAGATGCGCTATAAGGATAAGAAACTGACCAAAGATGAACTCGAAAACCTGAAATCCTACATCAAGGCGTTTAAAAATATCCTAAATAAAAAAGCCTGATTCCTCAGGCTTTTTCTTATTAATACTGATTCAGATACTGGTCGACTTCCCATTCAGAAACTTGTGCGCGGTACATATCCCACTCCACACTCTTATTGCTGTGGAACTGTCTCATGATATGGGGCCCAAGCGCATCCTGGACCACTTCGTCTTCACTCAATGCCTTCAATGCCGTGTATAAAGTGGACGGCAGGTCATTGACACCAAGCGCTTCCCTTTCATCCCTGGTCATCTCATAAAGGTTCACATTGACCGGCTCGGGCAGATCGATTTTATTTTTGATGCCGTCTAGCCCCGCCTTCAAAATGACGGCCAGAGCCAAATAAGGATTGGCGGCCGGGTCCACAGAGCGGATTTCCGCTCTGGTCGACATTTTTCTTGACGAAGGGATCCTCAAAAGCGGCGAACGGTTCTTACCGCTCCATGCGATGTAGCTCGGTGCCTCATACCCAGGCACCAGACGTTTATACGAATTCACAATCGGATTGCATACTGCCGTGAACCCTCTTGCGTGCTTCAGGAGGCCGCCCATGAAATGGCGCATTTCCCCGCTCAGTCCGAAGCTGTCGTTTTCATCATAGAACGCATTCTCTTCGCCCCTGAATAGTGAAACATTAAAGTGCATGCCGCTGCCGTTGATGCCGTAAAGCGGCTTCGGCATGAATGTCGCATGCAGATTATGCTTCCTTGCGACCGTCTTGACGATCAGTTTGAACGTCTGGATATTGTCGCACGCACTGATGGCGTCCTCGTACTTGAAATCAATCTCATGCTGACCCTGTGCCACTTCGTGGTGGGATGCTTCGATTTCAAAACCCATATCCTCGAGCTCAAGCACGATATCGCGCCTGCAATTCTCACCCAAATCAGTCGGTGCTAGATCAAAGTAACCACCCTGGTCATTCAGTTCCCTGGTCGGGTGACCATTTTCATCCAGTTTAAATAAAAAGAATTCCGGCTCGGGACCCAGATTGAATGAAGTGTATCCCATCTCTTCCATTTCCTTCAGCACACGCTTTAAATTAGAGCGCGGGTCACCTTCAAAAGGCTCACCTTCCACTGTGTAAATATCACAGATCAGTCTGGCGACTTTTCCTTTGCCTGCCGTCCACGGAAAGATGGACCATGTATTGATGTCAGGCTTCAGGTACATGTCGGACTCTTCGATTCTTACAAAGCCTTCGATCGAGGAGCCATCGAACATCATTTCCCCGTCAAGCGCTTTATCGAGCTGGCTTACCGGCACTTCGACGTTTTTGATCGTACCGAGTATATCCGTAAACTGCAGCCTGATGTATCTGACGTTCTCGTTTTCGACAATGCGTTTGAGGTCTTCCCTCGTATAATTGTTCTTCATCCATTCACTCTCCTTGATTTTTTAAAAAAATCTTGATAAATCTCCGCGGTTTGGCAGTGCTCTGTTAAGTTCCCTGTGATTCAGTATTTCATCAGCCGGGTGGCTTTCATCTTTGTCGAGAATCTCCCCGATCCGCTTCATGGTGAAACCCTTTTCCATCAGTATTTTGATGGTGAGCAGTTTTTCAAAATCATTCATAGAGAACAAACGGTGATTCCCTTCGCTTCTTGACGGTGCAATCAGCCCGGCGGATTCATAATGACGAATCTGACGGGCAGTCAGGTCGGTCAGTTTCATTGCCGATGACATCGGGAATACGGGTGCATTTCTTCGACTTTTATCATTGTCCATGATCACCACTCCAACTATGGGAAAATAATATCACATTTTTTTCCAAACTCAAAATCGATGTAAGATTATCTTACATCACTATGATTATATAGGAAAAACTCCCATCCTACATGAATTTTGATATAAGAAAAACCACCTGCTTTCCATGCGGAAAGCAGGTGGTTTTCCCTTTTGTTCGTCATCGTTTGAATTTGCCCCTGTTCTTCTTACGGTTCATCGTCAGCGTCTCTTTTGTAAATAGTGAGTAGACCACGGGGACGATGATGAGTGTGAGAAGTGTACTCGCAAGCAGTCCGCCGATGACACTGATGCCCATCGGCTGGTTGATTTCAGATCCTTCTCCGAGTCCAATCGCTATCGGCACAAGCCCGAGCATTGTCGTGAATGCGGTCATGAGGATCGGTCTCGTGCGTATATCGACAGCTTCCGTAATCGCTTCATAGGCATTCATCCCTCTTCCCCTCAGCTGGTTGATGAAGTCGACAAGGACGATCCCATTGTTCACAACGATGCCGATCAGCACAAGCATGCCTATGAAAATCGGTACACTGAGCGGGATATTCGTCAGCCATAATGCAAGCATGACGCCCACCGATGAGAGCGGAATCGTGAACATGATCACGAACGGATATTTGAATGATTCGAACTGCGCTGCCATCACAAGGAAGACGAGCACCACGGCAAGTACCATGGCCATGATCATATCCATGATCGAGTCTTCGATCAGTTCCTGGTCCCCCGTGAATGACAGATTGCTTCCAGGCGTCAAATCCAGATCCTCAATGAGGGCCTGCATCTCCGTCACCGCGTCCGAAAGATTGGCGTCCGCTTCCAGTTCCAGCTCATATTGATATGCATGCTGGCCATTGATCCTCTGGACCGAGGACGGTGCAGGCTGCCTGTCGATCGTTGCCACTTCATCGAGGGTCACAGCTCCCCCATCCTCCGTCCGTGATATCACAATATCACCCAGTGCTTCCTCGGAATCCACTTCCTCTTCCGGCAGTGTCATGCGCACCAACAGGTATTCTTCGGTACTTTCATCCAGAATCAGGAAGACATCCATGCCGGTCGTCAGATCGTTGAAGGTCTGCGCCACTTCGGAAGCAGTCAAGCCATTTTCAAACAGTGCCTCCTCATCCAGTGTGATCGCAAGCTCATCTATCGTTTCTGTCGTATCATTGGACACCCTTTCAACGGCTTCCATCCCACGGAGCGCCTCGGTGATTTTTTCTTCATCCGCATCCAGGTCCTGTTCACTGCTGTTCATCAGGTCGAATGTCAGGACGGTGGAATCGGTGCCCGTCGAAGTGGTGGTCATGATGCTGAGCTCTGCATCGCCGACATAACTCTCCGCGATGGCCTGCAGTTCGGTGTTCACTTCATCCGCCACCTCATTGGTCGAGCGTTCGCGTTCATCCATGGGAGCGGTCGTCACATAGATCGACCCCTGTGAAGCGTCACTGCCGCCGCCGATCCCCCCCATCTCAGACGCGCCTGCCATGGCGAGGAACACTTCTATCTCTTCAATGCCGAGCAGATACTCCTCCATCTCGGCAAGTGCTGCTTCCGTCGTTTCCAGGTTGGTCCCCGCCGTCATATCTATATTCGCTGAAAAGAAGCTCTCATCCGTTTCAGGCAGGAAAATCATACCGGTGCGGTAAATCCCGAAAATCCCGAGTGCCACCAGGACACCGACGATCAGAAATGTCACAAGTCGGAATCTCAGGGAGAATTTAAGCATCCTCCGGATCACACGGTTATATATGCTGCCCCGCCTCCGCTCTTCCATGGAAGTGTCCGCCTTCTTCATGAACTTGCTTGCAAACATCGGGACTACAGTGAGTGCCACGATCAGAGATGCCAATAAACTGAATGCGACAGTCAATGAGAACTGGGTGAAAATCTGGCCGATGATGCCCTCGATGAACAACACCGGCAGGAAGACGGCAATCGTGGTGAAAGTCGAGGCCGTGATTGCAGCGGCCACTTCCTTCGCGCCTTCATGCGCCGCCTCTTTCGGTGTCTTCCCGAGACCGAGATGCCTGTTGATGTTTTCAATCACCACAATACTGTTGTCGACGAGCATCCCTACGCCGAGCGCAAGGCCGCCCATAGTCAGCAGATTCAGCGTGAAGTCCGAGAAATACATCAGCACGAATGTAAATATGACCGAATAGGGTATCGCGATGCCGATGATGATGGGACTTCTTACATTCCTCAGGAAGAGGAATAAAACCACCATTGCAAATACGGCCCCGAGGATCAGGGCAGTCGCTATATCCTGGATCGAACGATTAATGTAGTCCCCCTGGTCGAATAACACATCTGCTTCGATTCCTTCAAATCTCGGTTCTTCCAGTGTCGTTTCAAGGACATCCAGAAAATCGCCCGACACTTGTGAAGTGTTCCCGTTGGATTCTTCCAGTACGTTGATCAGCAGGGACGGACTTTGGTTCGTCCTTGAAATCGTCTCCCCGCTGTCGCTCACCCGTTCGATGGTGCTGATGTCCCCCAGGGTGATTGTGTCGCCCTCTGCCGGATCGATGGTGACCGGAAATGCCTCCAGGTCTCCGATCGACTGCATCTGCGCCTGAATACGCGTGGTGATGGATTCTGTCCCGTCACTAATGGTCGTGCCAGGCATTGAAACATCACTCGAAATGAGCATCTGCTGGAGGGTGTTCATATCCAGCTGGTAATCATCCATCCCATCCGGCTCCAGCCGTATTTCAATCGTCTCCGTCGTCAGCCCTTCAGCATCGACGCTCGCCACACCTTCAATCCGTTCCAGTTCATCACTCAGCTCCTCGACAAGCCCCTGGAATTCAAGTTCGTCCATATCACTGCTGAGAGACATCTGGATGATGGGGAGCTGCGATGGATCGAACTTCATGAACCGCGGATCCCCCGCACCGTCCGGAAGCTGTACATTGTCGAGCCCCTGACTGATTTCACCTTCCACGTCGTCAATATCCGTCGCCCACCCGAACTGGAGCAGCGTCAGGCTCGATCCTTCCTGGGCAGTCGAGGAAATCGTATCCAGTCCGGTGGTCGTCGATAAACTGTCTTCAATCGGTATTGTGACCTGGTCATTCACTTCTTCAGGCCCCGCCTGATCATATGTAGCCACGACAACACCGATCGGCGGACTGATGTCCGGTATTAATTTAAGCGGTATGTTCACAAGAGACACTGCTCCGAGCACTATGACCAGCAGCATTGTCACCATCGTCAACACCGGCCGTCTGATTGAAAACTTTATCATGACTTCTCCCCCATTCACCCTTGTAACCACTACCTGCATCACACTTTATTTTAACACCTTTAGAGTGATTTTACTAAAGACTGTAATAAAAAGACGCCGGCCATGAAGGACCGGCGCCTGTTGATTTAAAAGAAGCCCAGCAGATTCGAAACGAACACCAGTATGATGATGACCGGCAGCACGAACTTCAACAGTAAGATCCAGCCTCTGAAGAAAGTGTACATCCTACTGTCCTGAACGACGCCGACCTGGTTTTTAACCGTCGAGTATTCGAGGATATAACCGACGAAGACCGACGACACGAGTGCGTTGAACGGCAGCATGATGTTCGAGACGAGGAAATCCACATTGTCGAAAATCGTCCCAGCAAAGAACTGCACATCATTCAGTACACCTTCCGATAGTGCTGAAGGGATTCCGATGACGAACACGATGAGCCCGAAGACATAAGCCATCATTTTCCTTCTGTCTTCATTGCCTTTGATCGCGTTGGCCACATTGATTTCAATCATCGAAATTGCGGATGTGAGTGTGGCAAAAAGGAATGCGAGGAGGAATAATATATAAAATACATTCCCAAGGGCAATCTCACTGAAAACCTGCGGCAGCACGATGAATATCAGACCCGGACCGAATACATTCTCCATTTCAAACGAGGCGATGGCCGGGAATATCGCAAGTCCTGCCATCACTGAAATCACGACATTCATCAGGACGATATAGAGCGCCGACTGGGCCAGATTATGCGACTTATCAAGGTATGAGGCATAAGTGATCATCGTCGTCGCACCGATGCTCAAAGCAAAGAAAGATTGTCCGAGCGCATAAAGCACCGCTTCTGAATTGATGTTCTCAAACGAAGGCCTCAGGAAAAAGTCCACGCCCTCCATCGCGTTCGGCAATGTCAGGGAACGGATGATGATGACCACAAACAGTATGAACAATAAAGGCATCATGATTTTCGAAGCACGTTCCAGACCTCTTTGGACACCCTGGGAGACTATCAGGACGGTCAGCAGTAAAAATGTGCCCTGCCCAAGGATGACATATAATGGATTGGTGACGACCCTGCCGAACATATCACCATAATCGGTAATGGGCAGCAGGCCCACAGTATTGATGAAAGCGACCACAAGATACAGCAAAATCCAGCCGCCGATGACACTGTAGAACGACAGGAGAAGGATGACCGCTATGTTCCCGCTCCAGCCGAATACACGATACCATCTTTTCCCTCCGAGATATTCAAAGCCTTCGATCGGGTTCCTGCCGCCTGCCCGTCCGATGACGAATTCCGATAATAAAAGCGGGAGACCGACGACAAGGGTGAATAATAAGAAGATAAGAAGAAATGCACCGCCGCCATGCTCTGCGGTCATATAGGGAAAGCGCCACAGCGCGCCCAGACCGATCGCCGAGCCAGCCGCAGCAAGTATGAACCCGATTTTAGAACCCCATTGAGATTTTTCCAAGTCTTTCCCTCCAGTAAAAAAGTTTATAATGATTACATATGCTACCATATACAGCCTGATTTTAACAGAGGCATCAGGCGGGGATTCCTGTTCGTCCACCAAGGAAAACACTTGGGGAGGCTGCTGTGTACTCCCGCCTCCATAAGGACCGCCCCTCACGACAAAAGAGGCAGGACCGAAGTCCTGCCTCTTTCCCGGCGCTTATTTAGTTTGGATTATCTTCCAGATCCGGAATTGATTTTTCATAATACTGACGGTCTTTATTGGCATTGAAGTGGTCCGCTTTCTCCACTTTCACATCCGTCACGTAATCCGGCATTTCAACGAAGTTTTCGTAGATGCCTTTTTCGACGAGGTAGTTGCCTTCCGGAAATAGGACACCGACGTTGCCGTCCTTGATGTCTGCATGCTGTACAAAGCCTTGGAAGACCCCGTTCTTGTTGTAGAGAACAACCGCTTCGCCTTCCTCAAGACCCTGGCGGCGCGCGTCACTTTCACTCATCAGGACGCCATAGCGGCCCATATGGTTGAACGCATCCTTGTCCCCGTACACCATGGAGTTGAACTGCTTACCGCGACGCATGAGGAGCTTGAACTCTCCCGCTTTCGCATTGTTGTCAGGGATGTCCATGCTGATCAGGTTCGCTCTGCCGTCCGGGGTCGGACAAACGCCGCCCTCACACAACCATGCCCCGCCATACTGGTAAACATCTCCGGCTTTCTTCAAGTACTGGACACCATCATACTGAGGGTTCGCTTTAGCGATCTCATTACGGATTTCCTGTCCGGATTTGAAGTCGATCAGATGTGCATCTTCAGGTTTCACACGCTTAGCAAGGTCGAGGTAGATCTTCCACTCGCTGCGCGCTTCTGCGATGCGGTTACGGTTGCCTTCGATTTCAGGAGAGAAGTAGACCATTCTCTCCGTTGAAGTCGACAGGCCGCCGCCGTCCTGCTCGTAACGTGTCTTCGCAGGCAGTACGATGACCGCTTCCTTCGCATCCAGCAGTGTGGATGTATTCAGGATGATATCTTGATGCACACGGATGTCAAGGTTCTCCAGCGCATCTTTCACAAAGTCCGGATCCGGCATCGTCTCAAGGAAGTTACCGCCCGACATGTAGTAAAGCTTCAACTTGCGTTCGCTGTCTTCAGGCAGCATCGCGTTTTCAATCGTCACACCGACTGAATCCCCAGGCCATTTCGGCAATTCGAAATCCCAGAGCTTTTCGATTCTTTCGGTGTTGATTTCATCGTAGTCTCCGCCCGGCAGTGAGAATGGATCTGCACCCATTTCGCCCGAGCCCTGGACACTTGAATGTCCACGGAGCGGCATAAGGCCGTTATATTTACGTCCGAGCCATCCGCGCAGGAGGCCGAGGTTTGCAACTTGTGAGATGTTGTCCGTTGCATGCTTGTGCATAGTGAGGCCGAGCGCCCATACCATCACGCCGTTTTTGGACTGTGCAAGCAGGTTGCCGAGTTCAACGATCCTGTCTTTGGAGATGCCTGAAGATTTTACGATTGCATCCCATGACTGGCTTTCAACCGTTTCTTTCAGCTCTTCAAAGTTATTCACATGTTCACGGACGAATTCATGGTTGATCGCCGAACCTTGAACGGCTTCTTCCATTTCAAACCAATGCTTCATGATACCATGCATCAATGCGATGTCCCCGCCGATGTTCACTTCATAGAAGTCATCGGCAAGTTTCGTACCGAATAATGCAGATTCGGCGACTGAAGGCACCCAGTAGTTTTCCATCGCCGGCTCTTTGTAAGGGTTGATGACGATGATTTTTGTACCACGCTTCTTGGCTTCCATCATATATTTTGTGGATACAGGGCTCGCGTTTGAAGCGACACTGCCCCAGAATACCAGGACATCCGTGCCCAGCCAGTCCTGATAGTTACATGTAGAAGCACCGACGCCGACAGAGCGCTTCAGTGCCGATTTACTCGGTGAGTGACAAATCCTTGATGCGTTGTCGATGTTGTTCGTCTCAAGATAACGTGCAGTCTTCGCAGCCACGTAGTATGATTCGTTGGTGATGCCGCGGCTCGTTAAGTAAAATGCGTATTGTTTCGGATCAAGTTTTTTCATCTTGTCCGCGACTGTGTCCATTGCCTGATCCCATGAAATCCTCGTGAATTTATTTTCACCTTTGCGGCGGATCATCGGATAGGGGATGCGGCCCAGTTCACGGAGCTCGGACGAGCTGAGCTTTCTGAGCTCATTGATGTCCTGATGCAGGATCCTGGGCTCGATCGGTGGTGCTGTATTCAGTCTTAAAACGTTGAATCGGGTCGTACATACGTGAGGGCCCGTCAAAGTCTGGTCCTGTAGACCGCCTACGCCGAGCGCACATCCGTCACAAACACCTTTTAAGATTATGTTTTTGGCATAGTTCAGGTTGTCTTTATTTTTCCATGCAATTTTGGCTGAATCTATTATATGTCTTGGTTTGACTTTAGTGATACCAAAAGGTACAGGGCTGACCCATAGACTGGAATCCCATTTCTTTGTTTTATTAATAGGACCCGGGTGTAAAGTATTACCCATTCATGACACTCCTTTTATCCATAATATATATATTATACATTAATTTTATATGTTTAAAAAGGATATTTACTCAGTTGTCTGCGGTTTATGATGGACAGTTTGTGAACTCGCAGTCGTTTCACCGGCACTTTCCTTGATCTTTCTGATATCAGCGCGTATCAGCAGTGAAAGGATGAGCGCCATTACAAACATCGCAGTGAATATATACAGCGTCAATGTGTAGCTTGCCGTCGCTTCGTAAATTTCGGCGACGATGAGCGGGCCTGCAAGACCTGCTGCAGCCCATGCAGTCAAAATGTAGCCGTGGATCGCACCGAGCTGCCTCGTCCCGAAGATGTCGCCGATGTAGGCGGGCATCGCAGCGAAACCGCCGCCGTAGCATGAAATGATGATGAACAGCAATATGGCGAACAAGTATTCATTCGTGACTGCCGGCAGTATTGCGAAAACCCCTATCTGAATCGCAAAGAAAATGGTGTATACATTCGGCCTGCCGATATAATCCGAAATGGATGCCCATATCAGTCTGCCGGCGCCATTGAACACACCCATGATGCCTACGATGAGTGCTGCAGCCGCCACCGTCACACCGGTGATCTCCTGGGCCATCGGACTGGCCACGGCAAGTATGGCGATCCCGCAGGTGATGTTGATGAACAACATCAACCACAGGAAGTAAAAGCGCCTTGTTTTGAGCGCCTCATTCGCAGTCAGCTGGACATAGTCCCGCTTCACTTCCTTAGGAGAATCATCCGCATTCTTCATGCCTGCAGGCACATAGTTTTCGGGCGGCCTTTCAAGATACAGGCTCGCTGCCAGCATCACGAGGAAATAAATGACTCCGAGTATATAGAATGTCGCCGGAATGCTGAAGGCATTCATCAGGAATTCCATGGCCGGGGATGCGATCATGGCGGCAAAGCCGAAGCCCATGATTGCGAGCCCCGTCGCCATTCCCCTTTTATCCGGGAACCATTTGATCAGTGTCGATACAGGCGTGATGTAACCGATCCCGAGGCCGATGCCGCCAAATACACCATAACTGACATACAAAAGCCACAGGCTTTCAATCTGTATAGCATAACCTCCAGCCGCCATACCGATCAGAAAAAATGTTGTCGCGACTAACCCGGAAGCCCTCGGACCATACCTTTCGACAAAATGCCCCATGAAGGCTGCCGAAAGTCCTGAAAATAAGATCGCAAGACTGAATGTGAACGATACATCAGACAATGACCAGCCGATTGATGCCTGGAGCGGACCGGTGAATACACTCCACGCGTATACAGATCCGATCGATATATGGATTCCGACGGCTGCAAGCGCTATCAACCATCGATTTTTTTTTACTTCCATCCCCTTTTCCCCCATAAGTTCAAAAATTTACATTAAATATGGTTATCATATAAATGCATATGTTTCAGAAAGGATATCTACTCAGCTGTCTGCGGTTTATCCTGGACCCCCTGAGTCCTGCCGGCTGTTTCACCCGCAGCCTCCTTAAGTTTCTTAATATCCACCCTGATCCATAATGATATGATCAGTGCCACAACAAACATCGCAGTGAATATATACAGTGTCAATGTGTAGCTTGCCGTAGCCTCATAAATCTCCGCAACGATGAACGGGCCTGCAAGACCTGCTGCAGCCCATGCCGTAAGGATGTAGCCATGAATCGCGCCGAGCTGCTTCGTGCCGAAGATATCACCGATGTAGGCCGGTATCGACGCAAAGCCCCCGCCGTAGCATGAAATCATGATGAACAGCAATATCGCGAACAAGTATTCATTCGTGACGGCCGGCAGTACTGCGAACACAACAATTTGAATGGCGAAGAAAATGGTGTACACATTCGGTCTGCCGATATAATCCGAGATTGATGCCCATATCAGTCTGCCGGCGCCGTTGAATACCCCCATGACACCCACGATGAGTGCTGCAGCCGCCACCGTCACGCCGGTGATTTCCTGCGCCATCGGGCTTGCGACCGCCAGGATGGCGATCCCGCAGGTCACGTTGATGAACAACATCAACCACAGGAAATAAAAGCGCTTCGTCTTGATTGCCTCATTCGCAGTCAACTGGACATAATCCCTCTTCACTTCCTTAGGAGAATCGTCCGTATTCTTCATGCCTTCAGGTACATATCCTTCAGGCGGCCTTTCAAGATACAGGCTCGCTGCCAGCATCACAATGAAATAAATGACTGCCAGTATGTAGAATGTTGCTGCGATGCTGAATTCGTTCATGAGAAACTCCATGGCCGGCGAGGCGATCATCGCTGCGAAGCCGAAGCCCATGATTGCGAGCCCCGTCGCCATGCCCCTCCTGTCAGGGAACCACTTGACAAGTGTCGAGACAGGCGTGATGTAACCGATTCCAAGACCGATGCCGCCAAATACACCGTATCCAAGATAAAGCATCCACAGGCTTTCAATCTGTACTGCATATCCTGCAGTCGCCATACCGAGCGCAAAAAACGACGTCGATACAAGGCCGGAAGCCCTTGGACCGTATTTTTCAACAAAATGCCCCATGAATGCCGCCGAAAGTCCCAAAAACAAGATGGCGAGACTGAACGTGAACGACACATCAGACAATGACCAGCCGATCGATTCCTGGAGCGGCCCGGTGAATACACTCCACGCGTACACAGATCCGATGGATATGTGGATTCCGACAGCTGCAAGTGCTATCAACCAGCGATTTTTCTTCACTTCCATTTCTTTTCCCCCATAAGCTTAAAATTTTACATTGAATACCTTTGGATATAAAATGTATTATGTTTGCTATAATGCATTATATCGGTTCGTCACGAGCACGACAATAATTTGTTACTGATTTGTGACTGTTTTTTGAATATATTTTTAAAAGAGGTTATAAAATGGAAATCACGACAGAAAGAGAAATCGTCAAATATCAGGGCGGACAATTTTCTGAGCAGGGCGATATGGTGGCGGTGGAGTTCCCACTGACCATATATATAAATGACATCGAATTCGTGACCCTGGTCTGCTCCCCGGATCATCTGGAGGAACTGATCATCGGGTTCCTTGCATCCGAGGGCGCCATCCGCTCATACGAAGATATTCAATCCCTCAACCTCGATGACAGGGGAGGTTTCTGCCACATCACGCTGAACAAGTCGATACCGACCGATCACTTCCAGTATTCAAAACGGATCCTCGGCTCATGTTGCGGAAAAAGCCGACAGTTTTATTTTCAGAATGATGTGGATACGGCCAAGGTGTCGATGAGCAAAACGACACTCACGCCGGAGCAGATCAGCAGGTTGATGGTCGAGATGCAGACGACGAGCACGATCTTCAAGGAGACCGGCGGCATCCATAACGCGAGCCTCGGCAGTCCGGACAAAACCGTCGTCCACCGCGGCGATATCGGCCGGCATAACGCATTGGATAAATTGTACGGCCACTGCGTCCGGAACAACATATCGGTCAGGGACAAAGTCCTTGTCTTCAGCGGACGGATTTCATCCGAAGTGCTCACCAAGGCGGCAAAGATCGGCGTGGGAATCGTGCTGAGCAAGTCGGCACCGACCGACCTGGCCATCGGACTTGCCGAGGACTTGAACATCACTGCCGTTGGATTCGTCCGCGGCGATTCATTCAATATTTACAGTCATCCATGGCGCATCCGGGAAAGTGAATGATTCTTCAGAATATTGAATTTGTCATTTGACTTACATGGACGGCACATTTATCATGAAATTAAGTAAATAACAGTACCACTAGGGGTGCATTGAGCTGAGACAGCAGATTTCCGGAGATGATGATCCGTAAAGTGCTGATCCCTTCGACTTGATCTGGGTAATACCAGCGTAAGGAAGTGGTTTAGTACATAAATGTCAAACAGCTGACCAAATAAATACATCTATAGACTACGATGCACTTTTGGTGTGTGCTGTTATTTATATCACTAAGCCCGCTTCCGCAATGATATATTGCCGGAAGCGGGCTTTTTATTCTGGTGAAAGGAAGGATGGGTGAGAATGTCAATCACTTTACCAATTGCACTGACGGTTGCAGGGACCGATCCCACAGGCGGGGCCGGCGTCATCGCAGATATCAAATCATTTCAGTCACGCGGCGTTTATGGAATGGCCGCGGTCACTTCACTGACTGCACAGAACACTCTCGGGGTCCAGGGCGCCTACAATGTACCCGCTGATTTTCTGGATGCCCAGCTGAAAAGCATCTTTACGGATGAAGTTCCTCATGCAATGAAGAGCGGTATGATCGCGACCGAGGAAATGATGCGGGTGATAAAAAAATATGTGGAGGAATATCAGCTGCCTTTCGTAATCGACCCGGTCATGATTTCAACATCGGGGGATAACCTGATCGATGAGGGGGCCATAGATTACCTGCGCTCAGAATTGCTGCCGACAGCCCTCACGGTCACGCCGAACATCCCGGAAGCAGAAAAGCTGGCAGGTCTCACCATCGAAAATGAAGAGGATGTGAGAAAAGCCGCCAAAATATTCATCGGGGACATTGGAGTGCAGAGTGTCATCATCAAAGGCGGACATCTGAAAGGCGATGCAGTCGATTACCTTTTTGAAAAGGATAAAGAGACGACACTCTCTTCAGCCAGGGTGGATACCGAGCATACCCACGGCACCGGCTGCACATTTTCAGCAGTCATCACGGCGGAACTTGCCAGGGGCAAGCCGCTGGAAGCGGCATTCCGCACCGGTAAGAATTATATAACAAAAGCGATCCAGGAAGCTCCCGGATTGGGCGGAGGAAACGGCCCAATCAACCATTTTGCATATGAAGGGGAATGATGAATATGTCCATTTTACAAGAGTTGAGAGGAAGACCACCGCTCATCGTCTGCATAACGAATGACGTCGTCAAAGATCTTACGGCGAACGGCCTGCTGGCGATGGGCGCTTCACCCATCATGAGCGGGGAGAAAAGCGAAGCCGCAGCGCTCATGCAGGCAGCAGACGGACTTCTGATTAATATCGGGACTGCGGATGAGGGCAAGAAAGAGCTGATGTTTGAGATGGCGGAAGCGGCCAATAAAAACAATGTGCCGCTGGTCCTCGATCCGGTCGGTTATCCCGCTTCCGATTTCAGGAAAAACCTTGTCGACGAATTGCTTGAAAAATATGATGTTGCCCTCGTCAAAGGGAACAAAAGTGAAATGATGGCTTTGGCGGGCCTGGAGAGCACTTCGAGGGGCGTCGACTCGACCGAGACGAGTGATGCCCTTGAAATTGCCGAAGCCGCATTCGAACGCCTTAACATACCGGTGCTGGTCACAGGAGAAGCGGATGCGCTCGTCACACGCACCCGGCGCTATACGCTCCATAACGGCCATGAGTTCCAGGGCAGGATCACCGGCTCCGAATGCCTGCTTGGTGCCGTGATACTTGCATTCACATCCAGAAGTGAAGCATTCAACACCGGTGTATTGGATGCGGTGAGCTATTATAATTTGTGTGCCGAATCCGCTGCATCGGAAAGTGCGGGTCCGGCTGCGTTCAGGATGAATTTCATTGACGCGCTGCACCTGAATGAGGACACATTGCTCGCGGACAAGGACATCAGGAATCATGAATAAAAAGGATTTGAAACTTTATTTCGTATATGGTTCGGATCAAGGGGATGTCGAAAGGAGCCTGGAAGTGATCCGGCAGGCGCTGGAGGCAGGCATCACGATGTTCCAGCTCCGTGAGAAAGGCGAAGGGGCGCTTCAGGGCAGGGCGCTGCTGGATTTTGCCCGATCAGTGAGGGCACTGACACTGGAATACGGCGTGCCTTTCATCGTCAATGATGATGCAGCGCTTGCCATGGAGGCCGGTGCGGACGGCCTCCATATCGGACAGGATGACATCCCGCCCGCCGACCTGTCAGCATGGTTCGACGAAAAAATCGTCGGGCTCTCTGTCGGCAATGCACATGAACTTGCCGCAAGTGACCTGCAGGAGGTCGATTATATAGGTACAGGCCCCGTATTCGCCACACAATCTAAAGATGATGCAGGCGAGGCCATCGGCATAACGGGCCTTGAATGGATGCGCAATCAGGTTGGTCCTCTGCCTATGGTCGCGATCGGAGGCATCACCCATGAAAATTACAAGGCGTGTCTGGATGCAGGCGCAGACGGTGCAGCAGTGATTTCTGCGATTGCCGGTGCTGAGGATGTGGGACAGGCGGTGAGACGCTTCTTAAGTTTATGAAGAAGGCCTTCATTTAAATTAAAATCGGATTCGGAACCTCGATCGAGGTTCCGAATCCGATTTTGATTTCCTCACTCATCTTCCCGGTATTCCGTAAATTTGAGCTCCCCCGGTTCGATCCCGTGATTGTTATAATGCGAGGCCATGATGTCAGCGATTATGACTGCCCATCTGATATCGGTGGCGTACTGATGTGTGCCCGGCTCTTCAGGGTTCCATCTCATCTTATAAAGGGTGTCCTGACCGTTATTGACGTAGTTCCGGCTGATGAACTCCGCCCCCCCGATGATGGCGCGTTCAGGGGAGGACCAGTCCTTCTCGGCTGCATAACTTGATCCTGCTTCCAGCGCCCGGCGGTCGAAAGCGCCGATGCCAAAGAAGTTGTAATATGTCGTGCCGTCCGTTTCTATGCCCCGGGCAAGGTCGGAATCCCCGTTGCCGGTTTCTATCTGTGTATGGCTGATCAAATACAAGACGTTTATGTCGTGGGTATTTTGCGCTTCAAGGTATGTCGCCCCGTATCCCTCGAGCATTCCCCTGCCCTCCAGAATAACATCCAAAGTTTCGGCATCGACGTCCACCTTCTCTTTCAAATCCAGGTGCTGCAGCGGGTAATGCCCTTCATCCGTCTGCATGTAATGCCTGATCTGCTCTTCGTCGGCATGCGTCAGACGTCCGTCCTGAATCGTCACATCCTGAGTATCCTTTTCGACCTGTAATGCAACTGCCTCTTCAAAAGAGTATGGTGAACGGTTCCTGTCACCGCCGGTCAGTTCAGAATATATGAACGTGATGACGAAAACTCCCATGATCAGGCTAAGTAACAATAATGGCAACTCATCTTTATTTTCGTTAAACATAGTCTTTATCCTTTGCGTGATTGAATACTCTTATATTACAACTTAACTTCAAAAAAAGTAAGCATCAAATATGATGCTTACTTTTCGTCACAGTCGCAAGGGTGATTAAAGAGTCCAGCATCCTTGCAATCCTCTGCTTCATCTCATCGCTGAGCCAGGCGTACTCGCCTTCCTCATTCTTTTCATAATCGGTGCTGCTTGCACAGACCTGGGTCGGTATCGTCAATGCATGGAGGCCCCGCATCACTATCCTGAGCTGTGCCAGCGGGTCTGTGTTCCTCATACCGCCGCTCGTACAGTACAGTGCGACCGGTTTGTCCTCGAACTGATCGAACGACAGGTGATCCAGTGCATTTTTCAAAATGCCGGAAAATGAAGTGTGGAAATTCGGCGTGCCTATAATGATGGCATCCGCTTCCCTCGCAATGTCTTTAAACTTTTCAACTTCTTCAGTGGACGGAGACCCGAGAAGCGGGATATCCCACTCACATAAATCTATGATTTCAACATGATTTTCAGGCTGTTCAATCTGTGCTTTGATTTCTTCTGCCAAAAAAGCTGCACTTGAACCCGGGAACGGACTCCCGGAAATGATCAGCAGATTCATAAGCCGGCTCCTTTATCAAAATATTTACTGTATTAATCATACCATTTATACAGGATATATTCCCATACGTCAAAAGATGTAAAAAAAGAGACTTCAAAAGTCTCAGTTCATTAACTTGCTATTCAATTCTTCCAATTTATCGTAAACGTCAGAGGGTAACTCTTCAATTCTAACTTCTTCATCCACAATTTTCTGCGCCAGATCCATATCGATACTTACAGCTCGACTAATTTGGTATGCCGTCAGTTTTTCCACGAGGAGTGAAAGGTTTAATTCTGTGCTCATAAAGTCACCTTCTTTAACAGTATCGAATAAGTAGCAATAACTAATTATACCACATTATTTCCATTCTGCAAGAATATGATGAACACATCTATTTACTGTTTTAGCTGCTGAACAATGCCTCTTCCAATTGGTGCACTTTCTTCAAAGTTTCAGGGCATAAGTCTCCCAATGAAACATCGCCGCTCAAAATGTCCTGCACTCGTTCAATAGGAATATCCAAGGCTTCGCTAAGCTGGTAATTTGTCAGACTGCCGCCGAATATATTCAGCTCGTGGACCATAATCATCACCCTTATCATTGAAGTAACTTAAGTATAAGCAGTTTTATTTATAAAGCAATCTATTTCTCCTTTAATTACTTCCTTTTAATTCGGGTACAATAATCCAGAGGAGTGATTTTTATGTATGATTCTGTTTTCCATAAACAAAAGCAATTTTTCCAGACTCACAGCACCCTGCCATCGGATGTCCGTATAATGGCCTTAAAACAGCTGAAAGATGCCATTAAACTATATGAAGATGACATCATGACCGCCATGAGGGAGGATTATAACAAGAATGAAAGTGATGCATTCCTGACTGAAGTCGGCATCGTTTACAGCGAGATCAACTTTCATATAAAAAACTTGAAAGAATGGGCAGCACCGGTGAAGGTTAAGACACCGGCCACCCATTTCGGTTCCAGTTCCAAGATCTATAAGGAACCCTTCGGGGTGACCCTGATCATCTCACCATGGAATTACCCCTTCAACCTGGCGATGGCACCTCTCGTCGGTGCGCTCAGTGCAGGCAATACTGCCATATTGAAACCTTCTGAGCATACACCCAATGTTTCCGCGGTGATCTCCAACCTCATCGGCCATGCATTTCCAGAAAAGTATGTCACTACGATTGAGGGCGGCATCGAAACGAATCAGCAGCTTCTTGAGCTGCCTTTCGATTACATCTTCTATACCGGCAGTTCCCAAGTCGGTAAAATCGTCATGGAGGCTGCTTCAAAGCACCTCACCCCCGTAACACTTGAACTGGGAGGGAAGTCCCCAAGCATCGTTTTAAAAGATGCGGATCTGAAACTGACAGCGAAAAGGATTGTGTGGGGCAAGTTCATGAATGCCGGCCAGACATGTGTCGCCACGGATTTTGTATATGCAGACAACATCATCAAAGATGAACTCGTGGGATATTTGAAGCACTACACCCACAAGTTTTACAATAAGGAATTTGAAGCCGAAGAGTACATGCAGATCATCAATGACAAACACTTCAAACGTGTCCACAGCTATATCACAGGCGACATCGCCTATGGCGGGCGCTCCCACAAAGAGATACGCATGATAGAGCCGACGATCATTCAGGATGCCGATTTCAGCCATCCTTCGATGCAGGAGGAGATTTTCGGACCCGTGCTGCCGGTGCTCGGCTTCGACGACCTGGAGAAAGCCATGATTGATGTCCGGGATATGCCGGACCCGCTGGCACTCTATGTATTCACAAATAATGGGAAAGCAGCGCGCCACGTGATTAAAAACATCCCTTTTGGAGGCGGTGCGGTCAACGATACGATGTTCCACCTCGCGACACCTCATCTCCCCTTCGGGGGGCGTGGATACAGCGGCATGGGGAAATATCACGGGCGTTATTCCTTCGATACTTTTACCCATCAAAAAAGCATCCTGCACCAGACGACGCTGTTTGATATACCGCTGCGTTATCCAAATTTCAGACCCCTTCAGAAACTCCTGAGATATATATGGAAGTAAAGGTATGGAAGTTGTAACGCCATACGTTGCTGGAATTTCAAAATATCATTTGTCACGCAATTTATAATTTTATAAAATGTTTGACAGACCTTGCTTTAGATTGTAATATTAGACGCAATATTGAATATGGCTTATCAAGAGCGACGGAGGGAACTGGCCCGACGAAGTCCGGCAACCTTTTAAGTAAGGTGCCAATTCCAGCCGGGGCCACCCCCGGGAGATGAGCAGATCAGAGTCTGCTGAATTCGGCAGGCTCTTTATTTTTTTCAGGGAGGAAAATTATCATGTCAAAAGATTTCAAGTTTGAAACAAAACAGCTGCATTCCGGCCAGGTGGTCGATTCCGAAACGAATTCACGCGCGTTGCCGATTTACCAGACGACTTCCTATGTCTTCGATAATACTGAACATGGTGCCAATCTTTTCGGACTGGCGGAAGCCGGCAACATATATACCCGCATCACCAACCCCACCACCGCTGCGCTGGAAACGAGGGTGGCAGAACTGGAAGGCGGCACAGCCGGACTCGCAGTCGCTTCAGGAATGGCCGCCATCACTTATGCCATCCAAGGTGTTGCCGACGCAGGCGACCATATCGTTTCAACAACCAGCCTTTACGGTGGTACACATACACTGTTCACACATACGCTGAAGAAGTTCGGCATCGATGTGACACTCGTCAATACAAAAAATGTGGACGACGTTTCACGTGAAATAAAAGATGATACGAAAGCAATTTTTGTGGAGACGATCGGTAACCCTGAAGGCAACATCGAGGATCTTGAAGCACTTTCGAAAATAGCCCGGGAAAACGGCATCGTCCTCATAGTGGACAACACTTTCGCCACACCTTACCTGTGCCGTCCAATCGAGCACGGTGCCAATATCGTCGTGCACTCAGCAACGAAATTCCTGGGGGGGCACGGGACCTCCATCGGCGGCATCATCGTGGACGGCGGCAACTTCGACTGGAAAAGCGGAAAGTATCCGGGTATGAGTGAGCCTGACAATTCATATCACGGACTTGTCTTCGCAGATACTTTCGGCAATCAGGCTTTTGCATATAAGGTCAGGACGACGTTGCTGCGGGACACCGGTGCTGCGATTTCACCTTTCAACTCATTTCTTTTGACACAGGGCATCGAGACTCTGTCTTTAAGGATGGAAAGACATGTCGAGAACGCGAGGAAAGTGGCGGAACATCTATCACAGCACGAAAAAGTGGAGTGGGTCGATTTTGCAAGTCTTCCTGACAGCCCGTATAAATCGCTTCAGGAAAAATATCTGCCGAAAGGTGCAGGTTCAATCTTCACTTTCGGTGTGAAAGGCGGATACGAAGCCGGCAAGAAGTTCATCGAGGCACTTGAACTGTTCTCACTGCTTGCAAATGTCGGCGATGCCAAATCACTCGTCGTCCACCCCGCTTCCACGACACATTCACAACTGACCGAAGCGCAGCAGGCCGAAGGCGGTGTAAAGCCGGAGACGGTGCGCCTCTCTGTAGGATTGGAGCATATTGATGATATAATAGATGATATCAATAAAGGTTTGGATGCGATTTAATGCCAATAAAAATAATTGAAGGATTACCCGTAAGAACGAGACTGGAAGCTGAAAATGTCTATACGATCGATGCATCCAGGGCGATGACCCAGGACATACGTCCACTGCGCATCGTGATATTGAATTTGATGCCGAAAAAGGAAGAGACGGAGCTTCATCTGCTCCGGCTGCTCGGGAATACACCATTACAGGTGGATATAGAGTTTTTATATACGGAGACCCATAAGAGCAGGAACACCCCGACCAGTCACCTCCAGAAATTCTACCGTACATTGGATGAAATCAGGGATGAACGTTTCGACGGGATGATCGTCACAGGTGCACCGGTGGAGAAGCTCGATTTCGACCAGGTGGATTATATAGAAGAACTTGAAGAAATATTGAAGTGGTCGGAAACCCATGTATTTTCCAGGTTCTTCATTTGCTGGGGTGCACAATTCGCACTCAACCGTTACTACGGGTTTGACAAGGTCATTCTGCCGGGCAAACTGTTCGGCATATTCAAGTATAAAAACATACTCCCTGAACATCCTCTGGTGAGAGGGTTTGATGATCAGTTCGATGTTCCGCAGTCCAGGCATACACGAATGGATTTCTCAACACTTGACCGGCACCCCGGCCTGAAGGTGCTTTCCGTCCATCCGGAATTCGGGCCCGACATTTTAAGTACAGCTGACAGCAGGGAACTGTATATTTTCGGTCATCTCGAATATGAAAGAGATACTCTTCAGACCGAATATGAAAGGGATATTGAAAAGGGAGTGGATGTGGGCATGCCGCATAACTACTTCCCGCAGGATGATTCGCATAATCCGCCTCATTTCAACTGGAAGTCCCATGGGCACCTTTTATTCAATAACTGGCTGAATGAGACTTACCAGAACACTTACTATGATTTGAAGGATCTCGAAAAATAAGAAGAGTACAGGCTGGGCCTGTACTCTTCTTTTTATTATTTTTGGGAAACTTTCATATGATTGATACTGTCATTTTGATGCTTCCTGGAGAGTCCCATGAGATTTTTGATGAATAATTCACCATAAAGTTTTAAATCCTGCTTTTCAATCAAAGATACATTTTTGGCGATCACTTCTTTCTCACGTGATGAATCGAATACAGCGATGTCACGGGAATATTTATATTGAGCGATTTCTTCCGACACCTGCATCCTCTTTTCAAACAAGCGCATCAACTCCCGGTCAATTTCATCAATTTCTCTTCGTAATTCTTCATGCCTGCTCATGGGGACTCCTCCTTATTAATTATTTTTGAACGATTGTTTCATTTGTGATCGTCTTGCCTTCCATTTCGGCCAGGATGTTGATGTGCTGCATCAGATCTTTGAATTCTGCAGGTGTCAGGCATTGTTGGCCGTCACTCCATGCATTTTCGGGGTCCTGGTGCACTTCAATCTGCAATCCGTTCGCACCAGAAACTGTAGCCGCCTTGGCCATGGAAGGGATGACATATCTTGTTCCTGCAGCGTGGGACGGATCGATGACGATCGGCAGGTGGGATTCTTTTTGAATCACCGGTACAGCCTGAAGGTCAAGGGTGTTGCGTGTCGCCGTTTCAAATGTACGGATGCCGCGCTCACAGAAAATCACATTGTCATTTCCACCCGCCATGATGTACTCTGCAGACATCAGCCATTCCTGAATCGTTGCCGACATGCCGCGCTTTAAGAGTACTGGCTTATCTGTCTGTCCGAGTGCCTTAAGCAGGTCGAAGTTCGACATGTTACGTGCACCAACCTGGATGACGTCCACCATCTCCACAAACTCATCAATATGCTCGGTGCCCATGAGTTCAGAAACGATCGGCAGACCTGTCTCTTCCTTCGCAGTATTCAGGATGCGCAGGCCTTCGATGCCGAGACCCTGGAAACTGTAAGGGGATGTACGCGGTTTGAACGCACCGCCTCTTAAAGTGTTCGCTCCGGCATCCTTCAAAGCTTTGGCAAGCTCAACGGTGTCATCTTCATTTTCGACAGAACATGGTCCTGCACATACCATGAAGTGGCTGCCGCCCACTTTGACGCCATCTATGTCGATGACGCTGTCATCCTCATGGAACCGTCGGTTCGCTTTCTTGTACGGCGACTGGATCCTGAAGACGGACTTCACGATACTGTACTTTTTGAAGTCATTTTCGTCCACACGCGATGTATCACCAATCAATCCGATGATCGTCCTTCTTTCACCGTCGGAACGGTGAGCGCGGAACCCCGCATTCTCAATATTTGAAACCAATGTTTGAATCTCACTTTCTTTTGCATCATGTGTCACATGAATAATCATACAAAAAAACCTCCCAATGAATTTAAAAATAAAACTGCCACCTATAATATAGATAAGTGGCAGTTGATGAATCAATATTGAAGTCCGTGCCTCCAGCCACTTATATATAAATGGCTGGACATCACAAAATGCTTTAGCCATCACTGATACAAACTTTGATTAGTTTTACGTTTGTACGCAATGATGTGTACAAACGGCATCAAAAATAGCTAAAGTAATACTGATTAATATTTGATTGTTGAATGCTTGAGTCCAACATAATAATCGCTCCAATTTGTAATGTGTTGATTGTCATTATATGTCGTGGTCATTTATTTGTCAACCTTAAATATTAAAATGTTCAGACTTTTAAAAATCTTGTCGTATCAATCATTTAGCTATATACTCACAAATATAATCATATTGGAGGTATTCTATGAACATAGTCATCATCGGCCTTGGAAACATCGGGGGCTCTTTTGCGCAGGCCATCCAGCAGTGCGGAGGCGATCATAACGTCTATGCCATCGATGTGGATGAAGAAGCATTGCATCTGGCGGAAAACCAGCAGCTGATCAAAAAAGGTTATACCGACCCGAAGGATATCATCCCGGAAGCCGACTTCATCATTTTCGCAGTCTATCCAAGAGTCATCGTGGATATCATAGACCAGTACTATGCCCTCTTCAAAGAGAATACGATCATTACGGATGTGACCGGTATCAAGAGGCAGATCATAGCTGAAATAGAAGATAAACTGCCTCCAGAAGTCGACTTCATTTTTGGCCATCCGATGGCCGGGCGTGAAAACCGCGGGCTGAAATATGCGAGCAGCGAAGTTTTCAAAGGTGCAAATTATCTTATCACACCAACGGAGAGGAACAAAAAGGATAATATCGAGTGCCTTAAAGATTTTGTAAGAAAGATCGGATTTCGCAACATCTCGGAAATATCACCTGAATTCCATGATGATGTCATCGGGTTTACAAGCCAGCTTGCACATGTCATAGCAATTTCCCTCATAAACAGTGATGACGTCGACCGCAATACGAAAAAATATACTGGCGACAGTTACCGGGACCTGACGAGAATAACGAACATCAACGAGAAGTTATGGCCGGAGTTGTTCATGATGAATAAAGATTATCTCCAGAAGCATATAGATGAATTCACTTTCCAGCTCGACAAGTTATCTACGGCGATCAGTGATGAGGATATTGAAACGATGGAAGAGATGATGAAGGAGTCACGCAAAAGGTACCATGACCTCCATGATCTCGACATGCCGGATTGAAAAGGAATGCAGGGCCGCACTTCGGCTCTGCATTTTTTATACAGGAACCCTCCTTCTTGAAATATGACTATTCCAAAAATCCTCTCTGCATTAATTAATATGCAATTTATTAAATATTTATTTGCAATATCGTGTATTTTATGTATAATATGAATTATTAACTTAATAGGAGATGGTTACATGGGGCGGCAAAGCAAATCAAATTAAACAAGTTTTACGGTAAGAATTTCTTAAAGGAAATTGACTTTTCAAAAGATGATCTTGAAGTGCTGATCAACCTTGCGGACGATTTGAAAACCAAGGAGCAGCACGGCATACCTCATCGGTTCATGAGCGGGAAGCATATTGCATTAATCTTTGAAAAGCAGTCGACACGTACACGCTCGGCATTCACCGTCGCTGCGACGAAACTCGGCGCAAATGTCGAGTACCTGAATAAGAACGACATCCAGCTTGGGTCGAAGGAATCTGTGGAAGACACTGCCAAAGTCTTGGGCAGCATGTTTGACGGCATCGCTTACAGGGGCAGTGAACAAGCGACTGTAGAGACTCTCGGGGCGCATGCCGATGTACCGATTTGGAATGCTTTGACGGATGACTGGCATCCGACACAGATGCTTGCGGATTTCCTGACCATAAAAGAACATCTGGGCACTTATAAAGGCAAGACGATCACTTTTGTCGGTGACGGAAGAAACAATGTCGCACATTCATTGCTTGTGACAGGTGCTATTTTAGGGGCCAATGTACATATACTTGCACCCGAATCGCTGCAGCCTGCACTTTCAGTACAAAAGTTGGCACACGATATTGCGAAAAATTCCGGCAGCAAACTGCTGGTCACTTCCGACAGGGAAGATGGCATGTATGGAAGCGATGTCGTCTACACCGATGTATGGGTCTCGATGGGTGAAGAAGATGCGCTTGAGGAGAGATTCCAACTATTGTCCGACTATCAGGTGAACCAGGAACTCATGGATATGAGCGGCAGCACCGAAACGATATTTTTACACTGCCTGCCGGCCATTCACGACACAGCGACGGACGCCGGTAAACTTGCATATGAAAAGTTTGGCGTGAACGGCATGGAAGTGACTGATGATGTTTTCAGAGGTCCTGCTTCAAAAGTTTTTGATCAGGCAGAAAACAGGATGCATACCATTAAAGCACTGCTTGCAGTGACATGCGGTAATGTGCATTAGATAAAACGAAACACCCCGGAAACGATGATGTTTCCGGGGTGTTTCGTTCTGCACATTTTCAATTGTATTATTTCCTGAACATCCTGAACAGCCCGTCAAGGAAGCCGCCTTTTTCCCGGGACCCGACATCGGACTTTCCTTGCTCCTCTGAAGTGGCTCGTTCATCCGCCCCCTTCCCGGATCCGGATGCCTCACCATAAGCATTCATATCTATGTTGCCCTGCCCAGGTGATTCGCTCACTGAAGGCGCCTTTTCCCCCTGTTCATCTTTCTCTTCAGCACCAGGCTCTGCATCGCCTGGTGCAACGTTATTTTCATGGTGGAATCCATCTTCAGTATCATCTTTTTCAGCGTTATCCCAATCTTTTTGATCATGGCTCAGGGTTGCTTCCGTTCCTTCCCCTTCAATACTCCCCTGTCTTTGATCCGCATCATTATTTTCGAGTGCATTGACATATCCTATGTAACGTTGGGCATTATCAGCATCATAACGCTCCAGCCTTTCAACGAGATTTCGGATATTGTACTTCAGATCCCGATTCTCTTCCTGGATTGCATCGAGTCTCGTAATGACATGTGAGAACATCTCCCTCACTTCATCGTTGTCGTTGTTAGGCGTCACGTAGTGAGCATCACCGGAGATGATCTCACCGACCTCATCAATGATTTCATCCGCTGCAGATTCAAGTGTATGACCAGGTTTCTTGGCTTTTTTAATGAGTGCTCTCAATACAAGTATATCGTTCGCTGAGAATAACCTTCTGTTATGTTCGTCTTTCGCGACTTCATACTCCCTGTCTTCCAACAGCCTCACATATTTCCTTACGTTTTGATCGGACAGCTCCACAAGTTCCGTCACCTGGGCAGTCGTATAAAACACCGATTGGTTCAGTTCTTTCATATTAATTACCTCCGCATTAAACGTTAATACTTATTATAACGGCAATACTGATCAATAACCAGTGTTTTTCTTAAATCAATATGAGCTAACGGTGTTATAACGATGGTGCGACCGTCATTATAAATGCCTTTAAATATTGTATGTATAGTCTTTTTAGCGTTATAAATCATTAAAAAGTCGATATTTTAATACTGGTTTCTATTTCATTTAAGATCCATTATATAACGTTAATTATACTGTAATTTTATTTTATAGGGGGGATTCTCCTCATTCCTTATATTGACTTTGTCATGAATTGTTTATAATATTGATTCTAATAATCAAATCCTAAGAATTTGGAGGTATTTAATGGATACTAGACTTTCACAGTTATCATTAGTAAACGATCACACCGGGGCGACTACAAATCCTATATATCTTGCGACAGCATATCAGCACCCCGGACTCGGTGAATCGACAGGATTTGATTATACCCGGACCAAAAATCCGACAAGAACCCAGTTTGAAGAAGCTTTCGCTGACTTGGAAGGCGGCAGCTGTGCACTTGGCACTTCCAGCGGCATGGCCGCGGTACAGCTGGTGTGCAACTTGTTCAGGCCCGGGGATGAAATTCTTGTCAGTTTTGATTTATATGGTGGCACCTTCAGATTATTTGATTTCTATACAGAACAGTATGATATTACATTCAAATATGTGGATTTCACCCGCCCTGAAGAAGTGCAGCAGGCTGTGAGCGATCATACAAAAGCATTCTTTATAGAACCCATCACCAACCCTTCAATGATTAAAGCCCCTTTGGAGGACTTGATTGATATCGCTCAAAGAAACGATATACTTACCATCATAGATAATACTTTCCTCACGCCATATCTCTCCCGTCCGCTTGAGCAGGGCGCTGATATAGTTTTGCATTCTGCAACCAAGTATATCGGCGGGCATAACGATGTATTGGGCGGCGTAGTAACGGTCAAGGATGAAGCTCTGGGTGAGAAACTCGCAGCCTATCATAACATGATCGGAGCAACATTATCTCCCATCGACAGCTACCTGCTGATCCGGGGGTTGAAGACACTCCACTTGAGGATGGAACGTGCCCAGGAGAACGCAAGAGCACTTGCGGAGCATTTTGAAGATCATGGTGCTGTGGAAGAAGTTTTATATTCCGGCTGTACAGGAATGCTCAGCCTGAGGTTGAAAAAGAATCATGAGGTCGCCCGGCTTCTTGAAAATGTCAAACTGTGCACCTTTGCAGAAAGTCTCGGAGGCACTGAGACCTTCATTACTTTCCCTTTTACGCAGACACATGCGGACATGCCTGAAGATGCACGTGAAGCAAGAGGGATCGACCAGCACCTGATTCGGCTCTCCGTCGGCATCGAAGCATTTGAAGATATCAGGGACGACCTGGACAATGCACTACAGGAAAGTAAAATCGGTTAAATATATAAAAAAGAAGCGATTCGATTGAATCGCTTCTTTTTAACTTAATAATACACTATCTTCATCTGAATACAGTTTTAACAGTTTTGATGTATGATCGTGTATTTCCTCGAATTTTTCAGGGTGTTCCGAAAGTTTTATACCGTATGAAGGCACCATTTCTTTGATTTTATCTTCCCAGCTGCCATAGTCCTCAGGAAAGCACCGCTTGAGTATATCCAGCATTACTTCCACCGATACCGATGCGCCTGGGGAAGCGCCGAGAAGCGCGGCAACAGTGCCATCTGATGACGTTATCACTTCGGTACCGAACTGAAGTGTCCCCTTCCCCTTCTCATCGGTATCCTTTATCACCTGCACACGCTGACCAGCCACCGTAAGCGTCCAATCCTCCAATTTGGCACTCGGGATGAATTCCCTTAATTCTTCCATGCGATCCTCATTGGAGAGCAGCACTTGTTGAATGAGATATTTTGTCAGACCAAGCTCTTTTGCACCTGCAGAAAGCATCGTCAGCACATTATAAGGCTTTACTGAACTGATCAGGTCCATATTCGATCCTGTTTTAAGAAACTTTGGAGAAAAACCTGCAAATGGTCCGAACAGCAGGCTCTTTTCACCGTCTATATATCTTGTATCAAGATGCGGCACGGACATGGGAGGGGCACCTATCTTCGCCTTTCCATAAACTTTTGCATCATGCTTATCGACGATTTCTTCGTCGCTGCATACAAGGAACATCCCGCCCACCGGGAAGCCTCCTATATTCTTTGATTCTTCTATGCCCGTTTTCTGCAGCAGCGGCAGGCTGTAACCGCCTGCGCCTATGAAGACGAAGTCGCTGATGTGGAATTCTTTCTTTCCGGTGGCAAGGTCCTCGACCTCCACCTGCCATTTTCCATTATCCAGCTTCTTAAAATTCTCAACAGCATGTTTATAGTGCATTTCAACACCCTGTTCTTCCATGAGGGAGAACAATTTGCGTGAAAGCGCACCGAAGTTCACATCCGTTCCAGTGTCTATCTTAGTTGCAGCAATCGACTGGCCGGGCTCACGATCTTCCATCATCAACGGTATCCATTCTTTCAATGTTTCATAATCATCTGCAAACTCCATACCTTCGAACAAAGGGTTTTCAGCCAGGGCTTCAATACGTTTTTTCAGGAACTCGACATTCTTTTCACCTTCAACGAAACTCAAATGAGGGACGAGCTTTATGAATTTCTCAGGTGTTTCAAGCATACCCTGTTCCACAAGAAATGCCCAAAACTGTTTGGAAATCTGGTATTGTTCATTAATCTTCACTGCTTTGCTGATATCAAGCGAACCATCCGCCATCTCGGGAGTGTAGTTCAACTCACACAGCGCAGAGTGGCCGGTGCCTGCATTATTCCACGCATCAGAGCTTTCCTGACCCGGGCTTTCCAACCTCTCAAAAACTTTGATGTTCCAATCAGGGTTAAGTTGCTTGATGAGGGTACCGAGCGTTGCGCTCATGATACCGCTTCCGATTAAAATTATTTCTTTTTTATCATTTGACTGACTCATAACTTATCGCGCTCTCCTTTTGCATACTTTGAACCCCCGGCCGTTTCGGACAGAAGGCTTCATTTTTAATGTATTATCATTAATACATTATACTCTTTTTAGCCGGATGAATAAAGGTATTTCGTCTGAGTATGCCATACAGTTCAGAAATTGTGTCATACTAATTAAAAAAGAGTCCTGCCGGACTCTGCTTCAGCTTAATTTTCCACCTACGAAATCAGTGAATTCCTGCCTGTCACCTTTTGTGATATCGATCATCGCAATCTTACCCATGCCTTCCGGGAACTCGAGGAATAAGGCGTCTTGTTCTGCAAAGACCCTGACTATATCCTGGTAACTGAATACACGCTTATAGGGCTCTCCATTCATATCCACGCTCATTATGAGACGTTCGCTCGTTGTAATATATGCCCCTTCAAATTCAGTCTGTCCACCAACTTTATATATCAAAGTACCTTGCAACGCAGGCCCGATCTTTTCAGTCGGATATAATTCGTGTTCCTCAATTACTGTCAAATCCATAAACCAGCACTCCTTAACTGTATATTTGCCAATTTTTCTCCGTCGCTATCTTAAGCAGCTTTTCATCCGGTTCCACTGCCACCGGGTTTCCAACCAATTCTAACATTTTCAAATCCGAATAACTATCGCTGAAAGCTACGCTGTTTTTCCAATCCACTTTCACTTTGCATGATTTGAAATGGTCCATGAGAATTTCAACCTTCATGTCCGAGTGCAATCTGTTGAACCGCTTTTTAATATCCAGCATGCCATTGTCATAATGGATGACAGACCCGAATATATAGTCCACATGTCCCGACTTGAATACACCTTCCAGGAGCGGCATGAAAGCCCCTGAAATCAGGACGATATAATAATCTTCCTCTTTCAGACTCCTCAGGCGTCCTACTAGGTCGGGCCGCAGGTCTTCTGCCATACCATCTGCAACCTCATGGAAAAACGCTTCAATTTCCTGCTGATCTTTCCCTTTGAATGCCTGGATGTACTTTTCAAGCGCTTTATTCTGCATCCTGATTTTGGGGACCAGCTTCATTTTGTAACCGATATAAATGGGTGCAAAGTTTCTGATGAATTTTTTATAAATGCTTTTGTATTCAGGATGTCCTTTAATCTTCTCAATCAGAATATCAAATGTTTCCTCCGGGTACAGGGTACCGTCAAAATCGAACAATGCAACTTTCATTTTGCCACATCCTTATCAGAACAATTCATTTCAATGTATATGTTAACACAATTATAGTAGAGTATATATAAGTTGATTTTAAGGAGGAAATGATTGATGGAGTTTACAGTTTATCTCGCAGGACAGATTCATGATGACTGGCGTGAGGATGTCAAAAAAAAATCAAAAGAAAAAGATCTCAAGTTGCATTTTGTCGGTCCGCAGACCAATCATGACTTATCGGACAATATCGGAGAAAATATACTTGGCAGGCAACCCACCGACTATTTCAAAGATGATGCCGCCTCGAGTATAAATAATTTCAGGACGACTGTACTGATGAACAAAGCGGACTTTGTAATTGCACTATACGGTGAGAAATACAAACAGTGGAATACGACAATGGATGCCACAACTGCAATCAATCTTGGCAAGCCGTTGATCATCATCAGACCTGAAAGCGCAATTCATGCTCTGAAAGAACTCTCCAACAAGGCCGACGTCACGGTTGAGACTGTGGAACAGGCGATCGAAGTCATCAGTTACATTTATGAATAGCTGAAAACAGGACAATGTTTCCCGTGAAACATTGTCCTGTTTTTATGATTTCTAATTTATGCCGAATGCGTTGCCACAGCGTTATCGTTTGGACTCATCGGACTTTGGACCCCCGGTACTGTGAATTTCATCCCTGTAACGACTGCCGTTACAAAACTTTATCCAAGTCCTTTTTTATATTTTCCGGCTTGGTTTTTGGAGAGAATCGTTCCACAACTTCGCCATCCTTATCCACCAGGAACTTGGTGAAGTTCCACTTGATATTATCGGTGAACAAACCTTTTTGTGAAGATTTCAGAAGCTCATACAGAGGGTGCTGGTTGTCCCCGTTCACTTCGATTTTTTCGTGCATGGGGAAGGTCACACCATAGTTCAATCTGCAGCTTTCCTCTGCATCCTCAGCACTCCCCGGTTCCTGATTCCCAAACTCGTTACTCGGGAAGCCAAGGACGATCAGCCCTTCCTCTTTATGATCCTGATACAACTTTTCCAACCCGTCGAACTGATTGGCAAAACCGCACTTGCTTGCCGTATTGACGATCAGCATCGGATGCCCTTCATATTCTTCAAGTTTATAAGTGCTGCCATCTGTCTTTCTAACTTCGATATCATATATCGACATTCATATCACTCCTCACAAAATATTATATCAGCTTCAACTTAATTATAATATTATTTGATTTCCCGGAAAAACGTAGAAGAAGCGGACTGCCCTCCGGCTGTCCGCTTCTCCAATTTTAATCCTTAAACTTTTTTGCTGATCTCGCACTTGCGAAACTCTGATCAGCAGGAAGTACTTCACTGTTTTTAATCGGGAAGTTCCTGAAGGCATAGCTTCCGGCAAGGCCGACAAGGAAACATATGACGGCACAGATCGCCGCATAAAGCAGAACTTGACCTGCAGGGTTGAAACCGAACATCACGAGCAGTCCAGGTGTAGGAGCTGCCGTTCCGGGCGCATTATTGATCATGCCGGAAGACGCAATGATGATTCCGCTCAGGGCACCGCCGACAAAGTTCGTCGTATAGATCGGAATCGGGTTTGCAGTGACCAGATCCGCTTTCGACAACGGTTCGATCGCAATCGAGATGACCGATTTCAACTCTCCGATTTTAAGCTTGTGCAGCAGTGTACTGTTCATGAACGCTGATCCGAATGCTGATAGAGCAGCAACCGCCATCGGCGCACCCGTCAGGCCGAGCATCGCTGTCAATGCCATGGAACTGAGCGGTGATGTACCGACAACCGTCACTATTCCACCGAGCATCAGTCCCATGACCAACGGGCTTGCATCCATGGCAAGCTCGATGATTGCGCCAATCCTCAGCAGTGAACCGTCAACAAGAGGTGTGATCAGCAGTCCAAGCCACCTCGCCAAAGGCACTGCTATCAAAATGACCAAAATGAAATCCATTCCGAGAGATACTTTCTCCTGTAGAAACTTCACCAAGAATGCCACCAGATATGCTGCGAACAACGCAGGTATCAAACTGATTTCTCCAAAAGCGACAGCCAGTATCGCTGCATTTTGGGGATTCACGCCCATCTTCAGGCCGACCAGCATGGCCACGATGACACCCGCCAGCGTCCCGGCTACCGTTCCTGCCTCCTTAAAGAAATCCAATGCGAAAATGTCGCCTATCACATATCCCTGCAAAGCTTCCACCAAGAACGTCGCGATTGCTGCTGCGGCCAGGGCACTCATCACTTCGCTGCCGTATGGTGCATAGTATGTAAATAGACTGAAAAACACCAATATCAATAATAAAAGTCCTATACCTATTAACTGATCGATTGTCAATTCCTCCAAACTATAATATATAAAAAGGCTTTCATTAATGTGAAAATTCAAACTTGAATGTGAATTTACTCTCAATGAAAAGCATTCAACATGTACCATTATAGTAATTGGTCCAAATAATCACAAACCAAAAAATGTAAAATTAATTGAAAATCTGGTGAAATTACACGTCTTTTAAGGTGATATCACCCTTTTGTCATAAATTTAATATTATCTTGTAAACTATCCCTCATGATTATTCGGCTGCGGAACGCATGAAGTTTGTCTTTTTCATCCCCTGACTTCATCGGATGGACGATGAATATATCACATGCAAACAGCAACTTCCCGTCACTGTCTCCTTTATATACGCTGGCCCAGGTTTTACCTCAGGTAATATAGGCTATATAATGTTAGTATAAATTCATCAGTGCCTGAACGGGTATTGATGATCAACCAATCCATAGGAGGTTTCAATATGCTTCGTCATGTAGTCAATTTTTATGTAGGAAAGAACATGTTTGAAGGCGGTCTTCAAAAGATCCAAAACGACGGGGAACTCGGAGATGATTTTGAGGATAAGTTCAATGTTGACAGCACGCAGATGAAGGCAGTCGGTTATTTTGAAGCTATCGGCGGCGCATTGTTGTTCTTTACATTATTCAGCAAGACACTGGTGAGAATCGGAATCATCATGATGAATATCGTGCTTGGCACGGCGATCTTCAAACATTATAAGTCAGGGGACGGCTTTGAAGAAACAAAGGGCGCACTTAAATTCTTCGGCCTGAACACACTGAGCTTCCTTGAAACATTCCGTAAATAAAAATCAAGACCATGACAGGGCGACTTTAATCGTCTGTCATGGTTTTTATTTCCCCCGGCTTGATGTTGCGTATACATAAGCCGTTTATTCATCATGAAGTTAGGATAGAATATATATGACTACATAAAAAGAGGAGATTTGGTGATGAGAAATGAAATCCAACATTATATCAATGGAGAGTGGATTGACGGTGCAGGCGGTGGCTACATCGATGTGATCAATCCCTCGACCGGGGAGGTCTTTGGACGGATCGCCAAAGGTACGAAGGAAGATGTTGATGCAGCAGTGGAAGCGGCGGAGTCCGTGTATAGGGAATTCAGGAATATGCCTGTGGGTGACCGTCAGAATATTTTGGACGGGATTGTAACAGAATATGAAAAAAGGAAGGCCGATATCATCAAAGCCATCACCGATGAGCTCGGTTCGCCAAAAAGCAAATCTGAGAAGGTGCATTACGAAATGGGCCTGACCCATTTCAAAGCAGCCAGAGATGCCCTGGATGATTTCCAATTTGAAGAAAGGCGCGGTGATGCACTGGTAGTGAAGGAATCCATCGGTGTCGCCGGCCTCATTGCACCTTGGAACTTCCCGACGAATCAGACCTCGCTTAAATTGTCGGCAGCACTTGCAGCAGGCTCTCCTGTCATTTTGAAGCCTTCCGAAGAGACGCCGTTTTCCGCAATCATTCTGGCAGAGATCTTCGATGCAGCAGGTGTTCCGAAGGGTGTCTTCAATCTTGTGAACGGTGTCGGCGACGGTGTCGGCACTCCATTATCGGAACACCCGAAAGTCCGCATGATATCATTCACCGGTTCAGGCCCGACCGGTTCGAAAATCATGGAAAAAGCGAGCCGCGACTTCAAGAGAGTGGCCCTGGAACTCGGTGGCAAGTCACCTTATATCATATTGGATGACGTGGATGTCGACGAAGCGGCAAAGTCTGCCGTTCAGAAAGTCGTGAACAATACCGGACAGGTCTGCACTGCAGGAACGAGGACACTGATCCCCGAAGCGATCAAGGATGAATTCCTTGAGAAAGCGAAGACGTATATGGATGCGGTGGTGGTCGGAGACCCGAACGAGGAGACTACGATGATGTGGCCCATCATCAGCGAAAAACAGTTCAACCAGGTGCAGGATTATATCCAGACGGGTTCGAAAGAAGGCGCTCATCTGTATCATGGGGGCCCTGGCAGACCGGACGGTATAAGTGAAGGTTTTTTCGTCAAACCAACCATATTCACCGAAGTCAGAAATGATATGACCATTGCACAGGAAGAGATCTTCGGGCCGGTCATGTCGGTCATCACGTATAATGATCTGGATGAGGCCATCGAAATCGCCAACGATACAAAGTATGGCCTTGCCGGCTACGTCATGGGAAATGACAAAGATTCACTCAAAAAAGTTGCGCGCTCCATTGAAGCAGGGACAGTCGGCATCAATGATGCCCCCGGACGCCCCGACCTGCCATTCGGCGGCTATAAGCAATCCGGACTCGGCCGGGAATGGGGGGATTTCGGCATTGAAGAATTCCTGGAGGTTAAAGCAATCAAAGGGTATTACGCATAACTGTACCGATTCATGGGTCATTCCCGGAAGTTTTATTGAATGACTTTTGACATGATTTGAAGTACAGTGTTGTAAATGAGGTGATAAAATGGTTAAAGAATATTTGGAAGACAAGAAATTGATGAAATCAATCATTTCAAAATATGCATGCGACCTGGGCAATATATGGGAAAAAAGTCATATGGAAAATTTCAAATTGACGATCATCAACAAGAATAATCACCGCTCCATCGACTTCAAAAAATTGAAGCATGATTTAAATTCGGTTTACGATATACAGTTTGGACACCAGCTGAAAGGTATATATATGCTTTTCAAAGATGATGACCTTTTCATCATCGGCAACAGCAGGGAAAACATATACAAGCAATTGAAGACCGATTTCAGGAAAGACGAAGGGTTCACCCAACTGTTGGAATCAAATGATATCAAACTCTCGGTGATACGCATGCACGATATGGACAGCATCCATAACGCCCGCCTTGAAGCAGTCATTACTGACATCTACACGAAGCTCTTCAAAGCGAAACTCGCCCAGGAATATGAATTGAAGATATGAAAAATGCCAACGTTATAAAATAACGTTGGCATTTTTCATTATTCTCCCGGTTCGAAAGCAGGTTCCAGATGCCCATCTTCTTCAAGGTCGGATAAGAATTCATACACTTCATCGGAAGTGAAGGCATCCTGGAGTGCCTGTATCTCTTCGGAATCCCGGTTGTCTTCGCGGGCCACCAGTGTAATCGCAAATGTATTGTCTTCATCTTCCTCCAGGAAGATGGCGTCGTCAGGTGTCAGTCCTATACTGTCGATATAAGTTGGGTAGTTGAATACCAGTTCCACCCCGTCCTCATATGAAGACGTAAGGTTCAAAAGATCTACATGAGTGAAGGTGAAATTATACGGGTTCTCTTCAATGTCATCCACAGTCGCATCATATGAGACCTCCTCAGACAGGGTGATGAGTTCATGCTGTTCCAAAACCATCAATGCACGGGCCTCATTCGTCGCGTCACTCGGAATCGCCACTTCCGCTCCGTCCTCAATGTCTTCAATTGAATCATATGCCGGTGAATAATAACCGACGATGGCATTGTATATCGGCTGGATCGCTGTAAGGTTGCCATCCCTCTCTTCATTGAACATCTCCATGAAAGGCTCATGCTGTGCAAAATTCGCATCCACTTCTTCATTCAGCAGCGCTTCGTTATATTGGATGTTGTCCGATACCTCGATCAATTCAACCGAATACGGTTCTTCAATCGCTTCCCCGGCTATTTCAACGACATCGGTCATGGGGATCGTCTGGGATGCGACCTGTATTTCAGTGTCCTCCGTCGTTGATCCCCCGTCCGCCTCTTCTTCCGAACCTTCTTCTCCATTGTCATTTCCGCATGCAGCAAGGGCGAATATCATGATGCCCAGTAAAATGAACCATAAATTACGCTTGTACATAGACTTACACTCCTTCAATAGATTGTTCCCAATCATCTTTTATCAAGTTTTTTTGCCAGCCTGAGCCCCCACCACTGGATCAGCTGGACGATGATGATGATCACGATGATCGCGGTATACATGATATCCGTTTCATATCTCTGGTAACCGTAACGGATCGCAAAGTCCCCGATGCCGCCGCCGCCCACCACGCCCATGATGGTTGAATACGATATGAAACTGACAAAAGCAGTGGTGAAACCGATGATCAGCGAGCTTCTCGCTTCCACGAATAAAAACTTCCATACAAGCTGCGGAATCGAAGCGCCCATGGACCGCGCCGTCTCCGTCACACCTTTAGGCACATCAAGCAGTGATTGCTGCACGAATCGTGCGTAAAGTGCAATTGCAATCAACATCATGGGAAAAGAAGCAGCGACAGGGTCTCCCGTCGCCCGCCCATATACCTCCCTGATGAACGGCTGCATTGCGACGACAAGCAGCAGGAAAGGAAATGACCTGACGATATTGACGAACGCATTGGACAGCTGATAAATGAATATATTCTGCATCGGCTGCCCCTTGGCCGTCAAAAAAAGCAGGG
This sequence comes from Lacicoccus alkaliphilus DSM 16010, assembly GCF_900142805.1. GTDB lineage: Bacteria > Bacillota > Bacilli > Staphylococcales > Salinicoccaceae > Lacicoccus > Lacicoccus alkaliphilus. The sequence continues at coordinate 152,807 of NZ_FRCF01000003.1, read as the reverse complement.
TGCCGAGCGGCAGGCCGAGCAGAATGGCCGCGACCATTGCAAATCCCATCATGATGCCTGTTTCCCACAGGCTCTCGAAGAGTGCAGGCCAGTATTCGATGACGCGCTGGATGTACTCGGGGAAGTTATCAGGCATTCTTCAGAACCTCCAAAACGCGCTGGTGATAAGACTCATAATCGGGCCTGCCTGCTCCGGGAACGACATCTATGATGTCCACCAGATGCCCTTTCTCCAGTACCGCACAGCGTTCACACATGCTCTTGATGACATTCAGCTCATGCGTCACTACAAGGACTGTCATGCCAAACTTCTCATGCGCCCTTTTAAGAACGCCCACAATTTCTTCGGTGGTACTTTCATCGAGTGCGGATGTAGGCTCATCACAAAGCAGTATTTTAGGACGTGTGATGAGTGCACGGGCAATCCCGACACGCTGCTTCTCACCGCCGGAGAGCTGGCTTGGATGCCTGTCGGATTTTCCGCTGAGGCCGACAAACTCCAGCACTTCACGGACGCTCAAGGGGTCTTTGTATTTATGTAACTCGAGCGGCAGCTGTACATTTTCCCTGACAGTCTTGTTATTCAACAGATTGAACTGCTGGAATATCATGCCGATGCCCTTCTGATGCGCCCTCAGCTTTTTCTTGGATAAGGAGAAGACGTCTGTACCGTCCACTTCGACCACTCCCGAGGTGGGTGTTTCAAGTGCATTTATGAATCTTAAAACGGTCGATTTCCCTGCCCCGCTCTCTCCGATCAACCCGAAGATTTCATTCTCACCGATTTCGAGTGAGACATCATCCACCGCATTGAATTCACCATCCTGCCCCTGATAAGTTCTGGTGACATTGTTCATTTTGATCAATATGCCGCCCCCCACTTCCAATCGTCTTTTAAAATATACCAGACACCTTCCGGAAAATAAAGCAGTGTGATACAGTCGAATTTAAAAAAGCAGGGCGGATTCCGCCCTGCTGCTTCTCCCATCAGTCATCATCCCAGTCATCGTCCCAGTCATCATATTCTATATAATAATTCTGGTTTTGTGCATTGGACTGTGCGACCTGCCTCATGAAGGTTTCCAAATCGCCTATCTCATCGAACTCTATTTCCAGGAAAATCACTTTATTGATGGTGCCATTTACAGCATTGATGGAGACGATCGCCGCTTCGTCGTCATCGTCGACCAGATTTGCGATAAGATATTCACTCGGATTCGTATCCGTGTTCAACGTGGAGTGGAGGAATAACCCGCCGACTTCCTCCATGGCGATCTCCCTGGCTTCTTTGACGGGGATGAGGCCGGCATTATCTTCCGAAGTGCCTGGCTCAGCTCCGCTGGACCCCTCTTCAGATTCCTGTTCTTCCCCGACTGCATCGTCCGGCTCATATTCCGGATTTTCCGCAGATTCTATATCCACTACAGTGCCTTCAGCCCTGTTGATCGTAATTTCATACAGATATTCATCATCATCCACGCTTACAACAAAGTGTTCATCATCACCGGCTAAAGAAACATTCCTTATATCGCCCTGGTAACGCTCCGTTATGATTGCCCGTGCCTCGTCTTCATTCATATGCTCAGCTGCAGTATAGTTCATGTACAAAATGCCGATCATAACGCCCAGCATCACCGCTCCGGCAGCCATCATCAGTTTACCGCCTTTCATCTTCCCGCTCCTCCCCTCCATTGAATCTTAATGTGAATGTCGTCCCTGCACCGAGACGGCTTTCGACACCGAGTGTGATGCCGTTCACTTTGGCCAGTTCATCTGCTATGGAAAGTCCGAGACCCGAACCGCCGGTTTTTCTTGCACGTGCTTTATCCACACGGTAGAAGCGGTCGAATATCTTATCCAGATCTTCTTCCGGAATGCCGATGCCTTTATCCATGATGCTTACAAGCACTTCACCACCGCTTTTTTCAATGTCTATGGTGATATCCCCGGAGCTGTACTTATATGCATTATCCAGAAATATTTTAAGCAGCTGGTCCAGACTGTCCGGGTCCGCCTCCACGAAGATATCCGCGTCCCCGGCATTGACGTGGATCTCCCTCTTATACACCGGTTCGAGACGGGCCTGCAGTCCCTCGGCCATGCGTTTGATATTCAGTCTTTCCGGCCTGATATTCTCCCTTGCCTGTGCAGCCTTGCTGAAACTCAGCAATTGTTCAGTCAGATATTTCATGCGCTTCGCTTCATCCGATATCGTATCAATGCTCTCCTCAAGTATATCTTCCCTCGTTTTGCCGAAGCGTTTCAGCATCTGGCTGTAAGAGTCTATGACTGTGATCGGGGTTTTCAGTTCGTGCGAGGCGTTCATGATGAATGCCTGCTGGTGTTCATCATTCTTTTTGAGGTCCATCATCATCTCATTGAATGATTCCGACAAGTCCTTCAATTCTTTAGTGTCACCGTCACTCACTTCCAGCATAGTGTAGCCACTCGTATCATCCGTTTCTTTCATCTTGCCGATGAGCCTGTTGATCGGCTGGATGATGGTGTTTGTAATGAGCCGGTTCAGCAGGTAAATCACGATGATGATGATACCCGTCGATATGATGAGGATCCACTGTAATATATTAAAGGTATCATATATGAATTCGATATTTTCATAAATCTGTAAATTATAGACTTCCCCGTTTTCCCATATGATCGGCAGGGAGACCATCACAAAGTGTGTATCGTGATACGTTACAACGTCGGTGTACTGCCCGGAGTTGTAGGGTTCAAAGCTTTCGGAGTAACTTGCACTGGTGGTGATCCTCAATTCCTGTTCCCCTGTTTCACTGACGAGCGTGATGAAGCCATTGGACAGAAGATGTGATTGCAATACCGCCCGTCTGTTGATGCCATTTTCCTCGGCATTCTGCAGCTCCTGCATGATATTGATGCCACGCCCTTCCAATTGGTTCATCTCGGCATCCAGGGAGAAGTTTTTATAGCTGAAATAGACGAATGTATTGATCAGTATGACAACAATTGCCGTCATAACAGTGATATAAAGTTGAATTTTAGTACCTAATTTCATCATCCGTTAATCCTTTACCATGTATCCAATGCCCCTGACACTGGAGATCACGGACGGGTCTTCCCGATCAATTTTCTTGCGCAGATACCTCACATATACATCAACGGTGTTCGTATCCCCGAAAAAGTCATATCCCCATACCGCTTCGATGATCTGCTCCCGGGACAGCACCTGGTTTTTATTCGACAGGAGGTAATAAAATAAATCATATTCTTTCTGGGTCAGATGGATATCTTCCCCTTCTATGAACACTTCCCTTGTGGAGGGGCGGACTGTGATGGTCCTGAAATTGATTTCCTCCGATTCTGCAGGACCATTCATCCCCCTCTCTTTGAGCTGGGTGCGGATGCGTGCGAGCAGTTCTTCTATTTCAAAGGGTTTTGTCATATAATCATTGGCCCCCGAATCAAGTCCACTGACCTTGTCCATCACCGCGTCACGAGCTGTCAGCATTATTATGCGGATATGCTCATCCTTCTGGCGTATCCGCCTGAGCACTTCAAGTCCGTTCAGTTCAGGTATCATTACATCCAGCAGAATCAGGTCGAATGACTCCTTTTCAAACAGTTTCATCGCTTCCTTGCCTGTATATGCGTTTATGACATCATAGGATTCAAATTCGAGTTCAAGCTGTATCACACGTGCAATTTTTTCGTCATCCTCGACGACTAATATCTTTTGCATAAAATCCCCCCGGCTCATTGATCACTTACTCCCATCATATCCGCCTTGATTGGAAACATGGTTAGAGAATTATTAAAATTCGATTAAACTTTCTTTTTCATGATTATATAATAAAAGGGCCGAAATATTCCCATATCGGCCCTCCACCCCTAAACCAGAGGCAGTCGTTCTTTATAGCACTTCCTGCAGACAGGGACGTATTCTTCATCACCAATTTGAATGGTCTGACCGACGTTGACTGGCCGGCCGCCCATCATCCGCATATTCAATGTCGCTTTTTTATTGCAGTATTGGCATACAGTCTTCAATTCATCTATCGCATCAGCCAGTTCAAGGAGCACTTTGCTGCCTTCGAACAGCTGATTACGGAAATCGGTCTTAAGACCGAATGCGATGACAGGGATGTCCAGTTCATCGGCGATGTCACTTAAGTGGTGCACTTCCGACTTCTTAAGGAACTGCGCTTCATCCACCAGCACAGCGTATACTTTTTCCTCCTCGTGCGCTGACTTCACTTGTTTGAAAATGTTGTCGGTGACATATTCGGCTTCCAACTCGAGACCGATGCGTGATTTGATTTTCTTGAAACCGCTCCTTGTGTCTACAGGCGTCGAATATGCCAGACACCGTTTGCCCTGTGTGGTGTATTGATAATGTGTGGTTATTATCTGATTACTTTTATTGCTTTGCATCGTACCGAAACGATAATATAGCTTAGCCATGACGAAATCCTTTCAATAATAAACTCTGTCTTTGTAAATCATTAAATCTGGCTTTTGTTTCCCATTCATACCTCATATTTCTATAACGTAATATGCATTTCCGATTTCAGTGCCGATATCGTCCGTCCTCCATTCCCTTTTGTAGCCAAGACACGGACATATATAAGTGATGCCGCCCTCCGTCAGCGAATGGCGGAAGTGTACGTGCCCCATGATGCTGTAATGCACAGGAAAGTCGTTATAGATCGCATCGAAGTCGCTTGTGCCGATGAAGGCATTGTAATAATCAAACAGCCTGTGCGGCATCGGCACCCTGAAACGCTTGTTTGTAACGACATGCGTTACGAGTATGATCTTCCTGCCCCCGAGACTTTCAAGGTCCCCCCTGACCGCCTGTGAAAATTGACGGGACATTCCTGCATCATTATAACGCCATGCGATATGATTCTTATCCTGCCATGTACCGCCGTAATATGCCCTTCTCTCCAGCCGCTCAAAAGTGAATTCACCGGATGCGTATGTGTAGTCATACCATCCGGTATGACCTGCCACCGCCCACTCATCATTGATGATCAGGGGACGCTTTATCAGGCATTCCGGCTGCCTGGTATAACGCTCCAGAACTGCCTCGGTGCCCTCGGTGATATCAGCCTGCCACAAATCGTGATTACCAGGCACAAATTTGATTTCCGTATTGCTTTCTTTTGAGACCCTGCGTATGAAATCCATCGTCAGGTCATAGCGGTTTGAAATATCCCCGGCGATCAATAACAGATCGACGTTCCGGCTTTTCGTCTCTTTTATCAGAGCTTCTTCATATAACGGTATATTCTCCACGCTGTTATTATAACGGTCAATATGCAAATCAGAGATGATGCCTATCCTCATATCCAAAACTCCATTTACTCCGTCCTACCTTCTCTTCGTCATTTTCCATTTCTGAATCAGATTTGTCCAATATTAATTATCCGTCCTTTTATTTTAAATGAATTTGTGTAAAGAGTATAATGTAAGTAAAGGGGGATTTAAAAATGAAGAAACTGATCAATCACCGTGAACATTTTGTCAGCGATATGCTGGCAGGCCTGAAAATCAACGATCCGGACATTGATATCATTGCCGATACCGTCGTGGTAAGGAAGCAAAGGAAGGAGTCGGGGGTGGCCCTCATCTCCGGTGGAGGCAGCGGTCACGAGCCTGCGCATGCCGGATATGTCGCCGGGGGCATGCTCGATGCGGCAGTCTGCGGTGAGGTCTTCACCTCGCCCACTCCAGACAAAGTCCTTGAAGCCATCAAACATGTCGATAATGGCGATGGTGTCCTCATGATCATCAAAAACTACTCGGGAGACGTCATGAATTTCGAAATGGCCAAAGAAATGGCTGAGGCGGAAGGGCACAAGGTGGACGCTGTAATCGTCCGTGACGATATTGCCATAGAAGACGCCGAAATGAGACGCGGCGTGGCAGGAACCGTCCTCGTCCATAAATATGCAGGATACCTGTCGGATGAGGGCCGCTCGCTCGCGCAGGTCAAAGAAAAGACGGAAAGCATGATGACGACTTTACATTCCATCGGCATGGCAGTCCATCCCTGCATGGTGCCTACCACAGGCGACTATGGCTTCAGCCTGGAAGAAGAAGAAATGGAAATCGGCATCGGCATCCACGGGGAAAAAGGCATATATCGTGAGAAGATGGAAACTGTGGACAAGATTGCTGACAGGCTGCTGGAAGAACTCTATAAATATAATGACAGCAGCGAGTTGATTGTAATGATCAATGGCATGGGCGGAACGCCTCTCAGTGAACTTTATGTCGTCACCAAGTATGTCATGGCATCACTGGAAAATAAGGGCAGGAAAGTCACGAAGCTGCTTGTCGGAGACTATATGACTGCCCTGGATATGCAGGGCTTTTCAATCACAATCCTTGATCATGATGAGCAGATTGTCGCTGCGTTGGAGGCTCCTGTTGAATCAACCTACTTTTAAGGAGGAACATTATGGATAACACGATGCTGCTGCAGCGCTTACACAAGCTGCAGGAAGTCTTTACAGATAAGGAAGCTGAGCTGACCGCCCTGGACCGGGAAATCGGTGATGGAGATCACGGGGTGAACATGAAAAGAGGCTTCAATGCGGTTAAGGAGAAAGTCACGGAAGGCAGTATACAGGATATCCTCAAACAGACCGGCATAACACTGATGAGTTCGATAGGCGGTGCGAGCGGCCCTCTGTACGGTTTCAGCTTCGTTAAGATGAGCGAAGCTGCAAAGGGTGAGATAGACGTCGATAACCTGAAGAAATTACTTGATATATTTGCTGAAACTGTGAGTGCCAAAGGAAAAGTCACCGGCGGGGAAAAGACGATGTATGATGTCATTTCGAAAGCCGGGGAAGTGCTCGGGGAGGACGGCGCCCTTAAGCTTGAAGACCTGCAGAAATTGGCGGATGATACGGAAGATATGACGGCGACAAAAGGGCGGGCTGCATATTTCAAGGAGAAGTCCAGAGGTACAGTCGATCCGGGGGCACAAAGTGCCGTGTATATACTGAATGCATTGTCCCTTGAGGAGGAAGAACGATGACGGAAATATTGATCATCAGCCACAGTAAAGATATCGCATCAGGCACCAAATCGCTCATTGAACAGATGGCAGCCGGTGTCACCGTACACGCTTCCGGCGGCGTCGGGGATGGCATCGGCACCAATATCGGGCAAATCGACCATATGTTGTCTGAAGTCGAAAGTGATACCATCTGTTTCTTTGACATCGGCTCCAGTCTGATGAATCTCGAAATGGCCGTGGAAATGTATGAAGGAGACCATGACATCCGGATAGCCAATGCACCGATTGTAGAAGGCAGCTTCCTGGCTGCGGTCGAGATAAGCATCGGTAAAAATATCGATGAAATAATGGACGAATTAAGCGGTATGGTGAAGTGACGGGGTGTATAATGCACGGCGTTACCACTTAATAACGTCGTGCATTACCTCAAAATACCGCATGGCGCACCTGTCGATGAGCACTTTTGAAACCATTCATCAACTTTTAAATCATGTCTGTAATTAAATACTTCCTTCAACGGGTATAACTAATATACTAAGCATTATGTAGTGTCAGGAAGGTGATAACATGATTCTCAGGGCGATTTTAGGGACGCTGGTCATGGTTTTCTTCATCATCCCTTTCACAAGAAGAATACAGCAGGACCGCAGGGAAGGTCAGGAGACAAGCAGGTGGAACTATATTTTCATCATCATGGCTGCAGTGCTTTGGATATTCATGATTGCCAGCGTCATAGTCTATTATTCATAAAACAGCTCACCACACATTCAAAAGTCCGGTACTTCAAAAGTACCGGACTTTTTTGCCGATATCCCTCACAACACGACACGGTACGCCCATTGCCAGGCTGTTCTCCGGAATGTCCTTCGTAACGATGCTGCCCGCGCCAATGACGCTGCCGTCCCCGATTGTAACGCCGGGCATAACGCTGATGTCCGCACCGATCCATACGTCGTCGCCTACAGTGATGGGGGAGGTTTTTTCGAGTCCTTTGCGACGGTCGACTGCATCCAACGGGTGCTCTGCGGTGTAGAAGCCGCATGACGGGCCAATAAAGACATTGTCACCCAAAGTGATTTCTCCCCCGTCCATGAAATAATTGTTCACATTGATGAAAACATTTTTACCGAATTTTATATTATAGCCGTAATCCACCATGAACGGGCTCGATATATTAAGGTTTTCAGGAATATATCCCAGCAGTTCCACGATGATTTTCTTTCTTCTTTTCCCATCGCCCGGCTGAGTCCGATTGAGCTCATGACACAATTCCTGGGCCCTGGTCCTTTCCTCGACCAGCGTACCGTCGTAATTTGCGCTGTACCATTCCCCGGCAAGCATTTTCTGCTTTTCATCCATATATGCGGCCTCCCATCATAATGTATATGGAATTTTACAGCCCATTATGCCCAATCTCAAATATGGACAGTGAAAAAGTGATATAATTTACTGTAAATTCAAATATGATCATGAGGTGAAATAATGAAAGATCTTCAAAATCAACTGGTCACTTGGCGAAGGGATTTTCATAAACATCCCGAACTCGGATTCATGGAGATGCGTACAGCATCCATAGTGGCGGACCAGCTCGAGAAACTTGGGTTTGAAATTCAGCTTGGCAGGGAGGTCATGCACCCTGATTTCTGCATGGGCAAACCGGACGAGGAGACGACAGCCCGGCACATCGAGTGGGCGAAGGCCCACGGGGCGGTGGAAAATTATCTGCCATACTTTGAAGAAGGCTACACAGGAGTCGTTGGCATATTGGATACCGGAACGCCGGGGCCGACTGTGGCATTCAGGGTGGATATGGATGCACTGCCTGTTTATGAAAGTGAAGATGAAAATCATTTTCCAAACCAGAATCATTTCCGTTCGGTAAATCACAACATGCATGCATGCGGTCATGATGTCCACACGACAATCGGACTCGGGCTTGCCGTCCTCCTCAGTGAAAGTGCTGATGCATTGCGGGGCAGGATTAAGCTCATTTTCCAGCCTGCCGAAGAAGGCGTCCGTGGTGCAAGGTCGATGGTCGAAGCGGGTGTTGCGGATGATGTGGATTACTTCATCGCTTCACATATCGGCCTGAACGTGCCGTTCAACCACTTCATCGCTTCAAACAACGGTTTTCTCGCTTCGTCAAAAATCGATGTAGCATTCAAAGGTGTCGCCTCTCATGCAGGGGGACACCCTGAAGAAGGAAAGAATGCGATGCTCGCTGCTGCTTCAACCATTTTGAATCTGCATTCCATCCCAAGGCACTCGGAAGGTGCCACACGCATCAATGTCGGGGAAATCCATGCAGGCAGCGGTCGGAACATCATTCCTGACAGTGCCGAATTGAAGGTTGAAATCCGCGGCGCCACGACAGAGCTTAATGAGTATATGAAGGAATATGCCGAAAAGGTGATCGAAGGTGCCGCAGTCATGCATCAGGTGGAGCATGAAATCACTCTTGCCGGTGAAGCCATCAGTTCCAAAGGCTCTCCGGAACTTGCCGAAATCATGCATCAGTCAGCAGAGAATGTCGGTCTGACCAGTGAGTTCGAGAATAATTCGGCTGCTGGATCGGAAGATGCCACTTATTTCATGGAAGCTGTACAGAAACGTGGCGGGTACGCAACATATTGCATCTTCGGCACCGACCTCGCTGCAGGGCATCACAATGAGAAGTTCGATGTCCGTGAAGACAGCATGATGTCATCCGTTCAAGTATTGTTCGAAGCTGCAAAGTCGCTGACATCCGAGTAAATGAAGCACCCTTTCATATTTTGAAAGGGTATTTTTTATGCCCTTTTGTTGTTTCCCCTCCTCTTGATATAAATCAATTTTTAATCCCCCGGTCCCTGATAAAGTCATCAGTGGCAAAGGCTAAATCGCATGAAATCGACTTCCTAAGAAGAAAACACCCAAACTTGACCTGGGTCAATTCTTCACCGGAGAAACTGGCATACAATTAAGTTAATAAAGAAAACAAATACATTCAGGACGCGTTTTCAATATGAAAACATCCGTATAAATATTAATGAGGAGGAATAGACATGGCTTTATGGTTCAACAAACATTTGAACAAATTAATGTACACATCCGGCGCACTGATCATCATCGGCCTGATCTTCATGTTTTTAGGCTACTCAGCCGTCCGGGATATCACATTCGTACTCGCGACTCTGATTGGTATTGGACCGATCATCCATCGTGCATGGAGCGCACTGATGGTAAAAAGCTTCAGCATAGAGTTATTGATCACTATCGCAGTGGCAGGGGCACTGTTCATACAGGAATTCACAGAAGGTGCGATTGTCACATTCTTATTCCTATTCGGTGCATTCCTTGAAAAACGCACCCTTGCAAAAACACGCAGTTCCATCCAGTCACTCCTTGACATGGCACCAAACACTGCACGGGTCATGCGGGAGGGTGAGATAGTAGAAGTTGATATTGATGAAGTGGCAGTCGGCGAGACGGTCATCGTTCAGCCGGGCGGTAAAATCCCGGTCGACGGTACAATCATCAAAGGGACGGCGCAGATCAACGAATCCGCGATTTCAGGTGAATCGGTACTGCAGAACAAAACATTGAAAGATGAAGTCTTCAGCGGCAGTGTCATCGATACCGGGTATATTGAACTCGAAGCGGTGAAAGTCGGGGAAGATACGACATTTTCAAAAATCATCGAAATGGTGGAAGAAGCTTCCGAACGCAAGAGTGGTACAGAGAAGTTCCTGAACCGCTTCGCACAATACTACACCCCGGGCATCGTAGTCCTGGCTGTACTCGTTGGTATCATCACACAAAACATACATCTTGCAATCACATTCCTGGTCATCGCATGTCCGGGTGCCCTGATCATCGGTGCGCCGGTCGCATACGTCGCAGGTATCGGAAACAGTGCGAAAAAAGGTGTCCTCGTCAAGGGCGGCGAGACGATCGACCAGTTCGCGAAGATCGATACGGTCATTTTTGATAAGACAGGCACATTGACCGAAGGCCGTCCAAGTGTGACGAGTGTCGCAGTCTATAATGACATGAGCGAAGATGAAGTCCTCGCAATCTCGGCATCGCTCGAACAGGTGAGTGAGCATCACCTTGGACGCACCATCATCAAGGAAGCGGAAGACAGGAAACTTGGTGACCGCCTCGAAGTCGAAGACCCAGAAGCGATTAAAGCCCGCGGGGTGAGTGGTGTAATCGGGACAGACAAGTACTATATCGGCAACAAAAAATTGATCGACGAGCAGAACATCAAAATCTCCGACACCATCCTGGAAAATTACATCAGTGAGCAGAAGGAGGGGCAGACAGCGATCTTCATCACGAAAAATGATGAAGTCATCGGCTTGATCTCCATAATGGACAGGATAAAAGAAGATGCACTTGAAGCAGTGAAAACATTAAGGGATAAGGGCGCGAAGAAGCTGGTCATGCTGACGGGGGACAACCGTTACGCAGCTGAGAAAGTCGCCAATATACTTGGTCTGGATGAGTTCCACGCAGAATTGCTGCCGGATGAGAAAATGGCATACATTGAAGAAGAACAAGCGGAAAACAGTAAGGTCATGATGGTCGGCGACGGCATCAATGACGCTCCGGCTCTTGCCCTCAGTGATGTAGGTGTCGCAATCGGCCACGGCGGAACGGATATCGCAATGGAGACTGCAGACGTCGTACTGATGAGTCAGAAGCTCAGCAAGCTCGCAATCGGCTATACCATGTCGAGGTTGACTTTCAACGTCATGCTGCAGAATACTGCGATTGCACTGCTCACAGTAGTGCTCCTGCTGCTTGGCGTAGTCTACGGCTATATCCATCTCGCTTCCGGCATGCTGATCCACCAGGCAAGTGTCCTTGCAGTCATACTGAACGCAATGCGCCTGATGCCGATGAACAGGAAGGACAACGAAGAAGAAGTCACGGCCAAAGAGGCGACAGCATAAAAGGATATCCATACCACATCACTTTCTTTGAGAGCACCCTTCGGGGTGCTTTTCCTGTTCATCATATGGGGACCTTGACTTCATTCCCTTTTAACCGGCGTGTCTGTTGGATATAATTGACTCAAGGCAGCAGTCATCGCAATAAAAAAAAAACCGGGTGGTGATATCAATGAAATTAAAGGGTCATCAATTATGTGTAAGCAAAGTGCCCATATTCGCTCATCTCGATGACGATGAATTGGTGGAGGTATTCGCTAAAATAAACACCAGCCATCTGAAGAAAGGTGACTATCTTTATATGGCGGGAGATACCAATGAGTCCCTCTCTGTGCTGCACAGAGGCAGAGTGAGGATCTACAGGTTGAACCCGGAAGGCAAAGAACAGCTTGTAAGGGTGCTGGGCCATGCTGATTTCACCGGGGAAATCTCCCTGTTCAACGATGAAAACATCCACGAGTCCTACGCGGAGGTCATGGAAGATGCGCAGGTCTGTACAATCAGCCGGAACGACATCTACGAGCTGATGCAGAAATATCCGAACATCGCCATTAAAATCATAGAGAGCTTCGCCGAAAGACTGGATGAGTCGGAATCACTGACGACGAACATATCATTGCTCAGCAGTCTTGAAAGGCTGGAAGAATATATTCGGACGCATGCAGAAGGGGAGGAGCTGAAGCTGAAAATGCCGAAGAAAGATCTGGCCTCCTACTTGAGCATGCAGCCTGAGACGCTGACCCGCAACTTCAAGCGGCTGGAAGCCGAAGGCGCCCTCAAAAGGATAGATAATAAAACATATGAAATCATCAGCTTATGATGCCCATTGAAAGGGACAGGTACCCGGAACTGCGGGTACCCGTCCTTTTTAGTCGCATCTTTATGGAATATATCCCGGCAAACAGGGAATAATTACTTAATTGTTATTGAAAATCGGGGAGCATATTGTTAACATCATTAACGTTGTGCAATTTTAAAGTGATTTGTTTGCGATATATCAATTTCCAGAGGGGGAAACGCAATGGAAAATCCTGACACAGGCAAGAAATTTTCAAAAGTCTTCATATATGGGGTCATCGCCATAGCCGCCATCGTTCTGATGGGGGCGATCTTTCCGGTGAGGTTCGGTGAAGTTGCAGGAGCATTCTCGGGTTGGATCACTGAATATTTCGGCTGGTATTACATGATTTTGACGACATTACTCGTTTTTTTCTGTGTGTTCCTGTTGTTCAGTCCGATTGGAAAACTGAAGCTGGGCAAGCCGGATGAAAAGCCGGAATTCAGGACGGTATCATGGCTCGCCATGTTGTTCAGTGCGGGGATGGGCATCGGTCTCGTGTTCTACGGGGCATCTGAACCGATGGCCCACTATGCCGCCCCTCCGAGCGCTGAACCAGAGACCCGTGAAGCGATGCTCGAATCGATGCGTTCGACATTTCTGCATTATGGTTTCCATGCCTGGGCCATGTATGGTGTCGTAGCATTGGCGCTTGCATACTCCCAGTTCAGGAAGGGCGAAGTGGGTCTGCTTTCAAAAGTACTGCGGCCCTTATTCGGAGACCGTGTTGATGGCACGCTCGGCATCATCGTTGATGTACTTGCGGTGTTCGCCACTGTAATCGGTGTGGCCGTCTCGCTTGGAATCGGTGCAATGCAGATCAACGGCGGCCTGAACTACTTATTCGGCCTCCCCGTCAACCTCGTGGTCCAGGGTCTGATCATCGCTGTGATTACGGTATTGTTCCTGATCAGCGCCTGGTCCGGCCTGAGTAAAGGGATCCAGTACTTGAGCAACTTGAATATGGTGCTGGCCGGGCTGCTGATGATTTTCATTTTAATCGTAGGTCCGACCATGCTCATATTGAATATGATGACTGCAGGAACCGGACAGTATCTCGGCACTTTCCTCACTCAAAGTTTCGATGTGGCACCTTTGAACCCGCAAAAGAGTGAATGGATGAGTACATGGACCATCTATTACTGGGGCTGGTGGATGAGCTGGAGTCCGTTCGTCGGCATATTCATCGCACGTGTATCACGCGGCAGGACGATCCGTGAGTTCGTCATGGCCGTATTATTCGTCCCGACCCTCATCGGCATCATATGGTTCAGTGCGTTCGGCATGACCGGAGTCTCGGTGGGAAGCGGTATGCCTGAAATATTTGAACTGCCTGCCGAAACCCAGTTGTTTGCGGTATTCGACCAGCTTCCTATGGGATTGATTTTATCCTTCATAGCCGTATTGCTCGTGACGTCCTTCTTCATAACATCGGCCGATTCGGCGACGTTCGTCATTGGCATGCAGACATCATTCGGCTCGCTGACACCGACAGGGAAAACAAAAATCGTATGGGGCATCGCGCTCTCTTCCATTGCATACGTCCTGCTGCTGGCAGGCGGTCCGACGGGCCTGAATGCCCTCCAATCCGCCGCCATCATATCGGCCCTGCCTTTCAGCATCGTGGTCATACTGATGGTCCTCGCCTTCTTCAAAGATGCAAACACCGAACGCAAGTACTTCGGACTGACGATCAGCCCGGATAGACAACGTTATGAAGATTATGTCAAAGGATCGGCTGAGGAGTACGAAGAAGAACTTGAAGAATACAAAGAGAGGGCTAAGGAAGATCCTCCGGGAATATAGAATATTCATGAGGCCGGTACATTTTTATGTACCGGTCTTTTAGTGTAAAATGTAATTATAATCTTATGAATGGAGGGTCAGGCGCATGACGGGGAAAGCTTTGGATGCTGAGACCGAGAGGCATTTGCTTGAAACGCTTGAGAAACGATTTTCGGGAAATGACCACAGGCACGAAGACATCGGATGGCAGGAAGTCAAGGCCCGACTGACCGGAAAACCGGGGAAGTTATGGTCTTTGAATGAGATGGAGCAGAGCGGCGGAGAGCCAGATGTGACCGGACGGGAAGGGGAGGCCTTCATCTTCACGGACTGCTCAAAGGAGAGTCCTAAGGGCAGGCGGAGCATATGCTACGATCAGCCGGCACTTGAAGCCAGAAAGAAACATAAACCCAAAGGTGCCGCAACAGCTGTTGCGGAAAAGATGGGCATTGAAATTCTGACGGAAAGCGATTATAGACATTTACAGACATTGGAATCTTTTGACTTGAAGACTTCTTCGTGGATAGCCACACCTGATAAGATCAGAAGTCTCGGCGGTGCCTTATTCTGTGATCACCGTTATGAAACCACCTTCACCTATCACAATGGCGCCGACTCATATTATTCCTCCCGCGGGTTCAGGGGAAAGTTAAAAGTTTGATGCATCACATGCCGCTTTAACCGGCCACTCTGCAGTGGCCGGTTTTTATTTACCAATTCAGAGAATGTTGAGAATTTTCTATTTATATCATAGAGAAGCAATAGAAGCTGTGCTACAATTAAAGTGCATTTTTTATATTTAAATCACATGTAAAAAAAGGGGCTGAACAAATTATGAGGAAGGTTTTCTTTCTAATATTTTTGAGCACTATTATATTAGGAGCTTGCGGCGGATTCAGCTTGGGCGATGGTGATACATCCTCGGGCGGTACCGGTGATCCTGAAGATGGAACAGCGCAGGAGGAAACAATCGTTTTGGATTTTTGGACTTTCTGGGGATCGGAACAGCGCAGACCGGTCATTGATCAGATCATCGAAGACTTCAATACATCGCAGGATGAGATTGAAGTCCGGCACACCTACACCCCGTGGGGAGACATATGGACAAAAAACCTGGCCGCAATCGCCGCAGGCGACCCGCCTGATGTCATCATTAATGACATCATGACGGTCAAGCTGCGTGCCGAGGAAGGTCAGATCGAACCCATCACTGAATTTGTCCAAGACGAAGTTTCCGGCCGCTTTTATGATCAGATGATGGATGCAGCGATTCATGAAGACGAAATTTACGCTTTGCCTTTCAACACTGATACACAGATTTTATTCTATAATAAAGATTTATTTGAAGAAGTCGGACTTGATCCCGAACAGCCGCCTGAAACGTGGGAAGAACTGGATGAGTATGCCGCACAACTCGATATTGAAGAAGAAGGCACATACGAGCGTATCGGTTTTTATCCCCTGATCGGTGCAGGGACCGATATATGGGTGCTGAACGCATTGGGTGAAAACTACTTGCAGGATGACGGTGAAGTGTTGATTGATACGGAACCTGTACACGAAACTTTCAACTGGATCCTTGACTCACAGGATAAGTACGGCCAAAACAGGATTACAAGCGTCAACTCCCAATTTGAAAATGCACAGCAGGATCCGTTCATGTCGGGAGATGTGCCGATGATGGTGCAGAATGCAAACTATTACGTCCAGCTGCGTGACTTCGCAGAGGACTTGAATTTTGGAGTTGCACCACTGCCTGAGCGTGTGCCCGGAAATGGAAACACTTCATGGGGCGGGGGATTTGTGGCGGAAGTCCCTATGGGCGCCAGCAATCCTGAAGCATCTTATCAATTCATTGAATACCTGACCAGCCATGAGGCGCAGTTGTACTGGGCTGAACAGAACTTCGACCTGGTCGCGCATGAAGAAGCGGGTGTCAGCGCTGCCGGGAGCGGGGAGTTCGATGACTCCGGACAGGAAGTCTACACTCAGATGATCGAGAACATGGATGAGACACTGCTGACGCCGCAGCCTGTCATCGCGCCGGATTACGCAGGAACGGTCAATCCAATCTTTGAATCCATAGTGAGCGGCAACACTGATGTGGAAAGCGGGTTGGAACAAGCCCAGTCGGAGCTGGAGCAGCTGGTTGAAGATAACAGGTAGGCGATCACATGAATAAGAAGAAGGAGAATTTGTTCGGGTATATATTCATCTCACCCTGGATAATCGGGTTCCTGGCGCTCACTCTGGGGCCGCTTCTTTTCTCGCTATACGGCAGCT
This sequence comes from Lacicoccus alkaliphilus DSM 16010, assembly GCF_900142805.1. Taxonomy (GTDB): domain Bacteria; phylum Bacillota; class Bacilli; order Staphylococcales; family Salinicoccaceae; genus Lacicoccus; species Lacicoccus alkaliphilus. The sequence goes on along the minus strand of NZ_FRCF01000003.1, from coordinate 135,952 downwards.
TTACCAATTACAACGTCGTGTCCCGGATGGATTTCGTCGGTTTCGACAACTACCAGGAACTCTTTACAAATGATAATCTGTTTTGGGTCTCACTGTACAACACTTTTTACTTTGTAATATTCTCGGTGCCGCTGACGACCATCCTCGCCATCCTGATTTCGACGATGATGAACCAGGATATTCCGGGGATGAGGATTTTCAGGACGATCTACTATCTTCCGGCAATCCTTTCAGGTGTGGGGGTTTACCTTCTGTGGATGCAGCTTCTGGATCCTTCGACGGGGCTCATCAACCAGTTCCTCGCCTTATTCGGCATAAATGGTCCGAACTGGCTGTTCGATCCCGACTGGGCAAAGCCTTCGCTGATCTTCATGAAACTGTGGAGTGCCGGCGGCGCCATGCTATTATACCTTGCTGCCATGCAGGGCATACCAAAAACTTTTTATGAAGCGGCAAGGATAGACGGTGCCACAAATGTGCAGATGTTTTTCAAAATTACATTACCAATGGTTTCCCCGATCATTTTCTTTGATGTCATTACAAGCACAATCGGCTCCTTCCAGATTTTCCAGGAAGCCTATGTGATGAGTGCGGATAATGCAGGTGCACCGGAAAACTCATTGCTGTTCTTTAACTTATATATGTGGATCAGGGCGTTCAATCTCTTTGATATGGGTTATGCCATGGCGATGTCATGGATACTGTTCATCATTGTCCTGCTTCTCACTCTGGTTAACTTCAAGTTGTCCAAGAGGTGGGTCCACTATGAGGGGGACTGATCATGTATAACACCAGGAAAATGAAATTTTGGAAATCCTTCAATCTTATCCTTCTGATCATCGGCAGTATTTTCATGATTGCACCGCTCTTCTGGATGGTTTCAATCTCTTTGAAATCTTTGGAGGAAATTTACCGGGGCGGCTTCAATTTCATCCCTGAAGACATACAGTTTTCAAACTATGCGGCAGTCTTTGAAATCGTGCCGTTCTTCACCTATTTTGTGAACACTTCGATGATCACCATTTTCGTCGTGCTCGGCAATGTGTTCGTGAATGCCTTCATCGCTTACGGCTTTGCCAAAATACAGTTCAAGGGCCGTGAGGTGCTATTCATAGTGGTCCTTTCCACCATGATGCTTCCGGGCTTCATCACATTGATTCCACAGTACGTGATTTTTGCCAACCTCGGTCTGGTGAACACCTACTATCCTTTGGTTCTGCCCGCGTTTCTCGGCAGTGCTTTCAATATCTTTTTGCTGCGGCAGTTTTTCAAGGGCGTGCCGAACAGCATGATTGAAGCCGCCAAGATGGAAGGTGCAAACCACTTCTATATATTCTTCAAAATTGCATTGCCGATGGTCAAGCCGGCATTGTTCACAGTGGCTATATTCTCGTTCAACGGCGTGTGGAATGACTTCCTTGGACCGCTTTTATACTTGAACGACGAGTCGCTTTATACGCTGCAGCTGGGTCTGCAGGTGTTCAAAGAGCAGAGCTCGACGCAGTGGCATTATCTGATGGCCGGATCCCTGATGGTTTTATTCCCTGTCATCGTACTTTTCTTCTTGTTCCAGAAGTACTTCATTTCAGGATCCAACATACTCGGACAGACGGAAGAAAAATAAGCTGCAGTCCGCAGGTTGCAGCTTATTTTTATACTCCGGCCGGACCGGAGAATGGCAATCATCTCCCGGATATGTTATAAACATTATAATATTGAATGAACGGGTGAAATATGAAGAGATTAATTACCACATTGATTGTAATCCTGATGATCGGTGGCGGCCTGTATTATGCAGATTTACAGTCGGAAGACGGACTGATTGAAGATATAAAATATATTGTCCTCCCGGACCCGATGGCAAACAACACATATGACGAAGGTGAGTGCACCCACCACGTGTTCGAGCTGGTGAAAAACGACCTGAATATGATTGAAAGAAGATGGGGCGACGCCGAACATTGGGCCGAGCGTGCGGCAGCCGACGGCTACACAGTGAACCGGACACCGCAGGAGGGTTCAATCCTGCAGACTTCAAGAGGGGAGATCGGCCATGTCGCCTATGTCACTGCTGTTGATGAAGATGCCATAGAAATCAGCGAAATGAATTATTACGAGCCTTTCGAGGTGACGGAGAGAACGATAGAAGCTGAAAATATCGAAGACTATCATTATATCCACCCCAAAGAGAACCCGCGGCCAAAAGAGGCTGTGGAATGACGACAGGTGCATCAAAATGACCGTAATAATCACCGAAGTGACGATTGACGACCTGAAAGTGCTGCAGCATATGAGCCACCGGACATTCGACGAGACATTCCGTCCGCAAAACACGCCTGAAAATATGGCTGCTTATTTGGATACAGCATTTACAGATGTCAAAATGATTGCTGAATTGAATGATGAGGGCTCATTTTTTTATTTTATATATTACGCCTCTGAGCCGGCAGGCTATTTGAAACTGAACGTCGCAGAGGCACAGACCGAGGATATGGGAGAAGACGCCCTGGAAATGGAGCGCATCTATCTCCTCAGGGAATTTCAGGGCAAAGGCCTTGGAAAAGCACTGTACCTGCATGCGCTGGAAGTGGCAAGGTCAATGGATAAGACTTCTATCTGGCTGGGTGTATGGGAGAAGAACACCAAAGCCATCCGCTTCTATGAACGCCTGGGATTCAGCCATGTCTCTTCACATGATTTTTGGATGGGGGATGACCGGCAGACCGATCTGATCATGCAATTATATATTGAGGAGTAGATGAAATGTATATTCCTAAACATTTTAAAGTAGACGATCCGGATGAGATCAAAAGCTTCATCGAAAAAAATGGTTTTGGCACGATCATCACTGTAAATAATGGGAAACCGCAGGCAACACATACCCCGATGATGCTTCAGGAGGATGAGGCCGGGGAATGGACGATCACCGGGCATATATCCAAGGGCAACGACCAGTGGAAATCTTTTGACGATCACGAAAACACCCTGATCATGTTCCAGGGACCGCATGCCTACATATCCTCCACATGGTACGAAGATGAAAATGTCCCGACCTGGAATTATCAGTCTGTCCAATTGTACGGGCATTGCACTTTATTGGGGGAAGATGAACTCCGACAGGACATGATCCGCCTGCTTGATCAGTATGAGGGACACGATCCTGATGGTGCCACATGGCAAAACTTATCTGAAAACCCGAAAAAAAAGCTCAAAGGCATCGCCGGTTTCAAAGTGAAGGTGGAAGCAGTGCATGCCGCATATAAAATGAGCCAGAACAGGACGGATGCCGACTATCAGAACATTGTTGACGCATTGGACACAAGGGCCATGGGTGATGATGAGAAGATTTCCCGGGAAATGAAGTGGCTGCGCAAGTAAGCTTCACAGCATAAAGAGGCAGGGGAGCCTCCCCTGCCTCGAATTCATTCGCCTATGAGACCCGCTTCCATCAGATAAGTTTCCGCGACTTCATAAGGGTCTGCATCATCCACACTGACCTGATAATTCATCTGCTGCATCTCTTCATCGGTGATCTGCCCGCCAAGTCTGTTTAAAGCGTCGGCGATTTCAGGATGTTCTTCCAGGAAGGATATCTTGAACATCGGCGCGCCGTTATACGGCGGGAAGACGTTTTCGTCATCTTCGAGTATCACCATTCCAAACTGTTCAAGTTCAGCATCCGTCGAGTACGCGTCCAGCAGATTGATGTCGCCGGATTCTATGGCCTGATACCTCAGTGCGGGTTCCATCGTGCTGATATCATCGAATTCAAGGCCATAGACCCGCTGGATGGCAGGGTAGCCGTCCTCTTCCCGGTCATTGAACTCCAAAGTGAAGCCTGCACTGATTTCATCCTCTATTGCACCGAGGTCACTGATCGTCTCGAGGTCATGCTCTTCTGCAAATTCCTCTTTGACTGCAAGTGTATACGTATTATTGAAAGCCATCGGTTCAAGCAGCGTCATATCATACTCTTCCTCCAGGCTCGTTTTTGCCTGCGCGTACACTTCCTCCTCCTCACGCGACTCGAGTTCTTCCTGGGTGATTTCCCCAAGGACCGTGCCGGTGAATTCCAGGTAGCCGTCGATTTCGTCAGACTGGAGCGCGTTGAATACGAAAGTCGTTCTGCCAAGGCCGTCTTCCACATCGACGATGTGCTCCGTCTCTTCTTCGATCAGGATCTTATACATATTCGTGATGATCGCCGGTTCCGCTCCGAGCTTGCCTGCGACTGTAATGCTGTCCCCGCGGCCTGTAAGGAGCGGTGCCAGTGCAATCAGCAGCAACACAAGGAGGATCGACCCGAGCGTGATGATCATCTTCTTATACGACAGTCTCTGCAGGATGCGGAGGACGATGTCAAAGAATATCGCAAGCAGGGCGGCCGGCACTGCTCCGATGATGATGAGCGACGCGTTGTTCCTGTCGATGCCGAGCAGTATCAAATCGCCCAGGCCGCCGGCGCCGATCAGTGCCGCAAGCGTCGCCGTCCCGATGATCAGCACCATCGCCGTCCGGACGCCAGCCATGATGACGGGCATCGCAAGCGGGAGTTCCACTTTGAACAGGCGCCTCGCAGGTTTCATGCCGATGCCTTTCGCCGCTTCAACAAGTGAATCATCCACTTCATCAATGCCTGTGTAGGTGTTCCTTAAAATCGGGAGCAGTGCATAGATGACGAGTGCGATGATTGCAGGCAGCGTGCCGATGCCGAATAAAGGGATCATCAGACCGAGCAATGCAAGGGAAGGGATCGTCTGCATCACTGCCGCTACATTGATCACCGCTTCGGAGATTCTTTTAGTCTTGGTCAGCAATATGCCGAGCGGTATGCCTATGAGGGCTGCAATCAGTAATGCAATGAAGGATAGCTGGATGTGTTCTATGAACGCCGTCAGCAGATCGCCCCTTCTGGAATCCAGTGTCGAAATCAGGTGATTCATCGAACATCACCGCTTTCACTTCCGGATAAATACTTGAACAATTCCTCCCGGCTGAGTGACCGCCTTGCGCCGTCACCCACAATGGTGACTCTGTCATGAGTGCTGAAGTATTTGAAAAGTGTATTGATATCGGCCTCATGGGGCACTTCCGGCACTTCGCCGGTCTGACCCTCTTCCATCGCCGGCAGCGTTTTGACGACATCTGCCGCTGTGGCACGCTTCATCATATAACCGTCGACATCACCGATGAAATCGCTGACGAAATCATTTTCAGGGTGGGTCAGAAACGCTTCGGGTGTGCCGATCTGCTCCACGCGCCCTTTGTTGAGCAGGCAGATCCGGTCACCCATCTTCAGCGCTTCCTGTATATCATGCGTCACGAAGACGACGGTTTTTTTGATTTTCTTCTGCAGTTCGATCAAATCATCCTGCAGGCTCTCCCGGCTGATCGGATCCAACGCGCTGAACGGTTCATCCATCAGTATGACGGGAGGGTCCGCAGCAAGTGCACGTATGACCCCGACACGCTGTTTCTGACCTCCGGAAAGTTCACCCGGCAGGCGGTCGCGGAATTTCCCCGGTTCCAGTCCGACCATTTCCAACAGCTCATCCACCCGCGCATCGATATCTTTATTCTTCCACCCCTTCATTTCCGGCACCTGGGCGATATTTTCCCTGATCGTCATATGCGGAAATAACGCGATCTGCTGCAGTACATAACCGATGTCCCATCTCATTTCGTACAATGGAAATTCACTGATCGGCTGTTCCTTGAAATATATGTAGCCTTCAGTCAAAGGAATCAGCCGGTTGATCATCTTGAGTGTCGTCGTCTTCCCGCACCCGGACGGTCCGATGATCACAAAGAACTCCCCCTCTTCGACCTTGAAGTTGACGTCCTCGACTGCAAAGTCTTCCCCATATTTTTTCGAGACATTTTTGAATTCAATCACAATAAATCCCCCTCCATCCATTATCTTAACTTACTCATTCTCTTAACCCTTCGATTTTAAACAATGCTTTCCCAGTATTATACCCAAAGTGTGATCCATATCATAGCAGGCTGTGCAGAAACGCTTATAATCAGTGGTAAGCGCAGGCAATCCACCGATCAAAAGCCGGATTCCTGCAATAAATATGAATTTGGAGTGATTATATTGGATTATAAATTTCAGGAAGTACACGTGGCCACGCTTGTAAAGGAATACCCGAGGACGGCGGATGTATTCCGCAGGACAGGGATCGATTATTGCTGCGGCGGGAGGATCCCGTTGAGCGAAGCAGCTGGAAATTGCAGGGTCGCCCCGGAGGAGGTGTATGTTGCAGTCCAGGATAAGATCGATGCATCCGACCACAGGGACGGTATAGACATGCGTTACATGTCGGTACCGGGTATGATCGACTACATCCAGAATAAATACCATCAGGACCTGCAAGAAGAGCTTGTGAACCTGACACCTTTCGTTGCAAGGCTCGCTGCAAGACATGGCGCCGCCCAGCCTCATCTCACCGAATTACGGGACCTCTTTGAAAAATTCAAAGGTGAAATGACCGAACATACTGCGGATGAAGATGACTTCGTCTTCCCCCTCATCACCCGTTATGCCAATGAGGACCAGGATGTGGAGATGGAGGAGGTGAAGGGTGCTGTGCAAAAACTGATCGATGATCACGAGGGCACGGGTGCATTGCTGATGCGCATGCGTGAAATCACTGATGGTTACGGACTGCCCGCTACTGCGTGCGGCACATATACACTCGTCTATTCACGCCTTGAAGACATGGAGAAGCGCACTTTCGACCATGTCCATATGGAAAACCACATTCTGTTCGAGAAAGTCAGTGATATGATCAACAGCCGCTGAGTATAAATTTTCAAATTTTCAAATACCATGCAGGGAATCCCCTCTTTTGCATGGTTTTTATTTTTGATAAACTAATCTAAATAATCAAAATATGTTTAATTTTCCCTGTAGATGGGAAAATGCATATCAAACTGTATGAAAGGGGTTAATGAAATGGCAGAAGTGGGAACTGAAACAGTGGAAATCAAGCTGAACGGCATGGATTTCACCGCGCCCAAACAGGCCGGTTTGTTGAAATATCTTGAGTCCAAAGACATTGACATCCCAAGCTTGTGTTATCATCCAAGTCTCGGCCCGATTGAAACATGCGATACATGTATTGTGAAAGTCAACGGTGAGTTCGTGCGTTCATGTTCAACGGAACTGAAAAACGGCGATGTTGTAGAAACTTACGGCAGCGAAGTGCATGAAGCCCAGCTGATAGCGATGGACCGGGTGATGGGCAACCATGAATTGTATTGTACGGTGTGCGACTTCAACAACGGCGACTGTGAAATACATAATACAGTTAAAGAGATGCGTATCGACCATCAGGAATCACCGCACAGCCCGAAGGGCCACGAGGTGCAGAGAAATGATTTTTACCGTTACGACCCGGACCAGTGCATCCTGTGCGGCCGATGTGTGGAAGCCTGCCAGGACCTGCAGGTCAATGAAACATTATTGATCGACTGGACGCTCGAACGTCCGAAAGTCATCTGGGACCACGGTACGACCATAGACGACTCCTCATGTGTGAACTGTGGACATTGTGCCACAGTGTGCCCATGTAATGCGATGATGGAGGTCGGCATGGAAGGCGAAGCGGGTTATCTGACAGGCCTCCTGAAAGATTCATTCAGACCTGCGGTCAATGTCACAAAAGAAGTTGAAACCGGCTATAACTCACTGATGGTCGTCTCCGATGTAGAAGCTTCCATGAGGGAGGACAGAATCGAGAAGACCAAGACGGTATGTACTTATTGCGGTGTCGGCTGTTCATTCGACGTTTGGACGAAGGGCCGTGAAATATTGAAGATCGAACCCCGCGAAGAAGCACCCGCCAACGGCATCTCCACATGCGTGAAAGGGAAATTCGGCTGGGATTTCGTCAACAGTGAAGAAAGGCTGACCAAGCCGCTCATCCGCAAAGGTGAAAGCTTTGTGGAATCGACGTGGGAAGAGGCCCTCGACCTCATAGAATCCAGGTTCAAAGATAAAATCAGGGAAAAAGGACCGGACAAGCTCGCATTCATATCTTCGTCCAAGTGCACCAATGAAGAATCTTATCTGATGCAGAAGCTGGCACGCGGTGTCGTCGGCACCAACAACGTCGACAACTGTTCAAGGTACTGCCAGTCTCCGGCAACAATGGGACTGTGGAGGACGGTCGGTTACGGCGGCGACTCCGGAAGCATCACGGACATCGAGCAATCCGAACTGGTCATTTCCATCGGTTCAAACACCGCTGAATCGCACCCGGTGCTTGCCACGCGTGTCAAGCGTTCCCAGAAGCTCCATGGACAGAAGGTCATCGTCAGCGACCTCAGGAGAAACGAACTGGCATCAAGGGCGGACCTTTTCGTACAGCCGAATCCAAGTACGGATCTGATCTGGCTGTCCGCCGTCACGAAATACATCATCGACCAGGGCTGGCATGATGAAAAGTTCATCACGGAGCACGTCAATGATTTCGATGAGTATTATCAGACACTTGAAAAATACACATTGGATCATGCAGTGGAAATGACCGGCATGTCCAAAGAAAGTCTGATTGAAATTGCAGAATCCATCCATAAAGCGGAAACGACATGCATCCTTTGGGCAATGGGCGTCACCCAGAAGCAGGGCGGCAGTGATACAAGTACAGCGATTTCAAACCTGCTTCTTGCGACTGGCAACTACATGAAACCGGGCGCTGGATCATACCCTCTGCGCGGTCACAACAACGTCCAGGGCGCAAGCGACTTCGGCAGCATGCCCGACCGTTTCCCGGGTTACCAGTTTGTCACTGACGACGCAGTGAGGGCGCGCTTTGAAGAAGGTTGGGGCACAGAGCTGCCGGCGGAACCGGGACTCAACAACCATGAAATGGTCGATTACATTCATGAAGGCAATCTTGATATGCTCTACTTGAAAGGCGAAGACATGGGCATCGTGGACTCGAACATCAACTACGTCCAGGCTGCATTTGAAAAGCTTGAATTCTTCGTGGTGCAGGATATCTTCTTCTCAAAAACATGCGAATTTGCGGATGTCGTACTGCCGGCAAGCCCAAGTTTTGAAAAAGAGGGGACTTTCGTCAATACGGAACGCAGATTCCAGCGCCTCTACCAGGTTTTTGAACCTTTGGAAGGTTCAAAGCCGGACTGGCAGATCATCATGGAAATCGCCAACCGATTGGGTGCTGGATGGGACTATTCACATCCAAGCGAGATCATGGATGAAGCGGCTTCCCTCACACCGTTATTTGCAGGTGTCAGCTATGACCGCCTGGAAGGCTACGACAGCCTCCAATGGCCGGTGAATGCCGATGGTACGGACACGCCATTACTGTTCACTGAAGAGTTCCCGTTCCCTGACGGCAAAGCACGCTTCTATCCTGTTGAATGGACGGAGCCGCTCCAGTTTGATGATGAATACGACATCCATATCAATAACGGCCGTCTGCTCGAGCATTTCCACGAAGGGAACATGACTTATAAATCCGAAGCCATCACAAGGAAGACACCTGAAGTGTTCCTTGAGGTGTCACACGAACTGGCCGGCGAACGCGGCATCGAAGACGGTTCTACAGTGCGCCTGACTTCACCGTACGGCAGCGTCAAAATGAAAGCAGTCGTCACGGACCGTGTCTACGGCAAACAAGTCTACCTGCCGATGAACGATTCCGGGGAAGGCGCCATCAACTACCTCACAAGCTCATACGCCGACAAGGACACGGATACACCGGCCTACAAGGAAGTATCGGCGAAACTTGAAGTGCTGGTTGAAAAAGGGGAGAGCCCTCTGCCGAAGATCAACCACAGATACGGCAATCCACAGCCTCAGATCGGTGTCGGGGTCGAACAAAAATGGGCACGTGCCGATTACATCTTCCCTGGCGATCTTGTCAAAGAAAGAAGGTCGAAAAAATAATGGCAAAACAAACGAAAGTCATCCATAAAATGAAAATCGACCCGGAAGTCCAGCATGAACGTGATTTGAAGGAACTGGAAACATTACTGGTTGAGAACCGGGAGATTCTCGAAAAACTATTTGAGATATTGAACAAGCTTGAAGACCATGAAGTATTGAATATGGTGAAGGGCGGGCTCTCTGAAAGTGACAGCATACTGTACCGAATTTTGACCGCTGTGGAATCTTCCAGCGCAAGCAAATCCATCAAAAATGCACTGCTGATGACCCAGCTGCTCGGGAGGATTAACATGTCGGAGCTTGAGCCCGTCATATTGAAGCTGAATAACAGTATTGAAATCGCTTCTGAATATGAATTCAAAAACAGGGGCAGTGGATGGTTCGGTCTTTTGAAAGTACTGATGGATCCGCAGTTCATCGAAGGGTCGAATGTCCTTACACAATTTGTAAAGGGCTTTGGAGAGAATGCGGACGACCTCAAGAAGAAATTCAAGGTGGAGGATTCCATCTCGACGATGAGCGATGAAGCCGAAGGCTACGAATTGTCCAAAGATGAGTCCGCCATTGACGAAAAAAAATCCGGATCACTTGGAAAAGCAGCTGCAATCGCAGCCGGCACAGGTGCAATCGGCGTCGCAGCAATCGCCATACCTGCCATATTATCAAGAAGATGACTCATGAAATTCAGCCCGTGGGCCTTGGAGGTCCACGGGCTTTTATAGTTTGTACAGACCCGATTAATTGAGAATCATTATCACTTAGTGTATATTAGATGATAACGATTATCTTATTGATGGGGAGCATAATATAAATGAAAATCTACTGGACCAAAATTGCTGATGTCATAGAAGAGACACCGGAAACAAAAACTTATGTATTGGAGTGTCCCGAAGATTTCACCTGGGAAGAGGGCGCACACACCCATTTAGCTCTGGAAGGTTTCAATGCAGGGGAAAGACCGGACAGGACACTCATCCGTCATATGTCTATTTGTACACTGCCGGGTGAAAATATGATAGGAATCACCACACGAATCAGAAAAGAGTGTTCCGAATTCAAGCAGCGTTTGGACGATTTGCCTGTCGGCGGTTCCGTGGCTCTGTTCAAGACCCATTCCAATGTACCGCTGAGAAGGGAAGGGAGGCCTGTCTACCTGCTGTCTTCAGGTGTCGGCCTTGCAACCTTCAGACCGCTTGTACTGGACTTTTTCAACAATCCCGGGAAGGTGGACAAAGTGCACTCGGTGAACATCGATTCATCGAAAGACTATTTATACCCTGATTTTTTCGTTCAGGATGAAAATAAGCGCTTCTTTTCCGAGTTTTATGATAACCGTACCGGATACTATGACCGTGTCAAAACACTTGCAGAAGATAAAGATGGACTCTACTATATCGTCGGCAGTGATGAATTCCTCTCACAAAACATCAAATTACTGTGCGATGCAGGGATAAGATCGGAACAGATCATGCTCGATAAGCATGAAGACAGGAAGCGGGCAATGATCGAATACTGTTGATGACAAGTCCCTGATTAATACATCGCACCTGCGCCCGGAAGGGCGCAGGTGCGATTCTTCATTCATCACTTAAATAAACAGTCCTTGTCTCCTGCAGGGACCTTCCGACATCTATGATCCTCTGGTTCAGTGAGCCCCTGAAGGCGAGATTCGGACGGTACAGTTTCTGCATGAACGGTCCGTCGACCAGGACATCTGTTTCGCGCAGCAGCCTTCTTCTTCTCTCATCGTTTTTCAAATACTCAAAAACAAATCCGCTCCAGACCCATACCGTCTTTGCATTACCGAAGCGCGCCCTGAAACGCACTACAATCTCCTCCGCCAGCCTTAAATTGCAGAACGGCTCCCCGCCGAGTATGCTCAGCCCGCTCACATACTCCGCTTCACAGTTCAAGATGATCTCCTCAATCACTTCATCGGTACAGACGCCGCCATAAGTGAAGTTCTGGGCAGCAAGGTTGTAGCATCCTGGACAATCGAACGGGCACCCGGATAAATAGATGCTGCATCTGACACCTTCGCCATCGACAAAGGTCCTGGGTTCCACTTTGGCGATATGACGGCGGCCTTCATAAATTTTCAGTGCACTCATTCCGGACGCCCCATATGCTTCACCCTCGCACTGATCTCTTTGTGACGCCCTTTGATCGTCGGCCGGACGACAGGGTTCCCCAGATAACCGCACGTCCGTTTGACGACATCCACGGTTTCCGGATCCTGATTACCGCATTCCGGACACTTGAAACCCATTTCAGTCGTTTCGAAATCTCCTTCGAATCCGCAGTCGTAACAACGGTCGATCGGTGTGTTGGTGCCGAGGTAACCAACTTTGTCATAAGCATAGTCCCATACGGCTTCCAGCGCTTTCAGGTTATGTGTCATCTTCGGGTATTCGCAGTAATGGATGAACCCGCCGCCTGCCAGATGCGGATAATCCTGTTCGAAATCAATCTTTTCAAACGGGGTGACATCTTTCCTCACATCATAATGGAATGAGTTCATATAATATCCTTTATCAGTGATATCCTTCACCTCTCCGAACCTTTCAAGATCCAGCCTGCAGAAGCGGTCTGTCAGGGACTCACTCGGTGTGGCGTAAATGCTGAAGAATACATCATGGCGCTCCGTCCACTCCAGCTGATATTTCTTCATCTCCTCCAGTATTTCCAAAGTGAACGCCTTAGCTTCAGGATTCATCTCCCAGTCAGGGCCGTAAAAAGAAGTTGCAGTTTCGTACAGACCGATATAGCCCATCGATAATGTACAGCGCCTGTTTTTAAATAAAGACATCACACTTGCGCCCGCTCCCAGCCTCTTTCCGAAGGCACCACTCTTATAGAGGATCGGCCCGTTGTCACTCACGACATCTTCCAGCCGCTTCAGTCTGAAGGCGAGTGCATCGTGCATGAGATTCATCTTCTGATGGAAGGTCTTCCAGAATACTTCTTTCCTGCCTGCCGATTCCAGTGAAATTCTCGGCAGGTTCAATGTGACGACCCCGAGATTTGCACGGCCTTCATTGACACTCTCCCCGGTCGTTGGATCCGTCCACTGTGGCAGGAAGGAACGGCAGCCCATCGGTGTTTTGAAGTCCCCCAGAAGCTCGACGATCTTATCGTAATTCAGCACATCCGGATACATGCGTTTTGATGAACACTCCAGAGCCAGCTGCTTGATGTCGTAGTTGGTGTCTTCAGGGGAAAAGTTCACACCTTTCTTCAAGGCAAACACAAGTTTTGGGAATATGGCTGTGAATTTCTCGGTTCCAAGACCTTCAATTCTGGTATTGAGCACTGCTTTTTGCACCATCCTGCTGTAGATGTCCGTCCCGAGGCCGAAACCGATCGTGACGAACGGTGTCTGACCGTTTGATGTATAGAGCGTGTTGATTTCATACTCGAAACTCTGCACAGCGTCTCCGATATCTTTTTCCACACGCTCACTCACGTACTGCGCCAGCTTTTCAGGCCGCACGAATTCTTCGGCGATTTTCCTGTGCTTTTCCTCATTCAGGCGGGCATATTTACCCAGCGTCTCGTCGAAACGGTCCACAGTGACCCCGCCATACTGGCTGCTTGAGACGTTAGCGATGATCTGGACGATCTGGGCGGCTGCCGTCTGGACCGATTTAGGTGATGTGACTTTCGCATTCCCCATCTGGAATCCTTCGGAAAGCATTCCTTCAATATCAATCAGACAGCAGTTCGTCATCGCCTGGAAGGGGTGGTAATCCAGATCATGAAAATGGATGTCACCGCTTTGATGCGCATCGGCAATATGTTTCGGCAGCAGTTTTTTAAGGGCATACGCTTTCGCCACGATGCCCGCGGTCAGGTCCCTGAAAGTATTGAATGTGCGGCTGTCCTTATTGGCATTTTCATTCACAACTTCGGGTTCATATGTGATGAGACTGTCCAAGTTCTTTTCCAATGTTTGCATTTCCATCCTCCTAAAGCACTATATATAGTCTTTGGTTATGAAGATAACACAATATATAGAACCTTAGAGCGTTTTGGCACAGTATTCATACAAACGTCATTTTATGCATCCAATTGTGGCAATTGTGACAGGGGGCACCGATTTCTAGAGTCCTTCAATCTCATCCTTAACAAATCCATCCAGACGGTTCAGAGTCCCCATGATATCTTCCTTCGTCGTTTCCGGGTTGATCGTACACATACGGATCACTTTCTGGCGGTTCAGCTCCGTCGTATAAGTGACGGCATAACCGGAGGCCGCCATGCGCTGTGCCGCATTGGAGAGCACTTTATTGTTTTCGGCTTCGCTCAAGTTCGGATGGATATATTTGAAGCTGAGGATTGAAAGGCTCGGACGGGAGATGATTTTCCAATTTTCCATCTCTTCCACAATCTCAGCGGTGTACTCGGCAAGACGCTGACCGTAATCGATCCGTGCCCTGTACTGTTCTTCGCCCAGCACCTGGAGTGTGATCCAGAGCTTCACCGCCCGGGCAGGGCGGGTGAGCTCCATACCGATCATTTCGGGATCGATCACATCATCGTCACTTTGAATGTCATCCAGATACTCCGCCTGTTCACTGAAACTGTTCAGCAGGTGCTGCTTCTCCTTCACGATGACCATTGCACAGCTGTATGTCTGGAACAGCAACTTATGTGCATCCCAGCTGACACTGTCGGCACGCTCGATGCCGGGAAAGAGGTCACGTCCCTTCGTCGAAAGCAGATGGGACAGCCCGTAGGCCCCGTCTATGTGCAGCCAGAGATCGTTCGCCTCACAGATGTCCGCCATGCCGTTGATATCATCCACCGCCCCGGTGTTCGTCGTCCCTGCCGTACCCACCGCAAGAATCGGCTTCATGCCCGCTTCGGTATCTTTTTTGACGGTCTCCGCCAACGCTTTCAAATCCATCTTGAATTCCGCGTCCACCGATATCCTTCTCACATTCTCCTTCGGGATGCCCGCCATATGGAACGCCTTGCTTAATGAATGATGCACCTGATCCGATATGTAGACGACCGCTCGATACACTTCCTTAGTAGCGATCTTTTCATCCCGCGCAGTGACGACTGCCGTGAGATTCGCCATTGATCCGCCGGAGACGAAGACCCCGCCTGCCGGTTTTATTTCAAAGCCCAGCTTCCCGGCAAAATAATTGACCAGATTCCGCTCGATGCTGATGGGCAGTGTCGCATTCTTGAAGTTGGATGCATGGATGTTATTTGCGGTGGTCAGGATGTCACCGAGCCACGATAACCTCGAACCCGGGCCCGGGATGAATGAAAATGAGCGTGGATGGTTGCCGCGGTGGATATATTCCAGGATTTCATTGTCCAGCTCGTTCATGATGTCATATATGTCCCGGCCCTTTTCCGGCACTTCCATCTTTTCATATTTATCGATCAGCTGCTGCGGGGCCCGCTTCGTTGCAGCCATCATGCCGAGATCCCTTTTCAAATACTTGTTGACCTCGTCCGATATGATATTCTGCAGATCCAGATCTTTCTCCCTAAATTCCATGACCATTGAAATCACTCCTTATTATATTTTAAATTTATCACAACCAGTGAAAATTAAGAATAAAAATCGGTGGAGCGGGGAAGATTCCAGGCGGGAAACCAGCAAGATGCCCGGATTCCAATAAAAAAACTGCCCGGCCATGACAGCCGGACAGTCTATGCCCGATCTTCTTTTTCATTCGTCACTTCCGTCGTCCTGTCGTGACTGATCAGGGTCCTGAAAAGGATGATGATTTCATTGAGCAGATGGGACTTGTACACTTCCTCCTCATCCAGCTCCTGGATGCATTCGCTCAGTTCTTCGAGTACAGGGTGCTCGATATCGAGCCCTGACATATCCTCTTTGATCAGAGGCAGAACCTTCTCAAGTATTCCCAGCTCCTTGGAATTGAATTCCAATTCCAAGTCACGGGGGATATATATGAGGTTTCCGACATACGTGAGATAAATTTTGATGAACTGCAGCTCTTTTTGAATCTCATTCAGATGCCTTAACCCTTCATCTTTGGAACGATGATAGCTGTATTCATCCTGCTGGTATTCCAACAGCTGTTCGGCCTGCGTCATCGTCTTCTGAATCTCCTTATATCTTTTATCAGACCTTGCGGACTGCAGCTTCCCGTCCATCAATTCTTTCACACGTCTCTGGAACAATTGCTGAATTTCCTTTTTTGAAAACGTGGCCAGTTCTTTTATCCTCTCCACATACTTCGGCGGCAGGATCAGATAATTGATCACCGTACTTGTCGTCAGGCCGATCGTGGTCGTTGCCAGCCTTGTGAGGAAATGATAGAGATAGTCATCCTGGACTGAAGGTATCATTGCCACAGCAGTGATCGCTGCAACCAAAACGCCGTCATGAAGTTTGAGCCGGTATGTAATCAATATTGTCAGCGTGGCAGCCAGTGAATATGTCAGAGCAGTCTCTCCGAAGAAGTACAGGGACACCACTGCTATGAATGCACCGATCACTGAAGCCGGAAAACGCACGTACGCCTTTTTCAAAGAGGCTTTCGCTGTAGGCTCAATGGTGACGATTGCAGTGATCACCGCAAATATCGGCGACAGACCCAGCCATATACAGAGCAACGCGGTGATGAATGTTGAAATTCCTGTTTTTATGATTCTTTCGCCGAATATTTTTCTGAATTGAAACATACCATCGACTTCTTTCTGAATGAATTCTTAATATAATCCTACCAAACATTCAGCTTTTGATGAACTTCAACAAAAAAAGACCAAGCACGGGGCTCAGTCTTAAATGATGAATCCACATCACGCGGCTCACCTTCTCCTCCGTACCGACCGTCATGAATCCGTCTTTAATTGTCCGGCGGCACTGAGATCGTCCACACTTTCCTTTCCGAGGTGATCCTTATAATTCAGGAGTCTCAGTCCATTCAGTATGACAAGTATCGTGGAGCCCTCATGACCGAGGACACCCATCGGCAGGTTTATGACCTGGAAGATGTTCGCCAGAATCAGGAGGACGACGACAGTGAGGGCAAAGATGATGTTGAAGATGATGATATTCTTCATCTTCCGTGACAAGCCGAGAGCAAATGGAATCTGCTTCAGATCATCCTGGACCAGCACGACATCTGCGGTTTCCATCGCTATATCCGTACCGCTTCCCATCGCAAAACCGACATCGGCAAGTGCAAGGGCGGGGGCATCGTTGATTCCGTCCCCGACCATACCGATTGCGCCGTATTTTTCACGCAACTCTTCCAGCCGTTCCGTTTTTTCGTCAGGCATGTGATTCGCATGAACTTCCCTGATGCCCACCTTGGCGGCAATATATTCGGCCGTCCTCTGATTGTCCCCGCTGACCATGATGGTCTGTATCCCCATTCCGTTCAGCCGCTCGATTGCCATCCGGCTTTCCGGCTTGAGCCGGTCTTCCAGGGAGTAGTAAGCAAGGACTTCGTCATTCCTTGAGACGAATATCACCGTGTTGCCCTGTTGTTCAAGTAGCTCTGTCTTGTTTGAAATTTCCTGGTTGAGACTCGCACCTTCGGTCGCGTAAGTTCTTTTACCGATCTTCCATGTGTCACCTTCATGGGTGATTTCAAATCCTTTACCCGTTATATCGGCAATATTACCCACTTCTATTTTCGGCGTTTCATGCAGGTGCCTGAGAATCGCACTCGCAATGGGGTGGGTGGAACCGAACTCGGCCGCTTTCACCATTTCATCCACTTCATCTTTCACATCTTCACTGGCATACGCAGCATCCACGACTTCCGGCTTCCCTACGGTAAGCGTTCCGGTCTTGTCGAAGATGATGGCTTTCAACTGGTTCACATTATCTATCGCCTGACCACCTTTGAAGACCATGCCCTTTTTTGCCGCCCTGCTGATGCCGGAAAGCGTGGCGGGGGTTGCACTGGCGACCAATGCACATGGTGAAGCGACCGTGAGCAGGACCATCCCCCTGTAGAATGATTCTTCCATCGACCATCCAAGCAGGAAATACACGGCGAGTATGAAGAGGGGGACGCCGATCAAGACGGCTTTTACGTAAGTGTCTTCTATCCCCTCTATGAAACTTGCAGTTTTCGAAGGCCTTGACTGCGCTTCATCAACAAGCCGAATGATCTTCGAAAATAAAGTATCTTCATCCTCCACTGTCACTTCGATGTCGATCAGTTCACCGGCGTTGATGGTGCCGCCAATCACTTCCGAACCTGAATTTTTCTCGACAGGGACCGACTCGCCGGTCACACTCGCTTCGTTGATCACACCGAAGTCCGTTGCCAGGGTGCCGTCTATAGGTATCGTCGCACCGCGGGGCACCTGCAGAACATCCCCTATTTTCAGTTTCCTGGTCGGAATAACTTCTATTTCACCGTTTGATTTATACCTGCGGGCTTCTTCCGGTGTCAGGTTCATCAGCTCGGAAATCGCATTGCGGCTCCTTTCACGTGCCATGACCTCCATAGATCCGGCAAGGGAAAATATGAAGATCAGCAATGCAGCTTCCATCCAATAACCGATCAGGGAAGCACCGACGGCAGCAAGTATCATCAGAACGTCCACATTCAGGTGCTTATCACGGAAAAGTTCAACCAGGCCGGACTTCGCACTGTAGTAACCCCCGGTCAGAAATGCCACGATGTATATTAAAGATGCGGTGATCTCCATATTGTTCCACGTGAAAATCAAACCCAGGACAATTAAAATACCACTGATGATCGTATTGGTGAGTTCCCTGTGATTGTTTCCCCACTTTAAAATGTTGATAATAATCCCACCTTTATTAAAATGTAGGCCGTTCTTCCTTTACCGCAATTATACCATATAGATGTAATTTTATATCATGGAGAAAACAACGTATTTGGTAACAATGAATGAAGATGAGTATCATTTTAAACTATAGTAAATCCTGATTTTCACAATAAAAAAAGACCGGTTTAAAATCCGGTCTTTTGAAATATTATTTCAATTGCAACTCAGTCAGGCAAGTGCTGTCGCCCGCATAAGTGGAGAATTCCGACTCCAGAGACTTGCCCTGATAATCAATCGTCATGGTATACTTTTCATCCCTCGGCAGCCAAAGATCAACAAAGCCGTTTTCCATTGTGGTGATCGTCTCATCCAGGTGGACTGTCCCGTCTCCGTCAACGATTTTAACGTCGATGTCCTCCTCGACCATCTCCCCCTGGCATCCGGTCAGACTATGCACTTCACATGGGTGCGTGGTGGTCAGGTAGGGGGCGAAAGATACAAAAAACTCGTCTTCCGGCAATTCATGAAAAGTTTCAACACCCGCATCTTCCACATACAATTTTTCGTGATCGATTGAAGCAGCTTCCGCCTCGTTTGAACCACTCAGCTCTGAAACATATGCTTTAACATCCTCTGCACTGTTTTCAGCAGATGAATCATCTGAACATCCGGCCGTGACCATGACCAGAAGCAGCAGAGGCATTAATAATATCTTCATAATGACATGACTCCCCGTATTTTCATTTACCGTAATTATATCAGGGGCTTTTCAATAAAAAAGTTTATATTATAACATTTAGATGAACATTCGTTTCTGTGAACATTTTCTTTCCTGATTATCGGTGGATTAAAAAAAACCGGGCGCCTCAAAAGGGGCTCAGCTTTTCTTCATTTATATTAAACCTCATGTGGTTGCCTGATCACAGCTTTGTAGTTATCCATCAGTCTGTACAGGTATTCGCGTCCATCGGCAAATTTTTCATCATTGATGATCTGCTTCTCCGTCTGGACGAGCACCTCTTCTTCAGGTTCATAAATCTGGTCTTTCGCCAAAAACTCTTCAATGCCCACCGGAGTGATTTCCGGATGGAACTGCACCGCCAGGATATTGTCGTTCACAACATAACCCTGGTTGTTGCAGTTTTGATTGTAATACACTTTTTCAGCCCGCTCCGGAATTGAAAAGAAATCCTGGTGGTGCTGGAACAGACGTATTTCACCCGGCAGTCCCTGAAGCAATGGATGCTGTCTGGCCTCTTCCACCTCATATATGGTATGCCAGCCGATTTCCATATGCGCCATTCTCCGGACTTCTCCGCCGAGTGCCATCGACAGGATCTGCGAGCCCAGACAAATTGCCAGTATGCTCTTCTTCTCCTCCACGAGCTTCCTTAACCATTCTGCTTCTTCGACCACAAAAGGGTAGTTATCAGTTTCATATGCCGTCTGCCGGCCGCCCAGTACAACAAGCAGATCAAATTGCTCATCCACCGGCAGCGGGTCACCCTCATAAATTCTGGCAGTGTTGACTTCATAATGATTTTCATTTGCCCAGTCTTCTATATAACCCAACGGTAAAAGCGGGTCATGCTGAATCACTTGTATGATCATTTAAATGCCTCCTTTTCTAATATAACTCCTCCTTGGAAATCACTCGATTTTCATTCGATACGACACACTATAGTACAAATGGATTATGTGGTCAATATTACAGATCAAGCTTGATATTCCATTATCACTTACATATATAACACATTAACTATCCATGGCTGAAGTAAACATTGGAATTTATTCTGATCATTTTGAATAAAATGCAACTTGTCGTATTTATATGCTAAAATATGCATAACATTTTATACTTCGGAGAGGGGGGTGGAGTCATGACTTTGGAAATGGTTTTTGTAGCCGGAATGATTGTGCTGATGCTCACTTTACTGCTCTTTGAAGTGATCAGGGCCGATTTCATCATATTCATATTCCTCGTCATATTTCTGCTCAGCGGGGTGATAACGACAGAACAGGCTTTGAGCGGCTTTTCAAATGAGGGGATGCTCACTGTCCTGCTGCTGTTCATCGTGGCTGGTGCGATACAAAAGCATGGAATCATTGAGAACTTCATATACGGCATACTCGGGAAGACCACATCGCTGCGTCTGTCGATGGTGAAATTACTGGCACCCATCTCAATCGCTTCCGGTTTTTTGAACAACACACCCATAGTTGTGACACTGACTCCAATCCTGAGGGACTGGGCACGGGACAACGGCTTCTCCCCGTCTAAAATTTTGATCCCCCTTTCATATGCCACAATTTTGGGCGGGACGATCACTATGATCGGCACTTCCACCAACCTCATCGTCAACGGGCTGTTGATCAATGCGGGAGTGGAAGGTTTTTCATTCTTCACTTTGACGGTCGTCGGATTGCCGATAACCATTGCCGGGCTGATTTATATTCTGACCATCGGCCATAAAATTCTGCCGAACACCCTGGGAGCGGAAGATACCATACGTAAAGAAGCAAAGGAATTTTTGGCGGAAGCGACCATAGGTCAGCGGTTTGAACACCTCAATCAGACGATCATAAACGCTTCAAAGAATTCCTTGAAGGGAATTTATATCATCGAAATCATACGGGAAGACGGCACACGCATTTTTCCTGTCAGGGCTGAAACATATATTAAAGAAGGCGACAACCTGATTTTCTCTGCCACACTCAACAGAATAGCGGAAGTTGAAAAATTAAAGGGCATTTCACTGGAAACGGGCACCAATGAAAGCCTGGAAGTCCTTCAGGATGAGAATCATCATCTCGTCGAAGCTGTCATTTCACACAACTCCTCCCTCGTCAATAAAACGATCAGGAGTGCGGAGTTCAGATCGAGGTATAATGCCGGAGTGATCGCCGTCCACAGGAATAATCAGCGTATCACGAGCCGGGTCGGAGATATCATGCTGAAGCCGGGTGACACTTTGCTGCTCCTCGCCGAAGACAGTTTCGTCCAGGAGCACCAGCATTCACAGAATTTTTATGTCGTCTCCACGGTGAATCCGCCGGAAACTTTGATACAGAGCAATTTGAAAGGCTTTCTGGCATTGGGGCTGCTGCTCGTGATGATACTCTCTGTGACGCTCGGGTTCCTGTCGATGTTCGAAGCGATGCTGATTGCAGTGATTCTGCTGTTCGTAACAAGACTGATCAACTGGCAGGAAACGTTGAGCTATATCCAATTCGATGTCATCTTACTGATTGCCAGCGCCTTTGGGATCGGGGCGGCAATGACGCAGTCCGGACTGGCACTGTTCCTCGCTGAAAACATGGTGCGTTTCGCACAGCCACTGGGTATACTGGGCATCATATTCATCGTTTATCTGGCAACCAATATATTTACGGAACTGATCACCAACAGTGCGGCGGCTGTCCTCATGTTCCCGATAGCATTTGAAATAGCCAGCCAGCTGGACGTGGATTATATGGGGCTCATCATCACCATTGCCATAGCTGCTTCATGCAGTTTCATCACACCCATCGGCTATCAGACGAACCTGATCGTCTACGGCCCCGGCGGTTATAAGTTCAGTGACTATATAAAAGTGGGGGCCCCGCTCGTATTGTTGACCATGGCCATGACCTCAACCATCGTTTATCTGGTCTGGTACTAGGCAGATGACCGATACTCAACAGAATCAATATATAAAAAAAGGACTTTCATTAGAAAGTCCTTTTAAAGTCCCTGATTCTTTCACCGATTTCATCTCTGACCCTTTGAAATTCGGCCCATTCTTTTCCTGCAGGGTCATCGAATGGCCAGTGTTCTTTTGCCACACCATGGGGGATGACCGGACAATTTTCATCTGCATCACTGCACAACGTCACCACAAAATCCGAACGTTTTAAAATATCTCCGTCGATCAGGTCCGATGTCTGGGAGGATATATCGATGTCCACTTCCTTCATGGCGTCAATCGCCTTCGGGTTCACCCCGTGCGTCTCTATACCGGCGGAATAAACCTCGAAGCCCCCGCCGAGTATCTCCTTCCCCCAGCCCTCAGCCATCTGCGAACGGCACGAATTGCCTGTACATATGAAATATATCACTTTTTTATCCAACTGAAGCACCTCCATTTAAATTAAAAGCAGTGTCAAATACAATCCAAGCAGGGTGAATATCAGTACAGGTATCGTGATGACGATCCCCACCTTGAAGTAGACACCCCACGAAATCTTCATGCCTTTCTGTGTCAGCACATGCAGCCAAAGCAGCGTCGCAAGCGAGCCTATCGGTGTGATTTTCGGGCCCAGGTCGGCCCCGACGATATTCGCATAAATCAATCCCTCTTTCAGTATGCCTTCGACACCGGATTGTTCTATCGCTATGGCATCAATCATCACCGTCGGCATGTTATTCATGACGGAGGACAATATCGCCGCTATGAAGCCCATACCCATGACTGCTGCAAATAACCCTTGACCGGCCACATAGACCAGTACATCAGCAAGCAGGTCGGTGATCCCGGCATTCCTTAAACCGAAAACGACGACATACATGCCCAGGGAGAAGATGACGATGTTCCACGGTGCGCCCTTGATGACGGCACTTGTGTTGACAGCCGTCGACTTTCTTGCCAGGAGCAAAAAGACGATGGCGATGCTTCCTGCAATGAATGAAACAGGAACGGCCACGAATTCACTTGCCAAATACCCGACAAGCAGTATCGCCAAAATAAACCAGGATATCCTGAACAGCTTCAAATCTTTGATCGCTTCCGACGGTTCTGCAAGTTTCCCTTCGTCAAACTTCCTCGGTATGGAATTCCTGAAGTATATCAGCAGGACGACGATGCTCGCAATCAATGAGAATATATTCGGTATGAACATCCGGGTCAGGTATTCCAAAAACCCGATATTGAAGAAGTCCGCCGAGACGATATTGACCAGATTACTTACGATCAAAGGCAGTGAAGTCGTATCCGCGATGAACCCGCTCGCAAGGACGAAGGGGAAGACCACTTGTTCCTCGAACTTCAGATTCCGCACCATTGCAAGGACGATTGGAGTAAGAATCAGTGCGGCACCGTCATTGGCAAAGAATGCTGCAACTACCGCGCCCAGCAAAGATATGTATATGAACATTTTGATCCCGTTGCCTTTACTCGCCTTGACCATGTGCCTTGCGGACCATTCGAAGAAGCCGATTTCATCCAAAATCAAAGAGATGATGATGACAGCTACGAAAGTCAATGTGGCATTCCATACTATATCCGCCACTTCCACGACATCACTGAATGATACGACCCCGGTTATGATCGCGAGGGCAGCCCCGATGGTTGCCGTAATGCCGATATCAAGCCCCCTCGGCTGCCAGATGATGAATATCAAAGTTGCAATGAATATCAGTATCGCAAGCACCGTCATGACACACACTCACCCTTGCCCATCGATTTGCACACACATGCCTCATTATCACGGGCGATCAGCCCGATATATGTTCCGGCTTCCTTCAATACCTCATTATTCAATTGATACATCTTCTTGTTGCCATCCTTCCTGTAGACTATAAGTCCGGTGTCTTTCAGAACCTTCATATGATGGCTCAATGTAGGCTGGGAAAAATCAAAGTGCTCCAACAGATCGCAGGCGCACAATTCTCCGCAGGATAACAAATCTAAAATTTCCAACCGGCTTGGATCAGCAATCACCTTTAATAAGTTACTTAATTTTTCATATGTCATTTCATCCTCTCCCAACTCTATATAGATTAACATCTATATAGTCAATTGTCTATATAGATTTAGGGTTTTTTAGTACGTTTCATTACGGGTTAATCGATAATATAAGATTATTGAATTCATCTTTAGGGTAAACCAATGGAAAGGAGAGTGGATATCTATATGAGTAAATCTGTACTTATAGTGGTTACAAGTCATGATACAATCGCTGGAGATCAGGATAAACCGACTGGCGTATGGTTGTCCGAAGCAGCAGAGCCTTATATTGCATTTCAAGGTGCCGGTTTCAAGGTCGATATCGCTTCGCCGAAGGGCGGCAGTGTGCCGATAGATCCGAATTCCATAGAGAACGGCAATGATGATGAGAAGTTCACCGAAGTGACCAAAATACTTCAGAACACTCAGCGTATCAGGGACATCGTTTATGAAGGCTATGATGCCATATTCTTTGCGGGCGGCCACGGTGCGATGTTTGACTTCCCGGGTGACCCGGATATTCAGAACATCATCGCCTACTATAAAGATGACGGCAGAGTCATCAGTGCCGTATGCCACGGCCCGGCGGCATTCGCCGATGCCAAGACGAAAGATGGCAAATATCTCGTGGACGGCATCAAATTGACCGGCTTCACCAATGCTGAGGAAGAAGCCATGAACCTGACGGAAGAGATGCCCTTCCTGCTCCAGTCCAAGCTCGAGTCCAATGGTGCCGGATTTGTCGTCGGCACTTCGATGGAGGAGAATGTGGTGTCGAGCGGCAAATTCGTCACTGGACAAAACCCCGCTTCCTCCCAGGCGGTCGCAGAAGCGGTCATAAATAAATTAAATTAAATATTAAAAAGGCGTATGGACATGTCCATACGCCTTTTATTTTCAGTTTTTTGAAGGCCGGCCTGGCTGAATGGGCCGTCCAGCCTTCATCACTGTCCACTCAACGCATCAATCACGAGGCAAGTGCTTGCAATGCCGTCATAAAAATTTTCAATGACGAGGTTTTCATTCGGTGAATGATTCGCTTCGTCGGCATTGGCATAGGGGACCACCACAGAAGGCGCACCGAGCACCTTTGTCCACACTGCATCCGGCAGACTGCCGCCCATGCTGGGCTGGATATACGCTTTTCTGCCAAAACCTTCTTCCACGGCCTGCCGCAAAGGTTCAATGAAAGGATGCTCTGCCGATGTCCTGGATGGGAACATCATGCCGACGCGTTTCATCGTCACGTGGGGGCGTGTGCCTCAATGTGATCTTCCAATGATTGATATATCTTTTCAGGGTCCTGATCCATCACAAGGCGCATGTCCAGCTTCAGTTTCGCAGTGGAAGGGATGATCGTCTTTGCTCCCTCGCCGCCGTATCCGCTGACCAGCCCTGAAATATTCAGAGTGGGCTCAAAACAGAGTTTGCGGTAATACTCTTCTTTCGTCATCTCAAGTGTATCATCACCGATGTCCCTTCTTATTTCTTCGAGGTGGAACGGGAGCTGCATCAACAATTCCTTTTCAAGATCAGTCGGCGGCTTCACTTCATCGTAGAAACCTTCGATCAGAGTCCGGCCGGCCGAATCTTTCATAGTCCCCAGCAGGTGCACAAGTTCCCAAACGGGATTCCGGGCGATGTTACCTTTATTGCCTGAATGGTTGTCGAAAGCGGAACCTTCGGCATTCAACTCCACATACAGCATGCCTCTTACACCAAGCAGTATGTAAGGGTGCCCGTTCGACAGCATCGGCCCGTCGGAAGTATAGACAAGGTCCGCCTTCAGTTTATCTTTATGGGTGCGGATGAAGGGCTCGAGATTCCTACTGCCGATTTCCTCCTCACCTTCGATCAGGAATTTGATGTTGATGGGCAGATTTCCATGTGCTGTCATATAAGTCTTGAAGGCGAGGAGCTGCGCCATGAACTGTCCTTTATTGTCACCGACCCCACGGGCGTAAATCCTTCCGTCCCGGATCGTCGGTTCAAACGGCTCGGAATCCCATTCTTCCAGAGGATCCGGCGGCTGTACGTCATAATGGCCGTAGATCAGAAGCGTCATCGCATCTTCTGAGACGATGTGTTCGCCGTATACGACCGGATGATGATCGCCCTTGATAATTTCCACGTGCCGGACACCCGCCGCCGCCATCTTTTCACCCACCAGTTCCGCACATGCCTCGATGCCGACATTTTCAGCGCTGATGCTCTTCTGCCTGATGACTTCAAACAATTCTTCAAGATAGCTTTCTTTGTGCTGATTGATGATCGCTTTGTAGTCCATAATATCCCCCTGTCACTGTCATGCGTTCTTATGCATCATATTATCACTAATAATGAGTTCATTTATACCTTGAACTTGATTTTTAAAATCAGACATGTATTTTACTTAAAGTATTTAAAATGGTATGTTTTTCATGAATTATGAATATTCAGTTGAAACTAAAAGGAGGAGCTTCATGAAATATAGAATAGGCGTCGATACAGGGGGAACTTTCACCGATGTCGCATTGCTTGCTGAAGGCACCGGTGATATCACGGTTACAAAAGTCCCCTCCACACCACACAATAGTGCCATCGGAGTTATGGATGGAGTGAGACAAATCTTATCAGAAAATAGTATTTCCGCGGGTGATATAACTTTTTTCACCCATGGCTCCACAGTTGCCACGAATACACTGCTTGAACGTAAGGGTGCAAAAACTGCACTGATCACTACAAAAGGGTTCAGAGACATTTTAGAAATCGGACGCCAGACACGCCCTGATTTGTACAATTTCAGAGCACGTCGGCCGAAACCCCTGATTCCGAGGGATTTAAGATGGGAGATTGATGAGAGGGTCAATGCCCGAGGTGAAGTCATCAAAGACTTCGACAGGAAAGACATCAATGTACTGGCTGAAATGATAAAAAAGGAGGAAATAGAATCCCTGGTCATCTGCCTCATTAACTCGTTCCTAAACAAGGACAACGAAGTGAAATTGAAAGAGATGCTGAGGGAGGCATTTCCGGAATTATCCATTACAATTTCAGCTGAAATACTGCCTGAGATCAAGGAATTCGAACGGACAAGTACAGTCGCCGTCAATGGATACGTCATGCCGAAAATGAATTTCTATCTGAGGGACTTGGAAAATTCATTGGAAGATTATGGGGTTAAGAGTAGTCTTTACATCATGCAGAGCAACGGCGGCATCATAACTACGGATACTGCTGTTGAACAACCGGTGAGAACCGTTCTCTCAGGACCCGCCGGCGGAGTTATAGCCGGCACGGATATTGCCTTCCAGACCGACATAGGCAATTTAATCACCATCGATATGGGAGGTACAAGCCTTGATGCTGCATTGATTGAAAATGGCGAGCCGCAATATACGACCAACAGCCAAATCAACAATTTCCCAATCAATGTTCCCATGGTCGAGATGCACACCATCGGTTCCGGAGGCGGCAGTATCGCATGGATTGATTCTGGCGGGGCGTTGAGGGTCGGCCCTCACAGCGCAGGTGCAGACCCCGGCCCTGTCTGCTATGACAAGGGTGGCACGGAGCCGACCGTTTCCGATGCCAATGCGATACTAGGCAGACTGAATCCCGATTCCATCCTCGGTGGCAAAATGAAGATGAACCTGGAAGGGGCAAGGAAAATCGTCAAAGAGAAAATTGCAGAACCTCTCAGTCTGTCGGTCGAAGAAGCCGCTGAAGGTATACTGAAGGTCGTCAATGCGAATATGGTGAGAGGAATACGTGTCGTATCAGTGGAAAAGGGGCATGATACACGAGATTTCTCACTCCTTGCATTCGGTGGGGCAGGCCCACTTCATGCCGTTGATATCGCACATGAACTCGAAAGCAAGAATGTCATTGTGCCTCCGAGCCCGGGCATCAACTGTGCTGCAGGCATGTTGATTGCCGATGTCCGCCATGACTATGTCAGTGCATTCATCTCCACTACGACCAATATCGATTATGAAAAGCTGCAACAGTCTTTGAAAGTGCTTGAAGACGATGCACGATCTGCCTTGAAGCAACAGGGATTCGATGACAAACATACACAGATCAACCACAGCATTGACCTTCGATATGTCGGTCAGGCATATGATATCAATGTTGAATTGGCAAGCGTGGAAGTGAACGCCGATGTACTCGATAAAACGATACAGGACTTCCACGACATCCATGAGAAAATATATGGTTTCAGCCGCAGGGAAGAAAGTCTTGAGACGGTCAATATCAGGGTTTCTTCTTTCGGACTGATTGAGAAGCTTGAAAGCAGGAAGCTCGAAGAAGGAAGTGGGGCGGAAGTAGAGTACACGACCCGCTATGTTTATTTTGACGGAGAGTTTCATGAAACTAAAATTTATCAGCGCCCCAACTTGTATATGAACTATGAATTCGAAGGCCCGGCGATCATTGAACAGCTGGACTCCACTGCTGTCATCTATCCCGGTCAAAGGGTGCGGGTGGACAGTTTCGGCAACCTGATAATTGAAAATGCCACTGCGGAAGATAAGGAGGATGCCATTGATGACTAAAATAGATGGAATCACTTTGGAAGTCATGAAGAACTCATTTTACACAATCGCTGAAGAAATGGGTGTCACACTCATCAAAACTGCACTTTCCACAAATATAAAAGACCGTGTAGACTGTTCAACGGCACTCTATACTAAAAAAGGCGAACTGGTAGCGCAGGCGGAACATGTCCCGCTTCACCTCGGTCTTATGCCTTCAGTAGTAAAAGAAGTACTCAAGATGTACCCGGAAGAAAGTTTGAAGCCGGGCGATGCTATCCTTATCAACGACCCTTACATCAGTGGGTCGCATCTCCCTGACATATTCATGATCAGTCCGATATTCCACGAAGGGGAACTGATTGCGATCGCTTCGAATGTGGCCCACCATGTGGATGTCGGCGGCCTTGCGCCCGGAAGTATGTCGGTGAAAGCGACGGAAATATTCCAGGAGGGGCTGCGTCTCTCAGGCGTTCGGGTACGTAAGGAAGGCAAACTCGATTCTGAGATCATCCGCCTGCTCAAATCCAACGTACGTACCGGCGATGAGGTACTTGGCGACATATATGCCCAGCTCGCCGCAAACTCCGTTGCAGAGCAACGCCTGAAAGACCTGATTGATAAATACTCGCTTGAACATATTTTCAACAGCATGGAAGAAATCATCAATTACTCAGACAGACGCATGCGCGCTGCCGTGAAGGAAGTGCCCAATGGGGAGTACTCATTTGAGGATATCCTTGAAGGCGACGGTATCACCGAAGATGAAATCATCGTGAAGACGAAGGTCATAGTGCACGGGGACGAAGTCACAGTAGATTTCACAGGGTCAAACCCACAGACGACAGGCCCGATGAATTCAACCATCGGAGTGACTAGCGCATGTGTTTATTATGCAGTCAAATCTCTTCTTGAACCGGATGTGCCTCCGAATGCAGGTACTTACAAATGTCTTAATATAATAGCCCCCGAGGGCACAATCGTCAATCCTAAATTCCCCGCTCCTGTTTCAAATGCCAACCTGAATACATCCCAGAGAATTGCGGACACTATCTTCGGTGCAATGGCGGAGGTACTGCCTGAGCGTTCGATGGCTGCTTGCTCTGGTACGATGACAGGCTTCTCAATCGGCGGATACAACCAGGAAGAAGAGAAATACTTCTCCTACGTGGAAACATACGGTGGAGGACAGGGGGCACTCGATGATATCGACGGGATGGACGGCGTGCACACGAATATGACTAACACATTGAACACACCTGTCGAAGTCATCGAACAGAGCTTCCCCTTCAGTGTTAAAAACTACTGTTACATTGATGGCAGCGGAGGTCCGGGCAGATATCGGGGCGGTTCAGGCCTGCAACGTGAAATAGAACTGTTGGAAGACGGGTTTTCATTTACTCTGACCGCTGATCGTGCCAAACATAAACCATGGGGGCTCTTCGAAGGCAAAGGTGGGCAGACTTCACTATGCACACTCTTCACAAGTGACGGCGAGGAAATAAAAATTAAATCGAAAGAGACGAGAAATGTTCAAAAAGGGGACTCAATCCGATTACAGACTGCCGGGGGCGGTGGTTACGGTGACCCGAAAGAAAGAAACAAGGATGCCATCGAAAGAGATATCTTACTCGGTTTCATCTCAAAAGAACAAGCCGAAAATGATTATTACTATAAAAAATGATCAAATATTAAGGGGTGCTGAGCTATGGAAAAATATGAACATAAACCTGAATACTTTGATGAAATGGACACAGTCAAGTCACCCGCTGGTAAAGTAATTGGACTCGCATTACTCATCCACGGCATTGCCCTGTTGTATGTATTTTTATGGCAGGCATTATTAACAATATAAGTGAACATGGGAGGAAGTTATGGCTTTAACTATATTTATCATCTATTTTGGGGGACTCCTGATTGCCGGTCCGTTATCGGCGAAACTGATGAAGAAGAAAGACTCCAGCGATTATATACTGGCTGGCCGCTCGGTCCCCACATGGCTGGTGACCGGGGGGATCGTCGCAACTTTGATTAACTCCGCGACACTGCTTGGTTACGGGGGCAGCGGTTACTCGTTAGGCATTACCGCATATTTCTCTGCAATGGGCTTTGTTGCGATACTCATCTGGGTGGGTTATTACTTCATACCCAAGCTCAGAAGGGCAAATATAGTCACCATTCCAGAGCTGTTCTCAAGAATGTTCGGCTGGCAGCATAAAGTTGTTTCGGTGCTGCTGGTCATGGCGAGGGATATGGGGGTAACTGCAGGTGCTGCGATTGGTATGGCGGTCGTCCTGGGCGCAGTCTTCGATATCTCCATTGACCTCGCGCTTTTAATCACCGTCTTCGTCACATTATTCTTCACCGTCACTGGCGGCATGTGGGCGGTTATGATCACTGACACCATCCAATCAGTGATACTTTTAGTCGGTACGACAATCATGATTCCTCTGGCTATCGCCCACGTGGGTGGGTGGGAGGCCCTGGTCAATGCCATTCCCGAGACCCATAGTGATATGTGGTTTGCAGGCGGCCCGCAAATTATTGGCTGGGTACTGCTCGGTGCACTGACTACTCTCGCATATCAGACTTTGATTCAACGCGGATTATCGGCAGAATCCGATAAAGCAGCAAAGGACGGTTTCGTTTATGCCGGTATCATCACAATCATTTGGTATATGGTACCTTTCTTCATAGGGACAATTGCGGTGGTTATTTTCCCGGACATTGCACCGGATGACGCCTTCCTGAGCCTGACACAGCTCTTTGGAGCAGTTGGCAGCCTGTTGTTTGCAGTAATCATTGTGTCATCCTGCATATCGACATTGTCCTCAACTGTGCTGACCACATCATCCAATATTGCTAATGATATTTATAAGCAATGGATCAACAGGAACGCATCAGAAAAAAACGTCGTTCTTGTCTCTAGGATTTCCGTGGTCGTTGTAGCAATCACCGGGGCCCTGATTGCCCGTTCCCTCCCTTACATCTTGGAACTCCTGCTGACAGGCGGGCGCATCATGGCATCTTCACTTTCTCCGGTGCTTCTTGCTATCGTGTTCTGGAAACGTGCAAGAAGGGCTTATTACAGTACAATTACTGCCATGCTGCTCGGAGCCGCCACAACCATTACCATGGTCATCCTCGGAAATCAACTGGGGACGGAAGACGGCGGAGTCGTATTTGTATGGACGGTCGATCCAGTGTTGGTCGGCATACCTGTCACAGTACTTACTCTTGTCATAGGCACTTATATCGAAACAAGGGGATGGAAAGATCCGGATCAGTCTGCTGCAGCTGAATGAGAATGAAAAGCACCCCTGCATAATTGCAGGGGTGCTTTTCATATCTTAATAATTCCCTAAATATTCATCGAGTTCCCAAGGTGTGATTTGGGCACTATAGTCTTTCCACTCAAATGTTTTATTTTCAACGAAGTGGTCATAAATGTGGTCACCAAGGGCTTCCTTGATCACTTCATCTTCCCTCAGCGCTTTCAAAGCTGTGTAAAGCGTCGTCGGGAGGTCTTCCACATCTTCAGCCTGACGCTCTTTTTGTGTCATTTCATAAATGTTTTCATTGACCGGTGTCGTCAGATCCGTCTCATTTTTAATGCCATCAAGACCAGCTGCCAGAATGACTGCAGTTGCAAGATAAGGGTTTGCAGATGGATCGAGGGACCTCACTTCGGCGCGTGTGCCCGGTCCGCGGCTTGAAGGGATCCTCAACAACGGTGTCCTGTTTCGGCCGCTCCATGCGATATACCTCGGCGCTTCAAACCCGGAAGCAAGACGCTTATAAGAATTGACCAGAGGATTGCATATTGCCGTGTAACCTCTCGCATGCTCCAATAAGCCCGCCATGAAGCGTCGCATTTCCTCACTCAGGCCAAAGTCATCATTCTCGTCATAGAAGACATTTTCCCCGTCCCTGAATAATGAGACATTATAATGCATGCCGCTTCCCGGCTGTTTGTATAAAGGTTTCGGCATGAATGTTGCATGCAGATCATATGTTCTCGCAATCGTTTTAGCCACCAGCTTGAATGTCTGCAATGCATCACTTGCTGCAAGGGCATCCATATACTTGAAGCTTATTTCATGCTGCCCGGGGCCGACTTCATGGTGGCTCATCTCCACTTCAAAGCCCATTTTATCGAGTGCTCTCGTGATTTCCCTTCTGCAGCGACCGCTTGTATCTGTGATGTCGAGGTCGAAATAACCGCTGTAATCATTCGGTTCTGTTGTGTAATCTCGGTTTTCATCCAATTTGAAGAAGAAGAATTCGGGTTCGGGACCGAGGTGCATCTTATCGTACCCGAGTGCCTCCATCTCTTTGATCACCCTTTTCAGGTTCGATCTCGGATCTCCATTAAATGGCTTACCGTCGATGCCATAGATGTCACATATCAAACGTGCAGTCTTATCCACACCTTCCGTCCATGGCAGCACCACCCATGTATTCAGGTCAGGCTTCAAGTACATATCAGACTCTTCCACCCGGACAAAACCTTCGATTGAAGAACCGTCAAACATCATTTCCCCGTCTATTGCCTTATCCAGCTGACTGACAGGCAGCTCCACATTTTTTATCGCACCCAATACATCAGTGAACTGGAGTCTTACATATTGGACACCTTCCTCTTCAACACTATTAAGAATATCCTCTCGTGAATATTCAGCCATTGAATCACACACGCTCCTTAAATTTCGTTTTATGAATACACATCATTTATACAATACATATCCTTATTTATAAATATAACCTCGGCACAAACATTTAAACCTGAAACTTAACATTAATGGAAAAAACAAAAATCAAATCATGTAAAGATATATTCACCTTGTCATTTTATTCAAAGGATGATGGACATCCCTTCCCCGCCAGATCGTCATCCGGGAGAGATGGTCAACTTTTACACTATCATACGAAAAACTATTACTTCACGATTGATTTTCCATCGGATAAAGGGGGCAGACCGGCATTTGATATGGTAAAATATAAAAATCTGTATAAATGATATCAAACGGATGGAGGTATAAACGTGAATGGGCCAGAAACAACTGCTAACACGCGTCTAAAATGGCTGATCGGAGTCGGCATCACATTCGTCGTGGCGGCCACAGGATACATCCTTGCCATGGTCCCCGGATTTTCTTTCATAGGCCCCCTTGGCAGTGCAATCATCCTTGCCATCGTCTACCGTCAGATTTTCGGTTTTCCTTACGCGTATAACAGCGGCATCACTTTTTCATCAAAGAAATTGTTGCGTGTGGCCATCATATTATATGGCCTGCGCCTGAATATAAACATCATACTTGGTGAAGGGCTGGAGTTCCTGATCAAAGATACGGTGGTCATCGCTTTTGCCGTCCTATCGATGATTGCACTCGCCCGGTTGTTCAAAGCCGACTTCAAACTCTCCCTGCTCCTCGGGGTGGGGACAGGCGTTTGTGGTGCCGCAGCCATAGCAGCTGTCGCGCCCATCATAAAAGCAAAGGATGAAGATACGGGCATCAGTGTCGGCATCATAGCACTGATCGGGACGATCTTCTCGATCGGTTACATCTTCATGCGCCCACTGCTGGATATAACCAACACCGAATATGGTGCATGGGCCGGGATGAGCCTTCATGAGCTTGCACACGTGGCGCTAGCCGCTGAGCCCGCGGGAAGCAACGCACTTGCGATAGCGCTGCTCGCGAAGCTCGGGCGGGTCTTATTATTGATTCCGTTATGTTTCATCATCATCTATTTTGTAAGGCGCCACCAGAAAAAATCTGCTCCGGACGGTGTCACCATCCAGTTTCCATGGTTTTTACTGGGTTTCATTTTGATGAGCCTGATCAACACCTACATCATCGGCCCTGTGATTTTCATCCCTGAAGCGATGGTGGAAAGCGTCTACAGCTTATCGACGTTCCTGTTGACGATGGCGATGGTCGGCCTGGGGTTGAACGTCAGCCTCAGGGATCTGCAAACAAAGGCATTCAGGCCGCTTATGGCAATGATCATCGTATCCGTCGCTTTATCCGCACTTGCCTTTATGATGATCTAAAAACCTATGAAGCATTTTCCAATTGTGAAAAGCCGCTGAACATTGATGTTCAGCGGCTTTTATTCTCGTTATTCAACCTTCATCCGATTACAGCCTTCGATTCTAAGCCTTAAGATCGGATTTGCTGCCCAAATTCGATTGGATCCATGGATTCAGAAGGTTCAAATCGAAACAGGGTGCTATATCCGATTTGCCCTTTGATATTAGTAGATTCAAATCGATTTTCGGCTCTAATTCCGATTTGCACATCCATCCTGCTGCTTCCAAATCGAAATATGCAAAAATCAGGCCTTGAATTCTTCATTATTGATGTCCGTGATGAACATATGGCCCGGCAGGTGGGTGATCATGATTTCAGGCTTTGCATTCAGGGCCACATTCTGAGGCGTCACTCCACATGCCCAGAAGACGGGCACTTCATCGTCCGCGATATCGATTGCCTCCCCATAATCCGGGTCTTTCATATTGGCAATGCCGATTTCCCCGGGCTCACCGACGTGGACCGGGCCGCCGTGCATATCCGGGAACCTTTCGGTGATGGCGATGACATCGTCGATGTCCTCTTTTTTGAAGGGCCGCATTGATACGACTGCCTGGCCATGGAAAAGGCCGGCAGGTTCGGCAGGTATATCAGTCTTGTACATCGCCACATTCTTACCTTCTTTAATGTGCTTGATATCAATCCCGCCATCCATGATCGCCTGCTCAAATGTGAAGCTGCAGCCGATCAGGAAGGTGACGAAATCATCCTGCCAGTATGATTCCACTTCATCCACCGTCTCGATGAGCTCACCGTACCGGTAAATATTGTACTTCGGGACATCCGTCCTGACATCTGAGCCTTTAGCATAGACACTTTCATAACGTCCATCCTCCAGCACTTCAATGATGGGCACGGCCTTTTTATTCCTCATGGCAAAAAGCAAAAAGTCGAAGGCGTATTTCCTGGGTAATATCACGACATTCGCCTGGACCTTATCCCCGCTGATGCCTGATGTCGTGCCCTGATGTTCGCCGCTTCTGATCCGCTCACGAATAGTAGCTGCATCCATTTCAATCATCCTTTCCGATTAACCTGTCCATAATTCAGCCAGCCCGCCGAGGGACAGGATGCCGATGATCAAGGTGGAAATCACGGCAATGACCCCCCAGATGATCATCCAGGTCGGGTGCCTGTAATCCCCGACCAGCTTTTTCTTCCTTGAAGCGAGTAAAACTGCGCCCAGCGTCAACGGAAGAATCAGTCCGTTGAAGGCGCCTGCAAGAATGAGCAGTGTCACCGGGCGGCCGACAAACGTGAACACCAATGTGGAAAATACAATGAATATGACAATCACGGTGTTATTATGCTTATCGAAGAAGTCATGGAACGACCTTAGGAACGATGCACTCGTATAAGCCGCACCGATCACGGAAGAGAGTGCCGCCGCAAGTAATACAACACCGAACACCTGCATCCCGATATCACCGAGGGCAAACTGGAAAACTGACGCCGGCGGGTTTTCGTCGCTCAATATTGCACCCTGGGACAGGACGCCCAGGACCGCCAGGAATAAAAGCACCCTCATGACACCGGTGGTCAATATACCGTAGTTTGCTGCATGGCTGACGAACCGTATGTTCTCTTTGCCCGTCATGCCCGCTTCAATCAGCCTGTGTGCACCTGCAAACGTGATGTAACCGCCGACCGTACCCCCGACGATCGTCACGATCGGAATGAACATCGCAAGCGGCTCCTCAGGCACAAAAGTCCTGTATGCCGCCTCGCCGTAAGGCGGGCTTGACTGAATCATCACATAAGCGGTGATCATGATCATCAGAGCGCCAAGCACCTGGGTGACCACATCCATCACTGTGCGGCCGTTCTTCACCAGGAAGATGAAAATCGCAAATGCACCGGCGATGGCTGCACCGATCCTTGGATCCAGTCCAAAAATCGCATTGAAGCCGAGGCCCGCACCGGCCACGTTGCCGATGTTGAAAGCGAGGCCTCCGAGCACTATGAAAAAAGCCACAACGTAGCCGAGGCCCGGGGCAACTTCATTCGCCACTTCCTGCCCGCGCTTGCCCGAAACACTCAGCACCCTCCAGATATTCAGCTGGGCACCGATGTCAATGATGATGGAAATTACGATCGCGAAGGCAAAACTCGCCAGGAATTGTTCTGTAAATACAGTCGTCTGTGTCAAAAACGCCGGTCCGATTGCCGAGGTGGCCATAAGAAATATCGAACCGAACATCAGCCGCCGCTGGGCCGCTGTAATTTTCGGCTTTTCCTGTCCCATCCTTTACTCCCCCTTGTTTTTAAATGACGATTACATCGTTTCTATGCGGATGTCATTTTCCTTGAAAGCATTACGGATTTCCCTGATGAATTCCAGAGCATTTTCGCCATCCCCATGGACGCATATGCTGTCCGCCTGGATGTCGATCATATTGCCGTTGATGCTCTCCACCCTGTTTTCCCTGATCATCTTTACAACGCGTTCGACGGCTTCGGCCGTATCGGTGATCATGGCACCTTCCTTCCGCCTGGATACGAGGGTGCCGTC
The DNA here is from genome assembly GCF_900142805.1 of Lacicoccus alkaliphilus DSM 16010. GTDB lineage: Bacteria > Bacillota > Bacilli > Staphylococcales > Salinicoccaceae > Lacicoccus > Lacicoccus alkaliphilus. The sequence goes on along the minus strand of NZ_FRCF01000003.1, from coordinate 98,447 downwards.
ATCTTCATACGCACGGTCTGCAAACACTTCGTGCCTGACTTCGAGGCCTGCTTCAAGTCCCGCCTTGACGAGGTTTTGGTTGCTGAGCCCCATCAGTTTCAGTGCCGGATCATATTCCTTCACCGCATTTGCGATCGTGACGGCCAGGTCATAATCATTAAAAGTGGCGTTGTATAACGCACCATGGGGCTTGACGTGATTCAATCCCAACCCGTATGTTTTAGCGATGCCTTCAAGCGCACCGAGCTGATACAGGACAATCGCCCTCACTTCGTCCGCCGTCATATCCATATAGCGCCTGCCGAAACCCATCATGTCAGGGAAGCCGGGGTGTGCACCGAGCCCTGTACTGCCGCTTTCCTTGATCATTTCCACCGTTTTTATCATGACGACCGGGTCACTCGCATGGAAACCACATGCCACATTCGCGGATGAAATCAAAGGGATGATCTCATCATCGTTTCCGATTGTGTAATTGCCGTAGCTTTCACCCAGGTCTGCATTCAAATCCACTTTATACATGGTCATCCTCCTATTCTTCTATGATTTCGTTGCGCGTCAAAAACTTGATATCGACGATATTTTCATTATAGTTCGGATGCTGCATCAAGTAATACTGGAAATCCAGGTTCGTCTTCAGCGGGCCGATGACCGTCTCATCCAGCACATGGGTCATCTTATTGATGACTTCACTTCTGTCACGTCCACTCACTATCAGCTTTGCGATCATGGAATCATAATTCGGCGGTATCTTATACCCCGGATAGACTGCCGTATCGACACGGACATTGCGGCCGAGTGCAAAATGCAACATATTTATCGGGCCGGGCGAAGGCATGAAATTGTTTCCTGAATCTTCAGCGTTGATCCGGACCTCGATTGCAAACCCGTCGATCTCAATTTCTTCCTGGCTGATGTTCAGCTCATTGAACAGGGCCACTTCCACCTGCATCCGGACGATGTCGACTCCGGTGATTTGCTCCGTTACAGTGTGTTCCACCTGGATGCGGGTGTTCATCTCTATGAAATGAAATTCATCTTCCTCTTCCACATAAAGATATTCCACCGTCCCGGCACCGCCGTATTTCAGTTTGGCAATCGCATCCCTCGTCGTTTCAGTGATGGATTTCCTCGACTCATCCGTTAAGATCTGCGCCGGGGCTTCCTCGATCAGCTTCTGATTATTACGCTGGATCGAGCAGTCCCTCTCGTAAAGGTGTACTGCATTTCCGTTGCCGTCCCCGACAACCTGCACTTCTATGTGCCTTGCTTTCGGTATATACCGCTCCACATAGATCCTGTCATCATCGAATGCATTTTTCGCTTCTTTTTTCGCTTCTTTATAGGACTTTTCTAGTGATGATTCATCATGGACAAACCGCATGCCTTTGCCGCCGCCGCCCGAAACTGCCTTGATGACGACAGGGTAGCCGACATCCTCAATCACTGCCCTGACTTCATCCAGTGTTTCGACCGGTCCGTCGCTGCCCGGTATGACAGGGACGCCCGCCGCCCTCATCGTGGCGCGCGCCTCGGCCTTGTCACCCATCTTCTGCATCATCTCGGAAGTGGGGCCGATGAAGATGATGCCCTCTTCTTCACAGCGTCTTGCGAACCCGGGCGTTTCCGACAGAAAACCATAGCCGGGATGGACGGCGTCCGCACCGCTGATTTCCGCGGCAGCCAGTATGCTTTCGATGTTCAAATAGCTCTCACTGCTCTTGGCCGGACCGATGCAGCATGCTTCATCCGCAAGCGACACATGCAGACTGTCCTTATCGGCAACAGAATAGACGGCAACACTTCTTATATTCATTTCCCTCAACGTCCTGATGATCCTCACGGCTATTTCCCCGCGGTTTGCAATCAACACTTTCTTCATAATCATTCACCCTCTTCGCGGAGTGTCATCAGCACCTGATCATATTCCACCGAATCACCATTTTCGACGCGGACTTCTTCGATCACGCCGGCATGCTCAGTCGTGACATCATTGAACACTTTCATCGCCTCGATGATGCCGATCTGATCGCCGGCCTCCACTCGGTCGCCCGGATTGACAAAGTTTTCATCGGAACCTTCCTCCTTTTGAAGGTAAAAGGTGCCAACCTGTGGTGCTTTGATTTCCGTCAGGCCTGAATCCGATGACGAACCACCGGCACCGTCACTTTCTGTGCTCTGTTCTTTCGGCATCACCGCCGTCTCCCCGGCACTTTCCTCTATATGAATTTTAACGTCTCCATCTTCAACTTTAAGCCTGGTCAATCCCTCTTCCTTGAAGAGTTTAACGAGTTCCCTGATATTGTTGATATCCATTATCTATACTCCCATCAGTTTTGATATTTTTAATGCCGACTTTCTTCTTAATGAAGTGAAGTCGGTGAGGGGTTCGAAATACTCATCTGAATCGATCCGCACCAATTCTTCCTTGTACAAACCAGAAGCAGCATCCACATCGATTTCTTCAAATGTGAGTGTTTCACCCGGCGATTTCTGGACGAGTTTGGGTATATCCGCCAGGGCGACGGTGGCGATGCGCGCATAGCCGCCGGCTGTCTGACGGTCATTCAGCAGTATGATCGGCTGACCATTTTTAGGAACCTGGACGCTGCCGAGCTGGGTGGGTTCACTGAGCACATCATGTCCGCCCCCGGCGTTCAATTCCGGTCCGCTCAGCCGGAAGCCCATCCGGTCGCTGTCCTTGGTGATTTCATACTCCGAGCCGAATAACTTCTTCCGTGCCTCATCATCAAAGTTTTCGTACTGCTGTCCGGGGATGATCCGTATCACGGCGTCTTCTTCAAAGGACTTTATTTTCTTCCCATGGCTTTGGAAAGCATCGTCAAAAGACTTCAGGACGTCACCCGGCTTCAGTGTCCGTCCCCGGAAACCACCGATGCCGCTCCTCGTATGTGTGGATCGGCTGCCGAGCACTTCCGGCACATCGAAGCCGCCGGCCACACCCAGGTAGATCCTTGAACCTTTTTCAGCTTTCCCGATGGTCAGCGTTTCACCTTTAATCAGCCTGATGGGTACACCCGGGGCGTACGTTTCATCATCCACGAAGATCTTTGCTTCAGCCCCGGCAGTCGCGACCACCGTATCTTGCAATACTTCAAGCGTCACCCCGTGCAGTGTCATTTCCAGCACGGCAGCATTCTCATCGTTGCCGAGCAATTTATTGACCAGCTTTTGCGCCCTGTAATCCATGGCACCGGAAGGGGAGAAGCCGTATGCCTGATGATGGAAGCGCCCGGCATCCTGCATGGTTGAAAACAATCCCGGATTCATTACTTTGAACGTCATCATTCCGCCTCCCTCATCGTAATATTGACTTCATATTCACCGCTCGCCACCTGCTCTTCAAGCTTATTATACGCGGCTTCATCAATCGATTTGAAGACGATCCTGTCACCCGCTTCATACAGGATCTGAGGGTCCCTTTCTTCATCGAATAAAGGAATCGGGGTACGGCCGAGCAGGTTCCAGCCCCCGGGTGAAGTGAAGGGGTACATGCCCGTCTGTTTGCCTCCGATGCCGACCGAGCCAGCGGGGATGCTCGTCCTTGGATCATCAAGGCGTGCTTTGAACAGTTTCTCATCCAATCCGCCAAGATAGGGGAAGCCCGGCATGAAACCGAGCATGTATACCAAATACTCGGTATCGCTGTGCATATCGATGACATCCTCCGGCGACAAACCATCTTCCTCGAAGCGTCCAAGGTCCGGTCCATAGTCTCCGCCGTAGCAGACGGGGATTTCTACAAGCCGGTATTCGAAGGGTTTGCCCTGGAGTGCTTCCAGGTCGATTTCCCCCAACACTTTTTCAAGCGCTTCCCCTGAGGTTTTGAACACATCAAAATAAACAATCAGGCTGGTGTAGGAGATGACGATCTCCGTCACTCCTTCATGCGCTTGATCTTCAAGTTCCTTTTTTAAGTTCACCAGTTTTTTATTGGTCTCTTCACTGATGTCGTCTCCGAGGTAAACGGTTACGGAATTCTCGGAGTATCTGCTCACTTTCATGCGTCTCCCCCTAAATTTCATATTTGTGCTCTTATCTTATCACACTATTCAGTATTCTTTAACTACATTCATGGGACGAAAAAAGCCGGACTTCAAGTCCGACCCGCCTTTCCCTGCATGACCCGGCCCGTAATGGCCAGCACGGGTATTTCTATCAAGGGGCCGATGATGAGGGCGAGTGTGATGACGGGCATCTCATCAAACACGACGACCGCAATCGCAAGTGCCAGGGGGGAATTCCTCGCCATTGTCGTCATGATGAGACTGACTGTATCGGGATAATTAAATTTGAACATTTTCGCTGCAAAGTTGCCGAGAAAAAAGTTGATCACAAAGAATAACATGATCGGTATCAGGATCATCTGCAGCAAGTTCAGGTTGCCGAAGAGGACTTCCCTTTCGGAAGCGAATATGGAGAGTACTGCAAGCCCCAGTATGGCCGGGTTCCATGAGGACAGCCTGCTCAAATGCTGCGCTGGAAATACCAGTTTCATCACCATGGCCAGCGTTAAGGGGATCAGCAATGTTAAAATCATTGAGAATATGATGTTTGGGGACACCCATTCGAAAACGCCGAAAAATATATAGATATAGACCGGCAGCAGTATGATTTGAAGTATGAAGTTCACAGGGAGTATGGTGGTTGAGAGTGCCGTATTGCCCCCTGAAATTTTGGTGAATATGATGAACCAGTCCGTACATGGTGTGACCAGCAGCATGAAGAGACCAAGCCATAACACAGGCTGATCCGAAAGGAACATATAGCCCAGCATGTAAGCGAGCACCGGTGTCCATATGAAATTTACAACAAGTGATAAAAAATTGAATTTATAATTTTTGACCGATGCCGGTATTTCCCTGAATGGGACGTCGAGAAAGATGAGGAACAACAGCAGCATCAGCAAAGGTACCACTGATACGGCCGTGATATCAGCCAGCCATTCGTACTGTCCGAGGAACAGCCCGAGCACCATCATGATTAATATTAATATTGGAGATGACCGGTCGAGCATTCACATTCATCCTTACTATATGATAATGATTCGCACTTCATGTTAGATTGGCCATAAAATGGGGAATTGATTTAATATTGATATAAAAGACGTTTAGAGTAAAGGAGACTGCATCATGGACATTAATGTTTTATATGAAGACGACCATCTGTTGATCATCGAGAAACCCGCCGTCATCCCCTCGCATAAAAAAGGTACTGAAGGGGAAGACCTGATGAAGTCGCTCAAAGAGTATATCGGGGGCGACGATGAATTATATCCTGAGGCAGAGGAGATTCTGGATACCCCGATCGGCGGCGCAGCTGTTTTCGCGAAGTCCGGAAAAGGAGCCGGACTGTTTGGGGATGAAAGTGGCAACCGTAATGTCTCCAGGCACTACAGGGCGATTGTGCGTGGTCAGATGCCGAGCGGGGCGGACACCCTGACCAACCATCTTGTACAGAATGAAAGGAATAAGTTGTATGTCATCACCGATGAGGATGACAAGGATGCGATAAAAAGTCAACTCCACTATAAGGTCATCGACAGGGATGAAGATAACGACCTCACACTAATGGATATCGAACTGGAGAAAGGCTACTCCTCCCTCATCAGGGTCCAGCTTGCCAATGTGGGCAATACCATCCACGGCGATACCGACCATGGCCAGCACTATAATAAGATTGGTCAGCCGGTGGCGCTCTGGTCTTATTCCGTCAGTGTGATACCCCCTGAAAAAGAAGAGGCGGTGACTGTGGAATCCAGTCCGCCTGACGAAAAGCCGTGGAGCCATTTTTATTAAAAACTCATATCCATCAATTAAAAGACGGGCAGGCCATATGGCTTGTCCGTCTTTTCCTTTCATAAAAACAGGCAGATGGTATAATCGTATGTTATTGATCATTTAACAAGGAGTTTGAATCGTGAGTATCAACGTATTATATGAAGACAATCATCTGCTCATCGTTGAAAAACCTGTCAATATCCCCGTCCAGGGCGATGCTTCCGGGGATGAAGACCTTCTGAATATGCTTAAGAGTTACATAAAGGTGAAAGAAAATAAACCCGGCAATGTCTATCTTGGTCTTGTCCACCGGCTGGACCGTCCGGTCGGCGGGGTGATCGTCTTCGCCAAGACTTCCAAAGCCGCTTCCCGATTATCCGATCAGCTGAGAAAGAATCAAATCATAAGAAAATATAAAGTGATTGTGCGCGGCAGGATGCCGGTACATGAAGATAAGCTGACGGATCATCTGCTTAAAGACCGCAGGAAAAACCAGGTGGATGTAGTGGGCAGAAATGTGAATGGTGCCAAAAAAGCGATCCTGCACTACAAAGTCACCGCCAGGGAGGAAGTGAAGGACCTGACCCTTCTCGGGGTCAGGCTGGAAACCGGACGCTCCCACCAGGTGCGGGTCCAGCTCGCCAATGCCGGCAATCCTTTATTCGGAGATCAGAAATATGGCCGGCAGCATAATAAAGCAGGCCAGCAGATCGCCTTGTGGGCATACTTCCTGTCCTTCAAGCACCCGACGAAGGATGAAATGGTGGAGATGGAGTGCCCGCCGCCGGATCAGCATCCGTGGAATCTCTTTTTTTAAGGGGATTCATTATTTCATTCACTTTGTTTTTTAAGGGACAACATGGTGATCAGCACCAGTATTAAAAACATCCCGAACAACTGCCAGCTTTGGAAGGCGACATTCATGACAAGCACGCTTGCTACGATGGCAGCGAGGGGCTCGATGGTGCCGAAAAGCGTCGTCTCTTTCGCCGTGATGTATTCTAGACTCTTGATGAAGAACCAGAAGGCGATGGCTGTGCCCGCAAAGATGCCGAAAAGCAGGGTCAGCACGGCCGCCGCATCGATCATCTCTGCCTCGACTACCCAAATCGGGTGGATGAAGTTCATCACTCCGCCGGCGATGATCATCGCCCAACCGACGACGAGCAGGGAAGGGAAGCGGGTGAGCAGCCCTCTTGCATAGATTGTATAGAAGGCAAGTGAAAATCCGGAAACCACCCCCCATATGATGGCCGGCAGCGGGACGGACAGCTGTCCGAAAGAACCGTTCGTCAGCAGCAGGAACGTACCGGTCAATGTCAGGAAGATCGCCAGAGCATCAAAGCCCGTCGTCCTCTCCTGTCCCCGCAGTAAATACCATAAAATGATGTAGATGGGCGCAAGGTACTGAAGCAGGGTCGCGATCGCCGCATTACCATGATCGATGGAAGCCATATACGAGTATTGGACAAGCAACATCCCGAGCATGCTGAAGATGATGAGTCTGATGATGACGGACCTTTCTTTGAAAATGCCGAAGACGGGCATGCCTTTGGACATGAACTTGTGCACCGCCACCAGGAACACCCCGCTGACCAGCAGCCTCGCGGTGACATACCAGTCGACGGAAATCCCCCTGCCGGTGAAGAGCCAGTCAGAGGCCACGCCCCCGACGCCCCAGAAGAAGGCGCCCGTGATGGCGAGCACGATCCCCTTTTGCCTGTCCGACATCATCACAGTTTGGTCCTGCCTCTATGATATTCATAATGCAATGCTTTTATTGCTTCCGCTAATTCAGGTTCCGGGCCGTCGAGCTGGATATCCCTCAAAACCTCTGTAACCGCGAGTCCCTTCAACATGCCCCGTTCCGCCCCAAGTTCCTCCTTCCACTCCTGCAACTGCTCACTTGAAGTGGCGTAGACGATCCGGCCGAGACCGGCAAGACCGTGGGCCGAGGCGCACATCGAACAGTGCTCGCCCGAAGTGTATACCACGCTTTCCTTCCTTTCATCTTCAGTTAAATTGGCAATCGCCCATTTGGCGATTTCGAACTCGGGATGGCGTGTATTGTCGCCCCCGGCGTCCCTGTTATGGTCTTCGAATAAAACCTCTCCGTCTTTTGAAACAAGTATCGATCCGAACGGGGAGTTTCCTTTTTCTAGCGCAGCCGCAGCAAGTGCCACACACTTCCTTAAATACTTCCTGTCTTTTTCTGTAATCATCTTATCCTCCTCATGGCATTTAATACTACTATATCAAAATCGTTAGTTTTGCACGGTCATCATACGAGCATATGACGATATCAAATCTATTCCCTCGTCTGACCAGCCCTCCCCCAGGCCTAAATGACCTCTCAATTTACTGATTTTTCAGAAATGAATTGCTTTTGGCTATTGTATCCAATATAATAGGTGTCAAATGATACTAGGAGGTTGAATATATTGTCCTTAAGTAAACGATTGGCTGAATACGTCGTCGAGACGACGTATGACGACATACCCGGGGAGGTGGTGGCGTTCACGAAACTTTGCATACTGGATTATTTCAGTTCCGCCATTGCCGGTAAAGATACCCCGCCGATCCGGAAAGTTGAAGAAATGGTGGAGATGCTCGGTGGAAATGAACAGGCCTCCCTGATCAACGGGGGGAAATCCTCCGTCACCAACGCTGCATTATTGAACGGGGCAGCGAGCCATATCGTCGAGCAGGATGACATCCATAAAAGTTCCATCATCCATGCTGCGACCGTCGTTATCCCCGCTGCACTCGCGATTGGTGAATCAAAGAAGCTGGACGGTAAAGACTTGATCACGGCAGTCGTCATCGGTTATGAAGTCTGTTTCAGGATTGGTGAGGCAGTCTCTCCGTCACATTATTACTACTGGCATAATACGGCAACATGCGGAACGTTCGGCTCGGCTGCCGCAACCGCAAAACTGCTGGACCTGTCCGTCGAACAGACGGTGCATGCACTTGGCAGTGCAGGCACTCAGGCTGCAGGGCTTTGGGAATTCATCGAAGACGGTGCAATGTCGAAACAGCTGCATCCGGGCAAAGCCGCTATGAACGGTGTAATCGCCGGTTTGCTTGCAGAGAAGGATTTCTCGGCCGCTTCCAAAATTTTGGAAGGCAGACGCGGTTTCTTTGAAGCGATGAGTGATGAGTACGATGCAGATAAAATCACAAACGGCCTGGGCCGGGAGTTCAAAATCATGGAAAATTCATTCAAAGTCCATGCTTCATGCAGGCATACACATCATGCGATGGATCTGGTTTCGGATTTCGCCAGAGAGGAAAACCTGGATCCGGATGAAGTGGAGAAGATAGAGGTCGGGACTTACGCGGTCGCAATCAACATCACCGATAATGATGATCCCCAGACCGTCTACCAGGGCAAATTCAGCCTGCAGTATTGCACAGCACTGGCACTGGTCAAGCAAAATGGCAACCTTGATACATTCACTGAAGAAAACCTGTGGGATGAAGAAATCCGCCACATGATGAATAAAGTCACCATCTTCACTGATGAGGCGGTGGATCACGCCTATCCCGGGAAATGGGGCGCAAACGTCGACATCCATTTGAAGAATGGGGAAACAGTGACGCTCACCACCGAATATCCTAAAGGGGATCCCGAAAACCATGTAACGGAAGATGACCTTTATGAGAAGTTCATGGTACTTGCCAAGGCTATCGATAAATCTCAGGCAGAAGAAGTTGCTGCAAACATACTTTCACTTGAAAATGCGGATGATTTAAGCTCGCTTTTCCCTTATAATGTCACAGTGAAGTAAAATCTCTGTTTGCCTTCTTTGCATACGGAGAAAAAAGGATGATAAGCATGAAATTGAAGAGCGTTAAAAGGGACGTGCTCCCAAACTCGGTGACCACCATTCTGAGGCAGGCGATTTTAAAAGGGGACTTGAAGCCGAATGAAAGGCTCGTACAGGCGGATATTGCTGAACAGCTCGGTGTCAGCAGAATGCCTGTGAGGGAAGCATTGAAAACCTTGGAACTTGAGGGGCTGGTCAGTCTGGAACCCCATAAGGGGGCGATCGTCAACTCACTGACCCTCGAAGACATCGATGAAATATATGAACTGCGTACGTTACTTGAGCCGTTAACCTTGAAGAAGAGCATCCCCAATCTGACAGTGGAGGCTATAACCAGCCTCGAGGAACTCCATGACGAAATGCTTGGAACGATGGATATCGAATCGTATGTGAAACTGAACAACAAGTTCCATAACCTTTCATTGTCAGGCTCCAACAGTAAAAGGCTCCACGGACTGATGGCAAGGGTTTCACACGGAATCGCCAAAGATACACCTTACGTCATACCGGACCAAATTGAAAAGTCGAACATTGAACACGCCGGAATCTTGAACGCCATCAAAGCGGGGGACGTCGAGGCAGCATGCTTGGAATATGCCCATCATATCAAGAGGACGCACGAGGATCTGATTCCTTTATTGAACCTTGACGAACAATAATTTGATTAATTCTAAAAATTCTGTTTACAAACAGGCAGAGTTCTTTTAAACTGGGATTGTATCCAATCGACAATATCCTAAATTAAGAAGGGTTTAGGTGAAGCTATATGGACAAAAGCTGGTTTTTCATACCCGGCAGCAAAGATAAATTTCTATCCAAGTCAACAGAGCTGAGTGCAGACATCATCATCTTCGATCTCGAAGACAGTGTGGTGCCGACTGAAAAGGCATCAGCCAGGGAAAAGATAATGCCATGGTTGAACCATCCGGATATCCATTCGAAGAAATATATAAGGGTGAATGAAATCCACAGCACTTATTTCATCGATGATCTGCAGGCGCTCGTCAGTGAGCATCTGGATGGCGTCGTCTTACCGAAGACCGGCGGGGCCGATGATATAAAAATCCTGGATTATCTGCTCACCACTTTTGAAAAACAAAATGACCTGAAGTTAAATGATATTAAAATTGCACCCTTGATAGAAACCGGCAAAGGCATGATGAACGCCCTGGAAATAGCCTCCGCTTCCCCACGTGTCGAAGCGATGGCATTCGGGGCCGAAGACTATATGCTGGACGTAAGCATACCTGGCGACGACGACCATGCACTTCTGCATGCGCGGTCGACACTCGCCGCCGCCTCCAGCGCTGCAGGCATCAGCCAGCCGGTCGATTCGGTCTTCACCGACTTCAAAGATGAGGCAGGCTTGAAGGAAGCATCCGCCATGAGCCGCGGATATGGTTTCCAGGGCCGCCTTGTCATCCATCCAAAACAAATAGAGACCGTCAATGAGGTCTACGCACCGACACACTCGGAAGTCGAAGAGGCGGAGAAGATAGTCGATGCCTTTGAAGCTTCAATCGACGATGGTGATGGTGCAGTAGCCGTCGAAGGTAAAATGATCGATCCGCCTGTTTATGAACGGGCTAAAAAATTACTCAAAATGTAAGCGGTTTATTATAGGAGGAATTCAATGTTACCACTGGAAGGTGTTACAGTCGTCTCTTTGGAACAGGCCATTGCCGTCCCTTTTGCAACACGGCAGCTCGCAGATCTCGGAGCAAGGGTGATCAAAGTTGAAAGACCCGGCGTCGGGGATTTCGCAAGAGGTTATGATACCACCGTCAACGGCTTGTCGAGCCACTTCGTCTGGACGAACCGTTCCAAAGAATCCATCACATTAAATCTTAAAGATGATAATGATAAAGAAGTCCTTTCCAAACTGCTGGAAAAAGCGGATGTCTTCATTCAAAACCTTGCCCCCGGAGCCATTGAACGCATGGGATTCGTGCCGGAGGAGATGGTTGAAAAGCAACCTGAACTGATCGTCTGCAGTTTATCAGGTTATGGGAAAGGCGGACCGTATGAACAGAAGAAAGCCTATGACCTGCTGGTGCAGTGCGAAGCCGGCCTCGTATCCGTCACAGGCACCGAGGATGAGCCGTCCAAAGCCGGCATCTCCATCGCGGACATCGCTGCAGGCATGTATGCATATACCGGCATCCTCACCGCACTGATGAACCGCATGAAAACCGGTAAAGGCACAGTCCTTGAAGTCTCCATGCTCGAGGCACTGGGAGAGTGGATGGGCTACCCGGCATATTATGCACAATACGGCGGTCAGGAACCAAACCGTACAGGCGCCAGCCATTCCACGATATACCCTTACGGCCCATTTAAATGCGGCGACGGCAAAACCGTCTTCATCGGCCTTCAGAACGAAAGGGAATGGGCACAGTTCTGCGAAGAAGTGCTGAATGATGAAGCACTGGCCCGTGATGCACGTTTCAATGCGAATTACCTGCGCTCCGAAAACAGGAAAGCGCTTAAGGAGATCATAGAGGAAGCATTTTCCGACCTCACTTCGGATGTCGTGATAGAGCGGGTGGAAAAAGCGAAGATAGCGAACGCCAGGTTGAATACCATGAAGGATTTCTTCAACCATCCACAGCTGAAAGCCAGAGACCGCTGGAGGGAAATCGGAACGCCTGGAGGCAATATCGCTTCACTGCTTCCACCGGTGACTTCCAAAGATTACAAACCGGTGATGAAGAATGTCCCGGCTCTGGGGGAACACACCGATAAGATATTGGAAGAATTAGGTGTTTCAACAAAATCTTAAATCAGAACAACAGGAGGAGTTTCAATGAGTGTACAGGAAGGTTGGACAGGCCGATTTTACGAAGATTTCACTGAAGGGGACATTTATCCGCACCCACTCGGAAGAACGGTCACCAAAACAGATAATATTTATATGACGCTTTTGACACAGAACACCAATCCGATCCATTTTGACGATTATTACTCGGAGAATACCGAATTCGGCAAGCCGCTCGTCGATTCCACCTTCACACTGGCACTGGTCACAGGACAGTCCGTCACCGACATTTCACAGAATGCCATGGCGAACCTCGGCTGGGATAATATCAAGCTCCCAAAACCGGTGTTTGAAGGCGACACGATCTACTCTTATTCTGAAGTCACAGGACTGCGCGAGTCCAAATCCCGCCCGAATGTGGGCATCGTCAACGTCAGGACATACGGATACAATCAGCGTGCCGAAATCGTCATCTCCTTTGACCGGACGATGATGGTCTACAAGAAATCCCACGCGCCGGACCAACGGAATGAATTACTGGAAGAAGTGCTCAAACAGCAAAAACAGTAACAATGGAGGCGGGCTTATGAAAGTGATCCAATACACTGAAATCGTCGATGAAGTTTCAAGAATCTGCCAGGAGGCGAATTTTGACCTTGGTGAAGACGTGGTCAATGCTTTTAAAGAGTCGGTCAAAACCGAAACCTCCGAAGCAGGAAAAAGCATTTTGAATCAACTGATAGAGAACGCGGACATCGCCACGTCAAACCGCGTACCGATGTGCCAGGATACAGGGGTCTCGGTCTTCATCGTCAGGCTCGGCCAGGACTGTCACATCACCGGCGGAAAATTGGAAGATGCGATCAACGAGGGGGTCAGAAAAGGGTATGACGAAGGGTATTTGAGATATTCGATTGTGGATGATCCCATCACACGCAGCAATACCGGGGACAATACCCCTGCCGTCATCCACATCGAACTTGTCGAGGGGGATGCTCTGGATGTTCAGATGTCGGCCAAAGGCGGGGGCGCTGAAAACATGAGCGCAATGAAGATGCTCACCCCCTCGGCAGGTCTGGAAGGCGTGAAGGATTTCATCATGAAGACCGTCAGGGAAGCAGGTCCCAATGCATGCCCGCCCCTCGTCGTCGGCATCGGCATCGGTGGCAACTTTGAAGTGGCGCCCTATCTTGCCAAGAAGTCATTGTTCAGGCCTGTGGGAGAGAGGCATCCCGATGAGGGGATCGCCGCACTCGAAATGGAACTGCACGAATCTGTCAATCAGCTCGGCATCGGGCCGCAGGGGCTCGGGGGGAACACCACCGCACTGGATATCAAAGTGGAAACCGCGCCCTGTCATATCGCCGCGCTCCCTGTCGCAGTCAATCTGAACTGTCACGCCAGCAGACACAAGCATTTCGTCATTTAAGGAGGTCCATATGTCCGAGATACGTATCAAGGTGCCTTTTGAACCCGGCGCTGCCGAGAAATTGAAAAGCGGTGATACCGTACTGCTTTCCGGTACAATCTATACAGCAAGGGATGCGGCACATAAACGCATGGCTGAGGCACTGGAGCGCGGTGAAGACCTTCCGGTCGACCTGACAGGCCAGGTGATATACTATGTCGGCCCAACGCCGGCCAAACCGGACGAAGTCATCGGCTCAGCCGGCCCGACGACCAGCAGCCGGATGGATGCCTATACACCAGCGCTTCTGGCACACGGCCTGAAGGGGATGATCGGGAAAGGTTACCGCAGCCGGGAAGTCACCGATGCCATTCAGGAGAATAAGGCCGTATATATGGTGGCCATCGGCGGGACCGGCGCACTGCTCGCCCGCAAGATCACCGCTTCCAAACTCGTGGCCTATGAAGATCTGGGAACTGAAGCCATACGCAGACTTGAAGTGGAGGATTTCCCCTGCATCGTCATCAATGACAGTGCGGGAAATGATTTTTATGAAAGTTCACAACAGTCTTTCGCCAATGATTGACCAACTTTAATATCAGGAGGAACTTGATAACGATGAGCGATCTATTACAATCGGAAACGATCAAACTCAGTGAAGAAGAACGACTGCAGCTGCGCAAGGAAGTGCGGGAACTGTGCGAGACATTCGGTAATGAATACTGGAGGGAGCTGGATCCCGACAGGAAATACCCGCAGGAATTCGTCGATGCATTGACGGACGCCGGATACTTATCGGTGCTGATTCCAAAAGAATATGGCGGAAAAGGGTACGGCCTCACGGAAGCCACCATCATCCTGGAAGAGATACATAGGGCCGGCGGCCATGCAGCGGCCTGCCACGCCCAGATGTATACGATGGGATCCCTCCTCAGACACGGAAACAAGGCGCAGAAAGAAAAATATCTGCCGGGCATCGCAAGTGGTGAAATCCGCATGCAGGCCTTCTCGATAACGGAACCTGAAGCAGGCTCAAATACTACAGCCATTGAAACTTTTGCCGAAAAAACGGATGACGGTTATGTCATCAACGGACACAAAAACTGGACGAGCCGGATCAGACAATCAGATCTGCTGCTCCTGCTCGCAAGGACCACACCGCTTGAAGAAGTGGAAAAGAAGTCCCGGGGGATGACTTTATTCCTGGTGGACCTCAGGGAAATCAGGCAGAATCAGCCAAACGCCCTGGCTGTCGAGTCCGTGCGCACGATGTTCAATTATGCCACCAATAAAATCTGGTACAAAGATATGAAGGTGCCTGAAGACAGTGTCATCGGCGAAGTTGGCAGCGGTTTCAAATATGTGCTGGACGGCATGAACGCCGAAAGGATCCTGCTTGCTTCGGAAAGCATCGGCGATGGTTATTTCTTCATCGACCGTGCGGTCGAATATGCCAGCGAAAGGGAGGTGTTCAACAGGAAGATCGGGGAAAATCAGGGTGTCCAGTTCCCCATCGCGAAAGCTTATGCGTCAATCAAGGCTGCCGATGCATTGAGATACAAGGCCGCCGAGAAGTTCGACACCGGCGAGAATTGCGGGGAGGAAGCCAACACTGCGAAACTGATTTCGAGTGAGGCAAGCTGGGAAGCTGCAAACGTCGCAATCAATACTTACGGCGGAAACGGCTTCGTCGATCAATATGATATCGAGCGCAAATTCAGGGAGACAAGGATGTACCAGGTCGCACCGGTGAACAACAACATGATTCTTTCCTATATAGGGCAACACGTGCTTGGTATGCCAAGGTCATACTAGGCAGTCAATATAAAATAATGACAAAGGGGATTTTATTTATGAAGAAATTTTGGTTATTGTTCAGCACGATGGTTCTTGCTTTGGTTTTGGCAGCTTGTGACGATGGAGGCACTGATGAAGGCGGGGAAGAAAACGGCAATGGTGAAGCGGAAGCCGATTTTGAAGAAAATGACTATCCTTCAACCGTAACCGTCGGTACAGCCTCGCAGGGCGGTACTTATTACATCTGGGGCGGCGGCCTCTCGACATTGCTTGAAGAACACCTCGACATCTCTTCAAACATTGAAGTGACAGGTGGTCCGGTGCATAACATACAGCTTCTGGATGCAGATGATGTTCAGCTCGGAATGGTCACGGAAGGCCCTCTTTATGAAGGCTATACAGGCGAAGGTGAATGGGCGGATCAGGAATATGATGACATCCGCGTCATTTTCCCGATGTATGATACGCCGTTCAACTGGTTCTCATTGGAATCAACCGGTGCTGAAGGCCTTGAAGACCACGAGGGTGAACGTGTCGGCATCGGCCCTGCAGGCGGTACACCAGGCACTTACAACCCGATAATCTATGACATCCTCGGCATTGAAACAGGGGACCAGGTTGCAGCCGGTGCAAGTGACATGGTTTCACAAATGCTTGACGGCCAGCTGGATCATATCGGCTTCTCTGCAGGCCTCCCGATTTCAGCGGTAGTTGAAGCTGAAACCCAGGCAGATATCAACATCTACGGCCTCACGGAAGAGCAGCGTTCGACGGTGATGGAAGAACTCCCGTATTTCCAGGAATTCACCATCCCGGGCGGCACTTATGACTCAATGGATGAAGATATTGAAACCGTTTCACAGTTCAATTACGGTGTAGTTCAAAAAGAAGCAAACTCGGATTTCGTCTATGATCTTGTAAAAGCATATCACGAAAACATCGATCAGATGATCGATACCCACAACTCGGCTTCAGAAGCGGAAGATCCTGAAGTCATCACAAATAACACGGATTACCCAATGCATCCGGGCGCAATCCGCTACTATGAGGAAATCGGCATCGAACTGGCTGATGACGTGTATCCTGAAGAGTGGAGCGACGAGGATGACAGTGAGTAACACCATTTTTACAGGCTAGCTCTGCTTATTGATACAGCCGGTTGAAACCGGCTGTATTAATGCAGGTATAAAGGGGGGGAAGCGCTTGAATAAAAACACTCATGACGAAGATGCTGAAAAAGTTGAAGTAAACAGAAAGAGAAGATCGGAAGAACAACCGGACGATAATGATGACCTTTCCCTTGAATCCGAATTGGATGAAGAGGGTAAACTCGATACGGAAATTGTTGAAGATGCTCTGGAAAAATCCGAGAGCACCAGGAATCTTACAGGCTGGAAAAGATATTTATTCATGGGCATTGCCGTTTTCGGCGCCCTTTATCACCTGTATATCCTGAATTTCAATCCTATAGACCCCTGGGTCTTCAGAAGTACACACATCGTTTTCGGCACAGTGCTGACACTGATGTTCTATAAGGGATGGAAGACGAAGTCCAACAGCATTCCTATAGTGGACTGGATTCTGATAGCAGCCGCAATATTCATCGGCTACTACATAGCGGAAAACCTGACGACGCTGGTGTTCCGTTTCGGGGTCACACCGACCACCCTGGATGTTGTGGTGGCGACAGTCGGTGTCCTGCTCGTTTTGGAAATCACGAGAAGGACAAGCGGATGGACACTGCCGATACTTGCAGGCGTCTTCATCGCGTATTCATTCCTGGGGCCTTATATGCCCGGCATCTTCAATCATAACGGCTATTCCTTCGAAAGGTTCGTCACTTATATTTACGGTCTTGACGGGGTGTTCGGGGTGACGACGGATGTTTCTTCCAGATACATCATCCTCTTCATCATATTCGGGGCATTCCTCCAGATGTCGGGTGTCGGCCAGTACTTCATCGATGTGGCCTTCAGGCTGGCAGGGTGGATGCGCGGCGGGCCGGCGAAAGTCGCCATATTCGCTTCAGCCCTCATGGGCTCCATCAACGGCACATCGGCGGGGAACGTCGTTGCCACCGGTTCATTGACCATACCGTTGATGAAGAAGACCGGCTACCGGCCAAGGTTCGCCGCTGCCACGGAAGCGACGGCATCGACGGGCGGCCAGCTGTTGCCGCCGATCATGGGTGCAGGTGCCTTCCTCATGGCAGAAATCACCGGGATCCCTTATTCGGATATCATCATTGCAGCAATCATACCGGCACTGTTATACTTCGTCTCCGTCTATTTCATGGTCGATTTCCAGGCTTTGAAAGAAGACTTGAGGGGCGTACCGCGCCACCTGCTGCCCAACATCAAAGATCTGGTGAAGAAGGCCTACCTCTTCATTCCGATCATCGTACTGGTCTACCTTTTGGTTGCCGGATACAGCATAGTGTTCGCCGGTACGGTCGGCATCATCTTATGTTTTGTCCTGAGCCTGTTCAGTAAAGAGACGCGTATGGGGCTCATGAAAGTGCTGGAAGCGCTGGAACTGGGTATGAAAAATGCATTGCAGCTCATCGCGATCGTCGCCACTGCCGGCATCATCGTCGGTGTCATTGCCCTGACCGGTGTGGGACAGAGATTCAGCACCATGCTTCTGACGATTGCAGACAACAACATGCTGATTGCACTGATCTTTGCAATGCTCTTATCCATCATCCTCGGGATGGGGATGCCGACGACGGCTGCATATGCCGTGGCCGCGTCCGTCGTCGCCCCGGGGCTCGTCAGGATGGGGATGGACCCGCTCCTTGCGCATATGTTCGTATTCTATTATGCGGTGTTATCGGCCATCACACCGCCTGTCGCACTGGCAGCGTTCGCTGCTGCAGGCATCACCGGGACCGATCCGATGAGGACCGCCGTGGAGGCCTTCAAAATCGGCCTGGCTGCATTCATCGTGCCTTTCATGATGTTCTACAGTCCGGAACTCCTGCTCCTGAGTGACGACTCGCTTGCCATCGTCCTTGCAGTCATCACTGCGCTGTTCGGCGTTTATTTCCTGTCGGCAGCCGTGCAGGGCTGGTTCTTCAGGAAAAGAGCCGCATGGTATACGAGGGTCGTGCTGCTCGGCATCGCCCTGCTGCTCATGGTGGCGGATATCATGACCGATGGCATCGCCCTCGGCCTCATCATAGCCGCGGCCCTGATCCAAAAATTCGTCAATAAGGACCGGCCGCACCAAAAAGAGCTTTCATCCGATAATGGGAATAACTTCAATACAACCTGATGTTTTTTTGGGAATACAGCATGCGATGCTGTATTCCTTTAATATTCATACAATTAATGGAGTGGCGGCATATGATAAATACAGATCATCATACACCCGGTCTGCGCCGGATCATCATCTTTTTGGCGGCGACTGTACTGTTCGTTGCAGTGCTGTTGTTCCTGCCTGAAGAAATAGGCTGGTCGGAGAGGGCGACGATTTCAATCATGCTCTATGGACTCATTTTATGGGCCTTTGCACCGGTTCCAATCGGATTGACATCTATAATTGTGCTGGTGCTGCTGATGCTCCTCCGGCCGGTCGGGATCGAAACTGTGCTGAGCGGATTCTCATCTCCGGCAGTTTTTCTGATCATCGGCGGGATGATGATGGCCATCGGCGTCAACGAAACCCCGCTCATCAAACGCATGACTTTCTCCCTTCTGGCAACGATGGGTTCCACTTCCAAAGGCATCTATATAGGGGTGGGCCTGCTCAACCAGATCCAGGCCTTCTTCATCCCGGCCACAGCCGTCAGGGCGTCCCTGATGATGCCTGTCCTCGATGGAATCATCAGGGAAGCGGATATAAAACGGGACTCGAATTTCAATAAACTGCTTTACATCAGTACAGCCTTCGGCATCAGCATAAGCGGGGTCGCCGTCCTGACTGCAGCGATAGGCAATATACTGACCGTGGAACTTCTGAGGCTGTATGTGGGGGTGTCCATCTCATATCTCGAATGGTTCATATATACCGCACCGATCTGGATTCTTCTGACCGTTGCCATCATGTTCATACTGTGGAAAATGTATACCCCGCGTGAACGTTCATTCGATACGCTGCAGCAGGAAATGAAAAAGAAGAATGAAGAGATCGGGAAGCTGACGACAGGGGAAATGAAATGCATCTTCATACTCATTGCGACCATCCTCATCTGGCTGACCGAGTCATGGCACGGTTACCACCCGACTTTCGGTGCCTTGTTTGCTGTCATGATGATGGCTCTGCCTGTCGTCGGTTTTGTAGAGTGGCAGAAGTTGCTTAAAATCAACTTCGGCATCGTCCTGCTCATCGGTGCGACATTATCGCTCGGTTATTCACTGATCGAATCCGGTGCGGTCGATTTACTTGAAGTACTCGTATCACCTCAGGTCATCGTCGATGTATTCAGCAATCCATGGCTTGCAATACCGATCACTGTACTCATCTCCCATATATACCATCTTGGTGTGACGAATGTTTCAACAGCAGTCATCACATTACTGCCGGTGCTGATCAGCCTGTCGGCCCAATCGGGCCAGGACCCCGTTGTGATTTCGGTGCTCTCTGCTGTAACCCTGCTCCTCGGATTCATCCTGGTCGTGGAAACCATGCCGAATGTCGTCGTGCACAGCACGGGAAGGGTGGAGCAGCAGGATTTCCTGCTGCCCGGCATCGTTTCCACTGTCGCCAGCATCATCATCATCACCGGGGTGGCATATCTTTATTGGCCATTGATCGGTTTTTGGCCATGAAGATGAAAAGAAGATTTATCGCAAATAAAATGTTATGATATTAGTACAGATTTTTGACTATCGTACAAATGAGGAATGATTATGACCGAAGAATTTAATCCTGCGGATCACCTCCAAACCTTTGAGAAAGGTTTGAAAGTGATAGAAGCATTTAACGGGCACGAGCACCTGACCATATCCTCGGCGGCAAAGCTCACAAATATATCGAGGCCGACCGCAAGGCGCGTGCTCATCACCCTGGTGAACCTCGGATATGCGCAGATGCTCGACAACCGTTTTTATCTCACCCCCAAAGTTTTGTCACTCGGCTATTCATATATGACTGCAAGGGACAGTTGGGAAATTACGACGACCCTGCTCCGGGAACTTTCGAAGAAGACGAATGAATCGAGTTCGATTGCAAAGCTCGTCGGCGGGGAGATTGTTTATATCGGCCGTGTGCCCGCCAATAAAATCATGAAGATTTCATTGAATATCGGCACACACCTTCCAGCGTACGCCACTTCAATGGGTAAACTGCTGCTTGCCCAAAAGAATGAAGAGGAAATGGCAGAGTACTTTGCACAGGCGGACTTAAAAGCCCTTACCCCCCACACTGTCTATAAAGAAGATGATCTGAGGAAAGAATTCGAAGTGATACGTGAGAGGGGCTGGGCAATCAGTGAGGATCAGTTGGAAGTCGGGCTGATTTCCATAGCCGCCCCCATCCGCAATATGCGGGGGAATATCATCGCAGCCATCAATTGCTCAGCCAACTCTTCACAGACCACCCGTCGTGAAATGGAAGATGATTTTCTGGGCCCGCTTCTTGAAACAGCTGATCTGATCAGCCGCAACACAGAGATAGAATTACCATTTTAGAAAGGCTGACCGGAAAAATCCGGTCAGCCTTTTTGAATTATTTTATATTATCCACCATCAATGATATACCCTGGCCGACACCAATACACATCGTGGCCAGACCCGTTTCTGTGCCACGCCGTTTCATTTCATGGATCAAATCCGTCAGGATGCGTGCACCGCTTGCACCCAGCGGGTGCCCGTAACTGATGGCACCGCCGTTGACATTGACGATTTCCCTGTCCAGGCCCAGCTGGTTGATGCATTCTATCGACTGGGAAGCAAATGCCTCATTCAGCTCTACCAGGCCGACATCGGAAATTGTACGTCCTGTCTTTTCAAGCAACTTTTTTGTTGAATCGATCGGCCCGAGACCCATGACTGCAGGTTCTACACCTGCAGTCGCAGAGAATGTATATTTGACGAGAGGTGAGAGCCCCAATTCATCCGCCTTTTCCTTGCTCATGATGAGCAGGGCACTCGCACCGTCGTTGACACCTGAAGCGTTACCGGCCGTCACAGTCCCATCAGGAAAAATCGAACGCAGTGCGGACAATTTTTCGAGGGTGGTTTCCGGCCTTGGATGCTCATCCTTATCGACAATGGTTTCATTGCCTTTACGGTCAGTGATCGTGACGGGAACCATCTGCTCCTTGAACCGGTCCGCTTCAACGGCCGCTTTGGCACGCTGCTGACTTTCATAAGCGAACTCATCCTGTTCTTCCCTGCTGATGTTATATCTTTTCGCTACATTTTCCGCCGTCTGCGGCATTGAATCGATACCATGCCCGGATTTGATTTTATCGTTCGGGAACCTCCAGCCAATTGTTGTATCCACGAACTCCATGTTGCCTCTAGGAAATTCCTTTTCAGGCTTCAGCATGACAAAAGGCGCTCTCGACATGCTTTCAGTCCCGCCGGCGATGGCGATGTCAATTTCACCGGTCATGATCGACCGCGCTGCCATGGAGACGGAATCAAGACTTGAGCCGCAAAGCCTGTTCACTGTCGTACCCGCCACACTCTCGGGCAGATCGGCAATCAGGGCGGACATCCTTGCAACGTTCCTGTTCTCCTCCCCGGCACCGTTCGCATTACCGAAAATCACTTCATCTATACCGTTTACATCGAGATTCGGATTCCTTTCGACAAGTGCCTTGATGACGATTGCGCCGAGGTCATCCGGCCTGACTGACTTCAATGCGCCCTTATACCTGCCGATCGGCGTTCTTACCGCGTCCACAATCACTACCTCTTTCATTCTACCGCTCTCCTTTTCAATGCTTCCGACACTGTATAATCCGCTTCCGTTTTTTCTGCCACTTCCTCAAGCGTCGTATCGCCCATCAATTCGATCAGTTCAAATTTATCATCTTTTCTTTCAAAAACTGCAAGGTCGGTGATGATCATATCCACCGGTCGGGTCGAGGTGATCGGGAAAGTACATTCCTTCAGGAATTTCGGGGAGCCGTCTTTTGCAGTATGATTCGTTGTAATAATGACCTTTTTTGCCCCGACGAGCAGGTCCATCGCACCGCCGACGCCTATGATGTCTTTGCCCGGTATCGCCCAATTCGCAACCCGGCCGCCTTCATCCACCTGGAGGACGCCGAGTATCGCAACATCGACATGTGAACCGCGGATCATCGCAAATGAATCCGCACTGTGGAAATAACTTGCACCTGTCGCTTCACCGACCGGCTGCTTGCCTGCATTGACGATATCCGGGTCGATATCTTCCTCAGCCACGGAGGTGACGCCGAGAAGCCCGTTCTCGGTATGCAGGTAATACTTCTCCTTATCCAGGTAATTCGCAACCAGCGTCGGTATGCCGATGCCCAGGTTGATCACCGAATACTCTTCCAGGGCCTGTGCGGCACGTTCTGCAATCATGTCCTTCATACTCATTTCTGGACCACCCCTTCCTTCGTCAGCACTTGTTCGGCCAATATGATTTTATCCACATATATATGCTGGGTCGCTATTTCTTCCGGACTCAGCTCTCCGACTTCGACGATTTCATCGACTTCGGCCACCACATATTTTCCGGCAGTCGCCATCATGGGATTGAAGTTCCTGGCGGTTTTATAATAAACAAGGTTGCCGAGCTTATCGGCCTTATGGGCACGCACGAGCGAGACATCTGATTTCAGTGCTTTTTCAAACACATATTCCTCACCGTCGATCTCCTTGGTCTCCTTACCTTTGGCAAGATCCGTACCGACACTTGTCTTGGTGAAGAAACCTCCGATGCCCGCACCTCCGGCACGTATGGCTTCACTCAAAGTGCCCTGTGGCAGGAGCTCGAGTTCAAGTTTGCCGGCATTGTACCATTTGGCGACTTCCCTGTTGCTTGTGAAATATGAGCCGATCGCTTTTTTCAACTTCCCCTGATCCAATAAAATACCGAGACCTTTTCCTGCTTCACCTACATTATTACTCACGACCGTCAGTTCCTTCACATCGAGTTTTGTCAGCTCATCTATCAAGGACAAAGGCGCGCCGACCAGCCCGAATCCGCCGACCATAAGGGTGTCGCCATCCTTGACCGGTTGAAGGGCAGATTTAATATCTGTGATTTTCGATTCCATCTTCGTTTACTCCTCATCCAAAAATTTCTCTATTTTTTCGTTCAAATCTTCCTGGGCATTGAATACTATTTCATAATGGTTGATACCTTTCACTGTCGAGTCTATCTCTTCAATCGTTTCCAGCATCTTATCATAGCCTTCTTTGCTGAACAGCGCTGTATCATCTTTGATGGGACCGGTGCAAATGACGAGGAAGACAGGGACCCGGACCTTTTTATATGCAGCTTCATAAGGGAACTCATAAAAGCTCCCGAAATCCTGTTTAGTCAGATGATAATCCGATTTATGCATCACTTTGTCTTCCACTTGTGTGATTTCGTGGTCGATCACCCGGTCCATGACGCCGCTCCATTCTATGCCCATCGCGCCATATGACTGCTTCATCATTTCCAGATACTCATCCCTGGATTCAAAAGTCTTCTCCAGTCTGCCGAGTGACGGGATGACCAGTTTGCTCGTATTCCCATCCGCTTCGCCGCCGCCGTCCAACAGCACGATTTTCTTCACTTTCGAAGTCCGGCCTGCGACATCTATGGCAATGTATCCGCCCATGGAATATCCTGCGAGGATGATCTTGTCATAACCCAGCGACTCGATCATTTCAAGCAGATCCTCACTATGCTGAGCGATGCCCGACGGATCCTTCTGCATTGTACTGTCGCCGCGGCCGCTCAAGTCATAGCTCATTGTATTGTATTTATCTTTAAAATGATTTTGGAAATGATGCATCTGCAGATAATTACCAGTCAGACCATGGATGAAGATCATCAGGACATCACTTTCCGCATGTTGAGTGATGTTTGCATTCATCTGTTTATCTTTCGTATTGATCACTTTCATGATTCCACCGCCTATTCAACTGTATAAATGGAATAACTGACGCCCTCCGGCATACGGATGCCGTTGGATATGAAGATTCTGTTATTCATCCAGTGATATTTTTCGCTTCCGGTTTCAAAAACAGGGTTGGTTCGGAAGTAGTACTCATCCGGGTCGACTGCTTCCCCCTGGTCCAGACGATTCAGCACGGCACGCTCACCGGTCCTGATGCCCCTGTAAGTCATCAAAATGATTTCACCGTCATCAGTTTCCAATGTGATGCGCACATCCTGGATGATGGTGCCGTCTTCGCGCACAGTGATCCAGTCATCCCCGCCGGGAAGCACTTTTGCATTGAAGTATTCACCTTCAAATTTACCGCCGGTCACCTGGATGATCCTGCGATTGCCGACCGGTGTCTTTTCGGGCAGATGTGGTTTGGCCACGGACAATTCCATATGCCCCAGTAATGATAGTTTCGGTTCAGGTAACTCCTTCATGATTCTTTCCTCCATATACCGTTTTAAATATGAAAAGGGCATGTCCCCATGCCCTGATTTGATTTAATTTTCCTTGCGAAGTACGAATTCCAGGTGTGATTCTTTGTAGTCGCCTTTATCTGCAGGGTCTGTAATGAGCTCGTCACGCACACCTTGAGCAACATCCGTTTCCATCCACTCGTCACCCTCAAAGAATACCTGGGTGATCAAAGTTTCATGCCCTTCCGATTTGAACATGATGTGCAGGTGGGCCGGCCTCATAGGGTGCTGGTCCATATAGCCCAGGAATTCCCCTGTCGGCCCCTGATCCGGAATCGAATATGGCAGCGGTAAGAATGTCTTCACTGTAAACTTGCCTTCCTCATCTGTCACGAAACGTCCCCGTAAATTGAAGTCAGGTGCATCAGAATCGAAGTTCGAATATTTGGCTGATGAATCATTCTGCCAGAAGTCGACTTCTGCATTTTTAAGAATTTCCCCATCAACATTTTTGACCGTGCCGCTGAAGTAGAATAACTCGCCTTCTTCATCTTCACGCTGAGGCAGTTCGACTACACCATTCTCATCAGGCTCAACGAAAGGGGCATTAGGAACGTAATACGGGCCGAGCAGAGAAGGCTGGGTGCCCGGAAGTTCCGTATACATTGCCTGCAGTACATGTGTTTCTAAAAATACGTCTGCATATAATGGAAGTTCTCCGGATTTACCCAGGCGGTCTGCCCAGTTTACAAAGTTCGTGTACTCCTCATGATTCAGCTGCGCTTCATCAAAGAAACCCTGCATATGCTTGATGAAAAGGTCGAAGACCTCTTCCACACGATCGTTTTTGCTGGTTGGTAATTGATTGTTTACTGTCATATTCAACACTCCCATTGATAATTTTTATATTATGACCGCTTTGCGGTCGATTGCCATTGAGCTTATCTCTTATAGTGATGCAGTTTGTCGTAATCGAGTGTATTGCCAAAGCCGATGTCATCCGGTATCTGTATCTCAAAGTTTTCAACTTTGATTTCTTCCAGCGTCAGCCTGTCCCGGTAAAGCAGGGGACCAAAAATTTCCGTTCCGAATTTGAATTCGGATATCGTCGAGTATACACTTGCAGCAATCGCATTCCCCACTGTGGATTCGATCATGGTGCCGCCGTAGATGCCGAAACCTGCACCTTCCGCGATGCCTGCAATCTTCTTCGTCTCGAGAACACCGCCGTGTTTGGCAGGTTTCAGTGCGACCGCATCTCCCGCCCGCTCTTTGATGATGCGGTATGTATCATGCAAAGAGGTCGTCGACTCATCTGCAAGTATCGAGATGTCGAATTTTTCGGTCAGCCGTTTCATGCCTTCATAATTCCATGCAGGAAGCGGCTGTTCGATCATTGATACACCCATCTCTTCCAGCGCCCTGATTTGTCTGGCTGCGATATACTCATCCCATGCCTGGTTGATATCCACCGTGATTCTGGATTGGCCTCCCACGGCCTTGACGATTTCACCGACATGCCTGACATTCGCCCCCGGGTCTCCATGGCCGATCTTCAGCTTGAATATATTATGTCTTTTTTTGTGCAGCATCTCTTCCGCTTCTTCGATGTCCTTCGCTGTATCTCCGCTGGCAAGTGTCCATGCCAATGGAAGCGAATCGTGGATTTTACCGCCGAAAAGCTGATAGGCAGGAATTTCACGCTGCTTGGCTGCCAGGTCGATCAAGGCCATTTCAATAACTGCTTTGGCGAAAAGGTTGCCTCTCACATGTTTACCGACCATAGCCATGATTTTGCTGAATCGAATCGGGCTCTGATCAATCAGATGTGGGGCGATGTATTTGTCCACATTCGCCTTGATCGCTTCCACAGTGCTGTCTCCATATGAAGCCCCGCCGATGGTCGCCACTTCACCGACCCCTGTTCTTCCTGATTTATCCTTGATGATTGCGATTACAATCGCCTGCGTGGTGATCGTAGTCATTGCCAGTTGATGTGGCCTTTTCACCGGCAGGTCCACTATGAAAGTTTCGACTTCATCAATATAGACGTTATCCATTTCAGCACCCCCTTTGTACGATATTAGTACTAAGATATGTTATTCGAACATAATTACATTGTATTGGTGGTTGAAAGCGTTGTCAATGAATATTTTGAAAATTACTAATAAACATATTATGAATTATATTTTTACTCTCGAATTCGATATATATATACATGTAATTTATTTACATCACTCTATATAATAAGCGCTTTTGAAGAATCGATATGAAATATTATGATGATAATATCGTAATTATATTTCATATTGAGATATAATACACTTTTTTGTACATTTTAATTGTGTCCAGAATGTTGACATTGTCAGAATATTTATATAGATTTGTGATGAATACATAATAAAGGGGATGTTTACAATGGGTGAATGGTTTGCAGATATTACTGCTGAATTGAGTGGTTTCGTCTGGGGTCTTCCACTGATCATATTTTTAGTGGGCACAGGTTTATTTTTAACGATCAGGCTTTCTTTCTTCTCGTTTCGCATGTTACCGCATTCTTTGAAGATGCTGTTTACAAAACAGGATGATAAAAGCGCCGGGGATATTTCACATTTCCAGGCGGTGATGACTGCACTTGCAGCGACCGTCGGTACCGGTAATGTGGTCGGTGTGGCCACTGCTGTAGTGATCGGGGGGCCGGGCGCCGTATTCTGGATGTGGATGACAGCGCTCGTCGGTATGGCAACTAAATATGCCGAAGGTATACTCGGGGTCAAATACAGACAGAAGAACGCCAAAGGGGAAATGTCGGGCGGACCGATGTATTATCTGGAACATGGGCTCGGCCAAAAATGGCTGGGCGTACTGTTTGCGTTCTTTGCAGTCTTTGCAGCGATTTTCGGCATAGGAAATATGATACAGGCGAACGCCGCTTCAGGTGTGGCACTTGATGTCTTCAACGTACCTACCTGGCTGACGGGTGTGATCATGGCAGTACTGATCGGCCTTGTACTGCTGGGCGGCATCAGAAGTATCGGCCGTACAGCCGGTATACTCGTACCGTTCATGATCGTCTTTTATCTTGTGGCCGGTTTTGCCATCATGATTCTGAATTTTGATCTGATACCTGCAGCCGTCGGCCTGATATTCACTGACGCATTCACAGGTAATGCTGTTGCCGGTGGTGCACTGGGTACCGTGATACGTATGGGTGTTGCCCGCGGCCTCTTCTCAAACGAAGCCGGACTGGGTACGGGCGGTATCGCAGCAGCCGCAGCAAAAACGGATGTACCTGCACGCCAGGCGTTGATTTCCATGACACAGGTGTTCATCGATACGATCATCGTATGTTCGATTACAGGTATCACTCTGGTAATGGCTGACATGTACACCACAGGTGTGGAAGGTGCAGCACTGACTGCACAATCATTCGAGTTCTTCCTGCCGGGTGTGGGCAACTACGTAGTCGCCATCACTTTACTGACATTCATCTTCTCGACGATCCTCGGCTGGGGATACTTTGGGGAAAAATGTTTCACTTACCTTGTGGGGTCAAAACTTACAATGGTATACAGAACGATCTTTGTACTGGCAATCATTCCTGGTGCAACGATGTCACTTGAAACTGTATGGAACCTTGGAGACATCTTCAACGCATTGATGGCTGTTCCGAACTTGATCGGACTTGTCGCTCTATCAGGTGTCGTTGCAGCCGAAACTAAGGTGTTCATAGATATAAGAAAGAGAGAGAAAGAACAGGGGATAGGGTAGAGATATTTTGCATCAAAAAGCATCCGGGCAAGTTGCCCGGATGCTTTTTCATTTACCATTCATCTATATCTTCCCGCACTTTGTAAGTCAGGTTCTCTCCATGCCGTTCTTTCAGATTATCTTCAACCTCTTTCAAGGAGACGCCCTGATGCTGCAGCATGACGAGCAGGTGATACATCAGGTCGCTCGTTTCATCGATGATTTCCTTTTTATCATCATTCTTCGCGGCGATGACGATTTCAGTCATTTCTTCCCCGCATTTCTTCAGGATCTTATCCAGTCCTTCATCAGTCAGGTATTTGGTGTATGATCCTTCTTCCGGATGTGCGATTTTTCTTTCGACGATTTTTTCAAGGCTCTGCACGCTGAAATGGTCATCGCCGAAGCAACTCTGCGTGCCCAGGTGGCATGTCGGCCCGTGGGGCTCGACCTGGATGAGCAGTGCATCATTGTCGCAGTCGAGCGCCATACCCTTCACCGCCTGGATATGTCCACTGGTTTCTCCCTTTTTCCATAAGCGGCCTTTGCTTCTTGAATAGAACCATACGACCTTTTCTTCAACTGTCTTTTCGTAAGCTTCTTCGTTCATGAAGCCGTTCATCAGCACCTGGCCGGTGCGCCGGTCCTGAAGTATGATGGAAAGCAGTCCGTTTCCTTTGTCGAAATCCGGTGTCATGACAGCCTCACCTCGATCTCCTCCTCTTTCAGTGTCTCTTTGAGGTCGTTGATGCCGACTTCCTGGTTGTGGAAGATCGATGCTGCAAGGCCTGCAGAAATGCCGGTTTCTTTGAACAGCTCGACAAAATGGCCGATATTTCCGGCACCGCCGCTTGCGATGATCGGGATGTCGACGAGTCCGACCGCTTTCTTAAGGAATTTGATGTCGAACCCTTCCTTCACACCGTCGTGATCCATGCTCGTGATCAACAGCTCACCGGCACCGAGGTCCGCTGCCTGCTCCACCCATTCGAATGCTTTTATGTCTGTGGCTTTACTGCCACCGTGTGTATGGACATAGTAATCTTCCCGCGCATCGTCGTACTTCACATCGATTGCCACACAAATGCACTGGCTGCCGAAAATGTCCGACGCCTCCCTGATCAAGCCGGGCGCTTTGATGGCTGCCGAATTGATGCTGACTTTGTCCGCCCCTGCATTAAGGAGCTGCCTGATGTCACCGACGCTTTTGATGCCCCCGCCGATCGTGAGCGGTATGAACAGTTCCTTTGCCGTTTCACGGATGACATCCAGCATCAGGTCGTGCCCCTCCTGTGTTTTCGAAATATCCAGGAAGACGAGCTCATCCGCATTTTCAGCGTTATAGCGTTTGGCAAGTTCGACGGGATTGCCGACATCCCTCAAACCGACGAAGTTCACGCCTTTGACGACGCGGCCGTCTTTGACATCGAGGCAGGGGATGATTCTCTTCTTTATCATCTGATCCCCTCCCAGAATTCATCACTATGGCTTGCTTTGCCGACGATCGCATTTTCAATCCCCATGGATTCAAGCTTTTCAAGATCCTCTTTATTGCGCACGCCGCCGCTCGCAATGACGGTGTGCCGAGTCAAGTCATTGATGCGTTTCGTGTTCTCAAAGTTCGGTCCCTGGTTCATGCCGTCCTTGTTGATATCCGTGTAGATGATGCCAGCAAGGTCCAGGCCTTCCACCTGTTCAAGGTAGTCGTCGATCGTGATGTTGCTGTTCTCGGTCCAGCCGTTGACATAGATGTCATTTTCCCGTGCGTCCACACCGACGAAGACTCTGTTCGGGTAACGTGCCGTGACTTCATTGAGCCAGTCGATGTCCATGATCGCCCGTGTGCCCAGGATGAAATAATCGATGCCGATGCCGTCATATACCTCTATCGTCTCGATGCTCCTCAGACCGCCGCCGATCTGCAGCGGACGGTCGGTCAGGGTTTTCAGCTTGGAAATGATGGTCGTCTCAAGTGCGTTCTGTTTGAGAGCCCCCATCAAATCCACGATATGGATCCTTCCCACCTGTTCAAATGTCGAATAAAACTGCACCGCTTCTTCCGGCGTCCGTTTCATCGCCGTCTTCTGGTCGTAGTCGCCCTGCGTGAGACGTACATTCTGACCATCTATAATATCCACTGCCGGAATGATATTCATCAAAATCCTCCTTTGATTGCCGTTTCTAATATTTCAAGGCCCGCCGCCCCCGACTTCTCGGGATGGAACTGGATGCCTGTCACGTTTCCGTACTGTGCCACGGCCGGTATATCCGAGCCGTATTCCGCTGTTGCGATGATGCTCGGCGACCCGGTCACCATGAAGCTGTGGATGAAATAAACATCCTTTTGATCGAGTGATTCATATTCACTTTCCAAAGTGTTCCATCCGAGATGCGGTACGGGATAGCCCGTATCGATCCGCTCCACGGCGCCCCTGATGAGCCCAAGCCCGTCTGCGTCACCCTCCGTACTGTGTTCGAACAACAGCTGCATGCCGAGGCAGATGCCGACCATCCTTTTCGTTTCAGCAAGTTCAATCAGGTCCTGCTTGATCCCCAGTGCCTCGATCGTCTTCATCGCTTCCCCGAAGTGGCCGACACCGGGCAGGATGACTGTGTCACATGCCATCAAGTCTTTTTTATTACCGGATAAAATATATTCTTCACCGAGTTTTTCCAGTGCATTTTTGATATTCTGTATATTTCCCAGGGAATAATCGACGATACCTATCATTCAATGACCCCTTTGGAAGACGGCACGCCTGATTCGCTTTCCTGCAGCGCCGCTTTCAGACTCCGGGCAAAGGCTTTGAAAATGGCCTCGATTTCATGATGGGTGTTGCCGCCTTTGAGCAGGTCCACATGGAGTGTCATACGGCTGTTCATGCTGACGGCATTGAAGAATTCCATTACGAGCTCCGTATCGAAGGCACCGACTGTTTCCCGTGAAAACTCCGCCTGGAAATTGAGGTGCGGCCGTCCGGACAGATCAAGGACGACGCGTGCCAGGGACTCATCCATCGGGATGTATGTCGTGCCGTACCTTTGATATGAAGCTTTGTCCACATACAGTTCCCTGAGCAGCTGACCGAGGATGATGCCGACGTCCTCCACTGTGTGATGATCATCCACTTCGATATCACCATCCGCCTCAATATGCAGATACAGTTCGGAGTGGAAGGAGAGCAGTGTCAGCATATGGTCGAAAAAACCGACTTTAGTGGAGATGCTGGATGCCTTGAATGATTTTTCATCATCCAATACGACTTTTATCTTCGTTTCTTTAGTGGATCTTTCTTTTTCATACATGCTGATTGCTCCATTCTTTAATGAGTTTATTCAAACCATCATAGTCTTCGTGCCTGATGATCGAATATCTGACGACGTCCTTCAAGGAGTCATCATTGTACATTCTGCATCTGAACCCATTCCCCATGAGGTATGTACCGAGCGACACTGCCTCTTTGCCGTATGTGAATACGAAGTTCGTATAGGATTCCATGACATTGACTTTTTCACTGACCGCTTTGAATGCCGTTTCCAGCATTTCTTTCGACCGCTTCTGGTAAGCGACGAACTCTGCCAGTGCTTCCTTCTCTTCGAAGATTTTGGAAGCCATGTTCAATGACAGGGAATTGACGGGGTAGGGGTGGTTGATGCGGGTCACTTTTTCAAAAGTTTCACCTTCAGCAATCACCACTCCGACCCGGAGGCCAGCCACACCATACATTTTACTCAAAGTACGGATGATGAGCACATGCTCCCCGGCCGGCTTATCGAATTCCGGCCCGAATTCGGCATATGCCTCATCGATGACGAGATGACCGCCGATACTTTTCATCGCCCCGGCCAGCTTCTCCAGCTCTTCATAATCGAACAGCTGGCCGGTGGGGTTATGCGGCATGGATATGAGGAATAACGAGGGCCTCTCCTCATCTATCCTCTTCAGGACTTCGTCGAAATCGAACCGGTAATCGGTGTTGCATGGCACCGTGTTGAATTTCACATCGATCTGATCCGCGTATTCCTTATACATCACGAAATCCGGTGCAACGGTCATGACCCCGTTTTGCCCCAGTGTCATGATCGTCTTTTGGATCCACTCATCCGACCCGTTCGCCACTTCGATGTAATCCGGACTGATGTTGTAATGATCTGCATATAACTGTTTGAAGTGGTCGATTTCCGCACCTGGATACTCATTAATCTTCGTTTTGGATAATACATCCACCATCGCTTCTTCCGACAATGGTGATATTGGACTCGTATTCCTGTCCATGATGATCATGAAATCACTCCGTTCTTA
Source organism: Lacicoccus alkaliphilus DSM 16010 (assembly GCF_900142805.1). Lineage (GTDB taxonomy): Bacteria > Bacillota > Bacilli > Staphylococcales > Salinicoccaceae > Lacicoccus > Lacicoccus alkaliphilus. The sequence goes on along the minus strand of NZ_FRCF01000003.1, from coordinate 65,296 downwards.
TTTTCAATGACTGATAATGTGCATCCAGTGCTTCCCGTTTCGCCACCGTCATTGCCGGTTTTGCGATTTCGTCAAACGTTGCCTTTTCAAGGGAAATCACTGCGTGGCTTGTGAGGAAATCGTTGACGTTGAGGCCGTGGCTGAAGCGTCCGGTGCGGTCCGTCGGCAGCACGTGGGATGGCCCCGCTGCATAATCACCGATCGCTTCAGGCGAATGATGGCCTTCAAAAACCGCGCCTGCATATTTGATGTTCCTGATGATCATATCAGAATCCCGGTGCTGCACGGAAACATGTTCCGGTGCGATGTAATTTATAAGATCGAGCAGTGATTCCCTGTAATCAACCACCGCATAATGATTATTTTCAATGGATTCCTTCATGATTTCCACCCTCGGTTGATCGTCCAGCATTTCCTGAAGTCTGTCCTCGATGCGGCCGATGATCCCTGCGTCCTCACTGAGCAGGAATGTACGCGCATTCGCATCATGCTCCGCCTGTGCAAAGATGTCATAGACGATCGAGTCCAAGTCCACCGTTTCATCCACATACAAAAGGATCTCACTCGGCCCCGCAATCATATCGATGCCGGTCTGGCCGAACAGCAGCCTCTTTGCAAGGGCCACGTAATAATTGCCGGGCCCGACGATCTTATCGACTTTGGGTATCGTTTCAGTACCGTAGGCGAGGGCGGCCACCGCTTGGGCGCCGCCGACCGTGTAGACATTTTCAATACCGCACAAATATAATGCCGCAAAAGTGATATTGTTTTCTTCGAACGTCGGGGTCACCACATGGATTTCCTTAACGCCTGCTGAAAGGGCGGGCACGACCGTCATCAGCACGCTCGATGGATAGAGCGCGCGGCCGCCGGGCACATAGACGCCGACTTTCTCAATCGGATGGTAGACGTATTTGAATTCCCCGTCATCCTGATCGGAATATTTTATCGTTTCCTGATAGTCTTCAATCCGCTTTTTGATCGTCCGGAGTGCCTTTTTCTCTTCATCCGGCAGCGACTCGAAACTTTTCCTGAGGTTTTCCTGAGGGACTTTGAAATCCGCCGGGGTCACACCATCGAACTTCGCCGTGTATTCTTTCAGTGCCGCATCTTTATTCCGCTTAACATCTTCAATGATTTTGATCACGTCGTTCATGCCTTCAAAGCTCTGGTTCTGAACGTACTTTTCCTCGAACACTTCTTTGAATTCCAAAGCATCCATCAGAACACCCCGATTTCTGTCAGAAATTTATAGATTTCATCTTCCTTCGTATAGAAGGTCCTTTTATTCGCTATGAGACGGGCATGGATGTCAAGTATCTTCTCATACTCGATCAGGCCGTTATCCTTCAATGTGTTGCCCGTCTGGACGATATCGACGATGCCGTCGGTCAGCCCAAGCAGCGGGGCGAGCTCGACGGAACCGTTCAAATGCACAAGTGAGACATCCGTCTTCTTATCCCGGAAGTATTTCGAAGCGACATTCGTATACTTCGTGGCGATGGTCCTGAACTCCGTCTGATCGGGCAGGCCGGCCACTGAAAAGTGACAGTCGCCGAAAGGGAGCTGTGAGACGTTCAGTATGTTGAATGTGTCCTCTTCTATGATATCAGATCCCACGATCCCGATATCAGCCACACCGCTTTCAACGTAAGTCGGCACGTCGGGACCTTTCGCAAAGATGAATTTCACATTATCGACGACCGTATAAAGCGAACGGGTATCTTCCGACAAAGGGTCGATGTACTGATTCAAATCATTATCTTCCAGATAAGCTGTGAAATCCTTATATAATCTGCCTTTTGTCAACGCTACAGTAATCATAACAAACCTCCATTCGAAAGATTCACAGCGATGCCGAATGCACTGCTGTTGTATTCGCCGCCGCTCAGCAACGGGTAATCGTGGTTCAGGAACACCTGAAAATAAAAGCCGTTGTAGTATGACTGGGGCGATCGGAACGAGAGGTCGAGGATGAATTTCATATTATAATCTGCGAGGTGACTCCTCAAATGATTGATGAAATCGAGTGCTTCGCTTTCCTGGAATTCATCGTTGATGATATCGATCTGATCGCTCACTTTGGCCGTCATCAGCACCGTGAGCGGGTGGTCCCCGCCCAGGACCTTCCTGATCTCGGATATGTTCTTCTCGTATATGAGCTCCTTTATGGATGCATCCAGCCCATACTTTTCCATATATAAATCAATCAGCTTGTCATTGTTCACCACGACTGCACTGTAAGTATCAGCAGTCTTGGTTTTGAAGAACGACAGATGCATATCAATGCTTTTTAAGACTTCATCTTCACCCGGGCCGTACAGCTCGACACCCGCCTGGTAAAATGTTTCATAACCCCGGACCACCGGACCGAAGTAGCCGAAAAAACGCTGGCTGAGATAGAAATTCTCATTGTAATTCAAGAGAGAACGTGTCCAGTCGCTGCGGATCGACATCAGCTGCTCATTTCTTTCAAAAATGATCGTCGACGGGTGATGTTCTTTATCTTCAATATAAAAAGGCTCCACCATGTTCATATCGACCAGGTGATAACCTTCACGGTCAAGCAGCTCTGTATAATCCTGCGCGAGCTTCAAGCGGTTGATGATCAATGTGTTCTCCATATCCAATCTCCTTTAACACTTTAGCGTAGTGAAGAATAACTAATAAATCTGATAATAACAAATATACCGGAAAGATGCAAGGGTTCCAGGAAAGATTGTTTAACACTTTAATTCGCTAAAGTATTTTGTTAAGATGACTTTATTAATGGAGGGAGTCTTTATGCAAATAGATAATATTAGAGGTCAGGAGCTTGACGACCTGTTCGAAGGTATTTTAAAACTCGAAAACCTGGATGACTGCTATCATTTTTTCGACGACCTGTGCACAACGAATGAACTGATCGCCCTCAAACAGAGATTCCAGGTCGCCAAAATGATCAAGGAAGGGCAGACATACCAAAAGGTCCAGGACAGGACCGGCGCCTCGAGCGCGACCGTCTCCCGGGTCAAACGCTGCCTCGATTACGGCAGTGACGGCTACCACCGGGTCATCGACAGGCTCGACTGATTCTCGGCAGCGTGTTTAAGAGACCGGCACAAAAGGTAAAGTGGAATAAGCATTCTATGGAGGTGACCGATCAATGAGCGACGTGAAAGAACAAGCTGAAAAATTGGACGGGTGGGAACTCGACGGGGAAAAGCTCAAGAAAACTTACAAATTCGACAAATACCTCGACGGAATAAAATTCGTAAGCAAACTTGGAGTATACGCCGAAAGTGTGCAGCACCACCCCGGCGTTAAAATCAACCACACCAACGTGACCATCACATGGACGACATTCTCGAAGAAGGAACTGACCGAAAAAGATGTCGCCGGTGCAAAGGCGACCGATAATGTACTGAAGGCATAAGGTGGAATCGATATTGAAAGAGAAGGGGCGGCATCCAGATCTGGATGCCGCCCTTTTTCAGCGTGCGATCACCGATGAGTTTTGTAAGGACATGCACATTTTTGTGGCCTGAATTCCGGGCATATCCGGAATTCAACCGACCTAGTCGACATCCTTCTCATAAATTTCACGATCAAAGTCGGTCAATCTCTCAATTCCCGTCTCCGTCACCAAAATCGACTCGGTGATTGAGACGCCGAAGTCGTCATACCACATTCCCGGCATGAAATGGAATATCATGTTCGGCTCCAATATCGAATTATCGTGCTTACGGATACTGATCGTGTGCTCCCCCCAGTCGGGCGGGTAGCTCAAGCCGACTGAATATCCTATTCTCGACTCCTTTGTGTATCCATATTTGGCGATGACATTCGTCCATACATTGCTGACTTCAGCTGCTGTATGTCCAGGCTTCATGAAAGCCAATGTCTCTTCGATGCCCTCCTGTACGACTTTTCCAACATCCAGTACGCGGTCTTCGGCTTTTCCGAGGGAGATTGTGCGTGCCATCGGGACATTATAACGCCGGTATGCACCTGCGATTTCCACCGTCACCAGGTCCCCTTTTTCATACTTCTTGTCCGTCCATGTCAGATGGGGGCTGCCGGTCTGTTCCCCTGTCGGCATCATCGGGACGATCGACGGATAATCTCCGCCGAACGTATCACTCCCATATATCTGTGCATTATAGATCGCAGCGGCCACATCATTTTCCCGTACACCCACATCAATTTTTTCATAGGCTGCACTCATCGCCTGTTTGACAATGTAGGCCGCCTTCCTCATGTAGTCAACTTCTTTATCACTTTTGATGAGCCTCACCCAGCTGACCAGTCTGCCTGTATCTTTCAATTCCGCTTCAGGCAGTCCGATCATCATCCTTTCATGGCATTTACCGGTGTAATAAAAAGCATCCAGCTCCACTCCGATTTTACGGTCACCCTTGCCCTTTTCAATCAGCACTTCAGCAATGAAGTCATAAGGGTGCTTGATGGAGGATTGGACATAATCATCCGGGTAGGTGATGATATTCTCCGGTTTCATCCATGTCGTGAGTTCCGCCCCTTTGGCATCCATCCCACGTCCGATCCAAATCGGTTCTTTTTCATCAATACAGATGATGACCGCCTGATGGACATAAAAGCTCCATGCATTGTATCCCGTCAAATAGCACATATTGGAAGGATTCGAGAGCACCAGTACTTCCACACCATGCTGCAGCATACTCTGTTTCGTCTTATTGATTCTTGTCTTATACTCTTTTTTGGAGAACATGCACTTTCTCCTCCTCTGTAGGGAATTAGTTTTTCACGCTGTCGAGTGCCTGGGCCAAATCATTCTTCAGATCATCAAAATCTTCAATTCCTGCAGAATAACGGACCAGGCTTGAAGGAATTCCGAGTGCTTTCATCTCTTCTTCCGTGGATTCCACATGACTCGTCGTATTTGCCGGACCGACCGTAGTTTCCACAGCACCGAGGTTGGCTGCACGGTTTGCATATTTTAATAGAGGGAGCACTTTCCTCACTGCCTCCTGACCGCCTTTCAATGAAAAACTGAAAATCCCGCCGTATCCCCTCATCTGCGCCTTGGCGATATCATGGTGCGGATGGCTTTCCAGACCCGGATAGAATAAATCCTCCACCTCAGGGTGATGCGATAAATACTCCACAAGCTTCTCGGCGTTTTCAGTCTGCTTCCTCACTCTCAGGTCCAGGGTCTTCATGCCTCTTAAAAGCATATATGCCGCATGTGGATCAAGTGTCGCCCCGTTGATTTCCCTGTAGTGGAAGACTTCGGCCACCAATTCCTTTTTGCCGCACAGGATACCGCCAAGTGCATCCGCATGCCCCCCTAAAAACTTGGTGGCACTGTGAATGACGAGGTCCGCCCCGAGTTCCAGAGGGTTTTGAAGTATTGGAGTGGCAAACGTATTGTCGACGACCACAAGGGCCCCGGCTTCATGCGCCGCTTCCGCAATCCGTTTTATATCGATGATCTTGACCGTCGGGTTCGTCGGGGATTCAAGATGGACCAGCCTGCATCCTTTCCCGATCTCTTCTTCCAGCGCCTCATGATCATCCGTGTCACACAACGTCGCTTCAATGTTCATATGCGGCAGAAAATCACTGAACAACCTGTTTGTTCCGCCGTAAGAATCTTTAATGCTCACCACACGGTCGCCGGGCTTCAGGAAAGTATAGAATGTTCCGCTGATGGCCGCCATTCCTGTCGCAAAACTCGTTGCCGCCTCCGCATCTTCCAGAGCCGCCACCTTTTCCTCAAACGCTGCGACCGTCGGATTCGTGTTCCTCGAATAAATGTAACCTTCCGCTCCCCCTGTCGACACTTTGTACCAGTAATCCAGGTCCTCATAATCATAAGAGACACTGTTGACCACCGGCACCTGACTGGCACCATGTGCCCTGTAATCCTTCTCACCAGCCCAAACTGCTTCCGTTGCACGGTTCACCTGCTGTTTCATAAATCATACTCCCCCTTTGTAAACGCTTACATATTATCTATTCTTGAATTCTCGTGCTGTTAAAAAAGTGGCCAGGCCCCTTTTCCTCACTATACCATCTATGGAATAATTATTAAATAAAAGGAGTATTACACTTGGGACTTTTTATTCAATAGGCCTTGCAGAAGTCCCGGAGTTTTTCAGCAATATGTGATTTATATACAAGGAAAATCTAGTATAATGAAAAGTAATATAAAATGGGAGTGTCTTATATGGTTGAGACTTACGATACAGATCTGAAAGCGAAATATTTGGACCTGCTTTCCAAAAAATACGATAATGAAGAAAAAGTGGCCACTGAAATCATGAACCTTGAATCCATACTCCACCTGCCCAAGGGCACTGAACATTTCGTCAGCGACCTGCATGGTGAGTACCAGGCTTTTCAGCATGTGCTGAGGAGCGGGTCCGGAAATGTCAGGCAGAAGATCGCCGCACTGTTCGAAGATTCACTGACGGAGGAGGAGATCAGCAGCTTTGCGGCATTGATCTATTACCCGGAAGAAAAGCTGCAGCTGATCAAAAATGAGTTCGAGGCAAAGGAAGACCTGGATGAGTGGTATATCGCAACCATCCACAGGATGATCGATCTGGTTGCATTTTCATCCACTAAATATACACGTTCCAAATTGAGGAAAGCGCTGCCGGAGCAGTTCGTCTTCATCATTGAAGAGCTGCTTTACAAAACGGATGAGGATGCCAACAAGAAGACGTATTATGAGAAGCTGGTCGGACAGATCATCTCGCTCGGGCAGGCGGATAAACTGATTGTAGGCCTGTCCTATTCCATCCAGCGCCTGATCGTCAACCACCTCCATGTCGTCGGTGATATTTACGACCGGGGGCCTGAGCCGGATAAGATCATGGATACTCTGATCGACTACCATTCCCTTGACATCCAGTGGGGGAACCATGATGTCCTGTGGATCGGCGCCTACGCGGGTTCCAAAGTATGCCTTGCGAATATTTTGAGGATCTGTGCGAGGTATGACAATCTGAATATCATTGAAGACGCCTATGGCATCAACCTGAGGCCGCTCGTGAACCTCGCAGAAAAATATTACGATGATAATCCGGCTTTCCACCCTAAAGTGACTTCCGGCGAAGAACTGACGGGGATTGAAAAGCTCCAGATCACGAAGATCCACCAGGCGATCGCCATCATACAGTTCAAACTTGAAGCGCCGATCATCAAGCGCCGTCCATTCTTCGAGATGGAAGAACGTCTTGTTCTTGAGAAAGTCGACTATGATGACAATGAACTGACGGTCTACGGCAATACTTACAAACTGGAAAACACATGCTTCCAGACGGTGGACCGGAATGATCCGACTAGGCTCCTTCCGGAGGAGGAGGAAGTCATCAATAAACTGCTCCTTTCAATCCAGCAGTCCGAAAAGCTGAAAAGGCATATGAACTTCCTGATGAAAAAGGGCAGCCTCTATTTGAAATATAATGGCAACCTGCTGATCCACGGCTGTATCCCGGTGAATGAAAATGGTGATATGGAATCGATGGAAATCGATGGGGAGTCTTTCAAGGGGCGGGAGTTGCTCGACAAGTTTGAAAATTACCTGCGCCAGTCCTTTGCATACAAAGAAAGTACCGATGATCTCGCCACCGACCTGGTATGGTATCTGTGGACGGGGAAGTATTCATCTTTATTCGGCAAACGTGCCATGACGACCTTTGAAAGATACTTCATAACAGATAAAGCCTCCCATAAAGAAGAGAAGAACCCTTACTACCACCTGAGGGAAGATGTCGACATGTGCCGCAAGATGCTCGAGGAATTCGACCTCGATCCGGAGCAGGGGAGGATCATCAACGGCCATACGCCGGTGAAGGAAATCGACGGTGAAGACCCAATCAAAGCGAACGGCAAGATGCTCGTCATCGATGGCGGTTTTTCAAAAGCGTATCAAAAGACGACCGGCATCGCCGGCTATACATTACTATATAACTCCTACGGTATGCAGCTGGTGGCACATCAGCACTTCAATTCGAAGGAAAAGGTGCTGAGGGACGGGGCTGATGCACTCTCTGTCAGGAGGGTCGTGGATGAAGAACTTGAGAGGAAGAAAGTCCGCGATACCAATATCGGTGTGAAATTGAAAGAAGAGATCAAATCACTCAAGGAACTGCTGGCGTACCGATATATAAACTGACTCGTAACGGAGGTGTATTCATGAAAGTTGTCACAGGCGAAGAAATGAAAGCCGTCGATCGATACGCAATCGAAAAAATTGGCATCGACGGCCGGATACTGATGGAAAATGCAGGGCGTGTCGCCGCAAAGAACATTATGAAAAACTTCGGGAGGCAAAAGGTTTGCGTCCTCATCGGCAGCGGCAATAACGGCGGGGACGGTTTTGTCATCGCCAAGGTGCTGCAGGAAAATGATTACGATGTGAGCGTATGCGTTATTCCTGAAAGAGATGAAATCAAGGGCGATGCAGAGTACCATATGAACATTTACCTTAACTCAGGTTTCAGTTTCACACAATATGATCAGGACGTGGCAGAAAGTGCGGACATCATCGTCGATACGATGCTCGGTACCGGCATCAAAGGAGAAATCAGGTCACCCTATAAAGAAATTTTCGGGGAATTGGACAAAATGGATAACACAATTATATCTGTAGACCTTCCCAGTGGTGTCCCGGCAGATGAATCCCCGGTACCGGAACATGCGTTGCAGGCCGATTATACACTGATCATCGGCCTGCCAAAGTTAAGCTATTATACTTACCCGGCACGCAAGTATTACGGGGAGGCAAAAGTGATTCATATAGGCTTACCGAAGAAAGCGATCGATGAAACCGTACAGTCGAACATAATGCTTTGGTCGCACGAAGACACAAAAAATCACTGGCCGGCAAGAGTTGATGACTCCCATAAAGGCTCCCACGGGAAAGTCGGCATCATTGCTGGCAGTGCCGGTATGCCGGGCGCAGCAGTGCTCACGACCTCCGCAGCAGTGAGAAGCGGGGCAGGCCTGACCCAATTGAATACGCATGGAAATATTTTTGGATCTGTAGTGAATCATGTTCCGGAAGCCACACTTTTCGACCGTAAAGATGACCTTGAATCCTTCATCGAAGGCAAAGATGTCATCGCCATCGGCCCGGGCCTCGGTGTGAACGGCGAGACGTCACGCACCGTGGAATACCTGGTCAATGAATATGAAGGCACGCTCGTCATCGACGCCGACGGCCTTACGAGGCTGGAACAGTTAAAGATGCAAATCAAAAAGAGACAAGCGCCTGTCGTCATTTCGCCCCATCCGGGGGAGATGGCGCGTTTGATTGATTCCTCCTCGGGGGAAGTGAATAAAAACAGGTTCCGCATTTCCCGGGAAATAGCAATGGAATACGGGATGCATGTAGTATTGAAAGGCCCGAACACACTGGTCGCCACGCCTGAGGGGGAAATCTTCATCAACGATACAGGCAACGCCGGCCTGGCCAAAGGAGGAAGCGGTGATGTACTCACCGGAATGATTGCCGCCTTCCTCGGCCGTTATGATCAACCTCAGCAGGCGATATCCAGTGCGGTGTACATGCACGGCTTTACAGCTGATTATATATCGGAAGCGGGCATCGGCGTCGAAACCATCACAGCATCCGATCTCATAGACAACCTCAGGCATACCTTCCATTTAATTCGAAATTAGGTTTCGATTTGATTTTTGGTTTTCCCTGCCTCAAATCGATTTCCATAACGATTTCCGATTTATACAGGCTTTTAATACTCTACAAATCGATTTTCGAGCCTAAATTCGATTTGAACCGGGAGATTAGGCCCCGCAAATCGATTCCCGTGCCTGAATTCGATTTGAAGGCTTGTTTAATCGGAAACAAATCGGATGATTATAAAAAACTCTGCACAGTTAACTCGACTGTACAGAGTTTTCTTTATTTGCTCCATTCCAGATTACTGATCTTTAAGAATAAATGCCCGATTGCTTCATCATCAGCTGCATCTGCATAATCTTCGAGCATTGCCGCATTCACATGATGGTCGGTGACTGCTCCGAATTCATCCTGTATCTTTTTTGCCTCTTTACTGATCGCCTTGTGATCAAGCTCTGTCAGTTTACCGAGGTATCTGGCACCGAACCTCAACTTCTTGGCATCTTTCCGCACTTCATGCACATGCTCATAATCTTTCAGCTCGATCACATCATAGGCTGCAATCAGCTTTTGATATTTCTTTTCCATTCTTACATGGAGGAAGGCAGCCATATCCGCTGCAGCCCTGTAGTCCTGTTTGAATTCCAGTTTTTCAATCCTTGAGATGACGTCCTCAACCTTACTTTCAGAGTTTTCCTTTTCCATGTCCTCCAGTGACTGCTTCATCTTCTTAAGACGCTCATCATTCAAATAAAAGAACATCTCCTGAAAATGATCACTCATATCCGGATGACGTTTCGCCGTTGCGTCACACAGACCGATCAGTACATCAATTTCCCTGAGATCACTGAGCATCAAAGCAATGGTTTTCAGCTCCTGGTTCAATTTTTCGTAGTCTTCTTTATACATGGTTTTTTTAAGGAGATTCATAATTCCTCTGAGCTTACGGCAATCCACTCTCAGCTTATGCACGGTTTTTTCCTGGAAAGGGTTGTTGATAAAATCTTTGTATGACTGTCCGACTTTACCCGCACGTTTGGCTAAAATGATTTTAACATCAGTCATTTTCCTCATCCCTCATCAGTTGATACTTATTGAACCATTCCCGTTTACACTTATATACCAACGTTTTATGGGCATTACTCCGCAAGTTTTAAAATTCCTTGAAACACAATAGCGTCAGGATTCACAAGCTCATAACACTATGCGTTATAAAATATCTATTCCCCGTATTCTCAACTCGTCATTCACGATACCAATTCATTGCAGCACGTTCCGTCCTTTGATGAAATCATCTTTACCATCCATATACCCGTCGATATCATGTGGAAACTGTTCGGCAAGGGCTTCTTTCAACTTCCCATACTGTTCACGTGCTTCTTCATGAGATTCCAAATAATCCCTGAAAGCCAGGTACCATAAAATAAAGCCACTGCTCATCATAATCCGTCACCCTGATATTCCTCATCATTTTTCACCCCGTCATTTTCCATCGCTGATATAACGCTTCAAATGTTTTCCTGTCAACGATTCCTCCACTTGGAAGATACTTTTCGGCGGACCGCTGTACAACACCTGTCCACCGGCTTTCCCGGCACCCGGTCCGATGTCGATCAGCCAGTCCGCATGTGTCATCATCGTCAGATTGTGCTCCACGATCAGGACAGTATTGCCCGCTTCAATCAGCTGTTCAAAACAGTTCAAAAGGGTCGGTATGTCTCTTTCATGCAGTCCTGTGGTCGGCTCATCGAAGACATAGATCAGCCCGCTGCCGTCACCGCCCAGGTGGGAGCTGAGCTTCAGGCGCTGCATTTCACCGCCGGACAGCGTATCCAGCGACTGGCCGAGCGTCATATACTGCAGACCGGTCTCTGTAAGATGATACAGACGCTCCCTGACCGTCTTGTTCTCTTCGAACAGTTCCACTGCCTCCTCAACGGTGAGGGCCAGTATATCCGCAATGGAATATCCTTCAACTTTCGCTTCAAGCACTTCTTTCCGGTATCTCGTTCCCCCGCACACTTCACAGATTTGACTCATATCCGGCATGAATGCGAGTTCCGTCTTTATGATGCCTTTGCCGCCGCATTCAGGGCATGCACCTTCCGAGTTATAGCTGAACATCCCTTTCCCAAGTCCGGTTTTCCGACTGAAAAAGGTGCGTATATCATCGAAGACATCCATATAGGTCAACAGGTTAGAGCGGTTCGATGCATGGATGCCCTTCTGGTCGATGAAGATGACTTCTTCCTTCGATTTCAAGCCTTCCTTGAGCAGTGTACTCTTGCCGGACCCTGCCACTCCTGTAAATACAGTCATCATCCGTTTGGGTATGTCGACGCTCACATGATCCAGGTTGTTTTTCGTGATACCTTCAAGATGTAGCCAGTCCTTCAGATCACCTCCCACTTTTTTGAACCCATGTTTTTCAACGAGTGCACGGCCGGTCGCCGTATCGGATTCAAGCAGTTCACCATACGTGCCGGTGAAGGTGATCTCACCGCCGGCTTTCCCCGCACCGGGACCGATGTCGATGATATGATCGGCAATTCTGATCACATCCGGATCATGTTCGACGATCAGTACAGTGTTACCCTTGTCACGTATGGAAATCATGATGTCATTGATCTTGTCGATATCCTCGGGATGCAGCCCCATGCTCGGTTCATCAATGATGTAAACGAGGTCGGTCAGCGGGCTGTTCAAGTGTCTGATCAACTTGATCCTCTGGGACTCACCGCCTGAGAGCGTAGGTGTCTCCCGGTCAAGCGTCAAATAATTCAAGCCGACGTGCTTCAAAGCTTTCAGCTGCTTGAGCAACGGTTCTATGATGTATTGTGCTTTCTCATCTTCCAGTGATTCCAGGAAGGGGATCGCATCTTCAATCGTCAGGGCAGTGAAATCCGCGATATTCAAACCCTCTATTTTGCAGGACAGCACTTTTTCATTCAGCCTCTGCCCATTGCACACCGGACATTTCCTCGAAGTCACGACACGTTCCACATCAGTCAGAAACCGCTTCTTTTCAAAGTTATCGTTCAATAAAAAAGAGCGCCTGAAACGGTGGACCAGCCCTTCAAATTTTGCGGTCCTCGGCCAGTTCTCCGGTGGATCTTTCAATTTCTTCGGCTTGGTGTAGAGGAAGGTCTCCATCTCTTCTTCCGTATAATCACTGAGCTTCTTATCATTATCGAACAACCCGCTGTACAAATAACGTTTCCCCCGCCAGCTGTCAGGACGGAATGACGGGAATCTTATCGCATCCTCGTTCAGCGACCTGTCAAAATCAAGCAGTTCATTCAGGTCGATATCCTCCACATATCCCAGCCCCTGACACCTTTCACACATGCCCCCGGGATTATTGAATGAGAAAATGGTCGAGTATCCGACGAACGGTGTGCCCAGACGTGACCAGAGCAGACGGACGGATGCATATATATCTGAAATCGTACCGACTGTGGAGCGGGAATTGCCTCCGAGCCGCTTCTGGTTGATGACCATGGCCACCGGAAGATTCAAAATCTGATCGACGTCAGGTTTTTCGTACTGGGTCAGCTGATTCTGAACGTAAGTGGAGTAGGTTTCATTCAGCAGCCGCTCGGATTCCGCCGCAACCGTGTTGAACACGAGTGATGACTTGCCCGAACCCGAACGTCCGGTGAACACCGTCAATTTGTGTTTGGGAATATCCACATCAATATCTTTCAAATTGTTTTGATTCGCACCTTTAATATGTATATGATCCATCAGTTTCACCCCATATAATAATTTTATCCATTCTTTATATATTAACATTAAACCAAGAAATCAAACCCGGCTGATGAGGGTATAGGTTTTATGACGCATCAAATCTCCTATAAGGCAGGTGATGGATATGAAATACAGTGACGAGGAAATCAGGGGATATTTCATGAAGCTAGACCGCAGCCGCTTCATCGATGAGCAGAAGACGCTCGCGGCACTCGACCGGCCGCTCCCCATCGGTCACGGCCAGACGATTTCACAACCTTCCCTGGTGCTTTCCATGACATTGAAACTTGAACTGGACTCTGATGATAAAGTCCTTGAAATAGGGACGGGATCCGGCTTCCAGACAGCACTGCTTTCAAGGTTTTCACGTTCGGTTTATACAGTTGAACGTATCAGGGCGCTTCACGAATCATCCAAACAGAGGTTGATGGACCTGGGCTACAAAAACATATACTTTCATTATGGTGACGGACACGAAGGTTGGAAGAAGCATGCGCCATATGACAAGATCATGGTCACCGCTGCAGCCGAAGAAATACCGGAAAATCTTATCAATCAGCTTGCACCCGGCGGTAAAATGGTGATCCCCGTCGGGGGCCTTCCCGGCCAGGAACTGAAATTGGTCGAGAAGGACAAAGAAGGCAACATGAGGGACTCGACATTCGAACATGTGATGTTCGTGAAATTCAAAAAAGATACTGATTGATTGGTGATCTGGGATTGATTGATAACCTGGTAAATGACTTACAATTGAGGGAATCATTTACCAGGTTTCATTTACATACGGTGCTCCAGTATAAAAAGAAAACGCTTTTTTTGACGGAAAACTTATTTTTTTCTGAATATAACTATTATTCTTTTATCGTTCCTTGTATAATGCATTCATTAAATTGAAAAACAAGGAGTTTTATATATGTGGCAAGAACCCATTATAGCAACGGTCGCCATATTTGCCCTGCTTGCTCTCGGTGAATATATTTCTGTCCTGACCCGGGCACGCATTCCGACTTTGATGACTGCGATGCTCGGTTTCCTCATCTTTACATGGGTCGGGGTGTTCCCTGAAAACATTCTGGAATTATCCACACTCCCTGCCCTCGGTGCGATATTAATCGGTCCACTGATCGTACATATGGGGACACTCATGCGTTTCGATATACTTAAATCACAATGGAAAGCCGTCGTGATCGCCTTGTCGGGACTCCTCGGCGCGTTGACTTTGGTGCTGGTACTGGTCACTTTGATGTTCGACTTCACAACGGCTGCAAGTGGCGTGGGCCCGCTGTCCGGCGGGGTCGTGGCGCTCCTGATCACGAATGAAAGACTGACCGAACTGGGGCTCAGTTCTTTGGTGGTCGTCCCTGTGCTCGTTTATGCGTTCCAGGGTATCGTCGGCATGCCGATCTCCACCTTCTTCATGAAGCGATACGGCCATTTATTCATGACCGGACAGGTGAATGTCAAAGACACGGCCAAAGTGTCCCTGGAGGAAGCGCCTGTAAAATACAAATTCATGGAGAACAGCATCTTAAAGCTGTTTTTCGTCTTCCTTCTGGCTGCGGTCGGTGTGTTCCTGGGTGATGTCACCGGCATACATTTCACGATATTCTGTCTGATCCTCGGTATACTGGCCCTGAATATGGGCTTCTTTCCGAAAAGTGTGCTTGTATCAGCAAACTCATTCAGCTTCATGATGGTGGCGCTGATTTTCGTCATCATCGGTACGATGGCTGATGTCACACCGCAGGACGTCATCAGCAATATTCCGAGCGTCCTCGCCATACTCGCCATCGGTACATTCGGAATACTTGCCGGCGGTTACATCGCTTCAAAACTTGTCGGGTGGCATCCTTATAAAGGCATGCCTGTGGCATTGACAGCCCTGCTCGGTTTCCCGGCGGACTATATCATCTGTGAGGAAGTGGCCCGCAGTGCGACCAACAATCCTGCAGATGAGGATAAATTGTTCCAGGAGCTGGTGACACCGATGCTGATCGGAGGTTTTGTCACAGTCACCGTAGCTTCTATTTTCGTAGCGAGCATCATCATGAACATGATTTAATATAACTGGGAGGAATTGACATGAGTCAACTTTTAATTAAAAACATCAATCTGATCGACGGTACAGGTTCGGATAATATCATCAACACGGACGTGTTGATAGAAGACGGCAGGTTCAAATCATTGGATGCTTCCGATGCCGGTGATGCAGAGGTGATTGAAGGCGGCGGACGCTACATGCTGCCGGGTATGATCGATGCACACGTCCATATGATGATGGAGCTGAAGCCTCTTGAACAGCGTCTCACCACACCGTTTTCCTATAATTTCTATGAAGCGGCGAAGTATCTGAACACCGTCCTGAATGCCGGGGTGACGACGGTACGTGATGCGCTCGGCAGTGATCTTGGGCTGAAGAAGGCCATTGAGGACGGTCTGGTGGATGGCCCGAGGATGCAGATCAGTGTCAATGCCCTGACCATCACAGGCGGGCATGGCGACGGATACAACTATTCAGGCGTGGTGGCGGATCTGCTGCAGCCTCATCCCGGCATGCCCTCCGGTGTTTGTGACGGGGTGGAGGAAGTGAGGAAGAAAACACGCGAAATGCTGCGGGCCGGTGCGGATGTCATTAAAGTCCACGCGACAGGCGGGGTGTCCAGCCCGACGGATCATCCGAAATTCACACAATTTTCCCTCGAAGAATTGAAGGTGATTGTTGAAGAAGCACAGTTCAGGAATGGTGTGAAAGTGATGGCCCATGCCCAGGGCCTGGAAGGTATCAGACAATGTGTGGAGGCGGGCATCCACTCGATAGAACACGGCATTTATCTGGATGACGAAATATGCGGGAGGATGAAGGATGAGGGCACTTATCTTGTCCCGACACTCCTTGCGCCGGTCTCTGTGCTGGAGTTCGCCGATGAGCTCGGCATGGCGCAGACCTCCATCGATAAATCAAAGGAAGTCATTGAAATTCATAGGGAAAGCTTTACAAGGGCCTACAAAGCAGGTGTGAAAATCGCGATGGGCACCGATGCGGGCGTCTTCAAACACGGGACCAATCTCCGTGAACTCGAACTCATGGTCGAATGCGGCATGACACCGATGGATGCAATCGTCGCCTCCACCCAAACTGCTGCCGAATGCATGGGCTACACAGATCTTGGACTGATCAAGGAAGATTATGTCGCGGACTTCATCCTGACTGAAGAGAATCCGCTTGACGATATCGGTATACTGAAAAACAATGATGCAATCAAAGTCGTTGCCAAAGACGGCAAAGTATTCAAAAACACAATATAAATTAACTCCCTCATCCTGTTTGTAATTTTATTACAAACAGGCTTTTTTATATCCTCCGCTTAACGCTATGGAAAAGTTATTAACCTTGGAAACCGGGTATTAGTTTCTATGAAATGGAAATCATAAAAATTATAAACTTGAAACTCAATTTTATCCGGAGGTATGTAGAATGGAAGATATCATGTCTTATTTCATAAAATTGACCGCAGGGCTGATTGGTGTGATGATCATCCTCAGGTTGCTTGGACCGAAGGAACTGGCCCAGATCACACCGCTCGACTTTGTATATGCCTTGATTTTAGGCAGCATTGTCGAAGAATCCCTCTATGAAACGGATACCCCTTTTTACCATATGCTGATGATGCTGGGCTATTGGGCACTGCTTATTTATGTGATTGAAAGGTTCGCCATGAAGAATGAACGTTTCAGGAGACTGACCAAAGGGAGTGCTCAAATGCTGATCAACGACGGGAAAATCGACAAGAAAGTACTGGACAGGAATAATATGGACGTAGATGAGGTCAGGGAGCTGCTCAGGATGAAGGGCGTATTCTCACTGCGTGAGGTGAAGCACGCGATCATGGAAACGAGCGGCCTGCTCTCCATCATCAGATATGCTGATGAAGAACCGCCGAACCGCAGCCAGGTGATGACGGACTACAGGGAAAATTCGATTTCATATCTGTTCATAGACGGCGGGGAGATCGAGTACACGGCACTCAAGGCTGCAGGATTCGACGAGGACTGGCTGAAGCGTAATATCGAAGAAGATGCCGGAGCCAGTATCAAGGACATCTTCATAGCAGAGTGGAATGAGACTGAAGGGTTTTATATCCAGACAAAATGACGGGGGAACCTGTTTTTGTATTTTTTGCCCGTCAGGCCGCCCGATGTCTTAACATCGCCGTCATTTGAGTTATGATAGAGGTAACCAACATTTCGGGAGGACAGTTCAATGGAATGGATTGATAACAAGTTCAAGAATGCCGGGGATGCTGAAAGGTTTACAGGGGACTTTTCCCGGGCGGATATTCAAAATGCCTATGATTTTCACACATCCATGCCCCAATATGAAAGCACCCACCTGCATGAATTGCGGGGACGTGCACAGTCACTCGGGCTCGGTGCCTTATACATCAAGGATGAATCGACCAGGTTCGGCTTGAACGCCTTCAAAGGTCTCGGCGCTGCCTATGCCATGGCACGGCACTTCGCCGGGAGGTTGAATCAGGATGTCGGAGGCATGTCTTTCAACAGCCTGACCGCCGCCCTGGAGGGCCATCCGTTTGAAACCTTTGTGACCGCAACGGAGGGCAACCATGGGAAAGGTGTCGCGTGGGGCGCGAAGATCTTCGGACAACAGGGCAAGGTGTTCCTGCCGAAAGGCGCTGCCGGGGCGCGGGTACAGGCCGTCACTGATCTCGGCGCTGATGCTGAGGTCACGGAGATGAATTACGATGATACCGTGCAGTATGCTGCTGAACAGGCAAAGCGTAATGGCTGGATCCTGATGCAGGACACTGCGTGGGAAGGTTACATGGAAATACCCCTCAACATAATGCAGGGGTACACCACCATCATTTCCGAGGTCCATGAGCAGCTTGGCCGAAGCTCATCGGCTGAAATCTCACATGTAGTGCTTCAGGCCGGGGTTGGATCGTTCGCCGGCGCAATGGCGGCTGCACTTTACCGGATGACTGATGGGAATCCCCCGAAAATCATCATAATCGAACCTGAGGCGGCCGATCCGATTTTCCGTTCAGCTGACAGTATGTCCGGTCAACCGATCAGGGTGCACGGCGAAATGGAGACGGTGATGGCAGGACTGTCCTGCGGGGCGCCGAGTCCGATCGGATGGAATATACTGAAATCGACGGCCGATCACTTCGTTTCCTGCGATGATTCGATCAGTGACAAAGGGATGAGGATGTATGGCAGACCATACGGGGAAGATCCATCCATCATTTCAGGCGCCTCGGGTGCAGTGCCCCTCGGCTTCCTCGCCGAAGTGATGACAAGTGACAAGCATTCGGAACTGAAAAAACAGATGGCGCTGGATGAATCCTCAAAAGTGCTGCTGTTCAATACCGAAGGCAATACTGACCCAGGTAACCGGATAAGGGTGATGAAAGAGTGAAGGGGGAGGACCAATGATCATATTCACCGGCTTTACAATATGGATCATCATCACGCTCATATGCGGTGCTTTGATATTCAAATATAAAAAGCTCATAGATGATGCCGGGGGCGATGAAGTGCATGCGGTAAGCATCATCATTCCTGCAAGGAACGAAGCGGGCAACCTGCCGGTCTTATTGCAGAGCATCCGGACGCAGAAGGGTGTCGATGCAGATGTCATCGTCGCTGATGACGGCTCCACGGATCAGACTGCAGAAATTGCCGGTCACTTCGGTGCAGACGTCATTTCCGTTCCCGAAACGGAATTGCCCGGGAAATACTTCGCATGTTTCACAGGCAGCAGGCATGCGGGCCACCCCCTCATGCTCTTCCTTGATGCAGACACTCATTTCACGGATGATCATTCAGTGTCGAGGCTGTGCGCTCAATACACGCGCGACGGCGGGAGAGGTGCCTTGTCGGTTCAGCCCTTCCATCATACGGGGAAAAGTCATGAAACCTTATCTGCGGTCTTCAATCTCATGACGGTCGCCGGCATCAATATCTTTTCAGTCTTCAAAAATAAATACCAGTCAGGCACGCTTTTTGGTCCTGTGATACTGACCAATAAAAAAGATTATGAGCAAGCAGGAGGCCACATGGCAGCGGCAGGATACATCATCGAAGGTGAAGGATTGTATCGGGCCTATACCGCCGGGGACATGCCTGTGTCCCACTATCTTGGAAAGCGGACCGTACATTTCAGGATGTACAGTGAAGGCTTTCAATCAATGGTGGACGGATGGAAGAAGCATATTTCGATCGGCTCTGAAAACACTGCCGGGCCGGTGATGGCCGCCATCATGATATGGCTGTCTGCCGGACTGATATACCCGATATTCCTGCTGTATACATTGATATATGAAGTGTTCCTGCTGCCTGCAGTGGTTTCGGCATATCTGATCAGCAGCTTCCAGTTTCACCGCCTGTGCCGGCCATTGATTGATCTATCGGGATTCGGGAGTTTATTCTTCCCGGTGTACCAATACTTTTTCTTCTTCGTCTATGCATTATCGCTGTATCAGATCCGGATAAGGAAGACCGTGAAATGGAAGGACAGGGAGATGAAACACGAGAAATAAGTATTATCATCTTTCTGTCACTTTGATGATGTCATGAAAGTGGCGCATCTGCTATAATGATATGGCAGTTTGTATTGGTTCCACCCCACAGGTTCGCAAACTCCCTGTATAAAAAACTAAGGAGAATGATGACTATCAAAAATAAGATGTTGGTCTATAATGCGGTGCTTGCAGCCGTTTACGTCGCACTCACGGTGATCAACCCCATCGGTACGATGGCGATACAGCTCAGGGTGAGCGAAATGCTCGCTGTAATACCATTTTTCAACCGTCAATTCATACCCGGCATGATTTTGGGTCTGGCCATAGCGAATTTCTTTTCACCGCTCGGTCTGATTGATGTCGCCACAGGGGTCGGTATCGCAGCAATCGCATACACCATCAGCTATTTCATCAGAAACGTATGGATTAATGCCATTCAGTACAGTGTGCTGTGCGGCATCTTCGTCGGACTGATGCTGCTTATGGTGCTCGGTGTGCCGTTCTGGTTCAGCTTCGTCACCATCACCATTTCAACGCTGATCATGACTTTGCTTGGAACGTTCCTGTTTTCGAAGATCGGCGGCAGAGTGCTGCCCGGCTTAAAATAAAGATATTTCCCGGGTGATGATTACAATACATCACATCATTCATATATGAATGATGTGATTGAAAGTACATGATGATCGAGAGTGATCAAGATGAACGAAAAAGAATTAGAGGGCCATGCGAAAGCATTCCTGCGTGATAACTTCAACTTAAGTCTGGATATTCCCGTGCGGATATCCAGACGCATGAAATCAAAACTTGGTGTATTCACCGTCAAATATTACGGCGGGACAGTCACCGGCAGTGAAATCGTCATATCGGAAAGTTTCATCCTGAATAACGACAGGACGGCTGTACTCGATGTGCTGCATCATGAGTGTGTGCATTATGCCCTGTACAGGACAGGGCAGCCCTACAGGGACACCGATGTGACATTCGTCCGGACATTGGAGAAACTCAGCATTTCCAGGACCCGGAGCTACAAATACAGAGGTGAGGCTTTTCTCTATGAATGCAGGAAGTGCAGATACCGCTTCAGCAAAAATATGAAAGGCTATGAGAAACGGTACAGATGCCAAAGATGCCGCGGGAAATTTTTATACATCGGCATTGTGCACCATCAATAACTTTAAATGGGGGCCTTATCATGAATCATTTCTGCAAGATCTGCCGCTCGGAAGCCATCCTCCCCTATGGTTTGTCGGGGGAGGAAACGTTCCATTACTGCCCGGATTGTGAGTATATTTCAAGGAACATCAACCAGAGGCTCTCGCGCTCCGCTGAAAAGGAAACTTATGACTTACATGAGAATTCGATAGAAGATCCGCGCTACGTCGATTATTTTTATAAATTTTTGAATGCGGCCGTCTTTCCCTATGTGCCGGCCGGAAAGGATGGACTGGATTTCGGGAGCGGCCCTTCCCCCGTCCTTGCACAGCTCCTGGAACGCGCCCGTTACCGGATGGATATATACGATGAATTTTATGCTTCCGAAAAAATATACGAACATAAAAAGTATGATCTCATCACTGTGACCGAAGTGGTGGAGCACCTCGCGGATCCGGTCCCTTACTTCAAACTATTCGCTGCACACCTGAGGGCAGATGGCATACTGGCAGTCATGACCCAGTTCCACAAAAATGACCCGGTGCACTTCCACAAATGGCATTACATGCGGGATCCGACCCATATCTCATTTTATACGCCGAAAACGCTTGAGCATATTGCATGGACTGCCGGTTTGAAAATCATTTATACAGATCATTTGAGGTATACGACATTCAAACTGAACGATCAATGAAGCGCAGGGACTGATCTCCCTGCGCTTCATTTGTATTACGCTTTTTTACGCGAGGCTTCCCTCAGGTCATAATAATACTGCACGCTTGTCATGGCGCCTTCATCCACCATATTCGAGTCCCTTAAATCCTCAGGTCTCCCGAGATTTTTGACGTACGGGTCATTCGTCCACTTTCCGACCTGGCTGACTGCCATCTCCATCCCCTTATCGATGCCCTGCTTCACTTTCTCGGTATTGGCACTCACATAAAGGGCACCTGCCGTGACACCCGCTGCCGTAATCAATTTCGTTTTTTTGCCCATCAGATGTCCACCTCCTTTCCATAATGGATTTTTCTGTACATCCCGTGCTTATCTTCATTATCTCATGAATGATACCATTTTCAAAAAATTCAGTATCATCATATCCATTCATTTGAAAGCGATTTCTTTATTTTATGATTAATTGTTTTATATTCGTGGTAGAGAGGGGAAAAAGCGGCATAAGAATTCTTTTTACATCTGATAAATCTTTAGGAGTGATCTTATCAACAACAAACATTATGATGTGGTGATCATCGGTGCAGGAGCAATGGGAATGTCGTCAGGGTATTATTTATCCAAAAAAGGGTTAAAAGTATTGATGATCGATGCAAACGATCCACCTCATGACCACGGGAGCCACGGCGGTGACACGCGGCTGATCAGGCATGCAGTGGGGGAAGGCCTGCACTATGTTCCGCTCGCCCTGCGTGCACAGGAAATGTGGAATGAACTTCAGGCCCATTCCGATGATGAAATCTTCAGGGAGATCGGTATCCTCAACTTTGGATATAAAGGTTCAAAATTTCTTGAAAACACCCTGGAAGGGGCAAAGGCCTTCGACCTGGATATTGAAACGCTGACAAAAGAAGAGATTCGGAAGCGATGGCCGGGCCTCCACGGCGAAGATCTCGAAATCGGATATTACGAAGATGACGGCGGTGTCATCATGGGTGAGAATGCCATCCTGACCTACCGCAGGCTCGCACTTGAAAATGGTGCCGAATTATTGATCGACACCCCTGTAAAAAGTCTTCATCCCGGTGAAGATAAGGTGACCGTTCAAACAGAGCATGACACTTTCACTGGAGATAAGGTCATTTTATCTGCGGGCGCGTGGACAGGGAAGTTTTTGAAAGCGCTCGGCCTGGATATAAAACTGCAGCCCTCGAGGCGTACCATCGCCTGGTTCAAGGCGGATGAAGACTTGTACAGCTCCGAGAATTTCCCCGGATTCATCGGGCGTGCCAGACATGGCTCATACTATGGTTTCGCAAGTATAGACGGTACCGGCGTCAAAGTCGGCAGGTACAATGGAAACGCAGAAGATGATGATGCACCCGAAAATATGAACAGGCAGTTCGGCGACTATGAAAAAGATGAAGGCGACGTCCGGACCTACCTTGATGATCACATGGAGGGGGCCAACGGCAAACTCAACAAAGGTGTCACCTGCATATTCACCAACACCCCCGATGAAGACTTCATCATAGATCAGCACCCGAAATACGGTAACATCTATATCGCCGGCGGATTCTCCGGTCACGGCTTCAAGTATGTTCCGGTGATCGGGGAGATTTTCACCCAGCTCATCACTGAAGGCAGTACCGAACATGATATATCGGAATTCTCCATTACGAGAGATGCACTGTATGATTAAAGACCTGGGGATTCAATTCAATTTCTTCCGTGCTACAATGAAGGAAATACAGAATTCATTTCTGAAAGGGAGAATGGTCAATGCATTTCTTAAAGGATAAAGAGATTCAGGAAGTTTATAAGATCCATCACGCGATTGAAGATGTGAGGCTCGTGCTGAATGATCACCGGAATGATGAATTGGTGGAGGCCAACAGGATCGTGTTGCCTGCCAGTGCCAGCTCCTCCATGCTGTACATGCCGTGCATCAGCACCAAGCAGAAAGTCTCCATCATCAAAACGGTTTCGATTTTCCCGGAAAATGCAGATCTGCCGACGACCCAGGGGAACATCCTTGTATCAAACCTGGAGGACGGCAGGCATATCGCTTCCATGGAAGCCTCCTATTTAACAAGGTTGCGTACTGGAGCGATGACGGCCATCGCAACGGACAAACTCGCAAGGAAAAATTCCACTGTGCTCGGTGTGATCGGCACAGGCAGAATGGCTTTTGAACAGGTTTTGGGCGTACTCGAAGTCCGTGACATAAAAAAGATCATATTGTTCAACCGGACCCGGAGCAAAGCTGAAAAATTCAAGGAGGACCTTGAAGCATTCGGAGTGGAAAGCGGCATTGAGGTCGCCGATGACGTGAACCGGGTGGTTACAGGGAGCGACATCCTGAATTGCGCCACCCAATCCAAAACACCTGTGTTTGACGGTTCGGAGTTGAAAAAAGGGACACATATAAATGGTGTCGGTTCATTCACTCCTGAAATGATCGAGATGGATATGGAAACCATCAGGAGAGCGGAACAGATTTACCTCGATGATATGGACGGCGCCATGGAAGAAGCAGGTGAAATCATCAAAGCGGTCGAAGAAGGCGTCATTTCCTGGGATGATATCAAAGGCACACTGGCCGATATTTTCGACAAGGGCTTCTTAAGGCATTCGGAAGATGAAATCACCTTGTACAAATGCGTGGGCGCCGGTTATTTCGACCTTGCGGTGGCAAATGGCGTAATGAAAATAAAAAACCTGAAATGAAAAAAGAGCGGAAATCCGCTCTTTTTTATACTCTCTTGAATGTTTTCACCTGCTGGACGATGACCATCACCGCTGTGATCAAGAGTGCTGCAGCGACTGCAAGAAGTGTGATGTTGAGACCAGTGGAGACGTCGCCGCTTTCTGCGTAAATGCCGAACAGCGGCCAGATCAATACAAGCGGGTAGACCCAGTCTTTAAAGAATAGTGCGATTGTGATACCGATGAGACCCGCGACAATCAGCACGATGAGGGTCCATGTCAGTTCGTCCATGCCAAGGACCGTATCTATATCATTTCCGGTCGTCCACGTAAAGATATTGACGATCGTCGCCAGTGTCACCCATGCGAAGTATATTGCAAATGGAAATCTGTCGAACCAGCCGTGGTTCGTTTCACTGATCGACGAGTATATCTCTGCCAGAGTATACAGCAACGCAGCAATCACAATAATTGAAGCGAACAGCCATTCCTGTGTGAAAACGAATATCCATAAGCCATTCAATATGAAATTGGCGATCGGCCAGAATTTCAAACGTTCCGTAATGTATGATTTATCCTTCCTGGAAAAGAAAAGGTAAATGATCCATATGAACACCAGGGTGTAGATCAGACCCCATATTGAAAACGCAAATCCTGCAGGTTGGATGAGGGCCTCATTTTCATTGGCCGTGCCGCCGACATCCGAGCCCATCTGTCCTGCAGTATAATTCGTGATGATCATCAGTATGAAGGTGACAAAATATCCGATGACCCATTTTTTGTGTGTGGACATGTCCTCACTCCTTAAAAATTGAGGGAAGTGATTACTCACTTCCCGTTCATATTATTCGGCTTTTGTTCCGGGCGCTATATCATATGATTTTTGGACCGTTTCATGTCTTTCACCCAGATTTTCATCAGTTTTCTTATCCCATAAGGCTGCCCTCATATCTTTGATCATCGAAACCATATCTTCAGGGATGACATTCCTGTAATCCTTCGTCTCCCCAAGGATCACTTTGACGGATGGTTCGATCACTTCTTCCGGATCATACTGCTCCATCGGAAAGGCAAGTTTTTCATAATCATATACAGTGTCTTCAACTTCCACCCAGTTCTTCCATGTTTCGAATTCACGGTCGTTGAATCCTGTCAAATAAGGTCCGGGATTTATCGTTGCGACTTCTACATTGAATTCCTGCAGTTCCTGGCTGAGTGCCTCTGAAAATGCTTCAAGCGCATGCTTGGATCCATTATATGGCCCCGACAACGGTGTGGACGTCAGTCCGGAGATGGAAGATACAAACACGATCCGACCCTTTTTCTTTTCTATCATTTTCCGCGCAAACCCCTGTGTCAAAAGGATCGGGGCGAATGTGTTCACTTCAAATTGATGCCGGAGGTTCGCTTCCGGTATATCGACCAAAGAGCCGCCTTCCTTGACTGCTGCATTGTTGACCAGTACATCGACATCCCATGTCCATGCTTTTTCCCTGTCTTTTTCACTGGTGACGTCCAACTTCTCTATTTTCATGTCAAGTCCACGCTCCCGGATTTCTTTTTCCAAAGCGGAGACCTGCGACATCGCTTCTACACTTGCAATCACCGACTCACCTTTTTCCGCAAGGCTGAATGCAATGCCTTTACCGAAGCCTGTGCCTGCACCTGTTACAAGGATTGTTCCTTCAGTCATTAAAAATTCCTCCTGATTTATCATTCGGTATTGAATCACATATTTCCCATTTACCCTTGTTTGAAGATGAAAAAACAGTCTCCCCCGATTCACACGGCAAGACTGAAGCCTCGACTTCCCGAAAGCAGACGGACTCAGGCACTCCCAGCCGGAAGACATGAAAATGCCCGGCGGACCTCATCAGCCCGCCGGGTATTCGATGATTCATTTGTTGATCCGGTGACCTTCGCACTGTCCAGTTGGACGCTCACCGTCACCTTCGGCATGCCGGCTCCGATGACAATTACTTTCTTTGCTTGGGATATGCCTGCGCCCATCATCTTTCAAGACTTTTCAAATCCCGTTTCACCTGTTCTTTTATTTCCATCTTGCGTTTCATGGATACAAAGTTGCGCCTTTTGAAACAATCGTAACCATTTTTTCTCACTTCCGTTAAAATTTCACGGTAGACGGACATTGACAAAAGGAGCGGGATGCGCGCCTCTTCTTTATAATGGATGATTTCATCCTGGAAATCATCGTAGAGTACTTCAGCTTCACGCGCCAGGTGTTCCCACAGATCAATGAAATCAACATTCAGTTCCCCGTTCCTCAGCTGTTCATTCGAATATCCAAATTGGCTGAGCACAAACTTTGGAATATAGACCCTGTCATGCAGGTCCACATCTTCTCCGACATCCCTCAGTATGTTGGTGATCTGCATGGCCACCCCCAGATTCTCGGCATGTAACTGCCTTTCCGCCGATGTGTCTTCGGACAGGATCGGCAGCAGGAGCCTCCCGACCGATCCGGCCACTTTCCGGCTGTAATCGATCAGTTCCTCGAATGTTTCAGGCTGCTCAAAATGAACATCCGATGCCTGTCCTTCAATCTGGGCATACAACATGGAGAGATCCAAATCGTACCGGCTCCTGACGTCATTCAGCGCCCGCCACATCGGGGTCTCGGGCACTTCACCGTTACAGAAGCCGTCCAGCTGCACTCTCAGTTCCAGGAGGTTATCCGTCGCTTCTTCTTTACTGTCCGCTTCATCTATCGCATCATCTGCCATTCGGCAGAAAGCATAGACTGCATAGACTGCCCGGGCGTCTTCTTCAGGCAACGCCGAAAAAGCATAGTAGAAACTTTTGGAATACTTCTTTATGACCGACTGGCAATATTTATAATCACCGACTAATGAAGGAGCTGGATTTTTCATACTTTTACCTCCTGGATTCACTTTCGTCTTTCAACAATTCACCGACTGCAATTTTGGAAGACAACAATACAATCGGGACTCCGGCGCCGGGGTGGGTGCTGCTGCCTGTGAAGTACAGGTTGTCACAATGTGTCGCCTTGCTTTGCGGCCTCAAATGGACGCTTTGGGTGAGCGTCGGCCTGAGTCCGAAAGTCGCCCCCTTGTAAGCATTGAACTGTTGCTCAAAATCCCGCGGGCTCGTCATCGTTTCAGTGAGGATTTCATCTTCGATGTTGGCAAGGCCCGGCAGGTGCTTCAATTTAGCGAGCATTTTCCGGCGGTACATGGCTGCCACCTCATCCGTCCACTCATACTTCATCGTATCGAGGTCTGAAATGGGCATCAGCACATAAATTCCGTCTTTCCCCTCTGGTGCCATGGATGGTTCCAGTTTGGAGGCCATATACATGTACATCGATGGATCTTCGATGATATCACCGTCGAAGATCTGTTTGATGTTCGTATCCAAATCTTCCGAGAAAACGAAATTGTGAATGCTTTCGAGCTCGGGATATTTTCTGTCCATCCCCAGATAGAGCACGAAACATGAACATGAATAATCCATCCCGTCAATTTTTTTATTCGTGTACTTTCCCTTGTAGTCCGGCTCTTTGATCAGGTGCTTCATTGCATACGGGAAGTCCGCATTGCACATCACAAGGTCCGAATGTCTGACGCCCTCATTCAATAAGACCCCCGTGGCTTTCCCATCTTCTATGACAATCTGTTCGACTTCCGTTTCATATTCAATTTTGCCTCCGAGCTCCCGGAACAGACGCTCCATCCCTGAAGCCATGGTATGCATCCCGCCTTTGATGAACCAGATGCCGTAGAGGAATTCAATCATCGGGATGATTGTATATAATGACGGCCCTTTGGCCGGGGAAATGCCGATATACAGTGTCTGGAAACTGATCATCTGTCTCATGCGCGTGTCTTTTATATATTTTTTCAATAGATCATCGGCGCTGTTCAAAGTCTTAAGCTTCAGTCCCTGACTGATTACGAATGGATTGTAGAAGTCTTTTGAATTTCTGAACGGCCTTTGAAGGAAATGGTCTTTGGCAATATTGAAGCGGTGGTACAGGTCGCTCAAATATTTAAGGAAGCCTTCTGCATCTTCACTGCTGATGCTCTCGAACATCTCGATATTCTTCACGAGGTCGTTCGAAACATCGTACCGCACTTCACCTTCATCGAAATAACTGCTGTACATCGGATCGAGGCGCTGCATCGGTATATAGTCATCGGGGTTCCGGCCCGCTTCTTCAAACACTTCCCTGTACAATTCAGGCATCATGACAATCGTCGGACCGAGATCGAACTGATAACCATCCAGGTCGATGCGGTTCATCTTCCCTCCGGGCAGTCTGTCCTTCTCAATGATGGTGACATCATAACCCTCATTCTGCAGACGGATGGCACTTGCCAGTCCTGCGACGCCTGCACCTATCACTGTAACCGTCTTTTTCATCATATTTCCCTCTCATTCAAAACAAGCTGCCGCTGTGACATCCAGGATAATAATTCAGGGTCGAGGACCAACGGTGTTTTTCTTAATTCTTCGATTGTTGCAGCATTGACCATGACAGCGATCCGCTTCATCTGGTTTTGGAAGGTGTCTACATACCCGATCGTTTCATCGACCCCTGCGTCTTCCACACTTTTCAAAAGCATCCGGGACATCCCGACGCCACGGGCGCCGAGCGCCAGGCATTTCACTGCGTCCAGGGGGGTGCTGATGCCCCCGCTTGCCATCACCGACATATCAGACTGGACGCTTTGGGACTCGAGCAGGGCGCGTACCGTGGAGATGCCCCAGTCGCCCAGATATGACATATCCCCGCTTTTCCTCCGTGCATTTTCTATCCTTGCGAAGTTCGTGCCCCCTTTGCCGCTGATGTCCACATGCCGGACACCAAGCGCATTCAGGGTCAGGAGCGCTTTCCTGCTCATCCCGAAACCCACTTCCTTGACTATGACCGGGACCTCCATGTGCCCTATGATACTTTCAATATTCGCGCGCCAACTTTTAAAGTCCCTGTCTCCTTCAGGCATGATCAATTCCTGGGGGGCATTGATGTGTATCTGCAGGGCATCGGCATCAATCATTTCGACCGCCCTACGGGCACCTTCCAATGAAACATCCGCACCGACATTGGCAAATATGAGCCCGTCAGGGTTGACCTCCCTGACTATGCTGTAGGAGGAACTCAGCTCTTCATGCCGCAGTGCAGCATGCATGGAGCCGACCGCCATGGGGATACCGGTTGCAGCGGCGACACCGGCGAGCTTTCTGTTGATGGATTCAGTCCACTCGCTGCCCCCCGTCATTGCATTGATATACAGGGGGATCGGGACATGATGATCTGCAATCATAGTGGAGAGGTCGATTTCATCCAGGTTCAAATCGGGAAGGGAATGGTGCAGGAGAGTGACCCGCTCGAAATCCGACAGGACTTCGCCGGTCTTTTGGTGCATGGCATGTTTTACATGCTCATTTTTCCTTTGACTGCGCTGATGGATTTCTTTTCTCATAGGGAAGTCTCCTCTACTGCAATTTTATGGACTGCAAAGCATCATAAACTGGTATTGCACTTAATAATGAATTATCATAGCTATATAAAAGATACTACTTTTTTCCAATTATCAGTTGTTATGTTTATTATATAGTCCTTGACCTCAAAGTCAATCGTGCGAGACTCACATTAGGAGGATAATTGATGATACCGACCGAAAGTATCAAAATTGCAGATCAACTCTGTTTCTCTGCATATCACCTCAGCCGCCTCTTCGCAAAATTTTATGAAAGTGCATTGTCCGAATTCAATCTGACCTTCACCCAATACCTGGTCTTGTCCATTTTATGGGAAAGTGAAGAGCCTCAGACACTGCACTCGATTGGGGAAAAATTGAGTTTAGGGAGCAACACGCTGACGCCCCTGCTTAAACGTCTGGAGGACTCAGGCTGGGTAGTGCGCGGGAGGGATGAAGCAGACAAAAGGCAACTTGTCGTCCGTCTTACGGAAACATCCGTGAAGACGCACCATGAAATATCGGTCGCGATATCCAGGTGTGTGCCGGATGATGTGAGCATAGGAGATTACAAGGCTGCAAAGCACGTTTTGAAAATGCTCGAAGCTTCCCTTGAAGATATGATAGAGGAAAGTAAGAAGTAACCAGGTCCTTCCCCGTTCAAAACCCGCACATCAAGTGATGTGCGGGTTTTACTGTCATTATTTCCTTCTCCAAAGCTCATAAGTGTGCTCATAAATATTCTTTTCATCCACAGGGCCCTCTTCCGATTCGATCAACTCAAAAGGTTCGTAGTCAAAGTCTTTCGGGAAGTACGTATCACCTTCAAAAGTATCATGGATGACGGTTCTGTAAAGCTCATCCACATCCTTTTCAAACATTCTGAATAAAGACTCGCCGCCGATGATATACAGACCCTTATCATTCTTCTTTTCCAGTGCCAATATATCTTCTTTCGAATGCACCACGGTCGCCCCCGGCGCCTCGTAATCCTTCTGAGTCGTGAGGACGATGTTCTCACGTCCCGGCAAAGGCCGCCTCGGAATCGTTTCATATGTCTTCCTGCCCGCCACAATATCCCCGCGCATCGTGACTTTTTTAAAGAAAGCCACATCCGCCGGCAGACGCCACGGCAGCTCGTCACCTTTACCGATCAATTTATTTTCATCTTCAGCCCAGACAAAAGCCAGCATTAAAATCTCTCCTCACTTCTAAATGATGATCATTGTTCCCTTTACCCGAAATCTTCACAAATAATTTCAAACCCGGCAGGTGCCTTCTATTAAAAAAGAAGTGGGATCCCCCGCCTCCAAAACACCATCTACAATGACAGCTCCACATCCTGGAATTCATCGTCATTCATGATTTTGATTGCACTTGGATTGATCTTCAAAGCAACCAGATGAGGGTTTTCCTTATTATCGAAATAAGTCTGATCCTGATTTTCCCACAGCCAGTCGATGGTCTCCTGATCCCTGACGACTTCAATATCACCGTAATATTCTACAAATGCATGATTCTTTTCGTCATGGAAACCCAGCAGCACGAATCCTTTCGGATTTTCCTCTATCTCTTCGAACTTCGGGGATTCATCACTCGTCTTGGCATACAGGGTGATGCCGTCATTATAAAACCACATATAGCGTGCATTCGGCACATCATCTTTCGCCGTTGACAGTATGCCGATTTTGGAGTCGTCCAAAATTTCAGTGATGCGTTCTATCGCTTTTGATTGTTCCATATATTTCACCTCTTCAGTTGATGTATTCAACTTATGTATACCACCGGCAGTGCATGGTCAATCATTTTCACCGGGAGTAAAGCACGGCGGGGGAGGCAAGTTTGGGCCGGGTGGGGCATCGCAGGTGACGGGCTGTGGCGGGAGTGCCGCAACGTTGACCCTGAAACCGGCAGAAGGGGTCGAACCGAGCGTTCAAAATGCCTGGCAGCATTAAGTACAGAGGTCATCATTTGTGAGAATAAGTATTTATTTGAAAAAATTTGCTGAAAGTAGGGTGCTTTTTTAAGACTTTGAAGTGTATAATGTAATAAAGATTCTCAATTGTTAAATTATTCAAAAAGGAGGGGTTCTTATCAACTTATTTGTACGGGGGTTCTTCAGGGGTGCTGCATTATTTTCAATCTTTGTTCTTTTTTCTGTATGGAGTCTTTTCATAGGGCCGGCTGACAATGTAAGGGTTTTTCTTTATTATGGTTTCATCGCCTTTTTCCTGGGATGTGGAAGTGTGATTTACCATGTCCCAAACTGGAGCCCTTTGAAACGGATAATCACGTATTACATGGCAACATTGGTCACGGTATTCCCAGTCCTGCTCGTCCTCACGTATGATGCCGCCCGGTTCACAACCGATGCCGCCGAGGCGTTCATAACATTCAATATGCTCCAGCTGCTTGCACCTTCCATTACATACTCAGTTTCTGCCATCCTTAAAATCTATGGGGGTAAATATGTTTGAGGACGGATTATAAATACTTTGATCACACTTGTTATAAAGAAAAAACCACACCCGTCCATTTGGATGGGTGTGGTTTTTCATGTGTCGATCTGGATTGATTTAATACTCTAAGCTGCAAACTTATCAATATTGAATATGAAAGGCAGGACGTAGTACGTGAATACCACTATTAAGATGACTGAGAGAATCGTCAACCATGTACCTTTTCTCAACATATCCACGATGGTGATCTTACCTGTCGCATATATGAGTGCATTGGACGGTGTACCGATTGGCAGCATGAATGCAAAGCCCGCTCCCATGGCAGTCGCAGTCATTATAGGAAGTGGATTTACATTTATCGCTGTAGCCAGGGCTGCGGTGATTGGTAAAAGGATCGTCACCGTTGCTGTATTTGGTGCCATCTGAGTCATCAGGATACCGAGTAATGCACTTACGGCAATAATGAAGACCAATGGTGCATTTTCCAGGTTCATCAGTTGTCCGCCCATCCAGTCGGCGAGATCGGTGCCGGTGAACCCTACAGCAAGCGCAAGACCCCCACCTACAAGCAACAATACACCCCACGGCATCTTCGTAAGCGCATCCGATTCAAGGATGCGGCCGCCTTCTTTATTTTTAGAAGGGATTAAGAATAATAACATGGCTGAAATCATGGCTATCATCGTGTCATTGATACCCGGTATGATATCCGTCCATATAAATGTCCTCGTCAACCACATGAAAGCTGTGAATGTGAAAATTGCCATTACGACTTTTTCTTCATAGGACATTTTCCCGAGCAGGGACTTCCGTTCTTCGACAAGTTCCCTCCCTTTGCTGATTGTTTTGACCTTCATCGGGTAGGCTATCTTCGTCAAATAAAAGATGAACCCTGCCATTAATATCAGAGTGAGCGGGAATGCAAAAATCAGGAACGTTCCAAATGGAATTTCATATCCCAGTAGTTCCCCGGCCATGCTTGCAAGAATCAGGTTGGTGGGAGTGCCGATCAATGTGGCACTGCCGCCTATGGTTCCTCCGAAACCGATTGCAAAGATGATTGATTTCGTAAACTTGATTTCTTCTTCAGCCGTATGTACGCCATCTTCTTTCATTAATTCGACCACTTTTGCAATGATTGCCGTTCCGATCGGAATCATCAGCATGATCGTCGCCATATTGGAGACCCACATTGATAGAAAACCGGTAGCGAGGGCAAAGCCAAGAATCAGGCCGGATAAACTTGTACCGACCACGCTGATTATAGTCAAAGCGATTCTCTCATGCAGGTTCCACTTCTCCATAGCCAGAGCGATGGCAAAACCACCCAGGAATAGAAAGATTAATGGGTCCCCGAATGCCGAAGCCACTTCGGCACTGGTGATCGAAGTCACGACCGGCATCATCACCAGAGGCAATAATGAAGTGATTCCAAGTGGCATCGCTTCCAAAATCCACCATATTGCCAGCCATGCAGCAAAAGCAAGGACTGCTTTTCCTTCTCCTGATAACCCTTCAAGAGGTACAAGGAACATCAAAGCTAAAAATGCCAGAGGACCCAGAAAAAGTCCGATTAATTGAGAGGTTGAATAAGAGGGCTGTCTTACATCCTGGCCGCCTCCATTTTGATTGTTTTTTCTGCCCCTCCTCAGAAGAAATAAATCTTTCGATCGGGAATGGTCTTTCCATGCTGCATCGCTGAATTTCGAGATTAGTGACACTTGAATCTTCCCCTTTTTCGTCATCTCAATAACTGTCCATATTTTTTGTACGCATATAGTACATAATCATCTTATACGTACACTGTATTTAACAGCAAAATGAAAGCGGTGTCAACAAGTATTTGAAAATTTCCGAAAGTTCTCTGGAGGACCTACTGGTTCAACGTTGTTATTTTACTGTAAAAAATCATCACCACCTGCATTTCATTGAGGGAGAGGATGATGATACAATTGTGATTAAAGATATTTAGGGGGATGATAAGATGAGATTGAGAAATAAAGTGGCCATCGTCACCGGCGGCAGCCAGGGCATTGGCAGGGGAATTGTAAAAATGTTTGCCGAGGAAGGGGCGACAGTCGTCATCGCCGATATCAACAGCGAAACAGGGGATTTGACGGAGACGGAATTACAGGAGGAAAATCTGCAAGTCACTTTTCACCGGACGGACGTCGGTAATGAAGATGATGTGAAGGAACTGATCAGGTTTACCGCCGGACGGTTCGGCAG
The DNA here is from genome assembly GCF_900142805.1 of Lacicoccus alkaliphilus DSM 16010. GTDB lineage: Bacteria > Bacillota > Bacilli > Staphylococcales > Salinicoccaceae > Lacicoccus > Lacicoccus alkaliphilus. The sequence goes on along the minus strand of NZ_FRCF01000003.1, from coordinate 30,699 downwards.
CGTGGATGTCCTCGTCAATAATGCCGCGGTCAATTATCGCAAGGCAGTCCACGAAACTTCTCTGGACGAATGGAACAGTTTGATGGATGTCAATCTGACCGGTGCTTTCCTCTGCAGTAAATATGCCATTCCCGAGATGCAGAAGCAGGACGGGGCCTCAATCATCAACATCATCTCCTGGCATGCGGAGACGACGATCACAAGGCTCGCCGCCTACGCCAGTGCAAAGGGCGGGCTCGCTGCTCTGACACGCCAGATGGCCCTCGACTATGGCAAGGACCAGATACGTGTCAACGCCGTCGGACCGAGCACCGTGGATACACCGATGCTCCAAAAAACATTCGACAGCCTTGAAAACCCGGAAAAAGCAATGGAAGAGTCCCTCGAATTCATTCCGATGGGTCGGTTCGGCACTGTGGAAGATATCGCCAAAGCATGCCTGTTCTTTGCCTCGGACGATTCTGCATTCATCAGCGGACAGACACTGATGGTCGACGGTGGACAAATCAATAAAGTCTCAAGGCCGATTGATTTTGATTAAAATGCGCCCCGCGGGATGAATATATTGATTAACAACTCCCCCATGACCTTGAGGTCATGGGGGAGTTTGAAGATGTTTCCGGTTTAGACAAGCATATACAGCTGATACGCGATATATGAAGCAACGCCCCAAATCATCAGCGCGGAGACTTTATTGATCGTCATGACGATCTTCCCTTCCCGGTCAATCGAGCGGATGCTTCTGCCGATGACAGCCAGCATAATGAAAGTGATCCAGGATACAATGATGCAGGCCACGGCAAAAGCAACCAGTTCGGCGACACCGGAATACCTTAAGGAGTTCGCACCGATGACCCCGATGGTATCGAGAATGGCGTGGGGGTTCAATAGTGATACAGAGATCGCAAACATGATCTGCTTATCTGCACGCATGGCACCATACTTATCATTCACTTTCACCGGGTCGCTCGACCAGATTGTCCAGCCGATGTACAAAAGGAATAAAAAGCCTGCTGCAAACAGTGTAATCTGCAATCCGGGGACGGTCATCACCATCAGCGATACACCGAGGACCGCGAGTATGATCAGAATAGTATCACAGACGGAAGCTGTGATGACAGCAGGCAGGCTGGACCGCAATTTCTTATGCGATGCGCCCTGATTGAATATGAAGACATTTTGGGCGCCAAACGCCATGATTAGTCCGATGGATAATAAAACCCCGTGTATGACCGCTGCCGACATCGTCATTCTCCTCATCAAAAGATATGCTACAAAATTATACCATAAAGGACATCCGCTATTGGTGGGTATCCAACTACAGTGGGTGGCCGCTTGCTGATACCCACACATATGCTGTGGGAAATAATTACGCACCGTCGATTGCCCATCAAATTTACTACACGCCGGAAGCACGTGAATCGGAATATGAACTTCTTCCTGCAGATAAGGCACTTGGCATCGGAAATACATTCTGGTCGCCGCTTGGCGAGGGACTGCTGACAGGTCAGATTTCAAGAGACCGGAAAGCGGAACTGCTGCTCTGGGTCTGGAGGTGCTTAGTATAGTTTTTTATTTCATGATGTCCGCATTCCGCTTGACCGGGAACCAACCTTCCACTTCCATGATGTGTTTCCATAATGGTGCCGGTATGACCGCTTTCGTCCGGTCGTGCTCCGTCAGATGATCTATGATCGCTTCTTCTTCGCCGTCACGGATCTTATCCACCCATTTCGGATCGACCACAAGCGCACGTCCCACCGCTGCAAAGTCCATGCCGCCCTTTTCAAGGACAGCCGATGCATCGCGGGCAGTGAGGATGCTGCCCACACCGATCACAGGCAGGCGTCCATCCACATGTCCAGCAATCAATTCCGTACGTGACTTTTCACTGTCCACACCACGCCTTGCCGGGGACCATGCATCAGTTGCCGCCATATGCAGGTAATCCAGTGCGTCCGTTTCAATCAGTGCATCCAGGAATTCGAAAGTCTCCTTCATTGTGATGCCCGGTGTTTCCGGCTCTTCAGGGGAAAAGCGGTAGCCCACCATGAATGGTTTCACTGCATGTTCCGCCACGACCTGTTTGACCGCTTCGATCAGTTTCAATGCAAACAGATGTCTGTCCTGGAATTCATCCGTCCGCAGATTAGAGTGGGGGGAGACGAACTGCTGCAGCAGGTAGCCTGTTGCGCCGTGCAGTTCGACGCCGTCGAATCCTGCCTCGATCGACCTTCGGGCCGCCTGGGCAAAATCTTCTATAATTTCATACACTTCTTCAGTCTCAAGTGCCCGCGGTGTCTGGTCGATGCTGTAGAAGCCACGGTCGGATAAAGGTACGACAGCACTCGCACTGACGGTCTCCCCGCCCGGAGTGAGGTGCGGTACTGCAAGGCGACCGCCGTGGTACAGCTGGACGATACCTTTCGCACCGCCTTCATGTATCACATCGGAAAGCGCCCTGAGCCGGCCGATCGTCTCATCACCCGCAATGCTCATCTGGCCTTCGAAGCCCTTGCCATTGTCTGAAACATAGGCACATGCGGTGATGATCGTGCCGACGCCGTTCGCCCGCTCTTCATAATAGGCGAGCTCTTCATCCGAAACAAAATCATTTTCATCCGCTGAAAATGTCGTCATCGGCGGCATCATCAGTCGGTTTCTGACATGTACACCACTTTTGAATGTAAAATCCTGAAATAAATTCTTGTACTCTTTACTCATTTTATATAATTCCTCTTTCATGATTGATTATTATTTTATTTATCCAAAGCTTCGATTTCCCCGGTGACTGCTTTGCTTCCCTGATGTAATTTTGACACGATTTCCCTGATATTGCTTTTGGTGATGTCCTCCGGCGGGGCGGCCACGGCGAGCGCGGCAATCACCTCATCATCACGGTAAACCGGTACCGCAATGCACCGGATACCGATCGCGACCTCTTCATCATCGAATGCATACCCATCTTCCCGGATCATCTTTAAATGATAGAAAAACAACTGAGGATCCTGGAATGTGTTTTCCGTCTTTGGTTCAAGCTTCATCCTTTTCATCAGTGATACTCTCTTATCCTCTTCATAATGCGCAAGTATGACCTTGCCGAGCGCCGTCTGGTGGAGTCCGGTCCGGTTGCCGATTTCATCTACAGTTTTTTCTTCGAAAGGCGCATGCAAAACTTGTGACATGACCAGGTCCGTCCCTTCCACTTTCCCGAGGTAAGTGCTCATTTGCAGATTTTTGGCGACTTGATAGATGGAATTCAATGATGTCCATTCCCGGATGGACTGCTTCTCCGCCTTCTCTATGAAGTTGTTCGGATCAAGATAGTACTGCGTCTGGATTTTATAGATATAACCCATGTCCTCCAGAGTCGTCAGCAGACGGAACGCGGTCGATTTGCTCAGGTTGAATGCCTCCTGGACACCGCGCATGGTCGTCCCCGGTTTTTTCTTGATCAGCTCCAGTACACGAAGCCCTTTTTTTAATGTGGCCGAATGATTTTTAGTCATGTGCTCCCACCTCGCTGTTATAGTATAGGATGCGGCCCCAATATGTACAAAATGCACCCCTTCAGTTTCATTATATGAAACTTCCGGCACATATTGTAAGTTAAACTGCCCGAATATTAAATTAAAACACAAAAAATAAAGGCCGCAGCGTCAAAATGCTGTGGCCTCCATCCTATTGTCATGACCGCCCTTTTGTCTTCACCATGGTCGTGCCGAGTATATAAGGCTCTTCATACTTTAAAGCAAGATCATGGATGAAGGTGTTGACCGCTTCGGGATCTGGATGTTCCGAAAGCTTCGTGTAATATTCCTTTTCTCTTTCATCCGCTTCATCCTTGAAATGCCCCCACACGTGCTGCAGGTAATTCCGCAGGTGCTTCTCCTCGTATTTCAAGGCATAGGCTTCATCAATCAATTCCCTGAAACGTGTGGGGGACATGTCCGTGCCTTTTTTGATCAGCTCACGGATTTCATCATAAATCCGCTGGCTTTTCGAAAGGACGAAATACTTCTCTTCAGCCCAGAATTCTTCAAGCAGGCCGAGATTTTTACCGTCCATCCGCTGTTCTTCCATACGCCGGAGGAAAGAACGCTTATAGATGTAATGCCGTAGCAGTGGTATCTCCCCGTTCGGCGGCATGTTCAAAGGCGCATTGAGTACATCAAAATACTTCACTTCCTTCCCTGTCGAACGGGGACTGATGAATATCGAACCGAGGTGCACCGCCGGTCCCGGATGATAATCGGTGAGGTGCTCATCTTTTTCTGCGTATATTTCAATGCGGTCATTTCCCGGGTGATAATCCAGCTTCATCTTATAATGCGCCCCGCCGTAGCTGTGGGCCGAGTAGTAGGTATGGTCCATATCCGTCCGCTTCGGCATCCATTTGAGGAGACGGCCGATATGCCTGTACAAACCGCCCGCCCTGAATATATCCACAAAACGGCGAAAATTTTTATCGCCTAGATATATATTGATGCTGTAGAGGATATCCAGGACACCGGCAGCCGAGTCGGTTGGAAAGTAGGGGAAGTTGACCCCGACGATATCAATCGGCCGGAGGGGATGTTTAAACCTGACTGAACACCCTTTGATATTGACCAGCCGATCCGGTATTTTATGGGAAGTGGAGGCATTCGACAATCTGACGAGTGCCTGTTCCGTTTTCCCGAAGATCTGTTTTCCTTCGCCATTCAATTCCACATGTGCATTGTGGTATTCCCCAGCACCATGCGCCCGCTTTGAGCCGGAATCATGTAAATCAAACATTTCAATGAGATCGATGACCACATCCGCTGCTGTCTTCATAAGCTTCCTTCCCTTCATTTCGTTTATATTCACATTCCCTTTGCTGCCGGGGAATAATCAAGGCCGGGGAGGAATGCTGAACATCCCCCAATTTTTGAATTTTGACCTCTTCCATTTGTAAGCGCATTCATTCATTTAAAATTCTGAAAGTATAGAAAGTTCTGTTGAAACATGATAATGTATCGATAATTATACTTGCTGCCGGCCCTGGCAGCAGGTGATAAAACAAGATTTGGAGGAGAAGTAATGAAGGAACCCATCAAGAACAAAAAGATATGGCTCGGCTTTCTTGCCATATTCATCATGCTGACACCATGGTATTTCCCGACCGGCGGCGAGACGATGTTGATTTACGGTGTGCCGCTCTGGGCAATCATCATCATTTTAATGAGCATGGTCTTATCGTTATATATCACATACGTCATCAGGTATCACTGGGATACGCTGGATGAAGAAGACACTGTGGAGGAGGAAAAGTGATCATGGATATGGATTTGGCTTTTTCAGGAATGTCGGGCATTCTGATCATGCTGTTTTACGGCCTGATCATGCTTGGTATAGGCGTCGTTACATATATGAAAAATAATAAAGTCCACAGCAGTTTGGACGAGTATTATCTGGGCGGCCGGGGGCTTGGCACCATGGTCCTCTTCTTCACATTCTTCGCCACCCAGTACAGTGGGAATACGGTGGTCGGCTATTCAGCCGAGGCGTACCGTGTCGGTTACGCGAACCTCGTGACCATACCGTTCTTCATCATGATCATTCTGGTTTATTTAAGCTTTGCGCCGCGGATGTACAAGCTCGGTAAAAAACATAATATCGTGACACCGGTCGACTGGCTGGAGATGAAATTCAAGTCGAAGGCCGTTTCAATACTTGCGGCGATCATCATGCTGTATGCGCTTGGAAACTTCCTGCTGGAGCAGTTCGTCGCCATCGGCCAGGGGGTCTCCGGACTGACCGGCGGCACCGTGCCTTACCAGGCCGGAGTGATATTCTTCATCATCATCATGATTGCATATGGCTGGCTTGGCGGCATGCGTTCCGTGGCTTATACGGATACGATGCAGGGGATCGCCCTGCTTGTCGGTGTCTTCATGCTTCTGATCGGAACGATCCTCTACTTCGGCGGGCTGCCTGCTGCAGGGGACTACATGCGCACTTATTCCCCTGAGAATCTTGGGGTGCCCGAAGGGGGCGGCCTTGTCAGATGGAGCAACTTCCTGATTCTCGTCGGCATCGGGGCTGCTGTGTATCCGAACGCCATACAGAGGATATTCTCAGCCAAAAATGAACGTGCCCTGAAACGCTCGTTCACCCAGATGGCCTGGATGCCATTTTTGACGGCGGGTGTGGTCTTCTTCATCGGTATCCTGGCATTTACAGCCTACCCGGACCTGTCCGCTGCTGAATCGGAACAGCTTGTCGGCATTATGGCAAGTACAATCGCCAATCAGAACATCATATTTTATATTGCCATGATACTTTTATTCGGAGGGATCATAGCAGCGATCGTTTCAACAGCGGATTCAGTACTGCTGACGTTTTCTTCCATCATTTCAAAGGATATCTACGGCAGATACATCAATCCGGAAGCATCGGATACGAAGAAAATACACGTCGGAAAAATCATCGGCGTCGTTGTAGTTGCATTCCTGCTCCTCATCGCATGGAACCCGCCCGGTACGCTGTATCAGATTTTCGTCCTCAAACTGGAGATCCTCATCCAGGTGGCACCGGCAATCATACTCGGACTGTACTGGGAGCGCAGCCATGCAGGCTCCGTTTTTACGGGGATGCTGATCGGTGCATTGGTTGCAGCGGCTTTCACCTTCCTCGGACTGACGCCGCTCGGCATATTCAGCGGCGTATGGGGTCTGATGGTCAACGTCGTCATTTATGTGGGAGGCAGCTTGATATTCGGCAAAGTACCTGCTGAAAAGAGCGAACAATCCTACTCCGACGGGAAAGCGGCTGAACCTACAAGAATATAATGGCAATAACCGTCATCGCTTCCGAATCCCGGAATGTGATGACGGTTTTATTATGTTCCCCCACCCAATTTTCCGACTTTTCTTTCAAAAAGTCTTGATTATTAATCATATCGTGTTAGTATGGATTTAATCCATAGTTACATAGTATGTTATATAATAAGGGTGATAGATATGGAATTCAGTGTATTGAATCAAAGCCCCATTTTAAAAGGCCATACCGTCAAAGAATCACTACAGAATACGATCCAGCTCGCAGTCCTGGCTGAAAACCTGGGCTATAAAAGGTTTTTCGTCTCGGAACATCATAACCTCGATACGTTGATCGGCACTGCACCGGAAGTGCTTGTCTCCCACCTTGCAGCACATACGCATAAAATTCATATCGGGGCGGGCGGGGTGATGTTGTCCCATCACAACCCTTTCCATGTCGCCGAACAGTTCCAGCTCATCAACCACCTTGCAGAGGGGAGGGTGGATCTCGGCATCGGCAAGGCGCCCGGCGGCACCCCTTTGGCAACCAGGGCGCTCCAGCATGAACTGAGGGGGGATGTGGCACCATTCAATGACCGTTTCGTTGCGTTGAAGAAATATTTGAACAACACGCATGAGGAAGCTGCAGAATTGAAGGTTTCACCGGATATATCCAATCCGCCACAACTGTTCCTTCTTGGCGGCAGTATGGATTCCGCACTTTTTGCAGCGGAACAGAATGTGAATTACATGTTTGCACATTTCATCAATAATGATGTCACCCTGCTGAATGATGTCGCCCTGAGGTATAAAGAGAGTGCCAGGCGCGGCAAATTCATAGTCGCGCTGTCCGTCCTTGTCATCGAGGACGAGAGGATGAGGGAAGCGACCCTTAAAGAAAATGAATATTATCAGCTGAAGTTCAAGGACGGCAGGAAACTCCGTGTCATCAATGAAGCACAGGCGGAGAATTTCGTCAGGAATTCCGATGAGGAAATCGAAGTGAGCAGAAAAAAGCCGAGCATCATCATGGGCAGTGCCGACGAAGTGCTGGAGAAGCTTGCTGAACTCAACAGAAACAACGATATCGATGAGTTCATGTTCCATCTTCCGACCACCGATGCCGAAGTCCGGGAACATACTTTAGAAGCACTGGCTCCCGTCAAAACAGTTCATCACACAAAGAAAGCAGGGATAGTATGAAGAGGAAGAAAGTACAGTTCGGCGTGATGCTCCACGGGCCCGGGGGACATATGAATGCATGGCGCAGCGCTGATGTTCCCTCAGATGCAAGCACGAACTTCGAACATTACCTGAGTGTGACGAAGCGCGCAGAGGCGGCGGGATTTTCATTTGTTTTCGTCGCGGACGGCCTCTATATCAATGAAAAGTCGATCCCTCATTTCCTGAGCCGCTTCGAGCCGCTGACAATACTCGCAGCACTGGCACCAATGACCTCGAGGATCGGCCTTGTGGGGACCATTTCAACTTCATACAGTGAGCCGTTCACGGTTGCTAGGCAACTTGCCTCCATCGATAAGATGAGTGGAGGGCGTGCAGGGTGGAATGTCGTGACCTCCCCCCTTGAAGGCAGTGCGGATAATTTCAGCAAAGATAAACACCCCGAGCACAGTCTGCGGTATGATATCGCAGAAGAACACCTCGAAGTCGTTCAAGGTCTATGGGACTCATGGGAGGATGATGCATTCGTGCGTGACGCCGGGAACAATCAGTATTTTGACAAAGATAAAATGCATGAGCTCAATTATGAAGGTGATTTCTTCCAGGTGAAGGGACCATTGAACATCGACCGTTCAAATCAGGGCCAGCCGATCATTTTCCAGGCAGGGGCTTCCAAAAAAGGATCGGGGTTTGCAGCAAAACACGCAGATGCAGTATTCACCAACGGCGGTACGCTGAAGCAGGCCAAAGACGCCTACAAGGATATGAAACAGAAGGCGGTTGAAGCGGGCAGAAATGGTGACGATATCAAAATCTTCCCGGTATTGTCACCGATTGTCGGTAAAACCCGCGAAGCGGTCAGGGAAAGGTATAAGGAAATCCAAAACCTTGTGACGGTGGAAGAAGCGCTCGCATACCTGGGGCGTTATTTCGATCATCATGACTTTTCCCAATATGATCTGGATGCCCCGTTCCCGGAACTGGGGGACATCGGTAAGAACAGTTTCCAGTCGACCACCGACGAAATCAAAAGGAGAGCAAAAGAAGATGATCTGACTTTGCGTGAAGTCGCCCTCCAGGAAACGACCCGGGAAACACCCTTCATGGGCACTTACGAGGAAGTTGCTGAAACCATCATCACGTGGATCGACGAAGGTGCCGCCGACGGTTTCGTGCTGACACCCCACGTACTCGGAGAATTGTATGATGATTTCCTGAATGAGGTGATTCCAATCCTCGTTGAAAAGGGCTATTATGATACGGCGTACGAAACGGACACATTACGCGGAGAGCTCGGTCTGAAATTCAAAGAAAACAGATACACGCAAAAAATCAGGGTTTGAACCATATAAAAAAGGATGAAGCAGATGGCTTCATCCTTTTTTGGAACTTATCTTCAAGATCAGCGCTCCGTCACATAATTCGCTGCTCATCCCGACGCATTCCTCATCGGAAGTGTCGATGACATACTCACCTGACAGGTTGTCTGCATCCTTATAAAACAGCTTGATCCTGTCGATGCTGTTGAAATCGTACTCCAGCATGACGATCATGCTGTTTGCATGATCGAATTCAGAGTAATTTTCATGCTCCAGCAGGACTTCATTACGTCCTTCCATGTAATCGGATAATGATTTACGGTCAATGACGAGTTCCACCTGATTGCGCTCCAGATCGAGGCGTTTGAAATGCTCGATGTTGATGGCAATCTTCTTCTCGCCGAGACCGACGATATCATCGATGAAAGAGACGGCGGTGAACCTGACCTTATCAACCTCTGATACATCCATTAATTGATTCATTAACATTTCCTCACATCACTTTTAATACTAACCTGATTGTACCATACAGCGGCGATGCGGCCGGCAGAAGTGCTCAAAATGATAAACCCGGACCTGGAACCTCAGTTCCATATCCGGGTTTTCATCTTACTGATCCAAAATGTTCTGTTCTTCTTCTGAATCCGGATCTGAACCGTCATCACCAAGGTTCAATTCTGTGATGTTACGGGTGTTATAACCGATCCTCTCCAGCGTACTGATCAGATCCACATATAAATGTCCGCCGTCTGTGGAACAGATGCCTTTATTCATCCGTTTCACATGCTGCTTCCTCAATTTATTCTCGATGTTCGTCGATTTCTGTGTCATCTCGAGAATCACTTCGACATCCTGAGGGTTATATATATCTATGGCGTTCACAGCTTTTTTGTATGATTTCCCCACGTGTTTGATGAAATCATTCAAACCTTTTTCGGCCGATTCCGATAAATAAATATTCTTCCTGTACTTCTTGACGTTCAGGTTGGTGAATTCAACGATCTGTTCACTGACCTTATACAACATGCGGTTGATTTCCAGCAGATTCGTCTGTCTGATCGCATCCTCATTTGAAATATCATACTTCGATAATTCCTGCAGATACTTCCTGATGCTCTCATTCAACCCATCGACCACGTCTGATTTTTCACGTATCTGCTTTTCCAGTTTCGTATCATTTTTGTAGGTGAATTCATTGGCGTCTTCAAGCATCGTGAGCGTCAGCTGTGCAAGCTTTTGGATCTCCTTCTGGGAACCCTGCAGTGCAAGTGAAGGTGACTGCTTCATCAGGGCCTCATCCAGATGCACAGGCTGATAGTCTTCTGAAAAATCTTTCCCCGGCACGATTTTCGTGACGATCCATGCCAGGAAACCGATCAACGGAAGATGTATCAGAGTGTTCACCACGTTATATGAACCGTGGGCAAATGCGATGGTCATGCGCCCGTTCAAATCAAGAACCGACTCAAGGTACCCCACATACATCGTGAAGAACGGCAGTATCAGCATGAAGATTGCGGCTCCAAGCAGATTGAATACGACATGTACAGCTGCTGCACGTTTCGCTGCAATCGTTCCGACCAGGGCTGCCAGCACTGCCGTGACCGTAGAGCCGACGTTGTCACCCAAAAGAATCGGTAAGGCAGCATTCAGGTCGACCAAATCATTCATGTAGAAGTTCTGGAGGATCGCCACCGTCGCACTGGAACTCTGAACGATGACCGTCAGCACGGTGCCCACCCCGAACCCGAGGAATGCATTATCCGACAGCATCAGCATCAGGTTGGAGAATGCTTCCAGGTCCGCAAGCGGCCTCACACCATCCCCCATCAATTCCAGACCGTAGAATAAGGCGCCAAATCCGAAAATGACACGTCCGTAATTATTGATTTTAGGTGTTTTGAAGAAAAAGAGCAGTATCACACCAAAGGCCAGTATAGGCAGCGAGTAGGCTCCGATATCCAGACCGATGACAAAAGCCGTGATCGTGGTACCGATATTTGCACCCATGATGACGCCGATCGCCTGCCTCAATGTCATGAATCCGGCAGAAACCAGACCAATCGTTATTGCCGTCGTGCCGGAACTGCTTTGCAGTAATGCAGTGATGATGATACCCGCCAATATTCCAAGAAAAGGGTTGGTGGTCATGCGGTTCAATATTTCGCGCAGGCGGTCTCCTGCTACAGCCTGCAGACCATCCCCCATACTTTTGATACCGTATAGGAATATACCGAGTCCACCTAAAAACATGAACAGCACTTCCATCGGGCTAAGTTCCATTTTCATTCCTCCACTATGATACTCTGAACTTTACTCTATCTAAGCATAATCAATATTTTGTTTATAATCTTAATCTAAAATTAATTATATACACTCCCTTTATAAAATGCATTAAGATAAATAAATTAACCCTATCGACCTTGATTGACGAAATATTGTTACTTCGCGAAATAATTTGTCAATTGACGGAGTCGTATGGACGCAGGGCTTCATCCCTTCTCAAAAGGTATGTTAAAATACTGTCAACGATATGAAAAGGATGGGTGCTTCCATGGAGAGTTATAAAAAGGCGAAAGAGGATCTGCTCAAAGCAGAGGATTATAGAAGTTTTGCAGTGCGCTCAAGATACCTGCCCGGTATGCTGGATAAAGAGTCCGCACACTTCAAGGATATTCAGGAGACGTACAGGGAGGAAGGGTTCAACCACCTTTCCGCGGTCGAACTCTGCCGGTCATTCATCAGGGTGGATCTGATGAAATTGTCACTCATGCAAAGCACGCACGGCATTTTTTCTGACGGCGAAAAGCCTTATTACCCGATGGAACATGAAGTGCTCGATAAATTCACTTTGAATGACAGCGGGATCGATTTCCATGAGCTGCAGCTTCCTGAAGACCTGGAGAGAATCAGCATGGAAACCAGAAATAAAATCATCGAATTCACCAAAAGTATCGAGCCGTTCCTCCAGCTGATCGAAAAGCAAACAGGCGATTTCAACGAAACGTTCCAGACGGTGATGGGGGTCCTTGTGAATGATAACCCACATATATTGAGCAAGGTATACGATGACACATACTATGAAACAGTATTGAACTACAATATTGATAACGCTTTTGAAAAAGCATGGAAAGATCAGCTCGTCGAAAAACCCCTGGTCTCATTCTATGCCGCATTCACGCTGGCACGTTATGACAACATGTTCAAATCCCAGCTCACATAGACGGGGGCCGGGACATAAATATCTCACAAAAGGTAATCCGTACGTCAGCTTTTCCGGGGCACCGCGTAAGCCTGTTGTCTTACGCTGATGTTGTTCCCCAAGGAGTCTGACGTACGGATTTCATCTATTCTGTGTGAAACATCATATCTTTTCAGGACGTATGTCCCCATCCCATTCACTTCGAAAAATCACTTTTACCGGAATTATTCTTTTTTAAGAATGACAGTATCTCTGTGAGCGTATTCTTCGCCGCCTCGGCATTATCCTGCTTTGTGCCGCCGAAGTCTATCACCATGCCGTCGAGGTTCATATGGACTATTGATGGCAGTTGATGAAAACTGTAGGGGAAGGCAATGAAATGGCCTGCATTTTCATAGGTCAGGAAAACATCACCTTCATTCTCCCTTTCTTTCATCATTTCTTCGCTGAAAACGGCAGAGGGCCATAACTTGTCCTCACCGCCTGAAATCATCATGAGGGGTGCGCTGATTTCACCCACTTCAATTTTATATTCAGAGCTTTTTTTCCTGCTGAGGGACCTCTTCCATATATCAAGGAAATACATCGGCCGCTTCCTGATGTAGTTGGTGATCGTGGAGATCATGAAGCTGACCGGGAACTTCATCTTTAAATAAGGCAGCGGTTCACCGTCCAGCATCCAGCCGGGAACGGGGGCGAATATACCGCCCTTCATACCCGAAGTGACATAATTCGATGCTGCACCGGCGACGATCGACTGATATGCATTGAATGTCCGGCCGAGCAGCAAGGCGAGCTCCCCGCCTTTCGAGTATCCGATCAGATTCACTTTACCGTTGCTTTTTGCGTGCCCGGCGAGGAAATCGGACGCCTTCTTAAAATACTCCATATCCACTTTTTCAAGGTGTTCACCCAATCCGTCGTCATTAAAGTAGGATAAAGCGAGGACCAGGTATCCTTTGCCTGCAAGAAAAGATGCTGCATGTGCCTCGTTTCCGCCGTCCGAACCGCCCAGGATCATGACGGAAGGGTAATTGCCGTCCTCTGCAGGCGCATACAGTCTCCCTTTGATATCAGGGTCTTCAATTTCAATCATTTCGGTCAAATCATTTTTAAATTGTAATGTGAGGACTGCCGTCGCCAGGATTTCGTCCTCCGTCATCACATATATACCGGCTTCCAGATCTTCATCCGACTTTTTGACGAAATAATCATCCTGCCCCCCTTTTTTACCCGTCATGGACCAGAGCAGACCGCTGCCGTCGGCCTGATTGTAACTGCCGTTCATCGGTACTGCCGTGTTCAAATCTATTACAGAACTTTCATCCGAGATGAAATCTGCCTGGGAAAGGAAGGTTTTGCCTTCATCGTCGGTCATCTCCATCCGTATGGTGATCTGCTGTCCTGGTTCTGAAGTATACACCCTGATATTCAATGGTTCATCAACCATAAAGTCATTTTTTCCAATTTCAATCTTTGCCATGCCGCATCACCTGCAATTTTTTATGATTTGTGCTCATTGGACCACTACCGGAATTATATCATCCCGGCATGGTTTGTAACGTCTCATCTCTTCCTGCATGAAATGGAGGAAGAGATTCCGCCAGCTTGACGGCAGACCTCATTATGATAGTCTGATTGGTGTATACAAATTTTAAAAAATTTTCAGATCATGGAGGGGTTTTTGATTAGTAACCTAAAGTTTTTCAGTCTGTTTACAGCATTCGCATCAATTTTGATACTGGCAGCCTGCGGCAATGGTGATGAAGGTGCCGGGGAAGACGGGGGCGGCAACGGTGAAGAGGCAGGCGTCAGTGAAGCGGTGGACTACACGATCCACGGCATAGAGCCCGGGGCGGGCATCACGGAGCTTGCCTACAACACTTTGGATACTTATGACAACCTGGACGGGTGGACCCTTGAAGAAAGTTCCACCGGCGGGATGATGTCAGTCCTCCGGGATTCCATCGAGAATGAGGCTCCCATTTTGATCACGGGCTGGTCTCCGCACTACAAATTCGTGGAATTTGATTTGAAGTACCTTGAAGATCCTGAAGGCGCAATGGGTGAAACTGAAGATGTACATACCATCGTCCGACTCGGGCTGGATGAGGATATGCCTGAAGCTTATCAGATGCTCGACAGATTCCACTGGGAGCTTGAAGATATGGAACAGGTCATGTACGACGGTGAAGACAGCACCTACCCCGAAGCTGCCGAAGCCTGGGTGGATGACAACCGTGAGGTTGTGGAAGAATGGGTTGAAGGGATTGAAATGGTAGACGGCGAGCAGTTTGAGCTGGTTTCAATGTCCTGGGAATCCGAAGTCGCCTCGGCACAGGTGGTCCGTACGGTCCTTGAAGAAATCGGTTATGATGTGACCGTCACCGACGTGGATCCGGCAGTGGTTTTCCAGGCCATCGCAAATGGTGAAGCCGATGCAACGGTCGCCCCATGGCTGCCTGTGACGCAGGGCCACCATTATGAAGAACATGAAGGTGATTTTGAAGACCTCGGCCCTAATTCGACCGATACGATGAATGGTATCGTGGTACCTGAATATATGGACATCGAATCCATTGAAGATCTCGAGCCCGCACAATAAGATGCAAAACAGAGGACACCGCTCCCCCTGCCGGGGGGCGGTGTTTTTGAGTATGAGCTATGCGGGTATGTAATGGTAGTACAAGTATATGACCATGAAAATTCAATGAGGAGGAACGATGATAAAATGAACGATAAATATAAGCCATTGTTTAAAACGCTGCAGCTCCCGAACGGGGCTGAACTTAAAAATAGATTCGTACTCGCACCGCTCACACACGTGTCCTCACATGAGGACGGCACCGCTTCCGTCGAGGAGATCGAATACATGGGTAAGCGGTCCAAAGATGTCGGGATGGCCATCTCAGCCGCATCCAATGTGACCGACCTGGGTAAATCCTTCCCCGGGCAGCCCTCGGTCGTCCGCGATTCGGATATCGAAGGGCTGAAAAATTTAGCGGATGAAATGAAGAAGAACGGCGCAAAGGCGATCCTCCAGATTCATCACGGCGGCGTCCAGGCGCAGCCGAAGCTGACCCCGGACTCGGACTCTGCCGGGCCGAGCCCGATCACGATGCGGAGTTTTGATGAAACCGAGCCGCATCACTCACGTGAAATGACGGAAGAAGAAATCCAGGAAACGATCAAAGCTTTCGGTGATGCCACAAAAAGGGCAGTCGAAGCCGGTTTTGACGGCGTCGAAATCCACGGTGCAAACCACTATATCATCCATCAGTTCGTCTCCCCCCATTTCAACAGGCGCAACGATGAATGGGGGGAGGACCACTATGCGTTTGCGATGGCGGTGACGGATGAGGTGCTGGAAGCGAAGGAGGAATATGCTGATGAGGACTTCATCATCGGTTACAGGTTCTCACCCGAAGAATCACAGTCACCGGGCATCGACATGGAAATCACGGAAGTGCTCATCAGGAAATTGACTGAAAAGCCGCTTGATTATCTGCACGCCTCCCTCGGGGACGTGCACTCAAAGGTCCGTACAGGAAAGTACGGAGGAAAAGAACGCATCGCACTCCTCCATGAATGGACCCACGGCCGCATGCCTTTGATCGGCATCGGCTCGGTCTTCACAGCCGATCAGGCACTTGGTGCGATTGAGAGCGGTAATATGGAACTCATCGGGCTCGGGAGGGCCCTGCTTCTCGATCACAACTTCGTCGGCAAAATCAAGGCCGGCAGGGAAGACAGGATAAACAACATTTTCGACCCGGAGCGGGAAGACCGGTACGAATTGCCGGTGGCTTTATGGGAACAGCTTTATAATGGATTTTATCCTCTTCCCAGGCTGAACGGATGATTTGGTGAAAAAGGCCGGAGGGTTCGACCCCGGCCTTTCGTCATGCCGGATGGATGTCCATCTTGCCGGTATACATGCGTGTTTCATAAAAAGGGTATAAGTGGAATGATGGAATTTTGAATGATGCACGTCTCATACTTAAGGAGGGTGGGCAGCCCATGGATGCAGGAGTTTTATACAGCTTACTTGACAGTCCCCTGATCGTGACCGTCGTAACGATCCTGGTTTTCGGCATCAACTTTGTACTGGCCATCGGTATGATTTTCCTTGAGCGGCGCAGTGCCCAGAGTATATGGGCATGGCTGCTCGTACTATTTTTCCTGCCGGTCATCGGATTCTTACTTTACCTCCTGTTCGGCGGCACCATCCGCAGTGATAAAATCTTCAAAATGGATAAATCCCAGGAAATTGAACTTGAAGATCTTGTTACCGAGCAGCTGGAAAAAATCAGTGACGATGCTCTCGATTTTACGGATCCCGTGGCTGAAAAACATAAGCAGCAGATTCATATGCTCCTTCACAACAATCAATCTTTCATCACCACTAATAATGAGATTACGACTTTTACCGACATGCATGATAAGTTCGATGCCATGCTGGAAGATATAGAAGCTGCTGAAGATCATATCAACTTCCAATACTATGCCTTCAAGCTTGATGATATCGGAACCCGGATCTACAATGCCCTGCTGAAGAAGCAGAGGGAAGGGGTAAGGGTCAGGATCTTATATGACGACATCGGGTCAAGGTCACTTGCACTCAGGCATTTCAAGGACATAGAAGAGGCCGGGGGTGCCGTGGAGGCTTTTTTTTCAAGCTGGATGCCGCTCATCAACCCCCGCATGAACTATCGGAACCACCGTAAAATCGTCGTCATCGACGGTCAAATCGGATATATCGGCGGAAGCAATGTTGCGGACAAGTATCTCGGCAGGGACCCGAAGATGGGGGCATGGCGGGACACCCACCTGAGAGTGACGGGAGGCGCCGTCCAGGCTCTGCAGCTCCGTTTCATGATGGATTGGAACTCGCATAACAACCACTTGCCGATGGAATATGAAGAAAAATATTTTCCGGACGATACACACGACGGGAATACCGCGATGCAGATCTCCTCAAGCGGTCCGGACGAAACGCACCAGGAAATAAAATATGGTTATTTAAAGATGATTTACAGTGCACAGGACAGCATCTACATCCAATCGCCTTACTTCATACCGGATCAGGCTGTGACCGAAGCGCTCCATGTCGCGATTCTGAGCGGCGTGAAAGTCAATATAATGATGCCAAGTTTTACTGACCACCCGCTTGTATACTGGGGGTCCTACTCGAATGCGGGCGCCATGGCAAAGATGGGCGCCGATGTCTATCTGTATACACCCGGCTTCTTTCATCCCAAAA
Source organism: Lacicoccus alkaliphilus DSM 16010 (assembly GCF_900142805.1). Lineage (GTDB taxonomy): Bacteria > Bacillota > Bacilli > Staphylococcales > Salinicoccaceae > Lacicoccus > Lacicoccus alkaliphilus. Next base: position 12,948 of record NZ_FRCF01000003.1, on the reverse strand, counting down.
TGGTCATGATTGATGACGAAATCGTTTCTGTCGGTACAACCAATATAGATAACAGAAGTTTTCTGCTCAACTTCGAAATCAATGCTTTCATATATGACTCCGGGGAAGCGGTGCGGCAGAGGAAGATTTTTGAGGAGGATATTAAGGATTGCGAGCCTCTGACGATTGAAAGGTACGAACAGAGGAGCCTGTGGATCAAATTCAAAGAAGGCGTCGCAAACTTGATCGAACCATTGTTATGAAAAATCCCTTTCCGGATGCTCACCGGATAGGGATTTTTCATGATTTGTCATTCAACATACTTTCCATCAGCGTTTTGGCACCCTTGTTTGCCACTTCATCCATGATTTCTGCAAGTGTCTTTTCATCAAATCGGCCGCACCTTTCAATCCAAAGCTGAAATATGCCGATATAGGCGGAGATTTGGTACTCGATGATATATTCGAACTTCTCCGGTTCCCGGATGCCGATTTCCTCTACGTAACCCATGATCATTTCCCTGATCTCCTTTTTGAATTCATATATGAATCCGGGGTCGCCCTCCGGCCCGACCATGACCGCAATCTTCTCCCAGTTCCTCCTGATATATTCATTCGTCTTATCAAAGGATTCAAATACCCCTGCGTTGTCTTCATCCAGGTGCTTAAGGTGGCCGATGATCATATCCCTTTCCGGAATCAGGGAATTCTTGAAGACTTCCTGAATTTCGTATACATCAGAGAAGTAGGCATAAAAAGTGCCGCGGTTATACCCTGCTCTGTCCGTGATTTCCCTGACCGTGATTTTGGCCAGCGGCTTTTCTTTATATAATTCCCAAAATGCTTCCATCAAATTACTTCGTGTCACTTCAGTCTGACTCATTTTCGACATAACTCTGCTCCTTTCGACATATCACCGAAGATTGTTTATTGAAAGCCGCCGGTGATTTGCTTATTATTTAGTATTGTACAACACGTTGTCGGCTATTACTTAAAATAAACTACCGCATATATACAAGGAGAGAAACATTTTGAAAATATCGGATTTTTCCATAAGGCGCCCCAAATTCACCATCGTAGTCATGCTCATCCTGCTGCTGGTCGGAGCCGTATCATTTACACGGCTGCCCCTGCAGCTCATGCCGGATATCAATCCGCCCGTTGCCGCAGTCGCAACGACTTACCAGGGCGCAGGCCCTGAAGAAGTGATGGAGGATGTCACTGTACCGATAGAATCGGAGCTGTCGTCCCTCAGCGGACTGACCAACATATCCTCCCAGTCACAGGAAAGCTCTTCCGTCATCATCATGGAGTTCGGCTACGATATGACGATAGATGAAGTTGAAAGTGATATCACCCGGGCACTGGACGGGGTCGATCTTCCTGAACAGGCAGGGGATCCTGTATTCCTCGAGTTCGACATATCAATGCTGCCGAGTATCCAGTTGGCTGCCACATCAGCCGGGGAAGAGATCATTGAGTATCAGGACCAGGTCGATGATTTGATTTCGGAACTTGAAAATATTCAAGGGGTCGCATCAATCAGCGAAAATGGTGCAGTCACCGAGGAAATCCAGGTCGTGCTCGATACTGATGCACTTTCCGAAGTCGGCCTTTCACAAAGTGATGTGGCCGGAATCATCGAAGCCAACAACATGACGATACCCAACACGACGATAATGGATGAAGAGGCCGGACAGGCGATCACCACCCGGACAGTCAGCACCATCGACGGGGTCGAAGAGCTGCAGGAACTTGTCATCACCGATCTCCCTGATGGTGGGTCACTTGCTGTAGAGGATGTGGCTGAGGTTTCCATTGGTGAAGAAGAGAACAACATCATTACAAGGTTGAACCAGGAAGATGCCTTATCCATCGATGTGATGCTTTCTTCCGATGCGAATGCATCGAATGTGAATAACGAATTCAATGAGGTTTTGAATGAGAAGCTGGAAGAAGACGAATTCAGCAACCTGAATGTCGAAGTTCTATATGATGAAGGTGAGTTCATCGACATTGCAATCAACAGTGTCTTCATATCACTGATTCTTGGTGCAGTGCTCGCAATGGGGGTTTTATTCGCTTTCCTGAGAAACCTGAAAGCACCTCTCATCATCGGCCTGGCCATACCGTTTTCGGTGATCACGACATTCGCCTTATTGTTCTTCACTGATATCAGCATCAACTTGATGACGCTCGGGGGCCTTGCCCTTGGGATCGGGCTGCTCATCGACAATTCGGTCGTCGTCATCGAGAACATATACCGTCACCTTTCAATGGGCAAGAATCCCAAAAAGGCGGCGGGAGACGGGACAAAAGAGGTCGCCTCCGCAATCACTGCAGCGACCATCACCACAGGTGCCGTTTTTGTGCCTGTCGTATTCGTCACCGGTCTGGTGAGCCAGTTGTTCACCCCGCTGGCCATCACGGTGGTCTTCAGTTTATTCGCATCGCTCTTCGTTGCACTGACTGTCGTACCGATGATTGCAAGCCGCGTGCTGACTGCACCAAAGGAAGACCTTGAAGAAGCAAGAAGTCAAAGACCATATATGAAATTATTGGGCAGACTTTCACACTGGACGCTCCAGCATCGCCTGATCGTGCTGATCGCCACTGGCCTGCTGCTCGCCACCGGAATCTACGGCATATATGTCAAAGGGCTGACACTGATGCCTGAAAGCGATGAAGGCGCGCTGACAATCGAAGTCGAAAAAGAGCAGGGCACGATTTATTCTGAGACCCTCGAACTTGTCGAAGACATCGAGGAGGAACTCGCCGGTCACGATGAAGTGGATATTTATCTGAGCAATGTCGGATCCCAGCAGATGATGTCCATGACGGAAGAACCGCACAGGGCCATGATCACTGCGACACTCGTCAGTGCGGGGGACCGCAGCATCACCACGAATGAATTCATCGACAGTATTGAGAATGACATAGAAGCCCTGGATGAATCAGCCGAAATCAATGTGAGCCCGATGTCCCAGACAGGGATGGGCTCTGAGCCGGATACACTGACATTGAATATATCGGATGATGATCCGGAACGTCTTATTGAATCAGAGGAGATCATCATCGGGGAATTGGAGGACGATGCAGATATAGGCAGCGTGTCGTCCAGCCGTGAAGATATGGTCGAAGAGATGCAGGTCGTCGTGGACAGACAGGCGGCAAGGGAGAACGGCATCCAGCCCGCTGAAATCGGCTCGGCCCTTTACGATGCTTCAAACGGTGTCTCCGCTTCCACTGTGGAAATGGACGGTGATTACCTTTCCGTCATCGTCATGTATCCCCGCGAATACCGGGAAAACCTTGAGAATTTCGAAGATATTGAAATACCGAACAATGAAGGCGAGTACATGGCAATCAGCGAAGTGGCGGACCTAGAGGAGGCCGAAATCCTTCCAGTCATCAACCGTAATGACGGAGAGCAGACAAGCGAGCTGCTGGTGAGCTATTCTTCAGCCATGTCACTTGATCAGGCCGGCAACCATGTGGAGAATATCGTAGCTGACGCGGACTTCAGCGATGAGACATCCTACTCAATCGGCGGAGATTTGGAAATGCTTATGGATGCCCTGCCGCAGATGCTGCTCGCCCTGATCCTTGGAATCATATTCATATACCTTGTGATGGTGGCCCAATTTGAATCATTCAGGCATCCGTTCATCGTCATCATCGCCATGCCGCTCAGCATCATCGGGGTCATGGCGGCCCTGTTCATCACAGACAGTCCTTTGAGCGTGGTTGCTTTCGTCGGTATCATCCTGCTGCTCGGCATCGTGGTCAACAATTCCATACTGCTTGTGGATTACACGAACCAGCAGAAGGAAAAGGGCATGCCTACACTGGAAGCACTTGAACTGAGCGTACGGCACCGCTTCAGACCGATCGTCATCACCGCCCTGACCACTGCACTCGGTATGCTTCCGCTTGCACTCGGACTCGGGGAAGGCGGGGATATGATTGCACCAATGGGTACGGTCGTCATCGGCGGACTTGTGAGCAGCACCATATTCACACTGTTCGTCATACCCATCTTCTACAGTTATATCGATAAGGAGACCCGTCACATGCATAAAAAGTATGTGACGCCGGACGGCCAGGTCATCACCCAGAAGGAAATCGACGCCAACAAACGTAAGGCAGAGCGACCGGACCCAACGGAAGATTCAGATGATGACTATCAAGGTACGGATGATGAGGATGCCCCGAAAATTGAAGAATTTGATGATGGGACGTCACGGGAAGATCATCTTGAAGAGATGCAGAAGTTGATAGATAAAATGAAAGATGAGAAATCGGATAAGTAAAAACCTCAATCCACAGCCCCTGTACATCGGATGCAGGGGCTGTTTTCCCATTAAATAATCACACAATTTTGAATCATCTGCTTGTTTTCATCTTCATGAGGGTATAGATTAGAAACAAGCCGGAGGTGAGATGATGAAAGTCACTATCGTAGGCATGTGGAGCAGTTTCCCTAAAAATAATGAGCCGTCTTCCGGCTACCTGGTTGAAAAAGATGACATCAGCGTGCTGATTGATGCCGGCAGCGGCGTTGCAGCGCATGTCCAGGATTATAAGAGCATTCACGATATCCACCACATCATACTGACGCATTATCACCATGATCACGCAGGGGACCTGGAAGCTTTCATGCAGGCGCGGCGGCTGGCGAGGAGATTCAAGTACCGAAAACAAAACCTGAATCTGTACGGGCCTGAAACCGGCGACCCTGTCAAATTAATGAGAAGGGCAAGGTTCAGCAAATTCCATCCTTTAAAGCCCAAGAAAAAAATTCAGATCGGTCCCCTCAAGTTTGAGTTCCACCGCAATGCGCATCCGGTGGAAACTTATGCAGTCAGGGTCACTGATGATACCGGAGCGATATTCGTATACACTTCAGACTCGAGCTATAATGCCAGTCTTGTGCGTTTTGCCTTCGGGGCCGACCTCCTCTTCACCGACTGCAGCTTTTATGAAGGCTTCGATGCACGCGTTGAAGGTCATATGAATGCAAGCGAAGCCGGCCGCCTTGCTGCGAAGTCAGATGCAGCCCAGACCGTGTTGACCAACCTGCCCCACCGGGGGGCGCTCGAAGCTCTGCTCGACAGCGCAACGCAGCACAGTGCGGCAGATATACAGCTGGCTGAAACCGGCCTGGCCTTCAATATTTGATCGGCATGATTTTTAGGGAAAAGAGCCTTCTCAAGGCTCTTTTTATGTGAATTTAATGATTACTCAGTCAATAAAATATATAATGATCATTATAATAAGAAAAATGAGGGATATATATGCATTTTGAAACGAAAGCCGTCCACGCCGGACGCGGGATCGATCCGGTGACTGGCGCTGTCACCACGCCCATCCACCTGTCGACGACCTATGAGAGGGCTGAGGATGGTTCCTACACCGATGGTTACATGTACAGCAGGGGGGACAATCCGAATCGCCGCTCACTGGAGTCATGCATGACGGCACTTGAAAATGGGTATGGTTGTGTGACTTATGCATCAGGTATGGCCGCCATTTCATCATTGATCGAGGCACTGCCGGAGAATATGCCGAAAAGGATCGTCATGGCGGATGACATGTACTTTGGTGTCCGCACCATGCTGATGGAGACGGATATCGGCAGAAGATATGATATTGTGACAGTTGATATGACGAATCCCGGAGCACTTAAGACTGTGGTTGAAAGTGCACCTACCGGCCTGATCTGGATGGAAACCCCGTCAAACCCGCAGATTAAAATCATCGATATAAAAGCCGTTACAGAAATCGCAAAGGCAGCGGGTGCCTATACGGTGATCGACAACACGGCTGCAACACCGATGCTGCAGCAACCGCTCGCGCTCGGCGTGGATTTTTCCCTGCACTCCGTGACGAAGTATATCGGCGGCCACAGCGACCTGCTGCTCGGGGCGGTCATTGCGAAAGAGGATAATGAAATGCTCAAGAACATGCGCACCTGGCAGCACGCCAAAGGTGCCGTACCGTCATCATTCGATTGCTGGCTTGCGCTGAGAGGCGTCCAGACGCTCTCCGCCAGATTGACGATGCAGTGCAGCAATGCCAAAAAGGTCGTCGAGTTCCTGGACTCACACGACAAGGTCGAATCCGTCCTGTATCCGGGCCTCAAAAGTCATCCCGGTCATGAAATTGCAGCCCGGCAGATGAGCGACTTCGGCGGATTGCTGTCTTTCAAGGTGAAAGGCGGGGAAACAGAGGCCCTGAAAGTCGCAAACGCTGTGAATATCATCACACAGGCGACCAGCCTCGGCGGCACACATACTTATATTGAGCATCGCGCTTCTGTTGAGAAAGAGCTGACAAAAGCACCTGAAAATCTGTTGCGCCTTTCCATCGGCCTCGAAAATGCCGAAGATCTGAAACAGGACTTGGATCAGGCGCTCAATCATACACCAGGTCAATAGTCATCCTGATGACACCGGGTGCCCGGAAACTTCATGGGAAATGAAAAATCACTGACGCAGCAGTAAACATGTGTCAGTGATTTTTCATATCTTTTTAATGTCCCCTTGTATCACGGCACTTTTCCCCTGATGCATCCTGCCTTCATGCCGCTCTGTAATCACTTCTTCCAAGTTCATGATTTCTACAGGGAATTTTCCCAGATAGTTTTTGATTTCATCGACAGCATACAGCATATCGGGATTTGGAGGGCCCCCTGTCATGAATTCCAACTGCCTTTTCGAATAGAATTCGAAAATGATCCGTCCGCCCGGCCTGACACAATCGATCATATTGGAAAACATCGCTGCTTTGCCTTCTTTTGGAACATGGCCAAACACATTGACACTTACGTCATAAGTTTCCCGGGGAAGTGCCTCCCAGGTTGTGAGATCCTGTAGATTGGCTGTGACCTCCACCCCTTTGGAAGCAGCCAGCCGCTTTGTTTTTTCAATGGCTTCCCTGGAGTAGTCGAAAGTTGTTATTTCATGCCCGAGCGTTGCCAGGTAGACAGCATTTCTTCCTTCCCCTTCTGCGAGCAGTGCCATCTTCAAATTTCCTTCCTCATTAAAAACCGCACGGACCCATTCGTTGGGTTCAACACCGTAAATATAACCTTCTTCCTTAAATCTTTCATCCCAGGGATTCGCCATGGTGGATCCTGCCTCCTTTAAAATCACTGATTTTCTAATCGTTCCTGTTCTCAAAATCATAAGGGTTAACATGCACATGGACATCCCTCACCATGTCATGTTCCCTAATCAATTTCTGTTTCACATTCCTGCCTATCCTGTGCCCCTCCTCCACGCTGATATTCGCATCGACTGAAATTTTTATATCCACGATCACGTAGGAGCCGTGGGAGCGTGCACTGAGTGCATCCACCTGCACCACCTTATCCACGGAGGTCGCAGTCTTCATCAGCTCCACCGTCTCCTCCTCATTAAGCACCACTTCCAGAGTCATGCTCACCGCTTCTTTGGCCAGCTGGAAGCCCATATACATGATTATGACCGCGATCACCGCACCGGCAAGCGGATCGAAATAATTCAGGTAGGGGATATCATAACGGGCACCGATGAGCGTGAGTCCGACACCGGCCAATGCCACTGCTGATGATATCGCATCCGTGCGGTGATGCCAGGCGTCAGCAATAAGCGCAGGACTGTTTATCCTGGTCCCAAGGCGGAATTTATATTGGAAGAGCACCTCTTTGACGATCAGCGAAAAGATGATGATGTACAGCACCATGATTGATGTGACTTCATTGGCCGTCTCTGTCCAGATTGAAGTGATGGAATTGTACATGATTTCAAAGCCGACCACTACGAGCAGTATGGCCACGATCAGTGTCGCGACATTCTCCGACTTCCCATGCCCGTATGGATGTTCCCTGTCGGGCGGCTTTTGTGCAGCTCTGACGCCGATGTAGACGGCAATCGAACTTACGACGTCCGAAGCGGAATGTACAGCATCCGCCACAAGGGCCCGGCTGTTGCCCATGACGCCGCCGATCCCCTTGATGACCGCCAGGAGGAGATTGACGGCGATTCCGATGATTGTGGCCCTCTGAGCCTCTTTATACCTGTTGGTCATTCATATAACTTCCTTTAAGGATAGTAGTCATTCGTCATATAAAGTATACCCTTTCCTTCAATGATATACATTTCCACGCTTTACGTAAAACCCGTTTTTCGTCAGTTGAATTTTAACATCATCTTCTCATGAAGTCTTCATCCATTTAACAAAAAAGGGAGGGGAGGTATAATCAATGGTATATTCAATACACAAGGGGGAATTTTGATGTCCGAAAAATATGTGGAGCTGGGCTATCCGATTTATGAAGGCATGCCCGTGTTTCCGGGTCTGCCGGAAGTGAAAGTCGAGTTGAGGGAGGACCTCGAGGAAGGGGACCACTGGAACGGCAGTGTGCTCACCACCTATCTGCATGCAGGTACGCATGTTGATGCGCCTTTTCATCATTTCAGCGGTGAAAACCTCGGCATAGACAGCATACCCGTGGAAAATTTCGTTTATGACAAACCATTGGTTCTGGATGTGCCTGCACAAAAAGAAAATGATCTGATCACCATCAAACAGCTCGAAGCGTACGGTGAGGAATTGCATGAGGCTGACATACTGATATTCAACACGCATTCCCATGAGAAAAGGGATGTCGATTTTGAAGCTTACTCCAATGGTTTCAGCACAGTCAGCCCTGAAGCCGCAGAATACATCAGGGAAAAACTGCCTAAAGTGAAAGCCGTCGCCATCGATACGCTCAGCATCGAGAACATTCCTGCAGGCAAGACCAACAACTTCAGAACACATAAAGCATTTCTGGATCCCGCAAGACCCAACGACACCATCCTGATTTATGAAGATGTCAACCTCGCGCCGGTCGTGGGTCGATCCATCAAAAAGATCTATTGCACCCCTTTAAGGATCACCGGCAGGGATGCCAGCATATGCAACCCGGTCGCCATCATCGACGTCTGATGCCGGCGCTCAAACCATGCTTCACTCATTGTAGTTGAGGCATGGTTATTTTTATATGAGTCTCGGCATGAAGAAGTCGGAATAAAACGACTACTTTAAAAGTTAGCGTTTTCATTTGGTTGAACCTCTGATATAATTTTACTTATAAAGTATAAAAGGGGGCTTTTATCATGAACTTCAAATTGTTTTTGGTTTTAATTCTTGGTGCAACGCTTTTCCTGTCTGCCTGCGGGGATGACGCTGCAGAAGATACAGGCGAAGAAGATACAGCTGAAGAAGAGCCGGCGGATGACGAATCTGCTGACGAAGGTGAAGAATCTTCAGAAGAGGGTGACGGCGGCTCGGCAGAGCTGGAAACCAATATCGTCACAATTGCGACCGGCGGTTCATCCGGGCCCTATAACATCATTGCCACGACGCTGGCTGACGGGTACAGCAGTGAATTTGGAGTGAACTCCAGAACGGAAACCACCGGGGCATCTGCGGAGAACCTCAATCTCATGGCCCAGGAAAGCGTGGAGATGGCATTCGTAATGAGTGATGCACTTGTCCAGGCAGTGAACGGCGAAGAGACGTTCAGTGAGCCGATCGAGAATGTACAGCAGGTGGCGGCGCTGTATCCCAACTTCGTACAACTCATCACCACTGAAGGCTCGGGCATCGAAAGTGTTGAAGACCTTGAGGGTATGCGCGTCGCAGTAGGCGACCAAAACTCAGGCGTTGAAATCGCCACGCGCTCAGTTCTGGATGCACATGATATGTCATACGATGATATCAATGTGGATTACCTGGGTTACGCAGAAGCAGCCGAAGCCATGAGGGGCGGGCAGCTGGATGCGGCTTTCCTGACAAGCGGTCTGCCGAATGCCTCAGTGATGGAACTTGAAAATTCCGTGGACTTGAAGATCGTTCCAATCGAACCGGAAGTGGTGGAGACCATGGAAGAAGACTACTTCGAAGCACTTGATATTCCGGAAGATACTTACGGTAACGAGGAAGCAGTCCCTACAGTCGCCATCATGAACGCCCTGGTGGTAAGGTCGGATCTCAGCGAAGATGATGTTTATAACATGACGCAGTATATGTTTGAAAATCTGGAGTCCCTTGAGAACTCCCACCAGGCTGCATCAGACATCAGTGTTGAAAATTCAATGGAAAGTATGGTTATAGAAGTTCATCCGGGTGCTCAGCGCTACTACGATGAACAATAGGAAACTATGGTTGACCACGGGGAGCATTTTTACAGTGCTCCTCTTATTTTTCCTTTGGCCGAGATCTGCCCTGGTCATAGAAGCAGAAGGCTATGCGCCGTTGTGTCTGAAAGCTGAAACATTTGAACTGCACTGGATTCACTCCATTGAGCATGAGGAGTGGTATGAAGTATACGAAATCCATGACGGGAACCTGCTGCTCACCAAAACTTATTTCAAGACATTCGGGGCAGGGGTGCCGACAGATTCGGAAACCCCGCCCAAAATCACAGATGACGGGTTCGTGGAATTTACGGTGAATGACACTTATTCCGAGCTGTACATGAATGTGTCGGAAAATGTGAAGACGAGAATCGTCCAAAATGATCATGAACATCTTCTATACGAAATGTTTGAGACGAACACTTCAGTGGAGATCAGTATCGGAGACAAACCACTATTTTGCAATTCAGAGGGGGGTTAATATGACAAAAGAACCGGAAGTGGCACCGGACACACGGGAGATTCTGGAAAAATACGACAAGGATTCGGTCACCAGAAAGTTCGACAGCAAGTCAATCTTCTGGTTGGTGACCATCATTGCAGTGCTCTATTCAGTCTACCATCTTTATATGGTGTTCAATCCCATGCCGGCCCTTCAACAGCGTTCCATCCACGTCGCTGTCGGTCTGGCACTGATTTATATGCTCTATCCGCTGTTCAAGAAACAGGACCGGACAAAGCTGCCGCTGCTTGACTGGTTATTCGCTGGTTTGAGCCTGTTTACGGCAGGATACATCATGGTGGAGTACCAGGCCATCATGACAGAACGCGGCGGTATACCGAATAATATGGATATTGCTGTTGCGATCATGACGGTCCTGCTGATACTTGAGGCGGCAAGAAGGGTGACGGGGCTGATTTTACCGGTGCTGGCACTTGTATTTTTAGCTTATCCGTTTTTCAGCCATATGGATTTCCTCCCCAATATGATGCTGACAAGACCTTACAGCGTGGGCGATATATTCGGCCAGTTATACTTGAGCACCGAAGGGTTATACTCCACGGCAATCGCTGCATCAGTGAACTTCATCTTCCTGTTCATCCTTTTTGGGGCTTTTCTCCAAAAATCAGGGATGGGACAATTCTTCAATGACCTGGCCATGGCGCTTGCCGGTGCCAATAAGGGGGGCCCGGCCAAAGTGGCCGTCGTCTCCAGCGGTTTCATGGGGAGCATCAACGGGGCAGCCGTCGCCAACGTCGTGAGTACCGGGGCATTTACGATTCCCCTCATGAAAAAAGTGGGGTATCACAGGAACTTCGCCGGTGCGGTGGAGGCCAGCGCCTCCGTCGGCGGTCAGATCTTACCGCCGATCATGGGTGCCAGTGCATTCATCATGGCTGAAACGACAGGCATCAACTATGGGGTGATTGCACTTGCGGCCGTCCTCCCGGCGATCTTATATTATTTCGCCGTCATCCTGCAGGTCCATTACCGCGCCGGAAAACGCGACTTGAAAGGTATACCGAGAGCCGATCTGCCGAGGGTCAAAGAGGTGCTTGCAGAAAGAGGCCATCTACTCATTCCAATCATCGGTCTGATCATCATGTTATTCATGAATATGCCGATTCCAAGGGCAGCAATTTATACGATTGGCCTCACAATACTCATTGCCACACTCCGAAAAACGACCCGCATGTCGTTCAGGGATATATTCGATGCCATGGCGAACGGTGCCCAGCAGGCACTCTCCGTCATGATTGCCTGTGCGGTGGTCGGCATCATCATCGGGGTCGTCTCCCTGACAGGCTTCGGTTCTGTACTGACTTCTGCAATCGCGAACATCGGAGGAGGCTCACTCTTCCTGACACTGTTCTTTACGATGATCGCTTCAATGGTGCTCGGCATGGGCCTGCCGTCAATTCCCGCATATATCATCACAGCGACGATGGCAGCACCTGCCCTTGCAGAGTTCGGGATACCGATACTGCTTGCACATATGTTCGTATTCTACTTCGGTATATTTGCAAACGTCACACCTCCGGTTGCACTGGCAGCTTTTGCCGGCGCAGGCGTCTCAGGCGGCGACCCGATGCGGACAGGTTTCCAGGCTTTGAAATTGTCGATCGCAGGTTTCCTCATCCCGTTCATATTCATCTATGAACCGGCACTGCTCATGGTTGACGTGGAGGGACTTGCAACGAACGCCAGAGAATATCCGCTGGCAAGCATACTTGACATTGGCGTCGTCGTCCTCACCACCATCATTGGTTTGACGGCTTTGTCAGCGGGCCTTGAAGGTTTCTTCAAAACCCATCTGGATGTGATCTCAAGAATCGTTTTGATCTCAGCCGCGGTACTTTCCGTCGTACCGGAAACTATCACGGATGTGGCTGGTATAGTGATCATCCTGATCGTGTTCGCGTTCAATTATATTAAATGGAGGAAGAAAGAAGCGGCTGCGGCATGATGTGACTCAATTTGAAAATGAACAAGACAAGGGGGCTGGGACATAAAGCCCTTCGACAGCTAAGAAAAGCGGCGATCCATCTGGGTTTACAGATGGATCGCCGCTTTTTCTAGATGCCTGCAGACGGGTCGCCCTGAATCTGCCGGAACTTTCGCAGATTCAAGGCGAGTAACGCAAGGCCGGTTTCAATTTTGACCTTGCGTGCGCCCCGGACCGAGAATCGTTTGAACGCCAAATTCGCCTTCAAATTGCCGAAAACCGTTTCGATATCGATCTTCCTCTGCTGATAGATCATCCGGTTCTCTTTCATTGAAAGCGTGCGTCGGGCCTGGG
>NZ_FRCF01000007.1 GCF_900142805.1 Lacicoccus alkaliphilus DSM 16010 | reverse complement strand
GGTCCGGATTTTGTTCCCGGATCCGGACGGAAGTGCCGATGCTCGCGCCGCGGTCCGGATTTTGTTCCCGGATCCGGACGGAAGTGCCGATGCTCACGCCGCGGTCCGGATTTTGTCTCCGCATCCGGACGGAAGTGCCGATGCTCACGCCGCGGTCCGGATTTTGTCTCCGGACCCGGACGGAAACACCGATGCTCACGCCGCGGTCCGGATTTTGTCTCCGCATCCGGACGGAAACACCGATGCTCACGCCGCGGTCCGGATTTTATTCTCATGCCCATCTTCACCCGCCGACCTCTACCTGAAATCCGTCGTCAGTCCGGTTTCGAGCTCATGGCGCTCGAGTGCGAGCGTGATCAGGCGGTCGACGAGTTCGGAATATTCCACGCCCGAGGCCTCAAGCAGCTTCGGATACATGCTGATGCTTGTGAAGCCCGGGAAGGTGTTCACTTCATTGACGAAAATACGACCGTCTTCCAGCAGGAACATATCCACCCGCGCCATGCCTTCGCAATCCAGCGTCTCAAATGTTTTCAGCGCCACTTTCTGAAGATTTTGCTTATCAGTCTCATCCAGCTTCGCCGGTATCTCGAGCGCTGCGCCATTTTCATCCGTATACTTAGAATCATATGAATAAAAACCATCATCCGGGATGATCTCACCCGGCACCGATACGAAAAGATCCGAGTTGCCGAGCACGGAGACTTCGATTTCCCGGCCGGCGAGCGCACTCTCCACCATCACTTTCGTATCATATTTGAAGGCGAGTGCCAGCGCTTCACGGAAGCTCCCCGCATCGGTCACTTTGGAGACGCCGACGGATGACCCCTGATTCACGGGCTTGACGAACATCGGCAGGCCGAGCTGTTCCTCCACGGCGGTGAAATCCACATCATCCTTTTCATGATGCTTGAAGAGGACCGAATCCGCCACATCGATGCCTTCCAATTTCAACAGACGCTTCGTCATATCCTTGTCCATGCACACCGCTGAACTCCTGACATTGCATCCGACGTACGGGATTTCCGCCAGTTCAAGCAGCCCCTGCACCGTACCGTCCTCACCGAACGTCCCGTGCAGTACAGGGATGATGACATCGAGCATGCGGCCGTCAAGGCCCTCAAGCTGCCCGGACGGCTGCACCCTCAGCTTCCTCGCCGACTCATCGTCATTCAGGTCGGCGATCTCATCGCTGCCGGGTGCAAGGCGCCATTCCCCGTCTTTTGTGATATGGATCAGAACCACGTCATACTTGTTTTTATCAAGCACTGCAAGAATGCTTTCGGCAGAACGCATGGAAACTTCATGCTCTGTCGATCTGCCGCCGTAAAGGAGGCCGATATTCAACTTTGTCATTTGTACCACTCCAGATTTTAAAGGATTTCCATTGGAACTTTTCTCAATCATATTATCATATCGACCGTTTACAGTCGCTGTTTTATGCAAATAAAAACCCTGGTGAACCTCCCTTTCCAATGACCCGGCAGCCCGGCAGCCACAATTATTTGAAAGATTTGATCACCGGTGTGATGACTCTCTCCGGTGCTTTTGGTATCATGTTATCCATGAAAGAAAATGGACAAGACGGGGCGCCCGACGATGTCCGGTACATATTTACGCAGACGGACCTTTGCGTCCAATAAGGAGAGATGGAAATGATCATTGGCTATCAAGGCGTTGAAGGCAGCTATTCGACAGTCGCCTGTAAAAGTTTTGCAGATGGGAAAGATTATGAGGCGAAAGGGTACCTGACATTCAAGCTTCTGGTCGAGGCCCTGCAGGAAAGACAAGTGGACTACATTGCACTGCCTGTCGAGAACTCGACAAGCGGGCCGATCACACGGACGATCGACCTGATGAAATATTTGGATATGGAGGCGATCAGCGAAGTGTATGTGAAGATCGACCATGCACTGATCACCAAGCACCCAATAGAGATGCCGGAGATCAGGAAAGTCTACTCACACCCGGAAGCGCTTGAACAGTGCTACACCTATTTAAGCCAGTATCCCAACATAGAAGTGCTGGAGTACCCCGACACCGCCGGTGCCGTCCGCATGGTGAAGGATTCATCCGATACGGGCATCGCAGCCATCGCAGGCAGCCATGCTGCGGAACTGTACGGAATGTCGGTCATCCGGGAGAACATCAGTGACAATCCGCTGAATACGACGCGGTTTTTATTCTTCAAAAATAAGAACGGCAGCTCCCCCGAGTTCAAGGACAAGACATCCCTCTACATCGAGACGGATCACAGCACCGGTTCTTTGAATGAACTGCTCAGCATCTTCAAGGAAAACGACGTGAACCTTGTGTATCTCATGTCGCGGCCGATCCAGAATAAGCCTTTTTCATACGGTTTCTTCATCGATGTGGAAAAGGGGATCCAGGAGGCAGGTCTCGGCAAAGCGCTGGATAAGATCACGGGCAAAGGGGCTTATGTCAATATCCTCGGCAGTTACGAACAGGGCAGCATCCCTGCGTATGGCGGCATCGTCGAAAATTAGCCGGACCGGTGGATTAAAAAGCTTGATAAAGGGTATTATTTGGTGTACAAATCACTTTTAAAAGAGGCGATACACATGACATTACCAGTTATCGGAATCACTACGGAAGTCGTGGATGGCGACCACCTTGAACTCCGCTCATCATTCATCTATGCCATTTCCAAATTGGGCGGCATCCCGCTGTTGCTCCCGAAAATTGAGGATGAGGACATCATCAGGGGCCAGGTTGAAAATATTGATGCACTTTTCCTCCCCGGAGGCAATGACATCAATCCATCCACTTATGGTGAAAACCCGCATCCCAAACTTGAAAAAGTTGAAGCCGGCCGGGATGAATACGAACTCGAACTCATACACCGGTGCCTCGAGAAGGACAAACCGATCCTCGGCATCTGCAGGGGCAGCCAGCTTTTGAACAGTGTGGCCGGCGGCACGATGTACCAGGACCTGGATGACGAGTACGGTGAAGGACTGATCCAGCACAGGCAGACGTCCAACAGGGATTTCCTCAACCATAAAATAGAGATCATGGAAGGTTCAAAGCTCCATGAAATCACCGGCGTGACGGAAATGTCCGTCAACAGTTTCCATCATCAGGCCAACCATGACATCGGGGCTTCATATGAAGTTTCGGCCGTGGCGCCGGACGGCGTCATCGAAGCGATTGAGAGCAAGGAGCATGATTTCGTGATGGGCCTCCAGTTCCATCCTGAGGATGCTTTCGAGTTCAATGAACCATCACGCAAAATCATCGAGGCTTTCATCAAAGCAGCTGAAAAGAGCAAGGAATAGGACCTCCGGGTCTTATTTTTTTATACTTTTCCCAGATTATGCTAACCTTTACTTCAAATACATATAAAAGGAGAATGAATATGCGACAACCAGTCATCGGCATCACCACGTTCATTTCGGAAAAAGGTCTGACACTGCCCACCACCTACATCGATGCCGTCAACGATACGGAAGGCGTACCGATGGTGCTTGCCAAAACACTGGACCCCGATAAAGTGGAAGCCCAGATCGACAGCATCGATGCCCTGCTCCTGACAGGCGGCAACGACATCGAACCCGCCCTCTTCAACGAAGAACCCCACAGGGCGCTCGGTGAAATCGAGCCCGGCAGGGATGAGTATGAAAGCAGCCTGATCGAACATGCTTTGGAAAAAGGCATACCGGTGCTCGGCATCTGCCGGGGCGCCCAGATCCTGAACATTCAGCAGGGCGGCACGATGTACCAGGACATCTACAGCCAGATTGATGAAGATCTCAACCAGCACAGCCAGAAAGCTGCCAGAAATTACCTGGCCCACACCGTGAACATAAAGGAAGGCTCCCTGCTCCATGAAATCACGGGCGAAACTGCAATCAGGACCAACACGTTCCACCATCAGGCCAACAAGGCAGTGCCGGACCATTTCATCATATCCGCCACCTCCCCTGACGGTGTGGTTGAAGCTGTGGAAAGCACAACGCATGAATTTGTGCTCGGTCTGCAGTGGCACCCGGAAGGAACCTACTTCAATGACGACCCTTCCAAAAAGATATTCCACGCTTTCGTCGCAGCCGCAAAGCACTCGATGGCATACGTATAGCTTCCAATGGAAGGAGCCCGGAAAATGCAGAATGTATATGACTATCTGAATGAAAAGATCACCGACGGATCGGTCATCGGTATGGGATCCGGATCGACGATTGAAAACTATATCCCTGCCGTGGGACGTCACGTTGAAGAAAACCGGATGGATGTCACCTTCGTCCCGACTTCCATCAAAACAGAGCAGCTTCTGAAAGACCATGGATTGACGACTTCCCTCAAAGTCTCTGAAATTGAGGTGACCATCGATGGCGCCGATTATTTCACAAGGACCCTTAATGTCATAAAAGGGCTTGGCGGTGCCCTGCTCAGGGAAAAGCAGATCGGTTATTTTTCCGAAAACATCACCATCATTGCAAAGAGTGACAAAGAGACGGCGTCTTTTGAAAATCTCAGGATACCCGTCGAAGTGAACCCCTTCCTTCATGAACTGACCAAAACCCAGATCAGGAGACTTACCCGGGCAGAAATAACCGAAAGGACGGAAGGCGGCTCACTGTCCACCACCGACAATGGAAACTATACGCTGGACTGCAGGCTCCCTGCCATCGCAGACCTGGATGCACTCCATAACATGCTCATCAATATTCCCGGTGTGATCGAGACCGGCATCTTCAACAGGCACATCACCGAGATCGTTTCTTTCAGCGATGGTGATTTCAAAGTCCATATAAAATGACCCTCATCACGATGACAGGAGCAGTACTTATTGCTCCTGTTTTTTTACGATAAATTTACTGAATATTCGTAAATGATTTTGTAAAGCGTTTCCATATACGGTATAATTGATTTATATTCGAACAAGGGGGAAACAAGATGAAGAAGAAATTTTGGCTCGTCCCGTTCATGCTCATCATGATGCTCGTGATGGCGGCATGCAACGGTGACGATGATTTGGGGGAAGAAGAGGTGGAAGCGGATGATGTTGAGGAGGAAGGCGGTCAAGGGGGAGACTTGACGATCGGCCTGATCAACGAACCGGTCACGATGGATCCGCACGGCTCCAATGACATTCCATCCGCACAGCTCAGAACACAGCTTTTTGACACTTTGGTCAGCCAGGATACCGAGATGGAAATCGGGGAAGGCCTCGCAACAGCATGGGAGCAGGTCGACGATAATACATGGCGCTTCGAATTGAAGGAAGACGTCACTTTCCATAACGGCTCCGACTTCACCGCAGAAGATGTCAAGGCGACATTGGACCGCCTGCTCGATCCGAGTGTAGGTGCATCAGTGGCATTCATGTTTGAAATGGTCGAGGAAGTGGAAGTCGCAGGTGATCATGAGGTACTGCTACATACAGAGTATCCATTTGCACCGCTGCTCAGTAACCTGGCACACAACACCGCAGGTATTTTGAGCAAGGAAGTGATCGACGAAGATTATCAAAATGCGTTGGACAGTGCAGATTCTGATGTGTCACTGGAAGAATATTATGAGTTGAGGGAAGAAGGCGGAGATGACTTTGAAGAAGTGTCTGAATCAATTTCCGGGGATCTGGGTCAGGTCATTGCTGAAAACCCGGACGGCACCAACCACCTGCAGCTCTCTGAAAGAAATCCGGGGGACAACGTCGTCCTGGAAAGATTCGAGGACTTCCACGGTGAGGCGCGCAACTTCGACACAGTGACATACAGGGTCATCCCTGAAAACCAGTCGCGCCTTGCTGAACTTGAAACGAGCGGCATCGCCATCAACGACAACGTCGATGCCGAGAATATGCCGCGTGTCAGGGACCACGAGGACACCGACATCATCGATCAGGACGGCCTCGCCATGACCTACCTGGCATTCAACTATGAAAAAGAACCTTTTGATGATGAGAATGTAAGGAAGGCAATTTCCCACGCCATCGACCGTGACAGCATCATCAATGATATGCTGGACGGCCGCGGCATCCTTGCATCCACGCATATTGCACCGCCGGTATTCGCTCATGATGACTCACAGGATGAGATGGAATACGACCTGGATACGGCACGTGAATATATGGAACAGTCCGACCATCCGGACGGCTTTGACGCAACGATCTGGATGTCCGATTCCGAAGTGAACAGGGATATCGCATTGTTCATGCAGGATACGTTGAGTGAAATCGACATCAACCTTGAAATTGAACAGTACGAATTCGGCACTTTCCTTGATATGGCAAACCAGGGCGATCATGATATGTTCATGCTGCAGTGGATCACCGTGACGGGTGATGCGGATTACGGCCTGTACCCGATGTTCCACACAGACAGCCAGGACGGCTCGGGCAACCGCTGGAACTACTCCAACACCGAACTTGATGAACTGCTCGAAGCAGGCAGACAGGCAGGCGATGAAGGGGAACGTGAAGAAGCATATGCAGAAGCACAGGAAATTTTGGTTGAAGACCTGCCGATCGCACCGCTCTACTACGGTGAACTCGGCATCGGGGTGAACGACACACTCGTTGAAGGTGTGGAACTCGATCCGGTCGGCATCATCAGACTTGAGAATGTTTCATTTCCTGAATAAAAAATGAAGAGGCCGCTTTTGCGGCCTCTTTTTTGTCGGGTATTATGAGGGGTGTACCGATTGAAACTTCATTATGTTGGATGTGGACAGGAGCCGGAGGCCGGAATCGATCATCTCTTTATTTCAGAAAGACTTAATCAGATAAACACCCCATCATGAATCCAAATATCTTCTCAAAAACTGCATATCCTCAAGGCCGAGGAAATCCACCCCGTAATTGGCGAGTATGGCAAGCGGCAGTGTCCAGATGATGAGGCTCAAAGTGACATACGCTATCGTCTTCGCCCTCGTCGCACCAAATGACACCGCCGCAATGGCGGACACATGTGAGCTGAGGAGGATAGGCCCCAGTAACACGAAACCGTGGAAGCCGAACTTTTTCCATATCCCTTCAGCCCGCTGGTTTCTCCTGGATGCCTTGTCCTTCATGAACCAGTCCTTCACTTTCTCACTGAATATGACGACCAGTATGATGGTGAGGAAGTTCCCGGAAATTCCTGCCGCCAGGGACAGAAATAAGTTCGCTCCGCCAAGGATCGCAATCGGTACGACGAATGTCGCTTCGAATAAAGGGATTGCCCCCAATATGAATATGGTGAGGTAAACGAATACGCCGGACATCTTTAACACCGCTCCCTGAGTTTGTAGTATGTATAAACGAAAGTATCATCTGCCTGTGAGTAAATACCCCTTTAATCTTGAGTATACAGATATCATTCTAAAAACTGTAAATATTCTTATTTTAAGGGTATCCTATATACACGGAATTAAACTTGATTTTATATGACGGAGGGTAATGATGCATCATAATTTAAGCAGAGACAAAAAGTTTTATGCAATGGACAAGAACAACGCACCTGCGATGTATGTGGATTCCGGTGACACTGTCACACTGGAAGCGCATGACTGCTTCACCGGCCAGATCACTTCCGAAGACGATACTTCCACAAGACTGAACTGGGATGAAATCAACCCGGCGACCGGCCCCGTATATGTCAACGGCCTCAAACCGGGCAACGCATTGAAGGTGACAATCGATAAAATTGAAATCGGGGACCAGGGTATCGTCGTCACAGGGCCGAATTCAGGTGTCATGGGGGATGAATTGACTGAGATGACAAGAAGAATCCTGCCGATTGATAAGGAGAAGAATACCGTCGATTTCGACGGCGTTGAAATCCCGGTCAATAAAATGATCGGCGTCATCGGTGTCGCACCGGAAAATGATCCTGTGAACAACGGGACGCCCGGCGCACATGGCGGTAATATGGACTCGATTAAAATCACTGAAGGTGCCGTATTGTATTTACCGGCCTTCCACGAAGGCGGGCTGTTCGGACTCGGTGATGTGCATGGTGCCATGGGAGACGGCGAAATCGGGGTCTCCGGCCTCGAAGTCGAATCGGAAGTCACCGTAAAACTCGAAGTCGTTGAAGACATCGACATCTCACACCCGCTGCTGGTCAACGACGAAGGCGCGTTCATGAATGTCTCCGACGCGGACCTGAATATCGCGGTGGATCAGAGTGTCAAAGAGATGATCAGATTCCTGCAGCCGTATACGGGCAAATCTCTGGATGAAATGGCAAAACTCATGAGCCTGACCGGGCATACGCAGATCAACCAGGTGGTCGACCCGAGGAAGACCGGCAGATACTTCGTTCCAAAATTCGTACTGGATCATTTTGACGTACCGCTGTATTAATAAACTGCTTTGGACGTTTAACACCCATTCGTTTACGAAACGAGCAGGCGATGGACGTTTAACACCACCTCGTCACCAAAACGAGCATCCGATAGGCTTTTAACATCCCCTCGTCACCAAAACGAGCATCCGATAAACTTTTAACACCTCCTCGTCACCAAAACGAGCGGAAGTTAGCCCAAAAAATAAAACCTGCAGCCCTTTTCAATAAAAGGCGCTGCAGGTTTTCATTGTGAATCATTTCGGTTCGCTTCTGATGTGGAATCTGACGCCTCTCGGCCCCTCCACACTGAACATGCCGCCGTTGCCTTCAACGACATCAACTGTGAGCTTGGTGTGTTTCCAGTATTCGTATTGCTGTCGGTGCATGTAGAATTCAACACCTTCGATTTCCCCGAGCTTCACATCAGCAGGACCGATGATGATCATATCCTTCTTCAGGCACATCGGACTCGATCCGTCACAGCATCCCCCGGACTGGTGGAAGACGAGTTCGCCGTGTTCTTCCTTCAACTCTTTGATCAGATCCTTGGCGGATTGTGTTGCATCGACTGATTTATTATCAGTTGTCATTTAGAAAAATCCCTTAGGTGACTCTCCGTAGCTGATGAGCAGGTTCTTCGTCTGCTGGTAATGAGCCAGCATCATCAAGTGGTTCTCCCTGCCGATGCCACTCATTTTGTATCCGCCAAATGCAGCATGCGCCGGGTAATCATGGTAAGTGTTCACCCATACACGTCCTGCCTGAATCGCCCGTCCGAAACGGTACGCCCTGTTCTGAGATCTCGTCCAGACACCTGCACCCAGTCCGTACATCGTGTCGTTCGCAATCTCGAGCGCTTCCTCATCATCCTTATACGTTGCGACCGCAAGCACCGGTCCGAAAATCTCCTCCTGGAAGATCCTCATCTTATTGTTGCCCTTGAAGATCGTCGGCTCGATGTAATAGCCTTCCCCGAGGTCGCCGTCCATCTCCTTGACATTGCCGCCAGTCAGGATCTCAGCACCCTCCTTCTTGCCGATATCGAGGTAGGACGTGATCTTCTCTTTCTGCTCCTGGGACGTCTGTGCACCCATCATCGTATGTTCATCTAGCGGGTTGCCGACTTTGATCTCTTCGACACGCTTGATGACCCTTTCCATGAACGCATCATAAATGTCTTCATGAATCAGCGCACGTGACGGACATGTACACACTTCACCCTGATTCAATGCAAACATGACAAGCCCTTCAATCGCTTTATCCAGATAGCCGTCATCTTCGTCCATCACATCTTTTGCAAAGATGTTCGGCGATTTGCCGCCGAGCTCGAGCGTCACCGGAATGATGTTCTGGCTCGCATTCTGCATGATGATCCGTCCGGTCGTCGTCTCACCCGTGAAGGCAATTTTATTGATGTCCTGATGCGTCGCGAGTGCCTGCCCCGCTTCCGCACCGAAGCCGTTCACGATGTTGAGGACGCCGGGCGGCACGATATCCTGGATGAGTTCCGCGAAATGAAGGATCGTCGTCGGTGTCTGCTCCGCCGGCTTCAGCACGATGGAGTTGCCCGCAGCCAGTGCCGGTGCCAGTTTCCAGGCTGCCATGAGCAGCGGGAAGTTCCACGGGATGATTTGTCCGACGACACCGAGCGGCTCATGGAAATGATAAGCGACGGTGTCTTCGTCCAGCTGCGAGATGCCGCCTTCCTGGGCACGGATGACCCCGGCAAAATATCTGTAATGGTCCACGACGAGCGGCAGGTCCGCATTCATCGTCTCCCGCACCGCCTTGCCGTT
Source organism: Lacicoccus alkaliphilus DSM 16010 (assembly GCF_900142805.1). Taxonomy (GTDB): domain Bacteria; phylum Bacillota; class Bacilli; order Staphylococcales; family Salinicoccaceae; genus Lacicoccus; species Lacicoccus alkaliphilus. Next base: position 102,882 of record NZ_FRCF01000007.1, on the reverse strand, counting down.
CTCGAATGTCTCGAGCACCGCAAGCTCCTCCAGGTGCGCCTCCACTTTATCTGCAATCTTCAATAACACCATGCTTCTCTCGGCCGGTGAAGTCTTCCCCCATGACTCCTGGGCCTTATGCGCCGCCTTGACTGCATTGTCCACATCCGCCTGCTTTGAACGCGGCACCTGTGATACGACCTGGCCGATCACCGGTGATTTATTGTCGAAAAACTCGCCATCCACCGGATCGACCCATTCTCCCCCTATGAAGTTCTGGTACTTGTCCTTGATCCTGTACTGAGCATTATCTTTGTTCGGAAATTCAAATGCCATTCACTACACCCCTTTGTATGATATGACTCAATTTTATCCGATAAATCTTACAGTTACAATCTTTTTGTATCCGCTTACAAATATATTTTCTGAAAATAAAACCCGGCGGCCGGGGGCCTCCCGGGGTATACAATCAGCTCTGTGGCACATGCTGTTTTTTCTTCCGCCATGCTTTCGGAATATAGACGCAGTATGGTTCGCTTTCCATATAGTCGCCCGTCGCTGCATACGCCCTTGACCTCGAACCGCCGCATACATGCCTGAATTCACATACGCCGCATTTCCCCTTGAACTTGTCGGGGTTCCTGAGGTCCTTGAGAACCGGTGATTCCCTGTAGATTTTCGATAATTTATCGACACGCACGTTGCCGCAGTTCACCGGCAGCAGCCCGCTCGGATAGACATGCCCGATATGCGAGATGAAGACGAAGCCGTTGCCGTCATTGACGCCCTTCGGTGCCCGTCCGAGCCCGTCTATCGTCCCCGTCTTCCCCGCGCTGAGTGCATCCATATAACGGATCTGTGCATCCGGATCTTCATTCTTCCTCATCTGATCCTGGATGACGACGCGGCGGTAGTGCTGTGCTGCCGTCGTCTTGATGTCGAACGGCACCTCATCCTTGATCTTGTTCAGCCATCTGAACACCTGCTCATGCTGGGCCGGGGTGATCATATCCTCATTCTTCCCGCGTCCCGTCGGCACCAGGAAGAACACACTCCAGAGCACGCAGTTCAACTCCTCGACCATCGCCTTCATCTCTTCAAGATACTCGATATTGTAGTTTGATATTACGGTGTTGATCTGCAGCGGCATTCCGAGTTCATTCAAATACCGGATTGCCTGCATCGTCAAATCGAAACTGCCTTCCGTCCCCCTGAAATGATCGTGAATCTGTTTATTATGGCCGTCCAGGCTGAACGCCCAGCGGCTGAGGCCCACATCCTTCGCCCTCTGCATGGCGGCTTTCGTGACGTTCGGCGTCGCACTCGGCGTCATCGACACCCGGACACCCTTCTCCACGGCGTATTCCGCAAGCTCAAAGACATCTTCGCGCATCAGCGGATCCCCGCCGGTGAAGACCAGCATCGGATATTCCATATCAGCGATGTCATCGATCAGCGCCTTCCCTTCGGCCGTCGACAATTCATATGGATTCCGCGTCGTCTGCGCTTCCGCCCGGCAGTGCAGGCAGTGCAGTTCACACGCACGTGTCAGTTCCCATATCACTATGAAGGGCACTTCATTAAAGTCAGGTATTTTAATATTGGGTTTCATTCCGCTCACTCCTCTATATTTCCAATATATATCAAAGCGGGATCTTAAACATATATATTATTTACATCTTTATGAACAAATAAAAGCCGCCTCCCGATGGAGGCGGCTCATCTGTCAGTTTTTATATTTCAGCCTGTAGTAGATCATGTACAGACTCGGTGTCACGATCAGTGACAGTATCGATGAGAACGCGATACCTGCAATGATCGTCACCGCAAGCGGTTCGAACAATGCATCGCCGCCGAGTGCAATCGGCAACAGGGCGATGATCGTGGTGATGGTCGTCAGGATGATCGGCCTCAGTCTTGCACGGCCGCTTTCAATGATCGCTTCATTGATGTCCATACTGTCATCCTTCCTTCTAGCCTCGATGAAGTCGACCAGCACGACCGCGTTCCTCACGACGATGCCGGCGAGTGAGACCATACCCATCACACCCATGAATGAGAGCGGCGTCTGGGTGACGAACAGGCCGATGAATCCGCCGCTGATGGAGAGGAAGATGCTGAATACGATGATGAGCGGCAGCACGAGCGAGTTGAACTCGAATGCGATCACCAGGTAGACCAGCACGACGATCACTGCGAATAAAACACCGATTTCGACAAAGAAGTCCGTCTGATCGGTCGCTTCACCGCCGACCACCGTCCCGGTACTATCCGCGAGATTGTGCGACAGGCCGTCCACAATTTCCTCCACCCGCTCTTCTTCAAGGTTGTAGACTTCCATTGCCACCTGACGGTCTCCATTTTCATGGGCGATGGCCTGGTATTGATTCGTATCGTCCGTTGACACGAAATCTTCAAGCGGGAATGTTTCAGGCTGATCTCCCGAGAATTTGATGATTTCGATGTCTTCCAGAGTGAATTCATCTGCGTATTTCATATTGGACTGCACCTGCTCATCATCGACGATGATTTCCTGGACAGGGACACCCTGTCCCAGCAGATTCAGTTCGTTCTTCACCTGGGAGATGGACAGTTCCGCATCTTCAAGTGCCTCTTCATCGATCGAATAAGTGACCGTATCCACCGGCCGGCCGAGGTTGGATGTCACTATCGCACCTTCACCTTCCAGTGTGCTGCGGATGGTCTCGAGGTCGGCTTCAAGCACACCCAGGTCATCATTGGATAGGTCGAGCGTCACAGGTGCACCTTCAGGCGGCCCCTGTACGATCGTCTCCATGAAGATGTCGGCTTCAGGGAACGCCTCCCTCAATTCCTCCTCATAAGTGTCGATGACTTGTGATGCGCTCATCTGTTCTTTATCGATATACAGTGCAAGCTGTGCCGTATGGCTGCCCGACTGATCCAGGGAAGCACCGAAAAGGTTCGGCAGGCCGTCTCCTGTGAATATCGTGACCCCTTCGAGGTTATCCACAGTCTCATCCAGATAATCGACCACATCATTCGCACGTTCGTGCGTCTCCTCGATCGTCTGGCCATTTTCATAGATGATATCGACCGTCACTTCCGAACGATCCGCTTCCGGGAAGAACTCGAACGGTGTGAATCTGAACAGCCCGAGTGACAGGGTGCTGATGATTAGAACGATGATGAAGGTGATCACCGGGCGCTTTATGAATTTCGGCACCAGCTTGTCTGCATACCAGCCGGATAATCTGGTGAATGTCTTGCCGAAAACGCCCGCATCTTCCGGCACCTTCCTGACAGGTGCGAGATATCTCAGTGCAGGCACGAGTACGAGTGCCAGTACCGTTGAAACGATTATCGTCGTGATCAGTATGCTCGGCAGTGCACGTATGAACTCCCCGTTCGCCCCTGAAAGGAGCAGGAGCGGCGAGAAGGCGAGCACGATCGCAATCGTTGATGCGATGACTGAAGGCGCCACTTCCCTGACACCGTTATACATTGCGTCACTCTTGCTGTCACCATTGACGAGCCGGCGTTCGATGTTGTCATTGACCACGATCGAATCATCGACCAGTATGCCGAGCGCTATGATCAGTCCGATGACGGATATCTGGTTCAGGTCGACACCCATCCACGGCACCGGTATGAGGCCGATCAGGATGGAGAGCACCACTGTGGTCATGACGACTGCAGAGCCGATGAACGACAGTCCGAGTGACGTACCGATGATCACCGCGATGAGGGCAATCAGAAGGGAAATATACAGCCCTTCAAAGATATCTTCGACGTTTTCACGCTCGGATGAAATCACCGAGATGGAGATGTTGTCGTCAAATTGATCCGTATGCTGCTCCACCACTGCTTCGACATCCTCAGAAGTCGAAGGCACATCTTCGCCGGGGCTCAGGAAGACCGTGAATGAAACCGCCTCTTCCCCCATATGTTCGACGATGTCCTCCCTTTCATCCGGGACGCGTTCGATTTCCGCAATATCGGTGAGCAGCGTATCCGCCTCACCCACCCTGATGTTTTCAAACGTCTCAAGCGGGGCGGTGTCCTGGAAGCTCAATCGTATATTCTGCTCATCCTCCACCCGGGTGCCCAGCACGACCGGGGTGAATGACTGATCGATTTCCTGGATGATTTCATCCGGTGTGATCTGCTCCTCCTCCAATGCCTCCCGGTCCAGGTTGATGTTGACCGTCTGGTCATCATAACCTTTGACCGTGACATTGTTGACGCCCTCCATCTGGGTGACGTCGAGAGCAAGGTCCTCCACCTGGCTCCTCAGCCCGTCGAGTCCGTCCCCGTTCTCACTTTGGAATATGTAGCTGATGAGCGGGAATGCGTTGCTTACACTGTCCACCTGGGACTGTGCGGCATTTTCGGGCAGATCGCCGCCCACCTGTCCAAGCAGGTTGTTGATGTCATTCTCCACCTGATCCGGATCGGCATCATCCGTAAGTTCCAGGGTGACCACTGATACATCATCCTGGGAAACGGATGAGACACTTTCCAATCCCTCAATCCCGAAAATGTCACCTTCTATGACGTTGGTGATGTTTGTTTCGACGTCGGCCCTGTCCGCACCCGGCCAAGGTGTGGTGATGTTGATGACATTCACTTCAATTTCGGGTATTTCCCTGTTTTCGATCGTCAGGAAGGTATAGATGCCCATCAGCGCGATGGTGAATATCAAAATGACGATCAGACGGCTGCGTTCGAGTAAAGTTTGAAATATATTCTTCACGTTTTAATCCCCGTTTTCATTAGAGTTCGGCAGTATAGCTCATATACATGCCGACGATGAACAACAACGCCACCCCGATATAGGACGGGATGATCCAGGCTTCAGGAGTGATGGTCATCGTGCCGAGCATTATCACTGTGCCTATGAAAAATAAGACGGTTGCGATTATTTTCCTCATTACTGATTCTCACCCGTGATCCATTCAGTCTTCTCGCGGTGCGGAATCCTTTTGACTTTGACATCTTTCCTCATATCCGATTCACCCAGGAACACCGCACCCAGTATCTCCTCATCCTGGCGCAGCTTGAAGAAATCCTTGACCGGTTCCGCATGATATGCCGCCCCGCTCTTCCAGATGGCACCGATGCCCTTGCTGTGCGCTTCGAGGAGGAGGTTCTGTACGGCAGCCGCCACTGCACATACATCCTCCGTGTAGACGGCTTTTTTATTGTCCAGATCCCTGGAAAGGACGACGATGATGATCGTCGGCGCCAGCATGGGTTTCGCCGCAACCTTCATGATGCGTTTTTCCGCCTCCGGCGATCCCGGGTCATCCGCTTTGGCAGTGGCCCATTTCCTCATGACATCCGACAGCTGCTCCCTGCCTTCGCCCTGCACGACGAAGAATTTCCACGGCTCCGTGAAATAATGGTTCGGCGCCCATGTGGCCGCTTCAATCAGACTTTCGACAGTTTCCCTGTCCAGAGGCTCGGTATCCTTAAAGAGCTTCACACTTCTTCTTGTCCTGATTGCATCTGAAACATTCATTGGTATCTCTCCTAAAATCAGTATCATTCCGTTACTTTACTATATTACTGAATTTGATTCCCATTCTCAACTTGCAGTGTCTGCAGTTTACATTGTTGCCATAAACGAATCCCTCCGATAAACTATCATTATCATACAAAGAAAGCAGGCAATGCCGTGTACTTCCTTATATTGCTCGGTGTCATCGGCGGCATGGCCGTTCCGCTGCAGACTTCCATCAACGGTGAACTCTCCAGATTCTCAAAAGCCGTGTTCGTCACTTCCTTCTATTCTTTTCTTATGGGGACGCTCGCTTTATTCGCCGTGAACATTGTATTGAACACCGGCAAGTTTTCCGCGTCGTTCTTCGGTGCACAGGACTATTCATACATATGGTTCGTCGGTGGACTGATGGGCGTCGTTTTCCTGACGGCGAACATCGTGCTGCTGCCGCGGATCGGTGCGGCGCTAACGGTGATCGTCACCGTCACGGGTCAGATGATCATCGGCATCATGATCGATACTTTCGGATGGTTCGAGGCCGTGCCCCAGCCGTTCCACCCGATGCACCTTGCAGGCGTGATGCTGCTGATTGCCGGCATCATCTATATGAACATCAATAAAAGGCTCGGCGTCGGACGAAGGCACTCACGCGCATGGCTGCTGCTCGGACTCGCCACCGGCATGCTGCCGCCGATGCAGACGGCGGTGAATAGTGCACTCAGCCGGGAAATAGACTCGACGCTGTTCGCCGCATTCATCTCGTTCCTGGTCGGGACGACGGCCCTTTTCTTCATCGCGCTCACCGTCCACCGCAGACTGTCATTACAATTCAAGGTAGACGGCGCTTCACTCAAACCCTGGCACTTTGCAGGCGGGGTGCTCGGGGCGGCGTATATCGGGATGAACATCCTTCTGATGCCGCATCTCGGGGTGACGCTGACGATGATGTCCGCAATCTTCGGCCAGATCATCATGGGGCTTTTGATCGACCATTTCGGCCTCTTCAAACTGCCGAAGCAGCCGATAGATGCAAGGCGCATCATCGCCGTGTCCATCATCGTTGCAGGTATACTGCTGCTGCAGATTTTCTGATCAGCTTTACAACATGACATGCAAAAGCCGTACATCAGGTGCCCCGCCCAGGCGATGTACGGTTTTTTATTGACGGCAGGTATATCAGTCACTCTTATACTTCATCTCCAATATGATTACCGGACCTCTCCACCATTATCGTGGTCCTTATCACCCGGCAGCACTGTGAGTATGAAGCCCGCCATGTTGAGCAGGGCCACGATTGTAATGATTACAGCTTTCATCCATTTTTTCATGAAGTCCATGAAGATCAGCGGCAGCAGCAGGAACGACAGCAGCTGCGGCAGCTGGAACCATCCGGAGACGCCTGCGTCCTGGTAGCGCCTCGACGTCAGGCTGAGTGAAGGCAGGATGGAAATGATGCCCATGATATCCTCCCATCTGCGCGGCATCTTTAGAAGACGGATCAGCACAGTCAACAGAAACATTGAAACGGTGGGTATCCAGTAATCCTTCCTTGTCGCTCTGCCCCTGAACTGAAACGATTTTGCAAAAAAATCCTTCATTGCCTTAATCATAGTATCTTCCTCCGGTCGATCATATTCACTTTAAATTATAAATGATATTCATCCTAAACACGAAAGTTATACTTTTTTTCTAAAATGAAACCGTTATTTCATGGAATATTGACACTGAATGGCCTTGATAAGTTCGTGTTTTGTGTTAATATGAATATCATTAAAATAAAAAGTCGCTCATATAATCGCAGTAATATGGTCTGCAAGTTTCTACCGGGAAGCCTTAAAGTTCCCGACTATGGGTGGGTAACTGCCGTGGTCTGTCTGCACCCGGAGTGTACTCATCTCATGATGAAACGCTCCGGGTGTTTTTAAATATATGAATGAGGTGTCATTGTGGAATTACTGAAGGACAGAATCATTAAAGACGGTACGGCTTTATCGGAAACGGTTTTGAAGGTGGATCAGTTTTTGAACCATCAGATCGACCCGGTGCTTATGGTGGAGATCGGGAAAGAATTCAAAACGCGGTTCGAAGGGGTTAAAATCGATAAAATCCTGACGCTGGAATCTTCCGGCATCGCCCCGAGCGTCATGACGGGACTTGAACTGGGGGTGCCTGTCATCTTCGCAAGAAAGAGGAAATCCCTCACATTGACCGATGGTCTTCTGACGGCGGATGTCTACTCCTATACAAAGCAGGAGACGAACAATATCGCGGTCGCAGAAAAGTTCATCCAGCCGGGAGACAATGTGCTCATCATCGATGACTTCCTCGCAAATGGGGAAGCGGCGAATGCTTTAATACATATCGTCACAAAAGCCGGTGCTGCAGTCGCAGGCGTCGGCATCGTCATTGAAAAATCCTTTCAAAAAGGCGGAAAAGAATTGCGGGAAGCGGGTCATCATGTGGAGTCCCTCGCACGCATCGCCTCGCTCGGGGCCGGGGAAATCAAATTCATGGATGAGGTCCGGAACTGATGCAGCTGTCCAGGATGAAACAAATGTCACTCGGTTTCCAGCATGTGTTGGCAATGTATGCGGGTGCGGTCGTCGTGCCGCTTCTCGTCGGCAGCGCCCTTGGGCTGACTGCCGCACAGCTCACCTATCTGATTGCCATCGATATCATGATGTGCGGCGTCGCGACGATCCTCCAGGTATGGAAAAAGAAATTTTCAGGCATCGGCCTCCCTGTCGTGCTCGGCTGTACATTCACTGCAGTCGGTCCGATGATCGCCATCGGCAACACATACGGCATACCGGCAATTTACGGGGCGATCATCACCGCAGGCCTCTTCGTCATCCTGATCGGTTCATTCTTCAGCAAATTGGTGAGGCTCTTCCCGCCGGTCGTCACGGGCGCTGTTGTCCTCATTATCGGTGTCACCCTCGTGCCGGTCGCGATGAATGATATCGCCGGCGGTCAGGGCAGTGCAGATTACGGCTCGATGACCAACCTTATGCTCGGCTTCGGTACACTCGCGGTTATACTGATCCTGTTCCGTTTCGGTAAAGGTTTCATCAAATCGATTTCGATACTTTCAGGCATCATCATCGGCACCGTGGTGGCAGGATTCATGGGCATGGTCGACTTCAGTGCAGTCGGTGATGCTTCCTGGCTCCATCTGCCGCAGGTCTTTTATTTCGGCACACCCGAGTTCCACCTCGTCCCCATCCTTACGATGATGCTCGTGGTGACGGTCGGGCTGATCGAAGCGACCGGCGTCTACTTTGCGCTCGGCGACATCACTGAGAAAAAGGTCGGAGCAGATGATTTGAAGAGAGGCTACCGTGCAGAAGGTATTGCGATCATACTCGGTGGACTGGTGAATGCATTCCCTTATACGACATATTCACAGAATGTTGGGCTGATCCAGCTGTCCGGTGTGAAGAGCAATCAGATCATTTATATCGCAGGCGGTATGCTCATCCTGCTCGGGCTCGTTCCTAAAATCGGTGCAGTGACGATCGCCATCCCGACATCCGTCCTCGGCGGTGCGATGCTCGCAATGTTCGGCATGGTGATTGCCTACGGCATCAAGATGCTCAGCCGCGTGGATTTCAGCGATCAGAGGAATTTGATGATCGTTGCCGTCTCCGTCGGCATGGGCCTCGGTGTGACGGTTGTACCTGAAATGTTCGCAATCGTCCCTGAAAACCTGAAGGTGATCACCGAAAGCGGCATCGTCATGGGCAGCCTGACCGCCATCATCTTGAACTTCATCTATCATATCGGTGATATGGACTACCTGAAATCAAGGAAGAAAGTAGAAGCGCCGATTGGTGAGCAGGTGACGGATGCCTAAAAAATATTGATTAATAAATAACCCCTCCCCGCCTGCAGTTGGACTGCCGTATGCGGGGAGGGGGTTTAACTTGTAGATTTGAAACTCCGTCAATATGTTGTCCGGTCCTGATAACCCGGGTCTTCTTCCCTCGGTATATCATCGGTTTCCTCGAAATGCCTCTCAATGTAATCCGCTTCTTCCTGTTTTGAAAGCAGGCCATAGGCCTGCCCCTGCACAGTACCATTATCAGGCTGGGCGATCCGGTTATGTACCTCCACGGCATTGGAGAAATCACCATCGCGCCAATCCAGCATCGCTTCATGATAGAAGGTCCGGTCAGCGACATTGTACTGTTCCAAAAGGCTGATGACTTCCTCTATACGATCTTCAGTGATTTTCAGATGCCCCCATTTATCCTCCGCCCTGACTTTCTGGTGGGACATGCGGTGCATCATATCGTAGATTTCCTCCCTGATTTCAGGAGACGGCGACTGCACGTCTTCTTCGAAACTTTCAGCAATTTCCCTGTTCGTCTCATCGGACGTGGAGAGAAAACCAATGAAGATGACCGCCCCGATGACTGTGATTACCAGGGCCACTGATAATACTTTAATGATTGTATTGATAACTGACTCTCCCTTCCAAATTTTTCTTATCATTCAATGAATAAATTTTATCAATTTTTCTATATATGTAAATGATGGATTTCTCTGATCCACCTTATGTTTCATGCGAATAATGAAATAATAAGCATTAATCTATAATCACAGACTAATGCTTTTCCTTAATTCTTTCTACTTCGGCGGTTGAGAGGGATGGACCCCTTTTACGGGAGCTCAAACTTATACATCTACAACGAATCCTAGTCGTTCCGGCCTGTGACTGTAATATTCAGTTAAGGGGGATTTAAGACAGTTCCTGTAAAATTGATGTCAAATGTTTCGTCGTCAGGCAATCACCATCTTCGTCCTGTCCTTTCCAAGCATCCGTATATTCCGGCCCAGCTTATGACCTCCTGTCGAATTGGACAGGACAGTAAGGTAGATAATATTTGATATTGTCTTTCAGCTCCAGGTGGACATTTCAAAGAATGTTTTTCAGCAGGGACGGAAAAAATGACTTGTTTCACTATGCTTTTTATATTTTGCCCGTGTTTCCCTGCTTTTGCATATAATGAATAACATACCACCCCTCCGCGCGTTTCAATATATGAACGGAGGGGAATCATTACACAAAGCTTCATGACAAGAATGCTCCGGCATAAGCCCCGTCGCCGGCGCTATGATATTATGGAAGTGAATTTGAAGAAGGAGTATACTAATATGAAAATGTACACTTTGACACGGTATCAAAAATTGCCAGTCGCCCCGGAGGAAGCATGGGAGTTCTTCTCCAACCCGCAAAAGCTTGAAGAAATCACCCCGGGAGATATGCCCTTCAAGATGATTGGTAATGATTTTCCAGGCATGTACGCCGGTATGATCATCCAGTACAATATCGAACCCTTCCCCAAGTTTCCCGTCAAGTGGATCACCGAGATCACACATGTTAAGGAGGGGAAGTATTTCGTCGATGAACAGCGCTTCGGCCCGTTCAAATTCTGGCATCACCAGCACCATTTCCGTGAAATTGAGGGCGGTGTGGAAATGATTGATACAGTGAATTACATCCTCCCTTTCCAGATCATCGGCCGCGCCGTCCACAACGCGGTGGTGGAGAAGCGGCTCGAAGAAATCTTCGACTTCAGATATGAATCGCTGAAAGACCATTTTGGTGAAATGAACGATTAATTCAGCTTGGCACTGTGAATTCTGCTAGAATTTTTTAATAAAGATGGAGGTATGGCTTGATGGAAATCATGATGAAACACCCGGAAAGCGGGAAAAACATTGAATTAAAGGAAAATGGGACAAATATTAAAATCGGTGGCGAAGAATATGAAGTCATCGACCAGAACGGCAGCCTTGAAAACAGCGGCGTCATCGTCCTGAACTGCATCCCTGTAAAACCGGAAGGGCGCGAGAAGTTTGAAGCGAGATTTTTAAACCGTCCAAAACGTATTGAAAATGAAGAAGGCTTCCGGGCAATCAAAGTCTCGAAGCCACTTCATGGCGATACATACATCGTCGTCACACAATGGACGTCAGAGGAGGCCTTCAGGAACTGGCAGAATTCGGAGGCCTATTCACACGCACATAAAAAACGCGGTACCGAGAAAGGACTCGACCGCGAGATAGGCGTTTTGAAGGAGAAGCCGTATCATGAGGTTTATGAAGTTTCAGGAAATCAAGCGTAACTCCTCCGGAATCTGACAAATATGTTATGTATATATATTAGCCAGGAAAATAATATTTTAGAAAATCTGGTTTATATGATGAAAGGTGAAGCTGGAACATTCCGGCTTCATCTATTTATATTTAATTCACCTTCTTTTTTCCATAATTCGTACTCACTTTCCTACATATAGTTATAACAAAGAGAAACGAGAATTAAATACAATTGCTCTTCATATTAATTCCTATATAAATTACTATATAATAATATTGACAGAAAAAAGTTGAAGTACGTTTTGAGTGCTGCTCCCCCCTTGAGTTTAGTTAAGGTAACTCCGTAAAAAATGAAGTGAGATTGCCCTCATTACTTATTAACTTTAAAATATTTGCTTAAATAAATTATGGTTTAGAAAGGATTCATACTCATGAGTAAATTACTAACTGAGAAAAAAGTTGATTTGAATAATAAAGATCAATTTAAAAAATTAGGCGTAAATGCTACATCGAGAGCTTTTAAAAGATATAAACAGAAGGGTCTTTTAGAAATTGTAGATAAAGACCACCTTGAAGAGGTACAAGCATTTTATAAAACACACCTGAACCGAACTATTGACCCTTTGTCCCACATAGTTTTTTCAAATTTCACAGGTAAAAAAGACATCAGAATCGTTCCCCGCAATATACTTCGAGAAGTATTATTACCTCATTTTAACGACCGTGGGATGATAGATGCTTATGCTGATAAAAATAGCTATGATATCCTCTTTCCGGAATATAGACAAGCACACACAGTGATTAAAAGGGTCCGTGGCCAATATTATGCCAACCAGACTCGTCATATCACGAGGAAAGAGGCTGAAGATATAGTTTTAAATGATAGTAAGGAGTATATACTCAAAGGCAGCGATACGGCAAACGGTCACGGTATCTCAAAATTAGATATAGAAAATGACTCAATAAATAGAAAAGGCATTCCTTTGACTTTCAATCAGATAGAAAGTGAATATGGAAACAACTTTTTAATACAAAGAGTTGTTGAACAACACAGTATGATGAAAAAAATTCACCCTAGTTCAGTTAATACCTTAAGAATGGTGACTTTAAGGTGGAATAACAAAATTCATAATTTATATACTTTTGCGAGATTCGGAGTTGGTAATGATGTAAAAGACAATGCTCAACAAGGAGGACTCATAGTTGGTGTTGAAGATGATGGTCATTTCAAACCATTTGGAGTAAGTAATTATGAAAAGGTGTACGCACACCCAACTACTGACGTAGAGCTCAGTGAATTAGGCCGTATTCCAAATTACGAATTATTCAAACAGACTGTGAGAGATTTACATGAAAAGATTCTTCACCATGATTACCTTTCTTGGGATATCGTGATAGGTGTAGATGGAAAACCTACATTTATAGAGGTCAATTTTTTTGGAGGGACCATTTTAAACCAACTTGCTTTAGAGAGGCCGATTTTTGGGGAATTAACTGAAGAAATATTTCAGCACGTTATTGCCTCAGAAAGTTCTCCATCGCTTAGAAATGTTGAGATACGATCAGATAGACCACTGAAGAAGAAATATGAGCGATTAGAGCAAAGGAAGAAAACTTTAACTAAAAACTATGAAAAATTAAAAGCTTCTCACCAGCAATTAGAAGAAGAATATCAAGACTTAGCAAATGAATATGATAAACTATTAGCCAAAAGTCGCAATGATACCAAAGACTTTATGAATATGAAAAATGAGATAAAAGTGTTGGAAAGTGAACTAAGGAGAATAAAAAACAGTAAATCATGGAAATACACATCCTTTTTCAGAAAGAAATAACTTGATTTAATCCCTCTACTTTTAGTATGCTTCAGCTCAGGTCATTGAAAAAAATTATCACCTTTCTGTTCAGATAGACGGAGCCGGATTATCCGGCTCTTTTTTTCACCTTTTTATACTAATCGGTTCTTTATTTCTTATAAAAAGTGATGAGGCTACTTATCCTGGAAGCGTAGCGCCATCTTTTACTGTTCCTCAAACGTTTGATTTCAGCTTCTTTCTGCTCCAGATGCTTCTGTAGTTCTTTGTTTCGCTCTTCAAGATTTTTGATTTCTTTTTGTGCTTCCCTTCTCCTGTCCTTACGCATCAATACCGGCGCAGTCGTATCCATCTTTTCCCTCACATATTGGAGTACTTCTTCCGTGTGCTCCCCTAATGCAGGTTTTCGGGTGATCAGCTGACCGATCCAGAGCGGACCTGTAAAATTCGATTCTATAAAAACAGGCTTGCCATCTTCTCGTATGGCAATATCCCAAGAGATATAATTAAGGTGAAGAATATTTTTATGGCAGTCAACAGAAAATTGTTTTATCCCTTCAAAATCCGGCAGCGGCTCAAGATCTGCAAAGCAAACACCTGTTGTCGGATGGTGGGTATAAGTCTGCATCCTGTCATCCAATGCGACATCATAAAATTCACCCGAATCCTTAATCCCAAGACACAGACCTCCTGCACCCATATTATCCTTCACGTCATTATCGATGCCGTACCTTGCCAAAGAAGAAATATAGAAGACCTCATTGTTCCACCGCATCGTGTACATTCTTAACGTGTTGACTGAGGATGGGTGGGGAAGAGCCATTACTTCATGCTGTTTTATCGCTTTTTGAATGATAAAGTCTTTTTTGTATATCCTCTCAATCCTCTGAACTTTCACCGCTTTTCCATTTAAATATAACTTTCCATTTTTGAATCCAAGTTTTTTAATCTTCTTCCCGTTGTTCGTTCTGCTTGGTTTAACGATAAGATCAGTTTCTGCACCTTTTAATTTTTTTTCTGCCGTTTCGATGTCGATACTTTTGTTATCCTCATCAAAGTAATGCCCTTTAATGTTTTTTATTACTGTCTCAGCAGATCTCGGGGGATTTATGAAAATATCGTAGAGATTTTTATCCACATAACTCGGAGCCATATCGTAATCATTCAAAAAAGGCAGGATTTCCCGTCTCATGATCTGGTTGGGTACTATTTTTACATTTTTTTCACCTGTAAGGTTCAAAAGAGCAATATTAAGTGTGGGATCAACCCTTCGACCGTAGTTCTTTTCCCAATACTGCTGGACCTCTTCCACGAAAGTCTCGTCAATATCGTTTAATAACCCGCTGCTTTCACACATTTTAAAAGGTATGGTATTTGTTTTCAGCCCCAGTTTCCTGTAACCATGCCTTTCCTGCCCCTGTATTTTCATATACAATGCCTCCACTTGAGAATTTATACATACTAAGTTATGATGCCCTGCAGTCCTAATAATTATAATTTTATTTTCAATGCAATGCAAGCGCTTACACATGAGTCTGCATCTTAACGTTGTTATCACTATATTAAGAAAACACCTCTATTCCATAAGTTACTGGATGGAGGTGTTAAGAATTAACCTTTTTTATTTCTTTTAGTGATATTATACTTTCGAAGTGGTTTTGTGATCTTCCATGACTTACTGTTCACAATACCTTTATACTGTTTCCACAGCTTGTCGTAATTTCTTTCATATTTCTTCTTCTCCAGTGCAGCATTTTCTTTTTCTTTACTTAATAAGTTTTCTGCACTGATCCGTGCGCGTTCATTTTCTCCTAATTCAAGAGTAAGACTTTGAATCCTTTTCTCATGTTTGGAGATCTTGGAGGCTAGCCCCTTTTCTTTTTCCTTGTAGTCCCGCATCGTCTCCTGCAAAGTTTCAATTTCGCCCTGAAGTTCTTCTATTGTTTTAGTTTTGACTTTTAGTTCTGCAGTCTGATTTTCTATCGTCTCATTTTTTTCCAAAAGGACTTTTTTATAATTATCGTTTTCAGTGTCCAGCTTATCGGCCAATTCCTTAAGGGATTCTTTCTTGATTATAAAACCTATATTTACGGATTTTTCCCAAGTTTTTTCCTGCATATTGGAAATTTTAAATGCCTCAGACCCCTTATTTATGTCCTCCTGAAAATCTTTCATGATTTCCTGAGTTGAAGTGGCGGCTACCACCTGATAGGTATGTGCATTGATTTTTTTGATATAGCCGTGGACACCTGATTTTAATGCCTTTAATCTGATATGGCTCAGGAAATTGCCTTCCTTTTCATTGAGTTCTATAAGATATTCCCTGGTATGATATGGCTTCACATCTCTCAATGGTTCGAGGTCAACATGTTTCACCGCCAAATTATTTAAAGGCGCGACGACTGAATCAAAATCAAAATGGAGATTACTTCTTTCAATATCTTTTGTTTCCGGGAAGTATAAGTCCACGATTGGTTTAACGACATCTCGAGCTTTTCCTTTTATAGGAAAGACATGTAAGCCGATCATCGGTTTAGTATTTATCTCAATAAAAACAGGCTCCCCTGTTTCCGGTTCGACGATTATATCCAACCCCGCTATATTCAATCCCGGTATCGACTGGGTTGCCTTTTCAGCTGCTTCAACTACTTTTGCCGGAACTTCATCGGTTATTTCAATTGGATCTCCTCCGGCGGAAATATTTGATTTCGACCGTAAGTATAGCTGTCTTCCTTCTTCTAAAACACTTTCCAAAGTATAGCCTTCATTTTCGATGATTTGGAGAACCTCTTTATCCAACTTGATCTTTTTTTTCGATATTGCCGGGTTGTCCTGCTTACTTTTATTCTTCTTCTTTATCAGGGTCTCTATATCATCTTGACCATTGCCAGTAATATTAGCCGGCGTTCTATTGACCACGCCTTCTACTTTACCATTGACGGTTAATATCCTGTATTCAACACCAGGTATATATTCTTCAACAAGAAGCTGTTCATACCCTAGATCGTTATGCAGATAGTCAACGATCTCAATGAGATTTTCAGCAGAATCAACATTGGAGAAGACGCCTTTCCCGGCATTTTCATCCAAAGGTTTGACGACGACTGGAAATGATAAGGAAGAGGCAAAATTGATGATGTCTTTTTTATCGGCAGAGCGCGTAAAAACTTTTCCTTTTGGAAATCTGACGCCTGCATACGAGATATATTTCTTCGTCAAGTCTTTGTATTCACAGACATCAAAAGCTTCCGCAGACAGCTTGTCCCCTAATGAGGACTCAAAATAATGTGTCCTGCCCCCATATTCCAAAGAATAACGGACTAATACCTTATTATCCGGATTATCAATAGTATAAAATTTCACTTCGATACCGCGACGCCATGCTTCCAATGCAATCAGAGACATGCTTAATTTATTGCCATAACCCTCGGCAGGTATTGCTTCTTTCAAGTGGTCGAGCCACTCTGAGTTTTCGATAGCCATTCAATGACCCCCATCCTGGATATAAAACATTGTTATTTTAAGATAGACCATGTTAAACCTGTCAGGCATCTCTAAATTCCAGTTTCATACCTTTGCGTTCAATTTAAGAGATTAGTCATAATATTTATTTCTTACCTGTTATAAGCTTGTAGACTTTCCTGAGCGGGGCGGTGATTTTCCAGGCTTTCCTGGATTTGAACCTGCGGTATCTTGCTATTAATTCTTCATTCCGCTTTTCAAGATCCTCATTGACTTGTTGCAGGTTTTCAATTTCTTTTTCAAGTTGAAGGGGAGTAAGATCAGTTTTCCTTTTTTTAATTTCAAAGAAAATCTTCACCGGTTTATTCCATTCCTGCTCATCAATCGCTATGACCTCTACATAATCAGGTCCTTTGAAACATTTTTTCACAAATTTCTCCACTGCCAACTGGTCGGTACCGGCTACAATAACCAAAACCGTCCCATCTTCCTGATTTTCAACATAACCATGCAGGTCCTTGTGTTTCGCCTGCTGTTTTACCCAGTTACGGAAACCGGGAACAATGACATTACCTGACAGGATCAATTTTTTACCGTAAAGAGGTTCAGGCGTGATTGTAGTGATATCCACTGAGGATGCAGTCCGGTTTTTGATGGGTTCGAGAGCCGCATCAAAATCAAAATATAACCATGATCTCTCTTTATCTTTTGTCTCGGGAAAGTAAAAGTCTATAATCTCCTTGGCAAAGTCCCTTGGAGTACCTTCCATTGGGAACAGGTGACCTCCAAATCCGGGTCTCGCATTGACCTCCAAAATGACACCACGGTCATTTTCTTCGTCGACTATCATATCCACCCCGTAATGCTGCAGTCCCGGTATCGCCCTTCCAACATTTATGGCAATATCTTTAAGATTATCAGTCAGTTTATCGGTGACATCGATGGCATCCCCGCCCTTCGAAAGATTACTCTTCTCCCGAAGGTAAACCCTCTCATCTTTCTCAGGCACTGTGCTTAATTTATACCCTTTACGCTGGAGCATGGCCCTGATTTCTCTATCAACTTTAATCAATCTACTGGTTAGATGGGGATTTGTCATCCTGATTTCATTAGTCTTTTGAATGAGTTCTTTTATTGTATGCCTGCCGTCGCCTAAAACACTCGCCGGGCGGCGTATCATGGCCCCGAGTACCCGGTCCCCGATCACTACAATCCTGAACTCCCTTCCCGGAACGTAATCTTCAAGGATCACTTCATCAAAACCGAGTTCTTCGCGTACATGCGGGATGATTTCAGCCAATTCCTCAACAGTCTGAATATTGGCAAATACTCCATTCCCCGCATTACCGTCAGTCGGTTTAAATACAACCGGAAAATTCATGGTTGCTGCATAAGCTAAAATATCTTCATCCGTATGTTTTTCATCGAACATCTTACCTTCAGGCACAGGGACAGGTATTTCAGCATTCCTTAAATAATCTTTAGTCGTTTCCTTGTTATCACAAATATCAAAAGCTTCCTTTGTCACTCCGTCACCCATCGACAGTTGAAAATAGTGGGTTTTCTCTCCATTACTCAAAGAATAGCGGACTTTCAAAAGATTATCTTCGTCAAAGTAACTGTAGTATTTTAAATCCAGTCCTCTGCGCCAGCCTTCCAAAGCGACCGTATAAGTACTGATCCTCTTGCCCTGTCCGGCCGGCGGCACGGCACCTTCATGATGGGGCATCCATCTAAATTCACTTTCACTCATTATAAAGTAACCTCCACACTTCTATTGCTCAAACCATTCTACTACTTCATCCGCCTTGCTGCCACCTTGATTTTAGCGACACTCATTCGTATTGGATATGACAATTTCCAGGAATGACTTTTTTGCATCAAGTCAATTCTACGCTTTATTCTTGCTTTTTCCCTGTTTATGACACTTTCAATTTCTCTGATGCCCTTGATTTCTTTTTTCAAATCTGCCAAGCCCATTTCACTGGTCTTATCCAATAGCCTGAAGCCCGCCAACACAGGTGCTTCATATTTATCGACAGCTGTCAGTTCCAGACCATTATGGCCTGTTATATCTTTCAGCCTGGCTGTAGCTTCCTCCACCCCTGCTTCGGTTCCTCCGCCAAGGACAAGCTCAGATTCACTGTTACTCAGCACTCGCAAATAACCATGTAGTTCGTGTGCATTGATTACTTTTTCTATTTTGCTGTAAATGGATCTAACATCTTTAGCTCCCTCGATGACCATTCTCTTAGATATGAGAGAGCCCGGATAAGGTCGGATCTCAATCTCTTCAACAACCTTCTCTTTGAGAGTGTCCAGGACATTTTTAAATTCAAAGTAGACAACCGACTCTTCGGTATGTACACCTTTTGTTTCCGGTATATAGAAATCCACTATTTCCTTAGGTATATCTTTAGCTGTACCTTCGACCGGGAAGAGGTGATTGCCTATCCCGGGACGGGTGTTGAGTTCCAATATCACTCCGGAACCAGTTTCATCATTCAGAATCATATCCACACCGCATTGAACTAAACCCGGTATCGCTTGAGTTGCCCTGACAGCAATATTTTTCTGTTCTTCAGTAAGTTCATCCAAAACATCCACTGATTCCCCACCTCTGGATAAATTACTGATTTTCCGTAATAATACTCTTTCCCCTTTTTTGGGGATACTTTCCATTGTGTGTCCTTGAAGCCTGATATTATTATATACTTCCTTGTCCAGTTTAATCGGACGGAAGTAAAGGCTGGGCACCTTTTTCCTCAGTTCATTTTTTTGTATGATCAAATTTTTGATAGTTGAGACACCATCCCCAAGAATATTAGCCGGCCTTCTGTTTGAAGCCGCCAGTACTCTGCCATCCAATACATAGATGCGGATTTCATCACCGGTCACATATTGTTGTAGAAGGATATTTTTGTAGCCCAGTCGGTTTTTTACAACATTTAAAGCATTTTTTAATTCTTTTTCACTCTCAATCCCCGCGATGACCCCTCTTCCCGCTTTTCCATCGGTCGGTTTCAGGACCAGCGGATAATCTATTGTTTTGGAATAGGAGATGATTTCTTCGTCTGATGCTGCTTCACCAAACTCTTTTCCCTCGGGTATAGGTACATGAGCTTTTGACAAATACTCATTGGTTAAACCTTTGTCATCACAAATGTCTATAATTTCATCAGTAATCAGATGACCACTCGAGCCTATGAAATGGTATGGATTTCCATCATGATACAGAGTGCACCCGATTCTTTTGCCCCCCTCATGCTTAGAGTTGAAGAAGCTTACCTTCAAGCCCCTTCTCCACCCTTCCAATGCAATTGTATACAGGCTGGTATGGTTTTTACGTGCCGCAATAGGTATGGCATCTATCAGATGTGGCAACCAGCCTTCCTGTTTGAAATCCATATCGAAAACTTCCTTTCAAAAACAATCGCTCATCTAATTTCGATTGTTCTTTCTCATTTCCCCAATTTTCCTCAGAGGTCCTGTGACTTTCCACGATGTACTCTCTTTTAATTTAGCGATTTCTTTTTTCAGTCTCTCGTTTTCTTTAATCAATCTTAAATTTTCCTTTTCATAACCGCCCTGGGTTCCACTCGATTGACCTCGCATTTCCTCAACTGCTTCAAACTTATACATGAGTAAAGTGTCCCACTTGTTTTCATCGATGATTTCTGCCTTGATCTGTGGAAGTTTCGTCAACATCTCCAGGTAACTCTCCACCCGTTTCCTTGGGCCGGCGACAACCAATTTATACTTTTGATGGTCCAACTGCTGAAGATGACCACCAAGCCTGTGACCGACCGCAGATCTGAAGATCCGGTTCTTAAAAGGCTCTGCATCACCCGTGATTATTATGTGCTTATTTACAATATTCTTTTTCGGAAGTGGAGGTAAAGTGACTTCTTTCACTATACCCTTCCTGAGAAAATTGACGATACTTTCGAAATCATAGGTGAAATACTTATTTATCCCCTTTTCAATTCCTGTTGTCTCCGGGAAATAATAATCGATGATCGCTTTTGGCACATCTCTGCTTTCACCTTGAACCGGAAAAAGATGGCCGCCGATATTAGGTCTGCAATTGACTTCCAGGACATAGTTTTGATCTTTTTCCTGATCCATCATTATATCCACTCCGGCCAGTTCCATCCCAGGGATATGTTTGACTGCATTGACTGCCGTTTCTTTAAAGTCTTCCGTTATTTCATCAGTTATATCCACAGTTTCTGAATTATCTTTGGCAAATGTACTGTCACTTAAATATACCTTCTTATCCTTTTTAAGTACAACATCCATATCATACCCCTGATTGCTGATGTAACTTATGAGGTCATCATTAATTTCAATCAAGTTGTGGCTTAAATGCGGGTTGATGCTGCGGTATCTGTTTTTCTTTTCAACCAGCTCTTTGATGCTGCTTTTACCATCCCCGACTATGTTGGCAGGAACTCTCTTAAAAGCGCCTATGACTTCCCCACCGACAACATAAGACCTTGTATCACTGCCTCGTGCATGACGTTCAATAATTATATCATTATAACCAAGTTCCGAGTGAACATAGTCCAGTGCTGAAGTCAATCCGTCGACATCATGGATATTCGTCCTCACTCCAATTGCAAGGCTGGCATGCGCAGGTTTTACGATGACGGGATAGCCAAGCTGATCTGCATAGCTGATCACTTCCGTATAATCTGCGTCCTGAACGTTGATCACTTTACCTTCAGGCACCGAAACACCCGCTTCTGAAAGGTGTTTCTTTGTCAGCTCTTTACTTTTACCGATTCTTCTTGCCTCTCTTGAAACTTTATCGCCCAGTGAAAGCTGGAACCTGAACTCTTCCCCTTTATAGGATAATACATACCTGATTTTAATCTGATTCTTAACATAAGCAGTTAAAAACTTAACCTTGATGCCCCTCCTCCAAGCCTCCAGGACTATACTGTGCATGATTAAACTGGGGCCGTGAGCTTCCTCAGGATAAGCCTTCATTATATCTTCCGTTAAATCGAGTTCTTCTGTCCTCATAATGCCACTCCTTTTCAGCCATCCCTGATATTAGCAATGATGGACTGATTTCTCGTATATTAAGTTAAATTATAATACTAAATCAATCATTTATAAAACTTTTCGTGAAAGCGGCTGGTAACGTAATAACCCCGATCCTGTAAATGATCGGGGTGGACTTTTTGATATTGGGGGTTCAATGGGAATTTTTAGTGATACGCTGATACATTTTCTTTATAGTTCCGGACACTGTTCTGACAGGTC
The DNA here is from genome assembly GCF_900142805.1 of Lacicoccus alkaliphilus DSM 16010. Lineage (GTDB taxonomy): Bacteria > Bacillota > Bacilli > Staphylococcales > Salinicoccaceae > Lacicoccus > Lacicoccus alkaliphilus. The sequence continues at coordinate 80,763 of NZ_FRCF01000007.1, read as the reverse complement.
TAGTCAATTTCCATGCCCGGCTGTTCAGCATGTTCGAATACTGTTTTTCCAATTTCTTCAATTCTTTTTTCGATGACTCAAGGTTTCTTTGGACGGTCTTATAGTTGTTCAGTAACTCCTTATATTCACCTTCAATTTCAAATCCAATTTTTATCGTTTCATTATAGTTTTCTTCTTTTACTTCGTTGATGTTGAAGCCCCCGTCATTTTCCAGCAAAATGTCCCGGAATTGATGTACCAGTTCTTGGTCTACCCCTGCCACCACTATCTCAAGACTCTCGTCGGGTTTAAGGCTGGCAAAGCCATGAAGCCCGGAAGCTTTCGCTTTTGATTTGATCCATTTATGAAACACAAAGGATTTAACGTCTCCGTGAATGATAAATTTTCTGGTGTGAATCTCATCGTAATCAAACTGAACGACCTTCGTGTTGTATGCAGTTTTATCCTGCAGGGGGGTGAGCACTTCTCTATAATCAAAATATACTATTGATGTTTTCCTTAAAGCATCTTGGGTTTCAGGGAAATAATAATCAATAATTTCTTTCGGTATGTCCCTCGCCTGTCCCTCAATAGGATAAAGGAGTCCTCCCAAATTGGCTGTCGGATTCAATTCTATGATATATGGCTCTGATGTCTCCTCATGGACGATCAAATCGACTGCGCCGTGGCTTAACCCGGGTACAGCCTGCAACGCTCTTACTGCCGAGTCTTTGATACCATCGGATAAATCATCAAATGCATCTACCGGATCTCCGCCAATAGAGATATTCGTTTTTTCAGTGAGGAAAACCTGCTCACCTGTGTCCAAGACTGAATCTAAAAACAAATCCTGTGTTGATAAATACCGTTCAACTTCCTCATCAATAATGATTGGACAGCTCCTCAACCTGGGGTTGAGCGCCCGGTCACCATTCTTCCTTTGTATTAATGATCGGACAGTATGCTCACCGTCACCAGTCACATTCGCGGGAATCCTGTTCATGGCCCCGACCACTTTGTCTCCCACGACATAAATGCGGTACTCTTTACCTGGAATATACTCTTCCAATAACACATTGGAATAATTTAATTTTCCTCTTACGTATTCCAAGGCCTCTTTCAGCTCGTCGTTGTTTTTTATATTAGTGATGACCCCTTTACCGAAGCTTCCGTCAGTAGGCTTGAGGACAATGGGAAACGACATTCCCGAAGCATGCCTTAAAATCGCTTCATCTGAGGTTTCTTTAGTAAAAATACTGCCCTCAGGCATTTTTATCCCTTTGTGTTGAAGTAACTCCTTGGTGCTTTCTTTATCACTGCCGATTTCCACAGCCTCGTTGGTCACTTTATCCCCACGGGACCTGAAGAAATAATGGGTTTTGTCGTCAGATTCCAAAGAGAATAATTGGCCGGGTTTATCTACAAACCATGTCTTCATTTCAGGGAACTTTCCGGATTCCTTAACATGCCATTTCAGAGTCAGCCCTCTTCTCCAGCCTTCTAAAGCCACTACATAAGCATCCAGGTAATTACCATGAGCTTCTGAAACTATTTCCCCGGATAAATGTGGGAGCCATTCCGCAGACTTCTCTCGCATTTTATAATCTCCTTTGTAATACTAATTACGGACACCTAACAGAATATATACAACCTTTAATCATGACTTAGCACAAAGCAGGCAGCTTTCATGGGGAAAAGTGTCCTATATCAATACGAATCTATTAATTCACTATTCAAACAAGAGGTTTTAATTAAAAGGGTATATCAATTTTAATAATGATTTGTCTCACTTCCCAAAACAGAAAAAAATCGGAAATGAAAATATATATAATATCCTAACCATAAAAAGAATAATGGAATCTTACTCCCATTATTCGTTGAAATATAAATATCATTTAATCAATATATTAATAAAGCCTTATTGAATGGTTACATCATTTTTTTCTTAATAACGAACTTATCTTACGTAATGGCATAGTCATACGCCAACTGCTGCTTTTCATTATATTGCTGTACTCTTTCTTATATCTATCTCTTTCTTTCATCAATCGATCATTCTCACCTTGAAGTTGCTTTAGTTCATTTTTATAACTTGACCCCTTATCTGAAAAACCCTTGGAGGGTTCTGATAGTTCGTTCTTACTATGTCTTTGACTCGTCTTTCTTTTGGATTTCTTGCTGCTTCCTTTCTTACTTATATTAGTCGATAAAGATTTTCTTCGAGGGGAATTTTTATCATTTCTCTCCTGATAAACATGTTCAAGTACTTCTTCCGTAAGGTCTCCAAATAGGGGTTTTTGTGAAGCTAACTGATAAAGCCATGTAGCCCCGCTGAAATTCGCTTCAAGAAATATAGGCAAACCATCGACCCCTACTACTATATCCCAGGATACTAGATCATGATGCAGAATGTTTTTATGTTGATCTATAACAAATTGCTTAAAATCCTCAAAATTCGGGACAGAGTCCAAATCTTTAAATGGGAAACCAGTTGTGGGATGTTCTGAATAAACATTGCAATCTTCATCAATTGCCTTATCCATGAATTTGCCTTCATCTGTCACACCTAGGCAAAGCCCTCCTGTTCCCGCATTATCCTGCACCCCATTATTTGAGCCGAATCTGGCGAATGTCAACAGGTATCTTATTTCATTCTTCCACCTGAAGGTGACCATCCTTAATGTATTTACAGATGAAGGGTGAGGCGACGCCATAGTGGGATGTTGTTTAATAACTTTTTGAACAGCAAAATCCCCACCATATATCTCTTCAAGCGTTTTAATCTTCAATTTTTCTCCACTCAAGAGTAAGGTATCTTCCTTATATTGTAATTTGTTGACTCTTGCGCCATTATTAGTAGTACTCGGCTTTACGATGAAATCTTCTTTATACGATAGTAATGTTTCCTCTACATCTGCTTTGTCCAAACAATTATTATCAGTGTCAAAATATAAACCATGAACTCGCTTTAGTACTGTCACGACCGATCTTTCTGTCGGTATCAGTAAATCATATATGTTCTTATCTCTGTATGCATCTCTCATCCTCTGATCATTGAAAAAAGGAATGATTTCACTTCTGACCGTCGTATAAAAAGCGACTCTTGGATCTTTTTTTCCTGTAAGATTCATAAACGCTATGTGAAGTACAGGATCTAATTTATTATTATAACGCTGCATCCAATACTGCTTAGCTTCTTCCACAAAAGTTTCATCAACTTCATCCAATAAGCCTGCCTTTTTATATCTTTTAAATCGTGCTGCCTTTATATCTACTCCGAGCGATTTAAAATATTCATCATCTTTGATATGTTTATTCATCTACATCACCTTTAGGGTTTATTTACTTACTAACATTATCATGGCTAGTAAACTGAACTATATATACTGCTTTACCATTATTATTATACCCATTATACCGGAGGATAAGGGAATATATATTAAAATCAACCTTATCTGTGTAGCCCCTGAATATAGTGTAGCAGTGCCTATTATGATATAATTATTCTGGATTTATATCTAATATTACTACGAGTCATTTAACTCCGACAGCATTTTAAATATTGAATTGTATGGTTTGGGAATTTAATTTTCAATATGTCTGAGTTAATTAAAACAGTTTTACTTATGCAACTATTGGAGGATAAAGAGACATGGAAAATGTTATGAAAGATTTGTACAGAGCTATAACGACTGATAAAAGATTAAAGGCCAGCTCTATAAATTTCAATGAAGAAAAGTACAAAGTTAATGGGAAATTCACCGTTTTCCTTTCGTTTAATGAAAGTAATAGTAAAGCTTATGTAGTAAGAGGCCAAGCGGAGGCCTTTGTAGATGCCCTCAATGAAGCATTGGAGACTTATAGGTCAGAAAAGCCACTTGTATTTAAACCGGACCATCTTAAACTTGAGGTGGTCACCCGGATCATCCCATTTAAAAACAAGAAAAACTTCGACATTGAAAACGATACCTTGTTGTTTAACAAGGGAGTAGATGGACTGGCTTTCGATAGGGACCTGGATAAATCTTTCACCCCCCTCGAAATCACAGGATACAATATCGTTTCCGACAGAAAGATAGATGCCAAGAATATGAATAATGCTATAAAACAAAAATGGGATGATATATCATTTAATGAAATCGGCACGCCGATAAAGTTTAGAACAGAAACATTCTATACAAACGGAAAAGATTTTCATGAACTTACACGTGGTCATCGTATTTTTAAAAATATTGAAAAAGATGACATATTAGAAGCAATTCTTCTTACCAAGAACAATTATTTCAAGCATGTAGTTAATAAAAGAGGGAAATTCGTTTATACTTATGATCCAGCTGAGGATACTGCAGAGAAAAAATACAATATCCTGAGGCATGCCGGGACAATATTTTCAATGCTTCAAACTTATGAATTAACCCAGGACGAAGAAATTATGGAAGATATCAAAAAAGCTCTTGAATACCTTATAGATAAGGTCAAAGACCCAGTAGTGGATGAAAAAGGGAAGGTTGTAGTAGAAAGGGATGTCGTAAAAGTTGGAGGAAATGGCCTGGCAATAGTTGCTCTGGCAACTTATACAGAAATCACCCAAGATAAAAAATATCTTTCTCTTATGCAGGAGCTAGCTGTCTGGATTAAGGAAATGCAGGATGAGACTGGTAACTTCAAAGTTCATAAACAGATTTACAGTACTGGCGAAATAACCGACTTCGTTTCAGATTTTTATATAGGCGAAGCAATACTGGCCATGACTAAGCTATATGCTTTGGACAACAATGAAGAATGGTTGGATGTTGCTGAAAAAGCTGCCGACTACCTTATCCTGAACAAAAACGAGGGTGCTACAAAATCAACTATACACCATGATCATTGGCTTCTTTATGGATTGAAAGGATTGTACAGATTGCGTAAAAAAGATATCTATATCAGACACCTTTTAATGATGAGCGATTCCATCATAGATACGCAATATACTGAAAATAATATTGAAGATATGGAGTTTATCGGCGGGTATCCTCCTCAGGCGGGCACCTTACCAAAGTCAGTCCCTGTAGCCTGCCGCACAGAAGGTTTGAGTAATGCTTATGCCATTGCGAAGGAATTTGGCTATGAAGCAGAAGCTGAGAGAATGAAAAATGCAATCATCTTAGGTGTACAGTTCCAATTACAAATGCAATTGCGAGAAGAATCGACCATGCATTTTCAGAACAAGTCACTCTCACTAGGAGCATTTTATAACAAGTTTAAAGATATCACTCTGCGTAATGATTTTACTCAACATAATATCAGCGCATGTATAGCCTGCTATAAAATAATGGAGTCAAGTTCTCAGTAAAGCAAAAAGGTGAAAGCCATCAAGTGGCTTTCACCTTTTATTTTCAGCTCTAAGCTGAACTCATTTCTTCTTTAGAAAGGATTTTACCTTACGAACTGGACTTGTGACACGCCAACTTCTACTCCGCCTCATGTCATTATAACTCTTTTTGTACGTTTCGAGTTCCTTTTTCAGTTCCGCTATTTCTTGATCTTTTGATTCTTTATCACTTTCAACTTCATTATTTAAGGTTTCATATTTCTTTAGAAGTCTTTTATGAGCTTTTTCTATTTTGGGCATTTCATTATTTATAATTTCGAAGCTGATTGATGCAATACCTTCAAATTTTTCAAGTTCTGTGGAAGTTATTTTATTGACTTTAGACCTGCTCGTTGAGAAAGTGTTCAGGTATTGATCAAATTTATTAATTTGGTTTTTCTTGCCTATCAAATTAATTTCCAAACGCTTTGTCGACTGTACATCAATATGCCCCTTCAAGTTTAATTTGGCTGCTTGTTGTTGCAATTTAGCTCTGTAGACTGCCTTCAAGTTCACACCGTATACACTATATCTTTTTTGATATTGCTCACCTTTCGGATACATAGGGATAGTTATTTCATCTGCATAACCGTTCAGGAATGCCTCTTTAATCGGCTTATATTCAAATCTGAAATTATTACTGATTTTTTTTGATTCAGGAAAATAAAAATCAATTATATGCTTTGGTACATCAACAGATTTACCCTCAAATGGCAAGGTATGCATCTGGATTTCTCCCCTGGTATTTATCTCATTGACGATAGCTTCCTGCTTCTCTTCATTAACAATCATATCAACTGATCCGGAAGCCAGTCCAGGGAAAGAGTTAAGTGCGTCCACTGCATATTTTTTTAATTTAGGAGATGTTTCTTCAGTACATGCTACGCTTAAACGTTTACTTAAGTACGTCCCATGCTTTCTTACAAAAACCCTTTTACCATCTTCAGGTATATATTCCAAGTCCATATTTTTCTCTTTCAAGAACTCAATCATTGAATCATCAATTTTAATTGTTCTACTAGGCATACCTGGGCTGTTTTTGATCATCTTATTTGTTTTATGTACTAATTGTTCAAGATTGCTACTTCCGTCTCCTCTGACAAAGGAGGAATAGTTTTTTGATACTCCGATAACTTTATCTTTGATCACATAAAACCTGTAATCCACCCCATTTTCAAAATACTTCTCAATCATAACCTCGTTGTTTTTATTGTAATGTTCCCTCACTTGTATAAGAGATTCAATGAGGTGCTCTCTTGTGTTTATATTAGTTACGACCCCGTGTCCCGCCCCCATGTTAGGAGGCTTTACAACTAATGGATACCCTAGCGATTCACCGTATTCGCATATCTTTTCTATAGACGTTTCAGTAAAATCAAATTTTTTATTTTGAGGTACAGGAACTCCATTTCTCTCCATAACTTCATATGCATTGCTTTTATGTTCTGCATCATCAATAGCATCTTTATGAGATTTTGGCCCTCTGGCACAAAGAAAGTGATATTCATTTTCCCCGTCGGACAGTGAATATGTTATAGCTCTGGAGATAGCTGTTGCTCCCCTTTTATTATTATGGAATTTTAATTTTAAGCCTCTACGCCATCCTTCCAAAGCAACTAAGTATGAGGAAGTTGTAAAGCCGGTGACTCCTTTAGGCAACGAATTGACTAAATGTGGCATGTGATTTGGATTATTCATATATTACCTCTCTGTATTATTAAGTTATTATGTAAATCTCACCTGTCAGTATATTAACAAGATTAATACTATGCTGACTCAAAGTCGGAGAAAAATCAAATAATGTTATTTATTATTAAGTTATTGAATTATGCTCAATATAAAAATTAAAAATAACTTATTTCACTTCTTTTTAAAATTCATTTTCTTATCTCAAACCCAACCATAATTTCTTTTTCCCAGGCAAATTCCTTCACGGTTTCCACCCGGGCTCTCTGAGGTCCCTGGTAACAAACATCTTTAAATCCGTCGACAGTCTCTCTATCCAGTCCGCCGACAACCACCACGACTTTGCCATTCTTGAGGTTACGGGCATAGCCGTGCAGGCCATGCGCTATTGCCTGATTCTCAGCCCAGATCCTGTATCCGACTTTCTGGACTTTTCCTGAAATCACATATCTTTTAGCATATATTTCCCCTACAGGTGCATCGGTGATTTCGATTTTCTTCAGCTGGTTTGCCCTCAACTGTTTAAGTATTGTTCTGTAATCAAAAAATAACTGATCACTTGTTATTATACCTTTTGTTTCCGGGAAATAATAATCAATTATCTTTTCTGCAACGTTTTGAGGTCTGCCATATAGCGGAAAAGTATGAAGTGCCGTACTTCCTGTCGAATTGATCTCAATCACTACGCCCAAGTCATCATTCACGATCATATCCACTCCTGCATGATGCAGTCCGGGGATTGCCGCGACAGCATCGATGGCCGTTTTCCTCACCCCATTACTCAGAGCATCTGTGACGTCTATGGAATCTCCGCCGGCGGAGATGTTGCTTCCACCGTTCAGGAAGACTGTCCGGCCTTCTTCCATGACACTATCCAGACTCAGTGACTGGGCTGCAAGATATCCTTTCAACCTGTCATCCATCTTTATCAGACGGGTTGAGGTATGGGGGTTCAATTTACGCGCTTCATTCTTTTCATCAATCAGCTGCCTGATTGTATACACGCCGTCCCCTATCACATTGGCGGGAATCCTTTTCGTTGCAGCTGCCACTTCATCACCGACGACATACACCCGTACATCTTCTCCGTCAATATGTTCTTCCACCATGAAGTCCATGTAGTCATAAGTTGATTTAATGTATTGAAGGCTGCTTTCGAACATTGCATCCGACTGTATATCAGTCGTCACACCTTTACCGAGGCTTCCGAATGTCGGCTTTAGAACTACTGGCTTTTCCATCTTTGATAAGGAGTTCCTGACTTCCTCTTCCGGTGTGTCACTGGTGAAACTGAACCCTTGCGGCACAGCAACGCCCGCTTCTGCCAAATGCTTTTTTGCCGCTTCCTTGTCAGTGCCTGTATCGACCGCTTCATTCGATATGATGTCTCCACGGGTGCGGTAGAAGAAATGTTTCTTTGTCCCGGATTCAAGTGAGAACAGCTTACCGATTGGATCAAACCCTATCAGCTTCATGTCCGTTTCCCTGGTGGTATGTTCGTAGAAGGTCAGGGACAGCCCCCTTCTCCACCCCTCAAGGGCCACAAGGTATGCGTCTATATTGAATCTGCGCACGCCCCGGAGCATTTCTTTGGTCAACCAATCAGGATAAATTTCTGTCATATCGTCTTCCTCCAATAGCACCCAATTTATATCATCTTCATTATACAAAAAAACTATTTTAACTGCTGAATTGCCAATTAAAATAGTTTCACTTTCCACATCTCATTTCAACCGTTTCAATTCATGGGGTCTGCCCGGTCTCCAATCCCATATATGAATTGAACGGTCTTTGTTTGAGCAGATCTTTCAAAAGCCTGTCTTCCGCTTCAAGGTACATATCCCCCATCCACTGGTCGGTCTCCGTATCAAACTCGTCATAGTTGCCGGGCTTCGGCGTGAATTCACCAAACACGAGTCCGTCTCCGGACTTCAGGAAGTCGATCCTGATGAACGGCGCCGGGATTTCCTTGCTGATTTTTCTTGCCATTTCAATCTCTTCCGGAGTGACGCCTCTGCCTTTGAACGGGTCATTGTCATACTTGCCGGTATGCACCCGCTCACCGTCTGCAGTCCACCAGCAGTATTTCAGCTCGGGGTATCTTCTGATTTCGAGCACCAGGCCGACTTTTCCGTAGAAGCAGTAGAACTTGATGTCGCTGCCGGGGGTCCTGTTTTCTTCATCTTCCAGGATGAGTTCTTCCATCATCCATTCGTCTTCTGCGACCCAGCCGCTCTGGATATCCTCTTTCATGCTCGCTTTGAGGGCTTCCTGGCTGTCGAGCTGTCTTGCACGTTTCAAATCGATGATATTTTCAGCGTCGTGGATGAGATATACACCCCGCGCTCCCGCGCCATCTGCGGGCTTGACCACCGTTGATGTTTCAAGCGGCAAATCATCCGTTTTGTAGGTCTCATCGGAGGTCCACGGTCTTCTGATCTTCAGCCTGTCCATGAATGCATAGGCCGTCTGTTTATCATCCAGTAAGAACTCGGGCAGGTTTCCGGTCAGCTGGAATTGCCTCATCCTCATGTTCAAACTCGCCCTGAATGAAGCGGCTTGTTTCAACTGCAGTGTGTCCGTCATTGCTTCGCGCATCATGAACTCGGGGATGTCTTCGATCTTGAAGCCCGGTAGTAGTGACGTATATACGGTCTCCCTGTAAGCCTCCTGCTCATTCATGAATAATCTCCCGGCATAGGTCAGTGCCTGTATGTAGTTTTCATCATGCTGCCGCTTCTGCCTGACGGCCTCATCGATGAAACGCACGAGACTTGCGTCATCCCTCATCTCTCTGACGGCATTGTTGATCCTGATGCTGTTCATTGCACCATTGTCCAGTTTGGAAAGGCTGAGCGCTTCCTTGGTCTCCTGCAGCGCCTTTTTCACTGCGTCGAGTTCCGCTTTGAGCATGCGGATCTCCTGCTCACGGCTGTCGCCTCTGCCCAGTTTCTTGACCGGCCCTGCCGCTTTATACATGCTGCTCTCTTTGATCTGCCGGGTGCGTTTATCGGCAACGGCCTGCGCCTTTTCGGTTTTGTTGATTTCAGCCTCGGTCTGTATGAGTGCTTTGATCAGTTCATGTTTTTCTTTTTTCAGTTTATCAGCCATGGTACCCACCACCTCGTCTTTCAGAGCTTGTCAATAGATCCAGTCATCCAGCCTGGATGCATAGTCCGTCCAGTTTTCGGCGGACAGCCTGATATGGCCTGCGTTGATCGACTTGCGCACCGTATCATCCACTGGATGCCATTTTACCTCTTTACCCGCATATTCTGAAGCATTTCGGCTGCACTGCCTGAGTTTGTTGGAGTTTTCCGCCACTATGCCGCGCACCACTCTTGCTTTGACCCCAGGGACGTATGCCTGATGTTCCAAAAATACGCCGGAGTGTTTGATGAGCATTATCTCCGCATTGATATATTCACCGTATACAAGCATCTGCACCTGATCGCCGTCGATGATGTGCCGGATGCTTTCGTCGATTTTTTTTGGCATATTGAAATCATAATGGGCCATCTGGAGGAGCCCCGTCCGGAGGCCGCGTTCTTTATTGAGCCGGACCTCCTTGAGTGTATCCTGATGATGTTGAGGCCCCATCCTGAAATCTGCAATGATCACCACATCGAAATTCCTGTAGCCGCCCGGCTGCCTTTCCCTTTTGCTCCACATCGGTTCCGGTACGGGGTACTTCCGTACCGTCTGGTTGTAAGGGTAGTGCAGTTCCAGCTCATCGGCCTGCCTGTGGAAGCGGTTGTGCACTTCCGCATACTCTTTCCTGACGCCGGCGAGGAAACCTTTGTAACCGAAGGCGGAGCTGCCGGTGAGGGAGCCTGAAGACTGTCTGGGAAAGGACAGCGGGCCGGAATCCAGGTCCACGACCGCATCCTTGCCGAATACGGCTGTGATCCGCTTCTTATATTCACTGTCCGCGGCAAAACGCACAGTATCCCAGTAACCGATTTTTTCCAAAACCTGCGCTCTTCTGAACATCAATGATGACATGTTTGAGAAAATATAAGTGCCGGGGGTGCCTCTTCTATGGAGTTTCAATTCTTCGGTCAGTCTGGCATGTGCAGATGTGTTGGCCATCACGTGCGGATCGTCGATCAGGTGTTCTGCCTGTTTTTCGATCTTTTCAGGGTGGGACCAGTCGTCGGCGTCATTGATCGTGACGAATTCACCTGTTGCTTCCTTCAATGCAATGTTCCTTGCCACATACGGCCCGCTGTTTTCCGGTGTGGAGAGGAGTCTGATCCTTGAATCTGCCGCCGCATACTTTTTGACGACCTCTACGGTGTCATCCGGACTGCAGTCGTCCACGACGATGACCTCGATGTTCTGCCATGTCTGGTTCAAAATCGACTCGATCCCCGTGGCAATGCCTTCAGCTGCATTATAGGCGGGCATGATGACGGTGACTTTCGGACCTTCGGTCTGATGCGGTGCCACTGCCGTAAGGTCTTCATATGTACTGCCGTCGAATTGGATTGGGGTGATGCCGTAGACGGCCATGGCCCTGTTGATCCACTCTGCCCGCTTATCCAAATCATCTTCCAGATTCGCCATCGCAAGGTGAACATCCGGGTGCTCATGTGCCATCACCGTATCCAGCACCTTTACTGCAGAAGTTCTGCAGCCTGCGCGGTCTGCACATTCGGCCGCGATGATCGCGGCACGCCTTAAAAAGTCCGCATCTTTCACGCCTTCAACCGCTGACGCCAAGTAAGCGAAAGCCTGCCGGGCACCGTCAACGGTGTATGTATTGGCATGCCACAATGCCAATTCCCAGGCTGCCGCTTTTTTGAGGTTTCCTTTTCTGGTCGACGAATAAAGCGCTTCAAGATCCTTGAGCGCCCTGTCCGTGAAGCCTAGATCATATAAATGATAAGTGTACGGCTTCAATTTGTTCTGTGCATCCTTATGTCTGTAAGCGGGGCTGTAAAGCTGCCTGCGGTTCCGTCTGCCGAGCGCATAGGCGCCCGCAGCACGGGCATGGCCTTTCAGCTTCTGCGGCAGGCGTTTCGCATAGTTTATGAATTTTTCCGCATTGTCGAACTCCGCCTGTGCTGCGGCCAGGCGACTGAACGATTCCGCCCTGCCGGCTTCACTTCGTGCAAGTTCCGCCCTGAGGGCCTGCAGCTTTGCGGCGAGCTGTTCATTTTCAATCATTCCGATACACCCTCCGCTCTCACACCGAAGTATTCTTCCATCCGCTGCTGCAGCTCTGTACGCACTTTCGGCTCAAGCCGCATGAGGCCTTCAGCCGTGACGGCTTCCGCCCGGATTTCCGGACGGTACTTCTGCCATGTGGTGAGCAGGCCCGGAGCTTCGACGATGACAGCCTTCGCCCGGATCTTTTCACCATAGACGAGGGCCTGCACTTGTCCACCGTCAATCTTTTTTCGTATATCCTGTGAAATGCCGCCTGCCATGTCGAGATTGTACTCGTACAGCTGCACCAGACCGATCCGGCTGTATTGCCTCTTCAATCTGTTGAGCCGATATATATGTTCTGTGCTGTTCTGTCTGAAATCCCCCGCAATGACGACATCAAAATTCCTGTAACCATCCGTCTTTGCTTCACGTTCAGGCCACATCGGTTCAGGCACCGGGAACGGCCGCCTCACCTGAGGATAAGGATAATACAGATTTTGTGCCCTGTCATGGTGATGTTCGAGGCTTTCCACATATTCTTTCCTCACACCCATGAAGAAGCCGTCGTAGCCGAAGGCTGAACTCCCCGTCAGTGAAGATACGGACTGCCTCGGCAGCGACAGCGGTCCGGATTTCAGGTCGACATAACTCTTCTGACCGAATGCTTTGATCAGGCGGCGCTTAAATTCGCCGTCCGCGGCAAAGCGCACACTGTCCCAGTAGCCGATCTCGTCCAGCACTTCCTCTTTCCTGAACATGATTGAAGACATGTTCGGGAATATATATTTCCCCGGTGTGCCCCTGCGGTACACTTTCAGTTCTTCGGTCAGACGTGCGTGTTCCGACGTATTCGCAACCACTCCCGGGTTGGCGGTCAGATGCCTGACCTGCGTCTCGATCTTTTCCCTGTGGGACCAGTCATCCGCATCATTGATGGTGACGAATTCACCCGTCGCCTCCTTCAGGGCGATGTTCCTTGCGACATACGGCCCGCTGTTCACCGGTGTCGATAACAGCCTGACCCTGGCATCCCTCGACACGTACTCTTTGACCGTCTCCACCGTCGCATCGGGGCTGCAGTCGTCGACCACCAGCAGTTCAAGGTTCTGCCATGTCTGGCCGAGAATCGACTCGATGGCCACCCTGATGCCCTCTTCCGCCTTGAAGGCAGGCAGGATGACGGACACTTTGGGACCTTCCCTGACGGCACCCGCAGGAGGCAGGGTGACGAGATCATCATATGCTGCACGGCCAAAGCCGGCTTTGAAACCGATCGGCGCCAGGTCATACATCAGAAAAGCCTTATTGATGAGTGCCATCCGCGCCTCGATATCATCTTCAAGGTTTGCCATCGCGAGATGCAGATCGGGGTGCGGTGCCTTGTCCAGCTGATTCTGCAGCACTGCCACCGCATGCGCCCTGTGTGACATGCGGTCGAAGCACTCTGCGGTGACGATGGCGATCCGTCTTTGCTGATCGGCACTTTCCTCACCTTCTGCCGCAACCTGCAGATATTTCACGGCCGCCTTCGCACCTTCCAGATCGTTCCTGTTCGCATGCCAGAGGCTCAGTTCCCAGGAAATCAGCCGCCGCATCTCCATATTTTCGGTATGCGTGAGGAAATCTTGCAGATCCTTCAGGGCAGCGTCCTCAAAACCCAGATTATAAAGGTGGTGCTTCAGCGCTTTCAGCTTTCTCCTCTGCTGAAATTTCCTGCCGTTCAATAGCCGCATGACCCTCTCTTTGTGCTTCTTCGAAAGCACATCACCGATCCTCTTACGCTGCGTTTCATCCAACATCGAATAGACGATCCAGTCGACCGGCTTTGATATCATCTTCTTGAGCATTCAAGGCACCCCCTTTCAGATCATTCATGTGTCTTCGCTTCATTGTTCCTCTGCTGCTTTGCAGCCTGCTGATTACCGGCGTTCCGTTTCCGTCCGTTGCCCGATGCCGCACCTCTTCCCTCGCGGATCTGTTTTTTCTGTGCGGGCTGCTTCAGGAGGCCCTGGGCTTCCTTATACTTATACACCGCTTCTTCCGCAGTGCCGTCGTACATCACCCGCCCCTGCTCCATCCATATGCCGCGCGTACAGATCTTCTCTATGAACGCAAGGCTGTGCGAGACGATGATGACCACTTTTGCACGGCTCATCATCTCCTGGATGCGCTCGCTCGCCTTCTGCTGGAACGCAAGGTCGCCGGTGGAGAGTGCTTCATCCACGATGAATATGTCCGGCTGCAGATTCGCTGCGATGCTGAATCCGAGGCGGGCCTTCTGTCCGCTGGAGAAATCTTTCACCGGCTTTTTGACTTTGTCGCCGAGACCCGTGAACTCAACAATCTGATCGTACTTCTCATCGACGCGCCATTTCGGTATGCCAAGCAGCAGCGCATTCAGATAAATGTTGTCTTCACCGGTCAGGTGCGGGTTGAAGCCTGTCCCGTATCCGAGCAGTGCGGAAGTCTCACCATACAGTTCAAGCTCGCCCTCATCCGGCCGGAGTATTTTGGTCAGCGTCTTGCAGAGCGTGCTCTTGCCTGCGCCATTGTGGCCGATGATCCCGACGACCTCCCCTTCTCTGACTTCGAAGTTCACATCTTTCAGGGCCCAGAAGTCACCGGTCGTGAGCTTGTATTTGACACCGACGTCCTTCGCCCGGATGACGACATTGTCTGTCATCTCAGTTTCGGTCTTCCTCAGTTGGAGCTTGCCCTTCTTCCTCGGCGGCCGTTTCGGCACAGTCGCGCGGTAATTGGCGATGACCGTCTTCGGATCGCCGATTTCACGGACTTCACCGCCATCCAGCCACATCACCCGGTCACAGTTATTCTGCGCATATCCGAGACTGTGGGTGACCAGGATGACCATCTTCGCCTCCTTGACGAGCGATCGCATCTTTACAGCTGCTTTTTTGGAGAACTTGGCATCCCCGGTATTGAGCGCTTCATCCAGTATCAGTATTTCCGGATGCAGGTTGGCAGCGACACTGAAACCGAGCCTCGACTTCATGCCGCTCGAATAAAACTTCATCGGCTGCTCGAAGAAGTCGCCGAGATCGGAAAATTCCTTGATGTCATCGATATAGCGGTCGATTTCCTTTTTATCGATGCCGAGCATCATACCGTTGAGATACACATTCTCCCTCCCCGGCAGTTCGGGATTGAAGCCCATGCCGAACGAGAACAGTGCCGTGACCTTGCCTTTCACTTCCATGACACCATAGTCTTCCTGCAGGATGCCTGAAATGATCCTCGAAAGCGTCGATTTCCCGGCACCGTTCGAACCGATGATGCCGAGTATCTCCCCTTCATGACCTTCGAAAGTGATGTCCTTCAACGGCTGGACCAGCTTTCTTTCGGGAAGTTTCCACTCGCGGAAAAATTCCATGATCCTGGATTTGAAATCCGCGGCATGGTTCCCCGAAAAGAACGTCACCCCGACCGCTTTCGAGTCCACGATCGTATTCGGTCCATCTCCGCCCGTTCCTCCATCTTTCCTCAGCTTTGAATCTTCTTTTAAAGCCAATTCAAAAACCCTCTTTATAGATATATTCGCTTAAAGTGCCGCTTACAGTGATTTGATGATCTTGTGTTCATGCCTGCTGTAATACCATACCATGAACCAGATTGCCGCAATGGAGAGGACCAGGATGATCCCGAGCCCCAAAAAGTCCGGAAGGTTGCCGTACATCAGTACGTCCCTGTAGGAAGTGACGATCACGGCCACCGGATTGTAAGTGACCGCCCAGCTGTATTCCGGCGGCAGCCTGCCGCCTTCCCAAATGATCGGGGATGCGTAGAAGAACACCCTCGTGACATATTGCAGGACATTTTCAAGATCCCGCACAAACACGGTGACATATGCAAGGATCATGCCGATTGCAAGCAGGAACACCGTCTGGATGAGGACCAGGAGCGGCAGGAATACCACTTCCCATCCCGGCATCACACCGAACCATATCAGGAATGCCGCAATCACGAGGAAGCCGAATGCAAAGTTGAAAAGCTGCGTCAGCGTGAATGATATCGGGAACAGCGCCTTCGGCAGATACACCTGGCTCACGATCGAACTGTATCTCATGATCGATCCGGATGATGAGCTCAGCGTTGAACTGATGCAGCGCCAGACGATCAGACCGATGACGAGGAACAACGGGAAGTTTTCCGTATCCCCCCGGTCAAGGATGACCACCACAAGAAAGTAAAAGACCATGACGTTCAGGAGCGGGTCGAGCAGCCACCATAAATAGCCGAGGTAGCTGTTGCGATGCTCGGCTTTCAGGCCGGACCTCACCAGATAATATAATAAATCCTTACGACTCAACATTTCCTTCAAATAAGTTTTCATAATTTAAAATGACACCGCCTAGTTTACTCGCGGCCGGACTTTTGATCGTCCGGACCTTTATTCAATGCAATTTTATAATCGATCAGATCTTTCACGGAAATGACGGCATAATGCCCGAAATACCATAATGCCTTCGGCAGGCTCTGGGATTCGATCTGCCTGAACACGTACCAGTTGCGCTTGGCCGCCCTCCATTTGTTGCTGGAGATGGAATCGTCCACGACCCTGTACTTCGCAAGCACGTCCGCAAGGCCGTGGGCCGTGAAGCCGCGCCGCGTCAGTTCAAGCCATAGTGCATAATCCTGGCGTGTACGGATGTCCACCATCTTCACCTCTCCCGTCTTTTCGCGGTCGAGCATGACGGTGAGGCAGCCGATGACGCATCGCTTCATCAGTGCATCCCAGTCCACCGTCGCAGGCGTCCTTGAAATGTAATCCGTCTCCGTGCCGTCTTCCAAAGTCCTGACATATGCTGTGAATGAGAATGCCGCATCCTTATCCTGCATGAATCTGAGCTGGCGCTCGAGCTTTTCGGGCATCCATCTGTCATCGCTGTCGAGGAACGCGATATAGCGTCCGGCCGCATTTTCAATCGCGGTATTCCGCGCCACCGCAGAACCCGAGTTCTCCTCGAGTTCAATCAGCCTGATGCGTGCGTCTTTACTCTGCATCTCTTTTATATATTCAACCGTCCGGTCCTTCGACCGATCATCGACGATGATCATCTCCCAGTCGGAGTATGTCTGGTCCAGGACGGATTGTATCGTCTCTTTAATGAATCTTTCCGCATTATATGCGGGTGTGATCACCGACACTGCCGGCACTCTTTCATGACCCATCATCTCATGCCTCCTCTGCCTTTCGGGACGCCATATCCGCTCCCGAGAGGGCATTGTACCAGCGCACAAGCTTCCTTTCCTGTGTCTGCCAGTTCAGTTCCTCCATCACAGCCCTTTTGCCGTTCTGCCCCATGCGGGCGGCTTCCTCCGGATGGCTGCGCAGATGATCGAGCGCCTTTCTGACCGCTTGGTCATCGTCCGGATCGACGGCGATGCCGCATTCATATTTCTCGATGAAGGCTTTCCACACCGGGAAGTCGGAGCAGATGACGGGCAGTCCTGCGTTCATATACTCGAAGAACTTCGTCAGTTCCTTCTGCCTGTAATGCTCCGTCGGCGGAAACAGTGCAATGCCCGCCAGCCAGTGCCGCTCAAGATAGCGCGCCTCGATGACTTCCTTTTCAACGAAACTGTCGATGCCTTCTATATTAAGCCTGTCGGCTGCACTGCCGGCGGCTGCATACATCTCTTCGGCAAGCTCGCCCGGACATTTCCCCACGAAATGGACATTGATGTCAGGGTCGATCACCGGCAGCCTGGCATGCTGCAGGGCGCCTCTGACATGCGAGACGTTGCCCGTATAGAGCACACGGTCCTCCGCCTGACCGTGATGTGCATGCTTGATGAATCTCTCGTTCACCGTTGGATAATTCAATATCCAGACGCCTTCCGGATACTGCTCCTCGTAATACTTCTCGGCCAGGGAAAGGCCCATGCCCCGTGTAAAGCACTTCTCCATGACCTTATACCCTGAAGCCACGATTTTTTTGAGGGGCCCGCTCAGGTAATCTTTCTGCATGATGCTCGTGATGTAATCTTCATGGATATCATAGATGACGGTGTTGTTTTTATTTTTAAGGGCCCATGCTGCAGGCAGCAGCTCCGGATCGTGGAACGTGATGATGTCCGCCTCCACGGCTTTCGCTTTCCTGTACGCATCATAAGTGCCGAAGATCATGCGCCCAAGCCTGCTTTTATATGTCTTCAGCTTCACATGACGGATGGTCTTGTCCGCCTCATTCCCTTTCGGGTCGCGCCTTGCGATCAATGTGACATCAAAACCTGCATCCTGCAGCGACCTGCACTGCTTATGATAGATCCTCGGATCGTAAGGGTGGTGGACGGTCGTCATATGTACCGCACGTTTTCTTCTTTCCATAGTGAGTCTCCCGTTTCATCAAGTTTTTTTCAGGACATCTGTAAACATCCGTTCATATTGTTTCACAATTTTATCTGCATGGAACATCTCCGCACGACGGAGGCCTTTTTCGATGATTGTTTCCCTTTTCGAATCATCAAGCTCCAGCATGGATGAAATGCTTTCTGCCAGCGCTTTTGAATCCGACGGTTCGCACATCAGGCCGTATTCCCCGCCGTCCAGCACTTCTTCGGCACCGGGATGCGCCTTGGTCGAGACGACCGGCGTGCCCGTGGCCAAAGCCTCGGTCAGTACATGGCCGAACCCTTCACGGATGGAAGACAGCACGAACAGGTCCGATTGTGCAAAGTAGGCATACGGGTTGTGACGGAAGCCTGTAAAAAGTACGTCACCGGCGAGCCCGAGTGCTTCGGTGCGCCGCTTCAGCTCCGCTTCCAGTTCCCCTTCGCCGAGTATGACGAGCCGGGTGCCCGGGACCTCGTCCCTGACGGTCTTGAACGCCTCGATCAGCGTCAGCTGATCCTTGTCATGATGGAAGCGGCCGGCGGTGATGATGGTTTTGCCGTCACTTTGGAAAAACGGCCTGTGCGCACCATCGACATCCTCCCGCTCCATCAGCGCCTGTATGTTTTCCACATCCACGGGATTATATATAATGTCAATTTTATCAGAATTCACTTTATACCGCTTAATAATATTCCCTTTGACACCTTTGGACAGGGCGATCACCCTCGATGCGCGCTGATACAGGAGGCCCGCAAACCGCAGTTTGGCGTTCTCTTTCGGCGTGCCGCCGAGGTAGGCCGCTTCCCTGACGACATTCCGGGCACCCGTGCGTGCCAGCATCGTCGCCAGCAGCGCCACGATATTGTAATTCGGTATGGTGCTGAAGACGATGTCGGGACGTTCTTCCCTGATCACTTTTGCAAGACGGGTGACGGCGCCCCTCAGGCGCTTCGTCCCGAGCTTGATGAAAAGGACGTCTTCGGCCACATACTCCTCATACCCGCCGTCACGGTCGAGCGTCACAAGAACCGGCGTGAACTGCGTCCGGTCGATATTATTGATGATGTTGAGCAGCGTCCTTGCAGCGCCGCCGCCGCCCATCCGGTATATGAAAAACAGTATCTTTTTCTTCTCCATAAGGTTCAAGCCTTCCCAAAAACCGATATTTCACCCCGTGTATTATATCACAGGGCGTTCAGTATACAAATAAACACCGCGGATGCCTTGAATCAAAAAAGCCGACGGCGAAGTCGGCTTTCGGGCTTAATTTCCAATGGACGGACGGCCGATGGAGTGGTACTCCACACCGGTCTTTCCCACTCCCTCCAGTGTGAAGCAGTTCCTGCCGTCAAAGACCACCGGAGTTTCCATGAGTGATTCATACTTTTCAATGGGGAATGATTTGATTTCTTTCCATTCCGTAAGGATGATCGCAATCTCCGCATCCCTGACGGCATCTTCGATATTGTCCCTGTAATGGATGCCTTCCGGCAGCACTTTCCGTGCATTCTCCATGGCGGCGGGATCGAACGTATGCACTTCCGCCCCTTCCCCGATCAGTTTTTCGATGACCGATATGGAAGGTGCCGCACGGACATCATCCGTATTCGGCTTGAAGGCGAGACCGAGGACGGCGACTTTCCTGCCGCTGATGGAATCAAAACGGTCCATGACCTTCTCCACGATGATGCCCCTCTGCCGTTCGTTGGAGTCGACGACATTTTCAAGGATCTGCATATCATACTCGGCTTCCCGTGCGACCGAAATGATTGCCCGCGTATCTTTCGGGAAACAAGACCCGCCGTAACCGATGCCGGCATTCAGGAAGGCCTCCCCTATCCTCTGGTCCATGCCCATCCCTCTGGATACATCATCGATGTTCGCCCCGATCCGCTCGGAAAGGTTGGCCATCTCGTTGATGAAACTGATTTTGGTTGCGAGGAATGCGTTGGATGCATATTTTATCATTTCAGCACTCCTGAGGTTCGTCCTGACCATCGGGAGACCGAAACCTTCATTGACCGTTTCAAGCACATCCAGCACTTCCGGGGAGTCGGAACCGATGACGATCCGGTCGCCGTTGAAAGTATCGTAGACTGCCGAACCCTGCCTCAGGAATTCGGGATTGGATGCGATGCTGATGGTGGCATCACTCAAGAGGTTTTCCTCGATCAGGCCTTTGATGTATTCATTCGTGCCCACCGGCACCGTGCTTTTCGTCACGATGATGACATCCTGCACAAGGTGTTTGGACAACGCACGGCAGACTGCAGCAACTGCGGTGAGGTCTGCAGACCCGTCATCATTCTGCGGGGTGCCGACTGCGATATAGACGATGTCCTTCCCTGCCAGCCCCTCCTTGTAATCCGTCGTGAAATCGAGGCGCGATTCAGAGATGTTTTTCCGGAGCAGTGCCTCCAGGCCCTCTTCGTATATCGGACTGATGCCCTGCTTCAATGTCGCCACTTTTTCCTCATCGATGTCGATACATGTCACCCGGTTGCCGACCTCCGACAAGCAGGCACCCGTCACCAGGCCGACATAGCCTGTGCCAATTACTGCGATCTCCATAGAACTTTACACTCCCAGTCTTTACTGAATGCTGTCATAATGCCTGACCGTACCATTTATAATCAATTTTTTCATATTAATGAATCCACAAATTGCATTCACTAATTTTATCATAAGGCCTTTTATTATTCTACATTTTAGGGTAGATGTAGTGCATAGAGGTTTCAAAGATTGTATAATGACTAAGATAGATTTTCCACGTTGACAGACAGTGGATTGAGGAAGGTAGAGATGTCATGAATTTATTTGAAAAACTGCAGGCGAAAGAAGAAGCGATTTCAGTCATCGGACTCGGGTATGTCGGCCTGCCGCTTGCTGTTGAATTCGCAAAGCAATACGACGTCATCGGTTATGACGTCAATGAGGACAAACTGGAGCAGTACAGGAACGGCACCGATGTGACGGATGAAGTGGGAGACGAATCACTCCATCAGTCGACGATGCAGTTCACAAGTGATGAATCGGACCTCAAAAAATCCAAGTTCCTCGTCGTCTCCGTGCCCACGCCGATCAATACGGACAAGACACCGAATTTGAAACCGGTGATCAGCGCAAGCGAAACAGCAGGGAGGAACCTCACAAAGGGTGCGATTGTCGTGTATGAATCCACGGTCTATCCGGGGACGACCGAGGAGATATGCATTCCGATACTTGAAGAGGCCTCCGGCCTGAAGTTCGGCGAGGATTTCAAAGTCGGCTATTCCCCGGAGCGCATCAATCCCGGCGACAGGGAAAATACGCTGACGCAGATTGTGAAGGTCGTCTCGGGGTCTGATGCAGAGGCGCTGCAGGAAATCTCTGCAATCTACAGCTCGATCATAGAGGCGGGTGTGCACGAAGCGGAGTCCATCAAAGTGGCGGAAGCTTCAAAAGTCATTGAAAACTCCCAAAGGGACATCAATATCGCTTTCATGAACGAGCTTTCCATGGTGTTCAACAAAATGGACATCAACACAAATGCCGTGCTCGAAGCTGCAGGGACGAAGTGGAACTTCCTGAAGTTCACACCGGGTCTTGTCGGCGGACACTGCATCGGCGTCGACCCGTACTATTTCACTTATAAGGCCGAGCAGTTGGGTTATCATTCCCAGATCATCTTATCCGGCAGGAAAGTGAACGACGATATGGGCAAATACATCGCAAGCAATATCATCAAACAGATGATCAAAGCCGGCCAGCAAATCAGCGATTCAAGAGTTGCGGTATTGGGCCTGACTTTCAAGGAGAATGTATCTGATGTCCGTAATACGAAAGTGACGGACATCATCGATGAACTCGAAGATTACGGCGTGGAGGTGCTGGTCCACGACCCCGTCGCGGTGCCGGAAGACGTCAAGCGCGACCTCGGTATAGAACTTGTCGGTGACGCGGATCTTAACGATCTCGACTGTGTCGTGCTGACCGTCCCGCATAAGGCGTACCTCGCTGATTTCGACCTCGACAGATTGAGCGGTTTATTCAGGAATGACCAGAGGGTGATCGTCGATGTGAAAGGCATACTCGACAGGAATGAATGTGAAGGGAAAGGCTGCCATTACTGGAGCCTGTAAAACGTTGAAGACCGCCATCCTTTGAAGGATGACGGTCTTTTTTTCAACTGTCGCGGAGACCGAGTGCGAGATCCGGGTAATCGGTGATTATGGCCCGGACCCCTGCATCAATGAACTGCTCCATATGTTCCCGTTCATTCACGGTCCAGATCCTGAAGAATATACCGTTCTTTTTCAGGGCTTCCATATTCTCAAGTGCTGAATCCACCCTCAAGTGATAAGCTTCAAAATCGTGCGCTTCCATCATCTGTTCATAATCTTCGGGAAGTTCATTGACCAGATAGGCGATCCTTACGTTGGGATCATGCTTTTTCAGCCGGTCCAGCGTAGCCAGGTTGAATGAGGAGAAAACCACCCTGTCGAGCATGCCGCGTGTCGCGACAGTATGATGCACTTCCCTCTCAATGCCCTCATACTCATATACATCCGTTTTCAACTCAACGTTGAGGACTGTGTTTTCCTTGGCGAAAAGCGCGAGGACTTCAAATAATTCAGGAACCCTCTCCCTATGCCATGTATGGTTATACTTGGACATATTCCTGAATTTTATGCCGGTCTTCACTTTTTTCAGGTCAAAAATTTTCCAGTCTTTGATGATGCCTCGGTCGGTCGTCGTACGATCCAGGCTTTCATCATGCATGACGACCAATTTTTTATCATTCGACATATGGACATCAAACTCGATGCCGTCCGCCCCCATTTCGACGGCTTTGGTGAAGCCGAGCATAGTGTTTTCGGGATAATGGCCCTTGGCGCCCCGATGGCCGATTATTTTAGTCTTTGACATCATTTCATCCTCCAGTTTTGTGGAACCACGTGAGTTTTCATTCATCCATTATAGGCTATAATATAATAAAAGGCACTTCGTGACCACTCTTCATACGTTGTATTATTCAGATTTTTCATATATCATTATTTTAACAAATCTTTTAAGGGAGTGAGTATCATGCCCAAGATGAACGTGGAAAGCTTCAACCTGGATCACAGGAAAGTGGTGGCACCCTATATCAGACTTGCAAGTAAAAGCGAAGGCACACACGGTGATGTGATTTATAAATATGATCTGCGCTTCTGCCAGCCCAACAAAGAGCATATGGAAATGCCGGGCCTCCACTCCATCGAACACCTGATGGCCGAAAATATCCGCAACCATCATCCTGATGTCGTGGACCTGAGCCCGATGGGATGCCAGACCGGGTTCTATCTGTCCGTATTGAATGACAATGACTATAATAACATCCAAGATGTCATGGAAAAGACATTGAACGATGTACTGGAGGCCGACGAAGTGCCTGCCTGCAACGAAGTGCAGTGCGGCTGGGCGGCAAGCCACAGTCTCGAAGGTGCAAAAGACATCGCTGGTAAGATGCTTGCCGGCCGCGACCAGTGGGATGAAGTGTTCGGCGCAATCCGATGATCATTAGAGTTGAAAGCTGCCGGTGCGGAGGTCATCTCCCGCCGGTGTTTTTTTATGGACGTATTAAAGTATGGGCATCGGACTGACCGGCTCTCATTTGGCCGATAGAACCATTATCCATGAAGTCAGTCTGCCGCTATCGTCCGAGCGCCTTCATCATCCTTAATGATCTCTGGACTTCCCCGGTGCCGGCCCGTGTCTCTTTCATACTTTGGAATTCAAAACCTTTCGCTTCATAAAATGGCAGCCCGAGGGCGTTCCCTTCCTGCACGGAAGCCCACTGCTCTTTTGCACCCTTCTTCCTGAAATGCGCCGTGAAGGTATTGAGCAGCTGCCCGCCGATGCCCATATAGCGGAAATCCCGGTCCACATAAAATACGAATATTTCATTTATGCGGGCACCTGTCATACCTCCGCCAATCACTCCGGCCACTTCCCCGTCGACTTCTGCGACATATGAATAGTGCCCTTTTTTAATATCCTGCTCCACTTTCTTGAGAGAATACCAGAAGTCCACAGTCTCCTGTTTATAAGTATCCGATAATCTGTCATCCACCGTATCCAGCCAACCGGCCCTGCATATTTCTGCAACCCTCTCTGCGTCTTCCACAGTCACCCTTCTGATTGTTGAGCCCATATGATCACCCGTTATTTGTAATAAACTCTCCCGATGAGCGATAGAGCACCCCCAGCGCTCACAAAATTCTCCGAACGAGCGATAGAGCACCCCTCGCGCTCACATAACTTTCCCAATGAGCAGCAGAGCACCCCCAGCGCTCACATAATTCTCCGAATGAGCGATAGAACACCTCCAGCGCTCACATAATTCTCCCAATGAGCGACAGAACACCTCCAGCGCTCACAAAATTCTCCGAACGAGCGATAGAGCACCCCCAGCGCTCACATAATTCTCCGAACGAGCGATAGAGCACCCCTCGCGCTCACATAACTTTCCCGGTGAGCGACAGGACGCCATACTGTGTCCAATCCCCTACAGGAGCACTTAATTCTTATAATACTATACCGCAATCTGTCTCCGGTCGCGCAAGTCCTGTGTCCAATCATCCGGATGACCTTTGAAAATAAGAAGAAAAGTTCATTAAAATTATCGTATTTCGGGTAAATTAAATGGAGGAGGGATGGATCATGAAGATTAAAATCCCGGGCGCAATACAAAAAAAGTCCGGATAAAACCATTATGGCATTTCTCGATGATAATCCTTACGCCGAAATCCTCGACATCTAATTCGAAATGGGCACCTCATTTGCGGTACTCATCTTCTATGAAGACTGAGACTGTATAAATCATTGCATGAATGGTGTTTATTTAGCATAATGATAAGTGAAGAGTAAAAATTTTAGGAGTGATTTTAGTGAATCAGGAACAGTTCAACAGAATGAAAAATGATGACGGGTTCATCGCAGCACTTGATCAGAGTGGCGGCAGTACCCCGAAAGCACTGAAAGCCTACGGGGTGGATGAAGACCAGTATTCAAGCGAAGAGGAAATGTTTGATTTGGTACATGAGATGCGCTCCCGCATCATCACTTCACCTTCTTTCAATAAAGAGCGGATACTTGGGGCGATTCTTTTCGAACAGACGATGGACCGTGAAATCGAAGGTAAATACACAGGTGAATATCTTGCCGAGAAAGGCATCGTCCCATTCGTCAAAGTGGACAAGGGCCTTGCCGATGAAGAGAACGGTGCCCAGGTGATGAAACCGATGCCTGACCTCGACGATCTGCTGGGGCGTGCGGTTGAACGCGGCATGTTCGGTACTAAAATGCGTTCCAACATCCTGGAAGCGAATGAATCAGGCATCAAAGCCGTGGTCGACCAGCAATTTGAAGTCGGCAAACGCATCATCCAGTCAGGCCTTGTACCGATCATCGAACCTGAAGTCAGCATCCATGCTGACGACAAGGAAGAAATCGAGAGCATCCTTAAAGATGAAATCATGAATCACCTGAATGAACTGAACGAAGATGAGCATGTGATGCTTAAACTCACCATTCCTACAAAAGCGAACTTCTACAAGGAACTGATCGATCATCCTCAGGTCGTGAGAGTCGTCGCACTTTCCGGCGGTTACACACGCCGTCAGGCGAACGATAAGCTGAAGGAAAACGAAGGTCTGATCGCGAGCTTCTCAAGAGCACTTGCTTCCGACCTGAAAGCGGACTTGTCGGATGACGAGTTCAACACTTCCCTGAATGATGCTGTCGAAGATATATTCGACGCTTCCGTCCACAAGACTTTCAAATAAAGACCGAAGATATATCCAGCGAACGGATGGGATCAAACCCATCCGTTTTTTCATGCAGTAAACACCATATTGGAGCCACTATCTATTTTCCATTATAATGATAGTAACTTATAATCGATAGGAATGATTCCATGTGTTTGATTAATTTCCAGCTGAACAGCCACAGCAGATATAAACTGGTCATGGCGGCGAACAGGGACGAAGAATACAGCCGTCCGACGGAAGCGGCACACTTCTGGGAAGAGCACCCGGATCTGCTGGCCGGTCGCGACCTCCGCGGCATGGGCACGTGGCTCGGCATCACCCGGGACGGGAGGATTTCCGCCCTCACCAACGTGAGGAACACCAAAGAACTGCTCTCCACCCACGGCAAGTCCCGCGGGCACCTCGTACGCGGGTATCTGACGGGTGATGCGCATCCAAAAGAATATTTGAAGAAGATTGCAGAGGAAGGCGGCGACTATGCCGGCTTCAATCTGCTCGCGGGCACCCCCGACGAATTATATTATGTCAATAATTACCGAAATGAAGTCACCCGTGTCGAAGACGGCATCCACGGCCTGTCGAACCATCATCTGGACACACCATGGCCGAAAGTGGTGAAAGGCAATGAACGGTTGAAATTTGTCGTGGATGACGACGATGTGGATATTGAAGCACTCTTCAAACTGCTGCGGGATGATGAGACTGCCGCAGTGGACTCATTGCCGGATACCGGCTTGTCGAAAGAGATAGAGAAAAACTTATCTCCGCTCTTCATCAATATGGACAAATACGGTACAAGGTGTTCGACCGTCATTCTGATCGACCGGTCGGATAATGTGACGTTTGTGGAACGTACGTATGTAAAGGGTGAAGCCACCGGTGATGTCCGGTATGACTTCGCATTGGAATCTTAAAAAAGGCATTTTTATACCACGCATGCAATCCGTTGTAAATTCGGGAGCCATGCGTGGTTAAATTTTAGATTTCATCTTCAATTTTCTGGTCGATCCGATCAATTATATCAGTCCGATTAAGGATAATACTGCTGCTATGACTACAATGAGACCGATGATATATATAATGCTTCTCATTTTATACGCCTCCTATAATGGTTTGCTTCATCTTTCATAGTATCTTTTACCCTTAGTTCCCCGGGGTAAACATAATTTTAGAAAGTGGATGTCCCCAGATTTTCCTGTATCCTGTACAGAATGTTCTTCCACCATATGTCTTCACTGTGCACGTCATAGTCCGAAGTGTAGGTCCCCTCTTCGTTATCCCAGATGCGTTCATAGTATTCCATGATTTCCGTCATGAGTTCCGTATCTTCACCACCCGAGACGACCAGATTCGTCTCAAGGTTGTAGTCGTCGAGGTTCCGTCTTGTAAAGTTCGTGGTCCCGGCCGTCACGGTGACTTCCCCATCCGTCTCCGCCATCATGAATTTCGCATGGTACTGTTCCCCGTGAGATTCATACCAGCGGATCTCTGGTGGATTCTCGTGATCCATCAGTTCTGCAGCGACGGGTTTATTCGGAATACCTATCTTTTCATTACCGAAGGCATCCTGGTTCACATCCAGCACCATCTGCACTTCAACACCACGGTCCAGGGCATCTTTCAAGGCCTGGATCACATCCCTGTCGGATATATAGAAAATGCCTGTGCGGATTGCGTCCCCCGCCCCGGTCCCTTCAATCATCTCAAGCATCTGCACCTTGATCCTGCTTTCGGTGACGAGCTGCACTTCATATTCTCCTGTCTCATCACCCGTGTCGATATCAAACCCGTCGAACACCTCAGTATCCACGCCGGCCATATCGAGGACGGCACGCTCACTCACCATGAGATCCTCAAGGACCGGGCCGCCCACTTTGAATGCGGTATTGGAATGATAGAAACTCGCATCATGCGGATTTGCCGAAGTGATGATGGCGGCACTCTCATGCATGATGGTCTTCCTGTGGTTCGCCTTGAAATTCAACATGCTGAAGTAAGATCTGAGGTTCACTTCCGGACCTTCCGGTCTCAGGACATTCGGCAGCCATCCTGCCCGGGAATCACCGAACCACTGCAGATAAGACCTGTAGAAGCTCGAGTACAACGGGTTGGAATCCCGCAGAGGATCGAGGTCCGTCTGATGCACCTGTATGCCGGCCCGCTTCATATCTTCAATATGAGGTGGCAGGTAAGTCCGGTAAAATGTATTGATCGGATCCGTGATGAAAATGATTTCCATATCCGGATTCTGCGCCTTCTTATGGATCAGCGCATCCGATAATTCCCGGGACAGCTGCGGGAAGTCAAGTTCGGGATCCCCGTGGTCATAGTCATCATTGAATAAAAACATATCGATCAGGAGAAAATCCTCCGCTTCATCGATCATCTGAAAGATTTCATCGAATATCTCCTGTTCATGCGTTTCCTCCCCCTCCTCATCCGCATATGTCAGATCATATAGGAATTCCACCGAATCCGTCGTATAGGTATCGCTCTCATAGGAAATGTTTTCGGGTGTGTCCCTGAAATGGACCAACACCCCGACAGTCAGCGGGATGAAGATGAAGAACAGAATCAGCACGCCGATGATCATAAGAAACCTTTTATTTTTCATCAATATTCAACCGACCTCCCCACATCACTTTTGAGCCTGCGATCAAGTCAGGCCTATGCCGATGCTCATTCCTGATCATCACCATAAAAATTAAAACCACTGCCAGGAAACGTCTCTTCAAATGATTTTCTGCCATATCTGAAACCCCCGCGCTTTAGTTTCGTCAAGCACCAACTGGATTTAAATGAGGAAACCCAGCATGAGGGCAGTCAGAGCAGCAAGGATCAACATCTTTTTTTCAGTTTCAGTCACTGCTTCTACATCACTCTTATCCGTGTCAAACAACATCAGTATGGTGACGATGATGAGAATGAGGGTGAGCAGCCCTGCAAGCGGACGCATGGATGTCATTATGACGGCGAGCACCCCGATGATGACGAGATACAGGACGGCCGGCCAGTGGGCCGCACGCCTGCCCCATCTGTTGGCGTAATACAGTACCGTCGTGTTTTTGACGGGCCTTGCCTTCTGATCGGCATCCATATCCGGGATATGATGGACCATGACCCAGGCCATGCACCAGATTGCATTGATCGAAGCGTTGAACCACGCCCAGACCGGGATTGAATCCAGCATGATCCATGGGGCGGCAAGCCCTAAAGCGAGCATCGACGGGAAAAGGCTCAGCCACTCGCCGAGCAGCGGCTTATAAGCGAAACTGAACGGTCGCATCGAGTAGGAATACGCCCCCCACATTCCGAGTATGGTGAGTATGCCGAGCACGGTGTAGCCGAATATGAAGAACAGCACTGCCGCCACGGCCATGATGGCAGCGAGTATGACGCCGAAAAACTTCAATTGGGCATAAGTGAAGACTTTATCCTGAATCACCCTGCTCCCCCCGGAAAGCATGCCCGGACTGTGGGCGTCAGTGCCTGACTTGAAGTCGGCAAGGTCGTTGATGATGTGTGTGAGCAGACCGTGCGTCAGAAAAGAACCGAGCAACAGAATGCCTATAAGTATGAAGATGTTGATATTATTTAACTCCGGATAGAATAAAATGAGCGGAATGGATGTTGAGAGTATCGTTACAAAACTTGAGAAGGCGACAGCCAGTATACGCGACAGCATGCCGAACCCTTTTAAAAACTGCGTTTTCTCCTGCACTTGTCTTTAACCCCTTTGCATTCAAATGAAAAACATGACTTTTGGAATATTAAGTCTTTAAGTGAGTATAACAAAAAAAGGACAGGATGACGCGTGATCATCATTATATTTCCACCTTTATACCGGACAGAAAAAAGAACACGTGACCGTGTTCTTCTCCTTAGTCAAACTTATACACTTCAAATCAGCTGCTTCACGGGAACAACTTCCACCCCGGCCTGATTGAGTGCGGAAACTACGGATTTCGCCAGCTTCGGCGCATCCGGATTGTCACCGTGTATGCAGATCGTCTCCACTTCTATTGAAGCATCCTGATCATCATAAGTGACGACCTTCTGCTCTTTGACCATACGCACGACACGTTCCGCCATCCGATCAAAATCATCGAGATTGCCGCTTTTACGGGTGAGCACGAGGCTGCCATCAGCGGTATGTTCACGATCGGCATACCCTTCTTTAGCCACCGGGATACCCATCTTTACCGCTTCATCCAGCATCACCGAATTATTCACCGCGAAGATGATGGTATTCTTATCAATCTCTTCGATCGCTTCAAGAATCGCCCTTGCCACTTCACGGTCTTCCATGGCCTGCATGTACATCGCCCCATGGGGCTTGCAGTGCTGTATGCCGACATCATTTGCCCTGGCGAATTCCCTCAGGGCGCCCATTTGGTAAGTGATGAAGTCCTTCATTTCTGAAGCTGTGCAGTCCATACGCCTCCGGCCGAATCCGACCAGGTCCGGGAGGCCGGGATGTGCACCGATTGCCACACCATATTTCTTTGCGAGCGCCACGGTTTCCCGCATCACATGCGGATCTCCGCTATGGAAGCCGCAGGCGATATTGGCGGATGTGATATATTTCATCATTTCCTCATCATTGCCTTGGACATGCAGGCCAAAGCTTTCACCCATATCACAATTAAGATCTATCTTCATTCAATCCACCACCTAGAAAATTATTTGTTGAACTCATCCAAAAAGTTTGTAGTGTATTGTCCGGATGTGAACTGGTCCGCAGTCATGATGTCTTTCAATAATGGAAGGTTAGTAATGATGCCTTCAACCTCCAATTTCTCCAAAGCTTTCTTCATCTTGTCGATCGCTTCTTCACGGCCTTCACCATGGATGATGATCTTACCTATCATTGCGTCATAAAAAGGTGTGACTTTGGAGCCTTCAACCACACCGAAGTCGTACCTGCCAAGATCTTCCGCAAGACGCAGCTTAGTAATCGTGCCCGGTGATGGAAAATAAGTCTTCGGGTCTTCTGCATACAATCTCGCTTCGATTGCATGGCCGGACTGCACAACTTCCTCCTGAGTCAGGGGCAGCGTTTCACCGGCGGCGATCCTGATCTGCCACTCAACCAGGTCGAGTCCGGTGATTTCCTCGGTGACAGGGTGCTCGACCTGCAAACGCGTATTCATTTCAAGGAAATAAAAATCTCCAGATTGATCAAAGATGAATTCCATCGTGCCGAGATTCTTGTACCCGAGATGTTCGACACCTTTGACTGCCGCTTCAAGAAGCTTCTTCCTGACTTCATCGCTCAGGAACGGTGAAGGTGATTCCTCGATCACTTTCTGATGGCGCCTCTGGACGGAACACTCCCGCTCAAACAAATGGATCACGTTGCCTTTTGAATCTGCTGCGATCTGCACTTCAATATGGCGCGGTTCATATATCCACTGCTCCAAAAACAATTTATCATCCGAAAAGAAGTTTTCAGCCTGCTTCTTAGTCGTTTTGAAAGCCGCCGTGAGTTCTTCTTTGTCATGCACCTTCTTCATCCCTATTCCGCCACCGCCTGCGCTGGCTTTGAGCATCAATGGAAATTCCAGCTCTCCGGCGACCTCCAAGGCGTCTTCCAGGGAGTCCAGGTTCTTGTCCGAGCCCGGTACGACCGGTATCCCGGCTGCTTTCATCATTTGCCGGGATTTGAGCTTGCTGCCCATGATCTCCATTACATCTTTGCCGGGTCCGATGAATGTTATTCCTGCATCTTCACAGAGCTCTACAAATATCGAGCTTTCAGATAAGAATCCGTAGCCCGGATGAATGGCGTCCACGTTCAGCTCTTTTGCTGTGCTGATGATTTTATCTATGTTCAGATAGCTTTTTTTTGCCTGCGCTTCCCCCACACAGACTGCTTCTTTCGCTTCCTTGACAAACGGCGCGTCAACATCCGCCTCAGAGTAGACTGCCACCGTATTTATCCCCATGAGATGACATGTCCTGATGATCCTCAATGCGATTTCACCGCGGTTTGCTATTAATATTTTATTGAATAATGCCAACATTTCCACCCCATGAACTTAATGCGTCTATTTTTGATTGATCACTGCAATTTCCTGGCCTGCTTCAAGCATACCTTCGTCTTCAACTTTGAATGCATCGATCACACCGGAAGCTTCCGCCTTCAATTCGTGGAAGCTTTTCATGACTTCCACCAATCCGATGATGTCGCCTTCTTTGACTTCATCCCCTTCATTGACGTATACATCTTCGTCCGGGGACGGCCTGCGGTAAAAAACACCTGGTATCGGCGCCATGACTTTTATACTGTTGCTCATCATCATTTCCTCCTTGATTGCTTACGCTAATTGTTTTCTGATTTCATCCAATTTATCTTTCATTTCTTTTCTGGCCTTCAACGACTCTTCAATATCAACGGCGACAAACTTCACTTTTTCTCCGGATTTCACCTGGGCCATCCTATCGAGGTCCGTACTGATGATCGTTGCCACAGTGACATAACCACCGCCTGTAACAGCGTCGTTCAACAGTGCAATCGGCTCGATGCCCCCCGGAATCTGAATTGAACCGATCGGGTAACCCTGGTCCGTCACATTGGAAGGGTCACTCCCTGCGCCAAATGGCTGCTCCCTTTCCACAAAATCCATCTTTGCACCTTTGAAACGGTAACCGACACGGTTGGCGTCCGGTGTCACCTGCCACTCCGTACTGAGGAATTCATCCTTGCTCTCTTCAGTCAGACGGTAACTGCAGAGTCCCATGACAACCCTGATATCATGTTCTTTTGAGTATTTCGGAATCAAATCCTCATCGATCTTCCTACCTGCCTTGACGTTCACATTTTTGTCGGAGGCAATCTTCAATTCGTCATCTTCTTTCAGGGCACGCCCTTCCAGCCCTCCGATGCCAATCAATGTATAAGTCGAACGCGAGCCCATAATCTCAGGCACGTCGATACCGCCCTGAACAGCCAAATAGGCCCGTGCACCACTTTTGACGAAGTCAAACGATAAAACGTCTCCGGCTTTGACAGATAACGTTTCCCACATACCTGCCGGCTCATCATTGATTTTCGGAGGGATTTCCCCGCCTGTGATGGCGATGAGCGTGTCCGCTTCAAATTTCAACTTTGGACCCATGTAGGTTATTTCAAGACCTGCCGCATCTTCATCATTCCCTACGAGCAGGTTGGATACTTTCAGCGCATAAGTGTCCATGGCTCCGGAAGGGGGCATGCCCACTTCATAGTGGCCGATCCTTCCCAAATCCTGGACGGTTGTCTGGAGTCCCGGTTGAATCACTTTGATCATTTGTACAACCTCCTAATCACATCTTCTGAAAAAGCGTCGGGGTCTTCCAGAACATCCTGAGGTTTATATGAAAAGTCTTTGATTAAATATTCAAATTGTCCTGCTTCGACCTTTTCCCTGATTTCATCATATTCTTCGCGGGTGATGCTCCTGTATCTGAAGATGTCTCCCTGTCTCGGGAACGTGATTTCATCTTTGAAGTCCTTATTCTTCTGTTCATTTTCAAAAATAGGTGCAGCAGCGGTACCGAATAACTGATATCCGCCCGCCCCTTCGACTGGATAGATCACAGCAAAAGCGCCTCCGAACCCGAAAGCCCGCTCAGGTGTGAAAGTACGGGGCCGGACATATTTCGGCACCTCGATCTGCCGGTCCTGCGGCACCATCTGATAGCACCATGGCAATCCGGGCACGAAACCGATCATTGAGACCAGGTAAGGTGCATCCGTCATCGCCTTGATCAATTCCTCTTTGGAATCATAGCCGTTGATCCTTGCTGCATAGTCCAAATCGGTACTTTCAGGATCCTGATGATTATCCCGGAACCTCATCAGTACTTCATGAGTCCACGGATCATCAAAGAATATCGGTACATCGACGATCCTGGACTGTATCGTCATCTCTTTCCAGGAGACTTCTTCCTCCAGCTGTTTCAATAACTCTATAAGCTCATCCGGATGGATGTCTTCCGGCATAAACCGGATCATGTATGAAGCATTGCCCGGACAGATGTCCACAATTCCGGTCAGATCCCGCTTCCTCAATTCCTCCGTGATCGCCTTGGCCTTGAAATTGGCCTGCAAAGTCATTTCCTCCGACAGCTCAACGAAAATGAATTCATCTCCACCATACTCGTATCGGGTCATGTTGCCCCACCTCTCCTTTAAAAATCAATCCCCGTTAAAACGCTTACAAATCCTTTAAGTAATCAAGTGCTTTTTATAATACCAAACCTCATTCAAAATTATCAGTATTCTGACAATATAAAAAGTACCACATTAATTTTTTTTAGGTACCAGATTTTCACGTCCGTACTTTTTCTTCTGCAATCTTATAGTCTTCTGGAGTATCGATATCAAAATTCACTCCATCATCGCCGGTTTCAATCAATTGCATGACGGCAAAGAGATGTGCCATTGATTTGAAACCGGCGTCACCATCGAGCTGTTCCACCAGCTGCTCACTGATATTGCCGATGAACACCGGATGACCGACTTGACCAAGATGCACCGGGCGGACGATGAATGGCTGCGTTTGGGTTCTGCAAAGCGCCATGCCTGAGAACTTCACCATCTCCACTGTTTCTTTTTGGATGAATGGCAGGTCTCCAAGCATGACCATTGCATGGCGGTAATCATCCTTCGAATGCATCAATGCTTTTTTGAGGGATGTGCCCTGGCCGAAACCATAGTGTTCATTGACGAGCCAATGATGCCTTTCCTCAGTGATGTCAATTTTAGATTTGATCTTCGCCGCTTCATGGCCGACAACAGTGTAGACCTCCGTAAACTCATTGTCCAGGGCTTGCCGGATGGCATGTTCAAGCAGCGGTTTTCCATCCAGCGGCAACAATTGTTTCAACTCTCCCATCCTGCTGGATGTCCCTCCCGCAAGTATCACGGCACAAATCTTTTCCGCATCCATCTGCGTCACCTTCAATTCCTGACAGGTATTCCGTTTTGGGATGGATACTTGTGTATACTGTGCTTATCATGCAGGAACCCGCCCCTGTGGCCTTTACTCAAAGCAATGATTTCTGAGAGGATGCTGATTGCGATTTCTTCAGATGACTCCGCGCCTATATCCAACCCGATCGGATTGTGCATCCTGGAAAGTTCAGCCACCGAGAAAGATACACCTTCTTCATGTAGCTGTGCCATCATCTTTTCCCTTCTTGACCGGGGCCCCAGGACACCGACGTAAGGCGCACCCGACCGTAAGGCAAATGCCAGGCTTTTGCTGTCTTTTTCCATGTGATGATTCATCACGATGACAAATGTGTTCTTAGTGATCGTGACATGTTTCCGATAATGATCAGGCTGGACGATGATGCGCTCTGTTCCGGGAAAGTTGTCTTCACAATTGAATGCTTCCCGGGCATCCACCACAGTCGTGTCGAAACCGAGTGAGACACTGTACTTCGCCACAGGCACTGCATCGTGTCCCGCCCCGAAAATCATCACATGGACCGGCGGATGATGTATATCTATGAACACGCTTGCCACGCCCCCCTCTTTCAGAGCAATCTTGACAGTCTCGCCTTTGGCATTCTTATTTCCAAGCTTCTCCGCAATTCTGGACCTGATTCCTTCCGTTAGCGCAGGGTCCTCAATGGTGTTTACCGACGCACCATCCTCATTTAAAAATACACGGGCCGGTTCAAAGCTTTGTGCATCCTCCCCGTGCAGCACTGTGGCCAGTCCGCACGCTTCATTTCGTTGTATTGATTCCAACCAGGAGTCATATGCTGTATCGTTATGCATTGCTTCTCCTCCCCACTTCATGAATTTAACTTACCCTCTCGATGTAAACCATCACCTTCCCGGGACATCCAAGTCCGAGCCCCCATACATAATCTTCATCGAGATCATAAAATTTTGTGAATGGTTTACCTGATTTGATGACGGCTTTCGCTTCTTCCGCAACATCAGATTCCAGGCAGCCGCCGGAAATCAATCCTATATTCCTCTCCGTCTCGTCCACGAACATCTTCGCACCTTCCCGGCGGTAACTCGACCCGATCACTTTTATGACGGTCGCAACTGCCGCTCTCTTCCCGGATTCTTTTGCTTCAGCAATTGCCTCATAAACTTTCAGGTTTTCTTTCAATAAAATCACCCCCGTCTCTTTAATGGTGATCCGCCCCCTTAGAAGGCCCACAGTTTGTCCATCATCATTTCAACACTTCATGCAATGCGCGTCTGACGTACACATTTGTGATATGTGCCCTGTATTCGGGTGAAGCGAATAAGTCGGACCCCATCTCGGCACCTTCAGTGGCCAGTGCAGCCGCTTCCTCGATCAGTGCCTTGCTTGGTTTTTTGCCCATCAGATGCTCTTCGACAGGTCGCGCACGATATGACACATCGCTGACCCCTGTAATTCCAATTCTGATGTAATCGATTGCACCGCCACTGTCTGTACCTGCGATTGCCGCTACCCCGACCAGGGGGTAACCTGTCGCCGGATGGGTGTACTTCAAGTATGTTTGGGCCACGTGTTCCGGAGGGATTTCAAAACTCACTTCCGTCACTAGCGCATTTTCCGGCATCATCGTGATCAATGGTCCGAGGGCAAACCCATCCACAGGCATCATCTCGGTGCCATCTTCACCCTCCACCTTCAGTTCTGCATCCAACGCCAGTGCAATTGCCGGATAATCCGCAACGGGGTCACCATGAACGATGTTGCCGCCTATCGTGCCATAGTTGCGCACCTGGAGGTCTCCCGTTTCACTTGCCGTTTTAGCCAGTGAGGGGATATTTTCAATGATTGTTTCATTTCTGGAAATTTCAAAATGCGTCTTCAACGCCCCTACAATCAGGCGGCCGTCTTCAACACGTACCTCTTTCAGCCCCGGGATACGGGTGATGTCCACTAGCGTCCCCGGGGTGGTGATACGGAATTTCAACAGCGGTACCAGGCTGTGCCCGCCTGCCAGAATCTTCCCTTCGCCGTTCGCCTCCTGCAACATTGATATCGCTTCTTCAATAGACTGCGCACTGACATATTTAAATTGAGAAGGTATCATGATTTTGCCCCTCCTTTCTGAATCGCCTTCCAAACTTTTTCAGGCTTCAACGGTAACTCTATACTTATGACACCAAGGGGTGCCAATGCATCCATCACTGCATTTGCCGCAGCTGCAATTGAACCTGTCGTTCCTGATTCCGCAACACCCTTCGTACCCAGCTGGTTTACAGGGGAGAGCGTTTCAGTGAATTCCATTTCAATTTTCGGGAAAAAGTTTGCTTTGGGCATGGTATAATCCATGAATGATCCTGATTGCAACTGACCTTTTTCATCATATTGCACACCTTCCCATAAGGCCTGGCCGACCCCCTGCGCGATGCCTCCGAGTATCTGACCTTCAGCTACCGTGGGGTTGACGATCTTCCCTGAATCGTCCACCGCGATATAACGCAGTATTTTAATTCCACCCGTTTCAACATCCACTTCCACCACGGCGATATGGGTCCCGAAAGGATATGTGAAGTTGGATGGGTCGAAGAATGTCTTCTCCTCCAAACCAGGTTCCATGCCTTCCGGCATATTCCACGCGAAGTTCGCAGCTTTCGCAATTTCCTTGAATGTTTTCCGTCTTCCCGCCTCTCCTCTGACCGAGTAGATACCTTCTGAAAAATCAATACTTTCCACATCGGCTTCAAGAAGATGTGCTGCGAGCAAACGCCCTTTTTCCACGACTTTGTCAGTAGCCAGTGCTACTGCGTTACCGCCTACTGCCAGGGATCTGGATCCATATGTCCCCCACCCCATCGACACTGCGCGTGTATCGTTGAATACAAAATTGATATCTTCGTAAGGGATGCCCAGTTTATCTTTAACAATCTGACTGAACGTCGTATCATGCCCCTGCCCATGCGGAGAGGTCCCTGTATAGACCGTCACTGTCCCTCCCGGATGGACACGGACCGTGGAATTCTCCCATATGCCGCCCTGGAAACCTATCCCGCCGGCGACGGCTGAAGGACCGAACCCGGACAGCTCGACATAAGATGAGAGGCCGATTCCAATATACCGGCCCTGCGCCCTTAATTCTTTTTGCTTCTCCCGCAGCTCCTGATAGCCGGCATTTTCGACAGCCTTATCCAAAGCTTTGACGTAATCCCCGCTGTCATAAATCAGACCCTGGGCATTGGTGAAGGGAAATTCTTCTTTGGACGCGAAATTGATCCGCCTGACTTCGACTGGATCCATATTGATCTTCCTCGCAAAATCTTCGACCGCCCTCTCGAGCATGAATGTCACTTCAGGCTTACCTGCGCCCCTGTATGAGTCGACAGACATCGTATTTGTATACATGCCGTATGTGGTGCACTGGGCTTTCTCTATTTTATATGGACCTGAT
The DNA here is from genome assembly GCF_900142805.1 of Lacicoccus alkaliphilus DSM 16010. Lineage (GTDB taxonomy): Bacteria > Bacillota > Bacilli > Staphylococcales > Salinicoccaceae > Lacicoccus > Lacicoccus alkaliphilus. The sequence continues at coordinate 42,059 of NZ_FRCF01000007.1, read as the reverse complement.
AACATCAGACCAAAATCAATCGTTGGGTTGCCCGGTCCGAAGGTTGCAAGGTAGGCGCCTATATTTGCATGGTTAACAGCACGTAATGCCGTGATTTTCCCATCTTTTGTACCCGCAAGTTCCAAATCGACCATCATATCACGGCCGGCATTTGCAGACTGGAAATGCTCATTCCTCGTTTCCACCCATTTTACAGGCCTCTTCAAATCCATCGCTGCATAGGAGACGAGCGCTTCATCGGGATATACCCCTATTTTGCCGCCGAAGCCGCCGCCCATGTCTGCAACTTTCACATGGAACTTATGTTCCGGAAAATTCAGGACTTCCGATAACACCATTCTATGGATATGCGGGTTCTGTGAGCCGACATAAAGCTTAAGATCTCCACTCCCCGGGTTATACTGGGCCAACGAGTTCCTCGTCTCCATCGGGCTCGGTGCAACCCTCTGCGTGTTATAAGTGCCTTTTATGAGCACTTCGGCATTTTCGAGATCTTCATCGGTGACTTCCCCGGCCACATATTTGAATGCCACGTTATCAGGCACCTCTTCATAAATTTGATGTGCGCCCTCTTTACGCGCCTCTTTCTGATTGGCGACAGAGGGGAGCACTTCGTACTCCACTTCGATCATTTCCACAGCATCTCTCGCTGTATACTTGCTTTCAGCAATCACCATCGCCACACCATCACCCACATAGCGGGCAGTGTCAATCGCGAGAGGATACTGTTTCGTTTCAATCAGATTCATGCCCGGTACTTTCCATGATGTCGGGACCGGATTTATTTTCCCTTCGAGATCCTTTCCTGTATAGACTGCAACTACGCCCGGGTGGGCCAGCGCCTTCTCTTTATCAATACTGACTATTTTCGCATGCGGATGTGGACTGCGTAAGATGCTGGCATGCAGCAGTCCTGGAATCTTAATGTCATCCAGATACACGCCGTTGCCTGTAATCAACTTGGGATCTTCTTTCCTTTTGATTCTTTGACCGACCATCTTTTCCATGGATCAGACCTCCCCTTTGACTGCATTATCTTCATTCATCATTTTTGCAGCACTTCTGACGGCATTGACGATAAACTCATAACCGGTGCATCGGCATATGATGCCGTCCAGGCCTTCCCTGATTTCTTCATCTGTTGGATCTGGATTCTGAGTGAGGAAATCGATGCTCGCCATCATTGCCCCCGGCGTACAATAACCGCACTGAAGACCGTGCTCGTCCCAGAAAGCCTGCTGGATCGGATGCAGTTTTTCGGTTGTGCCGATCCCTTCCACCGTAATGACATCAGATCCATCTGCACGCACTGCCAGCAGTGTGCACGACTTCGTCGATCTGCCGTTGACCAGTATCGTACAATTCCCGCACTGGCTCGTATCACAGCCAATATGGGAGCCTGTGACATTCAGTACATCCCGGATGAAATGGACGAGTAACATCCTCGGTTCCACATCGGCACTTCTTTTCTCCCCGTTAAGCGTAATGGTCACATTGACTAATTCATTATTCATGGACACACCCCTAAAATTTTAATGAATAAACTTTAAATCCGTCTTACTGACCTGCTGCCTGTTTCGCCTGTTTTTCGATATCTTTGAAAAACTGACCGAGCACAACTTTTGCCACGCCGCCGACCATCCGCTGACCGACCGTGGCCATGAGTCCGGTTGATCCGACTTCCGCAATGCACGATAATTCAGTGCCTTCATCCGCCTCATCCAGAATCATGTTGGCATCCGCTTCAATTTCCCCCGGCTTCCCTTTGGCTTTAACCAGTAACCTGTAAGAATCCGGCTCCTTTTTATCGACCTGCTGCACATCTGCAGTGAACTCACCTTGAATGGCACCCATGTTGATCTTCATTACTGCCTTATATTCTTCATCTCCGACTTCTTCAAAAGTTTCGCAGTTCGGCAGTGCCGCCTGGAGCGCCTCGGGATCCTGAATGACATCCCACACCTCCTGTTTCGACAAATCCTTGAATGTATACTTATGTTTGATTTCCAATTCCATGCCCCTTTCTTTGTTGTACTCTCACGAATACGGCTCCTACAATGATAAAGCGCTTTCATTAAAAGCGAGGATTATGCTATTCCAGCTATGTTGATTCCTCCTTCATACACATACAATGTAATGATATACAGAATGTGTATTTCCCTTTAAACTATGCACAATTTTCAAAAAACTATGAAGTACCAGATTAAAATTTTTTTAGGTACCAGTTTCTAAAAAGAAGGACCCAAATAAAGAAGCCGGACCTCATATTGAAGTCCGGCTTCCCTTTGTTTCCTTCACCTCTATAAACTACTGATCAACACCTTTGATTTCCAATCATGATATGAATAAATAGATTAGGTATCGTAATAGGAATGCAAAAGCACATATGATGGTCATTTCATATCGATGTCAAATCATGTTCCTGTCACAATAAAAGTTACAGATGAAAGAATTTATATTGATTCAGGCAATATGGTCCTTTTGCGGTATGTCATGAGTCTCATTCCTGATATAGAAGTGGCCCTTTGTTGCGAGCGCCACTGCGACTGTAAGTATTGCCGCGAGAACTGATGCAAAGAATGCTGCAGTGCTCTCCAGGAACTCGCCCATGAAGCCGAGTGCAGCAATCGTTCCGAGAAGGCTCGAAACGACCAGTGCAGTGACCCCGACCGGGTTCCACCTGAAGAGGTTGGACTGCCTGGCTTCATAATAACCGGGGCCGATCCTGAGCAGCTTTTTCACAACCAGCGCATCGGTCACCAGAATCGATGCCCACGCCAGGAGGAAGACCCCCTGGAAGGTCAGTGCCGTATCAAGATGGTCGACGATGCCGCCGAGCATCAATACGATCGCCACCACGCCGCTCGCGACCACCCAGAAGCGGCGGCCCGGTTTGAATTTCACAACGTTTTCAAAGAAGTTCGAGAGTGACAGCGAACTGCTGTATATATTCGTCACATTGATCCTGAGCTGGGTGATCAGTGTGAACAATGCTCCGCCGAGGGCCAGTAAATGGACGATATAGACGCCCGGATTGGGTTCATTCAATAACACACCGAACCAGATGCCGAGTCCGCCCATGACCCCGTAGCAGAAGATCTGGGGGATGAAGCCGATCGCCACCGTCGCTTTAATGTCCTTCGGCTTTAAGAATCTGGCGTAATCCGAAGGAATCAGCGCAGTCAGCCCCATGATGCCGTGGTGGATTCCGATGCATAACAGCAGCGCCGTGCCGCCCACCTGAACACCTTCTGGCATATAAGTAAAGACGTTCCCACTGTAGGCAGGAGTCACAAAAAATGCCATGACGATTGCAGCCGCCAGAAAGACGAAAAATAAAGGCAGGGACCATTTCTGCAGCTTATCCAGCTGCTTGATCCCAAACCAGTTAAGCGGTATCACCACTGTCCCAAAAATCAGGATGTATACCCACATCGGGATGGAAGGGAAAAATGCGTGGAGTGCATAGACCAATATCATGCCTTCAAAAGCACAGTACATAATAAAGTTCGATGCATAAATAAGTGATGTGAGTGATGCACCAATATAGCCGAACCCGCCGCCTCTGGAAAGCAGGTTGACATTCAAACCACTTTTAGCAGATAAGTATGAAATATATGTACTAAGAATTCCTGCCACAACAATGGCATACAACGAGGAAATGATTGCATTTACCGCCCCGAACTGCAGTGCCATGACACTTCCAAGCTGAAAGTAGAATATTGCTGTCGCAATTCCAAATGTGATATTTGTTATACTCAGCCAGCTCATATTTCTTTTACTTCTCGGGACCCTCGATAAAGAATAATCGTCGCCTTGTCCCGGCTCTTCTATAAGATCTGTTGAATTGATGTAAATCTACTCCCTGTTATAATAATTTCTATTTTAATGACCTCATTATATGTGAGTGGATTCACAGCTCCTTAACGACACGTTTTCAACTATAGCAATAAGCCCGGAATTAATCAAACTGAATTGTGAAATATTCACAATGACTGCCATGAACAAGTAAAGCCAGCTCCCTATGGCACATAAAAGTTCATCCTGGATTTTTCATATCCATTTAAGTAATTATTTACCAGGTAATATAGTACAATGGAAGTTACACACTATATACATTTTAAGCATTACAAAGGAGATGATGGTATTGAAGAGATACCTTTTGACAGGCGGCGTGGCAGCCGTTATGCTGCTGGGGGCCTGCGGTGATGGAGAAACTGAAGAACCTGCAACAGTTGAAGACGAAAGTCCTGAAACCACGGAAGATGAGACAGCAACCGATCACTCGGAAGAGGTGGAAGAGTTAAGAGCAGAAAATGAGTCATTGCAGGAAAGAGTTGCGGAGTTGGAGGAAGAGAACGACGCGCTCACGGAAATAGTTGAGAGCACAGAGGAAGAACCTGAAAAAGAGGTTGAAGAAGAGGAGATCACCGAAGAATCAACCTCCACAGGAGAAGGCACACGTTCCAATCCCCTGCAGATCGGCGACACTGCTCAATTGGAAGCAAGAATCAATGGAGATGATTTTGACGAAAGATTTGAAGCATCGGTTGACCTGACCGTCAATGAAATAATCATAGGAGAGGAAGCATACAATATGCTGGTGGAAGAAAATCCATACAATGATCCAGCTCCTGAAGGCTATCAATGGGCGCTTATCCATGCGACCTCAGAACTTGTAGAATCTGAGACGGAGGACTATGCCTATTATGTCATGGATAGGTTCGAAATCGTCGAAGAAGACGGTTCATCAGCCCCGCGTGAAAGTGCAGTCACACCTGATTCTTATGGGGGAGATCATATTTATTCAGGGGGAACGAGCTCAGGCTACGTTTCGGCTTTAGTGCCGGCAGAAGGTGCTTTCCTGATCAAATACGATGCCTACCCTGACAGCGATGTATTTTTTGAAGTGGATTAAACCTGCCTTAGAGACCCCCGCTCCCGTCACTTCAAGTGCAACACTATCAGATTGTATATTTTAATCATATTTTATTAAAAATAAAAACTTCCATATGGTCATGTGACCATATGGAAGTTTTTCGATCATCATCGTTTGTGATTGTGATTACATCATGCCCGGCATTCCGCCGCCCATGCCGCCGCCCATATCAGGGCCGCCGCCATTCTCATCAGGGATGTCTGCCACCACTGCTTCAGTCGTCAGGAACATTGAAGCGACTGAGCCTGCGTTCTGCAACGCTGAACGTGTCACTTTCGTCGGATCGACGATTCCCGCTTCGACCATGTTCACCCACTCGTCTGTTGCAGCGTTGAAGCCGTAGCCCACTTCCTGGGATTTCAGTTTCTCGACGATCACTGAAGCTTCAAGGCCGGCGTTTTCAACAATTTGGCGCAATGGTGCTTCGAGTGCTTTCAACACGATGTTGATACCTGTCTGAACGTCACCGGATGCTTCCAGTTCAGCCACTTTTTCATGTACTGCAACCAGTGCCGTACCACCGCCGGATACGATACCTTCTTCGACTGCCGCACGTGTGGAGTTCAGTGCATCTTCGATGCGCAGTTTGCGCTCTTTCATTTCAGTTTCAGTCGCAGCACCGACTTTGATCACTGCAACACCGCCTGAAAGCTTGGCGAGTCTTTCCTGAAGCTTCTCTTTATCAAAGCTTGAAGTCGTCTCTTCAATCTGGGATCTGATCTGTCCGATACGTGCTTCAATGTTGTTCGTTTCGCCTGCACCTTCGACGATTGTCGTATCATCTTTCGATACGCTGACTCTTGAAGCATTACCAAGCATGTCGATCGTCGTATCCTTCAATTCAAGCCCGAGGTCTTCCGTGACGACCTGCCCGCCTGTGAGCACCGCGATATCTTCAAGCATCGCTTTACGGCGGTCACCGAAACCTGGCGCTTTTACAGCGATTGCCGTGAATGTGCCGCGCAGTTTATTGAGGACGATATTCGCCATCGCGTCGCCTTCCACATCATCTGCGATGATCAGGATCGGACGTGACTGTTGAACGACCTGTTCCAGTAATGGCAGTATATCCTGGAAATTTGAAATCTTCTTATCCGTGATGAGGATATAAGGATTTTCGAGGTCTGCGACCATCTTCTCTGAATCCGTCACCATGTAAGGTGAAGTGTAACCACGGTCGAACTGCATACCTTCGACAACTTCAAGTTCAGTTTTGAATCCGCGTGATTCCTCTATTGTGATGACACCGTCTTTACCCACTTTTTCCATGGCTTCGGAGATGTATTCACCTACGACAGGATCATCTGCAGAAATCGCACCTACTTGTGAGATGGACTCTTTATCCTGTACAGGGCGGGAAATGTTTTTAAGTTCCTCCACTGCCGCTTCGACAGCCTTATTGATGCCTGTACGGATGCCTACAGGGTTCGCACCGCTCGTGACGTTCTTCAGGCCTTCCTGGATCATGGCCTGGGCAAGTACTGTAGCTGTCGTCGTACCGTCACCGGCAATTTCGTTCGTCTGATTTGCCACTTCGGCAACCAGCTTCGCACCCATGTTTTCATAAGGATCTTCCAGTTCGATTTCTTTGGCGATCGTCACACCGTCATTTGTGATCAAAGGGGATGTGAACTGTTTATCCAAAACAACATTACGACCTTTCGGTCCCAAAGTCACTTTTACTGCATTTGCAAGTTTATCCACACCGTCCAGCATCGACTGACGTGCGTCTTCTGAAAATTTGATTTCCTTTGCCATTATTCTGCCTCCTAATGATTTGAGTTTTAATATTTTATCTTTTACTCAACGATTGCTAGAATTTCATTATCAGTTAAAATTAAATAATCCCTGTCTTCATGTTTCAATTCAGTACCGGCGAATTTTGAATAGACGACTTTGTCACCGACATTCACTTCCACTTCCACACGCGTACCGTTATCTAAAATTTTTCCTGTCCCGACGGCAACCACAGTACCTTCCTGGGGCTTCTCTTTTGCCGAGTCTGTTAAGATGATACCGCTTTTCGTTGTTTCCTCTTCTTGAGTCAAATCAATGATTACACGATTTCCTAAAGGTTTTAACACTTAAATGTCCTCCTTATATCATCATTCTATTTATAATTTTAGCACTCTCATGGATATAGTGCTAACAATTAATATGATAATCAAAGAAGGTCAAAAATGCAAGTGATTTCTATCACTTTAAGTTAAGATATATTTCATGTAAACTAATCCTATTGTCATTTGGAGGTAATCCCTTGAAAAATTTGTTCAGAAAACGTCAATTCAACAGTGCTTTGATATTACTTATATTCATCGGCGTACAGCTCGCAGTCCTCCCCGTCGGAATCATCATGGGGCTGACCGCTCCCGAGATGTCTCCTGATGAACTGCTCACTTCGATCATTCCATACCAGTTTGCAGCATTCCTCATCGGGACCGTGCTGGTCATACTTCTCGGAGGCATGCACCACAATAAAAATGCCATCGAACGGGGTCAGCAGGCGGACATCCCGGTGACCATCGTATGGACCATCGGCGGTGTGGTGCTCGCATATGCTTCCCAGGTGATTGCAGGCCTTGTCAATGTCTATGTATTCGGGAACCCGCTGGAAAGCCAGAATACGAATGAAATCATGGGCATGATAGAAACCATGCCACTGATGATTCTGATCGTGGTGATACTCGGACCGATCATTGAAGAATATGTTTTCAGACGGGCGATATTCGCCGAAGTTTACACATTGTTCCCGATGCATAATAAATGGTATAAGGTGCTTGGTTTCTTAGTGGCGGGGCTCGTCAGCGGCCTGATATTCGCAGTCGCACACCTTGACTTCACCCATATCCTGATCTACCTTGCAATGAGTTATACCTTCAGTTTCCTCTATGTGATGAGCGGACGGCTCCTCGTCCCTGTTCTTGTCCATATGATCATGAATGGTCTTGTCGTCGGCCTGAATGTACTCCTCGGTGATTACATTGATGAACTGCAGCAGCTGGAAGAGACAATGGCGGTTGTCATTGCAGTGATCAGGCACATTCATCTTTAATTCAAGCATATAAAAAAGACTGGAGTGATCCAGTCTTTTTTCGTTGTTAAAATCCACGTCCGGCACCCCCGCCGCCGTCATATATTCCAGTCAGTCCGATTCCCGATTTCACCTAATCGAAAAAGCTTTCGGCCTTTTCCAGAAATACTTCCTGAGCCGGTTCCAGGTCATTTTCCTCCACGATTGCATTCACCGGACAGGCAGCGACACATGCGCCGCAATCAATGCATGAGTCCGGGTTGATGAAAAATTGGTCTTCCCCCGCTTCTATGCAATCCACAGGGCAGATACTTACACATTCACCTGATTTTTCCGCGATACACGGTTGAGTTATAACATATGCCATGTTTATCCTCCTCCTATTAATGGATCTCTTTCGATACTATTTACCTATTCATCATTCCATTCATTGTTTATTCGACTTATAAAAATTGTTCGATGTCCAGATTTAAAAACTCCAATGCATTGAGGCCGTGAATCTGCCTCTTTTCTGTATCGTTCAATATGGACAACCGATCCACGACTTTTCCGGACGGCGCCTCACGTAAAAGAAATGGATAATCTGAACCGGCTATGATCTGCTCAACACCGAATCGGTCAATCATGAATTGCAGGTTGTTTTCGTCATATACCAATGAATCATAATAAAGGAGTTTCGCATAATGGCTTGGCGGCTTCTCCGTCTTTCTGATTTGCGGCCAGACCTCCCACCCCTTATCCATTCTCGGCAGCAGATATGGCAGGGATCCGCCTCCATGGGCGAAACATATTTTCAGATCAGTATATGTGTCCAGCATTCCACTCATGATGATGCTTCCGGCTGCCAATGCGGTTTCCGAAGGCATGCCCACCATGTACATGAAGTTATGGCGGGGAAGTCTTTCTCTTCCAAGCGTTTCCCATGGATGAACAAACAAGGGCACTTGTTGTTCGTTCGCAGCTTCAAAAAATGGCTCCAGAGATTCATCATCCAGATTATTACCGTTCACATTACTTCCTATTTGAAGACCTTTCAGCCCCAGTTCATCCACTGCCCTTTCCATTTCTTTGATAGCCGCCGCGCTGTCCTGTAAAGGCACCGTGCCGAGCCCGATGAACCTTTTCGGGTGTTCCCTGACAAGCGAGGCGATGAAATCATTTTGGAACCTGGCCAGCTCCATTCCTGCCTCAGGGTCCGACCAATAGCTGAATGTCACCGGGATCGGTGATAACACCTGAATATCGATACCTTCTTCATCCATATCCTTCAATCTTGCTTCTGCATCCCAGGCATGGTTGGTCACTTCCCTGAATTTCTTGCCTTTGACCATGATGTTGGCGCCGCAGTCACATGTTTTTTCTAAGACGGGCCACCGGTCATCGCCGTATTTTTCTGCCAGGTTCAAAAAATCCTCTGATATGATATGCGTATGAAAATCGATTTTTAAATTTCTTTGCACAAATGAACTCTCCCAGCTTTTTCCTTATTTAAAGGGAAGAAGGACCGGTATATCAGTCTGTACCTGATCACTCTCCCAGTTTCGTTCCATATGTGAAATAGCTTTCCGGTGGCTTGCTGCCCCACATTTCCAGACCCAGCTCACCCAGCTCCGAATTCCATTCGATCGGTTTCCAGTCCGGCGCAAACATCAACAACCCGCCGGTCCATATTTCCACACGGTGTCCGGAAGGCTCAAAAACATAGATGAACTGTGCACCGCTCGTGCCGTGCTTTCCAGGACCCCATTCAATTTTGATGCCGTTTTCCGCCATGATATTTGCAGCGCGTACCAGTTCATCCGGAGAATCCAGATAATATGCCAGGTGATGGAACGAAGTGCCATCCTGATTCGAATTACGCATAAAGGCGATTTCATGCGCAATATTTGTTCTGCTCAACCAGGAACCCAGACGGACGTCCTCTTTATTTTGGACATAGTAGCGGTGATGGATGCCCAGCAGTTCCGTCCACCATCCCTGTTCTTCCTCAACATCATCAACCATGAGGTTGACATGGTCAAAACGACGCGGAGAGACACCTTTCATCTGGTACTTGCTTGGATGACTCGGTAATCTTGAAGCCACTGTCTCATCATCGGTTTCAAATTTATCCTTTTCCCAATACAATTCAACTGGTATACCGGTAGGAGACTTAAAATGGATTGCATCACCCAGGGCTCTTTTCTGTCCGCTTTCTATCCATTGGTGATCCACGTCCATCTTCTTCAGCTGATCTTCAAAAAGTTTCAGCGACTCTTCCGTACTCACTCTCCAGCCCATTCGGTTCACCTGTGATTCTTCCGATGATTTCAGCACAAGCGTATAATCATCAAAATCCTGCCATGCCCTCAAATAAGCACGGTCTTCTTCTTTCTTCGTCAATACGAGTCCCATCACCTCTGTAAAGAACTCCAATGATGCTTCAAACTTATCCACGCTGATTTCCACATGTCCGAGGTGGGCGACTGTCCTCAGATAATTATCCAGCCTCTCTTGTGCAGATGTTTCAATTTCCAATTCTTCTTTGACCTTTGACATTGTACTACCTCCTCATTTAATTGTTGCCTTAGTCCTTTGCTGCAAGGTATACCTTTCTATTTGGTCGCTACTTTCACTTTGTCTTCATTTTCTTTCCTGCTCATTATGGATGTGCTGTGGGCACCATGCAGGGAAGCGTTGGGATCCATATGAACGATTGCATTGCTTACGGCAATCGGTGCTTCTCCAAAGCCTGTGGCCATTAATTTGACTTTCCCTTCATAGGTCGATATATCTCCGATCGCATAGATGCCCGGAATATTCGTTTCAGCTTTCGAGTTCACCTGAATCGCACTGTTTATTATTTCAAGCCCCCAATTGTTAATGGGCCCCAAATTCGATATGAACCCGTAGTTGACGATGTAATCATCAGCCTGCAAGTCTACAAGCTGGTCTTCTTTTGTGTGTTTGATCGTGATGTTTTCGATCTTATTTTCTCCCTCTATTTCAACAGGAGCATACGGGGTCAGTATATTCACCGAAGATTCCTTAAGCAGCTTCACAGTATAGTCATGAGCTCTGAAGCGCGCTCTGCGATGGACGATGGAGACACTTGAAGCGATATCTTCCAACATCAAAGCCCAGTCCACGGCTGAATCTCCGCCTCCAAAAACGGCGACATTCCTATCTTTGAAATCATTCAGATTCTCTATGCTATAATGAAGATTCTTGCCTTTGAATTGATCTTCATTTTCCAATTTCATGGTCCTCGGTTTAAATGCGCCGTTGCCGGCGGTTATGATGATGGTTTTGGAATAATGGGTCTGTCTGTTTGTTTTTATCGTGAAAAGATCGTCTTCCTTCGTCACCTCGAGCACTTCTTCATCCAGGCAGATATCGTTATCGAACTGGCTCATTTGTTCTGTTAATCGATCGACCAGCTCGCCTCCTGTTATCTTTGGGAAACCAGCGACATCATAAACATATTTATCAGGGTACAGCGCTGAGAGCTGACCGCCCAATTGCGGTAAACTCTCAATGATTTTCACGCTTGCCTGACGCATGCCTGCATAAAAAGCCGTAAACAGACCTGCCGGACCTCCCCCTACGATGGTGATATCCGATATTTCTTTTTCATCGATCATTGCTTCGACCACCTTTCATCTCATGGTATGGGATTTTATAGGATCAAACTGATTTTTCCATGCGGTCTTAAACTGTCCAGATGCAGGACAACCTTTTTACTTTTAATCGCGAACCCGCCGTCCCGGCGGATGATCTCATAAAAGTGTTTTCCAATAAAGGTATCCATCACCTCTCTCTTCGTCCTGTGTATTGTAAAGTTGCACTCTGCAGTGATTACATCCGATTCCAGGTTGCTTACGAGGATATTATTATAGTTATGCACCGTGGTGGAATGCGGGTATTCAACATGCGCCTCTTTCTTCAACAGCCTCTCTGCACGCTCCTGCAGCCGTGAACGAGTATCATGCGCAAAAAATAAATATTCCTTTGGATCAGCATCCGGCTCACCGAGCGGAGGTATATCATATGTGCCGTCATCAGTGAACAATACAGCCCATTCCTTCAATCTCCACTCATCTAAAATTTTTGCCTCTGTATAAAGAAAATCAACGATTTCCTGACGGGTTATGGTGGTCACTGTCATTTTTGAACGACCTCCTTCTTCAGGGATTCCTGGATTTTCATGTTATATTGTCTCCAGAAATTCCTCATTTGAACTTCATCCGTTGCCATTGCATTTCCGGCACCTCTGACCATTCCTTTGGAAATATCATTCCACTCGACTTCTTCATTGTTGTTATATGCTTCCTGGCACAACTCCAATGCTTCATTGTCATCCGGTGTCGCAAAACCGCCCGGCCCTAAAAATTCCAGGAAGTTATCATTTCTCGCCATGCGGTGAGATCCTTTTTCCCCCTTGGGAGCCAATGAATACCCCAGCACTTCCATATAACCCGGGGATGTGGGATAGAACGTTCTTGCCGTCACTGCCATGATGTCGTTGATCACCAGGTTCGGGAAGATCAGAATGTTGCGGTTATAGTGTGTGATGCGTTCTGCACGTTCTGTGCCAAACCGTTCAGTAAGGTCTTCTTTCATTTGTTCCATATCTCTTTTCAGATCTTCATCCCAGATCGGGGTCCATTGTGCAACAGGTCTCCCCCAAGGTGCCACATATTCGATGACTGCATGGCCGTTATCCAGCTCGACACCTTCTCCTTCCAGCTTCACCTTCTTCAAATCGGGATCCTGATCTTGTTTGATATCAAAATACGTCTTATGTGTCGGCATGCCGTGGTATAAATCGACACTGTTTTCGGCCAGCAGCTTCCAATTGGCTCTTACGCTGTATTCCTGAACGCCGCCCAGCGCTTCCAGGCCATGTTCCGACTGATCCGCTACCAGGTCAATATATTCTTTCGCATTCCCTAAATACTCTTCTAGGGAAACCGCTTCCTGATCATAGTTTACAAAAACAAAGCCGCGATAGTTTTCAACCCGTTTAACCGCTTTCATATTTTTCGTGCCTTCATCATTGAACCCTTCAGGGAAGCCATCCATGCCCGGCATACCTACCAGCTCACCATCATTTTTAAAGCTCCACGCATGGTAGAAACAGCGGAAAACCCTTGAATTCCCTTCACTTTCCCTGGCTACCAAAGCGCCACGGTGTGGACAGGTATTGAACAGCGCCCGTATTTCCCCGTCGTGACTCCGGATGAACAATAGATTGCGTCCCCCCACCTTTTTACGTTTATAATCTCCAAGTTCCGGTATTTCTGTTTCATGACCGATGAATAACCAGCACTTATTAAAAATTTCAGCCCGTTCCCTTGCCAATATTTCTCTTTCCGTAAACACTTTCCTGTTAACGAGGAATTCACTGTCTTCTACATTATCCTGTATGATATTATCCATGTCATAACCTCCATTTATTCATGTTAATCTAAAGCATATTACTTCCACCGTTGACGCTGATGACCTGACCTGTAATGAAACGTGCGCCGTCTGTTGACAGATACCATACAGCATCTGCAACTTCTTCCATTGAGGCGGCTCTGCCTTTCGGAATGATGTCGATATATTTATCCGTCAGTCCCGCATCTCTTTCTTTGATCTTATCCAGCAGTTCACCTTCGACTGCAGGCGGCGCCACTGTATTCACCGTGATGTCCTGATCCGCAAACTCCCTGGCCAATCCTGTGGTCATCGCATGTACGCCGCCCTTTGCAGCATTGTAGGCTGCGTGATCCCAGAGACCGTTCCGCACCGAATCAGCACCGACATTTATGATCCGCCCGTATCCTGCCTCCACCATGTGGGGGAGGACTTTATAGCTCGACCAGATGGTGGTCCATAGATTTCTGTCGATCGTCGTCTTCAATGTATCGGGTGTCTGTTTGAGGAAAGGTAAGATGACACCCCCTCCTGCATTATTGACCAGGATGTCAATTTTGCCTGAGGCCTTTATTGTACGTTCAACCATGTCCTCAACATTCTCTTCGTCGGAAAGGTCTCCCGCATAATAACTTATCTTTGAATTTGTCAGCTCTTGCATTTCTTCCGCAGCTTTTTTCGTGCGTTCCTCGTCAGTGCCGCTCAGAACCACCTCGGCACCGGATTGAGCGAGCTTCAATGCTATTGAGTTGCCGATGCCTCTGGCCGATCCGGTGACAACCGCAACTTTCCCTTTTAATGATTCACTCATCAATTCATTTTCCAACTTAGGCATTCTCCCTCCAGTGATCGTTTGTAAGCACTTACAATTCTTTCTGAATGAAAATCCTCTTGCAGTGAATTAATTCAACAAAGAAGATTTTCTTTAATAAACCTGATTTATTGATACTTTTAATTATAAGAGTGACGCTCCACCCTTACAAATCAGATTTTTCTTTATTTTCTAATTATTTTAAAAGAATAGTCTATCGACTTAACCCCGTCATATTGCAAAAAAAGAAGGGATGTTCCAAATCTACCGAAAGTCTGGTCCTGAACCAAAAATTTCTTCGACGATAAAGCCTTTCATATCAGCAATTAATGTACATTATAAAACCGATGTAACAACTGGTTCGCATATACGGAACAGGATAGCTCGATTATTGCATGATTTGACAGAGTATCTCCTTTAACAATAGAATGATACTGTGTAAACGTTTTCCAAAACGATGACATACATCTCAGGGGGCACACTATGAACGAAATACAATTACAGACCTTCCTCACCATAGTTGAACATAAAAGCTATTCAAAAGCTGCAGAGGTCCTTAATGTGACGCAGCCAACCATTACATCCCGCATAAAAGCTTTGGAGGATATTTTGCAGTGTGAACTTTTTAAGAGAGTCGGACACGACATCTTCCTGACCAAAGAAGGTAATATGCTGATTGAATATGCAAATAAAATTTTAATCTATATTAAACACTCGAAAGAAATCCCGAATATACTCAAGTCTCCGGTTATAAAAGTCGGCTTTTCCCCGGGATATGACTATTCTTTCATCATCGAACTCCTAAAAACCGTTAAATCGATTGGAGGAATGGATATTAAAGTGACGGAAGGCCATGATTCGGTGAGTTTAAATGAAAATATCCTGTCCGGGGAGATGGATATTGTATTTACAAGAGAGGTGCTGGCGGACAGCCGCGAGGTGGTTTCGGAATATCTATTTGATAATAATCTCATACTCGTACTGCCGGCGGATCATCATCTCTGCAGTAAGCAATCCCTCAGCATTGAAGATTTAAATAACGAGACGATTATAAGCTTCAGAAGAAATTCCGTATTATGGCAGTTAATTGATAAAGAACTGATCGGAGCAAATAATTTAACACGTATTGATGTCGAAAATAATGAAATGCTTTTGAAGGCTGTCGCCAATGATTTGGGCATCGGCATCATACCTGAACTTGGGATTGATAAAAGACATGAACCCGGTATAGAGGTCCGGGAAATAAGCAACCTCTATAACCTTCAGAATAGTGTGTACGTTCAATACCGCAAAAATATTCAAATGGAGAACATTGCCAAAAAAATAATCTACTCGATTATTCAGCATAAATATTCAGTTTCTCATGCCGAGTGACTTCGGCTATAAACAAAAGAGCGGCAGGGGATCCCCTGCCGCTCTTCGTATTCATTCACCTTCCCAGTTTTTTTGCACTGGTCCCGCCGATGGCCCAATGAGTTTTCGGCACTTCCTCGACAGTCACCCGCACATTTTCTTTCGGTGCTTCAATTGACTCACTGACTGCATCTGTCACGCGCTTCATAAGTGCTTCCACTTTTTCTTCGGATCTGCCTTCCATTATTTTTATATTGATAAGTGGCAAACGTCTCTCCTCCTCCGTATATGCAAGTCACGCTCATTCTTTCACGAAAAATGATACATCCCCCAACCCGCCATATTTTGCGCTGACAAAATCCCCGGGAGATAAGCGTACTGCGGCCGTGATGCCGCCTGAAAGGATAGGCTGACCCGCTTTCACCTTCTCCCCTTTTTTGCTCAGCATATTGGCAAGTCTCGCAATCGATTTGGCCGGATGATCCAGAACTGCTGCGCCAGCCCCCAATGACTGGACTTCTCCGTTTATGGATAAGGTCACCCCGACCACATCCAATTCCAGTTCTTCGGGTTTTCTTAAGTAGGTTCCGAACACCGCCCCGGCTGCTGACGTATTATCTGCAATGACATCCGGCAGCGTGAAGTTGAAATTTTCATACCGGCTGTCGATGATCTCGATGGCCGGGAAAACATGTTCAGTAGCACGCAGCACATCCAGTGTGGTGACGCCCGGCCCTTCCAGATCTTTTCCTAAAATAAATCCGATTTCAGGTTCTACTTTTGGATGTATATAGTCGGATATGGAAATCGAATCACCTTCTTCTACGATCATATTATCGAACACATAACCATATATTGGATCATCCACATCCATTTGTTTCATTTTGGCCTCGCTGGTAATCCCCATCTTTGGCCCGATAATTTGGTGGCCATCTTCCAACTTTTGACGGATCAGTTCTTCCTGGACAAGATATGCCTCGTCAATGGAAAGTGATGGATGTAGATCTGCAGTGATTTTCAATATTTCCTTCTTATCTTTTTCCGCATTGTGCACATACTCTGCCAGCGCTTTGATTTTATTTTTATCCATGTTCATCGCTCCTCATATTCATCGAATGACACCCGTACTTCTTCAAGACCGGCAAACTTTGCATAAAAGTGATCCCCGGGCCCCGCTTCTACAGCAGAAGACAGCGCTCCCGAGAGGATGACTTCGCCGGCTTTTAATGTTATTCCGTATCTTGAGAGTTTATTGGCCAGCCATGCCACACATCTTGCTGGATCTCCCAAAGCAGCAGCACCAACCCCGGTATTTTGTAAAATGCCATTTTTGTAGAGAGCCATTCCCATCTGCTTCAGGTCGATATCTTCAATTTTCGTCGGGATTTCACCGAGCAGATACAATCCGGAGGAAGCATTATCTGCAACCGTATCAGCCAGGGTGATTTTCCAGTCCTTTATCCTGCTGTCTATGATTTCAAGCGCCGGTACAACCGCATCAGTAGCTTTCAATACATCTAATGCAGTGACACCCGGCCCTTCCAGATCCCTTTTCAAAATAAAAGCTATTTCCCCTTCCACTTTCGGCTGCAGCACACGGTCCAATGAAATCGTGCCGCCATTTTTCACCTGCATACCATCTAACAGATGTCCGTAATCAGGTTCATCCACACCCAACGCCTCCTGCATCACTTTGGATGTTAAACCAATCTTCTTGCCCGTGATCCGCTGTCCACTTTGCACATTTCGTTCTATCGTATGCAGTTGTATCTTATAAGCTTCCTCGACGGAGATGTCAGGATCCAGCTCTGTAATCGGCCGGACCCCTTCCTTTTTACTCCTGGCCTCATTCAAGTGGTTTGCATGGTCTGCTGTATTTGTCGTGTAATCAGTCTTCATTTAAAACCCTCCTACATTTTGAGAGTGATGTTCGTTAATTCGGAGTAGAAATCAAAACTGTGGGACCCGCCTTCACGTCCAAGGCCACTGCGTTTCATTCCACCGAATGGTGTGCGCAGATCACGCAGGAACCATGTATTGACCCAGACGATTCCGGCTTCTATTTTTCCACTGAAACCGGTGGCACGCTTCACATTACTGGTCCATACGCTTGCACTCAGGCCATAATGTGTGTCGTTGACCTGCTCCAGTACTTCTTCTTCCGTATCAAATGGAATGACAGTCACGACCGGCCCAAAAATTTCTTCTCGTACACATCTTGAATCTTTGCCCAACCCTGTAATGATTGTTGGTTCCACAAAAAAGCCCTTATCGAATCCTTCAGCTGCTTTACCGCCTGTCAGGAATGTTCCGCCTTCTTCTTTTGCGATGTCCAGGTAGCCGAGCACCTTACGATAATGTTCTTCACTGACCAACGCGCCCACTTTCGTGTCGGCATCGAACGGGTCGCCAACTACGAGCGCTTTCGTCTTTTCTGCAAAACGATCCAGAAATTCATCATACATTGGACGTTCCACATAAATCCTCGAACCGCACAGACATACTTCACCTTGATTGATGAAACTGGAACGCACCGTGGTTTCAATTGCATCTTCGATATCAGCATCTGCAAAAATGATATTAGGATTCTTGCCGCCAAGCTCGAAGGACAATTTCTTCAATGTCGGTGCTGCAGCCTTCATTATTTCAGTGCCCGTGATCGTTTCACCGGTGAACGCGATGGCATCCACATCTTCATGGGAAGAAAGTGCCGCTCCTGTTTCACCAAACCCGTGCACCATGTTCACCACACCATCGGGTACACCGGCCTCCTTGCAGATTTCTCCCAGTACAGTTGCCGTCATCGGTGTCACTTCTGAAGGTTTCATCACAGCTGTATTACCCGCCGCCAGAGCCGGGGCCAATTTCCATGTCATAAGGAACAATGGCAAGTTCCATGGATTGATCAGCCCGACGACCCCGACCGGACGACGCTTGGCATAATGGATAGCTAGATCATCCTGCTCATAAGCTTCTGTGCCAACCGTTGTCATATAATCAGCAAAGAAATAAAAGTTGTTCGCTGCACGATCGATATCCACTTTCTGGGACAACCATAAAGGCTTGCCTGTGTCGAGGGATTCGAGTTCCGCCAGTTCATCTTTTCTCTCCAGGATCAGGTCACCGATTTTACGGATGATGTTGGAACGCTCTTTCAAAGGCATGTTTTTCCATTCCCCGTTCAATGCCTTCCTCGCAGCACTTACTGCCTGGTCAACTTCTTGTTTCCCTCCTATCGCAATATTACCCAACACTGTTTCTGTTGCAGGATTCACATTTTCAAATGTTTTTGCATTCGACGATTGTACATATTCCCCATTGATGAAATGTGAACAGTCCATAACCTTTTGTTTTGTTTCAGTTTGCATAAATAAAGACCTCCTAATATTTGATAACGCATACATTAACTCAAGACTTCTAATCTCAAATGGAGTATGGGGACTCCCCCACTGCCTCCTCAATCTATATTCATTATAAATTTGGCGCAAAACCTTTAAAAGGTCGGAGTTCCTCTATATGGAACAATTCTAAATATTATGATAAAATTTTTAGAATACTATTTAGAAAGCGCTCCTAATGAAGTACAATCAGAATATATCAAGAAATCATAAATTTTTACCTGTTCTTCTATGTAAAACAAATATTAAAGAGGTGATTCCATGGCAAAGAGTAAACCCGAACCACAAGTTCTTTCTTCTGTTTCAAATGCCTTAAGGATCTTAAAGAGTTTTTCTGCGATTGAACCGACAAAAAGGGTCGGTGAACTGGCTGAATCATTAGGGTTGGCAAAAAGTACAGTCAGCCGATTGATGTCGACCCTTGCCCACGAAGGATTTGTCATCAAAGACAAAGACTCACAATCCTATCGGTTGGGCGTCTCGGTACTCACGCTTGCAGGGATTGTCACCAATGATTTGGACATTCATAAAGAAGCGTCCCCGGTTCTGCACAAACTGGTGAATGATACAGGCGAGACCACCCATCTCGCAGTCATGGACGGCTTGGATACCATTTATATCCATAAGGAGGAATGCTACCATCCAGTTCGCATCCTTACGCATCTTGGAAGAAGGAACCCCTCATACTGTACGAGCTCCGGCAAGGTGCTGCTCGCGTTCAGTGACGAGCAGGTGGTTGAAGATGTGATCAGCCAGGGGTTGGTTTCACACACCAGGAACAGCATCACCGACCCCGACCGCCTTCGCAGTGAACTGGAAATTGTCCGTGAAAAAAATTATGCGGTCAGCACCGAGGAATTGACCGAAGGAACGAGATCGGTCGCCGCCCCCATACGCGACTATACAGGGAGGGTGGTGAGCGCTGTCACCGTCGTTGGGCCCATACAGCGTATGAAAGAATATAAAATTAGAGACATCGCAGCAAAAGTCATCGCAGCGGGGGAGGAAGCTTCCGAACGCCTCGGGTATGATGAACGGTTTTTCAAGTAGAATATCAGTCGGCTTTTAATATTTAAAAATAAGAAAAGAGACTGGAACCCTCCAGTCTCTCTTCCCTCGTGTATCAAAAGCCACGTCCGGCACCGCCGCCGCCGCCGGAGCCGCCGCCGAAACCTCCAAAGCCGCCTCCGCCGCCAAAGCCGCCGCCGGAACCGAAGCCCCCGCCTGATGGCGGGAACAGCACGACAGGTCCACCGCGCCTTGACCGTCTGTTCCTGCCGCCTGGACCACCCGGACCGCCACGGCCTGAGTTATTGAAGAACAGCTTATATATCAGGTAAATTGCACCCATTGTAATGAAAAGTCTCAAGATCATGCCGGAAAGGCTCATTTCACCGCCCGCATCATCTTCAGGTGTCTCCCGCGTGAACTCTCCATCGACAAAGCCGTATGCATCGAGCGATTCCTGGTAGATTGCGTTGTAAAGGCTGACGAGCCCTTCTTCGTAATAGGCATCCGCAGTCTCTTCATCACCGGCATCCGCTGCATTCTGAAAACTTTCCATGGCGGTGTTGTCGATGATCCTGCCGATTTTTGCATCATTCAGGTAACCTTCGACGCCGTAACCGACCTGGATGTCGATGCCCCGGTTGTTGAACTCGTTGCCATTGTCCAGGTTGAGGAAGATCACGATGCCGTTATCATGCTCCGCTTTGCCGACACCGTATTCCCTGAGTACCCTGAGCGCATAGTCCTGTCTGTGCTCCTGGCCGATGGTCGGCATCGTCATCAGCAGAAGCTCGGCGCCGGTGCCCTCTTCAAGATGTTCACCGAGTGCATTCAATTCTTCAACCGTTTGGGAGTTGAGGATATCTGCATGATCCTGTATGAAATAATTATTTGTATCGAGC
Source organism: Lacicoccus alkaliphilus DSM 16010 (assembly GCF_900142805.1). Classification (GTDB taxonomy): domain Bacteria; phylum Bacillota; class Bacilli; order Staphylococcales; family Salinicoccaceae; genus Lacicoccus; species Lacicoccus alkaliphilus. The sequence goes on along the minus strand of NZ_FRCF01000007.1, from coordinate 21,217 downwards.
TCAGGCAATTCCTCCCGGGCCAGCACATCCTGGCTGAGCAGTACGGCAAGGATCAGAGTGGCAACGATCGGCAAAAAACGTTTCATCACTCATCACCGGAATCGTCCCCGCCTGAATCGAAGTTCACTTCAGGCACCTCTTCAGCAGATTCGTCCGCTTCAAAATATGGTTTTTCCTCAAAGCCGAAAATGCCGGCGATCATGTTGCCGGGGAAGGTCCTTACATTTCTGTTGAACGCCTGGACGGTGGAATTGTAATCCTGCCTGGCGACGGCAATCCTGTTTTCTGCACCGGCCAGCTCGTCACGGAGACCCGTAAACTGTTCACTCGCCTGCAGGTCCGGGTAATCTTCGGTGACTGCGATCAACCTCGACAGAGCAGACCGCATCTCCGTATCCGCTTCCGAGACTTCCTCCATGTCATCCGCATTTGTTATATTGCTTCTCGCCTCTGCGATATCCGTGAATATTTCCTGCTCCAGATCTGCATACTCCTGCACGGTGTTCACCAGGTTCGGTATCAGGTCACCACGCCTTTGAAGCTGGGTGGCGATGTTGGATTCCGCCTGGAGTACATCCTCATCCAGGTTGACCAGTGTGTTATATCTTGGGACGACCAGGATGGCGAATATGATGATTAAAACGGCAATGGCCCCGAGGGGGAATAAAAGTTTCCTCATATCTACTTCCTCTTTCTTTTAAGATCTTTTCATATGAAGTATACATGAAAAAGGCGTATCACTCATTATTCAAGACTTTTTCATACGTCGAAATGATTCTTTTCAACACTTCGATACGCGCATATCTTTTATCGTTTCCGGGGATGATGTGCCACGGCGCGTAATCGGTATCCGTCTTTTTGATCATATCTTCACTCGCCTCCAGATACTGCTCCCATTTTTCACGGTTCCTCCAGTCTTCGCTTGTGATCTTCCATTGTTTCTCAATATTCTCTTCACGCTTTTCAAAACGTTTAAGCTGTTCATCCTTATCCAGTGACAGGAAGAATTTCAAAATGATTGCACCTGAATTATACAGGGATCTTTCAAAATCGTTGATTTCCTCATAAGCCTGGGACCATTCTTTCTGGCTGGCGAATCCTTCGACCCGCTCCACCAGCACCCTGCCGTACCAGCTCCGGTCAAAAAAGCCGATATGGCCGCTGCGCGGTATGCTTGTTGCAAAACGCCATAAGTAATGATGTGCAAGTTCCATATCCGTCGGCGCACTGACTGCATTGACCGTATACCCTGTGGGGTCCAGCCGCTCACGGGTCCTTTTGATGTTCCCGCCCTTCCCTGCTGCATCCATCCCTTCATAGACCAGCACCAGGGGGATTTTATGCCGGTACAGCTGGAATTGGATTTCACGCATCCTGAGCTGCAGGTCAGGCAACATCTCTTTATACTCGGGCTTTTTCAGTGATTCCTCCTCAAAATCGAATGTGAATAATTCCGTCTCGAAGTACCGCGTGAAGTCACTGACGATCCTCTGAACAGGCGTAGTATCCTCTTTTTCAATCCTTTTTTCGAGCTTTTCGATGATGGTTGAAAATAATGTATTGATGGCATCATTCTTATGCTCGAAATCAATCTCTGTCCATGGGATGAGCTGGTCTTTTCCGATGAAATCCTGCATTTCTTCCTCATAGTTGTATAACTCGAGGTTTTCCTCAAATTCCTCTGCCTTCCATTTAAGGATTGGGTTTTCCTTCAGCTTTTCCAGATGCCTCTGTCTGACTTCTTCGGAAGTGTTCACATAAAATTTCAGGATTTCGTAGCCATTGTTATGGAGCATCTTCTCGAAGTTCTCCATATCATTACAGATGTCTTTGTAATCCACTGCGATATTCTCTGTTATGCCCGCTTCCTTATACTCTATATACTGGGCATACCAGCTTCTGAAATGAATATTGATGTCCCCTTCCTTCGGCAGATGATTCCAAAATCGCTGCATGAAAGGATATCGCAGGTCAATTTCCCTTGCCGGTCTTGTGGCTACAAAGTCCGTGTATTTGGAGTCGAGGGCCATATAGAGCGCATTTGATAACCTGGATTTGCCCGATGCAGGCGGCCCTTCTATTATAATCATGACCGGGATGTCCATCTCATGGGTCTTCCTCGTCATTTCACCCAACTGGTATTCTAATTCGTCATCGATTTCCATAATTACCCCTCCTGTCATTCCATCTTCGTCCCTTTATTCTACCCCAAAACAACACTTTTAATGAAAGCCCTGCCGTTAAATTTTAGATTGTCAGTGTCCTGATATGATAAAATATGCATGACTAACGATAAGGGGGAAATTAAATGGTCACGAAGTTCCATGACTATGAGTATGAAAGGCCCGATTTACAGCAGATATCCAAAGAGGTATCCGAATTGATTGAAACGTTCGAGGCAGCTGAAAATGCGAAAGAGCAAAGCAAGGTCGTCGATGAACTCAATAGGATTTTCAACCGTCTTGATACGATGGAGACCCTTGCAAACATTCGTGCCTCAATAAATACAAAAGATGAATTTTATGATGCAGAAAGAAACTTCTTTGATGAATACGGGCCGGTCATAACTGAAATCAACAATAAATACTATAAGGCAATATTGAACAGCGATTTCCGGTTCGAACTGGAAGATTTATATGGCAGACAGCTTTTCGCTCTTGCGGAAAATGAGCTGAAAGGCTATGATCCTTCAATCAAGGAGCTGGTCCAGGAAGAAAACCGCCTGTCCACCCGGTACTCCAAGCTCCTGGCATCTGCTGAAATAGAATTTGACGGAAAAGTGCTGAACTTATCCGAGTTCGGTCCATATATGGAAGATCCGGACCGCAACACCCGTAAAGATGCATCGCTCGCCGTCCAGGGATTCATGGGGGATAAACTGGATGAAATCGATGACATTTATGACAGGCTTGTCAAGACGAGGGATAAGATCGCAAAGGCACTCGGCTACAGCGATTTCGTCGAACTGGGATATGTCAGGATGAACAGAATCGATTACGACCGTGACATGGTCGAGAAGTTCAGAAATCAGGTGGCGGAATATGTGGTTCCCGTCGTCACAAAGTTGAAAGAGCGCCAGCGCAGACGCATCGGCTTATCAGAGCTGAAATCCTATGATGAATCCTTCGATTTCATCACTGGAAACGCCGCACCAAAAGGTGACGCCAAAAAAATTATGAAAAACGGTGCGAAAATGTATGAGGCACTCTCACCTGAAACAGATGAGTTCTACACATTCATGAGCGAACGAGAATTATTTGATGTCGAGGCCAAGAAAGGCAAGGAAGGCGGTGGCTACTGCACGTTCATCCCCGAGTATGATTCGCCGTTCATCTTCTCGAACTTCAACGGCACCCTCGGTGATGTGACCGTTCTGACACATGAAGCAGGTCATGCGTTCCAGACATATATGTCACGTTTTGATGTTCCTGAATATCAGTTCCCGACATTGGAATCTGCAGAAATCCATTCAATGAGCATGGAATACTTCACCTATCCGTGGATGGCTCTTTTCTTTGAAGAAGATACGGATAAATTCAAGTTTTCCCATATGGCGGACAATCTGTCGTTTCTTCCTTACGGTGTGGCCATTGATGAATTTCAGCATATCGTCTATGAAAACCCGGAGATGACCCCGGAAGAACGCCGCAGCGAATGGAAGAAGCTTGAAGAAAAATATTTGCCGCACAGGGACTATGATGGTATTGAACCCCTCACGAGCGGCGCGTTCTGGCACCGTCAGGGCCACCTCTTCGGGGCCCCGTTCTACTACATCGACTACACCCTGGCACAGGTTTGTGCCCTTCAGTTCTGGCAACGTGCAAATGAAGACTTCGAAGAGGCATGGAAAGATTATGTGGCGCTGTGCAAACTTGGCGGCTCACTGCCGTTCAATGCTCTGGTCGATGTCGCCAAACTCAGGTCTCCATTCGAAGAAGGCAGCCTGAAAGATGTCATTGCAGAAGCCGACCGTTATCTGGAAGCCATAGAAGACACCAAGCTTTAATATCATCTGAATGATAGGATAAAATCCACTCAAAGGGTTTTATCCTTTTTTTGTGTCGGGCCACCGCATTTCAACGGTGGTGTCTACTCTTCAGGAATCAAAAAACGGACATCATCCAATATGGAATATGTCCGTTTGCTGTTTGAATTTTTTACTGTTGCCTCGGTTTTTTGGTCACGAAGAACAGGATTACTCCGGATATGATCAACATGACACTGTATAAAAAGTTATAGTTGTTTGCCTCACCCGTATTCGGCAAAATCTCCCGATCCGATGAGGTGATGCCCGCTGTTTCATTTTTAATCTCTTCCTCGAGCACCACTTCGTCCTCTTCGTGCATTTCAACTTCTTCGAGGATTTTGGAACCCATTATGCGGTTGACTCTTTTATCGAGAAGCGCGAGGGATTCATCCGAGCGGCCGGGGCTCAGATCGAGACCTTCCAAAATATCCCCGTAATTGTAACGGTGGAGTTTTTTACCGGCCACACCTGTACGGACATCTTCTGACACTTCTACCTCAACATCTGCGCCGGCATGCTCCTGAACGTTCCGGCTGCCATCATCTGAAGACTGTGCTTCTGACGAACCTCCGTAAACTTCATGGTTTCCATCCGGCTCAATTTCCACTGCCGGCTGCTCCGGCTGCACTTCTGTCTGCTGATCAGAACCAGGAGCCTCCTCCTGCACTGAAGGATCTTCATTCGCTGCGTCAGGTGTTTCAGGTTCCACGGGCACAAGAGGGGAATCCGCTTCTTGTGATGGCCGTCCCTCCTCATTGTCAGGCGCCTGACCGGCATCGTCTCCACCATCATAGGCATCTTCACCTTCCGGCATCGATCCTTCACCGGTTTCATTTCCTTCTTCTTCCTGGATCACGTCATCATCTACAGGAGGCGAGGCGTCACCAGCCTCTTCCTCACGCCCGTTGACATCGCCATCAGAATCATTGACCGACGAATCTCCTTCATTCACCCCATCGTTTTCAGGTGCTTCATTCACAGGTTCATCTGATGCAGTTTCCTCTGATGAATTTTCGTCTGATGCTGGTACATCTGGTGCAGATTCATCCTGAGTGGTGTCTTCCTGAAGCGTTTCTGCCTCCGCTTCCCCGACATGGTCGGCAGGCGTCAATACGGCTTCTGTTTCACGGGGTTGCTCTTCAACATCCTCATCCGTTCCACCACTTTCCTCCGCCGGCAGGCTTTCACCTTCACCCACACCCCCGGTGGTCACTTCATTATCATCGTCCGGGCCCCCGTCTGCATCATATTCCATATCATGTTCCTGTACATTTCCATCTATATCTTCGCCGTCATCAGCAAAAGTTATACTTGCAGGATTAAAAATTGTTGATGTAATGAGTATGGATATCACTGTGATCTTCAAATGCTTTTTGTCCAAAATTTTCCCTCCATACCTTTAAACATGTATATACTGTTCCAACAGTTAAAACAAGTATATAAAATTTGTATACTTGTATCTACATATTTTCAGATATGTAACACACCTTTAATACTATTCCCGTTATGTTTCAATCTCATTTCAATCGATGTCTTCTGTAATATTAAAAAAGAGAGTGGAATGAATCCGCCCTCTCCCGCCATCAATGTGTGGCATCATATGTTTTCATAATGGTATCGTAAGCCGAACTCCCGAGCTCTTTGCATACATAGAAGAATAAAACGTCGCATATCACCAGTTGTGCGATCCTGCTTGTCATATTCATGTACTGTATATTCGTCTCCTCCTCGGTGATTTCAATCGCAAGGTCCGAATGTCTTTTTGCTATCGACGCATGGTTCTGTGTCAGGATGACAACTTTGATGCCCAGTGCTTTCGCTTTCTTGACGACTTCTATGACTTCTGTCGTCTTGCCGGACAATGTAATGACGAAGAGGACATCACTCTCCGTTGCATTGGACAGCCGCGTCAAGCACAAATATTTATCGGCGGTGAAGAACGCGTTGACATTCACACGGTGCAGCTTCTGTTCTATGTCGTGGCCGACATTCGCGGAGTCCCCGACGCCGAAGATGAATGTGTTCTTTGCTTCGAGAATGAGGTGTGCCGCTTCTTCCATTACATCACGGCTGACGATTTTTTCGGTATTATACAACGCCTGGATCGTATTTTTAAATACTTTGTCGAATATATCTTTATGGTCGTCTTCCTCCAAATCAATCACTCTGGATATCTTCTCTTTTTCCAGCGTATGTAATTCTTTGGCCAGTTCGACTTTCAGCTCTTTGATGCCTGCCAGTCCGACCCGCTTTGCAAACCGGACGATTGCCGCATCGCTCGTATTACTGTTGGAAGCAATGTCCTTTACCGGCATATTGATGATTTGCCGTGGATTTTCAAGGATGAAATTTGCAATTCTCTGTTCCACCGGCGTCATATATTCCTGTCTTTTATTGATCTGGCTCAGTACCGAAAACATATTTTTTCCTCCAAACTTTTTCAATCCGTTCAAATAAGAAAATATTGATGCAATTATAACATGATTTGAGTAAGTTCATTATATATTTAACATAAAATTACTGAATTTTACATATCCATGAAACTAATGCTGATAGATTATTTCCTTATTTTTTAAAGGTTTCAAGTCATAACGGGTCAGATTGACGAAGCACTGGCCGGTCTGGGTGGAGAACTCCACACCGACTGCATCCTTTTCGGGGAAGATCCTTGCCGACATCACCGCCGCACCGTCATTGATGAAGATTTCCAGACTCGAAATGTCCATGAATATCTGCAGCTTATAGAGCGGTTCTTCCAGACGCACCGAACGGTCAAAGTCCTCCACACCTTCCGGCTGCTCACCGCTGAAGGAAGTGTCGAGTGTGAACAGCTGCGCTTCCGTATTATAAATCAGCCGGGTTTCATCCCTTTTCCCCACCCGCAGATGGAGATAGATTTCAGAGGCCTCATATTCTTTGAATTCCACTATCAGTTCGTAGGCATCTCCGTAAAAATCCCGCATACGCTTATTATAATGTTTGAAGTAACCGAGTGCGGTCATTTCATTATATCTTAAGTTTTCGAGCGCCGGATGCGGCGTCTGATTCAACTTATCATCAGTGAATGTCAGGACACGGGGCAGGCTCAGGCAGTGTCTGACATGAAATTTTTCCTCGGGGTAGGAGGTGGTCGGCATGCCGAGGGTTCCGATGATCACCTGACGCTGTGCTTTATCGGTGAATGTCTGGGGTGCGTAAAAGTCAAACCCGTGATCGAATTCCCTGAACTTTCCGTGGGTCATCCCCGCATTTTCAAAGTCCAAAAGGCCGGTCAGGTAGCCTGCCTGGAAGTTGTTCCTGAAGAGATCACCATAACGGTCGATGCCCTGGGGGCAGAACACGAGCACATCCCGGCCGTCCACTGTAAAATGATCGGGGTATTCCCATAACCAGCCGAACTCATCAAAGTCAGTCTGGAGATCGCCGAGATGTTCGAATGTGGATAACTCATCCGCACCGTAGACTGCGAGACGGCCCCGGCCATCTTTTGATTCTGCACCGATGAGAAGATAATATTTATCCCGGATCCTCACCATTGCGCTATCTTTGCTCTGCTTATAAAGATCTTCAAATCCTTCAATCAGCGGGACGGTGTGTTTATTCAACTTATCATCCCCGTCCATGTCAGCTGCAAGCAATTTGTATCTGTACCGGCCCCGGGCGCGTGACCGCCCCATATAGAAGATATGGTTTGTGCCATTGATTTGCAGGACGGATCCGGCTGACAGGCCTTCGCTGTCGAAAAGCGCATCCGGCTTCATTTTTACACCTGCATTATTAAAGTCGGCAAAGTCATCCGAAGTCACATGGTACCAGTACTGTTCATCCCCACCGAGGAGAGGCAGCCATGTATAGAACAAATGATATATCTCCTGTTCATCATCATAGAATGCGGCAGCGGGTGCTGCCAATGCGCCAAAAACACTCTGCACATGAAATTTCTGCCGCCACGGACTGCTTTTAACATGTTCAATATACGAATTTAAATCGTCGTGACTCAATCTTTCCAACGCTTTCAATTGAATATCGTCATGCCTGTCCACCCGTTTTCCCCCTAATCGTCGTTCAAAGATTCTTCCAGTGCCTTCTCTTCCGCCTTCAAATATCTTTTATATCCATATTTTGATATGACTATGCTGAGTTCATAAAGTAAGATCATCGGTATCGTCAAAAGTATATGGGTCATGAAGTCAGGCGGAGCGATGATTGCAGCAATGATGAAGAGTATGAAGTACGCATATTTCCTGTTCTTTTTCAGAAGCATCGGTGTAATGAGGCCGAGCTGTGTCAAAAACAATACGAGGATCGGCATCTGGAATATGGCACCGAACGGCAGCACCGTACGGAATAAGAAGCCGAAATACTGGTTGATTCCTATAGTGGTCTCAATACCCATCTGTTCTGAGAGGTCGAAAGTGAAGCGGACCACATAGGGCACTACGATGAAGTAGCTGAATGCCATACCGATCAGCATCAGTATCATCACTATCGGAATGTAGCTCAGTGTCATTTTCTGTTCATTGCTGTAAAGCCCCGGGGAAATGAATGCCCAAAGCTGGTACAGGATTACAGGAAGAATGACCACAAAGGCGATGATCACGATGACCATCAAATATATTTTAAGCGGATCAGCGATCTGGAACGCATGCATTTGTATATTAGCCGTCCAAGGTGCATTCTGCATCTGATAAATTAAAGGTTGGGATAAAAAAAAGCCGACAATCAATGCAGCAACAAAAAAGTACATCACAATAAGCAGACGCTTCCTCAGCTCATCCAAATGTTCCATGATATCTTTCTTTTCTTCATTGTGCATGGGTAAAGTCACCTCTTAAAAAAAGGTGGCTTTCGCCACCACCTTTTTTACGAATTCGATTCAATTTTTTTTGTGTCCTTCTTCTTTTCTTCTTCTTCTTCGTCGTCATCCGCAAGCCCTCTCGTCGCATCCTTGAACTCCTTCAATGTGGATCCGACTGCGCGTCCGAACTGCGGTAATTTTTTAGGTCCGAATATGATCAATGCTACAACGGCAATGACGATCAAACTCACCGGACCGACAGCCATCATCAGGGTTGATGGTAATAAAAATGTCAACATACTGTATTCCCCTCCTATAGATTTTTCATATAAAAGAATAATGCCTGTAATTCCACTCCCAAGTCAATGTTATGTACATAGATGTTCTTATCCAGATCCAATCTGGTCGGTGTAAAATTCAAGATGCCTTTAACACCTGCATCGACGAGCCGTTCAGCCATCTCCTGACTCGCTGAGACAGGTAATGTTAAAATCGCGACTTCCACCTTCTCTTTTTTGATGATGTCTTCAAGTTCACTTTCATGATGGACGACCACATCGTTGATCTTCCTGCCGATCAATTCTTCATTGCTGTCAAGGCCGGCCACGACATTCATCTTATCACTCAGATTATTAAATTTATAATTCAGTAATGCACTGCCCAGGTTGCCTACACCAACAAGCACGATGTTCTTCTTGTCCGTCCCCTGGATGTGTTCCATGAAAAAGTTCAACAGACTTTTCACATTATAGCCGTATCCTTTGCGTCCAAGCTCCCCGAAATATGAGAAGTCCCTGCGGATTGTGGCTGAGTCAATATCCAAAGCTTCACTTATTTCCCTTGATGAAACCCTGTCAGTAGCTGCTTCTTCAGCCTGTTTGAAATATCGGTAATAAAGTGGTAGCCGCTTCATGGTGGCGTTTGGAATTCTCTTCTTTGTATTCACAATCAATTACACCTGCCTGTTGTGCTAATGTAATCCATTATATCACACACCCTGAAGTCTTACATCTAATGTAAATGAATTTTCATCGTTTTTTTTCACATAGTATTGTAAACTGTAGGAAAGTGAGGGAATTTTATGATTGTAATGCAATTAGCCAATTTAAAAAAATCTTTCGGCACCGATCTGATCTTCGATAAAGTCACCCTCGAGATCAAATCAGGTGAAAATATAGGCATCGTCGGTAAAAATGGTGCCGGTAAAACAACTTTGATGAAAATCATGGCCGGTGAAACAAGCTATGACGGCGGGAATATCAGCACGCCGAAATGGGCATCCATCGGCTATCTCACCCAGCAGATGACACTGGAGTCCAGGCTGACGGTACGGGAGGAAATGATGCGGCCGTTCAAAGACCTTCTTAAGGTGAAAGAAGAGATGGAGGCGGTCACCCGCTGGCTTGGCAGCCATGAATATTCTCATTCCGATTACCAGGATCACGTGGATAAACTCGAAAGACTTCAAAATACGTTTGAAAACTCAGATGGCTATAATATCGAGGCCAGCATCAAAATGGTCCTGACCGGCCTGAATTTTGATACCGGGGACCTCGACCGCCCGGTCGATGAATTTTCGGGCGGTCAGAAAACAAGACTGTCTCTTGCCCAGATGCTCCTCCGTAAACCTGATGTGCTGCTGCTCGACGAACCGACGAACCACCTGGATGTGGAGACCGTGGAATGGCTCGAACATTATTTGAAAAGCTTTCAGGGTGCGGTCGTCATCATCAGTCACGACAGGTACTTCTTGGACAAGACCGTTGATAAGATTTTTGAAGTGGAGCTTGGAAGAGGCACACTCTACCACTCGAATTATTCGAAGTATGTCGTGGAAAAGGAAAAGCATCACCGGCTTCAGATGAAGCAGTATGAACGCCAGCAGAAAGAGATATCGAAACTCGAAACCTTCGTGGAAAAGAATATTGCCCGCGCCTCCACCAGCGGGATGGCGAAGGACAGACGAAAAAAGCTTGAAATGATGGAGAAAATCAATGCACCGAAGCAGGATTATAAAAATGCCAACTTCTCTTTTGCAATCCGGCGGGAAAGCGGCAATGATGTTTTCCGGGTCAATGACCTCTCCATCGGTTATGATGAGGTGCTGAACAGCAGGATCAGCTTCAGTGTCGAAAAAGGTGACAGATTGGCAATCCTCGGCCCAAACGGCATCGGCAAATCAACACTTGTAAAAACCATCGCGAAGCGGATGCCTAAAATCAACGGGGAAATCATATATGGTACAAATGTCTCCATCGGCTATTATGACCAGAAACAGGCCGAGTTCACTTCGGATAAAAATGTCCTGGAAGAATTGTGGAATGAATATCCGGAAATGAATGAAAGTGATGTCCGGAAAATTTTGGGTCGATTTTTATTCACACAGGATGAAGTGCTGAAAAGTGTGAATGATTTGAGTGGCGGCGAAAAAGCGAGGATCCAGCTGGCTAAGCTGATGCTGGAGAAGAACAATGTCCTGATACTCGATGAGCCGACAAACCACCTGGACATCGACAGCAAGGAAGTGCTTGAAGATGCACTTGATAACTTTGAAGGCACGATCATATTCGTGTCGCATGACAGATACTTCATCAACCGCATTGCCGACCGCATCATGGAAGTCGGGAAGGAAGATGTCTTCCTGGTCAACGGAAACTACGATTACTTCCTTCATAAAAAAGAAGAACAACGGCAGACGGCGGTGCTTCCCGAACCGGCAGAACAAGAAAATGCACCTGAGGATGAGCTGAGTTATGAAGCACAGAAGAAACGCCGTAATGAAAGCAGCAGATTGAAAAAGCAGGTCAAGAAATATGAAGAAGAGATCGCCCGGCTGGAAACCGAGATCGGGGAACTGGAAAATCGTCTTCTGGACCCTGAAGTCTTTAACGACTACACGAAATCTGCGGAACTGAATGAAGAGCTGATCAAAAAGAATGAGGCGCTTGAACATGCGATGGATGCATGGGCGGAAAGCGAAGAGCTCTTGACGGAATCTTAAATTAAGCATCCGGTCTCGGACCGGATGCTTCTTTTTTACGGCATGTTCGGTGTATAAGGTGACTAGTCAGAATTATAGATCATCACAGATTTATACACATATTGGAAGTGTTGACACCGCTATTTCAAGGAGTTATCCACAAAATCCACATAAACGCACAAAGTTATCCACAATACTATCCACAACTGTGTGTAACTTATTCAACAGGTCTTTTTCACTTTCCCACATTTTATCCACAGGTTGTGGATAAAACAGATGTTCCCTGTTGACAAGGATGAATGACGGTCTGTATAGAAAAGTTGAATGTATGTTCGACTTGTGACCTCCCGTATATTGTTTAACCGACCTGAAAAAATGGTAAAGATAATTATATAAAGGATCAAAGGAGCGTGTGATGATGACTGAAGAACATAAGGATCAGACAGAAAAGATGAAAGAAGAAGCCAGAAAACAGGCTGAAGAAGGTCAGGATAGAAAAGCCCAGATGAAAGAGAAAGCGCAAGCCCCGCAGGGTGACTTCAAAGATGATGACTCGAAAGCCTGGGCGAAACAGGATGAAACACAGGGCAGCAGGAAAGCTGAAGAAGCAGAGATCCAGCAGGAAAAAGGGAACAACCAGTTCAACCAGTACAGATAAAATTTAAATAACAAAAAGAAGGCCTGAGGCCTTCTTTTTGTTATTATTGAGATATGTGGATCAAGCTGGAGATGTGGAGGGACCCAATGGACACTTACAAAGTATTACTTGCCAAACATGACAGACTGGAGACGCCCCGGCTGTGCCTCAGGCCCGTCACCCTGAAGGACACCGTTGATATGCATGAGTATGCCTCGGATGAAGAAACGACCTACTACGTATTTGACCGCCACGAATCCTACAGGGACACAGAAAAGGCGATTGTCGGATATTTCCTTGAGCAGCCGCTCGGCAAGTATGGCATAGAGCTGAAAGATTCCGGAAAAATGATAGGGACGATTGAACTGAGAAGGAAAACCGAAGATTCAAGGGGAATCATCGGCTATACACTGAATAAAGATTTCCATGGTAATGGCTATATGACCGAGGCCGGGAAAGCGATACTGAAATTGGGATTTGAATCCCTCAGCCTCGACTGCATCGCAGCGATGTTCGATGAGCGGAACACCGCTTCCGGCAAAGTGCTTGAACGCCTCGGTATGCAGAAGGAAGGCGTGCTGAGACACGTACATAAATGGAAGCAGGGTGAGTACTTCAACGATGTATATTATTCGATATTGAAAACCGAGTATGAAGAACAGCAGTCCCTTAAATGAGGACTGCTGTTCTTGTCACTTAAATATGCACTTTATCGGTCAGCCTGACTTTTCTTGCGTGATGACTGTCCGGGATTCTGACTTTCCCTTTTCCAAAGAGGTTCTCCCTTAAAGTCGATGCCTCATATTCGGTCCTGTAGCTTCCCCGTTCCTGAAGCACCGGAATGACATGATCTATGAAATCTTCGAACGTTGAAGGACTCGCTGCCTGTATGATGTTGAATCCATCTGCATCCCCTTCATTCGCCATGGCTTCCAGCTCATCCGCAACCTGCCCGGGTGTGCCGATCACCTTGGTTGCACCGATGCCGAGGCCGTGATGCAGTATCGCTTCCCTCACCGTCCATTTCCTCGTGGTGCTTGCTGCGTATTTCCGAAGGAAGCCGTGGGAAGCTTCAGTAGTTACATTTTCAACATATTGATCCGGCTCATATTTGGAAAAATCAATACCCGTATGGCCTGAAAGCATTGCTGCTGTCCCCTCGTAACTGACGTAAGTCAGCAGTTCTTCATACTTCTCCTGGGCCTCTTTTTCAGTGCGTCCGACAATCGGGACGATGCCCGGGAATATCTTTATATCTTCAGCGTTTCTGCCATTCTTCACTGCCCGAGCCCTGACATCTGAAGTGAACGCCTTCAACTCTTCCAGGTTGCTCGCAAGCGTCGTGAACAGCGCTTCTGCATGCTTCGCCGCAAATGCCTTGCCTTTCTCGGAAGCACCCGCCTGGAAGAGCACCGGAGTGCGCTGGGATGAAGGCTCGACCAGTTGCACGCCGGGAACATTGAAGAATTCCCCTTCATGGTTGATCGGATGTACTTTTTCAGGATCCGCATAGACGCCGGTCTCCTTATTCGCTTCCACAGCCTCCTCCTCCCAGCTGTGTTCCCATAATTTGTACACGACATCCATATATTCATCCGCCCGGTCATATCTTGTATCGTGTTTGATTTGACCTTCCATTCCAAGATTGACCGCCTCGCTGTTCAAGTAGGAGGTGACGATGTTCCAGGCCACACGGCCTTTGGTCAGATGGTCCAACGTTGAAAAATCACGTGCCAGTTTATAAGGTTCCGTGTAAGTCGCTGAATAGGTGGCTGCAAAGCCGATGTGCTTTGTGACAGCTGCCATTGCCGAAATCGGAAGCAATGGGTTGTGCAGGGGCACCTGTACTGCATTTTTGATGGCGGCATCAGGTTCCCCTCCGTAAACATCATAAATACCCAGCACATCCGCCAAAAACATCGCATCAAATTTCCCTTTTTCAAGAAGTTGCGCAAGATCCGTCCAATAATCCAGGTCGCCGTGGCGGTGTCCCTGATCTTTCGGATGACGCCACAGTCCCGGTGAGTGCGGTGCAACGGAGTTTAGAGTGAAACCGTTCAGACGAATTTGTTTTTTCATAAATAACCTCTCCCTTTAACGTTGGTCAACTTAATCCTTATCTTATAAGTAGGAATTAAAAGCCTCTTCCTGAGGAAGAGGCTTTGATGAAAGCTGCTCTTCCTCATCTTTCAAGCATATCGCTTGTTGGAATGGGCACCTTTCAACTTGTTGATAGTGAGGTTGCCGCAGGATCTAAGGACCAATTTCCTCCCCTGACTCTAGATAAGGAATATATTCATTTTTAAGTTATATAACATACTAACAACGTATGAATTTTCTGTCAAATAATAATTTTTAGAAAAGTGATTTTCTTGGATGTTTATAATAAAAAAACCTGGTCTTCAATCCGACCAGGGGTGATGAGGCTGTCCTTAATAGGTATATTCCTCTATATCTATGAAATTTCTCCCGTTCAAGTCGAGCCCTGAAAAATGGCCTTTCAAATACAGGTGATGTGCAGCTGCACCGATCATTGCGGCGTTGTCTGTGCAGAATTTAAGCGCCGGGATGTGCAGGGTGATGCCATGCATTCTGGCCAGCTGATCGAACCTCGCTCTCAGACCGCTGTTTGCAGCCACACCGCCTGCGATGATAAGATGCTTCACTTGATACTCTTCGACGGCCTGCATCGTCTTATTCGTGAGGACGTCCACTACACTGTGCTGGAAGGAGGCTGCAACATCTTTCGGATCGACTTCCAGACCTTTTTGCTTATTGTTGTGAAGTGAGTTGATCACAGCGGACTTCAAGCCGCTGAAGCTGAAGTCGTAACTGCCTCCCAGATAAGCTCTCGGGAAATCGAATGTATCCTCACCCTCTTTGCCCAGCCGGTCGATATGAGGACCGCCGGGGTAAGGGAGCCCGATGACACGGGCGACTTTATCATAGGCCTCCCCCACTGCATCATCACGCGTTTCCCCTATGACTTCAAAATTCAAATGGTCCTTCATATAGATCAGTTCGGTATGACCGCCCGAGACGATCAGAGCCATCAGGGGGAAAGTCAATTCTTCCTCCAGCTGATTAGCATAAATATGGCCGGCGATATGATGTACAGGGATCAGGGGGAGGTCGTGTGAGAAGCTGAATGCTTTGGCTGCATTGATACCCACCAGCAGCGCCCCGATCAGCCCCGGACCTTCCGTTACGGCCACAGCACTCAATTGGTCCGGTCTCAGCGAAGCTTCTGCCAATGCCTGCTCAATCACCCTTGTGATCGTTTCCACGTGGTGTCTTGAGGCGACCTCGGGCACCACGCCGCCGAACCGCTTATGACTCTCTATCTGACTGACGACGACATTCGACAACAGCTCGCTGCCGTTTCGCACGATACTGCATGCCGTCTCATCACAACTCGTCTCAATGCTTAAAATGGTTATATCTTCACTCATTCAATTTCACCCACATGACATGTGCATCCTCTCCGGGTCCGTAATAATCTTTCCGGATCCCCCCGTAGGAGAACCCTTCTTTTTCGTAAAGGCTTTTCGCGGAATCATTATCGACGTTCACTTCCAGGGAGAGTGTCGTTGTGGATTCCGCCGAGTACTCTTTAATAAACTTCAGTAATTTATGACCGAGCCCGTGGCCCCGCTGGTCTTCCCTGATGGCGATCGTCGTGATCTGGCTCTGGTCAATTATCATCCACAGACCGCAGTATCCAATGATTTCAGAGTCTTTCTCCATGACGAAGTAATGGGCGAATTTATTTGCGGCGATTTCTCTCAGAAAAGCTTCTTTCGTCCATGAGGATTTGGTGAATGCTGCCGTTTCAATCATATGGACAGCATCGATGTCCTCTATCCCCATCGGCCTGATTGTTACTGATTCTTTTCCATCCAATTTTTCTCGGCCTCCGATATTCTTAAATACTCCGGCACCGCTTCATGTGCGTCCACAGGCACCAAAGCGCCTTTATAATTCACGACATCACCGACACGGCTCATCACATGAGTGACTTCCGCTTCAAAATTCCTTTTTAATGCAGTGTTCATAATTATTTTCGCGCCATGTTTTTTAACTTCCTCATTAAATGCTGCAAAATCCATATGTGCCGGGTCCTTTATTACATTGAAGGAATGGCCATCCAGCTCGTAGATTGCGCCATATACGTTGCCCCTGCGTGCATCAATCACAGGAGCTGCTACTCCGCGGTAATTTGCCGCCATCACGAAAAGACTGGAAACAGTATATAAAGGGAGGTTCAATGCCACAGCGAGGGTTTTTGCCACCGTTACCCCGATTCGCACGCCGGTGTAGGAGCCGGGTCCATTTGAGACGATGATCTGCTCCAACTCATTCTTCCTCACCTTGACCATCTTCAACAAATCAGCAACATACGGCATCAGTGTTTCTGAATGTGTTCTTTTTATATTAATATTAATTTCACCCAATATGATCTCATCAGTGATGGCAATCGATAATACTTGATCAGATGTATCAATAAGTAAACTCTTCATAAATTTCTTTTACCACTCTTTCATTTTTACTCCCCATACCTTCAAGCGTAACGATCCT
This sequence comes from Lacicoccus alkaliphilus DSM 16010, assembly GCF_900142805.1. Taxonomy (GTDB): domain Bacteria; phylum Bacillota; class Bacilli; order Staphylococcales; family Salinicoccaceae; genus Lacicoccus; species Lacicoccus alkaliphilus. The sequence continues at coordinate 4,197 of NZ_FRCF01000007.1, read as the reverse complement.
CTGATCATTCACTCTTTTAATCTCTACAGTGATGTGTTCCTCCGGTAAAAACTCTTCTATATATGTGTACCATTCTATGATGACTACAGCGTCGTCATTGAAATACTCGTCAAACCCCAAATCTTCATCACTATCTTCCAACCGATAACAATCCATATGATGAATGGGCAACTGCCCTTTGTAAGATTTGATGATATTGAATGTAGGGGATGTGATATGCCGTTTCACTCCAAGTTTTCCCCCCAGGAATTGAGCAAATGTCGTTTTCCCTGCGCCTAAGTCACCTGATAAAAGGAGCATGATATTTGGATATACTTTTTCACCGAATAACCCGGCTAACCGCTCCATATCATTTAAAGAAGATACAATAATTTCTTTTTTCATCATTACGACTCCTATCCACAACTTCCTCAACCATTATACCAAAAATTAAAAAATACATATCAAAAAGAGACCCATTTGGTCTCTTTACATATTACATTTGATTTCCAATGATTACAAAACTATTTGCCTGTTCCATAGAAATGCTGCCATGCCTCAAGTATGCCTTGTGCATAAGGATAACTTGCCCGGAAGAGCGTGTCATCCGCCTCTATCCCTGAAAGCTCAGCGCGTGCATTCGAAACGATTACAGCCGGGTAACCTGCCTGCAGCATGTCCAAGTCGTTGCCCGAATCTCCCGCCACTAGAATATTCGCTTCCTTTTCTACATACTTGGTGATTGAAAACTTCAGTGCTTCGCCCTTTCCTCCGCCCTGCGGTAAAATATCCACATCCCTGTTCGAGCTGAAAATAAACGTATGGGCTATGTGCCTTTTTATAAGTTGTGTTTCCAGCGCTCTAGCAGGAAGAAGCCCCTTTGAATGAAAAGAGACACGCCTTTTATGAGGTAAATTCTGGCACATAAGCCCGGGAATATTCTTTGCAGCTTTAATGATTTCATCCGGATACCATTCAGCAGACATCTTCTTCCCCCACTCTTCATCTTCTGAAAAATCAGGTCCCGAATAGATGACCGTCCCTACGTCAGTAATGAGTAAATCCGGAATCGGCAGTGATTCTTCGTAGATGAGTTTGGCTGCAGAAGCCCGGTGCCGCCCTGTAATATATGCAAGTGATATAGGCTCTTCAAGAGTTTCGTAATGGGATAACAGGTTCCTCAACCCCTCTTCATCTCCTGCAAAAGTACCGTCAAGATCCGTCGCTAATAAATGAGGAATTTTCTTCATCATCAACCACCTCATATAAGTCGAGCATCAATTCCGCAATCGTCGACCAGGTGAACAACAACGTCGCACGTTTCATTGCTTCATGCCCCAGAGTTTCAGCAAAGTGGCGCTCTCCTGCCAATGTATGCATTGCGCTTTTGAGTGCTTTTGAGTCTTTGGGCGGTACGAGTATCCCGGTTTGTCCGTCTTGTACCACATCCTGCAAGCCGCCGACTCCAGAAGCGATGACCGGTGTACCGCACCTTTGCGCCTCGGCAGCCACCATGCCAAACGATTCATAATAGGAAGGCACGACCACTGCTGTGGCTTCAGAAAACAATGCAGCAAGTTCCTCCTGCGATTTTGGACCAACAAAAGTCACTCTGTCCTCAATACCATTGATGGCATCCCTGAGGCCGGCGGTGACGGGTAAACCTGTCGCTGCATCAATGTCTTCCTCGTCTCCTCCTGCAAGAACCAATTCGCCTTCCTGCCCCTCTTTCACAAAATCCTGAAAAGCTTTTAAGAGAGTAAACAGCCCTTTAGTCTCTTCAAAGCGTCCGGCGTAAACAAAGTGTGGTTTTGCGGGCGGTTTTTGAAGCGATGTTTCTTCAAATGACTTCGCAACTCCAATAGGAATCACAGAGACATCCGTTTTCGGACCTGCAAATTTTATGATGGTTTCTTTTTCAGTTGGTGTCGTCGCTATGACGCGATCTGCTTTTCTGAGAATCCTTTTTTCAGCCCTCAGGCGTCTTTCTTCCCGTACTCCTGTGGCTGCCGCTTTTACGGTACCAAGTGAATGGGAGGTATGGACGGACGGTATGCCGAATTCTTCCTTCACAGCAAGACCAAGAAGACCGGACATCCAGTAATGACTATGGATAATGTCATACTCTTTTAAATTGAGTATAATTTTCATTTCCTTATAAATATCATCAAGGAAATTCACCATTTCTTCCTTTGGAACAAAACCTTTCCTGCCTGCTGCGATACGAATTACGCGACCTGACTTGCCGTACCTTTCTATTTGAGGCGCAGTTTCATCGCTCCAATGAGTGACCACATCCACCAGCATCCCTCTATCACAGAGGTGATGCATCAGTTGTTTGACATAGTTGTTCTGCCCACCCGCCTGTTCCCCGCCCAATTCAGCAAGTGGGTCACCATGATCTGAAATGAACAATATTTTCCGTACAGTCAAATGATTCTCCCCCTTCTATATTTAGATTCATTACGCACTTATGTTAAAATAATCTTAATATTCAGTAACATATAAATACCCCGAATGCATATATTTAAACAAAACATAGTGAAAAACTATGAAAAGTGTATAAGCTTGGGGGATAGACGAATCATGATGAATTTAAAGGAGGAGATAACTTATGAGATTGAAAAATTCTAAATGGTACGAGTCTCCCTCGATCATTCTTAAAATGTCAGTTGCACGATTTGTTGCTGCTATACTACCGGGAAATAAGAAACCAATAGTACTTGTCGGGGGAAATCTGGGAGAAAAATACGAAGACAATGCATCAGTTTTCCATACATACCTTGTCGAAAAACGCCAGGATGTAAAGACATATTGGATGTATGACAAGAATTTCAACTACGTCCAATCAGAAAATATTCCAAATGCTGTGGCTCTTGGCAGCTTTAAGAATTATTTGTTGTTTTTCAGAGCCGACTATACATTCCATGGCCACTCCATCCTTTATGACATTGCACCGGATGTTGATAAATATATCCACCTCAATAAAAAAACAGTGATGACACATGTCAGTCATGGAATTGAAGGCTTTAAGAAAATTTTAATACAGCCTGAAGATAAGCCTCTTCTTCATCGCACTGACTTTTTTAATTGTGCTTCAAAATACGAACGCGATATCAAATTAAACGGTTGGAAAGTTCCTGATGAAAAATTAATCACTACAGGCATGGCGCGTTTTGACCGTTTACAACCTGACAATCCTTCAAAAGAGGTCAGCAACATACTTCTGATGATGACATGGAGGGAATGGTTAATTGATCTTACCGAGGAAGAGTTTTTGGAAAGTGATTACTTCCGATGCATGGTGGATCTGTTGAATGATCCTGAATTGAGGAAGCTTATTGTATCTTATCATCTTAATATAAAAGTTGTATTGCACCCTTTTATGAAAACTTATGAAGAGTATTTCAAACCATTACAAAGTGGAGATCACATCTCAGTCATCACTTTTGATGAAGCTATCATCAAAGATGAAGTGATTGATGCTGATATGCTGTTGACTGATTATACAAGTGTATCCTGGGATTTCTTGTATCAAAATAAGCCGATCATTTTTTATATGTTTGATCAGGATATATTAGAAGAAAAACGCGGTACTTACCTCGACCTGGATGAGGATTTATATGGATATAAAGCCGGTAATACAGAGGCAGTAATCAATTCATTAGAACGTATCGTGACAGGTGAAAATAAAAACCCCTGGTATGAAAAGGCGGAGTATTATTTCGACTATTTTGATCAGGACAACTGCCGTCGTTTAGCAGATGAAGTCATTGGCCCTCCTCCAAAATGAGCATACCCACATTCAGTTTTCCTGTTTTGCACACTAAGCCGGTCAGTCTGTAATGATCACCTGACAGTTGGAGAATGACTTATAAAAAGAAAAAGACAATAAAAAAAGACCCGATCACTGGGATCGGGTCTAAGTCTGCCTGGCGGCGTCCTACTCTAACGGGACGTCAGTCCAACTACCATCGGCGCTGGAGAGCTTAACGGCTGTGTTCGGCATGGGAACAGGTGTGGCCTCTCCGCCATTGCCACCAGACAATTTGAATGCAATGTACATTCAAAACCATATAGAAGCCAAGCAACATCGTGTAAAAAACCCTCTACACGGTACAAATCTTTGAATAAGTCATCGATCGATTAGTATTCGTCCGCTGCATGTGTCGCCACACTTACACGCCGAACCTATCCACCTCATCGTCTCTGAGGGAT
>NZ_FRCF01000005.1:106341-130192 GCF_900142805.1 Lacicoccus alkaliphilus DSM 16010 | reverse complement strand
TGAAATCGATTTGGAGAGAGGGAAACGGCCGTTCAAATCGAAAACGCGGATTGAAATCGATTTGGAGAGAGGGACGAAAACCCTCCATGACGCCTTTCATGCCACAATAAAAAATTCGGTCCATCAAAACAGCCACGGCCCGGCAGGGTCGTGGCTGTTCATGTTCAATATAATCCGCGTTTTTTCATCTCTTCGACCGCTTTGTATCCGACCATGTTCAAAAAGCTTTTCGGACTTGAGAACGGCGGCGAATATGCGACTTCGATATTGATGAGGTCCTGGGCTTTACCGCCGGTCCTGATATGTGCGGCCAGGGTGTCAAGACGCTTATCGACGCCGCTTTTGGATATCAATGCAGCCCTCAGGATGGTGCCGTCATGACCCACATACATCTTGATCCTGATTTTTGAAGCACCCTCCATATAGCCCGCCTTGAAGTTCTGCTGGTGGTCTATGACGAAATGGTCGATTCCGCGCACATCTTTCTGTTCAAGACCGATTGATCCGATTTCATGGTCGAAGAACCGCATGATGTTCGTGCCGAGCAGTCCTTCAAATTTGATGTCATATGCGCCGTGGATATGGTTGGCGATCGTATAGGCCATGCGATGGGCCGGCCATGCGAGTTTGATGTTTGCAGCGACGTCGGGTACGTGCAGATATTTCGTCTCCATCACATCACCGAGGGCATATACATTATCAACATTCGTCTGGCCGTATTCGTTGACCGGTATCAGACCATCATCTGTGACCCTCACCCCGGACCCCCTTAAAAATCCGGTGTTCGGCGTAAGCCCGATGCCCTGTATGATCATCGGGGCCGGAATTTTTTCATTGTTCGTCAGGTGGGCGCAGCCGTCCTCGACACGTGAAATTTCGGCATTCAGCTTCAGATTCACACCCTGGTCTTCAAGCGTTTGAAGGAGGGGCGCGACCATCTCCGCTTCGACATGGCCGTAAAGGTTTTCATTCCTGTGGACGAGCGTGACATCGATATCACGCATCCTCAAGTTCTCCGTGACCTCCATGCCGATGAAGCCTGAGCCCACGACTACGGCTTCCTTTATGTCTTCATCATCAATGAATTTCATGATCCTATCCATATCTTCAAGCGTATGGAGCACATGGACAGCCGTCACACCTTCAAGTGCAGGGATGATCCGCGGTCTGCCGCCGGGTGACAGTATCAGGCGGTCGTATGACTCTTCAAAGACTTCACCGGTTTCCAGATTTTTGACGGTGAGACGATGACCACCGGGGTGCACCCCGATGACTTCATGATCAGTGTGGACGCGCACATCCTTTTTACCGAATGTCTCAGGCGTCGCTGCAATCAGCTGACCCCGTTCCGCCACTTCACCGCCGATATGGTAGGGCAGCCCGCAGTTGGCGAAGCTGATGTCCCGGCCTTTTTCAAATATCGTGATGTCACAATCAGGCTCCAGCCGTCTGAGCTGGGAAGCGGCCGTGGCTCCGCCTGCGACGCCGCCTACGACTACGACTTTCATCATCGCCTACACTCCTTCATTGAAATAAAACAACGCTATCGTGCCGTTGCCCGTATGGCTGGCGATCGTGGGACCGATCAGGCTGATGTTCACTTCTTCTATATCCGTCTCGGAAAGCAATTTCTCTTTCAACTGTTCTGCACTGTCCTGCGCATCGGACTGCACGATGTGCGCTTTGCCTGAAACATTGTCTTTATTCAGATGATTGACCATGCTTTTGAACACTTTCTTGAGGCCGCGGTGTTTTTCAAGCGGCACAAGCTTGCCGTCCTCCACATGAAGCAGTGGCTTGATATTCAACAGGCCGCCAAGAAACGCGCTGCCTTTCGACAGTCTGCCGCCTTTCGCCAGATAGTCCAGGTCATTCACGGTGAAGAAATGCCGGATGTTTTTAACATTTTTCCGGACATTTTCAATGACTTCCTCTTTCGGAAGCCCATTCTGGATGTCATCGCTCGCCCGCTCGACGATCAGGCCGAGACCGTAACTCGCCGCTTTAGTATCGATCAGGGTGATGTCCGCCTCGGGATGCTCATCAAGGATGGTGTCCTTTGCGATGACGGCGCTCTGGTAAGTCCCCGACAACTCGCTTGAGAATGCGATGTATAAGATCGGTTCGCCTCCCTCCACATATGGCATGAACCTTTCCACGAAGTTTTCGGGGTTCGCCTGAGAAGTGGTCGGCCGTTTTCCGTCTTTGATCGACTGCAGAACTTCCGCACTTGAGATGTCGATCTGATCCCTGTAGCTTTCATCGTCAATCGTAATCGTGAGCGGAAGTACTTCAATCCCTCTTTTTTCAGTTTCCTCGAGACTCAAATCCGCACAGCTGTCAGCAAATAGTTTCATAAAATCCCCCTCATGATTTATATCTTCAAGCTGAAATAATCAGCTAAGAACTTACCTATTCCATCCTTATTGTTGGAATCCGTGACATGGTCCGCCACATTTTTGATGTCGTCGATGGCGTTGTCCATGGCGACACCATGGGCGACATATTCCAGCATCTCGGTGTCATTGTCTTCGTCCCCGAATGCAATGGTGTTTTTTGGATCGATGTTCAGGTATCCGCGTGCATAATCCACGCCGACCGCCTTATTGATCCCTTTTTTGATGATTTCAAGCACCGGATAAGGTGCCCCCCAGCGTCTGTGTTCGATCGCTTCGGCGAACAGGTCGTCCAGTTCCTGCCTGATCGTCGGGATTTCCTTCTCCTCCGCCTGGATCAGAATGGTGGTGGGCCCTTCCTCCATCGTCTGGGTCAGCTCACCGACCTTGATCACGGGCTCGCCCATGCTGAATGCATCGAATAAAACGGCGTCGTGATAATGGAGGTAGACCGTATCTTTTATTTCGGCGATCACATTTTGTATATTAAGGTCAGGGACCCTGCGTGCAATTTCGATTGCAACTCCGAGGTCCAGCTCTTCGTGGACCGTCCTGAAATTGAAATCATTCGGGTGGTGGACAAAGGCCCCATTGAAATTGACGATCGGGGTGTCCATCCCAAGCTCCGTGTAATACGGCTCGCTTGCACGGTAAGGTCTTCCTGTTGAGATCATCAGTTCGTGCCCCTGCTTTTGCAGTGTATTGATGACCTGTTTAGTATACGGACTGATCTCTTTATCATCCGTAAGCAGTGTTCCGTCTAAATCCAGACATATCAAATGCTTCTCCATAATTCTGCTCCTCTATAAAAGTTCACAATTCCATGATAGCATTTATATTTAAACCTTGTTAATAATTTGTTATTATTAATATAAGTAAATCTCTAAAGGAGTGAGATGAATGGATAAAGAAATGGAAGAGAGCATGATGGGCGCGTTGGAAAACGTGATCGACCCTGAGCTCGGCATAGATATTGTGAACCTCGGACTGGTTTACGGAGTGAACCTTGACGAAGATGGCAACGCAGGCGTGGAAATGACATTGACTTCAATGGGCTGCCCGATGGGGCCGCAGATCGTCGACAGCGTGAAGCAGGCGCTTGCAGAACTGCCAGAAGTCAATGATACGGAAGTGAACATTGTCTGGAACCCGCCTTGGGATAAAGATAAAATGAGCCGTTATGCCAAGATTGCACTCGGTGTCAGCTAAAATAATGAATTTGAGAACCGTCCGAAAGGATGGTTTTTTATTTATGGAAAATATTAGGATGGTCATCGGAAAAATGGGGCTGAGTGAGCGCCGCGGCCGTTCTATCACTCATATATGCAATGAAGTGATCGACAGACGGCCCCCACCGGCCAGGCAGGCGTTTTATTAAATAAAATAAAAACAGGCGACACCGTCACCTGTTCCAAAATCAATGTATTTCGCCCATCGGACTCGCAATATCCCCCTCACCTTCAGAAAGGGCATGGACCGCAGCGTGGAGTCCGGCGGTGATGTCTTCAAGCGGCATCGCCGGTATGCCTTCCTTCCCGGCAGCCTGTTCCGGCACGTAAGGCACATGGATGAATCCGTACTTCAGCCCGTGGAATTCCGTGTCCGCCATAAGGCCAAGCTGATAAAGTATGTGGTTGCAGACGAATGTTCCGGCAGTATTCGACAGCCGTGCAGGTATGCCTGCCTCCAACATCGATTTCACCATCCGCTTCACCGGCATGTTCGAAAAATATGCCGTGGCACCTTCAGCGTGGATGGCTGCGTCGATCGGCCGATTCCCGGTATTATCCGGAATCCTTGCATCATCGATGTTGATGCCGATTCGCTCGACACACATTTCACTGCGTCCGCCTGCCTGGCCGACGGCGACAACATAGTCGAATTCATCGCCCGCAAGCAGCGCTTGCATGACTTCTGCAGACTGATGGAAGACGGTGGGGATCTCAGCTTTGACAACTGCCATGCCGCCGATTTCATCCGGCAGCCTTTTGACCGCCTCCAAGGCCGGGTTGATGCGCTCGCCGCCGAATGGGTCGAATCCGGTCATCAGAACTTTCATGATCAACACTCCCTTATGCGATGAATAATTGATACAGGATGGACAATGTCCCTATGGTGAAGCAGTAGTATGCAAAGATGACCAGGTTGCCGCGCTGCATGACATTCTGAAGCCATCTGAGTGCGTAATAAGTCGCGACGACTGAAACGGCGAATGCTGCCAAGTAGCCGACCCAAAGCGTATCGATGTTCGGGTCGTTCGCTATATCCGATATGCCGAGCAGCCCGGTGCCGAGTGACACAGGTATGTAGAGCAGGAAGACGAATCTGAGTGCATTCTTCTGGTTCATCCCGACAGACATCGCTCCGACCAGTGTGGCACCGCTCCGGCTGATGCCGGGAGTTAGGGCCGCGACCTGGGCGAACCCGACGATGAGTGAGTCCTTGACCGTCAGTTCCCCGTCCCGCTTCTCGCCGCGTTTATTCTTGATGAACCACAGTGCAAGACCTGTCACGAGCAGCATCACGCCGACGAACCCGACCGAGATGTTCTCGCCGATGAAGTCATTCAACAGAAGTCCCATGATGCCGACCGGAATCGTCGCGATGATCAGATACATCGTATACCTGGCATCATCGATGGCGGCCTCATCCCTGGCCCCGCGCAGCAAAAACCGGCTCAAGTTCCCTAGGATTGATAAAATATCGTATCTGTATATGAATAAGACAGCAATCAATGAAGCGGTGTTCAAGAAAATTTCAAAGGACAGTCCCGTGGCTTCGATGCCGAAAATCTCCCTGGCAATCACAAGATGACCGCTGGATGATACCGGGATCGGTTCGGTGATTCCCTGGAGCAGACCTAAAAGTACATACTTGATGAGTTCCCAAAATTCCATTCTTCAAGCCTCCTAAAATTATAAACTATAGTATAAAATAAAATCTTTCCAAAAGCGATATATAACTTGAATTAAGGGTAAAAAGTAGTATAATTGAACTAAGGTCAAAAAAGGTCAAACCATAAAAATGATACGGGGTGATGACAATGGACGTCAATAAAATGACATATCAGGTGCAGTCGATCGTCGAACGTGCCCAGGGCATATCCGTTGATCTGCAGCTTCAATCCATAGAAGCCGAAGCGGTGGCGAAAGCGATGCTGACCATCGGGGAAAGCATGGCACGTGACATACTCGAGCGTGTCAACATCGATGTTGACGGACTGATTGGAAAGTATGATGAAAAACTCGCCAAGTATAATGTGGTGACCGGCGAGAACGTTCAATACGGGCAGTATATGTCAAACGGCTTCTCGGCCATCGTGAACCGGGCAGAAAAATTCATGTCCGGGATGGGGGATGCATTCATTTCCCAGGAACACATGCTGCTTGCCGCCATTGAAAATGAAGAAATCATGAAAGAAGCTGTAGGAAATAAAGAAGGCATCATCAAAGAAGTGATCGAAAAAGTCAGAGGAGGGAATCATGTGACGACACAAAATCCTGAAGTGCAATATGAAGTTTTGGAAAAATACGGCCGCGACCTGGTCGAGGAAGTGAGGCAGGGGAACGTGGACCCCGTCATCGGCCGTGATGAGGAAATCAGGAGTGCCATCCGTATCCTGAGCCGCAAAAGGAAAAACAACCCCGTGCTGATCGGTGAGCCGGGCGTCGGTAAAACGGCGATCGTCGAAGGTCTGGCCCAGAGGATCGTCCGCCGGGATGTGCCCGACAGCCTGATGGACAAGACGGTGTTCGAACTTGATCTGTCGGCACTTGTCGCTGGTGCGAAGTACCGCGGGGAGTTCGAGGAACGTCTGAAAGCCGTGCTTAAGGAAGTGAAGGAGTCCGAGGGCAGGATCATTTTATTCATCGATGAAATCCACATGCTCGTCGGCGCCGGCAAGACGGAAGGTGCGATGGATGCGGGCAATATGCTGAAACCGATGCTCGCACGCGGCGAACTGCACTGTATCGGTGCGACGACGCTGAATGAGTACCGCGAGTACATCGAAAAGGATTCCGCACTGGAGAGGCGTTTCCAGAAAGTCCAGATTCCCGAACCGGATGTGGAGGACACGATTTCAATTTTGCGCGGACTGAAGGAACGTTATGAAGTGCACCACGGTGTCCGGATCACGGACCGTGCGCTCGTTGCCGCTGCGGAATTATCCGACCGCTACATCACGGACAGGTTCCTGCCGGATAAGGCGATCGACCTGATGGACCAGGCAAGTGCGACGATCCGCACTGAAATGGGTTCAAACCCGACCGAGCTGGACCAGATCAACCGGCGCGTCATGCAGCTTGAAATTGAAGAGCAGGCATTGAAGAACGAAGAAGATTCGGTGTCGCGCCTGCGCCTGGATGAACTGCAGAAAGAATTGGCGGATGCACGTGAAGCGCAGTCCAGCCTGTCCCAGCGTGTGGAAAAAGAGAAGGAACAGATCAACCGTGTGAATGAAAAACGCGCAGAAGTGGACAAGGCGCGCCAGGAACTGGAAGAAGCGGAGAATAATTATGAACTTGAGCGTGCCGCCGAACTCAGGCACGGCCGGCTGCCGCAGCTCGAAAAGGAGCTTGCGGAATACGAGGAGAATCTGCAGGAGGCGGGTGCCGGGGAAAACCGCATCATCCGTGAAGTGGTCACTGAAGACGAAATCGGCTACATCGTGAGTGCGTGGACCGGCATCCCTGTCAGCAAGCTGGTCGAGACGGAAAAGGATAAACTTTTGAAACTCTCGGACATCCTGCATGAACGGGTCGTGGGCCAGGACGAAGCGGTCGACCTTGTGGCGGATGCAGTCATCCGTGCTAGGGCGGGGATCAAGGATCCCAATCGTCCGATCGGCAGCTTTTTATTCCTCGGGCCGACCGGTGTCGGTAAGACGGAGCTTGCGAAGACGCTTGCCGCCACGATGTTCGACTCAGAGAAGCATATGATCCGCATCGATATGAGTGAATATATGGAAAAACATGCGGTCTCAAGGCTGATCGGTGCACCGCCGGGGTACGTCGGCCATGAAGAGGGCGGTCAGCTGACGGAAGCCATCCGCCGCCAGCCGTACTCTGTCATCCTGCTGGATGAGGTGGAAAAGGCGCACAGCGACGTCTTCAATATCCTGCTGCAGCTGCTGGACGAAGGCCGGCTCACGGACTCCAAGGGCCGTTCGGTCGACTTCAGGAATACGATCATCATCATGACTTCAAACATCGGCTCCGGCTACCTGCTGGATGCCGTCGAGAATGAAGGTGAGCTGACGGAAGATGTGAGAAATACGGTGATGAGCGAAGTGCATATGCATTTCAAGCCTGAAATCATCAACCGTATGGATGATATCGTCATGTTCAGCCCGTTATCCAGGGACAATATGACGCTGATCGTCGACAAGCTGGTCATTGAATTGAACCGCAGACTCGAGGGACAGCACATGAGCGTGGAAGTGACGGAGGCCGCCAAAAAATGGATTGCGGATGAAGCGTATGAGCCGCAGTTCGGTGCAAGACCGCTGAAAAGGTTCATCCAACGGTATATCGAGACACCTCTGGCCCGTAAAATGATTGAAAGCGACCTCATCGAAGGTCAGAGCTTCAAAGTCGACTATGCCGACGGTGAAGTGAAGTTTGAAACGGTATAGAGTGAATGGGAGAGGAAGCCGGGACATGTGGCCCGGCTTTTTTCGTGTCGGCAGACCACTGTTTAGATGGGCGTAGAGGGTGAGCGGCAGGGGCGGTCTATCGCTCATTGAACGGGCTGAGTGAGCGGCAGCCATCTTCCATCGGCGCTCCCCTTTCTCACGACAAAAAAGGCAGCCGGGCTACGCCTGGCCGCCTCTGATTATAACTTGCCGAAGGGTTCTCCCCTCGGCTTTTTTATTTCTTCAGTAATGTCCGCCTGACTTCAAGGGAACATCGCTGTACTGTGCCTCGGCTGAACTCTGGCTTCAGGGTCCATATAGACTTTGGCATTGTTGACGGCCGTCGGCCCCTCGCCAAAACCTGTGACGATGAGGTCGACTTTACCTTCATAAGTGCATATATCTCCGGCTGCATACACCCCGGGGATATTCGTCTCCTGCCTGGTGTTCACGACTATGGCGTTCTTCTCGATCTCAAGCCCCCAGTTGTTGATGGCCCCCAGGGAAGAGACGAAGCCGTAGTTGCAGACCACTGCATCCACGTCCAGCACTTCTTTTTCACTGGTTTTCGTCTCCTCAAGGATCACCTGCCGTATTTCATCCCGGTCGCCGACGAGCGATTCAGGAATGAAAGAAGTTTTCATCACAACGCTTGAATTCTTCAGTTTTTCCACACTGTGTTCATGCGCCCGGAATTTATCACGCCGGTGGATGATCGTCACCTCTTCGGCAATCGGCTCGAGCATCAATGCCCAGTCCACTGCAGAATCCCCGCCGCCGAACAGGGCGACCTTCTTTCCTGAGAATGAATTCAAATCATCTATGAAGTAGTGGAGGTTACGCCCTTCGTATTCTTCTGCATTTTCCAGTTTAAGGCGGCGCGGCTGGAATGCACCGTTGCCCGCTGTGATGATGACGGTCCTGGAATGATGGATTTCGGCATCCGTGACGATGCGGAAGGTGCCATCCTCCTGCTTTTCCAGCTCTTCGACCGCCTGCCCGAGGACGACTGAATTATCAAACATGTTCATCTGCTCCGTCAGATTATCGACGAGTGACTGAGCCTTGATTTTCGGGAAACCGGCAACGTCATATATATATTTCTCCGGATAAAGAGCAGTCAATTGACCGCCGAGCTGCGGCAGACTGTCTATAATTTTCACTTTGGCCTGCCGCATCCCGCCGTAGAAAGCTGTGAACAGTCCGGTCGGTCCGCCGCCGATGATGGTGATATCATATAATTCCTGGGTATCGTTCAATATCCTCACTCCTGTTAAAGGTGATCTTTCAATGTAATAAAAGGTATCCACCTTCATCATAATCATAATCATCCCCTCCTGTCATCCCACACGACGGCGGGAGGGGGGGAAACGATGAATGAAATTAAAGAATCCCCCGCCGGGCAGGCAGGGGATTCGAATGAAGATTAAAATATTATTTCACCAGGTCTCCAGCAGCATTCTTCAATGCCAGATCAAGTTCTTCCGTCATGCTGCGGCGGACTTCATCATCCCAGCCCAGTTTGTCCTGCATCAGGGCGATCACACCGTCCTGATGCTTTTCCACTTCGCTGACATCGAAATACAAGGCGCCGGTACGGCGGACGAAGTAGTCGGTGGGCTTGGCGATCATTTCATTTTGTATGCTGTAGACGACTTTGGCATATTCCGCGGGAGGGAGGCCGTATTTATTATCGTCGCTGACGGCACTTGCGAGCCTGTATATTTCTTCTGCGTTGCTCCCGTACTTGCGGGCGATGTCATATCCGGTTTCCAGGCTCAGGCCGAAAGCCGGGGCTTTGGCTGCAGTGGTTTCCACGAATGTTTCGAAATGATCGCTGCCGCCGACATCCCCGCCGGAGATGACCTGGGTTTCCGTGTCGGACGGTTTGAATTTCAAGCCGTATTCCTTCTTCAATTCATTTGCGACCAGGTCGACGATTTCCTCGGCCATATGGCGGTAGCCTGTCAATTTTCCCCCGGCGATGTTGATCAGCTTGCTGTCGGCCACCCATATTTCATCTTTCCTGGAGAGCTCGGACGGTCCCTTGCCGGGCGCCTGGATCAGCGGACGGATGCCTGCCCAGCTGGACTCTATATCCTCATCCCGGAGATCCAGTCCCGGGAACATATAGTTGACGTTGTCAAGAAGGTAATCCCGGTCTTCCTGTGTCGCTATCGGTTTTGAAGTATCTTCATCATAAAACGTATCCGTCGTGCCGACATAAGTCTTGCCGTCCCGCGGTATCGCGAACATCATGCGTCCATCACTCCGGGTATCGAAATAAACGGCCTGACGGAGCGGGAAGTCCCTGCCGTCAAAGACGATGTGGACACCCTTGGATAATACGATGTTCTTTTTGATTTCCTTGGATGATGGATCGTTTTCACGCACTTCATCCACCCAAGGGCCTGTTGCATTCACGACGCGGCGGCCGAGGATCTGGTATTCGGAATCACCCAGCAGGTCATGGGCGCGTATGCCGACCACCTGGCCTTTGTCATAGACGAAATCTTTCGCCTTCATGTAGTTGACGGGGTCGGCACCGAACTCTGCCGCTTTTTTCATGACCTCGATCGTCAGCCTCGCATCATCGGTTTTATACTCGACATAGTAACCGCCGCCGAGCAGATCCTCCGTCTTGACGAGGGGCTCTTTTTCTTTGACGTCTTCGATGGAGAGCATCTGGCGGCGCTCGCCTTTTTTCACCCTGGCCAGTGCATCATAGACTTTCAGGCCGAGGCTCGTCATCATCTCCCCGTAAGTGCCGCCCTTGTGGAAGGGGAGCAGCATCCATTCAGGTGTGGTCACATGCGGTCCGTTTTCATAGACGATTGCACGCTCGACGCCTGTGGCCCTGACCACGCCGATCTGCATCTGCTTCAAATAACGCAGTCCGCCGTGCACAAGTTTCGTACTGCGGCTCGAAGTCCCCGCAGCGAAATCCTGCATTTCCACCAAAGCCACTTTCATGCCGCGTTTTGCGGCATCCAGCGCCACTCCCGCACCGGTGATCCCGCCGCCGATGACGACGAGATCATAATCCACTTTCTCCATATGCTCAAGCTGCTCTTTCCTGGTTAACGTATTTAACATGATAATCCTCCTAAATGATCGGTCTTTCCATATGAATCACATCATCTATTCGTGAACCCCGCCGGCATTCCGCTTCGGTTTGAAGGTTTGGGTCGCCTTGACCGCTGTCTGCCAGCCCTCATACAGCTCATCGACTTTCTCATGATCCATTTCGGGTTCGAATATTGAATCCGTTTCGCTGACCTGCTCGATTTCATCGACAGAAGACCAGAAACCCGTTGCGAGGCCCGCAAGATACGCAGACCCGAGTGCGGTGGTCTCCAAAATCTCGGGACGCTCCACGCGGGTGCCGAGCAGGTCCGATTGGAACTGCATCAGGAAATCATTCTCTGCAGCACCGCCGTCGACCCTCAGCATGTCGAGGTCTGTGCCCGCATCTTTCTGCATCGCATCCAGAACATCCTTCGTCTGGTAGGCAAGGGACTCGAGTGTTGCGCGGATGAAATGCTCCTTTTCCGTACCGCGCGACAGTCCGAATATTGCACCGCGCGCCTCGGAATCCCAGTAAGGTGCACCAAGCCCTGTGAATGCAGGCACGACATAGACGCCTTCGGAACTGTCCACACGCGTGGCATACTCTTCGGTCTGTGAAGATTCGTTGAACATCCGGAGACCGTCACGCAGCCATTGGATGGCACTGCCGGCAACAAAGATCGACCCTTCAAGTGCGTAATGCACTTTGCCGTCGATGCCGTAGGCGATGGTGGTCAGCAGGCCATTTTCACTTTTCACCGCTTCCGTTCCTGTATTCATCAGGAGGAAGCAACCGGTGCCGTAAGTGTTTTTGGTATCACCCTTATCGTGGCACAGCTGCCCGAAAAGTGCCGCCTGCTGGTCCCCGGCGATACCTGCGATCGGTATGTTGAGGCCGAAGAAATGCGCCTTGGTCGTCTCGCCGTAGATCTCGCTGGAAGATTTCACTTCGGGCAGCATGGATTCAGGCACCGTCAGATGCTCCAGCAGTTCCTCATCCCACTTCAAGTCATGGATATTGTACATGAGGGTACGGCTTGCGTTCGTATAGTCCGTCACGTGCACCCCTTCGGTGAAGCGCCAGATCAGCCATGTATCGATCGTGCCGAAAAGCAGCTCGCCGTTTTCAGCCTTTTCACGCGCCCCCTCCACATGATCAAGGATCCACTTCACTTTCGTACCCGAGAAATAAGGGTCGAGCAGAAGCCCGGTGCGTTCCTTGTACATGGGCTCGAGATCGCGGCTCTTCAGCTCCTCGCATATGTCCGCCGTCTGGCGGGACTGCCAGACGATCGCGTTATGGATGGGCCTGCCGGTGTTCTTATCCCAGACCACCGTCGTTTCACGCTGGTTGGTGATGCCGATGGCCTCAACCTGTTCAGGTTTGATGTCGTTTTCCGTCAGGACACCCGCCACACAGGCAAGCACGGAACTCCAGATTTCATTTGCATTATGCTCCACCCAGCCGGACTGGGGAAAGTATTGATTGAACTCGCGCTGATGTGTCGCCACGATTTCCGACTTTTTATTGAAAAGAATCGCTCTTGAACTTGTGGTGCCCTGGTCGATTGACATGATATACTTTTCCATTTTTAAATCCCCCTTGGATTGATTACATTAATTTCGATGTGTCCTCTTTTAAAACCGACTTATTTAAGAATACCCCCAATGCCAATACTGCAATCACGAAGACGATGGCCAGTGCAAGGAACAGATCCGGTGCGCCGAGGAACACGGCGTTGTAGACCGCAGCACCGAGTGCCCCGCCTGAAAGCGGACCTAAGATCGGCACGGGTGCATACTTGAAATTCGAACGGCCTTTGCCCGGGATGGGCATCAGGAAGTGCGCGAGCCTCGGCCCGAAGTCACGTGCCGGGTTGATCGCATAACCGGTCGTACCGCCGAGCGACAGACCGATGGCCGTGATCAGGAAACCGACGATCAATGGATTCAGCCCGTCTGTGAAATCGTTTGCCCCTATGAATAAAAGTCCCAGTATGAGGATGAACGTACCGATCATCTCACTTGCGAAGTTCGCTACATAGTTGGGATAGGCGGGACCGGTCGCATAGACACCGAGCTTCGTCCCTGAATCTTCCTCCGCTTTGAAATGCGGCATGAAATGCAGCCATACCACGAATGCCCCGAACATCGCCCCGAGCACCTGTGCGATGAAGTAAGGTATGACATCCGCCCAAGGGAACTCCCCGGCAAATGCAAACCCGAGCGTCACTGCAGGATTGATGTGCGCGCCGGAAAACTGGCCGACGGCATAAATTGCAAACGTTACTGCAAATCCCCATCCCAATGCGATGACGACCCATCCCCCGCCTTTCGCGAGAGATCCCTTCAAATTGACGTTCGCCACGACGCCGGCCCCGAATAATATCAGTATTGCGGTGCCGACAAACTCAGCAATGTAAATATTCATTGCTTTTCCCCCTTTGTATTTTGTTAACAGCTGTTAAAAAAACCCGCACTTATAGTAGGAACACTATAAATGCGGGCTCTGCTTCTCCAACACTATTAACTTGTCTAAAATTTTACCCATTCACCGCAGGAAAGTCAAATTCGGCTTATTTGAACCATAAGTCCGTCTTCGATGTCGTGACGAACTTCGCCCCGGCCTGGATTGCATGTTCCACTTCCTGAGTGGTCTCTATCAGTCCGCCGGCGATCACATCGACATTTTGGACATGGCTGAAAAAGTGGATCATTTTCGGGACGGTGCCGGGAAGGACCTCTATATAGTCCGGGCCGCTCTGCCTGATCAGTTCGATGCTCCTCCCGACCGAAGAAGAATCGATCAGAAATACGCGCAATATCGTCTTCAGTCCCAGCGACTTCGCTTTGCTGATCATCTTGCCCCGTGTCGTGATGATGCCGTACGGCTTGAATTTCTGATGGATGAACTCGAGGGCCTCGGTGCTGACGGCAAGCCCCTTGATCAGATCAAGGTGGATGAACACTTTGAAGCCATGGGCATGCATCGTCTTCATATGACTTTCAAGGTGTCCGATATGGATGTCGAGCAGCACCAGTGCTTTATAGGGGCTGTGTGTCAGTTTTTCAAAATCCTTCAGTGAACGCACTGCCGGAAGAATATTCGTCATATTGTACCTCTGTAAATTATTTTAAATAAAATCCCCTGCCTCGGGCAGGGGATGATTCACCGCTGTCATTCAGCAGTCTCATTGGGATCTTTCATCATGTAATCAAGTACAAAAACAGTCAAAGTGATCAGTACGGCAAGCAGTACACCGCTCATGAAGCTGTATGGCCCGCCGCCTGCAAGACTGTTCAATATGAAGTTGACCATTTGTGTCAGCATGAGTGCCCAGACGAATGTAACGATATATTTCATGGCATCGACAACTCCTAAACATATTTAGCTACTCTATATGATAATACATAATCGGGAAAAAGTATAGTTGCCGTCATTTAAAAATTTTCATTAAACAAATATTTCACAATATCATTGTGAAACCCAATCATATCAGCAGCTGGAGTGTAATCGCTTTCAATCATGACTGGGCTGATGCGAATATGTCATTGAAATTAAATATTCAGTGGTGTATATTAAAGTCCGGCAATGCATATGCACCATACTTGGAATGGCTGTTGAAATCGGGATGTCAAATGACTAGAATGATAATTATAGAATGAATTCCAAATAATTTCACTATTGTAAAATCACATAGATCATCCATACATTGTGAATCGAAAATAAAATCCGACATGCTGGATCAATATTCTTCAGTATCATGCTTTTATTAATGTTTGAATATTTCGTTTTTAAATTTTTATATGTTGAGGAAAGGGGATGATGACGAATGGTTGAATATCTTTTGGAAGCGAACAGTTTGACGACATCATTTAAAATTGACGGGGAATACTACCCTGCTGTCGATGATGTCAGTATACGTATACGTCAAAATGAAGTCCTGGCGCTCGTGGGGGAATCCGGGTCCGGCAAAAGTGCCACGGCATTTTCTTTGATGGGTTTACATAGGCATGCGAGGGTGACGGGTGAAGTTTTTTTCCAGGGCAAAGATCTATTGAAGAATAATGAGCGTCAGATGAATAAGATACGCGGCGGGGATATCGCGATGATATTCCAGGATCCGATGACTGCGTTGAATCCGTTGATGAAGATCAAGCATCAGATCCAGGAGACGCTGAGGATCCACGGCACGGGGAAGAAGAGTGAGCGTGAGTCCTATACGATCGAATTGCTGGACAGGGTGGGCATCCCGCGTCCGGAAAGGGTTGCAGAAGCCTATCCCCATGAACTGTCGGGGGGCATGCGCCAGCGGGTGGTGATTGCGATCGCAATCGCCAACCGGCCGAAGCTCCTCATTGCGGATGAACCGACGACCGCGCTTGATGTGACGATCCAGGCACAGATACTGGACCTCATCCGTGAACTGCAGGATGACCTTGGATCGGGGGTGCTTTTGATCACCCACGACCTCGGGGTCGTTGCAGAGATGGCGGACAGGGTGGCGGTGATGTATGCCGGCCAGATCGTCGAAGTGGCGCCGGTGAGGGAGCTGTTCATGAACCCGCAGCATCCTTATACCCGGTCATTGTTGAACTCGCTGCCGTCGGAAGAACAGCTCGGCAGCAAATTGCATGTCATCCAGGGGGTTGTTCCTGCACTGAATAAGATGGACAGGGACGGATGCAGATTTGCTCCGAGGATCCCGTGGATCAGCGCAGAAGAGCATGAACATCAGCCGAAGCTGAGGGAGATTGCACCGGGGCATCAGGTGCGGTGCACATGCTATAAGAATTTCCATCTGAACACTTCGATGGATCACGGGGCAGTCGAGCAGCGTGTCGAAGCACATCAGATGGAAGAAGGGGGTGTCGACAGACGATGAGCAATAACCTTTTAGAAATCAATGATTTGAAAGTGCACTTTCCAATCAAAGGCGGCTTCTTCAATACGGTGAAAGACCATGTGAGAGCCGTCGACGGAGTGAGCATCGCAATACCGAGGGGGACGACTTACGGACTGGTCGGGGAGTCGGGATCCGGCAAGACGACGACAGGCAAGGCAGTGATGGGCCTGAATCAAATCACTGACGGAGAGATTTATTTCCAGGGCGAAAAGTTGAGCGGCAAGGGGAAGAAGATCGGGATCCACAGGGATATACAGATGATTTTCCAGGATCCGTATTCTTCATTGAACGTGCGTAAGCGCGTGTTCGACATCGTCGCCGAGCCTTTGAAAAATTATGAGAAATTATCGAAGGACGCTCTGGTGGAGGAAGTATTGAGGCTGCTTGAGAGGGTGGGCCTCCCGGCGGGGTCGCTGTATAAATTCCCGCATGAATTTTCAGGCGGCCAGCGTCAGAGGATCGGGGTGGCACGTGCGATTGCCCTGAACCCGAAACTGATCATCGCGGACGAGCCCGTATCGGCGCTCGATGTATCCGTCCAGGCCCAGGTCCTGAACTTCATGCAGGAGATCCAGCAGGAAATGGATCTGACGATGCTGTTCATCGCGCACGATCTCGGCGTCGTGCGCCATATGTGCCAGCATATCGGCATCATGTATCAGGGACGCCTCGTGGAAGAGGGCACTGCTGATGAGATCTTCAATAATCCGCAGCACCTGTATACAAAACGGCTGATTGCGGCGATACCGGATACGAATGTGGATAAGGTGGAGCGGAATATGCAGCTGCGCCGGCAGATCAAAGAAGAATACGACCGGCATTTCAATGAGTACCTGGATGATGAAGGCCGCGTTTTTCCACTCAAGGCAATTTCCGGGACGCACAAAGTTGCGTTACCGGTGAAAGGTTGATGAGCAATGATTAAATTTACTCTGAGAAGGCTACTGATCACTTTTCCGCAGCTTGTATTACTGAGCATACTTGTGTTCTTCCTCGGTTCCCTGATGCCGGGCGATGCGCTCTCCGGCATGATCGACCCGTCGATCCCCGCTGAAGCCATCCAGGCGAGGCGTGAGGCGCTCGGACTTGATAACCCATGGTACATACAATACAGAGACTGGGTCGTGGCGATGTTCCAGGGGGATTTTGGAAACTCCATATTCCATCAGCGGCCGGTGCTTGACGTCATCGGCGACCGCCTGTTGAATACGATATGGCTCTCATTATTCTCTGTGTTCATCATTTATCTTATCGGCCTCCCTCTCGGACTGATTTCGGGACGCTATAAGGATTCGCTGCTGGATTCAGCGATTACGGGCTACACATACCTGGGATTCGCGACGCCGACATTCGTATTCGGCCTCGTCCTCCTGTGGATCTTCGGCTACCATTTCGGGGTCTTCCCGACAAACGGCAGTGTGGCGGCGGGACTTGAGCCGGGATCGCTCGATTATATACTCAGTAAGATCAACCACCTGATACTGCCGAGTTTCTCGATCGCCCTCATCGGGCTCGTGGGTACTGTACAGTATCTCAGAAGCGGGGTCATCGAAGCGCAGCAGAAAGACTATGTCATGCTTGCCCGTGCCAAAGGTGTGAAATCCACGGCACTCTATGTGAAGCATATATTCAGGAACGCGATCATTCCGATCGCTGCGTTCTTCGGGTATGAACTCGTCGGCCTTCTGGGCGGATCCATCTTCATTGAATGGGTCTACGCGTATCCCGGCATGGGGGCGCTTTTCCTGGAGTCCATTTCGACCCGTGACTTCAGTGTGGCGAATGTATTGATTTTATTTTACGGATTTTTGACAATTCTCGGTGCATTGCTGTCTGACATCATTCTGAGCATCGTCGATCCAAGGATCAGGATTAAGTAAGGAGGGGGATGTAAAATGAGTCGTAAAGATGAAGAATTGAACAATGAAGCGCATGAAGAACAGACTGATGCATCTCGCGAAGAACAGGCCCGTCAGAATCGCCAGGCAAGTGCCGAACAGAGCACTTCCCGCGATTCCGGCAGCGCCGATCCTTACGGAAACAGAAGGGATGACAGGATATACGGCAGCACTGAGATGTCGACACATATGAAATCGGATATGCCGCCGGGGGCGGGGGACCACGGCGGGCTTGACTATAAGACGCTGCCGAAGAGCACGCCCGGGTGGAAGGTGATCGTGCAGGAACTGATAGCGGATAAGCTTGCGTTGTTTTCACTGATCATATTCGTATCCATTACAGCGTATGTATTCGGGCTCACGATGTTCCTCGATCAGGCGCAGATCGTATTCGTGGATCTGTTTGCAATCAACCAGCCGCCGGATGAAGAATTCAGGCTCGGGACGGACTACGGCGGCCGTGATATATTCGGCCAGCTGATCATCGGCACAAGGAACTCGCTTGCAATCGGGTTTCTGGTGACATTGATGAGTGTCGGCTTCGGGATCATCTACGGCCTCGTTTCCGGTTACTTCGGCGGGCAGCTTGACAATGCGTTGATGCGCGTCGTCGACTTTTTCCTGGTACTGCCGTTCCTGATGATCGTCATCGTTTTCGTAACCATCGTACCGTCCTATGACATCTGGACATTCAGTGCGATCATGGCGGCATTCCTGTGGATGGGGACCGCAAGGCTCATCCGTTCACTGGCACTGCAGGAAAAAGAACTGGATTACATCAATGCATCAAAGACACTGGGCAGTTCACCGGTGAAGATCATATTCAGCCAGCTGATGCCGAACCTTGTCGGGATCATCATAGTGAACGGCACTTTATCACTTGCAGCAAATATCGGCATCGAGTCGGGACTGTCGTTCCTCGGGTTCGGCTTCCCGGAGGATTACCCGTCACTCGGTACATTGCTCGCATATGCAACCCAGACCCAGACCCTCCAGAACAGATGGTGGATCTGGCTGCCTGCGGCACTCATGATTCTGATATTGATGTTATGTGTACGTAACATCGGTGAAGCATTGAGGCGTGCAGGGGATGCAAGACAGAGGCAGAGCTGATCAATATGAAAATAGCGGCGGCAGCCGCTATTTTTGATATCATGCAGAAGTCTCCGGTATTTAGGGAAGTATTACAATAAATATTGTGTAAGCGCTTTACATACAAAAAATAACAATTTATAATGGGTGTATGAACTGTATTCGCTAAACGCCCCAAGTCACCGGACGGCGGTCTTTAAATGTTAATATGAAATTGCAGGGCACTTGGGTTTTAAAAGTCAGGCCATACATACCAGGCACACATGTGACTCTGAAATAATGCAAATATCCAGGGGGATGCAGGGGAAAATTAATACAGTGTATTGTTTTTTCAGATAATTATGATAATATTATTACAAAGATTTCATTATTGAAATTGCAATATGCAGATAAAGACCGATTTCCGGTACTGAGATTCAGGGGACTGAACTTTTAGTATATATCAGTTTAATATATTTTTAGGGGAGGAAAAATGATGGCGAAATTTTCGTGGTCAAGATTGATGTTTTTGACGATGCTGATCTTCGTATTGGCTCTTGCAGCATGCGGCAACGGCAACGGCGACACTTCGGATGATGAAGCGGCCGATGATCCGGATGCAGCAACGGAAGACAGTGCAGATGAAGGTGAAGATGCAGATACAGACGCAGATTCAGACTCAGATGCAGATTCCGGTGAAGGTACGGAAGAGGAAGATGGTGAGAACGGCGAAGATGGTGAGTCTGCAGCCGACGGCGGCGATGTCTACAACTATGAAGACTTCCCGCAAGTTGTCTCCAATGATTCTGATCCGACAGGGGAAGGTGAACTGACTGTAGGTTACAGTTCCGATACACCTTTTGAAGGTACTCTGAACTGGGCATTCTACTCAGGTGCACCTGACGCTGACATGATAAGCTTCTTTGATGAATCGGTATTCACTTTCGATGAGAACCAGATTGCGACGAACGACGGCGCGATCACTTATGATATGGACGAGGATGAAAGCACTGTGACATTCACCGTCCAGGATGATGTAATGTGGCACGATGGCGAGCCGCTGACCATCTCAGACTATGTCGCTTCATATGAAGTGATCGGTCACCCGGATTACGAAGGTGTCCGCGGTACGACGGACGGCTTCACTTTGATCGAAGGCTACAATGAGTATAAAGCCGGCGAGGCTGATGAGATTTCAGGCATTGAAATCGTTGATGACCAGACCGCAGTATTCACATATACGGAACTCGCACCTTCACTCACGAACGGTGGCTTCTGGTTCTATGCATTCCCGGAACACCACTATGAAGGCGTGGAAGTTGCCGATATGCCTAATGCAGAGCAGACACGTGAAAACCCGATCGGTATAGGACCTTATCAGGTCGAATCCATCACACCGGGTGAGGCGGTCGTCCTGACCAAGTTTGAAGATTACTGGAGAGGCGAACCTCAGCTCGACGGCATCACAGTCGAAGTGACACCAACCTCTACAGTGGCCAATGCGATGGAGAACGGCAACATCGACGTTGCGATGTCATTCCCGACTGACCAGTATCCGGATGTTGCGGATATGGAAGGTGTGGAATGGCTCGGACAGCTGGATGCAGCATACACCTACATCGGCTTCAAGCTCGGTGAATGGGATGCTGAAGAAGGCCGTGTGAACTACATGCCTGAAGAAATGAAGATGGGCGATGTTGAACTCCGCCGTGCAATGTGGCATGCGATGGACAATGATGCTGTCGGCGAACAGTTCTACAACGGCCTGCGCTGGAAAGCGACATCACTGATCACGCCTTACCACGCAGCATTCCATAAAGATGACCTGGACGTACCTGAGTACGATCCGGAGGAAGCGGACCGCATTCTTGACGAAGCAGGTTATGAAGACACCAATGGTGACGGCTTCCGTGAAACACCGGACGGCGAGCCGCTTGAAATCCAGATGGCTTCCATGAGCGGCGGCGACGTTGCTGAACCGCTCGCAAACTACTACATCCAGTCGTGGAGGGAAGTCGGCCTGAATGTCGTCAAGACGAACGGCCGCCTGATCGAGTTCAACACATTCTATGACATGGTTGAAAACGACGACCCTGCAATCGACATCTATCAAGGCGCATGGGGTGTGGGTACGGACGTTGACCCTGCCGGCCTATACGGACCTGAGGCACCGTTCAACTACCCGCGTTATGAAACTGAGGAAAGTACGGAGCTGATTCAAAGGGGCAACTCCGAAGAAGCGCTCGACACTGAGACACGTACAGAAATCTACCACGAGTGGCAGGAACTGATGGTTGAGGAAATCCCGGTTGCACCGACACTTTACCGCGCGTACGTTACGCCTGTAAGTGAAGATGTCGTCGGCTGGAGCGAGGAATATGGACATGATCCTGAAGGATTTAACAGTTTAACTGGTGGCGGCTTATACCAGGTTGGTTTCTCGGAGTAAGGAATCAATGAAATACGCGGCACCCACTTGATTGTGGGTGCTTTTTTTATTGTGGAAAATGTGAATTTGTGATAAATTAGTACCTAGTAATAACATGAGATTATAAATAAGGTGTGGTCAAATGAAGAATGTAGGCGTATTGGGACTTGGCACGTATGTGCCGGACAAAGTGTTCACCAATTTTGATTTTGAAAAGATCCTTGATACTTCTGATGAGTGGATTACAGAGATGACCGGCATCAAAGAACGCAGATTCGCAGAGGATGACATGGAGACTTCCGATATGGCGGTCCTTGCAGCGGAACGTGCTCTGGCAGATTCCGGTGTGGATAAAGAAGATATAGACCTGGTCATTGTAGCGACTTCCACGGGCGACCACCGTTTCCCGGCTGTTGCCAATATCGTGCAGGACAGGCTCGGGCTGAGGAATGTACCTTCGATGGACCAGCTTGCAGCATGCACCGGTTTTATTTACAGCATGGTGACCGCAAGCCAGTTCATCCAGGCGGGCACTTATAAGAATGTATTGGTCGTCGGCGTCGACAAACTGTCCAAAATCACGGATTTCACCGACCGTTCGACTGCGGTGCTCTTCGGTGACGGCGCCGGTGCTGCGGTCATGGGCGAGGTGGAGGCAGGTTTCGGCATCAAATCCTTCGAGCTCGGCAGCAAAGGCAGCGGAGGCCCTCACTTGTACGATGACAAGGAAGACGGACGGCTGAGGATGAACGGACGTGAAGTCTTTAAATTCGCGGTGCGGCAGATGGGCGAATCCAGTGTGAATGTCACAGAGAAAGCCGGCTTTACGAATGAAGATATCGATATGCTTGTGCCGCACCAGGCAAACATCCGCATCATGGATGCTGCCCGGGAGCGCATGAACATGCCGAGGGAGCGGATGAGCTGTACAATAGATAAATTTGGCAACACTTCGGCTGCATCAATACCTCTCAGTATTAATCATGAACTGAAAAGTGGTAAAATAAAGTCTGGAGATAACCTCGTTCTGGTCGGTTTTGGCGGCGGCCTGACATGGGGGGCAATTTGCTTAACCTGGGGTAAGAATAAGGAGGAGACACATGACTAAGCGAAGAGTCGTAATAACGGGGATCGGTGCATTGACGCCGATCGGAAATACAGCGGAAGAGACATGGGAAAATGCACTGAACGGTGTGAATGGTATCGGGAAGATCACAAGATTTGATAACAGTGATTTCAATATCCATGTGGCTGGTGAACTGAAGGATTTCAATATCGAAGATTACATGGATAAAAAAGAGTCCAGAAGAATGGACCGTTTCACCCAGTATGCAGTGGTTGCTTCAGATGAAGCGGTCAAAGATTCGGGGCTGAAGATAGATGACGATAATGCCGGGCGCGTCGGCGTATGGATCGGATCCGGCATAGGCGGCATCCAGGCGTTGCAGGATGGTTTCAAAGTATTGTATGAAAGAGGTCCGAGGCGGGTGAGCCCGTTCTTCGTCCCGATGATGATACCGGATATGGCGAGCGGCCAGGTATCCATCCGTCACGGCGCGAAAGGGCCGAACGGCACGACAGTGACAGCGTGTGCGACAGGCACGAACTCCATCGGCGATGCATTCAAGATCATTGAACGCGGCCAGGCTGATGCGATGATCACAGGCGGTACAGAAGCACCGATCACTGAAATGGGTGTGGCAGGCTTCCAGGCGAACCGGGCCCTTTCCACTTCGGAAGATCCGGATTATGCATCGGTGCCATTCTCAAAGGACCGTGACGGCTTCGTCATCGGTGAAGGTGCAGGTGTCGTCGTGATTGAAGAACTGGAGCATGCACTGGAGCGGGGCGCCCATATATATGCGGAAATCGTCGGCTACGGCATGACCGGGGACGCCTACCATATCACAGCGCCGGCAGAGAACGGCGAAGGCGGCGCACGCGCAATGAATGAAGCGTTGAAGGATGCAGGCGTTGAAGCCCGCGAAGTCAACTACGTCAATGCACACGGCACGAGTACGGCATATAATGACCTCTACGAGACCCTTGCGCTGAAGACGGTGTTCGGCGACCATGCGGACAACCTGCTGATCAACTCGACGAAATCCATGACGGGCCACCTGCTGGGTGCCACCGGTGCAGTCGAAGCGATCATTTCATCGTTGAGCCTTCAGAACGGTAAAGTCCACCCGACCATCAACCTGACCAACCCGGATCCGGAATGTGACCTGAACTACGTACCGGACGGTGTTGCAGAAGGCGACTTCAAATATGCAATGAGCAACAGCCTCGGTTTCGGCGGACATAACGCATCGTTACTGTTTAAAAAATATGAATGATAGATGAGGACCTCCTTCCGCTCTGCGGGAGGGGGTTTTCTTTATGAATAAAGGTCGCAGGTTGAGTTGGTAGGCGCCTTCTGTCGCTCACTGGGGAAACTGAATGAG
>NZ_FRCF01000005.1:89267-105883 GCF_900142805.1 Lacicoccus alkaliphilus DSM 16010 | reverse complement strand
CTGAATGAGCGCTAGCCGGCCCCTGTCGCTCACTGGGCCGCAGGAATGAGCGATATAAAAAAACGCACACCCTCCGGTGTGCGGTACCCCATCCACTATACTATAGTAGAAACTTATCGTCTCTTCCTGCCGAGTCCCATTGCGCGCTCCATCTTTTCGACCATTTTGTCGGCTTTTCTCGATGCACGCTCGCGTCCTTCGTCCAGGATATCATCGATCCGTCCGGAATCGACGTACTCGTTGACACGTGCCTGGAAGTCAGTCAGGAATGATTCGACGACTTCACCGAGTGCAACTTTAAATTCGCCGTAGCTCTTGCCGGCATAATCGGACTCCAGCGTCTTGATGCTCTTGTCCGTCAGCCCGCTGTATATTACAAGGAGATTCGAAATCCCCGGTTTATTCTCTTTATCAAAAATGATTTCGGATCCGGAATCGGTCACGGCGCTGCGGATCTTCTTCGCAGCAGCTTTCGGGTCATCCAGAAGTGAAATATAGGATTTTGCGTTGTCATCACTCTTGCTCATCTTCCTCGTCGGGTCGTTCAGGCTCATGATCCGGCCGCCGACTTCGGGATGTTTCACTTCCGGCACGGTGAATATGTCGTTGTAGCGGTTGTTGAAACGCTCGGCAAGTGTGCGTGTGAGCTCCAGATGCTGGTCCTGGTCATCTCCTACAGGAACGACGCTTGCACTGTACAGCAGAATATCTGCGGCCATCAAAGTCGGATAGGTGAGGAGGCCGACATTGATGCCTTCCTTTGCATTCTGTTTCTGTGCCTTATCCTTGAACTGGGTCATGCGTTCCAGTTCACCGATATAACTGACGCACTGAAGCATCCATGACGCTTTGGCATGTGCCGCCACCTCACTTTGTACGAACAGGGTGATCTTATCCGGATCGAGTCCGGAGGCGAGGTAAATCGCTGCGAGTGTCTTGGTGTTCTCCCTTAACTTCAACCTGTCCTGGGGCACCGTGATCGCATGCTGGTCGACGATGCAGAAGTATGAATCGTATTCATCCTGAAGTTCGGTGAATTGTTTGTATGCCCCGAGATAATTTCCGATTGTCGGTATGCCGCTTGGCTGTACTCCTGAGAATAATGTTTTCATAATTGGTTACCCTTCCCTTATTGACTTATCAGTCGCTCTTGTTAGTTCAATCATAATAAAATTCGCGCATAACTGCAATACAGTCGAATTTTCGTCAAAATTGACAAAAATAAAATTTTCTAAATTTT
Source organism: Lacicoccus alkaliphilus DSM 16010 (assembly GCF_900142805.1). GTDB lineage: Bacteria > Bacillota > Bacilli > Staphylococcales > Salinicoccaceae > Lacicoccus > Lacicoccus alkaliphilus. The sequence continues at coordinate 104,643 of NZ_FRCF01000005.1, read as the reverse complement.
TGTGTGATTATTAAGGTTTTCTCATTTTATTTTAATGTTCGACCGTTATAATATGAATTGTAAGTTAGTTGATGCACTTGAATCGTTCTTAAGGATGGTTACAAAGTGTCCCACATGGGGTATACTAATGATACAAATCTATTGAGTATTGGAGCGTGAGTTGTATGGTAACATTGTTTACTTCTCCAAGCTGCACGTCTTGCCGGAAAGCTAAAGCGTGGCTGCAAGAAAATGAAATCCCTTATACTGAAAGGAATATATTCTCCGAGCCATTGACATTGGAAGAGGTCAAAGCGATTTTAAGAATGACCGAAGATGGCACTGATGAAATCATTTCAACACGTTCAAAAACTTTTCAGAAGTTGAATGTGGATATCGATTCCTTACCTATGAAAGAATTATACACATTAATCATGGAAAATCCAGGTCTTTTGAGAAGACCGATCATCATGGATGAAAAGCGTCTCCAGGTCGGCTACAACGAAGATGAGATCCGTCGTTTCCTCCCGCGTAAAGTGAGGAACTTCCACCTTCTTGAAGCTAAAAGGCTGGCTGAGATGTAATCACCCATACATTGACTTTAAGTTTCAGTTTGATCCCCCCTGTATAAACTGATATATTCTAAATGAAAGCCTGCGGATTTCTTGAATTCCGCAGGCTTTTTAAGTATACTTTATTGAACAAAAACAATGTATTTGTTTTATTATTGTAAATGAAGGTATACTATAAGTAATAAGTCTCTTGTGAGAGGAAGTGAAATCAATGAGGATAGAACGTGTCAATGAGTCGACGATCAAATTCTTTATGACTTATGCCGACATCGAGAAGCGCGGGTTTGACAGGGATGAACTCTGGATGAACAGGAAGCGCGGTGAAGAATTCTTCTGGTCCCTGATGGACGAAGTCAATGTGGAACATGGCGAAGGCTTTGGAATGGAAGGGCCGCTGTGGATCCAGGTCCATGCATATGACCGCGGTATTGAAGTAGTGGTGTCAAAATCTCAAAATGGTGAGGAAGATTACGCGATGGACCCATCCAACATGAACATAAATGACAACGATATTGAATCGTTCTTGAACGATGCGGTCGAAAGTGCCTCCGAAACGGAGCAGTCGACGGAGCAATTCGCACTGGTGAAGTTCGATGATTTTGAAACATTGATTGAATATGCACACCAGGTGGAACTGGACGAGACGGTGTATGAAGACCTGCTCCACGTCTATAACGGCGAGTACTATTATCAGGTGATTTTCGACCACCGTCTGTCGAAGGCGGAGATCCAGGGCGTCGAGGCGTCCCTGACCGAATATGGCAGTCCGTCGGATGTTGCCCCGGCATTGATTGAAGAATATGGTGACATCATCATGAGCCATAACGTCCGTGCCCAGGTAAGAAGATTTTTCCAAGAAAAATAATTTACTCATCAATAAAATAAATCAAAAACCCCCATTTCCGGCATATATAGGAAAGGGGGTTTTTATTTTGAAAATGGCTGTTGATGAAAACGGCGGGCAGGTACTTGCCGATAATGCAAAGAAAGGCCGGCATTATTTCTGCCCGGTCTGCGATTCCAGAGTCACTTTGAAGAAAGGGCCGGTGAAAACCGCCCACTTTTCGCATCATCACATCATGGACTGCATGCGGTATCTTTACAAACGGGAGTCTGTTGCGCATCTGGAACTGAAGCACGACCTTTATCTGGCACTCACGCCCGATCACCATGCAGCGATGGAATATTATCTGCCGGAGATAGAGCAGATTGCAGATCTTTTGATCAATGAAAGCCTGGCACTCGAAATCCAGCTTTCCACCATCGCGCCACAGCTGATCCTGGACCGTACCGGCGGTTATGCTTCGATCGGCATCGATGTGATCTGGCTGCTCGATCATGCCTCCCTTAAGGCGGAAGGTGAGTACATTATTCCAACACATTTTCAGCTTGCGTGCCAAAAGGCCTGTAAAATTTATACGATCGACTTCAAAACGAAAGATGTTTACATCCACCATCTCCGCCATCACGCCGGGGGCGGGCGGTTTTATTTCAAAAAGGAGAGGGTGGATGTGAAATCACTGCCGGACCATGTACCCCCGGAGCACCTTGGTGCAAGGCAGCTTTCCACAGTCGAACTGAAACGCATCATCAGCCGTGAGCGCAGCAGGCGGACGGTCCAGAACCTGACATTGACGTTCCTGTATCAGATGCGCCTGACTGTGGAGACGCTGCCGGAGTATTTGAAGTATACGACACCGGCTGAGCGTCTGATCGCGAATCCGCCGCTCGAATGGAAGCTTTTCATCTACTATCATCTTGAGCGGGGCACGTTCAACATGACGTTGTTCATGGAAATGCTGAAGCCGAGGCTGATCCATGGGATATCCGGGAAGAACGTGCTTGCAAGACGGCTGATCCAGGAGTATGTCATGTTATATAATTCACATAAACGTTCGGAACTTGAAATTTCCCATGATAATTGAGAAAATTGGAACATCAATCTATTGGAGGGGTTTACATGGCGAAAGTCATTGCGAGAGATGAGCAGAAGCTCGAAAATACATGGGATCTGACGACGATTTTTGAAAGTGATGAAGCATTTGAAACCGAGTATGAAAAGCTGGAATCACATCTCGGGGACGAAGAGAAATTCAAAGGCAATATAAATTCAGTGGAAACTCTGCTGGAGGCACTGGAGACCGAACGCGGACTCGGTGAACGTCTTGGACGGCTGTTCGTCTACGCACATTTGAAGCACGATCAGGATACATCGAATGATACCTACAGTGCACTGGAAAGCCGTGCACGCACGCTGGCAGTCAAGTTCAGTTCGGCATGGAGTTTCCTCACACCGGAGATTTTAAAGCTTGAGGAAGAAACATTGAAAGCTTACATGGAAGATGACCGCCTGAAGGAATTCAAGTTCGATCTGGAAATACTGAATAATGAACGGCCGCACGTTCTGAGCGACAAAGAGGAAAAATTGATAGCACAGGCGGGAGAAGTGATGTCCACACCGTCTTCCGTGTTCGGCATGTTCAATAACGCAGACCTTGAATTCGAACCGGCAGTCGACTCGGAAGGCAACACCCACACCCTGACACAGGGCACTTATGTGGACCTGCTGAAGTCACCCGACAGAAAACTGCGCCGGTCCGCCTATGAAAACCTGTATTCAAAATACGATGCCTACAAGAATACTTTGAGCCAGACACTGTCAGGCGTCGTCAATACACACATCTTCAGTGCGAATATCAGAGGCTATGAATCGAGCCGCCACCAGGCGCTGTCGAACAATCATATCCCTGAGAGCGTCTATGACCAGCTTGTGGATACGGTCAATGATCACCTGCATCTGCTGCACCGTTACACTGAACTGAGGAAGAAAGTCCTGAATCTGGATTCCATGAAGATGTACGACATATATACGCCGTTGATCGAAGATGTGGATTTTGAAGTGACGTATGACGAAGCGAAAGAGTGGCTCAAATCGGGACTCTCCCCGATGGGTGAGGGTTATCTGGATATTTTGGATGAAGGGCTCTCCAGCCGCTGGGTCGATGTCTACGAAAATAAAGGCAAGCGGAGCGGTGCATACTCCTCAGGCACATACGGCACCAATCCGTTTATCCTGATGAACTGGCAGGATAACGTGAATAACCTCTTCACACTGGCACATGAATTCGGGCACTCGGTACACAGTTATTACAGCCGCAGGCACCAGACTTCGAACCAGGCCGGTTATTCGATCTTCGTCGCAGAAGTGGCCAGCACTTTCAATGAAGCGCTGCTCGCGGATTATATGTATGCGAATCTTGATGATACGAAAAAGAAATTATATCTGCTGAATGAGCAGTTGGAAGGCTTCAGGGGCACGGTGTTCCGCCAGACGATGTTTGCGGAGTTCGAACATGAAATCCACACGTTGAAGGAGAGCGGCGTGCCGCTCACGGCATCCAAACTGAGTGAAGTATACGGGGAACTGAACACGAAGTATTACGGTCCTGCAGTGGATTATGATGAAAACATCGAAGTGGAGTGGGCGCGCATCCCGCATTTTTATATGAATTACTATGTGTACCAGTACGCCACAGGCTATGCTGCGGCAGCGACACTGTCGAAGCAGGTGCTTGAAGGCGGGGAAGAGGTCAGGGACCGCTACATCAATGAATTTCTTAAGAAAGGCGCTTCCGACTACCCGATCGAGATCCTCAAAAATGCAGGGGTCGACATGACGACTAGCGAGCCGATCGCCAATGCGATGAAAGTGTTTGAAAGCCAGCTGGATGAGTTCGAAAGGCTGTTGGAAGAGGTTTAAGAACGAAGAAAAACACGACTTGTACTCATTTTAAATACAAGTGAGTATGTGAATACGTTTACATTATGAACAAATTGTGAAAAGCTGTTCAAAACATTGCTCAAAGCCTTGCGGGATGTTATATTTTATACATGAAAATTTTATCACTGAAACATACCCCTTTGTTATACAGTGAAAAATTTCTCCCATCCCCTTTGTTTAAAGCAGCACACTATAGTAGGTGTGCTGCTTTTTTTATGCCTTTATTTAACTGAAAATTCAATGTATTGAAACTTCTGAAAAACCTTCTGTGATGTGACTTGAATCACAATGCCGCACGTCCATCCCGCTTATACTTGAAACAAGTTGATAAGGACGCAAATGAATGATTGGGAGGGATGGAAATGGCAGAAAAATTGAGGGAAGAGGAAAAGCCGGTGGAAAGAAGCACGACTGAAGAATTGTCTTTAAAAGGCACATTATTTTCTACGATAGTCTTCGTCGGCGGCTCGGTCGTCCTGTGGACCGGTGTCCTGCTTGTTTTGTTCATCATGCGCCATTAACACGTTTGAGAAGGGAGTAGGAATACCATGAAAATGAACAAGATGGAAGAAATATGGATGATCATAGCGGTCGGCCTCATCATCATAGCGATGGGCATCACCGGATACCAGGCATTCGCCATGGGCATGGGTCCGCCGTCGCACCAGGAACATATCGACCCCCAGGCGATCGAATCGCATCCGGAATTCTCGGAACCGGGCGTCTACGAGCTCGGGGACAACCAGTATGAAGTGATCATGACGCTGCAGGCATTCGAGTTCCAGCCTGGTGAAATCACGGTGCCGGAAGGTGCGGAAGTGACTTTCAGGATGGCGACGAAAGATGTGGTGCACGGGGTGAACGTGCCGCATACCAACCTGAATACGATGGTGGTGCCGGGGTTCATTCAGGAAATTACACAGACATTCCACGAAGCGGGTGAATACATCATGGTATGCAATGAATACTGCGGTGTCGGCCACCATATGATGTCTGCAACGATTACGGTGGAGGAGTGAGAGGATGAAGAAACCACTTAAAATAGTCACATCAAACACACTGGCCTTGACGAACTTTGCCACAGCTTTCGCGCTCCTCCTCGTCGGGGGGTTCCTCGGCCTCGTCCAGGGGCTGAACCGTGCGGGCGTACTCGAAATCGTCGGCGGCATCAACTATTATGAAGTATTGACGCTGCATGGCATTTTATTGATACTTGCATTCACCACATTATTCATGAACGGCTACCTTTGGTCCGCAGTGGATTATGTCCTCGGCGGACTGACGAAAGGCATCAGGATGTTGGGCTGGGTGGCCTATGGGCTCTTCATGTTCGGCTCGATCCTGGTCGTCATCATGGTGCTGGCAGGAGAGGCGACGGTGCTTTACACATTCTACGCACCGATGGCCGCAAGCCCGTGGTTCTACATCGGACTGGTCTTCGTCGTACTGAACATCTGGCTGTCCGGCATCGGCGTCTTCATCAGTGCCTTCAGATGGAAGCGGCGGAATAAGGGGGCACACCTGCCATTGTTCGCCTTCTTCGCTGTCGGTGTATACGTACTCATCACTTTCTCCACCATGTTCGTTGCGGCGGAAGTGTTTTATATCATACCTTGGGCATTCGGCTGGATCGACACGATCAACGTCATGCTGACGCGGACATTGTTCTGGGCATTCGGGCATACGCTGGTCAACGTCTGGTACCTGGTCGCGGTTTCGGCATGGTACATGGTCCTGCCGAAAGTGATCGGCGGAAAGTTGTTCAGTGACTCGCTTGCAAGGGCGGTCGTCATACTGATCGTCGTCCTGAACGTGCCGGGCGGATTCCATCATCAGATTGTGGACCCGGGTTTCTCGGAAGGGCTGAAGTTCATGCACTTGTTCATGAGCCTGGCCATCGCGGTCCCTTCATTGCTGACGGCTTTCGCGCTGTTTGCCACACTTGAGCGGACCGGGCGCCGCCGGGGCGGAAAAGGACTCCTCGGCTGGTTCTGGAAACTGCCCTGGTATGACGTGAGGTTCCTTGCCATCATGCTGGCGATGATTTCGTTCATCTTCGGCGGGGCGGGCGGCATCGCACAGACCAACAACCAGCTGAACCAGGTCGTCCATAACACCTTATGGGTCGTCGGACATTTCCACGTGACCGTCGGGGTGGCAGTGGTGCTGACATTCTTCGGACTCGTCTACTGGCTCATCCCGCACTTGTCGGGCAGGGTGCTGACGAAGAAGATCCACAACCTCGGCATATGGCAGACGATGTTCTGGACGGTCGGCATGCTGTTCATGACACTGTCGATGTCATACGTCGGACTGCTCGGTTCACCGCGACGTACGGAATATACGACTTACGGCGGCAGTGAGACCGCACTGGCATGGGATCCATACCTGCTGTTCGTCGGGGCCGGCGGCACGCTGCTGATGGTCGGCATCGTACTGATCGTCTACATCGTCTTCCATCTGATGTTCCTCGCACCGAAAGGCTACACCGAGTTCATGGTCGTCGAGGAGCAGGAGGAGGATGCGCACAAAACACCGAAATGGACGGAGAACTGGGGACTCTGGGTCATCGTTGCCATACTCATCATTTCCATGGGGTACGTCGTGCCGCTGGTGGATCTGATCGGCAATGCACCGCCGGGATCACCGCCGATCCGGACATTTTGATCATATTAAGACAGGAGGCCACTACGGATGAAAAAAGATTTTGTAATCAGCGGAGTCATTTTATTCCTGGGTGGCCTCCTGCTGTTTTTCTCAACTAACGGATTCACCGCATTCACGATGGAGGCACAGCGGCTGCAGGATCTGAAAGACCGGCCGCCTGAATTTCCGAACATCGAAGTCGTCGACAATAAAGGGCGGAAATATGATTTTGATGAATTCGAAGGTAAGCATATGCTGATGACCTTCATCTATACTTCGTGTGCAACCGCGTGCCCCGAGATGTCGTCGAATATGAAATACGTCTATGACATGATCGACCCGGCGCTGTATGAAGATGACCTGGTGTTCTTAAGCGTCTCGTTCGATACGGAACGGGATACGGTCGAAGTGCTTGACCGTTACGCAGGGTATTTTGAAGCGGACGGCGGGAGCTGGCGGATGCTCCGTGTGCCGGATGAAGATGATCTTGAGGATATACTGGACATGTACGGGGTGACGGTCATTCCGGAAGGGGATGCGGATTATCAGCATAATACATCATTTTATCTGATAGAACCGGACGGCCGGCTCGGCGAAGTGCTGGATTACCGTGAGGTCGGTCAGGCAGTGGAGACGATCGAAGCAGCCGTGGCAGAGGATGCGGAGGTGTCGGCACGATGAAACAGTTCCGGTACGGATTGACGCTTGTGATCTTTCTGGCACTGCCCCCGGCGCGGGACCTGCTCGAATCCGTCATGGCTTTCCATATGCATATGCAGATGATGCTGTTGTTTGTGGCGGGGCTGCTGATGGCGCCCTTCTTTCAAAAACACTTCGGCCATATATTCGGAAAGTATAATGAAACCGGTCTGCCCGGTGTGGTGCTGTTCCTGATCATCCTGCTCTACTGGATGCTGCCGCGCGCGATGGATGAGGCACTCGAGCTCTGGTATGTCGAGTTATGGAAGTTCATCTCCCTGCCGTTCCTTGCCGGCGTGCCTTTGCGCGACAGTTGGAAGAAGATCTCCCGGACTTTTGAAGTCGTGCTGTTCCTGGTGCTGATGGTCATATTCGCAGTGCTGGCCTACCTGTATATATTCGCAGAAAGCACATTATGCAACAATTACCTGATGATCGACCAGCAGACGGTCGGATGGGGATTCGCTTTTCTGGTACTGTGCATCATCATGTATATACTGCTGGTACTCTTCACCGATCAGAGCCAGTACTTCGGTGATGATTCGGAATCCGCGTGAATGAAGGAGCTGGAACGGAATTTTATATGAAAAATAAATCCGTACGTTTGCTTTCCCGGGGCATCGCGCAAGCCTGTAGTCTTGCACAGATGCTGTTCCCCCGGGAGTCAAATGTACGGGTTTTTCGTCTCTTTCATTCAATTAATACTTCTTTAAGAACTGATGTTCCAGCCCCTTTTACGTTTGGCTTTAAGGAGGTGCCGGCTGCTCAGCTGAGGCTTACCCCCTCCTCAAGTGCACGCTCCGGCAAGAATCCTGTGCACTTGAACTTGAAAACTTACTCCGAGTGCACAAAACAGGAACCCCGCCGGGACAAATTCCGGCGGGGCGTTCCCATTCAACCTATATATACGTCTCAAGCTCATCCAAATCGACGATCATCCTGCCTGAACTCCCGATTTCCAGTATGCCGAGCTTCCTGAACATGGAGATGTTCCGGCTCACGGTTTCGCGGGTGAGGCCGATCATGTTGGCCATCTCCTGCTTCGTCAGTTTCAGGGTGATTTCCCGCCGGCCGTCATTGAGCACGAGCCCGTGTGCATAAGCGAGCCGGCGGATGAGAAGGAGCACCTGTTCATCAGTCGGTTTCAGTATCTTCTCCTGGAGACGGTGCTGCAGATCGACGATGACTTCACCGATGTAGTGGAACAGCTTTACAGCGATGCCCGGTCTCCTCCTGATGACCTCTTCAAAATCCTTCTTGCCTATGAAGACCACTTCGGAATCTTCAGCGGTCACGGCACTTGCAGGGTACGGGTCTTTCCTGAAGATCGCGTGGTGCGGGAACATCTCGCTTTTCCCGAAGAAGTTGATGATCTGCTCCCGTCCCTCTGCATCAATGCGGTATATCTTCACGTTTCCCCTGATGACGAAATAGAAGTTGACCATCTCCTCCCCCATATGGAAAAGGTGTGTGTGCTTTCCTATATTTTTATGATGGGCAATCTCAGCGACGGCAGAGATTTCCTCATCATCCAACGCTTCGAATATTTTCATCGATGATAAGTATCCTTCCAGCAAGGCCATCCCCTCCTCTCGATCTGATTATAACATTCCGGACCATGAAAAAATCCTGCAAAGCGATGAAACACTCTGCAGGATGGTGATGATGATGAATAAGAATGAAATCAATTGGCATTCAGGACTTCAGTCCCGCCGCGGACCTGATAATAAGTGGTTTCATCCGTCTCCAATTCATCGATCAGCCGTTTCAGCTTCAGTTTCTTCAGCTCATTCAGCAGCGGGCCCGTGCGCCATTCAAAGACGGTCTTCAGTTCATGGAAGCTGACCACTTCGAATGATTCGATATAGTCATAGATGCCGGGCAGCGGCTTCTTCTCCACTTCAAATTCAAGCAGTTCATTGATGATGTAGGTGAATATGTGGTAGGGGTAGGCACCTTCGACCTTGATGCCTTCTTCATGGACATCGCCGCTGAAGAACACCATCGCCGGGAGCTCCCCGACATCCATTTCACGGTAGACGGCAAGGTCGCGCCTCAGCATGCTTTTGACGGTGCTGGAGTTTATTTCTTCGAAAAAGCTCTGGATGTCCAGGCCGGCAAGCTCGGCGCTCTTCAGCATGTGGTCATATGTGCAGATGCTTTTCGTCGGCACGATGCGGTTCAATATATAGCGCATGAATGCGCGGGCTTTGTTCCGGCCCTGTACTTCAGCCGCTTTGTAGGCGAGTGCAAGATTATCCTGATCAGAGGTGGACTGAGCCTGACACTTCGTTAAAACTGTGAGTGACGGTGCAAGGATTTTTTGTATGGTGACGTATTCCCGGTACTCAATAATCAACTTATTGATGATGGGTTCCATTTCACGGCATACATCAGAAAACGGGTCGAAAAAGTAAAAGATTTCAACCTTCTGGTCGAGCGGCTCAACCGCCGGCCATTGGTGTATCACACGGTCCATCGAAGCTCCTCCTTAAATCTCACTGATCCTAAAACTCAGTCGGGTGTATTGACCATATGGTTTGCGGTCATCGTATATCTCTGGAATAAAAAATCCCTCAAATCTTCCGGTATCTCCACATCAAGCATGGCCTGGTACATGTTTTCGAGCCAGGCATCCCGGGCCTCGGGCGTGATGACGAAAGGCATATGGCGCGCCTTCATCATCGGGTGGCCGTACTCCTGGATGTACAGGTTCGGGCCGCCGAGGAATTGGACCTGGAACAATTTCTGTTTAAAGGCGGTTTCCTTGAAATCCCCCGGGAACAGGTGGTTGATGCGGTCATCGCGTTCAACATAATAATAGAAGCGGTCGACCATTTCGTACAGCTTTTCTGTGCCGATTGCTTTGTATGGGTTTGAAAGCGGGTTCTTCTTCACCATTGGGCCTCATCCTTCCCTTTTCTTAGAACACGGTAGAAACGTTCGCTTTTCGTCACTTCACCCCGGCGTGGGATGTCATGCTCCGCCATCAGCCGGTTGAAGAGCGCTTCACCTTCATCGTAATCGCTCACTTCGTATTCAATCTCATAATCCGTCGAACCGAGGTATGAACTCCTGTCCAGCACAAGCAGGCCGCCCTCATACTCCGTCTCATGACGTTCGGTCGCCAGGCTGCCGTAAATGTTCAGATCATCAAAGCCGATGTGCCTCTTTTCCAGTTCATCGGCAATGACACCGGGCACTTCAGTCTGTGCCACATGCTTCCTGTTGTCCAGATCAAGGTCCACTTCTGCATTGAACTCCAGGACACCCTTTACAGCCGGTGCCTTCAGTGTCATGATCTGCTTCCCGTCATCCCTGCGCACTCTGAGCAGCAGGGTGCTGCGCCTCAGCGCAAGGTCCGGGGTATCTATGTAATAGTTGACCAGGGACTGCCCGGGCACTCTTTTGAAGAAAGTGTCATAAAGCGTACTATATTCATCTTCGTCAAGCAAATTTTTAAATTCGATTTCCAGTTCAGGCATACACTCACTCCTTATATAGTATTATCCGAAATTTAAAATCGGCTGTAAAGCAAACAGATTTAAGAGATTATCAAAAGAGTGGTGATATGGTAAAATTAAATGCGTCAGCAGTGGTCGCACGGCCCCCCCGTGCCGAGGGGGGAGTGATGCGGACACTGCTAAATGTTATAATGGAAATGATCCGGAGGTGCCGGAGTGATACGGATCACGCGGCAGTCCGTCATAAATGAAATGAGAAGACAAAGACTGGGATCAGATATAAATGGAGGCGTTCAGATGGATGGATGGGATAAATTTCTTGCGCCCTATCAACAGGCTGTGGAAGAGCTTAAGATCAAGCTCAAGGGGATCCGCAAAGATTATCAGCTGAACCGTAAGTATTCACCGGTGGAATTCGTGACCGCCCGTGTGAAACCTGTTCAGAGCATCATCGAAAAAGCAGGCACGCGCAATATCCCGTACGACAGGCTGCGTGAAGAGATGTATGATATTGCCGGAGTGCGCATCATGTGCCAGTTTGTGGATGATATCGCCCTGATCTGCGATCAGATCAGGCTGCGCGATGATATGACGATTGTTGAAGAAAGGGACTACATTGAAAACACTAAAGAGAGCGGTTACCGTTCCTACCACCTGATCATCGATTATCAGGTCGAGAGCATCGACGGGCCGGTGCACATACTGGCAGAGATCCAAATCCGGACGCTCGCCATGAATTTCTGGGCGACGGTCGAACATACACTGAATTACAAATATTCCGGAGAGTACCCGCCTGAAATCAGGAGGAGACTGCAGAATGCTGCGGATGCCGCCTATCTGCTGGATCAGGAAATGTCCGAAATCAGGGAGGAAATCCAGGATGCACAGAAATACTATTCCAAGAAGCGCAACATTTAGAGGATGGAAGGAGGGCGCGTCATGAGATTTGTCATCGTCTCGAAAGGAGACACGAAATCAAACGCCTTGAAAGACCGGATGGTCCATTACATGTCGGACATGGCGATGGAACATGATGAGGAAAATCCGGAAATGGTGATCTCCGTCGGTGGGGACGGCACGCTGCTGCAGGCATTCCACCGCTATCAGCACCTGCTCGATACGGCTGCATTCGTCGGTGTGCATACAGGGCACCTCGGCTTTTATGCGGACTGGCTGCCGCACGAAGTGGAGCGTCTCGTCATCTCGATCCAGAATGATGAGTATCAGCTGATCGAGTACCCGCTCCTTGAAATCATCATCACCTATGAGAATTTCGGGACGGAGTCCAGATATCTTGCATTGAACGAGTCGACGCTCCGGACGGAGGATGGCACGACGCTTGTCAGCGACATCGATATCCGCAATCAGCATTTTGAACGGTTCCGCGGGGACGGCATCTGCGTCTCGACCCCTTCCGGTTCAACCGCATACAATAAAGCCCTCGGCGGTGCGATCATCCACCCGTCGATCGAGGCGCTGCAGCTGACCGAAATCGCATCAATCAACAACAGCGTCTTCAGGACCGTGGGCTCACCGCTTGTGCTCCCGAAACACCATACGACGCAGGTCCACCCGGTGAACAGTGAAATCTATAAGATGACCGTCGACCATATCAACCTCGTACATAAAGGGGTGCGCCAGATACAGTTCAGGGTGGCGGATGAAAAAGTGAAATTCGCACGGTTCAGGCCCTTCCCTTTTTGGAAAAGGGTGCATGAATCATTCATTTCAGATAGAGATTAAGTTTAGGTGGTGGGCTGGATGCCGGAAATCGAAGAGATGACAGAGATAGAAATTGAATATGAGGCTTTGCTCACCCAGCTCAGGGAAAATGATATCGACGGCTTCAGGGAAGATTTCCTGGACCTGCACACTTATGAGCAGAGCGAGTTTTATTCCGATCTGGAAGAAGCGGACAGGGACCTTTTGTATGAGGTGCTCTCACCGGAAGAGGTCTCGATGTTCTTCGACAGTTTGGAAATCGATGACGATGAAGCATATGATGAATTATTCGAGACGATGGATGCACGCTATGCCGCTGAGATGATCGGCAGGATGCAGTATGACAACGCCGCCGATATATTGAACAAGCTGCCGAAGTCGAAGGTCACCACGTTCCTTGCGCTGATGGACAGGGCGGATGCGGCAGAGATACGCAGCCTCCTGAACTACGAGGAAGATACGGCCGGCGGTATCATGACGACGGAATTCGTCAGCCTGTCCTCCCTCATGACCGTGCGGGAAGCGATGCGCCACCTGAAGGACGTCGCACAGGATTCCGAGACGATCTACTATGTGTTCATCGTGGATGAAAAACGGAAACTCGTCGGCATCATGTCCCTCAGGGAACTGATCGTTGCAGACGATGATGAATATATCGGGGATATCATGAACGAGCGTGTCGTGTCCGTCTTTGTATCGGATGACCAGGAAGAAGTCGCACAGATCATGCGTGACTATGACTTCCTTGCACTGCCGGTGCTGGATTATCAGGAACATCTCGTCGGCATCATCACTGCCGATGACATCATGGACGTCATCGACGAAGAGGCGAGCGAAGACTACTCGAGGCTTGCAGGTATGAGCGAGACCGAGAAGACTTCCGACACTTCCTGGGAAACCGCCAAAAAACGGCTGCCCTGGCTGGTCGGACTGACCTTCATGGGGATGATCACCGCCGGCATGCTCTCATTCTTTGAAGACACACTGGCACAGGTCGTGCTGCTCGGTGCCTTCATCCCATTGATTGCCGGCATGGCCGGCAACACCGGCACCCAGTCGCTGGCGGTAGTGGTGCGGGGGATAGCGACCGGTGAAGTGGATGCATCATCCAAGGTGAAGCTTGTGTTCAGGGAAGTCGGCTCCGGCCTGATCACCGGCCTCACATGCGGGACGCTGATCTACCTGATCATACTGGTCATGTACCAGGAGCCGACGCTCGGAATGATCGTCGCCTTCAGCTTATTCGTCGCCATGACCGTCGCGACATTCATCGGCACCCTCATCCCGATGTTCATGAACAGGATCGGCATCGACCCGGCGGTTGCGAGCGGACCGTTCATCACGACGGGGAACGACATCGTCAGCCTGATGATCTATTTCACCCTCGCGAACATTTTCATGGCGGCATTGCTTTAGGATGCGGGTGCATGGCTGTGATGGTTTTATTTTTCAAGCGGGTCATGATATGTGTTGCAATTCTTTTTCATTATTAGTAAATTAGTAGTAGGTACTAATAACAAGCGATAATAATACTTATTTTAATAAAGGAGACTTTACCATGAATCTGGAAGGCAAAACTTATGTCATTATGGGCGTCGCAAACAAGCGCAGTATCGCATGGGGCGCTGCACGTGCTTTGGACAGCATGGGTGCAAACCTCGTATTCACCATCCTGAACGAACGTTTCCGCAGAGAGCTCGATAAACTGCTCGGTGATCTTCAGGGCGACCACGAGATCATCGTCGAATGTGATGTTTCCAAAGACGAGGAAGTTGAACGTGCTTTTGAAGAGATCAAGGAGAAGACCGGCGGCATCGACGGCGTCCTCCATGCCATCGCATATGCCAACAAGGATGAGCTGCAGGGCGGCTACAGCGAGACTTCAAGGGAAGGTTTTGCACTGGCCCTCGACATCAGTGCATACTCACTTGCGATCGTCGCGAAGCATGCGAAGAAAGCATTCAATCCGGGTGCGAGCCTCGTGACGATGACTTATCTCGGCGGCGAACGCGCAATGCCGAACTACAACGTCATGGGTGTTGCGAAAGCGGCCCTTGATTCAAGCGTGCGCTATCTGGCGCTCGACCTCGGTGCGGACGGCTACCGTGTGAATGCAGTATCCGCAGGCCCGATCCGTACTTTGAGTTCATCGGCAGTCGGCGAGTTCAAGTCGATCCTGAAGGAAATCGAAGAGCGCGCACCGCTGAAGCGCAACGTCGACCAGCTTGAAGTCGGCAACACCGTCGCATTCCTGTTGAGCGACCTCGCGTCCGGCATCACGGGTGAAATCATCCACTGTGACTCCGGCGCAAACATTACAGCATAAAAATAAAACCGGTACCCTCATGTGAAGCGGGGGTGCCGGTTCTTTTCGTTTTGGCGGGGTGGGGGGCGATGGTTTGGCCGATAGACTACTTCTACCGCTCATTGACCCGGCTGGGTGAGCGCGGGCCCGCTTCTACCGCTCATTGACCGGTCTGAGTGAGCGCTGGAGTGCCTCTACCGCTCATTGA
>NZ_FRCF01000005.1:75153-88926 GCF_900142805.1 Lacicoccus alkaliphilus DSM 16010 | reverse complement strand
CGGCTGAGTGAGCGCGGGCTCGCCTCTACCGCTCATTGACCCGGCTGAGTGAGCGCGAGTGAGCCGGCCCGCTTCTTCCCCCGCTCCACAACAAATAAAAAACCCACAATCCTCAATGATTGCGGGCATAGCTGAGCAAAATCATCCTTCGCCGAGCCTGAATGTCTCGGAAACCTGCCACATGCCGTTTTCCAGCTGGTAGGCAAGGGCGATTTTATTCACGGTCTCTTTATGCTGGATGCCAGCCATGCTCAAATGGCTGAAAGTATCTTCGAATTCCTGTGATGTCGTACCCTGTGCGAGTGTGAAGTGCGGTACGAACGGATGCTTGTTCTCACCATAGAAGTCCCCCTGGTTCAAAGCATCATGAATGGCAGTTAAAGTTTCGTTCGGTTCGACTTTGAAGTATATTACTGGTGAAGTCGGTGCGAAGCTTGAAACTTTCTTGATCTCGATTTCGGTCGGCTGGTGGTCCTTTGCGACTTTCTTCAAGTATTCGACGATTTTTTCCTTATCTTCCGGATCCGCTTCAAACTTCTCCTTCAGAGTGATATGTGGTGGAATGTATGCATAATGTGGGTCGTACCTTTTTCTGTAACTGTTGACTTTGTCCTGAAGCTCTTTTGATGGAAATAAAGCTACACCAAATTTCATGGTAATTCCTCCCAATGTCGTTTCTTCGATTATATCAGATTGTACCTCAATTTCATATGAATGTTAAGCCAGGTAGTGCTTGAGCACACGCTCCAATTCAGGTTTCCACGTCTTCCAGATATGTCCGCCCTCGAGCTCGCGGTACTCATATTCAAGCGGTTCAAGGTCAAGGAATGCGTTGAGTTTCCTGTTCGGCGTCAGGAAGTCCGCCTGCTCGCCCATGATCGTCTTGAAGTCGTCTTCTTCGAGACCGATCGTATGATACAGGTTGAGCTGCATCAGATTCGGCTGATTTTTGAACCGTTCGATGAAATCATCATCCACGAACGGACTGAATGCCACTGCGTTCGGAAAAGTGGTCGGATACTGGAGCGCCACACTGAATGCGAAAGTGCCGGCGAGAGATTCGCCCATGAGCACCCGCGAGTCGGCCATCCTCAATGTTTTGAAATTGGCGTCGATCCATTTGATCAGTTCACGGCCGACGAAAGTGACCATGTTTTCGTGATGCTCCCCGTTCGGGCTGAAATAATGGTTCCGCCACTCGACGTCCGGGTAGGGCACCCCGACGATGATGGCGCGGTCCATCTCTTCTTTTTCACGAAGCTTCTGGTACTGCCTCTCGATCTGGCCGTACTTGAAGAAATCCTGTGAATCGAACGTGATGATGACGTTGTATTTATATAGATCGCTGAAGTTTTTCGGCAGATAATACTGAATTTCAAACTTCTCCCCGCACACTTCGGACTCGATTTCCGTGGTGTGGATCTTGCCTGCAGTCATATCCATGATATCCCCTCCTTATGTATATTGTACCAAGACATCGATTTGAATGACATACCGGTACAACATTGATTATGCCCTTTATCATCATAAACAAAACCGGGGGAGTGATAAAAGTTTTTTGAATGGTGATGTTTTATGATACACTTTATAAAAATACTAAGTAGATTAAGGAGAAATGGCAGATGGCGAATAAGGCTTGGTTTCAGTCAGGTGTGGCGATCATCATCACGCTGTTGATCATCATGCTGGCGATTCAGGTACAGGTGGTATTTGAGCCGCTGTTCACAATTATCGCAACGATCTTCATCCCTGTATTGCTCGGCGGCCTGCTGTATTACATAACACAGCCGATTCAAAGCTTTTTGGAAAAAAGGAAGGCCAACAGGCTGGTGGGCATCCTTTCCATATTCATCATCATTCTGATTGTGATCAATATACTCGTGATGGTCATCGTTCCGGTCATCTCCGACCAGGTCCAGAACCTGATCGAGCGCATGCCGGCGCTGCAGCGCGATTTCCAGGCCGTGCTTGAATTCCTGTCGTCCCAGAGGGAAGAGCTGCCGTTCGATATCGATATAGAAGGCTACACCCAGGATATACTCGACCAGAGTGGTGAAATCATCAGCAACATCGCAAGTAACGCGATCACCATCCTGACGAGCACTGTGAGCGTCATCCTCACATTGATACTGGTGCCGTTCTTTTATTTCTTCATGCTGAAGGATCATGAGAAATTCGTACCGGCAATGGTTTCACCTTTCTCGGGCACTGTAAAGCAGTTCCTGACTGAATGGCTTTATGACGTCGACCGTACGCTCCGTTCATTCATCCAGGGGCAGGTGCTGATCAGTTTCATACTCGGTGTGATACTCTACATCGGTTATACGATCATCGGCCTCGAGTACGCCTTGCTGCTCGGTATGCTCGCCCTGTTCCTGAACGTCATACCGTTCATCGGACCGTGGCTCGCATTTGCACCGGCAGGATTGCTGGCCCTGATCCAGAGTCCGATCATGTTCGTCTGGGTCGCACTCATCACACTGATCGCCCAGCAGATTGAAAGCAACCTGATCACCCCGAACGTCATGGGGCAGTCGCTGAAACTGCATCCGCTGACGGTCATCGTCGTGGTGCTCGCAGCAGGCAACATCGCCGGATTCATCGGCATGCTGGTCGCGATACCGACCTACGCCGTGATCAAGACGACCATCCAGAACATCTGGCGCTACCGCACGACGCTTGAAAACACGTTGCTGACGGATGTACAGCCGCAATTGAAGAAGCATAACTAATCGTCATGAAGAAACCCGGACAGCCTCAAGGCTGCCCGGGTTTTCGCATGCCGTCATCCGAGATCCCGCCGCCTGTACAGCAGCATGCCGGCGATGAATAGGAGCACCGAGACGACCGACACACCTGCAAAAGCGAGCCAGTCCATATCATTGATCGGTACGTTCTCCACATAATGAAACGGCGTCAGCATATGGAAGGCATCGTGGAGCTCGACCAGGTTTCCGAGGTAGGCGACGAAGAACATATAGCCGACGTACAGCCAGATGACTTTGAAGAGCCCCTTCGAGAGTCCGAGAAGCAGGGCGCCGAGCCCGATGGCCGCCGCGATGACGCTGAAGTAGTTCACGCTCGCCAGCATATAATCACCGGGGCCGATGCCGATATCATCCACATTCATGCTGGCAAGGTACATGCCGAGCGTCGTGAGGACCATCCCGAGGAGCGCCACGATGAGGCTGATGCCCCAGTGGGTGAGGAGCACGAGGGAACGGGAAAACCTGCGTTCAAGCGTCCCCGTGTTCACCACTTCGAGCCGGGCGCTGTCCTCCTCCCGGAGGATCCTGCCGATGATCATCACGCCCGGTATCGTCGCGATCACCGTCGTGATGATCAGGATCATATTGATGAAGAACAGCACCGGATCATCGATTGCCCCCGCTTCGACGGCGGCACTCAGCATTTCATTCTCGGAGATCATCGTCTCGAGGTCCCCGAAGATCGCCCCGTAAGTCAGGCCGATGACGAACAGGCCTGCGAGCCAGGAGATGATCATCGTCCGCATGCTGCGGAGCGCAAGCCCCGGATACGTGCGGATCTTACGCGTCCTCTTACGGCCGCGCGCCTTCAGGTAGGCACCGCCGATATCCCTATTGGCGAATAAAAACCATCCCGCCGCTGCGAAGACGATGATCGATAGGAAAGGCAGCAGCCATACGAAGTTGTCTTCGGCATACGGATACATCCTGGAGAGCCAGTTGTAGGGCGAAATGACGGAATAAGCCATGTCAGCCACGTCGGTGACGGCCCGGTACAGGAACATGATGACCAGGGCGCCGAGCGAGATGCCGAAAGTGAAGTCGGCCGATGATACGAGCGTGCCGACGAAGATCGTGAGCATGTAGAAGAGCATGCCGAACAGCGCAAGCCCTGCACTGTAGAGCAGATTCCCCTCATTATTGAAAGACTCGAGGTTCATCAGTGAAAGCCCCGCATAGTTGATGACGCCGGCAAGGGCGTTGATGAGGACACCGAGCATCACCTGGTTGAAGTACAGTGTGCTTTTTTTGACGCCGCCGCTCACCAGGTACTCCGTGAGACCGTCGTCTTCCGCCTTCCTGCTCACGGCATTGGCGATCAGTATACCGAATATCCCGTGGACGAGTGCCATGAAGAGGAACATCTGATGGCTGAAGGATATGGCGGTCGTGTAGGCGGCGTCCGGGATGGGTCCGACGAGCGCGATCATCGCCGGATTGTCGAGTGTCATTTCTATCGAGCGGAGTTCCTCCTCGGTGGAGTACAGGCCGCCGAACACCGGGGCAAAGCCGATTGACATGCCGCACAGGATGGCGAGCCACACGATCACCCTCATGCGGACCTGCTTTGCCAGCAGTTTGAAATATGTCATGATTTATCCTCGTAGTAGCGCAGGAATATGTCTTCCAGTTTCGGTGGCTCCGTGACGAGATGGGTGATCCTGAGACTGCCGACGGCGGCCATGAATTCGGCGATCTTATCATTATCGACCATGAGGTGGGTGTACCCGTCTTCGACTGTGAAGTCATGGACGTAGGGCTTATCCTTCAGGAACGCGAGGTCATCATCCGAACCGATGATGTATTCGATCCGCGTGATGTGGCTGAGGTCGGCAAGCCTGCCGGTCTCTATGATCTCCCCGTCACGTATGATCGCGATCCTGTCCGCGAGCTTTTCCACTTCGGATAATATATGGCTGGACAGGAAGACGCTTTTCCCGGCATCCCGTGCTGCAAGGATCTCCTCGTGGAACGCGCGCTCCATCAACGGATCGAGGCCGGTCGTCGGTTCGTCGAAGATCAGCAGGTCCGCCTCCGATAAGAGGGCACTGATCAGCGCCACCTTCTGCCGGTTGCCCTTGGAGTAGGTCTTGCATTTCTTCGAAGGGTCCAGACGGAACTTTTTGATGAGCCGGTCGCGCATTCCCTGATCTTTGAATCCGCGCATCTCCATGAAGAAATTGATGACTTCCATCCCGGTCAGGTTGTCCCAGAGGTTGACATCACCCGGCACATAGCTGATCTGTTCGATGTAATGACTGTTCTTACGGATATCTTCGCCCTTGAAGTATATCGTGCCGGACGTTTCCTTCAGCGCACCGATGATCATCCGGATGGTCGTGGATTTGCCGGCACCGTTCGGTCCGATGAATCCGAAGACTTCGCCCGCCCTGATGTCGATCGACACCTCATGCGCCGCCCGCACCTTCCCGAAATGCTTGGAGACGTTCTCCAGTGTCAGTATGCTCATTGATATTCCTCCTTGTAATAGATCTTCTTCATCGCATCCAGATAAGTGCCGAACGCCCGGAAATGTTTTTCGAAGTCACCGGCCCCGCTGCCGCCTTGCCTGGACACTTCCCCGATGTGTTTCGAATAGCCGTCGAATGTCCACTTGATGAGCTGCATCAATACGTCATGATCGATGTCATCCCTGAAGAAGCTGTAATCGATGTCGGCATAGAGCGCTTTGTAGCCTTCGTTGAAGAGCGCATCCTGCAGCGCCCGGTACTTTTCCGGGACGGTGTCCTCCAGATAGACATGCGACAGGAACATCGAGATTTCCGGATGCGCCGCGTAATATTTGTGCTTCAGTTCCGCGACCGCCGCCGAACGTTCGATGAAGCCCTGCTTCGGCAGATCCCAGCTCAGCAGTTCATCACGTACTCTCTCAAGCGTGTATTCCGTACATGTGAAATAAACATCCTCCTTGTTCTCGAAGTAATAATAAAGCATGCCTTTCGACATCCCCGCGTGCTTCACGATCCGGTTGGTCGAGGCATCTTTGTAGCCGTACTGTGCAAACTCGTCGAGCGCGGCATTTAAAATCTCCGCCTGCCTGGAAGGATCCAGTTTCTTGAAAGCATCTCTCATGCCTGCCCCCCTTTATTGACCGGTGTGGTCAATTACATTTTACTCCCATTGACCGTACCGGTCAATAACTTTCGTGACAATTTGCCCGATATATGTCATATGACATGAAAGGGGAGAGATGATATGAATCCAATCGATTATCTTGTTTCAAAAGGCTTCAGGATCACGTCCGATCCGTCGAAGTACAAAAGCGGCATCTGGGGGAAGCGGGACTATACCGTGAATGGTTATAATCATGACGGTTACTGCGGCGGCCACCACCGCGCGTATGACTTGTCGAAACATCACCTGGCACCTGTGCCGTCGGTATGCGACGGGACCGTCACCGCCGGGACGAAAGCCTACGGGAACTTCGGGGGCACCGTCGTCATCGCCAATGAAGACCTGGACATACAGGTGATCTACGGGCATTTGAGCAGGAAGCTCCCTGTGAGAACCGGGCAGAAAGTGAAGGCGGGTCAGACGATCGGCCACCAGTCGAATACGAATCATCAGGGTGTGCAGATGAATTCACACCTCCATATCCAGTTCCAGAAATACGGCTACATCGAAAATGAAAGGGATTTCGTATGCAGCGGGATCGATCCGCTGAATCTTGTGCTGAGCGATGTATGGCTGAAGAGGGGGAAGTTCGTCACGGACAGGAATATCAATATACGCAGGTTTCCCAACAAGAATGCGGGGAGGAGCGGCGTGCTCCCGGCGGGGTCGACGGTCGCCTTCGACCGGTATTACGCTTCCGGCGGCCACTGGTGGCTGAGGTTCAGGCATAAGGGGGCGGTGCGTTTCATCGCCGCAGGGCGGCGTGTGGACGGGAAATCATTCGGCAAAACGGGGCTGTGGGGGAAGGCGGTATTCAATAAATGAAACGGTCATTTGTGCATCCGGCAGAAAAAAACGCCCGTGCAGCTCAGGGGCTGCCGGACGCTTATTCATGAGGCTTTCTGCTGTTTGATCTGATTCGGTGTACCCTGGCCGCCGCTCAGGTCTTTGTCCATCTCGTAAAGCAAGCTGTTGATGATGGTCTGGTTGTAGGCCTCGACGAGGAAATAGGCGACGACCGCATAGATGGTGATCACCCCGACCAGGAGGATATTGTTCTGGACCACGCCGATGACGACGGCCGGCAGGAAGACGAGTCCTATGAAAAGGATCAGCATCGCAATCCGGTAAGTCCTGATGGCACCTTGCGCCGATTTGACCTGCCGGGCATACTTCTCATTGACTGCATAGTAATCCAGAGCTCTGTTGTCGCGGTAGACATTCGTGATTTTCACATCTCCGTCGTATTCATCTTCAGTGTAGCGCAAGTCCATATGTCCGTTATCCCAAGTCAGCATTTTAAAGAATGACATTTCCATGCACCTCGATATACAATGTATTTAGTACTCATTATAAACTAAACAAAAACAGAATACAAAATGAATAGATTGAAAATTTCGATTTATAAAGCAGGTGATTGTTTGGTACAGGGAAATGA
Organism: Lacicoccus alkaliphilus DSM 16010; assembly: GCF_900142805.1. Lineage (GTDB taxonomy): Bacteria > Bacillota > Bacilli > Staphylococcales > Salinicoccaceae > Lacicoccus > Lacicoccus alkaliphilus. The sequence goes on along the minus strand of NZ_FRCF01000005.1, from coordinate 81,585 downwards.
TATACAGAATAAAGGGCCCCGTCAGCCGGATGAAGAGGCCATCGTCGATGCCGTCGATACATTTTCGGGCCACCTCGAGGCACTCCGGGCCGTACTGCTGAAATCCGCCATCACCATCGCGGTCATCTTCATCATCATCTTCATGACCGTGAGCTGGTGGTTCGGCTTCATCGGGAAGGGTGCGGACATCGTCGTCATGGGGCCGTTCGAAGTGATCCGGTTTTATTTCCGCACCTCAGGGGCGATCAGCATCGGCCTCTCCGTACCGTTCATGCTCTTTTACTTATGGCAGTTCGTCGAACCGCGGCTGATCCCAAAAGATGTGAAGATCATGCACTCGATGCTGCCGATGATGATACTGCTGTTTCTGCTCGGCCTGCTGTTCGGCTACTTCGTCGTGCATCCGGTCAGTTACTTCGCGCTGATCAGCATGGGGGAGCAGAACTTTGATGTGCTGATCACGGCGGATGAATACATGTCGTTCCTTCTGGTGACGACGATCCCGCTCGGCCTCGTCTTCCAGCTGCCGCTGGTGGTTTTATTTCTGAACTACCTGGAACTGCTGGATTCGGCATTGATGAAGAGTGTGCGGAAGTTTGCATATTTCGGCCTGATCGTGGTCACGGCGCTCATCGCGCCGCCGGACATATTCTCCCATCTGCTGACGCTGACGCCGATGATCCTGCTGTATGAGTTCAGCATCATCCTCGTGAAACGCAAGGAGAAGCGCGACCGTTTGAAAGCGGACGGTTAAAGGTATATTATTGATATCATTCAAATAAAGTCATGAATTGCAGGAGGCGTGTATTGTGAGTCAGAAAGTGAGAAAAGCAGTCATACCGGCGGCCGGGCTCGGGACGAGGTTCCTTCCGGCGACGAAGGCGATGCCGAAGGAAATGATCCCGATCCTGGATAAGCCGACCATCCAGTATATCGTGGAAGAAGCGGTCGAGGCCGGGATTGAGGACATCATCATCGTGACCGGACGCCACAAGCGGGCGATCGAGGACCATTTCGACCATCAGGTCGAGCTGGAACTGGCACTGAAGGAAAAAGGGAAATATGAGTTGCTTGAAAAAGTCGAACATGCGACCGGCCTTGCAAATATATTCTATGTCAGGCAGAAGGCGCCGAAAGGGCTCGGGCATGCGGTCAACACCGCACGCCAGTTCATCGGCAACGAACCGTTTGCGGTGCTGCTCGGCGATGACATCGTGGACCACGGTTCGGGGACGCCGGCTATCGGCCAGCTGATCGGGGAATTCGAGCGGACGGGTTCAAGCATCATCGGTGTGAAGACCGTGCCGGACGAAGATGTGTCGAGGTACGGCATCGTCGAGTATGACGGCTGCAGGGAGGATCTGTATCATCTGACGGATGTATATGAAAAGCCGGAGGCAACGGAGACCGACTCAAGGCTCGCGATCATGGGGCGCTATGTGCTCACACCGGATATTTTCGATGAACTCGGGAAAGGCGTCATCGGTGCAGGCGGTGAAATCCAGCTGACCGATGCGATCGCCGGACTGATCCATAAAGGCCGGGATGTCTATGCCTGTGACTTTGCCGGCGACCGTTACGATGTCGGCCATATGCGCGGCTTCGTGAAGACCACGATCGAGTACGCACTGCGCTCGGACGATACCCGCGACGAGGTCATCGAATACATGGAAAGTACGCTGGAGAAGCTGAAGCGGGGAGAATTGAAATGATGGAGGGCCGCTGTCGCCCACTCAGAACCGTCAATGAGCGCCAGAGGCGGGCTGTCGCTCACTCAGAACCGTCAATGAGCGCCAGAGGCGAGCTGTCGCTCACTCAGAACCGCCAATGAGCGCCAGAGGCGAGCTGTCGCTCACTCAGAACCGCCAATGAGCGCCAGAGGGTCGCTGTCGCTCACTCAGAATCACCAATGAGCGCCAGATCCGCCTCGCCTGCACCATCCATTACAAAAAAGCTCACCCACGGAATAAAATCCGGCGGGTGGGCTTTATTCATCATGCCGAGCGCGCTTTCGTACGCTCTCGCACGAACATCACGATATAGTAGATCGTGAGGACCAGAAAGATCAGCCCGCTTGCGACGAGGGTGGCTTTCACACTGCCGAAGATGTCGGCCGTGAGGCCGCCGACGACCGGGCCGATCATCGCGCCCATGCCCTGGAGGCTGCTGATGAGCCCCCAGGATTCCTCCTTCTTCACCTTAAGGACCGTGCCGGCGAGGTATTTATTCCACGCGGGCAGCATGATGCCGTAGCTGAGGCCGATGAAGCATGCGATCAGAAATATGATCCACACCGTCTCAAGGGTCGAAAACCAAATGATCCCGGCAGCGTATATGAAAAAGCCGGTGCAGATGGTCGCCATCGTGAACTTTGAAGAGTAACTGTCGAGCCCGCGGGAGAGTATCGTCATGCTGAACCCGACCAGTGAGAATATCACCAGGATGAAGATGGTATATTCGAAATAGCTGAGTTCGAGCAGTCCCGTGATGTAGGTCGGCAGCACGGGCAGCAGCATGCCGACGCCGAGCGCCTGCAGCATGATGCCCGGTATGTTCCTCATATGCCGCCTTAAGATCACGAGCAATTCCTTCAGCGGCAGCCGCTTCTTCCCGGAACCCCCGCCATTATTCTGACGGACACTGAATTTACCGGGGATGAAGATGTAGCCGAGTATATTCAGCACGACCGTGCCGATCATGATGTAGACGGCATCGTCCCCGATGAAGCCGATGACGAAGTTCATGATCACCATGCCGGTGCCGAGCCCTGCAAGCCAGCTGAAGAAGATGAAGCCCATATCCTTGCCGCGCGTTGCATCATTCACGTTCGCGAGCGCAAAAATCCATATCGGGCACACCGCGATGCCGAGCAGGGCGGAGGCGATGAGCAGAATCAGGAATTCCTGTGAGAATAAAACCATGCCCATCGCCGTGACCATCAAGACATAAGCCCCGGCCATCGTCCATTTCGCGCCGATTTTGCGCATGACGAAGCCGAGCCACGCATTGGTGGCTGCATCAAATACGAAATGTGCCGTGATTGCGACAGATGCGAGCGTCAGTGAAATCGCTTCGATCGACGGCAGGGCAGGCAGATAGCTCAGCACATACATGCCCCGCACGAGTTCCGTTAAAAATAATATGATTGCATACTTCCAAAATAAATTCCTGTGTCCCCTCATCAAAACACCCACCATCTATCCTATCCATTTGAAAAATGATTTTATCATACCCTGACCAAAATTGTGCAGACTTTTCTTTATACGGGCAGGAATATATTGTATAATATAAAGGTTGAAAGGTGGGAACGGTACTTGAATACGAAAACGCTGCTCTCTTTATTGAAGATAAAAAAAGCATACGGCAACTTCCCTGACGCGGTCGAACACATCTCCACAGACTCCCGTGAAGTTGACCACAACAGCATCTTTGTGGCAATAAAGGGCCATCAGGCCGACGGTCAGGATTTCATCCCCGACGTCATCAGCGCCGGATGCAGGTTCATCATCAGCGACAGATACTATGATACGGATGAGGACGCCGGCATACTGGTCGTGAAAGACCCGGCCAAAGTCGGCGCCCTGTTCGCGGAATATATTTATGATTTCCCGCACGAGGCGATGACGATGGTCGGCATCACCGGGACGAACGGCAAGACGACGGTGGCGACGATGATCCACTCCTTGAGCCGGGCGATGGGAAAGAACAGCGCATACCTCGGCACGAACGGCTTCATGGTCAATGAAGACCGGTATGTCAGCACGAATACGACACCCGAGTCGGTCCGACTCCATCACAGGATGGATGAAGCGGCTGAAGCCGGTGCGGAAGTGTTTGCCATGGAAGTCTCCTCCCACGGGCTGAAACTCGGACGCGTCGCCGGCATCAATTTCGATATCGCGATATTCACGAACCTCTCCCAGGATCACCTGGATTTCCATCCGACGATGGACGATTACGGCTATACGAAGGGGCTTTTATTTTCACAGCTCGGGCAGGATGTGAAGGAACGCAAATTCGTCATCCTGAACAACGATGATCCCTGGAGCGCGCAATATCAGCGCATGACGCCGCATGAGGTCATCACCTACGGCATGGACGGCACCAGCGATTTTCACCCGACGGACATCGACGGCAGCCTGGAGGGCTTCAACTTCACGCTGAACACGCCTGAAGGGGCATTCCGTGTCGATTCACCGTTCATCGGCGAGTTCAACATCCAGAACCTGATGGCAGCCGTCATCAGCGAATGGGTGCAGGGTTACGGACTCGAAGAAATCATCGAAGCGGTCAGGATCATGGATCCGGTCGAAGGGCGTCTTGAAGTGCTCGACAGGACGCTGCCGGTCAACCTGATCATCGATTTTGCACATACGCCGGATGCGCTCGAGAAGATCATGGACACGGTGAAGCCCTTTGCACAGGGCCGCCTGATATTCCTGGTCGGCATGACCGGCGAGCGCGACACGACGAAGGCGCATGCGATGGGCGAGATCGCTTCGCGTGCCGACATCGCCATCTACACCCCGGACAACCCGGCCAATGACGATCCCGCCATGCTCGTCGAACTGCTTGAGGCGGGCGCACGCTCGGATAATTACCATTCCTTCACCGACCGTGAGACAGGCATCCAGTACGCTGTTGAAATCAGCGAACCGGGGGATACGATCGTACTCGCATGCAAAGGGCGCGAACCGTACCAGATCATGGAAAATTACTTGAAAGTACCGCACCGCGATGACCTGATCGCGCTTGACGCCGCCTACCGCAAGTACCGCCCGGACGAATATTTATGATGTATTAAGGAGATTTTCAATGACTTTAGAAACTGAAATAAAAAGACGCAAGACGTTTGCCATCATCTCGCACCCCGATGCCGGCAAGACGACACTGACGGAGAAACTGCTGTTGTTCGGCGGTGCGATCCGTTCCGCCGGGACGGTGAAGGGCAAAAAGAGCGGCAAGTTCGCAACGAGTGACTGGATGAAGGTCGAGCAGGAACGCGGCATCAGTGTCACGAGTTCGGTCATGCAGTTCGACTTCGACGGCTATAAGATCAACATCCTCGATACACCGGGACACGAAGATTTCTCGGAAGATACGTACCGCACACTGATGGCGGTCGATTCGGCCGTCATGGTGATCGATGCGGCGAAGGGCATCGAGCCGCAGACGCTGAAGCTCTTCAAAGTATGCCGCATGCGCGGCATCCCGATCTTCACGTTCATCAACAAGATGGACCGCATGGGCAAGGAGCCGTTCGAGCTGCTCGAGGAGATCGAGGAGACGCTTGAGATCGAAACGTACCCGATGACGTGGCCGGTCGGCATGGGCCAGAGCTTCTTCGGCATCATCAACCGCAAGAATAAACAGATCAATCCTTTCCGTGAAGAGGGGATGATGCAGCTGAATGATGACTATGAACTTGAAACGCCGCATCCGATCAGCGAGGACGAGGCATTCCAGACGGCCATGGAGGAATTCATGCTTGTGGAAGAAGCGGGGGATGCGTTCGATGAGGAGAAGATCGCCGGCGGGGAACTCACGCCGGTATTCTTCGGCTCCGCATTAACCACGTTCGGCATTGAGGAATTTCTGGACACCTACGTTGATTTTGCGCCGATGCCGACGCCGAGGAAAACTGAAGCCGGCGGCTCGGTCGACCCGACTGAAGACGGATTCACGGGCTTTATTTTCAAAATCCAGGCCAATATGGACCCGAGGCACCGTGACCGCCTCGCCTTCATGCGGATCGTGAGCGGCAAATTCACCCGCGGCATGGATGCCGTGCTCGCGCGGACCGGGAAGAAACAGAAAGTCACCCGGGCAACGATGTTCATGGCCGATGACACCGAGACGGTCGAGGAAGCCTACGCGGGCGACATCATCGGCCTCTACGACACGGGGAATTACCAGATCGGCGATACGCTGTACGGCGGGGGCGGCGGCAAGGTCGAATTCGAAAGCCTGCCGCAGTTCACCCCGGAACTCTTCATGAAAGTGTCGGCGAAGAACGTCATGAAGCAGAAGCATTTCTATAAAGGCATCGAACAGCTCGTGCAGGAAGGCGCGATCCAATACTACAAGACGATCCACACGAATCAGCCGATCCTCGGCGCAGTCGGCCAGCTGCAGTTCGAAGTGTTCGAACACCGCATGAAGAACGAGTACAACACCGATGTCGTGATGGAACCGATCGGCAAGAAGATCGCCAGATGGATCGAGAACGAGGCGGACATCACGGAGAGCATGAACTCCCCCCGTTCCAACCTGGTTTTGGACAGATACGACAATCAGGTCTTTTTGTTCGAAAATGAATTCGCGACAAGATGGTTCTCGGAGAAATTCCCGGAAATAAAATTATACAGCCTGCTTTGATGGTGGGCAGCGGCCCGTCCTTATTTTGAGGACGGGATTTTTATTTGGTGGTGC
>NZ_FRCF01000005.1:69105-74944 GCF_900142805.1 Lacicoccus alkaliphilus DSM 16010 | reverse complement strand
TGACGTTCCTGATTGAGCGGCAGGCGCCTTCTATCGCTCACTGACGTTCTTGAATAAGCGACAGGCGCCGATCCCCGCCATTTCCATGAAATTTTATTGTAAAACGTTTTCATGGGCAAAACGCCTTTACAACGGCATATGAATGGGATATATTATATTCATCAATGAAACCACAATTGAATAGATCCTTATCAATAGCTAAAATTTAGTTTTGAAAAAGGGGAGTAACCATAGTGATCATCGACCGGCTGGAATCATCGGCCACACAGTGATCGACTATCATTACATCGTCATGACGGCAACCGCTTGAGCCACACTCACAATCGGACCCGGTGTAATGAACGGCTGACATACGGCTCCGGCCGCCATATCTGCTGTACCGTGAGACCTTTGGCAAAACGTACTGAAGAATCCTTCTGTACGTTCTGCGATGGGTCTCTTTTTTGTTGGTCAATTTGAAAACCAGACATGGAGGTACACATTTATGGATATCGCAGTAATATTGGAATATGGTTGGGTCCTCATCGTCCTGATCGTCCTTGAAGGATTGCTCGCAGCGGATAACGCTGTCGTGCTCGCGGTCCTCGTCAGGCACCTGGAGCCGAAGGAGCGCAAGAAAGCATTGTTCTACGGTCTGCTCGGGGCGTTCGTCTTCCGGATGATCGCCATCCTGCTGCTCGTCTGGCTCGTCCAGTGGTGGTGGATGCAGGCGCTCGGGGCACTTTATCTCTTCTGGGTGTCGGGGTCGCACCTCTACGGCATCTTCAGGGAAAATAAAAAAGACCCGAAGCAGGCGGATGTCCACGCTGCCGTCACAAACGAGCAGAAAAAAGGCGGCGGCTTCTGGATGACGGTCTTCAAGGTCGAGCTTGCGGATATCGCGTTCGCCATCGATTCGATCCTTGCAGCGGCGGCGATTGCACTCGCACTGCCTGAAGTGGGCGGGGATTTCTTCGGGGTCAATGCGGGTCAGTACGCGGTGATGGTGGTCGGCGGACTCGTCGGGGTCATCATCATGCGCTTCTTCGCATCGTGGTTCGTCGCCGTACTTGCACAGCGTCCCGGCCTTGAAATCGCGGCGTTCCTGATCGTCGGCTGGGTCGGCGTCAAACTGGCGGTACTTTCGATGGCGCATGAAGCGGTCGGCCTCATTCCACATGAGTTCCCGCACTCGACGGCATGGAAGCTCATCTTTTGGAGCATCATGCTCATCATCATCCTCGCCGGCTGGTTCGGCAGCAGGAAGAAGTCCCCTTACGATAGCGAATCAGTGGAAGTATAGACGGATAAATCTTATAATATAAATTAAGTTATTTGAGACGCTGGGAGGAAGAGATTTGGACAACGATAAAAAACATGTCATTCCTAGAGACCGTTACAGACGCAGACGCCGCGTCTTCACAGAAGACGGGCAGGAACCGATCGCACCTTATGAGCGGGAGCCTGAAGCCGCGGAATCCGAAAGCCCCGGTGATGAGGCATCACAGCCATCACAATCGGCATCGGAGGCCAGAAGGGCATCGATTGGGGAGTCCCGCGGGCGTTCCCATGAGCCGGTCTATGGATATGATGATCCGACAGATGAGGAAGTTGAAGATGAATCAGGCTACCAGGATGTGTATACTTCACCCCCTGCAGAAGAGGCGGGGAAGGCATCATCCGACATCCCGAATGAAGCGCATGATGTCCATGCTGAAGACAGGGAAGCGGACAGTGGCACACCTGCCGGACCACAACCAGAGCCGGAACCGACCCCGCGCAGGGCACGGGAAACGCCTGCTGCTTACAACACCGCCGGCGCAGCTTACGGCTATCCGGGGGATGAAGCACCGGAGGCGGCCGAAGGCGGCACGGAGATGAAGCGCACCGGCAGGGACGAAAACGGGCGTGACCGCGCAGTCGCCGGTGCTGCGGTACCGCCTGACAGCAGGAATGCAGACACCGCTGACCACGGCGCAGTGCCGCCGGCAGGCGGGGATGGCAGCGGCAACAACGGAAATGATGGCCCGGGCAGGGGACGCGGCGGCGGCGGATTTTTCCGTTCCTTCCTGCTGCCGCTCCTCGCCGGTGTACTGGGCGCGCTGCTCGTCCTTTTATTGTTCAATGCATTTGAGGGCGGTTCGGACCCGGAGCTCACGGCGACCGATGAGGAGGAAGCCGGCACGGAGCAGGAAACTGAAGAGCCGGCAGTGGAAGATGCGACCGGCAATGAAATCACCCAGGCCATCGATGCCTCACGCGATTCCGTCGTATCGGTGATCAACCTGCAGCGCGTCGACTCGCTGCTGCCCGGCATCTTCGGGGAAATGCCCGAAACACAGCAGTCCGAACCGGAAGAAGCCGGCATCGGCTCCGGCGTGATCTACAGGGACGATGGTGAGACGGCCTACATCGTGACCAACCACCACGTCGTCGAAGGCGCGGAGGAACTTCAGGTCAATATGCAGAACGGCGAATCCGTCACAGCCAACATCGTCGGTACCGACATATGGACGGACCTTGCCGTACTCACGATTTCAAGCGAGGCGGTCGAGGGCACGCTGGACTTTGCGGACAGTGACGAGCTGACGGTCGGCCAGACGGCCATCGCCATCGGCTCACCGCTCGGTGAGGCATTCTCGGGATCGGTTTCCCAGGGCATCGTCTCCGGGCTTGACCGCTCTGTTCCGGTCGACCTCGCCGGAGACGGCAGTTATGACTGGGAAGCGAACGTCATCCAGACGGATGCCGCGATCAACCCGGGGAACTCCGGCGGTGCACTGATCGATGCGAACGGCAACCTGATCGGCATCAACTCGATGAAGATCAGCATGCCGCAGGTTGAAGGCATCGGATTCGCGATCCCTGCGAACGAAGTGCAGAAGGTCGTCACGCAGATCGAGGAAAACGGTGAAGTGGAACGGCCGTTCCTCGGCGTCACACTCCAGGACCTGTACACCATCCCGCCTGAAATCGTCCAGAGCGAGATGAACCTTCCTGAAGATGTCAATTCGGGCGTGGTCATCAGCAGTGTGCAGCCCGGATCGCCCGCCGAAGTCGCAGGACTGCAGCAGCTGGACCTCGTCACAGCACTTGACGGCAACGCAGTCGATAACATGATGGAACTGAGGCAATACCTGTATTATGAAAAAGAGCCGGGCGACGAAATGACGATCGAGTACTACCGGAACGGCGAACAACAGACCGTCACGGCGAATTTGCAGTAAAATTTCAAGACCGGCTCAATTTAGAGTCGGTCTTTTTAAAGTTTTGTAGTAGAATAAAAACCATCATGATTACGAGAGGAGTCCTGCAGGATGTTCAGAAAGATGCGGGCGAAGTTCAGGCGTTCCAGCCCCGAACAGCTGATTTTCCTTTATTATTTCATAGCGATCGTGGCGGCGACGCTGCTGCTCTCGCTGCCGGTGTTCTACCGTGTCGATTATTCCGGGGTGGACTTTGTGGATATCCTGTTCGTCGCCTCCTCGGCACTGAGCGTCACGGGGCTCAGCAGCCTGGATATCGCGACGACGTTCAATCTGCCCGGTTATGTCGTCATCATGTTCATCATGAACCTCGGCGGTGTCGGCGTCATGGCGATGGGCACGATGATATGGCTGCTGCTCGGGCAGAAGATCGGGCTCCGGGAACGGATGCAGATCAAAGTCGATACGAACCAGTATAAAATATCCGGCGGCGTCAAATTGATCATCGACATCATCGTCCTCATACTCCTGATTGAAATCATCGGTGCGGTATATTATTTCGCCATATTTTTGATGGAGACGGGGAATATGAACTATGCACTGCTGCACAGCATCTTCCTGTCCATATCCGCAACGACGAACGGCGGACTGGATTTATTTTCCGGGTCGCTCACCGGATATGACACCGCATTCCATCTGCAGGTGCCGGTGATGATGCAGATCGTCCTCGGGTCGATCGGCTATCCGGTGCTGATCGAGCTGCGCAACTTCCTATCAAGGCGCCGCAAGCATTTCAGGTTCTCTTTATTCACGAAAGTGACGACGGCCACATACGGCGGATTGTTCGTGGTTGGCGCCGTGGTGATCTTCATCATGGAATGGCGGGATTATTTCGAAGAGTTCGGCGTGACCGGTGCACTTTTCAACAGCATGTTCCTGTCGGTGACGTCACGGAGCGGCGGGCTCACGACCGTCCCCGTCGATATGCTTGACGAGGGGACGCAGCTCTTCATGAGTGCCCTGATGTTCATCGGGGCGAGCCCGAGTTCTGCAGGCGGGGGCATACGCACGACCACATTCGCGATATTGCTGTTGTTCCTGATTTCGTTCAGCCGGGGCAGGACGCACATCCATGCATTCAAACGGAACATCGCCCGGCAGGATATCGACCGTGCATTCGCAGTCATCTCGCTTGCCGTCCTGCTCGTCTTTACAGGGGTCACGTCGATCGTCTTCATGGAAAACGGCAGATTTGCAGTAACCGATATTTTATTCGAAGTGACCAGTGCGTTCGGCACGGCGGGCCTGTCGACGGGGATCACAGCGGAACTCTCCGCAGCGAGCAAGGTGATCATCATCGCCTTCATGTTCATCGGGCGGATCGGTTTCATATCCTTCATATTGTTCATCGGCGGCAGGCAGCATACACATTCCTATGAATTTCCGGAAGAGCGGATCATGGTGGGATGAAATCAAGGAGGGGTTTGACCATGCAGGAGTTTTTTACAGTGAAATTAATTTTGACGCAGCATCTCGGCGGCAAGCTAGGCATGAGCGAGGATGTCTCATTGTCGAAAGTGTCCCGTTACGCGACGACGATCAATGCGGACGACAACTTCCATGTGCTGCTCGGTGATCTCGGGGGGACGCTCGGCATCGATCAGGAACTCCGGGGCCGGCGGAACCCTGCGGTCACGGCGATGAATTATATGGGATACAACTTCGCGGTGCTGAACCACCGGGATTTGTCGAACATCTCGAAATTGCGCCGCGCGGTCGGATTTTCAAGGTATCCATTTCTGAACTGCAACATCGGCCATCCGAATACGAAAGAGCCTTTCTTCGGCGAGCCGTATGAGATGATCGAGATCAACGGCATGCGCCTGGCGTACGTCAGCGGCTATGCGGGGCCGTTTGACGCGGAGGACGATGACCTCTTCGAGGTGGCGGACATCGCCGAAGCGCTCCGCCGCACCCTGCGCTACATCTATGACAATAAAGACCCCGATTATGTGATCGTCGCGGTTTCCGACTGGGATGAGACGATGCAGAATGTGGTCGATGAACTGGAAGGCGTGGGCATCGTCATCACCGGCGCATCGGAAGTCTACGGCGGTGCGTTCAATCCGGGGGGAGATGCGGAGGTTCCTTCCGATCTAGCAGCAAACTTTTCAGCTGAAGCTTCGGAAGATCTTGCCGCCGCAATCAGTCCTCAGCAATTCGTGAGGAACATCGGAGGCGGCCGGGGCCGCCCGCACACGGACAAAGCGGAGGAATCCGGCCCGCGCCTCCTGTCCGGCAAGGAAAATTACGCTGCCGGGGATTCCGCATCGATTTCCATGTACCACCATCATCATGAAGGCTTCGTCATGTCCATCGATCTGCGCTTCAAGCGCCGCACCACCACTTTCGAGTACCTTGGCCATACAATCAGCTACCTCGATCATGAAATATCCGAGCTGACCGACGATATCCATTTAAATGATCTGATTTATTATCACTTGTAGAGGGTGGGCGGGCGCTGTCGGCCACTGAGAGAGCTGAATGAGCGCGAGCCGTCCTCTACCGCTCACTGGGGATGCTGAGTGAGCGCAAGCCGCCCTCTACCGCTCACTGGGGGAGCTGAATGAGCGCAAGCCGCCCTCTACCGCTCA
>NZ_FRCF01000005.1:0-68710 GCF_900142805.1 Lacicoccus alkaliphilus DSM 16010 | reverse complement strand
CCTCTACCGCTCACTGGGGGAGCTGAATGAGCGCAAGCCGTCCTCTACCGCTCACTGGGGGAGCTGAGTGAGCGCGAGCGACCCTCTACCGCTCACTGGGGTTGCTGAGTGAGCGCGAGCCGCCCTCTACCGCTCACTGGGGTTGCTGAGTGAGCGCAAGCCGTCCTCTACCGCTCCCCATCGGCCTTCGAGCTGCTGATCACTTCAAACAAAAAGAAACCTTATACCCCAAAAGTATACAAATATAACTAAATTTAAAAAATAAAAAAATCAAAATCGGCATTTTCCTCCTAATAATAGTAAAGGGGGTTTTTATTTTGTTTTTAACAGAAAGAAGTAAGTCAAATGAGCTTAAATATTTGGAGGCTCTTTCAATCAGAACGGAACTGACGGATCGGGAGATGAAAACTTTGGAACGTCTTCAAAAAGGGTACAGAGGAGAGCAGCTGTATGACCGTATACTGGATGAAGTCGGACATGATTCACTTCACATTTTCAGGGATATCTGGATAAAAGCGGATAAGTCACTGACTCAAATAGATAGTCTGATCGTCAGTGATGACCGGATCATCATCAATGAAGTCAAAAATTACAGCGGTCTTTATATTTACGACAAGAACATCTGGCATATCGGTAATATCCAAATATCCGACGATCCTTTGATACAGGTTAGAAGATCCAGCTCCAAACTCATTAAGATATTCAGAGAAAACAATGTCCATATGGATGTGGATCATAAAGTGGTTTTTCCAGACCCCTATTTCATGCTTTCTACTGAAGATCAATCGTGCATGTCCACAGTCATAAAAAGGGACATGCTGAAAACATACATAAGAGGTTTAAACCAACATTCCATCGGTAGGAGATCGGAACAAATCATAAAACTGCTGGAAACCTACACGGTTCCGGGACCCGTCTTTGAGCAGGTGACCGATTTTAAACGATTGAAACGGGGCAGATATTGCATCCACTGCAAAACATACGAGATTGAAAGCTTCCGCGGCTTCACTATATGCAGGGAATGTCATGGAAGAACGGACAATGCCGCGCACATACTGAGAGCGGTCAACGATTTCCAGACTTTATTCCATGGAGAGGATGTCACAGCACCCCTCATTCAATGCTTACTTGGAGATGAGCTTTCCAGCGCGACCATCCGGCGACACCTGAGGCAACACTGCACCCCCGAAAGCACCGGCCGCTTCCGCACATACGCACTGAAAGGGCCCGCCGGCTGACCCCGGCGCAAAATAAAAACCCCTGCTCCATTACAGGAGCGGGGGCCGTAAAGCGATCATGCTTCCGATATGATCTTGTAACGTTTATGATTAACGACTGTCTTTTCAAACATTTCATGTTCGTCAAAACTATCATTGATGGTGATGTCGACGATTACAGAGTTCTCATTCACCTTTTCAACTTTACCTTTCATGTCGCCGAATTCCACGATGTCCCCTACATTTGCCGTGATGATTTCCACTTCGTTCTCTTCTGCCATTGAACAAACCTCCTACAATCATTGAGATATATTATACAAGAAAAACATATAAATGTAACCATTTAAATCCGAACTTTTATATAGTATTGACGAATTCCTTCACTTTTACCCGGACTTTCAGCCGGACCGCCTTGATCGTCGAGATGCTCACACCCAGGATCCCGGCGATCTCCGACGTGGAATACCCCTCTGTCATCAGCTCGAGCCACTGCATTTCACGCTCGGTCAACAGCTCCACGAGGTCCCCGTTCAACAGGTCCACATACGACTCCCGCACCGCGCTCGTCCCGTCATCCTCCAGCCATTCAGTGAGTTCGAGGCCCTTCGACACACGCACACACCTGCGGATTTCATCGATCAGTCGCTGGTATATGCGCGTATAGACGAACTGGGACTCGGTCGCCCCGCGCGCCCGTGCCGGATCATAGCCCAGCAGCGCCTGGAACACCGCGATGCGTCCAATCTGCAGGAAATCATCCTTGTCATAGAGTATGTTCAGTTTATTCATCACCGCATGGATCATCGGCTCATACTGCCGTATCTTCGCTTCGAGCTGCACTTCCCGGCTCAAATCTGGTTTTTCCATTCTTTGTTCCAATCGATTCATCGATGAATCATGTTTTTCCGGATAACGTTAATCTACACGAACCGCGGCCGAATAAAAAACGCCGCAGCCCCCCAAAAATCCACACAACCCCCACTTAAAGTTAACAATGAGTTAACAATGTTAAAAATATGTAATATATACTGAAGTTATTGTATAATGAACTCATTAAGGAGATTTGACAAAATACATGACCAAAGGGGCACAGCATTTGAAAACTTTCGCTTACATACTGCACGACATCAAGTATCTCGAACCCGTCCACCACGAAGCGTTCCTATCGCAGGCAGTCTATCCCGACAGGCATGAGCCCTCCATCCTCACGACGGATGCGTGGCTCGACCGGCTGCTGATCCACCAGTACGGCACCAGCCTGAAAGCCCGGCGTGACCATCTGAAATACGTGCACGGCATCCACCGGCTCGGTCCGATCGTCATCGACGCACATACCGATTTCGTGATGTTCCCGCTCACATCGAGCCAGCACAAAAATGCCTTGTGGCTGAACCTGAATGCGACCATCTGCTTCAGCACACCGGAAACACGCAGCGGTTATGAAACGCGGATCCATTTCAATGACGGCACCTTCAAAGATGTCAGCCATGACATCAGGTTCTGTGAAAAGCAGTATGAGAAGACACTCGCAGTGCTCGATAAGATGCAGAAGATCAGGCGCCATCCGGAACTTTATTTCAATATACAAAGTAAAATCAAATAAATTGTTCAATCACCTTTTAATATCCGGCCATTTTTAGGATAATCAGTGTAGTGGGAGGGGTGTGCCGTGAAAATTCTTGTTGCCGGCGGGACTTACAAAAATCAAATGACGCGCGAAACGGGGCGGAAACAATTCTCGATGGTCGGCGGCCATGTCGTTGCACGCCTCCTCGGACGTTATTCAAAACATGACATCTATCTCCACACCAACATGAGCAGTGAAGCGCAGGACCTCACCAGGAACTTGCGCCAATCCATCAGGAAAGACCATGTGAGCACGGAATACATTGAAAAAGTGTCGGCCCCGTTCGGCATCCTCACCGACGGGGGCATCCATGCCCTCGCCAACACTTTCGAGAGTGCGAGGATCCACAGGAGGGACGGCAGGTTCTTCAGGACGTTCGATGCATTCGTGCTCACGACGGACTTGAACCAGCGGGACTTCAAATATCTGAGGAGTTATGCGCACAACAACGATATCCCGCTCATCATCATCACTTGCGGGGAATACCGGCTCCATATGACGCATCCGGACGACCGCCTCATCACGCTTGAAGCGGGGGCGGGGCTGCCACTCTATCATCTGCATTTGAGCGAGATCCATGAAAGCCTGCTCACGGTGAAGATAAAGGACACGCCGCTCATCACAAGGCAGGTGCAGGATAAGGAACCGGTGAGCGAGGGGACGTTCAGGAAACCCGCGACGCTCCTCGGCCAGCTGATCATTTTCGCCACAGGCATCGCGCTGCTCATCTTCCTCATCATGAGCGTCTTCGAGTGGTTTTCGGCGCCCGGACAGAACCCGCAGGCGGACATCGACTGGAATGCGGCAGTGGATCATCCCGACTGCAGCACGGTCGAAGCATGCACGGTGCTTGGTGACCGATATCTCAGTGCACTCGAAGAATATATGGATATTTCCAGGGAGCCGTACGTGTTTTTTGAAAACAGGCCGAGACGCACATATCAGGACTATGCGGTGGACGATGGTGCCCCCGAACTGATCGAGGAAGTGAGGGAAGTGCCGGGGGGTGCGGAACCATACCTCGGTTACTATGATGAGTTTGAAACCCTGTTCCCGGAGGAATATACAGACCAGATAGATATATTCAGGCTGTTTTCGGACGGGGAGGGGAACACTCTCGCCTATGTCGAGATCAGTGAGGATGAGACCGTCCTCGCGATGGATTTCAGGGATAATGCACATAAGGCGGCACGTTACAGGACGCACGTCCATGAGTTCGCCCATCTGTATTCACTGCCCCCTGAAGACTTCACCGATGAGTGTGCGGCAGACACCGCGATGGACTGTCTGAAGGAAGACACATTGATGCATGACTATACCGTGCGGTTCTGGAGTCATTACGGGGCGGGCTGGCTTGAGAACCGGTACAAATCACAGGCGGAGCGGGACGCTTTCTTCGCCAACAACATCACCGATTTTTATGTACCGTATCAGGCCGTGAACCCCAAAGAGGATTACGCCGTGACGTTCACGATGTTCGTGACGCGGGCCATCCCGGCGGAATCCGGGCAGCTGCAGGATATAAAAGTCCGGTCGATGTATGAAGACCCTGAACATGTGAAGCTGCGTGCGGATATTTTAAGGAATCTTTTGGAGCTCGAAAGGGCGGGGGACTGAATATGGACGGACACCCCTCTAAATGTCCAAATCATGGCGAAACATCAGATGAATGGTCAAAAGAATTGAATGATTCACATATGTATATTGTGCACGAATTGTTTAAGTGTATAATGAAGTTATCCTAATAAAAAGACAGGGTGGTAAAAATGAGCGATGTCAACACTCGGCACGTGTGCAGGCATATATACTTGTTGAATGCCAAGGTCGATCATATGACTACTTTTCAAACTGAAGCGGGCCGCATCTCAAGGGAGCAGCTCTATATGCTTGAAATCATTGCAGAAGAGCCGAACATCACGCAAAAACAACTGATATCAAGAATGAAGAAGGAACAGACGGCCATTTCCCGTTCGATCCAGAGGATGGCCGACGGGCAGCTGATCACCAAAACACAGAGCCGTGAAGATCTGCGTGCATCCTACCTGAAGATCAGCCAAAAAGGGCTCGATCTGATAGATGCACTGGATGATGAGATATGTGAGGTCACCGACGAGCTGCTGAAGGACCTTTCGAAAGAAGAAGTGAAGCATTTATCCGAAATACTCGAAAAACTCCATCGTTGATTGCATAGACCCGCATGGGTCTTTTTTCATGCATGAAAAACGGGGCCCGGAAGGGCCCCGTCAGGGATTACAGTTCACGCACCATATATTTGTGCGGGATGCCGGCATCATCGAACACATCCGATGCGACCGAGTAGCCGAGCTTTTCATAAAAAGGGATCGCGTGCACCTGTGCCGCGAGCTTCGCCTTCAGATGGCCGGCACTCCTCGCATGCTGATGGACACCTTCCATCAGATCATAGCCGTAGCGCCTGCCGCGGTGTGACTTCAGCACAGCCATCCTTTCCACTTTGATGATCCCGTCTCCGATCGGGCGGTACCGGACGGTGCCGACGGCATCACCCGCCCCGTCATAGAGCAGGAAGTGGGTGCTCACGTCCTCATGTTCATCCAATTCGAGGTCGGCGGGGACTTTCTGCTCCTCGACGAACACTTTCATGCGTATATCAAGGCACTGGTCGTACAGTGGCCTTGTGTCTGCTGTCTTTATTTCCATAAGATCACCTACAATTGATTTTTGCGTCGGATGGCAGTGAACTGCCAGAATATCTTCAGATGTACAATGTTCCAGTATTCAAGCCCGAGGGACAGTGCCGGCTGGGTGTTGAAGCGGATATTGGCGCTTTCAGCCGCTGCGAGTGCGATGTACTGGTAATGCGGCTGCAGCTTTTTGAACGCGTCACTCAGGCGGCCGTCCTCATCCCTCACCCAGTCGAGCGGATGGATCAGCTCGAATATGTCGACCTGGTTGAAGACCTGCGGTAGGCTCAGTATATAGCAGGCCGCATCCACTTCGGGGTTCTCGAGTGCCTCGCTGAAGTAGCCCCGGATCGACTGGTAGAGCTCCTTGTGCGTATGGTCGAAGTAATGATATGAATCTTCGATGCCCGGCTGGACACCGTTCAGTATCTGATTTTCCAGGAAATCGAACATCTCGTTGATGTTCGTCTCCTTGTCATAAGTCTTCCTCATGCATACCCACTCCCCATTCTTTAATAGTAGCCGTTTACGCCTGTGCCTTCGTTGTAGGCGCCCTCGTCATAAACCGGTTCTTCGTAGGCCGGTTCCTCGTAAGCGGGCTCCTGATATGCCGGTTCTTCATACGCCGGTTCCTGATATGCAGGCTCCTCATACGCAGGCTCCTCAAAGGCCGGTTCTTCAAAGGCCGGTGTATCATCCTCCGTACCGGACGGTGCACCGTCCGGCGCGCCATTCTCATCGTCTGATTCTTCCTCTGTGCCGTTCACGTCTTCACGGTCCGGCTGGTCTTCACGGTCGAGATCACCTTCACCTTCGATGCCAAGGTCCTCATGGTCGAACTCAGGTATGTCGAAGCCGTTGCCGTAAGGGTTTTCGTAGTCATCGTCCAGTGCCTCGTGCGGAATTTCAGGCTCGTATTCCTCAAGCATATAATCATCGAGGTACTGATACGGCTCGATGACGCCTTCCAGGCGCAGGTTGATCAGATCATACGGCGCACTCGGTTCGAGATCCAGTATTTCACGCAGCGTGTTGGATATCGCGAGCAGATGCTCGGGGTCCGCACGGTAGAAATATGCACCGTTCGGCTCGTACCAGAAATCGTCGCCCACCACCTGCGTGCTTTCGAACTCGATCGAGTTGAATGCGTAATAGGTCGCAAGGTCCCGGATGGTGTCCGACGTCATATCATGGCGGACGTTTTCCGAGACGATTTCGATCAGGTCATCGATCCGTGTGAGGGCGCCGGTGGATTTTGCCCGCTGCATGATCGCCTCGACCATCTCAAGCTGGCGGTTGCCGCGCCCGAGGTCGGTGTCGACATCCCTGTTCCGGACGACCGCGAGGGCTTCCTCGCCATCCAGCACCTGTTCGCCCTCCTCGATCTCGATGGTGCCGCGGTCGATGGACGTCGGTGATTCCATGTCGAAAGGCACATCGAACTCCACGCCGCCGAGCGCATCGACGACATCGACGACAGCCGGCATGCTGACGCGGACGTAGTAGTCGACCGGCACGTTCAACAGGCTTTCCACGGCGAGCATCGAACTCTCGGGGCCGCCGTTCCGGTGCGCATGCGTGATTTTATCAAAATAGTTTTCATCCGGGAAATAGGTGAGCGTATCCCGGGGGATGCTGACGAGTTTGACGTCGTCCTCATCGTTGTTGAAAGTGGCCAGGATGACCGTGTCCGTCCGGAAATCACCGGTGTCCATATCATCCCGCTCACTCCGCGTTTCGGATTCATCGACCCCGAGGATGAGTACGGTGAAGCTGTCGAGGTTCGGATCCACCTCATCAATCCTGAGTTCGGAGCGCTCACGATCCGTCGCCTCGTAGGAATCCGTGACGCCCTGTTCGAATGTGTTGAAAAGGTTATAGATGTAAACCCCGACGCCGATGAGTGCTACGGTCAGCACCAGGAATAAACCGATTAGAATTTTTTTCATAATTGACCTTCTTTAAATGGATTTGTTTGTGGTGACACAGAAGCCGCGCTGCCTTTTATCAACATTATATTGGATTGCTCATGCTTAGTATACCAATCATTTATTTTATAATCTTTTATATATAATTACAATCGATTTATAAGGGCTGATTGAAGGGAAGGGGCAAAAGAAGCCGTGACGGAGGACTTCCTCCATAAATATTTTAAAATTGTGTAAAAATATGATGATTTCATCCCATCGCATGAAAAGGTGTGGTATATTAAAAATTAGGTAAAATTTTAAAGATATAAGGGTGCAGGATAATATGGAAGAAACTTTGAATCTCGAAGATATACTGGAAGTCATCAAGAAGAACTTGTGGATGATCATCAGTTTGATGCTTTTGTTTGGAGCGATCGCAGCTTTTGCGACAGCACTGTTGATGACACCGCAATATGAAGCAAATACACAGATCCTGGTCAGCCAGTCGGAAAATGCGGATTCCGTCAATAATCAGGACATACAGGCAAGTCTGCAGTTGATCAATACATACAGGGACATCATCCTGAGCCCGACGGTGCTGGATGATGTGGTGGACGGTCTCGGACTGGAACAGTCCACAGGCGCACTGGCCAATCAGATCACCGTGAACAACCAGGATCAGTCACAGGTCATTACAGTGACCGTCAGTGATGAAAATCCGCAAAATGCAGAAATCATCGCCAACGAAATAGCTTTGGTCTTCCAGGACAGGATCACTGAGGTGATGAATGTGGATAATGTGTCCATCCTGGCAGAAGCCAATGTGGGCGATGACCCGTCACCGGTTTCACCGCAACCGCTCGTCAATATCGCAATCGGACTGATCTTGGGGGCATTGCTCGGCGTGGGGATCGCATTCCTCAGGGCATTCCTCGACAAGCGTGTCACGACCGAAGAAGAGATGGAAAGGCATCTGGAGCTCCCGGTGCTCGGTACAATCGCGAAATTCGAAAAGTAGGAAGGAAATCGAATCATGTTTGGCAAAAATAAAAAACACACTTATGCCTCAGGGCCAAGAGAGCTCATCGTTGAAAAAGAACCGAAATCACCGATCAGTGAACAATTCCGGACGATCCGGACGAACATCATGTACTCGAGCATCGATAGAGAAATAAAGACAGTGGTCTTCACATCGGCATCCCCGGGTGCAGGGAAATCCACCACAGCGGCGAATCTGGCGATCGCCTACGCACAGTCCGGCAAAAGGACACTGCTGGTTGATGCCGACCTCCGACGTCCGACGACTCATTATACATTCGAAGTGGGCAATCAGCGGGGGTTGTCCACGGTGATCGTGAATGACATGCCTGCAGGAGATGTCGTGAAGCAGACCGACATTGAAAATCTGGAAATCCTGACTTCCGGCCCGATACCGCCGAACCCGTCGGAGCTTTTGTCTTCCAGGAAGATGAACCTGCTCCTCAGGACTTTCGCCATGGATTATGACATGGTCATCATCGATACGCCGCCGCTTTTAGCGGTGACGGATGCACAGGTGCTGAGCAAGGTGGTCGACGGTGTCGTACTGGTGACGAATGTCGAAGAAAACAACAAAGAACGTCTGCATGATGCGAAGACATTGCTTGAAAAAGCAGACGCAAACATCCTCGGCGTCGTGATGAACAACAAGAACATGGGAAGAAAAAAGGATGAGTATTATTACTACTACGGGACTGAGTGAAGATGATTGATGTCCACAACCATGTACTGATCGGTGTGGATGACGGGCCGCAGACGAGGGAAGAGGCGACGGCCCTCCTGAGGCAGGCAAGCGGCAGCGGAATCACCGACATCATCGCGACACCGCATCATAAATCACCCCAACACACGACGCCGTCGGACACGGTGATGGAAAAACTCCGGGAGCTCCGGGGAATCATAGAAGAAGAAGAGATTCCGATCAGGGTCCATCCCGGACAGGAAATCCGCATCAACGGTGAAATGATCGAAGAACTGGACTCGGGATATGACCTGACGTTGAACAGTACACAGTATGTGCTTGTGGAACTGCCGTTCAACGATATGCCGAATTATACGGAAAGGCTGCTCTTCGACCTTCAGATGAAAGGGTACATCCCGCTGATCGCCCATCCTGAAAGATGCAAGCCGATCATCAGGGACCCTAAGAAACTGTATGATCTGGTGGGGAAAGGTGCCATCGCGCAGGTCACCGCAACATGTGTGACGGGCGATCTGGGGGAGAACCTGAAGCAGACCAGCCTGAAGATGATCGAGAACAACCTTGCACATATCGTGGCCAGTGACGCACACAGTGCGGACACCCGGCCGTTCGCTTTGAAAGAGGCGTATGATGTCATCACTGAAGCGCTCGGTGAAGCCTATACAGAGAGGCTCAAAAATAATGCCGAAAAACTTCTGAATGATGAATCACTGACCCTGAAGATGCCGCAACCGATGGAGTCACATTACACTGATGACAGGCGGAAGCGGAAAAAGAAGAAAAAGAAATTTTTAGGGTTGTTTTAGAATATACGAAAAGGACAGGACGCTTATTTGCGTCCTGTCCTTTTTTCATCTCTTGAATACAATCCTGCCGTCCACAATCGTCATCTGCACGAGTTCGTCCGACAGTGTATTGGATGCCTTGAACGGGTTATGGCTGAGCACGACGAAATCTGCGTACTTGCTGACTTCCACACTGCCTTCGACATCATCCGTGCCATTCAGTTTCGCAGCGTCGATCGTCATCTTGCGGTATGCTTCAATCCTTGAAAGCCGCTGCTTTTTGCCGAGCACATCGCCGCTGCGTGTCTCCCTGTCGACGGCGATGCCGATGGAGTGGAGCGGTGATATGTCGGTCACCGGGCAGTCGGAATGGATGGTGAACGTCATGCCTGCATCTTCGGCCCACCTGACGGGTTCCAGGTTCTCTGCACGTTCCGGCCCCAGGAACTTCGCCTTATGCACATCCCCAAAATAGTAGATGTGGTTCATGAAGAACGAACCGCCGATGTCATTCTTCACCATCTTCTTTATATCCGCCTTGTTCACGGTCTGCAGGTGCTCCACACGGTTTTGTATGGTGGTCTTTTTATTTTCCTTCGTCTTCACGTATGCATCGATCACCGCTTCCGCCGCCTTGTCACCGTTCGCATGGGTGATGAGCGGGTAGCCGAGCTTCTGGAAATGGGTGAATAGTTCGAGCAGTTCATCGTCCGTGAACTGCGTGTCATCCGACTTCGTACCATCATAGTAATCCTCGCGGAGTGCTGCGGTATGGATCTGGATCGAACCGTCATTGAAGAACTTCGCGCCGCCGAGCGTGGCAAATCCTCCGCTCAACTCCTCCAGCTTCTCACGGATCGAGTCCCCCGTTTCGCCTTCAAATGCAGGGTCATTCAAAAGCAGCTTATAGTCGATCGCAAAGCGCGTCCTGAAGTGCTGCGGACGCTGCAGATATTCAAGCGCCGCATGCCAGTCGTTGATGCCGTTAAGTAAGCCGACGCACATTTCGGTTGCACTCGTGATGCCGCGTGACTGGTAATCCGCAATGCCGCCCTCGATATCGTTGGCAAGGTCGCTTGCATCGATTTCCGGCAGTACGGCCTTCGCCTTATCCAGTGCCGGGAATTCGAATAAAACACCATTGACCTGGCCGTTTTCATCACGCTCGAACCTGCCACCTTCCGGATCCGCATCATCCAGCCCGACCCCCATCAGCTCGAGTGCCTTCGTGTTCACAGCGCCCATATGGGCCGAGCTGTGCTGGACATAGATCGGAATCTCCGTTGATATCCTGTCCAGGTCGAAGCGGTTCGGATGACGCTTTTCTGCGAGTTCGAACTCATTGTAGCCGTACCCCCTGAGCCAGCCGTCACGGAGTATCACGTCTTGTTCCGCTTTGAATTTTTCAACCATTTCTTCAATGCTTGAGACGTTTTCAGGCGAGCAGTCCAGCTGGCGCCTGAAGTTCGAGTACATCACAAGGTGGCTGTGCGTGTCGATGAACCCGGGGGAGAGGAACTTGCCTGAGAGGTCCAGAATCCCTTCCCCCTCATCCACGCGGTAATTCTTCTGCGGTTCGATGGCCGCAATCCTTCCGTCCTTTATTTCCACTGATGATAATTCATGTGTGCCGTTGATGAGGTCAAGTACTTTCGCATTTATGATCAGCTTTACATTATCCATTAAGATCGCTCCTTCAAATTGGGATTTTCAAGTTTTTCAAAGTATGCGGCCTGCACTGTTTCACTTTCCGCATGCTGTGTCATCAGGCTGACCCCGACGAGCAGTACGAATGACACGGTGAAGCCGAACAGTGCATGGTCCATGCCGATCGGCAGGAACGGGTAGGCGAGCACGAGCACCGCGGTGCCGATCATGCTGGTGAGCAGGCCGGTCTTGGTCACGCGCTTCCAGAACATCACTGCGAGGAACGGGAACACCATGATGGTCGCCGATAACCGCAGCGCCCACTGGTAGGTGGTCGCGATGTCCTCGATCGTATATGCGAACAGACATGCCAGGGCGGTGATGATGACGACCGAAATTCTGGAGGACGCGAGCATCCTTTTCGGACTTGCATCCCTGTTGATGAAAGTCTTATATATGTCGACCGTCAAGTTGCTAGAGCCCTGCAGGATGAATGACGTCGCACCTGTCATGAGTGCCGCGAGCAGGCCGAGGAAGACGATGCCGCCGATCGGGCTCGCCATCAGTGTATCCGTCACATAGGAGAACACAAGGTCGGGATGCATGTCGAGCGGTACAAACTGGCGTGCCGCAAGGCCGATCAGGAACGGCAGGAATGCAATGACACCTGCGATGATGAAGCCGAGTGCATTCGCATTGACGGCGGTCTTTTCATCTTTGGCTGCGAAAATGCGCTGCCATGTCGACTGCCATACGAGATAGAACGGGCCGACGGATAATGCATAAAGTAGTATCTCTCCAAGGCCGTCGGGGCCTGTGAAGTTGATGTATTCAGGCGCGCTGTTTTCAAACAGCGTACCGAGTCCGCCGACATGGTTGATTGTCACGATCGCAAGTACGACGACACCGATGATGATGATCACCGACTGTATCGCATCCGTGAGGATGGTTGCAGGCAGTCCGCCGATGACGGCGAAGATCAGGATGACGATGAACGATATGAAAATGCCGACGGGCAGGCTGATGTCAAGCGTGATGTTGAATACCGTCGACATCCCCACAAGCTGCAGCGCCGTCGTCGGCACGGAATATATGAAGGCCGAGAGCACCGACGGGATGAGCCCCGCACTGCCGCCGAACCGCACCGTGAAAAGATCCGCGAGCGTGATCAGCCTCTGGCGCCTGAGCGGTCTGGCGAATCCGAGTATCAGTATCAATGAAAATACGATGGCGACGAATGCGAACTTCCAGTAGCCGGAAAGGCCGACTGTGAAGCCAAGCCCCATCCAGCCGATGAACACCGCTGCCCCGCAGAATGTGCTGATGACCGTGCCGGTGATTTTCCAGAACCCCGTGTTCCATCCGCTGATCAGGTAATCTTCATACGTATGGATCCTCCTTGAATACCAGAACGCCACCCCCAGCATGAAAATGAAATATATGATGAAATACCCGATATACCAACTCATAAATTAGCCCCTTAGAATTACAAATTTTTAATGATTCATATTATACATAAAAAGTATGATATCTGCATTCGATTTTGAAAATAAGTTGGCGGGTAGATTAATTCACAGAAATATGTCATAGCATTTTATAAGTAATGGAATCTATAAAGCATGAAAATGACTAATATGATTGAAAAACTTAATGTTTTAGAAAAATCAGATAAATTATTGACAGCGCTTACTTGTTGTAATATTATTTAAATTGGATACAATATCCTGATTAGTGAATTATCATAAAAAGGGGGACAAAATGAAATCTTTCAAGATGTTCATAGGCAACAAATGGGTGGAGAGCAGTAGTGGAAAGATGATAGAAACGAAAAACCCCGCCAACATGGAAGTTTTGGCAAAGTTTCCGAGAGCCACCGCAACAGATGTGGATAAGGCGGTACAAGCTGCAAGAGAAGCTTTCGAAGCAACAGAAGGGCGGGAAATCATACCGGCAGAAAGGTCGAGGATATTATTTAAAATCGCAAGTGTAATAAGGGAGAACAAGGATGAACTGGCTGAGCTTGAGACTTTGGATATGGGTAAACCATTGACACAGGCTTATGCGGATGTAGAAGTGGCAGCCAGGTATTTTGAATATTTTGGCGGGGCAGCGGATAAGATTCTGGGTGAGACCATACCGATCAACAGTGAGATGTTGGATTATACAGTCCGTGAGCCTTTTGGTGTGACTGCTCATATCGTTCCTTGGAATTATCCACTGCAGATGACGGCAAGGAGTGTCGCTCCAGCACTAGCAGCAGGGAATACTGTCGTCGTAAAGCCTGCAGAAGACACATCCATCACAACTTTGAAGATTGCAGAATTGATCAAGCAGACAGATCTTCCAACAGGGGTCTTCAACGTTGTGACCGGTTATGGGTATGAAGCGGGTGATGCGTTGTCGTCACACCCCGATATCGATCACATCACCTTTACCGGATCCGTTCCGACAGGCACGTCAGTGATGAAGAACGCAGCAAAGCATATCAAATCCCTGACACTCGAGCTGGGTGGCAAATCACCCAATATTGTATTTGCCGATGCAAATTTAGAGGAAGCAGCGGATTGGGTTGTACGCACTTTGATTCAAAATACGGGTCAAACATGTACTGCGGGCAGCCGGTTGCTGGTTGAGAAAAGCATCAAGGATGAGTTTCTGGAGAAAGTGACCGGAATCATGAGTCGGGTGACTATAGGGCCAGGAATTGAAGACAAGCAGATGGGGCCTGTCGTTTCTGAAAAGCAAATGGACACTCTGGTCAACTACATGAAAGTTGCCGATGAAGAAGGAACTGAAATCATCAGGGGAGGGAAGTCCATAGAGGGTATGACGAGTGGATTATTCTTTGAGCCGACTTTGGTCATTCCGAAATCCAAGGACAGCAGACTTGCACAGGAAGAGCTTTTCGGACCTGTGGTGGCAGCGTTCGAATTTGAAACACTTGAGGAAGCACTTGAACTTGCCAACTCGACAGATTATGGGCTTGTGACCGGGATTTGGACAAGCAATATCAACACAGCATTGTGGTTATCCCAAAGAGTAAGGTCGGGTCAGGTGTTCGTGAATAACTACGGTGCAGGCGGCGGTGTCGAGATGCCGTTCGGCGGCCAGGGTAAAAGTGGCTTCGGCAGGGAAAAAGGTCTTGAATCATTGAAACATTATACTCAAGTAAAGAATGTTGCCATAAAAATCAGCAGATAATTTTGACGAATTTGTAAGCGTATACAAAAATTGTGAAAAGGAGTTTTGATTATGAAAGGAAAAGTAGCTGAGATGAAGCAGCCGGAAAAAATGGAAGTTGAAAACTATGACTTACCGAGACCTGAAAAGGGTGCAATGCTGCTTAAAGTACGCAGGACTAATGTATGTGGATCTGAAATACACATATGGAAAGGCCATCACCCGACCAAGAAACAAGGGGTCCTCGGTCATGAGATGGTCGGGGAAATTGCTGAACTTGGTGAAGGGACACTGACCGATTTCAGCGGGGAAGAAATTAAAGTAGGTGATCGCATTACATCTACATATTTCCAGACATGCAGAAAATGTGCGATGTGCAGGAAAGGTGCATTCAATTTATGTGAAAATGCATATGAATTTTGGAACAAACCTGCAGCCGAAGCACCACATTTCCATGGAAGCTTTGCCTCTCATTATTACGTCCATCCGGATGTCTACTTCTATAAAGTGCCTGACAATATACCTGATAAAGTGGCGGCGAGCGCAAATTGTGCATTATCACAAGTATACTTCGGCTTGGAGAGGGCTGATTTGAAATATGGTGAATCAGTCGTGATCCAGGGCGCCGGAGGGCTGGGGCTAAATGCAGCTGCAGTGGCAAAAGAGAAAGGTGCGATAGTGATTGTAATAGACGGCGTGGCCCCACGACTAGAAAATGCCAAAAAATTCGGTGCAGACCATGTAATAGATATGAATGAATATTCCACACCGGAAGAACGTGCGGAAAGAGTGAAAGAGCTGACTGACGGTGAAGGTGCAGATGTGGGGATGGAGTTATCCGGGGTCCCGGCGGCCTTCCAGGAAGGTATCCATCTTGTGGCCAGTGGCGGGAGATATGTGAGCATCGGAAATATATCACCGGGTCAGATGACGGAGTTCGATCCCGGCCTGATGACGAGGAAGAGTATAACAATCTATCCCATAGTACGATATCATCCATGGTTCTTGAAGAAATCATTGGATTTTCTGGAACAAAATATAGAAAAATATCCTTTTGAAGACATGATCGACGGAGAATTCGATTTTAAGAATATACAGGAAGCCCTTGACCAGTCGGCAGCAAGGAAAGTGAACAGGGCCTCCATCACTTTTGAGGAATGAGTTATGGATATTAAATGTGTTGAAGCGACATTGAAAGATGATCTGGAAACGTATTATTACCCTAACCAGCTTGCAGTATGGAAGGTTACATTCAGGACACTCCTCTTTACTCGGAAAGAACTGGTCGTGACTTATGGAGACGCCGTTACTGGAAACATCGGGATTGTCGTTGACGTGCCTGATGTTTCCTCCATGGAAGCAGATGAGGCAAAAGTGATTCCAAGAGGGATTTCCGATGATGCTTTTCATGAAAAAAGCAGGGAAGCTCTGAGGAAGTACTTTATATACAAGCGGAGGGTTTGGAAGATACCGAAGATTGAATGCGATTATGTAGATTCCTTCTTTGTACCTTATCAAGTGGAAGAGAGGACCACCAAGTCGGGGGATACCAAATATTATTTGTATGAACCTTTATCCAATATGTATGAAGAGTTGAAAAAACATAAAGTAATCAAAAGTTTTGTTTTAGGGGAAGGGGAAATAAAAGTATGAACTTTCTTTTAATCGGCGGCATACTGATTCTAGGTACGTGGATAGGCGTCGCTCTCGTACTTTTCAAGACACCATTGCTGGAAGACGAAGATGATAAATAATAAACGTAGTGCGAGGGGGATAATATGAATTCTGAAATCGTTTTATATTCATGGATTTTTGTGGTTGTATTCATAGGGGGTATGATTGCATTAGGTTTTGTAGGTATGAAAAGGACTAAAGACGCTGATGATTTTGCAACTGCACGTTCAAGCTACAGCCCGTTGACGATGGCTTTGGTCATAGCTGCTGGTATTGCCAGTGGATCGACTTTCATGGGGATACCTGGTCTTGCTTACAGTATCGGGACGCCTTCACTATGGTACCCACTTTTATATCCCATAGCCACTGTTATCGGAATGATGTTCGTAGCCAAGGTGATTAAGAAGTATGGGGATAACTTCGGCACCAGGACCATTCCGGAATTCATAGGGGAAAGATACAACAGTGAATTTTTAAGGATTGCACTGAGCATCATTTCAATTTTACTTATTTTCTACGTGATATCTCAATTCGTGGCCGCCGGTACGATGTTCCAGACGATGCTGGGTGTGGAATATGGAACAGGTCTCATAATTACCGGAATAGTACTAGGAATCTATGTTTTCCTTGGCGGTTCCCATTCAGATATCATCACCGATGCAGTACAGGGTTTCCTGATGCTATGCATCGCAATGATCATCTTTGTATCATTTTTTACGGGCTTTGGGGTAGAAGGTGGTTTCAGTGGGATGATGGATGCCATTTCACAGGAGAGGCCTGAAGGCGACTTCAATTCTTTCTTCCTTCCGGGGGATATGACATATGGCGCTTTTTGGCTTGTCGCCCTGTTGTTCATCGCCCATCTACCATTTTCCATACAGCCACATTTAGGAAACAAATTCATGGCGGTGAAAGATGGTAAGGATATGAAAAAACTGCTGATGTATACGACCATATTCGCCACTTTCCTTCCAGTCATGGCCTTAGGTGGCATGCTGGGTATAGCGGTGGTCGGCGGGGATGCAGGAATACATCCCGACTCCATCATTCCAGTACTGTTCAGTGAGTTATTCCCTCCAATAATAGCAGCCTTTCTGGCTGTTGCTGTACTTTCAGCCATAATGTCGACTTCAGATGGGCTGATAGTATCACTGTCGCAAATCGTGGCCAATGATTTATTCAGAAAAACGATCGTACCGAGAATCAATATGTCTGAGATGAGGGCAGCCAACTGGGAACTGGGTCTCAGCCGGTACAGCACCATCGTCGTCATCGTATTAGCAGTGCTGTTCGCATGGAACCCGCCTGAATCTCTGGCCGTCTTCCTATGGATCGGCATCGGCGGTATAATGGCTGCAACAGCCGGACCGATCCTGATGGGGGCGCTGTGGAAGAAAGCGACGAGAACCGGTGCCATTGTATCACTCCTGGTAGGTAACGTGGTTTACTGGATAGTCTATCTGCCGATTGGCATCGGTTTCACGAATCCTTTCGGTGCCTCGGGCATTGCGGTCATGGTGAGCATTCTGGTAATGTTCGTAGTCAGTCTCATGACCGGCAACAATAAGAAAAATCAAGTGGTATCAGACAACGGTTAAACTTAAAAGAGCTCTGGATTGCAATAAATCCAGAGCTTTTGATATGGCCTCCTTTTATTTGATGGGCCTCGACCCTGATTGATGCTTCAATTGTTTATAGGCACCCGCTGAGATCATTTTAGAGTGAACTGGTCAGTGCACTCAATTTTATTGGCGGCGGATGCAGGGTATGAAAGTGGATAACGGTTATGCATAGTGGTGATGAGGCTGTTACAATCTCAATCATTTGAGCGGGCTTCCTGATAATGGTACGGTGTTCAATAGAATTGATACATGAAGGAGTATTGAAGCAAATGACGAAACGTGTACCACTCAATTTATTGGAGCTTGTTGGGATATCCGAAGGTCAGGCGGTGAGGGAAGCAATCGAAGCGGCAATGGAGAATGCTGAACTTATCGATCAGCTCGGTTTCAAACGGCTCTGGTTCGCCGAACACCATAATACGAGGAGCCTGGCATCCGCCGCAACGGCGCAGCTGATCGGCATGGCGGCGGACCGTACGGAGAACATCCGCGTCGGCTCGGGCGGCATCATGCTGCCGAACCACTCACCGCTTCAGGTGGCTGAGAATTTCGGCACGATCGCACAGATGCATCCGGACCGGGTGGATCTCGGACTCGGGCGCGCACCGGGCACGGATTCCCGCACCTCCCAGCTCATCACGCGCTCGAACAGTGATGCCCAGAACTTCGCGAACTCGATCTATGATATGATCGGCTGGTTCAGTGACGACGGCATGGGCAAGAGTGTGCCGGTCACTTCAACCGTCGGGACGGGGACGCACATACCGATTTGGGTGCTCGGCTCAAGTGTGAACGGTGCATCCATCGCCGGCCAGCTCGGTCTGCCTTACTCAATCGCAACGCACTTCACGCCGGACGACTACAAGGAGAAGATCGACATCTACCGCTCGGCATTTTCGACCGACTCACCGACCGCGCAAATCGACGCCCCTTATGTCATGGCGGGCATCAACGTCATCGTCGCACCGACGGACGAGGAGGCGGAAAAGCTGTGGACGACAAGTCAGCAGATGATTGCCGACATGCAGACCGGCAGGCAGCGCCCGCTCCAGCCACCAATGGACCCGGATGAACTTGGCACCGCGGAAGAGCGGGCCATGATGGACGGCATGTTCAGCATCAAGGCCGTCGGCTCTCCTGAAACGGTCAAGAAGCAGCTCGAAGCATTCGCAGAAGACACCGGCGCAGATGAACTGATCATCGTGACATACACCCATGACCCAGAGAAGCGGAAGCAGTCGATGGAACTGCTTGCGGATTTGTGGTTTGAGGACTGATGGAATAAAGCGCTCAATGTCCTCGAGCCACCTCTGCCACAATAGAGGCGGAGTTAAGCAGGATGCATTTCGATTATCTTCTGAATTCCGGAGGACTTAATCGATTCCGGGATTGCTTTTCGATTATCTTTCGGATTCCCAGGGGACTTAATCGATTACGGGATCGCATTTCGATTATCTCATGAATTCCAGGGGACTTAATCGATTACGGGGTCACTTTTCGATTATCTTTCGGATTCCAGGGGACTTAATCGATTCCGGGATCGCATTTCGATTATCTTTCGGATTCCAGGGGACTTAATCGATTACGGGGTCACTTTTCGATTATCTTTCGGATTCCAGGGGACTTAATCGATTACGGGGTCACTTTTCGATTATCTCATGGCTTCCAGAGGACTTAATCGGTCCAGACTATCCTCCACCCTCTCCGTACCGGATGTTTACCCTCCAGCCTTCAGTGGAATACTACGGTTGAGGTGATTTTAGATGGAACAAGAAAAAGTGATCGAAGAGATTGAAAATATACTGAATATATCACGGGTCGGCGTGATGTCGACGATTTCCGGCGAGAGGCCGAACAGCCGTTACATGATCTTCTACAACGACGGCCATACACTCTACACGAAGACGGCGAAGGATACGCTGAAAGTCGAGGAGATCGAGGCAAACCCGCACACGCATGTGCTGCTCGGTTATGAGGAGACGTCGAACGACAGCTTCCTCGAAATTGACGGCAAAGTCGAAATCGTCGAAGATCAGGAGACGCTCGACTGGTTGTGGCAGAATCAGGATAAGTCGTACTTCGATTCGAAGAGCGACCCGGATTTCACCGTTTTAAGAATAAAACCCGAATCCATCAAGGTGATGAACGACAAGGAAAATCTCGATTCACCCGAGACGGTGGATTTCACAAAATAAAGACCATGACAGTCCCGGCACGGCGCCGGGGCTTTTTTCATTTGAAAAGCCTGATGAAATCGACCGGGTTAACTGATATGATTAAAGACAAACATTATGGAAAGAAGTAATCATATGGATATACTACCTTTAATCGCAGTGCTCCTCGTCGGCATCATGGTCGGCTTCATCAACATCATCTCCGCCGGCGGATCGATGCTGACGCTGCCGCTGCTGATCTTCTTCGGGCTGCCGTCGACGGTTGCGAACGGGACGAACAGGATTGCGATCATGTTCCAGAACATCTTCGCGATGTACCAGTTCCACAAGAACGGCCATCTGAACTGGAAGCTCGGGCTCGCCCTGTCGGTGCCGACGACGATCGCCTCGATCTACGGGGCGCAGCTTGCCGTGGACATCGCCGACAGCACCTTCGACAACCTGCTCGCGACATTCATGATCATCTTCGCAGTGCTCCTGATCATCAAGCCGCAGCGGTTCATCAAAGGGAAGTTCAATATTAAGACATCCCTGATACTGCTGTTCATCGCCTTCATCTTCATCGGTATATACGGCGGCGCCCTGCAGGCAGGGGTCGGGTTCTTCATCATGCTGACGCTGCTGGCACTCGTGCCGAAGATACCGATGGCGGAGATGCACGGACTCAAAGTGCTCGTCGTCACGATCTACATATCCATCTCCACATTCGTCTTCATAGCGAACGACCTCATCAGCTGGGATTTTGCGATCGCCTTATCCATCGGCTCGGCCACCGGCGGATTCCTCGGCGGCAAATATGCAAGCATCATGCCGGACAAGCTGCTTGAGAAGCTTCTGATCACCGCCATCATATTCTTTGCCGTGCTGCTGCTGGTAAGATAAATAAAAATGACAAGCGCCGTAAGTGTTTTAGTTCGAAAGTTGATATTAAGACTGATACATCTATGCTGAGGGAGCCATCCTTGAACACTTTTAGAGTCTTGGGTTTCAAGTGGCAAATAAGAGTAAGGAAGGAGGTTCTATAATGTATTCTTTATTAGATATACTTGTTTGCTTTCTCATTGGTATAGGATTGATTTTCTTGTTTAAATTACAGAGAGAAATTTCTCCTGGTACTTATTTCGCTACAAGTGGGATTCTTTCTGAAATTGAAGATGAACAACCTGATAGAAGGGCAATCCTTATTAGAATATGTATAATTATATTGTATGGTGTAGCTTTAGGCTTTTTCATAGATAGCTCTGAACTTATCGTTTATGGAATGACTTTGGGTACTTTTCTTATTGTGTGGCCAGTTTTTATAAATGATGAGAATATTAAACCCAAATTTTTGAAACACAAATTTTTACTTCGTGCTTTTCTGCTGGTATTTATTTTGATAACATTCTTTTCTGCGAAGCTTTCTGTCATTATATATAATTTGGTTCAAGAAATAGCTTGGGTTTACTTCAATAATTTTGATAGTGAGCGAATGATAGGAATTATAGGAGATTCGCTCTTCTGGTTAATTCTAGTGATAGGCTTTAGATGGTTTTATAATTATATACAGAACCGATTATCGGAAAAGGTCAGCTTTACTCAGTCCCAAGATTACAATGAAGCTGAAGAATATGAAATGGAATACGAAGAAGATGATGATGATGAATTGGAAGAATACGCATATGAACTAGCTGAGGAAGAGAGGATAGATGATAGATAAGCTTGAGTACTATAAGCATAAGATATTAATT
Source organism: Lacicoccus alkaliphilus DSM 16010 (assembly GCF_900142805.1). GTDB lineage: Bacteria > Bacillota > Bacilli > Staphylococcales > Salinicoccaceae > Lacicoccus > Lacicoccus alkaliphilus. Next base: position 46,740 of record NZ_FRCF01000005.1, on the reverse strand, counting down.
AATAAAGCATTTATTGATAAAAGATTATCGTTAATCGATAAGTACTCGAAAATGAATGAAATAAACAGAGAAGAATTATATGGAATACTATTAATAGAACATATCAATCGTGGAAAGCTATTAACAAAAATAATAGAAAGATGTGCGGTTAAATTTCTTATATCCAAGGCTGTTCAATTAGATTTGAGCTTAGGTATAGGCCAAATTAAAATAAGCACTGCTAGATTATATTGTCGTGATAAAGATAATAAAGCCATGGCCAAAGAATTATTGAAAGACGAATTTAATATTAATGTAGCAGCTCAGATAATTTGTGATTATCACACAAAATTTGATGAACAGAACCAATTACTTGGTTTGGTTAAATATTATACAATGGGGGATATTACCCATAAAAGTAATAGGAATATTATATTATATTACAAGCTTTTGCGATGGATTATTAAAGAAGGTTTGATAGAAAAGAATTAATGAAATTTACTACTATAATAAAAATGACAAGCGCCGTAAGTGTCGAGTCCACTTCACCGGTGCTTGTCATTTTTATGCTTACGGCGTGAGTTCCATATCGATATGGTCGTGCCCGGCGATATCGTATTCTTCGGAAATGGCCGTGAAGCCGAAGGATTTATAGAAGTCTGTCAGGTAGGACATCGCCGTGATGCGGATGACTTTACCCGGATGCCTTTCCTTCGCAAGTTCCACACCGTAGCGGAAAATCTCCCTGCCGAAACCCTCACCCCTGAATTCAGGGTTCACGATCACACGGCCTATGTACACATGATCGGTCTCTTCCATCCGGCAGTAGGCTTTGATGGTGCCGTCCTTTTTATGGAAAACGTGGATCGCGCCCTGGTCGCGGCCGTCGATATCCCGGAAGAAACTCTCCTGCTCCATGATGAAGATGTCCTGCCTCAAACCTAAAATTTCCTCTAACTCATCAAGCTCCAATTCATCATACTGCTTCACATACCACATACAATGACCTCCGTTAATGAAATTAGCATAAATCCAGTTTAACATATTCCCACCCTGATGATATGAATTTTATGCATCTGTATACATACAGACCATGTTACGATGGTTTCATGAATAAACTGCACAGGAGCTGAATTAATGTGACGAGACGGGATATGAAGCATCAATTTGAAAATCATAAAGGCTTCCAGAACGCATTCGGGCAGGGGAGGATGACGCTCGGGCTCGCTTTCCCGCTGGAAGGCTACAGGAAGAGTGTGCCGGAAATGGACATGGAGACTCAGATTAAAAGGGCGCGTCTTGCGGAAGACTATGGATTCACCGCATTGTGGGCGCGTGACATCCCGCTGAATGACACGGTCAATTTCGGCGATGCCGGTCAGATGTATGACCCGTGGATATTCCAGAGTCATATCGCGGCACATACGAGTGAGGTCGCGCTCGGCATGGGGAGCATCATCACCACGTTCAGGCATCCGCTCGACATCGCGAAATACGCAGCCTCCCTGGACCGGATTTCAGGGTCGAGGCTGCTGCTCGGGCTTGCGACCGGGGACAGGCCGATCGAGTTCGATGCATATAAAGTGGATCAATCGGTGCGGGCGGAAATCTTCAGGGAGACGCTGGAGGTCGTCAGACGGCTTTGGAGAGAAGACGAGCCACGGATCTCCACCGGGCGGGTGGATATGTGGACAGGCGACATGCTGCCGAAGCCTGCACTGCGGCGCATCCCGACATTCGTCACCGGCAGCAGCGGACAGACACACGAATGGATCGCACAAAACGGCGACGGCTGGATGACCTACCCGAGGGCCCGGGACATGCAGGACATCTTCATCCGGAGGTGGCGCAGCGGGAGCGAAATATACAAGCCGTTCATACAGTCGCTGTCACTGGACCTTCATGAAGACCCCGATCATGAGCCGGAACATCTCCATCTCGGGCTCAGGATGGGCATCAATCATTTGAAGCAACATCTGCAGACACTCGAAGACATGGGCATCGACCATGTCATGATCGGTACAAAGTTTTCAAGACGGCCGGTGGATGAAGTGATACAGGAAATTGGGGAAGAAATCATCAAAGCGTAAATCAGACGCTGCATTTGAAACATATCAAATGCAGCGTCTGATTATATTTTCTAATTATTCAACTTTTTTCCGGTTGTTCATGATCAACAGAATGATGATGGCACCGATCCCTAAAAGGAATGATATCAGGAAGCCCGTCGTCTGGAGGGCAGGAACGTAGAAGTACATGACAAGAAACCCTGCCGCGGCAATCAGCAACAGTGTAAGGCTTAAGTTCAGAACCGTTTTTGTACTCATTTTCATGGCCTCCCCCCGGAAAGTGACCTCACTGTACATTTAAACGTTTCCGGGCAGATTAAACATACGAATGCCAGCTAAATGTTACAAACATATTAAATTTAGTAAATTCCAACAATTTTATATATAAAACGACTACAATGAAATGGTACAAATTTTTAATGGAGGTCAACTATGAAATACAAAAATCGTTTAATTGTTCCCACACTGGTTTCCACAGGTCTGCTGGCATCGACGATCGCGGTCAGTGCAGAAGAAATGGAGCATGAGGAACAGCATCTGCAGCAAGATACGCAAGAATATGCAATGGATGATGAGACATCAGCAACGGATTTGGATTTTATCGAAGAAGATGAAGACGAAGAAGCACCTCCGGAAGACAGCGATGAAGACGAAGAGACTGAAGATGAGTCGGAAGACTCTGATGAAGAGTATGAATCAGCCACAGAAGATGATGAAGAAAATATAGAAGAGACAGAAGACATAGAAGAAGATCCCGAAGCTCAGGATGACGGCACTGTCGTAGACGAAACAACTGAAGCGGATGAAGATCCGGAAGCAGAGGTGGAAGCGACGGACGACGAGGAAACAGCCATCGAAGAAGCGGAAGAGGACGCAGACGAAATTTCTGATACGGAAGCTGAAGAAATCGAAGATGAAGCAACTGAAGCGGATGAAGATCCGGAAGAAGAGGTGGAAGCACCAGAAGTCGATGAAACAGTCGAGGAAGAAGTGGAAGAGGACGCAGCTGAAACTGCAGAGCCTGAATCTGAAGAACTCGCTTCTGATGAAGAACAGGGCATAGAGTCCGAAGAAGCCACTGAAGAGATCGTTGAAGAAGTTCCTGCAGAAACTGAAGCTGAGGAGGCAACAGCCGACGACTCAGTTGATGAAACTGACGAAGAACAAGAACCGGCATCCGATAGTGTCATTGAAGCAGAGGGTGCTGTCGATGTCGAAGAAGCCCCGGTTGAGGAAGCAGAAGACATGGTTCCTGAAGCAGATGAGGAAATCCCTGAACCTGCAGAAGAACCTGAAGAAGTGAATGAAGTGGAAGAGATCTCTTCTGAAGAAGACACTGTACAGGAAGAAGCTCCGGCAGAAGATGAGACGGAAGCTGAAGAATCTACATATGAATATGATTCTGAATCCCTGCAGCAGGAACTTGAAGATCTTTCTGAAGAAGAGCGTGCAGCATTTTTAGAAGAAAATGCAGATGACATTGAAGTCGATGCGGAGACGATGAATGAACTGACGGATGCACTGGCACAGGACTACGGCATCGAAGCTGAAGCTGCTGAGGTTTTTTCGGCGAGCACGATGAGCACGATGTCAATGTCGCAGGCGATTGACGATATCAATGCATATATCGCGGTGAACAACTTTGAAGTCGCGCCGATCCAGTACAATATATTAGACCACCTGCCGCAATATGCTTACCACTCCAATTACGGCTGGGAGCCTGAAAATGGGGAAGTCGGCAAACCGGAAGGTGTCGTACTGCATGACGTCGGTAATGACACGTCCACCATCCATGGTGAAATCAGCTATATGTCTGAAAACTGGGAGAACGCATTCGTCCATGCCTTCGTGGATGCGGATCATATCATCCAGATAGCGGATACGGATTATCTTGTATACGGGGGCGGCCCGGTGTCCAACCAGCTGCATATGCATGTGGAACTGGTGAGGCATGACAACGCCCATGACTTTGCGCGTTCAATCAACAACTATGCAGATTACATTGCGAACCTGCTTTATAAATACAAGCTCCCAGTAGTGAGTGCGGAAGATACGGGAGAAGGCACCCTCTGGTCCCACGCTGCAGTGTCCGAACACCTTGGCGGCACGAACTCACCCGATCCGTATGAATACTTTGCACGTTTCGGTTATGAATACAATGATGTCATCGATCTGATCGGTGAACGTTATGACGACATGTACCATCACCGCACTGCGCCAAGCATAACCATGCCGATCGAGGAAGGCACAACCGATGTTCTAGCTCAGGTTAATGAAAGCAACAGAGGCTTGTATGCAAGCGTCACCGATGTCAGGACTTCGGATGCAGGAGACCTTGCAGGCCAGACATTCCATGTGGACAGAACCGCCACATACAACTATGACGATTACTACCTGCTTGAAAATGAAGACGGCGTGGCACTCGGCTGGATGCATGAAGGCGATCTTTTGATCTCAGATTATGTTCCGGAACCGGAGGAAGATGAAGAAGAACCGACAGAACCGGAAGATGATTCCGAAGACGACGTGGAAGATGGTTATGATGAAGAGGCCGAAGATGCTGAAGATGATTCAGAAGATGACGTTGAAGACGATTCCGACGAGGATTCCGAAGATACTGAGGATGATACTGAAGACGACGTGGAAGACGGTTCCGACGAGGATTCCGAGGAAACAGAAGATGAATTAGAAAACGACGTTGAAGACGGTTCTGATGAAGACTCCGAAGATACAGAAGATGATTCAGAAGATGACGTGGAAGATGATTCCGACGAAGACTCTGAAGATACTGAGGATGAACCAGAAGACGACGTGGAAGACGGTTCCGACGAAGACTCCGAAGATGCTGAAGATGACGTAGAAGACGACGTGGAAGACGATTCCGATGAAGAGTCCGAGGATACTGAAGATGAATCAGAGGATGACGTTGAAGACGGTTCTGATGAAGACTCCGAAGATACTGAGGATGATTCAGAAGACGACGTTGAAGACGGTTCCGACGAAGACTCCGAAGATACTGAGGATGATTCAGAAGACGACGTGGAAGACGGTTCCGACGAAGAGTCCGAAGATACAGAAGATGATTCAGAAGACGACGTGGAAGACGGTTCCGATGAAGAGTCCGAAGATACTGAAAATGAATCAGGAGATGACGTTGAAGACGGCTCTGATGAGGAGTCCGAAGACACTGAAGAAGAATCAGAAGATGACATAGAAGACGGTTCCGAAGCAGATTCCGAAGACACAGATGAAGAGCCTGAAGACGAAGTCGAAGACGGCTTTGATGAGGAGTCCGGAGACACTGACGAAGAGCCAGAAGATGAAGTAGAAGACGGTTCCGATGAAGATTCCGAAGACACAGACGAAGAGCCGGAAGACGAAATTGAAGACGATTCCGATGAGGACTCCGAAGAAACAGAAGAAGAGCCAGAAGATGAAATAGAAGACGATTCCGATGAGGAGTCTGAAGACACTGACGAAGAGCAAGAAGATGAAGTAGAAGACGGCTCCGATGAAGACTCCGAGGACACAGATGAAGAACCTGAAGATGAAGATGGTTCTGATGACGCGTCCGATGCGGAGACTGAAGGCGACGTTTCCGATGAAGATGAAAGCACGGCCGACACTGAAACCATTGATGACGGGGAAGTTTATTCCGCCCTCGAAGATCCTGAAACTGGCGTGAGGATCGTCAGTGCGTCTGACGAACTTGATGACAAGTCACTGGTGGTGACGGTGCTCGGCGCGTCTGAAGCAATCAGTGCCGATCATGACCTGTACGACATCCAGATCCTCAACGAGGACGGTTCGCTGTACAGCCTGGAGAACCCGGTCACGGTCTACCTGCCGGCTGACGGCTATGTCTCCAACGTCTATTACCTGGGTGATATCGGTGAGACGCTTGAAGCGGTCGATTTCACCACAGAAGACGGCTACGCCGTGTTTGAAGTATCCGACTTCAGCCAGTATGCGGTGGTTTACGGTGACGCTGGCGCGGACAACACGACAGCAACCCCGGTTTATGTCAATAAAGGAACTGTGGGCGCTGAAACGTCAACTGAATCTGCATCTGAAGAGACAGGTGGAGAGGCAGCCCCAGCTGATGAGGCGGCAGAACAGGTTGACCCTGAAAAGCAGGAGGAATCAGAAACTGAAATGCTGCCGGACACAGGTGTGGCGCAGCAGAGTACGACGATATTCGCTACAATCCTTGCCGCACTCGGCCTCGGCTTCCTTGTGAAGAGAAGAAAACCGACAGGGAAATAATGATTGAAGGAACCCTCCAGGGCATAAGCTCCGGAGGGTTGATTTTATGAAAATCTGTATTTAGCGGTTATCTTTTAAAAGATTCTCTTATTTCATGGTAAAATTACCATTGAAGGTACATATCACGAAAGGGGTAAATCATGAAATATATTATGGGGATGATGTTCACGACCGCTCTCGTATTGATGCTCAGTGTGAACGCTCAGGCCAACGAGATCACGAACATGCAGATGGATGTCGAAATCAATGAGGATGGTTCGGTGACGGTCACGGAGACGCGCGAGGCGGATATGTCCGAGGGCACGGAAAATTACATGGTGTTCGAAGATGACGATATGGGCGAAGTCGAGGTCACGGATTTCTCCGTCGAGGGGTTCACTGAGGAAGAGGACTGGGACCTCGATGCCGGCCTTGAAGAGAAGGCCGGGCGGTACGGCGTGGTCGATACCGATGACGGCACCGAACTTGTCTGGGGCATCGGCGAGTATGGCGAGCAGACGTATGTCGTGAACTATACTCTGGAGAATGCCGTGCGCAATCTGGAGGACGGACAGTCGCTGTACTGGAACTTCGATACGTTCACCGAACTGCCGACGGATAATTTTGTGATGGAAGTGACGTCGGACGTCCCGCTGAATGATGACGACATCCGCTTCTGGGGCTTCGGCTTCGAAGGGGATATCGTTGCGGTGGATGACGGCATCCGCTGGACCGCAGGCGAGACGTTGTCGAGCGGCAATGATGCCGTCCTGCTCATGCATTTTCCCGAAGGGACGTATGATACGGATGCCACGGGCGAGGGTACTTTGGAGGAAGAGGCGGCAGCGGCCATGGACGGCTCGATCTACGATGACGGCAGCATGAGCGGCGGGGCGATCGCCGCCATCCTCGCACCGATCGCTGCGGCCATCGCTGCTTTGATCGCCTTCTTCACCCAATATACGAAACGGCAGGCGCGGGGCGGACATATTGATTCAGGTGCTTCGATTAAAAAGAGGAATAAAGGGCAGGAAACCGGGAGTCCGCCTGAAATCGATGATTACGCCGGGCTTGCATATGTACTGAAGCACTTGAACATGGGGTACTTTGAAGATATCTTCCAGGCGTACTTGATGAAGTGGACGGATGAAGGCAGGATTTCGATTGAAATCGACCGGAAGGAAGGCCAGAAGCTCGAGAAGGGGACGCCCGAAATCATCATCCATGACTATAAGAAAGCGATGGAAGGTTATTCATATTCATTCAAGGAAGTGAGCGACCACCTGAAGGATAATGACCTGGAAGGCAGCTATGAACCGCTGCTGTGGCGCATGCTGCTCGATGCGGCGGACGAGCGGGGCTTTATTGATGAAAAGTCTTTAAGGAAATGGGCGAGGAAAAATGCGAAGTCAGTCGGCACGGTCGCGGATGAAATCGTCGAGTATTCGAAGCGCTGGCTCGAGGCGCACGGCTACTTCAATTTCAAGAAAGATAAAGTATGGGGTGTCGCAGTGCCGATCGAATCGCCGACTGAAAAAGGCGGGATGCTGCTCGATCAGCTTTCGCAATACAAGAATTATCTGAACGCGGATCCAAGGCGCATTTATGAAGATGAGGGCACTTACAGGACCCACATCATCTGGAGCATACTCGTCGGAGAAGGCGACGACGTCAGGAAACATCTGTCGAAACTGACACCGGAAGAGGAGGGGAATGAACTCTATCCGCAAGTGATGCATTATTATTACGGACCACTCCTCGCATCCCAGAGCTGGTCGAAAGGCCTCGGCCATGGCGGCTTCAACTCAGCCAACTCTTCAGCCGCTTCAGGCGGCGGAGGATCAACCGGCATGGGCGGAGGCGCCGGTGCCGGAGGCGGTGGTGGCGGCGGCGCCCGCTAGAATTGATGAAAATAAAAAGCGCCTGGACTCTTGTGAGCTCCAGGCGCTTTTTATTTTGTCTCTACCGCTCACTGGGAACGCTGAATGAGCGCTAGAGTCCGCCCATCGCTCACTGGGAACGGTGAATGAGCGATAGAGGCCACCTGTCGCTCACTGGGAAAGCTGAACGAGCGGTAGACCCCGCCTATCGCTCACTGGGTTAGTTGAATGAGCGCTAGAGTCCGCCTGTCGCTCACTGGGCCAGTTGAATGAGCGCTAGAGGCCGCCTGTCGCTCACTGGGAAAGCTGAATGAGCGCTAGCCCACCCCCATCGGCCAAGTGAAATCTGATTCCGCCGCCAGCCCATCCCTATATCGACAGTATCTCGCGGATATCCTCCTCCGACATGGAGGAGAGCTGCATTTCGCCGGGCTGGATGATGCTGTCGATCATTTCCTTCTTCTCCTGCTGCATGGCGTTGATCTTCTCCTCGATCGTGCCCTGCGCAATCATCCGGATGACCTGGACCACATTTTTCTGTCCCATCCGGTGGGCGCGCCCGATGGCCTGCTCCTCGATCGCCGGATTCCACCACAAATCGTACAGCACCACCGTATCGGCGCCGGTCAGATTCAGCCCCGTGCCGCCGGCCTTCAGCGAAATCAGGAATATATCCCCGCCGCCTTCATTGAACGCCTCAACGAGGCGCACCCGTTCGCCGCCCGGCGTCTGCCCGTCGAGATAATAACTCTGCCGCCCGGCCGCATCGAGCTGCTCCCGGATGATCTTCAGCATGCTCGGGAATTGGGAAAATATCAGCATCCGCTGCCCGTTGGCCTGCGCATTTTCGATGATCTCCAACAGCGCATCAAGCTTGCCGGACCCGCCGGCATAATCATCCACGAACAATGAAGGGTGGCAGCACAGCTGCCGGAGGCGCGTCAGCCCGGCCAGAATCTTCAGCCGGCCCTTATGCAGCCCTTCCGTTGCCAGCGATTCCGCCGCCTCCGCCTGAATCTTGTTCAAATAGGCGAGGTACAGCTTCTTCTGGTCTTTATTCATCTCGGAATAATGCACGGTCTCGATTCTTTCCGGCAGCTCGGTCAGCACATCTTCCTTGAGCCTTCTGAGAATAAAGGGCTTGATCAGCCGTGCAATCGTCCCTGCTTCCTGACTCCGGAACGTCTTCTGGTCGAATAAAAACCCCGGCATCACCGCCTGGAACACTGCCCATAATTCATCCATCGAATTCTCAACCGGCGTCCCGGACAAAGCAAACCGCTTCGGCGCCGTAATCTGCCTCACGGCCTGCGCAATCTTGGTCCGGTAGTTCTTGATCGCCTGGGCTTCATCCAAAATCAGCGTATGGAACGTGCGCGCCTCGTACCATTCGATATCCTGGCGCAGAGTATGGTAGGAGGTGATGTAGACATCCGGCACGTCGCCTTCAAGCACTTCACGTCTTTCATTCCGCGCACCGGCCGCTATCGCCACACGCAGATCCGGTGCGAAATTCGAGACTTCGTTCCGCCAGTTATAGACGAGCGACGCGGGCGCGACGATCAGGAAGGGCGCATCCGCACCCTCATCGATCTCCGACAATATATACGTGATGCACTGGATGGTCTTGCCGAGCCCCATATCATCGGCCAAAATGCCGCCGAGGCCGTACCTTGACAGTGACTTCATCCATTTGAAGCCGGTCTCCTGATAATCCCTCAAATCCGCATCCAGGCCCGCAGGCAGCGCAACCGGACGCGCTTCCGGGTGCCTCAACGCTTCGATGAATCGCCTGAAATTATCACCGAACGCCGGCGTATTGAACTCGAGGCCCGCCATCCGGTCTTCAACAAGCATGCCGTGATGGAGGGGGAGGGTCATCGTGCCATCGCCATTGACGGTGGATTTATCCGCAAGCGACCGGTGGACCCCGGCGACTTCAGCGAGGCTCTCATCATCCAGCGATACGAAGGCACCGCCCGGCAGACGGACATATTTCTTCTTCTCCCTGACTGCCTCGAGGACTGCCGAGATCTCATCCTGACCGATGCCTTCGAAGTTGAAGCTCACTTCCAGGAAGTTCCCGCCCGGCGCATCCACTTCCACCGTACCTTTCGGTGCTTCAGGGAGTATCATCGATTTCACGGCAGATGCGGTGTAGATTTCAGCGAGTCCTTCAAGCACCGGCAGCGTCTCATGCAGGAATTCGAATATCTCGTCTTCATGATCCGCATGCAGCCGGCCGTGGCTCACTTTGAGGCCCGAATTTTCCAGTATCGCCATGATGTGCGCTTCACGCTCACCATCGCGGATCAGTATTTTATCTTCAGCATCATAATTTTCCGTAGTCCCCGTGAAAGGGTTGATGATGACATCACCGTAATGGTACTCGATATGCACCGCGAGGCTGTAATCCGTGCCGTCCACATAAATGCGGGCGTCTAGATCAGGGTCCGCCACGTTTTCGGATATCTGCTCAGCCATCTTCACTTCACTGATTTTCTCAAGCTTCGGCAGCGTGCCGGAGATGAAGGTGCCGATCTGATCCGTGGATATCGGAATATCGGGTGAAGTGCCTTCCTCCAAATATTCCGTGAACGGCTGCAGCGCCCGGTTCTGGGCGTCCGTCAATTTATGAAGCACACCGTCCGCTGCATACCAGCCGTACGTATCGTAATGAAAACCGCCGGCATGATCGACGATCTTCAGGACGTAATCCTCATCCTCCGCCGCATCGAGGGCGAAAGCGAACGGCAGATCCCCGGTGCCGATCTTCACCCGGCCGTAGGTCAAATCTTCATTTTCAAATTTGCAGTCGACATGCTGGAGCTTCAAGATCAAATCATCTGCGGCATTCGCAGGGAGGAGCATCTCTTTCCCTTTCTTCCGCGCAGGTCTGATATCTGCGCTGTTCTCATAAAAGATTTCCGTCCGCCTGATCTCAAGCAGTTTATCGATCACCGCCCGGTCCGCCGGCGAGAAATGGTGGAACTCCGGATCGAATGTGAAATTCTTCCCGAACATGAGGGCATTGTTGTGCGTGACCGCATGCAGGAAATCGCGTATATCCTTCACGACATACAGCCGCTCCTCACCGATGCGCATCTGGATGTTGAACGTCTCCTTCAGCCGGAAATAGTACCCCGGCATGAACGTCCTGAGCGTGAATTCCACCTTGAGCAGGCCCTGTCCGCCGGGCGACCCCTGCGCCTCTGTCTGGATCCCGTTGAAGAACCGCATCAGGTTGGCAGCAGGGTTGTATTTCGGGGCTCCGGTCCTTTTATCGGCCACGGGACGGGGCTCACGCGCACCATCCTCCGCCGCGACCTGTGCATGTGACACCGCAAACAGCACGGCGCAAGTATGCTTGCACTTGTTGCTCGCGGGATACGCCGGACAGTCACAGTAGCTGCTGACGAACGTGGTATGGACCACGATGTGCACATTGTAATCACGGCTCCCCGTGACCACCGCCCGCCATGTATCCGTCCCGGCATCATGCCTCAGGCCCTTCACCCGGCCCTCCACATAGTACATCCTGCCCTTTTTATAAACCCTCTCCGTATGCAGATACCGGATGAAATTCTCAGTCACTTGCATGTCACACACCCCGTTCTAAAATAGTCGTCACGCCTTAAGCCACTACACCATTAGATGCTTTTTATAATAAAAACCACGATCCCTTAATGATACCATGATATGATGGATTTACATCAACTTTTAAAAGTCAGGGGTGTATGCAATGAAATGTACAATCGTCGGCATGTGGGGCGGCTTCCCGAAAAAGGATGCACCGACGTCCGGCTATCTGATCGAAAAGGACGGTTTCGCGATCGTGCTCGATGCAGGCAGCGGGGTGGCGGCCCACGTGCAGAGCTACATCGAACTGAACGAAGTGGATCATCTGTTCCTCTCCCATTACCACTATGACCACTCGGTCGACCTCGGCGCCTTCATGTTCGGCCGCATGATCGGCACGTACATCGACCAGGCGGAAGGGGCGCTCAACATCTACGGGCCGGAGGATGCAGACATCAGAAAGCAGGTGGAGGATACGCAGTTCAATACGTTCCACCCGTACGACAAGAACAGCAGCTTCAACGTCGGGCCGTTCACGGTGACATTCCACAAGAACACCCATCCGGTCGAGACGTATGCGATGAAAATCATTGATGACACGGGCAAAACGCTCATCTACACCGCGGATACGAGCTATCAGGACAGCCTCGCCGAATTTGCGGAAGGCGCCGATGTCCTCATCACCGAATGCAGCCATTATGAAGGGGAGGATGCGGAGCGGCTCGGCCATATGAACGCGGAAGAAGCGGCCATGTTGGCAGAAAAGTCCGGTGCGAAAAAGACCATCCTCTCCCACCTGCCGCACTACGGTAACACAGAAGAGCTGCTCCAAACTGTACAATCTGCAGGAGTCGAAGACGTCAAACTCGCTGAAACAGGCATGGTCATCAACATATGAAAGACGGGACTCGGACATCAGTCCTCAAAAAAAGTATTGATTGAATGAAAGAGACGAAAAATCCGTCCGTCTGACTCCCGGGGGAACAGCATCTGCGCAAGACTACAGGCTTGCGCGATGCCCCGGGAAAGCAGACGTACGGATTTATTTTTCATTTAAAATTCTGTCCAATACCGTTCTTCATGCATCCTCAACATACAGCACGATCTGATCCTCTTCCAGTGCTTTCCTGTAGACGAACTGCTCATGTTCGGTCAAGTCGAGTGTATCGATCGCCTTTTCTTCCCGGCTCTTCACCGCCATCATGGACTTGAATTTCTTCCACGGGCCCATCTCCTCCGCCTGATAGTGGATGCCGGTGAATGTCGACTTCGTGGTGGAGAGGGCCGAATTTGCGATGACCGTCATCTGGGGTTCCTTTATGCCATCTTTGAGTAAGCGATCTATCTGTTTCATCAATAGCATTTCACTTGGAAATGATTCGATTTTGCCCATTTTGTCCTCCTGCAGCGTATTTTCAATAATTTCATCTTAACAGAATCATTACTGAAATGACGGCCCGGCGTGTCCCGGACGGACAAAGTTCGGATTTTGGCCATAAATGAAAAAGGAGCACAGGCCCGGCCTGTACTCCATACTTAATTTATAACCGCTTATCCAGGTTGCTACGTTCTTCGCCCCGGTCCACCTTTTCCGTGACATCGATGTCCTCATGGTGGACCACTTCGGAGATATGCTTGTTCTCCGTGACGATCTTCTTCCGGATGATCACTTCTTCAGTGACCACATGTTCCTTCACGATCTTGATCCGTTCCTTGGTGATCGGGATGCGGATGACATCCACGTCATCGCCCGGATCGTCATAGCTGTACTCCTCGAATAACGGCTCGCCCTCGATCGGACGGCGTTCGACGGTCACTTCCTCGCGGTCGACCGGCACATCGAACTCCTGCACTTCCGAATCGGTGCGCTTGTTGACGACGACCTCACCGACCTGCTGGCGCTCCTTATCGACGACCAGCTCCTCCTTCCGGAGCTGGATGCTTTCCTCATCACCCTCCGCCGGACGGCGCGGCCGTTCCGGATCCTGATAATCATACGATTCATTTCCATCCGTGAAGCGGTAGAACGAATGGTCGTCATAATCGATGTAGAGGAGCAGGCGGCCCGCTTCCAGGTGATTCTCATACTCTTCCTTCTCACGCCCGGTCAGTTCAAGCGTATCCATCACCTTATTATTGGGGTCATCGCCCTGGAACCATGAGACGATGCTGCCCCATGTATCCGTCTCCGTGGTTCTTTGATTCAAACCCGCAAACCTCGGACTGACGTCCTCAACACCGTATTTGGATATCACGGTCATCCGGTCTTCTGCGAGTCCGTCGGATCTAAGCTGCTCCACCCTGTCCAACATTGCGCTCTCGGTTGTAAAAGATTCAATTCTGCCCATATTTTCAGCCTCCATATCATTTACATCAATCTATAGAATTATTCCCCGTCCGGTATGACTTGAAACAGTAAGCTTAAATGATTCAGGAAATAAAAACCCGGGGCACTTTGAAAGTCCCCCGGCGTCATCTTCATTTCTTCAGTTTTTCGAGACTATCCGACATCACCCACTGCAGCGGGAGCCTCAAAATCAGTATCCACCGGGGCACATGGGAGAGGCCGATCTTCGACCGGTGCGTCAGCATGTAGATGTTTGCCGGATACACCGCCCATAAAAATGCCTGCATGGAAGTGATGTGCCAATTTCTATACTTATTGAACAACAGCATCAGGCCGAAAATCAGCTCCAGCACTCCGGTGAACAGCGCAAGGAACTTCTTGAAGGGGACGAACCCCGGTATGATGTTCGCAAACCGCTCGGGTGTGAGAAAGTGGGCTATTCCGGCCACAGTGAAAACAGTACCCATGATCATCCTTTTCATTTTTCAACACTCCAACCTCGTTTGATTTCATAAGTATAAGCCTGCCATAAAATAATTACAATGATACTCCCGCACCACACAAAAAGCCACCGGAAAATTTTCCGGTGGCTGCTTCCCCAAATCATAAAAATACTATATCTGCTTCGGTGCCTTCGCTTTGCGCTTGACGATGAATTCGCCCGTCACTTTGCTCTTCACCCATAATCCGGTCAAAAGCACTGCTATCGCGATGCCGAGGTAGCCGAGGATCGGATAGAAGAAGTTCACGAGATCCACGAAGCCGACGAGGCTTAAGAAATACCCGGCTGTGACGCTCGCGGTGAGCGCCGTCTTATAGCGCCTCGAGTACGGCGTCCAGAATCTCGTCAGGAACGGATACAGCATGCCGACCGCCGTATTGTAAATGATCAGCAGCATGACGATGGTGAGTGCGAGTGACAGTGTCGGATGGATCTCCGCTGCCAGCACGAGTGTCGGCAGGTCCGCCGTGGATGTCACATCAATCTTCGCAAGCAGTCCGCCGTTCATCAGCAGCATGAGTATCAAAAGTATGATGCCGCCGTATAATCCGCCGCGTTTTGCGACTTTCATGGTGGACTGCGATCCGACGATGGACAGGATGCTGAATGCCATCGCGAGCACGATGCCGCTGTATGTAATCGCTTCAAGCCACCAGATGCCCGTCGGCGTCTTTGCCGTGTCCGTATACTGTCCGACTTCCGATAGCGGTACGGACGGGTTGAACAGGCTGAATGCTGCGATGATCATCACGATGACGATCAGTGCCGGTGTGACCGCGCCGAGCGTCGTCAATATTTTATCGAAGCCCATGGTCAGTGTGATCAGCACGGCGAATGCCATGATCAGTGAACCGAGCCATGCCGGCAGGCCGAAACTTTCATTGAATGCAGAACCGCCGCCTGCAAGCATGATGATCATCACACCATATAAGAAGAATACCAGTATATAATCGACGATAGTGCCGAGCCTTTCCCCGAACAACATCTTGATGGGCCCGAGGTGCGAGTCTGCGTCGAGCCTATGGCCGAGTTTCGCCGCCTGCCTGCCGATGAACATGATGACGACGGCCGACAGTATCACCGCTGCATAACTCATCAATCCATAATTGGTGAAGAATTGTAGGATTTCCTGCCCGGTCGAGAAACCTGCGCCGAGGACGACCCCTACATAGGCGAATCCTATTTTAATCGCGTTCTTATTTGCTGAACTCAAAAATGATCATCTCCTAAGTATTTTGTTATAATTGTTTTACGAATCGTTCAAATATGTTTGTGGTATCAGAGGATTGGAAGCATTCAGGGGATTTGGGGAAATTAATGTGAATTTTGGAACACAAGTATCATTGTAAACATACATGACACTGCTTTGTCAAAACTGCATCCCGTTCTGCCGGGATTTGAAGCGGTTACAACACAGCAGGCATGAGGGAAGGAGAATTTTTATGGAAATGAACATGGAACGCCTGATGAGTATGCTGGAAGAGCTGAATTCGATCACGGACGACGGGGAGGGGATGACGCGCCCTGCGTTCTCCGATTTTGAAGACCGGGCCCATGAATGGTTCATCGGGAAGTGCAGGGCACTCGGGCTCCGCACCCACCAGGATGCCTTCGGCAACAGCTTCGGGACGATCGGGCCGGAAGGGCGGGGGGTGCTCGCAGGGTCCCACCTGGATACGGTCAACAACGGCGGGGAATACGACGGTGCACTCGGGGTCATCACCGCACTCGAGACGGCGGCGGTGCTGCTCGAAAGCGGGGTTGAGCTTGAAAAACCGATGACGGTCGTCGCCTTCAGGGCGGAGGAGGTCGGCCTCGTCGGCAGCAGCGTCTTCACGGACACACTCGAGCGGGGTGACGATTTTGAGGAGAGGCTCGCGGAAATGAACCGGACCGTGGCGGCCGTCGATGATTCGATCGGCTACGCGGACTACACGGATTATCTGGAGCTCCATATCGAGCAGGGCAAACATCTCGAGTCGAAGGATCTGAACATCGGCATCGTCAACTCGATTGCGAGCCTGCACCGCATGATCGTCGACGTCCACGGGGAAGCGGGTCATGCCGGCACGATCGGCATGGCGGAGCGGGATGATGCGCTGATGCATACGGCGAAGATACTCAACGCGTTCGAAAACATCGTCCAATCATACGGGCCGCCGTTCGTCGGCACGGTCGGGACGCTTGAAGTGTCCCCGGCATCGCCGAACGTCATCCCGGGCAGGGTCCGCTTCTCCATCGACCTGCGCGGCGATGATATGGAGACGCTGAATGAAATCAAGGCGCGCTTCAAAACATTTGCGGAGACCAACTACAATGTGGACATCGCCGAAACGCCGGCGAAGGCGCCGGCACACATGTCGGATGACATCATGGACCACATCAAGGCGGCATGCGAAGCGGCCGGCGCCGGATATGACGTCATGACGAGCGGGGCGAACCATGATGCCAATCCGCTCTCGCGGCGCATGAATGCCGGCATGATCTTCATCCCGAGCAAGGATGGCATCAGCCACAATCCGGCGGAATACTCTTCGGATGAAGATATACAGAAGGGCGCCGAAGTGATGCTCGGCACCGTCAGGAGACTGCTGGACGCATAAAGGGGATGGCACATCAGTCCTGAAAAAAGTATGAATTGAATGAAAGAGACGAAAAATCCGTACGTTTGACTCCTGGGGGAACAGCATCTGCGCAAGACTACAGGCTTGCGCGATGCCCCAGGAAAGCAACCGTACGGATTTATTTTTTCATATAAAATTCTGTCCCAGCCCCAATTTTCTATGCCTTGAAGAAGTGGCGTATGATGTCCTGCAGCAGGGTGGGTGTGGTTTTGAAGGCGCTCTCCTTATGCAGCCGCTCGGTCAGTTTGTGCGGATCTTTGCCGAAGGGGCCGATGTTGATGAACGGCGTATCGAGCGCCTCCATATCCTTAAACGGTATGGTGTACGTCTCACCCCATACAGGGGTGTTCGCTTCATAGCTCTTCCAGCTCTCGGCATCGCCCTGGTAGGCGACATAGCTGAGGTCGGATATGCCGTTGAAGTAATTGATGACGCTGACGTCGATATCCCGGCTGCCGAGCGTCTCCTCGGTATAGTCCGTGATGCTTTGGATCAGCGGGTCCCCGGTGTTGTTGACCGGCGGATAGTAGGGCGGGGCGAAATAATTGACCGCCACCGGGGCGAGCTCCCGGCATTCCTCCATCAAATCATCGATGATCATCGTGCTCCTCACCCGATCATCGAGGAAGTCGTTGCCCGTGTACAGATCCATGATCTCACGCACCCGCGCTTCTCCGAGCTTCTCAACCGCGTAACGGGAGAGTTCGGTGTAGGACATGACGGTGACTTCGAACGGTCGGCTGACGGCGTTCGTTTCCATGATCCGTTCATAATCCCTCTGGAGCTCGGCCATCGAGTCATTGACCAGCCCTTCGTATTTGCCGAATATCTCATCGGCCTGCTGCTTCAGCGTGAAGACGTTCGAGAGGCTGGCGACATGGTTCGTCGTCTGCGTCGAATAATCATTTTTCAGATCCATCGTCTTCAGCGTGATGGGCGGCGGTGTGGATTCATTCATGTCCTCTTCCCTGAAGACATCCGAAAACTCCAGATTTTTGGTCAGATACGCACTCATGTATAAGGCATTCAGGCCCTTCAGCGGTTCACCGGCATGCGTCTCCACGCCGTAGAACAGCGTGGCCGGCATGATCTTGCCGATGGAGCCCGTATAGATGTAGTACTTGTCATCATCCGGATGCAGGCTGAAGCTCGGTTCGCTGTTGAGGATGAGGCTGTAGGTGAGTCCGTGCGTTTCCCTGAATGCATTGAGGTGCGCCACCGCATGGCGCATGCCGGCGGAATCGACTTCCTCATCCGGGACCGTGAGCACGATGACGTTGACCGCCCATGACTCATGGATTGCTCTTTCGAGTATGTTCATATGAAGCGCGAGTCCCATCTTCATATCCATGATCCCCCGGCCGAACAAGTACTCGCCGCTTGCGATATCCTTTACGACGTCGGGTTTGAAGCCGGCCCTGTGCGCCTCGTAATGCCGGGTCAGTGCGTCGACATCGAATGCCATATGTTCATTCTTGCCGAACTCATCGGTGTGCACCGTGTCGAAATGGCTGATCAGTATGACCGTGTCTGCATTCGCCTCCTTCATATAGGCGGCGGTGAGGGCATGCCTCGCGCGGCCGCTGTCGATCAGGTCGATGTTCAAATGCTCCCGGGGCAGCGTCGCTTCCATTTCCGCTTTCAGTTTATGCGGGAAGTCGATCTCCCCCTGCGTGCCCGAGCGGCTGTCCCATCTCACCAACATTTTGATGAGGTCTTCAAGTTGAGATTCAGATTGCCAATTCATATCATGTGCCCCTTACTTCTGGTTTTCGTAAAATTTCATGAAACGCTGTTCCACGTTGCTTAAATGCAGGATCATCTTATTCCGTGCCGTGATGTGGCTCTTATCCTCGATGGCCGTGAGAATGTCCCGGTGTTCAGACAGCGCATCGCCCGCACTGGCCGGCACCGTGCTCGACAGCAGGAGGAATGCCCGGCTCAAGTCATTATTGTATCTTTCGACCACCTTCTTCAGTTCCTCATTAGGGTTCAAGTCGATGAAGATGGCGTGGAATGCCCTGTCATATGTCATGAAATCGGAATAATTGTCCGCCTTGATGGCTGCCGCCTGCTGTGCGAGGTTGTCCCGCAGCAGGCTGATGACGGCATCATCCACTTTCGGCAGCACCTTCTCCAAATTGTAGACTTCGAGCACATACCTGAGTTCGAGGAATTCAAGCGACTTATCCTTCGTGAATTCTGCGACGACTGCGGGTGCACCGCTCTGCTGCACGACGAGCCCCTCGGCTGCGAGCCGCGCGAGCGTATCCCTGAAAGGGGTGCGGCTGATGCCGAGCTGTCTGGCATACCGTTCCTCCGGCAGGGCATCCCCGGCCGACAGCTCCCCGGTCAGTATGGATGCCTTGATGATGTCGTACGCCTGGTCGGACAATCGGACGGTCCTGTGGATCTTCTTCATATGCATACCTCCTGGGTAGTCTTCATTGCGGCGGTCTGAAAAGCAGGATGAAACGTTCGGTATACAGTATACTGATTTTTATGATAGCACTTTCATTTCCAAATATCCAAAGAAATTTGACCTCATTTATAGAAATGCACACCATTTTAATGTTGAAACGCCATCCATATCAAAGAATATTCTTAAAATTGTAAATATGAGTTGACTGGAAAAAAGGATTCCTGTATCTTTTAGTATACAGTATACTTGCAAGCGATTTCAATTAGGGGGAGTTAATATGAAACTTATGAAGACGGGTGTTTTATCACTCATGGTGCTGGCTATGGCCGCATGCGGCAACGGAGAAGAAGACGGAGAGGGCAACGGTGAAGAGAGCGGTTCCGGCGAAAGCGTGACGCTGCAGCTCGGGCATGCACTGTCACCGGGCACACCGGCTGCCGATCAGATAGATGCGGTCGCTGAGAATGTGGCTGAAAGGACGGACGGGCGCGTGGAACTGGATATCTATCCGGACAGCCAGCTCGGTTCCGAAACTGAGATGCTCGAGCAGATCCAGGTCGGCAGCATGCAGGCCGGTGCCATCATGGTCGGCAGCATGCAGACGCTGGACAACAGGATGGCGATCGAAGATCTGCCATACATGTGGGCGGACATCGAAAATGCGAGGGAAGCCTACAGGGGCGAGTTCGGTGAAGAGCTTGCAGGCATCATGGACGAACAGGGTATGACACAGATCGGTTATCTCGAGTGGGGCTTCAGGCACATCACGAACAACGACCGTCCGATCGTCGAGCCGGAAGATCTTGAAGGCATGAACATACGTGTGGCTGAAACTGCACTGCGTGTGGATGCTTTCGAACAGGTCGGCGCGCTGCCGACGGTCATGGCATTCAGTGAAGTATACGGCGCACTCCAGCAGGGCGCACTCGATGCCCAGGAGAACCCGCTCGCGAACATCGTTGCACCGAGATTCTACGAAGTCCAGGATTACCTTTCACTGACGGGCCATTTCTATAATACGGTCATGGTCGTCGCTGAGAGCGACATCTGGGACGATATATCCGAAGAGGACCAGCAGGTGATCATCGAGGAATTCGATGAGGCTTCCGAAGTCGTCCAGAATGAAAACGATGAAATGGAAGGGGAATACCTGGCTGAACTTGAGGAAAACGGCATGGAAATCAATGACAACGTCAACACTGAAGCATTCAGGGAAGCGATGCTCCCCGTCTATGAAGAATGGGAAGAGGATGTATTCGGCGAAGAGATGATGGATATATATCGTGAGGCATCAGGATGGGAAGAGTAACTCTTCCCTTTCTTTTTCAAGAGGGAGGCTCGGAAGATGAAAAAAGTAGTCGCAACCATAGTTGCCGCGGCAGTCGTCATCATCATGACCTTGTTGACGGGCACGGTGCTGCTGCAGGTCATCACGCGGGGCATCGGCTATTCGATGCCGGGCACTGAAGAATTTTCACGGCTGATGATCGTCTGGCTGACATTTCTCGGGAGCAGTCTCGCGTTTTATGAAAAGATGCACCTCGCCGTGACGTTCTTTGTGCGTAAATTCAAGCCGGGCGCGAGGAAATACCTTCAGGCGGCGGTGAACGTGCTGATCATCACGTTCTACCTCATCGTCATCTATTACGGCACACTGCTGTCCATCACGGCGCTGGGATCGACTTCATCGACGCTGCAGATTCCGATGTCGGCCTTCTACATGGCGATACCGGTCAGCGGAATCTTCGCGATCTTTTTCATCATCTCAGGCATCTTTGAGAATCCGGTGGAAAATGAAGAGGGGGCGAATGTATGATCATCATGATATTGATTTCATTCTTCCTCCTATTGTTCCTCGGTGTGCCGATCGCTTACATACTCGGGATCGTCACGGTGGTCGCACTGTTCTCGACGGGTGTGTCGAATGAAATACTCGTGCAGCGGATGTTTTCCGGTGTGGACAACTTCTCGTACCTTGCGATCCCGTTGTTCATACTTGCCGGCAACATCATGGGCGAGGGTGGTCTCACGACGCGCCTGATGCGCTTTGCGAAGGCGCTGCTCGGCAAGCTGCCGGGCGGCACGGCTGTCACGACCGTCGTGACTACGGCCTTGTTCGGCTCGGTGTCCGGTTCGACCGTCGCGACGACGTATGCGGTCGGTTCGGTGCTCGTGCCGAAGCTGAAGGAGGAGAAGTACTCAAATTCCTTCATCGCAAGCGTCATCGGGCCGGCGGGGGTGCTCGGTTTGATCATCCCGCCGAGCATCACGATGGTCATCCTCGGCATCACCGCGAACATCTCCATCGGGGATTTGTTCCTTGCGGGCATCATCCCGGGTGTCATACTGACCGTCATCATGTGCGTCTATGTGGCGTTCATGGCGAAGAAGGAAGGCTTCGGCGCTGCAGAGCATGAGAAGGTCGGCGGTCGGGAGATGTTCACGATCACGAGGCAGGCGATTCTGCCGCTGCTCGCGCCGATATTCATCCTCGGCAGCATATTCTCCGGGTTTGCGACGGCGACCGAAGCGGCGGTCATCGCGGTGGCCTACGGGTTCATCCTCGCGATGTTCTACGGGGAACTGTCGATCAAAAAGTTCATCAAGATCATGCAGAATTCGGCCGTGACGTCGGCGACGATCCTCATCATCATATCGCTCGCCAGCGGGTTCACGTATGTGCTCACGGCGAACAGGATCCCGGCGGAGATATCGAACTTCTTCCTGGAGTTCGCGGACTCGCCGCTCATGTTCCTGCTGATCGTCTCGCTCATACTGCTGATACTCGGCACGCTGACGGAAGTGACGTCGCTGATCGTGCTGCTGAGCCCGATCTTCATGCCGATCGCACAGCAGTACGGCATCGATCCGGTGCACTTCGGCATGGTGATGATCATGAACTTCGCACTCGCGAACATCACACCGCCGGTCGGGCTGTCCCTCATCGCAGGCTGCAGCATCACCGACCGAAAGATGGGCATCGAAGATACACTGCCGTACATCCTCCATGTCCTCGCGATCATCGGCGTGATGGTGCTGCTGATTATCCTGTTCCCTGCCATATCGACATTCCTGCCGGACCTGGTGGGCGGATAGGAGGGATGAGATGATCTACCGTACTGATGAAAAGATGCAAATCGAAAACCTCCACGGCGGCAGCGGGGTCGTCACGATTGAAAAGTGCAGCACCGACGGCCATCATGCCTTCAAGGCGGTCGTCAAAGTGACGGTGCCGCCCGGTGCCACCATCGGCTTCCACAAACATGAGGAAGACTACGAAGGCTACTATATAATGGAAGGAACCGGCCGATTCCATGAGAATTCGGGCAGTTCGGAAGTTTCCGCAGGGGATTTCTGCCTGATCGATGAAGGCGGTTCCCACGGCATCGACAATACAGGCAGCGGGAAAATGACGATCTTCGCCGTCGTGATGAAATGAAAAAAGCAGGCCGCCGGCCTGCTTTTTTCATGCAACCAAAACGCAAAGACTCAAATTTTACATTAATCAGAAAAGTCGGTATAATGGAGACTTATCTTGCATAAAAGGGGTTTGAAAATGAACAGGGAAATTTGGAAAATAGCGTTCGCCTATACCGGCGTCATCGTCGGTGCCGGGTTCTCGACCGGACAGGAGATCCTCCAGTTCTTCACGAACCACGGGCTCTACAGCTATGCGGCCATATTATTGTCCGGCCTCATGGTGCTGTTCATCGGACGGCAGGCGACGAAATTCGGATACCGCATCCAGGCGGATTCACATAAGGCACCGATATTCACGATGTTCGGAAAAGTCACAGGTACGATCATCGATTACTTATTCGTCTTCTTCCTGTACGGCATCGCCGTCATCATGTTTGCCGGCGCAGGCTCTGCCTTCAATGAGAGCTTCGGTCTGCCTACATGGCTCGGGACGCTCATCATGGTGTGCTTCATCGTCATCACGCTGATGCTCGATTTCGATAAGATCGTCGCGGCACTCGGGGTCGTGACGCCGTTCCTGATTGCGGTCGTCGTCATCATTGCGATGCTGAACATCTTCAATCCGCAGGTGCCGCTCGATACCGTCGATGCACTGGCTGATGCGTCACGCACACCGAGCGGTGTCTGGTTCCTGGACGGCGCGATGTATGCAGGCTTCACACTCGCAACGGCATTCAGCTTCCTGTCCATCATGGGCGCGAATGCATCCAGCCACAAGGCGGCGGCACGCGGCGGACTGCTCGGCGGTGTGGTCATCACGGTGCTCATGCTGCTGATCAATGCGGCACTCATCTCGAATATGGATGTGGTGAACGACATCGCACTGCCGACGCTCGCACTCGCTGCGAACATCCACCCGGCACTGCAGCTCACACTGGCGATCGTCATGCTGCTGGTCATCTACAACACCGGCGTCGGTGTCCTGTATCCGTTCCTGAAACGCTACAGTGAGCCGTACACGAAAAAGTACTACACGATCCTCATCATTGCGGCGGTCGTCGGATACTTCCTGAGCTTCGTCGGCTTCGTCGAACTCGTCGGCATCGTCTATCCCGCATTCGGGATACTCGGTCTCCTGATCGGCCTCGGCCTCACCAGCCGCTGGTTCATGAACAAAAGCTCAAGGAAAGAGTTGCTGTAAATAAAAGAGGCCGGGACAGAGTTTTATATGAAAAATAAATCCGTACATTTGCTTTCCTGGGGCATCGCGCAAGCCTGTAGTCTTGCGCGATGCTGTCCCCCGGGAGTAAAACGTACGGATTTTACTATCTGTAATTTAATCTATATTTTTTTATGAGTTTTGATCCTAAACCCTTTATGCTGTTTTACTGAATTTATTTTCAATTTTATTCTTTTCTTCAAAAGAGAATATTTCCACCCCGTACTCTTCCATCATGGTGAGGACAGAGGATGGGATCGATTCTAAATCTTGATGAATGATATTTAATCGGGAATCGGTATTATAAGTCATGTTTCTGTATTCTTCTACATCCTGCCAATCAAAAAGAATATTTTTTGCATTATTATTGTTGAGGCTTTTCATAATTTTGATGTACTCGGTTCGTCTGCCAGGAAAGGTCAGGTCAAATTTGTGAATAAGTTTTGATTTCCCTTGAACACTGACATCGGGGAACACCTGAGGATAAAGTTTATCCCGATTTTCTAGGAAATAATTCATGACTTCATCTTTGAACAAACTGATGGTTGTTTCTCTTCTTGTGATGGCTAAATTACTGACATTTGCTAGTGCCAGGATAAAATCATGAAGTGTTTGAGATAAATTGGCTTTGGTAGTCAACTTATTTATTTCATGATTAGTTTCATCAAAATTTAAATCATCGTAAGTAATGATGTTCCTGAATAATTGGTACTTCTTTGATTTTTTATCACTAATCAAGTCTACTCCTGCTATTTCCAAATTCCATAATGTTTCTCCAAAATCAGAAAGATAATATCTGTCTCCACTTTTAGAAACATTTACCGAAATAGAGTCACCAAAAAAGTCTAACATTGGAGAGTATATTTCCATGCTTTCGTCCTCTAAAGAAATGAATTGGTGATTATTTTTTAGCCAATTGTAATAATTTTCGCTTATATCTTTAATTTCCTCCGTGTACATCGAGACACCCCCTAAAATAAATGTGGACTGATGGTAAGTTTACCTTGGTAGTAAGTATTAGTAAAATCCAATAACTGTATAAGCTGAACTTCCGGGTCAGAAGAGTCTTTAAAGCTTGAATATGGTAAAGAAAAAGCTTTCATATATGTTTTGCTATCTCCTTTATCATGAAATTCATCTGCTGAAAAGATATTGATTCTGTTACCGAAAACTTTTTTATCATCAGCATTTTTATGAAAACCTTCATTCAAATTTATTCTTATTATACAGTAATTATAGACTAATTCACGAAAATTCAAACTTGCTTTGCCGGGACGGATAAAATAATCTAAACAAAATTTGCTTTGATCGGTGGTGGAAGTAATGGAGAGTTTGCCTCTACTTGGCTTAGATAAACTAACATTGTGTTTTCTTAATAAATTTTTCGTTAAAGCAATCAAATCTTGAACGTCATCATCAGTCAAATGAATAGTCATATTATCACCACTATATGTTATATTTTATCCATTATATAATGTAAGCGCTTTACATTCCACTGGAGTGAGCTAAATCATTAAAAATAAAAAATCCCGCTTAGGAGTAAGCGGGACGATCTATATTAAGGGGGATTAATGAATGAAATTATGATTCGCCGCTTGTGATGCAGACAGTGTCCTGAATGATTTGCCGCCCAGACCGTTGCTCCAGTTCATCTCGGAGATCATGATCGAGCCGTCCGGATTCACCTGCTCGACGACACCCACGTGCCCGAAGCTGTATGCACCGTTGGACCAAGCATTCGACTGGATGATGGCACCGACGGATGGTGTGTTGTTTACAGCGAGACCCTGGGAACGAGCTGCGTTTGCCCAGTTATAGGCATTGCCCCAGCTGCCGCTTGCCGGCTTGCCGAGCTGCTTGCGGCGTTCGAAAGCGTACCATGTACATTCACCGTGCGGATACCAGTTCGTGCCGTATGAAGCTGACGGGTTGGCAGGTGCCTGTACTTCAGGCTCCTGGACTTCTTCGACGACAGGTTCAGATTCAACAACCTCTTCCACTTCAGGTTCAGGTGCCGGTTCAGGCTGAACCACCTCTGGAGTTTCTTCAACTGCTTCTTCCTCAACCGGTGCAGAAACCTCTTCCTGTACTGGTTCAGCCGGACGGTTGTCGACCAGGTCAAGGGTGAGACCTGGGTAGATCAGTACTGAATCCATTTCGTTGTAGGCCATGATGTCGTTGTAGTTCATGCCGGCTCTCTTCGCGATGCTTGCCAGTGTGTCGCCGCTTTGAACCGTGTAGGAATCACCGGTGATGTTGGAAGGTGCAGGCTCAGCAGCCGGCTCTTCCTCAACTGCAGGCGTCTCTTCAACTTCCTCTTGAGCAGATTCTTCTTCGACTGACGGTGCTTCTTCCTCAACAACTTCTTCAGGTGCTTCTTCGGCCGCAGGTTCTTCTGCTTCAACCTCTTCCTCTTGAGCAGGTTCCTCTTCAACTGCAGGTTCCTCAGCTTCAACTTCTTCTACAGCTGGTTCTTCCTCGACTGCAGCTTCTTCCTCTTGGACAGGTACTTCCTCAGCTACAGGTGCTTCAACCTCAACCTCTTCCTCAACTGCAGGCGCCTCTTCAACTGCCGGTTCTTCATCTTCTTCTACGACAGTCTCTTCAGTCGGTGCTTCTTCAATTACAGGTGTCTCAGCCTCAACTTCTTCTTCAACTGCAGGTGCTTCTTCAGCCTCTTCTACAGCTGGTTCTTCTGCTTCCACGACTGTTTCTTCAACAGGTGCTTCTACAGCTGCCGGCTCTTCGACTTCCTCTGTCACAGCTTCTTCTGCAGGTGTTTCCGCTGGAGCTCCCCCTTCAACGACAGTGTCGACTTCTTCCTGAACAGGTGCTTCAGCCTCAACTTCTTCCACGACTGTTTCTTCAACAGGCGCTTCTACAGCTGCCGGCTCTTCTGTTGCAGTTTCTTCTTCAACAACATCAATTTCCTCGACCGGAGCTGCCTCGTCAGCCGGTGCTTCATCTTCTGCAACCACTTCAGTTTGTGCTCCGCCTTTGAGCTTAAGCACATCTCCCGGGTAGATCACATAGTCGGTCAGACCATTGATTGCCATCAATGTGCGGTATGTCATGCCGTGTTCAGTGGCGATGCGGTAGAGTGTATCACCCGGTTTTACGGTATATGTATCCGCGCTCTCCTGAACCTCTTCAACAACAGCTTCCGTCTCTTCTGTTTCAACTTTGACTGTTTTCTTCGGTTCAGCTTTCTCAGCGCCATCCTTTAAAGTCAATGTCTGATTGACGAGGATGAGGTCACTGGATAAGTTGTTCCATTTCTTCAAGTCCGCGACAGAAACGTTATGCCTGTTGCCGATGCCCCATAGTGTGTCGCCCGCTTTGACGGTGTATGTGGATGGTGCAGCCGTCGTGGATGATGTATTGGATAGGTTCAACTGGCTGCCCGCACGGATCAGGTCCGATGACAGGTTGTTGAAGTCCTTGAGCTGATCGACCGTGAGGCCATTCGACTTCGCGATGCTCCAAAGCGTATCGCCGCTGACTATGGGATGGACACTGCTTGTGTCCGCTGATGCATCCTGCGTGAGACCATAAGTTGAAATCGCTGCTGTGGCTGTTAATGCCGTGATGACCTTTTTCATATAAGGGAGTACCTCCTGAAGTTTTTTATGAAATTTTCGAATTGTCGGAAGAATTCGCAATTAATTATCAACAGCACCTATATTATCAGATAAAATATGAAAAAGGTCCTTTGTAACACAACTGTAATGCAACTAAAACAATTGTAAAAAAATCATCAATAATTTACTAATTGAGAATCTTTACACCCAAAAAGGCCCTTCAAGTTTCGTATGGCCTCCCACAGTGTATTATGAATAGTAGAAGGAATATGAAGGAGGCGGAACCATGGCCAAGAAAATGATCACCATCTATAATGTACGCGGGGATTCGACGGAAATCGTCCAGCCGGATGCGGTGGAGAACCTGATCGGGGTGTTTTCAAGGAAGATCGATACGACGCAGTTCATCCATGTGGAGCTGGATGAAGGGAAGACGCTCCTGATCAATCCGAACCTTGTGACGAGCGTGTCGATCCAGGAAATCGAGAACAGACAATATTAGGAGAGTGTAGAGCATTGATGGAAGAGATTTTGGTGTTGAATGGCAAGGAAATCAGCCTCAGCGATTACAAGGAAAAACCGATTTTCGCAGAAGGTGTCGGATCCGGTGCACAGGATGTGGAGGAGATCACGGTGACATTCCCCGTGACGAAGGACGTCTACAGTGAGACGGCCGGACTCCTGTATGAGCGTGTGCTGGATGTGGAAGTGCCGGGGCGCGGTCTTTCGTTCCGCGGTGAAATCATCAATTTCTACAGTGGCATCATCAATCTGTATGAAGCGGATGAGACGGAAGCGGATGAGTATACGGTGACGTTCAAGAACGTCGGAAATATCGGTGCATGATATGAAGCTCGGCATATTGGATCAGGCGCCCATCTCAAAAGGGAGTACGGCAGGTGATGCGCTGCAGGATGCAGTCCGTCTTGCTCAGACTGGTGAGTCACTCGGTTACGAGAGATTCTGGCTTGCCGAGCATCACGCGATGCTCGGGTTTGCCTCGAGTACACCGGAAGTGACGCTTGCCGCCATCGGCAGCCGGACGGATAATATCAGGATAGGTTCCGGTGCGACGCTCATCCCGTACTACAGTCCGTATAAGGTGGCGGAGAACTACCATACTTTGGGGACGCTTTTCCCGGGCAGGGTGGATCTTGGCATCGGACGCGCGCCCGGCGGCCCGGCGGAAGCGACGGAAGCGTTGAACAAGGAGTATTTGAAGAACGTGTTCGCGAACGAAGACCGGGTTGCAGAACTCATGGGCTACATTCACCATGACAACCACACCAGTAAGCTCAAGATGAGTCCGCTTGCGGATCCGCCGCCTGAAGTGTGGATGCTCGGCACAAGTGTGAAGAGTGCGGAACTGGCAGGGAAGCTCGGCATGAATTACTGCTTCGGCTACTTCATGTCGAATGCCGGTGATATGCGTGAAGTGCTGGATACGTACAGGAACAGCTTCACACCTCGGAAAGAAGGGCAGAAACCGCAAGTGATGGTGACCGTCACCGCGTTCACCGCGGAAAGCGAGGCGCGTGCCCGTGATATTGCGATGAGTTCAATCGTCTGGGGCATCGAGAGGGAGCGGTCATTCGGTGAAAGCGGCGAGAATGACGGTCTCCCGAGTGTGGAGGATGCGAAGCGCTTCGAATTGACTGCAGAAGAACGTGACAATGTGGAGAAGCGGCTTCAAAACATGTTCGTCGGCACCGGGGGTGATATCGCCGCCCGGCTGAAAAGTCTTGCGGCTGAAGCGGAAGCGGACGAAATCATGATCTCCACGAACACGTACTCGATTGAAGACAAGCTCAAGTCATTCGAACTGTTGAAGAAAGCAATGGACGAAGTTTAAGTATGTATAATTAAAGAAAGTATAAAATGATAAACACTAAACCCGTACATCTGACTCCTTGGGGAAAAGCGTCAGCGTGAGATTACAAGCTCACGCGACGCCCCAGGAAAGCAGGTGTACGGGTTTCTTTTTAATATTGATTACTTATCAGTTTTAAAAGATTTATTGTTCTTCGCCGTTGTAATCAAACACTGTGGCGATGAAGAGTTTGCCGATATTGATCATGGCGCGCTCATCCACATCGAAGTTCGGATGGTGGTGCGGGTAGACGTCGGCCTTGTCCTCGAGGGCTCCGCCGACGATGAAGAAGCTGCCTGGACGTTCCTGCAGGTAATATCCGAAGTCCTCCATGCTGGTCTGTGGCTTGATGTCGATGACGTTCTCCTCGCCCATGACCTGTCTCTGCACTTCCAAAATGCGGACGGTCTCATCATCGTCATTCACGACGACAGGGTAGCCGCGTGTGTAATTGATGTCGGCACTCATACCGTACGCATCGGCGATGCCTTTCGTGAGCTGCTTGATCCGTTCCTCAGCATTATCGCGCGTCTCATCATCAAGCGTACGGACGGTGCCCTTCAGTTCGACTTTGTCCGGGATGACGTTGAAGTTCGGCTGGCCGGTGTTGAACGTCGTGACGGAGACCACACCGGAGTTGAGCGGATCGGTATCACGACTCACGATCGTCTGCAGGCTTTGGAAGAGGGTGGTCGCGACAGTCAGCGGATCTTTGTTGTGCTGCGGCATGCCGGCATGTCCGCCCTTGCCCTGTATGGTGATTTCAAAAGTGTCCCCGCTTGCCATGAATGCGCCCGGCAGTGCACCGACTTTACCGAAAGGCATGGTGGAGATGACGTGTGCACCGAATACGGCATCGACGCCGTCAAGGCAGCCGTCCTCAATCATGAATTTTGCACCGCCTGGAATCACTTCTTCCGCAAACTGGTGCAGGAAGACGACCTTGCCCGGCACCTCATCCTTGTTCTGGAGCAACACTTTTGCGACGTGGAGCAGTGTCGATGTATGGACGTCGTGTCCGCATGCATGCATTACGCCGTCGATTTTGGATTTGTACTCGACATCCTTTGCGTCCTGAATCGGCAGGGCATCGAAGTCTGCACGGAGTGCAACCGTCTTGCCGGGTTTGCCGCCTTCGAGTGTCGCGACGACACCGCGTCCGCCGACTTTCGTCCGTACGTCCTCAAGACCGAGATCTTTGTAGAACTGTGCAATCTTTTCGGGTGTCTTCTCCTCGTGGTGGGAGAGTTCCGGGTACATATGCATATCCCGACGGAAATCCACCATATTATCGAATTCCTCTTCCAATGCTTTGAATAATATTTCCATTACGAAATCAACCTCCTGATATTTGACTATTTCAAATTCAATCTCACTGCCATTTTATCAGATTGTGCATGGATATATACAAAAGAAAGATGCATGCCGCACTGATGTGGAAGATTGAATCAACCTACAGCTAATACAAGTCTTATACCCAAAACTCCAAAGGTGTAAAAGAGACATATTAAAGAGTAAAAAAGACTATAGCTTAAATATTCTGTATATGTTAAATTCATCTCATTATACTTTTATTGATAAGGGAGGAAACGGTTTTGAGTAAGCGCAAACATGATTCAAATTTCAGAAAATTCAGCGAAAAAGATTCGTCTTTTGTTAAGAAAAGTTATGACAATATATGGCGGGAATCCCGGCGTACGAAGTCACTTTTGAAGTTCTTCAGTTCGGAGGATATGAAGAAGGCGGTGGGGGACAAAGAGGAAGAGTATTCCGGCTACCCATCATACAATAAACTCCAGATGACCGGACTGATTCTTGGTCCGCTGTTGTTCATATTGACATTGTTGTTCCTCGATACGGAAGGGCTTGATCAAAACGGCGTCTTCGTCGTTGCATCCGCGTTATGGATTGCGACATGGTGGATGACCGAAGCCATACCGATCCCGGCAACTTCACTCCTGCCGTTGTTCCTGTTCCCGATGGGCGGCGTAATGGACAGCGGGACGGTGTCCAGTTCATACGGAGCAGACATCATATTCCTGTTCCTCGGCGGTTTCCTGCTCGCAGTTGCGATGGAGAAATGGAACTTACATACAAGGGTTGCACTGACCATCATCCGTGCGATCGGCACGACATCTGCCACGATTATGCTTGGATTTATGATTGCGACGGCGCTTCTTTCAATGTTTGTATCGAACACTGCAGCGGTGATGATCATGATTCCAATCGGTCTTGCGATCATCAAGGAGGCGCATGCGTTAACAACCGAGGAGCATGGCGGTGATGTGACGAAGTTCGAAAAGCAGCTCGTTCTTGGAATCGGTTACGCAGGCACCATCGGCGGCCTCGGTACACTAATCGGTACGCCGCCGCTCATCATACTTGCAGGACAGATGAACGAACTGTTCGGCTATGATATGAGTTTTGCACAGTATATGCTGATTGGTGTACCGACGGTCATCATCCTGCTTGCGATTGCATGGGTCTATATGACTTATTTCGCATTCAAACATGATCTGAAGGAACTGCCGGGTGGCAAGAAGATCATCAACCAGGAATATGAAGCGCTTGGTAAGACGACGAAAGAAGAAAAATGGGTGCTTGCGATATTCCTGTTTGCGGCATCGATGTGGATACTGCGCGGATTCGTCTTCGAACACTTTGCATTTTTGGAGCTGCTGACGGACGGATCGATTGCGATGATCGCAGCCGTGCTTCTGTTCCTTATCCCAACAAGAAGACAGAACGGCCGTATACTCGACTGGTCGGTTTCAAAAGACCTGCCTTGGGGTGTGCTGTTACTCTTCGGTGGCGGTTTGGCACTTGCTGCGGCAATTGTTGAAACGGGTGTGGATGCATGGCTTGGTGAGCTGCTTGCGAATATCGAAGGTATGCCTATCATAATCATGATCGGTATTGTTGCACTGATGATTCTGTTCCTGACAGAGTTCACTTCGAACACGGCAACAGCAACGATGATCCTTCCAGTATTGGCAGGTCTTTCGATGGCGGTAGATGTCCATCCGTTGGCGTTGATGCTTCCAGCTGCGATGGCTGCGAACTGTGCGTTCATGCTGCCGGTCGGTACACCGCCTAACGCAATCGTCTTTGGTACAGGGAAAATCTCTATCCAGGAGATGGCGAAGACCGGTTTCGCTTTGAACATCATTGCATTGATCATCATTGTCGGCTTCACCTACCTGGCACTGCCGGTGGTTTACGGTATTGATTTGAATAGCTTTCCATTCTAGTGTTCAATGAGAGTAGTATAAATGGTACAGTCAAAAAGGACTGTACCATTTTCTTTTCTGAAAAAAGATATTCTGAATACCTAGTTGTTTATATAATTTAGATAAAAGGTGTAAACGTTTTAAGAAAATTCTTATGTTAAGAGTGTGATAAAATTTTAAGATTCCGGTAATATCTTACAAATATTATGTTATAGTAAAGACTAAATGAAAAAATGAATTAAAACTACTGGATGGTAATATTATCCGAAGATTCTAGAAAGAAGGTTTGTGGATTGGGCGCAAGAGGACGTTACATATTACTGTTGGCGATTGACTCGCTGATAGTGACTTTTTCTGTATTTTTAGGTTATTATATTTTGGCTCCGTTTTTCTTGGATTATACATGGCCGGTGCTGGTCGGTGTCTCCATTACTCTCCTTATTAGTCATCATGTATTTGCTTACGTTTTTAACTTATATCATAGGGCCTGGGAGTATGCGAGTGTCAGGGAAATGATGTCTATCACCAAGGCGGTGACTGCATCAATAATAGTTACATACATATTGACGATGATATTTTTCCAAACGTCATTTACAAGGTTAATGATCATCACATGGATGATGCATCTCCTGTTGATAGGTGGTTCAAGGCTGTCATGGCGTGTGACTAGAAGTAATATAATCGGCAAAGAAGAAAAAGATAGATATAAGAATAAAAAACGGACGATGATTGTGGGCGCTGGACGTGGCGGAGCCATGTTAGTGAAACAGATGCTGGATACGCCTCAGATGGATATGATTCCCATTGTAGCAGTGGATGATGAGCCGGCGAAACAAAGGATGGAACTCGCACCTAGAGTAAGGGTAGAAGGTGACAGAAATGACATCCAACGTTTAATAAAAAAATATGAAGTAGAAAAAGTGGTTATCGCGATTCCTTCATTAAGCAAAAGTGAATTGAATGAGATTCACAGTCTATCTGTCGCAGAAGATGTTGAAGTGATGATTATGCCGAATATTGATGATGTGATGTCAGGTAGTGTGAAAGTCAATGATCTTAAGAAAGTCCAAGTGGAAGATTTGCTTGGACGAGAACCTGTTGAATTGGACACTGAAGGTATTGAGGAGCAGGTGAGAGATAAAGTAATACTCGTCACAGGTGCAGGAGGTAGCATTGGATCTGAAATCGTTAGACAGATAACAAAATTTCATCCGCGCAAGATTGTTCTCGTTGGTCACGGAGAGAACAGCATTTATACGATTCTGGAAGAGGTACATTCTTATAGAAATAGTGTGGAGCATATTCCAATCATAGCGGATGTACAGGACAAGGAAAGAATGTTGGAAGTATTCGAAACATATAAGCCGAATATCGTATATCATGCCGCTGCGCATAAACATGTTCCTTTAATGGAAGTGAATTCTCAAGAAGCAGTAAAAAACAATATTATAGGCACTAAAAACACTGCAGAAGCATCCATTAAATATAAAGCAGAAAAATTTGTATTAATATCAACGGATAAAGCAGTTAATCCACCGAATGTTATGGGTGCAACAAAAAAAGTTGCAGAGATGGTAGTTCAAGCTTTAGATGCGAAGACAGAAGAAACAACGTTAGTAGCTGTAAGATTTGGGAATGTTCTAGGTAGTAGAGGCTCTGTTATCCCAAAATTCAGAAAGCAAATCGAAAATGGTGGCCCAATTACAATTACAGACGAAAGAATGACAAGATATTTTATGACTATTCCTGAAGCGTCGAGATTAGTTATACAAGCAGGCTCACTTGCGAATGGTGGAGAGGTTTTCGTTCTAGATATGGGAGAACCAGTAAAAATAATAGACTTAGCACGCAATATGATTAAGTTTAGTGGATATAGAGAAAATGAAATCGATATAAATATATCAGGTATAAGACCAGGAGAGAAACTTTATGAGGAGTTATTAAATGAAAATGAAATACACCCTGAACAAGTATATGACAAGATTTATATTGGTAAAGCAAAAAAGATGATAAATATTAATGAGCTAGAAAGGGCCCTGTCCTCTAAGCTTTATGATGAAATAATTAAATTAGGGAAGAATTCCAATGTTTGAAAAAAATTTTACTACAATTTTAATTTTAACTCTATCTTTAATTTTCTCTTTGGTCGTTCCTAATAGTCAGTACCTTCTAATGGTTCTTCCACTCTTCTTATTCATTATAAAATTTAACCTCAAGCTAGGTCTTTTTTATAGTTTGTTATACTTAATAATATCTGGGAATGGTAGGATACTTTTAGAAACCTTTGGTATACCTTTTGCCCAAGTTATCTTAGCGATTATATACTTTATTTATATTCTCCTTTTCATGAAAAAAGCATTAAATAAAAATAATTTGATATTCGTAATAATACTCTTCTTATTCTTTTTTATTTATTTGATATTTGGAGGAATTAAGGGAGACTATCAAAGTGTTTTAAATTTAACTTCTTACTTTCTTTCAATTTTAATATTTGTTATAGGGTTAACGTTGGTAATTAATAAAAGCACGTTTAATGGAATGATTGAGGTAACGATTATAAGTATAATATCTATGTGCCTAATAACCTTTAACCAGTGGTTATTCTTAGATATTCCAGTAGGAGAGGTAAACAATTTTCATAGAGCTTCTGGGGTTTTTGGGAACCCTAATATATTAGCGCAAAATTTACTATTACTTACACCTGCAGTTTTTAAAGAACTAAAAAATTATAAATTCTTTTCTATATCTGTTCTTCTATTAACATTCACTACAATTATTCTAACTCAATCACGAGGAAGCTTATTAATTTTCTTAGGCATCATACTTTTATTTGTATTATTAAGTAAGGGTTTTAACATTTATACAAAGATTTTATCTTTTATTTCAGTAGTAATATTAAGTATTATTATTTTTGTTAACTTTGATGAAAATTACTTTGAGCGTTTTGGTATTGGGTCGAACTCAAGGATTGAAGCACTGTATGTAGGAATGGAGAATTTTGTAGATTCGTTCTTTGGAGTAGGAATAGGTAATACTGCTAATAACTATTTAGGACTTTCATCACATAATAACTTTATTCATATTCTTTCAGAAGTAGGAGTAACTGGCTTAATCTTATTAATATTGATAATGGTGTATATTATATATGCTTGGATAATATCGTTTAAGAAAAGGAGAAATTTCACATTTTTTTTCCTGCCGATAATAGTTGGAGTATCATTTTTCACTCATAACTTATTAACTAATTACCTTATTTACTTCGGTTTTGCTCTTAGTTATTTTGAATTAAAAATGGGACAAGATATAAATGAAACAAGGTAAGTTATATATAGTTTTTATAATATTATTAGCCTCACTAGCAAAAGGCTTAGGTCTGGTTAGAGATATTCTGATCACTTATCAAATAGGTTTTAATTATGTAACGGATGCCATCTTTATTGTTTTGCCTATAATTTTACTAATGTTTTCAATATTTAATACTGTTATCAAAAATACATTTCGCCCTATGTTTACAAATCAATATGTAGAAAATCCACAAAAAGCAACTAACCATTTTTTTATGCTGAAAAATAATTTAGTGATATTATTTGTTTTAATTAGTATAACTGTGTTTTTATTTCCAGAAGTGTTAATTTCTGTTTTAGTACCTGGGATAACATCGGAAACAAGAGAATTATCTATATATCTTTTAAGATGGTCTATATTTTCTCTAATATTTATAGGGTTAGTGAATATATATAATGGTTTTTTACAGTCCATAAAAATATATGGAAGCGAACAATATATCAGTATTATAAACAATATAGTATTTATAATTATAATAGCCACTCTATTTGACAGAGTTGGAATTCATGCAATTATTCTTGCTATAGTATTAGGATCATTTTTTCAGTATATATTTATTAAATATAAATTTAGTCAATCGGTTGAGATTAATAATAGTTATGAAAAATATAAAGTAAATCTTCACTCTTTAAAAAAATTTATTTCCGATAATAGACTAATAATTTATGGCGGAGCACTCTCTCAAGCAACTATATTATTAGATAAATTCTTTGCCTCATTCTTTGCTGTAGGTTCTATTACAGCCTTACACTATGCTAATACTATAAATAATCTCCCCTTAACTATGGTTTTAATGGTTATTACTAATATATTTTTCACTAATTTGACTTTAGATTTCAAGCAGGGAGAAAAAGTACTCAAAGAGAGCATTATTAATCAAACAGAAAAAATTCTAATGTTCATAATGCCTATTATAATTTTTATAATTATTAATGCTAGTAACATTGTGAACCTTTTATTTAATCGGGGGAGCTTTGATAATAACGGAGTGATTATGATTAGTTCTGCATTAATAGCTTATAGTTTTGGATTGATTTTGTGGGGGACTAAAGATGTATTTATTAAAGCCTCCTATGTCGTCGGAAATAAAAGCCTCCCTTTTAAAGTAACAATTTGTTCTTTAATAATGAACACAGTACTTAATTTAATTTTAGGCTATTTCTGGGGGCATGTAGGTATTGCACTTGCAACTTCAATATCAATATTTATGAGTGCAATACTTATAACATATCTATTTCAAACTCAAATCTTTAAAGTATACACGCGCCAGCATTTTAAATTTATTATCAAGTTAGCGTTGATTGCTATAATTACCTTTTGCCTTGTAAGTCTTCTAGATACATATTTTCTGGTAAGATTTAATGATTTTATTCAAGTAGCTCTTAGCCTTACGATAACCGCAATGATTTACAGTGCTTTGTTATACTTTTCATTTAAATATAAAGGTTGGGAAAAATGAATATACTCATGATTATAAATAGTTTTCGTCCATTAATAGGTGGAGCAGAAAAACAAGCTGAAAGATTATCCGAGAAATTATTAGAAGATCAGATGATTGATCGAATAACTATATTGACTAGACATTATAAAGGACTCAAAAAGAAGGAAGAAATAAATGGAATAAAAGTAGTAAGATTAAAAGCAATAGGTCCAGGTAAAATTAAGCCAATTACCTTCCTCTGGAGTTGTTTTATATATCTGCTTTTGCATCATAGAGATTATGATTTATTCCATGCTCATTCACTAAGTTTCGGTGGGTACGCAGTAGCACTTTTTGGAAAAATATTCAAAAAGCCTTCAGTGTCAAAAATTGCTGGAGGAGGAAGTGCTAAAGGAAGTGAGCCGGTAAATATGATGTATGCAGATTGGTTAACTAAATATAGACTTAACTATCTATTGAAAAATATTGATAAGGTAATTGCTATAAGTGAAGACATTTATAAGGATTTAAATACCGTAGGGTTTTCAAAGAATCAGAAAATAAGAATTAATAATGGTATAGATACTAATACTTATACAAAAAAGCTCCCAACAATAGAAAACTTATCAAAAAAATATAATATATATGTATATGCTGGTAGGTTTGAAAAGATTAAAGGAATCGATGTATTAATTGAATCATGGTACCTGACTTCTCAAGAATTTAGAAAGAAAAATAAACTATTACTTCTAGGCAAGGGAAGTATAGATGTTAAAAATTTAATTAGAGATGATAGTATAATTTTAATTGGAGAAGTAACTAATGTTGAAGAATATTTGATTGAAAATAATATATTCGTTTTACCTTCAAGATATGAAGGTATATCAAATGCTCTACTTGAAGCTATAAAAAATAAAAACTTAATTATCTGTTCAGACGCTGGAGGTAACACAGATATAATTAAAAATAACCATAATGGATTCGTTTTTGAAAAAGAGAATATTATGCAACTTCATGAAACTATTATAAAAAGTTCTCAATTAACGCAAGAGGAAAAACAACTTTATATAAAGAATGCTTTTAATTATATAGAAAACAATTATTCGTTTGAAGTAGTTAAAAATCAATACATGGAGTTATATGAAGAGATATTAGAATGAAAAAACTTAAATTTTAATAGAAAAGAGGTTGAGAATGCTGAGGATACTACATATAACACCTTCTTTAGCAGGAGGAGGTGCTGAAAGAATGATAAGCAAGTTAACAAAATATGACCATACTAATGAACATATAATAATAAGTTTACTAGATATGAACATTCATTATGAATTTGAAAATGTTAAAATTATAGATCTTAAATTAAAAAATGGGTTAAGAAGTAAATTTTTATTAATATTTAAGTTGTATAAATATGTTAAAAATTTAAAGCCGGATATAATTCAAACTTGGTCCAAAGCTAATTTTTATGGTCCATTCTTAAGCTTTTTTAACAACTCTAAAGTTGTTTCGAATTATAGAAATGGATATTATGGAACTCACAATAAGTTTTTAATAATTTTATATAATCTTTTTTTTAATCGTTTTGATGCTCATATTTTTGTTTCAGAATCAGCCTTAAAAGAAAGAAAAAAAGTTGGGATCAAATTATCAAATTGCCAAATTATCAAAAATGGTTTTGAGATACCAACTTATAGTAATGAACTTATTAACGATACTCTAAGAATAGGGCATATGGGTAGGTTTCACAATATTAAAAACCAACAATTAATTATCGATGCATTTCGGGAGTTTTGCGGAGACAAAAAAACACTTTTATATCTTGCTGGTAAAAATCTTAATGGTGAAAATCTTAATCTAAAAGATATTCCTGATAGTAAAATAAAATTAATGGGAGAAATTAAGGAAACTGAAAAGTTTTATAATAACATTGATATATTTATCTTATCTTCTGACAGTGAGGGTTTTCCAAATGTCATAGGAGAAGCTATGAGTTATGGTATACCTGTTATTTCTACTGATGCTGGTGAAAGCTTTAAAATCATCGGTGAAAATGGTTTTAAGATTCATGATAAAGAAAGTCTACTTAAAGTGTTGAATGAAATTTATATGAATAGGCAATTATTGATTGAAAAAGGAAGAAAATCACGTAAAAGGGTTGAAGAGAAGTTTGACATAAAAGACACCGTTAAAGAATATCAAACTTTTTATAGATATATTACTGGAGGGTAAAGAAATGAAAGTATTAATTACAGGAACTGCTGGGTTTATAGGCTCACATTTATCAAAGAGATTGTTAGAAGATGGTCATCTAGTAAGTGGTATAGATAATATTAATGATTACTACTCCGTGCAATTAAAAAAAGATCGGTTAAATTTGTTGTTAGATGATAAGATTAATGTTTATAAGATAGATTTAGAAAACTCAGAAAAGGTCATGTCTGTATTTGAAAAAGAAAGGCCTGATGTGGTTATAAATTTAGCAGCTCAAGCTGGTGTTAGATATAGCCTAGAGAACCCACATGCTTATATAACTAGCAATATAAATGGTTTTACAAGTATTCTAGAAGGATGTAGGCATTATGATGTAAAGAACTTAATTTATGCTTCTTCTAGCTCAGTTTATGGAGCGAACACTTCTAAACCTTTCTCCACTACTGATAACATTGATCATCCCCTCAGTCTCTATGCGGCTACAAAAAAAGCTAACGAGTTAATGGCTCATACCTATAGTCATTTATATAATCTACCAACAACTGGACTCAGGTTCTTTACTGTATATGGACCTTGGGGAAGACCGGATATGGCTTTGTTTAAATTCACTAAAGCAATAGTGAATGATGATCCAATTGACGTATATAATCACGGTAATATGATGAGAGATTTTACTTATATCGATGATATTGTAGAAGCGATTACCAGATTGGTGGTAAAACCCGCTCAGCCAGACTCGAATTGGACAGGGAGTAACCCTGATCCGTCGTCCAGCTATGCCCCCTATAAAGTTTATAATATAGGTAATAATTCACCAGTAAGACTTATGGAGTTCATTGAAGCAATTGAAAATAGACTTGGGAAAAAAGCAAAGAAAAATTATATGGATTTACAACCAGGAGATGTTCCTGAAACTTATGCAAACGTAGATGATTTATATAATAATATTGACTTTAAGCCAGAAACTAAAATTCAAGATGGAGTAAATAATTTTATAGATTGGTACCTGAAATATTACAATATAAAGCTATAAGGATTGGTGGAATAGATGATGAATAGGAATATTGCAGTAGTTGGTTTAGGTTATGTCGGTTTGCCTGTTGCAGTTTCATTTGGTGTTACTCAGGAAGTAATAGGGTTTGATATAAATGAAAATCGTATAGAAGAATTAAAAAGACATTATGACCGTACAAATGAAGTTACAACAGATAAATTAAAAATTACAAAAATTAACTTTACGTCTAATAGAGATGAACTAAGTAAAGCAGATTTTATAATAGTAGCAGTTCCAACCCCTATTAATGAAAATAAACAACCTGATTTAACACCGCTTATTAAGGCCAGTGAAACTGTAGGTTCTGTTTTAAAAGAAGGAACAATTGTAGTTTATGAATCAACTGTGTTTCCAGGAGCAACAATGGATAAATGTGTTCCGGTCCTTGAAGAATTCTCTAATTTAAAAAGTGGTGAAGACTTCTTTGTAGGTTATTCTCCGGAGCGCATTAACCCGGGAGATAAGATACATACATTCGAAACAATTACAAAGGTAGTTAGTGGTCAGACTCCTGAAGTTTTAGATGTTATTGCTAAAGTTTACAGTTCAGTTGTAAAAGCCGGGGTACACAAAGCTCCGACAATTGAAGTAGCAGAGGCTGCAAAAGTAATAGAAAATACTCAA
Organism: Lacicoccus alkaliphilus DSM 16010; assembly: GCF_900142805.1. Lineage (GTDB taxonomy): Bacteria > Bacillota > Bacilli > Staphylococcales > Salinicoccaceae > Lacicoccus > Lacicoccus alkaliphilus. Next base: position 5,119 of record NZ_FRCF01000005.1, on the reverse strand, counting down.
AGAGATGTTAATATAGCGCTAATGAATGAACTTGCTTTAATTTTCGACAAAGCAGGTATTAACACAAAGGATGTATTAGAGGCGGCAGGCACCAAGTGGAATTTCTTAAAGTTTTCCCCTGGCTTAGTGGGCGGTCATTGTATTGGGGTAGATCCTTATTATCTCACTCACAAAGCTCAAGAGTTAGGTTATCATCCTGAAATTATACTTTCTGGAAGAAGAATTAATGACGGTATGGGGGCATTTATTGCGTCTACTGTCATTAAGGAGATGTTGAAAAAAGGACTGAATATGAATAATAGTAATATAAATATATTAGGTCTTACATTTAAGGAAAACACTCCAGATTTGAGAAATACAAGGGTTATCGATATTATTAAAGAATTGGAAGAGTATCAATTAAAAGTGAATATCAATGATATCTTGGCAGATAAAAATGAAGCAAAGAATTTTTATAATTTGGATTTAATTGATATTGAAGAAATGGAAATGTCGGAAGTCTTAATATTGGCAGTGCCTCATGAAGACTACGTTATTGATAAAAAGAAATATCTAGAAAAACTAAATGAAAACGGTATTCTCATTGATATAAAAGGTATATTTTCTAAAGAAGATATCAAAGAAAACCAAACATTATGGAGTTTGTAAAGGAGAATTATGTGGAAACAAGTTTAAGGAACATACCATTTTCACCTCCAGACATAACCGAGAAAGAAATCCAGAAAGTATTAGAAGTTTTAGAGTCAGGGTGGATTACAACTGGACCAAAAACTAAAGAACTGGAAAATCTTATAGGAGATTATGTTGGTGCCGGTAATGCAGTATGTCTCAATTCAGCAACAGCCAGTATGGAAATGACATTGCGTCTACTAGGTGTTGGACCAGGAGACGAAGTGATAACAACTCCTTACACTTACACAGCGACAGCAGCAGTAATTCATCATGTAGGAGCTAGTATAGTTTTAGTAGATACAGCTAAAGATTCTTATGAAATGGATTATAAACAACTGGAAGAAAAAATAAGTGAGAAAACTAAAGTAATTATGCCAGTAGATATCGCAGGTAAAATATGTGACTATAACAAAATATTCGAAATAGTAGAAGCTAAGAAGAATTATTTTAAACCTGCTAATGACATTCAAGAATCATTTAATAGGGTGATTATTTTAGCTGATGCTGCACATGCTTTTGGTGCAGAGCAGAATGGTCAAAAAGCGGGTTCCATAGCTGACTTTACTTGTTTCTCCTTTCATGCTGTAAAAAATCTAACCACTGCAGAAGGTGGAGCGGTTGTATGGAAAGACATCGTGGGAATTGATAGTGAGGATCTATATAAACAATTCATGATGTTAAGTTTACATGGTCAATCGAAAGATGCTTTGGAAAAGACTAAATTTGGTTCATGGGAATACGATATAGCTTTTCCTGGTTATAAATGCAATATGACAGATATTATGGCAAGTATTGGATTGGCTCAGCTAGAAAGATACGATGGACTTTTAAAACGAAGAAAAGAAATTATTGAATTTTACAACCAAGCATTAGCAACAACTGATGTAGAATTTTTAGAGCACTACAACGATAACTCTTATTCTTCCGGACACTTATACTTAACAAGGTTACCAGGCCTTGATGAGAAATCTAGAAATAATATCATTGATAGGATGTCTGAGAAAGGCATAAGTTGTAACGTTCATTACAAACCGCTGCCACTTTTAACGGCTTATAAAAATCTGGGTTTTAATATTAAAAATTATCCAAACTCGTATAAACAGTATCAAAATGAGATTACGTTACCTTTGCATACTATGCTCGAAGATGAAGATCTTAAGTATATTGTCAACACTTTCAAATCTGTGTTAATTGAATACAAAAGAGGCTTATTATAATGTATAAATCTTATTTTAAAAGAGTTTTGGATTTTATTTTTTCACTATTATTATTACCCGTATTCATCCCTATCGTTATAATTTTTGGCCTGATGATTTATAGCCAAGATAAAGGACCAATATTTTATAATGCAAATAGGCTGGGGATGAATGGAAAAATTTTCAAAATGTATAAGTTCCGGTCAATGAAAGTAGACGCACCAGATTTAAGAAATGAAGATGGTTCTACATTTAATGCTGAAGATGATCCAAGATTAACTAATATTGGTAAATTTATTAGAAAAACTAGCATTGATGAGACTCCACAACTCTTAAATATAATTAAGGGTGATATGAGTTTTGTAGGACCAAGACCAGATTTACCTGAACAGTATAAATTGTATGAGGGTAATGAGAAGAGGAAACTTGAGGTAAGGCCAGGAGTTACTGGTTACAATCAGGCTTATTTCAGAAACACGATTCCTTGGAAACAAAGAATAAAGAACGATATATATTACATTGATAAGCTTACTTTCATGCTTGATCTAATAATTATCTTTAAAACTATATTAACAGTGATTAGTCGAGAAAATGTTTTTACAAACCAAGAGCAAGATAATAAATCTACTGACCTGAAATAGGTTAGTAGATTTATTTTAAAAGGGAGGAACTTTAATGAACTATATATTGTTTATCAGTAGTAGACTTGGTTTAGAGTCTTTAATGATATTGCTCCAAGAGAAGATAAATATAAAACAAGTGTTCATTGAAAAAGAGCATGAACATGAATTGAGAAAATACTATAAAGAAGCTATAGAAATTTGTGATAATCATGAAATTTCTTGTTCTGTCAACGCTAGTATTAAGGAAATTAGTGAACTTTTATATAGTGTTGATTTTACAATTGATTATATTATGTCATTTGGCTATAGAAGAATGATACCTGATGAAATAGTTAAAATGGCTAAAGTCGCAGCATTAGGCACACATTTTTCTCCACTTCCTCAGTATAGAGGTTTTGCTCCGTTAAACTGGTTACTGATTAATGGCGAGTCCGAAACTGCGGTTAATCTATTCTATTTAGATAAAGAAGTTGACAATGGCGATATAATAGCCACAGAAAGTGTAGAAATCAAGTACGAGGATGATATAAACACCTTATTTGAAAGATGTTTAAAATCATTTAAGAAGACTTTAATAGAAGTAATTCCCCAACTTGAAAACAATAGTTTCAAAGCAATCAAACAAGATAACTCGAAAGCTTCTTATACATGTGCTAGAACGCCAGAAGACGGCAAAATAAATTGGAATCAAAGTTCCTTTATAATCTATAACTTAATTAGAGCTTTAACAAATCCTTTTCCCGGCGCATTCACATATTATAAAGGATCCAAATTAACTATCCTCTCATCTGAAGAATATAATGAAGGTAACTATATCGGACGTGTAGAAGGAAGAGTAGTGAAAATAATTAAGAACAAAGGTGTAGTTGTGTTGTGTGGAAAAGGTTCTCTCTTAATTAAAGATGTAATGCTTGAAAACTCAGATAATAAGATATCAGCAGATAAAATTATTACTAGTGTAAGAGGTACACTATCATAAAAGCGAGGAATACCATTGAGATCTGAAAAGAAAATTCTAATGTGCTCTGTAATAGCAGAAGCAATTTATAAATCACGACATGAGTTAATAGAAGAGTTTTTAAAATTAAACTATACAGTTATTATGGTGTCACCCGATTCTACATCTGAAATTCCTAAAGAACTTTTAACACATGATAAAATAAAATATTATCAAATAGATCTTAAAAGAACAGGTTTAAATCCTATTAATGATTTAAAAACTATTAATCAATTGAGAAAAATCATCAAGAAAGAAAAACCTTCTACCACGTATGCTTTTGGAGGTGCAAAAGCAGCAATCTACTTGACTCTAGCAGCTCATAAAGAAAAAGTAAGAAAGAATTATTGCATGATTAATGGATTAGGGTCTATTTACAGAGGTTCGGGATTTAAAAACTCTATAATCAAAAGTGTAATGACAGTTTTATTCAAAAAGTCTTTATCAAAATCTCATGGTGTATTATTTCAAAACAATGATGATTTAAGGACACTAACTGCTAAAGATATTGTAGATGAAAGAAAAACTCATATTGTTAATGGTTCAGGTGTTAACGTGGAAAAATTCCCTCATTCTCCACCTGAAAATACTCATAATTTTTTATTTGTTGGCAGATTGCTTAAAGATAAAGGCATTTATGAGTATGTGGAAGCTGCTAAGCTGATTAAACAGGAATATCAATACGCAAAATTTACAATTGTCGGCGGGTATGATGATAATCCTACTTCAGTTAATGAAGAAGAAATAGATGAGTGGGCAAAAGCAGGTATTATAGAGTATATGGGTAGACAAAAAGATGTATTTCCTTTTTATAAAGAAGCAGCAGTATTTGTTCTTCCTTCTTACCATGAAGGCACGCCAAGAACAAGCCTGGAGGCAATGGCTGTAGGAAGACCAATCATTACTACGGACGCACCGGGATGTAGAGAAACTGTTATAGATAATAAAAATGGGTTCTTAGTCCCAATACAAAATGTAGAAACTTTAAAAGAAAAGATGGTATTCTTTCTGCAAAATGCAGAAAAAGTAAAAGATATGGGTGACGAATCCCATAGAATTGCTTTGGAAAAGTTTGATGTTAATAAAGTCAATAAACAGATTTTAGGAATTATTACTAAAAGTAGAATGAGAGAAGTATAGTCCTGTTTATTTTTAAAAGTATTATAAAAGTGAATAAATCATTATAAGAAGAAGTTCTTCCCCCCAATAAGGAGAGAATCAGCTTCATCAATAACTTACATTTCGGTTTGCATGAGCGAGGACTTTCTGGCTTCGGAGTGATTTTATGAGGATACGGTTTTTATTTTCAAAGCCCACTTGTAACCGTCAAGTGGTTCTGAACACTTTCCGCTCATTAATTCTGAACACTTTTTGCTTGAAACAATGTTTTTCGATGTTTGATTCTATGACTGTCGCCGTCCAAGTGAAGGACTTCAGAGCGATGGAGCAGGCGATCTAAAATCGCGGTCGTAATCCCCTGATCTCCCAGTAATTCTCCCCACTCCTCAGGTCCTTTGTTTGAGGTGAGTATGACAGCACTCCTTTCGTAAAGATGGTTCACCAGATGAAAAAAGAGATTGGCTTCATTCTGGTCCATGGCCATATACATTAAGTCGTCGATGATGATCAGG
>NZ_FRCF01000009.1:8530-90176 GCF_900142805.1 Lacicoccus alkaliphilus DSM 16010 | reverse complement strand
GGGCCTATAGCTCAGCTGGTTAGAGCGCACGCCTGATAAGCGTGAGGTCGGTGGTTCGAGTCCACTTAGGCCCACTCAAAACGCATGGAAATATCCATGCGTTTTTTTATTTTTTATTTTTGACGGCAGGCCGGCACCGGTCCTTCAGTTGTATACATCTTCAAGGAACCGTCCGAGGATATCAATGATGTCTCCGGTTTTTTTTTCACCAATTCCGATAATCACGGTATTTTGAAGATTCTCTTCATATGAATAGCCATTACCATGTACGATGCCGTGCTTTTCGGCCAGGGTTTCCAAATCCCGTCCCGGGAGGCGCATCATGAAATGCATTCCGGTGTGCTCTCCCTGTATCTCAACTTCGGGGTGGTGCGTCCGGATCCACCCTGTAACTTCCTGCATCTTCTCACGATAAGATTTACGCATCCGGCTGATATGACGGTTCAGATAACCACGCTGCATGAAGTGTGCGATGATATGCTGCATCTGACGGGGGACATTGCAGGACAGTTCTTCCCGATAATAAAGTTCTGCCAGGGCTTTGGGCAACACCATGCATGAAAGCCTTAGAGATGGATAGAGCGACTTTGAGAATGTGCTCATGTAAATGGTCCGGTCGTTCTGGTCAAGCCCCTGCAGGGAGGGCAGGGGCTTACCCGTATATCTGAATTCACTGTCATAGTCATCTTCAATAATAAAATGACCTCTGCGGCTTGCATGGTTCAAAAGCTGTATCCTTTTTTTCAGGGACAGGGTGACACCGCTTGGAAACTGGTGGGAGGGGGTGACATGGACGACCGGGTTATCCAGCTTCTCCACCATCTCCACATCGATTCCGTCATTCAGTACAGGGGCGAAGTCCATATTCCCCCCCAATCGTCCAAGCACCTTTTTTATAACGGGGTAGCCGGGGTCCTCTATCGTCATCCTGGGATGTCCGAGCAGAAGGAGGACCTGTTCCAAAAGGGATTCCGTCGAAGGGCCTATGAATATTTGATCGACTGAACATGTCACAGCGCGGTTGATATGGAGATAGTCCCTGATCTCCTCCTTGAGCAGCAGTTCACCACTATCTTCGCCCTGGTTCATCAGTTCAGGGTCGGAAAAGACTTCCCTGGCAATCTGTTTCAGTACCTCCCTCTGCACCATGGTCGTCTCGATCGTGCCCAAGGGCAGGCGATACGCCCTGCGGCGCTTTTTTTTAATTTCCGGTATTACAGAATGCGTCTCCGCCTTGAGCTCTTCGAAGGCGGACACGTAGAACCCGCTCCTCTCCCTGCTGTAGATGAGGTCCTCATCCATCAGTTGGTTGTACGCATGCTCCACCGTCGTCTGACTAATCGTCAGGTCCATCTGCAGCTGCCTTTTACTGGGCAGTTTCTCATTGCTTTTGAGTGTCCCATCCAAAATCTGCGTCTTTATTGCGCCATACAGCTGTTCAAAAAGCGGTCTGTCCGACTGTCGATTCAATTCTATCAGCATTATCTGACCCCCTAAAATTATTCCGAACTGATGCTTTCGAGTATTCAGAATCAATTCTATACTAAATCAATAGAATATCAATAAGAAAAAAGGAGCCGGTATATATGCAACAGACAGGGACTGAAAGAGTTAAAAGAGGGATGGCCGAGATGCAGAAGGGAGGCGTCATCATGGACGTCGTGAATGCCGAGCAGGCGAAGGTGGCAGAAGCTTCCGGTGCCGTGGCGGTCATGGCGCTTGAACGTGTGCCATCCGATATCCGTACAGCAGGCGGCGTGGCCAGAGCATGCGATCCGAGAATCATCGAAGAGGTCATGGAGGCCGTCTCCATCCCGGTCATGGCGAAAGTCAGAATCGGGCATATTACAGAAGCCAGAGTGCTGGAGGCGATGGGTGTCGACTATATTGACGAATCAGAAGTGCTGACACCGGCGGACGAGGTGTTCCATTTGAAGAAGGACGACTATACAATCCCGTTCGTATGCGGTTGCCGTGATATTGGAGAAGCGGCGCGGCGTATCGGGGAAGGTGCGGCGATGCTCCGTACGAAAGGTGAGCCGGGGACAGGTAACATCGTAGAAGCAGTCAGGCATATGAGGATGGTGAACAATCAGGTCCGTCAGATCACTGTGATGAGTGATGACGAGCTGATGACCGAAGCGAAGAATCATGGTGCGCCATACGATATCCTGAAGGAAATTAAGGAAATCGGCAAACTGCCTGTCGTCAACTTCGCAGCAGGCGGGGTCGCGACACCACAGGATGCGGCACTGATGATGGAACTTGGTGCAGACGGCGTATTCGTTGGGTCAGGGGTATTCAAGTCCGAAAACCCTGAAAAATTCGCCAAGGCCATCGTCGAAGCGACAACGCATTACCAGGATTACGAGCTGATCGGCAAGCTTGCGAAAGAACTCGGTACAGCAATGAAGGGTCTCGACATCAACCAGCTTTCCCTTGAAGAGAGAATGCAGGAGCGCGGCTGGTAATGAAGATCGGTGTACTTGCACTGCAGGGGGCGGTCAGGGAACATATCAGACTGGTCGAGGCGTGTGGCGAGGAAGCAATACCCATAAAACGGGTGGAGGAGCTCTCGGGAATCGACGGCCTTATCCTGCCCGGAGGTGAATCAACGACCATGCGGCGCCTGATGGATCGATATGGATTCACAGAGATCCTCAGAGAGAGCGATCTTCCGATGTTCGGCACGTGTGCCGGCCTGATACTTCTGGCCAGGAACATCGAAGGGTATGAGGAAGGTCATCTTGGGAAACTTGATATCACAGTCGAAAGGAACTCTTTCGGCAGACAGGTGGACAGCTTTGAGGAGGAACTCCCGGTTGCGGGCATCGAGGAGAAGGCGCTTGCTGTCTTCATCCGGGCGCCCCATATCAGAGAAACGGGAGAAGGTGTCGAAACACTGTCCAAAACGGCGGGCAGGATTGTTGCGGTGCGGTCTGACAGGCACCTTGGCATCTCATTTCATCCGGAACTTACGGATTCACTCGTTTTCCACCGGTTTTTCATCGATATGGTGAAAGTGGATATGGATAATAAACTTTCCGTAGGAATGTAAAATAGAAGCGCATGACTCCTGGAGACTCCCGGGAATCATGCGCGTTTAATTTCTTCGGTCATCATCCTTCATCCTTCAGCTCGTGCAGCGGGAATATAGGCAGATGCTGGTGCATCATCGATGACACTTTCCTGGGTATACCCATCAAGACATGACCTCTTGGAAAGAAGAAATGAAAATAAGGCCGGAACTCACACGTTCCGGCCTTAAAATATTTTTGTATGAGTTCCGTTTCGCTTTATTCACCGGACTCAGAAGTGACTGCATCGATGAATTCCGTATTGATCAAGCCATCGATGTCATCACTTGACATGTAATCTGCTTCATAGCTGATCGTTGCCATTTCCTGAAGCACCTGCTCGTCGATTTCATAGGTCGGGTGAAGCCGTTCACTTGCTTCCAGCGTTTCTTCCTCACTCAGGTCACTGCCTGTGATGTCAGTGATATGCCCAACAAATATGCCGACCGCTTCTTCGCGGTTCTCTTCGATGAACTCAATGGCTCTCATATGGGCGCGGAGGTAGCTTTCAGTGAGTTCCGGATTCGCCTCGGTGAATGCATCCCTTGCCGCGACGACCGTTATCGTCGAATCAGCACCCCAGCCGAATTCAGTTTCATCCAGCAGAATATCTGCATTCGTCTGGTTTTCCAGAAATACTCCCCAAGGCTCCTGGGTTGCCGCGGCATCCACGTCACCCTGGAGGAACAGTGTGGATGTATCTGCCGGTGCCTGCGGATTCAGGCTTACGGTGCCGCCTGAATCATCGACATCCAACCCGGCTTCATGCAGTGCTTTTCTCAGCATGATGTCCTGGGTGGAGCCGATGGTCGGAATGGCCACGCTTTTGCCGTCAAGGTCCTCCACTGACTCTATGCCGGAATCTTCAGCTGTCGCAAGGACTGCTCCGCCGTTTACGGCACCGGCGATGATTGAATGTGCAGGGTTCCTCATGTAAGTCGTCGTGGCAGGGGAAGGTCCCACAGTACCGATATCGAATTCATCCGTGGACATCCCTTCCATGAATGCACTGCCGTTCGGGAACGTCCTGGTGTCGATTGAAATGTCTTCACCGAACTCCTCTTCGAAATAACCATTTTGCAGTGCTATGACCGTTGAAATGTGCGTCAGGTTAGGGAAATAGCCGATCCTGACTTCTTCAGCTGCTTCTTCCTCATTATTGCATCCTGCAACGACTGCCAAAGATAATGCGATGATGCCCAATATATATTTCTTCATTTGAAATCCTCCTGATTTTTAGACTGTCTGCCCGTATCGGCGTGCCACTGCACGCTCCATGCGCAGGAATACCTGATTGTCTATGATCGTACCGATTACACCGATCACAATCATGATTGAGAGAACGAGGTCCATCGCCTGGATGGAGCGGCCGAGATCCAGCAGGTAGCCGAGACCGCCGGTCGAGCCGAGCAGCTCACCGGCCATGATCGCACGCCAGGCGAATGCCCATGCGACCCGCAGCCCTGAAATGATATGCGGGACGGAAGCCGGGATGATCACCGTCCGGAGGAGGTGCGATCCCGAAGAACCGAGTGTTTTTGCCGCATTCAAGTAAATTGAGGGTACATTTTTGAATCCAGCGCTGGAGTTCACCGTCATCGTCCAGGTCGCCCCGATGGCAACTATGAATAGTATGGCGGTATTGCCGAGTCCGAACCATACAATTGCGAGCGGGAACCACACGATGCTCGGGATGGACTGCAGTGCCGTCACGAAGAAGCCAAGGGTGTCATCCACCCATTTGTAGCGGGCGATCAAAAAGCCGAAGGTCAGCCCGAGCACGATGGCAATCGTGAAGCCGGCCAGCAGCCTTGTGAGCGTCGTCGCGGTTGCGGTCACGATCTGACCGGAGAGAATGCTGCTGATCAGCGTGCCGACCACCGTGACCCCGCCCGGTTCATTCGGGATGATCAGGGGCGGGAACATGAATGTCGGGAAGAACCCAAGTTTAGATATTACTTCCCATATCCCGATGATCACCGCTACGAAGATGATCCGTCTTAAGACTGTAGTCATCACCAAACTCCTCCTTCAACACTTTTTCCATTTCAATTTCGAGTTCCGTCATGACACGCTTTTCGAGATCGACGATGACGCTGTCGGCCGGATCCCTAGGACGTGCGGCCTGGACGGTGAAGGATGCTTTGATCTGTCCCGGGCGTGTGCTCATTAAAAGTACGCGGTCCGATAAAGTCAGTGCCTCACGAATGTTGTGCGTGATGAACAGTATTGTATTGCCTGTCTTCCTCCAAATGTTCTGAAGCTCCTTGTGCAGCACGAGTCTCGTCTGCTCATCGAGGGCGGCGAAAGGCTCATCCATCAGAAGGACTTCCGGGTCCATCACCAGCGCGCGTGCAATGGCCACCCTCTGTTTCATACCACCGGATAATTCATACGGGTAGGCATCGGCAAAATTGCCGAGATGCACCATCTGGAGTCCGTCGACCGTCTTTTGTTCCACTTCGGCCTTCGACATCTTTTTCAGGTTCAGCCCGTAGGCGACATTCTCTTTGACGGTCATCCAGGGGAACAGCCCGCCCTCCTGGAAGACGACGATGCGGTCCGTACCCGGCTTCGTCACTTTCCCGCCATTGACGCGCACCTCCCCGGAAGTTGTTGCATCCAGACCTGCGATCAATTTCAGGACCGTCGATTTCCCGCATCCGGAAGGGCCGAGGAGGGAGACGAACTCACCCTCTTCAATGTTGAAGTTTATATCTTTCAATACCTGGAGTTTCTGATCTTTTCCTTTTTTGAATTCCTTATGGACGTTATCCAATTCCACTTTCAAGTCCGTTCACCTCACATCATAAAGTCATACCAACATAATAGGAATAGTAACGGTAATCTCCTAGTAAGTCAATATAATTTAAGAGATCCATTGATTTAGACCGGGGATCCGCCCAATAAAAATATGCCCGGCCAGGAATGAACTTCTTGACCGGGCATATACTGCCTCTCATGACTGTTTTTCCCCCACCCATCTGCTCAAATGTTTGGTGATGAAGAGCGAAAGGGAAAACATGATGAAAATATTTGCGATATGGATGAGCATCGCCCAGTTGATATCCGTGACGATGAAGGTGAGCAGGTAAGCGCTTGTGATGTACAAGGTGGCAAACACTGCGATGAAGATTAAAAACCTGATGATTAGAGCATTCAAATGGTTACGTGACAATATGATCACCTGATTCATTAGTCTGTTTACATTGAGTATAGCAGAGCATCTGCAGATGAACGATGCGAATCATGACGAAAATCGGACATGGATGAAAGTTCATTCCGAGTCCCCTCCGCGTTTCGCCCTGATGAACAGGGCGGCAAGTATCACCGGCAGTGCGGCGAGGGTCATGTATTGCAGAATCCATCCCGTAATTCCAGGAATGACGGCGAAAGGGTGCAGTATTCGGGCTGCGGAATACACACCGAGAATGACAAAAATGAAGCGCCCGGTCCATGACTCTGCAGTGAAAAAGAAATAGATCGATAAAGCGAGGGCGAGTGTAAAAGTTCCGACGAGTAACATGTTGATTACAGAGGCTTCCAGGTCGACGATGTAAAAAGCCGACATGCTGGCATGAAGGGAGCCGAGCATGATCACTTTCGCTGATACGAACAACGTCAGAAACCCGATGGCAGGAAAGAATTCCCGTTGTACGGACTTCTCCTTATGCGCCTTCAATCCCCGTTCCATGAGCGGCACCATTCCGAGGATGAGGAGCGGGATGAGCAGCAGCAGCGCACTCACGGTGAACCGGCTGAAGATGATGAGCATCAGCAGGTAGAATGATATGAAATACAGGTGGAAGAGTGCGGCAGTCTTTAAAAAAGGACGGCCGCGGGCACCATGCGCCTCAGCTGGCATTGGATCACTCCTTCAAGGTGGGTTCAATATACTGAGAATATATGATTTGGCAGCCAAAGTAAACGGCGGGCTGGCTTTATTTCAGGCAGTTATATTGAATGGGCCGGATGCAGCTGATAATATCATTTCTAATTTGAAAAATACCTGTTTGAGAATCGAAAGGATGGCTGTAAATGAAATTGAGCGTATTGGACCAGGCGCCCGTCACCATGGGCAACAAGTCGGCTGAGGCACTCCTCAAGGCGGATGAGCTTGCGGTCCTCGCGGATGAGCTGGGCTACCACCGGATGTGGATGGCTGAACACCACGGTACAAGGTCGCATGTGAGCTCGGCGCCGGAAGTCACTGCAGCAAGGCTTGCAGCGAAAACTGAAAATATACGGATAGGCACAGGGGGGGTCATGATGATGCATTATTCACCTCTGAAACTGGCTGAAGTTTTCAAGACCCTCAGTGCATTTTCACCAGGAAGGATCGATTTCGGTGCGGGACGTGCGCCGGGGGGCGATCACTCCGCCATGTATGCACTCGCACAAGGTGGACAGCCGAAGGTGGACGACCTCTATGAAAAATTCCAGATCACGATGCAGCTGCTCAACGATGAAGTGCCGGAAGGCCGCCTGTACGGTTCGACGCCGGCATATCCTTCGGATGTAGAACTGCCTGAAGCGTGGATGCTCGGTTCGACGGGGAACAGTGCAATCGCCACTGCCGGGATGGGTGCGGGCTATTCATTTGCGCAATTCTTCAACGGTGAACTCTCTAAGGAGATACTGGACCTTTACAAGGAGAGGTTCAAACCGTCGGCGCTGATGGAGGAGCCGGCGATCAATGTCTCATATATGGTGACGGCTGTCGAGACACGTGAAGAAGCGGAGTATGAGGCGCTGCCTTATGATATTTCAAGGCTCATGCTCGAGCAGGGGCGGATCACACAGACGATGACGCCGGAAGAGGCGCAGAATTACCCGCTCAGCGAAATGGACAGGATGTCCATACAGAGGAGCCGTAAACTCCACCTTGTCGGTTCCGCCAAAGAAGTGGCCGCAAAAATGAAGGAGGAACAGGAGCTGTACGGATTCGAAGAAGCGATGATCTGCAGCATCCCGCACTCACAGGAGAAACGTCTGGATGTGTATAAACTGCTCGCAAAAGAACTTTTATAAAGGATATTCCTGCAGTGCAAAAGTGCACTGCTTTTTTTATCAGGGGATTAATTGCTATAATGGAAACATGAATGGTTTAAACATTTGAAAAGGAGAGGATGCCATCATGAAAACTGAATACTGGACTGATGAATACAGCGCTTACCAGACGCTTGAAATTGAAATCAATGAAGGGCATGAACATGTGTTTTATTATTTCGGGACGTCGGAGGGGAGCAAACAATGGTTTCCGGAATTGACATTCGAAGACGAAGCAAGGCCGGAGAAGTTATTGCTTGAGCTGGGTGACGGCACGCACGATCATATGTATATACTGGACCTCATCGAAAGGAAGAGGCTGGTCTTCACATGGAGTGCAGGAGATGTGAGGATCGAGATTGTCGAGGCTGAAGAGGACAAGACGCTGGTGAGGTTCCAGGAAAGACTGCCTGCGGCAATCGGGAATATCGTGGAGGACTTCGCCGGCTGGTATTTCCAGCTTGAGAATCTGAAACATATTGCTGAAACAGGCGAGCTGCAGGAAGTCGGGGCGGATGCTCTTGAAGAACGGAAGAAGAAAGTGAAAGAGGAACTGGGACTGTGAGTACATGATCCCCTCCCTGTAAAAACTGCCCGGCCGTGCTGAGAAAACCAGCGTGCCGGGCAGTTTACTGCATCATATCAACTGATCGCCTTCAAACCGGCAGCGCTGCCGATGATCAAAGCGATGAAAAAGATTCTCGGGAAGTTTTTCGGTTCATCATAAAACAGCATGCCCAGGATCGCCCCGCCTGCTGCACCGATGCCGGTCCAGACTGCATAGGCGGTGCTCATCGGTATCTCGTTCATGGCGAGGGACAGTGAGATGAAGCTCAGGCCGAAGAAGGCCAGTATGCCGAAGAGGGCAGACTTCGTCCTTTTATGGGTGTAGACGTTGATCGCGTTCACGCCGAGCATCTCAAAGATGCCTGCGAAAATCAATAATATCCAAGCCATTACTTTTCCGCCTCCTCAATACGTTCTTCCGATGTGACCATCTTCAGGCCGATGACACCGGCCAGCAGCACTGCGATGAATACGAGATTCCAGATTGTAAACGGCTGCCCGAACAGCACGAAATCGGTGATTGCGACCCCGGTCGCCCCGAGGCCGACGAACACAGCGTAGGAAGTGCCCACCGGCAGCGCCATGGAAGCGACGATCAAAAGGTGGAAACTCACATAAATCGCAATCACTGTAAGGGCCCACTGCCACCAGTTGTCGGCGTGGTTCAGGCCGATGACCCAGCCGACCTCAAATACCGAAGCGATGATGATCTTGATCCAGTTCATAAATTCAAATCCTTTCAAATATAAAATAAAAAGCCCGGGAGATATTCAAATCTCCCAGGCTTTTATCCCTCCGTGTCACGGATTGCTCCATGGGTCCACTCTCGGTCCAGACCAGCAGTGCTGCGGAACCCTAGTGGACTCTTTCCCATATTCACATACATGCTAGCACATCCATCCGCCCCAATCAAATCAGGAGATTCCGGGCCGTTTCAATTTTACGTGGTGTAATTTCGGATTTACTGTACAATGGTCTTAAGATTCATAACGGAGGATGCTTCAATCATGATTTTAAATATTATGTATATAGTACTCATCATCTCAATTGCAGGTTTCCTGATCACCGGGATGCTCTCGATTTTGCAGTTCGGGGGTTATTTCAAAAAACATGAACGCCGCTATGTCATTTATTTCCTCACCTTTACCGCCATGACAATCATCTTGATGGGCATCTTCACCCTCATTGCATCATGAAGATAAAAAAGAACGCTCGGATTGAGCGTTCTTTTTCGTTTAAATATTAAAAGAAGAAACCGACGATCGTCGCTGTCAGCAGGCTGACGAGAGTCGCACCGTAGACGAGCTTGAGACCGAATCTCGCCACCTTGTCCCCGCTTTCATTGTGGAGACCTTTGACGGAACCGGCGATGATGCCGATGCTGCCGAAGTTGGCAAATGAAATCATGAATACTGAAAGCATTGCCTGCGTCTTTCTTGATACTTCTTCAGCGATAGGCTGGAATTCAATGATCGCTACGAATTCATTTGTGATCAGTTTGGTCGCCATAAGGCTTCCGGCAATCTGCGCTTCATTCCACGGGATACCGATCAGGAATGCGATCGGCATGAAGATATAGCCGAGGATGTCCTGGAACGTGAGGCTTGATCCCGGTATGAGCAGGAACAGTTCGTTCAGCAGGTTGATCAGCGCAATGAAACCGATCAGCATGGCACCGACGATCAGTACGATTTTACCACCATCGATGATATAGTCGCCAAGCACTTGGAAGAATGACTTCCCTGCTTCCGGCTTGGTGGAAATTTCTGCACCGTCATCAACGATCAACTCTTCATAAGGGTTGATGATATGGACGATGACATAAATCCCGAATAAGTTCAGCACGATGGCGATCAACACGAATTGCGGCTCCAGCATGGTGAAGAAGGCGCCCACAATCGACAGGGAGATGGAACTCATCGCCTGTGCCGCGAGTGTATAAAGGCGTGCAGTCGTCATTCTCGGCAGCTGGTTCTTGAGTGAGACGAAAACCTCCGACTGACCGAGCATCATGGAAGCCGCACCGTTATAGGATTCGATATAGGGCAGGCCGGTTATTCTGGTGAGCAGTATACCGAGGCCTTTGATGATGAACGGCAGGATCCTGGTGTAGGAGAGGATGCCGATGATTGCCGATATGAATATGATGGGTACTAAAACGTTGAATAAGAACACATCTGTGGCTTCACCGCCATTATCACTCATCAGATCACCGAAGACGAACAATCCACCTTCACGTGCAAAGCCGAGGAGGGTGTCGAAAGCATCCGCCAGCCACCCTATGACAGTCTGACCCCAGGTCGTGTTCAAGAACAGGAATGCGAAGAACAGTTGCAGGGCGACTAAAATCAGGATGTTCTTCCACTTCTTGAATGCGAGCTTACGGTTGGTGCTCGCAATCCAGGCGAGGAACATTACGAATAGCACACCCACTATTCCCATAACAATACTCATGATAAAATCCTCCATATTACAAGATTTATGATGTAAAATATGTATGTGTACGTCTCGTTCCTCATTATAAAGTATATGAGGCTGAAAGGCGATACCGAATCATTATAATGCAAACGTTTACAGAAATAAAGAACAACCTTGAAATATGAACAATAAATTTGCCAAAATTTAGCGCAGGCTGTATACTTTAGTCAAAGAAGGTCAAAAGAGGTGACAGCATGCGTAACATGTCGGATATCATTGAAGAATATTTGAAGGCATTACTGGCGGATTCCGACGGCGAACCCGTGGAAATCAAGCGTGCCTATATTGCTGAAAAATTTGACTGTGTCCCGTCCCAACTGAACTATGTCATAAAGACCAGATTCACCAACGAGCACGGATATCTGGTGGAGAGCAAGCGGGGTGGCGGGGGATATATACGGATCACCAAAGTCGAGACACATACAAAAGCGGAATATCTCGCCCGCTTAAAACAAATGATAGGGACCGGGTTGAGCCAGAGGAATGCCCGGCATATCGTCCAGTCCCTGTACGAAAACGAAGTGATCACTTTGAAGGAGGGGAAAATCATCAATGCGGCCCTCGACCGCGAGTCGTTGATGATTGAACTGCCGTACAGGGACCAGCTCCGGGCGAAGATACTACTGAACATCATCGATGTCATCCTATACACCGAGGAGTGATTTTTATGATCTGTGAAGCATGTCAGGAAAATGAAGCGACTGTTCATATCACGACAGGCAGTGGCTTGAACAAAACAGAAAGGTATCTATGCGAAGCCTGCGCCAATAAGTCGTTCTCGAACCAGTTTGCAAGCTTCCCGGATGATTCGTTCGACATCCACCAGCTCCTGCAGTCGCTTTCCGCCCAGCAGTCTGCGGAAGCGAGCAGAAAACAGAAAAGGCGCTGTGACACATGCGGCTCCACGATAGAAACCATACTTAAAAGGGGCAAGTTCGGGTGTGCGGACTGCTATGACACTTTCAGCAGCAAAAGCAGCGAAATCATCACCAAGGTCCAGCTGTACCAGACGCAGCATGTCGGGAAAGTACCGGAGAAATCATCGGCCTACATCAAGGTGAAGAAACAGATTGAAAGTCTCCGGGAGGAGCTGGCCGGGCTGGTGGAGCGCCAGGAGTTCGAAGAAGCGGCAGTGGTCAGGGACCGGATAAAATCATTGGAGGCAGGTGATGACGATGGGAAAAGTTAGTCCATGGATAACCGAAGCCAAAGAAACACCCGTGGAAATGTCATCCCGGATCCGTCTCGCCCGCAATGTGAGGGACCTCCCTTTTCCCTGCATGCTGAAGGATGAGGGCATGTCGGAAGTCATCGAGAAATTGAATGCCGCACTGACTGACCTGAGACAGGTCCACCTGGATGAAATGAAGTTCGAAGATAAAGCATTGCTGGTCGAGAAACACCTGATCAGCCCCTTGTTCACAAAGCGGGGGCGGTTGAGTTACATCAGCGATGACGAGTCGGTCTCCATCATGGTCAACGAAGAAGATCATGTCCGGATCCAGGTGATGGGAGCGGGTGACTCGCTGGATGAATTATACAAGCGGGCTTCTGCACTTGACGACAGACTGGAAGAAAAACTGAATTATGCATTTGATGATAAATACGGATTCCTCACTGCCTGCCCCACCAATGTCGGTACCGGGCTCAGAGCCTCCGTCATGCTGCATTTACCGGGACTGTCACTCGGAAACAGGATACAGAGGATCGCAAACAACCTGAACCGTTTCGGTTTTACGCTGAGGGGAATATACGGGGAAGGCTCCGTTCCGCTGGGTCACATTTATCAGCTGTCCAATCAGCTTACACTGGGACGGACCGAGGAAGAAATCATCAACAGCCTGAATGAATTGAAAATGAGGATCATTGAAGAAGAAGACGAGATGCGCTCCATCATGAATGATGATCATCTCCTGAAAGCGAAGGATTCCATATTCCGTTCTTACGGCACGCTCAAATACGCCCATACCATATCTTTGAAAGAAGCGGCGAATCATTTAAGCAATGTTAAACTGGGCGTTGATTTAAAACTTTTGCCTGAGTACACCATCAGATTCCAGGAGCAGATACAGCTGATTCAGCCGGCGTTCATCAAAATGCGTTTGAACACCCTGGAAAAAGAGTATGCATCATTAGAGGGAGCGGTTGACGAAGAACGTGCAACATTACTACGTGAATTAATAGGAGGGACATCATAAATGTTATTTGGAAGATTAACTGAAAGAGCCCAAAAAGTGCTCGCTTATGCCCAGGAAGAAGCCATCAGCCTGAAACACTCAAGCATCGGGACGGAACACCTGCTGCTTGGACTCGTCAAAGAAAAAGAGGGGATTGCTGCTAAAGTGCTTTCGAGCTTCAATATCAGCGAAGATAATGTGCGGGATGAAGTCTTCAATCTGATCAACGAAGGTGAGGATGCGACCGGCTCCATCCATTATACGCCGCGTGCAAAAAAAGTGATTGAACTGTCCATGGATGAAGCGCGTAAGCTGCATCATAACTTTGTGGGCACAGAGCACCTGTTGCTCGGGCTCATCAGGGAAAGTGAAGGCGTTGCTGCACGGGTGCTCACCAACCTGGACCTGAACATCACAAAAGCCCGTGCCTCGGTCATCAAGATGCTCGGCAACCCGGATGCCCTTCAGAATAAAGACGGACAAAAGAAAGATAACAATACACCGACACTGGATTCACTAGCGAGGGACCTCACGGAAATCGCCCGTGAAGATCGTCTCGACCCGGTGATCGGACGTTCAAAGGAAATCACACGCGTGATCGAAGTGTTGTCGCGCAGGACCAAGAACAACCCTGTATTGATCGGTGAGCCGGGCGTGGGTAAAACTGCGATCGCAGAAGGGCTCGCCCAGTCCATCATCAAAAATGAAGTGCCTGAAACACTGAAGGATAAACGTGTGATGTCCCTGGACATGGGCACTGTGGTCGCGGGCACGAAGTACCGCGGTGAGTTCGAGGAACGCATGAAGAAAGTGATGGAGGAAATCCATAAAGCAGGCAATGTAGTATTGTTCATCGATGAGCTGCATACACTGATCGGTGCCGGTGGTGCGGAAGGCGCAATCGATGCTTCCAATATCTTGAAGCCTGCGCTTGCCAGGGGCGAGCTGCAGTGTATCGGTGCGACCACATTGGAGGAGTACCGTAAGCATATTGAAAAAGATGCGGCGCTCGAGCGCCGCTTCCAGCCGGTACAGGTGGATGAGCCGAATGTCGAAGACACCATTCTGATCCTGAAAGGCTTGAGGGACAAATATGAAGCACATCACCGCATAAATATCACTGATGAAGCGGTTGAAGCAGCAGCCAGGATGAGTGCCCGCTATATCCAGGACCGCTTTCTGCCGGACAAGGCGATCGATCTGATCGATGAGGCATCATCCAAAGTGAGGTTGCGCAGCTACACTTCCCCGCCGGATTTGAAGGATCTTGAAAGCAGGCTCGAAGCAGTCAAGAAAGAGAAGACTGCGGCGGTGCAGAGTCAGGAATTTGAAGCCGCGGCCAACTACCGTGACCAGCAGTCCAAGCTCGAAAAAGAGCTGAAGGAAAAAGAGGACAGCTGGAAAAAAGAGCAGGGACAGTCATCACAGTCAGTGACACAAAGTGATATAGAAATAGTCATCAGCGGCATGACAGGGATTCCACTGTCGAAA
This sequence comes from Lacicoccus alkaliphilus DSM 16010, assembly GCF_900142805.1. GTDB lineage: Bacteria > Bacillota > Bacilli > Staphylococcales > Salinicoccaceae > Lacicoccus > Lacicoccus alkaliphilus. The sequence continues at coordinate 75,337 of NZ_FRCF01000009.1, read as the reverse complement.
ATCGCTGAAGAGGAGACTGAGCGTTTGTTGAACCTTGAGTCGATCCTCCATGACAGAGTCATCGGACAGGAAGAGGCGGTCACTTCTATTTCCAAAGCTGTACGTCGTGCGAGATCCGGGCTCAAAGACCCGAAACGTCCGATTGGAAGTTTCATCTTCCTTGGACCGACCGGCGTCGGCAAGACGGAACTTGCAAGGGCGCTCAGCGAAGCGATGTTCGGTGAGGAAGATGCCATGATCCGGGTGGACATGAGTGAATACATGGAAAAGCATTCCGTGTCCCGCCTTGTCGGTTCGCCTCCTGGATACGTGGGATATGAGGATGGCGGACAGCTGACCGAGAAAGTCAGAAGAAAGCCTTATTCACTCGTGCTGTTTGATGAAATTGAAAAAGCACACCCCGACGTTTTCAATATGCTGCTGCAGGTGTTGGATGAAGGCAGACTGACGGATGCAAACGGACGAACAGTCGACTTCAGGAATACGATCATCGTCATGACTTCAAACGTCGGTGCCCAGGAACTGAAAGACCGTAAGTTTGCAGGATTCGGCACAACTTCCGGCTCCGGCAGCCAGGATTATGAAACGATCAGAAGCACGATGATGAAAGAGCTGAAAGATACATTCAGACCTGAGTTCATCAACCGCGTCGATGATATCATCGTCTTCCACAGCCTTGAAAAAGAACACCTGAAAGAGATCGTCTCCCTGATGATTGAACAGCTCCAGGAGAGGCTTGTCGATCAGAACATCAATATCGAGGTCACTGAAGCTGCAAAAGCTCAAATTGCAGAAGACGGTTACGATCCTGAATACGGGGCGAGGCCGCTCGCAAGGAGCATCCAGAAGAATATTGAAGACACTTTGAGTGAATCATTGCTGTCGGGTGCCGATTTCGCAAACAAGGTCGTGACTGTGGATTATAAAAATGAAGAATTCACAGTGGCTTCGAAGGAGAAGGAAGCGGCAGAGAAATAAGCAGTGTCAGCCCAAATCATGTGTGAATGGTTTGGGCTGTTCTGTTTTATTCTACATACTTTAAAATCACGCTGCAGAGTTATACAATAATGAGGAAGAGAAGTGGGGGTCATCAGAAATTATGGCGAAAGTGAAGAATGTCTTTGAATGTATGGCATGCGGATATGAATCACCGAAGTGGATGGGCAAGTGCCCGAACTGCGGCGGATGGAACCAGATGGAAGAGAAGCTGGTCCATAAAGAAACGAAAGGGCGGGGGACGCTTGGCAAAGAGACGCCGGATAAGCAAATCAGCCGTCCGACGAAGCTGAACAATGTCAAAAAGACCGAGACACCGAGAACAATGACGAACAGCGGGGAATTTGACCGTGTGCTGGGCGGCGGAATCGTGGACGGCTCCCTCATACTGATCGGCGGGGATCCGGGGATCGGAAAGTCCACCATCCTGCTGCAGACTGCCCTGACATTGTCAAAAGACCACGAAGTCCTCTATGTATCGGGAGAGGAATCGCTTGAGCAGATCAAGCTCAGGGCGGACCGGCTCGATGAAATGAGTGAGAACCTTCAGGTATATTGTGAGACGAACCTTTACCATATCCACGGGGAAGTCAAAAAATCAAAGCCGGATTTCCTGATCATCGACTCCATCCAGACGATTTTCAACCCTGACATCACCAGTGCCCCGGGCAGTGTGTCCCAGGTGAGGGAATGTACGCAGAGTCTCATGAACATCGCCAAAGGTGAAAACATCGCGACCTTCATAGTGGGACATGTCACGAAGGAAGGCCAGATTGCGGGGCCGCGTATGCTTGAACATATGGTCGACACCGTACTTTATTTCGAAGGTGATCAGCATCAGACTTTCCGGATTTTAAGGGCCGTGAAAAACCGTTTCGGTTCGACGAATGAAATGGGGATATTCGAAATGAAAAGCTCGGGGTTGAAAGAAGTCCTGAACCCTTCGGAGATTTTCCTTGAAGAGCGGTCCAAAAACACCCCGGGATCCGCCATAGTGGCGACTATGGAAGGGACAAGATCGATGCTTGTCGAAGTCCAGGCACTTGTGACACCGACGCATTTCCACAATCCGCGGCGTATGGCGACGGGCGTCGACCACAACCGGCTGTCACTGTTGATGGCGGTGCTGGAGAAAAGCGGAGGCTACCTCATGCAGCAGCATGATGCGTATATAAAAGTTGCAGGCGGGGTCAAGCTGGATGAACCGGCTGTCGACTTGAGCGTCATCATCAGCATCGCTTCCAGTTTCAAGAACATGGAAGTGCGCGGTGATGACTGTTTCATCGGGGAGGTCGGCCTGACAGGGGAAGTCAGGCGAGTGACCAAAATAGAATCGCGCCTGCAGGAAGCGGCTAAACTCGGGTTCAAACGGGCAATCGTACCGAAATCTTCCCTTGCGGGCGTCAAGCTTCCGGAAGGGTTGGAAGTATATGGCGTGAGCCATCTGACCGAAGCGATAAAACACGCCTTCAACTAGGCATGTGAATATACTCGAAGGGAGGTGAATGATTTGCTGAAATACCTGATATATATATTATATTTTTTAATCGGTGTGTCTCTCGGAGTATGGCTTCTGCCCGATCTGTTTTCCATACTGCCTGTTGATTTTCCGGTGTTTCTGGATAACGTGTTGGTTCACGCCCTGATTGGGGGCATCCTCTTTTTACTGCTGTTTTTCTGGACTGTGCCCAAGGTCGAGTCTTTGATCAGCAAAGGCGAAGGGATGATCATGAACCGCAACCTGCCGGAAATCATCTTTGCAACACTGGGCATGGTCATTGGGCTTGTAGTTGCCGTCTTAATATCATTATTACTCAATACATTGAACATTCCCATCATCAGTGAAGTCGTCTCGTTTGCGCTTGCCGTCATCCTCGGTTATCTGGGCTTTCAGATCGGCTTGAAAAAACACACGGAAGTGCTTGAAATCTTACCGAAACAGAATGTGAAGCAATCCGGAGAGAGGGTGCAGGGGCAGAAGAAACTGGTGGACACCAGTGCCATCATCGACGGCCGGATCATAGATGTGGTCAAAACAGGTTTCATAGAAGGCGAACTCGTCGTGCCCCAGTTTGTTCTCGATGAACTCCAGCTTATTGCAGATTCGGCGGATTCAATGAAGCGTGACCGCGGGCAGAGGGGTCTTGAGATGCTGAAGACGCTTCAGGACAGCGGATTGGATGTGACCGTCCAGCCCGTCGCCTATGAAAAGCTGGATGTGGACCAGCAGCTGATACAGCTGGCCAAAGAAGAGGATGCGGCCCTGATCACCACGGACTATAACCTCAACCGGGTCTGTCAGGTGCACCACATCAAAGTACTGAACGTCAATGAACTATCTGACGCGATCAAGCTGGTCATCAAGCAGGGTGACACTCTGGATATCATGGTGACAAAGCATGGTAAGGAAGAAGGGCAGGGTGTCGGTTATCTGGAAGATGGTACAATGGTGGTCATAGAAGAAGGTAAAAATCTGATCAACAAGACGGTCAGTGTTGAAGTGACAAGTGTTCTGCAAACCAATTCAGGACGCATTATCTTTACAAAGAGAGAGAGTTAATGATGGCTTATATCGCAATTATACCTGCAGCCGGCCTCGGCAGCCGGATGGGTTACAATAAAAACAAAGTATTCATCGAATTGAACGGCAGATCTGTCATCGAACGGACGGTCGGGCTGTTTCAGTCAGATGTGAATTGCAACGGGATTTACCTGGCAACAAGGGAAGATGAAGTGGAGATGGTCAAAAAGGAACTCTCGGCCCATCCAAAAGTCAAAGGCATTTTCACGGGTGGCCGGGAGAGGCAGGACAGCATCTACAATGTCCTGAAGAAGATCCCCGAAAGTGACTATGTCTTCATACATGACGGCGCACGGCCGTTTGCAGGCATTGATCTTTTGGAGAGGGTTTACGAAGCGGTCACCAGGCATAAAGCTGTGATATGCGGCGTGAAAGTCAAGGATACGATTAAAAGGACAGACGGCTCCAAAGTGATGGCGACACTGGACCGGGAGGAACTGCTGATTACACATACTCCCCAGGCATTCGACTATGAATTGATCAAAGCAGCGCATGAGAATGCCCGGCGGAACAATCTTGCCGTGACGGATGATTCAAGCATGGTCGAAGCTCTGGGTGAAGCAGTACATATTGTGGAATCGGATTACAATAATATTAAGATCACGACCCGCGAAGATTTGATCATCGCAGAGTCGATCATAGCCGGGAGAGGTGAGAGGAAATGATAAGGATCGGTCATGGTTTTGATGTCCATGCATTCACCGAGGGCAGACCGTTGATTATAGGCGGCCTCACAATCCCTCATGAAAAAGGCCTTGCAGGCCATTCGGATGCGGATGTCCTGCTCCATACAATCGCAGATGCCATCCTGGGTGCGCTTGCGCTGGGGGACATCGGTAAATTTTTCCCCGACACGGACGATGCATTCAAAGACATGGATTCCAAAGTCCTGCTCGGTGAAGTGGTACGTAAGATGAATGAGGAACGATATGAAATCGGTAATGTTGATGCCGTCATCATGGCAGAGGCACCGAAGTTCAGACCGCATATCGACGCAATGCGGGAAAGTGTCGCATCAATTTTGAAGACGCAAGTATCAAATGTTAATATTAAAGCGACGACGACAGAAAAACTAGGATTTGTCGGCAGGGCTGAAGGCATCACTTCAGAAGCGGTGGTTCTGCTCACAAAAATGGAGGAATATTAATGGATAAAGTAAGAGTCAGATATGCGCCGAGTCCGACCGGATTTCTGCATATAGGAAACGCGCGTTCAGCGTTGTTCAACTATTTGTTTGCACGTCATTACGGCGGGGATTTCATCATCCGCATCGAGGATACGGACCAGTCACGCCATATCGAGACCGGCGAAGAATCCCAGCTCGACAATTTGAAGTGGCTTGGAATGGACTGGGATGAAAGTATTGATAAAGATGGCGGCTATGGTCCATACCGCCAGTCGGAACGCGGTCATATATATGAGCCTTATATTCAGAAATTGCTGGACGAAAACCTTGCATACCGGTGCTACATGACGAGTGAGGAACTCCAGCAGGAACGCGAGGAACAGATTGAGCGCGGAGAGATGCCGAGATACGGCGGCCACCATGCCAACCTGACGAAAGAAGAGGAAGAGGCGCTGATAGCCGAAGGCAGGGAGCCTGCCATCCGCATCCGTGTGCCGAAGGATAAAGTCTACAAATTCAATGATATCGTAAAAGGAGAAGTGTCATTTGAATCGAACGGTTTCGGGGACTGGATCATCGTTAAAAAAGATGGGGTCCCGACGTATAATTTTGCGGTTGCCATCGACGACCATGAAATGGAAATCTCGCATGTGCTGCGCGGTGACGACCATATCTCCAATACGCCGAAGCAATTGATGGTGTATGAAGCACTGGGCCTCGCGCCGCCTGAATTCGGCCACATGACGCTGATCGTCAATGAGAGCAAAAAGAAGCTCTCCAAGCGTGACGGTGCAATCATCCAATTCATCGAACAGTATAAAGCGCTCGGCTACCTGCCGGAAGCATTGTTCAACTTCATCGCGCTGCTCGGCTGGACGCCTGAAGGCGAAGAAGAGATATTCTCCAAAGAGGAATTCATCAAATTGTTCGATGAGAAGCGGCTTTCAAAAGCCCCCGCTTTCTTTGACAAGCAGAAACTGACATGGATCAACAACCAATACATGAAAGAAAAAGATGCGGAAACGGTATTTAATATGTCTCTGCCGTTCCTGATCGAAGAAGGTCTGATCAGCGAAAATCCTGAAGGGGAAGAGCTGGACTGGGCAAGGAAGCTTGTGGCGCTCTACCAGCCTCAGATGAGCTTTGCCGGGGAGATCACAACGCTGTCCGAGCAGTTCTTCAAAGATGATATAGAATTCGATGCCGAAGCGACGGAAGTGATCAACCAGGAACATATCCCTGAATTGATGAAAGCATTGCATGATGAGTTTGAAGGATTGACGGCATTCGATCCCGCCACGATCAAAAAGTCCATCAAAAATGTCCAGAAAGCGACCGGTTATAAAGGGAAACAGCTCTTCATGCCGATACGTGTGGCCGTCACAGGCCAGACGAGAGGGCCGGAACTGCCGGATGCCATCTCATTGATCGGCAGGGAGAAAGTGCTCGAAAGAGTGGCGGAATTGAAATGAACCGGGACGAACTGATTGCAGTCATGGAAATAATCGATTAATATATCTGTAACGGAGAAATGAAGTATGGTGTATTGTGGAAATCAGAGATTGTCTGGCTGCTGGAAAGACAACCACATTACATTCAGAAATGCGCACGCCACATTTGAATACCAAGAGTGCAAAGTGAGCTTTGTAAACAGAGTGGAACCGTGCGGAAGCGCCTCTGTCCAGTTATTTGGGCAGCGGCGCTTTTATGATTGAGAGGAGGATCACCATGATTAATCGAATGAAGGAAGACATCAATATGGTACTTGAACTGGACCCCGCAGCCAAGAGCAAATTTGAAGTGGCGTTCACTTACTCGGGACTTCATGCAGTATGGATGCATCTGCTGGCCCACAAATTATATAAAAAGAAGTTTGCGACATTATCGAGAGCCCTATCCCAGCTCAGCCGTTTTGCAACGGGCATAGAAATACACCCGGGGGCGCAGATCGGCAGGCGGCTCTTCATCGACCACGGCATGGGCGTCGTGATTGGCGAGACATGCCGCATCGGCAATAATGTGACGATTTATCAGGGTGTCACACTCGGCGGCACAGGGAAAGAGGAAACGAAGAGGCATCCGGACATCGATGATAATGTGCTGGTCGCAGCAGGTGCGAAGGTGCTCGGCAACATACGGATCGGGGAGAACACAAAAATCGGCGCCAATTCGGTCGTACTGATCAATACACCGAAAGATTCGACCGTGGTCGGCATCCCCGGCAGGATCGTCAAACAGGCCGGCGAAAAAGTCAAAGATGCCCGTGATATGAATGTCACGAATTTACCGGACCCGATCCTCGATATGATACTGGGGCTTGAAGATGAGATAAGAGATTTCAGAAAAGAAGTGAGGAATGAGGTACGAGATGGTTCGCATATATAATACATTGACAAGACAGAAAGAAACGTTCAAACCGCTTGAAGAGGGAAAGGTCAAGATGTACGTCTGCGGCCCTACGGTGTATAATTACATCCACATAGGTAATGCAAGGCCGGCAATTGCTTTTGATACTGTCAGAAGATACCTGGAGTACAAAGGGTATGAAGTTGATTACGTTTCAAACTTCACGGATGTTGACGACAAGCTCATCAAAGCATCACGGGAGCTCGGGGAGAGTGTGCCGGAAATCGCCGAACGGTTCATCGAGGCTTTCTTCCATGATACGGGTGCGTTGAACGTAAAACGTGCAACGGCACATCCGAGAGTGATGGATCATATGGATGACATCATTAAATTCATAGGTATACTCATCGACAAAGGGCATGCATACGAATCTGGCGGAGATGTTTATTTCAAAACGCGCTCCTTTGATGAATACGGCAAACTGAGCCACCAGTCCATAAATGACCTGAAGGTCGGTGCACGCATTGAAGCGGGGGAGAAGAAAAAAGACCCGCTGGACTTCGCACTGTGGAAACAGGCGAAACCAAATGAAATCAAATGGGAAGCCCCCTGGGGCGAAGGACGCCCGGGCTGGCATATCGAATGCAGCGTCATGGCAAGGGAGCACCTCGGTGACACGATCGATATCCATGCAGGCGGCCAGGATCTCACCTTCCCGCATCATGAAAATGAAATAGCACAGAGTGAATGTATGACGGATGCAACATTTGCGAACTACTGGATGCATAATGGCTATATCAATATCGATAACACGAAGATGTCGAAATCCCTCGGCAATTTCATACTCGTCCACGACATCATCAAGGAAATCAACCCAAATGTGCTGAGGTTCTTCATGATCAGCGTACATTACCGCAACCCGATCAATTATAACCGTGAACTGGTCGAAGCGGCGAGGGCCGGACTTGAACGCATCCAGGGCAGTTATGCACAGGCTAAGGAGCGACTGGGCAGTGCTGTCGGCACAGAAGCGGATGGAAAAGTGATGGAGATCATTCATAAGAATATTGAAACGTTCGAAGCGCATATGGATGATGACTTCAATACAGCGAATGCAATCAGTACATGGCATGACCTGACGACCGAACTCAATAAATATTTACGTTATAATACGACGAATCATGCAGTGTTGAATGCGTTCATCGGGGCGTTTGAAAAGTATGGTGAAGTACTCGGGGTCGTACTGGAAAAAGAGGAGGTCCTGCTGGATGAAGAAATCGAAAAACTGATCGAGGAGCGCAACGCGGCGAGAAAGAACAAAGACTTTGCACGTGCCGATGAAATCAGGGATGAACTGAAGGCAGAGGGCATCGTTCTCGAAGATACAAAAGAAGGGGTGCGGTTCAGACGTGGCTGATTTCAAAGTCGGGGAAGTGCCGAGCCTCTCCCTCGCCTTTCTCGGAGATGCAATCTATGCGGTTCATATACGCACTCACCTTCTGAGGGAAAAGCCGCGCCTGAAGCCTGAGGAGCTGCACAGGGAAGCGAACCTGTGGGTGAGTGCACGGGCCCAGTCCCGTGCCTTGCTCCATTTGAGGAAAGGATCGCTCCTCACTGAAGAGGAATGGGAAATTGCAAAGCGTGCCCGCAATAAATCCAGTGCGACACGGGCGAAAAATGCCAGTATACAGGAATACAGGAATGCCTCCGGCATTGAAGCATTGATCGGTTACCTGGATCTGACGGAAAATCAGGAAAGGGTTGAAGCACTGATGCGTGAAATCATTAAGGAAGGGAGGGTTCACAATGGCTGAATCGGTTGTTGCAGGAAGGAATGCAGTAAGGGAAGCGCTGCGTTCAAAAAGTGATATCAATAAAATATTCGTTCAGGACACCATCAATAAAAATCAGGTCAAAGAGTTGCTGGACCTGGCGAAGGAACTTAAAGTGATCGTCCAGCAGGTCCCGAAAAGCAAGATGGACGGCATGACGGATGAAAAACACCAGGGCATCATCGCCATGATCAGTGCCCATGAATACATGGAACTTGAAACATTCATGGAGAGCATCGCCGGGAAGGAGACTGCAAACGTCATCATCCTTGATGGACTCGAAGACCCTCATAACCTCGGATCGATTTTAAGGACGTGTGACGGTGCGGGTTTTGACGGAGTGATCATTCCAAAAAGACGCTCCGTCCAACTCACTGAAACAGTGGCCAGAACATCGACGGGGGCCATCGAATATATTCCGGTCGTGCGCGTCACCAATATCAACCAGACGATCGACAGGCTGAAAGAGAGAAACTTCTGGGTCGTCGGCAGTGACGGCAGCGGAGAGACGGACTACCGAGAGCTTGCGATGGATATGAGCACGGCACTTGTCATCGGCAGCGAAGGGCAGGGCATCAGCAAAAAAACGCTTGAGAAATGTGACTTCATCGTCAAAATTCCTATGAATGGTGAAATCACGAGCCTCAACGCCTCGGTTTCGGCTGCGCTTTTGATGTATGAAGTGTACAGGAAGCAAAACCCTGCCGGGACGTGATGATATGAGGAAAAAACGCAGAATCCTCCTTGTCGACGGTTATAATCTCATCGGTGCCAATAAAGAGCTGCACGCAGAATCGAAATTGTCGCTTGAACTCGCCAGAGAAGAAGTCATTACAGTCCTTGCCGAATTCCAGATGGTGGCCAAATATGAAATCATCATAGTGTTTGATGCGTATGAAGTGAAAAGTATGGAATCAATCACCGAGAAGCATGGCGTCACCGTGGTGTTTACGAAGGAGAAAGAGACGGCGGATGAATATATCGAACGGTTCGTCCATGACACATACCATCCCTTCCTCTGCGAAATCAGCGTGGTCACAAGTGACCTGACGGAACAGAATGCGATTTTTGCGCTTGGTGCCTACAGGATCTCTTCAAGGGAAATGTGGATGCTGCTTGAGGATTCGGAAAAAAACATCAGTAAGGAAATTGATGCAATAAACGAAAAACTGCCCAGGCAGAAACTCGATATCAGTCCGGATGTCCTCTCAGAACTCGAAAAATGGAGGAGGGGCCTGAAATAACGTCTTGATGAATCCTCCGACACCCCATATATTTGTATGTAAACGATGGAGGACGGACGATGTATCTGATCGCTCAATACCGCTTCTGCATAAAAGAATCATTGGATGATGAAATGAACCGCTGTGCATACAGGGTCAGCAAGGGGGATGTCTGCGCGTTCGACTGGATAGATGACAACCTCAGAAAGACGGTATTCAGAAAGACATTGAAGTATCCTTTTACATTCCATGATCGCGAAGATGCGTTGCAGGAAATGATGGAACTTGCCTTGAGACTGTGCCACAAATATAATCCGGAAGCGGGAAACTACCGGCATTATGTATCAAAAGTGATCACTTACGAAATGAGGAAGCTCTTTTACAGGGGGACAGAGCACCAGACGGTTGAAATGCTGCGGTCTGCCGAGGATATCACCTTTGATGCAGGCGATCATCGGAACACAGTCCGGGACAACCCCCTCGACATCCTGATTGATGAAGAAAACAGGGCGGACATTTTGAACAACCGTAAAATATGCTCCCCTCTGGAAAGGGAAATCGTCCATTATTGCAATTACGGTTATCACATCAAAGAAATCAGTGAGAGACTGCATGTAAGTGAAAAAGCGATAATGAACGGCCTGCACAGGGTCAGAAGAAAATGCAGAAAGTGAACCCGGCCGGGATCCGGGAGCGTTTGACATTGTTTTTTAAAATCGGTATAGTATACAGGAATTGGAATGGGATGTATCATTATGAAAATAGCATTGTTGTGCAATGAATGTGGGTCCAGGAATTATCAAATCGTGTCTGAACATAAAGAACGTTTAACATTAAAGAAGTTTTGCAGAAAATGTAATCGGCATACGACTCATAAAAGTTCCATCTGAAGTAGGAGGATATGTTAAAAATGTCAAACAATAAGAATTTCTTTCAAAATGTCGTCAGCGAAATGAAGAAGGTCAGTTGGCCGACAGGACAGGAAACTGCGAGATTTACAATGATTGTTACATTAACGGTTATATTTTTCTTGGCTTTTTTCTATGTTTTGGATTTAGGTATCACTGCAGTGATAGATTTTTTGTAATTTAAAGGAGCGATAGGATGTCTGAGGAAAAAAATTGGTATGCCGTACATACTTACTCAGGATATGAAAACAAAGTGAAGGCGAACTTGCTCGCCCGTCTTGAATCGATGAATATGCAGGATCAGATTTTCCGTGTGGTGATTCCGGAAGAGGAAGAGACGACGGTTAAAGATGGCAAGCGTAAAACTGCGATGAAAAAGACGTTTCCTGGCTATGTACTAGTAGAACTGATAATGACAGACGAGTCCTGGTATATTGTGAGGAATACACCCGGGGTGACCGGTTTCGTAGGTTCACAAGGTGCGGGGAGCAAGCCGAATCCATTATTGCCCGAGGAAGTGAAGTTCATTCTTAAATCCATGGGCATGGCCGAGAAAACCATAGATTTCGAAGTTGAAGTCGGAGAGGTCGTCAACATCATAGACGGGCCGTTCAAAAATCAGTCGGGTGAAATCAGATCCATCGACGAGGAGCGTTACAAGCTGACCGTACTTGTGGAAATGTTCGGCCGGGAGACGCCGGTCGAGGTGGAGTTCGACCAGATTGAAAAATTATAAGGCGGCGTCTTGTAATATGAACTGAATAATGGTAAAATATCATGGTCGGAATTTTCCGGCCATCTTTAATTTTTAAAGATGCGGGTGGGAGGATAAAATTTATAATATCCTATGACCACATCACGATAAACGAGGAGGTGCACATCGTGGCTAAAAAAGTTATCAACGTTGTGAAATTGCAGATTCCTGCAGGTAAGGCGAACCCGGCTCCACCGGTAGGTCCGGCACTGGGTCAGGCAGGCATCAATATCATGGGATTCTGTAAAGAATTCAATGCACGTACACAGGAGCAGGCTGGTCTGATCATTCCAGTTGAAATCTCTGTATTTGAAGACCGTTCATTCACATTCATCACAAAAACTCCGCCGGCTGCAGTATTGCTCAAACAAGCTGCCAGCGTGGACAAGGGTTCTGGTGAACCGAACAAGAACAAAGTGGCTCAAGTATCAGAAGCGCAGGTACGTGAAATTGCTGAAACGAAAATGGAAGATCTTAATGCGGCTGACGTAGACGCGGCAATGCGTATGGTCGAAGGTACAGCCAGAAGCATGGGCTTCGAAATTCAAAAGTAAAATCAACGATGACTGTATAGAAATGTATTAATACAAACGTGGGAGGATAACCCGCTAAAACCACAAGGAGGAATTATAAATGGCTAAAAGAAGTAAAAAGTATCAGGCAGCACTTGAAAAATTCGATGCCGATTCTTCATACTCAATCGAAGAAGCAGTCAAACTGGCTCAGGAAACAAGTACTGCAAATTTTGATGCTTCTGTAGAAGTCGCTTTCCGCCTGGGTATTGATACACGTAAAAACGACCAGCAAATCCGTGGCGCAATCGTATTGCCGCACGGTACTGGGAAGTCACAGCGTGTATTGGTATTCGCAAAAGGTGAAAAGCTTAAAGAAGCTCAGGAAGCAGGCGCAGATTACGCAGGAGACCAGGAGTTCGTTGAAAAGATCAACGGCGGCTGGTTCGATTTTGATGTAATTGTCGCTACACCTGACATGATGGGTGAAGTCGGTAAATTGGGCCGTGTACTCGGACCAAAAGGTTTGATGCCTAACCCTAAAACGGGCACTGTAACGATGGATGTCAAAAAAGCGGTTGAGGAAATCAAGGCAGGTAAAGTAGAATACCGCGCTGAAAAGTCCGGCATTGTACATGCTGCAATCGGAAAGGCATCTTTCGATACTGAGAAGCTGGTTGAAAACTTCAAGGCGCTGCATGATGCATTGGTCAAAGCGAAACCGGCTTCTTCCAAGGGTACGTACTTCAAAACTGTGGCCGTCTCATCTACGATGGGCCCTGGCATCAAAGTGGACAACAACGAAGTCAGAAATGCCTGATTTAAAATAATATTGACAAGTGCAGCTTGATGTTGTACAGTTGCACTTGTATTAAAATATTACCTAAGACAGCAGGAGTGGCGGTCCGCCGCTGCTTAAAACCATATCCTGCCGAGGCAAATGAAAATGACTTGAATTGACCAATAGATATTCAAGCACTTTTTGCCGTGGGTAAAAGGTGCTTTTTTTATTGCACCAGCCTATACACACAAAAATCATGGAGGTGTAAAAATGTCAAAAGTGATGGAATCGAAACAGAATCTTGTTGATGAAATCGCAACTCAGTTGAAAGAGTCCGTTTCTACAGTGGTCGTTGACTACCGTGGACTGACAGTTGCGGAAATGACTGAACTGCGTAAGAACCTCAGAGATGCAGGTGTGGAATTCAAGGTATACAAAAATACCATGACGCGCCGTGCAGCTGAAAAAGCTGAACTTACAGAACTGAATGAATTCCTGACCGGTCCCAACGCTGTAGCATTTTCAAATGAAGATGTAATCGCTCCTGCCAAAGTACTTTATAACTTTGCGAAGGAACATGAAGCGCTTGAGATCAAAGCAGGTGTCATCGAAGGTGCTTTCGCTCCGGCGGAAGATGTGAATGCAATCGCAGCACTTCCTTCAAAAGACGGTCTTGTATCCATGCTGCTATCTGTCCTTCAGGCTCCGGTACGCAACTTCGCTTATGCAGTTAAGGCGATCGGTGAAGAAAAGGAAAATGAAGAAGCATAATTGCAATTAAATTAATTTAAAAATCGGAGGAAATTATAATGGCTAATCATGAACAAATCATTGAGTCAATTAAAGAAATGTCAGTATTAGAATTAAACGACCTGGTAAAAGCAATTGAAGAAGAGTTCGGTGTCACTGCAGCAGCTCCAGTAGCAGCAGCAGGCGCAGGCGGCGGAGAAGCAGCTGCAGAAGAGCAGACTGAATTCGATGTTGAACTTACAGATGCCGGTTCATCCAAGATCAAAGTCATCAAAGTTGTGCGTGAAGCAACTGGCCTGGGTCTTAAAGACGCTAAAGAACTCGTTGACGGTGCGCCAAAAGTCGTCAAAGAAGCACTTTCAAAAGAAGACGCTGATGAGCTTAAAGAAAAGCTCGAAGAAGTCGGTGCCGGCGTAGAACTCAAATAATATTTGTGAATAGAGAATCTGGGACGAGGCTCATGATAAACATAACGTTTAGATGGGTCTCGTTTTTATTACATATTAATTGACCGGGGTGAGGCCATGTCACATTATTTTACAACTGATGAGGGTGAACATGATTTCAGTGAAATCTCTTTCGACTTCCACGGTGAGACATACAAGTTCAAAACCGACCGCGGCGTATTTTCGAGAGGACAGGTGGATTACGGTACGAGGACGCTTCTTGAAGGTGTAGTTTCGGATGCGGGTAAGGAGTATTCCACCCTCATTGATATGGGTGCCGGTTATGGGCCGCTCGGGATCGTCCTTGGCAGCGTCTTGAAAATTGACCCGGTGATGGTTGAAGTCAATGAAGATGCCATAGGACTGCTTCATGAGAATGTCCGGAAGAATGGGGTCAATGCAGAAATCTTCAACCGGGAGGAGTATGACCGTTCAGATGCCGCGGCGGAACTCTATGTCACGAACCCCCCGTTCAGGGCGGGGAAGGAGACGGTGATGGGGATTATAGCTGACGGTTTCGAACGGCTCCGTGAAGGTGGATCATTTTACATGGTCGTCCAGAAGAAGCAGGGCATGAAATCCTATAAGGGTGCCATCGAAAACACCTTCGGCAACGCCAGTGTCGTCATGAAGGACAGGGGCTATCATGTGCTGAAAGGTGTCAAATGACCGGTGCCGGCAACCCGGAACCACAAAGTGAAATGAAAATCAATAACGAATTTGACTTGACAAAACTGTTATGATATAGTTATAGAATGTAAAAATATAATACCAATAAGTATGCACTTTTATCTGCTTATTGAAATGGAGCGTATTAAATACTGTTTAATATAAATAGAAAATGGGGTTGATTTCGATTCCGTTTTCTTTTTGTCTTTAAACATAATGGTATGCTAATGTGTATGTTTTACGTAAATTTTATTAGGGGTGAATCTGTCGATGAGTCAAGTGATTCAATATGGAAGACATGCTAGACGCAGAAGCTATGCACGGATCGAAGAGAAATTGGATCTGCCTAACTTGATTGAAATTCAGACAAAGTCTTATGAATGGTTTCTGGAGACGGGTCTGATCGAAATGTTCAAGGATATCTCACCGGTGGAGGATTTCACCGGGAATATGTCGTTGGAGTTTGTAGATTACAAACTTGGTGAACCAAAATACGATGAAGATGAGGCAAAGAACCACGATGCCACTTATTCTGCACCATTACGCGTGAAAGTTCGCCTGGTAATAAAAGAGACAGGTGAAGTGAAAGAGCAGGAAGTATTCATGGGTGATTTCCCATTGATGACGGACACCGGAACTTTCATCATCAACGGCGCTGAACGTGTAATCGTATCCCAGCTCGTGCGCAGTCCATCTGTTTATTACTCTGAGAAATATGATAAGAATGGCAGACTGAGTTACGGTGCGACGGTAATTCCAAACCGTGGAGCATGGCTTGAATATGAAACTGATGCTAAGGATGTAGTATACGTCAGAATCGACCGCACCCGCAAACTTCCGATTACGGTATTGGTCAGAGCCCTAGGATTCTCAACAGACCAGGAAATCATCAACCTTCTTGGTGATAATGAATATATACGCAACACATTAGACAAAGATACTACGGAAACTGTGGACCAGGCACTGCTTGAAATCTATGAACGTTTACGCCCGGGTGAACCGCCTACTGTGGAAAATGCGAAGAACCTGCTGTATACAAGGTTTTTCGATCCGAAACGTTATGACCTGGCAAGTGTCGGACGCTACAAAATGAATAAAAAACTCCATCTGAAAAACCGTCTGTTCAACCAGGTGCTGGCTGCACCGATCGTTGACAAAGAGACTGGTGAAATTATTGCGGAAAAAGGTGCGACGATCGACCGCAGAACGCTTGATTCGATTACTGAAATGCTTGAATCCACAGCCAACCTTGAAACGTTCGAGCTTGAGCAGGGCATTCTGGACGAGCCGATAGAAGTGCAGTCAATCGACGTGGAAGCACCGAACTTTGAAGAAGGCACCACTAAAGTCATCGGCAATGCATTCCCGGACGTTGAAGTTAAATCGATCACACCTTCCGACATCATTTCGTCGATCAGTTACTTCTTCAACTTATTGCATGGAGTCGGCTACACGGATGATATCGATCATCTCGGGAACCGCCGCCTGCGTTCAGTGGGGGAACTGCTTCAGAACCAGTTCAGGATCGGGGTCTCCCGTATGGAGCGTGTAATCCGTGAGCGTATGTCCATTCAGGATACTGAATCCATAACGCCCCAGCAGCTCATCAATATCCGTCCTGTGATCGCTTCGATCAAAGAGTTCTTCGGAAGCTCGCAGCTGTCACAGTTCATGGATCAGACCAATCCGCTTGCCGAGCTTACCCACAAGAGGCGTCTGTCGGCCCTCGGACCCGGCGGCCTGACGCGTGAACGTGCAGGGATGGAAGTCCGGGACGTTCACTACTCGCATTACGGACGGATGTGTCCGATCGAGACGCCTGAGGGACCGAACATCGGTCTGATCAACTCATTATCAAGCTATGCGCGTGTGAATGAGTTCGGCTTCATCGAAACACCCTACAGGAAAGTCGACCATGAGACAGGTCGTGTGACAAGCCAGATCGATTATCTGACAGCCGATGAAGAGGACAGCTATGTCGTCGCTCAGGCCAACTCACCGCTTGATGAAGATGGCGGGTTTGAAAACGAAGAAGTGTTCTGTCGCTTCCGCGGGAACAACACACAGATGCACAGGGACCGCATCGACTATATGGATGTATCACCTAAACAGGTGGTTTCAGCAGCGACGGCATGTATCCCGTTCCTTGAGAATGATGACTCGAACCGTGCCCTGATGGGTGCCAACATGCAGCGTCAGGCAGTACCTCTGCTCATTCCGGAATCACCGGACATCGGAACAGGCATGGAGCATGTCTCTGCGCGTGACTCCGGTGCGGCGGTAGTTTCGAAATTTAAAGGCAGGGTCTCCCATGTGGAGGCGAAGGAAGTTCATGTTTACCGTATTGAAGAACAGAACGGCAAAGAAGTTGAAACTGTAAAGGATGTCTACAACCTCTCAAAATTCATCCGTTCCAACTCAGGTACATGTTACAATCAGAAGCCGATCGTTTCGGTCGGGGATGTGGTGTCCAAAGGTGAGATCCTTGCTGATGGACCTTCGATGGACAATGGTGAAATGGCCCTCGGACGCAACCTGGTAGTCGGCTTCATGACATGGGACGGCTATAACTATGAAGATGCCGTGATCATGAGTGAGAGACTGGTCAAAGATGATGTCTATACTTCGATCCATATTGAAGAATATGAATCGGAAGCAAGGGACACCAAGCTTGGACCGGAAGAAATCACGCGTGACATACCGAACGTTTCAGACAATGCCCTGAAGAAACTGGATGACCGCGGTATCGTATATGTAGGTGCCGAGGTGACGGATGGAGACATCCTTGTCGGCAAGGTCACGCCTAAAGGTGTGACGGAACTGACTGCAGAAGAGCGCCTGCTTCATGCAATCTTCGGTGAGAAAGCGCGTGAAGTGCGGGACACTTCCCTGCGTGTACCTCACGGTGCCGGCGGCATCGTGCTGGACGTCAAAGTGTTCAACCGTGAAGACGGCGACGAACTGTCTCCGGGAGTGAACCAGCTTGTGAGAGTATATATTGTCCAGAAGAGGAAAATAAGCGTCGGCGATAAGATGTGCGGCCGTCATGGTAACAAGGGTGTCATCTCACGTATTTTACCTGAAGAGGACATGCCTTATCTGCCGGATGGCACGCCGATCGACCTGATGCTCAACCCGCTTGGTGTACCGTCACGTATGAACATCGGGCAGGTCCTTGAAATGCACCTTGGAATGGCAGCACGCTCCATGGGCATCAAGATGGCTTCACCGGTATTCGATGGTGCCAACGAAGACGATGTTTGGAATACGATGGAAGAGGCAGGACTTGCACGTGATGGAAAAACTGTCCTTTACGACGGACGCACAGGCGAACCGTTTGAAAACAGGATTTCCGTGGGTGTAATGTACATGCTGAAACTTGCACACATGGTTGATGATAAGCTTCACGCAAGAAGTACAGGGCCATATTCACTCGTTACACAGCAACCGCTCGGAGGTAAAGCTCAATTTGGCGGTCAGCGTTTCGGTGAGATGGAAGTATGGGCACTTGAAGCGTACGGTGCAGCTTACACATTACAGGAAATTTTGACAGTTAAATCGGATGACACAGTCGGACGCGTCAAGACTTATGAAGCGATCGTCAAAGGTGAGAATGTACCGAAACCAGGCGTTCCCGAGTCATTCAGAGTTTTGATGAAAGAGCTGCAGAGCCTGGGTCTGAACGTCAACATCATGGATAACCAGGACAAGGAAGTGGATATGCATGATACAGACGAGGAAGATGCGTCAAACCAGCTGAATGTCAGCGACAAAAAGCAGGTTGCGACTGAAAATGTCACTGAGTGATGTACTGAGCTTGATTAAACTTTTAGGGAGGAAAGCTCATTGATAGATGTCAATAGATTTCAATATATGAAAATCGGGCTTGCTTCACCGGAAAAGATCCGTTCGTGGTCATTCGGTGAGGTCAAGAAACCCGAAACAATCAACTATAGGACACTAAAGCCGGAGCGCGATGGATTATTCTGTGAGAAAATTTTTGGTCCGACGAAGGACTGGGAGTGCAGCTGCGGCAAATATAAACGTGTACGTTATAAAGGTATGGTCTGTGACCGCTGTGGCGTCGAAGTGACCAGAGCCAAAGTGCGTCGCGAGAGAATGGGGCATATTGAACTGGCCGCCCCTGTTTCCCATATCTGGTACTTCAAAGGCATCCCGTCAAGAATGGGATTGCTGCTCGATATGTCACCACGGTCACTTGAAGAAGTCATTTATTTCGCATCCTATGCAGTCGTCAAGCCGGGGTCCACAGGACTTGAGCCGAAGCAACTGTTATCTGAAAGAGAGTACCGTGAGTATTATGATAAGCACGGCAATACTTTCACTGCGAAAATGGGTGCTGAAGCGATCAAGGATCTGCTGCGTGAAGTCAATCTTGAAGAAGAACTTGCAAGTTTGAGGAAAGAGCTTGAGTCGGCGACAGGCCAGCGCCTGACGCGTGCAATCAAACGTCTGGAAGTGGTTGAATCATTCCGTCATTCCGGTAATGATCCGGAGTGGATGATTCTGGATGTACTGCCGATCATCCCGCCGGAAATCCGTCCGATGGTGCAGCTTGACGGCGGACGCTTTGCGACAAGTGACCTTAACGATCTCTATCGTCGTGTAATCAACCGTAACAATCGTTTGAAGCGTCTGCTCGATCTGGGGGCGCCGGGCATCATCGTCCAAAATGAAAAACGGATGCTGCAGGAAGCAGTGGATGCATTGATCGATAATGGCCGGCGCGGCCGTCCGGTGACAGGGCCGGGCAACCGTCCGTTGAAATCATTGTCACATATGCTGAAAGGTAAGCAGGGACGTTTCCGTCAGAATCTGCTTGGTAAGCGTGTCGACTACTCAGGCCGTTCGGTCATCGTTGTCGGACCGAACCTGAAGATGTACCAGTGTGGTCTGCCGAAGGAAATGGCACTTGAGCTCTTTAAACCGTTCGTCATGAAAGAACTGGTTGAAAGGGAGATGGCGACCAACATCAAGAATGCCAAAGGTAAGATCGAACGAATGGAAAGTGAAGTGTGGGATGTCCTTGAAGATGTCATCAAAGAACACCCGGTGCTTCTGAACCGTGCGCCGACACTTCACCGCCTTGGTATCCAGGCATTTGAAGCAGTACTCGTGGAAGGCCGGGCAATCCGTCTTCATCCGCTTGTAACGACTGCATATAATGCCGACTTTGATGGTGACCAGATGGCAGTCCACGTACCGCTGTCCAAAGAAGCACAGGCTGAAGCACGGATGCTGATGCTTGCAGCACAGAACATCCTGAATCCGAAAGATGGCAAGCCGGTGGTGACACCGTCACAGGATATGGTTCTGGGTAACTACTATTTAACCCTTGAGCGTGAAAATGATAAGCGCGAGGGGCATATTTTCAAAGATGCAGGCGAAGTCATCATGGCTTATACAAACGGCTATGTTGGGCTTCATACAAGAATCGGCGTGCATACCGATTCATTCGAGGATGAAAAGATTTCAGAGGTGCACCGTGGAGAAGTGATGCTGACCTCCGTCGGTAAGATCATCTTCAATGAAATCATGCCACCGTCATTCCCTTATATAAATGAACCGACGAGAACCAATCTGGAAGAAAAGACTCCGGATGAGTATTTCGTGAAAGTCGGGGAGTTGGGCGAAGGCGGACTGAAGGAATATTATAAGGACAGACCATTGGTCGCGCCTTTCGACAAGAAATACCTTGGCCAGATCATCGCTGAAATATTCAATAAATTCCATATTACGGAGACATCCGTAATGCTTGACCTGATGAAGGACCTCGGATTCAAGTATTCTTCAAAAGCAGGTATCACAGTGGGTGTATCCGACATCGTCGTATTACCGGATAAACAGCACATCATCGATGAAACGGATGTGAAAGTCGAAAAAGTCCAAAAGCAGTTCTCCCGTGGTCTGATCACGGAAGATGAACGCTACAATACAGTGATTGAACTGTGGACAAAAGCGAAAGATATCATTCAGGAAAAACTGATGGCATCACTGGATCGCCTGAACCCGATATTCATGATGAGTGATTCGGGTGCACGTGGTAACGCATCGAACTTTACACAGCTTGCGGGTATGCGTGGGCTCATGGCCAACCCGTCGGGACAGATCATCGAATTGCCGATCACTTCAAGTTTCCGTGAAGGACTGACAGTACTCGAATACTTCATATCCACTCACGGTGCGCGTAAAGGACTTGCCGATACAGCACTTAAGACTGCTGACTCTGGTTACCTGACCCGCCGTCTTGTGGATGTGGCACAGGATGTGATCGTCCGTGAAAAAGATTGCGGTACTGATAAAGGCCTTCTCGTTTCGGCTCTGACTGAAGGGTCTGAACTGATAGAGCCTCTGTTCGACCGTCTCGAAGGCCGTTATGCAAAGGAAACGGTCAGACATCCTGAAACCAAGGAAATAATCGTGAAAGCCAATGAACTGATCACTGTTGAAACTGCGAAAGAAATCGTGGCAAGTGGTCTCGAAGAAGTATATATCCGCTCTGCATTCACATGTAATGCCCGTCACGGGGTATGTGAACGTTGTTACGGCAAGAACCTTGCGACCGGTGACAAAGTAGAAGTCGGCGAAGCCGTCGGCACAATTGCAGCCCAGTCCATCGGTGAGCCGGGTACACAGCTGACGATGCGTACCTTCCACACCGGCGGTGTGGCAGGAAGCGACATCACCCAGGGTCTGCCGCGTATCCAGGAGCTGTTTGAAGCACGTAACCCGAAAGGGCAGGCAGCGATCACCGAGATCAGCGGGGAAGTCACGGATATTGAAATCGTCAAAGACCGTCAACAGGAAATCAAGATCAAAGGCGAGCAGGAGACGAGGACGTATACAGCCATGGGCGCTGCACGTCTGAAAGTCGAGGTCGGAGATACGGTCGTTCCGGGTCAGCCGCTGACTGAAGGTTCAATCGAACCGAAAGAGCTGCTGACGGTTGCAGGTCTGAACAGGACGCAGGAGTACCTGCTCAAAGAAGTGCAGAAAGTCTACCGTATGCAGGGTGTTGAAATTGATGATAAACACGTCGAAGTGATGGTCAGACAGATGCTCCGCAAAGTGAGGATCATCGATGCAGGCGAGACGACGCTGCTGCCAGGTGCACTGGTGGATATCCATGCATTCACGGACGCGAATAAAGAAATCTTCAAGAAGAGGAAACGTCCGGCGACAGCCAAGCCCGTCCTCCTCGGTATCACCAAAGCATCACTGGAGACTGAAAGCTTCCTGTCTGCTGCGAGCTTCCAGGAAACGACAAGGGTCCTTACGGATGCAGCAATCAAAGGTAAGCGTGATGACCTGCTCGGTCTCAAAGAGAACGTCATCATCGGTAAGCTGATACCTGCAGGTACCGGAATGCCGAAATACCGTGATGTTGAAGTCGATATGGAGCAGACGGCAGAAAGTGCCGAAGAAGTGCTTGTGGAAGACTGATTGAAGGATCAGGGTTGATGGAGCAGCCCTCCTTCTTTAAAACTGCGTGTCATCTCCCAGGGATGGCATGCGATATATTCACAGTGGGACGGTCGCTTGATTGAAGGCGGCCTTCCCTAATTTTTTTCATAATGAAGCCCAGTCCCCCTTGTACGTCAGAGTTTAACTTGTTAGGATGGGTATCTGGGGTTCTTTAAGGGTGAAATGCAAAGAAAACCTTGACAATGGCGTTTTTAAGATGCTATTATTGTTAAGGTTACTCTGCGATGGGTAATTACCTCTTTGGAGAGACAATTTAGATGTGAAAATGTAAGGATCATTTCTTACAGATTTTTTATACTCTAAAAATGAACCACCTGGATGTGTGGTATTAAAGAAACTTAGTAAAGGGAGGAGGAATATCCAAGATGCCAACTATTAATCAGCTAATCAGAAAGCCTCGTCAATCAAAAGGCAAAAAAACAGACTCACCAGCATTGAACAGAGGTTTCAACAGCCTTAAAAAACGTGTGACGAAAGATGCTGCGCCTCAAAAGCGTGGTGTATGTACGCGTGTAGGCACGATGACTCCGAAGAAGCCGAACTCGGCGCTTCGTAAATATGCCCGTGTGAGACTTTCAAATAATATAGAGGTCAACGCATATATCCCTGGTATCGGCCATAATCTGCAGGAGCACAGTGTTGTTCTTATCCGCGGAGGTCGTGTAAAAGACTTGCCGGGTGTCCGTTACCATGTCGTACGTGGTGCACTTGATACTTCAGGTGTTGATGGTCGTATGCAGGGCCGTTCACTTTACGGTGCTAAAAAGCCTAAAGCTAAAAAGTAAGATGAATTGAAAGAACGATGAATGAATTAAACTTTGAGATAATATTTGAAGGGAGGATTACAATATGCCTCGTAAAGGTCCAGTTACTAAAAGAGATGTGTTGCCAGATCCGATACACAACTCAAAATTGATTACAAAGCTGATCAACAAAATGATGATCGACGGTAAGCGCGGTACTTCACAGAGTATTCTGTACAGTGCATTCGATTTGGTCGAAGAGCGCTCAGGCAGAGATGCAATGGAGGTTTTCGATGAAGCAATCGAGAACATTATGCCGGTACTTGAAGTAAAAGCACGCCGTGTTGGTGGCTCAAACTACCAGGTGCCAGTGGAAGTGCGCCCTGAACGCCGTACAACGCTCAGCCTGCGTTGGCTTGTGAACTACGCTCGTCTGCGTGGGGAAAAGACTATGGTAGAGAGATTGGCGAATGAAATTCTTGACGCTGCAAACAACACAGGCGGTGCTGTTAAGAAACGCGAAGAAGTACACAAAATGGCAGAAGCTAACAGAGCATTTGCTCACTACCGCTGGTAGTACCGGTGCCTGATAGTATAAATTGCAATCCATTTTTGGAAGGAGAAAAGAATACTCATGGCAAGACCATTCTCATTAGAAAGAACGCGTAACATCGGTATCATGGCCCACATTGATGCCGGTAAGACTACGACGACTGAACGTATTCTTTATTACACGGGACGTATCCACAAGCTTGGTGAAACGCACGAAGGTGCATCACAGATGGACTGGATGGAGCAGGAGCAGGAACGCGGCATCACAATCACTTCTGCTGCGACAACGGCCCAGTGGGATGACCACCGTGTAAACATCATCGATACGCCTGGGCACGTAGACTTCACTGTTGAAGTTGAACGTTCACTTCGTGTGCTGGACGGCGCTGTAACAGTTCTTGATGCCCAGTCGGGTGTCGAACCGCAGACGGAAACGGTTTGGAGACAGGCAACAACTTACGGCGTGCCTCGTATCGTATTCATTAATAAGATGGATAAAATCGGTGCCGACTTTGAATATTCAGTCGGTACGATCAGGGACCGCCTCCAGGCAAATGCCCATCCAATCCAGTTCCCTATCGGAGCAGAGGATAACTTCAACGGAATCATCGACTTGATTCACATGACAGCCTACAACTATGGTAATGACTTGGGGACGGAGATTGAAGAAATTGAAATCCCTGAAGAATACAAGGCTAAAGCTGAAGAATTGAGAGAATCCCTGATTGAAGGTCTCGCAGATGTAAATGAAGACATCATGGAAAAATACCTTGGCGGGGAAGACATCGAAACCGATGAGCTTAAAGCAGCCATCCGTCAGGCGACGGTGGATGTTGAATTCTACCCTGTACTGTGTGGTACAGCATTCAAAAATAAAGGTGTTCAACTACTCCTTAACGCGGTAATCGACTATCTCCCATCTCCATTGGACGTAAAACCGATCGTCGGTCACCTTAAAGATGACGAAGAGGAAGAGATTGTTGCAAAACCTGACGATTCTGAGCCGTTTGCTGCACTTGCATTCAAGGTCATGACTGACCCGTTCGTAGGTAAGCTGACTTTCTTCCGTGTGTATTCGGGTACTTTGGACTCCGGTTCGTATATCAGAAACACGACTAAAGACAAGCGTGAGCGTGTCGGACGTATCCTGCAGATGCATGCGAACTCCCGTGAGGAGATCCCGACAGTGTATTCCGGTGATATCGCAGCTGCTGTAGGACTGAAAGACACTGCGACAGGTGATACCCTTACAGATGAGAAGAATCAGGTCATTCTTGAAGCTATGGAATTCCCGGAGCCGGTCATCCACTTATCAGTCGAGCCTAAATCCAAGGCCGACCAGGATAAGATGACTTCAGCCCTTGTGAAGCTCCAGGAAGAAGACCCTACTTTCACTGCGCGTACCGACAATGAAACCGGCCAGGTCATCATCGGCGGTATGGGTGAACTTCACCTGGATGTACTTGTCGACCGTATGAAGCGTGAATTCAAAGTTGAATGTAACGTTGGCGCGCCGATGGTCTCTTACCGTGAGACGTTCAAATCATCAGCGTCCGTTCAAGGTAAATTTGCCCGTCAGTCAGGCGGTCGCGGTCAGTTCGGTGATGTTCATATTGAATTCACACCTAACGAACAGGGCGGAGGATTCGAATTCGAAGACAAAATCGTCGGTGGTGCAGTACCACGTGAATTCATCCCGTCTGTTGAGCAGGGCCTCAGGGACTCCCTGGATAACGGTGTGCTTGCCGGCTACCCTCTGGTTGACGTCAAAGCAAAATTATTCGATGGTTCATACCACGATGTCGACTCATCAGAGATGGCGTTTAAAATAGCGGCATCACTTGCTTTGAAAGAAGCTGCCAAAGTCTGTGACCCTGTCATCCTCGAACCTATGATGAAGGTAGAGATTGTTATGCCTGAAGAATATATGGGTGACATCATGGGTGATGTGACAAGCCGTCGCGGACGTGTGGAAGGTATGGATTCCCGCGGAAACGCACAGCTCGTCAAAGCTTTCGTTCCACTTTCCGAAATGTTCGGTTACGCAACGTCACTTCGTTCAAACACGCAGGGACGCGGAACTTATACAATGACTTTCGACCACTATGAAGAAGTGCCTAAATCAATTTCTGAAGAAATCATCAAGAAAAACACAGGTCAATAATTAGGTCACTTGATTTTTGTGTGTAAATCATTTATAAGTGATTTAGGAAACACCTCGGGAGGGTGCTGCACTTTCCCGAGTGAACAATAAAACAAATTAAATTTCTTTAAATAAGGAGATGTATTTTAAAATGGCTAAAGAAAAATTCGACCGTTCCAAAACGCATGCTAACATTGGTACAATTGGTCACGTTGACCATGGTAAAACAACATTGACAGCTGCTATCGCAACTGTACTTGCTAAACATGGTGACACTACAGCGCAAAGCTATGACATGATCGACAACGCACCGGAAGAAAAAGAGCGTGGCATCACAATCAACACGTCCCACATCGAGTACGAAACTGATTCCCGCCACTATGCACACGTGGACTGCCCAGGTCACGCCGACTATGTTAAAAACATGATCACCGGTGCGGCACAAATGGACGGCGCAATCCTTGTCGTATCTGCAGCTGACGGCCCAATGCCACAAACTCGTGAGCACATCCTGCTCTCACGTAACGTTGGTGTACCGGCACTTGTAGTATTCCTTAACAAAGTTGACCAGGTTGACGACGAAGAGCTGCTTGAGCTCGTGGAAATGGAAGTTCGTGAACTTCTTTCCGAGTACGACTTCCCTGGTGATGACATCCCGGTTATTGCTGGTTCAGCGCTTAAAGCTCTTGAAGGCGATGCAGACATGGAGCAGAGAGTTCTTGACCTCATGCAAGCAGTGGATGACTATATCCCGACTCCAGAGCGTGACTCTGACAAGCCATTCATGATGCCTGTTGAGGACGTATTCTCAATCACAGGCCGTGGTACTGTTGCTACAGGCCGTGTTGACCGCGGTCAAATCAAAGTCGGTGAAGAAGTTGAAATCATCGGTCTTGCTGAAGAATCCACTAAGACAACAGTTACTGGTGTTGAAATGTTCCGTAAGCTTCTTGACTATGCTGAAGCCGGCGACAACATCGGTGCGCTTCTCCGTGGTGTAGCACGTGAAGACATCCAGCGTGGACAAGTACTTGCAGCACCTGGATCAATCACACCACACACAAACTTCAAAGCTGAAGTTTATGTACTTTCAAAAGAAGAGGGTGGACGTCACACTCCATTCTTCAACAACTACCGTCCTCAGTTCTACTTCCGTACAACTGACGTAACTGGTGTTGTAGAACTTCCTGAAGGCACTGAAATGGTTATGCCTGGCGACAACGTTGAAATGAATGTTGAACTCATTTCACCGATCGCTATCGAAGACGGTACACGTTTCTCCATCCGTGAAGGTGGACGTACTGTTGGATCAGGCGTTGTAACTGAAATCGTTAAATAATTTCAACCTTTATAAAGAAAGCGCAGAATCTCAATCGAGGTTCTGCGCTTTTTTATATTTAACGTACAAACTGGGGAGCCATCTGCTCATTCATAGTGGTGTCCAACACCCGAGCGTTACTGTATTACCTGAAATTTGTGATCAGGCGCAGGTATGATTCGACGCCCGCCTTCATCCCCGCTTCATCGATGTCGAATCTCGGGTGATGGTGCGGGTAATCGGTTTCGAGTGCTTTATTCATGGTGCCGATATTGAAGAACGCACCGGGCACCTTTTCAAGGTAGTATGAAAAGTCTTCCCCGCCCATTGAAAGTTCGACTTCCTCTATGGAAGTGATGAAGTCCGTCCCGGTTTCGGTTGCTTCAAGCAGTCCATCGACCGCTTCATCCGTATTCAGTACGGCAGGATAACCTTTGTTGTATTCCAGTTCGCATTTCACCCCGTAGCTCTCTTCCAAGCCTTTTCTGATACCTTCCATGCGGTCCATCACCTGGTCCTGCACATCTTTTTCAAACGTCCGTACAGTACCGGATACTTCCGAAAGGGTCGGGATGATATTGAAGGCGCTGCCTGCATTGAACATCCCTGCAGTCACGACGGCAGACTTCAGGGGATCGACGGTTCTTGAGGCGATCGTCTGCAGCTGCTGGATCAGCGAAGCGGAGGCGACGACCGGATCGATGGCGGCGTGGGGCTCCGCGCCGTGGCCGCCGCGGCCGATCACTTTGTAATGGAACGCGTCTGCAGCTGCATGTTTGTAGCCGTAAGTATAACCGAGCATGCCTGTCGGGTATTTGCTTGAAACATGGATGCCGTAGACGTAATCCACACCCTCAAGCACGCCGGCTTCCACCATGCCCTTCGCCCCACCAGGAAGCTGTTCTTCCGCATGCTGGAAAATGAAGACCACATTCACGGGCAGTGCGTTCTTGTGCGCGCTTAGAATATGGGCGGTGGTGATCAGCATGGCAGTGTGTGCATCGTGCCCACATGCATGCATGACCCCTTCCACTTCGGATTTGTACGCCACATCATTCTCTTCCCTGATCGGCAAGGCATCAAAATCCGCACGCAGGGCCACGGTTTTGAAATCGTCACTGACATGCAGCATCGCACGCAGGCCGTTGCCGCCGACATCCTTTTCAATATCGAGCGGCAGATCCTTGATCTGATCGTATATATATTTCTTCGTATTGGTCTCCTGGAAAGACAGTTCGGGATGTCTGTGCATGTGACGGCGCACAGCTTTCATCTCTTCATATCTGGATTCTACTTCTTTCTTTATATCCATTATTTTGATGACTCCTCTTCAAAGTATATAAATACTGAACGCAGCATCACCGACAGTGCATTGATCAGCCCTTTTTCATCGATGTCGAACATACCGTGATGGTGTGGGTAATCTGCCCTGAAGCTTGAATTCCTGACACCTGTAAAATAGAAAGTGCCCGGCACCCTCTGCAGGTAATAAGAGAAATCTTCCCCGCCGAGGCTCGGCTCAAGCGGCTTCACTTCATTCACTGTGGATACTTCCCCGGATGCCTGCATCACGATATCCGTCTTTTCATGATCATTGACGACAGGCGGATAGCCTTTCATATAATCCAGGTCATAAGAGATGCCTGTGAATGTCACGAGACCTTCGAGACATTTTTTCAGTTCTCTGATCATGACGTCCTGGGTCTCATGATTGAATGTACGTATCGTGCCGCCGACTTCGACTTCATCGGGGATGACGTTATGCTGGTGGCCGCCGTTGAACATCGTGATGGAAAGGACGACCGGTTCCATCGGTGATGCTTTACGGGTCACCGCATACGGCATCTGATGGCAGAATGAGAGTGCTGCGGCAAGCGGATCAATGGCGCCATCCGGTTTGGAGGCATGACCGCCCCGGCCTTTGATTTTGACTGTGAAGTCGTCCGGTATGCCGGTTGCCGTACCTTTGATGTAACCGATGGTGCCGATATCGAGGCTGGTCGAGACATGCTGGCCGAAAATGGCATCGACACCGTCCAGACAGCCGTCGGCGATCATCTGGATTGCACCGCCGGGATCGACTTCTTCGGCATGTTGGAAGATGAACACCACATTGCCTTTCAGAGCGTCTTTATTTTCACTTAATATGCGGGCTGCCGTCATGATGACGGACGTGTGTGCATCGTGACCGCAGGCATGCATCACTCCAGGGACTGTGGAGCGGTATGGCACGTCCTTCTGGTCGTGGATGGGCAAAGCGTCGAAATCGGCACGAAGCGCCACAGTGGGCATATCTGGATCTATCATGAGCTTGCCGACCACACCCCTGCCGCCGACGCCTTCCTGTACATCAAGGCCGAGGTCACGCAGGTAATTTGCGATATAGGCGGGTGTATGGAATTCCTGGAATGATAATTCGGGATTCATGTGGAAATGACGCCGTAATTTGATCATTTCGATGAAATTATCCTCCGCCAGCTTTTCTATCCGTTTCAATTCCATTCGATCACCCCCTCAAGTTCGAGGATTTTCATGAACATGGAAAGTCCGCTGACCATAGCGTCTTCATCCAGGTCGAACATCGAATGGTGATGGACGTAGGTCGAGTTTTTCTCTGCGTTGCCGGAACCTGTAAGGAAAAAGGCACCGGGCTTTTCCTGGATATAATAGCTGAAATCCTCACCAATCATGAGCGGCCTGGCGGTTTCAAAAGGAAGGCCCAGTTCCAGTGCAGCTTTTTCGATCACTTCAGCTTCATCCTCATGGTTAATTACGGCAGGATAGCCGTAATTATAGAGCAGTTCGCCTTCGGCGCCGCGTTTCTTTGCCGTATATTCGACTTCCTTTTGGAATATCTCATGGATCCGATCTTTGATTTCAGGTTTGAAAGTGCGCACCGTACCGACGATTTCAGCTGTGTCGGGAATGATGTTGAATGCCGTTCCCGCCCTCACCTTACCGAATGTCACCACGGCATTGTCAATCGGGGAGATCTGCCTTGAGACGACGCTCTGAAGGTTGGTGATCATCTCTGCTGCAATGAGGACCGGGTCTACGGAATCGTGGGGCTGGGCGGCATGTCCACCTTTACCATTGATCGTGATGACGAAATAATCCGGACTTGATATGACAGGGCCGGGTTTGGTTTTGACCGTGTGGACAGGATACTGGCTCCAGTAGTGCTGACCGTAGACTTTGTCGACGCCCTCCAGGACATTGTCCCGGACCATGGATACTGCACCGCCGGGCTGGATCTCCTCGGCGAACTGGAATATGAGGGAGACGGTCCCCTTGAGGTTGCCTGACTCCTCCTGCTCTGCCAAAAGGTCGAGGAGTGCGAACAATGTGCTTGTGTGGCCGTCGTGTCCGCAGGCATGCATGACACCGGGAACCGTTGATTTATAGGGTACGTCTTTTTCATCATGAATGGGGAGGGCATCGAAATCCGCACGGATGGCGATATGGGGGCCTCCTTCCCCGATCGTCGCAAGCAGGCCCTGTCCTCCGACATTTTCACGTATTTTCAAGTTCTCATACTGTTGCAGGTATTTCAGTATATATTTATAAGTTTCTTCTTCCTGAAACGATACCTCGGGGTGCATATGTAAATATCTTCTTTGTTCCGTCATTTTTGGAAGAAGGGTTTCAGCTATATCGCTAATAGACATCATTGTTAACCTCCATAAGATAATAGTTCATTTTACCAAATAATTTTAATTATTTAAACTATTTGCTCTAAATTGAATACTGTTACTTCGCCTGAAAACCGATTTTCATATAAAAGAAAGCGCTTTATTGTGATAAAATGGAAACGAGAGGAGAGAGGTAAATGTCTAAAATTTTGAACGAATTTTTATCTTCGAATCTGCAGGATTTGAAGGACAATGGTCTGTACAATGAAATCAATGTGGTAAGGGGCGCGAATGGGCCGGTGATCGACATTGACGGCGAAGCGCTGATCAATCTGTCGTCGAATAACTACCTCGGCCTTGCGACAGATGAACTATTGAAGAAAGCAGCGAAGGACACGATAGATTCCCACGGTGTCGGAGCAGGTGCAGTGAGGACGATCAACGGTACACTGGATGTCCATGTTGAATTGGAGGAGACCCTTGCGAAGTTCAAGGGGACGGAAGCGGCGGTCGCATTCCAGTCCGGTTTCAACTGCAACATGGCAGCGATACAGGGTGTGATGGATAAGGAAGATGCGATACTGTCCGATGAATTGAATCACGCATCGATCATCGACGGCTGCCGTCTGTCGCGCGCAAAGATCATCCGTGTCAATCACTCCGATATGGATGATCTGAGGAAGAAGGCCAGGGAAGCGACCGAGTCCGGTCAGTTTAAAAAAGTGATGTACATCACCGACGGTGTGTTTTCAATGGACGGGGATGTTGCGAAACTTCCTGAAATCGTCGAGATCGCCAAGGCATTCGACCTCATCACTTATGTGGATGATGCACACGGTTCCGGCGTCATGGGCAAAGGGGCCGGTACGGTTAAGCACTTCGGACTTGAGAAGGAAGTCGATATCCAGATGGGCACGCTGTCCAAGGCGATCGGGGTCGTCGGCGGTTACATCGCCGGTACTCAGGACCTGGTCGATTATTTGAAAGTGGCGGCACGTCCGTTCCTGTTCTCCACGTCTCTGACGCCGGGAGATACTAAAGCGATCAATGAAGCAGTGAAGATGCTGATGGCCTCCACTGAGCTGCATGACCGCTTGTGGGAAAACGGCGATTATTTGAAGAAAGGCCTTGAGACACTTGGTTTCAATATCGGCAATTCGGAAACGCCGATCACGCCGTGCATCATCGGTGATGAGAAAACCACCCAGGCGTTCTCAAAGCGGTTGATGGAAGAGGGCGTCTATGCAAAGTCCATCGTATTTCCGACTGTGCCGAGAGGCACCGGCCGTGTGCGGAATATGCCGACAGCGGCGCATACGAAAGAAATGCTCGATGAGGCACTGGAAATTTATGAAAAAGTCGGAAAAGAATTAAATGTGATATCATAAAAGGGGATTATTATGGAAAGAATATTGATCACGGGGGCCCTCGGGCAAATCGGTACAGAGCTGACCGTCAGGCTGAGGGAAATATACGGTGAGGAGAATGTGCTGGCGACGGACATCAATGCGCCTGCCGAAGGACCATTAAAGGGTAAGCCGTTTAAAATACTGGATGTAAGAAGGTATGATGAGATGGTGAGTATAGCGGATGAGTTCAAGCCGGACACCATCATGCATATGGCGGCGCTCCTCAGTGCCACATGCGAGTCGAAACCGCTGATTGCCTGGGACATCAATATGGGTGGACTCGTCAATGCACTCGAAGTCGCGAGGAAAAGGAAAGCGAAATTCTTCACGCCGAGCTCCATCGGGGCTTTCGGCCCTTCCACACCCAAAAAAGACGCACCGCAGACGACGATTCAGCGGCCGACCACGATGTACGGGGTAAATAAGGTTGCGGGGGAGCTGCTGTGCGATTATTACTTCGATAAATTTGGCGTGGATACGCGCGGGCTCAGGTTTCCCGGCCTGATTTCACACATCAAGGAGCCGGGCGGCGGGACCACCGACTATGCTGTTGAAATTTATTTTGAGGCGGTGAAGGCTGGGAAGTATACGTCCTGTATCGGGGAAGGGACTTATATGGACATGATGTATATGGATGATGCCATCGATGCTGTGATACAATTGATGGAGACGGATGCGGAAAATCTGGTCGATCGGAATGCCTTCAACGTTTCGGCAATGAGCATCGAGCCCGAAATGATCGCCCGGGAGATCAGGAAGCATATACCCGGCTTCGAGCTGGATTATGACGTGGACCCGGTCAGACAGGGAATTGCCGAAAGCTGGCCGGATTCGATCGATACCAGTGAAGCCGAAAGGCAGTGGGGTTTCAATCCCATGTTCGATTTGGAAAAAATGACCGCAGAAATGATAAACGCAATAAAAGATAAAGTGTAAGAAGGCATTGTGCCTTCTTATTTTTAACAGGAGGACAGGAATTGAAAGCGATACTGTTTGATAAGGACGGCACATTGTTGAATTATGAAAAAGTATGGACGCCTTTTGCGATTAAAAGTGTTGAAGCTTTTACAGAGCACTTCGGACTTCATCCGCAAAAAGAAGACGTCGCACGCGCGCTCGGCCTTGAAAACAACAAAATGCTATCCGACTCCGTAGCTGCCAGCGGTACGGGTGCAGATATACATGCTGTATACGAAGGATTTGCCGCTGGCGGGGGAAAGTGGGCACAGGAATTTTATGAGGAAAATCTGGATTTCATCGCAGGCCACATGGAGCTGATCGATGGTTCGAGGGAAGTGCTCACCACGCTGAAATCGCTGGATTATAAGAATGTCATCGTCACAAGTGATTCAAGGAAAGGGGCGGAGCTTTTCGTCAGTCAACTCGGACTCACGGAATTGATCGATGATATCGTGGCCGGGGATGACACTGACTATAAAAAGCCGGATTTCAGGGTGGTCCGGCCATTTTTGGAAAGGCATGAATACGATGTGGATGATGTGGTGATGATCGGGGATAATAATGCGGACACCTTGCTCGGTGAAGAAGAAGGCCTTTACACGATAGGTGTCTTAAGCGGTACATCGAGGCGGGAGCAGCTGAAAGGCGCTGATTTGATCGTCGACAGTGTAACGGATCTGATCCGGGACGGGGAGTTTATAGTCAATGCCAAAACCAAACGACCATGAATTCTTCATGAGGGCAGCACTGGAAGAAGCGGGAAAAGCGTATGGAAAAGGCGAAGTGCCCATTGGTGCGGTTGTGGTGCATGAAAAAGAAATCATTTCACGCGGCCATAACCTGAGGGAAACTGAAGGCCACCCATTAACCCACGCCGAGATGATTGCAATCCACAGGGCGAGTGATCGTTTCGAGTCTTTCCGACTGGAGGATTGCACCCTGTATGTCACACTGGAACCCTGCGTCATGTGTTCAGGAGCCATCATAATGAGCCGGTTGCCACATATCGTTTTCGGTGCCTATGATAAAAAGGGCGGTACTGTGAGAAGCCTGATGGAACTCCTTGATGAGCCCCGATTCAACCACAGGCCGCTTGTGACGGAAGGTGTCATGGAAGAGGAATGCAGCAGGATCCTGAAAGATTTTTTCAAGGATTTGAGACGCAAAAGGGACACATGAATCATAATATTAAAATATATCAAGTTAAAGGGAGTTTTATCTAGCTTATGGTCAAGTTGATAGCAATTGATATGGACGGGACCCTGCTGACACCGGAGCATGAAATCACGCCGAGGACGATACTCGCGATCAATAAGGCGATCGGGCAGGGCATTCATGTCGTCATTGCAACAGGCAGAGCCTACTATGAAGCACATGCGATAGTGCGGGAGTACAGACTTCAGATCCCGTACATCTGTTTGAACGGTGCACAGGTGCGTGATGCGTCACATGAAGTGGTGGCGAGCCATCCTCTGACCCGTGATCTGATTGCAGATGTGACGGAAGTGCTGAAAGCTGAAGATGTCTTTTATCAGGTCTATACCGACCGGGCAATATATACAACGAGCATTGAAAGGGATATAGATATTTTCATAGAGCTGGCAAGACAGTCCGGAGGCACCCCTGATGTTGAAAAGATCCGAAGGCTGATGCGCGAGCGGCTCGCAAAAACTTCATTACAGGAAGTCCAGGACTACCGGGCTGTATACGAAAGCGAAGATGAAAACATATTGAAATTCCTTGCGGCTTCGTCCTCCAGGCCTAAACTTGTCAGAGCCAAAAACTATCTGAATGAAATCGGTGATGTTGCTGTTTCAGCGTCGTCACACGGTAATATCGAACTCACGCATGCAGAAGCACAAAAGGGCATTGCACTTGAAAAGCTGGCAGAAACTTTGGGCGTTGAACTGAACGAGACGATGGCCATCGGGGACAACCTTAATGATATATCAATGCTGAAGCGTGTCGGCACTTCTGTAGCCATGGGAAATGCGACATCTGAAGTGAAGGCGATCGCCGATGTGGTGACGGGGACGAATACCCATGACGGTGTAGCTGAAGCGATAGAGAAAGTCCTGAACAATGAACTGGAATTCACTTCCAATGAAAAAAGACATCCGTAAAGGATGTCTTTTTTCATTTTTGGTGTTTCATGCGGCTGAAGGCATCATGCTGATGGATGCTTTCTTCGTTGCGGCACTCCAGCTCAAAACCTTTGACCCAGTCAAGCTCTGCAATATCGTATGCAATCAGACGGATCAGATCTTCAACAAAACGCGGATTTTCATAAGCGCGCTCCGTCACCATCTTCTCATCCGTCCTTTTGAGGATAGGGTAGAGCTGGCTTGATGCATTTATTTCAAGTAATTCATAAACGATTTCCTTATGGTTTTCAGGCAAGTCCGCCCCAGGATCGACATCTATCAGCACTTTGACGTAGCCGCGCTGATTATGGGCGCTGTATTCACTGATTTCTTTTGAACAAGGGCACAGCGTCGTGACCATGGCTGTCATACCGAACTGTTTTCTTGTCAGTCCGCCTTCATCCAGTGCAAGTGAGTATTTGACGTCAGCGTGGGCCATACCGTGCAGATTCGTGCCGGGACTCGGCTTGGAAAAATACCATTTCCCATCTGCGGTGACTTCGGCATTTTCCTGACGCATCCGGTCACGGAGCACTTTAAGGACTTGTTCAAGCGTTGCGAAATCAAGTCTGACGCCATTTCTGTTCTCCGTTTCGAGCGCCTCGAGCAAACGGCTCATATTGACGCCTTTCTCTTCACGGCGCAGGCTGGTTGCGAGTTCGAAGTTGCCGACTGACTGGAAATCACCAATCACCACCGGATAACTTAAATTATTGATGCCCACGGACTCGACTGCAAATAGAAAATCTTTTTTAGAATTTTGAAGATCAGCCATTTCAGCTTTTTCTGTTGGTTTCGTCCCTTTCACAGGTTCAACAGAACCAAAATGTTTAAAACGACCTTCTCGTGTCGTTAAATCCAATTCTTCCATAATAATCTCCTTAATCTATATCATAACTGTAAAATTGTTCCAACTTCAAATAAGCTTCCCTTGCTTCCTGTCCTTCTACAGTCCCGGCAGCCAGCCTTTTGAGCAACGGGCCGGTCTGGGAAATGTGTGCCGCCATCACCTGTTCTTTTTTATCTTCATAACCGGTGATGTCATTGATGATGTCAGGATCTCCAAGGTCATCCAGTGTGCTCTTGGCAAAAGCGACGAGCTGAAGGGCAGGCCTTTCCGAAGGAGGCATGTCCTCGACTGCCTTTAAGACAGCTTCTGCAGTCGCCTCGTGATCAGGGTGGACCGAATATCCCGGGTAGAAGGAAATGATCCTTGAAGGATTGAGTTCATCCATCATGTCTTTTATGACGGAAGCCAAATGGCCGGGCGGCTCGAATTCGAGTGTTTTATCCCTGTAACCGAGAAGCCTTAAATCAGTCAGCCCCATTATTTTAGCACTTTTCTCAACTTCCTGCTTCCTTATATCATGTAATGATTCCCTCGTTGCGAAAGGAGGATACCCCAGGCTTCTTCCCATGTCCCCGTATGTCAGGCAGGCGTATGTCACGGGCACACCTGAATCGATGTATTTCATGATGGTGCCTGAAACACCGAATGCCTCATCATCCGGGTGGGGGAAGACGACTAAAACATGTCTTTCTTTTTCCATTGTGATGCCTCCTATTTGAAAAACTCATTGGAAGATATTTCCAATGCGCTTGCCAATTTGCCGTCATGGTCGAAACCGTGCATGATGAATTCGTCGTTTTCATTGATGGCATAATGCGTCAGGCCGAGGACATATATCCATCCGCCGTTCACGAGCTTCAGGCCCACGCGGTATGCGCCATCTTTGCCGCCCCGGATGGCACCCTGGATATATTCGACCTGGATGTTCCGGAGGAATGTCCCTGCATTGAAGACATCCTCGTTCAAATGATCTGCATACACGCCGCTCGTTATTTCGACGTGGATGTAAACAGGTTGATTTTGATATTGATTCAACATTTCCTGCACTTTTCCGCGGTCAATAGTCTCCATTAAAATGCAACTCCCACTTCTGCATATGAATTCAATTTAAAAGAGATAGACGGGCTATCTCTTTTAAATCTTCTCTTCTGTTACTTCAATCTCTTCCACTGTATTCGCTGCGCCGTGTCTGACGACGCCCACATGTTCATTCAGTCTCCAGCCGTTCTTTATTGCCGAGGTGACGAACGCCTTGGCCGATTGCACCGCTTCAAGAGGTGCTTCACCTTTGGCGAGGTTTGCGGTGATTGCAGCGGCGAATGTACATCCTGCCCCGTGGTTGTATGAAGCATCGATCTTCTCGGTGGTCAGCAGATGGAATGCTTCACCATCATAGTACACGTCGATCGCTTTGTCACCCTCGATGCCCGTGCCGCCTTTGATGACGACGTTTTTTGCGCCTTGTTTGACGATTTCCTTTGCACACTCCTTCACTTCTTCAAGCGTTTTGGGTGTCCTGCGGCGGGTCAGGTGGCCTGCTTCGACCAGGTTGGGAGTGACGATCGTCGCATGCGGGAGCAGGTGTTCAATCATCGCATCCACAAGGCCGGGATTCAGGACTTCATCATCACCCTTGCATACCATGACCGGATCGATCACGAATGATTCTGCATCGCTGTTCAAAAAAGCCTCCTTCGCTTTTTCGATCACTTCTTCGGAAGGGAGCATGCCTGTCTTGATGGCATCCGGTGAAATTGATAAAGCTGTTTCCAATTGTGAATCCACGACTTCCAAAGCCGTAGGGAACACCCGGTGGGACCAGGTCTCCGGATCCATCGTCACAGTGGTGACGATGACGGACATTCCGTAAGTCTCATGCTCCTGGAATGTCTTCAGGTCAGCGGCGATGCCTGCACCACCGCTGACATCGGTGCCCGCGATGGTAAGGGTCTTTTGAAGCTTCATAAAATTTCCTCTTTTCCTCTATTAGATTAATAATGATATTTTACTATATATGACGGTGTATTTCTAGAGCATTGCTTACAGGAATGGTATAATAAAATTTTGTAAGAGGTGATGAAAATGGAATGGGCGGATATATTCAAAAAGATAAAGGCACAGCATGATTTCAGTACACTGGAAGAAGTTCTGGAAGATAAATTTAAAAACGGTGAAGTATTCCCGCCAAGGGAGGAAATATATACAGCATTCGAATTGACCTCATTTGAAAATGTCAGGGTGGTCATCCTCGGGCAGGACCCGTATCACGGGGAAAGGCAGTCGCACGGTCTAGCGTTTTCCGTGAACGAGGATGTAAAAATTCCGCCGTCCCTCCGTAACATATACAAAGAGCTCGAAGATGACCTCGGCATTGAACGCACCGGCGGCAGCCTGAAGGACTGGGCGGACCAGGGGGTCTTACTGCTCAACACGGTCCTGACCGTGGATGCACACAAGGCCAATTCACATCGTGGACTCGGCTGGGAAAAGTTCACGGACAGTATCATCGGAATCGTATCCGAAGAACTTGAAAATGTCGTGTTCATTCTCTGGGGTAAGCCCGCACAGAAAAAAGAGGCGCTCATAGACGGCTCGAAGCACCTGATAATAAAATCCGTACACCCGAGCCCTTTATCCGCGTATCGCGGGTTTTTCGGCTCAAAGCCGTTCAGCCGGGCGAATGAATACCTGCATGCCAACGGTCGGGCGATGGTGGACTGGAGTGAGCGGAAATGAAGCGGCAGATCATACAACAGATCAAATCAGAGCTGCACATGCTCGAGGTTTCGTCCAGGCCCGGAGAGTTTGAGAAGCACCTCTACACAATCGAGACGCTGGTCGGCATCCTGAAGGCACAGCCGGAAGATGACCGGAAGGCCGGCCGCATACAGGAAGAAGCAGCGGGGCCGGGTCTGACGGATAAAGACAAAAGGATGCTCGAATTGATGGGCGGCAGTCAGGATGAGGGAGCGCCGCGGGAAAATAAGCGGACGGATGAATCGATTTTTGATTTTTAACAGCAGGGAGTAAATGGATATGAAATTATTTGTAATATTGGGTGCTGTGAATGCGTTCATATCAGTCGCACTGGGTGCATTCGGCGCACATGGGCTGGAAGGCCGGATCAGCGATCATTATCTGGGGATCTGGGAAACGGCAGTGCAGTATCAGATGTTCCATGCGGCCGGTTTGATCGCGATCGGCATCCTGGTCGGACTCACCGGTGTGCCGATGAATGCGGCCGGTTGGCTGATGTTCGCAGGCATCATCTTTTTCAGCGGATCACTGTATGTATTGGCGGTCTCAGGCATCTCAGTCCTCGGGGCGGTCACCCCGATCGGCGGCGTACTGTTTCTGGCTGCCTGGGTGATGGTGATCATAGGAATGGCTGGGATCTAAAAAAGCCGCACCCTCACAGGGTGCGGCTTTCATCATGAACGGGTATTGTTATGCAATCCATCATCACGCAAGGCCGTAGAATTTCTTGGCCTTTTCGAAAAATGGTTCGTCTTCCGGGGTCATGTCGTATTCTTCAATGATCGCCTCGACAGGACATACGGTGACACACGCACCGCAGTCGATGCAGATGTCGGGATCGATGAAGTACTGATCTTCCCCTTCTTCTATACAGTCGACCGGACATACGTCCACACAGTCTCCTGCTTTCTCGCCGATACATGGCTGGGTGATTACAAATGCCATTAGAATTACCTCCTTTAATATATGGATTCATTCACTTAAAGTTTGATTCGCTTAAATCTGATTATAATTGAATGGTAAGTGAATACCGCCCATAATTCAAACCATTTCTGAAAACTTGGCGAAAATACATAATTAGGCTGACTGCAGCCGTGTAATTTAACCCTGCTTCCGCATTTCATCAGCTTCCTTCTTCAGCTGACGATATTCCTTGAATTCCCGCTGTGCAAACCAGATTGAAATCAGGCCGAAAAGCACTATGGCGAAGCCGAATATCCCGCCTTCCGTCATGATGAAGATCAGGCCGGTGACGAGCAGCAGGATGGCGACGACGGAAGTCACAGTGCCGGTGAATATGAGTATCCATCTCTTGGACCTGTTGATATTGGATGACATGATTTTTCCTCATTTACTGTTTTATGACATACTATCAAAAATAATTGCGCTTTCACAAGCGGTACCCGGAAAATCAAAGCAGGGTGCAGCCCTGCAGGATAAAAAAATGCCGGATGGCCAACCCCCCGGCAGATTTATATCGTTATTTACCTGATTTCTTCTTGTTGAATATCTTCTTAATAATTAAAGGTCCAAGGACTATTGCAAGTCTTCTTATTAAACGGCCCATATAAACACCCCTTTGATAAAATTAATCCAGCAGTCTGTTATAGCCGATTTCCATGGTGTCTAAACATCTGTTCCTACTTGAAAAACGCAGGCAGCTCCGCCGTCGGGAGGTGGACACCGACATAAAAATCGCCGAACACACCGTATCTTGCAGATGTTTCGTCGAATCTCATCTCATAGATGATGTTCTTGAATTCGAGCATATCATCGGAAAATAAAGTCACAGCCCACTCATACTTATCAAGACCCTGGGAGCCTGTGATGAACTGTTTCACCTTACCTGCATACTTGCGGCCGATCATGCCGTGGTCGCGCATCAGGCGGCGCCTTTCTTCCATGGGAAGCATATACCAGTTATCATCGAGATCACGTTTTTTATCCATCGGGTAAAAACAGATATATTTGGATTTTGGCACTTCCGGATAGAGGCGGCTTTTGACATAAGGGTTCTCGTAAGGATCTTCATCCGATTCCTTGGCAAGGTATCCACTCATTTCAATGACTGAGAAATAGGAGTAGGAAGGGATCAGATACTTGCTGATGCCGAGTTTATTGAATTCCAACTCCAATTTATTCAACTCATCGACTGTCGGGCGCAGCATCCAGAGGATGACGTCAGCTTTCTGTCCGGTCACGTTGTAAAATGAATAGCTGCCTTCTTTATTTTGATGAACTTCTTCCTCACGCTCCAAAAACTCTTGAAGTTCGCCGACCAGCCGGTTTTTCTCCGACTCTTCCAGTGTCTTCAATGACGCCCAGTCGACATTATACAGCAGATGA
Source organism: Lacicoccus alkaliphilus DSM 16010 (assembly GCF_900142805.1). Lineage (GTDB taxonomy): Bacteria > Bacillota > Bacilli > Staphylococcales > Salinicoccaceae > Lacicoccus > Lacicoccus alkaliphilus. Next base: position 34,053 of record NZ_FRCF01000009.1, on the reverse strand, counting down.
AGGCTCCACCATCCATCCAACGTTGAAACAGCTTCGCTCATTTTAAAAACCTCTCTTTTTTTATTGTTATCATATCAATGATACTCTAACTGAAAACGTTTTAAAAGTATTTAAGGATGAAAAAATGTGACAGAAAAGGTATAATAATCTCGTACATAGGCTTTTCAAGGAGGAAATCATGAGTCAATTTCTAGATAAATTAAAAGCTAACTTAGAAGGGCAGAATGTGAGAGTCGTCTTTCCTGAAGGTGTTGACGCGAGAATATTGAGAGCGGCGGTTGAATTGAATGAAACCGATTATGTTCATCCCATAGTATTGGGGGCCCATGATGAAATCAAAGCTCTGGCTGAAGAAAAGTCACTCGACATCGGGGGTCTGGAAATCATCGATCCAGTAAGCTGTGATGATAAAGAGGAACTTGCGGATGCTTTCGTTGAAAGACGGAATGGCAAAGTGACCAAAGAACAGGCTGACGATATCATAAATGATGTGAACTACTTTGGAACCATGATGGTATATACAGGGAAAGCAGACGGACTTGTATCCGGTGCGATGCATTCGACACCGCACACTGTGCGTCCGGCGCTGCAGATCATCAAAACAAAACCGGGTGTCTCCCGTACAAGCGGCATCTTCTTCATGCTGCGCGAAGAAGAACTCTACGTCATGGGCGACTGCGCAATCAACCCTGTCCTGAATGCTGAAGAACTGGCGGAAGTTGCGGTCGAAACGGCCAGGACGGCCATGAGCTTCAACGTGGATCCCACCGTGGCGCTGCTCAGCTTCTCTACCAAGGGATCGGCCAAAACAGAAGAAACCGAGCGTGTGAGGACAGCGGCACAATACGCCAAGGACAAACTCCCTGAAGTGCCGATTGACGGTGAGTTCCAGTTTGACGCAGCTTTCGTTCCCGGCGTTGCCGAAAAGAAGGCGCCGGGATCCGAAGTCCGGGGGAATGCGAATGTATTCATCTTCCCGAATCTTGAAGCGGGGAACATAGGTTATAAGATCGCACAGCGCCTTGGCGGCTTTGAGGCATATGGACCGATACTGCAGGGGCTCAACCAGCCGGTCAACGACTTATCCCGCGGCTGCACCACGGACGAAGTTTTTAATCTTGCCTTATTCACTGCGACTCAGGCACTTGCGATGAAAAATGACCATGAATGATTTGTTTGCTGAACGGTGGGACTATATACCGCCCGGTGAGACAGTACATCCTTATCAATCATTCGCGATGGATGATGTCCTCCAGGAAGTTGTGGGCGGTGATGGCTCCTTCAAGTTCCGGGCATGGGTCCATCATCCGTTCATCATCCTCGGCCTCCACGATGCCAGGCTCCCGCATCTTCAGGACGGCCTGGACCATTTAACCTCGACGGGTTATGATTACATTATAAGGAACAGTGGCGGGCTCGGTGTCGTACTGGATGACGGGGTGCTGAACATCTCGCTGATCATGAATAAGAAACATTCACCGACGATTGATGCGGGCTATGAGCTGATGCTCGACCTGATCCGGCATGTGCTGGACGGTGCGGATGTGGAAGCATATGAAATTCATGGAAGCTATTGCCCCGGAAGTTATGATTTGAGTATGGACGGCAGAAAGTTTGCCGGAATATCACAGAGGCGGATCAGGGACGGTGTCGCCGTACAGGTTTATTTGTGCATCACCGGAAGCGGTGCAGAGCGGGCGGAGGTCATGAGGGAATTTTATGGTCATGCGAAAAAGGATGCGGAGACCAAGTTCGATTATCCGGATATCAACCCCCGGGTCATGGCATCCTTAAATGAACTCCTTGGAAAAAGCTGGACTGCGGATGATCTACTTGAAAAGTTTTTAAATGTCCTGAATATCGACCCCGAGACCCCGTACACCCTGTCCGGGGAATTTGACGGCAGGTATAAGGAGTATATCCGGCGCATGATCAGGCGCAATGAAGATATCAGACATGCGCTTGATGCGAAAATATTTCCAACCCTTTAAACCAGTAACGCAGCGTTACTGGTTTTGTGATGTTGGCAGAGGAGGGGTGCAGTGTCTAAAAATAAATATAAAGGTAAAATCTGGACGCGCGAGTTTTCAGTCATTTTTCTATTTCACTTCATCTTGATGTTTTCGATGTATTCGACTTTAGTGACGGTCGGTACTGTGACGATTGAAGATTACGGGGCATCGCCGGGCACCGCCGGATTCGCAGCGAGTGTATTCATCGTCGGGGTGCTGGCCGGGCGGGCCCTCACCGGGTATCAGATCAACAATATGGGCGCCCGGAAAATCATGTATATCGGAACCGTCTTCTTTTTCATTACATATGCTTTGTACTTCATCGACGGCGGGCTTCATCTCCTGATAGCCGTACGTTTGCTGAACGGTGTGGCCACAGGCATCATCAGCACTGCCCTGAATACGCTCGCGACGATTTCCGTACCGCCGGAGCGCCGGGGCGAAGGCATCAGCCATTTCAGCCTGAGCATGATCCTCGGGGCGGCCTTCGGGCCCTTTTTATCGTTCCTTGCACTTGAACACATCAGTTTCAATATGATGCTGATTTACGTCGGTCTCATTGTTCTGGCCGTCTCATTTCTGCTCCCTGTGATCAGGATCAATAATACGCCGAGGCCGGAAACTGCGCCGAAAGGGAGATTCGTGATGATCGACAGGGATGTCCTGCCGATGGGCCTTTCAATACTGTTCATGGGACTCGCCTATTCAGCGGTGCTCTCATTCCTCAACACGTACGCGCTTGGGATGAATCTGGTCACTGCGGCTGGTGTATTCTTCCTTGTCTATTCAGCCGCAGTAATGGTGACCCGTCCGATCACGGGTAAGATGTTGGACAGGTATGGTGCGAATGTCGTCCTCTATCCATCCTTCATCATGACGGCAGCCGGGTTCTTCACGCTCGGACAGGCGACGGCCGGGAGTGTGCTTCTGCTTGCAGGGTTCCTGATCGGGCTTGGTTACGGCAATTTCCAGTCGGCGGCCCAGGCGGTGTGTGTGAAGGTCGCAAAGCGGGATAATGTCGGTCTTGCGACTTCAACTTTTTTCATCATGTTGGAAATCGGCCTCGGCTTCGGCCCGTTCTTTCTCGGGATGGTCGTACCATTCACCGGTTACGGCGGGCTCTACCAGCTGCTCGTCTTTTCCATAGCGGCGGCGATGGTCATCTTCCACTTCGTCTACGGCAGGCATGAAAAAAAGTATGAAATTTAGTTTAACGACATGCGTGTATTGGGAATTGTGATATAAAAGAAGGAGGCCCGATCATATGGATAAAAAGAACGATGAAAATAAAAGAATGACGACACGTGAAGATGAGGCAGCACTTGAAGAGAAGGAAAAAGTAGGCGGGGACGAGGTCAGGGAGCAGGTGCCCCCGGATCAGCCGCCGGGCGAAGAGATCAAAGAGGACGCCGAACGTGAAGAAGATGTTCAGGAGCAGAAGGATGATAAGCGCGAAAGGAAATTATAAATGAAACAGTGACGGTGGATGCCATGGCGCATCCGCCGTATTTTACGTCCGGAGGCCGGACGAAGACGTGTGATTTGCACTTAATATAATGAGTTATGATAATATGGGAATTGAAGGCAAAGGAGGCAGTCCACCATGTTGACGGAAATTCCATATGCAAAAAAACAACTTGCTGAAGAAAAAGTTTTCAAAGACCCGGTCCACCGGTATGTCCATGTCCGTGACCAATTGATCTGGGACCTTATAAAGACGAGGGAATTTCAACGCCTCCGCCGGATCAAACAGCTGGGTACACTGTATCTGGCTTTTCATTCTGCTGAACATACACGCTTCAACCATTCTCTCGGTGTATATGAAATCGTCAGACGGATGACAGAGAATTTCAAGGAACATGGGGAATGGAGCGGTGAATACCGGCTGCTTGCACTCGCCTCGGCTTTGCTGCATGATCTCGGACACGGCCCCTTCTCCCACTGTTTCGAGAAGATATTCCATACAGATCATGAAGAATACACACGGAAAATCATATTGGGCAATACGGACGTCAATAAAGTCCTTAAGCGTGTCAGCCCGGAATTTCCGCGTGAAGTCGCTCAGGTGATCGATCAGACACATGAAAACAAGCTGATCATCAGCATGATATCGAGCCAGATTGATGCGGACCGTATGGACTACCTTCAAAGGGACTCATACTATACGGGCGTCAGTTACGGCATGTTTGATATGGAGAGGATACTCCGTGTGATGAGGCCTTCAAAGGAAGAAGTGATCATCAAGGAGAGCGGTATGCATGCAGTGGAAGATTATCTGATGAGCCGCTACCAGATGTACTGGCAGGTTTATTTTCATCCGGTCTCCCGGGGTGGTGAGGTGCTGTTGAACCTGGCCCTGAAACGTGCCAAGCATTTATATGAACACGGTCATGAATTCAAGCAGGCACCGAAATATTTCATACCGTTCTTTGAGGAGGATGTCTCCGTCGACGATTACCTGCGGCTGGATGAAATGGTCGTCAATTTCTATCTGCAGGAGTGGATCAATGAGGACGATGAGATATTGTCGGACCTTGCGAACCGCTTTGTGAACCGGGAGTTGTTCAAATATCTTCCGTTTGACGGTTCGTACATCACGCAGAGCGAGCTCGAGGACTTGTTCAAAAGCGCAGGCATCGACCCGGAGTACTATTTCTTCAGTGATTCATTCTCGGATCTTCCTTATGATTACGACCGTCCGGGTGCGAAGAACAACCGGAAGCCGATCCACCTCCAGAGGGACAGCGGGGAACTCAGGGAAATCAGCAGCCAGTCGGCAATCATCAATTCCATAACGGGTGTACACCGGATGGAATCGAAGTTATACTATCCGAAAGAGAAGATATTAGAGATCGAAGACCTTGAAATCAAAGGTGAAATAATCAATATACTGAATCAATTAGCATAGGAGCAGGATATAATGTCAAATGATTCCAATGGGAAAAAGCCGGGATTCCAATTCAACATCATAAAGGACGACCCCCTGACAGGCCACAAAGGGCAGAACTTCGGAATGATCAGCGTCGAAAACGTCGCACCGGTGTATATCGATATAGACACTCAGGAAGTCTTCATAGATGTCGGCGGCCTGCATGGACGTGCCGAGGTGGAAAGACGCGTCAAATGGGTGGCGGATCCGGAAGTGCCGAAAGGTGAAGGGGAGAGAAGGTTCTGGCTGGTCTGGGTGACGGTCGAACGCACTAAGGACGGACCATTGTACCATGGTGTGACCGCCTGCTACGAGGCGGTCAATAAGACGAAAAAGCGCGGCTACAAACTGATGCATGAACACGTGAACCAGATGGACCGGTCCATGAAAGGGAAGATCATCATCGATGACATGGATCAGGAGAGCAGACGTTCACTTAAGACATTCCTTCAAAACCACAATGAAGAAATGTGGGATAATTCATCAGAATTACAGGACGTGATGAAAGACGACTGAATTTTTGTCTGAATTATGTCTTTTATGTCGGGAGGTTGCAGATTTTCCCGATCGATTATAAAATACTATTTAGTTATATGAAATATAACTGGGACACTAAGGCGGGGGACACCCTGCCTTTTTTTATTCCCACTCTCTAAAAATATTTAAATATGATATAATTTACCTTACTTGCAGGTGATGATATGAAGGGTGAAACAACAAAATTTTTACTCACGCAAAATTTCCGGACGGGCGGGGAGGACCGCTCTTTCGTTCAGAAAGTCGAAGTTTCGGAAGTTGAAAAGCGTGACAGGTATTTGAAGTATCAGGAAGATATGGAAGGGCATCAGCTGGAGGTCATTTTGCGGGTCGGCGAGGATTTCATCAAAATCCAGAGGAACGGCGTCGTAAGCATGACGTTCACTTTTGTCAGGAATGAGATGACCGATACATTTTATGAATCGGCGGCAGGGCGCCACCATTTTACTTTGTATACAAAAGCTTTGCTCGTCGAGCGTGACCGCATAGTCATCGATTATGAGTTATACGAACAGGGTCAGCTGCTGGGCAGCTATCATTATAATTTAGAGAGAGAGGGTTATTGATGAACTTAAAAGCCGGTTTATTGGAAGCAATAAAAAGCGCAGTGGAAAGCTCGGGTCTCGTTGATGAAGTGCCTGAAATAAAGGTGGAAACCCCGAAAGATAAAAAGAATGGCGATTTTTCAACGAATGTCGCGATGACACTGACGAAACAGGCGAAGAAGAATCCAAGGGACATCGCCTCCGCCATCGTTGAAAAACTGGACCGCTCCGCTGCCAAGGTCAAATCAGTGGATATCGCGGGACCTGGTTTCATAAACTTTTATATGGATGAGTCATCAATCACACAGATCATCCCCCGGGTGGTGGAGCTGGGTGCAGATTACGGGCGCTCCACTCCTGATCAGAAAGAAAAGGTGCTCGTGGAATTCGTCAGTGCAAACCCGACGGGGGACCTGCATATCGGCCATGCCAGAAACGCAAGTGTCGGTGATACGCTCGCCAATATCATGGATTTTGCAGGATATGAAGTTGTCCGCGAATACTATATCAATGATGCTGGCAATCAAATCGATAATCTCGCACTCTCGATCGATGCACGATATCTTGAAGCGCTCGGGCAGGAGCTGATCATGCCGGAAGACGGTTATATGGGCAGAGACATCCAGGCGATCGGAGAGAAGCTTGCTGAAGAATCACCTGAGCTGATGGAGACTTCGAAAGAGGACCGTATAGAGATGTTCAGAAAACTCGGTGTGGATTTCGAGATGGAAAAGCTCAGGAAGGACCTTGATGATTTCAATGTACACTTCGACAACTGGTTCAGCGAAACTTCACTGTACGAGAAGAAAGAGGTCGAAGCGGCACTGGAAGTGATGAGTGAAAACGGCTATACGTTTGAAGCCGACGGCGCCTTATGGTTGCGTACGACCGACTTCGGCGATGACAAGGACCGTGTACTTCGTAAAAGCGACGGTACATACACTTATCTGATGCCGGATGTGGCCTATCACTACGACAAAGTCGAACGGGGCTATGACAAGCTGATCAATATTTTCGGTGCAGATCATCATGGGTACATCAACCGTCTTAAAGGTTCTCTCGGCGCACTCGGCAAAGATCCTGACATGCTCGAAATTAAGATCATGCAGATGGTACGGTTGATTGAGAATGGTGAAGAAGTCAAGATGAGCAAGCGTACCGGCAAAGCGGTCACACTGCGTGAATTGATCGATACGATCGGTGTCGATGCATGCCGCTACTTCCTCGCGATGAGAAGCTCCGACTCCCACCTTGATTTCGATATGGACCTGGCAAAATCGGAATCCAATGACAACCCTGTCTATTATGCGCAATATGCCCATGCGAGGATCTGCAGTATTTTAAGGCAGGCGGAAGAAAAGGGTCATAAATTGGATGCAGGTGCGGATGTTTCAATCATAGACCAGGAGCAGGCGCTTGACCTGATCAAGAAGATGGCGGCCTTCCCGAATGTCATCAGAGGAGCTGCAGAACATCGTGCAACCCACAGGATGGCCACCTACATCCAGGAACTTGCAAGCACTTTCCATAAGTTTTATAATGCAGAGAAAGTGTTGGGCGGGGACCCGGATAAAACCCGTGCATATTTACTGATGATAGAGGCAGTGAGGCAGACGCTGCAGAATTCCCTTAACCTCGTCGGTGTTTCAGCCCCTGAAAAAATGTGAATTTAAGGAGTTTTTCTATGAGAAAAGTCATTAAAACAATGGTCATGCTATTCCTGGCGATGAACTTGTCGGGGTGCGGCATGATGATGATGCAGCAACAGCAGCAACAGCAGAATGATTTTTCCGAGCAGCAGGAACACACATCTTCAGATTCGGATCTAAGCAGTGATGCAGGCTCTGAGCTCAACAGCTCGGAGTCTTTTTCTGTCGGGGAAAGAAGGATCGTATCCTTGATGCCGAGCAATACCGAAATACTTGCCGAACTGGGTCTGGGGGAGGAGATTGAAGGCATCTCCACTGCCGATACATACCCTGAAGCGCTCATCGGCGATCCTGATGTCAGCAAGCTTGATGCATTTGAATTTGATGTGGAGCAGCTGATGGCATTGGAGCCGACCCATATCCTGTCCCATGAATCTTCCCGTGCCGTCCATGGCAGTGTACTGGAAGAGGCTGCCGCGGCTACGGGGGCTGAAGTCATCTTCATTGAAGAAGCGGACACTGTGGATGAGATCCCTCAGACCTTTATTGACATCGGCGGATTTACGGGGGAGGATGACATGGCTCTGGAGGCGGCCCGTGCATTTGAAGAGGGATTGGAAGAAGTGGCCGGGCAGGCGGTTCATGGAGAAGGCCAAACCGTCTTTTTGCAGGTGAGCAGCGGACCGGAAATCTATACGACGGGCCGGAACACATTCCTCCATGATGTTTTGGAAAAAGCAGGTGCTGAAAATATTTTTGAAGACCTGGACGGGTTTGTCAGTGTGAGTTATGAAGAAATACTGGCCCGGGATCCCGATTACATAGTTTCCGTCAGCGGTGCAGATGAAGGGCAGCTGAGTGAAGAGGTGGAGGCTATGCGCGGTATCGCGGGTCTGTCGATAAAAAATACCGACAGGCAGTGTGCCATCGACCCGGATCTTTTGACGCGGCCCGGTCCAAGGCTCATCGAGGGCATGACGGAACTTTCGGAATGCTTTAAAAATTAAATGGTTTATTGTTCAAACCGCCCCTTTATTAGTGTTAAACTGTAGGAAACAGATAAGGGGGATTTTTTGTGTCCAAAAAATCAGACATTAAAGATATATTCAATATCAAGTCGGTGGCGGCACCCGTTGTAGTGACCGGCAGCGATGCAGTTACATATTCAGTGACGCATCTGGATGAGGAAGAAAATGATTATGTGACCAACCTCTATAAATATGATGATTCCGGCAATCGGCAGCTGACCTTCAAAAAGGAGCGCATTTCGAATGTGGCCCATTCACCGTCCGGTGAAGAAACGATCTTCATCGCGAAAGGTGAATATGATAAACCGCAGGTGTTCCTGCTCGGATTATACGGCGGTGAAAGGAAGCAGCTGACGAGGGAAAAGGAAGGCGTCGCCAGTGCATTATTTTCAAAGGACGGACAAAAGATTTTCTATCATGTGTCCCTCACTTCCGAAAGTGCAAACGGCACCGGGGGGACGGAAAAGAAGCAGGAAAACGGGGAGAAGTTCCCTGAACCGGTCGTCATACGCCGAATGAAATATAAAGCGGACAGCCTGGGTCTCGTGAAAGAGAAGTATCAGGCCGTAAAGTCCCTGGACCTGAAGACGGAGAAGGAACAGACGGTTTTGTCTGGAAGTGCGAATTTCACTGTGCATGCCGCTTTCGGCGAAGGTGCAATCATTTATTCCTCCGATGACAGTGATGACAAGGATTTCAATTTCTCTGAAAAGCTGTACATCCAAAGGGGCGATGGGAAAAGTGAGGAAATCGCCAAAGAAGAAGGGTATGTAATGAAAGTGGATGTGAGTCCCGATGAGAAGCATCTATTGATAACGCATGCAGGGCGTGAATTTGAAAATGCGACTCATGCCAATATCGCTTTATACGATATTGAAAGCGGGACATGGACGGAGCTTACAAAGCACCTCGATAAACCGGTCGGAGATTATGCGGTGCACGACACCCAGCAGTCGACGGTGATGAATCCGACTGTGTGGGTTTCAGATGCAGAATTTCTCTTCCTCGTTTCAGAAGACGGGAGTGTCAACCTCCACCGCGGTAATTTGGACGGAACACTCACTCCGCTGCTGCAGGGGGCCCACCACATACACGGTATGGATGCAGGTGAAACCCATGCCTGGCTGACAATATCGAAGCCGGAGCATCCCGGGGAGTTGTACCGGCTCGATTTGAAGAGCAATGAACTGGAACCGGTGACGGCGATCAATGGAGAATACGTGGAGCAGACTGAAATCGTCAGGCCGGAAGCCATCGATTACAAAAGTTTTGATGATACGGCCATACATGGATGGTTCATGAAACCTGCAGGTTTCAAAGAAGGGCGCAAGTATCCGATGGTGACGAATATACATGGCGGCCCGCATGCATTTTATTCAAATACTTACTTCCATGAAATGCAGGTTTTCGCGGCGAAAGGGTACGCTGTCCTGTATGTCAACCCACGCGGATCCCACAGTTATTCCCAGAAGTTCGTCAATGATGTCAGAGGCGATTACGGCAACGGCGATTATGAAGATATCATGGCAGGGGTGGATTTCATCACCGGAAAATACGATTGGATCGACCGGGATAACCTTGGGGTGACAGGGGGATCATACGGCGGCTTCATGACGAACTGGATCGTCGGTCATACAAACCGCTTCAAAGCTGCAGTCACACAGCGCAGCATATCCAACTGGGTCAGCTTCAGGGGTGTGTCCGATATTGGATACTATTTCAGTGACTGGCAGATCAAGGCGGATTTCAATGAAATTGAAAAAATGTGGCATCATTCACCGATCAAGTATGTGGACGATATCGAGACGCCGCTCCTGATACTGCACAGTGAGAATGATTACCGCTGTCCGGTGGAGCAGGCGGAGCAGCTCTTCATCGCCCTGAAGTATAAAAGGAAAGAGACTGAGTTCATACGCTTCCCTGCAGCAGACCACAACCTGTCCCGGACAGGAAAGCCGAACCTCAGGATCGAAAGGTTGAAACATCTGACCGGTTGGTTCGACACATACCTGGAGCATGATGAAGCATGATCACGATCATAACGGGCGCTGAAGTGTTTGCGCCTGCCTATGCAGGGATCAATGACGTCGTGATCATCGGCGAACATATTGCACTGGTGGAAAATGAAGTCGATATCGAAAAATATCTGGTCCTCGACATTCCGGTCAACATCATCCCGGGCGAGGGCAGGATCATGATGCCCGGGATCATCGACCCTCATGTGCATCTGATCGGTGGTGGCGGGGAAGGCGGTTATCATACCCGCACCCCGGAAACACATATCCGCCAATTCGTGGAAGCCGGAATAACGACCGCTGTCGGCCTGATCGGGACGGATAAGACGAGCCGTTCACTTGAGGCACTCTATGCAAAGGCAAAAGCCCTGACGACAGAAGGCATCACGGCTTTGATGTATACAGGAAATTACCAGATCCCGCCGCCGACCATCACCGGTACGATAGAACGGGACATCTATTTGGTGGATCCGGTCATCGGGACCGCGGAAATTGCCATTTCCGACCACCGCTCCAGTCAGCCCACCACAGGGGAGATTGCGAAAATCGCAGCGGAAACGAGGGTCGGCGGAATGACCGCGGGGAAAGCGGGGGTGACCCATTTCCATACAGGCGGCGGAAAAGCCGGGCTCGGACAGCTGAAAGAACTGATAGAAGAGTACGATCTGCCGGCGTATAATATATTTCCGACGCACGTGAACCGGACGGATGGGTTGATTGCAGAGGCGGCAGAGCTTACCAGATTTGGTGCTTATGTGGATATGACCGCCGGACCGGATATCGTTCGCGATGTGGAAAAATTCAAGGCGGCGGACGGTGATGTCGGACGGCTGACGCTCTCATCCGACGGCAACGGCAGCCTGCCTGTCTTCGATGCATCGGGAAACCTGAAAAAGCTGGAAGTGGCGTCTTTGCAGACACTGCTGCATGGGGTGGCAGAGCTGTATGAAAGTGGCGTTTTAAGTCCTGAGGAAGTCTTTTCAATTGTCAGCAAAAACACTGCAGAGGTGCTGGGCCTTTCCGATAAAGGCCGCATCGGGGAAAATATGCATGCGGACCTGCTGCTGTTCGATGACGGCTTCAATCTGGATGCCGTCATCGCCAAGGGCGTGGTGCTCAAACAATATGGAAAAACTGTTGTGAAGGGCACATTCGATTAAAAAAGCGGCCCGGTAGAGCCGCTTTCGGTCTATAACCATAATTGGAAAATATGAATCCTGTTCCAAATGCTGAAGAAGAGGTAGCTGAACAAATGGATACCTATTACACAAAGGATGATCGCCCAAAAAACATCCACCGGCTCCTCTTTCAAGGCGAGTGACAGGAAGTAGGCCGGATAAAGGTTTGCACCAGTCAATATAATGAGTATCGCAATGCCGAAAATGAGGAAGATCGATTCCATCTGCATGCCGATCACGTAGTAGGAAAACATGACACTGAAGAGCAGAGTGACGGCAATGAAGAACAGAAGTGTCGAAAAAACCGCATAATAAGAGTAGATTACACGCAAAGGGATTTTATCGCGTCTGAAATAGCGCACCAGTATATATAAATAAATGATGTTGAAGTTGATGAACAGGATGATGATGACGGTCCTCAAGACCATCACAAAATAATTATCCGTCAGCGAGCCGCCGCCCTCCCCTGTCAAAGCATAATGGATCGAATAAGCGATAAGCGATGTAAGGAGGATATACAGGGTGACAAGCGAGAAAGACATCAAAGGCGGCAGTTTAAAATTTTTGTTGATTTTGGTATGCAGGGTGTTCAGGGACTGATAAAACCTTTTCATTGTCATCACCATTCATTAATAACATTATAATAAATCATACCATGCCAAAGTTTTATTGATAACTGTAAGGCACCGGCCGAATAAATTTTAAAGGATGGGAAGACAATGTCCATATATAAAGAGAGAGTTTCCAAACTTGCATCAAGTGTGAACGTCGATACGGTTTTACTCACTGAACCGACGAACATATTTTATTTTACAGGCTGCTTCATCGAACCGCATGAAAGGCTGCTTGCCCTCATCATCGATGCGAAAAGCGAAGAGACGACGATCATGTATCCAGCACTCGATCAGGAAATCGTGAATGAGACTGCCACGGTCGTGAACCATATGCCGCACCGCGACGGCGAAGATCCTTTCAGATTACTGTTCGAGCAGTTTGCCCACGGACAGACAAAATCAATCGGTATCGAAGGCAGCCACCTTGTATATGAAAGGTATGTGAAGCTGCTCGATGAATATGCAGCAGAAAGTATTTTTTCGATTGATCCCGCTGTGAACGCATTACGCGGCATTAAAAATGAAGAGGATAAAGCACACCTGCAGGAAGCGGTGGATATTACGGAGAAGGCCTTGTCGGATTTGACGGAAGCAGGCGTCATCGGGAAGAGCGAAAAAGAAATTGCGGATTTTCTGACAGGAAGGTTGAAAAACTATGGTGCTAAAGATGTATCTTTCGGACCGCTCGTCCTGACTGGTGAGAACTCGGCCCTGCCCCATGGTGAACCCGGTGATGCGGAAGTGCGCCGGGGGGATTTCCTGTTGATAGATTTTGGCATCGTTTCGGAATCACGGTACGTTTCCGATATGACACGCACTTTCATCATCGGGGAGCCGACGGATCAGCAGCGTGAGATTTATAACGCTGTCCATGAAGCGAATCTAGCGGGCATCGAAAAGGCTGTCCCCGGCACTCCGATGAAGGCAGTGGATCTTGCGGCGAGAGATCTGATCATAGAAGCGGGGTACGGGGATTACTTCACGCACCGCATCGGGCACGGCCTCGGGTACGGACTGCATGAACAGCCGTCACTCGACAGTGAAAACGGGGATCCGCTTGAAGTCGGGCACGTGATCACAATCGAACCCGGCATTTACCAGACGGGTTTCGGCGGTGTGAGGATTGAGGATGCATTATATATCGGTGAAGAAGGAACGCACAACTTCAACAACTTCCCGAAAGATATTGACCGGATCATACTGGATAAGTGAAGCGGCCGATGCGACCGGAGTCTCATGGCTGCGTCCAATCCTCGTACAAAATTCAAGGGAACATGCACATCGGTATAAATTTTTTGTGAAATAATGTATAATATATTGTGGTTGAAATAAACGGACGGAGGATCAGACTCGTGATGTATAAAAATCATATGTATCATCTGAATGATTTTAACAACTTCATATTAACAGTCGAAAATGATTCTGATATCGCAATATACAGGGCGCTGCTTGAAGGCATACGCGGAGAAAATTACTCGGAGCTCAAGAACTTGAAACCATCTTCGATTGAAGTGGAGGAAGACAAGTATTTTGCGACTTTATGCAATGAAGAAGATGGTGTGAAATCGTACCGGAGAGTGGAAATTTCAGAACAGCTCTATGAAGATCTGATCTGTGCCCATCACCAGACATTTTATCTGGACAGTTCCTGGCACTCGGAAGATATGGAGCTTTATGAATTTGAGGAATCACCGTATATCTTCAAATCTCTGGAGACGGAAAGTGAAGGGCCCGGCGGTGAAAAAATCGCTGATGAAGTGTTGAAGGCGCGCGAACACGTTTTAAAGCACTTCATCGCAGGAAAGAATCAGGGTGCGATCACTTATGCCGATTCAGGCACGGTGCTCAATGTGCGCTTCCGCCTGAACTGGAAAATGGAACGATGAAAACGACCTCGAACGAGGTCGTTTTTTTGTGGTCAGTCTTCTGTTTCTTCGAAAAAGACCATCCTCCCTTCCTGGTCATGTATTGCGATGAACTCGAGATGTGCCAGTGCCTCGGTCCTCTCCAGAGAATAGTCGACAGTAGAAATTTCCGCCTGATACTTGACGTTTTTTTCGACACTTGAAGCAAGGTCAGAAAATATAAGCAGCAGTTCCCCTTCGTGGTCCATCAAAGTGATTTCCAGCTGATCATCCACTGCGGTATACTCCCCCCTCAAATTTTCGACGGATTTGATGGTGACTTCCCCGGAATCGAAAGTCAAAGACAAGAGTTCACCCCTTTCCTTTTCTGAAGTGTCTTCTGTTTTCTTCTCCAAGGCATTCGTCGAATCAATGATCTTGAATGTCCGGCCATCGAAATCATCCTCACTGCAGCCGCTCAAAATGACGGTGATCAGGAAAAACAGCATCCCCCGGGATAACCGTTTCATCACGCTCCCCCTTCCTACTCACCCCGTTTAATGTTACAGATGTTCATTTATAATAATTATCTCATAAACCGAAATAAATGGGAAGACAGTTTTTTGAAAAATCAAAATACTCAAGTGTCTTAATCGGTTTTTAATGCATTGTTAAAAATCCTTTAGCAGAGGAGAGGTATATTTGAAGTAATCGAATGAGGACGGAGGATCATTGATATGAAAAAACACGCGTTGACTGCTGTGCTGGGCTCTTTTCTTATACTTGGCGCATGCACATCAGCAACAGCAGAGACAGACTTGAAGTGGCAGCATAAAAACAATGAGGGGCGGGCTGTAAATCATATAGCCGAAGAAGTGAGCCACATTCAACATACGCCGCAGGAAGCGGTGGACAAAATCAGCACATTGTACGAGGGTGCTGTCACTGAAGTGAAAATCGATAAGGATGACGGTGTTTATCATTATGAAGTTGAAATCATCAACGGTGAAGTGAAATACGAGAGCAAAGTGAATGCGGATGATCTTGGTATCATCAAACTTGAAAAAAGCGACATCGTCAGCGGTGGAACAGAAGGCAGGGAAACCCGCATCACTCCCAAAGCGGCCTTCGATATTGCGGCAGGGGAGGTCAGCGGTGATGTATCGGCCTGGGAGCTGACCGATGAGAAGTATGACATCATATTGGAGTCTGGAGGCGGGCCTGTAAAAGTTGAAAGGAACGAAGAGGATGGATCACCGGCCGGAAGTGAAGGCATGGCGGAAGGACCATCAAATGAAGACGGGGGGAGGGAACACTCCGGGGCAGGGTATGAGGATGATGAGGACAGGATGATCACACCACGGGAAGCGATGGATACAGCGCTTCATACAGTGGGCGGCATCGTCATCGAGTGGGAGTATGATGATGACGATTTTGAATACGAAATCGAGTTGAACGTGGATGGGCGGGAAGTTGAAGTTGAGGTAGATTCAAGAAACGGTGCAATTTTGGATGTGGAGTATGACTGATCTGTTAAGGCAGTGTTCCCGGGAGGGTCCGCTGCTTTTTTGATGGATGAATACCGGCAATTTACTAACAGATACCACAATGGTAGCATGATAAGTAATAGAAAATCCGATGGAGATGCTGATCATGGACTTTATAGAAAAGGGGACCCCGGAGTTTAACAAGATATCCATTGCTTTTTTTGCTGCGGGCTTCAACACGTTTGCAATCCTTTATACTGCACAGCCGCTCATGCCTGAATTCACGCAGGTGTTCGATGTCACGCCAGCCGTTTCGAGCCTGTCCCTGACTTTGACCACGCTTGCTTTAGCCGTCAGCATGATCCTTTTCGGTTCGATATCCGAGGCGGTCGGCCGCAAGCAAATCATGGTCGCCTCAATGTTTGCAGCGTCTTTACTCTGTGTGCTGACACCTTTGAGCGGCGGGAGCTTCACGATGCTCCTGATACTCAGAACTTTGCAGGGTGTCGTCCTTGCCGGTGTCCCTTCCATCGCGATGGCATACATCAGCGAGGAAATCCACCCGAAAAGCATGCCGCTTGCCATGGGGCTCTACATCAGCGGCAACTCGCTCGGGGCGGTTTTCGGCCGTGTGTTCTCCGGGCTCATGGGGGACGTATTCAATTGGCAGGTCGCTTTCCTCGCCATCGGCATCATCAGTGTCGTCGCGACTTTGATATTTTGGAAGCTGCTCAACCCCTCACGCCATTTCGAGGCTCAAAAATTTTCAGTCGGCACTTTGCTGGGGTCGCTCATCGGCCACCTGAAAAACCCTTTACTGTTATGCCTCTTCGGCACAGGTTTTCTATTGATGGGGATGAATATCGCCCTGTTCAGCTATGTGACATTCGTTCTGCTCGGTGACCCGTTCCACATCAGCCAGTCGATCGTCAGCTGGGTTTTCCTCATCCTTCTGATCGGCACGGTCAGTTCAGCAATCAACGGAAATCTGGTGATGCACCTTGGACAGGAGAAGGTGATCTATCTCGGGCTTACGATACTCACCTTTGGTATATTGATCTTGTTCATCCCGAGCGTGCCGGCAATCATCCTTGGCCTGTCTTTATTCACCTACGGATTTTTCGCGAGCCACTCCGTTGTGAGCGGGTTTGTCGGCAGGAGCGCCGGGGCGAATAAAGCCCAGGCCTCTTCGCTCTACCTGTTCTTCTACTATGTGGGGGCCTCCCTGCTCGGGACGTTTGCAGGAGTGTTCTGGGTCAGCCATCACTGGCCGGGTGTGGTCATGGTCAACCTGGCCGCGGCTTTGCTGTGTTTTGTGCTGATTACACTTGCAATCAGGCTCAGGGCTAAAGCGCAGGCAGGCGCTTAAAAATCATGTATTATTTTTTAACCGACCTTTAATTTTACTTTAAGCACCCTTTAGTCAGGGCGGGCTATTATATAAGTAAGATATAAAGGAGGAGTTAAGAAATGAAATTCTATAAAAACACTTTACTGGCAGGCAGTTTATCAGCAGCTTTGGTTCTTGGGGCCTGTTCAACGGCGAATGCTTCGGATGATATGGAATGGGAAAACGCGGACAACGCAGGCGTGGCAATCGTCAAAACCGGGGAAACTTCTGAATTCAAGTATTCTGTCCAGGATGCAGTGGACATGGCCGCAGAACGTTTTGAAGGCAGCGTCACTGATGTGGAACTGGATGGGGATGACGGTGAATATTACTATGAGATTGAAATGAAAAATGGTGAAGATGAATATGATGTAGAGATCAACGCTGAAGATTTAAGCATCAAAGAGGAAGAAACCGACCGTGAAGCGAAAAGTGATGAAGTTGATGGTGCTCAGACTGACGCTGCAGAAGTGACAGATGGTGGATACATCGGCATGGATGAAGCGGTGAAGATCGCAAAGGATGAAGCAGGCGGCGGTGAAGTGGATGAGAAGGAGTTCGACAGGGACGACAATGAATACGAAATTGACGTCCTGAAGGACGGTGCCAAGTATGAAGTGGAAATCAACGCAACGACAGGTGATGTAAAGGATGTCGAAGTCGGGAAAAAAGAAGGCAGGCACACATCAGATGAGGAGACGGTAACGGATTCCGGATTCATAGGTATGGATGAAGCTGTTAAGGTGGCCAAAGATAAAGTCGGTGGCGGGGATGTGCACGAAAAGGCATTCGACAGGGATGACAATGAATATGAAATAGACATCTTTTATGATGGCTCCAAGTACGAAGTGGAAATCAACGCAACGACAGGTGAAGTCAAAGATATCGACCAGGAAAATGAATCCGGCGGGAACTATACGAACAACATAAAGCTTGACGGAGACTTCATTTCTTCTGAAGAAGCAATCGAGGCAGCACTTGAGGCTGTCGGCGGCGGCACAGTTGCAGAATGGGACCTCGATAAGGAGGATGATGAATACGATATTGAAATCGATTATAACGGCTCCGAATACGAAGTTGAAATCAATGCAACGACAGGTGAAGTACTTGATGTGGAAAAAGATGACTAATGGAAAAAACCGGGCTTATGCCCGGTTCTTTTATTTCATCTTGATCTCTTCATATTTCCGGAACCACTCGGGGTAGATCCGTTTAAAGGGAACCGTCTTGAATTCCCCCTCCACTTTTTTGACGACGACATGTGTGGTTGTGCCGAATGTGCACAATTCACCATCACCGTCGATGATTTCAAAACCGTATATGGTCTTCATTCCGGAATTCAACTGGACCCATGTTCTGACGAAGGCACGGTCCCCGTATTTCAACGCTTTTTTATAAGTGATATCGACGTTATATACCGGGGCATAATAGCCTTCGCGCTCCATTGCAGCATAATCATAACCAACATCTTCAATCAGCTGCATCCGGCCAAGCTCTGCCCATTTCAGGTAATTTGCATGGTAGATGACACCCATCATATCGGTATCTGAATATAACACCTGGATTTCTTTTTCTGAAATATAACCGTTCCCCATAAAATACATCCCTTCCATTACATTATCTAAAGAATATTATATCACTGGCTGGTTACAAAGGAAGAGAGGCTGCAGAACAAGGCCAGGAAAGCCGGGGCAGTAAAATTACTGAATTAACAGAAAATTGACATAAATATCTAGTGTATCATTACAATTTGTGATACATTTATACTAAGCTTAACCGGCGACATGGGAGACGTCTTGAAGGGGGTCGTTATATGGGGATTCAAGAGTTTTACAGAAAATTTGTGACGGAGGACATTTTAAATCAATTGAATGAGAAACGGAAAAAGGGTGATCAGTCCATTGATGAATTTGTCGTTTACAGGTACCGTGAAATGACAAACCCTTATCATATCAGCTGGCTGGTGGAACAGCTGAGCACACAGGACCTTAGTCTTATCGAGCAGTTGAAAGCTTCTCAGTCCGAAGATGGTTATTATACTGTGGAGGCATCCGGGGAAGAACATCCTTTTTTGGTCGACCAGTTCATTCTGGTCCCTTATGAGGGAAACCAATATGTGGTTCATGAAGGGACTTTAAGAAGCCTGGTCAAAGAGATGAATAAGAATGACAAAAACCTGAAATGGCTGAATGAAATCAGTCCGCTTAAAAGGGCGATCCTTATTTCATACGCTGATCTGGATCTTGAGGACTTGTTGAGAGGAATAACAATCACTCAGTTAAAGGAAATTTCGAAAGCGCTTTCACATACACCTGCATCACTTCAAAAGGAAGTTTTTGTGGATGAACTGAAAAGGTTGCTGACGGACAGTAGACGTATTAAAAGGATACTGCTGTCTTTACCGGATGAGAGTTTTCAGGTGATAAAAGAAAGGGCTGAGAACGACCATCCATTCTACAACGATATCGGGGAGTTCAAAGAATTGATCGCATCCGGTCTCGTCATCAGGCTGGAGGGTGAATATGGCATCACGCATCCGAAAGTGCTTGAAACGATCAGGGAAACGAATTTAGGGGAAGTGGAGGAGCAACGTTATAAAAATGTCCTGTTGAAAAACAAACAGAGACACACTTCCTATAACGCATTCAAAATTAAAATCTCCCTCCCCGGAGGGGAAAATAAGATTTACCGTGAAATGATCATACCGACAAGACTGAACTTCTACGAGCTTCATCTGGTCATCCAGTCAGTCTTCGACTGGAATAATGTGCATTCTGCCCAGTTCATATATGATAAGTTGGTGATCCGGGTATTTTCCGATGACCAGGGTGACGATGGCCGGGAAAAGCCGGAGCTCACTTCAAGCCATATTCAAGTGGATGCACTTTTGACCGAAGGCGGCAGCCTCGGATATGTATATGATTATAAAACAAAGTGGTTCCATAAGATTGAACTCGTCGAGTTTTTATCGGAAGAGGAAAGGCCGTGTCCGGAAATTGTGGGATATACAGGCCCGTGCCCGATAGAAGAGTCAAAGGGGATTGAGGACTTTGACAGGCTTTATATGATTTTGAACGATAAAACCCACCCTGAGTACCTTGAAACGGAAGCGGTGGCAAAACGATCGAATTACAAGACCAGATTTCCCAAAAGCGCAATCAACCGTAAACTTCAAAAGATTTTTGCAGTCCAATATGCCATCACGGAGTTCAACGATAAAAACGTCAAGGTGAGGGAAAATTAAGGCGGTGGTCCCACTGCCTTTTTGCATGGGGAGAGAGAGGGGCTTTTCAGTTTTTCAGTATTTGAGAACCATGGTAAACTGGTACCATCTAATTTTATGCGCTGGAGGCAGGATATGGAACTTGGCAAAGTGATGCACCTATTCATCGGCAAGGCAAAAACATATGGGGATGACAATGCAGAACGGAAGATGGATCGTGAATGGACGACGGCAATTTACCGCGGGAAAACCAATGAAGCGGTTTACCTGACGGAAAAAGGATTTCAAAACGATGAAGTCGGGGATAAGAAGAATCATGGCGGACCCGAAAAGGCGGTGTTTTGTTATACTGCCGGACATTATACGGATTGGAGGAATGCGCTCGGTCAGGATATCGGTCCGGGCGCTTTTGGAGAAAATCTGGCCGTCACCGGCCTGGATGAAACGAATGTATGCATTGGTGATGTTTACCGGATTGGTGAAGCGGAGGTTCAAGTTTCGCAGCCGAGGAGACCCTGCTGGCGTCCTGCAAGAAGACACAGGATCGTCGACCTTGCGCTGAAAATCGAGGAGAGCGGGCGGACCGGCTGGTATTTCAGGGTGATCAAGGAAGGGTGCGTGGAGAACGGTGACAGCATCAGGCTCCTGGAACGGCCGAACCCTGAATGGACGATTGATGCCTGCAATGAAGTGATGTACAACCAGCCGGAAAACCCCGGCCTTGCGGAAAATCTGAGGGATGTGGCGCTGCTCGCTGAAAGCTGGAAAAAAACCATGCAGAAACGTCTGGATGGTATACCGGAGAATAATGGAGCGAGAGTGTTCGGACCGAATAAATAAGGAAACGGGAATAGTCCCGTTTCCTTATTTTATGAGGTTTCTTCGATACTCTTCAGGAATTCAATCATTTCCTTACTTTTCACACGCTGATCCTGCCGTTTTTTTATGCGGTCATCCGCTGTCTTGAACAGCCATTCTTCGTGCTGGTTGGTCGGATATACTTTAGGCACTTCGACTTTCTCGCCGGCTTCGTTGACGGCGACGAAAGTCAGAAAGCTGAGCACCGCCAGGTCGCTCTGATGGGTGAATGGGTTTTCCACTTTGATCTGGACACAGACTTCAAGTGAAGATGTGCCCACATGTGAAATATACGCTTCGTATGTAACGATTTCCCCGGCACGGATCGGTTTCAGGAAGTTCACGGAATCTATGGATGCCGTGACGCAGTTCGTTTCTGCATGTTTCATCGCCGCGATGGCGGCAATCTCATCGATGTTTGCGAGTATCTTCCCCCCGAACATCGTGTCCAGGTGATTGGTATGCTCAGGGAAGACCTGCGTTGATTTGATGGATTTTGAGAAGCTCATTGGTTTTTTATCAATAGTCATATCTCTTGCCCCTAAGTTAAAGTTTTTATACATATCATCTTATCATAACTCATTTGATTGCATATCCGAATTTTTGTGAAACCGGTAACAAAATATTTGAAGACTATCGAAATAAAGTATAAAATGAAAGTAACATTATCAGGAGGGTTTTGTATGTCAATTACAGAAAAGCTGTTCCAAAAACTTGAAGAAAAAGAAGCGCGTATGATCGAAATCAGGCGTCATCTCCACGAGAATCCCGAACTTTCATTCAAAGAAGAGGAGACAGCCCGTTACATCGCGGATTTCTATAAAGATAAAGATGTGAAGGTCACGGAGAAAATCGAAGGTGAGAACGGCATCGTCGTTGAGATCAATGGGAAAAGCCCGGGCAGGACGATCGGCTTGAGGGCAGACTTTGATGCTTTGCCCATCACCGAAGAAACGGATGTACCGTTCAAATCCAAAAATGATGGTGTGATGCACGCGTGCGGCCACGATGGGCATACAGCTTATTTGCTCACACTTGCCGAAGTACTCATCGAATTGAAGGACGAGTGGGACGGGACCATCAAACTCATTCACCAGCATGCTGAAGAAGTGCCGCCGGGCGGCGCGAAGAGCATCATCGCATCCGGTATACTTGATGATTTGGATGAAGTCTACGGCATCCACCTGTTCCCGATGTTTGAAACCGGTGAAGTCGGACTGATCGAGGGCAATGCGATGGCCGGACGTTCAAACTTCAATCTTCACATACAGGGCAGCGGGGGTCATGGCGCGATGCCGGAAACGACGATCGACCCGATCGTCGCAGGTTCCTATTTCGTGACCCAGGTGCAGACGATCGTTTCAAGAAGGATGAGCCCGAAACACACCGCAGTCGTATCCGTAACGGCTTTTGAAGCGCCGGGCGGACAGAATGTCATCCAGGACAAAGTGACTTTGCGCGGAACTGTACGTTACATGGAAGAGGAGAATAAAGAACCCATCCATGACGAGATGGTCAAGATCCTTAAGGGGATAGAGACTTCGTTCGGAGTCACCTGTGACCTCGAGTACATCTACGATTACCCGGTACTTTACAATGATCCGGAAAAAACACAGGCGGTTGAAGAGATTCTGAAGAACAGCACTGGCGGACACCTCACGAACGTCGCGCACCATGATCCAGCGAGCGGTTCTGAAGATTTCTCCTACTATCTGCAGAAAACACCGGGCACGTTCATCAATGTCGGTGCAAAACCTGAAGGTGTTGAAAAACCTTATATCAATCATCATCCAAAGTTTGATATCGATGAAAAATCATTGCTGGTCAGTGCGAAAGTGCTCGGGGAAGTAGTGCTTTCAAGACTTGAAAACAATTAGAATATTAAATCCTGATCAATCATAATTTCACAGTGAGTGAAATTATGATTGATTTTTTATTTGGCATCGTTTATGATTTAGTTGACAGAAGATTTAGTCATTAAATATCAAAACAAGGAGTGGGATGGGATGTCATTGATGGAATTGAAACCTAAAGTAAGGGAGTTTTTGGAGCAGGAGAAGGGGCTGTACATCAACGGGGAATATGCGCCTTCGGAGAGCGGCAATACATTCGAAGTCAAAAATCCGGCGACCGAAGAAGTGATCGCAACTGTCAGTGAAGCGACGGAAAAGGACATCGACAAGGCGGTGCGTGCCGCAAAAGAGGCGTTCGACAATGGGGAATGGACGAAGATGGATGCGGCCTCAAGATCTGAACTGATTTATAAGTTCGCCGATCTGCTTGAGGAGAACCGGGAAGAGCTTGCTCAGCTGGAGGCACTGGACAACGGAAAGAAATATATGCAGGCACTGGAAGATGATGTGGACGGCACTGTCACGCATTTCAGATATTATGCAGGCTGGGCGACGAAAATCTTCGGCAAGACGACGAATGTCGACCCGAATTACGTGACTTATACCGTCCATGAGCCGGTCGGCGTCGTGGCGCAGATCGTGCCATGGAACTATCCACTTCTGATGGCGGCGTGGAAGATGGGTGCGGCGCTTGCTGCAGGCTGTACAATCGTATTGAAACCTGCCGAGGATACGCCGTTATCAATCCTTTATGCGGCCAATCTCTTCAAAGGAGCGGGCTTCCCGGACGGTGTGGTCAACATCGTACCAGGTCAGGGCTCGGTGGCGGGCCACTCGCTCGTCACCCATAAGGACGTATCGAAAGTTGCATTCACAGGATCGACGAACACCGGCCGTGAAATCATGAAACATGCCGCTGAAGACATCAAGTCCATCACTTTGGAGCTCGGCGGAAAATCACCGGCGATTGTACTGGAAGATGCTGATCTTGACTCAGGGCTTGACGGGATCTTCGACGGCACGATGTACAACTCCGGCCAGAACTGCAGTGCGACGACAAGGGTATATGTGCAGCGGGGAATCTATGATAAGGTGGTCGAGGAGCTGAAGAAGCGGGCGGAGGACCTGGTCGTCGGCGACGGTCTCGATGAAAACACCGATATCGGCCCGTTGATTTCAGAGAAGCAGATGAATAAGGTCCTTGGATATATCGAGAAAGGCAAAGAAGCCGGTGCGAAAGTGATCACCGGCGGCAGCCGCATCGGCGATAAGGGATATTTTGTCGAGCCGACGATATTCACAGATGTCACGGATGATATGGCGATCGCGAGGGAAGAGATATTCGGACCTGTAATGTGCGTCATGCCGTTCGATGATATCGATGAAGCAATTAAAAGGGCGAATGACAGCGACTACGGCCTTGCTTCAAGCGTCTGGACGGAGAATATCAAAGACGGCCACTATATCGCATCAAAATTGGAAGCCGGCACAGTATGGATCAACGATTTCGGACTCGAGCTAGAGACCATGCCGTTCGGCGGCTACAAGCACTCCGGCATCGGCCGCGATATGGGCGGGGACTACGGCATCGCAAACTACGTGGAAGTGAAGAGTGTGTTCGTCAATATGCACAGATCATAAGCAAATGGGGTCGGGATATGAGTGAGACACTGGGAAGTGAACTGAAGAAATTAAGGAAGGGCAGGAAAATGACGTTGAAGGAGCTGAGTGCCGAAAGCGGGTTGTCCATCAGCTTCTTATCTCAGGTCGAACGCGACTTGAGGACACTGACTTTCACATCGTTGAAAAAAATCTCTGAAGCACTCGACGTCAATGTCAATTTCTTCTTTGATGATAACCAGAAAGACCCGGTGGACACCGCGTCACTGAACGGCAATTTTTCATACGAGGACTTGTCCGGAGATATAGAGAATCCTTTATTCACCCCGGCGCTCGTGGAGTTGAAAGCAGGGGAGACACAACACTCGCCATACACCCACAGGGGGCAGGAATTCATCTATGTGCTCAGTGGCACACTGCAGGTCATCATCCAGGGTGCGCGGACGGTTCTGGGGCCGGGCGACTCGATTCACATCGATTCGAAAATGGAACACGAATGGTATAACGATACGGAGGAGCCTGCGAAGATACTTCTCGTATCATCTACTGTGATATAGAGAAACAGCACTGCAATTTGCAGTGCTGTTTTTATAGCTTTTATTTTGATTTGAGAAGTCCGGAATTCGGTGCTGTATCCAGCCAGCGGCCGCCGCATCTCTTGCTCCGTCCGGAATTCGGTGCTGTATCCAGCCAGCGGCCCCCGCACCTCTTGCTCCGTCCGGAATTCGGTGCTGTATCCAG
>NZ_FRCF01000009.1:0-8365 GCF_900142805.1 Lacicoccus alkaliphilus DSM 16010 | reverse complement strand
TCCGGATTTCGGTGCTGTATCCAGAGGGTGGCCGCCGCATCTCTTGCTCCGTCCGGAATTCGGTGCTGTATCCAGACGGCGGCCGCCGCACCTCTGGCTCCGTCCGGATGGGGGATCCGAATCCGCACGGGGACCTCCCTGTTTCAAATTCCATCCGGGCCGACTCCTACCCGGCATCTCTTTATTTCGCCAGCCAGTACAACTGGAGTTTTTCCCGGCCGGCATCCACGTCTTTATGGAACTTCACCGTGGCTTTTTTACGTTCTTTGGCGATGTTCTTCAAAGCCTCTTTGAGTGCTTCTGCATTCCCTGTAACATGGTGGGCCGCGATTTCGCCCTGCAGCATCGCGACTTTGGCACTTTCAATGCCGGTGATGTTGCCGGCGACATAAAGGTTCGCCACTTCGGTCTCCATCTTCTCGCTGTGGATTGGAATATAACCGCCGAGGGACTCCATGTATACATGCTTCAAATTGAAGAGCGATGTGATTTCATTCACCGGTGACAGGCCATCGGAGATGCAGACGAAATCGCAGGCGATCTCTTTTTCGGTCCCTTTGATCACGCTGCCGTCGGCCCGTGTTTTCACGGTGGTGACGGACTCGACTTTATCCGTGCCATTGATCCTCACGACCCTTTCCTTGATCGAAATGGGCATGCCGAGTGCCTTCACACCTTTTGAAGGGAAGAGGTTCAATGCAAGACCGTGAAGCAGTGAGAGCCTGTTTCCGATATCCGCAGCAACCGCCAAAAATTTCGAAGGCGCAGACTGGCCTAGGCTCAGCAGAGTTTCCAGCGCCTCTTTCGGAGTGGCTGAATTGATTTTATTTTCAGCAGGCAGGCATATTTTACGAACTTCCACATCAGCGTAACCGAGCTCCATACTGATCACCATGGATAGTGGATTGATGCCGATGATGACTCCTGACTCTCCCGGTGCAACCCTTTGGAAATTGGTCAGCACCTGGGCTGCACCGACGGTCATGACACCCGGCAATTCCCACCCGGGCATCGGCGAGGCGTTTTCCTTTGAACCCGTCGCGGCGATCAGATGCCCGGAAGTGACGTGCCCCTTATCCGTATATACGGTGAATATCGAATGCTCTTTTTCAACATTGTAGACTGAGGTGCCCAGGCTGAATGTGACTTTATCATCAAGCTGACGGTACAGTCTGTCCGCAACTGCCATGCCATTCCACCATCTGCCCTTCGATTCTTCGTACAGCTGACCGAGCAGTCTGCCGCCGTGGTGATAATACTCATCGATGATCAGCACGTCCTTTTCATCTTTCAATATGTTGGCGGCACTGAGTCCTGCAGGACCGGCGCCGATGATGATCACATCATAATGCGCCATCGTGACCGCCCCCTTCGACGAGATGGGGCAGGGCGCCCTGGCGTACGATTATCATATTTTCACGGACCGGCGTCAGGCAGGCGCGGACGTTTTCCCTGCCGTCCACTTTCACCCTGCATTCCGAACAGTGCCCGATGTTGCAGTAGAGGCCCCGGGGCGCCCCGTCCCTTTCGTGATATCGGAGCGTGCGGATATCATTGGCCAGAAGGGCTGCCGTGATGCTTTCCCCTTCAGCACCATAATATGTTTCACCGTTCCAGATGAAGGGGATGAGGGGGCTTTTTTTCGACCCGAGGATTTTATGTTCGATTATTCTTCTAGTCATTGTATTCACCTCCGGCCAGGGTCCCGAATGAGATCATCCGAATCGGCGGCTGTGACTTCAAATGTATGAACTGAGGTTCGGCATGCTGTGTATCCCCTGTGATTTTATTGATCAGGTGCCCGCATGTCCTGCCGTTGCAGAATCCCATGCCGGCCCGTGTCTTCAATTTCATCTCCCTCGAATTGTTGACCCCCTTTTCCATCGCTTTCATCATTTCAGAATATGTGACATTTTCACATCTGCATACTGTAAAATCTTCGTTACTGTTCATAATGTTCACCCCATTATATTATCCTTAAAATCAGATAAGAAATAAGCGTGCCATTCATAAGTTGAATTTTTTAATCTTCGCATATAGTGTCGGCCGGCTGACCCCGAGCGCTATTGAAGATTTTTCGATATTATGATCGTGGTTTTCAAGGACACGCCTGATGTAGTCGGCTTCAACCCGATCCACATACTCCTTCAGCTCAATATCACCTCCGGGCAGGCTGTAAATGTTCATGGCCCGGTCAGATCCGACCTCTTCCAGATATTGATGAAAGATGCTGTTGTCGAGTGAACTGCCGTTCGAAAAGATCACGAGCCTCTCCACGACATTGATGAGCTCCCGGGCATTGCCCGGCCATTCATACGCCCTGATTTCCTTAAGCAGCTGCTGGTCGGCGTACAAGAGGTCCTTCCGGTATTTATCAGACAGCTGGAACAGGTAATAGTAGAATAAGGACTCGATATCATCCGGACGCTCACGGAGGGGCGGTATATGGATGTTGATGACATTGATCCTGTAAAGCAGATCCGATCGGAAGTTGTCCGAAGACAGAAGCTCTGTGATCCTCTTGTTCGTTGCGGAAATCAGCCTGAAATTCGTCGTCTGCTCTTTTTTACCGCCGAGTTTGAAGTATTTCCTTTCCTGGAGGATGCGTAGGAACTTCACCTGCATTTCAAGTGGCATCTCACCTATTTCATCAAGGAATAAAGTGCCGTCATGAGCAAGTTCGATCTTCCCTTCATTGCCCCCCTTGTTTGCACCCGTGAAGGCACCGCCGTCATATCCGAACAGCTCTGATTCGAACAGCTCCATCGGGATGGCACCACAGTTGAGGGGGATGAAGTCGCCTTCAAGCCTGCTCGTCTTATGAATCGCCTGGGCAAAAAGCTCTTTGCCGACACCCGTCTCGCCGGTGATCAGAATATTCGCATTGGTTTTTGCGGCCTTTTCAATCTGATTCTTTAAATTCTCCATGATGGAACTCTTGTAGATTATGTTCTTGAAAGGGTCATCGTTATGCAGATGTTTGACGTTATCACTTAAAACATCGACTTTGCTCTTAAGCTCCATGAGTTCTTTTTCCTTTTTGATCTGGGACGTGACATCGACTTCGGATACCACCGCACCGAGCACTTCACCCCGGATATTGATCGGTTCTGCCTTGATGTCCACATGAATGTCCGGGGTGGCCTGATGGCGCTTCTTCTCAAATGACCGGTTCCTGCGCAATGCCTCCAATATCAGCAGTTGATCTTCGGAAAATACTTCCTTGATGTCTTTCCCTATGACGTCTTCATGCTTGAGATTGAAGATTTCGGATGCACGAACGCTCCAGTAGATCAATTTTTCGTCTTTATCGATGATGGTGAATGAATGGTTATAAAAATTGATGAGGATTTCAATCAATTTCTTTTCAATCATTTTATCTCCCCTTGTGTAAACTTTATAATAATCATTATAGATTTCTTTACTATTTATCACAAATGATAATATGATATCCCCGTAAGAAGCTGGCACGTTTATTTCTTATATAAAAGTAAAGGGGGAGAGGTGCATTGAGCAGTCATTTTGATGTGATGATCATAGGCGGGGGCATCGTGGGTGCAAGTATCGCCTATTATTCGTCGAAGAAGGGTTTGAAAGTGGGACTGCTGGAAAAGAATACAGTCGCTTCAGGTACAACTTCGAAATGCGACGGTAATGTGCTGTTGATAGATAAAGAACCCGGCTTTGACAGCTGGATGGCAATCAAAAGCCAGGCACTGATCAAAGAGTTGTCCGCCGAGCTTGAAATGCCGTTTGAATTCAGGCATCCCGGAAGCATTTTCCTATGTGCGGACGATGAGGAACTGGAACAGGCTCATGTCTGGGTCGACCGGCATAACGCGGCGAATGGGGACCATCAATATTTCAGGAAGCTCTCCAAGGAGGATTTGAAGAATGACTCCAAGTACTTTGCAGATCATCTGACAGGGGGGCTTGAATGTACGAATGACTCAACGGTCAATCCCTATATGCTGACCTTTTCATTGATCAACGAAGCGAAAAAGCACAATTTCAGCCTTTATGAGCATTCACCGGTGACCGGCCTGAAGAAAACGGATGCGGAAACGTTTAAAATATATTCCGGCGAAAGAACTTTCACCGCCAATAAAGTGATCAACGCCGGTGGCATCCATGCGCCTGAAGTCAGCAGGATGCTTGATATCGATATGCCGATCAAACCACGCAAAGGACATATACTGGTCGCGTCCCGGACAGAACTGATGGGCACGCGGAAAATCCAGGAATTCGGCTATCTGATGACAAAGTTCGGCAGAGAGAGGAAAGCGCCGAAAGTGATGAACGACTATGGCATTGCGCTTGTGCACGAGGCGACGGAAAGCCAGAACTTCTTGATCGGCAGCAGCCGGGAATTCACCGGTTTCGACACGAAAGTGAACCCGTACATCATCCGCCTCATTGCAGAGCGGGCGATCGAATATTTCCCGGAGATGAAAAACCTGAATGTCATCCGTTCCTATGCCGGGCTCAGGCCTTGGACGCCCGACCACCTGCCGATCATTTCAGATACGGATATTGAAAACTATTATGTTGCGGCGGGGCATGAAGGCGACGGCATCGGCCTCAGTGCCATCACCGGTAAATGGATGAGTGAGATGGTGACCGGTTCACTCACTGAAGACATCAGTCCGCTCAACCTGTCGCGGTTCAAGGAGGTGACACTATGAACATCAATGCAAAACAGTTTTTAACGATCGATACACATACCGGAGGCAACCCGACAAGGACAGTGCTCACCGGCATGCCGGAGCTTAAGGGTGACACCATCCAGGAGAAGATGCTGGATATGAAGGAAAACCATGACCACATCAGGAAATTCCTCGTCTACCCGCCGAGGGGGCACGATGTCATGAGCAGCACCATCGTCCTTCCGCCGTTGAAGGAAGAAGCAGACTTCAGTGTGATCTTTGCAGAGACCGGAGGCTATCTGCCCATGTGCGGGCATGATACGATCGGCACATGCACGGCACTCGTCGAGCTTGGATATGTGGAAGTGACAGAACCTTCGACGATGGTCGTGCTGGACACCCCGGCGGGCGTCGTCGAAGCGGAATGCAAAGTGACGGAGGGCAAAGTCGAAGAAGTCACTTTCGTCAGCACGGATGCCTTCCATCTGAAGACGGTCCACATCGACTATGGAGACAAGAAAGATATCAAATGCGATATCGCATACGGCGGCAATTTCTACGGCATCATCAAAGCCGAAGATTTGGGACTCGATCTCGATGTCAGCAATTCGGAGAAGATTGTCTCTGTGGCGATGAAAATCCGGGATGCCATCAATGCGGAACATACAGTGCAGCATCCGGAGTTCCCGTTCATCAATAAACTGACCCATATGGAGTTATACACGCCGGGGGATGTCACAAAAAATGCAGTCATCGTGCCGCCGGGCGGCATCGACCGCTCACCGTGCGGAACAGGGACATGTGCCAAAGTCTCCACATTATATGAAGATGGCGCGCTCGGGCTGAATGAGACCTTCATCCATGAAAGCATCACGGGCTCACAGTTCAAAGCACGACTCCTCAGCACAAGGGAAGAGGCAGGCATCACGTATAACAGGATATCAATTACAGGTTCCGCCTGGATCATGGGCCGGCACGATTTTTATTATCATGAAGATGATCCGGTGAATCAGGGTTATCTGCTGATACCTGAAATTTAAGGAGGTGGGGAAGTGATACGGAAAGTGATCAACAGTCATGACATTCACATCAACGGCCAGCAGCTCAGGATCGTCCACAAAAATGAGCTCGCGGGGACGGTTGAAGGTTTCAACAATATCGATCTGCTGCTGAATGAACCGAGGGGCAGCAAGTATGTCAATCTGATCATTTATGAGCCGGCTGGAACAATCATCGATATTGAAATCCATTCCAATTCTGTTTTGGATAATAGAAATATACTGCTGAAAAGTTTCATCCAGTCGCTACTCGAACGTGGAACGATCGTACAAAGTGAGAAGTACACCATCAGGGAACAAGGGAGTGCTTACACTTATACACATGAGGGCCTCGGGTTTGAAAATATTCACGAAGTTGGAAGTATGAATGGGGTGTATGTGGCAGACGGTGAGGATGTCCGTGTTGAATCAGTGGATTTTGAACTGTCGGTTGCAAATATTACAGAGATCAAAAAATTCGTGGAAGCTTATGTAGATTTCAAAGGTTATCTTGTACTCGTTCACCGTGACAGGCATGTCACCGTCAATGAAGAAAAGGTCATACTCGCCTATCCGGTGAGTGAAGCTGTGTCTGTGCTGAATAAAATTTACAAGCAGGATGATCTTTCTGCTCTGAACGGGGGCAGGGTGAAAGTTATGAATGGACAATACACATTTAAACAATTTCTGGTATCAAATTCTCAATTTTATATTGATGAATCAGATATATATTCAAAGGGTTTCGTAATCAAGTAAAACAGGGGGAGAGTCATGGAAAACAAAGGGAGATTACCGAGTATACCGATGTTGATCAGTATACTTATACTGTTCGTCATCATCATGTTCAGCTTCATAGTGGTATTGGAGCTGCCCATACAACTGGCACTTTTAACGGTATGGTTCGTCATTATGGGGTTTGGAGTTTACCTGAGGTACAGTTATTTTGAAATGGAAAGGGGCCTGCTGAAGGGCATCCATGAAGGCATGGGGGCGACGCTCATACTGATTGCTGTCGGTGCACTGATTGGTTCATGGATTGCCGGCGGCATCGTACCGACGATGATCTATTACGGGCTCGGCATCATCAGCCCCGGCATCTTTTTGATGGCCGCGATGGTCATATGTGCCATCACGGCACTCGCCACAGGTACATCATTCGGTTCAGCAGGGACTGCCGGCATCGCGATGATGGCGATCGGGGAGAGCTTCGGATTGCCTGTATATCTTGTCGCCGGCGCGGTGATTTCGGGATGTTACGTCGGTGATAAGATGTCACCCCTTTCGGATACCACGGTAATGACAGCATATTTATCAAAGGTCGACCTGTTCAGCCACATCAAATCCATGTCCTACGTTTCAATACCTGCCTTCATAATTGCAGGTATCTTGTATTGGATCGTCGGCGTCGTCATTACTGATGGAAGCGGTGATTTGTCGATCGCCCAAAATACAATGGCAAATCTGGAAGAGACTTTCAATATTTCATGGCTCATGCTGCTGCCGGCAGTCATTGTCGTCATCATGCTCATATTCAAACTGCCGTCAGTGCCTGTCATCCTCTTCGGTGCACTTCTTGGGAGCTTATGGGCGACGTGGTTCCAGGGGTATAGCTTCATAGAAGCCATCCAGACGCTTTACACCGGGAGCGGTATTGCAACAGGCATAGATTTCATCGATAACCTGCTCGATCGCGGCGGCATCACATTCATGCTTGAGGTGATATTGCTGATCCTCCTTGCACTCGGTGTCGGTGGATTGCTGCAGTCAATTGGCGCCTTCAAGGTGATTGGGGACGTTTTCGCAAGATGGGCGACCAGCACAGGCAGCCTGACATCCACGACACTTCTTGCATCCTTTTTCGGTGTATTCTTTGGCGGTGCAGCGTATGTATCACTTCTGACGGGTACAAAGATCACTGAAGAAAACTATGACAGGCAAGGTGTCAGCCGGACATTGCTCTCACGTAACGTGGAGGCCGGCGGCACGGTGACGACCCCTATGGTGCCGTGGTCGGATGGCGGTATATTCATGGCGACAACACTGGGCGTGGCGACACTCGCATATCTGCCTTTTTTCTGGTATGGCATTTTGGTCATCATCATCAGTTTGATTTACGGTTATGCAGGATTATTCATAGCGAAGAAAGACAAATATGAAATGGAGAGGGATAAAGAACATGCAGAACAAATTTGAGGGAGTATTTCCAGTATTGATCACACCAATGAACGAGGACTACAGCGTGAATTATGAAGGATTGAAGGAGAATGTCCAGTATTTCCTGGAGGCGAAAGTGGCGGGCATCATCATCGTCGGCTCGACGGGGGAGTTTGCGTCCCTGGATGATGTGGAGAAGGAGAAAATCATCACGCAGGTCAGTGACCAGATCAAGGACAGTGATACGAAACTGCTGGTCGGCATCGCGGATGAGCGGACGGATAAAGTGATCGAGTATGCGAAATTCGTTGAGCAGACGAACGCGGACGGTCACCTGCTGATCAACTCATTCTACATGACGCCGACGGAAGAGGAAGCGTTCCACCAGTTCAAGGATGTCAATGATGTCGTGACGAAGCCCATCATGATGTACAACAATCCCTTCACGGCAAACGTGGACCTTGAAAATGAGACGATCTACAAAATCGATCAGGAGCTGGACAACGTCCAGTACATCAAGGAATCGAC
>NZ_FRCF01000017.1 GCF_900142805.1 Lacicoccus alkaliphilus DSM 16010 | reverse complement strand
ACAGTGGAAGAGCCTGTAGTATATGAAGAGCCTGCAGTAGAGACAGTGGAAGAGCCTGTAGTAGAGGAAGTAGTGGAAGAGCCTGCGACTGAACAAGCACCAGCTCAGCAGCAGCGAGTTCAAACTCAAAACCAGTCAGCTGCGCCAAGCAATAGCGGCGGCCAAAACTGGGGCGCACTTGCAGCGTGTGAATCAGGCGGAGATGCGAGCATCGTCAGTTCAAATGGCCTTTACCACGGACTTTACCAGTTTGATGTTCAAACTTGGCAGTCAGTAGGCGGCTCAGGACTGCCGTCCCAAGCTTCAGCAGCTGAGCAGACACAAAGAGCCCAGGCGCTTTACGCGGACAGAGGCGCACAGCCTTGGCCTGTATGTGGTGCCAGACTGTAATATAATGGATGATTTAAAAGTACGGACAAGTGAGACTTGTCCGTACTTTTTGTTGTTTTACGATTATTGTATTTCTGTACGCAGTTTTCCAGATTCTGTTGAAAACCAAGGTCGCAATTCCGATAACTGTATATTTTGCCGTCTGAAATTGAATTGTTGCGATGTGTACACAATTAAAATCCATCATATTATACAAGGGAGGTCAATTTATTAGGGGGGAAAACCATTGAGAAATAAAAGCCGGAGACACAAACAGTTGGAGATTTTGTCATATCGCTACAATTTATCGGAAGAGGATCTGACCGAACTGAAAAGGTTGGCGAGCGGTTATGCAGGCGAAGTGGAGTTCGATCATATCCTGGAGGAGGAGTTTCGTGATGTGGCGTTTATTCACTTGAAGGATTTTTGTTTTAAGATTGGAAGGAATGGCAGCCTGACAAAGGCGGAGTCGAGTGTCGACCAGGAAATCCAGATCGATAACATCATCATCGCCGGGGACAGGATGCTCACTTTTGAAGTTAAGAATTACAATTTTGATTTGATTTACGTAGAGGGACAGTGGACATATGAAAATGGCAGGAAGTTCGGGGATCCGATGTTGCAGGTGGGGAGGCAGAAAGTCGCGCTGCAGGAATTCCTGGACAAAGTGGGCTTCAGTATCAACCTCTTTAATACGATCGTTTTCATAAATCGGAACCAGACGATATTCAGGCTGCCCGATAAGCCTGAAATACTTGTAAGGAGCAATATGCTGAAGAAGTTGAGGAAAGTGCTGCATTCAAATCGTTATAATCACTCTGATGTGGTCGGGAGACTTGAAACGGAGCGGCTGGTGGAATCCCAATATCAGGCCGATGTCGGGGTTTTATTTGAAGATTTGAAGACAGGAGTGTTCTGCAGGGATTGCGGGGGGCGATTGCTGAAAAGAAGCAATTATAACTATGATTGTGTTCAATGTGCCAAAGTATGGCCCGTGTTAATGGTGGTCAAAAATCTTGTTGAGGAAATGAAAGTACTGAACAGGACATGGAAGATAAGCCCTTCGAAGCTGCATAAGTACTCTGGAGGAGCAATTTCAGAGAGCTGCATTCTAAAATATAAAAAAGCGGGCAAGATTGATATATAACTTTGAAAATGTCGAATAAAAATCAGACAGAACAGCAATCGTCTTAAGCCCTGTCGGGAATGTTGTCATGAGTCCGGATGGAGCTTTTGAAAAGTAGGAGGCTGTCCGGAATGTTGCCATGAATCCGGATGGAGTTTTTGAAAAGTAAGAGGCTGTCCGGAATGTTGCCACGAATCCGGACAGAGCTTTTGAAAAGTAAGAGGCTGTCCGGAATGTTGTCACGAATCCGGATGGAGTTTCTGAAAAATAGCGTGCTGTCCGGAATGTTGTCACGAATCCGGACAGAGCTTTTGAAAAGTAAGAAGCTGTCCGGAATGTTGTCATGAATCCGGATGGAGTTTTTGAAAAGTAAGAGGCTGTCCGGACTCCCGTCCCAAATCCGGCTGGAGATATCATAATTAGAAAAATTGTCTGGAACAAAGCAGAATAAACGGACGCAAAGCCATAAACAGCCGATGTAATCAGAATAGTCTCTGAAGAACCAGCTGCCCACATACCCCATCAGCCAACACTTCGGACCAATCTGTTCAAACTTACGGGAAACCGGGAAAGTTCGCATAATGCACACAATATATATTTTGTTACATATGGATTTATGGTACAATTTCAATTATGTGAGATAAATTTTGAGGTGAAAGAATGAATAAGAAATGGTTACTGGCAGGGATGATGGGGCTTGTTCTTTTGTTGGCAGGCTGTGATTACTCCCAGGAAGAGAACAGAGATGGCTTCTTCTTTAATACATTTGTCCAACCAATGGATACTTTTTTACATTTTCTTGGTGATAACTTGGGCAATAACTACGGACTGGCTATCATCGTCATTACATTGATTGTACGTCTTGTCATTTTTCCGTTCATGATGAATACATATAAAAACCAGATGATGATGCGCGAGAAAATGAAGATCGTCAAACCTGAGATGGAAGAGATCCAGAAGAGGGTCAAGGTCGCAACGACTCAGGAAGAGAAGATGGAAGCGCAGCAGGAAATGATGGGACTCTACAAAAAGCATGGCATCAACCCGCTGAATATGGGCTGTCTGCCGATTTTACTCCAGATGCCGGTCGTCATGGCGCTTTACTTTGCGCTCCGCTTCCCGTCAGAAGGCGGCATTACGGAATACCCTGACTTCCTTTGGATGAACCTGACGGAGATGAACATCCTCATGACAATCATCGCGGGTCTTGTGTACCTTGTTCAGGCATGGGTGTCAATGCAGTTCGTTTCGGAAGAACAGCGTAAGCAGATGCGTCTGTTCATGTATATTTCACCGCTTATGATCGTCTGGATTTCCCTGATTTCACCTTCGGCTCTGCCTCTCTACTGGGCAGTCGGCGGTATATTCCTTATTTTCCAGACATGGGCAGGTAATACTTTCTGGAAGAAGAAAGTCAATGAAGAAATGGCGCCGATCATCGAAGCGCACGAGCGTGAGCAGGCTGAAAAAGAGCGTCGCATGAAGAATGCGAAATTGATGCCGAAGAATAAAAAGAAACGCAAAGTCAAAAAGAAATAAAGACTGAAGAAGCGACCGGGTGAATCCACCCGGTCGCTTCTTTCATAATATCGGTGCAATCAGGTTGGCCACACCTTCTTTGACTTTGACCCATTTGCCTCTGGCCTCATATTTTTCTGTGGTGAGCAGAGAGCTGCTCTTCACATCTTCTTCATAAATGTGCCGCTGTTTTTCTGCTTCTTTTTTACTGTAGATGAAGGCATTCACTTCAAAGTTCAGCAGGAAACTCCTGTTATCGATATTGGTGGTGCCGATACTGACGACTTCGTCATCGATGATGACCACCTTCTGGTGCAGGAAACCTTTTTCATAGATGTGCACCTCTGCCCCCATATTGACGAGGGAGCCCGCCCTCGAGAAAGTCCCCCAGTAGACGAAAGGATGATCAGGCATATTCGGGATCATCAGGTGGACTTTCACGCCGCTCAGTATCGCAACACGGAGCGCTTCCATCACGGACTGATCCGGAATGAAGTAGGGGGACTGGATATAAATGCTGTGCTGTGCGCGATAAATCATTTTCAAGTAACCATATTTGATCTGCTGCCAGACTTCGTCGGGGCCGCTTGACGCTATCTGCATGTACGTGTCGCCCTCATTGTAGATGGTCGGGAAATATTGTTCATTGTATACGAGATTATGGCGTTTCGAATGTGAATTCCAGTCCAGCATGAAGCGGAGCTGCAAAGATTTTACTGCATTCCCTTTTATCCTGAGATGTGTATCCCGCCATTCCCCGAATTTTTCACTGTGTCCTATATACTCATCGCCGACATTAGAACCGCCGATATAACCGATTTCCCCGTCTATGACGACGATTTTCCGGTGGTTGCGGTTATTCATCCTCGGGTTGATGAGGTTGAACAGGGAGGGGAAGAAAGCTTCAACATTTCCACCGTATGATTTGATCTCCTTGAATTGCCTGAGGCTCAGGGCGCGGGAACCCATATCATCGTAGAGAATCTTCACAGACACGCCTTCCTTTTGCTTTTCGAGCATCGCATTATAGAGCTTTTTGCCGATGCCGTCCATACGGAAAATATAATACTGGAAATGAATATGATCTTTTGCATTTCTGATGTCTTCCAGCATAGCCTCAAATTTCTCATTCATATTTGTGTATGTGGTGATTGAATTATTGTTGGTCAGGAATGAGTGATTATTGTAAAGCAGCATATGAATGAGTTTTTTGTATTTATTTGCCAGGGGATTGACGAAGCTGAACTGCTTATCCTTTATATCCTTCAGCTGCTCTTCCACGAGATATTCCAATCCGACTTTATCTTTTTCATCGATCTTGAATATATTCTGGTTGTAAATTGTGCGGCCGAAAGCCATATATATGAGGAAGCCGAAAATAGGTATGAAAAATAAAACCAGCACCCATGCCCATATACTTTGGGCGCTTCTGCGTTCGAGGAAGATGATGCTGATTGCGAGCAATATGTTCACTATGAACAAGACGGCAGTCACTATTGATATAACGAAACTCATATCCAAGTCCTCAAATGATGGCCATGACATATTATTTCACCTCTCGCTCATTGTATAATATAATTGGAAGTTTTTAAAATTGTAATAAATAATTCGATAATATTATGGATATCCGGGTGCCAACAGTGGTAATATGTAATTAACCAAGCAGATAGGAGTGTCATTATGCATAAAATCGACAATACGAAAGTTAAACAAGTCGTCACGTTGCTAAATGAACTCGGGGTCAAGGTAAAGGTTTCGAGCTCAAGGTTCGACATTATGAATCGCATCGCTACTAACGAAAAATTAAAATTAAAAGAGCAGAATATTTAAAAAAACGCAGTCTGGATGAAATCCGACTGCTTTTTTATGGTTTTGGCTTATATTGGTGGAAATATATGCTCATCACGATACCCATCGCTATCATGTTCGCCCACAGACCGCTACCGCCGTAGCTCAAGAACGGGAGCGGCAGGCCGGTGATCGGAACAAGCTGAATCGTCATCCCGATATTCTGGAAAATATGAAATATCAGCAGAGACAGATACCCTGCTATGAAATATGAAGAGAACGGGTCTTTGACTGTCAATGCCATCCTCACCAGGTGGAGCATGAGTATGAACAGTATTGAGATGACGAGCGTCGCACCGAGAAAACCGAATTCCTCCCCGATGATCGTGAATATGAAATCAGTGTGGTTTTCAGGTATATATATAATGCCCTGTCCAAACCCCTTACCTTCAACCCCACCGGACCCGATGGCCCTCATCGAGTTTGCGAGTTGGAATCCGCCTTCCGTAGCATACATTTCAGGCTGAAGCCAGGAATATATGCGCTCGAACTGGTAGGGGCGTACGCCAAGGTATGTCTGCAGAATATCAGGCCTGTAAAGGATGCCGAGAATGAGGGCGGCTCCGGTCGTCCCGGCAACGGCAAGCGTCGGCAGGATGAGCCACAGGCTGATGCCGGAGACGAGGATCATGCCGAATAATATCGCAATCAGTACAAGGACCGTACCGAGGTCATTTTGCAGAAGTATGAAAATCATCGGCAGCAGGGATACGAGAAACAGCTTGAAAAGCAATTTGATATCCGCACTCAAATCCGTGGAGATCCTATACTTGTTGTGCTGATGGATCACATACGCCATCGCCATTATGTAAAGTACCTTCATGAATTCGGAGGGCTGTATGCTGATGAAGCCGAACTGGTACCAGCTTTTGGCACCGTTTATGATCGGGGTGATCGACGAGACGGGTGATACGAAGAGGATCAACAGACTCAGAACACCAAGGCCGTACAACACCCAGATATAATTTTTAAAGAACTTTATGGGTATGAAAGTGATGAGGAACAACGAGGCGAAACCCAATATATAGAATAAAATCTGCCTCACTGCAAAGTCGGTGTTATATTGTCCGCTGGTCATCGCTGATGAAATGGTGACTATGCTGATCAGGGCGAGAGTGGCCAGCAACAGGACCAGTATCCAATCAATATGGGACAGAAAGTTTGAATTCCGTCTTTTGTATCCTTGATTATCTTGCAAGACTATCACCCTATTCAAAATAAAATCGTGAATTCAAGTATACTATATTTTATAATCGGATATAGGACATTATGATGCAGAAATTCGAACAAATTATTATAACTGTGAAATGGACGGATAAAAATGATTAAAGTTTCCATCAATAAGGTTGCCGAATACTGTAATGGCAGGATGAATGATAAGGCCGCGGCCGCAGGCCGGGATCTGGTCAGCGGCGCTTCCATCGACACAAGGACGCTTGAGGCCGGCAATATCTTCATCCCTTTCAAGGGTGAGAATGTGGACGGGCACCGGTTCATTGAAAATGCCTTGTCAAAAGGGGCGGCGGTCTCACTGACTGAAGCGCCACTTGAAGAGACGGATGAGGATCACCCGCTCATCCATGTCGAAGACGGCCTTGCGGCACTCCAGATGATCGCAAAGCGCCATCTGGAAGAAGTGGCCCCCAAAGTCATCGCCATCACCGGTTCGAACGGTAAGACGACGACGAAAGACATGGTGGAGTGCCTCCTTGCGGACGATTACAAAGTCAAAAAAACAATCGGTAATTATAACAACGAAATCGGCCTCCCCCTGACCCTCCTCGAACTCGATGATGATACCGAGATATCAATACTTGAAATGGGCATGGACCGGACGGGGGACATCCATTTCCTAAGCACCCTTACAAAACCTGATATCGCCATCATCACAAATGTCGGGGAATCGCATATAGAAAAGCTTGGTTCCAGGGAGAAGATTGCAGAAGCGAAGTATGAAATCACCGACGGTTTGAAAGAGGGTGGGGTTCTGATTTATTCCAAAGATTACCCGCTGCTGAATGAATTGACGGCAACAGAGGACCGGGGGTTTAAGATGATCAGTGCAGGAGTGTCTGAAGAGAATGACCATGTCGTTTCCCATGTCTCCCAAAATGCCGGGGGCACTTCATTTGAAGTCGGAGGCCTGCATGTCGACATTCCGCAGCTCGGCAGTCACAACGCGATGAATGCAACCCTCAGCCTGCTTGCTGTCGGAGCGCTGGGTGAGGATATGGCCGCCCTCACCGGCAGGTTCGATAAGTTGAGGGTTTCATCGATGCGCATGGAGCAGGCCGTCCACAGTAGCGGGGCCCTCATCATCAACGATGCGTATAATGCCAGCCCGTCAAGCATGAAAAGTGCGGTGGACACCGTGGCCGGGCTGGATTATTCCAAAAAAATCCTTGTGATGGCCGATATCCTTGAACTTGGTGACTACAGCGAGACGCTTCATCGATCGGTCGGTGAGCATATCAGCAGTTCGGGCCGCGACTTCAAACTGCTGACATTCGGCACCGAGTCGAAATTCATTGCCGAGGCCGCAGCGGGTGTCGATGCCAGGCATTTTGACGACATCAGGGAGGTGGCGGGTCATCTGGAGGAAATGCTTGATGAAGATACTGTGGTTCTGCTGAAAGGATCCCGCGGGATGGAAATGGAGAGGGTGAAAAGTCATATCTGGTAAAATCGGTGTTTTATTCCTTCACGGTTATACAGGCGGACGTTATGAACTTGAGCCGTTGTTCCGCTATCTGAAATCGAGGTATGATTTCGAATACGAGTTTCCCGTCTA
Organism: Lacicoccus alkaliphilus DSM 16010; assembly: GCF_900142805.1. Classification (GTDB taxonomy): domain Bacteria; phylum Bacillota; class Bacilli; order Staphylococcales; family Salinicoccaceae; genus Lacicoccus; species Lacicoccus alkaliphilus. The sequence continues at coordinate 16,137 of NZ_FRCF01000017.1, read as the reverse complement.
CCCCGGCCACGGCCACCACCTTGATTTCAACAGCGTGACAGGAGACGACTGGTATGAAGAAGCGCATGAGGCCTATGAGGCACTGTCGCGTAAAGTGGACAAAGTGTATATCGTCGGGTTTTCAATGGGCGGGCTGTTTGCCAGTCATATTGCACAGTATGATCAGGTGGATAAATTGCTGTTGATCGCCCCGGCGTTCGAGTATACGCACATCAACCGGCTTTCACGATTGAACCTCAGGCCGGAGGGACTGGGGGAACACTTCAAATTGAAAACGATGGATGTGGTCAGGAGCAGGCTGACGAAACTATCTTTACAGGCATTCAATGAATTCCGGGGCATTGTGGATGCAAAGATGCCGGACTATGGAAAGATTGAGGCCGAAACGTTGATCGTCCACGGCAAAATCGATTTGCTTGTACCTTACATGTCCAGCGTGGAAGCTCAGAAGAAGATGAAGAACTGCCGGCTTGAGCTGGTTGAAGACGCACCGCACATCATGTCCTATACCGAGGAACACCAGCATACACTGAATATCATCGCGGAACGCTTTTTATTCCCTGAAAGAAAAGAGTTCTTGAGTAATTGTGTAAATGGTGTTAGTATAGAGAAGTTATACTAATTAATGAACGTTAAGAGTCAAAGGAGACTAAAAGTTGAAGTTTTTTAAAGAAATGGGTGTCAGTGAAGAAATACTCAAATCCGTAAGCGATATGGGATTTGAAACACCGACACCAATACAAGAAAAAAGTATTCCGTTTGCATTGGAAGGACGAGACATACTTGGCCAGGCGCAGACAGGTACGGGTAAGACGGGAGCCTTCGGCATACCTATCATAGAGAAGAGTGTGAAAGGCGGAGGCATCCAGAATATAATTCTGACTCCAACCCGTGAGCTGGCTGTACAGGTAGCAGAAGAATTACGCAAATTTGCCAAGTATAAAAAATTACACGTCTCTGTAATTTTCGGCGGTATGAGCATAGACCGCCAAATCAAGGACTTGAAAAGAGGTCCTGAAATAGTGGTCGGTACACCGGGCAGGATGATCGACCATATCAAACGCCGGACACTGAAGCTTCAGACCGTTAAGATGCTTGTGCTGGATGAAGCGGATGAAATGATGAACATGGGCTTCATCGATGACGTCAAATTCATCATGTCTGAAGTACCGCTTGAAGGTCGTCAGACATTGCTGTTCTCGGCAACGATGCCGAGGGCGATCCAGGAGCTGGTCACACGCTTCATGGTGGATCCGGAGATCGTCAAGACGATGAGCCAGTCGGCAAACAATCCGCAGATCGATGAGAATTACACCATTGTAAAAGAACTGGAAAAGCTCGATGTATTCGGGGATTTCCTGGATGTGCACCAGCCTGAACTCGCGATCGTGTTCGGCCGTACGAAACGACGCGTTGATGAACTGACAGGTGCGCTGATCGCCAAAGGCTACCGTGCGGAAGGACTGCACGGTGACATCACTCAGTCGAAGAGACTGGAAGTGCTTAAGAAATTCAAAAACAATTCATTGGACATCCTTGTGGCAACAGACGTTGCGGCAAGAGGTCTGGATATTTCAGGCGTATCCCACGTATATAACTTTGACATCCCGCAGGATGCAGAGAGTTATACGCACCGTATCGGACGTACAGGCAGAGCCGGTCATAAAGGCATGGCGCTGACATTCGTCAATCCGGTCGAGATGGATTATTTGAGGATGATTGAAAATGAGAAGAAGAAGACCATCCGTTCCCTGAGACCGCCAAACAAAAAAGAGGTTGAAGCATCCAGACAGAACGAAGTGTTCGAAAAGATCACCGAGTGGATGGAAAAGGACGACAGTTCGGTCACTAAAGACATTGCCGGGAAACTGATTGAAACTCATGGAGCAGAAAATGTCGTTTCGGCAATGCTTAATGAATTCATGTTCTCCAAGCAGGATGAAAATATCCAGCTGTCATTTGAAAAGCCATTATCCAAAAGAGGCGGCGGACGCCGGGGCGGCAAACCGTCAAACAACAAAGGACCGAGAAAAGGACGTCCGCAGAAGCGCAACGACAACAGGGGCAAAGGCGGCAGCGGCAAACCACAATCGCAGCGCCGCAATAAAACCGGACGCACATTCAAAGATCACCTGAAATAATGAAACTTATAAAAGCATCCACTTAAAGTGGATGCTTTTATTTAGTATAATGGTCAATGAATGTATAATGATAAGATAGGAAAAATCTTCTCCGTAAAAGGAAGGTAAATTATGAAGAAATTATCGAGGAAAGCTGTACCTTATTTAAGGGTGAGCGCACTGATTGATATGGTTTTCTGGCTTATCATTGTGGGTGTCGTCACCGGACTGGCTTTGTGGTTTGAATGGCCGGTTTATATCATCTGGATTGCTGCCGGTGTTTTTATTTTTTTATTCATCCTTAATGTATTGGTCAGGCCGGTGATATTTTACAGGGTGACGCGGTATGAGCTGTCGGAGGAACAGATCATCGTAAAAAAAGGGTTCCTCATCATCCGGACCACTCTGATTCCGATCAAGAGGATACAGGGTGTGGAACTATCGACAGGACCGGTCTCAAGAAGGTACGGGTTGTCCGTCCTGCGCGCGAAGACCGCCAGTATGGGCATAGATATGCCGCCGATAGAAATCGAGGAAGGCAGGCAGCTGAAAAGGCAGATCATCGACAAGGTAAAGGAGGAGATTTCTGATGTATAGTCCCCAGAAGCTTCATCCCATCGCTTACCTGGGCAGTGTGGTCAATGCATTCAGGAATTTATGGATACCTTTGATCATCGTCTTCTTCAACCAGAGGGAAACGATCATGTCCGGCAATATTTCATTGACATGGATCGTCGCGGTTGCAGGGATCTTCCTGCTGCTTGTCATCCTGTTCGGCGGCCTGGATTTCATCAATAAGTACAGGACGAGATTCTGGATAGAAGACGGTAAATTCGTATATAAAGACGGGATTTTGACAAGGCGCGAGAAAGAATTTGATATAGAACGCATACAGTCGATCGATTTCTCGGAACCGATTTTCCACCGCCTGTTCAAAGCTGTAAAACTTCAGGTCTTCACACCGGGGGAAGGCATCGTCATAGATACTATGAAGAAAACCCAGGCGGAAGCGCTGCAGTCGATTATATATGATGAACAGGAGAAGATCGCTCAAAACAAAAAAGATGTTGAGAATGTCCGGGTCGGGGATGCGAGTGCCTGGCCGAGGGAGGCCGGTGCGGCAAGTGACGCGCCGGTGGAAGCACAGCCGAAGCGGAACTTTGAAGTGCTTCACAGGCTGAAGCGCGGCGAGCTGCTGCTCATGAGCATGACAAGCGGTGCACTCGGCGCCTTCGTCGCCATCATCTTTGCCGTCCTGAACATCATCGGGGCACAGTTCATCGTGGAGCGCTACATCGACTATTTCGGGACCATCTTCCAAAATTCCATGATCGCCCTGTCGGTGGCGGCGATATTCTTTGTAGTCGTCGGTTATTCCATCGGGGTGCTCATACTCTACATCAAATATCATGATTACACATTGTACAAAAAAGATGATGATCTTGCGGTGGAATACGGTCTTCTGGAAAAGAAGCACAAAAGCGTCAATATCAAACGGGTTCAGAACATCATCATCAGGGATTCCCTCCTGAGGCGCATGATCGGTTATTATTCCCTGTCAGTCACGATAACGAGCGACACCTTTGAAGGTGAGGATACAAGCAGCACGGTGGAGGTCATGCCTTTCATAAAAAGGGATACTTTATACGGCATCATTGAGGAAATCCTGCCCAATTATGAGGTGATCAAACCGGAAAGCAGTGTCCCGCTCCGGGGTTACCGGAGGTATTTCCAGATTTCCACTCTCAGCCTGATCTTGATCACGGCACTCGTCCAGTACTTCCTCCTCAGCTGGGGGTGGATACTCGGTCTCGCAGCACTGGGGATCACAATCGCCGCAGGGGTATATGCAGCGAGGAATAATGGTTATGCAATCACCGGAGATGAAATCAATATGCTGACCACGGGCTTCTTCACAAGAAACCACTTTGTCATCAAACATGATAAAGTCATCGAAGGCCGAATAACGGAAAATCCTTTCCTCATCCGTTCGAAACTTGCCAATATCTCAGTGACGACAGCAGCCGGCATCGTCGGTTCGACTGCAACGGTCAGGTTCATTGAAAGGCGGGACATCGACATCATATGGGACTGGATAAAAGAAGGAGGCGGACGGAATGAAGAAAATCTCTCCGAAAGCGATCAGACTATGGAGGATTAAAGCGGGGATCTATGCACTTATATTTTTACTTGCCACGGCGGTCGTCTACACCCTTTCCATCACCGTCCTGGAATTTCTGCCGTGGTATGTACCCGGGCTGTTCCTTTTGATCACACTCTATATCGTGGTTGTTGATATATGGCTTGTGCCCAAGCTGAAATTCCGATATTTCAGGTACGGTATCTTTGATGATGAAATTCATGTGCATGAGGGGATTTTCATCAAAAGGCAAAAGGCGATACCGATATACAGGATCCAGAACATTGATACTACAGTCGGACCGCTGATGAGGAGGATGAAACTGAAAGGCATCAGTTTAAGGACGCCGGCTGAGAGAGTGTACATCCCGGAACTTAAGGAATTGGATGCGGATGCGCTGAGGGTCAGGATACGTGATATCATCAATAATCAATCGAGGTCGGAAGTATGATTTTAGGTATAGGTACAGACATAATAGAGATAGCACGCATAAAAAAAGTGAATAAAGCGCACCGTCTGGCCAAAAGGATATTATCGGCCGAAGAGTTTGATAAGTATACAGATATACCAAATGAAACCAGGCAGGCTGAATTTCTGGCTGGGCGTTTCGCGGTGAAGGAAGCATATTCAAAAGCGCTTGGCAGCGGCATAGGGGGGGCTGTGGCGTTCAGGGAAATCAACTGTCTGAATGACAGCCTGGGCAAACCATCCATCGTAAATGACGGCCGGGCCCATGTTTCAATTTCACATTCGGAAGCTTATGCAATGGCAATGGTTGTTCTGGAAACACAATAAGGAGGCAGTTCAGTGAGTGAAAGATACTATCGCAGTACGTTGGTCAATGTAGATTTGGAAGCGGTCCATCATAATTATAAAGTCATCCAGGGCAGACACCCGGCCAAAACTTTCATCGCTGTTGTAAAAGCGAATGGTTACGGGCTCGGAAGCAATACCGTTGCCGGGTATCTGGCAGACAGGGGTGTCGGCTATTTTGCCGTTGCGACGCTGGATGAAGCCATCGATCTAAGGATGCACGGCACCAAGGAAAAGATCCTTGTCCTCGGCAGGATCGATCCCGGCGACATCAACAAGGCGATTCAGCACAGGGTCGCAGTGACGGCGGCGGATCTTGACTGGGTCAGGGAAGCCATTTCAAATGTGGATGACACTTATGACAAAGAAGTGTGGATCCACATCAAGGTGAACACCGGCATGAACCGCTACGGTACAAAAGACGTGGCGGAGATCCGGACCATGATCGGGGAGATCAACAGCTTTGACCGCTTCATATATGAAGGCATTTTCAGTCACATGACTTCCGCCGACGAAGACCGGGATATCACGGATCAGGAGATTGAAGCGTTCCGCGCAATCATCAACCAGGTGGAGCGCCCAAGGTACGTCCACATCCAAAACTCTGCAGGCGCATTATGTTATGACGTGGATTTCTGCAATGCTCTCCGGATCGGCATATCGTTGTACGGTTACTATCCGAGTCCGGAGACGAAGGCCGCGACGGATATCCGGCTGAAACCTTCTATCGAACTGACTGCACGCGTGGCTGCCATCCATAAACTGGCACCGGGGGATTCGGTGAGCTATGGCAGGACCTATACAGCTGAACAGGAGGAGACCATCGCCACTTTACCGGTTGGGTATGCAGACGGATTCATCCGTAAAATGAGCGGATATGCCGTTGAAGTGGGCGGCAGCCAGTGCCCCGTCGTCGGCAGGGTCTGCATGGATTCCACGATGGCCAGGGTGCCTGAGGGCACTAAAGTAGGAGATGTGGCATGCATCATCAGCTACGATGCGGATGCACCGCAATCAATGGATGTCTACAGCGAGTATGTGGATACCATCCCGTATGAATCGCTGACCCTCCTCTCAAGGCGCATTCCCAGACATTACAAGGGTGAAGGTACCGATTTCATTTATAACGAGGTGCTGAAATAGCTAGTCACCTGTGAAAGTAAATGGTAAAATTATAAATATATTATCGTCCAGGGGTGATTTATTATGAATATGAATGATCAGCCGAGTGTGAGCAGTCTGGATATAGCTCTGAAAAAAGGCTATATTGAAATGAGGGAAATCAATCTCTCGATTGTCAGCGAGTTCCATATTGTGGAATGTGAAGCGCATAAACGCAATGAAAAAAACCTTGAATATATAAAAGATGGTGAATAGATGAAAAGAGGAGAAGTATATCTTGCAGATCTATCACCGGTGGAGGGTTCCGAGCAAGGTGGAAAAAGACCTGTCGTTATCATCCAGAATAATGTGGGCAACTATCACAGTCCGACTGTGATAGTTGCTGCTGTTACAGGCAGGATCAACAAAGCAAAGATACCTACACATGTGGAGATTTCCAAGGATACATATAATTTGGACAAGGATTCGGTTGTTTTACTGGAACAGATCAGGACTGTTGATAAAAAGCGCCTGATGGAAAAACTTACATATTTGAAGGAAGATAAGATGGCGGAAGTGGACGCTGCCTTGAAAGTCAGTCTGGCATTGGATCAGAAAAAGAAGAAGAAAAGGAACAAGCGGGCAGATGGATGAGGTCGAACTTAAATATGAGGAGGTGCAACGATTGACCTATGTAGATGATTTAGCGAATGAATACAAAGGTATCATGGCAATGTATCTATTTGAAGATAAGCAATACGAAGCGATTGAAATGTGTCACACTTTCAGTGACAAAGTCATTCAAATCGATACTTCGCCGGAGGAGATAGTCACCCTCCATATGGATCTCATTGATGAAATGACGCTCACAGACGGGGAGCTGATACGTTCATCACTGAATATACTGCAGGAAGTCCTCATCGCTTTCGGTTTTACATACCGCGATTACAGGGCGATGCTGGCCAAGCTTGAAACTCATGACAAAGAGCTGGATGTTGCTTCAAGTCTTCAGGAAACAATGTTGAAAGCACCGATACCCGTATTGAACAGTCTCGAAATCGGTGCAATTTCCGTGCCTGCCGGCAAGGTGAGCGGAGATTATTTCAATATCATCAACCATGAAAACCACCTGTTGAGCTTCGGTGTCGCTGATGTCATCGGTAAAGGGATTCCTGCAGCGATAGCAATGTCCATGGTTAAATTTGCCATGGATTTTCAAGGTGCAACAATCAACCCGAGTGAAGGCTTACAGAAGCTGAACAGGGTGGTCGAGAGAAATGTGAACCAGAATATGTTCATCACCATGTTTTACGGGCTGTATGACATTCAGGAGGGAACCCTGGAGTATTCTTCGGCCGGACACGAACCGGGATTGATCTACAGGAGTGCGACGAATGAGTTTGAGGAGATCGATGCCAAAGGCATCGTGCTTGGAGTGACGGATTCGGCAGAGTATGAGCAGCGCAGGGTGACACTCGACAAGGAAGACATGCTGATTGTGTGTACCGATGGAGTGACGGAACTGAGGAAGCATGACGACACGTTCATCGACTTGAATGATATCAAAGATATGATATACGACACTAAAGATCACCATCCCCAGGATATCGTCCAACACGTATATGAATCATTGACGCGCATGCAGCACGCCAATAAAAAAGATGACCTCACTTTATTCATTTTGAAGAACACAGGTTAAAAGTTCAAAAATATGAGTGACTTATGTTTATCTGCATGTTGAGCGGGTAAACATAAATGACTTGCGTTTAGAATTCGATTTAGGAGTGGGAATACATAATGAATATCAACATTAACACAGAAGAAAAAAATGAAGAGTATATCATCACCATGAGCGGGGAGCTTGATGTCTACACTGCGCCCGAACTGCAGGAAGTCCTGAATCCGATCAGGCAGGATGGCAGTCATCATGTAAAGATAGATTTAACTGATGTTTCATATATAGATTCGACAGGGCTGGGCATCTTTGTAGGGACGCTTAAAGATTTGAACAAGCACAACAGGGAGCTGAGGGTGACCGGGGTTTCCGACCGTATCCTGAGACTCTTTGAAATTACAGGGTTAAGAGACCTGATGCATATTAATGAATCATCGGAGGTGGAATAAGATGAGTCATCAATATGACTATATAGAGATGAAGTTTCCGTCCAGTGCGGAACATGTCGGGTTGATCAGGCTCACTCTTTCCGGTATTTTTTCCCGTGTCGGTGCGACTTATGATCAGATTGAAGATGCCAAGATTGCGGTTTCCGAAGCGGTGACGAATGCAGTGAAGCATGCTTATGATGAGGGTGAAGAGGGCAGGATTTTAGTGGGCTTTGCCATCTATGCCGATAAAGTTGAAATCATTGTATCTGACAAAGGCCAGAGCTTTAATTATGAAGAGATAAAATCTGAATTAGGACCATATAATGAAGATGATAACGTCAATTACTTGAGAGAGGGCGGCCTCGGGTTATTCTTGATTGATACACTGATGGATGAAATTGTTGTAAGAAAAGATCCAGGTGTTACAATAAGTATGACTAAGTACATTGATGAAAGTCAGGTGCATTCAGATGGGGAAACAATCAGCAACAGATAAGGGGTATTCTGCAGAAGAAATCAATTTTTTGATCAAGAGCTATCAGCAGGAAAGTGACGATATTGCACAGACGAAATTGGTGGAACATTATCAGAAACTGGTTGAATCACTTGCTTACCGTTATTCCAAAGGTCAGAGCCATCATGAAGACCTGGTTCAGGTCGGCATGGTCGGCCTGCTCGGTGCGATCAAAAGATTCGACCCTTCTTTCGACAGGCGGTTTGAAGCATTTTTAGTCCCGACTGTCGTCGGAGAAATCAAAAGATATCTGCGTGATAAGACGTGGAGTGTGCATGTACCGAGACGCATCAAAGAAATAGGACCCAAGATAAAAAACGCAAATGATGCTCTTGTGGCCGAGCTTGAACGTTCACCGACCATCCAGGAGATAGCGGAGTATCTGGAAGTGACGGATGAAGATGTACTGGAAGCGATGGAGATGGGGCAGAGCTACAATGCGTTATCGGTCGATCATTCAGTGGAAGCGGATAAGGACAGCTCGACCGTCACGCTTCTTGATGTAATGGGTGATCAGGATGACAATTATGAACTGGCGGAAAAACGCCTCATGCTGGAGAGGATACTTCCCATCCTTACCGACAGGGAAAGAGAAATCATACAGTTCACCTTCATGGAAGGTTTAAGCCAGAAAGAAACCGGGGAGCGTGTAGGTTTAAGTCAGATGCACGTTTCCAGGTTACAGAGAACTGCAATCAATAAGCTGCGTGAAGCAGTTGTGGAAAATGAATGATCCCTGACCCGTGCGGTTAGGGTTTTTATTTTAGAAAAACTATACTGAAATATTAGGAGAAACGATCATGTCCCAAAGTTTAATCAAAGTGCTTGAAAGAACGACATCATTCAAGGAAAAATACATAAAGAATGTACTTGAGATGCTCGAGGATAAGAATACAGTGCCCTTCATCGCGCGCTACCGCAAGGAAATGACGGGCGGCATGAATGAGGAGGACATCAAGCAGATAGCGGATGAATACAATTACATGGAGTCTCTTCAGAAGCGTAAGGAAGAGGTCATCCGGCTGATTGATGAGCAGGGCATGCTGACGGAAGAACTCAGAGCCGACATCAATAAACAGACGGTCCTGAACAGGGTAGAAGATTTATACAGGCCGTTCAAACAGAAAAAGAAGACAAAGGCCACCGAAGCGAAAAGGAGAGGTCTGGAACCGTTGGCAAAAATGATACAGTCTCAGGATGATCGGGATGTTGAAAGACGTGCGGGCGACTACCTGAACGATGAAGTGGCATCAGTGGTTGAAGCGATCAACGGTGCCCTGGACATCATTGCTGAGAATATCTCCGATGAGCCGAAGTTCCGAAGCTACATCTTAAGGGTGGTGAAAGACACTTCGTCAATCACTTCTAAAAAAAAGAAGAGCGCCGAAGATGAAACAGGAGTGTTCGAAATCTATTATGATTACGACGAGCCGATCAAAAAAATCGTACCCCACAGAGTGCTTGCCCTGAATCGCGGTGAAAAGCTTAAAATTCTGACGGTCAAACTCGAGCATGACCTGGAGCGGTTGAAAAATTATATCGGCAAGCAGGTCATTAAAGAAGGATCCGCAACAAAAGAATATATGGATAAGGCTGTCGAAGACAGTCTGAAGCGGCTGATCATACCTTCCATCGACCGTGAAGTCAGAAATGACCTCACAGTCCACAGTGAGGAACATGCCGTGGATATATTCGAAGAGAACTTGAAAAGGCTGCTTCTGCAGCCGCCTTTGAAAGGCAGGACGATCCTCGGTGTCGACCCTGCGTTCAGGTCAGGATGTAAACTTGCGGCAATCAATGATAATGGGGAGTTTAAGGATAAAAGCATCATTCATCCGCATACTTCAAACAAAAGAATTGAAGAAGCGAAGCAGGAATTAGTGCGTATGATAAAGACGCATGATGTTTCTTTGATTGCAATCGGAAACGGTACTGCTTCCAGGGAGACCGAACTTTTCGTCGATGAACTCCTGACGGAAGAAAATCTTGATGTACCGTTCATCATCGTCAATGAAGCAGGGGCGAGCGTCTATTCAGCATCCCAGGTGGCAAGGGACGAATTTCCGGACTTCAATGTTGAGGAGAGAAGTGCCGTTTCAATCGCAAGGCGTGTTCAGGACCCACTCAGCGAACTTGTGAAGATCGATCCAAAGTCCATCGGCGTCGGTCAGTACCAGCATGACGTCAATCAGAAGTATTTGACCGAATCCCTGAACTTTGTAGTTGAAACAAGTGTGAACCGGGTCGGGGTCAACGTAAACACGGCTTCGGTGACCCTCCTTGAGCATGTTGCAGGATTATCTCCTTCCATCAGTAAGAACATCGTCAAATACAGACTGGAAAATGGCCGGTTTAAAAATCGCAGAGAAGTCGCGAAAGTACCCAGGCTCGGCAAAAAGACCTATGAACAGTGCATCGGCTTCCTCCGGCTGCCTGAAGGGGAGGAGCTGCTTGACAGGACGCCGATCCACCCCGAGCAGTATGGAACGGCGAATGAACTATTGAAAGTGCTGGGAATAAAAAAAGATCAGATCGGTTCAGATGAAATTCTTCAAACACTGAAAACCGTGAATATAAAGGAATATGCAGAGAAACTTTCAGTAGGGGAGCCGACGCTTGAGGATATCATTGAAAGTTTGAAATCCCCAACACGGGATATCAGGGATGATTATGAAACACCGATGCTGAAATCCAATGTATTGAAAATGGAAGACCTGGAGCAGGGCATGAAGATGTCCGGAACGGTGAGGAACGTGACCGATTTCGGTGCCTTCGTGGATATCGGGGTAAAACAGGACGGGCTGGTCCACGTGTCGCAGCTTGCTGATCGTTTCATCAAGCATCCATTGGAAGTGGTGGGGACAGGTGATATCGTTGAGGTCAAGGTCCTTGATGTGGATAAACAGAAAGGCAGGATATCTCTGACGATGAAGGATTTGCAGAAAAGCCGGAATTAAAATGGCAAATGAAAAAGGGTTCTTACGCTATTTTGGTGAAGATATATATACGTGTTTCCTAAGCCTGGAGGGAATTTTTAAATTAGGCTGGTCGATAAAGCATCCGTTGTCGCAACAGTTCAAAACCGGCACGCCCATACATCATTCTTTTCACGGTTTTCAGCCGATTGACATTGCCTTCGACGAACCCGTTACTTTCAGTATAAGTGATGGCATTCAGTGTGGGTTTTAAGTCACTGAGCAACCTTCGGATGAAGTGTCCGGTCAAAGGATCCTCACGTATTTGTTCATAAAGTATGAGTTCAACGAAGCCGGTTTGGTCTCTTCGGGCGATGGTGTCACGGAAAGATGCGATAAATGCATAAACGGGTTGAATGGTTGGATACTGTTTCAAAACCCGGTTGATGATGTCACGTTCTCTTTCGTCTGAGAGATTATTCTGCCAGAGCATACGACGGATGTCCCGGCGGTTGTGATATGCATTCTCCCACGGGGCACCCGCCCGTTTTTTCTTCCGGAGTTGGGCAACGAAGACCTTGACCGAACCATAAGCCCCTTCATAACCGATGTCCTGGAGCTTCTTATAAATAATGTGAATCGAATGCCCGGCAGCTTCCCACTCAATGACCTGCTTGTGAAATGCATCCAATGCTTTGGGGCGTTTCTTTCTGGATGTGTCGGGCGGCCCTGTCATCTCAAGATAGCGCTTGACCGTCCTGGGATTCAGATTGAATTGTTTGGAGAGGCGGGTAATCGAATACCCTTTCGTATAATATCTCTGAAGTACCTGTGCTTGTTCCCACTTCTTCCGGGCATTTTCTGTCTGACGAATGTCTGCTTTTGTTTGCGTCCCGGGTGGCGGGTCCGGCTTCGGCAGTGGTGTGCCCAGGTCGATGCGTGCCGGCAGAATTTTTTGTATGATTTGATTATGGAGGGCCCACAGGTTCTGGATCAGATGAAACCGATCATGAATCTGGATGATCTCTGCAGAATGTGCAGAGATGACTTCCTGAAAGCGGCTGTAGCGATCACGTGTGACATGCGTCACTTCCGGGTGATCACTCAGCCAGTCAGCGAGTGTATCTGCTTCACGGTCCGGCAATAGGTCAATGGGATGATGGGTCACTGCATCACAAATCAGAATGCCATACCGATGGCCTTTTTTCCATGCGAAATCATCAATACCGACAAAAGGGGCTGTGGGCGGCGGGAGTCTCTGTGGTATGGATCAGGCGCAGCAGCGTATCATGACTCACCGGCATACCCAGGATCCGGGTGACCTGTGCCGCCTCGATACAGTTGGTGGAGAAGGCGATGGTCCGCAGTGCATCATCCAATCGGGCCGTCCGATGTCGATGTGGCCGCAGCCATTCGAACCGTTCTGTAAACACTTTGAATTCGCAAAAAGCATTGGCACACAACCATTTACGGGTTTTCAAATACAGATGGACCGGTTTGCCCTGGATGGGTAAATCATCGATGATACGCATGTAGGCACTGTGCCGCTTATGGGAGACCTGCCCGCATTTTGGGCATCCGGCTGATTTTGAATCTACTGTAATGATATAGGTCAATCCATCGGTCGCTTCTGTGTGAGACAAAATGATTAAATGGGGGTCCAAATCTACGAATTGGGTATGCATGGCCATCATTCCTTTTTACTTATACATACCCCGTTTTCCCCAAGATAGCGTAAGAGCCTGAAAAAGACAGGTCTTGATGACCTGTCTTTATTTTAGTTTTTATTTGTCCAGGAGATGGACGCTCTTATCTTCAAGTTCAACATCGTTGATGTCGATTCCAAGGGCATCAGCTACGCCGCGGCCATAGGCCGGGTCAGCCTGATAACAGTTGAAGATGTGGCGGTGTTGGATTTGAAGTGAAGCACCACCGATTTCAGCAGCAGTATTCTTGAACAGGCGCTGTTTATCTTCATCTGATTGAAGATTGAACAGTTTGCCCGGCTGCTCGTAATACTGATTGTCGTCTTCGCGGAAATCATGCTCGTAAACAGCGCCTTCAACTTCAAGCGGTGGCTGTTTTACGCTTGCATCATCCTGATACTGGCTGTAGCTGTTAGGATAGTAGTTTGTATGTGCACCCATATTTCCATCGACTCTCATCGCACCATCACGACTGAACGGGCAGACGTTGTTTACAGCTTTAGGAGAGTTGACCGGAATCTGCTGATGGTTGACACCCAGGCGGTATCTTTGAGTATCCCCGTATGAGAACAAACGGCCCTGCAGCATCTTGTCCGGTGAGAAGCCGATGCCCGGAACGATGTTGGTTGGAGCAAATGCAGCCTGTTCCACTTCCGCGAAGTAGTTTTCAGGGTTGCGGTTGAGCTCGAACTCTCCGACCGGGATGAGTGGGAATTCATCCTTATACCATACTTTAGTCAAATCAAATGGATTGTGGTAATGGTTTTTAGCCTGCTCTTCAGTCATGACCTGAATGTACAATTTCCATTTAGGGAAGTTGCCTTCTTCAATTGAATTGAACAGGTCTCTTTGAGAAGATTCACGGTCTTTCGCAATCACTTCTTCAGCTTCTTCAGCAGAGAAGTTTTCGATGCCCTGCTCGGTTCTGAAGTGGAACTTCACCCAAACACGCTCATTATCTTCATTGATCATGCTGTAAGTGTGTGAACCGAAACCGTGCATATTTCTAAAGCCTTTTGGAATACCACGGTCAGTCATGATGATTGTAACCTGATGGAGTGCTTCAGGAAGCAGTGTCCAGAAATCCCAGTTGCTGTTCGGGTTGTGCATGTTCGTCTTCGGATCACGCTTCACGACGTGGTTCAGACTTGCGAAAAGTTTTGGGTCACGGAAGAAGAATACAGGAGTATTGTTACCGACAAGGTCCCAGTTACCTTCTTCAGTATAGAATTTAAGTGCAAAGCCGCGGATGTCCCGCTCTGCATCTGCTGCGCCGCGTTCCCCTGCAACTGTGGAGAAACGTGCAAACATTTCAGTTTTCTTACCGACTTCGCTGAAAATTTTAGCTTTTGTATATTTGGTGATGTCATGTGTTACAGTGAAAGTACCGTAAGCACCTGAACCTTTAGCGTGCATACGTCTCTCGGGAATGACCTCGCGGTCGAAGTGTCCCATCTGCTCCAGGAAATAAGGGTCCTGCATCACCATCGGACCACGCGGACCGGCAGTAGCAGAGTTTTCACGGTCGCCGACCGGTGCACCAAATAATGTCGTCAGGTGGTCAGCGGGCTGGTTGCTGCCCTGTTCTCTTCCCTGATCAGCGCCGCCTGATCTTGCTGTACCGGTGAATTGATCTTGAGCCTGGTTCTGATTCTCATGTTCCATAAGTATAAATCCCTCCAAGAATAATTGTTATAACATTCTTGTTTAGAATGATTATAAATAAATTTTACCACAGTGATTAGTAAATTCAAGCAAATTATCTTCAGAGGATGTAAAAAGTTTGTGAAGGTTATTTTCAGAGGCTTTGGATCAACAAGATTTAAAAGACCTTGAAAACGGCCATAGTATAGTAGAGAGATGATTAAAAACAACTCGAGTACCCGGAAATAAAGGGCGTTCATCAGGAAATATCAAAAACATCCGAAAATGTATTGACTTCTTCAACATTAACCTTTATTATAAATATCGTTGCACTAATCAATGGCCCGTTGGTCAAGTGGTTAAGACACCGCCCTTTCACGGCGGTAACACGGGTTCGAATCCCGTACGGGTCACTTCTTAATTTTTTTAAACCTCAAACAAAAAAGACAAACCTGTTGACAAAATGATTCATATATAATACAATGGTTAATGTCGCTAAAATAAGAAGGCGCAGCAAACAAAGCACTACTTTTGATGATATGCGGTTGTGGCGGAATCGGCAGACGCGCTAGGTTGAGGGCCTAGTGGGAGTTAATCCCGTGGAGGTTCAAGTCCTCTCAGCCGCATCATTCCAAAAACAATTTCCAAAGAATGACGTTTATACTTATAAAATTAAATGCGGGTGTAGTTAAGTGGTATAACCCCAGCCTTCCAAGCTGATGTCGTCGGTTCGATTCCGATCACCCGCTCCATTATTTCCAGAGAACATTGAAAACTGAATGACAATATGTCAACGTTTAATTCCGATAAAAGCTTCTATTACAGGAGCGGTTGAGGCGGCCAACTAAAAAAACGCAGTGGTACTTATGGTACCGACCGAGCTCAAGATGAGCTTTCCATTTATGGAGAGTTTGATCCTGGCTCAGGATGAACGCTGGCGGCGTGCCTAATACATGCAAGTCGAGCGCGTCTTCATGGGAGCTTGCTCCCGTGGCGACGAGCGGCGGACGGGTGAGTAACACGTGGGCAACCTGCCCATCAGACGGGGATAACCGCGGGAAACCGTGGCTAATACCGG
>NZ_FRCF01000008.1 GCF_900142805.1 Lacicoccus alkaliphilus DSM 16010 | reverse complement strand
GTTGCGATCACGTTGACGCCTGTGGCGAATTTACCCATTGCATTTCTGAACTGACGATCTTCCATTATAATTTCCCCCTTGAGTTTATGATTATAAATCCACCCAGTCGAGCTATTGATTGATAATGTACTTTTGATGTCCTATAATGAAATCGCTACCAACGATCATTATAAAAAAATTCAGGATATAAGCACCCTGGATAGGATACTTAAATATTATCACCGGCAGGATTTAATTATAAGCTACCAACTGTGCTAAAAAATAAGGATTATTAGTACAGAATATACTAATAATTAAATCTATTCTGATTAATCAGGACCGGACAAAGGGGTGCATGAATGATGACCAACACAGTCAATGAGGAGAATAATGTGCAGAAATTAAGTGATGTCTTAAGATTGCCTGATGACCAGTTGGGCAGAATTTTCAATGACCGTACAGTGAGCATACCCGTCTCTGCGTTACATGCCTTGAAGCAGGAATTGATCTTCAGTATCGGAAACGACCGGACAAAAGGCGTTTTCATAAGGTACGGATGGCATACAGGTGTAAGCGAGGGGCAGAGGATGCGGGAGCTGGAATGGGAAAGGGAAGAAGAGCTGGTAAGGGCCGGACCGATGCTTCACAGGATGCATGGCCACCTGGATGATGTCATCGTCGAAGAGATAAAGTACGATGAAGAAGATACAATAAACTACATCAGGGCTTCATGGCACAACTCATATGAAGTGGAGAAGCAGCTGGAATTTGAAGGACCTGCCGATCAGCCGGTCTGCCATACACTTTGCGGGTTTGCCAGTGGCTATTTATCGAGTGCACTCGGCAGGCCGATGCTCGTTAAAGAATCAAAATGCGGCGCAACAGGGGATGGGCAGTGCGAAATGGTCTGCAAGCCCATTGAAGCGTGGGGGACGGATGAGCATGAAACCACATATTACCAGTCATCCAGTGTCATAGAAGAACTGGATGAGGTGGCGGCCAAGTTGAAAGAGGAAAGGGATTATCTCACCACCGCCCATGATGTACACAAGAAAATGATAGAAATCATCCTGTCGAAAAAAGGCCTGGAGCGCATTGTGGATCTGCTCCGGGGCACGACAGGGCTCCCAATATTCATCGAGGATGAGTATCATAACGTTGTTGTGAAGTCCGAAGACGTATCACTTGATTGTGATCTGAAGGAAATGACGGCCAAGACGACACGGTTCTTTGAGCTGGGACCTGAAATCGGTCTGCTCCGGACACCGATTTATTTCGATAATAAAATCCGCGGTTACTGTTCATTCATCTACCACGGGGACAGCAGACCGACGCCACTGGAGCACATGATCATCGATCAGGCGTCGCTCACGGCGTCAATCGTACTGCTGCATGACAACATCAAAATCCAGACCACCCAGAACATCAGACGGAGTTTCCTTACGGACATTCTGGATGAGAAGCTTGAAGAAGAGGAACTGTATAGGATAGCCAAGTATCTGAACCTGGATCCTGAAGGCGATTACTGGGTCTTCACTTTGGAAAAGGGGGAGGGCGAGGACGATGACTTGAGCCTGGAAATTGAGAGGAATGAAAAACTGCTGAGGCATATCAACCTGTTCTTCAAGCAGCGCGGACTGGACATTTTTGCCTGTTATAAGGCGGGAAAGCTGATCTTTGCTTTGGAAGAACAGACGGATAACACACTTTTAAAAGATAAGCCGTCAATGATTAACGATTTACTGAAACATTGCAGAAAGAAGTTTAAACGCCATCAGTTTTATGTCGGTGTCAGTTCTGTTCAGGAAAACATAAACTCACTGCCTGCACTCTACAAAGAGACGGAGATCGCCCTGAATACGAAGGCGGATGACAAAACCGTGCTTTACTATGATGACCTGGGGGTTGAGAAGCTGTTATTCCAGATCTCCGATCAGTCAATGTTGAACAGGTTCGTAGAAAGCCAGATAGGGGAGCTGATCGCTGCGGATAAACATGATGAACTTACGGAGACATTGAAGTATTATATCGAAAACGGCATGAGCATCAATGCGACTTCAAAGGCGATGGCGATGTCGATCTCAGGCCTCCGTTACAGGCTTGAGAAAATCAGTGATCTGCTGAACGTGGAGCTGGATGACACGAAAGCGTTGTTCTCGGTTTATATGGCATTGAACGTGGCTGCCGTGAAGAAGAAGTGAATATGAAAAAGCGCTTATCCCGAATTTCGGGATAAGCGCTTTTCATGATGTCATTGACCTTTCGTGAATGCAAGGATATGGTCGATGAACGGTTCGGTCTTTTCAATCTGCGTCCAGTGGCCGCACTGGTTGAAAAGATGCAGTTCTGCATTAGGCAGTAGCTTCATCAACTTGTAGCTGGTCGCTTCAAACGGGATGACCTGATCTTCCAGTCCGTGGAAGAGGATGGTTTGCTTTTCAATATTCTTGATCTCCTCATCTTCAAGGGACAGTTCCTCAAGCCTTTCCTGCTGGTTGGTGTAGAACATGTTATGGAAAGCCTCTTTGGATTCCGGATCCATGCTCGCCTCATATCTCAATTTGACCAGTTCCTCATTATTTGCGGCTTCCTGGTTGTACGAGAACAACTTGATCAGCTCGCGCATGTTTTCAATGCTCGGGTCATAACCCCACACTTTTTTGAGACCGTATGACAACTCATGTTTCACACCCGCGGGGCCCATCAGGATCAGTTTATTGATCAGGTCAGGCCTTCTGTGGGCGATATGAAGTGCCATGGCACCGCCGAAGGAGTTTCCGACGATATGGACGGGGCCGTCCGAAACTTCCTCGATGAAATTGATCAGGTGGTCCACCCATACATCCAGTCCATACTCGTTCTCCTCGAGTTTCGCGGTCTTGCCGAAACCGATCACGTCCGGTGCAAAGACATGGAATGTCTCACTCAGACGCGGTATCACCAGTCTCCAGTTGGCGAATGCCGAGACTCCGGGGCCGGAGCCATGGATTAATACCATGGTCTCCTTATTGCCGGCGCCCGCCTCAAGGTAGTTTGTCTGAATGCCGTCAACTGTCATCTGTTTTTCAATTTTTTCCAAAGTTGCTTCTTTGACTGCCAAATTCATTACCTCCGAATGTATTATTTATTGGTGACTTCTTCAACTTCAGCTTCAACCGGCTGTCTGTCAGGTGTGCCGTATGCAAGGAAATTCTCAGGCAGGTTGCTGCCGCCGTGCCACAGGATTGCTCTTGCTGCATCTTCGCCTTTCCATTCCACTGTCTTCCAGTCCGGATCGAAGATGAGGTAGCCTGAATCGCCAAACAGCTCAACACGGTTGCCGCCCGGCTCGTATACATACATGCAGTATGCCTGGGATATGCCATGCTTGATCGGTGCAACTTCAATGTGGTGGCCGGCTTCAACAAGCAGCTCGGATAAGTCGATCAGGTTTTGCGGCTGGCCATACCAGTAGCAGATATGGTGAAGGCGCCCCTTTTCCCCCAAAGGATCTGCCATGACTGCAATATCATGGACGAGGTTGGTGACACTCAGCCATGCTGCAACATGGGTATCATCTTCATTTACAATGCGTTCACGTGTTTTGAAACCGAGCGCCTCCTGCATGAATTCAACATTTTTATCTGCATCACTGGAGAGTAGATTGATATGGTCGATACGACGTACCGGCATGCCGCGGTTCGGGCGCTTCTGCACACGGTTCAACAGCTCGGTTTTTTCTTCTTCAGGGCAATCGTAGTAATCAACTTCCCAGAAGATTTCCATCTTATGACCGTCAGGTGATTGGAACTGGTATGCAGGGCCGTGGCCGATATCGCCGTCGATCCAGCCGATGCCGTAACCCGTCTCTTCGATGGCCGCGGCACGTCTTTCAAGTGCTTCAGGTGATTTAGTCCTCAATGCCAGGTGGCCGAGGCCCGCTTCGTGATGCTCTGTGATGATCAGTGAGTTATGGTAGTGATCTTCGTAAGCGCGCAGGTAGACGGAATTGCCTTTCCGCGTCACTTCATTCATTCCAAGCATTTCTTTAAAGAACGTCACTGATTCTTCCAATTTCGGGCTGTAGATTTCCATGTGCGCCAAATGTGCAATATCTAAGATTTCTTCATTAGTCATTTTCATTTCTCCCCTATATTAATATATTTTTTTCATATCATTTCAAATCAAAAGCTTTACCACATCGGGTGGCCGTCCTGACCGACGATCGTCTTGCCGTAACCGACCATGGCGTCTTCATACAGATGGGTCGGGTGGCAGGATACGGCAATCAGGTCACGGACGAATCTTTCCGCGCCGGATTCCCTGTAAAGGGCGTTTCCACCGAGCACCGTCAGAAGTCTGGTGGCGATGAGCGGTGCATGCTTAGCGACATAGCCGCGCATTGCAAACAATTCCTGACGCTCTTCCTCTTCCAGTACTCGGACACCTTTTTCAGCGTAGCCCTGCATCCTTGCAAGGTAATCATCAGCAATCTTCTCAAGAGCATTGTACTCCATCTTGATCTCACCGAGCGTCCGCTGGGAACTGCTGTTGTCCTTCTCCTGTGAATTGTTGTTGTATACTCTGACACGGTTCTCTGTCCTCTCAACGAACTCATCGACAAGTCTCTTCAGGCCGCCGACCAGGATCTGTGAGAATCCGGAAAGGAAGTAGGCGATGTACGGTACGTTGAAGAGCAGGTAATCCTCTTCGTAGTTGCCGTCCGGTGCAGTGGCACCTTCAACGACTCTGCTGAGCGGGAAAACATATTCCGGTGCGACATAGTTTTTATCCAGCTTCACCGCATTGCTCCCCGTGCCGCGGAGGCCCATCGTATCCCAGTTGTCGATGACCTCGACATCCTCCTTACGCACGATGAACAGGCTCAGTTCAGGCTTGTCGCCGTCTTTCATCGTATGGAAAGCACCGAGGGCAATCCAGTCGGACCATAATACGCCGCTGCAGAAGTTCCATTGGCCGCTGACGAGATAGCCTTTGCCGTCGTCTGCATCTTCCACTTTACCGACAGGTGCAAAGACATCGGCCATCAATTCGTTGCTGTTGAATAAAGTATCCCGGGCATCTTTCGGTATGAATGACGGCCACGTTTCATGGATGATGACGAAATACGTCGCCCATGCCGCCGATACACTGTGGTAGGCAACGGTGCGGATGATATCGCCGAACGTTTCAAAATCCAGGTCCTGTCCGCCGTATGCTTTCGGGCGGTGGAGCAGGTGGAAGTTGGATTCCTTCAGCTTTTGGGTGACCTCTTCAGGAAGTCTCCGCTCTTCATCTGTCTGCAGTGCATATTTTTCAGCAAGTTCGCCGATTTCTTTGGCTCTTCTCAGCAACTCTTCACGGGTCACCGGTTGTTGCTTGGTTATGCTGCTCATAAATAATCCCCCTTTGATTTGTAAGCGCTATCAGTTATAGCTTATAAATGAGTATAGAGCAGCATTTTATTTAAATATAGATACGAATCATACGAATACTTAAAATATTTTGACATATTTAATACTAAAAATCCGGAAACCAAAAAACCGCCCGGCATCATGTAGATTGATGTGCCGGACGGTCTGACTCATTTCTGTGCAACAACTTTATTCTTCTGCTCTCCGAGATCGATTGATGCATCTGTACTTTTGATGCTGGCACGGATGACATCGCCGTCTTTCAAATAATCGGTGTTGTCTGTCTGGGCATCCAGGAACCCCTCAACCTTTCCGCTCAACGGTGAGGTGATTTTAGTCGCTGCTTCCAAATCCGCTTTAGATAAGTTCATCGCGACACCGCCGGGCGTCCCGGTGAGCAGTACGTCCCCGGGAGAGAAGTCCATCACCCGGGAGAGTTCCGTCAGCGTTTCCTCAGGTTTGAACAGCAGTTGATTCGTATTGGCCGACTGGCGCAATTCATCGTTGACCCATAAATTCAGTTCCAAATCATGGATTTTCGGATATTCATCTTCATCAAGTATGTAGAGGAACGGGCCCGCCGGGGCGAAGGTGCGGTAACTCTTCCCCCTGAGCCACTGGCCTTCCGGCAGCTGGACATCGCGTGCGGAAATATCATTCATGATGACAAGACCAGCCACATGGTGATGAAGGTTTTCGTTGGTGACATCCACGGGTCCGGATATATCATTACCGATGATGAGGCCGAGCTCGATTTCATAATCGAGAAGCTTCACACCTGCGGGACGGATGACATCCGAATCATGGCTGCACAGTGCACTGTCCGCCTTGCCGAAGATCAAGTTGAACTCGGGGCGGTCGGCGGTCATGCCGGATTCCTGACGGTGACTCGAATAATTCGCCCCCTGGCATACTATGTTGGCGGGCCTGGTGACCGGGCTTGCCAGCACCGCTTCTTTCAAATCGACTGTATCTGAAGGCGGCTCATCAAGTGTGGCCCTGGCCTGATCGACACCTTCCTTCAAAAATTCTGCCAGTGTACCGGAATCATTTTCCACATCAAGGATCTGTTCACCCGAGAGCACTCCCCAGCGGAGGTCGCCGTCTTTCTTATACCTTACTATCTTTAAACCCATCCAATTACACTCCCTTTGTATAAATTAACTCACATTAAACTACTGAACTGATGAACTGTCAATCAATCAGCTGTGTAAAACACTTTTGAATTCAGCATCTGCAGTCTATTTTTTCAAGAGAAAATAAAAGCCATATTATGAAGGAATTGTCGGAACTGCCGAATTTTCATCTCCCGTCAGGGAGGATTTTAATTTTGGGAATTGACAAATGGTCAGTCTTGCCTTAAACTTCAAAATATAATTGTTAACATTTCAGAAAATTAAGAAGAAGACTGGTAGTTCAAATGGATTGGACACCTTTACGTAGAATATGTTTATAAATATGGGGGATGAAGAAATGGAAAAAGTGAAATGTGCAATCATAGGTTCCGGCAACATCGGCAGTGACCTGATGATGAAACTGCTGGAAAATGAATATTTGGAAGTGACCGCACTGATTGGTATCGACCCTGAATCGGAAGGTTTGAAAAGGGCTGAAAAACACGGCGTCAAAGCAATCTCGAACGGCATAGACGGACTGGTGGAAGATCCTGATATTGCGGATATCGTATATGAGGCAACATCAGCAAAAGCGCATCTGCACAACTCGAAGATATTGAAAGACCTCGGCAAAAAGGCGATCGATCTGACACCGGCGGCAGTCGGGCCTTTCCTGGTGCCATCCGTCAACCTGAAGGAAGAAGAAATCCCGCATCTGGAAAATGTCAACATGGTGACATGCGGCGGACAGGCAACGATTCCAATCGTCAAGGCGGTATCGGATGTACTTGAAGTGGATTACGCGGAGATTGTCGCGTCCATCTCGAGCAGGAGCGCCGGACCGGGGACGAGGCAGAATATCGATGAGTTCACGGTGACCACGGCAAATGCTCTGAGGGAAGTCGGAGGTGCCAAAGAGTCGAAGGCGATCATCACTTTGAACCCTGCCGACCCGCCGATACTCATGAGGAATACGATCCACCTGAAGACAGCAGGGGACGCCGAGGGGCAAAAAGATGAAATCCTGAAATCACTCGATGCAATGGTGGAAACCGTTCAGTCCTATGTACCGGGCTACCGCTATAAGGCGGATCCGGTCGTCAAGGGCGACATCGTGACGGTATCCGTTGAAGTTGAAGGCAACGGGGACTTTTTACCGAATTACGCAGGCAACCTGGATATCATCACGGCAGCAGCCGTTAAAACAGGTGAAGTCATCGCGAAAAGTATGCTTGAAAAGGAGAGGGTATGATGAGCCGTAAAATTACAATCAACGATGTCACTTTAAGGGATGGCATGCATGCCATCCGTCATCAGTATTCCAAAGAACAGATTGCAGAACTCGCCCGGGTGGTCGACGATTCCGGTGCGGATATCATCGAGGCGACGCACGGGGACGGCCTTGGCGGCAGCTCGATCCAGTATGGTTTTTCAAAAGAAAGTGAAGAGACCATCATCAGGACGACGGTTGAGAATGTGAAAAATGCAAAAGTCGCCGTGCTGCTCCTTCCTGGAATTGGTGTAATCGATCATCTTGAAAGGGCCCATGACTGGGGCGCGAGTGTGGCACGCGTGGCGACGCATTGTACGGAAGCCGATGTATCCGAACAGCATATCGGAAAGGCTGCAGAGCTCGGGATGGACACGGTTGGATTTTTAATGATGTCCCACCGCACGTCACCGGAAAACCTTCTTGAAGAAGCGAAGAAGATGGAATCCTACGGTGCCGGCACCGTATACGCTGTGGACTCCGCAGGCGCCCTGACGATGGATGGCGTCAAAGAGAGGGTTTCGCTGCTGAAAAATAATCTCGATCCGAAAACGGAAATCGGGTTCCACGGGCATAACAACCTCTCGCTCGCCGTTGCGAATTCCATCGTTGCAATCGAAGAGGGTGCAAACCGCATCGATTCGAGCCTTGCAGGAATGGGTGCAGGCGCCGGCAACACCGCAACGGAACAGCTCGTCGCAGTGCTGAACAGGATGGATATCGAACATAATCTTGATTTGTACAAGACGATGGATGCGGCAGAGAACCTGATGAAACCGATGATGGAGAGACCGGTGCAGATCGACCGTCTGTCCCTGACCCTCGGTTATACAGGTGTCTACTCAAGCTTCCTGCTGTTCGCTGAACGTGCAGGTAAAGAGTATGGCGTGGACCCGCGTGACATACTGACGCGCATTGCAGAGATGGGCGCCGTCGGCGGCCAGGAAGATTGGATCGTCGGTGTCGCACAGGAGCTCGCCGCTAATAAATAAACATTATTAAAATATAAAAAGACTGTAAAATCGCTGATGATTTTACAGTCTTTTTGCATCACTTCGTATTGAAGTTGCGGCGGTCCGGGTCATGGGCAGTATAGTCGCTCTCTTTGGTTTCCTCAAACTTATACTTGTTTCTGATTGCCCGGTCATCCCTTGAAAGGCCTTTATTTTGCGAAGCTTTGACGTCTTCACTCGACGTTTCAATATCATCACGGTTTTCGGTGTCATCGTAACCGTAGGTCGACACATCGACCCTTTCGCCCGTTTCTTTGGTGATATATTCCTCGAATGGCTCTTCGTCGACGACGCGTGCATCCCTCTCGATATCCTCATCACTGATATCTTCACCTTCATCCGGCTGGATCGTCCGGCCTGAGCCTGCAACCATGGCCGCTTCCTGATCTTCATACCGTTTTCCTGCGGTGCCGGCATCATATGTCTGCTCCGGTGCCGCTTCACTCACCCTCGCCTCTTCGTTGCTGACTGCATCACTCTTCTCTCCCGAGTCCGTATGCGCGGGGCCTTCGGTTGTGCGGTCATCGTCCGCCCGGGCGGCATCTGCTTCTATTATCCTGACACGTGAGCCGGATGCTTTAGTGCCATAACCGGCTGCCTCTTTATCCTCCCGTGTCGTGTCATCTGCATTGGTGCCGTAATCGCTCACATCCTTGTCCTCCCGTGTCCGGCCATCTGAATTGGTGCCGGGTTTGTTACTGATGCCCCGTGAATCGACATCCACTTCTTCGTCGCGCACATCGCTGCGCTCGTTTTCACCTGAACTCAACGTGGAACCGGGAGCAGTGTTTGCTGAAACGGCGGCTGCTCTGTCTGTGCCCGGCAGGCCGGGATCATCTTCTTCCCGTCGGTATTCGGCATCGTGGCGCTCGCCGCCGACCGCATCATCATCACTTTGAATGTTTGCCTCGTCTTCTTCATTGTTGCCGAGGTTTTCTTCCGAGGCGCTCCGGGCCTCTTCGCTGACGAACATCAAGATGTCTCCAGCCTGAAGGGCCGTCATGTATTCCTCCCTGTTCGCCTCATCCAGTCCAAGGTCTGCCATCGCCCGTTCTTCAGGCTTTTCAGAAGTGAAGAATGACACAAATTTGTCCCATGCTGTGCCGTCTGCACTTTTGAAATTGACGTTCGTGTAATTCAGGGAGGTCCCTTCCAGACCTTCTTTTGAAAAGACGGTGATATCATCGTCGCTGACACCGTCAGCACGCAGCTGTTCAATTCTTCCAATGAGTTCCTGTTCGCTTTTGAAGTTTTCAAACTTTCTCATGAGTACCCCTCCAGGCATGATAATTTATCAATTAGAAATCTCGTGTACTGTAAAGATACCCTCTCGTCATGCAGATAAAACGATGAACGTTTTTCCAACCTGAAGATAAAAAAATCTCCCTGATATATCAGGGAGATGTAGACCATTTATGATTATTAAAATCTATCCTTGTCATTATCTCTGCTGCGGTCATGATCGAGTGCCGAGTCATCTTCCTTGACGTCCAATTCTTCACGGCGGACATCCTCTTCCACGTGCTCAGTGTCAGTGACCTTGTTTTTCTTGACGACGACTTCTTCATCGACGACATTGTCTTTTGATACATTCACTTTTTCCTCATGGAGCGGGACGTTGATCGAGTCGTCCCCATCAAGTGAGGTGTCATCGAATGAACCACCAGCCCTTTTTTCACCTGAAACCGGACGGCGTTCGATTTCGACTTCTTCCCTCTCAACAGGAACGTCCACTTCCTGACGTTCAGTTTCAACATGCTTGTCCACCTGCACTTCACCTGTCTTGACATTTTCCTTGTCGACATTCAGTCTTTCTTCGCGAAGTTCAAGTGACTCTTCTTCGTCCGTTCTGCCTGCAGCCCCAGCATCTCTCGTTGTGCCGGCTGCAGCGCCTGTACCTGTAACATCATCTTCTGCACGCATCGTACCTTCGTAGTCCTTATCCATTTGGTTCCCTTCTTCGGTGTTCGGGGAAGGTCTGAGCGCTTCATCCTCTTTTCTGCCGGCCTTATCGTTCAGGTGTCCCTGGTTCTGGGCCACGCCGTCGTCGGCGGGATCCGGCACCCGGTCTTCCGAGCTCGTTGAGGCGACGGGTGATTCCGTTGTTTCACGTGTTCCGGCACCCACTCCAGCGCCAGCTGCAGCACCGGTGCCCATTTGAGACTCCGGTGGCGTGTTGTCGTCTACATATAACAGGATATCTCCAGCCTGCATGGCATTGATGTATTCCTGCTGCTCCGATTCACTCAAGTTCATATCTTTCATGACGCGCTCTTCAGGCTCTTCCGAAGTGAAGAAGGCCGCAAATTTATCCCATGCAGAACCTTCCGCATCCTTGAAATTGACATCAGTGTAATTCAGTGATGTGTTTTCGAGGGAATCTTTTGAAAATACTGTGATTTCATCATCGCGCACCCCATCGGCACGCAGCTGCTCGATTCTTCCGACAAGTTCCTGTTCGCTTTTAAACTTTTCCATCTTGCTCATCAGTACCCCTCCAGGCATAATAATTATTTTTACATTAAGTGATTCTTTACTTAATTGATCTATAAAAACGATACCCCTTCATGAAAATATTAAACAGGAATAAAAATATTTGTTGACAAAGCAGACCTGCGATATATATTTAAATTATTATAATAAGGGGGCAGCATATTGACGACTATAGGGGACAGGATCAGGCGGGAGCGCACAAAACAGAGGATTTCACAGAAGATGCTGAGCAGGGGGATATGCTCGCAGTCCAGCCTGTCCAGGCTTGAGAACAACAATGGGAGTCTCTCCATGATGAAAGTGAACCAGATTCTCGGGAGGCTGAACTTATCCTTCAATGACTTATTGGCAAATGAGGGGATGACCGGGGAGGAGGTTTTTACAAATGAACTGGATGCCGCAAGGGAACAGAATGATTATGCGGCAATGATGAAGGTCCTGGATGTGCATCAGGGGAATGTGAAGGCGTCCAGCGATAAAGTTAAAATGTATGCGAAATGGCACCGGGGGCTTGTGTCATTTCATGAAATGTCTTATGAGGACGCCGAGACCCAGCTTCGCCATGCGATTTACATTGCGGATAAACACAGGCTGAGCAGTTATCTCCCTCATCTCTACATGGCGCTCGGGGACACAAAGCATCACCTCGGGGAAAAAGCATTGAAATATTATGCGGACGCCGATAAACTTTACCGGAAATTGAATATCGATGATTTCAGGCTGGGGACGAAAATATTGTATCATCTGACCGCATGTTACAGTAATGAGGGCCAGCACCATCAGGTGATCTTGAAATGTAAAAAAGCGATCAACATATTGAGTATGAATTTTTCTTCTTATATGATGTGTGAAATCTACGATTTATGGCTGAAAGCCCTGGCCGGCCTGGGTGAGAAAAAAGGATACGATGACTTGAGGCAGCGGGCGCACATCATTTTTGAACAGCACAGCTGTCTTGAAATGTGGGAAAAATCAAAAAACTATCCAGTTGTGGATAGTTAGCTTCCGGCTATTCCTTTGCAGGTGAACCTCAACTATCATTTATATTAATAAAGAGGGGGTAATAAATATGAATGATGATTACAGGATGTACTGCAATGAATGGGCCGAAAAAGGAGTATATGGGAGAAAAGCGTCAGGAAATGAAAACCATAATGTATCGGAATGTGTATTTTAAATGGGGACGGACGATAAGCCGCTCAGTCGCAAAGAAGAACGCCTGCTGGTTTATTTATTATTGATGGAACGGCGTGACCGGTACACCAAAGGCAGTGAGAACTACAGGAATTATGAATATTACATCGATATCGTCATCAATGGCATTGAGAGTAAGTATAATGAAATATTCGAGCATGTACATCATATGGATGAGGGGATATCAAAAAAAGTAAGTGAAGAAGTGGAGATCATACTGACGATGTATCACTGCATTGAAACTTCCTTCGAGTTTTTGAGCCACTCGGACCAGCAGTATTTAAGAAAGAAATACATCATAGAGTTTGCAGGTTTCAGAAGCGATATCGAAAGTGAACATAAGTATTTGAGCTACTATAGATTCCTGAAGAAGCATGAACAGCAGAAGCTGCCGCGGGTCATTGAAAATCCGGATATGGATATAGAGACATACCGTAAAATGCTGCTCAAATTCAAAGACTTCAACATACCCAAAGTCGGCATCCCGACTTACATAACCAAGCAGCAGCTGGTTGAACTGTTCTCAGTGCAGGAGGGTAAAGGACGGATTCCGGCACGGGGAAGGCGCAAACACCCGCATCAGAGATGATGCGGGTGTTTCATCATGTGCTAATATGCACCGGCATCCGGCGCTTTGCCGGCATCTTTTTCCCTTGCATATTTTTCATCATCCGTATAAAAGAGGAAAAACTCCCCGTTTTTGATCCTTTCCAAATATTCAACCGACGATGCATCATCCAATTCGATTTTCTGCATGAAATTTTTTGCCGGTTCATTTGCAGAGAACATCGACTTCATGCTTTCACCTTCATCAAAGTAAGGATGGAAGTAGATGTCCGTATATTTGATCCACTGCATCTCATCAGGATCCGCTTCTTCAGCAGCCAGTACATGGAAATCGGATTCGTAATACCCCTCACCCTTCAATAATTCAATCTCTTCCAACAATTCATCACGATTCGGGAAAAACTCATAATAATTCATATCGATGCCTCCGATTATTAAATGTATTATTATGTATCTACCCCGGCGCCCTGAATTTTACTCATTTCATAATGAAGATATTTGTACTATAATCATGTACAATAAAGTTGTATGTCATCATTGTTTTTGTTATCATAAGTAATTATTTATTTCATATAATCACAATAATATGGATTGTGAGTTTCTAGGGTTTTCCTTAAAAAAACCTGCTATGAGATAACAATTAATTGAATACTTTAATTGTTCTTCGTCATATTCATTTATTGGAGGTTATCATCAAATTTTGGAGGCAAATAATATGTGGGAAAGAAAGTTTGAAAAAGAAGGTTTGACGTTTGATGATGTATTGCTGCTCCCTGCGCATTCAGAAGTGCTGCCGAAAGATGTTGATTTATCCGTACAGCTGTCACCGCAAATCAAGTTGAACATCCCTGTACTGAGTGCAGGCATGGATACTGTCACAGAGTCGGCTATGGCTATTGCGATTGCGAGACAGGGCGGACTTGGCGTGATACACAAGAACATGTCGATCGAAGCACAGGCGGAGGAAGTCGAGAAAGTCAAACGTTCCGAAAATGGTGTAATCAAAAATCCATTCTTCCTGACTAAAGAAGAACAAGTATATGCAGCAGAACACCTCATGGGCAAATACCGCATCTCCGGGGTGCCGATCGTGAACAACCCTGAAGAAAAGAAACTGATCGGCATCATCACGAACCGTGACCTGCGATTCATTGAAGACTATTCGATGACGATTGATGAAGTGATGACGAAAGAGGATCTGGTGACCGGCAAAGTGGGTACGACGCTTGAAGAAGCAAGCCGCATCCTGCAGGCGCACCGCATTGAAAAGCTCCCGCTGGTGGACGAAAATGATGTCCTGCAGGGATTGATCACAATCAAGGATATCGAGAAAGTGATCGAGTTCCCATACTCTGCAAAAGATGAGCAGGGCCGCCTGCTTGTCGCAGCGGCGATCGGGGTGGCCAAAGAGACTGAAAAACGTGCTGAAGAACTCATCAAAGCGGGCGTCGATGCGCTCGTCATAGATACTGCCCACGGCCATTCACAGGGCGTGCTCGATGCGATAAAGGATATCCGGGAGAAGTTTGAGGACATCACATTGATTGCCGGCAACGTCGCAACTGCAGAAGGTGCTGCAGCATTGTACGATGCGGGTGTGGATGTCGTCAAAGTCGGCATCGGTCCGGGATCGATCTGTACGACACGTGTCGTCACAGGTGTCGGGGTGCCGCAGATCACTGCGGTTTACGATGCAGCTACGGAAGCACGCAGGCGCGGCAAGGCGATCATCGCGGACGGCGGCATCAAACTGTCCGGCGATATCACAAAGGCGCTTGCCGCAGGCGGACATGCAATCATGCTCGGCAGCCTGCTTGCCGGAACGACGGAATCCCCGGGCGAAGTTGAAATGTTCCAGGGCCGCCGCTACAAGACATATCGCGGCATGGGCTCAATGGGCGCGATGGACCAGGGTTCGAAAGACCGCTACTTCCAGGAGGACAAGGAATCCAAGAAGTATGTCCCGGAAGGCATCGAAGGCCGTACCGAGTATAAAGGACCGGTCGAGGATACGATCTACCAGCTGATGGGCGGATTGAAATCAGGCATGGGCTATACAGGCAGCGCAGACCTTGAGGCATTACGTGAAAATTCCCAGTTTATAAAAATCACGGGTGCAAGTTTAGTGGAAAGTCATCCGCATAACATCCAGATCACTAAAGAAGCGCCGAACTACACTACCTAGACAGGAGATTTTTATAAATGGAAATGGCAAAAGAACAGGAACTTATTCTGGTAATCGATTTCGGCAGCCAGTTCAATCAGCTGATCACGCGGAGGATCCGTGACCTCGGCGTATACAGTGAACTGCACAATCCAAGCATTACAATCGAAGAGATCAAAGCACTCAACCCGAAAGGCATCATCCTATCAGGAGGACCGAAGAGCGTCTATAACGACGACGCCTACCGGGTGGACCCTGAAGTGCTTGAACTTGGCGTGCCGGTACTCGGCATCTGCTACGGCATGCAGCTGATGGTCCACACACTCGGCGGGGAAGTCGTCTCCTCCCCCGGCAGGGAGTTCGGCTCGACGGACCTCATACTGGATCCGTCGGAAGACATTTTCAAAGGGATGAACGAAGAAGAGATCATGCTGATGAGCCACAGCGACAAAGTGACGGGCATCCCGGAAGGCTTCCGTAAGATTGCGCATACCGAAAACTGCGAATATGCTGCGATCGCGCATGAAGAACAACCGCTGTACGGTGTTCAGTTCCACCCGGAATCCAAGCACTCACTGAATGGGGATGCGTTCCTTAAGAACTTCATCCGTGAAATCAGTGGATGCACGGGCGAATGGACGATGGAGAACTTCATCGACATTGAAGTGGAGAAAATCCAGGAACAGGTCGGCGACCGCAAAGTCCTCTGTGCGATGAGCGGCGGTGTCGACTCGTCCGTCACTGCAGTGCTGCTGCATAAGGCGATCGGAGACCAGCTGACGTGCATATTCGTCGACCACGGCCTCCTGCGTAAAGGCGAGGGTGACCTGGTCATGGAACAGTTCGGTGAAGGCTTCAACATGAACATCATCAAAATCGACGCCCAAGACCGCTTCATGGAAAAGCTGAAAGGTGTCTCAGACCCTGAGAAGAAACGTAAGATCATCGGAAATGAATTCATCTATGTATTCAACGATGAAGCGGCGAAGCTGACTGAAGTCGACTTCCTTGCGCAGGGCACGCTTTATACAGATATCATCGAGTCCGGCACCGAAACCGCGACGACGATCAAATCCCACCATAACGTGGGCGGACTGCCCGAAGATATGGAGTTTGAACTCATTGAGCCGCTGAACACTTTATTCAAGGATGAAGTGCGGGAGCTCGGCATCGAACTCGGCATCGCAGAACACCTTGTGTGGAGGCAGCCGTTCCCGGGGCCGGGGCTCGGCATCCGGGTGCTTGGTGAAATCACGGAGGAAAAACTTGAAATCGTGAGGGAAAGCGACTGGATCTTGAGGGATGAGATCAGGAAAGCAGGCCTTGATCGGGACATCTGGCAGTACTTCACGGTACTTCCTGACATCCGGTCCGTCGGCGTCATGGGCGACTACCGGACGTATGACTACACCATCGGCATCAGGGCCGTGACCAGCGTCGACGGCATGACCAGCGAATTCGCGAGGATCGACTGGGATGTACTGAACAAGATCTCGAAGCGGATCGTGAATGAATCCAAACATGTCAACAGAGTCGTGTATGATATAACGAATAAACCACCGGCAACAATCGAGTGGGAATAATTGCAGGAGAGCCGTAAATCCTTTGATTATAAGGGTTGCGGTTCTTTTTCTTATGGCATTGCTCCACCAGCAATACTGCGGGGCACGGTTATTCATTTCTTGCATCTACTTTTATCCAGGTAACTCAGAGAAAAAGTGCAGTGATTAATATTCCTATCGTGCTGGACGTGCAAGTCGCATGGTACGGCAGCTTGAACTTTTACGGATCTATGAACAAGGGCGCATTTACAATCAGACTGAAGCATGCGAAACTTGTGAAACAAATTATGGGGCGTAAATAGCAGGAAATAGAGTTTATTTTATTTACGTACTTAAAAACGTACGTTATAATAAATGTGAGGTGATTAATATGGAAATTTTATCTCCAACTGATGCACGCAAAGAATTTTACAATATTTTAAAAAAGGTTAACGAAGATCATCAGCCAGTGATCATTAATGGATCCAAAAAAGAGAATAATGCAGTCATCATCAGCCAGGAAGATTGGAACAGCATTCAAGAAACATTAATTTTAGAGCAAACTGGAGTGATGGATAAGGTAAGGGAAAGAGAAAAAGATGACAGTGGCTTTACAAATGTAGACGAGATAGATTGGGATAAACTTTAATGGAGAACTATCAAGTAGTATTTAAAAATTCAGTGAAGAAAGATTTAAAAAAGATAAAACAATCTAATTTAAAAAGCCAGTTTGAATCAGTAGTGCAGGTTTTAAAAGAAGAACCCTTTCAACCAACCCAATCTTTTGAAAAACTTCAGCCCAAGCATCTGGGCAGGTATTCCCGAAGAATCAACCATCAACATCGTGTAGTTTATACAGTAGATGAGGAATTAAAACTGGTGAAAATTTATTCTGCCTGGTCACATTATGAGTGATTATAACGAAAAGCGGATATGAATGAAAAGCCCATACCATCAAAAAGGATGATATGGGCTTATTCTTGATTTCATGAATTCATGTCGCTATACACATACTCTTAGACTTTATTGATATTTAAGATTTACAATCGTCCGGCCTTTGACTTTCCCCTCGATGATATTATGCAGCACTTCAGGCAGTTCCTCCAAAGTCACTTCATTCACGAGATCCTTATCCATGAGGTCGGGTTTCAAGTCTGAGGCCAGCCTTTCCCATACGTCTTTACGTAATTTCATCGGATAATTGACGGAATCCACACCGACCCAGTGGATGCCGCGGCCGATGAATGGTAAGACCGTAGTGTACACTGCGATGCCTGCCACCAGTCCAAACGTCGCCAAAGCACCTTCAGGCTGTATATGCTTGATGAGATACTCTGTCGTTTTGCCGCCGACCGGGTCGATGGCCGCCTGATATTTCGGCTCCCCGACAGGGCCGCCCTCCTGATTGGTCACCTCGTCCCGGTGGATGACTTCTGTGGCTCCCAGGGATTTTAAATACGCCTCTTCGTCCATGCTGCCTGTACTGGCAACAACCCTATACCCTGAAGCGGCGAGCATATTGACGGACAAACTGCCTGTACCGCCGGTGGCGCCGGCAACGAGGACAGGGCCCTCATCGGGGGTCATACCGACAGCCTCGAGTTTTTTTATTGAAATGCCCGCAGTCAGCCCTGCAGTGCCGAGCTCCATTGACTCTTTTAAAGTCATTCCGTCAGGCAAGGGTACAATCCAGTCTGCCGGAATTCGTGCCACTTCGGAAAAGCCGCCGGAGATGCCCGTACCGATTTTGTAACTTGTGGCGATGACGGCATCACCTTTCTTATACCTGTCATCACTGGATTCGATGACTTCACCGGCGAGGTCGATGCCAGGGACAATCGGGAATGCCTCTGCAATTTCACCCATTGCGGCGACCATGCCATCTTTGTAGTTGACGCTGGAATAATGGACGTCGATCAGCACCTCACCTTCGGTCAGATCATCGACTTGCAGTTCTTTGATGTGCATTTCGATTTTTTCATCTATCTTATCAGCAACTAAAGCATTGAAAGCGTTCATTATAGTCCTCCTAAGACAATTATTAACCATATCTTCCCTGAATTGAACTTATATAATCTGTTTTAAAGGATTTTTGCTATCAGACGCTCATCTTTGGAAGATGATGCTTTTGGATAATTCTGCGCCCATTTCCACACTGTGTTTGAACATCATTTCGCCGGCAGAGCCGTGGGTGATGACGACGGGTGCCTTGATGCCGAGTATGAAACCGCCGCCGATGTCCTGGTTCGTATATCTGTTGATATAACTGTACATAAGGTCTTCCATCATCTTTTCATCGTTTTCTGCCAAACTGCTGTTGGCCTTGATCTTTTCCAACAAGTCGTGCATCAATATGCCGGCTGTGCCTTCCACTGCTTTCAGCATGATATTGCCGGTGAAGCCGTCCGTCAGGACAACTTCATGGGTGCCGCCGAGCAGCGTGTGCGGTTCGACATTTCCGGTGAAGTTCAAATCTTCATCGGCCGAGAGCAATTGAAAGGTCTCTTTTGTGAAGGCGTTGCCTTTTGTACTTTCCGAACCGATGTTCAAGAGGCCGACCCGTGGATTTTCCGCTTGCAGCAATTGCTCGGCCACTTTACTGCCGACCCGGCCGTACTGTGCCAGGTGTTCCGGTTTGGCGGCAATATTTGCACCTGAGTCTATGATGAGATAATGGGGTGTGGATTCGGAGACCGTCGGCAGTACGGTCACGGAAGCGGGCCGGGTGACGTTCGGATTCTGCCCGATGATCGACACGCTGCCTGCAAAGATTGCGCCACTGTTGCCGGCGGAGACGAAAGCATCCGCTTCACCTTCCGCAACGGCCTTCAATCCCTTGACGATCGTGGAATCCTTCTTTCTGCGCACAGCCCGGAGCGGGTCATCTTCATCCGTGATGACCTCATCTGCCGCAATGATCTCCATTCTGCTTGTATCCGCAAAGCCCGGCAGCGCGGCTTCAATCTGAGATTGATCTCCAAAGAAGAGGCATTCCAATCCGGCGTTATCCCGCATCGCAAGACTGGCCCCGTATACCGTCGTGCCGGGACCATGGTCACCGCCTGCAGTATCGACTGCGATCTTCACCATCTATTCCACCCCGCACTTGGGCATCAATCCGAAGGATAATGCATTTCTGCCGAGATGGGAACAGAATGCTGTGCCGATCATACGGATTTCAACAGGCTGCCCAGGCAACAGTTCCCTGATGGCCTCTCTCAACTTCAGCGCTTTATTTTCGGAAAGGGTATGACCGATGCCAATCTGGATCTTGTGGTCCGGGAACTTTTCACTGTACTCAGCTGCAAATTCTGCCAGCTTCTTATTCCGTTGTTTACTCGTACGATACGTTTCCGTAAGGACCGGTGTATCTTCCGGTATGTACTCCAAAACCGGGAGCGTCTTGAACGCATCATTTTCCAGTTCTTTCAAAGATTCGCCCCGCCCGCCTTTGATCAGGTTGTCATGCTTTTCGACAGCGATGAAAAAGCGGCTCTGTGCATTCAGCCAGGTGGCTGCTTCCTGAATCTCTTCAACCGATTTTCCGGCATCGATCATGATGGTGAGCTGCCGGATCAGCTGCTCCATATTCACGGACAGGCCGACCGCATCAAAGTTGATGATATTCAATTGGTCGGCATACTCCTGTCCGACGGCGTGGGCGGTCTGGAATGTGCCGCTCACACCCGAACTTAAATATACACCGAAGACGGTGTCGTATCCTGCGGCGATGATTTTTCGGAAGGCGTCATGATAATCCTGAATGCCGGGCTGCGCCGTTTTGGGCTGTGGTGTGCCTTCCTGCATCCACTCATCGAAAAAATTTTCAAGGTGTGTTTCATCTGTCGACTCGGTGATCACTTCATCATTTGGAAGGACGAGCGTAAAGTCGACCTGGTACAGATCCTCCCTGCCTGTCAAAGGTGAAGCGAGATAAGCTGAACTGTCACATAGTATTGCTGCTTTCATAATGGTTCCTCCAGATGTTTGAATATATTATTCATCCCACCGCTTGATCAGCAGTGAGCTGTTGTGGCCGCCGAACCCCATCGAATTGGATAAGGCGTATTCAACCGGCTGCTGCCTGCCTGTTGAAGGTACATAATCAAGGTCGCATTCGGGGTCCCTGTTTCTCAGGTTCAGTGTCGGGGGGATGAAGCCCTCCCGGAGCGCTTGAATGCAGACGATCGCTTCAGTGCTGCCGGCAGCGCCGAACATATGACCGAAGTAGCTTTTCGTGCTTGAAACAGGTGTGTTGTAAGCAGATTCGCCCAAAGCATGTTTGATGGCCTCTGTTTCGCTTGTATCATTTGCGGGTGTGCTTGTGCCATGGGCATTGATGTACGTCACCTCTCCGGGATTGATTCCCCCCATGCGCATCGCCTTTTTCATGGCTGTGCCTGCTGCATGTCCGTCAGGAAGCGGGGCGGTGACATGATGTGCATCTGTGGTCGCACCATAGCCGGAGATTTCTGCATAAATCGTTGCCCCCCTTGCCTGTGCGGATTCCAATGATTCAAGCATCAATATGCCTGCACCTTCACCCGGGACAAATCCGTCGCGTGCCTTGTCGAACGGCCGTGAGGCCTTGTCGGGATCAGACTGTTTGGACATGGCTTTCAGGACTGAAAATCCGCTGAATGTCGAGTCATTCAAAGTCGCTTCAGCACCGCCCGCAAGGCATGCTGTAAGCTGGCCCTGACCGATCTTCATGAAAGCTTCCCCGATCGACTGGCTGCCGCTTGCGCAGGCGGAGGAGACGGACATCGAGTCACCTTTCATGCCGAACCGCATGGCGATGTTCGCCGCTGCCATATTCACGGGAGTCTTGATATGGAAGAGGGGCTCCACTTTGTTCGGGCCTTTTTCATGGAGCCTTATGACATTATCCTCCATGGCCATATACCCGCCGCTGCCGGAACCGACGATGACGCCGGCATCGAATTGATTTCCCCCGTTTATTACGAAACCGCTCATTTTGAAGGCTTCATCTGCTGCTGCAACCGCATATTGTGCAAACAAATCCATTCTTTTGGCTTCCCGCCTGTCCATCACCATTGACGGGTCGAAATCTTTCACTTCTGCGGCCACCGGTGTCCTGTAATCATCAGGATTCACTTTAGTTGCCGGACCGATGCCGTGTCTGCCGGCCCGGATGTTCGCCCACATGTCTGCAAGGTTATTGCCGATCGGTGTGACGGCCCCCATGCCTGTCACTACAACTCGCACCATCTAATCATTCCTTCAGTTTTCTTTATATGTAGAATACAAATACATTCACTTTGTCATTGTACCATTAGGGGGTGGGAGACTGAAGCGGGAGGTGTCATGATTGGGCTGGCTGAAAGAAAAATGAATAAGACATGATGCAGGTGATGACTGCAGCATGCCTTATTTCTGATTATGAAATTAATTTAATTCGTCATCTGTTTAATGTCCTACGGGTGCATACGACCAGATCCAGCAGACACCATCGAACATGAAGTGGTATTCATAACCTTCATGGATGAAATAGTGCTCGTAAGGGTGTGCATTCAACGGTCCCGAATTCAATGTTTCAGGTTCATGCATTGCGAGATAAGCCAGGTTGTCATATGAAATATCAACATTCAAAGGATGGATTTCATCATGCCATACTTTGTCCCCATAGTCATGGTGGTCGTAGTAATGATGATCATAGTAATAATAATCATAGTAATAATGATCATAATAGTGGACATCGTAATAATGATGGTCATGATATCCATCGTGGTATCCATCGTAATAGCCGTCATGATAACCGTCGTAGTAACCGTCTTCATAGCCGTAGTAATAATCATCGTAATAATAGTCGTCTGAGTACTCGTAATGACCGTCGTATTGACCTGCCATATGTGCTTCTTCTCTTTGCCATATCACTGCGACAGCTTCATTGAACGCAACCTGTGACAAATCGCCGAAATCCTTGTCATAAGCCAGCTGGTTGATTTCATTCTGTGCTTCCTGGGACATCCATGTCGGATCAAATCCCATATTTGCCCAGCCGTCACCATCCGGATCCGTTTCGGCAGGGAGTATTTCACCCCAGAGCGTTTTTGCGCCTTCTTCCTCGTACGCTTGTGCCGCATCATCCAACCCTGTAATCATCAATGCGCCTGCAGCTAAAAGTGAACCCAGCCAAATCCTTTTCTTCATCAAAGCAGCCTCCTCTCAATAAAAGGGTAATATCACACTAATGATAACACGGAATATTGAATATTAAAAATATTTTAAAATGGACATGATGGTTTAATCCTTTCAAGCATTCTCGTAAACGCCCTGACTCGGTGCTGCAGTATTATTCCCCCGTGTCCGACCTCCTTTTCTCAAATGGTTATTGATAATGTCATGAACGTTTGGTCTGATGATGTGGAGGGAATATGTATCTCATCTACATAATCAGCCTTAAGGAGGAGAGAGGGTATGTCTTGGCCGCTGCTTGATGATCTGCCGAATTATATGAATGCATATCTATTATTGGATATCATCCTGATCGCCCTCTTCCTCATCAACCTTCTCTTCGCAATCAGCCTGATTTTCCTTGAAAGGCGAAGGAGTCCGCAGAGCGTGTGGGCATGGCTCCTGATCCTTCTCTTCATCCCAATCGTTGGTTTCATATTATATATGCTGTTCGGCCGCACAATCTACAGGCAGAACTTGTTCCAGATGGATGAAGAAGAGCAGGCGAGGCTTGAGAGCATCGTTAATGAACAGCTCGAGGAGTTGCAGGACAGGGGTCATGAACTCCCAAACGAGGTGACCGAAAAGCACAGGCCTTTCATCCATATGATGCTGAAAAGCCATCTGACATTTTTGACGGACAATAATAATGTCGAAACATTCACCAACGGACGTGAAAAATTTGATTGTTTGCTGCAGGATATCAGGAATGCCAAGGATCATATCCACCTGCAATATTATATCTTCAAGAAGGACACCATCGGCAGGGAAATTTATGATGCGCTCGTCGAAAAGCAG
The DNA here is from genome assembly GCF_900142805.1 of Lacicoccus alkaliphilus DSM 16010. Classification (GTDB taxonomy): domain Bacteria; phylum Bacillota; class Bacilli; order Staphylococcales; family Salinicoccaceae; genus Lacicoccus; species Lacicoccus alkaliphilus. The sequence goes on along the minus strand of NZ_FRCF01000008.1, from coordinate 80,383 downwards.
AAAGAGGGCGTTGCAGTGAAGGTCCTGTACGATGATCTCGGCTCAAGAAGCTTGAGCAACCGCCACTTCAAAGAACTGAGGCAGGCGGGCGGCAGGGTGGCCGCTTTCTTCCCGAGCATACTGCCGCTCATCAACCCACGCCTCAATAACAGGAATCATCGTAAAATCGTCGTCATCGACGGAATCACCGGTTATGTCGGCGGATTCAACGTCGGAGATGAATATGTGGGCTTCGATAAAAACAAAGGGGAGTGGCATGAAGCGGACCTCCCGCCCCGGCGCGACACACATCTGAGGGTCGAAGGGGATGCCGTCAAGCTGCTCCAGCTCCGTTTCATGCTTGACTGGAACTCCCACAGCAAGCGGGATAACCTGACATGGGAGAAACATTACTTCCCGTCAGTGGCATACGATGGTGATGTAGCCATGCAGATTGCTTCCAGCGGCCCTGATGAAGAGTTTCAGCAAGTTAAAAACGGATATTTCGATATGATCAACAGAGCAAAAGAATCATTGTATATTCAAACGCCGTATTTCATTCCCGATCAATCGATATATGAAGCGATAAAATCTGCCATCTTAAGAGGTGTCAAAGTCCATCTGATGATACCGGACCACCCTGATCATCCATTCGTCTACTGGGCGACTTATGCCAATGCCGGTGAACTCGTCGACCTGGGCGCGGAAGTTTATATATATGAAACAGGCTTTTTACATGCTAAAACGATAATGATAGATGATGAGATGGTCAGTATAGGGACGACCAACTTTGATGTCAGGAGTTTCTACCTGAATTTTGAAGTCAATGCATTCATCTTTGATGAGGGGGAGGCAGTGCGTCAGCGTCATACATTCGAGGAGGACATCAAATCGAGCACATTGCTGACGAAGGAGAAATATGAATCGAGGAGTCACTGGATCAAGGTGAAAGAAGTGTTTGCGAACCTGATTTCACCTATTTTATAATGATGTAGATGAAATGAAGCATGCCACAGGATATTTCCAGCGGCATGTTTTTTATATTTCGGTCAGCTGTCACTGATGATGGATCTGCTTTTCTTCATTGACTAAAAAGGTTTGGAGCCGTGGAGGATCAAATCACAAACTCTTTTCCAATCAATTGAACCACGAACGGGTCAGGAATTTCTCCGTATAGAACGGCTGGTCGTTTTCATTGAAGGCGACGCCGACGCCCAGCTCCTCGAACCTGGTTTGCAGTATATTCTTACGATGTCCTTCGGAATTCATCAGTCCCTGATGCGCAAAAATGCTGCTGGGTTGTCCGGCGGCGAGATTTTCACCTGCGGTGCTGAATGAAATGTCATCTTCCGCCATCCGGTCGAATGGGGACTGTCCATCCTGATTCTGGTGGCTGAAATAGTCGTTCTCAGCCATATCCGTACTGTGTGCCCTTGCTGTCACGCTGACCGCCTCATGCCATTCGAGGGGCGTCAAATCGTGCTTCACACGTGCGGCGTTCGTCAAATCGAACAGCTGGTATTCCAGACCTTCGGCCAATGCTTCACTGCCGGGCGCAAATAGTCCATCTTTCGAGCGTTCAAGCCCTTCATCGATCAACTGGACGGCGGCCACCTGATCTTCCTGATGGACGTCATAAAAGAGGGTGGCATGCACGCCCTCCAGCACGTAAAGATCATAGGCGCTTTCATCATTAATCTGATAGATATGAGGGCCGCTTTGAAGGGTTTCCTCGGGTTCGCCCATTATTTCGTTCACCGTCTCCTGTGAGGTTCCGAGCGATATATCCGACCGTGAAGAAAGCATATCCTGGTTGGTGTAAAGCCCGCGTACCATATCCTCTTCATCATATGCGACCTTCATGAAGTTCTGATAGCTTTCATGATAGGCGGCCCACTCCACGCCGTATTCGTTTGCGCTTTCACGCTCCGGTGCGCCGTACATTTCTTCGACGGTCTCCCGTGTATCTCCAAGTTCGATATTGCCTATGGAAAAGAACTGCGCCTCCGGAACCGAGAGTGCCGGCGTTTCGGCTTCTTCTGCGGCGGTTTCAATTTCAGCCTCCGTAAAGGAGGAGATGAGTGAAGACGCCTGCTGCCTCAGGGCGTCAAAATCGATGTCTTCAATCATACTGCTGGTGAAGTCGCCTGCCGTATCGAATGCTTCCGACAGCTGCTTCGGCGTGTTTTCACGAACGGGTTCCTCCCAATACGGCTTTGTGAGAATCCCTCCGGCTATGAGCAGCAAGATAAAAAATAAACGTTTGAAAATTTCAACCACCACCTTTCTCGATAAAAATAAATCAACTGCATTTCATCATTCGAGAAGAAACACAGTTGATTTATGGACCGGGAGTCAGTGCCCCGTCTTTTATATGTTTTTGAATAATATTCATTTCCCTTGAACCGCATGCTTTCCGAGGAAATCCCGCAGCGTGTACTTAAGTTTACTTCATGAAGCGGATTAATTTCAAGTGAAGAGAACCGGGGGCATGGGGGAATCTCTTGAATAAAGACATGACCTGCTGCCTGAGTCAAACGCATAACATATATGAGAAACACTGGTTTTATTCGCCCTTATGTTTGCCAGGGTGAATTCTTATTGAAAATCATAGGAAAATAAAAGTAATCAAGGTTGAACCCTTGTAAATCCTAGTGTTAAAATAGGTTTTAATGTCATAGTTTTATTATATGAATTAAAAAGAAGGGTGAAGATACATAGTGAATGGAAAATATTATATCATCATCATGGTGGTAATGGCGGGCATACTGACTGCTTGTACCAATGACCAGGCAATTGATGGAAGTACAGAAGCGGCAGAAGATACGGTTTCAGAAGGTGGGGATTTCATTGTTTCCACTGGTACTGACGCAGTCTCCATGGACCCGCATGGCAATAACGACCTCTATTCTGACCAGGTGAGGAATACTATTTATGAGGGGCTCGTCAAACATGATGAAAACATGGCTATAACCCCGTTGCTTGCAGAAGAGTATGAGCAGGTGGATGAGGTGACTTGGCGATTTAGTTTGAGAAACGATGTTGTGTTTCATGACGGCAGTGAATTCAATGCAGAAGTCGTCAAAGCAAACCTTGAAAGGGTCACTGACCCCGCCACAGCATCACCCCGGCTGAATATTTTCGAAATGATTGAGGAAGTGAACGTCATCGACGATTACACTGTGGAAATTATAACAGAATACCCTTTTGCTCCTTTCCTGAACCATTTGACTCATAATGGCGGCGGGATGATCAGTAAGGCTGTCATAGATGAAGATTATGAAAATGCACTGGAGAGTGCGGGGCATGAAATGTCTGCTGCTGAATATTATGATTTAAGGCAAGGAAGCGATGAGGAGCATACCAATATAGCAGATGACATTTTCAACTATATCGGTGAAGTTGTGGAAAGTAATCCGACAGGTACCAACTATGCTGCCTTTTCATCAAGGTCACCTGGTGAAAAAACTGTCGTTGAAAAATTCGATGACTATTGGGGAGAGCCGATGAATCTGGATACCGTGACTTTTAAGATAATCACCGAAACAAACTCACGTATCGCAGACCTTGAAACAGGGAATTCCCATATGATAATGGGTTACGAAGGCAGCCATCTCTCACAGATTGAGCAAAGTGAAGTGATGGAGCCTTACACACTCTACAATATGGCAGTCCAGTATATAGGTTTCAACACCGAGAGCGAACCTATGGATGACAAACGTGTCAGACAGGCAATTTCCCATCTGGTGGACAGACAGGAAATCATTGACGGCATCTACAGCGGTTCGGGCAAGTTGCCGAAGGGTATCGTGACATCCGAGCTGCTGGGGTACGATGAAAGTTTGGAAGGCTACCCTTATGATGTGGAAAGAGCGCAGGAACTGATGGAGGAAGCAGGGTACGAAGACGGCTTCGAAATATCAATATTGACGAATGATGATGATGAAAGGATCAACGTAGCTGTTTATCTGCAGGAAGCTCTTGAAGAAATCAATGTGAAAGCGAATGTAGAGCAGTTGGAGTGGGGTGCCTTCCTTGAAAAAGCAGGACAGGGTGAGCACGATATATTCATACAAGGTGCACCGAATTCTACAGGAGACCCGGATCAGATGTTATGGGATGTTTTCCATTCTTCCATGAAAGGCACTCAGGGTAACCGGACTTTCTTTGATGATGAAGGATTTGATCAGCTGCTCCAAGAAGGCAGGGAAGCAACTTCCGATGAAGAGCGTGAAGAAATTTATAAAGAGGCACAGGCCATATTGGAAGATGAAGCACCGATGATTTATTTCAGGGAAACTGAGAGCATGAATGCATACGGTGAAGGAGTGGAAGGTTTATACATCGACCATTTCAACAGACCGGATTTCCGTGATGTCACCATCACAAACTAGTGGTGTACATCTAAGGATGTGTACAGATTTGCAGCCTCCCGGGCATGCGGATGATTAATGACTCTGTAAGCCCGGGATTTTTTGTCTGCGGTTAAGAAAATTTTTGAAATAGTTCAATCCATCTCCATCAGAGATATCCCTCATCTTTACCGCCTATTTTACATATGGATATGTAAGCGCTTAATATCAAGGTATATACAAATTGAAAGGCATCTGTTCTGTGTGCCTCATGGGGGAAGATAAGCATGACAAAGCATTATGAAGTGATTGTGATCGGTGCGGGTTCAATGGGGATGGCAGCGGGTTATTATTTGGCGGAACAGGGGATTAAAACACTGATGATCGATGCATTCGATCCGCCGCATGCGAGCGGCAGCCACAGCGGGGACACGCGGCTGATCCGACATGCATGCGGCGAGGGCTATGATTATGTGCCGCTTGCGATGCGCGCGCAGGCACTATGGGATGACCTGCAGACGAAAACGAGCGAACGGATATTCCTGAAAACAGGTGTGGTGACCTTTGGACCGAGTGACTCACTTTTTGTCCAGACGGCGATCAACGGCGGGCTTGAATATGATTTGAATCTGGATACACTATCAGCGGATGAAATCAATGCGAGGTGGCCGGGCATCGCCGTGCCGGACGGGCAGATCGGATGCTACGAACCGGATGCGGGTGTTTTATTCTCAGAGAATGCCATACGTACATTCAGAAGGCTTGCACTGGAGAGGGGTGCTGAACTGAAAGTCAACTCACCGGTGATGAACATCGATGCCTTCGCCGATTCGGTGAAAGTCGAGACGAATACGGAATCATTCACTGCAGATAAACTGATCATCTCAGGTGGTGCATGGAACAAGAAGATACTGGATGACCTGGACTTGAAGCTGCGCATCCAGCCGTCGAGGCAGACCATCGCTTGGTTTGATTCTGATGATGCCCTGTACAGAGCCGACGACTTCCCGGGGTTCTTTGCGGATGTGCCGACCGGTGTCTACTACGGATTCCCGAGCATCGACGGTTCAGGATTGAAAGTCGGCCGCTATGATAATGGTGAGGAAATCGATCCCGAATACTACAACCAGGAGTTCGGTGCGCTGGATAAGGATGAAGGTGATCTCCGAGGCTTTCTCGGGGAGTACATGAAAGAGGCGAATGGCAGTCTTGATGTGGGCCGGACTTGCATGTTCACGAATACACCGGATGAAAACTTCATCATCGATAAACACCCGGCGCATGATCATATTGCGATTGCGGCAGGTTTTTCGGGACACGGATATAAATTCTCAAGCGCGGTCGGTGAAATACTGGGTGAACTGGTGACGAAAGGGGAGGCTTCCCAGGACATCTCACTCTTTAAAGCGACACGCCCGAGCCTCCAGCCGGAAAATAAGGATGAGGTGTATTTTAAAGCGAGGGGGAAGTGAAGCATTTGAACGCTTGATGGACTTTAATAAAGGATTGATCAATGGTGATGCAGGATACAGGGCTGCGGCAGGGATCCCACTGCCTGCAGCCTTTTTAATATCTTCCTGAAACCGGTCTCGTGTATACTGTTATTCAAATGATACGAACGGGGCGGTATGATGGAATTCAAAGATCTGAGGATTTTTCAAAGTGTCGCGGCACACGGCAGCATCAGCCGTGCGGCCAAATCGTTGAACTACGTGCAGTCTTATGTGACAGCGCGCATCAAAGCCCTCGAGGCGGAGCTCGACACTCAATTATTCACACGTCACAGCAAAGGGACGAGGCTCACTTCGGAAGGCGAAAAGTTGCAGGTCTATGCAGAGCGGATCATCAAAACGATGGATGACATCAATAAAGCTTTCCACGATACCGAAGAGCCTTCCGGCCGGTTGAATATCGGGACGGTGGAGACCATTACAAAGCTGCCGGAAATCCTATCGATGTTCCGCGGGCTTTACCCGGATGTGTCACTCTCCATCGACAGTGATGTCACTGCGAAGGTTGCCGCCAAAGTCGTCGATGAGACACTCGACTGTGCCTTCGTCTCCGGTTTCGGCCGGCATCCCGCCATCCATAAGGCTGAACTCTTCCAGGAGCAGCTCGTGCTTGTGTCGAGTGACGGTGGAGCGAGCCTCGATGATCTGAAGGAGAAGCCGATGCTGGTGTTCAAAGAGGGGTGCAACTATCGCAGAAACCTGGAGCGGTGGCTGGGTGATGAAGGTGTCGAAGGTGAAAAGATCGTGGAGTTCGGAACGCTCGAGACAATCATCGGCAGTGTGAAATCCGGGCTTGGCATCAGTCTGGTGCCGGTCTCTACAGTAGCCGCATCCCTCTCGGCAGAAGAATTGTACGGCTATGAGCTGCCGGATCAATACAGCGAAATATCCACGGATTTCATCTGGCATAAAGATGCATTTTTGACTGCGTCCATGAATAAATTCATCGAGACAGTGAACGAATATAAAGAAAACAACATCAGTTGATATATGAAGTGCGGTTGCTCCCCGGGCGTTTAACGTGGTAAGGTTCATGAAAGTGAAGAATGAAGTGAACTATTCAAGGAGGCAGATGATGGAAAGAAGAAGCGGTTTTTGGATCAGACTGGGTGCCCGGTTAATAGATGGGCTGTTCATGGCGGGTGTGGTGTATTTTCTGATACTCATTTTTTCACTCGACACGCAGAGTGCCGCAGTACAGGCAGGAGAAAGTGCTTTGATGATCCTGTATTTTGTGCTGGTACCTGTACTCTGGTTCGGGCATACACTCGGAAAATGGGCGCTGGGCATACGGATTGTGCGTGATGACGGCAGTGAAGTGAACTTCTTGACGATGGTCATACGTGAATTCCTCGTCGGACTGCTTTATGCCGTGACACTCGGCATTGGCATAATCGTTTCAGCATTCATGATCGGTTTGCGTGAAGACAAGAAATCGATCCATGACCTGATCGCCAAGACGAAAGTGATCTACGGCAGGGCGTAGAATGATTTTTTAGGTTTTCCAACTTAGGCGCATCACGAATCCACCGGAAATCGGTCAACTTCAGCATCCTGTGAAATAAAACGGACAGTATTTCAGTTGGCTGGCAATACTATGTGCATCCCTCCACGGCCCGTGGAGGGATTTTTTATTTGGGGCTGGCATCAGCCCATGGTCGTTCCGCGGCGCACGGCGGCATAATTAAATGATGGAATTATTTTTATATATGGAATATGAAAAATGTTTTGACAAATAAGGTGATCCATAGTATCGTAATATGCATTACAGATAATCATAGTTTCAAGGTATGCATTTAAAATTGAATGATCGACTTATCCAGAGAGGCGGAGGGACTGGCCCTGTGACGCCCGGCAACCATCAGGCAGATGTGTCTGAAAAGGTGCCAATTCCAGCAGGATTCAAATCCTGAAAGATAAGAGGAGGTAACGAAGGCGCTCTTCTTATACACAGAAGAGGGCTTTTTTTAATTCATAATAAATTTGGAGGAATGGACATGTCAAATACACATAATTCTACTTACGATCTGGAAACTTTATCACTGCACGGTGGTCAGGCGCCGGATCCGACGACGGGTTCGCGGGCGGTGCCGATCTACCAGACGACTTCATACGTCTTCCACGACACAGATCACGCGGAAAGCCTGTTTTCACTTGATGAGCCGGGCAACATCTATTCACGCATCGGCAACCCGACTGTGGAAGTGTTCGAAAAACGTATGGCGCTGCTTGAAGAAGGCGTGGCGGCCGTTGCGACTTCCTCAGGGATGTCTGCCATCACGCTGTCCATCCTGAACCTCGCAAGTGCAGGTGACGAAATCGTCGCCGGATCGAACCTTTACGGCGGTACATACAACCTGTTTGCCGTGACGCTGCCGCGCTACGGCATCAACGTGAAATTCGTCGACCCGACGGACCCTGAAAACTTCAGGAAGGCCATCACGGATAAGACGAAAGCGGTATTCGGTGAAACCATCGGCAACCCGGGGCTGCAGGTGCTCGATATAGAGGCTGTGGCGGACATCGCCCACGAGGCGGGCGTGCCGTTCATCATCGATAACACTTTCGCCACACCGCATACATGCAAGCCGATCACGCTTGGTGCAGACATCGTCGTCCATTCCGCCACGAAATGGATCGGCGGCCATGGGACTTCCATCGGCGGTGTGGTCGTCGACGGCGGCCGCTTCAACTGGAATACCGAGAAATACCCGGAATTCACGGAACCGGACCCGAGCTATAACGGAATACGTTACGCGGTGGACTTCGGCACACTCGCATTCAGTACTAAAATCCGGGTGCAGCTGCTCCGTGACTTCGGAGCTTCCCTCAGTCCGCAAAACGCATTCAACCTGATCCAGGGGCTTGAAACACTGCACGTGCGTGTGGAACGCCACAACGAGAACGCAGAAGAACTGGCAAAGTTCCTGACGGAGCATCCGGCGGTCGAGTGGGTGAACTACCCGGGTCTTGAAACGCACCCTTCATATGAAATTGCGAAGAAGAACTTGAGGAACGGATTCGGCTCGATCATTACATTCGGCATCAAAGGCGGGAAGGCAGCCGGTAAGCAGCTGATCGACAATGTGGCGCTCTGGTCCCACGTGGCAAACGTCGGTGATGCGAAATCACTGATCATCCATCCGGCTTCAACGACGCACCAGCAGATGACGAAGGAACAGCTGGATGAAACGGGTGTATACGAAGAACTCGTACGCCTGTCGGTCGGCATCGAATCCATCAGGGATATACAGAATGATTTGAGCCAGGCGCTTGTTAAGGCGACCGGCATCGAAACGGGAGAAGCGGAAGAGATCGTCATCAATGATGAAGGTGTCATCAAATCGATACTGGACACCCCGACGGAAAAAGTGACGGAGAACGGTGAAGAAACGACGCGCCGGAAGACATTGGCAGTCGTCGGTCTCAGCGGCAAAGAATCACGTCCGAGCTACAGGCTCGCGAGGAAGATGCAGAGGCTCGGCTATAAGATCATCCCGGTCAATCCGAGGGAGACTGAAATACTCGGTGAAAAGGCATATCCCGATTTGAAGAGCGTGCCTGAGAAGATCGACGTGGTCCAGGTGTTCAGAAGCCCGGAAGCGGCGATAGGGATCGCAAGGGAGGCACTCGAAGTGAACCCTGAAGTCTTCTGGCTGCAGGAAGGCGTCATTTCACCGGAGGCGGCCGATATCGCCAGGGACGGCGGCCTGCAGGTGGTCCACAACCGATGCACATACAAGGAAGCACAGCGTCTGCGCGGCACCATATCCACATATGCATGTGAAATTTAATTGAGGAGGAACTGAAATGAAGCAACTATCATCTGGAAAACTTGGATTATTCACGGCCCTGGCGACACTCATGGTGCTGGCAGGGTGTTCTTCCGATACAGCAGAATCTTCGGACACGGCAGAAGGGCCGGAAGAGATCAGGCTGGATTATGCCTACTACTCACCGACGAGCCTGGTGCTGAAAGAATTCGGATGGGCGGAAGAGGAATTTGAAGAAGACGGCATCGATGTTTCATGGACGCTCAGTCACGGGAGCAATAAAGCGCTCGAATTCCTGAACAGCAACAGCGTCGATTTTGGATCTTCCGCAGGTGCGGCCGCACTGATGTCCAAGGCGAACGGCGCACCGATCAAAAATGTATATATATACTCCCAGCCGGAATGGACGGCACTCGTCAAAAGTGCAGATTCGGACATCGATTCGATCGGAGATCTGGAGGGTAAGCAAGTCGCTGCAACGCTCGGTACGGACCCTTACATATTCCTGTTGAGGGCCATGGCCGAAGAAGGTTTGAGTCAGGATGACGTGGAAATCGTCAATGTGCAGCACAGTGACGGGGCAACGACGCTGAACAACGGCGGAGTGGATGCATGGGCCGGACTTGATCCGCATATGGCACGCCTTGAAGTCGATTCAGGTGCAGAGCTGTTTTACAGGAATACAGATTTCAACACTTACGGTTTTCTGAATGTCAGGGAAGAGTTCGCAGAAGAATACCCTGAACATGTGGGCCGTGTGATTGAAGTGTACGAAAAGGCGAGGGAATGGATACAGGAAAACCCTGAAGAAGCGGCCGAAATATTGATGGAAGAAGCACAGATCGATCGGGCGGTTGCTGAAAAGCAGCTTGAAAGAAACGACTTCTCAAACCCGGTGCCGGGTGCGGACCATCATGAATCAGTATCGGAAGCAGGCAGGATACTCCAGGATTCCGATGCCATCGGAGCGGATATCGATGTGGAACAGCTGACGGATGACCTGATTGATCCATCATTTGCAGAAGGCACAATAGAATCTTCGAATTAGAGTGAAACGGAGTGATTTTAGTGAAGAAGAGTTCCGAATTGACGGCGGGCGGGCTGAATGAAACCAGACCGCAGGTCAAGACTGGATTGAAATCGCAGAAGGCCAGGCTTCAGCCTGTGCTGCTCGGAAGCCTGCTGCCCATCATCCTCATCATTGCTTGGGAACTGCTGAGCCGTGCAGAAGTTTTCCCTTCTTATCAGCTGCCGGCGCCCACGGTCATTTTGGACACGATCGCAGGCCTGGCGGCTGACGGCAGCCTGTGGGGACATGTCGGGATCACCGTGTACAGGGTATTCATCGGATTCCTGATCGGTACGGCATTTGCGGTCCTGCTCGGATCGGTCGTCGGCTTCTATAAGAAAGCGGAGCAGCTGTTCGATCCGATGATACAGGCTTTCCGTTCGATCCCCTCCCTTGCATGGGTGCCTTTATTCATCCTGTGGATGGGTATCGGTGAACCATCGAAAGTCACGATGATATCTGTCGGTGTCTTTTTCCCGGTGTACCTGAACGTCGTCAGCGGCATCAATGGTGTCGACCGGAAACTGATAGAAGTCGGGAAGATGTATGGCCTGAATACATTCGAGCTGATCAGGCGTGTCATACTGCCCGCCTCACTCCCGTCATTTCTGACGGGTCTCAGGAGCGGCCTCGGCCTCGGGTGGATGTTCGTGGTGGCGGCCGAACTCATGGGTGCCAGTTCAGGCCTCGGCTATCTGCTTGTACTCGGCCAGAACACTTTGTCACCTGAAACGATTTTGGCAAGCATCATCCTTTTTGCGATCGTCGGTAAGTTATCCGACTGGCTTTTGAAAATCGTGGAACAGAAATCCCTGCACTGGCAGGATAATGCTGTAAAAGCTTAGGAGGGGTCAGATGAGTTTGAAAATCAATAACATTTCCCGGTCCTTCAACGGCAGCGAGGCTGTTAAAAATGTTTCTTTTGAAGCAGGTCCGGGGGAAATCGTCGGGTTGCTCGGAACGAGCGGCTGCGGAAAAAGTACTGTACTCAGAGCGATTTCAGGTCTTGATGACGGATACCGGGGCGAAGTTGAAATCAACGGGGAAGTATCGAGGCAGGTCGAAGACTCCACAGGATTCATTTTTCAGGAACCGCGCCTCATGCCATGGTTGAACGTGATGGAGAACGTCACGTTCGGCCTGAAAGGCAACAAGGCGTCGAAGGACGAAATCGGGAAGAAATACTTGAGGGATGTCGGCCTCGCGGGCAGTGAACACCTTTACCCTAAAGAACTGTCCGGCGGCATGGCCCAGCGTGTCGCCATTGCCCGTGCACTGATCACATCCCCTGAAGTGCTTCTGCTGGATGAACCGTTCAGTGCGCTCGATGCCTTCACCAAAATGCAGCTTCAGGACCTGCTGCTGAAAATCTGGGAAGCATACAGGACGACGATCGTCCTGGTCACTCATGACATAGAAGAGGCGACCTACCTGTGCGATAAAATCGTCATTTTAAAAGACCGGCCGGGCCGGGTTGGACGTGAGATCACACTTGATGCGCCGCGCCCGCGCCACAGGGGCAGCAGTGAACTGGCGGAATATAAGACGGAAATTTTGAACAGCCTGGATTTGAGCAGGGTTTAAGCAATGAGTGCATAACCTCAGTAAAGGAGTTTTTATTGTGACTTTAAAACAGCTGAAAATCATTGAACCGGTGGCCGGGGATCATAACCTCCCGGATTATTCGGAAGTGCGTAAGGATTTCAAATGGGAAGATGCCGGAGCGGACTTGAGCTTCAAAGAGACGGGGCTTTTGAACATGGCCCATGAGGCGATCGACAGGCATGTCGATGACGGTTATGGAAGCAAGACGGCCCTCCATTATGTGAACGGTGATGAAAGAATCAGCTATACTTTTAAAGAGGTGAAGGATAAGACGGACCACTATGCCCGGATTTTGAAAGAGAACGGCATCGTGAAAGGTGACAGGGTGTTCGTCTTCCTGCCGAAAACACCGGAGTGTTACATAGCGATCCTTGCTGCGATAAAGATCGGTGCGGTCGCAGGCCCGCTGTTCGAGGCATTCATGGAGGATGCTGTGCGTGACAGGATGAATGACTGTGATGCGAAACTCCTCATCACGGATAAGGACATGGTGGAGCGGGTGCCGCAAACCGACATACCTTCACTTGAAACGATCCTTTACGCAGAAGATATCGAGGCGGCGCCTTTCCGGGAGGACGGAGAGGAGTATACGGAGTGGATGGAAGCAGAAGACGGTATGCTGATCCACTATACAAGCGGCTCGACCGGCAAACCGAAAGGTGTGCTGCATGCCCACCGGGTGGTGACGCATCAGTACGAGTCGGGTAAATGGGTGCTCGATATCAAAGATGATGATGTCTACTGGTGCACCTCCCACCCCGGATGGGTGACGGGCAGCGTATACGGCTTGTTTGCACCGTGGCTGAACCGTGCGACGGTCGTGATACAGGGCGGGCGCTTCAAGGCCGAGCACTGGTACAAACTGATTGCGGAGCTCAAGGTGACGATCTGGTACAGTGCACCGACCGCTTTCAGGATGCTTTTATCACAGGGCGATGTCCTGAAAGACTATGACTTGTCCTCGTTAAGGCATATACTGAGCGTCGGCGAGCCGCTCAATCCCGAAGTCATCTACTGGGCCTGGGAGGCGCTCGGCGTCAGGATCCATGATACATGGTGGATGACGGAAACCGGCGCACATCTGATCGTCAACCTGCCCGGGGAGAAGATAAAGCCTGGATCGATGGGACGGCCGTTCCCGGGCATCGAAGTCGGCATACTGGATGAGGCCGGGGAAGTCGTGCCCCGCGGCACAACCGGGCAGCTTGCGGTGAGGACGCCGTGGCCGGGGCTGATGAAGGAAATATGGGGGAACAAGGATAAATTCGACTCCTACTTCAAATATGAAGGATGGTACTTATCAGGTGACCTTGCCTATCAGGATGAGGAAGACTATGTATTCTTCCAGAGCCGGGACGATGATATGATCAATTCCTCAGGGGAGCGGATCGGGCCGTTTGAAGTGGAAAGCAAACTGATTGAACACCCGGCGATACAGGAGGCGGGCGTCATCGGCAAACCTCATGCGGTCCGCGGAGAAATCGTCAAAGCTTTCATCGTCCTCCGGGAAGGTTTCGAGGAGACGGCGGAACTGCTTGAGGAGATCCGGATATTCGTCAGGAACAACCTTGCGGCGCATCTTGCACCGAAAGAAATTGAAGTGATGGATGAGCTGCCGAAGACGACGATCAGCGGCAAAATACTGAGGCGGGAACTGAAGCAGATGGAAATTGAGAAATCTGCAGTGAAGCATACATTATAATGGGACATCTCCCCGCAGCGGGGAGATGTTCATTTGATGAGGGGGAAAGAGCTTGGAAACAGTATATCTCGCCGGCGGATGCCTTTGGGGTGTCCAGGCCTTCGTAAAGACACTGCCTGGAGTCGTGTCGACGGAAGCCGGCAGGGCGAATGGCAGGACGAGTTCACTTGAGGGTGAATATGACGGCTATGCGGAATGTGTGAAAACGGTATTTGACCCCGATGCGGCCACTGTTGAAAATTTGATGGGTCATTTATTCGAAATCATCGATCCATACAGTGTGAACCGGCAGGGGGAGGATGTCGGGGAGAAGTACAGGACGGGCTTCTACAGCGAAGATCCAAAACATCTTGAGCAGGCCGAAGCCTTTCTGAAGGGACGGTGCGACCATGAGCGGATTGCTGTGGAAGTGAGGCCCCTTGAAAACTACGTGAAAAGCGCCGAAACACACCAGGACCGGCTTGATAAGCACCCGGACGACTACTGCCATATCCCGGTAAACCTATTGAATAAATATAAAAACCCCCTTTGACTGTTCAAAGGGGGTTTGCTGTTCATGATCAGGTGATATTCCTTCTGTTTTTAGCCTGGACGAGCTGACCTTCTTCCTCATCCATGTACATCTGTATACCTTCAGCGGCACGGTAGGCCAGTGCACCGATCGTCGGTGTCGGGTGGTGTCCGCCGTGCTGAGGGAAGGCGGAGCCGCCGACGACGAACAGGTTGTCGACATCCCACATCTGCAGGTAGCTGTTTACGACCGAAGTTTCAGGGTCGTCCCCCATGACCACACCGCCTGTATAGTGTCCACCGCTGTAGACATGGTTGAACTCATCCGGCACGGACCCGGATTCTACTGTATCCGCGCCCATCTCTTCCATGATTTCTGTACATCTTTCAATGCCGAACTCGGCGATGTTCCTTTCGTTGTCACCGAATTTATAGGTGACACGCAGCAGCGGATCGCCGTATTCATCGGTATAGTTCGGATCAAGGTCTACGTAGTTGTGCCAGTAGGACATGGCATTCGACGTGTACCAGATCGTCAAGGTGCGGTATGCATAATGCAGGGAGGCATCTTTATACTCCCTGCCCCAGTTTGGTGTGTCACCGGGCACATTGTTGCTGCTGGTTATTGCGGCAAAGCCGTACTGCCTCAGTTCGATGGCACCGCCGCCAAGGAAATCGAGGTCGCTGTGGTCGAAGTTGTCCGCTGCATAATCACTCAGTGTTGCACCCAGGGCACCGGCCCCCATGTAGAGGTTGAACTGTTCATCTTCAAAGTACCCGGTTGCACCGTGGAAAGCATGGTTGTACTGACCGTTGAAGTTACGGCCGAGTGTGCCTTCCCTTGTTTCCGGATCATACTGTTCCCCGATGCCCGAGAGCATGAGGAGACGGTTGTTTGCGAATGCGAACGCGGCAAGGACGACGACATCTGCAGGCTGCTCATATTCCAGCCCTGTATTCTCATCCACGTAGAGTACACCTGTCGCCATATTTTCATCTTCATCATACAGCACGCGGCGTACGTTCGCCTTGTGCCTCAATTCGAAATTATCATGACGGTTGGCCGTCTTGATCACTGTCGCAATCGGGTCCGATTTTGCATCGAAGTCACAACCGTGCCTTGTACAGTAGGAGCAGTACATGCATGTGTTGAGCACTTCACCGTCCGGATTTTCATAGTTCTCCGTCATGTTTCCTGCAGCGAGCTGATAAGGATGCAGACCGAGGTTGCTTGCCGCTTCCTTGAACAGCCTGAGTGACGGTGTTTCCATCATCGGCGGGTTCGGCCATGGCTGATTGCGTTCCGGTGCCAGCGGATCCTGCTCACCAGCAATGCCCGCCATGTATTCCCATTGTTCATAATAGGGCTCCATCTCTTCGTATGTAATGCCCCAGTCCTGAAGGTTCATATCTTCAGGGATTTTATCTTCACCGTAACGGTCGATGGTCTGGCTGCGCATTTCAAATTCATAGGGCCAGTACCTGTAAGTCGCACCCGCCCAGTGTACGCTCGCACCGCCGGTGTCTATACCGATCTGCATCGTCTGCGGTGATCGGATCGGCAGTGCCGTTTCATCGACTTCATTCCTTGAAGTGACGGTGTCGCCCCTCAAGTTCTGCATGATGTCATAGCGGTTGTCGAACCTCAGTTCATCTTTTACACCAATATAGTCGCTGCGGACTTTTTCCTCACCTTTTTCGAGGGCAACGACATCTTTACCTGCTTTCGCGAGTTCTGCACTGACCACACCGCCGGCCCATCCGGTACCGACGACGACGACATCCACTCTATCCAGTTCTTCAGCCATCTACATTCCTCCTCCTTGGTACGTACGCAGGCCTTCAGGCTCGATTTCCTGAAACTCCTCCGACTCGATTTCATTGATCCATCCCATGCGCGGCCCCGGGAACTGGATCATCCGCCATCCGCCGTAATCGCGGTTGCCGCCGTAAACCGGATCCGCATAAACACCCTGGATCGTCATGGTGCGCAGCAGGCTGAAGAAATCGCCCCCGGCCGCTCCCGGCACTTCGACGTCGCCGGCTTCAAAATCCTCGAGGATGCCGATCTGCGTATCTTCATCCAAGTCATAAAATTCGTCATCATGATCTTCCTGACTGACTTCACGCAAACGGCGTACACCGTTGAGCAGCATTTCGGCACGTGTGATCTTAGCCTGGTAACCATGCGTTGACGAGGCAGTATAATCATACGGCCCCATCATATATTCCCTGGCGTTCCTGCCCCAGAATTCATTGCATTGCCTGTCGATGAAATAAGGCACCCCCAGCTCGATTGCGCCGGGCCCGTTATCATCCTCAGGGTATATCACTTCAGTCGCAGCCGCGAGTGTTTCGAAATCTTCACGCCTGCTGAAATAAGTCCGGGCATCATCAAGGGGTGCGCCATGCGTCAGTGAGCTTTCCGTATCTGTCTCCTGATCCGCCGTATCCGTCTCCTGATCCGAAGTATACAGGCTGCCGACCACACCGCCGAACATGGCACCACCCACGATGCCGCCTGCCGCAACCCCGGAAGTCTTAAGGAAATCACGTCTTGAAAACTTTTTCTCTTCATCAGCCATCAAAAAACCCTCCCCGTCATCTATTGATATAAAATGAAAATAAAGACTTTTCTATATACTTGAATTTTATAGCTATTTCACATAATTGTCAAAATTTTTTGGGGGTGGATCATGAGTGTCAGTCGATTTTCCCTGTGTTGCCTCATATATTTCGGCGTCCCGGGCCTTATATCCACGCACGAAGGGTATGGATACAGTAAGAATGGCTGCGGATGATATACGACAGAATTACAGGAGGCATGACTATGGAAAAAAAGGTTTTGATATCCGGCGCCGGGCCGAGCGGGCTTGCCCTTGCGATCTCTTTGAGCAGGCAGGGCACACCGTTCACCATCATAGACAGGGATGAGGGGCCCGGAACCACTTCGCGGGCAATGGCCATCCAGGCCAGAACGCTTGAACTCTATGAGCAGCTGGGTATCGTCAATAAGATAGTGATCAACGGAATGATCGTCAATGAAGTCAATTTCTTCAAAAATAAAAACCATATGGCTCAAATTCCCATGGGTCTGATCGGCCGGGAGATGAGTGAATTCCCTTATGTGCTCATCCTGCCCCAGGATGTGCATGAAAGGATACTGGTCGATGCATTGAATGAAGCGGGACATGAGGTCAGATGGCGTCATGAATTGAAGCATTTCAGGGATGACGGAGAGGTGGTGGAGGCCGAGATAGAGACGCCGGGCGGCACCGTGACTGAAGAGTACGCCTACATCTGCGGTTGTGACGGTGCCTCCAGTACTGTACGGAAAGCACTGGATATAGAATTTGCCGGCGGCACATACCACCCGGTGTTCTTTGTGGCGGATGTTGAAAGTGAGACGTTGATGGAAAGTCCGTCCATCGGCTTCCGTGATGAGAACTTCTGCCTGGGCTTTCCCATCAGGACGATCGGTCAGGTCAGGCTCATCGGCGTGATCCCCGATGAATACATGGCGGACGGGGAGGCGCCCCGCGATTTTTCAGGGATGAGGGCTCACGCAGAGAATATACTCCCGGTGAAAATAAAAAAAGTGAACTGGTACTCTGCCTACCGCTCGCACCATCGAGTGGCTGAATCATTCAGGAGGGGGCGTGTCTTTCTGGTCGGTGATGCCGGTCATGTCCACAGTCCTGCCGGCGGCCAGGGGATGAACACCGGTATCGGTGATGCGGTGAATCTGGCCTGGAAGCTGAGCGCGGTTTTAAAAGGGAGAGCGGCAGAGGGGATTCTCGACACTTATGAAGCGGAACGCATCAAATTTGCCCGTACACTTTTGAACACGACGGACCGGTTGTTCAGGTTCATGGTGAATAAGCAGCATTTGAGGAACTTTGTGATCCCCGTCTTCATCCCGCGCCTCCTGCGCTTCGATAATATGAAGGCGAGGCTGTTCAGGACGCTTTCCCAGATCCACATCGAATATCAGGAGAGCGGGCTCAGTGCGGGAGAAGCCGGGAAAGTGAAGGGCGGGGACCGTCTGCCCTGGACCGGGCGGGGCGAAGTGAACAACCACCGGCCGCTCAGATCCCTCGACTGGCAGATCCACGTCTATGGGAAATTGACGGGAGAGGTGGAGAGGCTTGCGGATGAAGCGTGCCTTTCAGTCTTTCATATGCCGTGGGATGAATCTATGAAAGGTACAGGAATAGAGGAAGACTCAATATATTTGGTGCGGCCGGACGGGTATATTTCTGCCGCAGCAAAGCATGAAAATCCCGATGCCATACGCACCATGTTGGCGGATTACCGGATTCGGGGCCTCTCCGGAGGCAAAGACGGATGAAAGTATGGAAATATGAACACCCGGGTTGAAGCTGTCTTCAACCCGGGTGTGTTTTTAACCTGCTGCACCATTATTCTCTTTTATGGTCCTGAGTATGATCGGGATGAGTATCAGGGAAAGGAGGCCGCCGGTGAGTGACAGGATTTCAAAGCCGGCGCCCGCGACCACCATGCCGGACATTGCACCGCCGGAAGCGCCGCCGAGAGCGATGAAGACATCCACAGTCCCCTGTGTTTTGGCACGGTTCGCCGGCCCGGTCGAATCGACGATCATCGCCGTGCCGCTGATCAGTCCGAAGTTCCAGCCGAGTCCGAGCAGGATGAGTGCCAATGTCATCAGAAGGACCGACCCGCCCGGTGCGAAGGCTGCAACAAGACCCGAAGCAAGTAGTGTCACACCTGCTGCCACGGCCATGAAGGGGCGTCCGAGCTTATCGACCAGGATGCCTGTGAGCGGCGAAGGCAGATACATTGCAGCAATATGGAAGCCGATGACCATGCCGATGGCCTGCAGTGTATGACCGTGGTAGCCCATATGTATCGGTGTCATCGTCATGATGGCGACCATCACGACCTGGGTCAATACCATGACGACAGCGCCGGTTGCGATGGTTCTTCTGTTCACTGCCCCGGAAGCCTGTAATTCATCTGTGTCGGGGACGGTTCTGTGTTCATTGAGTTTCAGGGCGATGAGGAACGGGTCGGGGCGCAGGAAGATGAATAAGACCAATCCTGCAATCAGGAATGCCGCAGCGGCCAGGATGAAGGGCCCGGCGAGCTCGGGGATCCCAAGGGAGCGTGCGAATCTGCCCATGACATCCACCAGGTTCGGCCCCGCTACAGCACCGAACGTAGTGGAGAACATGGCGATGCTGACTGCGGTGCCGCGCTGCTTTTTCGTCGCTAGATCCGTCCCTGCGTATCGTGCCTGCAGGTTGGTCGCCGTCCCCGCCCCATAAATGAGGAGGGAGAGGAACAGCAGGAATATACTGCCGGTCACGGCGGCAATGACGACACCGAGGGAGCCGACGCCTCCGGTGATGAAGCCTGCGGCGAGTCCCGTGCGTCTGCCGAAGCGGTTCGACAATCTCCCGACTGCGAATGCCGCCCCTGCAGAACCCAATGTGAATAATGCTGCCGGCAGCCCCGCAAGTGCATTCGTCCCGAGCATCTCCCCGGCAAGCAGTGCACCGACGGTGATGCCTGCCGCAAGGCCGGCGCCGCCGAAAATCTGGGAGATGACGACGATGATCAAAGTCCGCCTGTATAATTGCTGCCGCTTCTCCGGTGAATCCATATAGACCTGGATTGTTTCATCAGTTGCTTTCATGACACTCTCCACCTTCATTGTTATTTAAGTTGCTTCATTATTATCTGTCCTTTTCCGGGCTTTCGGGTAGACGAGGATCATCCTGAAGAATATGAGGATGAATAAAATCAACAACAGCAGACTCATATATGGGAAGGTGACGTCCAACAGCTCAAAAATGGTGAAGATGATGACGGGGTATGTCAGGGCATACACAGTCATCCTCCACAGGAGGGGATAGACCAGCTTCCTGCCGGTCAGCCGCCTGAACAGCAGGCCGAGCGATGCAAGCAGCGAGACCGCCAGAATGCCGAAAAGTATGACGAGTGACGGGTACAGTATCAGTATGATCAGATATTCCTGTGCAAACCTTCCGCTGTTCACCGAATCGGCGATGAGCTGGAGGCCGTTTGGCAGGAATATCAGTAAAAGAAGTAACAATATGTATCCGAAAAAATGTTTGGTCTTCACGCGGTTCAGTTGGAAAACAGCCCGTCGGGACGGTGCCGCGAGGCTCAGTTTCAAGACGTGCAGAATGCCCATTCGTTCAATCCTCCGTTAATATACAGCAATATTCAAGTTTAAGGTGAATGCTTTTAAATGTATATAAGCTTTTTGAATTATACCACTTTATAATCGCTTTATTCCAATCGATTTGCCTGTGTGCGTCGGCTGATTGATGGTAAAATGATTGGAAACGATGATTCAATCACGGTAAAGGAGCAGATGGAAATGAAAGAAGTTGAAGGATTCCAAAGGCCGCCGAGGGCGGAATCGATAAGGGAACTGGCGGCAGTGGCAAGAGGGGATGAGGCAGCGACACTGGTGATTAAAAATGCCAAGCTTGTCAATGTCATTTCCGGGGAGGTTCTGCCTGCCACCGATATCGCTGTAAAAAATTCGAGGATTGCGTATGTCGGGAATGACGCCACCCATACTACCGGTGAGGACACGGAAATCATCGACGCGGCGAACAGGTATGTGGCGCCGGGTTTCCTTGACGGCCACTGCCATATAGAAAGTACGCAGCTCACGCCTGCCCAGTTCTCCAGGGCGGTCATGCCACGGGGAACGACGGGCGGTTTCTTCGATGCGCATGAAATCACAAATGTCCTCGGGCTCCCGGGCCTCAGATATATGCTTGAAGAAGCGCGCCGCACACCGATGGCTGCCTACATGCAGGTGCCGTCCTCGGTCCCGTCGACAGATGCCAAGTTCGAGACGAACGGTGCTGAAATCGGCCCGGACGAAGTGGCGGAAGCTTTCTCATGGGGGGACGATGTGAATGCGCTCGGGGAAGTGATGAACTTCCCGGGTGTCGTCTACGGTGACGATAAGATGATGTCGATCCTTGAGACGACGATCAGGAACGGCAAAGTTGCGGACGGTCATTATACATGGCCGGCAGAAGACGGCGCAAAGTTGTCGGCGTATGCATCAGCGGGCATCAGCGGCGACCATGAAATCACGACGGCTGAGGATGTTGCGGCGCGTATCCGGCTCGGCATGTATGCAAAGCTCAGAAGAGGTTCTGCGTGGCTCGATGTGGAAGAGCCGATCAAAGCGTTTACGGAACAAGGGCTCGACACCAGGCGCATGATGCTGGTGACGGACGACCGCAGTCCGGAGTCCCTGATTGCAGAGGGGCATATGGATTTTGTCATCCGCCATGCCATACAGCAGGGTGTGCCGCCGGTCACAGCGATACAGATGGCCACGCTCAATACGGCAGAACGGTTCAGTGTCTCCGGTGATGTCGGTGTCATAGCACCCGGAAGGTTTGCAGATATCGTCATTCTGGAGGGCAGCCTTGCGGAAGTGGATGTCGGCATGACGATTGCTGCAGGAAAGGTCGTTGCGGAAAACGGAGAGATGACTGTAGAAGTCTCCAGCCATCCGTTGTCGGAGGAAGCGGTGAATTCCGTACATATAGGCAAAACGTTCACTGCAGATGATTTCAGGATGGAAGTGCCTGAAGGTGCACAGCATAAAGTCCGTGCGATCCAATTGATTGAAAATCAGGTGGGGACGAAAGAGCGCCACCTCGATGTGAGGAGTGTGGACGGAGAACTTCAGCTTGAAGGCGACTTAAGTTATATGACGGTGATCGAGCGTCATGGAAAGAACGGCAACCAGGCTTTCGGCATCCTGCAGGGCCTCGGTTTCAAGACGCCGGCTGCAATCGCGACCACTGTTGCACATGACAGCCACAATCTGATGGTCATCGGCAATGATCGTGAAAAAATGGCAGAAGCGGCGAACCGGGTGGTCCGCATGCAGGGCGGCATTGCCGTGGTGAGCGGATCCGGCGAAGCCCGGCTGCCGCTCCGTGTCGCAGGGCTGATATCCGATGCACCGTTTGAAGAAGTTGCAGAGCAGTCCCGGGACATTTCTGAAGCACTGGAGAAAGCCGGCTGTAATTTGAACTATGCCTTCATGACGTTATCCTTACTCGCGCTGGTCGTCATCCCTGAGATCCGTCTCTCGGATAAAGGGCTCGTCAGAATTACGGACAGCGGATTTGAAATTGTTCCATTATTTATTGGGTGATCATGAAAATATCATATCGGGGGAGAGAAAATGAACAATGAAATCAACGAATTGCTGCCATTTCTGCTGCCGCTCATTGCACTTCAGATGATCCTGATGATCACAGCGCTCGTCATGGCGGTCAGGCAAAACACATTCAGGTATATGAATAAGATGGCTTGGATCATCATCATCATCCTGTTCAACCTGGTCGGGCCGATACTGTATTTCGTTCTGGAGCGCCGATGATATGAACATACTGCAGATTGATGATCTCCACAAATCTTTCAGGGAAAATGACGTGATCAGCGGCTTGGACCTTTCGGTCGAAGAGAATACGATCTACGGCTTCATCGGCAGCAATGGTTCAGGTAAAACCACGACGATGAAGATGGTGCTCGGACTGCTGAAGCAGGATGCAGGGCAAATTCATGTAAACGGGGAGAAAGTCACGTTCGGGCACACGGCGACCAACCGCTACATCGGATTTCTGCCTGATGTGCCCGAGTTTTACGCTTACATGAATGCTGAAGAATACTTGAAGTTATGTGCTGAAATCACGGATATTAGAAAGTCCGGACAAAAAGAGCGTATCGATCATCTGTTGGCCCTTGTCGGACTTCAGGGCGTTGAAACCAGGATCAAAACATATTCACGGGGCATGAAACAGCGACTCGGCATCGCACAGGCACTGATCAATCAACCGAAACTGCTGATCTGCGACGAACCGACGAGTGCGCTGGATCCAAAAGGACGCAGAGAGATTTTAAATATACTTCAACAGATCAAAGGTGAAACGACCGTCATTTTCTCCACGCATATATTGACGGATGTGGAACGCATCTGTGATAAGGCCGGCATTTTATATGAAGGAAAGATCAGAAAGGAAATCGATTTGAAGAAAGAGGCATTGGGTGAGAAGGGCATCGTAGTGGAACTGATGCCCGAAGAATATGAGGTGCTTTCAGGTGAATTGCCCCTGGAGCGTCTGGATGAAAACAAGTACCGGGTCACCGGCCTCCCGATCGAAACAGTGTACCGGCTGCTGAACACCCATAAGATTTATCCGGACCATCTCGTGAGGGAGAGAAAAACGCTCGAGGATGTTTATCTGGAGGTGACTTCATGAACCAGGCCGCTGCATTGTTCAAAAAGGAAATGGTCGAACACATCAGGAATTTCAAACTGTTTGCGCTGATCATCGTCTTCATGATCCTGGGGGTCGTAAGTCCCCTCACGGCCCTGCTCATGCCTGATATATTGGAGGCAGTCATGGAAGATTCAGGAATCACCATTGATCTGCCGCCTGTATCTGCATTCGATTCGTACGCCCAGTTTTTCAGCAATGCCAACCAGATGGGCCTGGTCATCCTCGTCATCGTCTTCGGTAACATTATGACGCATGAATTCAGCGGGAAGACGCTGGTCAACCTGGTCACAAAAGGGCTTAAGAAATATAACATCATTCTGGTGAAATCAGCGTTTGCGGTGATGGTGTGGACTGCAGCCTATATCACCGGTGCATTGATCACGTACCTGTACACGATATATTACTGGGAGGATGAAGTTCAGCATCTCATTGCAGCATTCGCTCTGACGTGGTTGTTCGGGATTTTCCTCATCAGTGTGATCATGGCGGCCTCTGCAATATTAAAATCAAGTTTTGCAGGGGTGCTGATCACTATGCTTGCGGTGGTCATCATCATGGTGATCGCGGGCATCCATCCGGATGTCGCGGAATATCTGCCGCAATACCTCATCAGCAGCAATATGGAACTGCTGACCGGGGAGCTTGAAGCCCGAGAGGTGGTGCCTTCCGTCATCGTCACAATCGCTGCCACTCTTATAATGATTGGTGCATCGATCTTCATCTTCAATAATGTGGAGATGTAGGATGACAGGTGAACTGCAATTTTATTTTCCCATTTTTCATGAAAATGATTATAATGGGAAGTAACTTATCAGATGAGGTGGCATATATATGGATTTGATTTACAGAGGAAAGACGAAAGATGTTTATCGGAATGAGGATGGAGACACCGTCCTGTATTTCAAGGATGATATGACCGGTAAGGACGGGGTTTTCGACCCGGGTGAAAACCAGGTCGGCCTGACGGTGGAAGGTTCCGGTGAAGCGGGGCTTAAAATGACGAGCTTCTTCTTTGAGAAGTTCAATGCGGAAAATATTCCGACGCATTATATCGATGCCGATGCAGAGGCACGTGAAATGCGCGTGAAAGAAATCTCCGTGTTCGGGGAAGGGCTGGAAGTGATCTGCCGTTACAGAGCAGTGGGCAGCTTCATCCGCCGCTACGGGGATTACATTGAAGAGGGCGGAGAGCTGCCGGCTTACGTGGAAACGACGCTTAAAGACGACGAACGCGGGGACCCGCTGATCAATGAGGCGGCGCTTGAAGCACTCGGGATACTGCAGCCGGGTGAATATAAGAAGGTGGTGGACCTCACGGTGAAGATCAGTGGGCTCATCAAAGATGAACTGGCGCAGAAGGGTCTCGAACTCTACGATATCAAGCTGGAATTCGGGCGTGATCTGAAAACGGGGGAAATCCTGCTGATCGATGAACTTTCAGGCGGGAACATGCGTGTCTTCAAAGCCGGGGAAGCTGTCGATCCTTTAAAAATTGGCGAGTACCTGTTCAGTGAATAGCGTTTGAGGATGGATGAAAAAATCCATCCTTTTTCATTTTCAAAAAAGGATGGACGTATTTGAATATTATGGAGCCAAGGGGGTTCGAACCCCTGACCTTTGCACTGCCAGCGCAACGCTCTCCCAGCTGAGCTATGGCCCCGGAATCTCTTTATAGACTATATTGTAGAACATTTTTACATATAACTCAATGGTCATTTTTACAACTTGATTAAATGAGGCCCCCTCCAAAGGTCTGCCGGACTGGTTGGATTGATGCGCATCATAATATTATGTTACGCTATTCACAAATGAGTGGATTTTGCAGGCGTCATATACGTCTGATCATTGATTTGATATCAAACGTGTTGACGGATGCAGAGGAGGGAAATCATGTACAAGGAAACGATTGACGGGATGAATGACAAGGCGCTGGATAAACTGGGCATGTACAACGATTCGAAGATGAAGTACCTTGTCGCTTCCATCTTGGCAGGTGCGTATATCGGTGTCGGGGTGATCGTGCTCTTCTTCATGGGCGGGCCGCTCTATGCAGTGGATTCACCGTTTGTGAACCTCATCACGGGCATCACATTCGGTGTGGCGCTGGCGATAGTGATATGGGGCGGTTCTGAATTATTCACGAGTAATGTGATGATCATGGCATTCAGTGCCCTGTCAAAAGTGACCACATGGAAAGATACGATGATGCTCTGGATCTGGTGCTATCTCGGCAACTTCATCGGGGCGGTGGTATTTTCATACTTGATTCTCTTCAGCGGCATATTGTCGGACATCAGTATGGACGGATTCACCGTGGCGACGGCAGCCGGCAAGATGAATGACGGATTCATGAACCTGCTTGTTCAGGGGATACTGTGTAACTGGCTCGTCTGTCTGGCCATCTGGACCTCTGTACGGGCAAAAGGGGACGCGGCAAAGCTTATACTGGTGTTCGTGCTGATTTTTGCATTCGTCGCAGCCGGCTTCGAACACAGCATAGCGAACATGTCGATACTCAGCATCGCACTCCTGCACAGCGACGTTGAGGCGGTGACGATGGGCGGGTTCTTCTATAACCTCATTCCGGTCACGATCGGTAACATCATCGGCGGCGCAGTGTTCGTGTCGGGGATCTACTACTATTTGAGCAGGCCGAAGAAGTGAATATGAAGGTGATCATACTGATGGCGGGCCGGTTTTGAACCGGCCTTTTCCATTGGTTGACCGCCGTTATGATGCTAACCGAGGTCATGGGCCGTCACTGCAAGCTGGAGCAGCATGAGGTCTTTCATCTTATCCGGGTCCAGGGTCGTCAGCTTTCTGATTTTATTGATCCTGTACCTGACGGTGTTTTTATGTACGAACATCACTTTGGCCGTCGCATCATAATTTGCATTGTTATTGATGAAGGTTTTTAATGTGGTGAGGATTTCCCCGCCATTCTTTTCATCATACTCTATCACTTTATGGAGGTATTCCTTGACCAGCTTCTCGGACTCGGACCTCGGGTCCTCTGAAAACAAAATTCTTTCCACGTCCAAACGGGCGAAATCACTCATCCATAACTGCATGTCCTTCCGGGGGGCTCCCTGCGCCTCCGTCTCAGCGACTTTCAATGCCAGGAGGGCTTCTTTATAGCTGGAATTCAAAGACTCGAGCTCTGAGGTTCTGCCCAGCCCCCCAACTATTATTTTGATTTTCAGCCGTTCAGCCATCAATTTCAAATTCTTCGATATGGTCCCTTCGTCCACATCTTCGGTGACAAGCAGGATCAGATGATTTTGTGAATCGAGGCCGGTCAATGTCTTCGGCAGCAGCCAACGCAATTCATTGGTGAAGTCACCCAATATGTTCAATTTTCTTTGGGACTCCGGAAGGTCGCCTTCATTAGTGTTGTCCTCCGGACAGTCCAAAATCACAACTTTATAACGGTCTTTCATTTCCCAATCCACTTCTTTGGCACGCCTTAATATCACCTCACGCTTCAAAGTGTGTTCACTGAGCAGGGTATCAAGAAAATCATTGCGGAAATGCTGATATGTATTCGCGATCGTCCGCAGCCGCTCCGTTTCAACGGAGGTGATGATGGCCATCTGTTCCAAAGCGGCCTTTTTCCAGGCACTGAGTGGTGCGTTGAGTCCCCATACGAAGACTGTGCTGACGAGGCGGCTTGCATTGTAATTCCATCTGACGGTGAAGTCCTCCCTGTGAGTGTAGATGGTCCTCGCGGTATGGTCCGGGGCTGCAGTGATCCCGGAAATGATCTCCTCGACCTTCCCTTGTGAAAGCTCCACTCCGGAAGTGTTCACTATAAGGTTGAATGCCCGGATATAAATCGTGACAGGGCAGTCCATGAAATTTTCAAGCAGTTCGGCGAGTTCTTCCAGACTGCTGCCGTTCTTCAGGAGGGTCTGAAATCTTTTATAAACCTTATGGGTCATTTCCAGCTCATATTTTTGCTGTTTATTGATTTCGGTTATGGCAGGCACAATGATGTCAGTCCACGACGGTTCCCCCGGCAGTTCAAGGATGGGAAAATGATTTTGATCCGCAAACTTTATGACACGATCCGGGAGATAGGGGATATACCTTCCCATTTTAATACCTATCCCGGCACCTCCCCTTTTCACTACTTCATTCAAAAAGTCCCATAGGCCTTCTTTCCAATCCTTGTTGCTTGTAAAAGGGTATCCTGTGGTGACGATGAAATCCCCCGTCCTGTACCAGGGGAATGCATCCGGTGCATCTGTAATCGTAACATTGAGCACTTCATTGGACAGGCCGCTTTCCCCTGCAAGTACATTGGTCTTTCTATACACTTCAATTTCCCTCAACTGATTGATATCCATCTGCATCACCTTCCATGTCATAAAAGTAATCTGACTTATAAGAATATACAAAATACTACCTTATTTTTGTACATTTGTACAATATAATTCGTATTATACTGTGAAAAACACCTGCAATACATTTAATTCAATCATTTTATTGTAGGAAAATCCAACCAGAGAAAAAGGGGAGAGGAGAATGACAACAGACATTGCATGAATCAACGACACTGTGTCCAACTTGCATGCATCATCACTATTTTCATTCGTATTTGTAAGCGGATTCACAAAGGGATCAATCATTTGAGGGGGAAAAGATATGACAGGAGAAGTAATGAGCTTGGCAAACAGTCCTGTGTTATGGATCATCGCTTTATTTATAATCGGCATGGTCATTTTTCAGGCAATCATCTTCTATAGAATCGCCAAAGAAGCGGCTCCGGCTGCGGGGTTGAATCAGGAGGAAGTGAAAAGGGCGGCAAGGACGGGTTTCATCAGTTCCATCGGTCCATCATTCGGTATAGCAATCGTCATAATATCGCTGCTTGCCTTATTGGGTTCACCCATTACACTGATGAGGATCGGAATCGTCGGATCGGCAGCCACCGAAACCGCAGCGGCACAGATCGGCGCGAATGCCTTCGGAGTGGATTTGGGAGGGGATGGCTTCAACATGCAGGCCTTCACCACCATGGTCTGGACGATGTGTCTTGGTGGGATGGGCTGGCTGTTGTTCACCCTGTTCTTTACGAAGTCGCTGGGCAAGACTGAAAGCAAGGTCCGTAAGAAAAACCCGAAGGTGATGGCAGTGGTATCACTGGCAGCCATGCTGGGTGCATTCGGTTATCTGCTTACAGAACAGATGGTCAACGGCCTCAACTATGCAGTCGCAGCAGTCGTATCGTTGACGATCATGGTAGTGATCATGAAAGTTGCAGACAGGACAAATATCAGCTGGTTGAGGGAATGGTCACTTGGGATCTCCATGGTTTTCGGTATGGTGGGCGGATCTTTGATGACGACGTTGATGTGACTGTCAGGAGTGGGTGTATTTATTAAAAGGGGGAAAAATCAATATGGCTTTAGAAAATGTCAGTAATACAGCAGCCGGTAAACTCAGTGTTGAATCAAGCGTCAATGCCATGACCGGTATGGAATCATTCCACAATAAATCGCACTTTTGGGGGAGGCTCACTTTACTGCTGGTCATCATCGCTTCAATATCCCTGCCGATGTATTTATCATTTGTCGTCGGTGCACATCCGGGCTGGGGGCCGATTCTTGGAGGGCTGTTGGGGTATGCGGCCTTCATAGGGGTGCTGTGGTTCATAGAACCGATCACCTACTTTCCGGTGCTCGGGGTTGCAGGGACATACATAGCATTCCTGTCAGGCAACATAGCGAATTTATGTCTGCCCTCCTCATCGGCGGCCCAGAAAGCAGTCGGTGCAGAACCGGGGACGGAAAAAGCTGAAATCGCGGGGGTGCTGGGCATATCGCTGGCCTCCCTGACGAACACGGTGGTGATATTGGCGACGGTGCTTGGAGGGGCGTATGTCATCACGCTGGTTCCGGAATCGATCCAAGGGTCATTCCAATTTGTACTTCCGGCGATTTTCGGTGCAGTACTGGGGCAGTTTGCATTCAGGACACCGACGTACGGTGGAATTGCTTTGGTCATCGGCCTGCTTGTCTTCTTCTCGCCGGTGCCGTCCCTGTTGAAGATCTTAACGACGGTGGCGCTCACCATCGCTCTGATTTATTACTTTGAAAAGAGGAAAGATGACAGGCAAAGGGTCAATCAGTAACAGGAGAAGGAGAATTATGAATGATTAAAACCAAATTGACGATCAATCAGGAAAGACTTGAGAAGAGGATGGAAGCCCTCTCCAAAATCGGAAAGCTGGGGGAGACCGGTGTTTGCAGGCTGGCATTATCCAGTGAGTATAAAGAGGGCATTGAACTGGCCAGGCAGTGGATGGAAGAGGCAGGCTTGAAGACGCGTACGGATAATTTCGGAAATCTGATCGGACGGCTTGAAGGGAAAAATCCCGGGGCCCCGATATTGATGCTTGGTTCCCACCTGGACTCCCAGCCAACCGGAGGAAGGTTTGATGGTCCGATTGGAGTGCTGGGTGGTTTGGAAGTGGTTGAAACGCTGCAGGAAAATGGGTTTGAACCGGATCGGCCGATTGAAGTGATGGCATTTTGTGACGAGGAAGGTTACAGGTTCGGCATCGGCCTGTTCGGTTCAAGGGGGATCAATGGGCAGTTGCAAAATGACGAACTTGAACGCGCAGATGCTGAGGGTGTCACAAGAAGAGAGGCGTTGAAGGCGTTTGGTGCCGACCCGGATGCACTCCAATCGTCCGAATACCCGGCGGGTTCCATTGGAGATTATATAGAGATGCATATCGAACAAGGGCCTGTTCTTGAAGAGAAAGATGAACCGGTCGGAATCGTGACGGGGATTTCAGGTCCGTTATGGCTGACCGTGGAATTGACCGGTCAGGGCGGACATGCCGGGACAGTGCCCATGGCCTTGAGGAAAGATGCCCTGGTCGGTGCTTCAAAAGTGATCACCGGCCTGAGGGAGATTGTCGGGCAGCAGCCGGACGCACCGACGGTCGGAACGGTGGGGAGTATCACCGTCGAGCCGAATGCGAGGGCAATCGTGCCTGAGAAGGTGACCTTTTCAGTAGATCTGAGAGACATCGATCTTGAACGTAGGAACCGGTATGAAAAGCAGTTGAGGGCTTATATAGAAGAGGTCGCAGAAGAAAACCAGCTGGAAGTCAGGATTGAAGAAGACTCTAAAATGAATCCGGAAGCATGCAGTGAAAATATATTGGATGTCATGCGGGAACAAAGTAAGGTGATGGGGATCCCCCGGATTACAGAGCTGACCAGCGGTGCTTTTCATGACGCCCTTCCCATGGCGGAGCATTCTGAAATCGCAATGCTTTTCGTCCGTTCAAAAGATGGCATCAGCCATGATCCACGTGAGTTTTCCACATATGACGATATCGCTGTCGCAACCGAACTGATGTACAGGACGACCCTGAAGATGATGAAGAAATCATGATGACAATAAGATCAATGTTAAAAGGTGCCATTCTTTTTTATAAAGAATGGCACCTTTTAACATGGGGATCATCATTTATCCTTCCGGACGTTGAAGAAATCCCCGCCTTTTTTCTTCACATCATCTGTGCCCCAGTCGTTTGAAGCGTTCTTGTCGATAAAGTGCGGGATATGTTTTGAACAGTGGATGTAGGCTTCATGAACCGTGATCATCACCCAGCGTTCCGCACGGCCGGCATGCAGTACGGTCAATTCATCCACCGTCCCCTCATCCACGTGGACATGTAATTCATCATTCTCGATGATTTCAGCACCGCCGTTCACATGGAGGCCGATGTGATGTTCCGTGAAATCCATGAACAGCAGCCCGACATGCGGGTTCTCGGTGATATTTCCGAGCGAAGCCATGACACCATTGCCGCGGTATTCCGGGTACATGAGCCGTTGATCATCAATGATATGCACGAATCCGGGGTCGCCGGCCTTGAAAGTCGAATCACAGTTGCCTTTGGCATCACTCGTGGACATGAAGATGAAAGACTGCCGGCTGATGAAGTGCTGCATCTCCTCATTCAAAAAATCGAGCATCTGATTATTATAAAAAGCGTTTGCGCGCTTCGTTGTATTGAAACGTTCCTGTAAAGTGCGTTCACCCTGTGACATTGGATCACTCCTCATATACCGCCCATTCTACCATCAGGATAGGGGGTGATATCGCTTGAAAGGAGAAATTTATATGACAATTAAAAAAACAGAATTTTTTTAATTATCAAAAATATTATATTGTGTCCTCAATTATCATGGGTTATAATCATAACCATTCAAAAAAATTAAAGTACAGGAGAGTGGATAATGAAAATGAATTTATTCAGGAATTTCGGATTGGTTGCAGTCCTTACTATATTTCTGGCAGCTTGCAATGATGATTCGGATGTGGATGGTCAAGCGTCGGATGAAGGAAGTGATGGGGAAGGTACCAGCCAGGAAATCGCTTTTGCCACATCATCGGATGCAGTGGGCCTCTCCCCGATAGACACCAATGACTCGGTCTCTGCTTACATGCTTGAACAGATTTACGACACTTTGTTTGTACATAATCCTGAAACGATGGAAATCGAACCTCATCTGGTGGAGTCATACGAAGCCCTGGATGATACTACATGGGAATTCAAATTGTTGGAAGACATCGAGTTCCATGATGGGACACCTTTAAACGCCGAAGCCGTAAAGTATACTTTTGAGGAGCTGCTTGATGAAGAGAGGGCCGCACCGAGAGCATCATTACTTGAGTCCGTCGAGTCCATTGAAGTGGAAGATGAGTATACTGTGGTCATTCATACAGAGGAGCCATACGGTCCTTTGCTTGCGGCGCTCTCCCATGTCAATGCTTCAATCGTTTCACCTGAAGCGGATGAATCCGGGGATCTCATGACCGATCCGGTCGGTTCCGGACCTTTCAAGTTCGAATCATGGGCGAGCGGGGATAATATCGTCGTCACCAAAAATGAAAACTACTTTAAAGGTGCGCCTGATCTCGACACAGTCACCATGCACGTCATTCCGGAATACGCTTCTGCTGTGGGGATGCTGGAAACCGGGCAAGTGGAGTTCCTGCCGAACATCCCCTCGGAACATATTCCGAGGATAGAAGATATGGAAGATGTCGAGCTTGATGTGACACCTGGCACAGGCATCAATTACCTGGCTTTCAATATGGAGAGGTCGCCTTTCAATGATCTTGAATTCAGAAAAGCAGTTTCACATGCCATCGACCGGGATGAGTATGTGGATCAGTTGAATGGTGCCGGCATACAGGATAACAGTATCATAGGGCCGGAAGTGTTCGGTTATGATGAAGAAGCCCGGGATTTCGGCTATGACTATGATCCGGATGAAGCGCAAAGGATCATAGAGGAAAACAACTTCGATGAAACGCCGATAACGTTGCTTGTGGCAAACGAGGGGCACTTCGTACTCATGAGTGAAATCGTTCAGGCACAGTTGATGGAAGCGGGATTTGAAGTAAGCATCGAAATGATGGAATGGGGTGCCTTCCTTGAGCAGGCTGCGGAAGGGAATTACGAAATGGCATTCATAAGCTGGGCGAACAGTACTGCTGACGGCAGTGAACTATTCTATCCCAACCTTCACTCTGATAATATAGGCGCAACGAACCGCGCTCGATATGATAATGAGGAATTCGATGCACTCGTTGAACAGTCCCGCACGACCATCGATCAGGAAGAGCGGATGGAGCTGCTTCACGAGATAAACGAATTTGCGACAAATGATGCGGTCTGGGTGCCGATGCATCATGCAAATGTGAGTGTTGCATACCACGAATCAGTCGAAAACCTGATCATTTCTCCAAATACGAGTTTTTCACTGTACGAAGTGAGCATCGAGGAGTAAAACATTCAGCAGTATATAAAAAGACGCTGACAGCCATATTGATCATGGCTGGCAGCGTCTTTATTTTGAGAATTCATTAGAAGAGATCATGATCTCCTTTTTCCAATTCCTCCAGGGAAGTGTCGAAATCCATCTGCAGGTGAGGGTAGTCGACGAAATCGTCCCAGTCTCCGCCCCATTCGAAACCGAGGTCTTTGGCGATCTCCCCGACTTCCTCCCAGTCGGAGGTGCCGCTGTCATTGCCGTCATGCTCCACATCCCAGACCAGGTCGTCCCCGTCTTCGATCGCAAAGTCCACCGCAAGGCCGTAATTATGATAGGATTCCCCGCCTCGTGCGTTCGTAACGATCTGACCGGGCGCCGTCCTGCCCTGTGCAAAGAGTGCATCCTGTTCTTCGTGGCTCCTGAAGCCGTCTGTGATGCGGATTGAAATATCTTCCTCTTCCGCCTTTTCCACGAGCGACTCCGTTTTGTCCTTTACTTCAGGGTGGAGATTTTCAGGCTCGCCTGTGCTCTTTTCGTCTTCATCCTGCTCTTTTTCTTCAGTTTCTTCAGGGACCGGGGGCTCAGGCACTTTCAAGCTGCCAGTGGCCAACCCTGAAACTGATTTCAACGCTGTGCTGTGTGTCTTATGTTCATCAATTTCGATTGAAGCGGTTGATTGTATGTTTGCTGCCACCATCGCGCCGCCGCTGAGCGTCAATAGGGACATCAATAATATATTTAATAGAATCTTCATCAAGATATATTTCCACCTTTAAATTTTTTCCACGACAGAGTATACATCAGTCACTTGTAAAAAAACACCCTTATGCTCCTGTTGTCAGAATGCTGTCACATTCCTTAAGGTTGTTCCCGGTGTGGGGTATAATGGTATGTAATACACAGGCAGGAGGATGAAGATGAATTCCTACAGACATGGACATGAGAAGATCGGGACCATAGAAAACATCTATAACGGGGATATGTTCCCCGAATTGGCCATCAGTACATTCCGCAATATAGAAAGACTATTTCCGACGCGTGCAATTCCCGCTTCCACGACCCCCGAGCCTTTCGAGCAGTCACGGCAGTCTCTGCAGCCGTTCAAATCACGCATCAAAGATACAACGACAGATAAGACGGCGCAGTATTACGATTTATACGATTACATTGCCTTGAACTCCGTGACCGGGATGGTGGTGCTGAAAGAGGGCAGGCTGGTCTATGAAAATTACTTTCACGGCAACGGTCCCGACACGCGGTGGATGTCGATGTCGGTCGCAAAGGCGGTCACTTCGACGCTGGTGGGGGCCGCCATCAAAGATGGTCATATTAAGAGCATCGATGATCCGACGGTCAAATACGTACCTGAACTGAAAGGGAGCGCTTATGAAGGGACGACCGTCCGTCACATTTTGGGGATGAACTCGGGCGTGAAGTGGGACGAGACATACACCAACTCCGATTCCGACCGCCGGGCTTTCTTAAAAGCACAACTCGCACAAAGACCGGGGGCACTGCTTGAAGTGATGAAGGATCTGCCCGCCGCAGGGAAGCCCGGCCATATCCATAATTATTCCACGGGTGAGACCACAGTGGCGGGAGAGATCGTCATCGGCGCGACGGGTAAGCGCTTATCCGACTACTTGCATGAAAAGATTTGGGAACCGTACGGCATGGAAGGTGAAGCTTCGTGGTGGCTCGATTCCCCGGACGGCAATGAAATCGGCGGCAGCGGGATTTCCGCCGTACTGAGGGACTACGCACGATTCGGACAGTTTTTCATGGATGGTGGTGAAGCGGGCGGCCAGCAGGTCCTGCCGGAAGGCTGGACAGAAACGGCCGGGCAGCCGGTGACGCTTGAGAACGGTGAAATGGTCGACTATGGCCTGATGTGGTGGCCGGCATGGACGGAGAAGTCCAAAAAGAACAAAGCCTTCCAGGCAATCGGAATCCACGGTCAGGTCATCCATATCGATCCGGCGGAAAAAGTGGTCATCGCGATCTCATCCGCCCGTCCGAAGCCAATGGGCACGCAGCCGATAGATGATATGCTTTTCCTTGAGGATTTGATGGAAAGTATCAGATGATTGAGTTGTTGATATAAATTTTATATTGAAGGAGTGATCATATGCTTCACACTGAACTTGGAGACATCACAAAAGTCGGGGATGTGGACGCAATCGTGAATGCTGCCAATAAAAGCCTGATGGGCGGCGGCGGTGTGGATGGTGCAATCCACAGGGCGGCCGGTCCTGAATTGCTTGAAGAGACCGAAAAACTTGGCGGCTGCGAGACGGGGGATGCCAAAATATCCAGCGGTTACAACCTGCCGGTGGCCCATGTCATCCATACAGTCGGTCCGATATGGCACGGGGGAGATGAAAGTGAGGAAGCGCTGCTTGCGAATTGTTACAGAAGGTCCCTTGAAGTGGCTGTGGAGCATGGATTCCGGACCATCGCCTTCCCGTCCATTTCCACAGGTGTCTATGCTTTCCCTGTAGATCAGGCGGCCACGATTGCAGTCGACACTGTGCGGGCAGTGACTGCAGAAGACCCGGATGCTTTTGAGATGATCAAGTGGGTGTTGTTTGATGAGGAGACCAAAGCCGCATATGACAAAGCTTTAAGATCCGGCACAGAATGATGAGTGGATGATAAAAGCCCTCCATATGGAGGGCTTTTATAATGATTTCGTCAATTTGATATCTTCACACCGCCGTCATGCCGCCTGCTTGACGCTGAGCACTGTAATCGTGATCAGTATCAGCGCCATTCCGCCGATCTGGATGATGGCAAGCTGATCCCCGAGGAGGAGGACGCCGAATAAAGAAGCGGTGACGGGCTCGACCATGGCCACCATCGAAGCGGTCGTCGGGGTTGTACGCCGGACACCGATCACATAGATGATGAAAGA
Organism: Lacicoccus alkaliphilus DSM 16010; assembly: GCF_900142805.1. Lineage (GTDB taxonomy): Bacteria > Bacillota > Bacilli > Staphylococcales > Salinicoccaceae > Lacicoccus > Lacicoccus alkaliphilus. Next base: position 43,821 of record NZ_FRCF01000008.1, on the reverse strand, counting down.
TACGCCGGCACCCACGATGCCGAGCAGGATGAACAGCCACACATCATCCGAAGTCAGGACGCTTATCGCCTCTCCGATGTCCATGAGTGCTGCAAGTATGAGGCAGAAAGAAAAGAATGCGACGGTGAGCACTGTCTGCGGTTTTCCCATGGCAGAAGCATTCTTGAAACTGAAGATGAACAAAGCATAGGACATTCCTGCGGCAAGCCCGCTCACCACTCCGGCAATGCCTGTGGATACGGAATCCGGATCATAGGCTCCTGTAAGCAGGATGATGCCGATGATGACCGACAGGACGCAGCCCCATTTGAACCATGTCGAGTATTCTATCCTCAATATGAAAGAAGCCAGCAAAACGAATATGGGTGCTGTATACATCAGAGTCGCGGCTACAGCCACGCTCGATTCCTGTATGCTGAGGAAATAGAAAGTGAAATTGCCGGCGACGCCGATGCCCCCGAGCACAGCCCATAAATGGAAGCGGGGGGATTTGACCCAGTTTTCCCTGAAGTTGATCAGGAACCAGAGGAAGACGAATATGAAACCGGCTGCGCCCCTGTAGAAAGAAATCACAAGGGGATCCCAGCCTCTTTCCATCAATATATCAGCAATGCCTCCGCTGAGGCCCCAGAACATTGCAGCCAGCATGACCAATGCGATACCTGTATATTTCATCTTACGTCCTCCCGGAATGGATTACATCAACTGCCGTCCAATGTATAATATGGTACTTCTTTACCCCGCACTGAAACAATCAACCATTTCTTTTTAAAAGAAATCGAGTAGTGAAGTTGCGATGGAGAAATATATGAGGAGACCGAGTATATCATTGATCGTTGTGATGAAAGGACCGGAAGCGATGGCCGGATCGAGTTTGATCTTGTTGATGATCAGCGGTACGGTCGCCCCGATGACGGTGGCTATACTGAGTGTGCAGAAAATCGAGAAGCCGACCACCAGGGCAAGCAGCCACTGGTCATACAGTAAAGTGATGGTGATGCCGAGTACAGCCATACAAATCATCCCAAGTATGACCCCCGTACCAAGTTCACGCCGCAGCATCTTTCCGATGGTCTTCTTTTGGATGGTGCCGAGCGCGAGGCCGCGGACTGCCACCCCGAGTGACTGGGTGCCTGTATTGCCCGCAGAATCCATGATTAAAGGTATGAATATGGCAAGAAGCACGATTTCTTCCAAAGTTTCTTCAAACTGGCCAATCACTCCAGCGGTGATCAAACCGAAAAACATGAGCAGGACGATCCACGGGGCACGCTTACCTGCGGCTCTGAAGGGGCTGATGTTGATATCGGTGGCCCCTTTCACGGCCGAAAGCTCACCAAGGTCCTCAGTTGCTTCTTCCTCGAGTATGTCGATGACATCATCCACTGTGACGATGCCGAGAAGCTGTCCATCTTTGGAGACGACGGGTACAGCGAGGAAGTCATAGTCACCAATCATTCTCGCCACATCCTCCTGGTCGACATCCTCTCTCACGGACACAGGCCGTGTGCTCATAATCTCCTTTATCAATTCTTCAGGTTGTGCAGTGATCAGGTCCCTCAGGGAGATGACACCGGCCAACCTTTTTTCGGCATCGATCACGTAAAGGTAGTAGACGGTTTCGGCGTCTGGTGCGGCCCTGCGCAGCTGCTCCAGAACTTCGGCCACGGAATCGTCCGCGGCAATGCTCACGACTTCTTTTGTCATCACCGCACCGGCGGTTTCAGGGGTATAACCCATGACTTCCCTTGCTGCTGCGGCTTCTCCCGGATCCATTTCCAGAAGTACCTTTTCAGCACCCTCATCATCCATCTCATTGAGGAAGGTGGCCACGTCATCTGTGAACATCTCGTTCAGCATCAGTGTCCCGTAGTCACCGGGCAATTCTTCGAATATTTCGCTCTGCTGGTATTCATCAAGTGCTTCGAAAATATATGAGAACTCTTCCGGGGTCAAGATGTCATAGACTGACTGTCTTTCCCCAGTTTCAAAGCTGATGAAGACGGCAGCCTGATCGGTGGGGTGGAGGGCGAGGAAGGCCGCCCTGAATTCGGTGTGATCACCATTCCCCGGACGCTCTGCCAAAAGGCTTTTTAAGTGTTCAGTATTGCTTGTTTTTGTATTGGTCATATATCCTCCCGGTTTTTTCAGCCTGCCCCTATCAAGTCACAAGGAAGTGAGATGGAGGAAGGCCGTCATATTTTTCATCGGTCGTCTTTTCCGTCGTTATGGGTCGGGGGTCCGGGTCTGCAGCGCTTTTCTTCATTCATCTCACCTCCATAATAAAAAACTAATAAAAAACACACCTCTCCTGAAAGGAAGGTGCGCCAGACTTAATACGGCCGTCGGAAAGACGGCATCCCCTCCATTCGTAGAGCTTTAGCACTGTGCGGCATAGGATATATACCAGCTGCATTAAAAACCACCTTATATCGATGGTTCCTGTTGACCCATTGGCGTCTTTGGACATTTTTGGGCAGCAGCATATCTCCGGCACAGGAGCCTCACCTAACGAGGATGTATGCATTTGGTTGAAGCAATGATTTTGCGATTATGCATGCAGGAAGCCTGAATCAAAGTCATCGCTTTTGCGGCATGAGTCTTTCGGTCAGTCCCAGACAGGCAAAGAACCAGAAGATGGAAATGCTCACAGCAGCCAGGATGTCAGTCGGGAAATGCATATCCACAAGAATTCTGCTGATTGCGATGAGCGACATCAAGCAGAGCAGCATTAATGTGAGCACGACTTTCATGACCTTGGCTCCTGCATGGCGCAGGGTTAAAAGGATCAAAAATGAGAAGAGCAGTACGCTCCGCATCGTATGCCCGCTTGGAAAGCTGAAGGATGCCACTTCAAGTGAGAAGCCGAACATTTCGATCACGGTCATATCCCCGGGCCGTTCACGCTGAAAGAGGATTTTCAGCAGAAAGTTGAGCGCGATGCCTCCAATGCTGACCATCAGGAGCATCAGTGCATACTCGAACCTCCTATACAGCATCAATGCTGAAAAGATGATGAAAGTCAATATGACAATGACTTCACCGGATCCGAGAATCGTCACGGCGGACATCAACTGTGATGCATAGCCGGGCGTGGTTTCGGTGATCCAGGAGATTAATCTGCGGTCGAATGTCACCGTATGATGCTGTAATGAAAGAAAGGTGACTATGATGAATATACCGAGTGAAACCATCATTATGCCGTTTCTGTAACGATTTGAAATCATAAAGCGTCCAATCCATGCAATGGGTCATCCGGTTCAACAAACGTTTGATGATGACAACCCGCATTAATCGTAATTACTACGTTTTATATTCTACAATATCACGAGACGCTTTCATAGTAATATTTTTCATTTTTGTGTCCGTCCGGTGACACGGCCCGAGCGTGACTGAAAAATAAAAATCACCGGCCCATCAGCAGAAGAGACCCTTTAAATGTTAAAATGATATGGAAACGCGTATGGGACGATGGTGCATGAATGAGTCCTGGAAAGCACGGTGGAAGGGGTGAGGTATTGATTTATGTATTGGTGGGCATCGCGGGGGCTTTCGGTGCCGCACTCAGGTATTCGGCCGGAGTGCTGTTATACACGGAAGGGGCTTTTTTTCCGGCCGCAACCTTGAGTGTGAATTTCCTGGGAAGTTTTTTGATGGCCTGGCTCGCTGCCGGGATTTTTAAGAAGATTTCAGTTCCCGATAATATAAAAACTGCAGTCACCTCAGGTTTCATCGGGTCGTTCACGACATTTTCGGCATTCAGCATTGAAACGCTGGGGATGTTCCAGGAGGAGAGGATGCTGGCAGGCGGGCTGTATATATCCGCGAGCTTCTTCGGCGGGATTTTATCGGGTTATGCAGGTTTATACCTCGGGGCGGGGAGGCGGTCGTCCAAATGATGATAGCCATGATGCTGGTCGGGGCCGGCGGTTTTTTCGGGGCCATGGCCCGCTATGCCATCAGCCTCAGGTGGAACAGTGACGGTTCGTCAAAAATACCTGCAGGTACGCTTTTCGTAAATTTATCCGGTTCATTTTTGATCGGTCTCCTGACAGGTGCAGGGGTCGGCGGAATGGTGATGCTGTTGTTCGGGGTCGGATTTTTAGGGGCATTCACGACATTTTCCACCTTGAATTATGAGGTACTTCAGTTGCATTTAAAAAAGCATAAAAAGGCACTGCTGATATATATGTTCCTCACCTATGGCGGAGGGTTGTTGCTTGTTTGCCTGGGCTTCCTTACAGGCGGAATTTTACCGCTTTGAACATTCCATCCGCAGGGGTCGCGGGGATCACGGGCGCCCCTCTTCTTGAGAACGGCCTGAATGTATTATATAGTGGAAAAATGTAAATCACTTCACACGAATTTGTCATGTAACATAATAATGAACAGAGGGGCATTTTTATGAATTTAAAATCGGTTTCTTCGGTCTTCTGGGTGGCGCTTGCAATTTGTGTAATCTTTGTCGGGTTTGGTGCATTCATGCCGGAACAGACCGAACAGGTCACGGGGGAGATTACAGCATTCATTTCAACGTATTTCAGCTGGTATTATTTACTGTTGATCATGGTCATCCTGGTCATCAGTGTATACCTGCTGTTCTCCCGCTACAGCAGCATCAAGCTCGGCAGGGCGGATGAAGACCCGGAGTTCTCACTGCCTTCCTGGTTCGCGATGTTGTTCAGTGCGGGGATGGGCATCGGCCTTGTATTCTGGACGACGGCAGAGCCGGTCAGCCATGCTTTCATATCCTCTCCGGTTTCTGAGCCGGGCTCGGATCAGGCAGTCGAAGAAGCCCTTCAATATTCTTTTTTCCACTGGGGCATCCACGCCTGGGCCGTCTATGCAATCGTCGCTTTGACTTTTGCCTACTTCAATTTCCATAAAGGGTACCCGGGGCTTGTGAGTGCAACATTGACGCCGCTCATCGGTGAGAAAAGGGCGCGGGGCGTCTTCGGGAAAATGATCGACATCCTCGCTGTCATTGCAACGGTGACAGGTGTGGCGGCGACGCTCGGATTCGGTGCCATGCAGATCAACGAAGGTCTCGGCTACCTGTTTGATATTCCGTCGAATTTCCCGATCCAGTTTGCGATCATTGCGGCCTCGACCGTCCTGTTCACATGGTCGGCATGGGCAGGCATCAACAAGGGCATCAAACGGCTCAGCAATTTCAACATGTCGGTGGCCTTCCTCATTCTGCTGGCTGTGTTCCTTGTCGGACCGACGCTGTATATCCTGAACATGTTCACGCATTCGATCGGCAATTATATTACAGGCTTCTTTGAGATGGGTCTGCGCATACCGATGAATGATGCAGATCAGATGGCCTGGCTGAGCGACTGGACGATATTCTACTGGGCATGGTGGGTGTCATGGGCGCCATTCGTGGGCATCTTCATCGCACGCGTCTCGAGAGGCCGGACGATCAAGGAGTTCATCATCGGTGTGCTCGCGGTGCCTTCGCTTGTGATGTTCATATTCTTCACGGTGTTCGGCGCTTCGGCGATCAACCTTGAAGTGAACGGCGTTGCGCAGATTTCGGATTATGCCACTGAAACGGCGACTTTCGCCATGCTGGAACAATATCCGCTGGGCTACCTGCTCAGCATGTTCACAGTTGTGGTCATCGTCATTTTCTTTGTGACGTCCGCGGATTCGGCAACATTCGTCCTCGGTATGTTATCGACGAACGGGGACATTCATCCGTCCGGCATCGTGAAGATCAGCTGGGGTGTCATATTATCCGCCTTTGCAATCATCATGATCTACACCGGCGGTGTACAGTCCATCCAAAATATGCTCATTGTCGCAGCCCTGCCTTTCTCACTCGTCATCATACTGATGACCTGGTCGCTGTTCATCTCGTTGAGCGAGGAGCGGCCGAGGTATAAAAACCGCGGCAATAGAAGAGTATTCATGAAGAATAAGGATCAGTGAACCCGATGATAAAGCCCTCCCCGGAGGGCTTTTATCATTGAGTATTCACGTATAGTATACAGAATGAGTTAAAATCTGAATCTGGGAGGAACTGCCATGGTCATTACAGAAACACTCATTTCAGTTGCGATCCTCGCAATCAGCGCGTTGTCCGGCGGAATTATCTACACTCTGATGGACACCCATGGAGATAAGAAGCCCCTGCTGGAAGATCTTTTCTCGCAATTCGTCAATCTGCTCATTTTCATCTTCATGATAAAAATCATCATGAATCTGGACATCTTTTTAAATGACCCCTTGGCCGTGCTCGCCTACCCAAGCGGTTCGGGCATATTTTACACAGCGCTTGCCTTGACGGCCCTGATGATCATTTATAAACATGTCAAAGGTGAAATGAACCTGAAATTTTTTTTGGAAGTTCTGACGATTGTATCTTTAACATCTTCCATGATGTATGAATTCATATACTTCATCATTTACGGCGATGCCTATGCGTTTGGTTATTTTATCGTACTGGCAATCATATTCACGGGATTCCTTCTGCTATACGGCCGGTTGGGAAATGGAAAGTTGATGATCCTCACCGTGCTGGCATGGTCGGCCGGGCTGTTCATACTGTCTGCAATCTACAATGCAGCGACTGTTTTTGATTATACGATGCACCCCTGGTTCATCGCGGTGCTCGGTGTCGGCGGAGTGCTTTTAATTTTATTTGCCGGTAGGCAAAATGAAGAAAAGGAAGTTTGATGATGGAGAAGAATATCATTGTGCTGCCGGATGAGGACGGGTGCTTTCGATTCGGTGATTACATTACTGCACACGCCCCCTGCAAACATAAGACTACTTTTTCCGGCTGAATCATTGTAAGATAAGCAATGCATTTAATGATAGGAGTGTTACGATGGGGAATGAATTTGAACTTGAAAGGCACCACCTGAACTTCACGGTGAATTTCCTTAAAGCATATAATGCCAGTCTGATGCACCAGCTGGACCGGACATCCGGTGATATTCTCGAAACCCGGAAGTCATTGAACGACGACGTTTCCAACACATTCGATTTTGAAGACGGCAACGTCATGGATTTCATTTCCATGGTCCCGGAGATGCGCCTGACGGAAACGAAATTCAACTATATAGAGAATATGCGTGAGACGACGGAGCGGCTGATGAAGAAGCCGTATTTCGGCAGGTTGACTGCGGACGGGGAGCCGGTGTATATCGGCGGGGCCACGATACAGGATAACGAACAGAACATTTTGATTTATGACTGGCGCTCACCCATCGCGAGTTTGTTCTACGAGAACCGTGTGGGCGAACTGACTTATAGGATCCCCGACGGTTCAAAGATAAAAACCGATGTCTCTTTGCGGCGCCAGTTCCAGATCGAGGACGGGACGCTTTTGAACATGTTCGACAGTGATCTGTACATCGGCGATGAAATGCTCCAGCAGCTGATCACCGATTCCTCCAGATCGAAGCTTAAGAACATCGTTGCGACCATCCAGAGCGAGCAGAACATCATCATCCGCCAGCCGCTGAACCAGAATACACTTGTATACGGACCGCCGGGAAGCGGCAAGACCTCCCTCGCGATGCAGCGCATCGCATATTTGATGTTCACATACAGGAGCCGCCTGAAGGCGGACAATATCATGCTGATGTCACCGAACGAAGTGTTCAACGACTATGTCTCCGATGTGCTGCCGGAACTGGGCGAGGACAATGTTAAAAACATGACGTTCTACCGCATGCTGAAAGCCCTCATTTATTTCAACGGACGCAGGTTCGAATCGCTGGCCGATAATATCCAGAGGCTGGGTCATGGGGACAGTACGGCCTATGAATACAAAACCTCCCTCGAATATTTTAATCACCTGAAGCGGTATATGGAAGGGCTTGGTGAATACGGTATGCATTTCCGGGATCTGAAGTACGGCGGGAAAGTGCTTGTTCCAAAAGAGCTGATTGAAAGGGTGTTCTACGAGGATCTGGGCGTCCATCCCGTCTCACGCCGCCTTCATAAGATTTACGAAGACCTGATGGATATATACCGGAGGGAGCTGAAGCAGCTGACGAAGGAGAAGTTCAAGGCACTGGACGGGGCCCCTGAGTATATCGGTGAGAAAGAAGAATTGAAAGAGATGGCGAATGACCAGGCCACTAAAGAGCTGGCGGGGCTTCATGCGCAGATAAGACGTTTCAGGTTCGTCCAGCTCGAGAAAGTGTATGTCAGGTCGATTGCTGATCGGGCGGTGAGGAAAAAGACGATAGAGGACATCAGGCAGAATGACTTCAAGTATGAAGATATTGCGCCGATGATGTATTTATATATCCACATTTTCGGAGCAGGAGATAAAAAGATACGCCATGTCATCATCGATGAAGTGCAGGATTATTCCAATATCCAGTATGCGGTGATGAAAGATTATTATCAGCGTGCAACTTTCACGAGTCTCGGGGATAAAAACCAGCAGATCCACCCGGTCGGCAGTCCGGAGCTGAAAGTTGAGGACCATCATATGATGCATCTGCAAAAATCATACCGTTCGACAAACCAGATCAATGATTACCTGAACACCATCGTGCCCGGCGGCATCGATTCGGTGTCCGTCGACGGACAGGACGTGCAGTTTATCGACGTCGAAGATGAAGCGGCGCACATCCGGTCAATGGTGAGTCAGGATATGCCCGGGCAGATGGCGGTCATCACACCGTCGAGGGAGGCGGCCGACCGGCTGTTTGAACAGCTGAAAGGTGATATTCCGGGGCTGAAGAACTTACAGGAAGTCGACACCATCTACAATCAGGATTATCTCGTCCTGCCATATTATTTATCGAAAGGCTTCGAGTATAATACCGTCATCGTCACCGGCGCTTCATTTTATGACGACCTGCCGCTGGTGAAATACGTTCTGGCATCGCGGGCGACGAGGAACCTGTATCTTCTTGACGGACCGGCGCGGTGAAGTGTGTAAACATCCGAAACCTCACGGGGTGACGGATGTTTTCTGGTCGTAGTCTGAATTTTCAATTGCCTGTGGCACCGATTACTGATACAATGATTTTTGTTGCACATAATGACCCGGTGCCAGTCACTATGCATCAATAAGATGTAAACGTTTTATTTTCACCGGGCATGCGGTACTCACACAATTTAAGGACCAATGGGGGTTATACATATGACAGGAATGGAATTGGCAAATCATCCGGTGATCTGGATATTTGCTTCAGCAATTATAGTTATAGTTGTTTTTCAGGCTTTCAAATTTTTATCGATGTCGAAGAAAAGAGCAAAAGAAATAGGATTGACGGACGAAGACATCAAACGATCCATAAAGACGGGGGCCATCACCGCAATCGGACCTTCGGTGGGCATCATCATCGTGGCAGTCTCACTCATCTCACTGATTGGAAATCCGCTGACCCTGATGCGTATCGGGGTGATCGGTTCTGCACCTATTGAAAGCATGGGCGCCCAGCTCTCTGCTGAAGCAGCGGGGGCACAGCTTGGCAGTGCCAGCTTCACTCCCGAAGTCTTCAGCCTCATTGTATGGGTACTTTGTATCGGCGGTGCGGGATGGATGATCTTCACTGTCTTTGCGACACCATCGTTGGATAAGATCCAGGATAAGCTGAGTGCCAAACCAAATGGCAAGCACATACTGGGTCTGGTGGCAAGCGGGGCCATGATCGCCATATTCGGATCACTTTTGAGCAATGAATTTCTGAATGGCTTCCCGTATATTTTCACAGGCTTGGTTGCAATGATCGTTTCATTCACCATCAATTATATTTCCAATAAGAAGGGGATCGCCTGGCTCAAGGAATGGTCCCTCGGGTTTTCGATCTTAATCAGTCTAATAGCAGTTTATTTCGTGGTATAGGGGGAGGAAAAAATGGAGAATTACGCAAAAGCAACACATTTCTGGGGACGCCTGACATTGAGTCTCGGTATATTGCTCTCATTCGCACTGCCCATCTACCTGTCATTCGTCATGGGCTACCATCCCGGCTTTGCTCTCATATTCAATGCTTTTCTGGCCTATGCGGCTGTCATAGCAGTTGTTTGGTTTGTGGAGCCGATCATGTATTACCCGGTTCTGGGCTCGGCGGGGACGTATATCGCCTTCTTCACAGGTAACATTTCAAATATGTGCCTTCCGGCGGTGGCTGCCTGCCAGGAGGCAGTGGGCGTGGAACCAAGCTCGCAGAAAGGGGAGGTCGTGGCGACACTCGGCATCAGTGCAGCCTCGCTGGTGAACAAGCTGATACTGGTTCCCGTGATCCTCGCCGGACTCTGGCTTCTGACCGTGATACCGGAAGGCATCCAGGAGATTTTCCCGTATGTGCTCCCTGCCATCTTTGGTGCGGTATTTGTACAGTTTGCCGGTAAATTACCATGGTACGGGGTACTCGCGCTGGCAGTCGGTTTCATGGTCAATATTTCCCCGGTGCCGTTATTCGCAAAAAATCTGATCTGTATTTTACTGGTCGTTTCAGTCATGATTTATATCGACAAACGCAAGAGGCCCGCTGTGTAAATATCATATGGACGGGCCCAATCATAAAAAAGAAGAAATCCAATCCGGATTTCTTCTTTTTTTGGTTAATTCCCATATCTGATATTTCCCGGGACACGCTCAAGCGTTCCAAGGATGCTGAGTGCAGCGAGTGCGCTTGTCTTTGGATTTTCAGGCAGCGGGTTGTTTTTGATTGTGAGTACCGCTTCGCCGAAATCACCGGCAAGACGGATCTCATGAATATTTTTTTCTATTGCGGGGTCGGCGATCAACCGGACATCCGTCTCATTGATCCCGAGACCTGCGAGGGACAGGATGATTGAGACATTCATGTTCTTCGGGAACTTTTCAATGGCCTCAAACGCTTTCCCATGGAATACGGTTTTTTCTTCGGTGATTGACTCCCCGGTCAGTGAAGATGCGGGTTTTCTCGTGGTCAGTTCCACTCGTTCCAGATTGCCGAAGGTTTTTGCATTCTGAATCAGATCCAGACCGCCGACAGCCCCCGAAGGCAGGTGCAGACGTGTGGCGTGCGCCTCCGCAAGACGTGCGGTTTCCACAAGCAGCTGCTCATCGGCCAAAGCACCGACACTGATCAGCATCGTATCCTTTTTCCGGATCACATGTGGAAGCAGGGCCTGGACCGTTGCAACATTTGCTGCTTCGACCACCATATCGATGTCCGATGCGAGGAATGCTTCAACATCTGTATGGAGCACCACGCCATAGTCACCTTCCAGATGACGGTATTTTGCCGTGTTTCTGACCAATATATGTCCAATATGCAGTTCCGGGTGGCTGTCTTCATTTATTTTCTTAAGCAGATACTGACCGATGGCGCCGGATCCGATCAATCCTATATCCATGTCATCCCTCCGTATGTTTTGTTAATATAAGTGTAAGTGTAAAGTCGGCCGGTGACAATGAAATCAACCGGATGGCCGGTTATTCTGAATTTTTATTTTGAAGCGCATTCATCCGGAGATGGTGTTTTCTTTAGTTGATATACATGTTACCCTGATTAAGTTCGATGACTCGGGGATTGGAGGCTCCCTTTTAGGGTATCTTCCTATCTGAAAGTCTTTTTATATGTATTTTGGATCCGGCATAAAACCTATCATCATAGGTAGAAGAATCCGGCATAAAATTTTAGGAGGTTTATGGATGAAAAACAAGACAAAAGTCACTTCGGTCTTTTATATCTCTCTTGCGGTGGCATTCGTGTTCATCTTGTGGGGGGTCTTTTTTCCAGAAAATGTGGAAAGGATACTGGGGAATGTGAATGACTTCATCTCCAATACCTTCGGATGGGTCTATATGCTTGCGATGACGGGCTTTGTGCTGTTCGCACTGTTCCTCGTCGTCAGTCCGTACGGCAAGATCAGACTGGGCAGACAGGATGAAGAGCCGCAATATAAATATTTCACGTGGTTTTCATTCCTGTTTACGGCAGGTATGGGTGTCGGTCTTGTGTTCTTCGGTGTGACCGAACCACTGACCCATTACTATACTCCGCCGACGGTCGAAGGTGAATTGATGGCGGCCCAGCAGGAAGCGCTGCAGTATACATTATTCCACTGGGGTCTGCATCCCTGGGCTGTGTATGCCATCGTCGGGCTTGCCCTCGCATACTTCAATTTCAGGCATCATGCGCCGCTGCTCATGAGTTCCTCACTCGTCCCGCTGATCGGTGATCGGAGGGCGAATGGCTGGATGGGCAAGAGCGTGGATGTCCTGGCGGTCTTCGGCACCATCTTTGGTATTGCGACGTCCCTCGGCCTCGGTGCGACACAGGTTTCCGCAGGGCTCAGCTACAGTTTCGATTTTATTGAAAACACCATCATGACACAGATGATCGTCATCGTCCTGATCACCCTCGGCTTCGTGGCATCCGCGATAACGGGTCTGAATAAAGGGATTCGTTACTTGAGCATCGGTAACGTCGTCACTGCGATCACGCTCATGATTTTCGTCTTCATCTTCGGATCGACCGTTCAGATGATCGAATCGTTCCTGACGAATACGGGGAACTATATACAGAACCTGCCAAGTATGACGCTCGGCATGAATGCATTTGAAGGGGACAGATTATTCCTGGATGACTGGACGCTGTTCTACTGGGCATGGTGGATCGGCTGGGCGGCCTTCGTCGGCAGCTTCATCGCCCGTGTCTCCCGCGGACGTACGATACGTGAATTCATACTCGGTGTCATCGGCGTGCCGGTGGTGTTCAGTGCACTCTGGTTTGCGGTCTTCGGTGTCGCAGGCATTGAAACCGACACGCTTCTGGATGGCGGTCTTTACAGCCTGATGGTGGATGGCGGGAACGAAGTCGCATTATTCGCTTTCCTTGAAAACTATCCTGCAGCACCAGTGGTCATGGGAATCGCGATCCTGCTGATAGCATCATTCTTCATCACCTCTGCTGACAGCGGTACCTTCGTGCTCGGCATGCTGACCACCGGCGGTTCATTGAACCCGCCGCTCAGGGTCAAATTGACATGGGGTGCGATCCTGGCCGGAACAGCAATGGTGTTATTGTTCTCGGGCGGTCTGGACGCACTCGAGATGGCGATGCTCATTGCAGCATTCCCGTTCACTTTTGTCGTCATGCTTCTGGCGATCTCACTGTTCAAAGCGTTACGGGATGAATACCACATCATCCAGCTTGAAAGAAGGAAGTTGTTATACGAACCTGGTTACGAAGAAGAGACAGTCAAAGAACTTGAAGAGAGAATAGAAGAATTCGAGAAAACCCTACCTGAGGAATATCCTGAGGAAGAGGAAGAAGCAGAAGATACCGAACCAAAAAAAGGTGAATGATCATAATATGAACGGCGGCTGTCTCCCATGACAGCCGCCGCTTTTTATAATGCGTCGAATTCTTGTTCGGATATGACTCTGATGCCGTTCTGCTCCAAAAGTGCAGTCGTCACCCCGGCGCCGGGGACTTTCCTGCCGCTGAAGGTACCGTCGTAAATGTTCGAGCTCCCGCATGAAGGGCTGTTCTCTTTCAGCACGACCATCGTGGGGGCGTATTGTTTGATGATTGCGAGTGTATCATATGCACCTTTCAAGAATTGTTCTGTCACATCAGCACCGGAAGTATCAATGACTCCGGCGTTGCCGGCGAGGACGTCATGGCCGTCGCCGCCACGGATTTCGGCAGGTTTTCTCGGTGTGGCGAGGCCGCCGGCCACCTCGGGGCAGACAGGCAGGGTGCTACCCTCATCCATCAGCCGCCTGATTTTTTCATTTAAGCTGTTGTCTCCGTCATAGCGCACATTCTCGCCGATGAGACAGGCGCTGACCAATATCATCAGCTCACCTCCCGGTTATAAAAGTGATTGCAGATATAGTAACATTAACCATGAACGAAATACATGCAGACAGGTGATTGTTATGACTGATAAAGAAGTGATGCTGAAGTTTTACGATCCATCATACCTTGATGATCTAAAGGGGTACGTCCTGACGGAAGCACACGCCCATTTCTCTGCCCATCCGCTTGATGTCCTGGACAGCTGTCTGCACGGCCCCAGCCGGCGGATGGTGCTGATCATACAGGAAGGGGTTGCCGGGGTGTTCATCCTGCAGAGCGGCGATGTCGTGCGGAACTACAGTGACAACACGGATGCACTTGTGATGTTCAGCTATTCGATCGATTCCAGGAAACAGGGCCGCGGCATCGCCGGTGCATCATTCCGTAAACTCGATGCTTTCGTGAAGGCGCATTATGAAAGGGTGGATGAGGTGGTGCTGGGCGTCAATGTCAGGAATGAAGCCGCAAAGCATGTTTATAAAAAAGCCGGCTTCAAAGATACCGGCCGAAGCTTCATCGGGCCGGTCGGCCGGCAGATCATCATGAGCAGATGCATTGGATCGTGAGCGGGCCGGGTCACTCCGATCTGTAAGGCGGCCAGAATATCACATCCAGCATCGGGCAGTAGTGGGCGATGACGGGTTCTCCGGTCATATCGCCCGGCAGCAGTGAGTTGACGGAATCGGGATCATAATCGACGGAGACGTCGGCAAGCTTCCACTTCAGATGGTGGATGCCGATATGGATCACGGCCCCTCCGACGGTCTTATACAGCCTGTATCGCTCGAACAGCCAGTGATCCAGCGTGCCTTCTTTTGAAGGTGCAGCACTGGAGAGGACTTTATACCTGCCGTCGAACCAGGCTGTCGTGTCGTGCTGGCGTCTGCTGCAGAAGTATTTCCATCCGCCTTCTTCCTTCCTCTTCATCTTCGCTTTATAGTATGGGAGTGTCGCGCTCCTCGCACCGAGCACAGGAATGATCTTCCCGGCATCCAGGCTGAAGAAGTAAACGCCGGGTATGCCTTTATGTTTCACATAAGTCCTCGTGTTCAGCTCCAGGAATTCATGGAAATATGGGAATCGGGGGACTTTCCTCATCCTCAAGTTCTTTACATTGAAAGGGAATATCGAGATCCATGCTTTACCATCGTATACATCAAGATCGAGCTCATCCGGTACATGATGTGCCAATTCGTCCGGGTCTACGGGGATGTGCATCGCCACCAGGTCTTCCCATTTCTGGTACATCATCCACGGACCGGCCGGCAGGGGTGCGGTTCTGTGATCCGTATAATTCAACAGTTCATTCATTGTCACCCAGCCTCCATCCTTTACTGCCCTTTAGCCTCCACTGGAGAATATTAAACTTATAGGGCATTCCCTTTTAATCCAGTTTTTTCAAAAAAATCAGAATGATACATTCCTTTTTCATATATAGTTGTTATAATGACTCTAAACCAAATATAAGGAGATATTTATGAGAATAAGCTTGCAGAAAATGTTTTTAGTATCGGGTGTGACATTAGTGATGGGCGGATGCGGCAACGGATCGGCCCAGGTGGAGGATCAGATGGAGGCACTTGAAGAAGCACCATTACAACATGAATTGCAAACACTCATCGATTATGAAAATCGACTCCAGGACGACTTTGAAAGCGCATTGGAAGAAGATGATACATCGGTCTTCGCTGAATCAACGGCAGCGGTATTTGCCAACGTGGACTCAAGGCGGGGCACCCTTGAAGATTTGAATGAAAGCACTTCAACTTATGAATCGGTTCAGCAGGAGCTGCAGGAGGTCTCCTTTTCGGAAGATGAGGCGGAAATCGAGGGCACCGTGTCGGCCATGATTGAAAACCTCCAGACGATCACAGGGACGATGGAGTCATTCCTTCCTCAATATGAAGAGACGCTGAGCGGGGAACTGGATTATTTCAATTCACTCGGGGAAGAATCCGCTGACTATGAGCATTTCACCGACGGGGTCGGCACAGTGAATGAGCATCATGAGGACCTCAATGATCACTATCGGTCTTTAAACGCGTCCCTTACTGAATTGAATGAAAATAAAGCACAGGCGCTCGAAATCATCAACGGGGAAGGTGAATGATGATGAGATATATCACTTTGATCATCTTGACCCTTTTACTTATGGGCTGTGGGAACGATGACGGTCAGGAAGAAGCGGAGAGCGGAGCTGAGCGCACGCCTGAAGATGAAGCGGTGGAAGAGGAAGCCGAAGTGCCGGCGGAAGAAGATGCTGAAGAAACGGAAACATCAGGAGAGGCTGAAGAATCCGAAGCGGCCGAGGAGGCAGAAGAGACCGGGGGAGACTTCTCATATGAAGTGCATCCGGAAACGTTCCAGATCGTCCCGCTCGACGAAGCAAACCCGGAAGTCGCGCTGCTCACCATTGATGATGCACCGGACGGTCACGCGGTGGAAATGGCGGAAACTTTGAAGGCACTGGATGCCGGAGCGATTTTTTTCGTGAACGGAATGTTCATCCAGGACGAAGCCGGACAGGAAGCGCTTGAAGAAATCCATGGGATGGGC
This sequence comes from Lacicoccus alkaliphilus DSM 16010, assembly GCF_900142805.1. Taxonomy (GTDB): domain Bacteria; phylum Bacillota; class Bacilli; order Staphylococcales; family Salinicoccaceae; genus Lacicoccus; species Lacicoccus alkaliphilus. The sequence goes on along the minus strand of NZ_FRCF01000008.1, from coordinate 27,481 downwards.
TTTGAGATAGGCAACCATACGACGACACATCCTTATCTCGATCAAATCGGTCCGGAAGAGACGAAGGAGGAGATCGTCGGCACCAGTGACCTGGTCGAGGAGATCACCGGTGAGAGACCCAGATTTTTCAGGGCGCCTTTCGGAATCAATACGGAAGAATCCATCCGGATTGCCGGGGAAGAGGGCATGACCCTGATGAACTGGACCTACGGTTATGACTGGGAAGCCGATTATCAGGAACCCCAGGCATTGGCGGACATCATGGTGAATACGGAATTTCTGACGCCTGGTGCGAACCTGCTCATGCATGACAGGGAATGGACTGCAGAGGCACTTCCGGACATCGTGAACGGTCTTGAGGCGCAGGGGTATGAAATAGTGGATCCGGAAGATATCGAGAGCAAAGAAGCGGAGGGGTCGGAATGAGGATGAAATCTTTACTGGCGTTTATCATACTGTTTGCGGTTTCAGCAGCATCTGCCGGAAAAGCGGGTGCGGACGTTTTGGATATCAATGAAGCACCGGTATTAAGCGTGCCCGAGGAGATGCCGGGTGCGTTCGTCTATGACAGCGGTGTGGAAATACCTTACCCGGACGATGGCGTGAAAGGGATATACGTATCGGGTTACATCGCAGGCAGTCAGCGCATGGATGAGTTGATACACTATGTGAATGATTCAGGATTGAATTCAATGGTCATCGACGTGAAAGAGGATATGGGCGATATCATGATGGATCTGCCGCTCGAACATGAGGTTGCAGTGGAGAACACCCATGCATTCGTGGACCCGGAGACAGTGATGGCGCAGATGGAAGAGAATGAAATTTATCCGATTGCGCGCATCGTCGTGTTCAAAGACTCGAGGCTTGCCGGGGCGGCACCGGAACTCTCCTTCCAGAACCCTGACGGGACGACGTGGCAGAACGGACGCGGTGAAAACTTCGTAAACCCGTTCCTTGAGGAAGTATGGGAGTATAATATGGAAATTGCAGTGGAAGCGGCGAAACTCGGATTTAAGGAAATCCAGTTCGATTATGTCAGGTTCCCGGAAGGTTTTGAATTTTACGGGGAATCACTCGACTATGACCTCGGACAGTATGACGGCGAAGGGGACGCCGGAGAACAGAGGGTGGATGCAGTGACCGACTTTGTTGAATATGCATACGATGAACTGGAGCCATACGGCGTGGATGTTTCCGTGGACATATTCGGATATGCGGCGACACATGGTCCCGCTGAAGGCATAGGCCAGGACTTCAGCCGAATTTCTGAAGAAGTGGATGTCATATCTTCAATGATCTACCCGAGCCACTGGGGGCCGGGCTCGTTTGGTATCGATGCACCGGATACGGAGCCGTATGAGGTGATCGACCAGTATATCCAGGCTGAAAATGAAGTGCTTGATGCACTCGAAGATCCACCGATCAGCCGCCCGTGGCTCCAGGATTTCACCGCTTCATATCTTGGTGCGGGAAATTACGTGGATTATGGCATTGAACAAATTGAAGCGCAAATCCAGGCTTTGAAAGATAACGGTGTAGATGAATTCCTGCTTTGGGATGCTTCCAATCAATACACAAGAGGTGTGAATTATCATGGGGAATGATATTTCTGATATATGGGCGTTTACACCAACTTAAACGGGGAAGAGTTCCAGTAAAGAGTGGAGGGATGTCAATGAAGCGATGGGCTTTTATTCCATTATTCCTGATGGTTTTCATAGTGGCTGCCTGCGGTGCAGGCGAAGAAGCCGGAGAGGGTGCCGATGAAGGCGGCGATGAAGAAGGCGCAACACAGGAGCCGTCTGAAGAGATCGAAGTGACGATGTATGACACCGATGAAGAGCCGATCGGTACAGCGGTCCTGTCGGAAGCGGATGACGGTGTGACGATTGCGCTCGAGGCTGAAGGGCTGGAGCCGGGCGAACACGGCATGCATATACATGATGCGGGCCTGTGCCAGGGTCCGAACTTTGAGACGGCAGGAGATCATTTCAATCCGACGGATGCCTCCCATGGATTCGACCATGAAGATGGGCCGCATGCGGGGGACCTTGAAAATATAGAAGTGGCGGAAGACGGCACGGTATCGACTGAAGTGCCGGCTGACAATGTGACGATTCTCGATGAAGAAGTGGAAACGTCTCTAATGACCGACAGCGGCACATCGCTGATCATCCATTCCGACGCTGATGACTATGTTTCACAGCCGTCAGGCGATGCAGGTGATCCAATCGCATGCGGCGTCATTACAGAACCGCAAGGGTAATATTTTTAGAGTGGGCAGAATCCCGTAATGGGGTTCTGCTTTTTTGATGAAGGAAGCCCCATCGGCCAAGTGGTGTCTCGTTTGGCCGATGAATCACATCTCAATTGCAGAGACAAATGACGGCAATAAAAAGAGCCCGCGAGGGGCTCTTTAAGTTGTGGTTCATCTGTCCCACACTCTGTGTCCTTTGACGTCTTCAAGGAAGCCGTCGAGGTTTTTCTCTATATCGTTGACACCTTTGTCATCCTGGGAGAATGAAAGCATATCAAAAATGTTCTCTCCGCCGAAGCCGATGGCTTTTTTGTGCTTAAATGCGATCTCAAGATTTTCGGCCGCTTCTGCAGGAAGTGGTTCTTCCCCTTTCAGGGCGATGACTGCATCAAAAAGCACACAGTGTACAGTGTCGAAAGTTTCATCGAGCTGCGTTTCACCGATTTTATGAATTTTGTCGGAAACGAAACTGACTTGGAGTCCTTTTTCCTCAAGTTTGTCTTTTGTCTCTTTGAGTGTTTCTTCTGCGATGTCCGGCATTGTGATGACCATGACGGTCCTTGTCTCCAGTGACGAGGTCGTGTGGTCGATGCCGAGTGCCGGCGATTTTTTGTCGTATGTGGACGCTTCCACCTGTTCAGGCACCGTTGCACCGATTTTGCCTGCGACGTACTCAGCCAGTCCACGGTCTATTTTATTCAGGACGGCAACCGCATTATTTTTGACATCCATACTTTTGCACTTGCCGATTTCAAAGCTGTAGGCATCGAACAGGTGCTGCTTTTCGTGCTCTGATAAGGAGTTCAGGAACATCTTCGCCTGGCTGAAATGGTCATCGAAGCTTTGTGTCGGCCGTTTCTGGCCAATTTTACCTTCGACGGTTTCAGGGTAGTGTTCGTATCCGCCCTGTTCGGGAGGGAGTGGCGCCGGCTGATTGTTGTTCATCCGGTTTTTATGATGGGCAGTGGGCCCTTTATGGATATACATCTGATTGAAGCCGTCGCGCTGATTGTTCGAGAACGGGCACATCGGGCGGTTGATCGGGATCTGCTGGAAATTCGGCCCGTTGAAGCGGTTGAGCTGCGTGTCCGTATAGGAGAACAGCCTGCCCTGCAGCAGGGGATCATTTGTAAAGTCTATGCCCGGTACGATATGTCCCGGATGGAAGGCGACCTGTTCGGTTTCACCGAAGTAATAGTCGACATTCCGGTTGAATGTCATCTTCCCGACAAGCTGGACCGGTATATCTTCCTCCGGCCACAATTTGGTCGGATCCAGGACATCGAAGTCGAATTTGAATTCATCTTCTTCAGGAATGATCTGGAGTCCCAGTTCAAATTCAGGATAGTTGCCCATCTCGATATTTTCCCAAATATCCTTCCTGTGGAAATCCGGGTCCTTGCCCATGACCATCTGGGATTCATCCCAGATGAGCTGGTGGGTGCCGAGCTTCGGCTTCCAGTGGAACTTGATGAAATGTGCCTTGCCCTCTGCATTCACGAGGCGGAATGTATGGACCCCGAAGCCCTCCATCATACGGTAACTTCTCGGTATGGCCCGATCGCTCATCAGCCACATCACCATGTGTGCACTTTCCGTATTCTGTGAATACCAATCCCAGAATGTGTCATGAGCGGCAGTTGCCTGCGGAATTTCATTATGCTGCTCGGGTTTGACCGCATGTACGACATCCGGGAATTTGACCGCATCATGTATGAAGAACACCGGCATATTGTTCCCCACAAGGTCGAAGTTGCCTTCTTCAGTATAGAATTTCGTCGCAAAACCGCGGGTATCGCGTGCAGTGTCAGAGTGGCCGCGGTTGCCCGCTACGGTTGAGAACCTGGTGAAGGTCGGTGTCTTTTTGCCGGGCTCCGTCAGAAATTTCGCTTTCGTATACTTTTCAAGTGATTCATAAAGTTCGAATTCACCATGGACACCGAAACCTCTGGCATGGACCACCCGTTCAGGGATCCTTTCATGGTCGAAGTGGGTCATCTTCTCACGGAAATGAAAGTCCTGCATCAGTGTGGGGCCTCTTTCACCGGCTGTCAAATCGTGTTCATCATCACTGATCGGGAGACCATGATTCGTTCTGAGTGGCGCATCCTGTGTATGGTCGATCGTATCGCGCTGATTCAGTTCATCCTTCTTTTTTGACATTAAAAATCCCTCCTGAAATTAAACTACATGTACAATACCCTGAATTTTCAGTAATTACTCACCGGAATCTGAGAAACAATAGAGTTTTTATAAGGATATTGCGGTATAAATCAGAGTAAATACACTTTGAATGTGCCCGCTCTCATGTATACTTGAAATGAGAATAACTATTAAGCGGGTGAGGAAATGACTAATTTATATGAATTGAAGGCTCTGGTGGAGAACACGGATCATGAGACGCTTCAGAACTTTGTGGTGGACCTGCTCAGTGAAGATGAAAATCTGGTGATGCGTCTCAGACTCCTCAGCAATAACGAATTGACGGCAGAAGATTTTGACCAGTATAAAAGGAAATATCAGGCCATCGTCAACCCGAATGTCGAAAAAGGGAGTTTTGTGCCCTACTCGAAAGCGAGGCGGATGGAGAGGGGACTGAATGATTTCCTGAATGACGAAGTCACGGGCCTCGTGCAAAACAAATATTACGAAGAAGCGTTTGATATCACAAAACTGATTTTTCTCCGGATCAATAAGCTCCGTATCGAGGATGCCGGCGGCGTGGTCTCGGACATCATGGATGAGATTTTCAGGGTATGGCAGGCAATTTTGAATAACGGCCCAAAATCGATGGCAGTGACGCTGTTCAGGTGGATCATTTCAAGGCACGCGAGTCTGGGTGATGCGACGGATACGGATGAGTACCTCGAGTTCCTGCTGGATAATTTCAGGGAGCCGAACCAGATGGAGAGGAAACTGCAGATTGCCGGTCAGCAGATCGAATTGCTCGAAAGCGGGGAAGCACACGCTGGCTCCGATCTTGAGAGATGGGCGGCGTTTTATCTGGAACTGGCGGAGCAGATGGATGATTCAGAGAGGATGGAACAGTTCATCAAGTCACACTTGAACTTGTTCGAAGTGAGGCGGTTTGCAGTAGATCGGCATATTTCAAACAGGGAATATGACGCAGCGATTGAATTGTTGAAAGCGGGCCGGGAAATCCCCCATAAGCCGCATGGATTGAATAAGCAGTATACGCTTCAGCTGAAAGAACTGTATAAAATGAAGAAAGACCGGGCGGCATATATTGAGGAACTTTGGCTTCTGATCACCGAGTATGATGTCAACAACCTCGAACCCTTCAATGAGTTGAAGGCTGAGTACAGTGAGGCCGAGTGGCTGGAAAAACGTGGTGAAATATTTAGGAACCTGCCTGAATATGCACTGCTTGGGGAGTATTTCAGAAATGAAGGCATGGAAGGTTGAAGTATGATTTTGAAAAGTCGGAGGAGGGCGGTCAATGCAGATATTCAGAGTGAGCCCGGATCATGAAGACAGTGCGAAATTCCTGGATAACAGGAGATTGTCGAAGCAGGTGCTGGAACTGTATCAAATCATCCGTGTCTGCCTCGGGGAAATGGGCCTCGTGGAAGTGAACACGCGGTACCTTCATCACCCTGTGGTCAAAGTGGTCTACAATGACGGCAGACCTTATTTACCCGATACGCTCGTAATGCTGGAAGCGATGGATGAGGAACATATGAGAAGAGGCGGGAAGCGCTCGCTTGAGTTCCGGGACAACCTGGATAAACTGGGCCGTATGATTAAAGCGAAGATGGATGAAGACATCTTCAGTGAAGAAAAACTTCCACCCTTTTATGTATACGGGGATGAACGCTGTTTTTCAGAAGCAGCTTATAGAAAATATGAGGAATTGTTATTCAGCAAATGGGCGGCAGACAAGATCCCGCCAAGATGCAACGTGAAATATTAGCATGAATGAGTGTCATCAGAAGTAATTGATTGAAGGTGTCTGTTGTATAATTGAAGTGTATTGTGACAAGTCATATATTTGAGGAGCCAGTTATGAGTTCAATAGAAATCATTCCGATGGAAAATAAGCACATTGACCAGGCCGCACGCATAATTGCAAAAAGCTTTCAGACCGAGGAATTTGCCAGGAATACGTTTGATTTCAGTGATCCGCAAACGGAGGCACTTTTTGCCGAGCTGTTGAAGATAGAGCTGGTGGTCTTCATGAAACACAGTGAAAAAGTCGATGTGGCCATGTACGGGGACGAGATGGCCGGCGTGTACTCTGTGAAGGTGACGGGCGGCAGGCATGGTTTTTCAAATCTGAAGCAGACCCTCAAAAAGCTCAGGAAAGTGGTGCCTGTTGCGAAGCGGGTCAAATATAAAAAACTTTACAGGTTGCACAAAGCGATGCAGCAGCCCCGGAGTATACCGAAAGAGGCGGTATTGCTTGAAATACTTGCGGTAAGCCCTGATTTCCAGGGCAGGGGGGTCGGCAGTGCGATGATGAACAGCCTGGATGACTACTCTCAATCCGTCGGGCGCCCGATCTACCTTTACACAGGCAATGCGGAAAATGTCAGTTATTATGAAAAACTGGGTTACAGGACGATGGAGACCATCCAAAAGAAGGACTTCACTGCTTACCATATGTTAAAAGATTTAAGCGGTGCTCAATAAAAAAACGGAGGGGAAGCCATGAATTTCGTTTATCACATGGTGCCCGGGAACATGTCCGGGCATTACCTGATACCTTTGAACAAGATGAAAAATCTGGATGAGAACCTTTACGCGAAGTACATCAGTAAATATGACGATCATCCGGACAGGGAATTTCTGGTGGAGAGGGAAGTGCCATTGCTTGGCTGCCTGTGGAATGATGTTGTACACTTTTCCACCCTGCATCCGCATCATATCTACAGGGAGCTGAAAAAACTCGATTTGAACCTGAAGGATGACCTGCACTTCTATAAGATACCGATTGAAAGCCTGAAGGATAATGAAAATGTGCTGTATCATTATGACAAAAAGCATTATCACGGGCCGGAGGCACCGATCGCCCCTGAAAATATCGGATGGATGGATATTGATGACTATGAGGAGCTCGGGTCATTGCCGATGGATACACTCAAGTATTTTGTGGAAGAAAGCAAAAAAGAGGAACGCGTAGGAATGTTCCATTTTGTCCCCCACGTGCTGAGCAAGGGCAGGGTGTCGGTCGAGGATGCTGAAGTCATCAATTGGAGCGAAGGGATCGAAGATGAACAGAAGCCGCCTGAGTAAGCGGGATGTATCACCCGGGAAATATTGATGAGGAGGAAGCATATGGGGATATTTGGCATGTTCAAGAGCAATCAGCCGGCAGGTGATGAAAATCCGTACACCTTGCTCAAGATGGAGCAGGGCAGTAATGATGCACCGACCATCGATGACGTCTATAAAGCGCTGGAACTGCTTGAAAATGGACAGACGGATTTTGTGTCACTCGCAAAACTGAATCAGGAAGTGGAGATAGAAGGGGTGCAGGCAGTCGGGGAAATGGGCATGTTCACGGTGGAGGCCCTGCCCTCGGAGGACACCCCGGAGCAGGGTAAGATATATTATAAGGAGCATCTGGACGAATACTCATTGCAGTATTACTTTCACGCCTATTTTGAAACGGGGAAAGTCAAAGGTCTTGAGGGTTTCGAAGTCAGGAAATCATAAAAAAGAGGATGCACAGGCATCCTCTTTTTTATGATCATTGTGTTGTCTGATCTTCCTGACTGATCTGATTCAGCGCCTGCCGGAACAGTTCGACCGGTTGGGCACCTGAAATCGAGTATTTGTCATTTATAAGGAAGAAGGGTACGCCCTGCACACCAAGCTGTTGCGCCTCGCTGATGTCCTGCTGCACTTTGGCGGTATGATCTTTATTTTCGACGATACTGCGCACTTCTCCGCCCTCCAGTCCGATTTCCTCGGAGATGCGGACGATCGTATCCGTATCGCTCAGCACTTCACCTTCCGTAAAGTGGGCGGCATAGAAACGTTTGAAGAACTCTGTGCCTTTACCATGTTCTTTCGCATACTGGAAAGCACGGTGGGTGTCGAATGTGTTCGCAATTTTAGCGATGTCATGATTTATGATGACGCCGGAACTTTTTGCCGATTCAGCCTGCTGCTTAAGTTGTTCTTCAGCCTGATCTGCAGACAGGCCGAATTTATCTGCAAAGAATTCATAGTAGGAGATGCCCGGCCGGTACTCGGCATCAGGCATGAGCAGATAGCTTTTATATTCTATTTCCACTTCGTCTTTGTGTTCAAAATCTTCAAGTGCCGCATCAAGGTGTGCCTGTCCGATGAAGCAGAACGGACAGACGAAGTCCGACCATATTGTTATTTTCATTTTTCATCCTCTTTCTCTTCGTCTACAGGGCCGCAGACGCCGGTGCCGGCATCACACATCATGCCTTCCGATGTATCCAGGCTGAATGATTTCAATTCGATCACTTCACTTTGCGGTTCTTCCATCCCACTGTCTTTGCGGGAGGCGTCATCGTGTGCTTTGATGTCCATGACTGAATCCCCCTTTTTGTAAATGATGTTGCCACTGATGACATCAATTGTAACACCGGTGATTGAAGAGCACGATTAAACTGCCTGCATCCGGGTATTTGAAAGACAAACGATAAAGCGAAATACTTTTGGCAAAGGAGAAGGCAATGGAAGTCAGAGCGATCAAGGTCACGGAATTCAATGAAGTCGAGTTGTTGCTGAGGGACAGTTTTACGGAAACCGAACATGGGTATCAGGGCGAAGCGGAATTGGTGAAAAGGATCCGTGCTGAAAAGTCCTATAACCCGGAATTTGAACTGGTGGCCGTCGAAGCGGAGCAGGTGCTTGGCCACACTCTGATGAGTGAAGTGCATATCGGGGGTGCTGAAGGACTCGCCCTGGGACCGGTGGCGGTGAGGCCCGGCTTGCAAAACCGGGAGGTCGGCACCGCCCTGCTCATGGAGGCGGAGCGGCGTGCTTTGGAAGCCGGGTATGATTATATCAGCATTCTCGGTTCGCCGGAATATTACGGGACTCCCGGCTACGTCCCTGCAGGTGAATTAGGCATTTCCGCAGCATTCGAAATGCCGGAAGAAGCTTTTCTGATCAAAGCGCTCAAAGCGGGTGCTCTTGAAGATGTGGGAGGGACACTCAGGTACACGGGCGCATTAAGCAAGGGGTGATGGCATGAACAAGGAGATTGAAAAGACCTTCGATGAACTGGAAGCGCTGAGGAACCAGTACTTCAGCACAAAAGAATTCAACGGGGACATTCATAAAAGGGCGGTGCCTGATAAATGGAGCATCGGTGAAGTCATCTACCACTGTTACCTGCTGGTGAAGTTCACCAGGCAGTTCTCACAAATCTATCTGCCCGCAGCACGCGCCGCCGTTAAAATCGGGGGGATGAAGGCTGAAGAACATGATGACCATATGGACAATATTTATGCGGGGCCGACGATGAAGGCACCAAAAATACTGGAACCCGATATGGGGAGGGAGTATTCAAAGGGTGAACTGAGACTGATGCTGGAAGAGGAAACCGAAAAACTGAAAGTGCTGGTGCAGGATCTGACGGACACGGAAGCCTATACAATCAGATATCCCGACCCCGTCCCGGATTATCCCAATATCGTCCAGGCCATGAAAGTCGGACTGATCCATGAGAAACATCACTATAATGTATTGATGGAACGGGAAAGACGATAAAATTGTATAAATGCCTCTTTATTCATAGTTTATTACTAGGTATAATGGATGTAATGACTATTCAGGAGGCTGGTGGAATGAAGAAGTATTTAATATTGGTATTATCCCTGGTTTTTGTACTTGCTGCATGTACAGATGACGGGGAAGTGGACGAAGCAACTGAAGAAGAAGCAACCGGGGAAGACGCTGCGGAGGAAGGCAGTACAGGAGGCAGTGAGGGGACCATCAACATGAGCCTGCTTGCCACACCGAACTCCCTGGATCCCCATGCGGCGAATGATCAGCCGTCAAATCATGTGAATGTGAACATCTATGAAAGACTGGTCGAGTTCACGCCGGAGCTGGAACTTGAGCCGGGGCTCGCGGAAAGTTATGAACAGGTCGAGGATACGACATGGGAATTCAGCATCAGGGAAGGTGTGAGCTTCCATGACGGTGAAGAATTGAATGCAGAAGCGGTGAAGGCGAACCTGGACAGGGTGACTGATGAAGACGTCGGTTCCCCTGTGGCATTTCTATTCGAGCTGATAGAAGAAGTGGAAGTCATTGATGATTATACAGTACATATCCACACTTCAAGTCCGTTTGCGGCCCTGCCTTCGCATCTTGCACACCCTGCCGGCGGCATGATCAGCCCTGCGGTGATCGAAGAGGATTACGCAGAGGATGAGCAGTTGACGGCTGTACACCAAAATCCCGTCGGCACCGGCGCTTACCAATTTGAGGAGATTTCGGAAGGCGACTATGTGACTCTCGTCAAAAATGAGGAGTACTGGGGAGAGGAAGCTGAATCGGATGTCTTCACATTCAATGCAGTACCGGAAGATGCCACACGTATTGCAGAGCTTCAGACAAGGCATGCGGACCTGATCTTCCCATTGGATCCCAATGACTTCGAACAGATCAATTCCGACGAAGGCACAACTGTGAACGAAACGGAAAGTGTCCGTATGGAATATGTCGGTTTCAATGTGGAAGTCGAGCCTTTTGATGATCCTGTCGTACGTCAGGCAATCGCCCATGCCATCGACAAAGAAGATATCATCAATATCATGCTCGAAGGGAAAGCGGTCGTTGCAGATACTTTACTGAGCCCGGCAGTTTTCGGCCACGCTGAAGACATCGACGGCATCGGTTACGATTTGGAAACGGCACAGGAACTGCTTGATGATAATGGCTACGAAGAAGGTTTCTCCGCTGAAATCGTCGTCCAGGACAGGACGGCTGCAGATATCGCCACTTACATTCAGGAGCAGCTGCAGGAATTGAATATCGACCTTGAGATCTATCAAATCGATCCCGGAGCATACCTGGATTACGTCGGGAGCGGCAGCCATGATATGTTCATCGGCGGCTGGGGCACTGTGACGATGGATGCAGACTACGGTCTCTATCCATTATTCCATTCTTCCGGCATCGGGAACTCCGGTAACAGGTCAAGGTACGCTAACGAAGAAGTGGATACGTTACTGGAAGATGCGCGGACTGAAACTGATGAAGCACAACGTCTGGCACTGTATGAAGAGGCACAGGAGATCATCATAGCGGAAGCGCCGATCATCCCGATCTATCATCCGTATCTGCTCACGGGCATGAGTGAAGACATCGACGGCTATGCACAGCACCCGGCGAGCTTCCATTTCCTGAGTGACGTCAGTAAAGAATAGAGATGAAAGCCGGAACTGAAATTCATTCAGTTCCGGCTTTTATTTTCATATGGAAATTTCCCTTAAATCCCTTGGAAAACTAGTAAGTACTTCAGCTTCACCATCTTCGTTGATGTATACTTCCTCTTCGATGCGTACACCGCCGTAGCCGGGTATGTAAATGCCGGGCTCTATCGTGAAGACCATGCCTTTTTGGGCAACATCCTCATTCAGATGGTGGATGGAAGGTGCTTCATGCACTTCAATGCCGAGTCCGTGTCCGACCCTGTTGTTGAAGTATTCGCCGTAACCCGCTTCCTCGATGACACGCCTTGCGGCGATATCGAATTCTTTCAGAGGTGCCCCTGCTTTCACCGCATCCACGCCGGCCTGCGTGGAACGCTTTACGATATCATAGATTGCCTTCTGTTTGTCATCCGCTTCTCCGATGACAAATGTTCTTGTAATGTCGGAGCAGTACATGTCATAGGTGATGACACCGAAGTCGATCAGCAGAAAATCCCCGTCCATGAACTTCGTGCCATCCGGCTTTCCGTGGGGCAGTGCTGACTTTTCACCTGCCAGCACCATCGTTGAGAACGACGGGCCGGACGCCCCGTGCTTCTTCATCAAGTATTCGAATTCGGCGACGAGATCCGCTTCCGTCATCCCTCTTTTGATGGTCTTCAGACCTTCTTCCAGCACGCCCTCGATGATCTCCACCGCTTTTTTCAACCCTTCGACTTCTTCCCTGGACTTATAAGCCCTCAACGCATTGATCCTCGGCTGGATATCCATGAATCCCGCTGCTTCGAAGATGGACTTTAGACCATTTTGATGTGCGACGGTCATCACATTCATCTCCACACCGATTTTACGGGAATCATTCGGCAGATGATCCGCTAGAACTTCAAAAGGCGATTCCTCATCAGAGATTGGAATGATGTGGTCAACATCCGCAGCTTCACCCGCAGCATCCTTATCCAGCGCAGGGACGAATAAATGACTTTCCTTACTTTTGATATCCAAAATCAAAGACATGTACCGTTCGTGAGGATCCGCATAAAAACCTGTGAAATAAAATATGTTGATGGGATCCGTCACCACGAGCAGGTCGGAATTGGAATCTTTCGTGCTTGCAAACAATTTCTCTATTCTTGAATTATAATCGATTGACATTGTAGGCCTCCTCCGTATTACCCCTATACTATCATATGTCAGCCGGGGAGAAGAACGAATGGGAACGCAGGATATCAACGGAAAAAACTGCAGGTCCCATAAAGAACCTGCAGTGTCTTTGATCAAATTAATTATCATAGGCCAAAGGCTGGGGATTATTGCAATAAATCCTTTTTACTCCGCCATCTTTCACTCAAAAACGCCTCCGACTCCCCGGTATTTGCATTGATGTAGAAAACATCATTGATTTCCGCGCTTTCCACCCTGACCTTGAAAATGGGGAGGTGGGCAAGCGTTTTTTCAACGACCTCATGCTCCGGCTTTTTCAGCAGATACTGCTTGTTGATCTGCTTTTCCTGAACATGGCGGATATAAATGTCGATGTCTTCCTCATTCCGAAGGAACGGGGCGGCGATGCTGCCGTCTGCCGCTTCTTCCTCTGTGATCGTCGGCACGTGTGAGAAGATGCCCCTGTAGCCTGATACCGCATCGATGAAGATCATCCTGGGTATCTTTTTCGGAGGGAAGGGCGGCCGGGCGGCGACGATCAGGCTTTTCACCATCCAGAATGGATGGTGGATCAGTTCTTGGCCTGTGATGTGCGCCCGGATGTAAGAAGTGTCGACCCGCCTGGTGAATCTCTCTTTTGCCCCGAGGCTTTTATATACGGATTTGATGAGTTTTTCCTCAGTGATATTCTTCTCGCCGATACGCTTGATTGTCTGTGTCATGGAATTATCCTTTTCTTAATTAGTTATCCAGGTGCGAGTGGTACATTTCCACCCTGGCCTGCTGCTCCTGCGGCGGTGCCGGTGTCATCAGGCTGACGATGATCACAAGGGCGAGTGATACAGGTGCTGCAATGATCGGTTCGGCATTCGTCGGCAGTATTTGCAGGGAGACGAGTATGAGGAACAGCAGTGCACCTCCGAGCATTCCTGCAAAAGCCCCGTATTTGTTCGCCCGCTTCCACCAGATTCCGAGGACGAACGGGAAGCCGAACGCAGACAACAGGAATCCGCCGACCCAGCCGACCATGACTGCAATGATGCCCGGTGGGTTGATGGCGACGATGATGCCGATGATGACGGTGACGAACATCGTGATCAGCCCTACGAGGGTGACGAAGCGCTCACTTGCTTCCTTATTGATATGCTGCTTGTAAATATCGTGTGCTATCCCTGCAGATATCGCAAGGAGCATGGCATCGGCGGAGGACATGACCGCTGCCAGCAGCCCGGCCAATATCAGACCGCCTAAAATCGGAGGCAGATATTCCTGTACGACGCTGACAAAAATCATGTCCGTATTCTCAAGGGTGTCCACTGTACCGAGGGTGACCCCGGCGATGGTGATGAAAAATCCGCCCAGGAATAAAATGATGTATATGAGTGTACCGCCCATGGAGGAGCGGCGTGCAGTCCTTGCATCCCTGGAGGCGAAGTTACGCATCACCACTGAAGGTGAGATGATCGCGAACCAGATGAATGCGATGAACAAGCCGAAATATGACATCCACGGCTGCGTGACGTCCCCAAACTCAGGGTCCACAGCGAGTGCGCTGTCAAGCATGTTGCCGATGCTGCCGAAATCCACGATGATGACGCCTGCAAGTATCACAACACCGAACAGCATGATCATCCCCTGGAACAAGTCGGTGTAAGTGATTGCCCACATGCCCCCGAGTGCTGCATAGACCGTGAAGCCGATGCCAAGCACGATCGTCGCGGTCGTGTACTCGATTCCCAGGACGTATGAGCCGATCAGGCCGGCGGCCGTCAGCTGCGGCACCAGATAAAAAGTCATCGCGACGACGACGAAAATCGCCGAAAGGATCTGGACCGAAGTCCCGAAACGCTGATGGAAAAAGTCGGGCATGCTTTTGACCCCGGCCCTGCGGACCTGTCCTGAAATCAGGAACATTGCGAGCGGGAGTGCTGCAAGCACACCGAATGCATAGGTGAAATAATACGGCAGTCCGAGCGTCACGCCGGAACCGACGGCACCCATCAATGAGCTGGAACTTGCGATGGCTGCGAAAATAGCAAATGCACCGACGAACGCGTTGATGCTCTGGCCGGCGGTGAAATAGTCGCTCTCACTTGTACGCGCCCTCTTATAGAAATAAATACCGATGACCGTCATGAAAACAAGATATAGCAACAGTATGATACCTTCAGTGACCTGCATCATTCATCCCCCTTTCTTTCCACGGGTCCCGGACCGGGATCCCTTTCAATGCGTTCGACCCAGATGACATAAATCACGGTCAGGGTGAACCAGATAGCAAGTCCTGCCAGCATCAGCCATGCGACCAGTGAAACGCCTGCGACATAGATGTCCGTAGGCCACCAGCCGAAAACAAAAGCTGAATATATGACAATTACAACCGTGGCGAGCAGCCCCGGGTCTTTGAACTTCGACCTTTTCGTCATAACCAACATCCCCTTTAAAATATTCGGTTTATTCAAACAATAATACGTTTTCATTATAGAAAAAACAGGATGACATTGCAATGTGCATCATCGTATCCCGGCCGCTCCGGCAAATTCAATTTCTGGGAAGCACCTTTCGCTTATGTTAACCTTGAAGTGACATCATGAGAAGTATATACATCACACTGGAATTTCCGAATTTAATGAGGAGGTAATGAAGTGAGTGAATTGAAACTTGAATCAGTGAAAAAAATTATCGAGGGCGCAGAAAAAGAAGCGGCGGACATCGGGGTGCAGATGGTCATCTCGGTCGTCGATGCGGGCGGCAACCTGCTTGCCACACACCGTATGGATGATGCATGGATTGCGAGCCTTGACGTCGCACAGAACAAAGCATGGACGTCGGTCGCATTGAAGATGCCGACATCGAACCTCGAAGAGGCAGCTTCACCGAACAATGAACTGTATGGACTGAATACGACGAACCAGGGACGCATCGTAGTCTTCGGCGGCGGCATACCGCTTGAGAAGGACGGCAAAGTCGTCGGCGCGGTAGGCGTCAGCGGTGGGGCGGTCGCACAGGATGTCCAGGTGGCCGAAGCAGCTGTAAAAGTATTTGAAGATGACAAGTAGGTTTCAAAGAAAATAGACAATGGGATGACCGTCACTATAAAATGGATAGTGACGGTCATTTTTTGAGGAAAAAGGGGTGTGGATATGATTGTATTAAAAGAGATCACAGAAGATAACTTTCATGAAGTCATCAGGCTGAAGGTCGGTGAAGCACAGGCTAAATTCGTTGCACCGAATGTCAAGTCGCTCGCCGAATGCTGGCTGTACCGGGACAATGGTGATGTATTCCCCTATGCAGTTTATGACAAGGAAGAGATGGTGGGGTTCCTGCTGCTGGATTTGGATGAGGAGAAGCGGGAGTATATGATCTGGCGCATGATGGTTGATGAAAAGTTCCAGGGCAGAGGATACGGCAGGCAAATTGTGGAACATGTCATTGAGAGGGCGAAGGGCGACGCGGGTTATGATTCCCTGATTGCCGACTACGTCATGGGAAATGAAGCAATGAAGAAATTACTCGGGACTTTGGGTTTTGAGGAGACGGGCTTTGAAGAAGATGTCGATGAAGTGGTGATGACGCTGGATGTTCAAAACTGACATCAGCTGCAGGATAAGAGTTTGAAGCTGCGGGGCAGCCGCGAATATTCCATATTTAAAATGGGTAAAGATATACATTGGAACTTAAACACCTTCAGTTACGGCATCCCATGTGCAATCGTGGCTTTTGCATATACCATCATGCAATGAATTGCCGGTTGAGCATCTGAGGGAACCAACAGACAGACGAAGGCGGTGGAAAAAATGGAGAAAATGGCCGTCGGTGTAGTTTCGGCACCCGGACTCCCCGAGAAGCTGCTTGGGGATATCATGGAAAGCATAAAAGACCTGGCCGGTCCGTCCATTGATGAAAATATCGACTGGGATATCAATTTTAAGACAGACCCCCTGGCAAGCTCTGCGGAATATATACTTGATATGTTCGACAGGCTGGAAGATTTCAAAGAAAACAACGAGTGGGATATGGCGATTGCGATCACCGATCTCCCAAGTATTTCAAACAATAAAGTGGTCATCTCGGAATTTGCCTACGACAGGAAAGTGTCCTTGATGTCGGTGCCTGCAATCGGTGTGGTCAGACAAAAAAAGAAACTCGAAACCCTGCTCACCCATCATATGGAAACACTTTACCACACATATTCGGAGGCGGATACGGAGAGTGTGCAGCCCGATTTTCTGAACAGGATTTCCGAAGTCAAGGCGATAGAGGAGGAGGATGACAGAAAGCGGTATATACTCAAATCGACGCTCGGCGGCTGGCTGCGGCTCACCGCCGGCATGACCCAGCTGAATGAACCGTTGAAGGAGTTCGGAAACTTCAAAACGATTGTTGCACTGGCATTTGCGACCGGCACCTACATATCGATATTCCGTACGCCGTGGGAATTGAGCCTGGATTACTCCCCGTGGCGGCTGATACTGCTGATGCTGATCGCAGTGGCGGGGATGGTCGGCTGGTTGATTTATGCCCATAACCTCTGGGAAATGCGCTCATCCAGAAACCAGCCTGTCTACAGGCGGCTTTACAATTTCACGACCCTGCTGACCCTGCTGACTCTGACAATCATGAGTTATATCGTGGTCAGTCTGCTGCTTACGGTCTCCATCCTCACCTTCGTCCCCATGGGGCTTTTCGAAACATGGACGGATGCGGAGGTGGAATATGATGTTGACTGGTACGACTATTTGGACCTGATCTGGTTTGCCGCCTCGGCAGGAATTTTGGCGGGTGCGTTCGGTTCGACCGTCGAAGAGGAAGAGAAGGTCCGCAACATCACTTATTCATACCGGCAATGGTACAGATACAGGAAGCTGGAAGAAGAAAAAGAGGAAGCATACAAAGCGGACGGAGAGGAAACTAAGGGCGCCGGTGAAGAATCCAGTGGAAAAGAATCTGGTGATGAAGGGGAATCGCACTCCGGCGAAAAGCAGGAGCATGACGAAGCTGAGGAGGAGAGATGATATGACGAAAAAACATATCGGCATTGTTGCAGCTCCGGGGGCGCCCGACGATCTCGCGAGGAAAATCAAGGCAGAGCTGCCTGATGTGCTCAGCCGGGAGATCGATGCGGAAGTCGAGTGGGAAGTCAGCACCCATGTTGATCCCCTGACCGACTATGCGGAATTGATTGAAGAACTTTATGAAAAGACCGACCAGTATGAAGAAGATTACCAATGGGACCATACAATCTTCATCACAGACCTGCCCGTCTACCATGGGGATATGATCACCACGGTGGATATCAATAATGAGACGGGTATCGGCCTGATTTCATTGCCCGCCTTCGGCTGGCCGCCGATTAAGCGGACGACGCTCAACACCATCGTCTCGATCATAAAGAACGTGGACAATCGTGAAGGGCGGGAAGAATTGACGGACACATTCAACACATACTTAAAAACCAGCAGGATATATTATGAAGAGATATTTTTCGAAGAAACGGAAGCCAACCACTCGGTCTACTATATCAAAGACAGGTGGCGTGGACGTCTGCGTCTCATCAGCGGCATGTCCTGGGCGAACAACCCGTTCAATATGATGCGGAGCCTGAGCACGGTGGTGGCCCTTGCATTTGCGACCGGGACTTTCAGTATGATGTTTTCGACGATGTGGAACTTGAGCAACGTCTTTCCTGCATGGCGCCTCTTCGCCGTATCACTGCTTGCGGTGTCCGCCATGACTATCTGGGTGATCATCTCCTATGATTTATGGGAGCGGGTCGGGAAGCAGCGTAACAGGAGGGTGCTCATCCTGTATAACGGGGCCACGGTGATGACCCTTTTCATCTCAGTGTTATTTTACTTTGTCATCCTGTACATGATGTTCTTCACTGGAGCACTGGTGCTGCTCCCGCCGGGATATGTCGTCAACCACATCGCTCCGGATGAAGTCACCTTCATGTTTTACGTGGAAGTGGCATGGTTTGCGGCATCACTTTCCACGGTGGTCGGTGCAATCGGCGCCGGCGTCCAGGATAAGTCGCTGATAAAGAACAGCACATATGGCTACCGCCAGCGTTACCGTGAACAATACAGGGCATCGGGTGATGGATGAAGTTGTGGAATGTTCTTGGACAGTTTGAATAGAGTCTTTGAGTAAAAGGACTCAAGAAGTTAAATAAAACTGCAGCAGTGAATCACTGCTGCAGTTTTATTTAAGTGTCCAAAAGAATCGATGTTCAGAATGATGAAGATTTGAAAATTGGCAAGTTGAGTGTCGAGGCTAATTGGGGGTGAGTATTGAAGAGAATTGGCTAATCGTTTTGCCAGTTTCAAGTAAATGAATGGTGAAATTTTTAAAACAACGACTTAATACTATTGTGAAAATTACAAATATTAAATATAATATATGTAAAGGAGGTAAAAATTTGGTACTTATAGCGCACAAGAACCATGAAACGGCTGAAGAACAGGAGTTATCGAATCATTTATTGAATGTGGGGAGATTGGCGGCTGAAAATGGAAGCGTTATCAAACATGAGGAGACGCTATATTTAATTGGAATTCTTCATGATTTAGGAAAAGCAGACCGTCGATTTCAAGAGAAAATCACTCAAAAACCCAGTATGAAAGTCAAACATGCGGCAGCAGGTGCGAAGTATTTTAATCAATATATTAAACAAAAATACGACCTGAAAGGAAATATTTTGAAAGAGGACTATATATTATTTGGTGAGTACTTGGATGTCATATCTTATGTCATCCTCTCCCACCATGGACTTTTTGATATATTTTCAACACATTCCCATGAGAATCAACTGGTTTATAGAATGGAATATGACGAACGTAAAGATGAGGGTATCTACTACTTTGAAGAAGATGTAGTTAAATTTGCTAATGAATTTTTCCAGGAAAATGATGTTGATTTATCGCGATTAATTACCGATTCATTTAAAGAATTTAAATGTCTCAGCGAAAAATTATCATCCATCGATGAAACAGAAGAGCACTTTTACAGTGGATTGAAAGTGAGATTATATTTATCCATTTTAAAAAATGCAGATATTACAGATACGATCAATGCATATAGAGAAGAGGTGGAGTCGCTTAGTGAGGAGGATCTGGAAGAGAAAAAAGAGCATTATATGAAGGCGGTGGAACAAGTTTATGCCGGGTTTTCTAAGCCCGTAACAGAAATTGATGAAGTCCGTAATCGTTTAGCAGTAGAAGCAAGAGATAGGGGGAGGACTGACGGCCCGGGAATTTACAGGCTGAACTTACCAACCGGAGCAGGTAAGACGCTTCTCTCGTTAAGATATGGCGTACATCAAATGAAACATCAAAATAAGCAAAGGCTGATATATATAACTCCCTTCCTTTCGGTTCTGGAACAGAACGCTGAAGAGATTAAAAGTATTTTGAAGGATAAGCATATCACCGAACACCATTCCAATATGGTGCGTACCAGTGAAGAAGGAGAGACTGGTGTACAAGAAGATACGAGAGAGAATATGCTCTTTCAGTACATGATGGATTCCTGGGACAGTCCGATGATACTCAGTACAATGGTTCAGTTCTTTCAAACACTTTTCAAAGAAAAATCAAATAATATAAGAAGATTTTCCTCCCTCGCTAATTCGGTGATCATTTTGGATGAAGTACAGTCTCTGCCTATTGAAGTGACACATTTATTCAATATGATGATGAATTTCATCAGTCAAGTGATGGACTCAGTAATCATTCTATGTACAGCCACACAGCCTGTTTACGATTCGGATTACATAAAGTACCAGATTGATTACCAGCACCGGAACAAAAAAGACATTGTAAAGATGAATGAAGAAGAAAGGAAATCTTTTGACCGGACCACGGTCAGCAAATTGAATCAGGGCGAGAGCTCAGACGAAGAGGAAATTACAGAAGAAATCCTCAACCATCCCGATGACTCCACATTGGTGATACTCAATACAAAAAAAGCGGTAAATAAAGTGGTTGAAATTTTAAAAGCACAAACTTCCAGACCGGTCTATTATTTGAGTACAAACCTCTGCCCCGAGCACCGAAAAGATATCATTCGTGAGATAAAAGAAAAGTTGCCAACCGAGCCGGTAATTTGTGTGAGCACCCAATTGATAGAAGCGGGCGTGGATATAGACTTCAAGAGGTTAATCCGATCTTATGCAGGAATAGATTCCATTGTACAATCCATGGGAAGATGTAACCGAAATGGGAAGCTGGAAGGTAAGGGACAAGTGAAACTTGTAAAAACCAAGAAAGAATTTGAAAATATTGATGTGTCGGCATTGAAATCAATCAAAGAGAAAGTATCTGTGACCGAACGGATTTTAAGAGATGAGAATGCAGAAATCAATATTACAGAGCTGAATGATAAATTCTATGAATCTTACTTTGCAAACGCTTCGGAAAATCTAAATTATTCTTTTGGAAAAGACATGGGGACGGCCGTGGATCTTTTATCTGAAAATAAATATCTCGCCCTTCCAAGTAAAAGAAGATACTTGAATCAATCTTTCAAAAGTGCAGGACAAATGATCAATTTAATAGATCAGGAGACCATACCAGTCATTGTCTATTACGGAGAAAGTAAAGAAATCATTGAAGAGTTGATTCCGATGCTTGAAAGAGTCGAAACAGAGTACAATCTTGAAGAGATTGATGAGATTAAAAAGATTTTAAACCAACTCCAGCCTTACACGGTGAATTTATACAATTTGGAAAAATTAGGCCAAGCGATCATGAGTTATTTTGATGGCAGTATCAATATTTTAATCGAAGACAATTATGATGAAGCTCTGGGAGTGATAGAAGAAGCCAGTGATTTTGTAACGTAAAAAAGCATAAAGCATTAAAGCTTTATGCTCGATAATTAGCGATAATATTTCAATCCGCGCAGCTGACTGCGAATAAGAAGATTATACCAAAGGAACAGAAATTGACAAAATAATATTAATATTTTATATTTAGCGATAATGAAAAAAAGAGGTGAGAGATATGAAATTTCAATCGAAACCGTTATATTTCAAGGTTTATGGAGATTATGCGCTCTGGAGTGATGTATCAAGCAAAGGCGGAGGAGAAAAGTTTTCGTATTCAGTGCCGACCAGGCAGGGGCTTCATGGTATCGCCGACAGTTTGTATTTTAAACCTACCCTGGTAAATGTCATTGATGAGGTCAAAGTCATCAATCCAATCCAGACAGACACCAAAGGCATACGTGCCATGGTGGGCAAGGGGAAAGCGGACCTAAACTATGTGACCTATTTATCGGACCCATGCTATTACGTCAAATATCATTTTGAATGGAATGAAAACCGACAGGATTTGGATTATGACCGTAATCAGAAGAAGCATGAAGCCATCGCTGAACGTTCGATTAAAAAAGGCGGCAGAAGAGATGTGTTTCTGGGCACCCGGGAGTGTGTGGCCTACGTTGAAGCGGTATCTGCAGATGAATATGATCAAGCAAGAAGTTTTTATGATGATCAGACTTTATCATTTGGTATCATGTTCCACTCGTTCAAGTATCCGACCTCTCCAAATAAGCCTTTGATTGCCTGCTTTACCAACACTGTGATGAAAGACGGTGTCATCCGATTTAAAAGTCAAGATGAATGTGAAGTTCAAAATGAACTCTCGGTTTATGACTTCAAGTATTCAAAACAAATCAAGTCTGTGGAGGAGGAGTATGATGGATTGGATAAATAGAAGGGGGTGTAATCATGAGTCTGGTCACGGCACTACTGAATACTTATAATCAGGCTGAAAAAGCAGGGTTGGTGGATCAATACGAGGAAGGCAGCACGGTATTGCTGCCTATTTATCACAATAATATGAGGTCGGATGGTAAGAACATCATTCAATGCACTCTTACCAAAGAAGGGGAGTTTGTAAAAGCTGAATTTTTAAATGATAAGGAAAGTATCATTTTCCCTGTAACAGAGAAATCATTGACACGTTCCGGTAAAAATCCTCCTCCCCACCCCCTCGTCGATAAATTACAATACTTAGCACCGAACGATGAACAAAAACACACGAATTATAAAGAGATTTTTAATGACTGGCTGGATAATAATTTTAGTGAGCACACAAAACGCTTTCTGAAAGCCATTAAAGCATTCATCAACAGTGAAGAAATGTTAATATCAATCATCAGCAGTCTGTATGACGGCCTGGATTATGAGATTCGGGGTCTGACCGTCAATTACAAAGATGATAAAGGTAAGCCGAAGCAGGATGATTTGTCCAGCGTATTCATCACCTTCAGCATTGAAGAGTTTAAAGGACCGGTCAATGTCAGCGTCACCAGAAATAAAGAATTACACCAGGATTATATTAGATATGTTGAGAATAATAATAAGAATAACGGTGTGTGCTATTTTACAGGAGAAGAAGATTACATCGTCAAAAATCATCGCGGGTTGTTGGGCAATGCAAAGCTGATATCAGTCAGCAACAATAAAGAGACATACTACGGCAGGTTCAAATCTGGTACTGACATCGTCCAAATAGGATACAGCACTTCTGAAAAAGTACACCTTATGCTTAAATATCTACTGGAAAACAGGAACAGCAATCAACATTTAGGTGAGCAACAATACTTGATTAATTGGTTTTCAACGGATCTTTCAAATGATGCCGGAATTGATGTCACGAGTCCAGGAGAAGATATGGACGATTTCCTTTTTGGAACAACCCCACCTGAGGAGGATTTTGTCCCCGTAACTAAAAGAAATGAGAGAATTGGTCAAATATTTAAACGAGGGGATATGAAACTCGCGGAGTCAGACATCTACTATGTAGCGATTCTTGATAAGGCGAGCAATGGAAGGATTTCTGTGAAGTATTTCAAAGAACTCTCTGTATCGCAGTTAGTTAACAATTTAAAAAAATGGCAGGGAATCAATTCCTGGTGGCGATATAACCACGAAAAAGGAAAGAGTGAGATTCAAACACCTAATACTTACAATCTCATCCATACAATTTATGGAATTGAGAGAGATGGTAAGATGTCACTGGATAATGGTAGCTTCAGAAAATCTCAAGAACGGACAATCGTCACTCACATTATCGAAGGGGGAGACATGCCAGCTGACTTCGTGGTGAAGGCAAAGCTTAACATTAAAAACAGAATGAGTTACGACAATATGTGGAACCATTTGATGTTTGTCGCTTTGGCCGTACTCAATAATGGGAAGAAAGGGAGGTTTGAGAAGATGGTGGATAAAAATAATATGGATAGATCCTATTTGTATGGCCGATTATTAGCGGTATACGAGAGGATTGAAGCGAGTACTTTCGATAAAGATAATAAACGTGTCACAAATGCTGAAAAATTTTGGACTTCTTACACCAATAATCCGGCAACGATGATGATGCGTCTCGAAGAAAAAGTTAAATCATATGAGAAACGGTTAAGAAACAGCGAAGGAAAAAAGGGCTTATATTATAAATTGGCCGCAGAAAAACAAGAAATCATCAATGCTCTGCACCATCATACAGATGAAAAAGAACTGAATAAATCTTTAGGATATCAGTTCATTTTTGGATATTACTCAGAAAACGATTATATATTTTCTAAAAAAGATGTTGAAGAGGAGGAAATTTAAATGATTGAAAATAAAATTGATTTTATCGCGACCATAGTCGTCAACAATGCTAATCCGAATGGTGACCCGCTGGCAGGGAATATGCCGAGAACTGATTCCAAGGGCTATGGGGAGATGAGTGATGTCAGCATCAAGAGAAAAATACGGAACCGTATGCAGGATTTCGGTCATGAAATATTTGTGAAATCACGTGATCGAGTAGATGATGATTTTTATTCTCTGGAGGAGCGCTATCTTGAGCATTTCAAAGGAAATAAGAATGACCTTGAGGTTGAGAAAGGAGTACTGGAAAAATGGTTGGATGTAAGGGCATTCGGTCAGGTGATCACTTATGAAAAGAAGTCAATTGGTATACGTGGTCCGGTATCCATCGGCATTGCCAAATCTTTGGACCCTGTGGAAATCACCTCCATGCAAATCACAAGAAGTACAAATGGTATGAAACCTAAAAATGAAAAGTCTCGTTCTTCCGATACAATGGGGACCAAACATGTGGTTGAATTCGGTACATATGTTATCCACGGAGCGGTCAACTGCTTTTATGCAGAAAGAACAGGTTTTAATGAAGAAGATTTAAATGTATTAAAAGAAGCCATTCAGACCTTGTTCATAAATGATGCTTCTTCAGCCCGTCCCGAAGGTTCCATGGAAGTTAAAGATATCTACTGGTTTAAGCATTCATCAAAAATCGGTAACGTATCAAGTGCAAAAATCAAAGGGTTATTGGAATGGGACAGAGAAAATGATATGAAGGAACAGTATGAAGACTATAATCTTCGCTTAAATGAAGAGAAATTGAAGGAATATGAAGCGCTCGGACTCAAGGTCGAGCAATTAGAGGGGATCTGATTATGTACCGGGAAGATGACTATCTCATGTTAAGCGGGATACAGCACTTCTATTTTTGTAAGCGGCAATGGAGTCTCATACATGTTGAACAACAATGGAAAGAGAACAAATGGACAGCAGAAGGACGAATCGTCCATGAAAAAGCGGATAATCCTTATCTGAAAGAAAAAAGGAAAAATCATTTCATCTCGAGAGCGATGCCTGTGGCCTCCTCTAAATTGGGTTTATCAGGCATTCTCGATGTTGTAGAATTCACTAAACAAGAAAGTGCAGGAGCTGAAATCCAAGGAAAGAATGGATTGTGGGACCCTGCAATCGTTGAATTCAAACGTGGTAAAGAAAAGAAGGACAACAGGGACATTGTGCAACTTGTTGCCCAGGTGATTTGCTTAGAAGAGACATTGGATGTCGAGATTTCTCATTCTTTTTTATACTATAACCAAACCAATAAAAAGGTTAAAGTGGAGATAACACAAGATTTGAGAAAAGAAGTGGGGCACACTGCCAACATCATGCATGAGATTTATAAGGAAGGAAGAACCCTCCAAGCCGAGACTTACAAAAACTGTAAAGAATGCTCATTATATGATATTTGTATCCCGCGTCTGACCAAGAAGAAGACGAATATTGCGAACTATATGAGCAATCATCTGAATGAGGATATGATATGAGAAAATTATTGAATACTTTATATATCACTAATGAAAATTTTCACTTAGGCCGTGAACGTGAAAATATAGTTGTCAGGCATGAAGATAAAGTTGTCAAACGCTTCCCGATACACATATTGGAAGGGATTGTATGCTTTAATTACACAGGAGCCAGTCCGGGAGTAGTCAGGCTGGCCAATGAAAATAATA
This sequence comes from Lacicoccus alkaliphilus DSM 16010, assembly GCF_900142805.1. GTDB lineage: Bacteria > Bacillota > Bacilli > Staphylococcales > Salinicoccaceae > Lacicoccus > Lacicoccus alkaliphilus. Next base: position 1,336 of record NZ_FRCF01000008.1, on the reverse strand, counting down.
TATCGATAACTTATCTTACCCCAAATGGACAGTTTTGCGGTAAATTCATCGGTGTCACCAATGGGAATGTCCTGCTCAGAAGAGCACAATACAGATTGGCAGATGATGAAGAATCGAGTTTGTTGGTTGCTGTTAACTGTGTTAAGGGGAAGCTCATAAACAGCCGTAAGCTATTTTTAAGACTGCTTCGTGACCACGGGGAAAAGGTGGATAAAAGCAAGGTACTCTTTACCATAGAATATTTAAAAAGTCAGATTGAGAAACTGGATCAATGTGCAAATCTTGATTCTTTGAGAGGGGTGGAAGGTGACGCAGCCCGACAGTATTTTCAAACATTTGATGAACTAATATTGTATCAAAAAGAAGACTTTAAATTTGTTATGCGATCGAAGAGACCTCCTTTAAACAGGGTTAATGCTATATTATCTTATCTATATAGCCTATTAACTTATGAAATACAGTCAGCCTTAGAGACGGTAGGGCTGGATAGTTATGTTGGATTTTATCACACAGACCGGCCGGGGAGGGTGAGCCTGGCCTTGGATCTTATTGAGGAATTGAGACCCTTCATGGTCGATAGGTTTGTCGTCACCTTGATAAACCGTAAGCAAATTAATGAAAAATATTTTGAGGTAAAAGAAAATGGAGCTGTGCTTTTGAATGATAAAGGACGGCAGAATGTATTGAAGTTGTGGCAGAACAGAAAAAAGGAAGAAATCATTCACCCGTTTATACAAGAAAAAGTTCCTATAGGACTGATACCTTATGTCCAAGCTCAACTGCTGAGCAGGCATATAAGAAAAGATCTTGAAGCTTATCCTCCATTTCTCACTTAGGCGGTGATTAAAAAATGTTGGTTTTGGTGACTTATGATGTTAACACTGAATCAAATAGTGGTAAAAAGAGATTAAGGCATGTAGCAAAGAAATGCACCGATTATGGACAGCGCGTTCAAAATTCAGTATTTGAATGTAGTATTTTGCCGGATCAGTACGTCCGTCTGAAGAATGACTTGAAAGATATTATTAATGAAGATACAGATTCATTAAGATTTTATTTATTAGGAAAAAATTGGGATAGAAGAATCGAGACATTAGGGAAAGACGATTCCTATCATCCCGATAAAGATGTGTTCATTTTATAGAGTAGTGCTTCTAGAGTAGTGCGAACCGGGGTTGCTCATGAAACGTGGAGAGGTTCGCACAAAAATCAAACATTTTATTATGTGAATATAAGAAAAACTGTTGTAATATCTCGCTTATGTATTACACACAGGGCCTTATTGTTGTTAAATAAGCAGTCGCACCCCGTGTGGGTGCGTGGATTGAAATTCCAT
>NZ_FRCF01000010.1 GCF_900142805.1 Lacicoccus alkaliphilus DSM 16010 | reverse complement strand
GAACAAATTTGAGGGAGTATTTCCAGTATTGATCACACCAATGAACGAGGACTACAGCGTGAATTATGAAGGATTGAAGGAGAATGTCCAGTATTTCCTGGAGGCGAAAGTGGCGGGCATCATCATCGTCGGCTCGACGGGGGAGTTTGCGTCCCTGGATGATGTGGAGAAGGAGAAAATCATCACGCAGGTCAGTGACCAGATCAAGGACAGTGATACGAAACTGCTGGTCGGCATCGCGGATGAGCGGACGGATAAAGTGATCGAGTATGCGAAATTCGTTGAGCAGACGAACGCGGACGGTCACCTGCTGATCAACTCATTCTACATGACGCCGACGGAAGAGGAAGCGTTCCACCAGTTCAAGGATGTCAATGATGTCGTGACGAAGCCCATCATGATGTACAACAATCCCTTCACGGCAAACGTGGACCTTGAAAATGAGACGATCTACAAAATCGATCAGGAGCTGGACAACGTCCAGTACATCAAGGAATCGACGGGCGACATCCGCAAAGTGCGCACGCTTGTGGAAAACACGGACCTTGTGATGTTCTGCGGATCGGATGACCTCGCCTATGAATCATTCGCCGTCGGTGCGACGGGCTGGGTGTCGGTGGCGGCGAACATCGCACCGAACAGCGCTTCAAAGCTGTACGAGCTGATGAAGGCGGGGGACTATGAAGCGGCCAGGGAGCTGAATAAAGACCTGCTTCCGCTGTGCGAGTTCCTGGAGGATTCCGGCAAGTATGTCCAAATCGTCAAGAAGGCGATGGACTTGAAAGGCCTGAACGGCGGACCGTCCAGAAAACCGAGACTGGGACTTACGGATGATGAAGTTGAGAAATTGAAGCGTCTGATGGAGAAATTGGACTGAATAAAGACCGGCCGGGTGGCCGGTCTTTATTATTTACCCTGAAGGATCTGATTTTTATATTTGTTAACGGTGCGTCTTGAGATTTTGATGCCAAGTTCACGAAGGAGCAGGGAAATTTCATTGTCGGAACGCTTTTCGAAGTTTTCTATGTTCCTGATGACGAATTTGACCTGACTGACTGAATGGCCCTTGCAGCATTCTTTCGAGAGCAGCCCCCGGCAGGGCAGTATGCCGCGGGGTGTGGAAATGTACTTATCCGATAAGAGGCGGCTGATGGTTGCGGGACTGAGTGCCGTCAACTCTGCAAGCATCGTCTGATCCAAAGTATTCAAATAATCCGTTTCACCCGACAAATAGTCTGTTTGCACATCACAGATGACATTCAAGATTTTCAGCATGTATACTTTCCTTGCTCTCAGCATGGAAACGAGCTCTGTAAATTCATCATGATATGCTTTGATCTTTTGGGAGAAGCCTGTTTCTCCCTCCGTCAGGCATAGCGGTTCAAACACGACAGCATCAGCCAGATGGTCATCAATATGAATTTGCAGTTTCCCTCCGGAAAATTTTATGGAACCTTCCGGGACGATATCAATGACCGCTTCCCCGGCCAATGGATAGATTTCACAGGCTTTGATGCAATCTTCGATATATGCAACGAACTGCTCTGCATCCATATCTGTTCCGCTTAGGAATGTGAAGTCATCATTACCGATGCTGTTCAGATGATTCTTGAAAGCACTGAAATATTCCTCGTCATATATATCATCCCGCTTCAGCTGGAAAGCGATGAAGTCGATGGCATCAGCCGTTCCTATACCCCTGTTTTCGTATTCCTGCAGTTCATCAATCAGGCGCCTGACTTTTGAAGTGGAGGTGTTGGCCATTTCAGCGATTTTTGCAGGTGAAGCTTCCAGGAACCCTTTTGGAGACAGTGAACCAAGGATGATTTGCATTATATTTTTGTCACTTTCCGACAAGGTGGTGCCGAAATGGAGGCGGATTTCCTCAACGATATCGTCATGGAAATTTTCGGCGTCCCGGCCGACGAACGGATGGTCGTCTTTAATGTACATGAGGGGATTGTCATTGCATTTATCCATGACATAGTCATATAAGGCGTCCGGTGTGTATTTGAATAAGCTGATCGAATTGAGTATGTAGTTGTTCAACGTTATATTCGCCCGGGTATTCAAGTCCAATGATATCAAGTTAGGCACCTCCAAAAAGAAGTCATTGTTTTCTAATAATTTTACGCATTCATGTAAGCGGTGTCAAACACTCATGTATAATAGTAAGATATAATGGGAATAATCAAGTATCAATATGAATCAGGAGATGATGCAGTGAGAACCGTAATTTTTCAGTTTGAAGTGACTGAAGCGGATTATGATGAAAATCTGGGGAAAGTTCAGGAGTTGTTCAAAAGAACCGATCTGAAGGAAGATGATATAGTCGTCCTTCCGGAAATGTGGACGAGCGGATATGCCCTGGAATCGATTGAAGACCTTGCTTTCCGCAATCTGGAAAATGTCAAAGAGGAAATGGCAAAGCTTGCAAAAGAATACAAAGTGAATATCGTGGCAGGCTCAGTACCGAATATAAAGGTCGGATCGGATGTACTGAATACATCGTTCGTCATTGATAAGGATGGGGCGCATGTATATGAGTATTCCAAAATTCATCTCGTGCCGATGTTGAATGAGCCTGACTTCCTGAAAGGCGGGGATGCGGCCGCCGACACTTTCGAGATCTTCGGCAACAAGGCCGGGCTGGTCATATGTTATGACCTCAGGTTCCCGGAGCTCTTCAGGGACCTGGCACTGGATGAGGCAAAAGTCATTTTCGTCGTTGCAGAGTGGCCGGCTGAACGGACGGAGCACTGGCTGACGCTGCTGAAAGCAAGGGCGATCGAGAACCAGTGCTATATTGTAGGATCGAACACTTTCGGCACACAGCCGAACGGCGCCACATTCGCCGGCAACAGCATCATCATCAACCCCTTCGGTGAAGTGCTTGCGCAGGGCAGTGAGGGCCGTGAAGAAGTCGTTTCAGCTGATATCGACCTGGATTATATCACCCGGGTGAGGGAAGACATACCGATATTCAAAAGCAGAAGAAGGGATATGTATAAATTTCTATAGGCTGGTGGGGCCTGGGCTTCTCTTTCATCATCATGACAATATAAAAAAAGAAACGCCGGGATAACTCATATCCCGGCGTTTTTCGATTCATGAGGCATGCTATGCCCTGTCCGTTTCTTCCAGTATGGCGTGATGCGTACTGCCATCAAGGGCTGCGGTTTTGAGTCGGCATTCGGTAAGGTTCTATTATTCAACTTTATAAAACCCCGCAACTTTGATTAATCTTTTCACGGCATCCACCGCCTTTTCCTTATCCTGCGAAAAGTTGAGTCTGATGCTGTCTTTGAACCCGGGACCAAACTGTGTGCCCGGCGTGACGATGACTTTCGCCTGCTTATTCAATATTTTCGCGAAGTTCTCGCAGTCGATGGAGAGTCCCGGAAGCCGGGGAAAGATATAACTGCCCGCTTCAGTGGTCCTCACTTCGAAGTCTGCTTCCCTGAACAGGCGCAGCAATTCATTTCTGATTTCCCGGTGCGCCTCTATACGTTCAATCATCCAATGGTCAGGCTCATTGAACCAGTTCTTTAAAACGATCTGACTGTAACCGCCGGCCCTGAGTGAGACGATTGCCTGGAGCTGTTCCATCCTGTCGATGATCGCTTTTGCGCCATATGCCACGCCCAGCCTGAAACCGCTGAGGGACTCCGTTTTGGAGGGGCCGATGATTGTGATTATATTTTCACGAGGTACAATGTTGAGGCTGGAGAGGTGGGTGAATATCCTGCCATCAAAAACCTGCCTGGAATATAATTCATCAACGATGACATTGACATCATATTTTTTGATGAGCCTGCCGATTTCAGTAATCTCCCCCTTACTGTATACGACGCCGCTCGGATTGTTGGGGTTTGAGAAAATGAAAGTCGATACACCGTCTTTAAAACCGTCTTCCAGCTGCTTGAGATCAATGCCGGCCTTATCCCCATGCCCCATATAGTCCAAGGTCACCGGATAAAGCTCGCCCCGGAAAAAATGTACGAGCTTCCTGTTCGCGTAGTAATCGGGCTCGATGATCGCAACTTTATCCCCGGGCGTTATCATGGCTCCGGCTGCAAGGAACAAAGCACCCTGGGTGCCTGGGGTGATGATCAGTTCATTTTCGTAATCAATGGCTGTCCCTGAAAAAGAGGAAAGCTTCTCCGCGACATCCAGGCGGATATCCTCCCGGCCGCGGTAGACGGTATAAGCCTGTGCTGCACCAATCTCCTTATAACCATGGTTGAAGTTATCCAACGCCTCCGGTATCGGCTCAAAAGCATCGACATCACCATGTGAAAAGTCGACAGTTTCCCCGGGTAAATGCCCGCCCTTCAATTCGATCTCATCGAAGTTCAAACGTTTTTCCTGGCCCGGAGCGAGATCAGCATTCAGTTCATCAAAAATATCATTTATTGGAGACATATGTCACACTCCCTATTATAAGAATCCATCAACTCCAGAATAGCATTATCCTCCACATAATATAAGCCATGTCCTCCGGTCTCCCTAAGCATTTCATTTCAGTTATTCCTTGTAAATGGGTAGACTTTAAAGAGACGAGGAGGAATGAATGATGACAAATGAAGTGAGACATCTGGTTTTAGGTTCAGAGGAGGCGGCAACGACGGTTGAATCGTACATCAATATGGGCTGTCCATTCTGCTCAACTTATATCGAAGTGATCGATGAAATTTTTGCCCCTCATATCGAATCCGGTGAAGTGAAACATATCATCAAGCATGTCGATCGTACGAATGGTGCATTGCTGAAAGGGGCGGTGGCAGGCACTTACCTGAACATCCATGAGCCGGAGAAAACCTACGAGGATATGAAACATCTGCTTGAAACCCGTCCGGAATGGACGGCAAGCTTTGAGGAAGCCCTGATGAAGCTGGAAACTCTCGGTCTCGTGGAACAGGAGGGGCATGGCGCACGTTCAAAAGAAATCCTCGATGAAGCGGCTGAGCGGGGCGTGAGAGTGGTGCCGACCGTTTTCATCGACGGGGATAAGTTTGATTTTCCTGTGAAAGGCACGAACGAAGAAATTGCCGAGGCATTCAGAGGGAAAATTGAAAGTTCATGATTCCTTGAATCACAGCTCAGGGTAATGCATGCTGTTTAGTATCAAATGCGCGGATTTATTGATATAATAGTATGTGAAATAAATAACATAATGGAGGTTTTTAAATGAAAGGCTGGCAATTTGTGGATACGAATAAACCACTGGAATTAGTTGAAAAAGAAGATCCGAAAGTGGAAGCGGGCAAAGTCGTCATCGATATGAAGGTGGCGGGTCTTTGTCACTCGGATGTTGGCGTGTTAAGGGATGAAGGCTGGAAAGCGCTGCTTGGAGAGCTCCCTGTCATCATGGGACACGAAGTTGCAGGCATCATCAGTGAGGTCGGCGACGGTGTCACGGAGTATCAGGTCGGCGATAAAGTTGCTGTCTGTCCCACAGGGCCGAGCGGCACCGCACCTGGTTATGCTTACGATGGCGGTTTCGGTACAAAGGTACAGGCGCCTGCTGAAGACCTTGTCAAAATTCCCGACGGCGTGTCATTCGCCCAGGCTGCAGCAGGAACGGATGCAGGTATGACCTCCTACCATGCAGCATTCAACAAAGGCGGCATCAAAAAAGGCATGAAAGTCGGTATGATCGGTATCGGCGGTCTCGGTCAGATTGCACTTGAAGCCGCAGTTGCGCAAAGCATAGAAGTATATGCAATCGACTTGAGCCCGGATGCCCGACAGCTGGCTAAAGACCTCGGCGCTGCAGGCGTATATGAAAATGTCAAAGAGATTGCGGAATTTGAACCTGAAGTGATCATCGACTATGCAGGCTTTGATATCACTACGCGTGAAGCACTCGAATCCGTCGGTTTCCAAGGGAAAGTGGTGCTGGTCGGAATGGGCAAGTTGGAAACGACGATCAATGTCACCGAGATGATCACCAAACAGGCGACGCTGGTCGGCAGCAACGGCGGCACAAAGCAGGATATCGAAGATATGTACGCGCTGATGGCTGAAGGGAAAGTGAGTCCGAAAATCACTGAAATTTCGTTTGATGAAATACCTGAGGGCATCCAGATGCTGGAAGAAGGCAAGGTGACCGGTCGTCTGGTTGCAGATATGGAAAAATAGGAACGATTTAAAAAACCTGGGGGACACTGTGAGGTGCCCCAGGTTTTTTCATGGAAATGCACATCATGAGTGAATTATTTGGTTATCCGGGAGGCCCGGAGGGAATAGATTATATAAAGTGTCCTGGTCATTTATGGTGTTTTCTTTGAAAGTATTTGGGTAATGCTCTATAATCAGTGATTAATATTTTAATAAATGAAATTTCCCGGAGAGGAGGTTGTTCTTATGCACAAGACTATAAGTAAAGTATTGACGGGTCTGGTGATGATCGGATTCTTTACTATAGCTGTGAGTCAACAAATCTCGGCACAGGATTCAAACCTGCTCGAGATGGTTGAAGTACGGACAACGGATAGTTCCAATAATGCCGAGGCGGAGCAGATGATAGACAGGCTCGACAATGTGGACTCTAGAATTTTATATGAAACGAATCGTTCGGGTGTGAGCATCATCCTTATGGATGTGCCCCTGACCGAGCTCTCGGAGTTCCAGCATCTTTCAGGGACGGTGCCGAGAGGCTGGGAAGGCAGCGGCAATACGTGGGATGATGTACCTGGTGCCGGCGGCTTCACTACAGCTGCGAGAATAGGTTACAGTGATCCGGGCAACGGCCATTCCACGATCAATCTGGAGTTGCATGAATATGCGCATGCCGTCGACAGTTACACTGCCGGATTCACATTCAGCGAGGACTCGGCATTCAGACAGATCATGGCGGATGAAAAGGACGCGCTCTTTGGAGACCATGCGGTTTCCGAGTATTTTGACGTGCCGAGCGAATATTTCGCCGAAGCGTTCGCAATGTATTATCTTGGCGGGGAAGAACAGAACAAGCTGCAGTCGAGAGCCCCTCAGACTTACAATTATATGGAAACCCTGAATTACAGGATCATTTCTTTTGGTGAAATCACTGGTAATACCATGACCATCGAATGGGATGAGTATGACGGTGCGGATTCCTACAACATCTATCAGAACGGTGAACAGGTGGCGAATGTGTCGGAAGGTGAGTATGAGGCCGGAGATCTAGAGACGAACACCAATTACGAGTATTATGTTGAAGCGCTTGACTCGAATGAGACCCCTTTATTCACATCATTTTTCCGTTATGCCACGACTTCGGCGGAGCCGGATGAGAATGGCGCGGCGGACAGGTCGGAAGTCGATGATTCCAAACTGGAAGAAGCGGTCAACCAGGCTGTGGAAATACCTGAATCAGAACGCACTGACGAGCTTCAGGAAGCACTCGATGAGGCGCGGATGGTTCTTGAAGAAAGCAGGGAAGGTGATGTGGAAGAGCAGTCCGAGGTGGATGATGCCAGAGACGGCCTGCTGAGTGCCATCGAACAGAATGATATGGAAGAAGAGCGCCCGGAGGAAGATATTTCAGAGATTGATGAAGATGCATCTTCCGGTGAAGAGACGGAGTCTGCAGAGGATTCCGGGACTGCTGAAGAACCCGCAGAGTCAGAGGAGTCTTCAGAGATGGAAGAAACGGTTGAATCTGAAGAAGAGACTGTGTCTGATCAGGAGGAGACTGCGACTGAAGAGGCAGACGAAGGTGAAACCGAAGAGGTTGAGACTGATGAAGAAAGTGCAGAAGTTGAAAATACATTATTTGACGGTAATACATTCATCATCATTGCGATCGTCATATTGGTTATTTTAGCAGTGGTTTCAGCCGTACTTGTCAGGAATATCAGAAAGTAGTGATGGCTTTTTTACCGGATTGTATGAGACAGTCCGGTATTTTCTTGACGCTCGTTTTGATCTGTTTTGTGAAGGGTTAGACGATATTTTGCATATCAATGGAATTGGAGAGGATTTCATGTCAGCAGCTGATGAATTATATGAAGCTTATGTAGAGAAGGTGCCGTTGGCACTTGGAAGTATCGGAGTCGCGTCACTGGAAGAGGCTTATCAGATTCAGGAACAGGTTCTAAAAATGAAAATCAATGATAATGATGAAATCTTGAGGGGTTATAAAGTCAGCCTGACGAGTGAGGAAACCCAGGATATCTTCAATCATGATGAACCTCTGTACGGGGCACTGACCAATAAAAATCTGATCAACAATGCGAAGTATTCGGATTATAATGAACCGAAGCTGGAAATGGAAATTGCATTTTTAGTCCAGGAGAATTTGTCCATCGACGATTCCGAGGAAGACATCATCAGGAAATGTCTGATTGCACCCGGCCTTGAAATACCTGACGGCCGTTATAAAGACTGGTTTCCGAACGCCTCCAAATATGAAATCGTGGCCGACAGCGCTGTGGCGGGCGGTGTCACCTTCGGACAAAGCGACTTCAGCACGTATGAAAAGCTTGATGATATCAAAGGCGTATTGACACTTGATGGTGAAGTGATCAAGGAAGGGCGTTCAAGTGAAGTGATGGGCCACCCGGCGAAAGCGGTCAAGTGGTTGATAGGAAAATTGCACGCCCACGGTAAAATCGTGGAAGCGGGAAAAGTCATTTCTTCCGGCACATTCAATTTGCCTGTGGAGCTGGAAAAAGGATATTATGAAGCAGTTTATGAAAACATCGGCAAGGTTTCCCTTGAAGTGAAATAGTGTTCATCCCGCCTTCAGATCCATTAAAAAAAGCCCCTTTGCACACTGCAAAGGGGCTTTCATATTATATTCTCACGATCCAGCCGAATGGGTCCTCAAGATGCCCGTACTGGATACCCGTATAGTGGCTGTAAAGGTCTTCGGCAACAGGGCCGACCTGGTTATCATTCACGACATAATCTTCACCGTGGATCCGCATGCGGCCGACCGGAGAAATGACGGCTGCCGTGCCTGAGCCGAAAATCTCGGTTACACTGCCGTCTTTGAGGCCGGCCTGCAGTTCATCGATATGGATCCTTTCTTCTTTGACCGTATAACCTTTATACTCGGCAAGTTCAATCAGGGATTTCCTGGTGATGCCGGAAAGGATCGATCCATTCAGCTTTGGTGTGATGAGCTCGTTGTTTCTGACGAAGAAGATGTTCATGCTGCCGACTTCCTCGACATATTTCTGCTCGACACCATCAAGCCAGAGCACCTGCTCATAACCCATTTCAGCGGCTTTCTGCTGGGCAAGGATGCTTGCAGCGTAGTTGCCCGCACATTTGATGTCACCGACGCCGCCCCGCACTGCTCGTACAAAATCATCTTCCACATAAATTGCCGTAGGGTCCAGCTGACCGCCGTAATATCCGGCAACCGGGGAGAGGATGATATTATACTGGTAAGTCCTGGCCGAACGGACACCCAGGAAAGCTTCATCCGCAAAGACGAACGGCCGGATGTATAATGACTGACCCGGCCCGCCGGGCACCCAGTCCCGCTCCAGTTTGATCAATTCATAAAGAGCATTCAAACTCACTTCTTCGTTGATCTTGGGCATTGCAAGACGTTCTAAGGAAGTGTTCAATCTTTTGAAATTTTCATCAGGCCTGAATAATAATACTTCATCACCGTTCTTGTATGCTTTCAGACCTTCGAAAACAGATTGTCCATAATGGATGCCGTTGGCGGCGGGAGAGATTTCGAGATTTTGATAAGGTACAATCGACGGCTCTTCCCAACCGTGCTCAGGTGTATAATTCGAACTGAACATGTAGTCAGTAAACACCGTCCCGAATTTTACCGTTGATACATCCGGTTTTTCTTTCAATGATACAGCTTTCTCGATTTGTATAGTTTGTCCCATGATGGACCCTCCTTCTAACTTCTAAACAAGCCTCAGACTTGATTTGAAAATTGTGTCTATTCTACCAGAAATCAAGACGGAATACAACCTGTTTTCTGATAATTTAAAAATTTATTTTATTTCAAACCACCTTCTTTTCCTGAAAGGAAAATTGATATAATGGAGTCATTATGAAAAAGTGAGGGGAAATGAACATGAAGACTATTAAGCTGGCTGTCATACCAGGTGACGGCATCGGTCATGAAGTGGTACCGGGGGCGCTCGGCATACTGGAGCGTTTGGGTGAAATCCACGGCGGGCTGAAGTTTGAATTTGAGCATTTTGATTATGGCTGCGACCATTATTTGCAGCATGGTGATATGATGGCCCCTGATGGACTCGAACGCCTGAGCCAGAATGATGCAGTGTTTTTAGGGGCGGTCGGGGATGCGAATAAAGTGCCCGATCATATTTCCTTATGGGGCCTCCTCATAAAAATACGCAGGGAATTTCAGCAGGAGATCAACGTCAGGCCCGCGAAAGTTTTTGAAGGCATCAGGTCGCCGCTCGCGAACCCGAAGGATTTCGACCTCATGGTCGTCAGGGAGAACAGTGAAGGGGAATACAGTTCGGTCGGCGGCCGCATGTTCCATGAAGAACATGAAATTGCGATTCAAAGCAGCGTGTTTTCCAAACGTGCAACTTCACAGGCGATGCACTATGCATTCGATCTTGCCGCCTCACGCGGTAAAATGGTGACCAGTGCCACGAAATCCAACGGGATATACCACGCGATGCCGTTTTGGGATGATGTTTTCAAGGAGATTTCATCAGATTACCCGGATGTCTCGACGACGTCAGAACATATCGATGCCCTGAGCGCGTCATTCGTCACACGACCCGAGAGGTACGACGTCATCGTTGCGAGCAATCTATTCGGCGATATATTGACTGACATCGGGGCAGCGATCATGGGGAGCATCGGAATAGCGCCGAGTGCGAACTTGAATTTGAACGGCAAGTATCCATCAATGTTCGAACCCGTCCATGGTTCAGCGCCGGATATTGTGGGCAAAGGCATCGCCAACCCGGTCGGACAGATCTGGACGGCAAAAATGATGCTGGATCATTTCGGTTACACGGAACTCGGCAGCAAACTACTCCAAGCGATTGAAGATACTTTCCGGGAAGGTATCATGACATCGGATATCGGCGGCAGCGCATCTACGCATGAGGTGACGACTTCAATATTGGACAAACTACAATAAAAAGCGATTGTGAGGAGAATTAGTGTGAAAGAGCCCCTGTGGACCCGCGATTTCATCATCGTGTTCATATTCAACTTTTTTATCATGCTGGCAATGTTCCTGCTGATGGTGACGATCAGTGGTTATGCGATAGACGAGTTCGGCATCTCCACAAGCAACGCGGGACTTGCAGCGGGAATATTCATCGTCGGATCGCTGATCGGCCGGATATTGACCGGACATCAGCTGGCCTTGATGGGTGCCAGGAAGATCATGTACATAGGGACGATCATGTTCATCATCACATACGGTCTGTACTTCTTTGCCGGAAACTTCTGGATGCTGCTCATCGTCAGATTCCTCAACGGTTTTGCCAATGGTGTGGCAACGACGGCAGTGGGGACGATCGCGGCACTTGCATTGCCACATGCAAGAAGGGGTGAGGGTATCGGATACTTCAGCCTGAGTTTTGTCATGGCAACGGCCATCGGACCGTACCTGGCATTCACATTGCTCGATTATGTTGATTATCAGATGCTGTTCCTGATCGTATTCATCGTCGTTTTGGTGGCCAGTGTCTTTACGATTTACATCAAAACCGACAATGAGACGATCGATCTGACCAGGGAGCCGAAACCGAGATTCCAATTTCTCGATAAGGAAGCCCTGCCTGTCGCAACGACGATACTCATCATCTGCCTGGCTCACTCCACAATATTTTCTTTCATCGCGCTGTTTGCAGAAGAACGGGGGCTCGGTGCTGCAGCAAGTTATTTCTTCCTGATCAATGCGGTCATGATGCTGCTGACAAGACCGTTCACAGGACGGTTGATGGATCTGAAAGGGGCGAATATCATCGTCTACCCGGCCCTGGTGGTCTATTTCTTTGCCTACCTTGTACTGGGCAACGCCACGACCGGCTGGATGCTGCTTCTTGCCGGTGCGCTGATCGGTCTCGGCTACGGCAACTTCCAGTCCATCATCCAGGCGCTCTGCATCAAACTTGCCGAGAGGAAGAATGTCGGTCTGGCCACATCGACTTTCTTCATTTGCCTGGACTTCGGTCTCGGTATCGGTTCTTATATTTTCGGCCAGCTTGTGCCGTTCATAGGATATGGTGGCCTGTATAATTCAATGACGCTCATCGTCCTGGCCGGTGCTGTGATGTATTTCATGGTCTACGGCCGTAAAGAAAAATATTTGACGATATGAAAAATGAACTTCTGCCGATCAGGCAGAAGTTCATTTCTGTTTCTCTTCACCATCTGCTCTCGTATTGTTGTAGATATTGATTGAAAGCAGTATGAACATTAACCCGAATATGATGAATGGGTTCAATAAAGGTTCGGCGAGGATCAGGTTCAGGACGGCAATCACCAGCAGGATGATCATACCGCCCACATAGATCTTTTTGACAGTCTGTTTACTCAAAATGAAAGCCTCCAAATTTTTATTCCCTCTAATGATACTAAAGTTTTCAGGGATTACAACAGAGATCCCCGGTAATCAAAGTATGCTTTCAAAGGAGGGGGGTCAAACCATCGCTATGTTCTGGTATAATCGGTATGAAAATAAATGAGGAAGAGTGATATCATGCCACATGCCAATAAGAAAATGAAAGGTATCGAAGTGCCGGGGACGAGGCAGTTCGCAAACCGTGTCGAGGAATTCCCGGGCGCGGTCGATCTCACACTCGGCCAGCCGGACTTTGAAACGCCGCAGCCGATCAGGGATGCGGCGATTGAAGCCATCAACACCAAGTCGATGAAATACTCGCATAATACCGGGCTGCTTGAACTGCGCCAGGCGATCAGCGACTATTATCAGAGCATTTATGGAGCGGATTACAACCCGAACGGGGAGGTGCTGGTCACCGTCGGCGGCAGCGAGGGCATAGACGGCATCCTCCGGGCCATACTTGATCCGGGGGATGAAGTGTTGATACCGGCACCGACTTACCTCGGCTACGAGCCGATCATCGAGCTCTCGGGCGGTGTGACGAAATTCGTCGATATGACGGAGACGGATTATATTGCGACACCGGAACTGATCGAATCGAACATCACTGACAGGACCAAAGCGGTGCTGATCAACTATCCGACGAACCCGACAGGTGTGACGTATACGAAGGCGCAGATGGACGCACTGGTCGGAGTGTTCAAAAAACATGACCTCTTTGTGATCACGGATGAGATATACGGCGAAAACACACTCGAAGGTGAACATATCAGCCTCGCATCCTATCCCGAACTGAAGGAGAAGGCCCTGATCGTCAACGGGCTCAGCAAATCCCATGCCATGACGGGGTGGCGCATCGGATATGTCGTCGGTCATAAGGAAATCATGGAAGATGTCACCGCGGTGCATCTGTACAACACGATCTGTGCGAGCATCCCGAGCCAGTATGCAGCCATCGAGGCCCTCACCACGCAGCTGCATGTCCCGAAAGAGATGAACCAGGCTTATATCAAAAGGCGCGATTATATATATGAAAGGCTGATTGATATGGGTCTGGAAGTCTCCAGACCGACAGGCGCATTTTATATTTTCCCGTCGATCGAGAAGTATGAGCGGGATTCCTTCAAGTTCGCCACCGGCCTGCTTGAGACCGTCCACCTCGCGGTCGTGCCCGGGCGTTCATTCTCGGAGTACGGGGAAGGGCACATCAGACTGTCGTTCGCCTGCAGCATGGAAGAGCTGATCGAAGCGGCGGACCGGCTGGAAAAATACATCAATTTGCTGGAGGCATCATGATTAAAGAAACTTAATGAAGTTTACGCATTCGAAACAATCCGGCCTGAAATTAAACAAAGATTTACTTCATGTTAAAACAATGTGAACATTGGACCTCTATCATATAGATGTAAGTGATCACCCGGTGATCAAAAATTTGAGGAGGTTTACTGTTCATGTATGTCAATTCATTCAATGACAAAAAGATTATGACGACGTTCAGCCTGGGGCTGGTTACGCTCCTGTTGATACTGTCATCATTTTTCAGCCCTGTCGCCCATGCGGCCGGCGGGGGCGGTCCCGCCGGGGACAGCCTTGAACCGGTTACGGAAGAATTCAATCCTGTCTTGACGGATGAGAAGCCTGAAGTGGCTGAAATTGAAGCGAATAATATACCGAACCGCATCGCAGCCACGTTCAATGGCGACACGACGGGCGAAATGGGTTTCAACTGGTATACGACGGATCTCTTTGAAGATTCGAAAGTATGGATTTCCAAGAGCGGGAATTTTGATGATACATTGGAGTTCAAAGCAGAAGCGGCGGAAGTCACTTCCCACTACGGGGAACGTGATATGTACGGCTATTACATCTTTGCGGACGTGGAAGAAGATGAGGAAGGGGAGCCGGTGATGGATGAAAACGGCGATCCTGTGATCAACGGTTACTATACAGATGAGCAGGCGCACGGCGGAGACTGGATGTACGGCCGTGAATACGGACAGCTTGATCTGATCGATGTGCAGGAATATTCCTATAAAGCGCATGCCACCGGTCTTGAACCGAACACGACCTACTACTATCAGGTGGGCAGCGAGTCGGGTGAAACCAGTGAAACCGGACAGTTCAAAACTTCCGGAGAAGACGGCGATCCGTTCAAATTCGTCCATTATACAGATACACAGAATGCATTCTGGAATGAAAACGTCCGAAATGAAGCGGCTTTCGGTGCCGACACCTTGATGCGCGCACTTGAAACGGCCGGAGATGCGGATTTCATCCTCCATACCGGAGATGTCGTTGAAATCGCGGAGATCGAAGACGAGTGGGTGGACATCTTTGAACGGTCGAGACCGTACTTCATGAGTGCCGCAATGGCTGTGGCACCCGGCAACCATGATGAATATGCACTGGACTGGGACGACGGACCATTTACGGAAAAGTTCAATGAGCATTTCAATGTACCGGTGACCAATGATGCGATTGACGGGGGATCCTATTACTCATTCGATTATAACGGCGTGCATTTTGTGACGTTGAACACGAACGACAACAAGGAATCGGAAGATAATCCGAACGCAGGCGCAATCGGTGAAGCGCAGATGGAGTGGGTACGTGAAGACATCGAACAGGCCCGTGCAGACGGTGCAGAGTGGATCGTATTGAATTATCATAAGCCGCTCTATTCGAATTCGTATCATTCACTGCAGGATGACGATGTGCAGGAAGTCAGGGAAGAACTCACGGCCCTGATCGATGAATTGGATGTGGACCTCGCCCTGCAGGGGCATGACCACGTTATCTCAAGAACACATTCGCTGACACATGTCCCGACAGATGAAAACTTCTCGAACGGTGTAGTTGAAGAGGTTGAAACTTTCGTCGGTGACAATGGGGTCGAATATATCAATGAACCTGAAGGAACGACTTACATCCTGCCGAACACGGGCGGCACGAAAGAGTATGATGATGTCTACTCGAAAGGCGTGGAACACCTCCATGAAGTGAGACCTGCTCTTGACTGGATGACTCAGGAAGACATGGATTACTACAACAGCCTGTTCGCCTACGGCAACCAGCCTCAGGATACGGATGCTTTCGAAGATTCCCATGCCAATAACAGGGATTCGGATGTTCAGAACTTCGCAGTCTATGAAATGGAAGGCAATGAACTGATCGTCAGCATGTATCAGATAGAGGGCGAGCTGCTGGAAGGTGAAGAACGTACTGTGGAACTGGTGGACCAGTTCGGTATAGTGAAGGATACACAACAGTAAAAGTGAATATGAGAATTTGAAGGGGCCGGGATTCCGGCCCTTTTTTGGTCTGTGGACGGAGTGAAATATATACAGGTGTTCCCATAAATTGCACTCCCGTACAAACTCAACTAAAATTAAACTTAAAAGAACGGAGGGGTTTTATTGAAATTTAAAGAGACATCAGTGGAGCAGTTTTTCACACCATACAGCATCGGGTCCTTCAGCGTTTCCCATGATGAGAAGCGGCTGCTCTTTTCATCGAATATGAATGGTAAAGTCAATATATATGCAATGGACCTGCCGCATCACTATCCATACCGGTTTTCGGGGAAGGATGAAAGTACAAGTTTCATCCAGGAGGCGCCTGATGGGGAATATGTGCTGGCAGGCTTTGATGAAGACGGCAATGAAAACTATAAAATCCATGCCGTGGCACCCGAGGGGGGGATGCCTCACCGCCTGATCGATGGGGCTGATGAAGATAAATTCATGTTCACTAAAGTTTCCAGGGACGGCTCAAGAATTTACTACACGTCCTCAAAAGGCAACCCGAGCTATTTGAATTCCTACGTATATGATATCGAAGCTGAAGAGGAGACACTGCTGCATGAAGGTGAGGGCGGTGCCACACACCTGGTCGATGTCTCCCAGAATGAGGAGAATTCGCTCTATCTCACTGCTTACGCGAATACCCATATGATCGGTTTCATCAAAACAGAAACAGATATCGAATACCTCACGCCCGATGTGGAAAAGGTGCATACCGTCGGCAGCATCACATTCGTAAAGAATGATGAAGCATGGTTCGTCACCAATTATGATTCGAATTACAGCTACCTTGCCAAATATGACCTCACCACAAAGTCATTCGAAAAGGTGCTTGATTTCGATCGTGAATCCCTGGTCCTGATGAAATACAACCGTTACACGAGGATGCTGTATCTCATCACACAAAAGGGTGTCGTACAGAAACTGTATTACTACGACCTGAACCATGATCAGCTTGAACCGATCATTGCGCCCGTCACGACATTCGACCGGATCGTCACGGCGCGGAGCGGTGCACTTTACGTTAAAGGTACGAGCGCCACAGTGCCCGTGAACATTTTCAAGTATGAGAGTGAAACATGGGAACAGCTGACGAAGAACAAAGTGCTCGGCGTCACCCCTAAAGGTATGGTGGAGCCTGAAGTCATCACCTACGAATCATTCGACGGCCTGGAAATCGAAGCGCTGCTGTTCAAGGCAAAGCCTGAGAACGCCAACGGCTGTACAATATTCTGGCCGCACGGCGGACCGCAGTATAATGAAAGCAAGTCCTTCAGGGCGATGTTCCAGATATTTTTGAACCGGGGCTATAATGTGTTCTGCCCCAACTTCAGGGGCAGCACCGGCTATGGTGCGGATTTCGTCAAAATGGTGGAAGGCGACTGGGGCCACGGGCCAAGACTGGATAATGTGAAAGGGATTGAATGGCTGTTCCGGAAGGGGATATCCAGCCCGGATAAATTATTCCTGGTCGGCGGAAGCTACGGGGGATATATGGCGCTGCTGCTGCATGGCAGGCACCCGGAATACTTCAAAGCCGTCGTGGATATTTTCGGCGTTTCGAACTTATTCACATTTTATAATTCCGTGCCTGAACACTGGAAACCGATGATGAAGCAGTGGGTCGGGGATCCGGTGAAGGATGAGGAACGCTTCCGGAACGACAGCCCGGTGACTTACCTCGATGCGATGAGCAGGCCCATGCTCGTCATACAGGGCGCTCATGACCCGCGTGTGGTCAAGGAAGAGTCCGACCAGATTGTGGAAAAATTGAGGGAGGCAGGACGTGAAGTGGAATACATCGTTCTTGATGACGAAGGCCATGGTTTCTCCAAGAAAGAAAATGAAATCCTTGTTTATAAATCGATGCTGGAATTTCTGGATCAGCATCAATGATGAAGCCCGCTGAAGCGGGCTTTTTCAATGTTGACAATTATACCCCTTAGGGGTATAATGAAGGCAATGAATAATATAGGACGGGTGATGAATATGGAAGAAACTTTACATGACCATGCCGTCGTCCCGCGTACGGACGAGGAAAAGGATAAGGTGCTCAAACGTTTGAAGCGCATTGAAGGACAGGTGAGAGGCATACAGAAGATGGTTGAAGCAGACCGGTACTGTGTGGATATCCTCGTCCAGATCAGCGCAATCCAATCGGCACTGAAAAACGTGGGTTATGAAGTCACGGAAAGACATATGAAACATTGTGTAGCCGATGCCATCTCAAAGGGCGACGGAGATGATTCCATTGAAGAACTAATGGCTGTATTAAAACAGTTTTCAAAATAAAGAGTAGAAAGGAGGGGCTCAAGTGGCGGGGAAAGAGAATACCACATTGAATATTACCGGGATGACCTGTGCGTCGTGCTCAAGCAGAATCGAAAAAGTGCTGAACAAAATGGACGGCGTCGAGGCGAAAGTCAACCTGGCGACAGAACAGGCATCAGTCGATTACGATAAAAACAGCAGCGATTTGAATGATATTACTAAAAGGATAGAAAATCTCGGTTTCGGTGTCCAGTATGATGAAGTCGAGTTTGATATTTCGGGCATGACTTGTGCGGCCTGTTCCAGCAGGATCGAAAAAGTGCTGAATAAAACCAACGGCGTTTCAAATGCAACGGTCAACCTTGCAACGGAAAATGCCGTAATCGCATATAATTCAAACGTCATGACAGAAAAGGACCTGATCGACCGCATCGGAAATTTGGGATACGGGGCCAAAGCGAAAGAAAGCGCTGAATCCAGGGAAGAAAAGAAGGAGAAGGAATTAACACGGCTGAAATGGAAAGTCATCATTTCAGCATTACTGTCATTGCCGCTGCTCGTGACGATGCTCGACCATCTGTTCGGCATGAGCCTGCCTGCGATCTTCATGAACCCATGGTTCCAGCTCGTCTTTGCGGCACCGGTGCAATTCATACTGGGCTGGCAGTTCTATGTCGGGGCTTATAAGAGCCTGAAGAATGCCAGTGCGAACATGGATGTGCTCGTGGCCATGGGTACAACGGCAGCATTCGGCTTCAGTTTATTTGAAACGTACAGATGGCTGGCCGGCGCGACGGCCCACCCACATCTTTACTTTGAGACGAGTGCGATCATCATCACATTGATCCTGTTCGGCAAGTATCTTGAAGCACGTGCGAAGTCTCAGACTTCAGGTGCAATCAAAGAGTTGATGAACATGCAGGCGAAAGAAGCCAGAGTGCTCCGGAACGGTGAAGAAGTGATGGTTCCGGCAGCTGATGTCATGGTGGGGGATGTACTTGTCGTGAAACCCGGGGAGAAATTCCCTGTCGATGGTGTGATCACCAAAGGCCGGACATCCGTCGATGAATCGATGCTGACCGGTGAATCCATACCGGTTGAAAAAAGTCTCGAGGATAAAGTGATCGGTTCGACGATCAACCAAAACGGCAATGTTGTGTTTAAAGCCTCACGTGTGGGCAAAGACACTGCGCTGCAATCCATCATCAAAGTGGTCGAAGAGGCACAGGGTAAAAAAGCCCCGATACAGAGGATGGCGGACATCGTCTCCGGCTATTTCGTCCCGATAGTGGTCGTCATAGCGATAGTGACCTTTTTGATATGGTATTTCATCGCCTCCCCCTATAATGTGGAGCCTGCATTGATCGCCTCAATCACAGTACTGGTCATCGCCTGTCCATGTGCCCTCGGCCTTGCGACGCCGACATCGATCATGGTCGGTACAGGTAAAGGGGCGGAAAGCGGGATTTTATTCAAGGGCGGCGAGCATCTGGAAAAAACGCATAATCTTGATGCCATCATCCTGGACAAGACGGGTACCATCACAAAAGGCAGACCGGAGGTCACGGACTTCACCGGAGATGAGGATGCTTTGAAATTGCTGGCGGCTGCGGAAAAAGGATCTGAACACCCGCTTGCGACCGCAATCATCGCCTATGCGACCGAGAAGGCGGTTGAAATCCCTGAAGTGGATGATTTCACCGCGGTTCCGGGCCATGGCATCGAAGCGTCTGTTGGCCGGGACCGGATCCTGGTCGGCACACGTAAATTGATGCAGGATAAGCGCATTGAAGTTGATGGATACGATGCAGAAATGACACAATATGAGTATGAAGGCAAGACGGCGATGCTGATTGCTGTAAATGAAGAAGTTGCAGGTATCGTTGCCGTGCAGGATACGTTGAAAGATACGGCAAAAGAAGCGATCACGACGCTCAGGAACCAGGGGCTTGAAGTGATCATGCTGACCGGTGATAACCGGAGAACAGCAGAAGCGATCGCCAGGGAAGTCAATATCGATACGGTGATTGCCGAGGTGCTGCCGGAAGAGAAGGCGGCACAGGTGAAGAAAGTCCAGGCAGAGGGTAAATCCGTGGCGATGGTCGGGGACGGCGTGAATGATGCGCCGGCGCTGGTCACCGCCGATATAGGCATTGCGATCGGTACGGGAACGGAAGTTGCGATCGAAGCGGCGGATATCACCATTCTTGGCGGGGAGCTGACGCTCATCCCGAGAGCCATCAACCTGAGTCACAAGACCATCAGGAACATCAGGCAGAACCTGTTCTGGGCATTTGCCTATAATACGGCAGGCATCCCGATTGCAGCACTCGGTTTCCTCGCACCATGGGTCGCAGGGGCTGCGATGGCATTCAGCTCGGTGAGTGTCGTGACCAACTCATTGAGGCTGAAAAGAACTAAAATATAAATCATATATATGGAGGGTATTTTATGAATACAACATCAATCAAAGTGGAAGGCATGACCTGCGGTCATTGCAAAAGTGCAGTGGAAGGGGCGCTTGGAAACCTTTCAGGCGTGGAAAAAGCGGAGGTCGACCTGTCCGCCAACGCAGTATCCGTGGAGTACGCAGAAGATAAAGTGACTGTTGAAGAGATGAATGAAGCAATCGAAGAACAGGGCTACGATGTAGTGAAATAATAAAAATAAGCTTGTATCTTTTCAGATACAAGCTTATTTTTATTTCATATCTGATATAATCAAAGGAATAAATTAAAATTACCGCCTGAACAATGAAGGGGGAAGGCCTTTTGATCTTTTTGGTCATACTATTATTATTCACTTCGTTATTCTTCTCCGGCAGTGAGACGGCACTGACAGCAGTCGACAAAGTGAAGCTTCAGGCAAAAGTGCAGGATGGCGACGGCAAGGCGGCCAGACTGATGGGGATCGTATCGAGACCAAGTGAATTCATCACGACCATATTGATCGGCAACAACATCTCCAATATCATACTGCCGACATTAGTCACCATCATGGCACTCGAATATGGATGGAGCGTGGCTGCAGCCAGCGCCGTACTCACCATCACCATCATATTGTTTGCCGAAGTCGTACCAAAATCCATTGCTGCGGCTTTTCCGGAAAAGGTATCTTATCTCGTCATGCCGGTCATAAGGTTTTTCATCATCATCCTTAAACCGATAACGGTCATTTTAAATCTCATAACGGATAATATCACCAAAATATTATCAAGAGGCGAGCAGCCCTCCTGGACCGTGTCGAAGGATGAGCTCGTGAACCTCATCGATATTGCGAACGCAGAAGGTGTGCTGAAAGTCCGGGAAAGGAACAGGATCAAAGGTATACTGGATTTCCGGGATTTGAATGTCAAAGATATCATGTCGACACCGAGGACCGAGATGGATGCAATCAGGGTGGACACACCATACGAAGAAGTGGTCGGGACCGTGGTGAGCCTGATGCATACGCGTTATCCCGTCTACGAGGAAAATATGGATGATATCGTTGGGGTCTTCCATACTAAATACTTATTGAAATGGTCGCTCGAACCCGAGAAGGATCTGCTGGATTTTTCGGATACGGACCCTCTGACGGTCAAGGAGTTTGATGCAGTGGAGGATGTCCTGAGGAAGATGACAAAGGAAAGACGCCACCTGGCAATTGTCCTGGATGAATATGGCGGCACCGAAGGCATCGTCACCCATGAAGACATCATCGAAAATATGCTCGGTTTTGACATAGAAGATGAGACGGATGTAAGAAGTGATGCACTGGTCGAAAAAATGACAAAAGATGAAATCATCTGCGACGGCAGGATTACGCTCCACCGGCTGAACACCCAATTTGAAACGGAGATTCCCGAAGAGGAAGATACTTTATCAGGTTATCTGTTCAAGGAATTCAATGATATCCCCGTGCAGGGTGATGTTTACAAGAATGAGGCACTCGGTCTCAGGTTCGAAGTCATGATCATGGAAAATCAGACCATCCGTACGATCAGGATTTTAAAAGAAGAACCTCAGGAAGATGAGGGGAAAGAAGAAGATCACAGATGATAAGAAGCCCGGAGAGAACGGGCTTTTTATCATCCGGCAAATGATGGTAAGATTGATATTATTTAATCAGAGGGTTTTATTATGAAAAAATATGCATTCCTGTTAGGTTTTTTGATTGCGGTCAGCCGGTTCCTGTATAAGGAAGATAAAGAAATCCAAGTGACGGAGCGTGAATTATTCAGTGAAAAACTTCCGGAAGCATTCGACGGCCACCGGATCATCCATGTTTCAGATTATCATAATGCCTGGTTTGGCTGGAGGGCACGTCATCTTCTCGATGAAATCAGCCGTGCCGATGGAGATGTGATCATGATGACCGGGGATGTGATCGACAGGCGCACCCCGAACCTGCGGCGCTCGAAAGCCTTCATCAAACAGCTGGTGAAAATCGGACCGGTGTACTATGTGACGGGAAATCACGAAGCCCATTATAAAAAATGGAAGAAACTCAAGAAATACATAGATCGGTCGGACATGGCGGACATGAGCGACACTTCTGTGCAACTGACGAGGAATGGACAGAGCATCAACATCATCGGCATGCCGGACCCGTGGTTTCTTGGAAACGAAACGTATATGGATGTGAACTTCCGTTTCGAAAATCTGCTGAAACACAGAGTGGACGGCACATCGGATGATTTCACCGTCCTGCTGTCACACAGGCCCGAATTGATTAATATATATGCGAAGTATGATCTGGATGTGGTGCTGTCCGGTCATGCCCATGGCGGCCAGATCCGTCTGCCGTTCGTGGGCGGGCTTTATTCACCGCATCAGGGTGTCCTGCCCAGGTACTCGGAAGACATGCATAAGATGTACGGCACGACGGTTTCGGTGAGCAGGGGGCTCGGCAACAGCCGCTTTCCATTCAGGGTCTTCAACCATCCCGAAGTCGTGGTGCTGACTTTGAGAAGGAAATGATGAAGTGAGGTGTGTGGAGTGCTGGAACAACTGATATCATATGCGATTGTCGTAACGGTCCTTGCGATGGTGCCTGGTGCAGACATGATGATCATCATGAAGAATACACTCGCATTGAACCGGTTTGCCGGCAGGATCACACTTGGCGGCATCATGGCAGGGCACTTATTCTGGCTCGTGATATCGGTGGTCGGACTTGCGGTGATCATTGCAGGTTCACCGCTCCTGTTCAATGCCATCAAATATGCAGGCGCCCTGTACCTGATATATGTCGGCGTACAGAGCATGCGTGCGGGCGTGCTCGTCCCCAGGCAGTCCCTCGAGCACTTTGATACTTTGAGCGCCCCGGTCAGCCGGAAATCCTTGAACCAGTCATTCAGGCAGGGACTCGTCGCAAACTTGTTGAATCCGAAAGTGCTGATATTATATATGACCATCATTCCCCAGTTTGTGGGCGGGGACGTGGAAACCGGACTCGGTTATAGCCAGCAGATCATACTGCTTGCCCTGATACTGGTTGCGATTTCAATCATCTGGTTTTTGATGGTCGTGGAACTCGTGAATCTTCTGAAAAGATGGATGAAATCCTACGTGCTCCAAAACTGGTTCAGCAAAGGCGCGGGGCTGATCATCATCCTGTTCGGTCTCAGGACATTATTTTTCGGATGAGGAATTGGGAAGCTGACGGGAGGTGCTATTGGTCAAACCGTGCTTCGTTTGGCCGATAGACCGCCCCCATCGGCCGAGTGGGGTTTCGTTTGGCCGGTGCCGGCCACATATACATAATTTCCAAATATTAAAGGCATAACCCGCTTCGGGTCATGCCTTTTTCGAATTCCAAAAAATCAATCGAAGAACACCATATCCGGGGCATCATCTTCTGTGATCGTTATCGTCTGCTTCAAATATTTCTTCATCTTGTTGAAATCGACTTCAGCACCGATTCCGGGCTTTCCGCTCACCTGGACGACGCCCTGTTCTGCAACCACTTCCGGGGTGATGATATCCTCTTCCCAGTAGCGGCTGGAGCTTGCGGTGTCGCCCGGCAGGGTGAAGTTCGAGAGTGTGGTGATCGCGATGTTGTGCAATCTGCCGACACCCGCTTCCAGCATGCCGCCGCACCAGAGTGGAATATTGTGACGTTCTGCCAGATCGTGTATCTTCTTCGACTGGGTGATGCCACCGACACGTCCGACTTTGACGTTGATGATTTCACAGCTGCCGAGTTCAATCGCAGCTTTGGCTGCCTGGTAGCTGTCTATGCTCTCATCCAGGCAGACGGGGGTTTTGATTTCTTTCTGCAGCTTTGCATGATCGACGATATCGCCGGCTGCGAGGGGCTGTTCGATCATCATCAGATTGAATTCATCCAATGATTTCAGCAGCTCGGTGTCATCGAGTGTATAGGCGGAATTGGCATCGACCATCAGCGGGATATCGGGAAAGACCGCCCTGACTTTACGGATCATTGAGACATCACGGCCCGGCTTTATTTTAACCTTGATGCGCTTGTAGCCTTCATCGACTTTCTCCTGAATCCTGTCAAGGAGGAGTTCATCGGTATCTTCAAGTCCTAAGGAGATGCCGACATCCACTTCCGCCTTCCGGCCGCCGACGGTTTCGGCAAGCGTCCTGTCATTCTCTTTGGCATACAGGTCCCACACGGCACCTTCGATGCCGGCTTTCGCCATATTGTTCTTTTTGAACGGAACGAGCAAATCCCATACTTCATCGGGGTGGCTGATTTCATTTTTGATGATGATTGGGGCGAAATACTTCTTCATGGCGATCATGGCACTGTCCATGAACTCCTCCGAGTACAGCGGGTCTTCACCGGCGACACACTCGCCGAAACCTGAAAGGCCGTCCGCATTCACCGCCTCGACGATTGTGATGTGCCTTTTGGTCTGGGTGCCGAAACTGGTGGTGAATGGATGCTTCATTTCCATTTCCAATTCATGAAGCTTGAATTCTTTGATTTTCATACTTTACCTCCTATACGGGGCCAAAATCCATTGCAACGAGTACAATCAGATAAATGATCCCTAATGTATACCATATTACCACTAAAGGAAGGCCGGATGATCCCTCCATATTGAATTTGAAAATGCATAAGTATATATTAAGTATAATAGTTTGAGAATACAAATAATTTTGGAGAGGATTTTTGGATGATTAATGAAAAGGTTCTGGAAGTATTCCAGCATATGCATGAACATCCCGAGCTGAGCAACGAGGAGTACGAGACGACGGATTATATATATGATTATTTGAAAAATGAAGGTTTCAACCCTGTCAAATTCAAAAACATCACCGGCTTATACTGCGATATGGGGGCGTTTGAAGGGGACCATCCAAAAATCGGCGTGCGGGCGGATATCGATGCCCTCTACCAGGAAGTGGACGGGGTCAAACGTGCGAACCATTCATGCGGACATGATGCGCATACAGGCATGGTGGTCGGCGCGATGCTGAAGCTGAAAGGACACGAAGCGCTGGCTGCACGGGGCGTCAGGTTCATCTTCCAGCCGGCGGAGGAAGTCGGCACGGGGGCACTTGCGGTTGCGGAGGAGGGGATCATCGAGGATCTTGATTACCTGTTCGGCATCCATCTCCGTCCGATCGAAGAAGCGGGGATGGGTGAAGCCTCCCCGAGCATCGAGCACGGTTCGGCGGCCTCCCTCCAGTTCAGGATAGTGGGTGAAGATGCACACGGGGCACGCCCGCATTTGAATCATAATGCCATAGAGATCGGGGCGGATATCGTCAACATGCTCTCCAAGATCCATATCAACCCGGTCATCCCGTCATCGGTGAAGATGACGAAATTCATCTCGGGCGGCAAGTCACTGAACATCATCCCGGGCATCGCCGAGTGCGGCATCGACCTCCGCGCCCAGACGAACGAAGAGATGGATAACCTGAAGAATCGTGTGTTTAAAATACTGGAGTATGTAAAGGATTTTTACGATGTCTCCATCGAAGATCAGGAGTTTTCGGGCATCGTCGCGAGTGAGAGCAACGAAGAGGCGATCCGGTTTTTAAAGGAGGGCATCATAAAAGCGCTTGGCGAGGAGAATCTTATGGAGCCGATCACAACAAGCGGCGGAGATGATTTCCATTATTACACGGTCAAATACCCTGAACTTAAGGGTGCCATGATCGGTCTCGGATGCGACCTGAAGCCCGGTCTGCATCATCCGAATATGACATTCGACCGCGATGCACTTGAAAACGGGGCTGAAATCATTTACCAATCCATCTTGAAAGTGAGATGAAAAAATGCCGGACATCGAATGTCCGGCATTGTCATTGGAACTTATTAAACTAACATGTCATCAACATTATCTGTATTGGCGACGACGAGGAACACTGTGCCTTTGTCCATTTCGGCTTCATAATCCTCAGCTTCAGATTCAGAGAAACCGACACTTTCAAGCTGGTTTCTTAATTTGTCGCCTTTTTTCGTGAATGTGCCCTTCACTGCATCAGTGACGCCCATTTCCCCGGCACCGATGATGCTGGCATCAGCGTTTTTCGCAATGCGCTTCGTACGTTCATCATCATGTGAAATCACATAAATGTCTTCTTTGGAAACATCTTTTGTTTTTAATTTCTTTATATGATCCTGCAGCTCTTCATCGTCTTTATAACCTTTGATAAATGGTTTAGCCATAATTATCTCCTCCGATGATTGTATTTGATATCAAATCCAATATTAATATTCCCATCAGAGATATCATTAAACATCAAATTTCAAATCATCTTATAAAAAAGAGCCCACCGGGCTCATTTGAATCAAATATTCCTGTGCTGTTCCACATTATCCGCTTTGCCTGAGTCAGTGTAGCCTTCATTGCCGGGCTCTTCACGGACGACCGGATCATTGAATGTCCGGGACAGCTTGCGGTGATACAGGAATAGCACGACGATGGCTGCGATGCCGGCTGTCAATATGTTCAGCAAAGCCAGTAATATCGCCACGCCGATGTTCCGCGTGTAGGCATTGAATATGCCGATGAATATGATGGATTCCATCAGCAGGTAGGAAATTGCGATGTCTCCGATGGATAATCCGAGCAAATAAACGACGAGGCCCGTGATGGCGAAAATCAGGCCGAGGTGTTTCGGTTTGAAACTGCCTTTTTGAAAAACATTGCCGTCAAATTCCTGTCCGGCGACATAAAATGTGCCGAAAGGCACAAATGACAGTAAAGGGATGTCAAGATTCTTCCTTTCAGCTATCCTGAAAAGGAAATACCCCTGGAGCAACCATTTGACGAGCCCGAATGCGGCTATGAATATCAGTAAAATTATACCGATTGCAACAAGACCTGCAAACACACCAAAAATTTCGATATAAACCACTCCTTTAGATCAATTGTAACACGAATAAAGTGGATAAAAAATTTACAGGTACCGGAAAATGGGTCGCTCTTTCAGGATTATAAATGTTTTTGTATAAATATACTTGAAAAGGAATTATTATAATGATATTATGTATATCATTACGATTCAAATCAAATGACAGAGGTGCTTAATATATGAGTGAAAAAGTGGTATTGGCTTATTCAGGCGGATTGGATACAAGTGTTACGATCAAGTGGTTCATCGATAAAGGATTCGAAGTGGTTGCATTATGCCTGGACGTCGGCGAAGGGAAGGACCTGGATCACATCAAGCAGAAGGCATTCGATATGGGTGCATCCGAATGCTATGTGCTCGATACTAAAGAAGAGTTTGCAAATGAATTCGTCAGTTATGCAATTTACGGTAATTCCATGTATGAGGGTAAATATCCATTGGTGTCGGCCCTCAGCAGACCTTTGATTTCAAAGAAGCTGGTTGAAGTGGCACATGATGCGGATGCAGACTATGTGGCGCACGGCTGTACCGGCAAAGGGAATGATCAGGTACGTTTTGAAGTGGCAATCAAATCGCTGGATCCTACGATCAAAGTGCTCGCGCCTGTAAGGGAGTGGACATGGAGCCGTGAAGAGGAAATTGCATATGCAAAAGAAAACGATGTGCCGATCCCGGTGGATCTGGACTCCCCGTATTCAATCGATCAGAACTTATGGGGCAGAAGCAACGAGTGCGGTGTGCTTGAAAATCCCTGGAATCAGCCGCCGGAAGATGCATATGACTTAACCGTCCATCCTACAGCTGCGAAAGATGAAGCGGAAGAAATTTTACTGACGTTTGAAGCAGGTCTTCCGACCAAAATAAATGGTGTGAGCTATCAGCTGGATGACCTCATCCTCAAGCTGAATGATATTGCCGGTGCACACGGCATCGGGCGCATCGACCATGTTGAAAACAGGCTGGTGGGCATCAAATCGAGAGAGATTTATGAAACACCCGGCGCTGAAGTCATCCTTACTGCAAAACATGACCTTGAAACGATCACCCTCACAAAAGATATCGCACATTTCAGACCGGTCATCGAGCAGAAATATACAGAACAGGTCTATAATGGCCTATGGTTCTCGCCGCTCAGCGATTCCCTCAGAAAGACATTGAAGGATATGGCCAAAGATGTGAACGGGGAAGTCCGTCTCGAGCTGTATAAAGGCAACGTGATCATCACAGGCCGTCAGTCCGACAACAGCCTGTACAACGAAAAGCTTGCGACCTACACATCAGAAGATGCGTTCGACCAGGGCGCTTCCGTCGGCTTCATCGAAATCTTCGGCCTGCCGACAAAAGTCAAAGCGATGCTTGATAATGGAGTAAAGATCAATGACTAAGAAGGCCTGGGGCGGCAGATTTTCAGGTGAGGCACTGGACTGGGTGGAAGAATTCAACGCATCGATCCACTTTGATAAAGTGCTTCTCGACCTGGATATAAAGGGCAGCATCGCCCATGCTGACATGCTTGCCGAATGCGGCATCATCACTCAGGAAGACAGGAAAATCATTGTCGACGGCCTCCACAAAGTGAAAGAGGAAGCTGATAAGGGCAACATCGATTGGGATGTCACGCATGAAGACATCCACATGAATATCGAACATGCATTGACGGAAATCGTCGGTCCTGTGGGCGGCAAGCTTCATACCGGACGCAGCAGAAATGACCAGATTGCGACGGATATGCACCTGTATGTTAAAGCACAGGTCGAGGAGATCATCCAATCCATTGAAGCGCTGCAAAAAACAATCATCAAGATCGCCGAAGAGAACCTCCATGTGATCATGCCAGGCTATACGCACCTGCAGAGGGCCCAGCCGATTCTGTTTTCCCATCATATGATGGCTTACTTCTGGATGTTCAACAGGGACAGGGCGCGCATGCAGGATGCACTGAAACGCATCGATGTATCACCGCTCGGCGCAGGGGCGATCAGCGGCACGACTTTCAACATCGACAGGGAAATGACGCAGGATGCACTCGGATTCAGCGACCTGTACCATAACAGTATGGATGCGGTGAGTGACAGGGATTACATCATCGAAACGTTATCCAATATAAACCTTGTGATGATCCACATGTCCAGAATTTCTGAAGAAATCATCTTTTGGATGAGCGAAGAGGCGAAGTTCGTCACTTTGAGCGATACATTCACGACAGGCAGCTCCATGATGCCGCAGAAGAAGAATCCGGATATGGCAGAACTCATCCGCGGAAAGACGGGACGTACGACAGGTGCCTTGATGTCCATGCTGATGCTGGTCAAAGGACTGCCGCTCACATACAATAAAGATATGCAGGAAGACAAAGAGGGGCTTTTTGATGCTGTAACCACAGTGCGCGGTGCCTTGAAGATCATGAATGGCATGATCGATACGATGACCGTGAATGAAGAAAGACTCGAACAGACGATAAACGAAGACTTCTCCAATGCGACCGAACTTGCAGATTACCTCGTGGAAAAAGATGTGCCTTTCAGGGAGGCGCATGAAGTCGTCGGTAAGCTTGTGCTGAAATGCATCAACAGCAACCAGTATTTGAAGGATTTGACCATTGAAGAATTCAAGGAAGCGAACAGTCTGATAGAAGCAGATATCTACGATGTATTATCACCACAGACCGTGGTCGACCGACGGGTCAGCTACGGCGGTACTGCAACCGAAGCGGTGAAGCAGCAAATCGAACTTGCAAAGACACTCATATAATATTCGAACCGGCACATGTGCCGGTTTTTTTATTTTCCGCTCCTCATGGGCCTGTCTTTTACTGCGGTGCCGGCAGGATGGCCGCCAATAAAAAAAGACCGGCTCCCGCCGGTCCATCTTAAAATATATATCAGAATCTGCGATTGTTTCTATCATTGATCTTATTGGCACTTCTATAGGCATCTATGACTGCATACAACCATACGATCGGGAAGAAAATGTACCCGATCAACACCGTCATCAGGAACCCGTTGATTGCCTGGATGATGATCAGCATGATGCCTTTGAAGAATTGTCCATTATATATTTGTCCGAGCCCGTTGATAAAGAAGCTTAAAACAGCTGCGACGCCTGCACTTTTTTGTGATGGCATAAATTATATTCCTCATTTCATCGTTAAAATTCAATTCTTGTAGATATACCCGTTATTCTTCCTCTTTAAACTTTGCGTGCCTCTCTTCGCCGCCCGGCATTTTGAAGGGCCACCAGTTACCGCGTTTGAAAGTGATGATCAGTGCAGGAACGAGCAGCGGCAGGACGACGAATGCATAGAACAGCAGGGCAAAGATGATTATACTGGTCACTTGGACCAGAATGACTATTCCTGAAGGATAAAGTGCTGCGAAAGTCCCCGACAGAATGATCACGGCAGTAATGACGACGGAGCCCATTTTTCTGATTGCGGTTTCTATCGAATCCCGGATGCTGTGCGTCACGACTTCTTCCCTGAACCTGTCGATGATGAATATCGAGTAGTCGATCCCGAGTGCCGCAAATATGATCAGGCTGAAGAACGGTACCGCCCAGTTCAACTGCTCTATGCCGAACCAGCCGAGAATCCACTGCGTCATGCTGACTGAGGCGAAGTAAGTGACGAAAATTGATCCGATCATGATGACAGGCAGGATGAACGACCTGAACAATACAGCAAGTATGACAAATAATGTGATGACAAATATTGTAACGACATAACTGTAGTCGTCTGAAGTGATCTGGTCAAGGTCCCTGTTCATGCTCGTCACGCCTGAGAAGTAACTCTCAACGCCAGTGAGCTCAAGGCGATCCAGTTCACTGTGGACTGTGAACTCCACTTCGTCCAGCACTTCCATCGCACGGTGACTGTAGGGATCCCCGTCCAGTATGACACTCAGGTTGATTGCCGTGTCATCGGCAAAACTGTACTGGTCGATTGCACTTTCGAGATCATCGGATTCCATGAACTGCTGCGGCACGTTGACACCTGTATGGTCCACGGCCTCATTTTCGGTGATTTCGGTGAGGA
Source organism: Lacicoccus alkaliphilus DSM 16010 (assembly GCF_900142805.1). Lineage (GTDB taxonomy): Bacteria > Bacillota > Bacilli > Staphylococcales > Salinicoccaceae > Lacicoccus > Lacicoccus alkaliphilus. Next base: position 52,139 of record NZ_FRCF01000010.1, on the reverse strand, counting down.
GGTCCTGGATTTCATTCATTCCGCCCATGATTTCATCCATACCCTCGTTGATTTCGTCAACGGCTGAAGCGATCTCACCGATACCTTCGGACAGTTCGGACATCTGGGCTGCAGCTTCTTCCTGCCGGGTGATCATTTCTTCATTTGCAGCGTCCACCTGCCCGGACATTTCTGCAAGCCCGCCCTGGATTTCTTCAAGCTGGCCGGCAGCACCTTCGGCATCGCCGGTCATCATCAGATATTCATTGACACCTGCGACCCCTTCGCTGAGTTCATCCAGCCCATCCGACAACTCGCTCATGTCCCCGCCGCCCATATCGGCGCCTTCCAGTTCCTCACTGATTTCTGTGAGATTGCCGGAGATTTCATCGAGGCCCCCGGTCGTTTCTTCCAGACCCTCAGTCAGCTCAGTCATGCCGTCTTCGGTTTCGTCAAGCTGATGGCGGACTGAAAGTTCATCTATGACATCGCCTGTCGGTCTCGTGACCGTCTGCACTTCTTTCACGCCATCGACTTTGCTCACGGTATCCGCGACGGATTCGATGCGTGTCAGTGTTTGTGCATTGACCAGGTCCTCTCCGTCGGAAAGGATGACCCGGATGGGGAAGATGACCCCTTCATCAAAACTTTCACTCACTACATTCGTGGCATGGACTGCAGAGTAGGAATCATCCAATTCACTGAGTGAGTCATAGTTCACTTCATCGTTATAGAAGAACGACAGGACGATCAATACGGCGACCACCGAGAAAATGACCCGTGTCGGATGCTTGATCGAAAATGTGCCGAACAGTTTCCAGGTTCTGCTCTCTTTCGTCTCGATGTTCTTTATACTCGGCCAGAAAATATACTTACCGAGCAGTGACATGAGTATCGGCAGCAGGGTGAATAATGACAGGAGCATGAACAGCATCCCGAGGGCCACTCCAACGGCAGAACGGTAAATTTCAAAATTTGCAAAGAACAGCACCCCGAACACGACAGCACCGGAGATGCCGCTGATGAAGACAGTTTTACCTCCTGTTTTAAAAGTGTTCAAGGTCGCTTCATACTTATCATTGATGAGCAGTTCTTCTTTGAACCTGTTGAGCAAAAGGATGCAGTAGTCTGTGCCCACTCCAAACAGTATGACGATCAGGAAGCTCTGGGTCTGCGGTGAAATCGGGAAGCCGAACCATTCGACGAACCACGCGACGAATGACTGGCCGATCAAGTATGAAACCCCGACGACGGCGAGCGGCACGAAAGGCGTGATGACGGAACGGAACATGATCAGCAGTACCGCAAGGACGATGATCACGGTGAAGACCTCCGTCGTCTGAATACCGTTCATTGCATCTTCTTCCAGTGTCCTTTGGATCAGTTCATTGGAGGTGATGGATGTATGGGCTGTTGTCGTATTCAGCTCCTCAATGTCATTCGCGACTTCGAGGATCACATTCTCATCACCTGTGTATTCCATCGGTATCATGATGACACCGGCTTCATCATTGATGTAATTTTCCTGAATGTCGCCGCTGAATTCAAAAGGATTCGTAATATTGTCGACGCCATCCACACTTTCGATTTCATTGATATAGGACTCGATATCCGACCGGTTTTCGGATACTGAGTCATCGAACTCCAGAACCAGGGACATCATTTCGATGTCCTGGTCATGATCTTCCAGGAATTGACGTGCCTGCTCACTCGGCTGATCGTCCGATAACTGGACATCGCCTTTTTCCGTGGCGAGCTGGGTCAGATCCGGAGAAAATATGAATGTCAGGATTGCGAAGGCGATCATAAAAACCGTGACCGGCCATTTAAATTTCAGGATATGTTTCATTCACTCTTCCTCCGTCGATGTATTTAAGTATGATTTCGGTTGCCTGATGCAACTCCTGCAGCTCTTCTTCATTGATATCTTTAATATCTTGATGAATGCTGTCCTTTATATTCGTCAAGAACTCAATCAATAACTTTTCGGCATTGGCATTCAAAGATACCAGCTTTGACCGCCGGTCGTTGGTCAGCTCATTTTCCTTGAAGGTGATCAGATTTTTATTGGAGAGCTTTTTCAACGTATGGGTCACCGCACTTTTAGTCGTATTGAGTGCTTCAGCCAGCTCCTTGGGTGTCGCCTGGGTATGTATGAACAAATACTTGATCACTTCCATCTGGGGTTTGGAGATATGCAGTTTCTGCACAGTATCCGTCACATCGTTGAAGATGGATGCATAACCGTATCCGTATATGTCCCGCAGGTTATTCAAAGTTTCCGGCATCTTTTCCAATCGGTTTTCCCCCTTCATGTAGTTGAGCATGCTGTACTACTTTGCTGCAGAAAGAGTTTATCATGTTTGGACATGCCGTTCAACGAATCCTACCTCTGTCAATTGCGGCAGATATCGCACATATCACTCAGGAATGGTATCCTTATAATAAATCAACACGGGGGAGTGAATTGGGTGTTCCAATACCAGTCATTATTCAGAAGGAATGCAGAAGGGCAGGCGGGAAAGGTCATCGGCTTGACGATACTTGCAGGCATCGTGATGACGGTTTCATTTTTCGCGGTCATGCTGATTGCCCTGGTGCCATTGTTTGCGATAAGTGAAGGCACGTGGGCAATATTGTATGCGTTCATTGTTTTCTTTTTATTATTCCTGTTCGGCGTCTTCGTCATCTATCCTCTGAGCATCGGCATCATCAAGTTTTTCACATCGGCATATGTGGGCGAAAGTTACGGGTTTTCCGATCTGTTCTTCGTCTTCAAAGAGGGCAGGTACGGCAAGGCTGTCAAGCTGACCATCCTTGTGATCATCGCATACCTGGTCATTAATTTCGCGATCAGCATGCTGATGCAGCTTGTACTTACGGCGATCAATCTGCCGTTTTCCGCCGCGTTCGGCGGCATGTCCTATGAGGGGCTCGAAGCATCGGCTGCGATGGTCACGGGACAAATCGGCCTCGTCATACTGATGGTCACCCTCAATCTGCTGGTGGTCTTCCTGATGTATATACCATTTATACTCCTGATGATCTATATGCTCCTATTGTATCTGGTCTATGTGGATCAGCCGCATATCCCGACATTTGATAAGTTTACAATCGCCTTCAAGGTCATGTTCCAGACCGGGCAGAGTCTCATGAAGCTGTTCTTCAGCAACGTCCTGCTGCTGATCGGTGTCACGGTGCTGCAGGTCATAGCAGTGATTTCAGCGGCATTGATCGGCAGTCTCGCCCTGGGTGCGGCTGACAGCGGTGTATTGTTTGTACTGATACTGCTCGCTGCAGGTTTCATCATCCTTGGCGTCTACATTTATGTGATGTATGTGATCGTCGGTTCGGTTGTTGCTTATTATTTTGAAGGTCGCCATGAACTGGACTTGAGGGCGCGGGAAGCCTCCCGCGCCAGTGTGGACAGGGGGAGACTTGAGGAACATCCTGATGAACTGGAACCGCTGGATGGAAGGCATCCATGATTTCGAGAAGGCGCCCGGCGATGAGCCGGGCTTTTTTGGTCGAATCAGTTGAAATTACAGGAGTGATGTTGAATTGAGCAATAGTAAAAAAGGCATATTGTTCGCTTTGGGCGCGTATGTCATCTGGGGTTTCCTGCCGATCTACTGGAAGCAGATCGAAGAGGTCTCCTCATATGAAATCATCGCCCACCGTATATTATGGTCTTTTGTCTTTATGATTCTATTTATACTGGCTGCAGGCAGGTGGCGGTTTTTCAGGGAAGACCTGAAGTTCATCTTCAGCAATAAAAAGAAGGTCGCCGCCTTGTTTCTTGCATCGGCCACGATCACCACGAACTGGCTCATATTCATCATTGCAGTCCAGACCGGGCACATACTTGATGCGAGTCTCGGTTATTACATAAACCCTCTGATAAGTGTCTTACTCGGCTTCATCATCCTGGGTGAAAAGTTTTCCAGAGTGGGGTGGGTGGCGATAATCCTCGTCTCCGTCGGAGTGTTCTATCTGGCTGTGGGGCTCGGGTCTGCACCGTGGATATCTTTTGTCCTTGCCCTCAGTTTCAGTCTGTACGGTCTGATCAAGAAGACGATCAATCTGGATGCGGTGTATGCCATGGCGGTGGAGACGTTTGTCCTGGCCCCGTTCGCGCTGGTCTACATCATATACATCGGTGTTTCGGGCACCGGGGATTTCGGCATCAATACTGCGAGCCTTTGGATGATCGGCTCTGGGATCGCCACTGTCATTCCGCTGCTGCTCTTCAGCCTCGGGGTGCAGAAAATAAGATTGTCCCTCATAGGGTTCCTCCAGTATTTTGCACCCACCCTCATGCTGATCATCGGCGTTTTCATGTATGATGAAACTTTCACCCGTGTGCACCAGATCGCGTATATATTCATCTGGGGCGGTCTGATACTTTACAGCCTCAACAGATATTTTACGATGAGGGATGAGAATAGGAGGGAGGCCCGCAGAAGGGTCGGGAATTAGCATATCATTAGTTAAAAAATATCATGCGTGGTATCATTTTATAGAGATTAGGCTTGAGGGGTTAAATACTGATGATGACTAAAAAATATACTTTAATATCACTATTGCTTTTCTCGGTTGTGACAGCTGCATGCCGGGGTGACGATGGAGAGTCGGCGGATGAACAATCCGGGAATCAGACTATGGAGAGTGAGCATGAGTCACAGGAGACCGGGGACGACCCGGGTGAAGCCGCTGAAGAAACTGCAACAGAAGAGGATGCTTCAGGGGGTGCCGATGAAGAAACGATTGACCGCATTATTGAAAAAGCAGGCGAAGTGGGCAGTTATGAAGCGATTATCGATCTGGAAGGCGCAGTTGACGGATCGCCCTACGCTTTAAATGCCGAAGCGGCTTTCCAGGACGGGGACCCGCCGGATTTACTGCTGAAATCCAATAATGAAGCAAGGACTGTTGCAAAAGACGGGGAAATATATATTTACACCGGCGAGGACTGGGTGGAGACGACAGAATCCATGAACATCGAGAGTTTATTTTTGGTCACATATGAAAGTACGGTCAACTCCCTCGAAAACCTATCCGGAAATCTGAGGCAGGAAGAAAAGGACGGAGCGTATATTTTCACCTATGAAGGCACGAACCAGGCGGTCTTTCAGGAATTTGAAGATCTGCTCGGCTTCGGCTTCGGTACAATGGACACGTCGAATGTCCACAGTGACCTGAGGGTCGCGGTCGATAAAGATGATTATCTGCTGCAGTCCATCGACTATGAAGCATCCGGAGAAGACGAGTATGGCGAATATTCATTATCCGGCGATGTCGCGTTCATGAACTTCAATGAGGTGGATGCGATTGAATTGCCTGAAGGCATTGAAAATTAACAGAAAACCGGACGGATTCATTTGAATCCGTCCGGTTTTCGGCGTTCAATGGAATGAACAGGCGGTTTTATACGATTAATTGATCGGTAAAGAATAAAGCTCAATGAAGTCCCTGTCCTTTTCAAGCTCCGGGGGCAGCGACAATGATTCACCGAGCGCTTCCGGACGTTCATCCACAGTGAACCCGGGCGTGTCGGTTGCAATCTCGATGGTGAGGTTCCCGATGGATTTTATATATATGGATTTGAAATAAAAACGATCGACGATGCCGGAGTTCCGCCATTTTTCAGCGTTCACGATATCGAGGACCTCTTCCAGCGCCGTTTCATCAGGCACGCGGAGGGCAAAGTGGTGCACACTGCCGTATCCTTCCTTCTCTATCGAAGATGACCGGCTCTCGGTGACGAAGATGGAATCGGAGCCGAACCTCACTTCCACTTCCTCTGATTCATCCGACCATCCGCCTTGAACATCTCCCCCGAGCATCTCCAAAAATAAGACCATCGGCTTCAAGTATTGGACGGTGATTTCAACAGCTTTGATCCCGGTGATGGCATATTCCTCAGGTATCCCGCCGCCGGCGAACGGTTCGGATGCAACGTATTGATCATCGACGATCAACGCAAGCCGCTGACCTTCAAGGTCGGAGAAGTTCATATAAGGTCGGCCGGCCCGATCTGTGATGCCGCCGGTATGGACGCCTTTTTCACGCAGCCTCCCTTTGAAGTATTCCAGCGCTTCCCGGGTGGGCACCCTGAAGATGGTCCTTGAAATGGAATTGGTGCCGGGCTGGAATTTTGATGACCCGCTGATTTCGAAGAAGGTGATATCGGTTCCCGGGGTCCCTTCATAGTCACCGTAAAATAAATGATACATGGCTGTGTCATCCTGATTCACGGTCTTTTTGACGAGCCTCAGCCCCAGTATTTGAGTATAAAAATCATGATTATCCAAAACTTCTTTTGTAATCGCAGAGACATGATGTATTCCTTGAACTGGCACGAATATCTCCCCTTCACGTAAAGTATGTTACATTTATTATATATTATGGCTGAAGAGAACTCTAATTTAAGAAGGTGTGGACGATGGAACATCTGTTTATAAAAGGGAAGAATGAAAGCCCCTATACGATCATCCTGCTTCACGGGACGGGGGGGCGTGAGACCGATCTGCTGGATGTTGCGGCAACGGTGGATGCCAACGCCAATGTGTTGAGTTTCCGCGGAAATGTCGACGAAAATGGTCGGACAAGGTTTTTTAAAAGGCTCAGTCCCAAAGAAGTCGATGAAGATAACCTCGCTGAGGAAGGCAGGCGGCTGTATGACAAACTGCTGGAGTGCGAAAAGGATTATGGCTTTGACCTCCGCAAATCAATTTTCATCGGTTATTCCAACGGTGCAAATATGGCGGCGCACCTGCTTTTGAATTATGATTTATATGCCCTCGGCGCCATGCTCCTCCACAGTGGCTACAGAAGTGAGCAGATCAAAAAAGTGGATTTGACGAGAACGAATGTCCTGCTGACCGCAGGGGCGAGGGACATGGTGACCACAGCAGGGGAAGCTTATCAATTGAAAAAGGCATTTGAACTGAAAGGGGCCATCGCCGAAGTGAAGCTGACCGACGGCGGACATGAAATCGTCCCGGATGAGCTGATGGAAGGGCATGTCTGGTTTCTCGGATTGAAACGGGAAGTCGAGGATGAATTTGGGAAACTGGAGGGATGAAAACAAAGGAGCGGGGATATATGGAGGTGATTGACGAGTCCGGGCAGAGGACGGCCATAAAACTTAAAATAAAGGACAGGCACTATGCCTGTCCTTTATTTTAAGTAGGTTTCTTCAAGGTATTTTGCAAGCCCGTCTTCATCACAGCTGAATGCTGTAATATCGTCGGCAGCGGTGATCACCGACTCGACACTGTTCTGCATCGCGGTATTTCTTCCGGCGACTTCGAATAAAGGCAGGTCATTCATCGAGTCGCCGATGGCATGCACGTCCTCTGTGGAAATGCCGTATTCCTTGACCAGCGTTTCAAGTCCGGTGCCCTTATCTTTGCCGCCGAGCATGATTTCGGTGTTATGCCTGCTTGTCTTGTAGAGGGCAAACCCAAGCCGCTCCTTTTCCGCATTCAAGTAGTCGAACCATGCATCTATCTTCTCAACATGCTTCGAGATGAAGAAAATCTTTAATATCTCATCCATATTCAATTCATCGACCCACTGTGAATCATTTTCCAGCGCCTTAAGAAGCAGGGTGTGTTCATAGTCCAGCAATCCTTCCGGTTTCGGTCCACCGATGTCGCGGGCACTGTAGCCATAATCAATTTTCAGCGTTTTCGAGCTGCTTTCCGCAGTATAGGACTCGTAGTAGATCTCCCGCTCACGTGCTGCCGCCAGCACTTCTTCCACGACCGCCCGGTCGAAATGATAACTGGCGATTCTTTTGTACACCTCTCCTTCAAGATTGTATATGCTCATCCCGCTTGCTGCAACGAACCCTGAAAGAGGCACGTCGTCAGGGGTGACCCTTAAGATTGCACCTTTCGTCCTGCCTGTCGCAAAAAAGACCAGAATGCCTTTTTCATGCACTTTCTTTAAAGTTTCGACCAGTCGTGGAGTGAACTCCCCGCGGTTGTTCAATATCGTACCGTCCATATCCAAAGCGATTGCCTTCATAAATATTTCTCCTAAATAATATAGTAAACAAAATTATATGTTAAATAGACTATACCAAATATGTTAAACTGTTTGTTAATTATATCAAGCGGGGTGAGTGGATGAATTGAATATTTACAGAAAGTCTTTGATGGACGGGCTGACGATCGGCCTCGGGTACCTGCCGGTTGCGATGGCTTTTGGAATCACAGCGAAACCGCTGCTCACCGGGCTTGAAACATTCCTTATGAGTTTCATGGTCTTCGGGGGAGCGAGCCAGTTCCTTGCACTCCAGATGTTGTCTGCCTCGAGCAGTGCGGCGGCCATCATCATCGCCGTATTTGTACTCAACTCCAGGCATTTCGTCATGTCTTTTAAGATCAACTACGATTTGCAGCAGGAAGCGCTGTGGAAGAAGCTGCTGATTTCAGCGTACGTCACCGACGAATCATTTGCGCTTTCCGCAGGCATTGGAGAAGATCGTAAAAATTTCAGGAATTACCTCATCATTTTCATTACAGCATACATATTCTGGGTCGCTTTTTCTGTCGTCGGTTATATGGCCGGGGAAATCATGAGTGAGGAATGGGTGGCGGCAAGCGGCATCGCTTTGTACGCCCTGTTCATAGCACTGCTCGTTCCCGCGATCCGTACGCATTATAAATATCTGCTGGTTGCCGTGCTCGGCATGATACTGCATTTTGTCTTCACGGCAATGGAGTTCATACCATCAGGAATAGCCATCATCCTCGCCATGGTGCTTGCGGCGATGTTCGGTCTTGTTCTGGAAAAAAGGGGGGATAAAGTATGATCATGCTCATCTTCGCCTTATTTCTGGCGACGATCATCACACGGATAATGCCCGCATTCCTGGTCGGGGGCCTCAATTTTCCTCAGTGGCTGATCACTCTGCTGAATTATATTCCCTATGCAGCACTCGGGGTCTTGATTTTCCCGGGGCTTCTGAGTGCCGTGGAAACTCCCGTGCAGGGCATTCTAGGCGGACTTTTTGCAATGATCCTGGCCCTCTTCAGAGTCCCGTTGTTCTTTATCGTATCCGGAGCGATCGTCTTTGTGTACTTCCTAATATAAACAGTGAGGAGTAACAGTCATGTCGGAATTCCTATTCGTTTTCAACAATGTGATGCTCCCCATCGCCATCATCGTCGTCATCGGCTATGTAGTTCAGCTGAGGTTCAATCTGGATCGTGTGACACTCGCAAAATTGATGATCAACTATATCATGCCCGTGTTCATCTTCATGAACATATTCGATGCTGACATCGACTTTGCATTGCTGATTTATGTATTACTATTTTTAATATTGTATGCTGCGCTGACTTTCGTCCTTACATATCTTGCCGGAAGGGCGATGGGGCTGGATTATGGACATAAGATACTGTTTACGAACTCCAACCTTTTCTATAACGCAGGGAATTACGGGGTGCCGGTCAATGACCTCGTCTTCAGGAGTGACCCGTACGCGATGAGCATCCAGATCATGATGGTGTTTTTCCAGAACATGTTTGCCTATTCGTACGGCGTCGTTTCACTCAGATCAGCCGAGTCGGGTAAATTGAAAGCGTTGCTGGGATATTTTAAGATGCCGATATTCTACGGATTGATATTGGGTCTGATATTCAACTTTTTCGATATCGGCATACCCGGATCCCTCTACAGCGCGTTTGATTACGTCAGGGATGCGATGATAGGGACAGTCCTGTTCATACTCGGATCCCAGATAGCGGGCATCTCTTTCAGGCGCATCCGGGTGAGCTCAATCATTGCGAGTGCGATGAGGCTCGTTGCAGGCCCCGCCCTGACGATCCTTCTTCTGCTTCTCTTCAGGCTGGATGGAGTGGTTGCCCAGGCGATCCTGATCACCACCGCGATGCCTGCAGCTGTGAACAGCTCAATCATTGCCCAGCAGTACAGTGATGATCCGGAATATGCTGCTGAAATTGTGATGTTCAGCACATTGTTCAGTGTCATCACTGTACCGGTGGTGATCTATATAGCTTTGAATATATTTTGACACTTTGTATATGATAAAATGAAAATATGAAATAGTATGTGGAGGTGAATCTTTCATGACGAATGCAGAAGAAAAGTTAAAGGCATATAACATGAATGATTTGAAGAGATTGGCTAAGACGATATCGGTTAAAAATTATTCTACTTTTAAAAAAGATGATTTGATCAAAGAGATCACAGCAACACAGAAGCAGCCGGAAACGGCACTTTATGCTTATAAATATATTGATGAAGCTTCATTCAGTACATGGAAACAGGCTGCGGAGACGAAAAAGAATGAAGCGGACTATTCGTTGGAAGAGATTTTCGGCCTGTACATCATGGGGTACGCTTTTGAAGATACGGAGAAAGAGGATCATTTCTATCTTACGGATACCGTGGTCGAACTTTACAATGAAGTGGACACGATAGAGAATATGGAAGCGCGCCTCGAAGTTCAGAGGAGACTGAACCTGATCAGGGCGGCGCTTCATCTTTATGGCATAGTAAGTTTCGAGCAGCTGATCCATTTATTCAAAAAATATTATGATGAGGATGTGACTTCGAAAGAGCTGGTCGACTTCCTCGAAGGCTCACCTTATGATATTTCAATAGATGAGGACAAGGCGCAGATCGTCATCGATGATATGAATTATGCCCAGTATGAAATGGTCAGGAAACTACAGGGTGACAGACCGTATTATGAACCCGAATTCGGTAAATTCATCAAGTTCAGCGATCCGAACTATATCGATGAATCTTCAAACCATAAGAATCTGAAGGAATGGATTAAAAAGAACGTGGATGTCCCGAAATCAAAGCATGAAAGCATCTATATCTCGCTTCTGCAACTCATCATGCGCGGCGAGAAACAGGATGAAATCATCAAATATCTGATGTCCCTGAATGTCGAATTCAGTAACGTCAACGACCAACGGGAATTTTTCGACAATGTTGCAGGCATCGTGGAAAACACGCGCCACTTCAAATACCGGGGTCATAAGGAGTCGGAACTCAAGACGAAGACGATCGTCAAAGAAGTGAAGGTCGGCCGCAACGATCCGTGCCCGTGCGGCAGCGGCAAAAAATATAAGAAATGCTGCGGCGCCTAGCAGCAGTCCACCCTGTGTAATGCAGGGTGAATCATTGAGATGAATTTTCAAAATAATATAAATAAGGGGATTTTATGAAACATCACAACTATCCGTACCAGAACAGTCGCTACAGTGTATACGCGAAAAACGGAATGGTGGCCACAACTCATCCGCTGGCGACCGAAGCGGGCACCGAGATGCTGAAACAGGGCGGCAACGCAATGGATGCCGCAGTGGCGACCGCCGCCACCCTCACGGTCGTGGAACCGACGAGCAACGGCATCGGGGGTGATGCTTTCATGATTGCCTGGATGAACGGGGAGCTCCATGGCATGAATGCGAGCGGTCATTCGTCGGAAAAATTATCGATGGCCTCACTGAAAGCACATGGCTTTGATGAAATGCCCACATACGGATGGCTGCCTGTCAACGTGCCGGGGGTTCCGGCTGCATGGGCAGACCTGATTGAGAAGTTCGGCAGACTCACATTGAAAGCGGTGCTCGCACCGGCAATCCGTGCCGCCCGGGAAGGATATGTCATCACACCTACGGTCGCCAGGTTTTGGCAGGCAGCATTTAAAAGATTCGAAAAGGAAGTGGCGGAATTCCCGGAAATCAAACACTGGTTTGAAGTCTTCGGGGAAGTGGAGGCGGGAGATGTGAAAACTTTACCGGCCCACGCGGACACTCTGGAAAAGATTGCACATACGAATGCCCGCTCTTTTTATGAAGGGGAGCTGGCTGAAAAAATAGTGAAATACGCCGAAGAAACCGGCGGACTCATCACACATGATGATCTGAAGTCATATGAAGTGGAGTATGTAAAGCCAATCAGCATCAACTACAAAGGGCATGACATCCATGAAATTCCGCCAAACGGCCAGGGTATTGCCGCATTGATGGCGCTCGGCATGCTGAAGGGTGATGGATTCTCTGAAAGGGACGGCCTGTATTACCATCATCAGATTGAAGCAATGAAGCTTGCGTTCAGTGACACCACGACATATGTTTCAGATCCGGAGCATATGGAAGTGTCTGCAGATGATCTGCTGGATGACGCATACCTGAAAGCGCGCCGTGCGGAAATCGAAGCGCATGCAGAAGAAAGGGCGCATGGTGAATTGCCGAAAGGCGGTACGGTCTACCTGGCCACTGCGGATCAAGACGGCAACATGGTGTCATATATCCAGAGCAACTATATGGGATTCGGGTCGGGCGTCGTTGTGCCGGGGACGGGCATCGCACTTCAGAACAGGGGGCACAATTTCTCGATGGATGGGGCGCACCCGAACTTCATCGGCGCACGCAAGAAATCATTCCATACGATCATCCCGGGCTTCATCACAAAAGACGGGCAGCCTGTCGGGCCGTTCGGTGTGATGGGTGGATTCATGCAGCCGCAGGGCCACCTGCAGGTCGCGATGAACCTGATTGATCATGGCATGAACCCGCAAAGTGCCCTGGATGCACCGAGGTGGCAGTTCATTTCGGGCATGCGGGTCGATGTTGAAGACCGCTTCCCGATGGATGTTGCACGTGAACTGAACAGAAGAGGTCACCAGGTGAACATCAGCCTTGAGCCGAATCATTTCGGCCGTGGGCAGGCGATCATCAGACAGGCCAACGGTTCTTATGTCGGCGGCACCGAGTCAAGAACCGATGGATCCATTTCAATCTATTAGAAGAAGTGATTATAAATGCAGTTGAAGATATTTTGGATATTTTTCAAGGTGGGGATGCTGGGCTATGGCGGCGGGCCGGCCTCCATCCCTTTAATCAAGGCAGAAGTCGTGGACATTCATAAATGGATGACGGACGAGGAATTCCAGGACATGCTGGCGATCGGCAACACTCTGCCCGGCCCGATCGCGACAAAACTGGCAGGCTATATCGGTTACATAAAAAGCGGCTGGCTGGGCCTCGTCAATGCCGTACTTGCGACGATCGTCCCGACGATATTCCTGATGATCATACTGTTGACGCTGTTTGTGGAATTCAAAGACCTGGCGTGGGTGCAGGGGATGAGCAGGGGCGTCCTGCCGGTCGTCGGCGTGATGATGGCGATGCTGACTTATGATTTCCTGAGCAAAGCCAAAGCGAAAACCACCTGGCCGTTCCTCATCCTCTTCACCATCGCGGCCCTGATATTGCTGGTGCCGCTCGATATCCATCCGGCGATCATCATTGCAGCGATCATCATCTTCAGCCTGTTCAGGAAAGAGGGGAGGAAAATATGATATACTTCCAAATATTTTTGGCATTCTTCATCCCCGGCATACTCGGCTACGGCGGCGGACCTGCCTCCATCCCGCTGGTGGAACAGGAAGTCGTGCAGAACTACGGGTGGATGGACTCGCAGGAGTTTGCCGAAGTGCTGGCGCTCGGCAACGCCCTGCCCGGACCGATCATCACCAAGATGGCCGGATACATCGGGTTCATGGTCGGCGGTGTACCCGGTGCCATCATTGCGGTGACCGCTGCCGTACTGCCGTCCCTGCTGCTGATGGTATTTCTTGCGGGGGTGTTGTACAAGCTGAAAGGCACTAAAAAATTTGAAACATTGACGCTGTTCGTCAGGCCGGTCGTGGCCATCCTGCTCGGTGTCATCGCATACGATTTCTTCAGCGGTGCTTTCATCCAGTCCGGTGCCGTCCATACAATCGTGCTGATCATTGCGAGCTTCCTGATGCTCACAAAATTCAAGGTCCACCCGGCACTGGTGATTTTATTCGGGCTGATTTACGGCGCGTTGTTGTTATAAATATAAGAGGTGATTAGATATGGCAAAATCGATACAGGATGTTTATACGCTTGCGAATGGTGTCGAAATCCCCGTGATGGGACTCGGCGTCTATAAGAACGTCGATGAAACGGAACTTGAAACAGCTGTTACAAGTGCACTTGAATTCGGATACCGTCATATTGATACCGCAAAGGTCTATAAAAATGAAAAAGGTGTCGGCAAGGCGATTAAGAAATCCGGTGTGCCAAGGGAAGATATCTTCGTCACCACAAAGGTGTGGAATACCGACCAGGGTTACGAAAAAACATTGAAGGCATTTGATGAAAGCCTAGAGGCGCTCGATATGGATTACGTCGATCTTTATCTGATCCACTGGCCAATGCCGGGGACGTATGTGGAGACATGGAAAGCACTGGAAAAGATATATGAAGAGGGAAGGGCCCGTGCAATCGGTGTGAGCAACTTCAATCCCCACCATCTTCAGGATATTTTCAATGAGTGCGATATCAAGCCGATGCTGAATCAGGTCGAGTACCATCCGCATCTTGCCCAGCCTGAATTGAAAAAGTTCTGTGAGGCGCATGACATACTGCTCGAAGCATGGTCGCCGTTGAAGCGCGGCCGCATGTTCGATGAACCGCTGATCCTCAGTTTGTCGGAGAAGTACGGCAGGACGCCGGCCCAGATCATCTTGAGATGGGATGTCCAGACCGGCGTTTCGACCATACCCAAATCGGTGAGCCGTGACAGGGTCAGGGAAAACGGGAGTATATTCGATTTCACCCTGACAGAAGAAGAAGTCGGGGAAATCACCGCACTCAACCGGCATGAACGTGTGGGCAAAGATCCGGATAAAGTCACACTTGAGACATTTGGAGACTGAATTGAAAACCCCGCCCGACTTAAAAAGTCCGGCGGGGTTTCTTCTGTACGTCGTCCATCAGCTGAACCGCAGGAAGAGCAGCGGCAGTACGAGGAAGATGAATGCGACCGACAGCTGGAGTGTGATGAATACCAGAATCCACTGTATCGCCCTTTTGTTTTCCTCTTTAATCAAGTATTTTCCAAAGATGAATATCGCAAAGGCCAGGTAGGCGAACATCACCAATATGATTGACGGGATGGTCACCACAAATGCGATGGAAGCATCTCCGGGTATCAGGTGCAGCACAAGAATGAATGCTGCAATGAGGACGAGGAGGGACTGTGTCAGCAAAGCCAGCACGCCATAGTCGTGCAGCAGTTTAAGCAGGCTTTTCGGCTGCTTCAGCATTTTTTTATTCATGAAATGAAATACAAGGAAGCCTGCAGCATAAAATGCCCAGAGGTATATTAAAGCAATGACTCCGGACGTAATGATGAAGGTGCCGTCGCCGAATCCTGCTTCAAAAACTGTATAAAACGGAAACAGCCCAAGTATAAGGAATAAGATCACAGGCAGTGTGCTGATCAGCACGCTCACCTGCGGTGATGCGGCCTTCTTGTGGTTCAAGGCACGGTTCGGGAATATTAAACTCAAATAAAAGTAACTCAGAGGGTTCAGTTTTTCAGTATTGTCAATCAATTATAAATCTCCTGTCTTAACCGTTATATCTTTCCTGAATTTTGTGAGCAGCCGGATGATGTAATACACGGTGAGGAATCCGATGAGTGTGCCGGCTAAGTTTACAGTAACATACATTGCCTCGCTCATCTCATGGAAAAACGGACGGTTGTTGATGAAAAAATAATTGCCGCCCACCACAGGGTTCAGAAAATATACGAAAAAGAAGTAGACGGCGAATATGAGGTATGCCTGGAAAACGCCTTTCAGGCTCGGCACAAATCCGGCGGCATAATACATTGCGAAAGGGAAGAGCACATTTGAAGCATGAAGAATGAAGAAAGCCCATCCCGCCATATGCCACACAGGGTGGATGCCGATCGGATAAAGGAAAGCTGCATACGCAAACAGGCCGATATAAAAGATGGCCTGGTTTAAAAAGTCTTTTCTGACAAAGTACTGGATGATGATCAGCCAGATGACCACCCGGCATATTTGAAAGGGCAGTGAATAGGCGAGTGAATAGTCGTCATTGATCAGATACCAGGTGTTGATCAGGACCCTCTGGAATATCGAGATGATCAGAAAAACAAACAGGACTTTGTACGTCTTCCCTGAAATCCTGAATCTCATCCGGTATATCACATAAAAACAAAATGCCAGTAAAGCGAGATATGAAAAGTAGCTGAGATCGCCGGGTACTACAAACGGCTCGGCAGGATTTATCACTCTGTCCATAAAGAGACCTCATTTCCCATGAAGTATGTTAATTAAAGAATAAATGATTCGGGGGTGACTTTACAATTAATCAGAGGGGGAGGACCATTCAGGGAATAAGATGAAAAGATGAAAGGATGCATCTCAGCTGAAATGCATCCTTTCATCTTCAGTTATAACCTCTTTCATACTGACGCGGCACAAATTTCTTATCGGGATCATTGTTCAGCACCCAGTGAGGGTCACGCAGGAGTACACGGCCGAGTGCCACGAGGTCCGCATCATATTCTGTTATTGCACGTTCGGCGTTTTCAAGCGCATCGAGCAGGCCGACAGCGATGACCGGGATGCCGGCTTCTTCTTTGATGCGTTTTGCGAACGGGAGCATATAACCCGGATAGGCGCCTTCGAACCGGTCTTTTGAAGGTGTGCCTTCACCGCCGGCGGATACATGGATCATATCAACGCCGGCTTCTTTGAACTTTCTGGCCAGATGGACGCCGTGATCCAGGTCGTATCCGCCTTCTGCGAACTCTTTGGAAGAAATCCTCATCAGGAGCGGCATATCTTCAGGCAGCTCTTTTTTGACTGCCTGGATGACCCTGACACCGAATAAACTAAACGCCTGCCCGTATTCATCATTCCTCTGATTCGTACGGGGGGAGGCGAACTGGTGGATCAGATAGCCATGGGCACCGTGGATTTCTATCGTGTCGAACCCTGCTTCGACGGCACGTCTCGCGCCCTGACGGTAATTTTCAATGACTGATTCAGCTTCCTCTTCCGTCAATTCATGCGGCACTTTATATTCATCACTGTATGCGACCGGGCTGGATGAAACCGGTTCTTCGGCATCTTCCGCTTTCCTGCCTGCATGCGCAATCTGTATGCCGATTTTTGCACCATTCCTATGTACGGCATCCACAAGGCGTTTATAATGGGGTACATGACCATCTGACCAGATGCCGAGGCAGTTGTCCGTAATACGGCCGTCAGGCTCGACGTTCGTCATTTCCACCATGACCAGGCCGACACCGCCGACGGCACGGGAGACGTAGTGCGTAGTATGCCAATAGTTCGGTATACCGTCTTTGGCACTGTATTGGCACATGGGGGCCATGACGATTTTATTTTTCAATTCGAGGTTTTTGATCTTATAAGGTTCAAAAACTGACATTTAAAAATTCCTCCAAATCATACTTGATGTTTTTATTGTGGACGAGTCTAATTTTAATGTCCACTTTTTTGCAATGGAAGATCCAAACACTTAAATTGTAAAAAATTATTCACATGATAAAATTGATATGATAGTACAATAGTATAGGGGCGTAGGCAATGGATTACATTATCAGAAAACCTGAACTTGAAGATGCGGAACAGATTATCGAACACAAAGAAATTGTCACTGAAAAATACCCGGACACACTCGCCACTCCAATTGAAGATAAAGGCATTCCTTTGGAAAAGCAGGAGGATAACATCGCTTCTTTGAAAAAGGAGGATCTGGGACTTGTTGTAGAGGTGGAAGGCCGTATAGTGGGCATCCTGAATTTGAGGCAGCTCGACCGTAAAAAGTTCGGACATGTCTGTCAGTTCGGTGTCAGTCTCCAGCCTGAGTATGCCGGCCATGGCATCGGCACTGAATTGATTGAACACGCAATCAGGCACGCAGAAGAAAGTCCTGTCCTTGAGAAGATCATATTGGATGTATTTGCCAATAACGAAGGTGCAATACGGTTTTATGAGAGGCTTGGCTTCGTTCAGGAAGGCAGGCAGAAAGACCAGGTCAAATTGAAGGATGGCTATACAGATTTGATTCAAATGGCCAGGTTCGTCAGGCAGGATACTTGAGAAAGATTTAAAAAAAGTTTTAAGGATGAGTGCTATGAAACCAATTTTATTGATCGGCGGCGGAGTGTTGCTGGGATTCCTACTCATTTTCACAGGGATAGGGTTCTTCCCCGACAGCTTTGCATTCAATTTTGCTGCAAGCGTCATATTGATCATTTCTTTGGTCGCCCTGTTCGGATGGCTATATCTGAACTTTATAAGGCCGTCCGGTAGGGGCAGAGATGAAAATGGTTGAAGAGTGAAAAAGGCACCAATCCTCCGGAGGATTGGTGCCTTTTCTTCATTAAACTTCTACGGGTTCTTCTTTTTCCAAAGTGTTCATATATTCTTTGAGACGTCTCGGGATCATGACGACTTCATTTTTCAGGTTCTTCGGACGGTATGCCTTATCGATGCATTTGTTCCAATATTCGATATGCCTGCGGTCCACACAGTCGGCAGCCCGGGAATTCGTTTCGCCGTCATCGGCTTGAATTGAATACCAGTAAAGATACTCACGATCACCTATGGTATCCCGCATGATCGTTTCCACGAACATTTTTTCACCGTCCAGTGAAAGCAGTGCATCCTGCATATTTTGTTTCAGGAACTCCATCCACTCATCCACTAATTCGCTTTTGTCCCGTTTTATACGGAACTTCGTCAACTCCACCTGCATTTTCAAGCCTCCCTTTCCCATTTCACTTTCCCCATCATACATCATATAAAAGCTTTGTCAATTCCCTTTTTGATATTACATTGTTATATTTGACATGTAAAATTATTTTAGAAAATAAAAGTCAGGAAAGGTGATCGGATGAACTCTTGGAAAGCGCTTAACACCCGTGCACAGGCAAATACGAAACGGATACAGGAAATGGTCCCCGAAACGATGAGGGAATATAAAAAACTGCAGAATTCAGCATATGCTGAAGGTGCACTGGATAAAAAGACGAAAGAAATTGTCGCTTTGACATATGCGATCGCGGATAAGTGCGAAGGATGCATCGGGAACCATATCAATAAACTGGTGGCACTCGGGGCCACGAGGCAGGAGATCGCGGAAGTCGCGGAAGTTGCCATCGTCATGGGCGGCGGCCCCGGGATGGTATACGGCGGTAAAGCGTTGGAAGCATTTGATGAGGCAACGGCTGAAGGAAAGTAGGAAAAGTGCATTTTTTTGAATACTTAATCATAAAATCAGGGCATAATAGTTTTGCAGATGACACATTAGGATATGTGATTAATATATAATTCAAAGGAGTGTTTTGACTTGGCTGAGAAAAATATTTACGGTAACACCCCGCCGATGCTCGGTGCAAAAAATCTGACTGATGCTGGTGAGTACGATACGGATGTCATTTTCTACGGCATACCATGGGAGGCTTCGAGTACATGGGGAGATTACACGGGTGTGGAGCTCGGCCCGAAACAGATGCGCCTCTCTTCGGCGAGATACAGCACTTATCTTCCTGAACTCGATCATATCAACGTTGAAGACCATCTGACATTCGGGGATGTGGGCGATGTCGCAGTCAACCCGCATAACGTACCGGAAACGGTGGACAACATTGAGGGATTTGCAGACGACCTTTGGAGCAGCGGTAAATTCCTGGTCGGTCTGGGCGGTGACCACAGCGTCACTTATCCGATCCTTAAATCACTGACGAAGACGGGTAAGAAGGTGGGCATCATCCACCTGGATTCCCACTACGACAATAATGAGGAATTCGAAGGGGACAAGTATGCACGCAGCACGCCGTTCAAGCGCCTTTACGAAACAGAGGGCATCAGGAACGAAAGCATGATCCATACGGGTATCAAAGGCCCGCGCAACAAACCTGAAAACGGGAAAGCGGCTGAAGAGGCGGGTGCGGTCACATTAACGATCAACGATATACGTGCGCAGGATGATTTGAGAGCGTACGCAAACGAAATATATGATATGGCGGCAAAGGATGTGGATGTCGTTTATCTGACAATCTGCAGCGACGTGCTTGATTTTGCATTCAACCCGGGGGGGCCGGTGGACGGCAACGGACTGAATTCATATGAACTGCTCACGATGATATATGAATTCGGCAAACGCGGCCTATGCGGCATGGATTACGTGGAAGTGTATCCGATGCAGGATGCGAACCAGAATTCCGCACATTTCGTATCCACTGCGGTGCTTTATGTCCTCGCCGGTCACGTTCAGGGAGATCACCACAATAAATAGGAGGTGATCTCCTATTTATTATTAAAAAGAGAGGTATGAGAGTATGGCAAAATCAACGATCATGGATAAATTGAGGTCCATCGGGCCTGCAGCGATCATCACGGCATCATTCATCGGGCCGGGCACCGTCACCACAGCGACAAGGGCCGGTGCAGGGTTCGGCTTCGCACTGTTATGGACGATTGTTTTTGCGATTGTGGCGACAATCATACTTCAGGAAATGGTCGCAAGGATCGGCATCGTCACGAAACAGGGACTTGGCGAAAACATAAGGGAGCTGTTCACCAATAAACTCCTGAAATTCGTCTCGGTATACATCATCATGATTGCAGTGGCGGTGGGTTGTGCAGCCTATATCACCGGTGATCTGCTCGGCACCTCACTCGGAGTTTCATACTTATTCAATATTCCGGAAAACATCGTTGCACCGGTTCTTGGGGCCATCATATTGATATTGGCTCTGACAGGCGGCTATAAAATCATAGAAAAGATGATGGTATTCTTCATCGTCATCATGAGCATCACATTCATCACGACGATGTTCGTCGCCGGTCCGGATGTTTTAGAAATGCTGCAGGGTGCTTTCATCCCGACTATTCCAAGTGGGTCCACCCTGATGGTGATCGCCCTGATCGGGACCACGGTCGTACCCTACAACTTCTTCATACATGCACAGACTGCAAGTGAAAAATGGCAGGATACCAGCCAGCTGGGTGAAGCAAGGTTCGATACCATCCTGTCCATCACCGTCGGCGGTCTGATCACCGGTGCGATCTTGATTACAGCAGGTGCCCTCATCCAGGGCACGGAAGTGACAAGCATCGTTGAACTTGCTGCACCGCTTGAGCCGCTGATGGGCGAATGGGCACCCATATTCATCAGCGTCGGCCTGTTCGCTGCAGGCTTCTCTTCAGCCACCGCTTCACCGATGGGGGCAGCGGCGACAGTCAGCAGTTTCATGGGCTGGAAGGGCAGTTTCCAGAACAGGAAATATAAAATGGTCTTCAGTCTTGTAATCATCATCGGCATCATCACTTCGGCACTCGGATTCGAGCCGTTGGAAGTATTATTGATTGCCCAGGCGCTGAATGGAATGATCCTGCCGCTCATCGCAATATTCATAATGATCGTAATCAATAAGAAAGGTCTGATGGGCGATTTTAAAAACTCGACAGCTTTGAATGTCGCAGGATGGATCGTCACGGCGGTTGTGACATTTTTAGGTCTATACAGTTTCATTGATGCAGTGACGAGTTTTTTCCAGTAATATGATGTATGACTAATATAAAGTGGAGGAATCAAAATGAAGGTCAATGCAAAATGGCAGGGTGATATCTCATTTGAATCGACGGCGGACGTCTCCGGACATACCGTCAAAATGGATGCAAGAAAAGAAGCGGGTGGCTCCGGCAGCGCCCCGTCACCGATGGAAATGGTCCTGCACGGGGTCGCCGGCTGCATGGGGATTGATATGTGCGTCATCATGAGGCATCATATGGACAAAGTGGAGAATTTGGAGCTGGAGCTGGACGGCACGCGTGCAGAGATTGAACCTAAGCGCTTCACGGATGTGGTGATCACTGTAAGTGTGGATGGCGATGTACCGGCGAAAATCCTGAACCGTACAGTCAGGTTATCGCATGAGAAGTACTGTTCCGCAGTGAACTCACTGAATGCGGATTTTACTGTAAAAGCGGTTTTGAACGGCGAAGAAATATAAAAGATGCAGCTCATATTGAGCTGCATCTTTTAGTCTTCAGAGAGTGATGTATCCTGGAAATCCTCATTATGCAGAAGCAGTGCTTCGATATAGTCTTCAT
This sequence comes from Lacicoccus alkaliphilus DSM 16010, assembly GCF_900142805.1. Taxonomy (GTDB): domain Bacteria; phylum Bacillota; class Bacilli; order Staphylococcales; family Salinicoccaceae; genus Lacicoccus; species Lacicoccus alkaliphilus. The sequence goes on along the minus strand of NZ_FRCF01000010.1, from coordinate 30,163 downwards.
GGTCATAAGGCATCATGATGTAGTAACCGTTGTCGGGATCGCTGTCATAAAGCATCCTGAAGTTCCCCACATCATCTTCAGTCGGCCAGCCGTAATTTTCCACGGCATCCATCTTGGTGAACTCTTCCGGAAAAATGAGGATGCCGTCCACGTGCAGTTCCGCAGTGTCCGCATCTTCCGCATCAGCCGGGAAATTGAATCCGATATGTTCATAATGATAATATACACCATCAGTCAGATCCCCGCTGCCTTCGGGCTCACCCAGAGTGGCCACCATATAGTCATAGCTTGACCCGAGTGAGATTGTACGGTACTCATAACTGGCTGTAAAAAAGTTGGAGATGAAAGACTCTGAAGTGACGTCCACCGGATTCACTTCCGGAGGCTCCTGTTCTTCCTCTTCTGTCTCACCCGTATCCTCAACTTCCTCAGTTTCTTCTCCGGCAGGCGTGTCTTCCTCGCCATCACCGGGTTCCGTTCCGGTCAGCATACTCAGACATGAGACGAATAGAACAGGCATGATCAACAATAATAGTAAAAGCTTCATCCAACCCCTCCCGATATCTCTTCTAACATCTATTTTAAAGCACCTGACCGATAAAAACCATCATGACCTCAGCTCAGCAATACACCGAGTGCTCCGGAAAATTCGCCATTTTCAATGAAGTGCGGCTTCATGCCCTTCAATGATACATAGTGGTTTATGATATCAATCATCACATCATTGTCCAGCAGGGTGGAACCGATGAAAATGATATCCTCTGTATCAAAGCCGGCAGCCAGATTGATGCCTATCGTGCTGACGGTCTCAGCGACAAGTCCGATGACCGCCTGCAGTTCATCGGCATGCCGGGCTTTTTCCCTGTCCCCCGGCTGTACGTTGCCGAAGTTGCTTGCCGTGAGGTCTCCGGGTATGGGAGAGGCGTCACCCGCATATATATGATGGACTTTCAGGTCGATTGCATCACGGTTGCCTTCTTTGGCCAGTGAAATGATACTCTTGAAATCCCGGACACCCGTCAGAAGGTACGACAGCCCCATCAGAGTGCCGCCCCCGACCCCCGTGCCGCCGGCTCTTCTCTGTCCGTCGGCGTCGGCCTGGTGGAAGGAGGTGCCGGTGCCGACATTCAGATAGACGAACCTATCAATATGTATACCCTGTTCTTTCATCAAGTGCTTAAGCCCTGTATAAGTCGCATCAAACTCGATGGAGTGCCTCACCTCGTGATTCAGTTTGCGGCTCATGTACCCGGCTTTGCCGCCGGTGATGCGTATATCCGCTTTTGGATGTTCACGGTTCAGTTCCTCTATGAAATCGTCTATGTGTAAAGAGGATACCTTTCTGTAAACCGTTTCCTCTTCACTGATATATACGATTTTCAACAGAGTGCCCCCGGCATCGATCCCTATCTTCATACATTTGCCCCCAAAAAAATGTCATTGGCAATAGTATACCAATGACATTTATTATTTTGTATAATTATTTAAGTTTTGTCTTTTTTGGACGTCTCTTCATTGCATCATTGGTTTCCCGTCTCAAAGCTTTCGATACCGAGAATATCATCAATATCAAAATGATCGTGAACGGCAGGCCGGCGAGCAGTGAAGCTGCCTGTAAACTGCTGAGTCCGCCTGCAAGGATCAATGAAATCGTCAGGAAACCGAGAAGCAGTCCCCATAATACTTTTAATCTGAGAATTGGATTTTCAGTGTTTCCGGATGTCATGCCTGCAACGACGAATGTTGCCGAATCCGCAGAAGTCACAAGGAAAGTGAAAATCAGGATGATTGCAATGGCCGACGTGATTGCTGTCATCGGCAGCTGATCGAACATGGTGAAGAGTGCTGCCGTCTGATTATCCAGGACGATCTCCCCGATGTTCGTACCATTGAATAAGTCGGAATACATTGCAGTCCCGCCGAGCGCCGCAATCCACAGGAATGAAAGCACCGGCGGAACGATCAGTATGCCCAGGACATATTCACGGATTGTACGTCCTTTGGACACCCTGGCGACGAATGAACCGATGAACGGGCTCCATGCGATGACCCATGCCCAGTAGAAGACTGTCCAGTCCTGAACCCATGAATCTCCCGAATAAGGTTGTGTCCTCAGGGAATATCCCACATAGTTCCTCAGGTAATCTCCAATGCCGAGCACGAAGGTTTCCATTATGAAAGTGAAAGGACCCATGAATAAAACGAACAGCGTCAACATCAGCGCAAGCGCCATGTTCAGGTTGCTCAGCCATTTGATGCCCCTTTTAAGTCCGGTGATGGTCGAGAAAAGGAACAGAATGATTATCAAAACGGTCAGGGTGATCTGAGTGGCCGGTCCTGATGGCAGTCCGAATGCAAAATTCAGCCCGCCGTCCATCTGAAGTATCCCGAGACCTATTGAGGTCGACATCCCAGTGATTGTCGCTATGACAGCGAGAATATCGATCAGCCTTCTGGAAGGCTGATTGTAATTTTTTCCAAATAATGGTTCAAGGGAAGTCGATACCATACCGTTTTTGTTTTTACGGTACTGGCTGTAGCCGATGGCAAGACCTGCTACACCGAATATGGACCACTGGGAGATACCCCAGTGGAAAAATGTATAGCCCATGGCCATCCTTGCCGCTTCATAAGTTTCCACCTCTCCGCCCGGGAAGGGCGCGATCATGAAATGTTCCATAGGTTCAGCAACCCCGTAGAATACAAGACCGACGCCCAGCCCGCTTGAAAAGAGCATTCCTATCCACGAACGGAATGAAAACTCAGGCTTTGAATCATCAGATCCCAGCTTCACGCGGCCGTATGGTGAAATCGCAAGGAATAATAGAAACATGCCAAAACCGAATACACTGATTAGGAACAACCAGTTGAAGTTGCGCGCAATTGTGTCGTAAACCTCATAAGATGCATTTTCCACTGTTTCCGGAAAAATTATGGCCATCAGGGCTGCAAGTGCAATGACTCCGCCTGCCCCCCAGAATACGGTGCCCAGCTTGTTGCCGTCTCCGGCCGATGGTTTACGGTGGGCCGGATCCTTAGTATTTTCCTGATCATTTCCTTTGCTCATTAAGAAGACCTCCATAAGATTTTTTCAGCTTTCCATGGATTGCGAGTACTGCCGAGTTGCTCTGCGGTGATTCCAAAAAAAATGCCGCTGGTACTCTGTACCAACGACATTTCGCTGATGGTGAGATAATTGCTGCTCATTATTGTCAACTGAATTACTTTGATGAATATAATTCAGCAGGAAACGCTTCAACAGTATAATATATGGGGATTATATACCAAACTGTTTGTTTGTTCAATTGCATTTCAGGTAATGTTTTATATAGACCATGGTATGACTGGAAAGGTATATTCTGTATCATAACAAATACAGTTCATATGTCAAAAAGGGGACACAATTATGAATAATTTAAAGATACGTCCGTTTAAAGAAGCGGACAGGGCGGCACTGGGGAACTTTAAATTGAGCGGCGCACAGCTTGAATACACCAGTCTGCCGCTTGAAGTGCTGGATGATGCCATAGAGGATGAAGAACGCCTGCCGTGTGTCGTCGAGGGCGGGGAAGATGGAGTCATCGGTTTTTTTGTCCTTCACAAACATTACAGGCATGAAGGATATGATACGGTGAAAGAAGCGGTCTTCGTCCGCTCCCTGTCCATCAACGAAAACGTCCAAGGGAAAGGATATGGGACGGAGGTTGCCATGAACCTGCCGATCTTCGTTCAGGAGCATTTTTCCGATTTCGATCATCTTCACCTCGTAGTGGATGCAAAGAATGCTGCAGCATGGAACTTATACGAAAGGGCGGGCTTCATCCATACAGCGACGAAAGAAGACGGCCCGGTGGGGCCGGAGCGCCTATATTATCTGGACCTGGATCAAAAGTACGTCAGCAATGTCAAACTGAGGAGGAATTCAAAAAGGTCGCTGCCTCATTTGAAAATTGATATAGTGCTTGATAATCACGAAGTTATTGGTTACCTTGAAGGAACAATCGATGAGGGCACACTTCATCTGGATGATCTCTTCGTTGAAGCCAAAGAGAGGAAACGGGGGATAGCTTCCAGTGCCTTGAGGCAGCTCGGCACTTTCGTGAGGAAGAATCTGGACAACGTATCCGTTGTGGCGGTGGAGGCGAGTGCGGATCAGGACATCAACAGGTTGTTCGAACATGTCGGCTTTGCGTGTTTCAAAGATACGGGGAAGCCGCATTTGTACATCAAGTATATCAAATATTAAATACTTCTTGCGCGGGCGTATAAATCACTGTATCATGTCTAAAGATAGGAGCGAACGAAAGGGTGTAAATCAATGAGAATAGATAATTATTCAAAAGAAATGATGGATGAAAATTCCTTTATAGACATGTCTTATATCTACCTTCAGGACAAGGGGGAAGACACTGACCTTTACGACATAGTGGACAAATTCAAAGACGTCGGCGGCTATAATGACGAAGAAATAGAGGACCGCATACTTCAGTTCTATACCGACCTGAACACCGACGGGAGGTTTTTATCGACAGGGGAAAACATCTGGGGGCTCCGTGACTGGTACTCCGTGGATGACATTTCCGATAAAGTGGCGCCGACCATACACAAAATCGAACTTGCTACCGAAGAGGATGAAGTCGTGTTTGAAGAAGAGCAGGACGAGACCCCGGCGGATGCATTCGACCAGGATAAAGATCTCGTTGACAGTGACACTGAAGACCTGCATACACCTTTGAACGAGACGTCGGGCGGCGAGATGGGGGAAACACTGGAGTCTCCAATCGACGAGCCGATGGCGTACGACGATACGGATGACCTCGAAGACAGCTATGAAGACGATGAGAAAACTGTCTGAATCAACTTATAGTTGACAATATCCCTGAAAGTGCTATTATTTTATTTGGGCTCCCTGAAAAAGGGAAGATGAAGAACGGCTCCTTTTCACCTTGTGTGAAAGGGAGCATTTTTATTTTTACAGGAGGAAAAAGAGATGACTAAATATATCTTTGTTACTGGCGGCGTTGTATCTTCACTTGGTAAAGGCATCACAGCGGCTTCACTCGGCCGATTACTTAAAGACCGGGGCTATAAAGTCACCATCCAAAAATTCGATCCCTATTTGAATGTGGATCCGGGGACGATGAGCCCGTATCAGCACGGAGAGGTGTTCGTCACGGATGACGGTGCGGAAACGGACCTTGATCTCGGACATTACGAACGCTTCATCGACATCAGCCTGCATAAATACTCCAACGTGACAGCGGGTAAAGTGTATTCGGAAGTGATCAGGAAAGAGCGCCGCGGGGATTATCTCGGCGCCACAGTACAGGTGATCCCGCATATCACGAATGAAATCAAATCCCGTCTGATCAAAGCGGGTGAAGTATCAAAAGCGGATGTGGTCATCACTGAGATCGGCGGAACGATCGGGGACATCGAATCACTGCCTTTCCTTGAAAGCATCAGACAGCTGCGCAGTGACATCGGTCGGGAAAACGTCATGTACATACACTGTACTCTGCTCCCGTACATCAAAGCCGCAGGGGAAATGAAAACAAAGCCGACCCAGCACAGCGTTAAAGAGCTGCGTGGTCTTGGCATCCAGCCGGATATGATCGTCGTCCGTTCCGAGCATGAAATGGAAGAGGACCTGAGGGATAAGATTGCATTGTTCTGTGACATCGAAAAAGAAAATGTCATTGAAGCCCGTGATGAAGAGACGATATATAACATCGTCATAAGGTTGCAGGAACAGCATGCGGATGATCTGGTCATCGAGAAGCTCAACCTGAAACCTTCCAAGCAGGCGGACCTGGTGGAATGGAAGCATCTGCTCGAGAACCTGGAGAATATAGACAAGACTGTTTCCATCGGCATCGTCGGTAAATATGTGTCCCTGCAGGATGCCTACCTGTCGGTTGCAGAGTCGTTGAGGCATGCGGGATATGAACGCCAGGCGGATATAGATATCAAATGGATCAACTCGGAACTCCTCGCACCTGACAATTATGAAGAGCAATTGGGAACGCTTGACGGCATCGTCGTACCCGGCGGTTTCGGTGAGCGGGGGGTCGAAGGCAAGATCCTGGCTTTGAAATATGCAAGGGAAAATCAAATGCCGGTGCTCGGCATCTGCCTTGGCATGCAGCTGGCGACAGTCGAGTTTGCAAGGAACATCGTGGGGCTGGACCGCGCCCATTCAAGGGAGCTCGATCCGAACACGCCACACCCGATCATCGACCTGATGCCTGAGCAGAAAGATGTCATCGACCTTGGCGGCACGCTGCGCCTCGGCAGTTTCCCTTGTGAACTCAAAGGCGGAACGATGGCAAAAGAGCTGTACAATAAAGAGTTGATCAGTGAGAGGCACCGGCACAGATATGAGTTCAACAATGCTTATAAGGAACAGTTGGAAGCGCACGGCATGGTGTTTTCCGGTACGAGTCCCGATGGGCGTCTTGTGGAGATGATCGAATTGAAGGACCACCCGTATTTCATGGCGGTCCAGTTCCACCCGGAATTTTTATCGAGGCCGACAAGACCGCATCCGTTGTTCCAGGGACTGATTGATGCGAGCCTGAAATGAAAAAATCCCCTTCCGGGGATTTTTTAATACTCATCATTCGTCATCTCGTCAATCAGGACATAGAGATGGTAATAGAGGTAAGTGAACGCATTGATGTAAGGATTGACTATTTTGTCGAAATCGGGCGTCGGTATCAGTTCTCTCGGCGAGGACAGATCGATATAATGATGATATCCGTCGATCGTCTCCGCCTCATGTCTGTTGTAATTGCAGATCAGCACGAATTCAACAGCGCCTGCGGACAATGTCTCCGTGAATGCCTTGACTTCCTCGTCAAAAGACTTGGCGATCACAAGCACCCTGTCCGGGGTGTCCAATGATTCGACGGAGGAGAAAAGGGAAGGGCTCCCGAGCTTCAGTTCCCCTTCGATGAGCAGCGGTTCAATTTTAGTGAAGTCATGAAAGGTCTTCATCACCACCCGGCCTTCACCGTGGACTGCCTGAGAGAGCAGTCTGGCGGCGATTTCCACCTCTTCTTCCTGGGCGTTTAACTGATTATAAATATTGTTCAGTTGAGTTTGTAATATTTTATCCAAGGTACTCACCTCTAAAAAGTAGTCAGTGCTTATTATTTTACCACTAAAATGAATAATTATTTAATCATTATTTGAAATATCCGTTGCCGGAGTGTGAAAAAACGGTATTATGAAAGGATAGGCATCATCTACATCGTTTTCTTTGCCGGTACAAACAGGATTCTTATATAATGGACTAAAGAATATAATGGAGGATTTTAAATCATGAAATATTTTATAGATACAGCAAATATGGATGAAATCAAGGAAATACATGAATGGGGCGTACTGAGCGGGGTCACCACGAACCCTTCACTCGTCGCAAAGGAGAAGGACATTTCCTTCCACGAGCGCCTGGTTGAAATCTGTGAACTTGTGGAAGGGCCGGTCAGCGGTGAAGTGATCTCCCTTGATGCGGAAGGCATGATCGAGGAAGGCAGGGAACTTGCCAAACTCCACGAACATATCATCGTCAAGATTCCGATGACGGGTGAAGGCATGAAAGCCGTGAATGTGCTCGCATCCGAAGGCATCAAGACGAATGTCACACTCGTGTTCAATACAGTCCAGGCATTGACAGCCGCCCGTGCAGGTGCAACTTATGTATCACCATTCATCGGCCGCCTGGATGATATCGGCCTTGAAGGTCTCCAGCTGATCGAAGACATCAGTGTCATTTTTGCATTGCACGGCATCGAGACTGAAATCATTGCTGCCTCAATAAGGAATGAAGGGCATGTCCACGGCGCTGCCCTGAAAGGTGCGCATATCGCGACGCTCCCATATAAAGTCCTGAAGAAACTGACGGACCACCCGCTGACGGATAAAGGCATCGACCAGTTTTTGAATGATTGGAACAAGGACAAATAAATCGTCCGATTTTCAAGATAGGAGTTGGCATATGAGTAAAGAAGTGATAAAAGTACGCGGCGGGAAAATGTTGACGGGAGAAGTGGACATCAGCGGCGCAAAAAACAGTGCAGTCGCACTGATCCCCGCCTCATTGATGGCCTCCGAAGGGGAAGTGCTCCTGGAAGGACTGCCTGAAATTTCAGATGTCACCACATTGATGAGCCTTTTGAATGATTTGAACATCAGCACCGACCTGGACGGGACGAACCTCCGGATCGGTGCGGAAGAGGCGGAGAACATGCCGCTGCCCAACACAAAAGTCCAATCTCTGAGGGCGTCATATTATATGATGGGCGCGATGCTGGCACGCTTCAGGAAATGCGTCATCGGCCTGCCGGGCGGGTGCCCTCTCGGACCGAGGCCGATCGACCAGCATATCAAGGGTTTCGAAGCACTCGGGGCGAAAGTGACGAACGAATATGGGGCGATGTACCTGGAGGCGGAGAAGCTGACAGGTGCCAAAATATTTTTTGATGTGGTCAGTGTCGGTGCAACGATCAACCTGATGATGGCAGCGAGCTGTGCCGAGGGCAGGACCATCCTTGAAAATGTGGCAAAAGAACCTGAAATTGTGGATGTCGCTTCACTGCTCAACAATATGGGGGCGGACATCAAGGGTGCAGGCACCGACACCATCAAGATCAACGGGGTTGAAAAACTTCACGGCACCCGTCACAGCATCATTCCGGACCGGATTGAAGCGGGAACGTACATGATTGCAGGTGCAATCGCAGGGAGAAACTATCGGGTGAACAACATCATCCCGCTGCACATGGAATCGCTCACCTCAAAACTTGAGGAGGCAGGGGTTAAAATTGAAACAGGGGATGATTACATGGTGATCACCCGCCCTGAAAAGTATAAACCCATCTCATTGAAGACGCAGGTCTATCCCGGCTTTGCCACAGATCTGCAGCAGCCGATCACCCCCATGTTATTTTTGGCGGAGGGGGTAAGCAAAATCACAGAAACGATTTATCCCGCACGGTTCAGGCATGTGGACGAGCTGAGGCGGATGGGTGCACAAATCGATAAGAACAGCGGCACTGCATTGATTTATCCATCGATGCTGCAGGGGGCCGAAGTGTATGCGAGCGATCTCCGGGCAGGTGCATGCCTGCTGCTTGCAGGGCTGAGTGCCGACGGCATCACGACCATCCATAATGTCGGTCACATCGACCGTGGTTATACGGATATTGTCAGTAAGCTGCAGTCCCTCGGTGCGGACATATGGAGAGAAAAATTATAATGATTCACAAACCAGTGCTGATGACCCACCAGCACTGGTTTTTTATATGTGTCATACCGTTTTCCAATATGCTATACTATTGATGAAAAAATTACAGGAGGTTCCCTTATGGAGAGAAGTTTATCTATGGAGCTCGTCAGAGTGACTGAAGCGGCTGCCCTGCAGAGCGCCAAATGGGTGGGGAAAGGTTTGAAGGAAGCGGCGGACGATGCAGCGACAGAAGCGATGCGCACCGTTTTCGACACCATACCGATGAATGGTGAAGTCGTGATCGGAGAGGGTGAAATCGATGAAGCACCCATGTTGTACATAGGAGAAAAGCTCGGTACGAAAGAAGGGCCTGACATCGATATCGCGGTCGACCCCCTGGAGGGCACCTCGATAGTGGCGATGGGCGGATGGAATGCACTTACGGTGCTTGCAGTGGCGGATAAGGGCAACCTGCTTCACGCACCGGACATGTATATGGATAAAATCGCCGTCGGTCCGGAATGCCGGGGTGTAGTGGATCTGGATCACACAGTGGCAGAAAATCTTCATGCCGTTGCAAAGGCGAAGGGTAAAGGTATAACGGATGTCACAGTGACGATCATCAACCGGCCCCGCAACCAGGAATATATAGACGCAGCAAGAGCAGCCGGGGCCCGTGTCAAGCTGTTTGAGAACGGGGATGTCGCCGGCGCCATCAATACCTGCTTCGACTGGACGGGTGTCGATCTCATGCTCGGCATCGGCGGCGCACCGGAAGGCGTGATTTCCGCTGTCGGCATAAAATGCCTCGGCGGAGATTTCCAGGGACGCCTGTATCCTGTAAATGAAGACGAAGTGGCGCGCTGTAAAATCATGGGCGTGGATGTAAAGAAAAAATACCTGAGGGACGAGATGGTCAAAGGTGACGATTCGATATTTGCCGCGACTGCCGTGACCGACGGGGAGATGATGAAAGGTGTCCAGTTCAAAGGCAGTTATGCCGAGACATCATCGATGGTCATGAGGGCAAAATCAGGCACGGTCCGTTTCATCAATGGACGGCACAGTCTGAAGAAGAAGCCGAACATGGTGATGGAGAGCTGATCATATAAGGGGCATATCCGTGAAAAGTGATATGCTTCTTTTCTTTCGGTTCAATATACTGTAGAATATCAGTTGTTCATTCAACGCACCTCTTCAATACTTCCTCTGCGATCCCTTTAAAACAATTTGAACGATATCCAAACAATATGAAAGCGAAGTGAATACATGGCTGATCGAAACAAAGAAGGGCTGAAATATGAATCCTTCGATTCGCTGTATAAAAATAATTCAACCAAAGTTCTCACTGAACGTGCAAAAGAACTCAGGCTGACGAACTACAGCAAGCTGAATAAAAAAGAACTTGTACTGGCAGTGATGGAAGCTGAAATGGAGAAAGACGGCAACTACTACATGGAAGGTGTCCTGGATGACATCCAGCAGGATGGCTACGGTTTTCTCAGGACGGTCAACTTCTCAAAAGGAGAAAAAGACATTTATATTTCAGCTTCGCAAATCCGCAGGTTCGAACTGAAAAAAGGTGACAAGGTCACTGGTAAAGTCAGAAAACCCAAAGAGAACGAAAAGTACTACGGCCTGCTGCAGGTTGATTTCATCAACGACCAGAATGCGGAACACATAAAGAAGCGGCCGCATTTCCAGGCGCTCACCCCCCTGTATCCTGAAGAACGCATCCATCTTGAGAACAAATCCGACGATTTATCCACACGGATCATGGATCTCATCACACCGATAGGCTTCGGACAGCGCGGCATGATCGTGGCACCTCCTAAAGCGGGTAAGACCTCATTGCTGAAAGAGATTGCGAATGCCGTCACCAAGAATCATCCGGAGGCAAAACTTTTCATACTTTTGATCGGCGAGAGGCCGGAAGAAGTGACGGATCTGGAGCGTTCGGTTGAAAATGCGGAAGTCGTGCATTCCACTTTCGACGAGCCGCCGCAGCACCACGTCAAAGTGGCGGAGCTGCTGCTTGAAAGATCGAAGCGGATGGTGGAGATGGGGGAGGATGTCATCATCCTCATGGACTCCATCACACGTCTGGCCAGAGCCTATAACCTGGTCATCCCGCCAAGCGGACGTACATTGTCAGGCGGGCTGGATCCTGCCAGCCTGCACAGGCCGAAACACTTTTTCGGTGCAGCACGTAATATAGAAGCGGGGGGCAGCCTGACCATCCTTTCGACAGCACTCGTTGAAACGGGCAGCAGAATGGATGATGTGATATATGAGGAGTTCAAAGGTACGGGCAATATGGAGCTTCATCTTGACCGTGGGCTGAGCGAGAAGCGTATATACCCGGCGATAGACATCCGTCGGTCGAGTACGAGAAAAGAAGAGCTTCTGCTTGATAAGAAAGAGCTTGATATATTATGGCAACTGAGAAAGCTCTTTACAGATTCGCCTGATTTCACAGAGCGTTTCTTAAGGATACTCAAGCAGACGGAATCGAACGAGGCATTCTTTGATGTGCTGAGGGAGCGCATGCTTTCTTCGCAAAAGACCGGAAAACCAGTAATATAATCGGTTGGAATAATGGTTGATTTTTGCACTGTTAGACTGTATAATACACAAGTATTGTATGGCAAAACCACAAAATAACTCTGTTCCAGATGGTTCAGGGCAAGGGAGATGAATATTATGAAGCAAAACACTCATCCGGAATACCATAAAGTCATATTCCTGGATTCTACTACGGATTATAAATTTTTAAGTGGATCTACACGTACTTCCGATGAAACGATGGAGTGGGAAGATGGCAACGAATATCCGGTTATCCGACTGGATATCTCATCAGATTCTCATCCATTCTACACAGGCCGCCAAAAATTCGCATCAGCGGATGGCCGTGTTGAAAAGTTCAACAAGAAATTCGGTTTCAAATCACAAAACGAATAGTCCGAAAGACAATCAAACTGCATTGAAACAGAAGTTTCAATGCAGTTTTTTTGTGCCGGAAATATGATATACTTATTAAGATTAAAGAAGACGGAAAAGGTGAATATATGTTTGATCAATTGGAGATAATCGAGAACCGGTACGAACAGCTCAATGAACTGTTGAGCGACCCGGATATAGTCAGTGATCCCGATAAGCTGAGGGAGTATTCCAAGGAGCAGAGTGACCTGCAGAAGACAGTCGATATTTATCGGGAATATAAAAAGCATAATGAGACGATTGACGAGTCCAAGGGAATGCTGGGAGAAACAGACGATAAGGAAATGCTTGAGATGCTCAAAGAGGAGATCACCGAGTCTGAAAAAGCACTGCCGCGGCTTGAAGAGGAGTTGAAATTCCAACTCATTCCAAAAGACCCGAATGATGACAAGAACGTCATCATGGAAATACGCGGTGCAGCCGGCGGGGACGAGGCGCAGATTTTCGCCGGAGACCTCTTCCGGATGTATTCCCGTTTTGCCGAAGATAACGGATGGAAGACGGAAGTGGTGGAAGCGAACGCAAGTGACCACGGCGGTTACAAAGAAATCAGCTTCATGATACAGGGTAACGGTGCCTATTCGAAACTGAAATACGAGAATGGTGCACACCGTGTTCAAAGGGTCCCGGAGACGGAATCGGGCGGACGCATCCACACATCGACTGCAACCGTGGCGGTTTTGCCTGAAGTCGAAGATGTCGAAATCGACATCAGGAATGAAGATTTGAAAATCGATACGTACCGTTCGAGCGGCGCAGGCGGACAGCACGTCAATACGACCGACTCGGCCGTAAGGATCACACATCTGCCGACAGGGGTCGTTGTGACTTCACAGGATGAAAAATCCCAGATTAAAAACAGGGAGCGTGCGATGAAGGTGCTGAAGGCGAGGATTTATGACCTGATGCAGCAGGAAGCGGAAGCTGAATATGCACAGCAGAGGAAATCCGCTGTCGGCACAGGCGACCGTTCCGAACGCATAAGGACTTATAATTATCCGCAGAGCCGGGTCACAGACCACCGCATCGGGCTGACGCTCCAGAAACTCGATCAGATCATCGAAGGGAAACTTGATGAGATCATTGATGCACTGGTCATTGAAGAACAGACATCAAAACTTGAAGAGCTCAATAATGCCACCTTTTAAGTATGGGGAGGCCATCAGGGAAGGCAGGAGATATCTCGCTGAATGCGGTCAGGAAACGGAAATCGCAAATTTATTGATGGCGGATTTATTTTCCCTGACGACCACTCAGCTGATGGTGAAGGCCCATGATGAAATGCCGGCAGCGGCAAAGGCTTTGTATGGTGAGTCCGTTGAAAGAGTATGCGCCGGGGAACCCTATCAATACGTTGTGGGGTTTTCGTGGTTTTACGGCGAAAAATTCAAAGTGACCAATGATACACTGATTCCAAGAAACGAGACTGAAGAGCTTGTACTGTTTGTCATGGAGCGGGAGAGTGATGATGGCAAAACGATTGTCGATATAGGGACCGGGACGGGAGTCATACCGGTGACACTGCAAAAGGGCTGGACTGAAAACATCGTCCTTGCCACCGATATCTCCCCTGCAGCCCTGGAAGTCGCAAAAGAGAATGCTGAGACGCATGACGTCAGCGTCCACTTCCATGAAGGGGATTTATACGAACCGCTGATCAGGCACGGTATAAAAGCGGATGTGATCATATCAAACCCGCCGTACATTTCCAGGGCGGCCACCGGCATCATGACACCTTCGGTACTCCGCCATGAACCGCATCAGGCGCTCTTTGCCGATGACTCGGGCCTTCAGATTTACAAGAGGCTGATTGACGGTCTGCCTGGTGTCCTGCGCCCGGGCGGGCGTGTCTACTGTGAAATCGGTTTTGATCAAAAGGAGCCGCTTGTGGAGCATTTATTGGAAAAGTGGCCGGGGACGAAACATTACGGTGTGGTCAAAGATATGAATCAGCTGGATAGAATACTTTATTTCACCTGGGAGGGATGAGTCAGTTGAAGACAAAAGTCTGGGAAATATCAGCAGAGGAATTGGACAGCCCGGAAACGGCTGAAAAACTTGAAGAGATCAAGACGGCACTGACATACGGCGAAATCATCGGATTGCCGACCGAGACCGTTTATGGACTGGCCGGGGACGCGAGGAACCCCGAAGCGATCCAGAAAATATTCCAGGCCAAAGGAAGGCCGCAGGACAACCCGCTGATCGTCCATATACATGATATAAATCAGCTTGAAAAATTTGCAGAAATACCTGACGAACGGGTATTAAGGCTGATGGAGGCATTCTGGCCGGGCCCGATTTCCTTCATCCTGCCGTTGAAGGGCGGATATATCACCGCCAAGACAGTTGCAGATTTGAGGTCTGTCGCAGTCAGGATGCCGAGTCATCCGGTGGGTCTGAAAATCCTGGAATATACGGATATCCCGCTTGCCGCCCCGAGTGCGAACATCAGCGGGAAACCTTCGCCCACGGATTACAGGCATGTGGTGGATGATTTGAAAGGGAAGATGTATGGTGTGGTCAACAGCGCTCCTGCAAATTATGGCATTGAAAGCACGGTGCTCGATTGTACGACATTCCCATACCAGATCGCCAGGCCCGGAGAAATTACAAAAGCGGATTTGGAGCGGGTGCTCGATGAAGAAATCAAAGTTCATGAAGGCGATGCAGCGAAGCCGGTTTCACCCGGGATGAAATATAAACACTATGCACCGACACAGCCTCTGATCCTGATAGAAGGTATCGTCATGGGACAGACGCTGAAGGCCGAAAAAGATGAGAGAAAGCTCGGAGTCATCGCGCCTGAATCATTCCGCAGCTCGGTGCCCGACGAAGTGGAATTCATCAGCCTGTGCCGGAAAGAGGATGACTACAGGGAGGCTGCAAAGAACCTTTACGGGGCGCTCAGAAAGATGGATAAATCGGACGTGGATAAGATCTATATCTACAGATTCAGGGAGAATCCCTCCTCGGCGGCATTATTGAACAGGATCTACAAGGCGACGGGTGACGTATTGATAAAAGGGGAGCAGATAAGTGAATAGGCGGATCATTTTCGTATGCACAGGCAACACCTGCAGGAGCCCGCTTGCAGAGAGTTATGCGAAAACAATTTCCAAAGGCAGCACCTTCACTTCCCGCGGGCTGATGGTGACGGAAGACGGGGTGAACCCGGGCACCATGAAAATCGTGGAAGATGAAGGTCTCGTCCGTCCGGAGGGGCCGGCACAGCTGAAGCCGGAAGATGTTGAGGGTTCTGTATTACTTGTTATGACAAGAGATCATGAATCTTTCATCAAAAGCATGTACCCGGAGGCGGAAGTATATTTGTTGAGTGAATACGCAGATGGCACAACCGTGGATATCACGGACCCGATCGGCGGCAGTGACGGGGATTACAGGGCGGTATATTCACAATTGACAAAATTTTTAGGGAAATTGTTTAAATAATTTGTGAAAAGTACTATGATTACTTGGTGACGGTAATTTTATATATAATACGAATGAGGTGAAAATATGAAAATAATAGTGGGGTCAGATCACGGCGGTTTCAACCTGAAACGGGCGATCGTGGATGACTTGAAAGAAAAGGGTCTTGATGTGACGGATTTCGGTCCCGAGACGGCAGACTCCGTCGATTATCCCGACTACGCAAAGCCTCTTGCGGAAAAGGTGGCGGCCGGGGAGTATGATAAAGGCATCCTTGTCTGCGGCACAGGAATCGGCATGAGCATATCAGCCAATAAAGTCAAAGGCATCCGCAGTGCACTGGTGCATGATACATTCTCAGCAAGAGCGACGCGGCAGCACAATGATTCGAACGTCCTTGCCATGGGCGAGAGAGTGGTCGGCGAAGGTCTTGCACTGGATATCGTCGATATTTGGTTAAATACTGAATTTGAGGGTGGTCGACATGAACGAAGAGTTTGTAAAATTGAAGAATGATTTGGAAACGCTTATCGATGAACTCGAAGCTGAAAATTTCTTCTTTGAAGGCCAGAGGCTGATCATCGGTTGTTCGACCTCGGAGGTCATCGGTCAGCATATCGGCAAAAACAGTTCGATGGAAGCAGCGGGAGTCATTTATGACTGCCTTAAGGACATCAAGGAAAAGCATGGCGTCCATCTCATGTTCCAGGGGTGTGAGCATATCAACCGTGCCGTCACGATGGAAAGAAAGACGCTTGAGGCGTCCGGATACGGCGAAGTGAGCGTCGTCCCCCACAGGAGCGCCGGGGGCAGCCTGAGTGAACATGCATACAAACAGATGGACGATGCCGCCGTCGCGGAATTTGTCACTGCGGATGCGGGCATCGATATCGGTCAGACATTGATCGGCATGCATTTGAAACATGTAGCAGTACCTTTCAGGACCGACACGAAGATGGTCGGGCAGGCGATGGTCACCATGGCCAGAACGCGGCCTAAATTGATCGGCGGTCCGAGAGCCAAATATAATAATTAATTAAGATGAATGGAGAGAGTCAGTATGTCACATATCAAATCACAGGATTCAAAATTATTTGAAGCAATAGAATCGGAATTCAACCGTCAGGATAAAAACATTGAATTGATTGCCTCGGAGAACTTTGTTTCAAAGGCTGTGCTGGAAGCGCAGGGTTCAATCCTGACGAATAAATATGCAGAAGGATATCCTAACAAGCGCTACTACGGCGGTTGTGAACACGTTGATGTCGTAGAGGATCTGGCGAGGGAAAGATTGAAGGAAATCTTCGGTGCCGAGTATGTCAACGTCCAGCCACATTCCGGTTCACAGGCGAATATGGGCGTCTATTTCTCGATACTTGAACCGGGCGATAAAGTGCTTGGTATGAACCTGAATCACGGCGGACATCTGACGCACGGCAGCCCGGTGAACTTCAGCGGAACGATGTATGAGTTCAGCGAGTACGGTGTCAAAGAAGAGGACGAGACGATCGACTATGATGTGGTCATGGAAATCGCGAAAAAAGAGCAGCCGAAGCTTATCATTGCAGGTGCGAGCGCCTATTCCAGACAGATCGATTTCGCCAAATTCCGTGAGATCGCAGATGAAGTCGGTGCGTATTTCATGGTGGACATGGCGCATATTGCAGGCCTCGTTGCAGCTGGACTGCATCCGAATCCGGTGCCTCATGCGGACTTCGTCACTTCCACAACACATAAGACTTTAAGAGGGCCGAGGGGCGGAATCATCCTCGCAAAGGAAAAGTATGCAAAATCCCTCAATAAAATCATCTTCCCGGGCATCCAGGGCGGACCATTGATGCACATCATCGCAGCCAAGGCAGTGGCATTCGGAGAAGCACAGCAGGATGGCTTCAAGGCGTACCAGCAGCAGGTGATCAAGAACGCACAGGCGCTGGCCAAAGGACTGACTGAAGGCGGTCTCAGAATCGTTTCCGGCGGCACGGACAACCATATCGTCCTCGTGGATGTGAAAAGCTTCGAACTGACCGGCAAGAAGGCGGAAGAAGCACTTGATGAAATCGGCATCACATGCAATAAGAACACCATACCGTTCGATCAGGAATCACCGTTCGTGACAAGCGGCGTCCGTTTGGGCACACCTGCGATGACGACAAGGGGATTCAAGGAAAAAGAGATGGAAAAAGTGGCTGAATTGATGGTCGAGACGCTGAAGCGCACCAGGGACGGAGAAAGCCTGGAAGGCATCAAGGAGCAGGTCCACGCACTGACTGCCGATTACCCGTTATACGGCGGGCAGTAATCAATATGGAATTTGACGGACAGGAGGACTAATATGTCAAAGGTTCAAGTGATGGAGCACCCCCTTATCCAGCATAAGATGGGTTTTATAAGGGATAAGAACACTCCGACGAAAACTTTCAGGGAACTGGTCGATGAAGTGGGCATGCTGATGGCCTATGAAGTGACCAGGGACCTCGATCTGGAAGAGGTTGAGGTGGAGACGCCGATACAGACGACGACAGCGAAAAGGCTGAGCGGTAAAAAAATCTGTCTTGTGCCGATCTTAAGGGCGGGACTCGGGATGCAGGAGAGCATCCACAAGCTGATACCGTCTGCACGCGTCGGCCATATCGGCCTGTACCGCGACCCGGATACACTGCAGGCCATAGAGTACTATGCAAAGTTCCCGGGGGATATCGAGGAACGTGATATTTTCGTCATCGATCCCATGCTTGCCACGGGGGCATCCGCAGTCGAGGCGATCACCGCAATCAAAAAAAGAGGCGGCAGCAAAATCCGCTTCATCTGCCTGATTGCGGCGCCGGAAGGCGTTGAGACGCTGCAGAAAGCCCACCCTGATGTGGACATCTATATCGCAGCACTCGACGACAGGCTGGATGACCATAGTTATATAGTTCCGGGCCTCGGTGATGCAGGAGACCGCCTGTTCGGGACAAAATGACCGACGGCTCATCGAGCGAAAGCCCTCAAGTTTACAGGTGTGATGAATTGTGTCGATAATATGGCGGGGGTTGGAGTTGGTTAAATAAATCCCTCCATGTTATTGACACAAAAATTGCACTCATATATTATTACAAGGGGAATGTGAAAGTTACTCTAGGAAGCTTTAAACCACTAGGAGATTGTGTTGATAGTGTCATTTTTCAGAAGATTTTACACTCATTTCTTGCGATATTTTTCTTTTCCTCTCATCGGCAGTTTATTCTTTGTCATTCTTACACAGTCATCCATAGCAGCCGGATTGTTTTTAGGCACAGCTGCGTCCACTCTCATGATTTTCAACTGGTACTACAACTTGGAGAACGCACAGGATGAAGAAGGCGGCAAAGTGAGACTCGGGATAATGACGAGGTTCATCATTGTATTTGTGACACTGTTCGTGTGGCTGAGGTTCCCTGAAACATTCAACATTTTTGCGATAGCCATAGGTCTTCTCCTTGGTTATGTATTAATTGTTTTTCATGCTGTCAGAGAATTAACGAAGTGAAAGAGGTGAAATAATGGAACACGGAACTCCAACGTTTACGATTGACTTATTCGGTTTGCCGGTAATGTTCGATCTGTCGACTTCATTGATGATTATCATTACTTGTCTGATTGTGTTCTTCGTGTTTTTCTTCATGACACGTAAACTTGCTGTAAGGCCGACAGGTAAGCCGCAAGTTCTCATGGAAACACTGATGAACTTCGTTAAAGGTATGATTTCAAGCAACATGGCCTGGAAGCAGGGTGGGAAATTCCACTTCATGGCAATTACTCTGATTGCGTTCATCTTTGTGGCCAATATACTCGGTATACCATTTACAATCATTCTTCCGGACGAAGCGCATACGTTATGGTGGAAATCGCCTACTGCGGATCCAACAGTGACGCTGACGCTTGCAGGACTGATGATTGTACTGACACATTATTACGGGGTCCAGATGCAGGGAATGGGGAACTATGTTAAATCGTATTTTCAACCGATGTGGTTCATGGCACCAATCAAGTTCATTGAAGAATTTACATATAATTTAACGTTAGGTCTTCGTCTTTACGGTAACATCTACGCAGGGGAAATCCTGTTGTTGCTGCTGGTCTCCCTGATCACAACCGGTGGTATACTCGGAGCGGTCGGTGGATTCATCCCACTGATGGTATGGCAAGGGTTCAAACTGTTCATCAGTGCGATCCAGGCGTTTATATTCGTTATGTTAGCAATGGTTTATCTCTCACATAAGCTGAGCGATGATCATTAATATAAAAAATAAAATCACATTTATATCTATTTAGGAGGAAATATTTTATGAGTTTACTTGCAGCTGGTATTGCAGCAGGATTGGCAGCACTTGGAGCGAGCTTTGGTATTGGTATGGTAGTTTCGAAGACAGTTGAAGCGGTGGCACGTCAGCCGGAAGCAAGAGGTCCGCTCCAAACGATCATGTTCATCGGTATCGGTGTTGTTGAGGCCGTTCCGATCATGGCGATCGTTATCGCATTCCTACTTATGTTCACGTTCTAAGAATCGTTACTATGGCGAAGTCTTATATCAAGATTTCGCCCTCTTATTATGTTGTTTGAAGAGTGAACGAAACTTTCTTGAAAGGAGTGTACATAAGTGGAATTTCTTATACTAGGGAATACTGGAGATGTTGGTGTGGCAATCGGGAGCAGTCTCGTACTGCTTGTGAGTTTCCTTGTTCTGCTTGGGGCTCTGTCATATTTTGTCTGGAAGCCGTTGAAAAAAGTGATGGATGACAGGGAGAACCTCATACATTCAGAAATTGATGATGCGGAAAACCGCAGGATTGAAGCGCAGCGTCTGCAGAAAGAAAATGAAGAATTGGTCAAGCAGACCCAGGCGGATATTTCCTCAATCATGGAAGATGCGAGAGCCCAGGCGAATAAAGAGCAGGAAACAATCATTCATGATGCGAATACCCGCGCAAATCAGCTTATGGCAAATGCGAAGGCTGATGTTGAAAGAGAAAAAGAAAAAGCGATTGCAGAAATCAATGATCAAGTGGCAGAGTTGTCAATACTCATTGCCGAGAAGATGATTTCAAAAGAAATGGATCATCAGGATCAGCAGCAGCTGGTGAAACAGTACTTACAGGAAGCAGGGGATAAATAATGGCTATTTCAGCGAATAACTATTCCAAAGCCCTCTTCAATGCGATCCATGATGACGATACACTGAACAATGTTAAGAAGGATTTCAGCAAAGTCATAGAATCGGTGCGTAATGTACCGAATTTCTATGCTTTCATATCGAATCCGAAAATATCCAGAGATGATAGAAAAGCGGTCATTGAAAATACGTTCAAAGAAGTTGAAAGCCCGCTCTACAATCTGTTGCGGGTTTTGTCCGACAAAGGCAAGATGACCGGAATTGAAGACATTTATGAAGATTTCATCCAATTGTACAACGCCCATTTCAATCAGGCATATGTACTTGTGGAATCCGTCTATAAATTATCCGGTGAGGAACTGGATGATATCGGCAAAGTTTTCATCAGGAAAACCGGGTTGAAAAAACTGTTGATTGAAAATGAAGTGAACGAAGACTTGATCGGCGGCATCAGGGTCTTCATAGATACTAAAGTCTATGATGCTTCCATCAGAGGTCAGTTGAACACTTTAAAAGGTCAATTCAAGGCACACGCGAATAGTTAATTTGAGGAGTGACATTCATGGCAATCAAAGCTGACGAAATTAGTGCTCTTTTAAAAAGCCAGATAGAAAATTATGAACAGGACATGTCAGTATCTGACACGGGTACGGTCATCCAGGTTGGTGACGGTATTGCACTTGCTCATGGTTTGAACGATGCAATGGCTGGAGAGTTGCTGGAGTTCCCAAGTGGTGTACTGGGACTCGCTCAGAGCTTGGAAGAAAGTAATATCGGTATCGTTATTTTAGGACCTTATGATGACATTAAAGAAGGCGACGAAGTCAAGCGTACGGGCAGGATCATGGAAGTACCCGTAGGTGAAGAGCTCATCGGCCGTGTTGTCAACTCACTGGGCCAGCCTATAGACGGCAAAGGACCGATCGCTGCAACAAAATCAAGACCAATTGAAAGCCCTGCAACCGGTGTAATGGACCGTAAAAGTGTTGATCAACCATTACAGACGGGCATTAAAGCGATCGACGCTTTAGTTCCCATCGGCCGCGGGCAGCGTGAGCTGATCATCGGCGACCGTCAGACAGGTAAAACGACTGTAGCAATCGACACGATCCTGAACCAGAAGGATCAGGATATGATCTGTGTCTATGTTGCAATCGGTCAGAAAGAATCGACTGTAGCCTCTACAGTGGAAACTTTGCGCAAAAATGGTGCGCTTGATTACACAATCGTCGTATCGGCGAGTGCATCACAGCCAGCACCTTTATTATACATCGCACCGTATGCCGGTGTATCCATGGCTGAAGAGTTCATGTTCAACGGAAAGCATGTATTGGTCGTTTATGATGACCTGACAAAGCAGGCAGCTGCTTATCGTGAGTTATCACTGCTGCTGCGTCGTCCGCCGGGCCGTGAAGCTTACCCGGGTGACGTCTTCTACCTGCACAGCCGTCTGCTTGAGCGGGCTGCCAAACTTAATGATGATCTTGGCGGCGGTTCAATCACTGCACTCCCATTCATTGAAACACAGGCAGGGGACATCAGTGCTTACGTACCGACCAACGTGATATCCATCACGGATGGCCAGATCTTCCTGCAGTCCGACCTGTTCTTCTCGGGTGTGAGACCTGCGATCAACGCTGGACTTTCAGTATCCCGTGTAGGTGGATCTGCACAGATCAAAGCGATGAAAAAGGTTGCAGGTACATTGAGGCTTGACCTTGCTTCATTCCGTGAGCTGGAGTCATTCGCCCAGTTCGGTTCAGATCTTGATGAAGCGACAGCTTCAAAACTTGAACGCGGTAAGAGAACTGTTGAAGTCCTGAAGCAGGGAGAAAACAACCCGCTGAAAGTTGAATATCAGGTTGCAATCCTTTATGCACTCGTAAATGGACACCTGGATGATATTTTAGTCGAAGATATTACGCGTTTTGAAGATGAATTCTTAAGTTGGATGGATTCAAATCAGAAAGAACTGCTTAACAGTATCCGTGATACAAAACAGTTGCCGGATGATGAAGTGTTCGTTGAAGCAATAGACAGTTTCAAGAAAATTTTCAATCCTTCAAAATAAGCCTGAGACTAAGATGGATAAGGTGGTGAATTTATGGCTTCACTCAGAGAGATAAAAGGACGCATAGGATCGACGAAGAAGATGAGTCAGATCACCAGTGCAATGCACATGGTGTCGAACTCCAAACTCCGCCGTGCGGAAGAGAACGCAAGCAGATTCCATGCATATCGCGACAAACTGCAGGAAGCGGTACGGGCGATAGCAACCGGAGACTCGGGAGCAGACCACCCGATGCTGGAAGAACGTCCTGTCAAACGTACGGGTTATGTAGTGATCACTGCAGACAGCGGTCTTGCAGGTCCTTATAACGCAAACGTACTTAAAAAGCTGACTGGTGAAATAAAAGAGCGTCATAATGATGACCCGGAATTTTACGATATTCTTGTCATCGGTAAGATGGGTTATGAATTTTTGACCTCCCGCGGCTACAACGTCGCAAATTACCGCACCGGTCTGGCAGATCAACCTGATTTCAGCAGTGTGAAAGAGATTACTCATGAAGCTGTATCCAGTTTTATAGAGGAAGATATTGATGAACTCTTCATCATTTATAATGAATTCATCAATGTGCTTGAGCAGAAAGTGAAGGCTGACAAGCTGCTGCCTCTTACAGGTTCTGAAATCGAAGAGGGGCAGGCAAAGGATTCTACACTCACAAATTACGAATTCGAACCGGATAAAGAATCTTTGCTGTCGGTGATATTGCCGCAGTATGCAGAGAGTCTCATCTACGGATCTTTATTGGAAGCGAAAGCGAGTGAGCACGCAGCGAGAATGACTGCTATGAAAGCTGCCACTGATAATGCCAAAGAACTCATTGATGATTTATCATTGGAATACAACCGTGCAAGGCAAGCGGCAATCACACAGGAAATCACAGAAATTGTTGGTGGCGCAGCCGCACTTGAATAAGATTTGCTAGGAGGAAAACGAATGGCTTTAGGTCATGTAGTACAAGTCATGGGTCCTGTCGTTGATGTCCGTTTTAATGAGGGCGAACTGCCTGAATTGAATAACGCATTGACTGTCGACATCCACAAAGGTGATGAAACGACTTCCCTTACTCTGGAAGTTGCACTCCACCAGGGTGACAACGTCGTCAGAACAATTGCTATGGCATCAACGGATGCACTGCGACGCGGTGCTGAAGTCACCGATACAGGCAGTTCGATCACAGTACCTGTCGGTGAAGCGACTCTTGGTCGTGTGTTTAACGTATTAGGAGAACATATTGATTTAGGTGACTCCATTCCAGAGTCCGAGAGAAGAGACCCGATTCACAGACAAGCTCCGACATTTGATGAGCTGACGACAAACGTAGAAATTTTAGAAACTGGAATTAAAGTTGTAGACTTGCTTGCCCCGTATACAAAGGGCGGTAAGATCGGCCTGTTCGGCGGTGCCGGAGTAGGTAAGACAGTATTGATCCAGGAACTGATCAACAACGTCGCCCAGGAACACGGTGGTATTTCAGTATTCGCCGGAGTCGGGGAACGTACGCGTGAAGGTAACGACCTTTATTATGAAATGAGCGATTCAGGTGTTATCGAGAAAACGGCAATGGTATTCGGTCAGATGAACGAGCCGCCCGGTGCGCGTATGCGTGTTGCACTTTCCGGCCTTACGATGGCTGAGTACTTCAGGGATGAACAGGGACAGGACGTTCTCTTATTCATCGATAACATTTTCCGTTTCACGCAGGCCGGTTCAGAGGTATCAGCGCTGCTCGGCCGTATGCCGTCAGCCGTTGGTTACCAGCCGACACTTGCAACCGAGATGGGTCAACTTCAGGAGAGGATCACTACGACAAGCACCGGATCAGTAACGTCCATACAGGCAGTATTCGTACCAGCCGATGACTACACCGACCCGGCGCCTGCCCAGACGTTCGCGCACTTGGATGCGACGACAAACCTGGAACGTAAACTTTCAGAGATGGGTATTTACCCGGCAGTAGACCCGCTGGCATCAACGTCCCGTGCACTCTCACCTGCAGTTGTCGGTGAGGAACACTATGACGTGGCCAGAGAAGTTCAGGCGACAATCCAGAAATACCGCGAATTGCAGGATATCATCGCAATTCTTGGTATGGATGAGTTATCCGATGAAGATAAAGTGACGGTCTCACGTGCACGCCGTATCCAGTTCTTCTTAAGTCAGAACTTCCACGTGGCAGAACAATTCACCGGTCAGAAAGGTTCATATGTACCGGTTGAAGAGACTGTCAGAGGATTCAAGGAAATCCTGACAGGTGACTACGACCATATTCCTGAGGATGCCTTCCGACTTGTCGGCAGCATTGAAGATGTACTTGAAAAAGCACGCGGCATGGGTGTAGAAGTATAAAATCGGGAGGTAAAATCACATGACAATTTCACTCGACATAGTGACTCCTAATGGATCCGTCTTCTTCGAGGAAGACTGTGAAATCATCATACTTCAGTCCAAGCAAGGTGAACTGGGTGTTATGGCCGGACATATCCCGACTGTCGCTGCACTTAAAATAGGTAGTCTGCGGGCAAAGATAAATGGTCAGTTTGAATATTTTGCTGTAACTGAAGGTTTTGCAGAAATCAATCCTTCAAAAGTCACTGTACTTGTTCAAGCAGGTGAGTTTGCTGAAGATATAGATACTGAACGGGCTGAAGCAGCACGTCAGCGTGCAGAAGAGTTACTGCAGCAGTCACAAGACGAAAAGATAGACAGATACCGTGCAGAGCTGGCACTGCGACGGGCAATGAACCGTATAGAAGTTGCAAGACACAGATAAAGCCTGGGGGCTCCCCCGGGCTTTTTTTAAGGGTGATATTCATGTTATTTTCACAAATGGCTTTAATGCATATAATACTCCATATTCTGAGTGTGATATTCTGCTTCTGGCTACTGCAGGGATTGAATATACAAAGGCTCTTTTTAAAAGGCGAGACCGGCAGGATCATTCTGCTGCTGATTGTAATATCTGTATTATTGGGCAGTGCTTTAAGCAACTTCATCATGGATTTCTTCTATCTTGTCCAGGACGCTTCATTAATATTCAATTAGAATACGGTGAAAAACTTTACAACATGTTTAGACAGCTATAATATAGACTATAGTTAAATAGGACGTATTTTAACTACTTAATGGAGTGTGGATAATGGATAAGATAATAGTCAAGGGTGGTCAGAAATTAACGGGTTCCGTCACCATTGAAGGATCTAAAAATGCCGTTTTGCCCATCTTGGTGGCGTCTCTGCTGCCTGAAAAAGGGAAATCAGATATAACCAACGTGCCGGAGTTATCCGACGTGGAAAATTTAACATCACTGTTGAAGCTGTTGGGCGCAGAAGTGGAGACCGGCAATGGAATGGTCTCGGTGGATGCCTCCAAGGGCCTCAACCATAACGCCCCCTATGACCTGGTGAGTAAAATGCGGGCAAGTATGCTTGTAATGGGGCCGCTGCTCGGCCGTTACGGCAAGTGTACGATTGCGATGCCGGGTGGTTGTGCGATTGGCAGCCGGCCGATTGAACAGCACATTAAAGGACTCGAGAAGATGGGCGCTTCTTTTTCAAATGTCGACGGGAATATCGAAGGATATACAGACGGCAGGCTGAAAGGCGCGAGAATCAATCTTGATTTTCCAAGTGTCGGTGCGACGCAGAACCTGATTATGGCAGCGAGTCTCGCAGAAGGTGTCACCCGTCTTGAAAATGTGGCGATGGAGCCGGAAATCGAGGACCTGGCAAAGTACATCAACAGCATGGGTGGTAATGTCAAAGGCGCCGGAACAAGTCATATCGTAATAGAAGGTGTGGAAGAACTGAAGGGTGCCCCTCATGAGGTCATTCCCGACAGAATAGAAGCAGGGACATTCATGATTGCCGGAGCAATCACGAAGAGTGAAATCACATTGAAGAATGTCGTCCTCGATCATCTCACGGCCCTCGTATCGAAGCTTGAAGACATGGGCGTTAAATTCGTGGAGGATGAAAATGAAGTCACGATCATACCTGCTGATAACATGAAACCCACCAATGTCAAAACGATGCCCCATCCAGGATTTCCAACCGACATGCAGAGTCAGATGATGGCGCTTCTGACGACGGTCAAAGGTACAAGCACCATCA
This sequence comes from Lacicoccus alkaliphilus DSM 16010, assembly GCF_900142805.1. GTDB lineage: Bacteria > Bacillota > Bacilli > Staphylococcales > Salinicoccaceae > Lacicoccus > Lacicoccus alkaliphilus. The sequence goes on along the minus strand of NZ_FRCF01000010.1, from coordinate 3,185 downwards.
CTGAGACCATATTTGAGAACCGCTTCATGCATGTAGCGGAATTTACGGGGATGAATGCCGATATTTCGCTCGAAGAGAACACCGCATTGATAAAAGGCGTGGACAATCTTCAGGGTGCCCGGGTTAAAGCCACTGATCTCCGTGCAGCCGCTGCACTGATACTGGCAGGATTGGCAGCCGATGGGTATACTGTAGTGACAGAGTTAAGACATTTGGATCGCGGGTATGTTGATTTTCATGAAAAATTAAGCCGGTTGGGTGCAGATATTGAAAGAGTCAGTGACCAGGATAAGACCAAAGCGCCGGTGACTAACTAGAATGAGGTTTTAAAATGGAAGGAACACCTAAAAAATTAGTTCACAGACGTTTTCCGTTAGTTGTTCGCATTCTACTATTCCTGTACGTGGCGATCATCGTTTTCTTTGCAGGGCTGATGATCGGTTACGGCATTTTGGATAACCCTTTTGAAGTATTCAGATTGGAAACTTGGGAACACATCATTAACTTGACAGAGGTATAAATTATGCTTACTTATGATCAGATCAAAGCAATCATTCCACACAGACCCCCCTTTTTATTGATTGACCGTGTGACAGAAATTGAACCCGGCGTCAGCTGTACCGGGATAAAACAGGTTTCTGGAAATGAACCTTACTTTGCGGGACATTTTCCGGAGTATGCTGTGATGCCGGGGGTGCTGATAGTTGAAGCACTTGCACAGGTCGGCGGTGTCGCATTATTGCAGCAGCCGGAATTTAAAGGAAAGCTTGCATTCTTTGCAGGCATAGATAAGTGTAAGTTCAGACGCCAGGTCACACCGGGTGATACACTGGAACTGACTGTAGAAATCACCAAAATAAAAGGGCCGATCGGCAAAGGCAAAGCAGTGGCCCTTGTCGATGGGGAAGTGGCATGTCAGTGTGAAATCACTTTTGCCATACAGGACAAAACATCCGACTGATTGATCAGTCGGATGTTTTTATATCTTCTTTCGACTCCATGCGGGTTTTGAATTCATTGAGCAATGCTTCGCCTTCATAATTTTCCTGCATGAGCTTTTCAAGCAATTCTTCTGCATAGTGCGGTCCCTGCTGTATGATGTCTCCAATGAATATGAGGGACAGGCCGACGCTGATATTGTTCATCTCCATTAATTTACCATGGAACAGCGCCGGAGTATTGGAGGCTCTGGTGATTCGTATGAGGAGCGTCACCTCGGTTCCTATGAACTCCTCCAATATATCTTTGAAATCCTCGGAAGTGGCGACTTCAACAATCCACGAGTCCTTGCTGACTTCATTATTAATGATGACGCCGTCTATCAAATCAAGAATGATGTAGTTATTTTCATTCTGCATTTTTATTTCTACAATTTTAAATGATTTCATGAAATCCCCCCTTAAAGTTTAAAAACTACAGATTTCGTATTTCTGCAGCCGGTTTTTTGATTCCTGTTCATTTTTGAGTACAGTTATATATTTATTGTATTATATTTACCTCAAAATTTAAATTGTTGTCATTTGCAGAAAATTCAACTCCAATTTAAGCTGATAGCAGGAAGGAGGTGGAATAATGTTGAATAAAGTGGTGCTTGTCGGAGAGCTGGTCAGAAATATTTCAGTAAAGCAGGGCAATAACACACAAGTGAATTCATTCATACTGGCGACAATCAGAATACCTAAAGATCATAAACGTGATCATGAAGTGCATTTCATATATTGTAAAGGGTTTGGAAAAGCGATACCAAACTTACTGGACAGTGTCAGTGAAGGCCAGATTATATGTGTGAGCGGACAACTCGCCACGACCATGCATACGATGGAAAATGGCACGAAAGAATATCGGATGGAGGTCTGGGCGGAAAGTGTAAAGCTGATGCCGGAAAAACTGAACAACAGCCAGAACATTAAAAATCCGAGTGAGTTGATCAATGAAGCGATCAAAAACTACAATCGCTACGATTTCGTTGGAGAGGAGCGCATACTGACACTGACGAAGAATGACTTTAACAAAAGTGCTCATGAAGAATTAGTCAAAGTACCCATTGAAGATAAGAATGTCGAGGTTTTGGAAAACTTGATCAAAGAAGCTGAGGAAATTGAGATTGATGAATCCGGGGAAAACAAAGAAGGAACCGGTGAGGAAAAAGTCCTTGCATAAATGACTCAGAAGCACTCCCACACACTTTTTATTGTTCTGCACCTGACTACTCACACTCACAATTGACATTATCCGGTATTTTATCTGCGTAAAAATGCCGGAGATGTCTTTTTTATGAAATGTAAAGAAAATCTTCAATAAATTTTATTACAATGTGATTTAATTTATTACGGTTGTCAGACTATATTGTCAATTATAGAAATAGAGGGCGAAATTTAATTATCGCTTTCAGCATTGATATGACAGCGTTTTTCAAAAGGTCATCTTAACATAAATGTGTAAAAAGTTAATAAATACATAATAATTCCTCCTGATGAAATAATTAAAATGTTGAAGAAATCTTTTTGTAACACTGCTGTAAAAGAAGCCTTAACATTTTATCTCCCTGTAACCTATGAAATATTTATATCTGTTATAGTACTACTAGTGATTAGGAAGACATTAAACGAACGATACATTACAAAAACTTTCTAAATATATACAGGTTAAAACAGGAGGAAATTTCAAATGAAAAAATTATTATCCGTAGGAACAGTAATCGCTGTTTCATCAGTATTTGCAGCCAACGCAGAAGCTTCCGAAAAAGGACACGAAGTACAATCAGGTGACACTTTATCCGAAATCGCAGCTGCGAACTCCACATCAGTGGCAGCATTGAAAGAAGCAAACGATCTTTCATCAGATTTAATCTTCCCTGGACAGGTGCTTCAAGTAGCTGGAGAAGCTGAAGCTGAAGTAGTGGCTGAAGAAGGCATCTATGTAATCCAGCCTGGAGATACACTGTTTGAGATCGCATCGGAATTCAATTTGACTGTTAAAGAATTGATGGATATGAATAATTTGACTTCAGATTTAATTTTTCCTGGTAATAAGTTGACTGTATCTGCAGATGCAGCAACTGAGGTTGCTCCTGTACAAGCGCCGGAAGTAGTGGAAGAGCCGGGAGTGGAAACAGTGGAAGAGCCTGTAGTATATGAAGAGCCGGCAGTGGAAACAGTGGAAGAGCCTGTAGTATATGAAGAGCC
>NZ_FRCF01000023.1 GCF_900142805.1 Lacicoccus alkaliphilus DSM 16010 | reverse complement strand
ACTTACGGCATGACGGCCAATGCCTTCATGTCCGTCTCACTCGATCCGAAACTCATCGTCATCTCCATCGGGGACAAAGCAAGAATGCTGGAGCGCATCCGACAGAGCGGGCAGTTCTCGGTCAACGTCCTGTCCTGCGAGCAGCAGGAGGAGTCGATGCGATTCGCCGGCCAGAAGCAGTTCGAGGATAAATATGAGTTCGATACGCTTGCGGGCGTGCCGGTCGTTTCAAACGCGGTCTGCCAGCTGTCATGCGAAGTGTACAACGAGCATACGGAAGGCGATCACGTCCTCTTCATCGGCCAGGTCAACGACCTCGTATTGACGGACGGCGAGCCGCTCATCTTCAACTGCGGCAAGTACCGGGAGCTCAAGGAAATGGAACTGGAAGAAGTCAAATAGACGCACTTCACTCTTAAGGGGGATGCCGGCAATGGAAATCATACACTTGAAAGATACCAACCTGCAGTATTGGCAGAACAAATCCAGAGCCAATGTGGTGGCACTCGGCTTTTTCGACGGGGTGCACACAGGCCATCAACATGTCATTGAGACAGCCAAAGCAGCGGCGGATGCGCAGCACGTATCGCTCGATGTCATGAGTTTCTTTCCGCACCCCAAGACGGTGCTGTCGGACGGCCGGACCGTCGTGCAGTATTTGATGACGCTGGATGAAAAGGCGAAAGTGCTCGAAGCGCTGGGCGTGGACCGGTTCTACATCGTCGATTTCACCAAGGCCTTCGCCGCGCTGCCGCCGGAAGCATATATCGAAGAGTACCTCTATCAGTTCGGCACGGTGCATGCCGTGGCCGGGTACGATTTCACATACGGCGCCAAAGGGGCCGGGACGATCGGGACTTTGTACGACACATCCGGTGGCCGGATCACGGCGACGGAAATCGGCAAAGTGGCGTGTCACGGTGAGAAAGTGAGCTCGACGCTCATCCGGGAGATGATCCTCGCCGGCCGCATGCAGAAAGTGGAGACGCTGATGGGGCGGCCCTTCACCACCCACACCCGGATTTCGAACGGCCACTTTCAGCACCGGCCGGCGTGCATCCTGCCGGCGAGCGGCTACTATGACGTGATGCTCGAATCGCGGTGCCACAAACGGCACTGTACATTATACGTGGATAATGAGGGCAACCATATCGGCTTTACCGACCAGACGCTGTTGAAGCATTTCAACAACAGACATATCAAAATCACATGGTGCAAGCAGACCGCATCATTTGCGGCCAGGCAGTATGCCACCGTGTAGAAGGAGATCAGCACAATGCCAGATATCAAGCAATTAGCAGATGAAATATACGACGCTGAAAAGACGGGCGTACCCATCCAGCCGCTCACCGAAAGGCATCCGGCACTCACAGCCGCGGATGCCTATGCGGTGCAGCTGAAATATGCGGAACGCCGGATGGCTGCCGGGGCGGTCGTCAAAGGGAAGAAGATCGGCCTGACGTCAAAGGCCATGCAGGACATGCTCGGCGTCGACCAGCCGGATTACGGCCACATTTTTAATGACATGATGTATGACGAAGGCGAACAGATCGATGTCAGTCAGTTCATCCAGCCGCGGATTGAATTCGAAATCGCCTTCGTGCTGAAACAAGACATCGATGCCGGGAATATCACAGCGGAGAATGCGGCGGACTACATCGATTACGCGGTGCCGGCCGCAGAAGTCATCGACAGCCGCATCGCCGGCTGGCAGATCAAGTTCGAGGACACGGTGTCCGACAACGGCTCCGCCGCCGGTGCGGTGCTCGGCGGGAAGCAGCTGAAGCTTGCCGACATCGACCTGCCGGCCGAACGGATGGAGATCTTCAAAAACGGCATGAAGATTGACGAAGGTTACGGGGAAGCCGTGCTCGGCAACCCGCTGGCAGCCGTCGTCTGGCTCGCCCGATCATTGGATGAGTA
>NZ_FRCF01000024.1 GCF_900142805.1 Lacicoccus alkaliphilus DSM 16010 | reverse complement strand
ACAACTGGTGTATTGGAGGATTAGAAAGGTGTCGAAGTTAGAAGTGATTGTAGACGTGCATCAATTGAAAAAGCAGGGCTTTAATGTATCCGCCATCGCAAGAAAATGTAACCTGTCGAGAACGACGGTCTATGAATATCTGGAAATGGATTATGAAGAGGCGTGCAGGTGGGTGGACGTATTGAAAACAAGAAAACGCAAACTGGATCCTTATCAGGATAAGATTCTGAATTGGCTGAAGGAACATCCGGATTTGACAGCCTCCCAAATTTCAGATTGGCTGGAAGAATACTGTGAATTTAATACAGTCGGAGAGAGCACGGTCCGAACCTATGTAAAGGAACTGCGGGAAAAATATCATATCCCAAAATCACTCACTTTCAGGCGGTACGAAGCTGTCGAGGAATTGCCGAAAGGACAACAGATACAAGTCGATTTCGGAGAGCAGAAAGTGGCGACTTCCGAAGGGAAAACAACCAAATTATATGTCATCGCTTTTGTCCTTTCCCACTCCCGTTTCAAATATGCCGAATGGCAGGCACAGCCGTTCACGACCCAGGATGTTCTGCGGTCTCATGAGAAAGCGTTCGAATATTTTGGCGGCATGACAGAAGAAATCGTCTATGACCAGGATAAGCTCATGACGGTCAGCGAAAATGGCGGGGACATTGTCTATACGGAAGCGTTCCAGTCATACAGGCAACAAAGAGGCTTTCGTATCTATCTGTGCCGTGCTGCAGACCCCGAATCGAAGGGGAAGATCGAAAACGTGGTCAAATTCATTAAAGGGAATTTTGCCAAGAATCGTGTTTTTCATCAGTTGGAGACGTGGAATGCGCAGTGTTTGGCCTGGCTTGAGCGAAAAGGCAACCATCAAGTGCACAATACAATAAAAAAGAGACCTGTCGAAGTGTTTGCCCTGGAAAAGCCACACTTGCGAAAAGTCTCCACTCTACTTTCTTTCGAAAGTAACCATGGGTCCAGTATAACAAGGACCGTCCATAAGGACAATATTATTAAGTTCCGGTCCAATCGTTACTCCGTGCCGCTCGGGACCTACACGCCGCATGGCGAGAATACGGTCTATATCCGGATAGAGGCAGAACAGCTCATCATTGAGAAACAACCCGGTGCAGCGCCTTTGGCGGTCCATCGCCTTTCCACAGGAAAAGGCCAGTTGGTCAAGAGTAGAAACCATACGAGAGACAGAACCAAAGGCATACCGGCCTATGTAGAAACAGTCCACACGTTATTTGAAGACAAAGAAAAATCTCAACAGTTCCTAGATGAAATTCAGCGGCGTTATCCGAGATACATAAGAGATCAACTTCAGATCATTCAAAAGACGGTAAAGCAATTTGAACCCTATATTGGGCAGGCTTTGGATACTTGTGTGAAAAATGCATTGTGGAGTGCGAACGATTTTCATGACGTGGCCGCCCATTTGGCGAAAGCGCAGGCCCATCCAGCATTCACGCCAGAGTCTGACTCAGGACATGCGTCTGACTACGCCAACGAAAAAGCAGCAGTCAGAGAACTGGACGATTATCTGAAGATTTTAGGAGGGGCATAAAGTGAATTACTCAGTAGAGGATATCCAGCGCCAGTTTCAACGATTGAGAATGACTGAAACATCAAAAGAGATACCGACTTTTCTGCGAAAAGCGGAATCTCATTCATGGACGTATCAAGAGTTTCTTCGGGAGCTGCTGACTTATGAGGAAAAACGGCGTGAAGAGAAAATGATCGAGAAGCATTTGAAGTGGGCCAAATTTCCTTATCAGAAAAGCTTAAAAGAATTTGACCTGAAAGAACAGCCGTCACTCAGTAAGAGACAGTTACGCCAACTCAGTGAATTGTCCTGGCTTGAAGAAT